>NZ_LR733293.1:2031133-2578214 GCF_902506095.1 Arthrobacter sp. 9AX
CTTCCGCCCCGCCCGCAACACCCTTGCCTGGCCCGGCCGGAACTCCTGCCGCCGCGCCTGCGGGCAGCCCGCTGCCGTCCGGCCTGGCCGAGGCACTGAAGCGTGACAGCGCAGGCCTGGTGGCCGCCGTCGTACAGCAGTTCGACACCAACGAGGTGCTGATGCTGGGCTGGATGGATGACGAAGCACTGCACCGCACCATGACCACCGGCCGCGTGACGTTCTACTCCCGCTCCCGCCAGGAATATTGGCGCAAGGGGGACACCTCCGGGCACGTGCAATGGGTTAAGTCCGTCGCCATGGACTGCGACGGCGACGCACTGCTGGTGCGCGTGGACCAGGTAGGCGCCGCGTGTCACACCGGCACCCGCACCTGCTTTGACGGCAGGGACCTGGCCGTCACCACAGGCCAGGCAGTCTGAGGATTTCCTCCCTGCCACTTCCGGCCTGCTGCCGAACCGCAGCCAGGTCATTCCCTGAAACCCGGCAGGCACCGGCCGGACCGGCGTCGACGTGAACCGGCTTCCACCAGAACAAGCCCCTATGAGAACAGGCGGAGAAGCATAGCCATGCAGGACCTTGGAACCATCAGCCCAAGCCTCGAGGAGTTCCGGGAACTGGCCGGCCACAGCCGCGTCATCCCTGTCCGGCTCAAAGTACTCGCCGACGCCGAGACACCCATCGGGTTGTACCGCAAGCTCGCCCAGGGCCAGCCCGGGACGTTCCTGATGGAGTCCGCAGCCGTGGGCGGGGCCTGGTCCCGCTACTCCTTCATCGGCGCGCGCTCACGGGGCACCTTGACCACCAAGGACGGCAACGCGCACTGGCTGGGGGAGCCGCCGGTGGGGGTGCCGGTGGGAGGCAGCCCCGTGGACGCCATCCGCGACACCATCGAAGCACTCCGCACTGACAGGTTCGATGGCCTGCCGCCCTTTACGTCCGGCCTGGTGGGTTTCCTCGGCTGGGAAACGGTACGGCACTGGGAACGCCTGGTCAGCCCGCCGGAGGATGACCTGCAGCTGCCGGAGATGGCACTAAACCTCGTCACGGACATGGCCGTCCACGACAACGTCGACGGCACGGTGCTGTTGATCGCCAACGCCATCAACTTCGATGACAGCTCCGAGCGTGTGGACGATGCCTGGCACGACGCCGTCGCCCGGGTCAAGGCACTGCTCACCAAGGTCAGCACGCCGGTGGCCCAGCCCGTCTCAATCCTGGCCCCCGCCGCGCTCGACTTTGCCTCCAGCGTCAGGGAACGCTGGGACGAAGCCGAGTACCTGGCCGCCCTGGACCGGGGCAAGGAGGCCATCGTGGACGGCGACGTGTTCCAGGTGGTCATTTCCCGGCGCTTTGAAATGGAGTGCAACGCCTCAGCGCTGGACGTCTACCGGGTCCTGCGCAACACCAACCCCAGCCCGTACATGTACATCTTCAGCCTCGAAGACGCAGACGGCCGGGAATACTCCATCGTGGGTTCTTCACCCGAAGCCCTCGTTACCGTCACCGGTGAAGAAGTGATCACGCACCCCATCGCCGGCTCCCGCCCCCGCGGCAAGACGGTGGAAGCGGACAAGGCCCTGGCCGAGGAACTGCTCGCGGACCAGAAGGAACGCGCCGAGCACCTGATGCTCGTCGATCTCTCGCGCAACGACCTCTCCAAGGTGTGCGTCGCGGGGACGGTGGACGTCACTCAGTTCATGGAAGTGGAGCGCTTCAGCCACATCATGCACCTGGTGTCCACTGTGGTGGGCCAGCTTTCGCCGCGGGCCAGGGCCTATGACGTGCTGAAGGCCACCTTCCCGGCCGGCACCCTGTCCGGCGCCCCGAAACCCCGCGCCCTGCGGCTCCTGGATGAGCTCGAACCGCACCGCCGCGGCATTTACGGCGGCGTTGTGGGCTACCTCGACTTCGCCGGCGACATGGACATGGCCATCGCCATCCGCTCCGCGCTGCTGCGCGAAGGCCGGGCCTACGTGCAGGCCGGCGGCGGCATCGTGGCTGATTCGGTCAACCCCACCGAAGCCCTCGAAACCGTGAACAAGGCCGCCGCCCCGCTCCGCGCCGTGCACACCGCCGGCTCACTGCAGGACATCTCCGTGGACTCACTTCCCGGCAGGACCGACTCCTGATGCCCGGTGGCCCCCGGAACGCCGAACCGGCAGCCGGGCAGGAGGGGACGCCGGGGAAGCGGCCGGCCACCCCGGCGTGGGCCCGCAAGTCCACGCTGGTCCTGCTGGTGGCAGTCCTGGCACTGGCGGTTTTCGGCACCACCACCCAAACATGGATGACGGTGACACTGGATCCCAACCAGGTGGGCCACGCCGGTGCCGCCCAGACAGCTTTGGAGGTGCAGGGCAGCAAAGCCGCCACGGCCGTCACCGCGCTGGCCCTCGTGGCCCTCGCCGGCGGACTGGCAGCAGCCATCGCGGGCCGGATCGCCCGGTGGATCATCACCGGCATTATCCTCCTGGCCTCGGCAGGCATCGTGGCCGCCGCCGCTACCGTCCTGGCCGATCCGCTGGCAGCAGCCCAAGGGTCCATCGCTGCCGCCACCGGCATCACGGGCAGCCAGGCGCAGGTGGCCGTCAGCGCTTTCCCGGTCCTCGCCGTCGTCGCCGGATGCCTGCTGGCCCTTGCGGCCCTGCTGGTCATTCCGGCCAGCCGGTACTGGAACACCCGGACCAAATATGACGCACGGGCCGCCGGGGGCGCGGCCGCAACGTCAGGACCCGTTGACGAAATCGACAGCTGGGACCGGCTCTCCCGCGGAGACGACCCCACGTAAACAGGCCACTGGCTTCCCCGGCCCGCCCGGCGGGACCGCCGATACCCGGCTGGCAGCCAAAAAATGGCAGAATGTAAGCAGTATCCACCCTGAGGAGATTTTCCATGAGCAAAGCACCTGCGTCCGTTTCCAAGTCAGGCACCCGCACGGTGGCCCCCGGCGCCATTGACCACAGCCAGGAACTCGGCCACGGCAACAGCCCCGCGGCCTGGACCTGCGTCATCGTGATGCTGGTGGGCGCACTCATCGCGTCAATCGCCTTCGTGATCGCCAGCACGCCCATCTTCATCGCCGGAGCCGGCGTTATGGTCATCGGCCTCATCCTCGGTTACATCATGCGCAAGGCAGGCTACGGCGTCGAAGGCAGCAAGCTCAAGAACTCCGGCCACTGATGGCAACTGTTCTCGATGACATCAACGCCGGTGTCAGGGAGGATATGGACGCCCGGAAACGCCTCGTTTCCCTGGCTGAACTGAAGGACCTGGCCCAGGGCGCCGCACCCGCGCGCGACGCCTGGGCTGCGCTCGGCGGCACGTCACCGACGCGTGGGCAGCTGAAAGTCATAGCGGAGATCAAACGCCGCAGCCCGTCCAAGGGTGACCTCGCAGCCATCGGCGATCCCGCTTCCCTCGCACGGCAGTATGCCGACGGCGGGGCCTCCGTTATCAGCGTGCTCACCGAACAGCGCCGCTTCAAGGGGTCCCTCGCGGACCTGGACGCCGTGCGCGCCGCCGTGGACGTGCCCTTGCTCCGCAAGGATTTCACGCTCGACGAATACCAGATCTGGGAAGCCCGCGCCCACGGCGCGGACCTGATCCTGCTGATCGTGGCGGCACTCTCAGACGCGCAACTGAGCGAATTCTCGGCGCTGAGCCGGGAGCTGGGCATGAACGTGCTCGTGGAAACGCACACCGAAGAGGAAATCGAGCGCGCCGTCGCGGCCCAGGCCCGCATCATCGGAGTGAACGTGCGAAACCTCAAGACGCTCGACGTCGACCGTTCCGTTTTCGCGTCCCTGGCGGGCTTGATTCCGGCTGAGTCGCTCGTGGTCGCCGAGTCCGGCGTCCGCGGCGTGGAAGACGTGGCGCACTACGCCGCCAGCGGCGCCAACGCCGTCCTGGTGGGGGAGGCCCTGGTCAGCCACTCCACCCCGCGCGAGCGGATCGCGGAGTTCACGGCAGCCGGGGCAGCCGCCATCGCCGCCCGAGGCTGACGCAATGCCCCTGGACACGGAAGCGCGGACGGGGGCTGCCTGCCGCCTGGCGGATACTGGTCCGGCCCACGGGCCGCACCACCACACTTACTGAACGATCAACTGGAACAGGACGGGACTGATGGCCGACGCACCTTCAGGAAACGCTGACAACAACGCCGCCGAAGCATTCCTGCAGGGCGGCTCCCTGAAGCACGCCCCGGGGCCGTACTTCGGCAGCTACGGGGGGCGCTGGATGCCCGAGTCCCTCATTGCCGCCCTGGACGAGCTGGAAGAGACGTTCGACAAGGCCAAGGACGATCCCGACTTCCGGGCCCAGATCGCGGACCTGAACAAGAACTACTCCGGCCGGCCCTCGCTGCTCACCGAAGCGAAGCGTTTCTCGGAGCATGCCGGGGGAGTCCGCATCTTTCTCAAGCGCGAGGACCTGAACCACACCGGTTCCCACAAGATCAACAACGTCCTGGGCCAGGCGCTCCTGGCAAAGCGCATGGGCAAGACGCGTGTCATCGCTGAGACGGGCGCCGGCCAGCACGGCGTGGCCAGCGCCACCGCAGCCGCCCTGATGGGTCTCGAATGCGTGGTGTACATGGGGGCCGAAGACTGCCGGCGCCAGGCACTGAACGTTGCCCGGATGGAACTTTTGGGTGCCACCGTGATCCCCGTGACCAGCGGCTCGCAGACCCTCAAGGACGCCATCAACGACGCCCTCCGCGACTGGGTGGCGAACGTCCACAACACCCACTACCTCCTGGGCACGGCCGCCGGTGCGCACCCGTTCCCGGCGATGGTCCGCTACTTCCACGAAGTCATCGGAGAGGAAGCCCGCGCCCAGATCCTGGACCAGGCCGGCCGGCTGCCGGACGCCGTGTGTGCCTGCATCGGCGGCGGCTCCAACGCCATCGGCATCTTCCACGGCTTCCTCGACGACCCGTCAGTGAAGATCTACGGGTTCGAAGCCGGTGGCGACGGCGTCGACACCGGCCGGCACGCAGCCACCATCACGCTCGGCAAGCCCGGCGTGCTGCACGGCGCCCGTTCCTACCTCATGCAGGACGACGACGGCCAGACCATCGAGTCCCATTCCATCTCCGCGGGCCTGGACTACCCGGGCGTCGGCCCGGAGCACTCCTACCTCTCGGACATCGGACGGGTCAGCTACGAACCCATCACCGATGCCGAAGCCATGGAAGCCTTCCGGCTCCTGTGCCGCACCGAAGGCATCATTCCCGCCATCGAGTCCTCGCACGCCCTGGCCGGGGCCATCAAGGTGGGCCAGCGGCTGGCGGACGAGGCCTCAGCCGCCGGCGAAACCGCGGAGGACAAGATCGTGATAGTGAACCTTTCCGGCCGCGGCGACAAGGACGTGGCCACCGCAGCCGAATGGTTCGACCTGTTGGACAAGAATTCCGCCGAGTCGGAGATCGGCAAAGAGGGGGAGCAGCTGTGAGCACTGCACAGACCATCAGCAAGTCGGCCGCGGCCATCGACAAGGCCCGCGCTGAAGGCCGTGCCGCCCTCATCGCCTACCTGCCGGCGGGCTACCCGAGCGTGGAGGAATCCATTGCCGCCGGCATCGCAGCGGCCCGCAACGGCGCCGACCTGATCGAAATCGGCATCCCGTACTCCGACCCCGTCATGGACGGCCAGGTCATCCAGGCAGCCACCACGGAGGCGCTGGCCAAGGGCTTCCGCGTCAGCCAGGTATTCGACGTGGTGGCCGGCATCACCAGCAAGACCGACGCCGCCGTCCTGGTGATGACCTACTGGAACCCGGTCATCCGCATGGGCGTGGATGAGTTCTCCCGGCGTCTGTCCGAAGCGGGCGGAGCCGGGCTCATCACCCCGGACCTGATCCCCGACGAGGCAGCCGAGTGGTTGGAAGCCTCGGACAAGTACGGCCTGGACCGGGTGTTCCTGGTGGCCCCGTCCTCCACCACCGAACGTATGCAGCGCACCGTGGATGCCAGCCGGGGCTTCGTCTACGCAGTGTCCATCATGGGCGTCACCGGTGCCCGCTCATCGGTGAGCTCCGCCGCGAAGGATGTTGTGGCCGCAGCACATGCTGCCGGCGCCGAGCGCGTGTGCGTGGGGCTCGGCGTCTCCAACGCCGGGCAGGTCCGCGAGATCGCTGCCTACGCCGAAGGCGTCATCGTGGGCACCGCCCTGGTGAAAACCCTGGGCGACGGCGGCGTGGACGGCGTCGCCGCCCTCACCAAGGACCTCAGCACTGGCCTGGCCAGGGAAACCGGCCTGGCCGGGGAAGAAGCCTGATCCATGCAGACGCTCCTTCAGGCCGCTGCCCTGGTGCCCGCCAGCATTCCCAGCCCGGACTGGTCCGGATTCGACATTCCACTGCCATGGGGAACGCTGCGCATCCACGCTTACGCCCTGTGCATCCTGGCCGGCATTGTGGTGGGCCTGTGGCTGACCTCCGTCCGCTGGGCAAAGCGCGGCGCACCTGAAGGCAGCGTCTGGGACATTGTTGTCTGGGCCATTCCCTTTGGCATCATCGGCGGCCGCCTGTACCACGTGGTCTCATCCCCGGATGCCTATTTCGGACCCGGGTTCGACGGCACCGGCGACCTCTCGCTGATCCCGCAGATCCAGCGCGGCGGCCTGGGCATCTGGGGTGCCGTGGTCCTCGGTGCCGTCGGCGCCTGGATCGGCTGCCGCCGCAGCGGCGTCAAGCTCAGCGCCTTCCTCGACGCTGCCGCGCCCGGGCTGCTGCTCGCCCAGGCCGTCGGCCGCTGGGGCAACTATTTCAACCAGGAACTCTTCGGCGGGCCCACCACCCTGCCCTGGGGGCTGCAGGTCGACGCAGACAACCCCAACTTCCCCGCGGGAGTTGCCGCGGACACCCTGTTCCACCCCACGTTCCTGTATGAATCGCTCTGGAACCTGGCCGGCGTCGTCATCCTGCTTGCCCTGGACCGCAAGTTCAACTTCCGCCGCGGCCGGCTGTTCTGGCTCTACGCCATGTACTACACGCTGGGCCGTGTCTGGATCGAAGCCATGCGCATCGACGACGCCGAGCAGATTTCCCTTTTCGGCATCACCACCAGGCTGAATGTCTGGACCAGCATCTTCGTTTTCCTGGCGGCACTGACGGCGTTCATCCTGCTGGGGCTGAAGAAGCGGACCGGGCCGGACACGGTGTACCTTCCGGGCCGGGAACCGGCGGAAAAACAGGCCGGCAAGGACGTCACAGGCACGCCAGATTCGGTCCGTGATACGGACCCCGTTGTCTCAGATAGTGAAGCGCGTGATAATCTCCCTGAGAACAAAAGCGGATCCCGGCATGCTCCCGTTCCCACGGAAGAGGCCGAGGCTGCGCCGGCCGGCCCCAAACCGGAACGGGACGCAACCGCTGCCGGAAGCTCCGGCAGCACAGCCACAGGAACCGCGCCGGACGCCGGCGCTGCAAAGTAGCGCACGGCCAGGCAGGGCAGCAGAGCCACCGCTCGAAGCTCACAAACACCACAGCGTCGTGGCATCGGGGCCGCCCCGGTCAGCTTAGAGCAGCTGGCTGGTGTTGCCCGGGGCAGGGGCCTGCGTAACTGTTAGTTCAGCAGGCCACGCTGACCTACAATTTCCAGTAAGTAACACTTTGTTGTGCCCATATGTGCGGCGCCCGACGAGTGGGGCCAACGGTGTCCCTTCCATACGCACGATCAGGAGGAAGGACGTCTCCCATGACCCAAACTCTTCACACTCCCAGCTGGTCTGAACCGGATCAGCCTCAGGCTGCCATGTCGCCGTTCAAGCGCTTCGCGGCCTTGCCGGAGGCAGCCGGGCTCTACAACCCGGAGCAGGAGAAGGATGCCTGCGGTCTTGCGATTATCGCCACCCTCCGCGGTGAGCCTGGCTACGACATCGTGGACGCCGCCCTCACCGCCCTGCGCAACCTCGAGCACCGTGGTGCCGTGGGCGCGGACGAAGGCACCGGTGACGGCGCAGGCCTCCTCATGCAGATCCCGGACGAGTTCTTCCGGGCGGTCACGGAGTTCGAACTTCCCGCCCCCGGCCAGTACGTTGCCGGTACCGCCTTCCTTCCCGCCGAGCAGCGCGAAGCCGACGCCGCCAAGGCCGGCATCGAGGGCCTCGCAGCCGACGAAGGCCTGAAGGTCCTCGGCTGGCGTGAAGTGCCGGTTGTCGCCGACCTCGTCGGTGCCATGGCGCGTGCCTGCATGCCCTACTTCTCCCAGCCCTTCCTGGCATCTGCCACCGGCGAGGAACTGGACCGCAACGAACTGGACTCCCGCGCCTGGCGGATCCGCAAGCGGGCCCAGAACAAGTTCGGTGTGTACTTCCCGTCGCTGTCCTCCCGGACCATCGTCTACAAGGGCATGCTCACCACCGCGCAGCTGGAGCCGTTCTACCCGGACCTCTCGGACAAGCGGTTCAAGACCAAGCTGGCGATCGTCCACTCGCGCTTCTCCACCAACACCTTCCCGTCCTGGCCGCTGGCCCAGCCGTTCCGCACCATCGCCCACAACGGTGAAATCAACACCGTCAAGGGCAACCGGAACTGGATGCGTGCCCGCCAGTCGCAGCTCGCCAACCCGCTGCTGGGGGACTCCCCGGAAGAGCTGTACCCCATCTGCACCCCCGGTGCGTCCGACTCCGCGTCCTTCGACGAGGTTGCCGAGCTGCTCTGGCTCTCCGGTCGCCCCATCACGCACTCGATCATGATGATGATCCCCGAGGCCTGGGAAAACCACGCCACCATGGATCCGGCACGGCGTGCGTTTTACGAGTACCACTCCCTGCTGATGGAACCGTGGGACGGCCCGGCGGCTGTGTCCTTCACCGACGGCAACCTCGTGGGCGCCACCCTGGACCGCAACGGGCTTCGCCCGGGCCGCTTCTGGATCACCGAAGACGGCCTGATCGTGTTCGCCTCCGAGGTAGGCGTGATCGACGTCGAACCCTCCAAGGTGGTCAAGAAGGGCCGTGTGTCCCCGGGCAAGATGTTCCTGGTGGACACCGAGTCGGGCCGCATCATCGACGACGAAGAGGTCAAGGCCGAAGTGGCCGCCGCCAACCCGTGGGCGGAGTGGGTCAAGGACAACCTGATCGACCTCAATGACCTCCCCGAGCGCGAGCACGTGGTCCACACGGCCGCGTCCGTGAACATCCGGCAGCGGACCTTCGGCTACACCACAGAAGAGCTCAAGATCCTGCTCGGCCCGATGGCCCGCACGGGCGCCGAGCCCCTCGGCGCCATGGGTTCGGACACCCCGGTGGCTGTGCTGTCCAAGCGTCCGCGCCTGCTCTTCGACTACTTCGTGCAGTCCTTCGCGCAGGTCACCAACCCGCCGCTGGACGCCATC
Organism: Arthrobacter sp. 9AX; assembly: GCF_902506095.1. GTDB lineage: Bacteria > Actinomycetota > Actinomycetes > Actinomycetales > Micrococcaceae > Arthrobacter. Next base: position 2,040,471 of record NZ_LR733293.1, read on the forward strand.
CGTGAAGAGCTCGTCACGTCGCTGACCTGTGCCATCGGACCCAACGGCAACCTCCTGGACACCAAGCAGGTCCGCCAGCCCCAGGTGCAGCTGCCCTTCCCGGTGATCAACAACGACCAGCTGGCCAAGATCGCCAACATCGAGGACGCCGACGGCAACCGCGTGGCCATGAAGGTCCGCGGCCTGTACCGCCCCGAAGGCGGCGAGAACGCGCTCCGTGCCCGGCTCACCGAGATCTGCGAGCAGGTTTCCGGCGCGATCAACCGCGGGGTCCAGTACATCGTGCTGTCCGACCGTGACTCCAACGCGCAGTGGGCACCCATCCCGTCCCTGCTGCTGGTCAGCGCCGTCCACCACCACCTGCTGCGCAGCGCCAACCGCACCAAGACCGCCCTGGTGGTCGAGGCCGGCGACGTCCGCGAGACACACCACGTGGCTGTCCTGATCGGCTACGGCGCCTCCGCCGTCAACCCGTACCTGGCCATGGAATCCGTGGAGCAACTCATTGCTGCCGGCGACGTCACCGGTGTCACCCCGCAGGACGGCGTCTACAACCTCATCAAGGGCCTGGGCAAGGGCGTCCTGAAGATCATGTCCAAGATGGGCATCTCCACGGTGGCTTCCTACACCGGCGCCCAGACGTTCGAAGCACTTGGCCTGGGCCAGGAGCTGGTGGACGAATTCTTCGCCGGCACCCACTCCCAGCTCGGCGGTGTGGGCCTGGACGTGATCGCGGCTGAAGTTTCCGCGCGGCACCAGATGGCTTACCCCGAGGGCGGCATCGAGCAGCCCCACCGCCCGCTGCTGGGCGGCGGCGAGTACCAGTGGCGCCGCGACGGCGAGCCGCACCTCTTCAATCCGGAGACCGTCTTCCGGCTGCAGCATGCCACGCGTGAGCGGCGGTATGACATCTTCAAGTCCTACACCAAGGGTGTGGACGACCAGTCCCAGAACCTGATGACCCTGCGCGGCCTGCTCAAATTCAAGAATGAGCGTCCCGCTGTTCCGCTCGAGGAAGTGGAGCCGGTCTCCAGCATTGTCAAGCGGTTCTCCACGGGTGCCATGAGCTACGGCTCCATCTCCCAGGAGGCCCACGAGACGCTGGCCATCGCCATGAACCAGCTGGGCGGCAAGTCCAACACCGGTGAAGGCGGCGAGGACGTGGAACGGCTGCTCGACCCCAAGCGCCGCTCAGCCGTCAAGCAGATCGCGTCCGGCCGGTTCGGCGTCACCAGCCTCTACCTGACCAACGCGGACGACATCCAGATCAAGATGGCGCAGGGAGCGAAGCCCGGCGAAGGCGGCCAGCTGATGGCGCAGAAGGTCTACCCGTGGGTGGCCCGGACGCGGCACTCGACCCCCGGCGTCGGACTCATCTCCCCGCCCCCGCACCACGACATCTACTCCATCGAGGACCTGGCGCAGCTGATCTATGATGCCAAGCGCGCCAACCCCTCGGCCCGCGTGCACGTCAAGCTCGTCTCCGAGGTGGGGATCGGCACTGTGGCGTCCGGGGTGACCAAGGCGAAGGCCGACGTCGTGCTCGTTTCCGGCCACGACGGCGGAACCGGCGCCTCGCCGCTGAACTCGCTCAAGCACGCCGGTGTCCCGTGGGAGCTCGGCCTGGCCGAGACGCAGCAGACGCTGATGCTCAACGGCCTGCGCGACCGCGTGGTGGTGCAGGTGGACGGCCAGCTGAAGACCGGCCGGGACGTTGTGATCGCTGCGCTGCTCGGCGGCGAGGAGTTTGGCTTCGCCACGGCACCGCTGGTGGTGGAAGGCTGCATCATGATGCGCGTCTGCCACCTGGACACCTGCCCCGTGGGCGTTGCCACCCAGAACCCGGAACTGCGGGCCCGCTTCACCGGCAAGCCTGAGTTCGTGGTCAACTTCTTCGAGTTCCTCGCTGAGGAGGTCCGCGAGATCCTCGCCGAGCTGGGCTTCCGCAGCCTCGAAGAAGCCATTGGCCACGCCGAGGTCCTCGACGCCCGGGAAGCGATCGACCACTGGAAGGCCGACGGCCTGGACCTGGATCCGATCCTGCACGGGCTGGAGTTCGACGACGATGCCCCGCTGCGGAACATGACCGGCCAGAACCACGAGCTGGACAAGCACTTCGACCAGCGGCTCATCACCATGGCCACCGAGGCCCTCACGGACCGCAGCCCGGTCAAGATCTCCGTTGACGTGATCAACACCGACCGTTCGGTGGGCACCATGCTGGGCCACGTGGTCACCAAGACGTTCGGCACGGACGTCCTGGCCACGGACACCATCGACGTGACCCTGAGCGGCACCGCCGGCCAGTCCCTGGGCGCCTTCCTGCCCGCAGGCATTACCCTGCGGCTGTACGGCGACTCGAACGACTACGTGGGCAAGGGCCTCTCGGGCGGACGCATCATTGTCCGGCCGGACCGCACCAACGTGTTCAAGGCTGAGACCAACGTCATTGCCGGCAACGTGATCGGCTACGGCGCCACCAGCGGTGAGATGTTCCTGCGCGGCCAGGTGGGCGAACGCTTCCTGGTGCGCAACTCGGGTGCCACCGCCGTCGTCGAAGGCATCGGCGACCATGGCTGCGAGTACATGACGGGCGGCCAGACGCTGATCATCGGCCGCACCGGCCGCAACTTCGGCGCCGGAATGTCCGGCGGCACCGCCTACGTCCTGGACCTGGACACTGCCAAGGTCAACAAGGACGCCCTGCAGTCCGGTGAACTCCAGCTCCGCGAGCTGGACGCCGAGGACCGCGACATCGTGCACGGCCTGCTGGTCAAGCACGTTGAAGAAACTGACTCCCAGCTGGCCGCGCGACTCCTCGAGAACTTCGATGACACCGCCGCCCGCATTACCAAGGTGCTGCCGCGCGACTACGCGGCCGTGCTGCAAACCCGCCTCGACGCCATCGAAGAGGGCCTTGACCCCGACGGCGAAGAAGTGTGGTCTCGAATCCTGGAGGTAACCGGTGGCTGATCCACGCGGATTTTTGAAAGTACGTCAGCGTGAAACCCAGCCGCGCCGTCCCGTTCCGGTCCGCATCATGGACTGGAAGGAAGTGTACGAGGCACAGGAAAAGGGCACGCTGAAGGCCCAGGCGGGCCGATGCATGGACTGTGGCGTCCCGTTCTGCCACCAGGGCTGCCCGCTGGGGAACCTGATTCCCGAGTGGAACGACCTCACCTGGCGGGACAAGGGCGAGGAAGCCATTGAGCGCCTCCACGCCACCAACAACTTCCCGGAGTTCACCGGCCGCCTGTGCCCCGCCCCGTGTGAGGCATCCTGTGTGCTGGGAATCAACCAGCCGGCGGTGACCATCAAGCAGGTGGAAGTCTCAATCATCGACGAAGCCTGGGACAACGGCTGGGTCGGCCCCCTGCCGCCCGCACGCCTGACAGGTAAGACCGTTGCCGTCGTCGGCTCCGGCCCCGCCGGACTGGCCGTTGCGCAGCAGCTGACCCGCGTGGGACACACCGTGGCCGTATATGAGCGCGACGACAAGATCGGCGGCCTGCTGCGGTACGGCATCCCCGACTTCAAGATGGAAAAAGAGCAGGTTGACCGGCGCATCGAACAGATGAAGTCCGAAGGTACCCGCTTCCGCACCGGCGTCAACGTGGGCACGGACGTGACCTGGGAGCAGCTGCGCAGGCGCTATGACGCCGTCGTAGTCTGCACCGGTGCCACCGTTCCGCGTGACCTGCCCATCCCGGGCCGGGACCTCAACGGTGTCCACTTCGCCATGGATTACCTGGTGCCCGCCAACCGCGTGGTGGCGGGGGAGTCCATTGAGAACCAGATCCACGCGCAGGGCAAACATGTGGTGATCCTGGGCGGCGGCGATACCGGAGCGGACTGCCTGGGCACCGCCCACCGCCACGGCGCCGCCTCGGTAACCACCCTGGCCATCGGCAAGCAGCCGCCGGCAGAACGTGCCAGCCACCAGCCCTGGCCGACCTTCCCTACGCTGTTCGAAGTGGCCAGCGCCCACGAGGAAGGAGGCGAGCGGACCTACCTCGCCTCCACCGTGGAGTTCGTTGGCGAAAACGGCCAGCTGACCGGCGTGAAGGTTGCCGAGACGGAATTCGTCGACGGTAAGCGCCTGCCCAAGGCGGGTACAGAGCGGATCATCCCCGCCGACCTGGTGTTCCTGTCCCTGGGCTTCACCGGCGCAGAGCCTGCCGGGATCACGGAGCAGGTCCACGCCGAATTCGACGGACGCGGCAACGTGTCCCGAGACGGTTACTACATGACGAACACGGAAGGCGTTTTTGTGGCGGGCGACGCCGGCCGCGGACAGTCCCTCATCGTGTGGGCCATCGCCGAAGGGCGCGCCGCAGCGGCCGCCGTGGACAAGTACCTGATGGGCAGCACCATCCTGCCCGCACCCGTGGCGCCCACCGACCGCGCCATCGCCGTCCTCTAGCGCTGCACCGAGGGTTCACCTCTACGACAACTTAACCAATGCAAGAGACCAATAGGGTAGGTATATGAGACGCGCAAAAATTGTGGCTACGTTCGGCCCGGCAATTGCCAGCTACGAAAACACCCTCGCGGTGCTGGAGGCCGGTGTTGACGTCGCCCGCATGAACATGAGCCACGGCGATTACTCCGTGCATGACAACACCTACGAGAACGTGCGGAAGGCCGCCGCCGACCTCGGCAAGCCTGTGGCCATCATGGCCGACCTGCAGGGTCCGAAGATCCGCCTGGGCCGGTTCGTTGACGGCCCTCACGCCCTCGCCGTCGGTGACACCTTCACCATCACCACCGAGGACGTTCCCGGCACCAAGGACATCGCCTCCACCACGCTGAAGAGCCTCACCGAGGACGTCAATGTTGGGGATGCGCTGCTGATCGACGACGGCAAGGTGGCGCTGCGTGCCGTTGCGGTTGACGACGTCAAGGTTGTCGCCGAGGTAACGGTGGGCGGCATGGTGTCCAACAACAAGGGCATCAACCTGCCCGGTGTGGCCGTCAACGTGCCCGCACTGAGCGAAAAGGATGAGGACGACCTCCGCTGGGCACTGCGCCGCGGCGTGGACCTGGTGGCACTGTCCTTCGTCCGGGACGCTTCGGACATCACCCGCGTGCACGAGATCATGGACGAGGAAGGCCGGCGCGCTCCGGTCATCGCCAAGATCGAAAAGCCGCAGGCCGTGGAGCAGCTGCCCGAGATCATCGACGCGTTCGATGCCATTATGGTGGCCCGTGGCGACCTTGGTGTGGAGCTTCCTTTGGAGGAAGTGCCGATCGTCCAGAAGCGCGCCATCGAGCTGGCGCGCCGCTGGGCCAAGCCGGTCATCGTGGCCACGCAGGTCCTGGAATCCATGATCGATAACCCGCGCCCCACCCGCGCCGAGGCGTCCGACTGCGCCAACGCTGTTCTTGATGGTGCTGACGCGGTGATGCTGTCCGGTGAGACCAGCGTGGGCAAGTACCCGATCGAGACCGTCAAGACCATGGCCCGGATCATCGAATCCACAGAGGTCCACGGCCTGGAGCGCGTCCCTCCGCTGGGCACCAAGCCCAAGACCCGCGGCGGCGCCATCACCCGTGCCGCCGTCGAAATCGCCGACCAGTTGGACGCGAAGTACATCTGTGCTTTCACCCAGTCCGGCGACTCCGCCCGCCGCCTGTCGCGCCTGCGCCCGATCAAGCCGGTCTTCGCTTTCACTCCGGTGGAGCAGGTTTGGAACCAGCTGGCGCTGACCTGGGGCATCCAGCCGGTGCTGGTGCAGATGGTGGACCACACTGACGCCATGACGGCGCAGGTGGACCGCAGCCTCTCGGACATGGGACTCGTCGAAGACGGCGACCTGGTGGTCATCGCCGCCGGTTCCCCTCCCGGAAAGGCCGGTTCGACCAACTCCTTGAAGGTGCACAAGGTGGGCGACCTCGCCGACTCCACGCGCGCCGGTGAGGTCACCAGCAATAAGGAAAAGCTCGGCCCCTGGCCGGAAAAGAAGAAGAAGGCCTAGGCTTTCTGACAACGAAAAGGACCCCTGCCGGTTGGCGGGGGTCCTTTTCGTTGTGCTCTTGTATGTTCCCGGTGGTGCCGGGCGGCAGGAGCCCGGCAGGCCGCCGTCGGGCGTTACCTGCCGGGCTGCCGGCGTTAGTTGACCTGGTTGATGATGGTCTCGGCGACTTCGCGCATGCTGAGGCGGCGGTCCATGGAGGTCTTCTGGATCCAGCGGAACGCTTCCGGCTCAGTGAGGCCCATCTTGGTGGTGAGCAGGCTCTTGGCACGCTCCACGAGCTTGCGGGTGGCGAACTGCTCCTGGAGGTCGGAGACTTCGCTTTCGAGTGCCTTGATTTCCTCATGGCGGGAGAGGGCGATCTCCAGGGCCGGGATGAGGTCGGCGGGGGTGAAGGGCTTCACCACATAGGCCATGGCGCCGGCGTCGCGGGCACGCTCCACGAGTTCCTTCTGGCTGAAGGCGGTCAGCAGCACCACGGGGGCGATGCGGGCCTTCACAATCTTTTCGGCCGCGGAAATGCCGTCCATCACGGGCATCTTGACGTCCATCAGGACGAGGTCCGGTTTCAGCTCTTCCGCCAGCTGGACGGCCTTCTCGCCGTTGTCTGCTTCGCCGATGACGTCATAGCCTTCGCCGCGCAGGATTTCGATGATGTCGAGGCGGATGAGGGTTTCATCTTCGGCCACAACGACGCGGCGCGCCGGCTGGGACGATGGTTTTGACTCCGTCTGTTCAGTCACGGGATCTCCTTGGAAAGGTACGGCGGGGACATCACTATCTTAGGTGCGCCCGGTCCGGTACTTGATCTGCATGGTCTAGTGCGGCGACGGCGGCGCGATTCTGGAATTCAGCCTATCTGCATGTAGAGTAATTCCGCGTACGTGAAGCGATCGCGTTGCTCACAATCAGCTGTGGGCGTACTGATTTGCTCCATGTATTCCGCGCCCGAGTGGCGGAATTGGCAGACGCGCCGCACTCAAAATGCGGTATCGAAAGGTGTGTGGGTTCGAGTCCCACCTCGGGCACAATGTTTCCGCAGGTCAGAGGCCTGTTTCCTCTTTGGGTGTTGACAAAACCGCCCAAAGTGTTGACAGCGGCGTACCGTTTTTTGTGTGGCAAGCATTCGGAAACGCACTAAAAAGGACGGCTCGTCGTCCTGCATGGTCTTGTGGCGGGACCCGAAGAGCCGCGAGCAGCAGGGCCTGACAGTTGCCACGATCGTCGAAGCTGAGACCCTCAAGAGGCTTCTGGACGCCAACGGCCAGTCCTTCGAAATCGCGCAGCATGCCATACTCTCCAACGAGAAGCGCGCACCCACCGTTGCTGAAGTCATTCAGGAGCACATCGACCTGCTGATCCGGCCGTCGAGCGGAACCACCAAGACATACCAGACCATGCTGGACCTGCATATCCGGAACATCGTCGGCCACGTGCCGGTGGACAAGCTGGACTACCGCCTGATCGCGCACTGGGTGAAGTCGATGATGGCCAAGGGCAAGGCGCCGAAGACCATCCACAACGTGCATGGCCTGATTTCGGCAGCGATGAATACGGCGGAGATGCTCGGCTACATCACGCGGAACCCCTGCCGTGGCGTGCAGCTTCCGGGTATTGAAAAGGCCGAGGATGAGGCCATGTTCCTCACCCATGCAGAGTTCAGCCTCATCATGGAGGGGATGGGGGAGCGGTACAAGGCCTTCACCAACTTCCTGGTCATGACCGGTACCCGCTTTGGGGAGGCCACCGCCCTTACCGTGGCCGACGTCGACCTGCTCTCCAAGCCGCCCACCGCCCGGATCAACAAGGCCTGGAAACGGGACGGCCAGAATCAGTTCTACATTGGGGCGACGAAGACAGGGGCCGGCAAGCGAACCATAGGGTTGAACCCTGCGCTTGTGGAATTGCTGATCCCGTTGGTGGCGAGCAGGCCCGGGAAGGAACTTGTCTTTACGACGCCCAAGGGTGAGCGCATCATCCACAAGCTCTACTGGCACCACTACTGGGTGCCTGCCGTTCACACCGCCCAGGCCATTGGGCTGACGAAGAATCCCCGGATTCACGACCTCCGCCACACGCACGCATCCTGGCTGATCCAGGACGGCGTGCCCTTGTTCACCATCTCGCGCAGGCTCGGCCACGCCTCTACCAGGACTACTGAGCAGGTGTACGGGCACTTGATGCCGGAGGCGCTTCAGGCTGGTGCTGACGCGACTGAGCGTTCCATTACGGCCTTTCTTCAATGACGGCGGTAGTGCAAGCACCGGGCGCTTCGGACCTCTGTCCCGGTTGATTCCCAGACTCGCGCTTACGTCATGTCGATTGGTCTCCATACGTCCATGGAAGGGGAAAGCACCCCTTCCATATTGGAGATCCCGTGGAGATCGAGTTCTTTGAACCTGCTGAAGCCGCCGCACTGATGCGCTGCACAGAGTCATGGCTCCGTGACGGCGCCACCAGTGGACGATTTCCGCACGCATGCTGGGGAAAGGGGAAGATCATTTTCACTTCCGAACACATTCTGGAAATCGCAAAGTTGAGTGAGGTCCTCCCCGCCAAGACTGCTTCGTCGCTCTCCGCGAGTGGGCACGCGACGAAGGAACGGCTCATCGGTACCCGCTCCAAAGTTAGACTCGCCACCGCGAATTGAGCGGGGCACCAATACGCGTCGCAACTGGGTATAAACAATCGCTTCGGCGAGGCGGCCACACTAAGCGGACGACGTGGGCCAGAGGAAACGAAATGTGGCAGGCACCACGGACACGGTTACGCTCGGCAGGCATTGGTAGAAGCTAGCGTTGAACGACCGTCGAAATCCCGAAGGACCATGAAGACCACCTGTTCTCCGGCCAGAATCCTGACCGCTGTCACCGCATTGACGCTGGCGGGGTCATTAGTAGGTTGCGACGCTGCAGCTAACGCTCTTGAGGCCAGTGAGTCTGCTCAAGGTAGCGCTGCCGCTGGGCCTGCCCCGCTCGACCCGGCGTTGGTGGGTGACGCTGCCGATGCCCTCGTCCAATTGGAAAGCATTCCTGTGAAGGGTCGCGCACCAAAGACCGGATACACGCGCGACGAGTTTGGACCGGCATGGGCTGACGTTGACCGAAACGGCTGCGACACCCGCAATGACATTCTCGCCCGAGACGTGACCGATGAGACGTTCAAGCCCGGCACCAACAACTGTGTGGTCATGACAGGAACCCTGGCCGATAAGTACACCGGCACTACGATTACCTTCACGCGCGGCCAGGACACGAGCTCCGACGTCCAGATCGACCACATCGTCGCGCTCAGCGACGCCTGGCAGAAGGGCGGACAGCAACTCAGCGACGACCAGCGCAAGGAACTCGCCAACGACCCCTTGAACCTCATGGCTACCGATGGCCCCACCAATAGTGCCAAGGGTGACAAGGATGCAGCTACTTGGCTTCCGCCGAACAAAGCTTTTCGATGCGAGTACGTGGCCCGCCAAACTGAGGTCAAGGCCAAGTACAGCCTATGGGTCACCAAAGCCGAACATGACGCGATTGTCGGCATTCTCGAAATCTGCAACTAAATCCATCGGCGGTGGCGAGTCGGCCAGGCGTCTTTGCTTTCATATGCGGAGGGCAGCGTTGGGCTGTTTTACTTGGGCCGAAGACAGACATGAAACGGTGCGCCGGCCGTCAAATAGGGGCTCAGGATGAGCGCACAGGCGACCAACAATCACGAGATATTCGACCGTGTCGTCGGACAACATCAAAGGTTCCCTCCGCCCGTCCGCGTGTAAACGGATGGTAGTAGACGGGCTGCCAACCCCGGGTCGCTCAGGCCGCGGCAGCCGTAGAACCGGCGGCAGATGGGCTCCCAAGCTAACAGGGGGAGCTAAATGATATTGTTCGGACCAATGCATAGGGGGATGAGTTGGGGAAAAAGGCGGCTAAACCTGGGCTAAAGGTTCTCGATCTGGTCACTTCGGACCATGGCTCAAAGGACTTATGGCAGGGCCGTGCTCAGGTGTTTGTGAAAGCGCCGCGAAAGGCTGGGCATGCTTTGATCCTGCATGAATTCCTGGCGGCTCGACTCGCCAACTCCCTTGGTATACCCGTCCCTTTTGGCGAAGTGTCCGACGTGATGAACGGTCGCGAGGCATGGACATCCGCCGTAGCAGGGCGGACGGGGAAGTTCTATGGTCCCCCCGATCTCAGCGAGGTCTACTCGAAAGAACCCCACATAATGGCTGGCGTAGCAGTGTTCGACGTCTGGATATACAACCCTGATAGGGTCTCTGAGAATCTCGTCTGGCACCCCAACATCGGTCTGTGGCCCATTGACCACGAGGGGGCATTCCTCGGCGAGCATCGGAGTGACCCGGCGGAACTCAACGAACTTGCGGATGAGGGTTTCCTCTATCCGGGCCGCAAGGCCATAGCTTTTAAACCTGAAGATTGCTCGGCTTGGACGAAGCTTATTTCACGGCAAGGCGCGGCCATTGCTGCTCACGCGCTGGACATCTGCCACACTCGAGCGTTGCTGACGCTGGACGCCAAAGCTCATTACTTAAACTTCCTCGAGCGGCGCGCCAAAAACATAGCGAAGCTAGTGGAGCACAGCTTGGAGCTAAGGGCTCATCCCGAATCTTTTCCGCTTCCGGGTGGCGCATACACTGAGCCGCTCCATTAGAACGTGTGTTCGATTACGCTGTAGCTTACTAACGAACGTTGGAGGTGTTTCCCCTGCACGCAGAATGGTTCCTCATTCAGTACACCCATGATCTGCGGCGCCATGAGCCCCGGAATGTCGGTATAGCTGTTAACTCTCCGGCGGGATGGCACCTTCAGTTCGTCGGTGAACGTCCGGACGGAGGCTTCGACGGTCATAAGTTGAAGAGCTTTAAGCTGGAGCGCGATTACTTCGAATCATGGGTGAAGTACTACCGGCGTTCGGCGGAATCAGACACGTGGGAGGACGCGCTGACTCTCCAACAGCGACGACCGCATAACTTCGCCATATCGACGGGCGGGGTGCAGCTTGAGACAGAGACGAATTGGCAAGCTTTCACAGCTCGTCTTTTCGGAGAACTTGTCGCCGATCCTGCTCCAAAGCCGGGTGATGACTTCGACAGCCGGGTAAGGAAGCTCTTCCGTGCTGCCAATATCACGCCGCAGGAGAACGTGGAGATGGAGGGACTTTGGACACCCGGCGGCCCGGTCCATCGCATCAGGTTTGACTTCGGCGTTCAGCAAGGCCAGGGCGGCATCATTGAGAAAGTTCCGCTTAGAGACACCCCCGTATTCAGCTTCAAAGGCAGGCGAGATGCCGTCCAGCTGCGAGATCCTAGAACGAAATTCATAGCTATAACCGAATGGACAGGCAGGGAAAGCGAAGACAAAATCGATGCGCTGCTGCACCCACTGGAAGAAATCGCCCAAACAATAAACCTTGAGGACAGCACTGCCGCAGATCAACTCGTAGAAGCGCTGGCTTTGTGACCGAGGCTCGCGGCCTCGCACCTACGCTTTAGGGGTCAGCTAAGTGGTTCATGAATAGGGCATCCGGCTGAAGCTTGCCCTATCAAACCTTCGCGGCACTGATGTCCACGGGGACGCGCCCAGGCGCTGGGGTTGACGGTATCTGTCCAGCCAACTCTTAGGACAGCCCTGCTGGATTTGAATCGAGCATCAGAACGCCTCCCCTCTGGACATGTCCAGAGGGGAGGCGTTCAATTGAAATTGGGGCGCCTGGTGCACTCCCGTGGCCGCCGTCAATGGCAGTCACAACTTGCTGTCCGCTGCAAGGAGGGGGCGGTATGGACCAGCAAAAATCGCAAGAACAGGGGCCAGTTCAGGTTGCGGCCGAGGCATTCGCATCACTGCGGCTACCGAACCACCTGACGCTGGAGAGGCTGATCGCCATCGTGGCCGCCCGACGTCGGCGTCGAATCGAGATCGAAGCCACGACGATCCTCAACGGCACGTCCGTCTGCGGTCTCTGGTTGTCGACGGATACTCGGGAAATCATTCTGCACGCCGTCACGGACTCAGCACTCCATAGGCAGCAGTTCATCCTTCATGAACTTGGGCATATGATCCTGCGCCACGATGAGTTGGGGATTTCCTCCGACTATGCAGGCAGCCTCTTCCCAAATCTTGACGGGGAGATGGTGTCACGAGCTTTGGCGCGGAGCAGCTTCGTCGACGATCTGGAGGCCGCAGCTGAGACTCTCGCGGATCTACTTGCCGGCGCTATCCGCGACAGCACCTTGGAGCCAAGGTCATTTGAACAGGTTTTCGGGTGATCCAGGCAGTCACGGCTGCGGTCATCTGGGGCCTCGTTCTGTGCTTGTTGCCCGGCCTGCGAACGAGGAAAGATCACAGCATCCTCGTTGCCGCCGTTGCGATTGCAACCGCCCTAACCTTGAATGTCGATCCAATCTATCTCGCGGGTGATCAAGCCCTCGGCAGCCACAACCTCCTGGATCTTCTCGCAAACATTCTGATGGTCGTGGGAATCTACTTCCTTTCCCAGGCGATCCTCCGGGCCGCAGAGCTCACCGATGCACCTCTGCGCAGAGACCGTCGCGGCCTCCTGATTTTGGGCCTGGTCACCGTGGGGCTGGTCCTTGCATTCCTCGGCATTGAAGCACCGGCGTCCTCAACCAAATTCATGTCGGATTACGGTGACCAGCCAGCTGCCGCCCTCTATTCCGCGATCCAGTTTGTTTACATCGGGGTGGTCGTCGGCGTCACCGGATACGTGCTTCAGATTCCGACGGCGGATGGCCGCTTCCTACTTCCGTGTCGCCTTCACCCTCATTGGCCTAGGCTGCCTCCTGGCTCTCGTCGTAGTGTTCTCAGTCTTGGGAGTGGACCTTGCCCATCTTCTCGGAGACCAGTCGACCATGCAGCAGTTGGCGGCTATATACGACACCAGTTTTGTCGGGGCGATGTTGTTCCTGTGTGCTGGACTGGCCCTGCCACCAGTAGCGCGCCGGATCGTTCAGCGAACGCAACAGAGGACTCAATCAGGCTTGCTCCTGGACCTCACATCCACTTGGGAGAAAGCTACAGTTACCCGCAAGGATGGACGCCTGGCGACGCCCACTGGTGTCATCGAGCGGGGAGACCCAGAGACGCGGAGGCTCCATCGGATGCTCGTCGAAATCGAGGATGCTCTCCTGATGGATCCCGCTGCTGCTAAGTTGCTGGATGAAGCTGATTTTCGAACATTGACTCGAACAGAGCATTATCTCGCCTCCCATAGGGACACGCAGGGTAGTCGATTGGGCATTGCGCGATGGGGGAGGGGGAAGAACTCAAGTGGCAGATGATGCCGTAGAACCCTCGGAGTCGCCCCAGGCCAGGCTCGCTCGCAAGATCAATCTCTTGCTGGATTTGTATGAGTCTCGAGGAACAGGTCCCTTGTCCTACAAGGAAGTCAGCGAAGCAATGGCTCAGCATGGCACGCCGTTGTCGCGGTCAAGATGGGCCTACATGCGAAACGGTGACAGCTCCCTGGCTATGGACCAGGAACTGCTGCAGAACCTCGCGGCATTCTTCGGGGTGGATCGCCGCTACCTCCTGGATGACTCAACAGAGTTACCCGAACTGGTGAAAGCCCAGCTGCGCCTCTTGAAGTCCATGCGTGAGGCTCGGGTTAGGAACTTTGCGGCCAGGCAACTCCAGGACTTGTCCCCTGAGACGCTCGCCCGACTTCGGGATGTAATCGACAAGCATGCCGGGGATGGCGAAGATGAAAGCTCCTAGCGTGCTGGGCCGTTTAGCCTTAGGAGTCGTAGGTGTAGCAGCAGTGACGTTCCTTGGCGCTGCCTACTTTGCGCGCAGGGTGGTGGTGCCGAGCACCACACGTCGGGAGGATCTTTCCATCAGGCAAGTCTTGTCCGGCGACGATGGATCCCTGAGGGTTGAACTGCCAGCGACCCCATTAACGAGAGCCCCAGGCCGATACAGCTTGTGGTTCGGCAACGGCAAAGGCCACGCCTGCATCGGTCCTGTCGTAGACGAAGAGATGCATAAGGGAACATTGACTCGGCTCGTGGAGCGAGTCGACTCCGGTGACCTACACGCTGCTACCGCCGGCATCTGGAGCGGGTACGCCTACTCCAAACCCGAGCAACTGGGCCTGCCTTTTGAGAACGTGGAAATTCAGGTCGACGGCGGTATGGCACCCGCATGGAGATTCGCGCCCACGGCCGACGGTCCGGGATCTTCGACATGGGCCATCCACGCGCATGGGATGGGTGGGAAACGCGCCGGCGCCCTTCGCGGTGTTCCTGTTCCGAGCAGACTCGGCATCACATCGCTGGTCGTGTCATTCCGGAACGATGGCGAAGCGCCGCCGTCGAACGATTCTCGGTACTCGTTGGGCCAGAATGAGTGGTTAGACATCGAAGCGGCCATTAGGTACGCCGTGGACCACGGCGCTGAACGGCTCGTATTGTTCGGATGGTCTCTCGGCGGTTCCATGGCTCTGCGTGCAGCAAGCCTCTCAGCCCATTCTCATCGGATCATCGGCCTGGTGCTCGTGGCTCCCGTCCTGGATTGGACTGAGACTCTGACGTCTAACGGGAGCGCCACTGGGTTGCCGGAAGTTATAGTCAGGGCCGGGCTGATGATGTTGGGTTCGAATGCCGGCCGCTGGGTCACGGGCCTCAAGCAATCCATTGACCTCTCCGCGCTGGACTGGGTTACCCGCGCTGGTGACCTCAAGACGCCGACCCTCATATTGCATGGGATCGACGATAAATCGACACCGATGGCAGTCTCTGCGCGATTCGCCGAGCTACGACCAGACCTCGTTCAGTTGGTTCGCTTCGATGTTCCGGGGCATTCACTCGAGTGGAACGCCGATACCGAGAGGTGGGAGTCGTCCGTTACGCGCTTCCTGAAGTCGCTGCCCGCTGACTGAAACGTGGCAGCAAGGTCCGCAAGTTCCCTTTCCACCAAATCCGGCCGCGCTTTATACGTTCCCGAATCGAGGATGACAACGCCTGCCTCGCATAGAAGACTGAGGTGTTTGCGGACAGAGGAAGCAGAAATGGTGAGGGCTGCAGTAACCTCATGGTAGGTCGCCGGGCCATGGGTCATCAAATAGCGAATGAGGCGGCTTCGCGTCCGGTTCATCAAGATGTTCGCCATGGAGACCACCATCAGGTGACGAGGGAATCTTGTGCGGCCCGCTGTAGACGGGTCTACAGCAAAACGATACGCTCATCCACATACGGATGGAAGGAAGAAGCCCCGCTTCTTGCAAGTGGAGTTGGCCAAGGCAATACTGGGCAACAATTAGTGACCCGCCGACGATAGCCAGGTCTGGCCTGGGAGGTGAATCGTGTCTGGAGACGAAGAAGGTCTGAAAGGCGCGGAACTCTCTCCCCAAGCCGAACTTGCACGCCGCCTAAACCTGCTGCTCGACGTCGTCGTTGCAGAGCGAGGACAACCCGTTACGTTCCGCGAAGTCCAGCAAAAGCTGGCGGAGAAGGGCATTAAGCTTTCCAGAGCCCGCTGGTTCTACATGAAGGACGGCACAGGCAGGCTGGTGAGCGACCCGGCGCTACTAGGCGCCTTGTGCGACATATTCAATGTGGACCCGGCCTATCTGCTGGGCAGCGGCGCCGCAGATCTGCCCGCGCGTATTGATTCTCAGCTTGAGTTTGTGAAGTCTCTCCGCGCTGCGAGAGTGAAGACCTTCGCGGCTCGGACTCTTGGTGACGTGTCTCCAGAGACACTTCGGGCGATCACGGAGTACCTGAACAAGGACATCAGCCGCCGGCCAGAAGGGGAGAGGGCCGAGGCCAGTCCGCAGTTGGACGCGGATGACGCGCCCGAGCGCGCAGACTAAACGACGGGCTCATCTTTCCAACACACCGCGGCTACTTCTCTAGCAAGTACTTAAGGTGAGCGTCGAGCAGTTCCTTGATCCGGACAGGGTTCGCCGAATACCGCGGTGACCGTCCGTGCCTACGCCCAGGCTCGACGTCGACCATCACTA
Source organism: Arthrobacter sp. 9AX (assembly GCF_902506095.1). Lineage (GTDB taxonomy): Bacteria > Actinomycetota > Actinomycetes > Actinomycetales > Micrococcaceae > Arthrobacter. The sequence goes on from NZ_LR733293.1 coordinate 2,056,436, forward strand.
CACCTGCCTCTTCGAGCGCCGCTAGATGCTTGGCAACGCTGGGATCGCCCGCGCTGACAGCAGCGACGATATCCCCGCGCGTCGCCGGCCCAGTGGCCGTGAGGAATCGAAGAATCTCGTTTCGAGCGCGGTTGCCGAAGGTTGCGACGGCAGCCTCGACGTCGGCCGACCAAGCGGCGTCGTGGGGCTGCGTAATTCTCGGCATAAGGTCATTCTTCCCGAAGGCGGTGCAAAAAGTAAGAACCGCACTCTTGACGATACTTTAATTATCTTCGACAATAATTCCTGTAGCTTCTTCTGGTCGTTGTTGGATCTCCGCATCCACTAACTGGGGTGGCCGTTTGCGCGACTCTGCGAACTACTCGATCTGAACACTCAAAGCGGTGAAGCCATGGAAATTGAAGCCAGGGCGTATCAATCTACAAAGGGATCAGAGACGGTCGCTGACGTTGACGTCTCATTGCGAAGCGCACCTCCGCCGGGAGAGCCCGTCGTCCAGATCGATCGAATTATGGTCGCGGTTGATGGCGTGCACCGTTACGTCGTTTCTCGGCTCGCACGGATCGGGCGAGCCTGCGACGTGGACGACGTCATGCAAGATATCCGGGTCGCCGTCTGGGACGGGGTTGCGCGGGGACGCTACCGGGAGCTGCCCGGCATCCCCTTTGAAGCGTGGGTCCAAGGTGTCTGCAATAAGATCTGCGCTGCCCATATCCGGCGCGAGCTTAGCCATCAAACGTTGCCCTTGCTTGTTGACTTCACGACGACGGAGAGCTCGCCCGAGCTTCTTGCTGTCGTCCAGGCTGGGGCGGCAGGAAACGACGCCGAGAACTATGTCGATAGGCGTGGGCACACGCCATGCTGGGCCTAATTCAGCGCAGCGTCAGTGAGGAAACCTGGAGGCTTGCCGTGTCCAGCCTCACAGGGCCGAGACACTACGGCCCTCCGTCTCCTAAGGACCGGCGTCGATGGCATGCCGTAACCGTCGTTCGGCAGACGGCCAAAACAATCAACACTGCATTGAACTGCCATCCCGAACCTGGATTAGGCGTCGACGAACTCTGTCAGTGCGCTGCCAACTGCCTTCCCACAAACGTCCTGCGGAGCGTCGCGGAAACTATTGTCCGTCCGGGCCTGCGAGGACTGGATAGGTCCGTTCAGATGGCTGCTCTTGCCCGCGAGCTCGGCGTCACCGAGAGGTACATCGCTGTGAATATCGGATTTGCTCGGCAGCTGTATCTAGCAGCTTGGCGCGTGCTTCAGCACGAAGTGAACAGGCCGGCTGTGTAGGTCGTGGTTGTCGTTCACCGGAGTTGGCTATGAATTGGTTCCGTAGAGTTGGCCGCCGGGAATGGTTGGCGGCAGGGCTGATCGCCCTGCTCATGATTAGTGCAGTCTTTCTATTTTGGCCTGCCGGTAGCCCCAGCGGACCGGTCCCGCCGACCACTTCCGCAACCGCGCCTTCGACAGTGAAGCCATCAGGCACTGCCACTGCACCGGGCAGTACGTTCGGCGTTCCTGGCGAGCCGGTTACGCCAGAGACAATGCAGGATGGTTTGCCACGTACGCTCGATTACCGGGCGCTCGCTGTAGCGGCAGCCAAGGGAATCTATAGCTGGGACAGCCGCTCGTCGTCGTACTCGGATGTATATGCCAAGGTGCGCTCGTGGTGGGAGTTGCTGCCTGATGGATCGAATCCCTTATCTGTGCTGGTTCGAGAGCTTGAAGGGACAGGCGTGACAGCCGGGACCTTCACCGCCCTGGCAGACCAGTCCGCTCGTCGAAGCAGCATCGCCGAGTCCCTGCGCTGCGATCTAGAGTTGGCCAAAGTCCAGGAGTATCCGGCCCCGTGGGAGGGCCTTCACGTATGCACGGTGATCGTGCAAGTTGTGGACGAGTCTAGTAACGGCAGAATCGCCTATGCGGCACCCGTCACGGTGATGGTCAACTGTCCTCCTGCCACCACCGCTCCATCTGGGCACTGCGCCATGGTTGCCTTTTACGCAACCGCAGAGAGAATCGTCTACTAGTGGCTGCACTGGTGGCCGTCGCAAACCTCATGCGGCGCCGTGCATTGTTGAAGGTCGTATCGGCGGTCGCTTTCCCCGCTCTGCTTGTTGGCGCCATGGCATTTGCTGGAAGCGTGGCGGAGGTAACTGGTATGGCGCGCCAATCCACAGTTGCCTGTACACCAGGGGGAACCGAGGTGGCCGCTGCCCCTAACGTCACCGGTGCCGGCTTGGAAGTTCGGAACGCTGGGCGCTTGCTCTACGAGCTGACGCCTCGGCAGGAGAGCGTTGCACGGACATACATCGCGGTCGGTAAGCAGCTTGGAATACCACGCTCCGGGCAGATCATCGCCATCATGATGGCGCTGCAGGAGTCCAGCCTGCGCATGCTCGCGAACCCCAGCGTGCCGGCTTCGTTACAGTTCCCCAATGACGGCGTTGGACGTGACCACGACTCGATCGGTTCAGCCCAGCAACGTCCGGCGGCAGGTTGGGGGACGGTTGAGCAGCTGATGGACGCCTCATACAACGCGCGTGCCTTCTTTGGCGGTCCGTCGGGACCGAACGGCGGCAGTCCTCGAGGGCTCCTGGACATTCCCGGTTGGCAGGGAATGGACAAAGGTCTGGCGGCCCAAGCAGTCCAGGTGTCTGCTTTTCCCGAACTGTATGCGCGTTGGGAGCCGGCGGCCACGGCAATCGTTGCTGCGCTTGAGGGTGGCACTGCTCCAGCCTCCTGTGCAGATTCCTCCTCCGGACCGCGGCCTGGGGCATCTTCCCGTAACTTGAGCCAGCTGCGGCAGGACATTTTGAGGTTCACGCAGGAAGGTTTGGGCGGAAGATATGTGTGGGGAGGCACTGCTTTCAAAGCCTGGGATTGCTCTGGCTTTGTGCAGTGGATCTACAGGCAGGCCGGAATCGAGCTGCCCAGAGTAGAACAGTGGCGGGTCGGTGTCCGAACCGAGGATCCTCAACCGGGAGATCTCGTTGTCCAAAATCCGCAGGGACCGGACAACTGGGGCCATGTCGGCATCTACGCGGGCGACGGAATGATGTGGAGCGCTTTGAACCCTGCGGTAGGGACGCTGCTGCATCCCGTGAGCTGGAATTCTGGCGCGGCCTACTTCGACCTGACTAGGCGCTGAAGAACTGGGCCCCTGCAGCCGATGATCGTCGGCACCGATTCGCAGACCCGTCAGACTGTTTTCGCTGCAAGCAATCCCCGCCTATAGCGTGTCAGAACCGGTGGCCAGCTCGACATCGACATATTCGCGGTTCCGCACGGGGTTATCACGTGGCTCCCACTCCCCATAAACGGATGTTGGAAAATTTATGGGTCCACAAGCATGTCTTCTCGCAGGCAAGTGGCGAGTGGGTCAAACCCGCCTGGCCGTCCTGCGGCCTCGTGAACACTTGTAGCTAGGGTCAGCATTTCAGACTCCTACGTATGGATGTGTCTCGCATGATTGTCGCCCTTCTGCTGCTCTGGTTCGGCCTATCAAAATAACGGCTTCATCAAAGACCTGCCTGAACACTTTTGCGGCACGACGTCCTAGTAGTGCGTGGGTATAGGAACAACTGGAGGACTTGGTGCGCAGTACTCGCCCTGAAGGCTTTTCTGGGCCTCCAGTTAAACGGTACATCTGAGCGTTTAGGAGCCTTCGTCAATGCGGGCGGCGGCGCTTTCGCCCGACCCTCCCGCTCCATACGCCTGCCGATTGATCCGGATTTACCAGTAACTATGTCGGGTTAAAAGGCGCTTTACAGACTGCTGTGAATTTTCTCGTATCGTCGTATTCGCGTTTGGGCGGTCTCGAACTGCCTTGGTTTAGGCCAAGAAGTCATGTCGCTGCTGTCCGCTATCTCCATGAACCCGTGAGCTCATCTGCTCACTCCATGGAATACGACGGACGGACCAACCATGTACTTTGCAGCGGTAGACCCTGGAATTACCCCAAACGCGAGCTTTCCCTTCTTGGAATCGCTCAAACAGGTTGGCGGCGGCATACTCGTCGGCGCATTCATCATCATTGCCATCGTGGCCATCATCGGGGCCGCGATGCTGCTGGCCGGAAAGCTTAGCCAGTCTTCCCGCCTTGCCTCCGGCGGCGGAGTAATCCTTCTCTGGACAGGCCCGGTTGCCGCGATACTCGGCGGCATCAACGGCTACATCCTCTGGTCACAGACAGCGTTCCCACTCGGGTTCTAGATCATGCCCGTTGAGTGCGATCTCAATGGTTGGTGGCCACCGGGCTGCGGTTTGGTCTCACAGGCGAACGACAACGCCATGGGCGCAGTCTCTTCGCTCTTCGCCAACATCCTGCAAAATATGGCGGCCTGGCTCTGGGCCTTCATCACCGGCGCCTTCACGGTGTCGGATGTTGACGACTCCCAGTGGCGATCCATAGAAGGACTCACGAGCTGGTGGATGGTGGTCATGCTGACCCCGCTGGTCGTCGTGATGATTCTCCAGGTGCTTTCGGGGCTAATCAGCCAACAGCCGCGAAGGATTGGGCGCGCCCTGCTCGGAGGAGCGGCTGCGATACCGATGGTTGGGGCAGCAGTCTTTCTCGTCCGGCAGCTGACGCGAGCAACCGACCTCGCGGCGGCCGCTCTGCTCGAATCGATCGGCTCCGATCCCTACCTGGTTTTCATGAGGTTGTTCGGCTTCGAACGCGCACCGGAAGGAAGTGGGCGGGAATGGAACTTGGTCTCGCTGGCGCCTGGGGCGACCGGGGGCCCGGTTGGTGCGGTGGTGGTGACGGTAATGGCGGTCATTATCGTCTGGATTCTTGCTTTCATCCTTATGTGCTCGATGATCTTCCGCTCCTTTGCGCTCGTGGTGCTGGCCGCCGTCGCTCCGGTTGCCCTCATGCTGCTGCCGTGGGACAAGACAAAGTCCTGGGCTCGCCGTTGGTGCGAGGTAGTCATCGCCCTGGTCATTGCGAAGCCTTTGGCCGCAACGGTTCTGGCCGTCGCGGTTAAACTCTTCGCCGAATCGAAGTCATTCGCGGGTCTGGCGGCTGGCACTGTTGGAATGGCACTAGCCTGCGGCGCACCCCTCATGGCAATGCGTCTGGTGAGCTTCGCCGGGGGCGAGCTCGCCGCTGCAGCCCAAACTGCGGGCGGCGGTCACGTGCTGTCTCGCAGCAGCAGCGTGGCCGCCCGGCAGATCAGTCGTCAGGTTGGCGGCCGTCTGGTACTCGCGAACCTGGTTGGCCGCTCCACCATGACCCGCCCCATCAGCTCAAGCAGAAGTGTCTTCCCGACGCAGGCCGTGACCTCCTCGGCAGGGACAGGGGCATCTTCAATGGGTCGCCGCGGAGAACAACGGGCCTTGGGCGCGAGGCCCTCCACCGGGTCCACGGAGGCTGCCCAGGGTGCAGAGCCACAGGGCGTCGTACCGATGAGCCCTCCTCAGCAACGCAGGGCAGCACCGGCATCTGCAAAGCAACCCACGCAGGCTGTAGCCGAACAGCGAGCGCAGCCGCCGGCCAGCCCCGGAGGGTCCGCCCGGGTCCAGCCTCCGAAACCTCAACCACCAAGGATTGACCCTCCAAAGGGAGGCACACCGAATGTCTGAAAATTCGCGGGCCCTTGAACCCGTCAAGTTCCCGAGATACGAGCGCCGTGGGTTCTTCCTCGGGCTCAAGTGGTACCAGTTGCTGATCGTGGCACTCGGCGTCACCGTCGCCATTGTGGCCTCAGCCAGTCGCGGTCCGGCGGGTCTGTTCGCCTCGGGCCCCATGTGGCTTGGGCTGATCCTCCTCGGGCTCCTCCAGTATTCACGGATCCCTTTCCCCGCATGGGCGAAGCAGATCGTCTTGTTCTTCTATCGGGCAGCTGCGGGGCAAACAAAGTTCCTCGCCAGGCCGGAATCCCCGCGGCTTACCGGTCGGCTCGCTTTGCCAGGCGATTTGGGCAATCTGGAGCTCCGATCAACCGCCAGCGGAGCGTGCTTCCTGGTCGACAGCTACGGAAAGGAAGCGATCGCAGTTCTGCGGTGCAGCACGAGATCCTTCGCCCTCCTGGACGCCGACGACAAAGCCTGGGCTGTGCAAGCATGGTCACGGGTTCAAGCAGGCCTGGCTCAACGGCCAGGCGTGTCCCGGATCGCCATCCAGGATTACACCGTGCCCTACCCATCGTCGGCGCTCTGGGACTACTACCGGGACAACGCCGCGGGGGCGGAGACGGACAACACCACCACGTGGGGACAACGCGCCTATGAAGACTTGCTAGGTGCTGCCGGCTCGACCATGAGCCATGAACTCCTGGTGTCATTCGTTCTGGATACCAGCAAGGCTCGGCGTCGCATCAGGGAGTCCGGCGGGGGACTGGTTGGCCTTGAGCACGTTCTCCGGCTTGAAGTCGAGGCGATGAAGACCTCGCTGGGCACGCACAACGTCAAGGTCGAGGAGTGGATCGGGGAACCTGAACTGCTCGGCATCATGCGCAGCGCATTCAATCCCGGTGCGCCTCCGCCGCCGAGGCCATCCAACTCGCCCGCACCATTGGACCGCGCCACAAACCAGGATCAGGAACGCCTTCAAGGTCCAGGCCCCATGGGCGTAGAGGAACACTGGACGTACCTGCAGACTGACTCCGGGTTCCACCAGACCTTTTGGCTTGCCGAGTGGCCTCGGCAGAAGGTTTTTCCTGGCTTCCTTCATTCGCTCATCTACGTCGGCGAGTTCCGCCACACCTTCACTGAAGTGATACGGGCAGTGCCCACCGCGGAAGCGCTGCGGGACATCCGCTCCGCCCAGGAGGCACACGAGACTCGCCGCCGGATCAACGCGCGCTTTGACCGGCCGCTTACCCGCGAGCAAAAGGCCGAGGAGGAAGAAGTCAGCCAGCGCGAGGAAGAGATTGTCGCCGGCCACGGTGACGTGCGGCCCGCGGCGTACATCACCATCACGGCCACGTCGCTGGAAGATCTGGCGCGGCACCGCCAGGAACTTGAGTCCGCCGCCGCAGGAGCCTTCGTTGAACTTCGGCTCCTCTACGGACAGCAATGGGCCGCATTCGTCGCCGGGGGACTCCCGCTTGGAAGGGGACTGCGGTGAAGCAGACAACAAAACGTGTCGAGTACATCCCGTCGGGCAAGAAGCGGAAAGCACGACGGCGGCCCGCGCCATTGGCAGGCCAGTGGACGAACGCGCAGGCCGGGGAAGACCAGTTAAGACTTCCAGGGCTTCACGTTGCAGGTGATTGGGGGAGCAGCGAGCCAAACTCGTTGGGCGGTCCACACCGCCTCCGCCCCGCGCCGCACCGGGCCTCGACCATGACCTTCGCCGCCGCGTACCCCTTCCTCACCGAGTCGGGACTGGGACACGAAGGCACCTACATCGGCACCGACGTATTCGGCTCCGGAGCCTTCTCCTACGATCCCTGGATCCTTTATGAGAAAGGAATTATTAGCGGACCCTCCATCGTCGTGATCGGAACAGTTGGCACCGGGAAGTCTATGTGCGGGAAGTCGCTGGTGACGCGCTCGATCACCCTAGGGCGGAAGGCCGCCGTCGCATCCGATCCAAAAGGCGAGTGGGTCGCCGTCGCCAACGCTGTTGGCGGAAAGGTCATCTCGGTAGGTCCTGGCCGTCCTGCAAGGGTCAATCCGCTCGATGCAGGACCGCGTTCCGTCGCCCTCACGGAGGCGCAGTGGCAAGCTGTCGTGAGGCAACGGCGTCGCTATCTTCTGGTGGCGCTGGTCTCCCTCATGCGCCAGGGCTTACCACTGCGCCCGGTGGAGCACACGGCCTTGGACATCGCCCTCATGGAAACCATGGCGGAGAACTCGAACCCCACGCTCCCGATGGTCCTGGACCACCTGCTGAGGCCATCCAAGGAGATGGTGGCCTTGGTGGGCACGGAGGGTGGAACCGCCGTCAGCCACTCCCTGCGGCGAACAGTTTCAGGCGACCTCGAAGGCATGTTCGACGCCCCGTCGACGGTAGCTTTCGACGCGGACGCCCCGATGATGGTCATGGACACTTCCGCCTTGATCGGCGCATCCGAGCAGGCCCTTTCGTTGGCTGCCGCCTGCGGCGCTACCTGGCTGGAAGCCGCCATCACAAATCCCGACGGCGGTAAGCGCCTTGTCGTGTACGACGAGGGATGGCGGATGCTCGCCGACCCGTACATGTTGGCAAAGATGAGCGAGCAGTGGCGGCTGGCCAGAACATATGGAATCGCCAACCTGCTGATCATGCACAAGGTAGCTGACCTCAACGAAATCGGCGACAGCACCAGCGGACACCGGCAGAAAGCCCTTGGCCTGCTGACTGAGGCTGACACCAGGATCATCTACCGGCAAAAGCACGACGCAATGCGCCTCACTAAGGAAGCGCTCGGCCTGACTGAAGCCGAGTGTGAGCATGTGGAGAACCTGCCGAAGGGGGTCGGGCTCTGGAAAGTAGGCAACCGCTCCTTCATCGTGGCCAACAGGGTGACCACTGACGAGCTTGCCGTCTTCGGCACAGACGACAGGATGCTATGAGAAGGCCGGGGAGCTCGCGGGCTGTCGTCGACAATCCTCTGGTGACGGCGGGGCTGGTCGTGGCGGCGGCCTACGTGAGCCTCTGTGCAGTGATTCAGGCGGCGGCGCACGTGATCGTCTCGTGGCGATGCGGCAATGTGCCGCCGTCCCCATTCAACCCAGCGGCCGCCGTCGGACTCCTGACCAACAGGATGGACTGGATAGTCGCCCATCCGCCCGGCTGTGCAATTGGTACGGATAGTGTTTGGTGGGTTCTCGCGCCCACTGTAGTTGTGGCCAGCGCGCTCGCTGTCGGCGCGCTGGTCGCTTGGCGGCGTTGGAAGCAGTCCGGCGGCTGGCTGCGGCAGGACATCCTGAACCGTGACGGCGTCGCACGCCGGGCCGAGATCCTCCATGACTTCGGGGCAAGGGCTGTTCGAAAGCGGGGCAAGTTCACGCGCCCGGGTCTCGTGAATCCGTCGGTGCAGGATGTCTCATGGACTCTTGGCCGCTCCCGCGGGGTCACCATTAATGTCTCAACGGAAGAGTCGATGGTGATTCAGGGCGCCCCGAGGTCCGGCAAGGGGCTCTACGTGGTAATCAACGCCATCCTTGATGCGCCCGGAGCCGTGGTCACCACATCAACGCGGGCAGACAACCTGGTGGTGACAATGAAAGCGCGTGCGTCCGATGGCAGGCCCGTGACGGTGTTTGACCCGCAGGGCATGTCGGGCATTCCATCCTCACTTCGCTGGTCGCCCGTCCGGGGCTGCGAGGACCCGGACATTGCCACCCGGCGAGCGCTGGTCATTACGGCGGATACGGAGATGAAGGGGGAGAACGCAGCGTGGCAGAAGCGCTCGCTGATAGTACTTCAGTGCCTGCTTCACGCTGCTGCCTTGTGCGGTGAGGGAGTGGCAGCATTCAGGCGCTGGTCCTCCAGCCCCGTGCTGGCTCGCGAGGCGCTCGAGGTACTCGGCCGCCCGGACGCGGCCATGGGGTGGCAGGCCGACCTGATGGGCATCCTCGAAGACGACCCGCGCAATACGTCCAACTCATGGATCGGTGTCTCGGCCGCCGTCGCACCGCTGTCCTCGCCGAAAGTTTTGGCTGCCTTGAACCCACAGGATGAGTCTGAAGAGTTCGATCCCAAGACCTTTATCCGCGAGCGCGGCACCCTCTACTTGATCGGAACGCGTGCGGGAGCGGCCGCTGCGGGCCCCTACCTGTCCGCGCTGATCGACGACATAGACAACGCAGCACGCGAAATGGCCTTCGTTTCCCCAGGCGGCCGGTTGGAGCCACCGCTATCCCTGATCCTTGATGAAATCGCCAATCTGGCACCCTGGCCGGGACTACCAGTCGCGCTGTCGGATGGCGGCGGCATCGGCATCTCGACTTTGGTCGTTTTGCAGTCTCTGTCCCAGGCACGTTCCGGCTGGTCCATCGATGAGGCGTCAACGATTTGGGACTCGGCCATCATCAAGGTCATCTTCGGCGGTGGATCCGACGAGCGAGATCTTCGCTCCCTCGCCGGGTTGCTCGGGGAGCGGAGCCTAACGCTCACAACGCGGTCCTGGTCGTCCCAGGGCCGCCAGGACGGTGAGCAGATACGTGAAACCCCGGTGATCGCCCTCGACGAGATCCGGCGCTTACCCGCCGGAACGGCTCTCATGCTTGGCCGACGAACGCGTCCCATCCTGCTCGACCTGCTGGAGTGGCACAAGCGCAAAGACGCGGGGGAGCTGCGCCGCCTCAAAGCCGAGATGGAGACACTTTTGGCGGACGGCCACAGGCAGCGCCAGCAGAAGACTGAGGAGGGGCCGGATGCGCAGCCATGACAGCACTGATGAGTTCGATGTTCCATCCGCAGGTTCCTTTGGCGACGACGAAATCACTGCACAGCTGTTTCGATCCGCATTTACCTCACCGGCCGCCCCGAAGAGCGTGACCCGCCGCTGGCGGGACATGAACGCCGAGCAGGCACAGGACGTGTGGCGGTCACTCTATGCCTGGGTCCGCTGGCTCGTGGCAACTTATCAATTCACGACGTCGGTCGTGCCGGATTGTTGGTGGAAGCACCCAGAGATCGTGGCTGAGTTATACGCACTGCAGCGGGCGGAGCTTGCCTCCTTCACCCCGGATGACCCGGGCTTCGGCCCGCTGGCCTTTCACGAAAGGCTTCCGCACGCCGTCGAACGCCTGAGGATGCACACCAGGACGGCAGGATGCGTCGGGCTGCAGTCGCACAAGGAACCTTCCCCGCGTCTCCTGGCCAACGACGACCCTGCTTTCCTCGAATGGTGCAAGGCCGCCCATCAGCTGGTTCCCGAGTTCTGAATCATGTCGCTCACGGGACCTGCAGCCATGAACGGGTGTCTTCGCAGCAATGCTGCGGTCCAAGAAGCAGAAGGGTGGCTGTCGTGGCCGCTGTACCTGAGGTTCCCGCGAGCACCTCGCCGGACCTAAATTCCGCATTGGAAACCCGGCGCCTGCGGCCGGAAGAGCGCGTTGCGCTGTTGATGGACGGCCTGCACTCCATCCTCGAAGAGACCGTCGAGTCTCCCTTGCGCTGGCAGGTTCTGCTCGATGCCTCCGCTAACCTGTGGCGCTACTCAGGGGGCAACGTCGCCCTGCTGATGATGCAGATGGCACAGCGCGGCACTGAGGAGCCGACGCTGGTGGCTGGCTACAAGGAATGGGAGCGGCACGGCCGTACGGTCCTCCGCGGGGAATATGCTCTGTGGGTTATCGCACCCAGGACGGCCCGCGTTCAACAGCTGCTGTTGCCCGATGGCACGCGACAGCGCGTCCCCGTCGGTGACAAGCCTCCTCTTGGTGCCATCGATGAAGGAAAGAAGACGCTCATCACTGGTTGGCGGGGCCAGGCGGTCTTTGATGTTTCGCAGACCGAGGGAGCGCCGCTGCTGGTCCCGAAGCCGACCGGGGTTTCCTCGGCGCTGGCTCCCCAACTGTGGGAGTCACTGGCTGGAGTTGCGCGGGCGCACGGCTTTTCGGTCCAAGTGACCGATGCGCAGTATGGGCTGACCAGCGGCTTTACCGACTTTGCCCAGCGCAAGGTTCGGGTGGGCGGCTGGTTGAACGCCGAGGAACGTACCGCCGTGCTGGCACACGAGCTCGGGCATGTGCTGCTTCACGGTCCGGACGACAAGGTGGGCAAGCTCTACGGAAGCAGCGTGGACCACCGTGGGCTGGCCGAAGTCGAGGCCGAGTCGGTTGCCTACACCGTGCTGAAAGCTCATGGGACCGATCGCGGTCCCCAGTCAGCCAGCTACTTGTCAGGCTGGGCGGACGCCGTGATCGAGGCTGAGCAGTCAGCCGCCGACGCTTCCTCCGGCAAGACGCCTGCCTCTCGCGTGGACATTGCGAAGTCGGTGCTTGGGCGCGTCACTGCAGCGAGCAAGGAGATTCTCGAAGCAACTGATCCTCCGGGCTCCGGCGGAAAGGTTCCGTCAGTTGAAGCCGCTCCGCGAGTCGACAGCCAAGACTCTTACGCGGGCATGAACCAACCGGGGCCGTCGCGCGGACTAGAGATCGAGGGCCCGTAAGGCATTCACAAGCGTTGGACGGGAGAGCCCCGTTTGCGAAAGAAAGGAAACAGATATGAGTACCAAGATCCCGGTCAACATCGCCGGCAACCTCGTCGCAGACCCGGACCTCACTTATGGGGAGTCCGGCGTGGCACACGCCAAGATGCGGGTCGCCGTGAATCAGCGGGTCCAGAGTGCAGACGGTTCCTGGCACGACGGCGAGCCTGTCTTTCACAATGTGTCAGCGTTCCGCGCGCTCGCCGAAAATGCCTCAAACTCTCTGAAGAAGGGGGACCCTGTCACAGTGTCGGGTGAACTCGAGTTCCGTTCCTTCGAAAAGGATGGGGAGCGGAGGGAGGCCCGCCGCATTGTCGCTGAGACGATCGGCCCCGATCTCCGTTTCGGGACAGCTGCTTACCAGCGCTCAGCACGTGCCGCCGGACCCGAAGCTACTGTTGGCGCCGGTCTGCAGGCCGCCCCTGAGGCAGCCCAGCCCGCGGCCCCCTACAGCGTCACCACGAAGGGGCCGGTGACTGCGTCCCCTTTTGGCGGCCCGGCACGGACTGAAATTATTCTCTGACCAACGCTCCGGCGTCGAGGTCAAAGTCATCGTCGTCGTTGTCGAGCCCACGCTTCACCCACAGCAGGGCTTGGTTTCGTGAGGAACCAGGCCTTGCTTTGTGTTCACGGAGGATGGTCTTGGCAGGACCGGCCGGCTGGGCCGTTCCCCGCTGACTTATAGCCGGCTGCTGCCTTTCCACTCTTCCGGTTTCACACGTTTGATGCTTGATGAGTGCGCCCAGCCCATGTGGTACTTGCCGGAGGAATCGAGCCACTCGATGAGGCCGTACTTCTGAGTCCATCCAACAGCCTTGCCATAGATGCCTCCGACGAAAACCAATGGCCGACCATACTTGGGAAAGTCTCGGATCGGAGCGGGATCATCAATAGGACGGCTCGCCTCGGCATCCATGCGAGCCATCATGCGCTCAACATCTTCGGGGGAGCCGGACTTGATCACGACGACAAGTATAGAACATACGTTCGAATACCTGCTTGGGGTCGTAGCTACCGCGCTGCCTGACTCAAGAGTTGCGCGCCCTTAATGCCGACGGCGGCTCCAGTGTGGAAGGGCGCCCCTCTGCGGGTGCCCAAGCCAAGCAATCGGCGGCACGGATGAAGTAGGTGTCGGGCCATGGAGCGCCAGGCATCACCTGCGCTGGGTCGGGGGCGATGAGCAGGACTGATCCAGGCCAGATCGGTTCCGGGAGCGACTCCAGCCATGCCGGCTGGACGTGATTGAAACGGTTCCACGCGACGGTGACCCAGGAACCAGTGGGTTGGACAGCGTCAACGCTGAGGAGTGTTAGTTCGGCGGTGGTGCCGCCGGCCAGCTTCGCGTTGTAGAAGGACCGCCAATGTTCCGCTGCAGCAGCTTCCCACGTACGCCGTCGATTGGCCCGCCTCCACCACAGCCAGCCCACGTACAGAGACGCTGCTAGGGGGATTGCAGCGATGAGAATCTTCATCGAGAGTGGTAGGTCTGCGGCAGGAATGTATGTCAGAGTCACGACAAGCAGGATGAGGGCAGTCGCACTGGCCGCTACCAGCCCGGCTGTCGCAACTACTGGCCTCACTACAGGATTCGTAGCCATTGCTTTGCCTCTTAGATCAGCTTAGAGCTGCCAGCCGGCAGTAGTAAGGAGGGCATGGCCGCTAAGGGGAAAGTCGACGTCGTTTGTTGGTGGTTCAGACGTCTCTGAAGACTGTCGAACGCCATCGATGGCTACTTGGAGTCTTTCCCATTCAGAGTGCTGTTCCCACTCGTAGTCGGCCGGTTTGGGTCCCAACGGAAGGTCGGGCTGCGATACTCCCCATCTGTCTCGATACATGGCAATCTCCCGAATCAGATCGCCGGGCATCCCACCGCTGCCAACCAGCGAATCCAAGCAGATCTTCCACTCCGGTTCCTGTGTCAAGGCGGCCATTATCACGTTTCCCGTCCGCTGCCGTATCCGGTCGCGGACCTGATCAACCAGCGCAGCCAAGTCGGGGCGAGAGATTTCAAGTACCTCAAGCAAAGCTTCCGCTGCCGCCGTCGGCATTCCTCCTGAGGACTGACGTAGCCGCATGCTGAGGACAGCAACGGGATCCTTGGCTGTAGCGGTGCTTCGGAGAGTCCGGGCCAAAACGGCCTCGGCATACTGGCGGCTGACCGCTGTGGCTTTGCGCCAAGCCGCTACAGCAGCGCCCCACGAAGGTGACTGGTCCAGCTTAGGTAACGAATCAGGGGAGTGCTTCTTCAGGCACTGCAGAAGATCGTGACTTGCCGCAATCTGCGCCAAGTAGTCGTACTCGGCGTAGAGCCGCTCAAGGCTGTCTGATTTCATTCGCTCCGCTTCGAGCACTTCATGAGCGGTTCGCTCAGCGCCTTCGGCTGCCAGGACCTCAGCCAGAATGTCCCGCCAGGACAGCTGGAGGGAAGGGTCGACGGCGGGGTAGTCAACGTCGTCGCCTTCACTGACGTACGCGAAGTTGCCGGACCGGCCGCGCGTCATGCTGACGTACAGCAGTTCCCGGGTAAGCCGTCTCTGAGTCACTACCGTGTGCCCCGTATCGACCGTGATGCCCTGAGAGCGGTGGGCCGTAGTCGCATATCCCAACTCGACGTGGCACTCTAGGTACCTTCGCGGAAGTACGACGCGTGCGCCTGTCACCCGTCGCACTGCTAGAACTGAACCGTCACGTCGGACGCTTTCGACGTCGTACAGCGCTCCGTTCCGGACAAAGTCCTCGTCGCTGTCGACCAGCCGGCGGTTGTTGCCGCGGGCGATGATCCTGTCGCGCGAACCGGCACGCAAGCCATCGGCGAGCTGAACTGTCAGCTCGGCGTCCACCGTCCCCTGGGCCACCAAGTCAGCCTGAGCGCGTTCGTTGAGCAAGCCGACCGTCTCGTTATCCGCGGCGATAAGGATGGCCGACTTGCCCGTCCGTGTGTCGGCCTGCCATGCAATGTACGCCTGGTCGACCATGTCCAGGTAAGTGCCGTGCCGGATCCGCTGATGCTGCTCATAGTCAGCGATCGCAGAGTAGTCTCCCGTCCTCAGCTTGAGGGATGACGCCCGTTCCCACTCTTCATGGAATCTCCAGATGGTGCTGAGCCGAGTGGTCTTGCCTTGCCAGTCCAGCCAGCCGAGGACACCGCCGGCGTCAATCGCGTCCAGCTGGCCGGGATCACCCACCAGCACAATCTTCGCTCCGGCATCCTGGGCCTGCTGAACAAGCGCCGCGAGCTGAAACGTGGAAACCATGGCAGCCTCATCGACGATCACGAGTTGGTCCTGATGGAACGACCACCGGTGCTGGGTGGCAGCAAGGCGGGCCGCTTCCTGAGCGTAGGCAATGCTCCGGCGCTCGCCGATAGGAGCCTCGGCCAAACGGGCCTGGACGTCGAGGAAGCGCCCAGCTCTCGTGCCCACACCGTGACCCACCGATTCATGCAGCCACTTCGACACGTTCTCTGTGGCCATCGCTAGCTCGCGACCCAGCACCTCAGCGCTCGCGGCCGCCGGGGCCAAACCGATGACGCTTCCGGCGCCGAACTCGGCTTCCCATACTGTTTTGACCACCGCGAGTGTCGTCGTTTTTCCCGTGCCAGCGGGGCCGACGATGGCGTCGAGGCGGTTACCGCTTAGGACAACGTCGGCGACGGCGGCACGCTGGTCGGTGTGCAGTACTGGCTTCTTCGAGCGCTCGGCAATGTCCAGCGCATCCAAGGTGACGTCCGCGCGGACCGCCGGGCCGCCGTCGTCGTTCCTTGCTGCCATGATCGCGTCCTCACAGGCGAGCGTCGACGCGTCCGTGTAGAGCCGTGACCCCTGGAAGTCGAAGCAGCTCTGCTGCCCCAGCCTCAGGTCTGGCGCCGCGTCGGGAGGGACGGTGTAGCGGTATTCGTTGAGGGCGACGGACTGTTGCTCGGCTGCGGTAGCGACTGCATCCATCAGGTTCGCCCGATCCGATGCGGTGCGGCAGCGGATCTGGGCGCAGACCCGTTCCGCTTCGGCCAGCAGATTCCAGCGGTTCCAGGTCGAACGCCTTGCGGCCACTCTTTCCCTGGCGAGCGTTGCGACGGCTTGTATCCAGTCAGAGGTGAAGTCGCTGGTCGTGAATGGCGAAGACTGCGAGCGGTTGATGGTGGCAACCAGGACTTCGGACGGTTGGAATCCCTTCGCGAGTGCACGTGCCCGCCACTGTTCGGAGAGCCGTTGCAATGGCGTGGGGAGTTCGGTCTTTGGGACGCGTGTAGCCAGGGTGGCTTGCTGGCGGAGCTTGATGGTTGTGGTGGCTGTCGGGGGATGGCCGTGTTCCGTGATCCATTCGGCCACGAGTCGGTCTGTCTCCAAATTGATGAGGCGGGACCGGTTGGAGAATTCACGGATGAGTTCTTCGTCAATGCCGGTGAGCTGTTGGCTGGGGTTGTACGTGGTGGTGACGGGATTTCGGATGTCGGTGTCGGTTCCGAGTTCCTGTTGAAGGGCGTCGAAGAGGAGTCCGTTGTAGTGTTCGCTAGCGGCGACGGCGGCTTTGTACAGGGTGCGGGAGTCCAAGGTGACCCAGGCGCCGTCCGTGATGCGCTGGATACGGTTGGCGATCACCAGGTGGGTGTGGAGCTGCGGATCACCGGTGCGTGATTCCCAGTGGTCGAATGAGGCGGCGAGGACGCCGCGCGTGCCGAGGTGGGCGACTCCGTTGCGTCCGGCCCGTGTATGGATGACGTTCTCCTCAAGCCACGCAAGTGTGTTTGCGACGGCTTCGTGGTGGGTTCGCAGTATTCGGTCCTGCGTGCTCCGCGGGCTAAGCGCCCAGAGCACGGACACGGACTTTGGCACGCTAAAGGTTAGATCGAAACCGACTACGGCGTGACGCACGGTGGTTGGGGCGTTCTTATTCTCGACGACGGTTGGTCGGTTGTGCGGGCGGCCCAGGGGAGTGCCGGTGTCGGGATGGGCTGCTAAGTCGAAAACGGCCCGTGCGTCGGTCTCCGTGACGGCGTCACCTTCCGTTTTGTTGATTCCCTTGAGCCCCTTGCCGATCCAACGCCCTTCTGGAGTGCCTGCCTTCATGTAGTACGTCGTGGCGTCCGGGGGAGTAGCCGAGACGTCGTCGATCATGGTGGTCTTGAACAGGTAACGCAGGCCTGATTGTGCCGAAAGCCTCGCGATAGACATGGTCATGGCCGTGGGGCTCCTGCTTGGCGCCTCGTCGGATCCCATCCTCTGCGCCGCATGATTTCTAAGGTGCGAACGTCGAGAGCAATTCCCTTCGCGCGGGAAATTGAGACGAGCCAGGCTGCGATATGTGCGAGGTCTTGCACATTGATCTGTTGGGCTCGTTTGAGGCGGGCGACCTCTGACTGCAGGAGGTTGATGCTCTGCCGCTGTTCCGAGTTCTCGGCAGCAAGTCGTTCAATCTCAGACGCCTGGGAGCGGAGCTTGGACTGAAACATGGCGCGTTGGCGGTTGCAGGAGCTCCTTTCTGACTCCAGCCGACGCTTAGTCGCTTGTAACTGCGCTTTTAGATGTGGCGCGCTCAAGCTCGTTCCACGCGCCGTGGCCGGCGCGCCCCGACGTCGTCGGCTCCGACTCCTGTTGGCGCAGCGTGTAGAGCAGAAGCGCTGACTTCTGCGTGCGGGTTCGAAAACACTGCGGCACTCTTCACATACATTGCTGGTCACGCTGGTTCATCCGCTGCACGTGTAGCGACGACATGACTCACCGTGAGTGCGCTCTCACGCTCAGGCCTTGGATGCCAGAGGTGTGAGGAGCCGATCATGATGGGCACGTGGGGCGCTAGACGATAACTGTGGCACCGGTATCGAAGCTGGGCGCGGGGGGATGGTGGACCGCTAATAAAAGGGCTACAGCTTGTGGCACTACTGCGCAGATTCGAGGACACGCAGGACTCGGACAGAGGAGCCCCTACAGCTCGGACTCTTAATTGTCCAGACGGCCTCTGGACAATTGCGCAACAGGCTGTTGCACAATTGCCAGGCACCGCCGACACAAGGACTGCGGTCAGGTTTGAATCTAAGACTTGACGCTGGACATGTGCAAAAACTGGCTTTCGCACCCTATTCTGACGCTATTTGAGGGCTGCCTGACGTCAGGTTGGGGTGTGCTGCAGCTTGACTTCGTGCCATCAGCTTTCGCATACCGCCGCCGTCCAACAATAGTTGCTAATTGGGTGTTCAGCGCGGCCGGAGTTGTTCTCGCGTTCTCCGTTGTCGCAGTAGGCCTGTGTGCAAGCGTGGGTGCTGCGCTGCTCCTAGTCGCCGCTTCGTCACCGGTGTCCAATGATTCAACCGTAGTCACGGCCACCATCTTTAACGGCGTACAGGATGAGCAGAGGTGCCGGGCTGAGACGTTCAACATAATTCGCTCACATGGCTGGTAGCTGAGGCCTTTCGTTCAATGGCCGTCACCGGTCACGATCTCGATATCATGTCTTGCATGTCTTCTCATGCAGGGAGCGACGATGATCTTTTGCTTGAGCGGCAACTGTGCTTTGCATTGACTCTGGCTTCTCGAATGGTCATCAGCGCCTACCGGCCTGTACTACAGGCGCTTGACCTTACCCATCCCCAGTACCTCGTGATGCTGGCCCTCTGGGAGCGCAGCCCCCGCTCGGTCAAGGACATAAGCGAGGAGCTTTTACTCGGCCCGGCAACCCTTTCGCCGTTGCTCAAGCGCCTGGAAGCATCCGGATACGTCACCCGCAAGCGCGTACCCAATGACGAGCGTTCCCTCGCCGTAAGCCTAACGCCGTCCGGAAGTGCCCTTCGAAAAAGGGCGCTGGACGTTCCCGGCATTATGCTTGGCAAGCTGGGTCTCAGCCGCGAAGAGGCTCAGGAGCTCCACAAGACCATGTCGAATCTTGCCCACGCCGCACAAATTGGTCACATAGAAGCAGGCCAGGACGCTGCCGAAGTGGGCGGGGATGGCTCCAAGGATCAGCTTCTCTAGGGTCGCGGTTTGGCGCTGAACTGGGATTGGCGGAGGCCGTTCCGGGTGCTTATTCCGACTTGCCCTGCCCGCACAGTCCACGTGGGCGTCGCAGGCCGCCGGACGTGGCCCGGAAGAACCCTTGGCCCGCCTGCCGGGGCGGGGTGCTATTGGATGTAGTCCTCGTCAGCCCGTCGCATGTTGATGGTCCCGATAGCGGTTTCTTCCCGGATTGAGCGCACAATTTGCGCCCGGGCTTCCTCGACTTGCGATGCCCGTAGCGGCCCGGAATTAGCCATTTCCAAAAGCAGGATTTCCTTGTTTCGCTCCGAGATGTTGTTTTGGACGGATTCAAGAACGACGGAGGTCGCGCCCTTTAGAGCGGTCGCCAGAATTTGGGGGCTTACGCCGCGCAAAATGCGCTGGAGGTCACGTCGTTCGAGCCTGACGATGTCTTGAAACGTTAACATTTGGGCGCGTATCTCGCTGGCGAGTTCGGAGTCCAAACGATCCAGCCCGTCCAAGACGTTGCGCTCGGTTCTGGCGTCGGTCCGGGTGATGATCTCCACGAGTGGACGTATACCTCCCACGTTCTCGCTGGATTTCCCTGGTATCAGGACGGCACCGGCGCGTTGTTTCAAGATGTCGGACACGGTAGAGATTACTTCCGGTGCCACTTGTCCCATAGTGGCGATGCGGCTGGCAACATCGACGGCATGCTCCTCATCGAGGGTCGTCAGAACAACTGAGGCCTTGCTTGGGCGCAGATGCGCCAGGACCAGGGCGGTCGTTTGTGGCAGCTCTCCGTCGAGCAGTGCCGCGATTTGTTCCGCTGACATGGGTTCGAGGAAGTCGAAGGATTTTCCAACCATCGCGCCTGCAACCTTTTCCATTAGGCCTGCAGCTTTATCGGCGCCAAAGGAGGCTTCCAGAAGTCCCGCAGCGAGGTCTCGGCCACCACGGGCGGCGCGTCGGCCGCTGGCGACGTGCTCGTGGAACTCGTTGATGACTGTGCTGGCCACAAGGGGCGGGACTTTGCGAAGCCGCATGATTTCTGCTGCGATCTCCTCGGCCTCGGACTCGGAAAACTGAGCAAACACGGAGGCGGCGCTGGATGGACTCAGTTGCATTAGAACCACAGCGACTTTTTGTGCCCCGCTCAGAACTGCGCTGGACGGGGCCTGGTCTTCAAAACTCACCGACTTCGCCGTTCAGTGAAGGGACCAAGGGCCGGAGCGTGAGGACGGGTATGACTAACAATGCATACCCGCTTCAATTTCCAATTGTCTGTCCGGTGGCGAGGGGCGTCGGCGCGCAGGAGGTCTTGACCGTACAGGTGAACTTACTTGTGCGCTGGAAAGGCTGCGTTCCCTAGACGCAGCTTTCTGGCTTTTTATCACCGCTGCAGGGTCTCGATGTGGCACGATTCTTGGGTGGTTCCGTAGGGAACCTGATCACTGAGTGTCACTATGAAGGACGCTGTGCCGAGGCGTGTGACCAGGATCCCGTGCCGGCGTTCTTCCATGGCCTGCTGACGTACCAGTTCGACGGCGGAGTCCAGGTCTTCCTGGATGGACTGGGGATTGTCCCCGGTGACGTGGTAGGTCCTCTCCGCTTGGAGGGTCGTGATCATCTTTCTTCTCATCCTTCTGTGGTACTTGAAATGCGGTGCTGATGTCGGGGAAGCAGCAACTTGCAGGCCGAGCATCACGTGGAGTCGCGGACGCGACAGGTTCAATTCCGAGAGCAGGGTCGCTCGACCGCACGAGAGGCGCCGGAGCGCTCCAACGCCAGCCTCCGACTGCGCGCAATATGAAGGTGATCCACCCCGGCGAGCCCGCATTGGGGGGTGGGGCCCGCCGGAATGGATCCGAACACAAGATAGCATGATTCGTGCGCAAACAATTAGGGCACTAATAATGGTAAGTAGGCTTGATAATTAGCGTTTGAAAGCTGGGGTAAGGAATGCCATGCCTGTTGTGACGGTGGAGCGGTATTTCCGGGGGCGGGGGCCTCGTGGGCGGATGGTTTTGTTCCAGCTTCCGTTGTCCGTAACGATGTTGCTGGTCACCGTCCTGGTGACTTTCCTACACCCAGGACTCGAGTGGTTCGGCCCGTTCGGGTACAGCTTGGTGGCACATCTGTTTCTACTCGTCGGCTGCTTTCTTGTGCCGTGGGAAAGGCTGCCGGGACGGGCAGTGTTTATCATCCCTGTCCTGGACTGCCTGGCCGTTGGACTCACCCGCGGGGCGGCGGATCAATACCTTGCCGTGCTGGGCTACCTCCTCGTCTTTCCGGTCATCTGGCTGTCCGCCACCAGGCACCGCAGCGGAGTCGTCATCGCCATTCTTGCGGCCCTCCTCAGCGCCGTCCTGCCCCCGATGATCCTGGGCGGTGGAATCACCCGGGCCGACTTCGTGCGGATAGTGCTCCTGCCCGTTATCCTGGCGGCCATCGCACTCACCGTTCATACGGTTCACAACGTACTTTCCCTCCAGCAACGTCTGCTGGAAAAGCAGCAAACCGAGGTTCAGGAGCTACTAAGAGCGAGCGAGGAACGAGAACACCTCCTTGGCACGGTCATGGACACGGTCAGCGTCGGCGTCTGCGCTCTCGATGCCCAGGGCCGGACAATACTCACTAGCTGGCTCGAAATGTTCCGAATGCCCTCGGCGGCCTTCTGCTGCTGCGTGCCCGCCTGGTCTGACAACCCGGACTTCGCCTGCGCCAGCAGATCCTGGGCGCTGTGCTTGGCCTCGGACGCAACGTTGGCTGCTTCCTCCTTGGCCGTGTGCGCTACGCCCTGGGCTGACGTGGCGGCCTGGCCGGCCACGTTCGAAGCCTGTTCCTTGGCGGCCTCGGTCTTGGAGGTGCCAGTGGTGCCCGCAGCGGCTGAGGCGTACGTCTCGTCAACGCCCACTTCGGAAGCGTAAGGCTCCGGGATAGCAGGGTTGGGGGTCTGGGGCCATTGGTTCTCTGTCATCATGCTCTCTTTCGCAAAGGGTCAGCTGGCGATCAAGAACCAGCAGTGCTGGCTGTTTTAGTAAGCAGGGTTACTACTTAGATACTAAGCACACTTCCCATTTAGATTGCAAGGGGTTGTGCCGAGAGCCTCGCTGAGGGCGCCGGCCCGGCGGGGCGATAGTAAGCCCACTTGCAAACCGGATGCTAAGCATGCTTATTGTAGGTAGGTAGCGACGCATGAACGGGTGACACCCGCACTCCGCCACCTACAGGAAGGCCACGGCCGATGACCAGCAACCTCGATCCGGATGCGCGGAACAGCTACCGCCTAATTACGGTGGCGGCGCGTCTGGTCCAACGACGTCAGGATGACGCTTTGGCCCCCCTGGGCCTCACCAGGGCAGCCGTCATAGCCCTTGAGGGACTCACGGCGGGGCCGCTCAACCAGGAGCAGCTCGCAGAAGTAGTCCGGGTACAGAGCCAGACCCTGGGCAGGGTACTTACGAGGCTCGAAGGCTCAGGGCACATCTCCAGGACGCGCCATTCCACCGACCGCAGACAGTTCAAGGTGGAGCTCACGGAAGCCGGCAGGGCCGCGCTGGAGGCGGCCAAGCAGGCCGAAGTTGACGCTTATCCGAACGATCCCGACATTTCCTGGAAGATTTTGCAGGATGAACTCACCAAGTTCATTTGGGCGGTGCCGCCGGGCCGGGATCAGGAGGTGGTTCCTTTTGTGGCGCCCGAGCACAGGACGGCGCGCAAGGCGCTTGGCTTCCGCGGCCCGCCACTGCGGGGGCGGGACCAGCCGCAGCCGGAATAATCCGTGGCCCTGCTGCGAGGGAAGCGAGCAGGGCCACAAACTGCAAGCAGGGCAAACAGTGAAGGACGGGGCCGCCCGGCCCTGCCCTTCACTGTTGCACTTGCTTGTCAGCTGTCGCCCCGTCCCCCGCTTCCCTGGTCGCCGGAGGCCTCGTTATTCTCCAGCAGTCCTCGTTGGGCCAGATCAGCGGCGTCGGACGCCTCCTCGGGCAAGGGATCAGTTGCCGGCGGGACGTCGCTGGGGGCATAGTCGGCGAGGCCGGCCGCAACACGCTCCTGCTCAACCGCGGCCTGGTACGCCTCATCGTCGATGTTTTCCGGCATCTTGCCGTGGCCCGTCCGCGTAGGTGCGGGCAGCGCGTCCTCTTCGGGGATGATGACGCCGCCGGGGGCAACGTCCCCATCGTCATGTGCGGTTGCCATAATGTTCCTTCCTGTCTCCGCTCCGGTGCTGCTATGGTCTTGGAGGTTTACGACGCCGGCACTGTCGGCCCGGTGGGCCAGCGCAGCAGGGCTGCCACGTCCGTGCCCTCGGGAAGGACCGGGCCCGGAACCAGCAGGACCCGTGCGTCGGTCAGCGCCGCTGCCCGCAACAGGGCCGCGGGCGCCGGAACCTTGCCCAGCACGTTCGCCCCCAGGGACTCCTCCTCCGCGGTGGCTACCCAGGGCTCGGCGTCAAGGGCCAGCAGGGTGCGTTCTGCCAGTGCGGCATCGTCCAGGATCAGTACCTCCACCTGTGCCTGCTGAAGGGCATGCACCACAGCCCCCACGCCGGTTGCAGATTCGGGGTTGGCCTGGCCCTCCTGCATGGCCAGGCGGTCCATGATGTCCTGCTGTTCCGTGGCCCATTGTTCCGCGACCCTCTGGTTCACCTGGTCGTCAAGGAGCCTGGCGTCGGCACCCTCGGTGTGAGTGTGGGAATCGACCACCGATACTATTGCCTGGCTGGCCTTGGACAGTTGCTCCTGAACCAGTCTGCGGGCGTGAATGTCCCCCGCCAGGACAATCAGCCGCGCTCCGCTGCCAGCCACCACGCGGTCAATCTCCTCAGCCACCTGGTCGGCGTTGCGGCGCCAAACATCTTCGGTGTGGTGCTGGAAGCGGAGGTGTGCCCAGCCCCCGCCCTGGAACTTTTTGATGTGCTGGGTTTCACCTTGGACTTCCTCGGCACTGGCGGGGCTTCCAGCCCCGGCGTAGTGCAGTCTGATTTCCCCATGTTCCCGGCTGACTTCGGCCACAAGGTAAGGAAACTCCTCCGGACGGTGTTTCACCAAGGGCAGGAGGTCGGGGACGGGGTCCACTGACACCCGCTCGGGTAGTACTCGTGCGCCCGGCAGGACCTCGTTGATTTCGACTTTTCCCTGATGGACCAGGACGAACCGTGATACCGGGCCCGGGACCCCTGCTTCCGGCTGCAAGGCCTGTTCCAGTGCATCCAGGTCTGCAGCAGAAGCGCCCTGGGCTTCAAGGGCGGCGCGGACATTGCCGGGCCGGACATCCGATGCCTCCAAAGTGTCCACGGTGCCGGTGGCGGCGTCCACGTAAGCCGTACACCAGGGCCCGGGAAGCCGCATCCGGTCCGCGTGCTCTTTCAAGCTGGCGGTCATTGTTCCCCCTCTTCATCGCTGATGGAATCGGGGGAGGCCACGGGGTTGAGGGCCTCTTGGATTTCTGCCGGGTCCGTGTCGTCCGGGAAAGGTTCTGTTTCGCGCCATTCCTCCGCATGGGGAGGTTGGTTCGCATGCACCGCGCCTTGGGTTTCGTGCTTCAGCTCGTCATCCAGGATCGGGCCGTGTTTGGTGTTGCCGCGTTCAGCCATGACGATCTCCTTCGCTCCGTGAATTTAGTATCACAGGCTTACTAGTTCGTCTCTTCACCGTAGCACCAGGACGCGGCGGCCAAAAGGGGCAGTGCTAGGGCAGTGCGGCCAGTGTCGCTAAGCCGTGCACGCATCCTTCAGGGCCTGGACGGACTCGGACGGCACCTGGTCTCCGGCTTCGGCGATCTGGCCCAGCGGCGTCGTAATTTCAGACGGCACCCCGGCGGTTTTTGCCGCCGACACCAGTCCGCCCAGGGCACGCTTGTCCTCCACGCTCACCAGGCCGTCCTGGACGATGGCGCAAATCTGCCGGTTCACCTCGTCAGCTGCGGCCGTGGCAACCTTCGAAGCGGCGTCGCTGGCCGCGTTCGAGGCGGCTTCCTCCACCGCACCGCAGCCGGCGAGCAGCAGCATCAGGGGGGCGGCGGACAGGGCGGCAAGGCGGCGGTTCATGGTTCCACCCTAACAATGAGGCGGCAGCGCGCCCTCCCGCGGACGCCGGCGCCGGATTAGGATGGCCCCACAACGGACGAAGGACCACCAGATGGCTGAGCGACCGGCGGCCGCCCGGGAGGCAGGGTATGCCCCCGTAAACGGACTGCAGATGTATTACGAAGTGCACGGTGACGGCGGCACGCCGCTGCTCCTCCTGCACGGCGGACTGTTCGATATCGAGCAGCAGTTTGGCGCCCTGATCCCGGGATTGTCGGAAGGCCGAACGGTCATCGCCACGGATTTCCAGGGGCACGGCCGGACCAACGACACCGACCGCCCCCTGGGCACCGCGGACCTGGCCTCCGACGTCGTCGGACTCCTTGCCCACCTGGACGTCCGCGAGGTGGACGTTTTTGGCTTCAGCGTTGGGGGAGCTGTTGCGCTGCACCTGGCCGTCAAGCATCCGGAACTGGTGCGCAAGCTCGTTGTCTCCTCGGTGGCATTCCGTCCCGACGGTGACCGCGGCGGCAACGCGGAGGCGGTGGCCTCCATGACGGTGGACATGATCGCCGGCACTCCGATGGAACAGCGCTACCTGGCTGTTTCACCGCACGCGGACCGCGAACATCTGCAGGGCCTGCTGGACAAGCTGGGCGGCTACGATACCGGCTCGGGTGGCTGGAGTGATGAGGAGATCCGTGGCATCGCCGCCCCGACGCTGGTCACCGTGGGCGATTGCGACATGGTCAAGCTTGAGCATGCCGTGCGGTTCCTGCAGCTGCGCGGAGGGGACGTGAACGGCGACTTCGAGGGAGTGCCTGCGTCACAGCTGGCCGTCTTTCCCGGCACAACACACTTCTTCGGCCTGGCCAGGACGGCGCTGGTGCTGGACGTGGTCACCACGTTCCTGGACGCGGCGCCGCCACCCGGCTGGCAGGACCAGTAGCCGCTGAAGCTGCCTGCTATCGGCCGCTCGCGGCCGGCACGCCGAGGACAGTGTCCAGCAGACCGTTCCGGAACTTCCCCTCGGGATCGTGCCCGGAGGCCAGCGACCGGAAAGCCGCAAACCGCGGGTACAGGGATTCCCAGTCGTGGCCGGCAGCGGAAAACAGCTTGCCCCAGTGCGGCCGGGCGCCGAAAGGCCGGAGCGCCTCCTCGAGTTCCGGCAGGAATGCCTCCACCTCTGGCTGCAGCGGCTTCCAGGTGAAGTGCAGGGCCACGCTTTGCTGCCGGTAGAACGGGCTGAGCCAGAACTCGTCTGCAGCTCCTGTGCGGATTTCCGAGACAAAAAGCAGGGGCGAGAGCTTGTCCGCCACGGCGCGGACCGCCAGGAGCGCCGCGGGTGCATGATCCAGTGGCAGGATGAACTCGCTCTGGAGCTCGTTGCCGTTGCTGGGGGTGAACTCGTGCCTGAAGTGCGGCAACCGGTCCAGCCATTGCCCCGGCTCATCCAGCTGGATAGTGCAGTTCTCCGCGGACATGTCCGGCAGCGGATGGCGGGGGCGGGCGGCCGCCGTGGCGCCGAACAGGTCGGCCAGCGCAGGTTCCGGGTCCAGTGCCTTCAGCCAAACCTGGCTGATGGTTTCACCCGCATAGTCGGTGAACAGGCTGACGCTGTAGGCGCTGGAAACGATCCCGGCAAAGCCGTCCAGTGCCCGGTCCCACGGCAGGTTTTCAAGGACGCGCTGGCGCATCCGGTAGCTCGGCTGGACTGCCAATTCCAGGCCCGTCACGATGCCCAGGGCGCCCAGGCCCACCACGCTTGCGAGGAACTCGTCGCCATCCGCCAGGGTCAGGGTGACCGATTCCCCTGACGGGCGGACAAGGTCGATGGACTGCACCGCGCCGGCCAGCGACGGGTTGTTCACCCCCGAGCCGTGGGTTCCGGTCTGGACCGCACCGGCCACCGAAATGTGGGGGAGGGACGCCAGGTTGTGGATGGCCATGCCGGACTGCTCGAGCGCGCGGCACAGGGCTCCGTAGCTGACGCCCCCGCTGACCTTCACGGTGCCGCGCTCCGGATTGAGTTCGATCTGCTGGGGCAGGGCGTCGAGCAGGACATGCACGCCGTCGGTGTCCCCCACGCGGTTGAAGGAGTGCCGGGACCCGAGGGCCTTGACGCGCCCCGCCTGCTGCACGATCCGGGCGAGTTCGGCCACCGACTCGGGCCGTTCAACACGCGCTGAGGAGTATTCCAGGTTTCCTGCCCAGTTCTTCAAAAGTCAGCTTTCAGTGGGAATGGGATTTTGCTTCCTCAACTGTCAGCGCTCACAACGGAGGGTGTCAAGGTGCTTCCACGGCGCGCACGGGCCTCCCGGGTTCTTTGCCGGCAGCCATCTCTCTATCGTTATAGATTTGCCGCATCGCCACCCTCCTCTAAATTCGTCGGCCGGCGCCATTCGGCGCGCGCGTGAATCGTGGCAGAGTGGGTTGCAGTCGAGTTGAGGGAGGAACTCAGTGTCTGATCTGGGAAAAGCAACCGCCAGCGTCTCTGAGGGCGATGCAGTTGAACAGGCCGGCGGGACCGGCGGCACGACTGGCGCGGAGCTTGTCGAGGCTACCGAACCCGCGGAATCCACGGAGGCGGAGCCCACGGAGGGCACGGAGGCGCCGGAAGTCCCGGAAATCACCTTCGACGAGCAGTTCTACCCGGCCCGGCCCAAGGCGCTGCGGCCCGTGGCCCGGCGCCGGCAGTACTTCGCCAACGCTCCATCGCTGGAACTGGACGGCCTCAACAAAACCTACGTGGAGTGGCTGCGGAACCAGGCCATGCTCGGCGACGCCAACGTACTGGCCCGCCAGCTCTCGGGCCAGGCGAGTATGTGGCAGCACTCGTTCGCGCACCCCAACCCGCGTGCCGCCGTCGAACGCGCCTCTGTCTGGTTCACCGCCTACCCGCTCTCCTACATGACCACCCCGGGGCAGTCGTTCCTGGGCGCACTCGGTGATCCGGAACTGTGGAAAACGTTCCGGGAGATCGGCATCCGGGCCATCCACACCGGCCCCGTCAAGAAGGCCGGCGGCCTGCAGGGCTGGGCGGAAACCCCCAGCGTGGACGGCCACTTTGACCGGATCAGCATGGCCATCGACCCGCTGTTCGGCTCCGAGGACGAGTTCCGCCGGATGTGCGAGGTGGCCGGCGACCATGAGGGCACCATCATCGACGACATCGTGCCCGGGCACACCGGCAAGGGCGCGGACTTCCGCCTGGCCGAAATGAACTACCGCGACTACCCCGGCATCTATCACATGATCGACATCCCGGAATCGGACTGGCACCTGCTGCCGGACGTTCCGCCGGGCGAAGACTCGGTCAACATCAGCCCCGATGCTGAGCAGGCGCTGCAGAAGGCCGGGTACATCATTGGCCGGCTGCAGCGGGTCATTTTCTACGAACCGGGCGTGAAGGAAACCAACTGGAGCGCCACCCGCGCCATTGTGGACACCAACGGCCAGAAGCGCCGCTGGGTTTACCTGCACTACTTCAAGGCCGGGCAGCCGTCCATCAACTGGCTGGATCCCACGTTCTCGGGCATGCGCCTGGTGGTGGGCGACGCGCTGCACTCCTTACTCGACCTGGGCACGGGTGCCCTCCGGCTGGATGCGAACGGCTTCCTCGGTGTGGAAAAGAGCGCCGAGGAACAGCCCGGCTGGTCCGAGGGGCACCCGCTCTCCGAGGCGGCCAACCAGCTGATCGGCAGCATGGTGCGCAAGGTGGGCGGGTTTTCCTTCCAGGAACTGAACCTCACCATCGACGACATCAAGGCCACCTCCGAGACCGGGCCCGACCTGTCCTACGACTTCATCACCCGCCCCGGCTACCACTACGCCCTGGTGACGCAGGATACCGAGTTCCTGCGGCTGACCCTGCGGCTGGCCATGGAGATCGGCGTGGACCAGGCATCGCTGGTCCACGCCCTGCAGAACCACGACGAACTGACATACGAGCTGGTGCACTTCGCCACCCGGCACAAGGACGACGTCTTCCAGCTGGGAGGTGCCGAGCTGACCGGCACCGAACTCACCGAACACGTGCAGGAGACGCTGCGGAACGCGCTGACAGGGGAGAACGGGCCGTACAACGCCGTGTTCACCACCAACGGCATCGCCTGCACCACGGTCAGCGTGATTACCGCGGCGCTGGGGATCAAGGACATTTCCGCGCTCACCGCGGAGCAGATCGATACCGTGCGTGAGGCCCACCTGCTGCTGGCCATGTACAACGCGCTGCAGCCCGGCGTCTTTGCCCTGTCGGGCTGGGACATGGTGGGCATGACCACGCTCGACAGATCGCAGGTCCGCGAGCTGACGTCGCAGGGCGATACCCGGTGGATCAACCGCGGCGCGCACGACCTGATGGGCGTCAACGCCGAGGCCACCGTCTCTGCGTCCGGTATGCCGCGGGCGCGCAGCCTGTACGGGCCGTTGCCGGAACAGCTCAAGGACGAGGGCTCCTTCGCCCGTCGGCTGCAGAAGATCCTGAAGGTGCGGGAGGAATGGGGTATTGCCACCGGCGTGCTCCTGGATGTCCCGCAGGTGTCCCAGCGGGGGCTGCTGGTGATGGTGCACCGGCTTGCCTCCGGGCAGATCCAGGTCAGCGTCCTGAACTTCTCGGGTGAGAGCATCATGGGCAGCGTCAACTCCACGCATTTGGTGCCCGGCGCGGAAGTGCGGGACCTGTTTACCGACGAGACGGCGGGCCAGGTGGATGACCTGCACAGCTTCTTTATTGAACTCGGCGCGTACCAGGGAACGGCGCTGCTGATTGAGGAGCCGGAGGTCGAGGAGGAGGACGCCGCGGAGGGACTCTAGTTCCTCATGCTGCCTTGACCCGCGGGAGTTCGTCCCAGTGGGTGGTGTACCTGGGTGAGCGCATGCCGCGTTTCATGGTCCAGTCCGGTCCGCCGCGGATCCCTGCATGACCCAGTCCGATGGATCCGCGGCCGTACCTTTTGGTGACGTCTTCCAGGAGGGTGCCGATGCGCCGTTCCTCGTGCGGGTTTTCGAAGTGCTCCAGGGGCTTCTGGTTGCCGCTGGGACGCAGGTCCGTGACCATAATGCCGGCGCGGGCGTACCGGGTGCCCTCAACGATGGAGGGCAGGAGCGCGTGGGCGGCCTTGGTGAGGATGACGGGGTCCGCCGTCGGCATGGGAAGCGGGACGCAGACGGACGGGAACGCCGTTTGCCGCGCGTTGAAGTGCGATGTTCCGGCGAAGGCGGTGAGCAGTTTGGCCTGCAGCTCATGCTTGGCCAGCCGAGCGCTGGCCATCTGGGCGTAGACACTGAGGACCTGGCGCAGGTCACGCGTGCTCGTGATGGGCGTGGAGAACGAGCGGGAGAAGATCAGCTGGTCGCGGCCGATCCGGGCTTCCTCCATGGGGATGCACGGGGTCCCCTGCAGTTCGAGGACGGTGCGCATCATCACCACGGAGAAGCGCTCGCGGATCCTCACCGGATCCGCCCTCTGGAGGTCCAGGATGGAGTGGATGCCCATGGCGTTCAGACGCTTGGTGATCCGCGTAGCCACACCCCAGATCTCGATCACGGAGAGCCTGGCCATCAGGGCCTCCTGCTGACGGGGCGGCACCGAGTCCCAGCGGCACACTCCGCCGAACGCGGGATTGTGTTTGGCCCATTTGTTGGCGAGTTTGGCCAGGGTTTTGGTGCGCGCAATCCCGACGCAGACGGGCACTCCGACGTTCCGGGCGGCGGCGGCCTTGATGGTCCGGCCGAGTTCCAGCAGGCGCTCCGGAGTGCCTTTGACGCCCAGGAAGGCCTCGTCGATGCTGTAGACCTCCAGCCAGGCGGAGTAGCGGCCCAGCAGTTCCATCACACGTGCGCTGATGTCCCCGTAGAGCTCGTAGTTGCTGGACTTGGCAATGAGCCCCCATTCCTTGGCCCGGGGTGCAAGCTTGAACCACGGCTCCCCGGTTTGGATGCCCAGGGCCTTGGCCTCCGGGGAGCGGGCGACGGCGCAGCCGTCGTTGTTGGACAGCACGATCAGCGGCTTTCCCTCCAGCGACGGGTCAAACACGCGTTCGGCGCTGGCGTAGAAGCAGTTGACGTCCACGTGCGCGATCTCGGGCATCTGCCGCATGGTTGCCGGCTTGCTCATGGCCGCCGCTCAGACATGGTGCAGGCACCTCGTGGCCACGCCCCAGATGGTCAGCTCACTCAGCGCAGGCACCCTGATGTCCGGATACTTGGGGTTTTCGGCCTGCAGGACCACGCCCGTGGCGGTGATCCGCAACCGCTTGATGGTCAGTTCCCCGTCCAGGACGGCCACCACCACCGAGCCGTCCCTGGGCTCAAGGGCGCGGTTGACAATGAGTTCGTCGCCGTCGCTGATGCCGGCCCGTTCCATGGAATCGCCGGTGACCCGGACCACGAAGGTGCTGGTGATGTCCTTGATCAGGTGCGCATTCAGGTCGATCCGGCCATCAAAGTAGTCCTGCGCCGGCGAGGGATAGCCGGCCGCCACCGGCAGCGGGGACAGCCACGCCAGCTGCAACGACAGGCCCGCCTCTATCACACGGGGACCGATAATAACGCCCACAACACACCTTTATTCGAATTTATGTTCGATAGACTGAGTGTACAGCGGAGGGCGGACAATGACGACGACGGGCTGCACGCAGACGCTCCTGCGCCCGAAGGCAGGAGCGTCAGGCCTACTCGTGAGTGGTTACTTCTTCGGGCAGCTCAGGTCCGGGTTGAACGCTGCGAACATGCCGTCCGGGTTGTCCTTCCACACCCAGGCGTGGAGCGCGAAGGAGCCGGGGAACGGCCCGTCCTCGAAGTCCAGGCCGGCGATCGAAGGCCGCTCGGCCGCTGTCGAGATGAATTCAGCGGCTACGAGCTTGTACCGCCCGTACTCATTGGGCATGTACACCAGCACCTCAGGCTTGCGGGCCTGGGTCTTGTCATCGATCAGTTCCTCTTTGGCGTAGTGGAAGCCCATGGCCCCGACCCCTGGGTTGTCGATGCACTCAGTGATCTTCTTGTAGCCGTCCGCCTCCGCGTTCTCCAGCCAGCGGTAGTCGTCGGTGACGTGACGGAGGACCCTGACCAGCCGGCGCTGATCGTCATTCTTCCGCCAGTCGTCGCTGTGGTCCGAGCCGCCGTGCCCGGATCCGCCATGGGCAAGAGCAGTGCCGGGAGCAAGTCCCAGGGCCAGCACTGCGGCAGCAGTGGACAGCAGCCCCTTCTTGGTGTGATTCATCATTGATCTTCTACCCCTCTGAGACCGTTGTCTTCCGTAACGGACGCGAAGCGCGGGAAGAGAGTCCAGCCTTCGCCAGGATGCCGGCAGATTTCCCTGGAAAGTGCCGGTGAATGGGCCGCCCGGACGGTTTCGTCCATCGATTGGAGCGGCGCTTCCAGTATGCTCCGTGCCAAAACGCGGCGCTACGCTACGGGCGGGTAATAGGGGGAGGTGTTTCAGCAGACGCCGGGCTGCCGCTTGTCAGGTGGCCGCTACAGAGTCCGGTCAACCGCCGCCAGAATCGCGCGTCCCAGTTCCGCCGGCTTGGTGAACTGTGGCCAGTGCCCGGTGGGCAGGTCCACGAACTCGACGTCCTTCATTCTGGCCAACTCGGCCACAAAGGGGTGGCCGCCGTCGATCCATTCCTTCAGCATGGCGGACGGAAACTCGCAGGCAATCACGGTGGCCGGCACGTCATAGCGGCGCTCATCGCTGAGGTGCTGCTGGTCGAAGGCAACGCCCTTGGGCTGGGGGACCGCCCGGGCGCGGAACGCTGCGCGCAGCCCTTCGTCGAGGTCAACGAGGTCGGCATCTTCGAACAACTCCCACGGCGGCAGCGGCACGTCGTCCCCGTCGGCCGGCAGTTCGTCGTTGATGACGCCCCCTTCGCCGAGCGGCCCGCTGTCCACGTAGATGGCACGGGCTACCCTGTCCGGCCGGGCGTCGAGGACACCGTGGATGATGGCGCCGCCGCCGGAATGCCCCACCAGCACCACCCTGCTGTCCAGGGCATCGACGGCGGCAACCACGGCGTCGATATGGTCCCGGAGCCCGATGCCGGAACGGTCGGCGTCAACGGACTCCATGCCAGGCAGTGTGAGCGGATGCGTCCGGTGGCCCGCTGCGTCCAGGGCCGGCGTCACCTCCGCCCACGATGAGGCCTCCAACCAGAAACCGGGAACCAGGATGATGTCCATAACGGCACCCTACTATCCGGGTGTGACAGTTTGAACGGCCCGGCGGTCAGCGGCGCTTGCGTCCCCGCCCCCTACTTCCCGGGCCTTCCTTCCGCTCGACCGTCTCGCGCTCCGCCCACCGCTGCGACTTTCCGGCGGCCACCACCTTCTGGTGCCACTCCCGCTGGTAGGCGCGCTGGGCCGCGGCGTCGCTCCGCCGGGCGAGCGCCGCCAGTTCGCGCTGCAGCTTCTGGTAGTTGTGCCAGCGGCGCTCCTCAAGTACGCCGTCCGCAATCGCTTCCTGCACGGCGCAGCCGGGCTCGCCCTGGTGGGCGCAGTCGGAAAACCTGCACTGACCCGCCAGCACCTCCACATCGCCGAACATCTCACCGATGCCGTCCTCGGCGTCGAACAGTCCGAAGCCGCGCACGCCGGGCGTGTCCATCAGCACCGTCCCGTTGGGAAGCGGCACCAGCGCCCGCGACGTGGTGGTGTGCTTGCCCTTGAAGTCCCCGCTGCGCACCTCCCCGGTGTCCTGGACGTCCCGGCCCACCAGGGCATTGATGAGGGTGGACTTTCCCGCCCCGGACGGCCCGAGGAGGACGATGGTGCCGCTGGCCGGAATGTGGGCCAGCAGTTCGTCGATGCCGTCGCCGTTTTCCGCAGAGGTGGTGACCACCGCTACGCCCGCGGCCTGGAGAATGACTTTGCCGACGACGTCGTCCGCCACTGCGGCGAGGTCCGCCTTGGTGATGATCACCAGGGGAGTGGCGCCGGAGTCCCACGCCGCCACGAGCGTGCGCTCCAGGCGGTTGTGCGTGAGGGGCCGGTCCACCGGCACCACCACGCCCACCATGTCCATGTTCGCGGCCAGGACCTGCGCGGCGGAGGAGTCCTCGAAGGCCCGCTTGCGGCTCAGCTCCGAGCGTCGGGGGAGCACACCAAGGATCTGGCGGCCGCCGGCACGGTTTGGTCCGATCCACACCCAGTCGCCGGTCATTGCCGTTTCGCCGCTCAGCGGGTAAGGCAGGTGCAGCAGGTCGGGTCCGACGGCCACGAGCAGCAGGTTGCGGTCCACGCGGACCACCCGGCCGCGCTCGCGGGCGTCCGGAAGGGGATGGTCCTCGAAGTGTTGGGCTACGGCGGGGGTGTAGCCGTACAGGAGGGGGTAAATGTTCACGGTGATACCTCGGGAATGTCCCCTGTGCACCGGCGACTGCCTGAGTGTCTCGGCGCTCCGCTGGTCAGGCGCGGCCGGTGAGGTACAGGGGAAGGGTCTGGATGAGTGCGGAGCGCTCAGGGCGCACGGCTGTGACAGTCATCAAAACCACCTCCCTCTCCCTCGCTTGGAACCGGTCCTACTGTAGCGCGGGGCACCCGCCTCCGCCAGACCTTTGAGGGCAAAGGGGGAGCCTGAGCCCGGTCCCTTGCCGCGCTCAGGCCTCTTCTTAGTCCGCGGGCTGGATGAGCGCCGCAACTTCGGCGTTGTAGGCCTGCGAGGAGACCATGGTGCCGCGGAACCAGCACACAACGTGCAGCCCGGCGTCCCCGGGGACCACGAGCGGGCGGAGGTTGTCCACGTCCGATGCCGTGGTGACGGCCTCCCACTGCCACGTGGCGCCGCCATCGGTGGTCCGCCGGAGTAGATCTCGTGGTGCGCGGTGGGCTGGCCGTTGCGGGGATCGATAGGTGCCGAGATGTTTCGCGGAAAACCCGGTCAAGAACCTGTCAGCCTACGAGCGGCAAACAGACAAAGGCGGAGGCAGCACCTTTCGGTACGGCCTCCGCCTTGTGGCTCGCCGGCCGCTTTAGCCGGACGAAGCTTTAGCGCTTGACGGCGTCCAGCTTCAGCATCTTGGCGATGACGTTGTCCAGTTCGGAGTCGTCGAAGATCTTCTTCCAGTCGTCCTTGATGATGGTGTCCTTGCCGTACTGGATGGCGATTTCGCAGGCCTCGGAGAACGGGTTGGAACCGCGCAGGGCGTTGGTCAGCGCGATCTGGACGTGGCCGAAGAGCATGGCCTTGGCGGCTTCCTCGGGAACGCCGATGGTGTGGACGGTCTCGTGCAGTGCCTCGTTCAGGAGGGTGCCGATCATGCAGGCCACGGTCTCCACGAGCGTGGGCTCGAGGACGGCGAGCTGGTACACGGTGACCCAGTGGACGTCGATGACGGGGGCGTAGATGGTGCGGATGACGGCCTCGGCGGCTGCCTTGGTGGCTTCGGTGGCGTCGTCGTCGATCGCGGCCACCACGTTCTGCGGGGCGCCTTCGCCGCCGAAGGTGTCGGCCCATTCTTCCTTGGTGGTGCGCTCGAGGAAGACCGACGGGTGGCAGGGGTGGGCAACTGCCTGGACAACGTCGTCGCGCTTTGCCAGCAGGCCGGCGTAGGCGGCGGCGGGGTCCAAGGTGAGCAGGATGGCGCCGGCCTTCATCCGGGGGACGACGCCTTCGGACACAACGCCCAAGACGGTGTCCGGCACGGCGAGGATGACCACGTCGGCGCCCTTGACGGCCTCGTCCGTGGCGGTGATTTCGCGGCCCTCGGCCAGGATGCGCTCCTGGCCGGCGGGGGAGTTTTCGCTGTAGAAGACGGTGTGGGCGCTCTTCTGGAGGTTCCGGGAAACGCGCATTCCCATCTTGCCTCCGGCTCCGATCACGGCGACGGTCAATTTTTCTGCTGACATTTCACTTGCTCCTTAGGAATTCGATGCTGTGCCGGGTCCACTGGTTTTCGAGGCGGATGGTGTCCGCTTCGGTGTCCTGCCATGGCAGCCAGTGTTCGACGATCTGGTTGATGTCTTGGTGATGGGGCTGGATCTTTTCGACCATGTAGCCGTAGTCGAGCAGGCCTTCGCCGAGCGGGGCGCCGGCGTAGGTGAACCCGACCCATCCGTCCTTGCGGCTGAACGCGAAGTCCTTGATGTGCATGTTCAGGACGAAAGGCGCGACGGCGTCAATCACCTCGCGCGGCATCTCCAGGGCAGCGACGGTGTTGGCCGGGTCGCTGCAGATGCCCAGGTACGGGCTGTCCACGCCCCGGATCACGTCCAGGATCCGTGAGGTGGGCACCTGCTCGTAGGTTTCTACCGCGATCTTCACGCCCGCGGCCTCGAACTCGGGCAGGACTTCCTTGAAGATCCCCACCGCTTCCTCGTTCGTGGGGGTGTGGCCGGGGGTGTTGAACATGGTCCGCAGCAGGGGCGAGCCCAGGATTTCGGCGATGTGCAGGAACTTGCGCAGGTGCTCCGGGCGGATGCCCTTGGTGCCGAGTTCCAGCGAGATGCCCAGCCGGTCCGCGGTGGCCCGGACGGCTTCCAGTTCGGAGTCCGTCATGGCCTCCAGCGGGGCGTAGTCGCAGACCTGGAAGAGGTCCACGCCGAGTTCCGCCGTCCGCTCCAGAGCCTGGTGGATGCTCAGCGGCTCCGAGACCTTGTCCGAAAGCTGCCAGAAGAACGCGTAGCTGCTCAAGCCGATGCGGGAGGTCATACGGGCACCTCCGTCGCGGCAAGGCGTGCGGCGGTCTCGTCCAGGATCTTCTTCAGCGCCTGCGGGTCGTGTGCGAAGCGGCCCAGGAACAGGCCGGCGACGGCGGTGTCCAGCTGGGTGATCAGGCCGGGACCGGCGCTGCCGCCGTAGATCACCCGGCTGTTCTCCTGTCCGGGCAGGGTGCGCAGGTGCGCGTCCAGGCCGGTGATGACGGCGCTGATGTATTCCGGCGTGGCGGGTGCCGGGGCGCCGATGGCCCACTGCGGCTCGTAGGCCACGATGGTCCGACCGGCAGGACCAAGCGACTGCGCCCGGTTGAGGGCGGCGTTGATCTCCGCCGTGCATCGGGCGATGGCTTCCTCGGGTGAGCCTGAAGCCAGCTCCCCGACGCACAGCACCGGGGTGAGGCCGTTGCGGTAGGCCGCGGCTGTCTTCAGCCCGATGATCCTGTCGTCCTCGCCGAAGATGCGGCGGCGTTCGGCGTGGCCCACTTCGGCGTAGCGGCCGCCAAGCTCTGCCACGGTTTTGCCGCCCACTTCACCGGTGTAGGCGCCTTCGTCTTCCCAGAAGATGTCCTGGGCACCCGTTGCGGCCCGGGCCGGGCCCAGGATCCGGGCGGCCTCGGGAAGGACCGGGAGGGTAGGCAGGACGAAGAGCTCGATCTCACCGCTTTGGACGGCGGGATGGGCCAGGGCGATGGCTGCCACGTCGCGGCAGTAGTCCACCGAGCGCTGGTAGCCGAAGTACATCTTCAGGCTGACGCCGATGATGGCCTTCGGGTTCTTAGCAGGAAGTGACACCTTCGTAGTCCTTAATCAGGGTGACTTTCTCGGCGGAAGCGGAGGATTCGTCGAAGGTGTAGGTGAGCCATTCCTTGGCCAGCCGGCGGGCGAGTTCCAAGCCCACGACGCGCTGGCCGAAGGTGAGGACCTGGGCGTTGTTGGACAAGACCGAGCGTTCCACCGAGAAGCTGTCGTGGGCGGTGACGGCGCGGATGCCGGGGACTTTGTTCGCTGCGATTGCCACGCCGAGGCCTGTGCCGCAGACCAGGAGTGCGCGGTCGGCTTTGCCGGCGGCGATGAGCTCGGCGGCAGCGATGGCCACGGACGGGTACGGGGTGTGGCTGGTGGCGTCCACCCCCACATCCTGCACGGACTCGACCAGCTCGGAGGCTTCCAGGTCAGCCTTCAGGGCTTCCTTGTACTCGAAACCGGCGTCGTCGGCTCCAATGACCAGGCGCAGTTTGGCGCTCATGCTTTCTCCTTCATAACGGTGTTCTGGACGAGGGTGGCGTGGATTGCTGAGATGATCAGGGCCAGGGACACGGCTCCGGCGTCCGGGGTGCCGAGGCTCTTTTCGGCGTGCGGGCGGGCCCGGCCCATCAGGGGAAGCAGGCCGGCGGTGGCGTCGGCTGCTTCCTGGGCGGTCACGGCCCCGGCTCCCCAGGCGTCGCTGAGGGCCTTCCCGGCCGCAACTTCGGAGGTGAGGGCGTCGCGGAACGGGACCAGCACATCCACCAGGGTTTTGTCCCCTGGCTTGGCCTTGCCGAACTCCATGATGGCCGCGGCCGCCTGCGCCACACCGGTGGCGACGGCGTTGGCGTCTGGCTTGTCGGTGTTGCCCAGGGCGTCACCGATCGCCCGCAGAGCCATGCCCCACAGCGCACCGGAGGTGCCGCCGGCTTTATCGGCCCAGGCATCGCCGGCGATGTAGAGGGTGGTGGCCGCTCCAGCACCGCGTCCGACGGCCTCCGTTGCGGCTTCGACGGCAGCGCGGACTCCGCGCTCCATGCCGATGCCGTGGTCGCCGTCGCCGGCGATCGCATCGATCCTGCCCAGTTCGTCGGCATTGGCGTCCACCACTGCCTTCGCAGCGTCCAGTGCGGCCAGGACCCGTGCCGCGGCGGCGCGGGAGTCCGCGGACGAATCCGGGATGGACAGCTCGGCCCCGGCATCATCAGTAGCGTCGCCCGCCTCCAGGGCGGCGGCGGTCACGGCGCCGCGGCGGAAGGCGGGTGCGTCGGCCGGAGCGTTCCAGAGGGTCTCAAGTTCGTCGTCAAGCCAGAACAGGGTCAGGGAGGTGCCGGCCATGTCGAAGCTGGTGACGAGTTCGCCCACCTGCGGATCCACCGCTTCCAGGCCGGCTTCGGCGAGGAGCTGGGCCACCCGGCGGTAGACAACGAAAAGCTCTTCGTACTTCACGCTGCCCAACCCGTTGAGGATGGGGACCACACGGGCGCCGGTGTTGTCACCTCCGGCGGCGAGGCCGTCCGGGACCTCGGCGAGGAGCGTGGACACGAGCAGTTCGGCGAGCTCATCCGCCGTCGGAATGTCCGTCTCGTCGATGCCCGGCTCGCCGTGGATGCCCATGCCCACGGCCATCCGGCCCTCGGGGACGGAGAACAGCGGGTTGTCCGCGCCCGGGAGGGTGCAGCCGGTGAACGCGACGCCGAACGAGCGGGTGCGGTCGTTCGCACGCTCGGCGACAGCGACGACGTCGTCCAGGGAGTAGCCAGCTTCAGCGGCGGCCGCTGCCACCTTGAAAACGGTCAAGTCCCCGGCGATGCCGCGGCGCTTCGTGCGCTCAGCCAGCGGAGCCGAGGAGACGTCGTCGGTCACGGCGATGCTGCGGCAGTCGATGCCTTCCCGGCGGAGGCGTTCCTGGGCCTGGGTGAAGTGCAGGACGTCGCCGGCGTAGTTGCCGTAGCCCAGCAGTACGCCGCCACCGTTCTCCGCAGCCTTGGCCACGTTGTAGACCTGCTGTGCGGACGGCGAAGCGAACAGGTTGCCCATCGCCGCGCCGTGGGCCAGGCCCTGGCCCACGAGCCCGGCGAAGGCGGGGTAGTGGCCGGAGCCGCCGCCGATTACCAGTGCCACGGTGTCCGGCGTGCTTTTGGTGTTGCGGACCACGCCGCCGGAGACGCGCTTGACCCAGCGGCCGTGGGAGGCGGCAAAGCCCTCGATCATTTCGTCAGCGAAGGCTGCGGGTTCGTTGAACAGGCGGGTCATGGGAAAGCTCCTGGGCCTAACTGAAGGGGACGGCGTGGTCGGTGGGGGTTGGGGCGGTGGCGTCCCCGGGTGAGGGGGACGCCACCGGGTCTGTAGTGCTTACGGCTCGGCGTGTTGGCCGGCACCGCTCGGGTCCAGGGCCTCAGCCCGGACGCCTTCGCTGACCTTGCCGGAGCGGCTGAGGGTGACCATGAGGATGCAGGACAGGAGCATGAACCCGCCCACAACGAACATGGGAACGGTGTAGCTGCCGGTCCAGTCCTTGAGCCAGCCGGTGACGTAGCCTGCGCTGAAGCCGGCCAGGTTGCCCACGGTGTTGATCAGGGCGATGCCTGCGGCGGCTGCGGCGCCGGTGAGGAACTGGGTGGGCACGGTCCAGAAGTTGGGCAGGGCCGCGAAGATGGACATTGCCGTGATGGTGATGACGGCAATGGTGGCCGCCGGGGAGCCGGCGAACAGGGCCAGCGGGATGCTGAGGCCGCCGATGAGGGCGGGGAGTGCGATGTGCCAGGTCTTGACGCCGCGCTTGGTGGCGTCCTTGGACCAGAAGTAGAGGGCGACGGCGGCCGGCAGGTACGGGATTGCCGTGATCAGGCCCTTCTGGAAGACGTCGAACTTGGTGCCATAGATGCCTTCGAAGCCGGCGATGATGGTGGGCAGGAAGAAGCCGAGGGCGTACAGGCCGTAGATGAACCCGAAGTAGATCAGGGAGAGCATCCAGACCCGGCCGTTGCCGAAGACGGTGCGGACGCTGACGTGCTTGTTGCTGGCCGCAGTTTCGTTCTTTTCCTTCTCCAGGGCGCCGGTGAGCCAGATCTTCTCTTCCTGTGTCAGCCACTTGGCCTTGGCGGGGGAGTCTGCGAGGTAGAACCAGGCGATAATGCCGATGATGATGGCGGGGACTGCCACGCCGAAGAACATCACGCGCCAGCCGGCGAGCCCGAAGAGGCCGTGCTGCTGGATGAGGAGGCCTGCCAGCGGCGCACCGATCACGGTGGTCAGCGGCTGGGCCAGGTAGAACAGGGCCAGGATCTTGCTGCGGTGGCGGGACGGGACCCACAGGCTGAGGAAGAGGATGGCGCCGGGGAAGAAGCCGGCCTCGGCAACACCGAGGATGAAGCGCAGGATGTAGAGCTGCTCCACATTGCCCACCCACGTGAACAGCAGGGACACGATGCCCCAGCTGACCATGATGCGGGCGAGCCAGCGGCGGGCGCCAAACTTGTGCAGGGCCAGGTTGCTGGGGACCTCAAGCAGGATGTAGCCGATAAAGAACACGCCGGACGCGAAGCCGAACTGCGCCGCACTCAATGCGAGGTCGGTGTTCATGCCGTTGGGTCCGGCAAACGAGATGGCCGTGCGGTCGAGGTAGTTGATGAAGAACATCAGGGCGACGAACGGGACAAGCCGGACCGCCACTTTCCTGATTGCTGATTTTTCGACCACCGATTGTGTGGTGTCCACGTTGACTCCTAGATATTGATGTCCCGGCCGCGTCCGTCAGTGGATGCATGGGATCTGCTTCAGGCCGGGAAGGGTCTGCGGACCAACCGGCGGCTAAATCATGTGAGTTCCACCATAGGGCTTCCACCGGAATTGGTCAACCGGTTGATAGGTTCTGTTGGGCGGTCCGCACGAAAGCTCCGGTGGCGTTGCTACGCTTGGAGGGTGTCCCTTAACTCCTCCGACCTGTCAGCGGCCAAGATCAGCGAAGCGCTTGGCACGGTAGGCCAGGGCTCCGTGGTGACGGAAGTGGCTGAACGCCTGCTTGCGTACTTCACCAGCGGGGACATCGCTCCCGGAACCAGGCTCCCGGCCGAGCGCCAGCTGTCCGCGTCGCTGGGAGTGGGCCGATCGGCAGTGCGGGAAGCTCTGGCCGCACTGGAGATCCTGGGCATCGTGGTGGTGCGTCCGGGCTCCGGAACATACCTGCGCGACGGGATATCCGAACTGCTGCCACGGACCCTGAGCTGGGGCATGATGCTTGGTGCTCCGCGCACCCGCGAACTCGTTGAACTGCGCAGCGGCATGGAAGTGCAGGCCGCGCAGCTCGCTGCTGAGCGCATCACCGACGAAGCCCTGGAAAGAATGCAGGGCAACCTGGACGCCATGGCGGCCAATCTTAATAACCTCGCCGCCTTCGTGGAGGCTGACGCGGCCTTCCACCGTGAAATCGCCGGAGGCTCGGGGAACCAGGTGCTGCAGGAGCTGCTGCAGAGCATCCGTTCCTTGCTCCGGATCTGGGTGGACCGGGCACTCACGGACGAGGGCCACGCGGCCGCCGCCCTCAAGGAACACACCAAGATTCACGCCGCCCTGGTGGCCCGGGACCCCGCGGCCGTCGCAGCGACCATGCGCTCGCACATGGAGACCGCCTCCCGGCGCCTGCTGATCGGCTTCGACGCCTCGCAGTAGCCGTTGCGACCTCGCACCCTAGGGCAACAGGAACAGTCCGACGGCCACGAGCCACAGCGACCACACAATGTACGTCACCGGCGTCAGGGCGGCCGCCAGCTTCCAGCCACCCGGCTCGAACGGCCCCACGAATTCCAGCGAGCACAGGGCGAGCACCGC
This sequence comes from Arthrobacter sp. 9AX, assembly GCF_902506095.1. GTDB lineage: Bacteria > Actinomycetota > Actinomycetes > Actinomycetales > Micrococcaceae > Arthrobacter. The sequence goes on from NZ_LR733293.1 coordinate 2,098,741, forward strand.
GCCCACGACGATCCCCACGATCCCCAGCAAGGCCGGAACGGCGGGGCTTTGGATCATGGCCACCCCGGCCAGCGCGCTCCACGCGCCGGTCAGCAGGTAGCCCAGGTGCTCACCGACCGCAACGCCCAGGAAGCGGTTGAACGACTGGAACACCACGTCCACCGCTTCTTTGCGGGCCGCCGTGGCGCCGGGGTCGGTGGCTTCGCGGGCCAGGAACGGCACCAGGAACGGCCAGCGGACCAGTCCGAGGAACTGCACGACGGCGGCCAGCACCCCTGTTGCGGATCCCAGGGACAGCAGGGTTGGGTCGGCCCCTGCCAGCGCGCCGGACAACAGGACCGCCGCCGGGGCCAGCAGCACGGCCGTCATGGCGAACGACCACCACAGCAGCACGAGGCCTGACCCGCCGTCGCGGAAACGTTGCAGAATCTCCTGCGTGGGCTTTCGGAGGATGTCCGGATAGTCGAATTTCGCGGCCAGCGCGGCGAACGCGCCGTTGAACGCCAGCGGCAGCACCATCAGGAGTACGCCGGCCGCGACGGGGGGACTCATCGCTGCGCTCCGGCGGCGGCGGCATCCGCCGCCGGGGAAACGGCCACGGTGCCCCGGCAGCCAAGGAGGCGGTGCAGGACGAGCCCGGTGATGGCCGTGACCACCAGTGCGCCGCTGGAGCCGAAGCAGACATAGCCGCTGTCGGCGTCGACAATCACATTGGCCGTAACCACCCAGCCAAGCGCCCACGCTCCGCTGACGGTCACGGCCCACAGCGCGGCGACCCGCCAGCCGCGGCGGAACACCATCCCCTGCCCCAGGCCCACGGCCGCGCCCGCGATGGCTCCGGTCAATGCCAAGCCAGGAACCGTCGTCGTGGATCCTGTAGTCAGGGCCGCTGCGGCACTGCCCAGCCCCATTCCCCCGGTACCTGCCGCGATCCAGGCCGGGCTGACGGCCGGCCGCAGGGCGAGCCACTGGGCGGCCCCGATGGCCGTACCGGCAATCGCCCCGGCTGCAGCGGCTGCCAGCGGACTGTTGGCTGAACCCACAAGGAGAAACGCCACCCAGCCGCCCAGGGGGAAGCCGACGAATGAAAAGATCCAGCGAAGGTATTGCATCGAATGCTCCTGCGCGAAGGCCTAGTGTACGTTGTACGTTACGCCTAACGTACACTGTACACAAGAGGTCCCGACAGAAGGTTTGACATGCCCGCAACAGTTTCCGAGCCCCGCACCCGGCGCCCCCGCAACTCGCTCACCCTGGACGAAATCCTCGATGTGGCCGAGCGGGTGGCGGCCGGCGGGATCGAGTCGCTGACCATCCGGGCGGTGGCCGCCGAACTCAAGTCCTCACCCATGGCGCTGTACCGCTACTTCGGCACGAAGGACGAATTGGTGGACGCACTCCTGGACCGGGTCCTGGGGCGGATGGAGCCGCCGTCGGACAGCGCCAGCTGGATCGAGGACCTGGGTGACTTCGCCCGCAACCACCGGGAGCTGCTCAGCCGGCACCAGTGGGCCGTTTCCGGACTCTTCGCCCACCCCGCCCCGGGGCCGAATGCCCTGCCCATCGGCGAGTGGGCCCTGCGGATCCTGGAGCGCGGCGGGATCACCGGTGACGCGGCGGTGGCGGCGTTCAGCGGGATCATCGCCCTGAACTACGGCTGGTCATCCTTTGTGGTGGCGCGGGCGGCCGGTGCGGGAGGGCCGCTGGCCGAAGACCTCGCGGACCCGGGCGTGGCAGAGGCCTTTCCGCTGACCGCCTCGGCGGCCGGACCCATGGGCCGCTACGGCAGCGTGGACCACTACGAACTGGTGCTCGACGGGATGCTTAAAGGGATTTCCGGCAGCGCTTAGCGCTGCAACTCCAACGCCCGCCGCTGCCGGGCGGAGATGCTTGAAACGAAGCCGCAGTTGGTGCAGCTGATGCGGTAGGACCGCGACGTGGTGAACACGGGGATGAAGAACAGCGTGAACCTGGTGGCCCGCTCCTCAAGGTGGTGGTGCGCGAAAGACCCGCAGTTCCGGCAGGTGGCGGGCTTGCCGGGCAGGGCCTTGAGCACAGTCTTGAAACCGAAGAGAAGCAGCACAGTTTTACCTTTCGGGAGGGTCCTGCGGGCTGTCACACAACCTTAGGCCCCCGTGCCGCCCCCGCGCTTGTCCTGACAGGCTCCCGGACCGGTGTAATACTGGGGTCGGCACGCTTTTCCGCATCGAGGGGACTTCGGTTAAATGCTTCTGGATACGGCCACCCTCAGAATCGCGTTTGGCCTCATGGCCCTGGTTCTGGTGTTCCTTTTCTACTTCTCCGCCTACCGTCTCACGCGCTCGCCGTACAGCGGCTGGTGGTGCCTGGCACTGCTCTTCTTCCTCACCGGCTCCGCATGTTTCCTGCTGGACGGTACCCCGCACCAGGTGTGGGCCAACCCGCTGGGCAACGTCCTGCTGGTCCACGGCGGCGTGGCTGTCTGGACGGGCGCCCGGTCGCTGCGCACTGTTCCACCCGTCAAATGGGCTTTCACCGGGATCCCGCTGGTCACCCTGGTGGCTTCCGTCCTGGACAGCCCCGCCACCAACACCTGGTCCGGCGGCCCCGTCTTCCTGGCGGCCATGAGCCTTACCATCGGGCTCGCGTCACGCGAGCTCTGGCGCCTGGAACCGGGGTATTCGCGCGTCCGGATCCCCATGGCCGCGGCGGCCGGCGGCCTCGCGGTCTTCTATTTCTTCCGGTGGCTGGCCTTCCTGGTAGAAGGCCAGAACGGACCCACCTTCGTCACGGTCTTCGGTTCCGCCGTGACCACCCTGGTGACCATGGTGCTGCTGGTGGTGGTCTCGTTCAGCATGGCGGCCCTCAGCAGCGAACAGCAGACCCGAGCCCTGCGCGTGGTGGCCTCCCGCGACGACCTCACCGGGCTGCTCAACCGCAAGGCCTTCCTGGACCTGGCGGCAGAACAACTGGCGGACCGCGCCATAACCCGCGGCGCCGGCACCCTCATCCTGGCCGACCTGGACCATTTCAAGTCCGTCAACGACACCTACGGCCACGCCGCCGGGGACGCCGCTCTGCAGTCCTTCGCCGATGCCTGCACCGCCACGGTCCGATCCACGGACCTGGTGGGACGGTACGGCGGCGAAGAGTTCGTCCTCCTGCTGCCCGGGACCAATGCCGAACGGGCAGAATCCATCGCCGAAGACATCAGCCGCCGCCTGGCCGCTGCCCCTACCATGGACGGCATGGAGATGCCAACCGTCAGTTACGGCATTTCAACCTACGACGCCGGCACTCCAGGCTTGGATGATCTCATCGCCGCCGCTGATGGGGCCTTATATGTGGCCAAGTCGCAGGGCAGGAACCGTGCTGCCCGCAGCGACGGCATCCTGTAGCGCCGTCAGGCCCCTAAATGTCCCGTGAGGCGGCGGTGGAAGCCGGTGCTGCGCTCGTCCAGCCCCTGGATGCTCACGGTGGCACCGTAGGCGGCATATTTCGTTTCGATGGAATCCAGGGCGGCCACAGTTGAGGCGTCCCAGATCTGGGCCCGGCTCAGGTCGATGACCACCGTGGCGGGATCGTCGGCGTAGGCGAAGTGCTCCACCAGGTCATTGCTGCTCCCGAAGAACAGCGGCCCCACCACTGCGTAGCGGACGCTTCCGCCGTCGCCGGCCACGGTCCGGTCCACGCTGATCACATGGGCCACCCGGCGTGCGAACAGCACCATGGCCAGGACGACGCCCACGAGGACGCCGTAAGCGAGGTTGCCGGTGAGGACCACAACGGCGACGGTGACAACCATCACGATGGTCTCCGGCAGGGGCATCCTTTTCAGGGTGGACGGCCTAACGCTGTGCCAATCGACCGTAGTTACAGCGACCACCATCATGACGGCGGCAAGGGCCACCATGGGGATCTGGCCCATGACCGAACTGAGCCCGGTCACCAGCGCCAGCAGGAACAGCCCCGCCACGAACGTCGAAATCCGGGTGCGCGCCTGTCCGGTCTTTACATTGAGGACGGTCTGGCCGATCATCGCGCAGCCGGCAATGCCGCCATAGAAGCCGGCGAGGATGTTCGAGACACCCAAGGCCCAGGATTCCCGGCCCTTGTGCGAAGGGGTATCGGTGATGTCATCAACGAGTTTCGCCGTCAGGAGGGTCTCCATCAGGCCCACGAACGCCACACTCAACGCCGTGGGCAGAACGAGCTGGAAGGTCTCGAGGGTGGGCGGAAACAGGAATGGGGTGACCCCGGGCATCTTGCCGGTGAGCGGGCCCTCGTCCGAGACGTTGGGAACGGCGAGGCCCGCGATGATCACGATGGCGGTGACGAGGACGATGGCAACCAGCGGAGACGGGACCACCCTGGTGAACCGCGGAAGGATAAAAATAACCGCCAGTGTGAGGGCGAACAGGAGGTAGGCAAGCCAGGGGACGTTGAGTACGTGGGGCACCTGCGCCATAAAGATCAGCACGCCCAGGGCGTTGACGAACCCGAGCATCACCGACCGCGGGATGAACCGCATCAGGCGCGCCAGGCCAGCCAGGCCAAAGACCACCTGGATCACGCCGGCCAGGAGCACTGCCGGTAAAACATACTGGACACCGTGATCGTGGACGAGCGGGGCGATCACGAGTGCGACGGACCCCGCTGCAGCGGTGACCATCCCGGGTCGGCCGCCAAGGACCGACATGGCCAGGGCAAGCACGATAGAGGACACCAGGCTCACCATGGGATCAACCCCGGCGACGATCGAGAACGAAATCACTTCCGGGACCAACGCCAGGGTGGTGACCATGCCTGCGAGGACTTCGCGGGACAGCTGCCGTGGCGAGCGAAGGGCGGTACGGACGGTGATCGGTTGTCGAAGGGGGCGGGGACGGTCGGCGACAGCCAAAGAGCGGCTCCAGGGACTTGGCTCTTGTGTGTGAATGCGCCGATGACGTCCGGCTGCGGATTCAACACTACCCTGACTCGATTCAGGGGGCCGTCATCCGGGAACAGCGCCCAGGACGGCTGGTAAAATAGCTGGGTTGCAGGGCGGCCTTTTTCGCTGGTGCAGCCAGCGCCGTAACGAAGCAGGGGACCAATACACATGACGGCAGGCGGTGCACACCTCGGGACGTCGGAAAGCCAGGCGGGCCCGACCGCTGCCGCCGCGCCGCCAAAACGCCGGGCCTTTGTGGCAACCATCGAAGGATTCCTCGGCGCCCTCATGATGTTCGTCGGCTCGATCGGCACCGGCTGGATCGCCAACGGTTCCCCCATGATCCGCCAGCCCGTGGTCATCGCGCTGCGCACCGAGGGCTGGGGAGTCACCGTTTCCACCGTGCTGCTCACGGTGGGTGCAATGGTGCTGATGCGTTCTTGGCTGCGGCTGGGACAGCGCCTGGCCGACTGGGGTGCATCGTCGCTGCGGTCGGTGGTGATTGCGATCTCCGCCTGGTCCGTCCCGCTCCTGTTCTGCGTGCCGGTCTTCTCCCGCGACGTCTACGCCTATACCGGCCAGGGCCGGCTGGTGATGGAAGGCCAAAACCCGTACCAGGCAGGCATCTCCACGCTCAACAACTGGTTCGCGCTCGGCGCGGACCCGGCCTGGGCGGAAAACAGGACGCCCTACGGCCCGTACTTCCTCTGGCTGGCGCGTGCCGTCGTCGGACTCACCGGCGCCCAGCCAGACGCCTCCGTGCTGCTCTTCCGCCTCCTGGCCGGCGTGGGCGTGCTGCTCTGCGTGATCTACGTTCCCAAGCTCGCCGAACTGCACGGCATCAACGGGGCCCGCGCGCTGTGGATCGCCGTGGCCAACCCGCTGTTCCTGATCAGCTTTATCGCCAGCGCCCACAACGACGCCCTGATGGTGGGCCTCGCCGTGGCGGGCGTCTATTTTGCGGCCACCCGCCGGTACTTGCTGGGCATCCTGCTGGTCACCCTTTCTATCGGCATCAAGCCGATCACCGTGCTGCTGCTGCCGTTTATTGGCGTGATGTGGGCGGGGCCGGCAGCCTCGTGGCCGCGCAGGTTCCTGATCTGGGGCGCGACGGCTGGCATCAGCTTTGCCGTCCTGGCCGTCAGCGGCATCCCGTATAGCCTGGGGCTTGGCTGGACTTGGGCCATCATGGACCCCACGCCCGGCTACACGGGCTACTCACCCTCCGGCTTCCTGGGCCAGCAGGTGGAGTTCCTGGCCAACGTGCTGGGGCTGCCCGGCGGCACGTTCGCCACCGTGCTGCGGACCGGCATGAAATATGCCGCCATCGGCCTGGTGCTTCTGCTGATGTTCCGCGGCGACTACTCCCGGGCGGTGCGGCGGATGGCCCTGGCGTTCACTGCCGTGGTGATGCTCTCGCCGATCATCCAGCCCTGGTACATCCTCTGGTTCATTCCGTTCCTGGCTGTCACCGGCATCCGGGACGACTGGCAGATCCGGTCCTTCTACGTGGCCGTGACGTTCTTTGTGGTGTTCGGCGCCCAGGACCAGCTCTCGGTATGGTCCTTCGTGGAACTGCCCATCGACGCGTCGTCGCTGGCGTTCATCACGGCCCTGGCATTTACGTTTTATCTTTTATTCCTCGACGTGCATACACGGAAACTACTCATCGAGGCCAAGCCGTGGGACCTCGCCAAGCGGGGCTGGCACTGGGTCCTGGACCGGCGGGACAAGTACCAGGCGTCCCGGAGCGGCCAAGCGTGAGCTAGGCGCCGACCGGCACCTCGGCCGGGGACTTCCGGCCGAGCTCCGCCGTCCGCTTCACCGACCACCACAGCAGCACCACCAGGAGCACGTTGCGGGTGGTCAGGATGGCGGCCATCACCGGGTGGGCGTGGATCAGCGGGGTGTAGAACAGCGGGTAGATCACGAAGGTGGTCAAGGCGATCCCCATCAGCAGGGCTGCCGGGACCTTCCACCGCTCCCAGTCGTGGGTAAGGCCGGCTATGATCACCGGCGCCAGCCAGATGATGAACTGCGGCGAGCCCACTTTGTTGAACACAATGAACGCGGTGACCATCATCAGCGCGCCCTCAAGGAACAGTTCCTCGCGTTCGGCTCCGCGCTTCAGGGCCCGGACCAGTAGGATGGCGGCCACGACGGCGGCCAGGATCAGCAGCGGCTGCATCAGGAACGCAGCCATGGAGGCGCCCGGGCCGTAGACCTCGGTGGAGTTGATGGCGGTGTTGTCCGCCATCTTCGAACCGGCGATGTTGAAGACGCTCAGCCACACCCACGGCGTGGAGAAGGTGGCTTCCAGCTGCATGCCGCGCTCGCCCTGGTTCAGGAGGAAGTCCATGATGTGCCGGAGCCCGCCGGAGAGCCAGGTGCCCAGTCCCACTACTGCCGTCACCGCGACGCCGGCGAGGACCACCTGGATCCGCTTCCGGCTCGCGATCACAATCGGCACCAGCACGGCCGCCGGCCACACCTTGATCCAGGTGGCGACGCTGAGCAGGACACCGGCCACAACCGGCCGCTGCGCCGCGTACAGCAGCGCAATCAGCACGATCGGCGCGGTGATGCCTTCCACCCGCGCAAAGCTGAGATAGCCCATAAAAACAGTGAAGAACAGCCACCACCAGGCCGGGGCGATGCCGCTGACCTTCCGTGGTCCGCGCGTGAGGAAGGCCAGCCCCACGGCGTTGAGGGCCGTGATGATCAGGAACCACACCAGGAGGTACAGGTTGGGACCGGCGATGTTGGCGAGGAAGATGGGCAGCTGGGCCAGCACGGGGTATACCCAGGGGCTGATCTTCCCGCTGAGGTCCCGGGGGTTGTAGCCGTCCTGCGCCCACTGGCGGTACTGCTCGGTGTCGCTGAAGGTATCGCCGTTCAGGAAGAAGGACGCCATCCAGCCCAGGAAGTAGAGATGGACGACGGCGAAGCCCCACCACACGCTGGAAGGGCGGGCGAACCAATCCACCACCGAGGCGGGGAGGACCTTGCTGCGGACAGTTACCAGCCGGTCAAAGAACTTCGTGGAAATCTTAGGACTCCTTGAGCGCGGGGGCGGCTGCGGGTGTCTTTTTGCCCAGCAGGTAGAGGCGCCGGACGCTCCAGATGAAAAGCACGACCAGCAGGATGTTGCGGATGGTCAGCACCAGGGCCATCCACGGGTTGTTGTGGCTGAGGGCGTCGTAAAACAGCGGGTAGATGAAGTAGGTGGCCACGGCGATGAAGATCAGCATGGCGGCCGGGACGCGCCATTCGCGCCAGCTGTGGGCCAGGCCCACGGCAACCGCGGGGGCCAGCCACACCATGAACTGCGGGGAGCCCACCTTGTTGAAGACCACAAACGCGGTGGCCAGGGTGAGGGCGCCGGCCAGGAGCAGTTCGGTGCGGTCCACGCCCCCGCTGACCTTTCCGTTGTGCAGGGCCCAAAACGTCAGTCCGGCCACTACCAGCGCGGCCAGGATGAGGAGCGGCTGCATCAGCACGGACATCAGCGCCGTGCCCGGTCCGTCCACCTGCATGGAGTTGATGTCCGTGTTCATGTACATCCGGGACCCGTCCACGTTCAGGACGGACAGCCAGAGCCACGGAGTGGTGAAGGTGGCCTCGAGCTGCATACCTCGGTCGCCCTGCTGGGTGAGGAAGTTCAAAAGCTTGGGGACGCTGCCTACCGCAGCGGCCAGCGCAACCACCACCGCCGTCGTCGCAACTCCAGCAAGGACCACCAGGATCCGGTTCCGGACCACGGCGAACAGGGCCAGCATGATGGCCGCAGGCCACACCTTCACCCAGGTGCCGATGGCCAGCAGGATGGAGGCGACGAACGGCCGGCCCACGCCATACGCGAGGGCCACCAGCACGAGCGGGGCGGTGAGGCCGTCCACGCGGGCGAAGCCAAGCCATCCCATGAGGAAGGTGAACGCCAGCCACCACCAGCCGGCGGGAATGGCGTTCCGGTCGCGGCCGCGGTTGGTCAGTTTGAGCAGCGCCCAACCGTTGAGGAGGGTGGTCATCAGGACCCAGAGGAAGAAGAACGGTCCGGGCCCGGCGACGCCGGCGATGGCCATGGGGATCAGCGCGAGGATGGGGTAGACCCAGGGGCTGGGGCCGCCGGTAAGGTTGGCGTCGTTGAACCCTGCCGTGGCCCAGTCGCGGTAAATGAACGTATCGCTGAAGGCTTCGCCGCGGAGTGATAGTGAGGCCGCGAAGATGAGGAAGACCAGGTGCACCACGATGAAGCCGCCCAAGAGCCCCCGCCCGCTGTTCAGACGGGTTCGGACCGGGGCAGGGAGGATGGCATTGCGGATCCGGGTGAGATTGCCGAAGAAAGCGTCGGTGGAAATGGCGGGATCCTTGTCAGGTCGTGGCACACGCATGGTGCTGCGCCGGCGGCGGGGGTTCGGCCGCGTGGCGCGTGTTCAGGGGCATCGGAGCCGTCCTGGAACAGCTTCCACTCTGTTCCAACTCTAATTCACGGCCCTTCCGCCCAGTAATTGGTGAAGCATCTGCAGCGCGGACGCTCCTGACCTGCGGTTTCTTTTTACTTGATTTTTCAAGTTGCTGGGCCGTGGGCCCCTGGGGCATCATGGACGTCTTAGGTACTCAGACCCCTAACTTCATCTGCCGCCATGGGGAGCGCAGGTGTATGACCCCAATTCCCCGATCCAAAGGTTTGTCCCATGAACTTCCCCCTGACCCTCACTGTTGCCGACCGCCAGAGCATGGACAGCGAGCTTGAGGCCGCTGTCGCTGCCGCCAAGGCCCGTGCGCTCGCGGAGAAGCGGCACGGCATTTTGGTCACTCGCCACGGAGCGGACAAGTTCACCGTGGACCTGAGCGAGACCGTTCCCTTCGGCCTGACCCGCGAACACCAGGCCTGGTAACCGCACCTTAAACAACGATTGCCCCGTAACTGTCCGTTTCCACCCCGGAAACGGACAGTTACGGGGCAATCGTTGGTGTTGGGCCCCTATAGCAGGCTGGTGCCGATATCCCGCCCGATCCGGTGCAGCAGCGCCGCTGACAGTTCCGGATCCCTGGAGGAGTCCTGGTCCGTTTACTCGGCCAGCGTTGGTTCATCGATGCTGCCTTCGCCGGTGATCACTATGCTGCAGTTGTCCTTGCAGGTGTTGAAGTCGAGCAGGTCCAGGAAGCAGTCCGCGCCGGACACCTGTCGTGCCCCGAGCAGGAGGCACGCGTAGCCAATTCCGCCTGCGCTGCCCGCGCCCCCGTGCCGCGGTTAAAGCCTTCGTGGGCCACCACTGCGGGGAAGTACTTGAGTTGGCGGGTGTCCACGCCTGCTCCTTGCCGCTTGGCCCTGACCGGGTACCTCGGCAGACGGACGCGGAGGCTGGTGCACTCCTTCCATTTCCAATGTATCGCCTCGGGTGGGGCTTGCGGCAAGGCCCCGGCGGGGCCGGATAATCGCACAGGCCTCAACCGGAAGAACGGGAGAAAGTGTGATGACTGAGCACGCGGTAGTGATTGTGGGCGGCGGCCCAACCGGGTTGATGCTGGCCGGGGAGTTGGCATTGGCAGGCGTCGACGTGGCGGTTGTAGAGCGGCGCCCGAGCCAGGAGCTCGCCGGTGCGCGGGCAGGCGGACTGCACGCGCGGACCATTGAAGTCCTGGACCAGCGCGGCATCGCCGGGAGGTTCATCGCGGAGGGGCAGGTGGCCCAGGTGGCGGGATTCGCGCAGACCCGCCTGGATCTCAGCGACTTTCCCACCCGCCATCCCTACGGGCTGGGGTTGTGGCAGAACCACATTGAACGCATCCTGGCGGGCTGGGTGGCGGAGTTGGCCGTGACGTTCTACCGCGGGGCTGAGGTGGCAGGCCTCGCTCAGGACGGTGTCGGCGTCGACCTCCAGCTCAAGGACGGCAGGACGCTGCGTGGCAGCTATGTTGTGGGGTGCGACGGCGGCAGGAGCCTCGTGCGCAAGGCGTCGGGGATCGATTTTCCCGGCTGGGATCCCACTACCAGCGCCCTGATTGCCGAGGTGGAGATGACCGGCCAGCCGGAATTCGGGGTGCACCGGAACGCTTTCGGGATCCATTCCTTCGGCCGGCGGGAGTACGAAATTGTGGACGGCGCGGTGGTGTATGCGGACAGCGGTCCGGTGGGGGTGATGGTGACCGAGGAGCACGTGGGCCCGGCCACGGAACCCACGCTGGCCGATCTCAGCGCGGCCCTGATTGCCGTCTGTGGAACCGATTACGGGGCGCACAGCCCCACCTGGATTTCCCGGTTCACCGACATGACCCGGCAGGCGGCGTCCTACCGTGACCGGCGGGTCCTGCTGGCCGGGGACGCGGCGCACGTCCATGCCCCGGACGGTGGGCAGGGCCTGAACATCGGGGTACAGGATGCCGTGAACCTGGGCTGGAAACTGGGACAGGTGGTCAACGGGACGGCCCCGGAAAGCCTGCTGGATACTTACCACGCTGAACGGCATCCGGTGGCGGCCCGCGTGCTGCGCAACACTATGGCCCAGACTGCGCTGCGCCGCCCGGACCCCCGGACCAAGGCGGCAGGGGAGGTGGTCTCCGAGCTCCTGGGCATGGAAGAGCCACGGAAACGGTTCGCCGGGATGCAGTCCGGCCTGGACGTCCACTACGACCTCGGCGAGGGCCACCCGCTTCTGGGACGGCGGATGCCCGACGTCGACCTTGGCACCTCCGACGGTCCCGTGACGGCCTATGCACTGCTGCACGGGGCGAGGCCGCTGCTGCTGAATTTCGGGCCGCCCGGGGCGCTCGATGGCGTTGTCCTCCCGGCCGGGGTGAAGCTGTTGGACGCGCGATATGACGGGCCTTGGGAGTTGCCAGTGCTTGGGGAAGTCCCTGCTCCCGCCGCTGTCCTGGTCCGGCCGGACGGATATGTGGCCTGGGTGGGGGAGGGATCTTCATCCGGACTGAAGGAGGCGCTGGCCGGGTGGTTCGGGTCTGTCCTAGGTTAGGAGCATGACCCCCAAAACGGCACTTGTCACCGGCGCATCCTCAGGCATCGGGGAGGCCACCGCGCTCAAGCTGCAGGGCCTCGGCCTCACCGTCTACGGCGCGGCCCGGCGCACGGACCGGCTGCAGGAACTGGCGGCGGAGGGCATCCGTCCCCTCGCCATGGATGTCACTGACGAAGCATCGATGAGCGCCGGCATCGGGCAGATCATCGCCGATACCGGCCGCATCGATGTCCTTGTCAACAACGCCGGCTACGGGTCCTACGGCGCGCTGGAGGACGTCCCCATCGACGAGGGCCGCCGGCAGTTCGAGGTGAACGTCTTTGGTGCGATCCGCCTGGCACAGCTGGTGCTGCCGCACATGCGCTCGCACCGTTCGGGCACCATCGTGAACATCACCTCCATGGGCGGGAAGATTTATACCCCGTTGGGCGGCTGGTACCACGGGACGAAGTTCGCCCTCGAAGCGCTTAGCGACTGCCTGCGCCTGGAGGTCAAACCCTTCGGCATCGATGTTGTGGTGATCGAACCCGGCGGTATCGCCACCGAGTGGGGCGCCATCGCGGCTGACAACCTGGAAGCGACCTCCGGGCACGGACCTTATGCAGCACAGGCGGCGGCCGTGGCCAGGACCCTCCGCGCGGAGTCGGCCGGAAACCGGAACTCCCCGCCATCGGTAGTGGCCGACGCGGTGGGAAAGGCCGTGGCCGCCAAGGCCCCCAGGACCCGCTACGCCATGGGCTTCGGCGCCAAGCCGCTGATCACCGCCCGTGCACTGCTCGGTGACCGCCAGTTCGACGCCCTGATCAGCCGGGCCATCGGTCTGCCGCGCAGCTGAACCGCATCGGAAAAAGCAGGGTCAGGCACCGTTCAGGTGCGCATCCCTGACGGCGGGCGGCGTGGCGCCCTGGAGAACCCAGCGGTTCCCGTCCGGGTCGGCGAAGTGGGCAAAAAGCACGCCACCCATGTCCTGGACCTCGCTGATGTCCGCGCCGCGGCGCACCAGGTCATCGCGCACGGCAGGAAGGTCCGGCACCACCAGCTGCAGCCCCTCCAGGCTGCCCGGCACCATGGCGGTCATGCCCGTTCCAATAACGATCGAAGCGGCAGAACCGGGCGGCGTCAACTGGACAACCCTCATCCCGGGAACATGCTCCACGTCGTGGTCAAGCACAAAGCCCAGCTTTTCCGAATAAAAGGACTTTGCCCTGTCCACGTCGGCCACGGGTACCTGCACAACCTCAAGTCGCATCTCCATCCGCCCACACTATCCTTCGAGGATTCTGCAAAGCGTCAGACGACGGCGGTGTCCCGGCTTTCTTCGCTTGCCCGCCCGGCGGCGGTGGGGGCTTGGCACGCGATACGGTCCCAATTCCGGCAGCCGAAAAGCCGTTGAGCGGTGTTTCCCGCCGTTGCGCTATGTGTTCCCGCACGTCGAATTCTTACGCGCCACCCCGTGCGGGGGCTGGACGTCCTGGCGGGATTCGAACCCGCATCAGCCGTTTTGCAGACCGCGGATTAAATTCGCCTGGTCTCGTACCTGGTCATGTTTACACCGTCGGGAAACCTTCGGGTCTCCACCAGGCTCAGGTTCACCCAGTTGTCCAGGGCTGTGAAGAACGGTGTGCCGCCGCCCACCAGGACCGGATGGGTCACGAGCACATACTCATCGATGAGGCCGGCCCGCATGGCCGACGCGGCGAGTGTGGCTCCGGCGATGTCCATGGAGCCGCCGTCGCCGGCCTTGAGCCGGGTGATCCCGGTGACCGCGTCACCGGTGACCAGACGGGTGTTCCAGTCCACCGAGCGGGTCGTTGAGGAGTACACCACTTTCGGCATGTCCCGCCAGCGGCGGGCGAACTCGACCTGCGCCGGGGTGGCCCCAGGCTGCTGGTCGGCGGTAGGCCAGTGGGAGCTCATCGTCTCCCACAGTTTGCGCCCGTACAGCGCCAGGCCCGTCATCCCTACCCGGTCGGACCACCACTGGAACAGCTCGTCGCTTGGTACGCTCCACCCGAGGTCGCCGCCGGGCGCGGCAATGTAGCCGTCAACGCTCAGGTTCATGGCGAAGGTCAGCTTGCGCATGGCGCCAGTCTCTCTCAAGCCGGTATCCGCTGTACAGACCAGCGGCCCGGAAAATCCCACCTGCATGGCGGCGGGTAACCGCTGGTCAACGAGCCGTTTCGTTACTTCATGCGGCGGGCTGTGACCCCGGATTGCCTACGGCGTCAGTGCGTTTCACCATCGATTGAACAGCACGCTGACGGGTGGTTGGTTTGAATCACCGGTCTCGAAAGGAAACAACATGACGGAACATTTTGACCTCACCCCGCGGCGCCTGCGCCACGTCCTGGGCCACTTCGCGTCCGGACTGACCGTCATCACCGCGGCCACGGACAGCGGTACCGCCGGCTTTACCTGCCAGTCGTTCTCGTCGCTGTCGCTGGACCCGGCCCTGGTCACCTTCAGCCCTGCCCGGAGCTCCAGCACCTGGCCGCAGCTCCGCAGCGCGGGCCGGTTCACCGTCAACATCCTGCCCGCGGAGCACCGGCACCTGAGCAGCAGTCCGCACAACACCCGTCCCCACGATCCGGCCGTCCATGAGGACCGCCGTCGAGCCCCTACCGGGAGAGCGCGTTCAACGACCACGGCATGATGCACCAGCAGCTCCTCGCCAAGCTGAGGATGCCGCTGGGGGAGCTGTGGCGGCTCGGGCCCCTCGCAGGCCACATGCGGAGTTCCGGCCGGTGGGATGCCTTCATCACCATCAAGCCGCTGAACATCACCGGCAGGACCGGGTCACCAGCGAATGCCACCGCACTGGTGTAGTACCCGTCAGGCCAGGCGCTCCCCGGTGGCCTCGGCCAGGTAGTCCAGGAGTCCGTCCTGGAACCGCTCATCCCGGGCGGCCGGATGCGGCTTTTCCCGGTGCTGGTGGAACCAGTAGCCGCCGCTGGTGAGGGCCGCCGGGTCGTCGCTGGTGGCCAGCCATTCCTGCGTAAGGTGGCCGAGCCTGAGGTCGTCAGGGGCGCCGGCGCCGCCCATGCGGGTGGGCACCCAACCGGGATCCACGGCGTTGCTGAGGACGTCGGGCAATAAACGCGCGACGCCGGCGGCGAGGGCCGTGAGGTAGAGCTTGCTGTCCGAGTAGGTGACGTTGTCCGTGCCCTGGTAAAGGCGCGTGAGGTCCGCGTGGCCGCCCCGGTGCATGCCGCTGCTGAGATAGACCAGCCGCTGCGGGCGGTCAATGAGTGCGGTCAGGAGGTACGGGGCCACAACTTTCACCTGGAAGATGTCCGGGCTGTGCAGCACGCCCGCGTTGTGGATGACGGCGTCTACCCGGCCAGTCTTGTTGACCTGTTCGGCGACGTCGCGTGTTTGCTCCGGGTCAGCGAGGTCGCCCGTCACCACAGAGGCGCCCTGGTCCAGAAGGTCCCGGACGGCGTCCAGGCGTGCAGGATTCCGTACGTGCACGACGACGTCGTGGCCGTTCTCCAAAAAAGTCCCGGCCGTGTGGCGTCCCAGCCCGTCAGCGGAACCGGTGATGAATATGCGTGCCACTTCCCCTCAGAATTTTCCCGTGCGTGAAGTGTACTTGTATACAAGTACAATAGCCGTGGAGGTTTCCCCATGCCAGATTCACCCGCCCGGAACACGGGCGCCCATTTTGTCTACGCCGAGCTGAAGCGGAAGATCCTCGCCCTTGAACTGAAGCCGGGGGAGCGCCTTTACGAGCCTGCGATGGCCTCCGCGCTGCAGGTGAGCCGCACGCCGCTGCGCGAAGCCATCCGGCGGTTGATTTCGGAGAACCTCCTGGAACAGCAACCCACGGGTGGCGTGCTGGTGCCGGTGCTCGACGCCGCAACGATTTCGGAACTGTACGAAGTCCGGGCGGCGATCGAATCCCTGATGGCCCGGAACGCCTGCATCAACGCGACCGCGGCCGATATCGAAGCGCTCCGCACCATCCTCGCCCGCAACGCCGCGCTCGTGGAGTTTGCCGACGACGCCATGCAGCAGGGCATGGCGCTGCACGCGAAGATTGCCGCGGTGGCCGGCAACTCGTGGGCCCGGCGGTTCCACGGACAGGTCTCCAGCCAGATGGAGCGGTACAGGCATTTCACCAACAGCACCCTGGGACGGCGGGAGCAGGCCCTCGCCCAGCATCGGACCCTGGTGGACGCCGTTGCTGCCGGTAACCCGGACCAAGCCGCAAAAATTGCGTTCGAGCACGTCATGGGCGCCCGGGATGCGGCCCTGAAGGCCATCTCGGGCAGCGGCGTGGGCATCTCATGATCGGGGAACTCGGACGCCGCTCGGCCGCTGCCTTACTCCTTCATTCCGCGCTGATCCAGGCGGTGACCTTCCTGGTCCGGCCGGCTGCCACGTACCGCGCCCTGGAGCTGGACGTTCCCTCGTTTGCCCTGGGCCTGCTGGCGGCCAGCTACGCCGTGTTCCCCCTGTTGCTTGCCGTTCCTACGGGCAGCCTGGTGGACAAATTAGGTGAGCGCCGGCTCATGGCCATGGGGTCCGCCGTCGTTCTGGCCTCGTCTGCCTTCCTGTTGCTGTGGGGCTCGTCGATCACCACGCTGGTCATCGGAACGGCGCTGCTCGGTGCAGGCCAGCTGGCATGCGTGGTGGGCCAACAGGCTGTGGTGGCCAACAACGCTGCTGCGGCCCGGATGGATTCCGCCTTCGGGTACCTGACCTTCGCGGCATCCCTGGGCCAGGCCCTGGGACCACTGGCGATTTCCCTCGTGGGAGGCGCGTCCATCCAGCCGGACACACAGGCGATCTTCCTCCTCTCCGCCGGCATGAGCCTGGTGCTTTTCGTGACCACGTTCGCAGTCCGCGCCGAGGTCAGCGGAGGCAGGAGGAAGGCTGTCACGGCTGGTGGCGGCAAAGGCAACGCGGTCTCACTCCTCAGGGCCCCGGGCGTCGCCCGCGCCCTGGCCACCAGTGCCACCGTCCTTGCCGTGGTGGACCTGACCATGGTCTACCTTCCCGCCCTGGGAACCGACCGGGGACTCACGGCGGCAACTGTTGGTGCGATGCTCACGGTCCGTGCCGTCTTCTCGATGGTTTCCCGGCTGCTGCTGGGACGTGTGTCCCGGAAGATCGGCCGCATGCGGCTCCTGGTGCTAAGCCTCGCCTTGTCCACCGTTGCACTGGCGGTGGCTGCGATTCCCATGCCGGCCTGGCTGCTGTTTGTGGTCATGGCAGTCCTCGGACTCGGTCTTGGCATCGGCCAGCCACTCACCATGTCCTGGCTCTCGGCACAGGCCCCTCCCGGGCAGCGCGGCCGGGCGCTCGCCCTCCGGCTCGCCGGAAACCGGGTAGGCCAAGTGATCCTGCCCAGCGCCATCGGCGGTGTGGCAGCCGGACTTGGTGCGGCCGGGGTTTTCCTCGCGTCGGCGGTGGTGGTGGGCGGATCACTCCTGCTGCTCCGGGGTGTTCGGCTGGACTAGTTGTTCCAACTCCTACGGCAGCCGGCCCGGCCGCAGGAGGGAAGGTACCCCGGCTTCCCCGGGATCCAGGGCAACCGGGCTGACCAGCACTGCCGGGCCGCGGTGCAGGATGCCGCCGGAAAGGGCGCGGCAACGGATCCCGCCCCGGCCGCGCATCGAAGCATGGGCTCCGGGTGCCAGCACCTCATTCATCCAGGCGCAGGGGTGCGCAGGGCGCCCGCCGTGGAACTCCACCACGGAACCACCCGATTCGAGCGCGAAGTCCTGGCCCACCAGCGGAGCCAGCTGCGCGCCACGGAGGATGACGTTCCGGCGCGTCGCCAGCGGGTTGAACGGCCCGGCCGCAAGCTCCGAGGCCATCGCTTCCAGGGCCTCGACGGCGAACAGGGTCACCGCGGCGTCCATGTGCGCGGCCTTGCCGAAAAACCGGTCGCCCACAATCCCCTTGCCCGCCACCACCTCCGCGGTTTCGGCGTCGAACGTGGCGACGTCCGCAGCACCGTCACGTGCCCGCCCGAAGTAGGCATGCACGGGTGACACCAGCAGGTGCAGGATCTCGACGTCGTACCGGAAATGTTGGGCCATACCGCCAGCGTAGGCCAGCCCGGTATGGAAGTCCGGCCACCCGGTGGAAGGATTATGAACCATGGACACCTCCTTCCCGGCCACTGTTCCCGGGCCGGCTGCAGTAAGGCCCAACCACCGGCGGGCTCAACCACCCACGTAGGCCGCGAGGTGCTTGCCGGTGAGCGTCGCTGCATCAGCCACAAGGTCCGCCGGCGTGCCCTCAAAAACGATCTGCCCGCCGTCGTGCCCTGCTCCCGGCCCCAGGTCGATGAGCCAGTCTGCGTGCGCCATCACGGCCTGGTGGTGCTCGATCACCATCACGGACTTGCCGGAATCAACCAGCCGGTCCAGCAGTCCCAGCAGGTTCGCCACATCGGCGAGGTGCAGGCCCGTGGTGGGTTCGTCCAGCACGTAGATGTCGCCCTTTTCGGCCATCTGGCTGGCAAGCTTGAGGCGCTGGCGCTCGCCGCCGGAGAGCGTGGTGAGCGGCTGGCCGAGGCTGAGGTAGCCCAGGCCCACGTCCTCCAGCCGGTCCAGGATGGTCCGCGCGGCCGGTGTTTTGGCGTCGCCCTCGGCGAAGAAGGCGGCGGCCTCGGTCACGGACATGGCCAGCACGTCGGCGATGTTCTTCCCTCCCAGCGTGTATTCGAGCACCGACGCCTGGAAGCGGCGGCCCTCGCAGTCCTCGCACGGCGACTCCACCGTGGCCATCACACCCAGCTCGGTGAAGATCACGCCGGCGCCGTTGCAGGTGGGGCAGGCGCCTTCGGAGTTGGAGCTGAACAGGGCAGGCTTCACTCCGTTAGCCTTCGCGAACGCCTTGCGGATGGGCTCCAGCAGGCCGGTGTACGTGGCCGGGTTGCTGCGGCGGGACCCCTTGATGGCGCCCTGGTCGATCACCACCACCCCCTCGCGCTTGGCCACAGAGCCGTGGATCAGCGAACTCTTGCCCGAGCCGGCCACGCCCGTAACTACGGTGAGGACGCCCAGGGGGATGTCGACGTCGACCGCCTGCAGGTTGTGCGTGGACGCCCCGCGCACCTCCAGCGCACCGGAAGCCTTCCGGACGCTGTCCTTCAGTGAAGCCCGGTCGCCGAGGTGCCGCCCGGTAATGGTGTCGCTGGACCGCAGGCCCTCCACGGTGCCCTCGTAACAGACGGTGCCGCCGGCTCTGCCGGCCCCCGGACCCAGGTCAACGATGTGGTCCGCGATGGCAATGGTCTCCGGCTTGTGTTCCACCACCAGCACCGTGTTTCCCTTGTCCCGCAGCTGCAGCAGCAACTGGTTCATCCGCTCGATATCGTGCGGGTGCAGGCCGATGGTGGGCTCGTCAAAGACGTAGGTGACGTCGGTGAGCGAGGACCCGAGGTGCCTGATCATTTTGGTCCGCTGCGCCTCGCCGCCGGAGAGCGTGCCGGCGGGCCGGTCAAGGCTGAGGTAGCCCAGGCCGATATCGGAGAACGAGTCCAGCAGATGCTGCAGGCCCTTGAGCAGCGGAGCCACCGAGGGGTCCTTGAGCTCGCGGACCCACTCGGCGAGGTCGCTGATCTGCATCCGGCACAGCTCGGCGATGTTTTTGCCGTTGATCTTGGAGGACAGTGCCTGCTGAGTCAGCCGGGTCCCCTCGCACTCGGGGCACGTCTGGAACGTGACAGCCCGCTCCACGAATCGGCGCACATGCGGCTGCATGGCCTCCGGATCCTTGGACAGCATTGACTTCTGGATCTTGGGGATGATGCCCTCGAACGTCAGGTTGACGCCCTCCACCTTGATCTTGGTGGGCTCAGCGAAGAGCATCGTGTCCAGCTGCTTGGCGGTGAACTTCGCGATGGGCTTGTCCATCGGCAGGCCCATCCCCTCGAACAGCCGCCCGTACCAGCCGTCCATGGAGTAGCCCGGAACAAGCAGCGCGCCCCCGGCCAGGGACTTTTGGTCGTCGTACAGAGCTGTGCGGTCGATGTCACTGACCGCGCCCATGCCCTCGCAGCGGGGACACATGCCGCCCAGGTAGACGGCCTGCTGGACCACGGCCTTTTCCACCCGGCCGCCCTTTTCCGTGGACATCACGCCGCTGGCTTTGCGGGTGGGAACGTTGAACGAGAACGCGGTGGGTGGGCCGGCGTAGGGGGAGCCGAGCCGGCTGAAGAGGATGCGGAGCATGGCGTTGGCGTCGGTGGCGGTGCCCACGGTGGAGCGCGGGTTGGCGCCCATGCGCTCCTGGTCCACGATGATCGCCGTGGTGAGCCCCTCCAGGAAGTCCACCTCGGGCCGGGCCAGCGAGGGCATAAAGCCCTGCACAAACGCACTGTAGGTCTCGTTGATCATGCGCTGCGACTCTGCGGCGATGGTGGCGAACACCAGCGAGCTCTTGCCCGAGCCGGACACGCCGGTAAAGACGGTCAACCGGCGCTTGGGCAGCTCAACGCTGACGTCCCTGAGGTTGTTTTCCCGCGCACCCTGCACGCGGATCAGGTCGTGGGTGTCGGCGGCGTGCAACCCATTGGTCCGGGGATCGGTGCTGGTGGCGGTACTGGTGTCCGTGCTCATCGGGTCTCCATCTGTTGGGCTGGTGCTGGGGGAGGCGCCCGCAGCCTCCCCGAGGCGTCGCTGGTGTCAATCCTCCCAGCTCACTGCTGCTGGTTGATGCGGACGGTGTTGCCGGCAGGGTCGCGGAAGGCGCAGTCACGGATGCCGTAGGGCTGGTCAACCGGTTCCTGGACCACGTCGGCTCCGGTTGCCTCCACCGCGGCGAACGCGGCGTCCACGTCCGGGGCGGACAGGATGACCGTGGCGTAGGTGCCCTTGGCCATCATCTCGGCAATGATGCGGCGTTCGTCGTCGGTGATGCCGGGGTCCACGGCCGGCGGATGCAGGACGATGGAGACGCCTGGCTGACCGGCGGGGCCTACCGTAATCCAGCGCATGGTGCCGCGGCCAACATCGTTGCGGACCTCGAAGCCCAGGGCGTCGCGGTAGAAGGCCAGGGAGGCGTCGGGATCGGTGTGCGGAAGGAAGGTTGAGGAAATGGTGATGTTGTTCATGGCAGTCATGCTAGTTGCGGCTCCGGGGCGGGCGCTTCTCGATTCCTGACCGGTCTGGTGACCTGTTTGGCCACGCACGCGGGGATGCCCGCCGTCGAGCTTTGCGCCTCCTGTTTGTAGACGCTGGGCGGCATGCCCACGAGTTCGGTAAAGCGGGTGCTGAACGTTCCCAAGGAGGAGCAGCCGACGGCGAAGCACACCTCCGTGACCGAGAGGTCGCCGCGGCGGAGCAGCGCCATGGCCCGCTCGATGCGCCGGGTCATGAGGTAGCTGTACGGAGATTCCTGGTATGCGGACTTGAAGCGGCGGCTCAGGTGCCCGGCGGACATGTGCACCCCGCGGGCCAGGGATTCGACGTCGAGCGGCTGCGCGTACTCCCTGTCGATCCGGTCCTTGACGCGGCGAAGGTCCCGGAGCTCGCGCAGGCGCGCCTCGGGGACGGAACTGGTGGTCACCTTTCAGATGGTGCTACGCGGCGGGGGAGTTGTCCAGAGCGGGAGCCTTCGCACCCGCCGCAGGGGACGTTCAGCTATTGAACGGAACGTTCATGAATGTGAGAATGGACACCTCGTCCAAAGGAGAGGTGGTTGCACTGTTCCGGCAGAGTATGATTGTCCCGCCGACCAGCTGATCCAGCCCGGGAATCCGGCACAACAAGCCCTTTTAAAACCCGTGCCACTACGCCTGCCCGGCTTCTCTCTGCCAGGCGCCACCCCTGAAAGGACACCATGGAACTGCTGTGGGAAATCGCCGGCTGGACCGGCGCGGTTGCGATCCTCAGTGCCTACCTCTCCGTTTCCATGGGCTGGCTGAAGGCCGGCAAGGGTTTCCAGGCCGCGAACCTCTTTGGCGCCGTTGCGTTCATCATCAACGGCACGGTCCACGGGGCCTGGCCGTCCGTGGTGACCAATGTGGCCTGGTTCCTCATCTCCGCCATCGCGCTTTTCCGAATGCGCGCCGCCGCTCCCCAGCCGGTGGTCCCGGCTGAGGAGCCGCAGGTTCAGTTCCCGGGCGTCCCGGACACCACCGGCCAGCTTGCCGTGGTTGAGGTCCTCACCGGGTCAATGCCGGTTGTCGCGGACATGCAGCGCGCGCCCGTTGAATGCGCGACGGCGGTCAGGCCGGCTGCGGCGCCCTGCTGACCCCTGTATCGTCTGACTCTGCGGTGCGCACCTGCGCCTGCCGGCCCAGCCAGTACGCGCTCTCCTTGGGCGTCCGTTCCTGGGTCTCCCGGTCCACGGCGATGAGGCCGAACTTCGGCCCGTAACCGAACACCCATTCAAAATTGTCGAACGCCGTCCAGGCGATGTAGCCGCGGACGTCGATGCCGTCGGCCAGGCAGGAAGCCACGGAGGCCACCGCGACGCGGAGGTAGTCCACCCGCTGCGAATCATCCTTGGTGGCCAGGCCGTTTTCCGTGACGATGATTGGGATGCCGGCGATCCGGTGGGCCTCCCGGATGGTGGCTTCGAGGGCTTGCGGGTAGATCTCTTCGCCCATTTGGTTCGTTGCCACGCCGTCCGGGGCGGGCGCGTGGCCGTCCGGGCCGTACACGGTGCGGCCGTAGGTCTGGATGCCCACGAAGTCGTCACCCCGGGACGCCTCCAGGAAGCGCTCGTTCACGTGGCGGCGCACCTGCGTGGCCAGCTCCTCGCCGCCGTCAAGCGACTGGATGTCCGAGTTGGCCAGGGTCCAGCCCACCCGAAGCTCCGGCCGGTGGGACTTGATGACGGCGGTGCCGGCCCGGTGCGCCGCCAGCTTCACGTCGAAGCCGGCCTCGGTGGAGCAGAACTGGAACGCCGCAATCGTGCTGGCATCAACGCCCAGGCGCTCCGCTGCAGCCGCCCACACCGGCACGGAGCCACGGTTTTCCGGTGCCACTCCGCCGATGCCGAAGGACTCGAGCAGCCACGGCAGGTTGGGTTCGTTCAGGGTGCAGGCGACGCCGATCAGGTCGCCAAGGTGCGCCATGACCCGGTCGCAGTAGCGGGCGAAGAGCTCTGCGGTGCGGGCGCCTTCCCAGCCTCCCAGGGCCAGGAGCCAGCGCGGTGACGTGAAGTGGTGGAACGTGACAACGGGGGTGAGGCCGTGCTCGTGGCAGGCCTCCAGCATGCGGCGGTAGTGGTCCAGCTCCGCCTGCGAGAAGTGGCCTTCCTCCGGCTCAATGCGGGCCCATTCGATCGAGAACCGGTATGTGGTGAAGCCCAGGCCGGCGATCAGCGCGATGTCCTCGCGGTAGCGGTGGTAGTGGTCCACGGCATCCCCGGACGGTTCAGAGAACATGCTGCCCGGCAGGTGTTCAAGGAACCAGGTGTCACTGTTGACGTTGTTCCCCTCCACCTGGTGGCCGGCGCTGGCGACGCCCCAGAGGAAGTCCTGCGGGAAGGGTGATGCGGTGGTCATGTGGTTCCTTTCGGTTCAGCGCCTGGGAGCAGCGCGCGGGGCCTCTCTGCCCTGGCTTTCAATCCTGACGGGCCGCGTGACCGGGGCCACAATACTTTTTCAATCAATGACATTCTCATGTGAGCGCTCCTTGCGCGCGGCTGATGCTGGTGGGAGCCGGCGAGCAGCCAGCCCCACAACGTTCTTCTCCGCTGACATCAGAATGCAAAGGCGCACTACATGAAACTCCTGAACTCCACCGCCCGTGCGAGCTCCGCCGTTCTGGCCGGAGCGCTCCTGCTCGGATCGCTGACCGCCTGCGGCGGCGGCTCCAGCCAGGCCACCGCCAAGGCGGACACCGGCACCCTGACCCTCGCCATCGACAGCGACTCGGCCTCATTCGGCTACGATCCACTGCGTGTCTCGGCTGCCCAGCGGCAGTTCTTCGAGGGCCTCTACGAGAGCCTGATGACGCTGCAGCCGGACGGTTCGGCAGCTCCGGGCCTGGCCAAGGAGTTCAGCTACAACGCCGACAACACCGTCCTGACGCTGACCCTCAAGGACGGCGTGACCTTCACGGATGGCTCCAAGCTCGACGCCGAGCTGGTCAAGGCCAACCTGGACCGCCGGTCCGATCCCGCACTGAGCGCCTACTCCGCCGTGGCAAAGGGCGGCGCGCAGGAAATTGCCTCCGTGGATGTAGTCAGCCCCACCCAGGTGGCCCTGACCTTCACCAAGCCGCAGCCCGGCTTCGAGAAGAACCTGGCGTCCACCACCGGCATGATCGTTGGCAAGAACGGCGTCACGGACACCGCCACCCTCGCCGCCACCCCGGACGGCTCCGGCCCCTACATCCTGGATCCGGCCACGGTGAAGGGCAACAAGTACGTCCTGGTGAAGAACAGCAAGAGCCCCGAAGCCTCCAAGTACGCCTTCAACAAGGTCATCTTCAGTGTGGTCCTTGACCCGCAGGCCCGCGCCAACGCCCTGGTGTCCGGCCAGGCGGACGTGGCCATGCTGACCTCCAACACCGTTGACTTCGTCAAGTCCAAGGGTGTGGGGGTGTCCCAGATCGGCGGCACCGTGAACACCATGATCTCCTTCGACAAGATCGGCAAGACCGCCCCGGCCTTCGCCGAGGAGAAGGTCCGCCAGGCCATCCAGTACGCCATCAACCGCCAGGCCTTGGTGGACGCACTGCACAAGGGCGACATCCCCGCCTGGAACGCCCTGCCCAAGGACTCCGCAGGATTCAGCAAGGACATTGAAACCACGTTCGCCTACAACCCGGACAAGGCCAAGAGCCTGCTGGCCGAGGCCGGCTACCCGAACGGCTTCGAGTTCACCATCATCGCCGGCGCCCAGACCCAGACGGACCTGCAGGCAGTCCAGAAGGACCTTGCCGCCGTCGGAATCACCATGAACGTGAAGATGGCTGCCTCCACTGACGAAGCCTTCGCCGCCGTCGCCACCACGCCCCTCGGCTACGCACCCCTGAACTGGGACAACCCCGTGGGCGTGATGTACGGAGCAATCCTCAACGGCTTCACCAACGTGCAGAAGGCCACCGACGACCAGCTCAGCGCAGCCACCGGCGAGCTGGCCGCCGCCACGGATGACGCCGCCGTCAAGGCAGCGGCCACCAAGCTGAACACCCGCCTGGTGGAATCCGGCTGGATGATCCCGCTGTACGAGGCGCTCACCAACCAGGGCTACAACACCAGGAAGGTGGCTCCGGTGGAGTTCGCCGGCACCAACGCCTACCCGCTCCTCTCGTCCTACAAGCCGGCCAGCTAATACCCGCACCTGCCGGGCGGGCCCTCCCCCCCCCAAGGACGAGGGCCCGCCTGGCAAGGGCCTGACCGATGGAGGTCACCATGGCACTATTCATCACCAAGCGCCTGCTGATGGCGCTGGCCACCGTGCTGGTGGTTGCGGTGCTGGCATTCCTGCTGGTGCATGCAATGCCCGGCAGCCCGGGAGCCGTATCCCTCGGCGCCGGCGCCTCCCAGGAGGCCATCGACGAGGTCAACCAGCGCCTCGGCTGGAACGAACCCCTCGTGGCCCAATTCTTCAACTGGCTCGGTGCCGCCGTCCAGGGTGACCTCGGCATTTCGCTCATCGACGGCCGCTCGGTCAGCGGCGATCTCGCCGGCAGGCTCCCCGTCACCGCTTCCCTGGCGGCCGGAGCCACCATACTCAGCGCCGTCCTCGGCATCGCGCTGGGCGTCACGGCCGCTGTCCGCGGCGGCATGGTGGACCGCATCATCGGCGGTGTGGCCGGCATGGCCGTGGCGCTCCCCGCCTTCTGGATCGGCATCATCTTCGTCTACCTCCTCGCCGTCCAGTCCTCCGTCTTCCCGGCCACCGGCTACGTACCGTTCGAGGCTTCCCCGCAGGACTGGGCGTTGTCCTTGGCGCTGCCGGTGATCACCCTGGCCGTGGGCGGCGCTGCGTTCATCGCCCGCCAAACCAGGGCTTCCATGCTCGAGGCGCTCCAGCAGGAACACATCCGCACCCTCCGGGCCACCGCCACCCCTACCTGGAAAATCCTCTACGTCCACGCCCTGCGCTACGCCAGCCTCCCCATCGTGGCCGGCATCGCGCTGCAGTTCATCCAACTTTTCGGCGGATCTGTCATCGCCGAGCAGCTGTTCGCCATGCCGGGCCTGGGCCAGGCCGTCCAGAACTCCGTCAGCACCCATGACGCCCCGTCCGTCCAGGGCGTCGTAGTGATCGCCACCGTGGTGGTGGTCGCCGTGAACCTGGTGCTGGAACTGGCCACCAAGTTCCTCGACCCGAAGTTGCGTGCCTCATGATTCCCAACGTTGCCCCCGCACCTGCAGATGCAGCGGAGCCGACGGCGGCTGCCGTCCTTCCCAAGGCCCCGCGCCAAAGCGCGGCGAAGAAATTCTCCGGCAGCAAGCTGTTCGCCTCCCCGGCGAGCATCGCCGGCGTAATCTGGCTGGCCGCGCTCGTGGCCGCCTCACTCACCGCGCCGCTCTGGCTGCCGTTCAAGACCGAGGACCAGGACTTCACCGCGGTCCTCTCCGGACCGACGGCCGCCCACTGGCTTGGCACCGACGAACTGGGCCGGGACCTGCTGAGCCGCATCTTCGCCTCAGCAGCCGGAACTCTGGGGACGTCCATGATCACGGTGATTGTCGCCGTCGGCCTCGGAACACTCCTGGCCATGCTGGCGGCGGCCTGCGGTGAGCGGGTAGAGAACGTCATCAGCCGCGTCACCGAAATCATGATGTCGCTGCCGGGCACCGTGATCATCCTGGCGGTCATCGGCGCCGTGGGAACCAACATCCCGCTGATCATGGGCATCCTGGGTGTGCTGATCTCGGCCGGCATTTACCGGGTGATGCTGGGTCAGGCCAAGTCCCTGCAGTCCCAGCTGTACGTGGATGCGGCCAAGGTGGACGGCATGGGCAGGGCCGGCATCAGCGTCCGCCACGTGCTGCCCGGCCTGACGAACACAACTGTGGTCCAGGCGGCCCTGATCTTCGCCGTCGGCATGCTGATCCAGGCCGGCCTCGCGTTCATCGGCTTCGGCCCGCCCATCCCGCAGCCCAGCTGGGGCGGCATGATTCAGGGCGCCTCGCAGCACGTTTATGACGCTCCCTGGCTGATGGTCCCCACCGGCGCCGTCCTGGCGCTGACGGTCCTGGCCGCCAACGCGATCGGAAATGCCCTGGGCAAGTCGCCGAACGCCACAGCCTCGCACCTGCCCTCCGCCGCGGCGCGGCGCCAGCGGGCCAAAGCTGTTGCGACCATCGCCGCTGCTGCCCCGGCGCCCAAGGACGCTGCGAAAGGGAAGCTGAGCGTCCGCAACCTCTCGGTCGGCGTCGACTCTGCAGGTGCGGGCGAGGGCGTCCGCCTGGTCACGGACGTCTCCTTCGACGTCGAACCCGGCACGGTCCTGGGCCTCGTGGGCGAATCCGGCTGCGGCAAGACCATGACCGCGCTGTCCCTTCTGGGCCTGCTGCCCTCCGGCGTTTCGGTGACCGGGGGCCAGATCCTGTGGAACGGCAAGAACCTTGCCGCGGCCACGGACAAGGACATGGAAGGGATCCGCGGCCGCGATATCGCCCTCATCTCCCAGGAACCCATGCGAGCCCTGGACCCCATGTTCACCGTGGGCTACCAGCTCACCGCCACCGTCCGCCGGCTCCGCCGGATGGGCAGGGCCGAAGCGAAGGCCGAAGCCCTCAGCCTGCTGGAAAAGGTGGGCATCGTGGATGCATCCCGGATCCTGAAGACCTACCCGCACCAGATCAGCGGCGGCATGGCCCAGCGCGTTGCCATCGCCCTGGCCCTCGCCGGGCGACCGCGCCTGCTCGTCGCGGACGAACCCACCACGGCCCTGGATGTCACCGTGCAGGCCGAGATCCTCTCGCTCCTGCGCAGCCTGGTAAAAGACACCGGAATGTCGGTGGTGATGGTCACGCACGACCTCGGTGTGGTGGCGGACCTCTGCGACCAGGTGGCCGTGATGTACGCGGGCGAGGTGGTGGAGAACGGCCGCACGGACAGCATCCTGGACAACGCGCGCCACCCCTACACCCTTGCCCTGCTCGCCGCGGACCCGCACGCCAACCGCGCCGCTGACATGCCGGAACGGCTGGCCACCATCAGCGGCCAGGTTCCGCAGCCCAAGGACTGGCCCGCCACATGCCGCTTCGCCGCCCGCTGCCAGTTCGCCGGCTCCGCGTGCTTGGTCCCCATCCCGCTGCTGCCCTCCGGAACCGCCGACGGTGTGGTCCGCTGCGTCAAGGCGGACGAACTCGCCGTCGAGGGCCTGGACTGGGTGGCCACCGATGTCCCCAGCCACCACGTTCTGACCCTGTCCGAAGCCAGGGCAGTTAAAACCCGGACCGTAGAAAAGGATCACGCATGAGCACCGCAACCTCGGTCCGCCCCGAAGCTTCGCTGCCCGGTGCCGCCCAGCCGCTGCTGGAGGTCGAGGACCTGGTGGTCCGCTACGGACGGGGGCGCAAGGCAGCCGCCGGGCCCGCCGCCGTCGACCGCGTCAGCTTCAGCATCGCTCCCGGCGAGACTGTGGGGCTGGTGGGGGAGTCGGGCTCCGGAAAATCGACCATTGGCAAGGCGATTCTGGGCCTGCAAAAGGTCTCCGGCGGGTCCATCACGTACCAGGGCAAGGACATCACCGCCGCGGGCGCGTCCCAGCGCCGGGCCCTGGGGAGTGAGCTGCGGGCCGTTTTCCAGGACCCCAATTCCTCGCTGAACCCGCGGAACACGGTGGGCTCCTCGCTGGCAG
The DNA here is from genome assembly GCF_902506095.1 of Arthrobacter sp. 9AX. Classification (GTDB taxonomy): domain Bacteria; phylum Actinomycetota; class Actinomycetes; order Actinomycetales; family Micrococcaceae; genus Arthrobacter. The sequence continues at coordinate 2,127,372 of NZ_LR733293.1, forward strand.
AACCGCTCCGCCTCCGTGGCGTCTCCGCCGCGGAAGCCCGGCAGCGGGCCGAGGACATGCTGGAACGCGTGGGCCTGCCCCGCGAGGCCGTGGACCGGTACCCCAGCCAGTTCTCCGGCGGGCAGCGGCAGCGCATCTCCGTGGCCCGCGCCCTGATCTGCGATCCCAACCTGGTGGTTTGCGATGAGGCCGTGAGCGCCCTGGACCTCTCCACCCAAGCGCAGGTGCTGAACCTCCTGGCCGACCTGCGGGACGAACGGGGACTCAGCTACCTCTTTATTGCCCACGACATCGCCGTGGTGCAGTTCCTGGCCCAGCGCGTGGTGGTCCTCTACCGCGGCCAGGTGATGGAAAGCGGGCCTGCGGCCGCCGTCACCGAGAACCCGAAGCACCCGTTTACCCAGGCGCTCGTCGCCGCGTCCCCCGTACCGCGGCCCGCCGAGCAGGCAGCACGCCGGGAGGCGCGGGAGTCCCTGGGCGTCCGCACCGGCGCGGCGGCGGTGCCGGGACCCGGCGGCTGCCCGTTCCGGCTCCGCTGCCCGCTGGCCACGGAACTGTGCGCCACCGAACGCCCGGCGCTCCGGCAGGTGGGCGGCTCCGACGTCGCCTGCCACTACGCGTGACCGCGCAACATCCCCGACTTCCTCGACCCGCCTTCCTACCGAACGGAACACACCTTCCATGACGTCAACACCCTGGTTCGCCGCCATGATCACCCCCGCTGAAGACTGCGACGGCGCCCCGCTCCTGCGCAAGGAATTCCAGCTGGACGAGGGCCACGGCGCAGTGGCCAAGGCGACGCTGCGGGCCACCGCGTTCGGAGTCTACGAGGCCCTGATCAACGGCGTTCCGGTGGGTGAGGACGTGCTGAGCCCCGGCTGGAGCTCCTACGAGTGGCGGCTCCGGTACCGCAGCTATGACGTGACGCCGCTGATCCGGCCAACCAGTGTCATTGGCGTTTCGCTGGGCAACGGCTGGTACCGCGGGCGCCTCGCATGGCACGGCCTGTCCAACCTCTACGGCGACCAGCTGGGGTTCTTCGGGCAGCTGGATGTTGTGTTCGAGGACGGCCACGTCCAGTCCATCGCGTCGGATGCGTCCTGGCAGTCCGGCCCTTCCGCCACCACATTCAATGACCTCTACGATGGGCAGACCATCGACGCCCGGCGCAACCAGCCCGGCTGGGCCGAGCCCGGCTTCGCTCCCGGCACTGACTGGACCGGCGTGAATAAGGTGGCGTTCGACGTCGACCGGCTGGCTGAGCCGGTGGGACCGCCCGTGGTGCGCACCGCCGTCGTCCGTCCCGTGAAAGTCTTTACCTCACCTGCCGGCAAGACGCTCGTGGACTTCGGCCAGAACCTCGTGGGCTGGGTCCGGTTCACCGTCCAGGGCGAGGCGGGGGAGACCATCACGGTGCGCCATGCCGAAGTGCTGGAAGACGGCGAGCTGGGCGTCCGTCCGCTGCGGACCGCCAAGGCCGCGGACACGTTCATCCTGTCCGGCGATGAGGACTCCTTCGAACCGACCAAAACCTTCCACGGCTTCCGCTACGCCGAGATTTCCGGCTGGCCGGGCACCCTCACCGAGGACTCGCTGGAGGCGGTGGTGGTCCACTCCGAACTGGAGCGCATCGGCACGTTCGAGTGCTCCAACGAACTGGTGAACCAGCTGCACCGCAACATTGTCTGGGGGCTGCGGGGCAACTTCCTGGACCTGCCCACTGACTGCCCGCAGCGCGACGAGCGGCTCGGCTGGACCGGCGACATCGGAGTCTTCGCACCCACGGCCGCGTTCCTCTACGACGTCAAGGGCTTCCTGCAGGACTGGCTCCTGGACCTCGCCGCCGAGCAGAAGGCAGCTGACGGGCTGGTGCCCATCACCGTCCCGGACGCCCTCAAATACAACCCGCAGCCAGCCGGCTTCCCGGCGCCGGAATCCTCCGCGCTGTGGAGCGAAGCCTCCGTGTGGGTGCCCTGGGCGATGTGGGAGGCGTACGGCGATGACACGGTCCTGACGACCCAGTACGAATCGATGGCTGCGCATACCGGGCGGGTGGAGGGCCTGCTCTCACCCACCGGGCTGTGGGACACGGGCTTCCAGTTCGGCGACTGGCTGGACCCGGACGCCGCTCCGGACCAGCCGTGGGCAGCCAAGGCGGACACCGGCGTGGTGGCCACCACCTGCCTGTTCCGCACGGCCACCATCACCGCCAAGACCGCCCGGCTGCTGGGCCACCATGAGGATGCCGAGCACTTCGAGCAGCTCGCCGCCCGCGTCCAGACCTCGTTCCTCGAGCACTACGTGGTTGCCGACGGCACCATCCACAGCGACTGCACTACCGTCTACGCGCTGGCCATTGCCTTCGGGATCCTGCCCAGCGCGGAACACATCGATTTCGCGGGCAACCGCCTTGCCGAGCTGGTCCGGAAGAACAACTACCGTGTGTCCACCGGTTTCGCCGGGACCCCGTTCATCACCGGCGCCCTCACGGACACCGGCCACAGCGAGGAGGCCTACCGCCTGCTGCTGGAACAGGAATGCCCGTCCTGGCTCTACCCGGTCACCATGGGCGCCACCACTGTTTGGGAACGCTGGGACTCCATGCTGCCGGACGGCACCATCAACCCCGGCGAGATGACCAGTTTCAACCACTACGCCCTGGGCGCCGTGGCCGACTGGCTGCACAAGGGCGTCGGCGGCCTCAGCCCGCTGGCACCCGGATACAGCAAGGTCCGGATCGCACCCGTCCCGGGCGAAGGCATCGACTGGGCCACCACCTCCCTGAAAACGGCGCATGGCACTATCCGCGTGGAATGGAAGAACGACGACGGCGGGTTCCGCCTCGAGGCGACGGTACCTGGGGGAGTGGAGGCCGACGTCGTACTTCCGGGCGGCGCGTCCCGCACTGTCGGCGCCGGCACGCACAGCTTCACCGGGCCTGCGGCCCTGGCCGTCCCGACGGGAGTGTAGGCGCTGTGGCTGAAACTTTCGGCGGCCTGCTGATCGTCGACAACGACTTCGGCGGCGATCCTGACGGGTTGGTGGCCCTGGCGCACATCCTCCTGCGTTGCGGGCCGGATCCTGAGGTGCTGGTCACTTCGTCGCTTCTGGACCCGGGCCTGGCCCGGGTGGCTGCCCTGGACGCGGCGGCTACGTCCAGCCGTGGCGCGGAGCTTGCCTCTCATCTCCTTGAGCTGATGGGAGTCACCGGCGTGCCCGTGGTGACCGGTGCGGAGGCCACCGGAACGGGTCCGGTGCAGGTCAGTGATGCGGCGCGCGCCATCGTGGAGGTGTCCGCCCGCTACGGGCGGACCACGGTTCTGTGCGGCGGTCCGCTGACCAACGTCGCTGCCGCGCTGCGGCTGGACCCGGTGCTCGCCGAGCGCGTCACGCTCGTGTGGGTTGGGGGCACGCTGGCCGAGGCAGGCAGCGGAGAGTACAACGCGGATACTGACCTGGAAGCGGCGGCGGACGTCCTGGCGTCGGGGATGCCCATGGTCCGGATCCCTTTCGAGGAGTACACGCGGATGACCGTTGCCGTGGACGCGGTGAAGAATGACCTGGCCGCTGCATCGCCGGTGGGCTCCTGGCTGGCGGAACGGCTTCTCGACGTGCCGCCGTTCGTGGAGCTCGGCGCCACGCTGACGCTGGGTGACAGTGTCCTGGTGCCGTTTGTGCCGGGCGTTGGCGCTTGTGCAATCCCGGCCGTGCCCGGAACTGTCATCCACCACCAGGTCGACCACGGCGGACTGTGGGACGACCTGCTCGGGCAGCTCGGCGCCCACGGGTACTAATGGTGGATATGCCAGTAGTGCCCCCACCCTTCGGATGGGGGCACTACTTTGTGTGCGGATAACGAGAGCGTCAGCCGCCGGCCGCGAAGTTGAGGATCAGTCGAACGGACAGGGCGAGCACCGCGAGGAGGCCCACCACGCCAAAGAGGTTCTGCCACCACTTATTGCGCAGCGAACCCATCAGGTCGCGGCGATTGGCCATCACCACGATCAGTGTTGCCAGCAGAGGTGCAACCAGGATCGTCAGCGCCTGGGCGATAACGATGACCTGCACCGGTGAGGTTTGGAAGATGACCGTGATGGTGAGGCCGAACGCGAGGATGATCCCGCTGATCAGCTTCTGTGTGCCCGAAGTGATGCCGTTAGTGCCACGCCTGTTGAGTGCGTCGGAGAGCATGGTGCCGCCGGCGGTGCAGTTGGCGGTCATGGCAGAGAAAGCGGCGCCGGTGAACCCGATGGCGAAGATCGCGGTGCCGATCGGGCCGGCCAGGGGCTCAAAGACGCTGCCAAGCTGGCCCATAATTGAGGCGACCTTGCCCGTGGCACCCAGTACGGAGGCCGCAACGACGATGACGAGCGACGTCATGATGCCAGGGGCAACGATGCCGGGAACCGTATCGACCATGGTGATGTCGCGGTAGTCGTCCTCGCTGCGTGTGCGCTCCTTCGTGCCGTAAGAGGTGTAGAAGGCGGCATTTACGGAGAAGTTCGTGCCGACCAATGCGATCACCAATAACCAGGCATCGTCAGGGACGCTGGGAACAAGCCCGGATGCTGCCGCGGCCCAGTCGGGGTTCGCGATGAACGCCGATGTGACGAAGGCAATCGCCATGACGCCAACCATCACGACGAGCACCTTCTCGATTACCCGATAGACGTTGCGGAACAGAAGAATCGTGGCGACCACGGCGGTGCCGATGATCGTCCACATCACCGGCGATCCGCCTAGCAGCATTGACGCGCCCAGGCCTAGGCCGACGGCGTTGCCCACCGAGAAGCACAAGGTGACCAGGAAGACGCCGATGCCGGCGATGACCCCGACCTTCTTTCCCAGGTGGTCCTTGATCGATTGGATGAGTGACACGGGCGATTTGATGCCAAGACGCACGCTCATGTCCGTGAGGAAGATCATCAGGATGGTGGAGACAATGATCACCCAGATCAGGGTGTATTGGTAGCCGCTGCCAGCCTGGACGGCGGTGGCGAGGTTACCGGGCCCGAACTGCCAGGCGCCGGCGACGAAGGCTGGACCAATCAGGGCAAGTTGGCCCCAGAATGATCGACGGGTCTTTCGGGCCTCGACGTTGCTCTGGACGCTGCTGGTGGACAGATGTCCGAAGCCGGTTCCCGGCTTAGAGGTGCTAGGCGTCTTCGTGTGTTCAGTCACGGCGCGCCCTCCTTCCACGGGACTATTCTCCCGCACAGTCTTCTTTGACTTCTTGATTCCGACCTCAATGTCGGGTGGGCGGCCGACCGAAGTGGCCGATTTCCCGCGTAAACGCGAGCAGTGTTCGAGCCAGGGTGCGTGCGGTGCAACCTTTCCCGCACGCACCCTGTTGTCCGTCAGGCGCTGACGGTGACCTTGCCGATGTTTGCGGCGGCGAAGGCTTCCGCAATTTCGGTGTCGGCGCCCTCGGGCAGGGGCAGGAGCGGGGTGCGCACTGTGGCGTGCTCCAGAATGCCGCGGTTCACGAGGCCCCACTTCAAGGCGACGGTGCCCTCCATGTGGGACCCGCGGTGGTAAACGTTTTTGGTGACCGGGAGCAGTCGCTCGTGGATGGCGTGGGCACGCCGGTAGTCCTGCGCCTTGCCGGCTTCGATCAGTTCGACCAGCAGTTCGGGGGCGATGTTGCCGTAGCCGACGAGCAGACCGTCGACATCGAACATCGTCGGCAGCAGGTACTCGTCATGGCAGGACAGCACCTGCAGTTCGGGGTACGCGGCGCGCAGCGCGGGGATCTCGGTGTACCACCGGCGCATGTTCCGGACACCGTTCTTCGTGGCAAAGACGCCCTCCTGGCCCGCGATCTCCAGTTGGGTATCAAGGTCGTAGGTCGCTTTGGTGTTGTCGGGGTACTGGAACAGGATCAGCGGCAGGCCGGACTCTTCGTAGATCTCCTGGTAGCGCGACTGGGGCGCGCCTTTCTGGTACCCGAAGCGCAGCCACCCGTGCGAGGGATAGACGAGACCAGCTGACGCGCCGGCTTCGACGGCCTTTTTGGCCTCAAGGGCCGCGGTCTTGTTGCCCTCCTTCGTGATGCCGGCCACCACCGGCACGCGGCCGTCAGTCGACGCCACGAACGCGCGGATGACGTCCAGCTGTTCCTCTTCGGTAAGGAACGTGCCTTCGCCGGCGTGCCCCAGGACGACCAGGCTCTTCACGCCGTCAATCGATCCGAGCCACGAACCCAGGCGCTGGATCGCCGCGTAGTCGACGGCACCGTCTTCAGTGAACGGGGTGACAGGTGCGGGGCTGAGCCCGCGGAGATCGAGTGTCATTGCAGCTACCTTCTTGTCTTCTTTGATGGTCGGTAATCCCGTTATGGTGAGAACGTTTGCGGGAACGTTTTCAAGTTTCCACGTGTCGCAGCTCACTGTCAAGAGAACGTTTGCAATCAAGGAGGACTAGAGTGTCTGTAACACCTCTGCTGACCAGGAGAACCGCCATGGAACCGGCCGCCACCGGCAATGTCGTCACCCTCAAGGACGTCGCAGCGGCCAGTGGCGTTAGCATTTCCACGGCCAGCCGCGCCTTGGATGAACGGACCACGTCCCGGTCTGCAGCCGCAGCGAACGTGCGGAAGATTGCCGAACAGCTCGGGTACCGGAGGAACTCTTTCGCCTCCAGCCTTCGCCGCGGTGAGACCCGGACGCTGGGCGTCCTTGTCCCCCGCTTGAGCGACACCGTCATGGCGCTGATGTTCGAAGAGCTCGAGAAGGCCGCGTCCTCCCGCGGATACTTCGCCATGGTCGCTACCAGCGGGGATGACCCTGACGAAGAACGCAGCGCCGCTGAAACACTCCTGGACAGAAACGTGGACGGGCTGATCCTTGCTACGGCCCGGCTCGACGACGAACTCCCCCGGCTCCTGCGTGAACGCCGGGTAGCGCACGCACTGGTACTCCGCACCGACGGCATCAGCCCGTCAGCGCTCGGAGACGACGAAGTAGGGGGTTACCTCGCCGTGCGCCACCTCGTCGACCTCGGCCACCGCGACATCGCCGTCGTGACCGGCCCCGCCTTCACGTCCACCGGAACTGCCCGTCTCGCCGGCGCCCGCAGGGCCATGGAAGAAGCTGGCATCAACCCGCCGGACAAGTGGCTCATCGCCGCAGGTTACGGCATTGAAAACGGCTACACCGCAGGTGAAACACTCCTGGCCGCCGACCGTCGTCCCACAGCGATCTTCGCGGCCAACGACAACATCGCCATGGGCGTCATGGCGGCAGCGCACCGCGGCGGCATCACCATCCCCGATGACCTCGCACTGGTCGGGTACAACGACACCCCCCTTTCGGCGCGGCTGCCCACACCCTTAAGCTCGGTCCGCGTTCCCTTGGATCAGATCGCCGCCACAGCCATAGATCTCATCGTCAACCCCGGTACGGAACCCCTCATCAGGCGCTCGATGCCGACGCTCATCCCACGCCAGTCCAGCGGAACGCCGAAGCATTAGTTCCCTGCAGCATCTTCGGCATTATTGAAGGCCGGTTCTAGCTGCCGGCAGCTAAAAGCCGCTGGATCTGCTCTGCCGCGTCGCTGTCCGGGGCCGGGGTGTAGACCACAATATGCAGGTCCGGCCGGTCCGATGGTGAAACCTGGTGGTGCTCCAGCCTGAGAACGCCCACCGAGGGGTGGTGAAACAGGCGTTCCCGGGATTCGAAGCCATGGATGTCGTACCGGTCCCAGCCCTCCTTGAACTCAGGGCTCGTCTCCTTGAGCCGCTCCACCTGGTAGGCAACGTCCGGGTCGCCGAGCCGCTGCCCGGCTTCGGCCCGGAACTCCGCCAGGAACCGCCTGCTGGTGACATCCCAGTCGGGCAGCAGTTCCTTGACATAGGGGTCGGTGAAGACCAGCCACAGCAGGTTCCGTTCCGGAGCCGTCACGTTGGCAATGTTCGGATACAGCGCGGCGTAGGCGCGGTTCCACCCCGTAACGCTCCAGTCGGGCGCCAGTGCGAAGGCCGGATTGGGTCCCAGGGCATCGAGGAGGCGCTGGATGTGGGCCGGCGCGTCTGCGGCCGCCGGACCGGCCGCAACCGGCACGGAATAGCCGCCCAGTGACAGGACGTACGAGCGTCCGGTCTCCGAGAGGTGCAGGGTCCGGGCCACGGCTTCGAGGACTTCCCGGGAGGGCCTGATCTCCCGTCCCTGTTCAAGCCAGGTATACCAGGTGACGCTGACCCCGGAAAGGAACGCAACTTCCTCGCGGCGCAGCCCCCGTTCACGCCGCCGCGCCACCGGCGGCAGCCCATACTCTGACCGCAAAGCCTGGTCGCGGCGGGCCCGCAGAAACAGCCCCAGTTCCTTGCGCTTTTCGCCGGCGTCTTTCACGCCAACCAACACTAGTACTCTGTTACTCGTACTACTAGTATCAACACTGTCTTCCGCCGAGCAGGCCGGAACGGCAGGATCAGTAGCATGCCTCCTCTCCGTTCACGCACTGTCACCCATGGCCGCAACATGGCCGGAGCCCGCGCACTGCTGCGCGCCTCCGGCGTCGCCAACACCGATATCGGCAAGCCGATCATCGCCGTGGCAAACTCCTTCACCGAATTCGTCCCGGGCCACACCCACCTCGCCCCTGTGGGCCGGATCGTCTCCGACGCGATCCTCGCCGCCGGCGCCGTCCCGCGCGAATTCAACACCATCGCCGTGGACGACGGCATCGCGATGGGCCACGCCGGCATGCTGTACTCGCTGCCGTCCCGCGACCTGATCGCCGACTCCGTGGAGTACATGGTCAACGCGCACTGCGCCGACGCCCTGGTCTGCATCTCCAACTGCGACAAGATCACCCCGGGCATGCTCATGGCGGCCCTCCGCCTCAACATCCCCGTGGTGTTCGTCTCAGGCGGCCCCATGGAGGCCGGCCGCGTGACCCTGACCGATGGTTCCGTGCGCTCCCTGGACCTGGTGAACGCGATTGCCGACGCCGTGGATGAGTCCATCTCGGACGAGGACATCAACCTCATCGAAGAGAACGCCTGTCCCACCTGCGGTTCCTGCTCCGGCATGTTCACCGCCAACTCCATGAACTGCCTCGCGGAGGCCATCGGCCTGGCCCTGCCCGGCAACGGCTCCGTGCTCGCGACCCACACGGCGCGTAAGGCCCTGTACGAGAAGGCCGGCGCCACCGTCGTCGAGCTGGTAAAGCGCTATTACGACGGCGACGACGACTCCGTGCTGCCGCGCTCCATCGCCACCGCCAAGGCCTTCGACAACGCCATGGCCCTGGACATCTCCATGGGCGGCTCCACCAACACCATCCTGCACCTGCTGGCCGCGGCCCAGGAGGCGGGCGTGGACTACGGCCTGGCCGAGATGGACGCCAAGTCCCGCCAGGTACCCTGTCTGGCGAAGGTGGCCCCGAACGTCGCCAAGGACAAGACCTATTACATGGAGGACGTGCACCGCGCCGGCGGTATCCCCGCACTGCTGGGTGAGCTGAACCGCGGCGGGCTCCTGCACAAGGACGTCCACTCCGTGCACTCGGCGGACCTGGACGGCTGGCTCGATGACTGGGACGTCCGCGGCGGCAAGGCCACGGAGGAAGCGAAGGCCCTGTGGCATGCAGCTCCCGGCGGCGTCCGCTCCTCCACCGCATTCTCCCAGTCGAACGAGTGGACATCCCTGGACGCTGACGCCGCGGAAGGCTGCATCCGCTCCGTGGAGCATGCCTACTCCAAGGACGGCGGACTGGCTGTGCTCCGCGGCAACGTGGCCGTCGACGGGGCCGTGGTGAAGACCGCCGGCGTCGACGAATCCATCTGGACCTTCGAAGGCCCGGCCGTTGTGTGCGAGTCCCAGGACGAAGCCGTGGAAAAGATTCTGAACAAGGGCGTTAAGGAAGGCGACGTAGTGGTCATCCGCTACGAGGGCCCGCGCGGCGGTCCGGGCATGCAGGAAATGCTCTACCCGACGTCGTTCCTCAAGGGCCGCGGCCTGGGCAAGAAGTGCGCCCTCATCACGGACGGCCGCTTCTCCGGCGGCACCTCCGGCCTGTCGATCGGACACATCTCCCCGGAGGCTGCCTCCGGCGGCACCATCGCGCTGGTGGAGGACGGCGACATCATCAGCATCAACATCAGCGAGCGCTCCCTCCAGCTGGATGTTTCCGACGAGATCCTCGCCGAACGCCGCGAGAAACTGCTGGCCAACGGCGGGTTCAGGCCCAAGGACCGGGACCGGCAGGTGTCCCCGGCCCTTCGCGCCTATGCCGCCATGGCCCTGTCCGCCGACAAGGGCGCCGTGCGGGACGTGTCGCTGGTGGAGAACCTCGCCTAAGCCCGTGCCGATTCCGGCATAGTGAGGATTGGGGCGCCCTTCCACTGCGGGAGTGCGCCCCGATCTGCGACGATGTGCGAAGGAAAAATGCCAGGAGGATCCATTGCCGTACACCGTAGATTTCAAGAACGTCTCCGCCATTGGTTTGGAGTCATCACCCGTCGCGGAGGCGCTGGCAGGGCTGCGCGCCAACGAGGCGCGCTACTACAAAACCAAGTACGGCCACGACTTCGCCGTTACGCCGGCTGATGAGGCGCCGGAGATCCTGGAGTACATCCACAACATCCTCGCCACAGAGCGAAACCTGGTCATCTCCTCCCGGCCGCTTGAGGTCTCGGCCTTCGAGGTGGATGGGCTGCGGATGGCGTATGTGTTCTACGAATCCGGCCTGTCCATCAACGTTATGTACGGCATCGAGGAAGGTTCGAAGCGGGCGGTCGGTTTCAAGCTCTCCGACGGCATGGACGTCCCCGAGGAGCTGGCGTCCAGCTTCAAGTTCGCGCGCCAGAAGTCGAAGCTCGCCGGCGTGATCCGCGGCTCCTACTTTGTGATCAAGGGCCAGTACTGATTCCTGCTTATGCTCCGCAGCAGCTGCAACCGTTGTCGGTCCGGGCCTGGTGGTAACCGGCCTTTTTGCAGACCCGGCTGCCCTCGACCGGTGAACGCACTGGTTAGGGCTTGAATGTCAGACCCTCTCCCTAGTCTGGAAGTGTCCCGAGGTTGAGGGGCCGGTAAGCGTTCCGGGAGGGTGGTGCGGCGTGGAGGTTCAGGCGTTCGTCGTTGGTGACGAGGCGTGGGTTCCGGCTGTGGTGTTCTCGGACGGGGAGGATTCGCTCCTGGCCGGGACGGTGAGTTTTCCGGTTCCTTCTTTTCTGACGGCTGATGGTGCGGTGCGGATGGTGGAGTCGGCTGACAGGTTGATTGCTTGGGCTGTGGCGATGAAGCGGGGCGGGCTGGCCCGGGTTGAGGAGGCTGTTGCGGAGGAAGCGTCGGGGCGGGAGGTGTGCCAGCCGTTGCGGTTTGGCGGGGATGAGGCCCATGCGTTGGCGGTTACGGAGGTGTCTACTGCCTGTGCGCTGTCGGAGGGCACGGCCGCGCGTTTGCTCAATGATGCCGCGGAGTTGACGACGACTCACTGGGAGGTTCTTGAAGCGTTGGAGGCGGGGGAGATTTCCGAGGCGCATGCCCGGGTCATTGTTGATCAGGCGCGTTCGCTGCCTGCGGGGCTGGCGGAGAGGTTCGCGTCGGTGGCGTTGCGGCGGGCCTGGACGCGGCATGGGCGGCGGCGTACTCCGGCTGAATTGCGTGCTTGTTTGCGGCGGTTGCGGGAACGGTTGCATCCGGAGAGTCCCGCGGCGCGTAAGAGGGCGGCCCAGCGGGAGCGGGGTGTGTGGTTCAGGGCTGAGCCGGACGGGATGTGTACGCTTTCGGCGTTCCTGGACGCGGAGGTGGGGCTGGCGATTTATCGCGGGCTCGATCGTGATGCGCGGCTGGCCAGCGGCCGGGCCGCTGAGCCCAAGGAACAGGGGCTTCCCGGGCACGGCGCTGCACTTGGAGCTGGCAGTACTTCCGGACCCGACGCTGCGTCCGGGCCTGGCGTTGCTGTGGATTCCCTTACGTTGTCGGAGTTCCGCGCTGAAGCGCTGGCCTACCGCCTCTTTGGCGGCACTGTTTTTGAGGGCCCTGAATCGGGTGGACCTGACAAGCTTCTTGGTGGGCGTGACGAGCTCTTTGGTGGCCATGACGGGGCGGGATCGCGGGTGTTCCGGCCCGAGATTGTGGTGACTATTCCCGTAGGGCAGGTATTTGGCGGGGGCCCGGGTTCCGATGATGGTGCCGAACCTGCCGAACCTGACAAATCGCCCTCAGCGGCCGCTGGACTTGGCGCTGCCGGGCCCGCAACCGCTGGACTTGGCGCTGCCGGGCCCGCAACCGCTGGACTTGGCGCGGCTCGACCTGGTGGGACTGGGCCGCCGGCAGTTGACTTCGGAACGGCGGAGCTTGATGGGTATGGGCCCATTGATGCTGCAACGGCCCGGCGCTTGGCGGCTTTGGCTCCTGCGTGGCATCTGGTGTTCACGGAAGAAATCACGGGGCAGGCGTTGGGTGTGGGGCGCAGGGCCTATAGGCCGCCAAAGGCGTTGCGCCGTTTCCTGCAGTGCCGCGACGGGACCTGCCGGTTCCCGGGATGCACCCGCCGTGTCACCGCCTGCGAACCCGACCATACCACCGAGTGGCAGGACGGCGGCACCACCGACCCCGGCAACCTGACTATGCTTTGCCGCCGCCATCATGCACTGAAGTCCCTCGGCGCGTGGAGCTACAAACACGGATCCCGTTCCGGGGATCTTGAGTGGCGTTCACCGCTGGGCCGGAAATACACCACCGAACCAGCGGACGCCGGACAAGCGGAGTATCCGTTCCGGCAGCTGGAACCACCACCGTTCTAACTATTCTGCCCCGGCAGGCGGTGTGGCTGGCGCGGTTTCGTTGCAGCACCGTTCCGGGGGCAATTCCCGCTTCGGTGACTCTTCGTTACATCGCCGGGGTGTCGCATAGGTCACATCCAATTGCTTCCGCGCGGCTTATCCGCCCACCCTTGCAACACATCTTTTTTTCAGCGCTTGTCAGAGCGTGCCCAACGAAGGAGCACCACCTATGACTGACGTTCTTTGGTTTTCGGACCTCGGCCTGACCGATCTCGACCAAGTCGGCGGCAAAAACGCCTCACTCGGCGAAATGGTCCGGAACCTCGCCTCGGCCGGGGTGAAGGTACCCGGCGGTTTCGCCACCACAGCCGACGCCTACCGGCGTTTCCTCAGCGGTACCGGGCTTGATACCCGGATCGAAGGCATACTCGAGGGCCTGGACAGCGGCGATGTGACCGCGCTTGCCCTTGCCGGGAGTCAGATCCGGGACCTGATCCGCAGCACCTCGTTCCCGGCCGGTTTCGAAGAGGAAATCCGGTCCGCTTATGGCCGCTTGACGGACCAGCACGGCGACGACGTGTCCTGGGCGGTCCGTTCCAGCGCTACGGCCGAGGACCTGCCGGATGCTTCCTTCGCCGGGCAGCAGGAAACCTTCCTGAACATCCGGGGCGTGGACAACATCCTGCTCGCCATCAAGGACGTTTTCGCCTCGCTCTACAACGACCGGGCCATCGCCTACCGTGTGCACCACGGTTTCACGCACTCAGAAGTTGCACTCTCGGCCGGCGTCCAGCGGATGGTCCGCTCCGACGTCGGCGCGTCCGGGGTGATGTTCACCATGGACACCGAAACGGGCTTCAACGACGCCGTGTTCATCACCTCCTCCTACGGCCTCGGCGAGGCTGTGGTCCAGGGCGCAGTCAACCCTGACGAGTTCTACGTCCACAAGGCCGCCCTGGCAGCCGGACGGCCGGCGGTGCTCAAGCGCGGCCTGGGCGAAAAAGCGGTCCAGATGACCTACACGGAGTCCCAAGAGGTGGGCCGGACCGTGGACTTCGTTCCCGTGCCGCAGGACCTGCGCCGCCGTTTCAGCCTGACGGACGCAGAAGTCGAGCAGCTGGCCCGCCACGCCGTGGCCATCGAGGCGCACTACGGCCGCCCCATGGACATCGAATGGGGCAAGGACGGCGTGGACGGGGAACTCTACATTCTCCAGGCCCGCCCCGAAACCGTCGAGTCCCGCAAAGCCACCGGCACCATCTCCCGGTACACACTGAACGAGCGCTCGGCTGTCCTGGCCGAGGGTCGTGCCATCGGCCAGCGGATCGGCGCCGGCCAGGTGCGCGTCCTGACCTCGATCGACCAGATGGCATCGTTCCAGGCCGGAGACGTCCTGGTGGCCAACATGACGGACCCGGACTGGGAACCCATCATGAAAAAGGCCGCCGCCATCGTCACGGACCGCGGCGGCCGCACCTGCCACGCAGCCATCATCGCCCGCGAATTGGGCATCCCCGCCGTCGTCGGTACCGGCAACGCTTCCCGGGTCCTGACGGACGGGATCCCGGTCACCGTGTCCTGCGCGGAGGGCGAGGCCGGCCTGGTCTACGAAGGCCTGCTGGACTACACACTGAATGAGACCAGCCTGGACACCATGCCGCCGGCGCCGGTCAAGATCATGATGAACGTGGGCACCCCCGAGCAGGCCTTCAGCTTCGCCCGGCTGCCACACCACGGTGTTGGCCTGGCCCGCCTCGAATTCATCATCAACCGGCAGATCGGCATCCACCCCAACGCCCTGCTGGCGGTGGCGGGCGACATCGAACGCCCGGCCGGTCTTTCGGACTACACCGTGCGCCAGATCCGCGAAAAGACCGCAGCCTACGACGGGCCGCGGGACTACTACGTCCGCCGCCTGGCCGAAGGCATTTCCACGATCGCCGCGGCCTTCGCGCCGGAGCCGGTGATCATCCGGCTCTCGGACTTCAAGTCCAACGAGTACGCCAACCTGCTGGGCGGTCCTGCGTTTGAACCGTCCGAGGAGAACCCGATGATCGGGTACCGGGGCGCGTCCCGGTACCTCTCGGACTCGTTCCGGCAGGCATTCGAGCTGGAGTGCGAAGCCCTGAAATTCGTGCGCAACGACATGGGCCTGTCCAATATCAAGATCATGGTCCCGTTCGTGCGGACCCTGGATGAAGCCCGCGGCGTCACCGGGCTGCTCGCCGCCAACGGGCTGCGCCGGGGCGAGGACGGCCTGGAGATCGTGATGATGTGCGAACTGCCCGCCAACGCCCTGCTCGCCGACGAGTTCCTGGAGTACTTCGACGGCTTCTCCATCGGCTCCAACGACCTGACCCAGCTCACGCTGGGCCTGGACCGGGACTCCGCACTGGTGGCCGAAGGCTTCGACGAACGCAATCCCGCGGTGACCAGGCTCCTGGAAATGGCCATTGCAGCCTGCCGGGCCAAGGGCAAGTACGTCGGGATCTGTGGCCAGGGCCCCAGCGACCACCCGGACTTTGCCGAGTGGCTCCTGGCCCAGGGCATCAGCTCCATCTCGCTGAACCCCGACGCCGTGACCGACACCTGGCTGCGCCTGGCCCGCTCCGGAACGCGCTCAGCGGTCTAAGTGGCGGACGAACACCAGATGGATACCGTGGGGACGGGCAGCTCGTCCGCCCCCACGGTGTTCTTCCTTTCCGACAGCACCGGCATCACCGCCGAAACCCTGGGCAACACCCTGCTCACCCAATTTCCCAGCCGGCACCTGGAGCGCCGGACCATCCCGTTCATCACCACGGTGGAGCAGGCGCACGAGGTAGTGGACGTCATCGACCGGCTCGCCGTGGCCGGGCCCCGGCCGCTCATCTTTTCCACCACCGTGGACAACGACATCCGGGCCGTCCTCGCCCGGAGCCGCGGGCACTTTTTCGACCTGTTCGGCGCCCACATCGGCCAGCTGGAACAGGCCCTCCACGTCCCCGCCAGCGGGCAGCCGGGCCAGGCCCACGGCGTGGGCGACGCCGTCCGCTACCAGTCGCGGATGGCCGCCGTCGAGTATGCGATAGAGCACGACGACGGCCAGTCGCTGCGTGCGCTCGAGCGCGCCGAGCTGATCCTCATCGCCCCGTCGCGCTGCGGGAAAACGCCCACCACCATGTACCTGGCGCTGCAGCACGGCATCCTCGCCGCGAACTTTCCCCTGGTGGAGGAAGACTTCGCCAGCATGTCCCTGCCCAAACCGTTGCTGCCGTTCGTGGACAAGTGTTTCGGGCTCACCTCGCTGCCCGTCAGGCTGAGCCAGATTCGCCAGGAACGCAGGCCCGGCAGCGATTACGCCTCGCTCGGCCAGTGCACCTTCGAACTGCGCAACGCCGAGGACATGTACAGGGTCAACCAGGTGCCCTACGTGAACTCGGCGTCAATGTCGGTGGAGGAAATCTCCGCCACCGTCCTGCAACGGATGCAACTGCACCACTGACCCTGCCGCGGTCCTACCCCTGGGAGTGCGTCCGCACGTCCGGGCTGATCTCGGCAAGGTGGCCCAGGTTCCTCGAGACGGCACGTGCCGTAGCGCGGACCGCCGGGGCCAGCACGTTGGGCGGCGTTGAACCGTCCGGCACCACGATGGACAATGCGGCCACCACCGAGCCCTGCGCGTCGAAGATGGGCGACGCGACGGACACCGTCTTCGAGGGCGCCGAGCGGCGGATCATGGCAATCCCGGTCCGCCGCACATCGGACAGGGTCCGGCGCAGCTGGCCCTCGGGCATGTGCTCCACCCCGGGCTCGTTCTCGGGCGGCTTCCGGAGCGTGGCCTCCTGGAACTGCTGGTCCGCGCCCGCCAGGAGCACCAGTCCGACGGCGGTGCTCCGCAGCGGCGCGCGTCCGCCCACCCTGTATGCCACTTCCGTTGCATCCTTCGAGGACAGCCGCTCGATCAGCACCGCCTCCTCATTGTCCCGGACCGCCAGCAGCACATGGTGCCGGGTCACCTCGAACAGGTCCTCAAGGTAGGGCAACGCGATCTCGCGCACCCCGTGGCCGCGCGGCGACAGGGACGCCACCTCCCACAAACGGACCCCCACCACATACCTGCCGTCGTCGAGCCGCTCCAGCGCACCCCACGCCACCAGCCGCGCGATCAGGCGCAGCGCAGTGGGCGCGGGCATCCCGGCATGGCGGGCCAGTTCCGAGAGGGTCAGCGCACGACGGCGGTCGGAGAAGACTGCGAGCAGGCTCAGCGCCCGGTCAATCACCGGTTCGCCCTGCTTGGGTCGCTTCCCGCGGGCAGGAGTGGGGTCGGTGTCCGGAGGGACAGTCATGGCTTTTGGGTCCTTGCGCTGTTGGAGGTCCGGACCAAGGTCCGTGAGCTGGAACACAATACCATTCCAACCAATGAAAGATGCCTGTGGAGGGCCACCTGCCGGAAACGAAGCTGGAAACCCAGCTGTCCCACGTTCAGGAGCTTCCCGCATGACCTCCACCAGTCTCGACGCCGCCGTCGAGGAAACCCTCCTGGCCCCGGCCGCGCCCAGCCGGCTCCGCGTCGAACACCTCCGCGAAGCGATAGGCATCACCAACGTCCAACCCCGCCTCAGCTGGACCCCCGGTGGAGCGCAGACAGCGTACCGGATCACCGCGACCACCGGCTGGGACACCGGCCGGGTGGATTCCGGGCAGCACGTCCTGGTGCCATACCCCGGCCCGGCGCTGGAATCCCGGGCCCGTTTCGAGTGGCGGGTCCGGACGTGGACCACGGATTCCGACGGCACCGAAATTGAGAGTGCATGGTCTGAACCGATGCCCGTGGAGCTGGGACTCCTGCACCCCTCCGACTGGACCGCGCAGTGGATCGGCCCGGCGGAACCCGACATTCCGGCCCCGGGAGAGCGCCCCGGCTACGCCCTGTCTAGGACCTTTACCATGGACTCCGTCCCGGAGAGCGCACGGGCCTATGCCACCGCCCACGGCCTCTATGAACTGTTCCTCAACGGACAACGCGTGGGGGACCAGCAGCTCACGCCCGGCTCCACCAGCTACAACACCACCCTCCAGGTCCAGGCCTACGACGTCACCGCGCTGCTGCGCCCCGGTGCCAACACCATCCGGGCCGTCCTCACCGACGGCTGGTACCGCGGAACCTTCGGGTACACGCGCGACGCCGACATGTACGGCACGCACACCGCGTTCCTTGCGCAGGTGGAGATCCAGTCCGGTAACAGCAGGACGGTCATCGGCACCGATGAGTCCTGGCTGGTGTCCGCAACGGAGATCGTCAGCGCGGACCTGATGGCGGGACAGCGCGTGGACTTCCGGCGCGGGCGCCGCGAGGCACCCACCGACGCCGCGGCCCCGGTCCCGGGTGCCGCCGTCGTGCGTGAAGGAAGCTACGAAACGCTGACCGGGCCAGTGGCGCCGCCCACCCGCATCGTGGAAGAACTCGCGCCGGTAGCCATCACCCGCCTCGCCAGTGGGCACCAGGTGGTGGACTTTGGCCAGAACATCCACGGCTGGGCGCGGCTCAGCCGGCTGGGCGCGCCGGGGGAGCCGGTCAGCCTGACGTATGGCGAGGCGCTGGACGCCAACGGCGACGTCATGCAGGAGCATCTGCGCCCGCACGATTTCAAGCGGCCGGGCCAGTTCCTGTCCGCCGGGCAGGTTGATGAAGTGACGGCGTCGGGTGCTCCAGGGGAGGTGTTCGAGCCGCGGCACACCACCCACGGCTTCCGGTACGTGTCGGTCCAGGAACTCGCCGCGGACCTGGCGGCCGGGGACATCACCGCCTGCCTGGTCCAGACCGACCTGGAACCCCTGGGCACCTTTACCTGCAGCAATGAACGCCTGACCAAGCTCCACGAGATCGTACGGTGGAGCTTTCGGGACAATGCCTGCGAGGTCCCCACCGACTGCCCGCAGCGGGAGAAGGCCGGCTGGACGGGGGACTGGCAGCTGTTCGTCCCCACGGCGGCGTACCTCTATGACGTGGCGGGTTTTTCGCGGAAGTGGCTGAACGACGTCCGCGCCGACCAGTGGGAGAACGGCGTGGTTGCCAACATTTCGCCCTCACCCGGCCCTGAGGTGACATCCGCTGACTTCATGGCCTTCGTGAACGGCTCGGCGGGCTGGGGCGATGCGATCGTGATGGTGCCGTGGGAGGTGTACCTTGCCACCGGCGATACAGCCGTGCTCGCCGAGAACTGGGAGGCGATGAAGCGCTGGCTCGGCTTTGTCAGGAGTGCAGCGGAGGGCAAACGGCACCCTGACCGCGCCGCCGCCAACCCTGTTCCCGCGGCGCACGAACAGTACCTCTGGGACACCGGCTTCCACTGGGGCGAATGGATGGAGCCGGACGGACCGGAACCGGACCTGTTCGCCGCCCGCTCCGCCGACCACGGGATAGTGGCCACCGCCTACTACCGGAACACCACCGCGCTGATGGCGAAAACTGCGCTGGTCCTGGGCCACGCGGATGAGGCTGATGCGCTCGCTGAACTCTCGGACAACGTCCGGCACGCGTGGGAAGCGGAATACCTCGATTCCACCGGGCGCGTTACCCGGCCCAGCCAGGCCAACTGCGTCCGGGCGCTCGCCTTTGACCTGGTCAGCGCCGGGCGTCGCGCTGACGTCACGGCCCAGCTGGTTTCGCTGATCAGGGCCGCCGGCACGCACGTGGGAACCGGCTTCCTCGCTACGCCCTACCTGCTGCCGGTCCTCGCCGACAACGGCGAACTGGACCTGGCCTACGAGCTGCTGATGCAGGACACGGAACCCTCCTGGCTGGTGATGGTGGACCGCGGCGCCACCACCATGTGGGAGCTCTGGAACGGCATTGACGCTAGCGGCGCCCCGCACCAGTCGCTCAACCACTACAGCAAGGGCGCCGTGGTGTCCTTCCTCCACCGCTACACCGCCGGGCTCCGGCAGGCAACGGGCAGCGCCGGATACGAACGGATCATCATCGAACCGCGCCCCGGCGCCGGGCTGACCTCCGCGGCCACCTCGCATCAGGGCCCGCAGGGCCTGATTGAGGTGCAGTGGACAACGGACGACGGCGGGCTGCAGCTCCGTGCCGCCGTCCCGGCCGGGACCATCGCCGAAGTCCGGCTCCCCGGCCGGCTTCCCGCCGTCGTCGGGCCCGGAACCCATCACTTCACCGCCCCCGCCGGCGGCACCGCCCCGGCACATCCCCAGCCAGCAAGGAGCGCACGATGAGTGTCAACGAAGCCACCGAGGTCCAGCACGCCGAACCTTTTGATACTGCCCGCCCCGGTGGTGTGGAAATCCCGCCGTTCCCCGTGTTCGATGCCCCGGGTATTCCGGAAAACGTCTCCGACGGGTCGGCGGTGCACCGCGAAATCACGTACGCGCGCGCCATCGGCTTCCGGCCGCTCAAGATGGACATCTGGCTGCCGCGCGCGGCCGCAGCTCCGGTGCCGCTGGTGGTCTGGATCCATGGCGGCGCCTTCCAGCTCGGTGACCGCCGCGAACTGCCGCCCACGTTTACGCCGGACTCGGTATTCCGGCTGCTGAACGAGGCCGGGATTGCTTGCGCCACGGTTGACTACCGGCACTCACTGGAAGCGCCGTTCCCCGCCCAGCTGCACGATCTGAAGGCGGCCGTCCGGTACCTGCGGGAATTCGCCGGGGACCTCGGCGTCGATCCCGAACGGTTCGGAGCCTGGGGCGAATCCGCCGGCGGCCACCTCGCGGCACTGCTGGGACTCACGGGAAACCGGAAGGACCTGCACGGCGGCCTTGGTGCGCAGGGGCACCCCGGCGGCGTCAGCGTCGTCGTCGACTTTTATGGTGTCTCCTCGCTGGTGGACATCCCGCCGATGGATACCCCGGCAGGCCTGTTCCCGCCGGCGCTGACCGCTGCGGTTCCCGCCGGGATGCCGCTTCAGCCGGAATACATGCTGGTGGGCGGCTCGGATGATCCCGCGCTCCTGGCCGCGGCCAGTCCCGTCAGCTACGTAACCCCGGACGCGCCGCCGTTCCTGCTGATCCACGGGGACAGCGACAACCTGGTGCCGCACGCGCAAAGCGACCTGTTGGCCGCCGCGCTCGCGGACGCCGGAGTGGAGCATCAGGTGGTCACCATCCAAGGCGGGGATCACTGCTTCTTTGGGGCCGAGGACCAGCTGGACGCCATCCTCGCGGCCGCCGTGGGCTTCTTCGCGGCGAAGCTGGGCCGGCCATGACCGCCCGGGAATCCTCCATCCCCGTGGACGAGCCGACGCTGGCGCCCGATGCGGGTTTCGCCCAGTACCTGGCGGCACCGGAAGGCCCGGAAACCCTGCCGGGCAAGGTGGGTCCCGACGTGCCCATCCGCACCGTTTCGGCGGAAGGTGGGCGCGGACCGGTAGACATCCGGATCTATGGGAAGCCTTCGACGGCCGCGCCGGCGCTGGTGTGGCTTCATGGCGGCGGTTTTGTCAGCGGCGGCCTGGACATGCCCGAATCCGACTACCTGGGCCGGGTGCTGGCAGCCTCAGGGATTCCGGTGCTGTCCGTCGATTACCGGCTGGCCCGCGACGCAGTGCACTTCCCGGTTCCCCATGAGGATGCGCTGGCGGCCTGGTCCTGGGTGCGCCGAAACGCCGCCGGGCTGGGGCTGGATCCGGAACTCCTGTGCCTGGGCGGCGCGGGCGCGGGCGGAAACCTTGCCGTGGGCGCGGCGCTGTACCTGACCGACGCCGGCAAGCCGCTTCCCGCGAAGCTCCTGCTGGCCTACCCCTTCCTTCATGCGGAGTTACCGCCGCCCGCGGGTGGGCTGGACGAGGCCGTGATGGAAACCCTGCCCCGGCACCTTCGCTTCACGCTCGAGGACTGCGTGCGGAGTGCCGAGAACTATGTGGGCGGTCCCGTGAGCATGGCGTCGTCCTATGCCATGCCCGGGTACGCCGACCCGTCCGGGCTGCCGCCGACCGCCATCGTGGCCTGCGAGTACGACGACGTGCGCGGGTCTTCGGAGCTCTTCGCCGCCAACCTGGAGCAGGCCGGCGTCCCGGTGTCCTTTTTCCTGGCACGCGGTGCCGTACACGGCCACCTCAACCACGCGGCGGGCAGCCCGGAGGCACAGCCGGTTTTGGACTTCCTGGCGAAGGAACTGGCGTCTGCGAAGCCGCAGTAGCAGTCCCGCGCGGGGAGGGGCTGGGGCCTATCCCACAGCCTGATCCGGCGCGGCGGGCGGAACGTTGCCAGCGCCATGGCTGCTTGACCAGATCTGGCTCATCTCCTCGGTGGACTGCTCCACGATTCTGCTCATGGCGGCATGGGCCGCGGCGGCTTCACCGCGCTGGATCGCGCTGGCCACGTCCACGTGCAGCTGCAAGGCCTCGTGATGCGGGAGGTGCGGCGTCAGTCCATGCTGTGTGCGCCCTGTCAGGACCTCGGTGACGAGGTTCGTCAACTGGGCGAACATGGCGTTGCCCGAAGCCCGGAGCACCGCCGAGTGGAACTCCACATCGAGCCGGAGGAACTCTTCCTCGTCGCCGCGTTGGCCGGCGGCCCACAGTTTTGCCGCAAGGGCCACCAGTTCGCTGCCCGCATCCCACCCCACCCGGCCGGCGGCCAAGCGCGCCGCCTGCGGTTCAATGGCTCCGCGGAGTTCGTTGAGCGACTGCAGCTGCTCAAGCCGGCGCGACGAGGCCAGCCGCCACCGGATCACTTCGGGGTCGTAGAGGTTCCAGGCTTCTTCAGGCTGGATCACGGTGCCAAACCGGCGCCGGGATTCCAGCATGCCTTTGGACGACAGCACCCGTGCCGCCTCGCGTACCACGGACCGGGACACGTTCTGCTGTGTCTCAAGCTCATCCAGGCGCAGGATGGAGTTCGGTGCGAGCCGCCCGTCGGCAATGGCCAGGCCAAGGTTTTGTACCAGAGCCGCATGCCTGTCCGTCGGAGAGGCCGCCTTCGGAATTCTCATTTCTAAATCATACTGCTGGCCCAAAAGGGGTTGTCTAAGTCTGACTTATAAGCCTATGCTCACATCCAGAGCAGACGTAAAGAGGCGTCTGCGTCCCGACAGGCCGGATCAGGCCAGTTCATGGATCAAGGGAGTCGTAATGAAGCGACGTGCAGTTATGAAGTACGCGGCAGTAGCCGCGGCGCTTTCGCTCGGGCTGAGCGCCTGCAGCGGTGGCGGTGGCAGCAATGATGCCAAGGAATCAGGAACCGTCCGGGTCACCCTGGCCAACCACGTGTGGACCGAAGGCATCAAGGCCGCCATTCCGGAATTCGAGCAGTCCAGCGGGCTGAAGGTGGAACTCACCCAGCTCGGCGAAGACCAACTCTCGGACCAGTACAACGTCAAGCTCAATGCTGGAAGCGATGAGATCGACGTGATGATGTACCGGCCGCTCCAGGAGGGCAAGGCTTTCGCGAAGAATGGCTACTTGGCGGACCTCACGGAAAAGGTCTCCTCGGATTCCGGTTGGGACTGGAAGGATTACCAGGAGGGCCCGGTCAAGGCAACAACCGTTGACGACAAGGTTGTGGGCGTCCCGATCATCACCGAGCGCGAAGTCCTCTACTACCGCAAGGACCTGCTCCAGGCAGCCGGCCTCCAGGTTCCCAAGACCATGGAGGAGCTTGAAGCGGCAGCCAAAACCATCAAGGCAGCCAACCCCGATGTAGCAGGGTTCGTTGCCCGCACGGGCAAATCCGCGGCTGTCACCCAGTTCTCCAGCTTCCTGTACAGCTTCGGAGGCGACTTCACCGATTCCAGCGGCAAGTCCGCCGTGAACTCGGACGCGGCCAAGAAGGCCTACGGCTACTACGGCGGCCTGATCAAGAATTACGGCCCCGCTAACGTGAGCACTGATATGAGCTGGCCTGAAGCGATGGCCATCTTCACCCAGGGCAAGGCTGCCTTCTACACCGAGGCCGACTCGCTGTACAAGAACGCCACTGACCCTGCCAAGTCCAAAGTGGCGGACACCGTTGGATTCGCCCCGCTGCCGGCAGGTCCCGCCGGTTCCAAGCCCTACAACATCCCGTCCTGGGGCCTGGCCGTGAACCAGGCTTCCAGCAACCAGGACAACGCCTGGAAGTTCATCCAGTGGGCCACCAGCAAGGAACGCACGCTCGCAGCACAGAAGGCCGGCGTCCCCGGTCCCCGCGCTTCGGTATGGGCCAACGCCGAAGGAACCTCCACCTACCCCAAGGACCTCGCCGAGGCCATCTCCGTCAGCGCCAAGAACGGTGTGGGCCATGATCGCCCGCAAGTTGTCACCGTGGGCAAGGCACGCGAAATCGTGGGCGAGCCCATCGTCGCCAGCATCACCGGCGCCGATGCTTCCGCTGCGGCCGATTCCGCGCATGACGCCTTCCAGAAGTTCCTGGACAGCGAAAAGAAGTAGCAGTCCCGGGCTTCATCCCAGGTTGCGCGCCAGGGCCCGGCGGGACGGCATGTGCCGTCCCGCCGGGCACCGCTCCTATCTCACCCCAACGCTTAGGTGAACCATGTCTGTAACAAACGCTCCCGGCAGCGCCCCGGCGCGAAGCGCCGGCCGACCTCCGAGCATGGGCGGTAACTTCTCCGCCTGGTCAAACCGGCACCGCAAATGGCTGTTTGCCGCCCCTGCGATGATCTTCGTCGGGGTCCTGATTGTCTTCCCGCTGGCTTGGACCCTGTACCTGAGTCTGANAGGAAGAAGCCAACGAGATCGGCTTCCTCGGCGTCATGAGTGGCCCGCTGGTGCGGTCCTCCTACCGGGCCGGCCGGCTCTGGGCCACCGCGATGCGCAAGAAGGGCCGCGACATCCCCGCCGAACTGGCCCACATCGCCGACGGCATCCAGGACTCCGGCACCACCCGCCAGGAAGCCAGCTCACTGCTCGCAGCCACGGCCTGATTTGGAATAACCACGACTGATGCATAGACAGGACCAATGATGTTCCCCATCAGAATCGAAATCATCCCAGCGCAGGGGATTGTTGAGCAGGTCCAGGCCCTGGTGCCCAAGACCACCACGCTCAGCGTCACCTGCCTGCCGCACCACGGCATCGAACGGACCATGCGCACCGCGGTGGAACTGAGTGACGCCGGCTACACAGTGGTCCCGCACCTGGCCGCGCGGAGCATCCGCAGCCGCGCCGAGCTCACCGAGATTGTCCGCGGCTGCGACGCCGCGGGTATCCGCGAAGTTTTCGTTATTGGGGGTGACCGGAAGCAGCAAGTCGGGGCCTACGGCTCGGCGCTTCCGGTCCTCGAAGACATCGCCCAGTACACCGGCGGGACCATGCGGGCCGGCGTGGCAGGCTACCCGGAGGGCCACCCTTCGATCAGTCCGGTGGACCTGCTGGACGGACTGCTGGCCAAGCAGCACCTGGCCTCGCACGTGGTTACGCAGATGTGCTTCGCTGCGGAAAAAATCCAGGACTTTGCGGCGCTCCTGCGCCGCGAAGGCGTCCACCTGCCCGTCTGGGCGGGGGTGGCGGGGTCCGTCCCGCGGACCAAGCTGGTGGCACTCGGCGCGCAGATCGGCGTCGGAAGTTCCCTCAAGTTCCTCAGCAGGAAGGGCCCGCTGGCCCGCAAGCTCCTGAGCGGGGACCGCTATTCGCCGGACAGCCTGATCACCGGGCTGGAAAACCGCCCCGGCAGCATCGCCGGCATCCACCTCTACAGCTTTAACAGCCTTGATTCCGTGCCCACGGGGCCGGACCAGGCAACCACTTCAGCACTCCAGAAAGCATTGACCCAAGGAGCAGCACGTGACAACTAACCCCGTAAGCCACCAGGAGCCGCATCTCGAGCGGCAGCTATCTAACCGGCACATCCAGCTGATCGCTATTGGCGGCGCCATCGGCACGGGCCTGTTTATGGGCTCGGGCAAAACCATCTCCGCGGCCGGACCGTCCGTCATCTTCGTCTACATGATCATCGGCTTCATGCTGTTTTTCGTGATGCGGGCCATGGGCGAACTGCTGCTGAGCAACCTGAACTACAAATCCTTCAGTGACTTCGCGGCAGACCTTTTAGGCCCCTGGGCGGGTTTCTTCACCGGCTGGACCTACTGGTTCTGCTGGGTGATCACCGGCATCGCGGACGTCATCGCCATCGCCGGCTACTCCAAGGAACTCTGGCCGGGGCTGCCCTTATGGATCCCGGGCCTGGCCACCGTGGCCATCCTGTTGTTCCTGAACCTGGTGACAGTGAAGGCGTTCGGCGAGACCGAGTTCTGGTTCGCGTTGATCAAGATCATCGCCATCGCGGCGCTGATCATCGTGGGCATGTTCATGATCTTCACCGGTTTCCAGTCCGACGCCGGCCCTGCCACCTTCACGAACCTGTGGAGCCACGGCGGGTTCTTCCCGAACGAGTTCATGGGTTTTGTGGCCGGCTTCCAGATCGCGGTGTTCGCGTTTGTGGGCATCGAGCTGGTGGGTACCACCGCGGCCGAGGCGAAGGACCCGGAGAAGAACCTGCCCAAGGCCATCAACTCCATCCCCATCCGCGTGCTGCTCTTCTACGTGGGCGCCCTGATCATCCTGATGTCGGTCACCCCGTGGACCCAGTTCCAGGCCGGCCACAGCCCGTTCATCGCCATGTTCTCCCTGGCCGGCCTCGGTGCCGCGGCCACCGTGGTGAACCTGGTGGTGCTCAGCTCGGCCATGTCCTCGGCCAACTCGGGCATCTACTCCACCTCCCGCATGGTCTACGGACTGGCTCAGGAGGGCGACGCACCGTCGGTCTTCCGGAACCTGTCCACCCGCAAGGTCCCGCAGAACGCCCTGTTCCTCTCCTGCGTCCTGCTGCTCTCCGGCGTGGTGCTGATGTACGCGGGCCAGGACATCGGCAGGGCATTCGACATGGTGACCACAGTGTCCGCCGTCTGCTTCGTGTTCGTCTGGTCCATTATCCTGGCCAGCTACCTCGCATTCCGCCGCCGCCGGGCCCACCTGCACGAGGCGTCCAAGTACCGGATGCCCGGCGGGATCCCGATGGTGTGGGTGGTGTTCGCGTTCTTCGCCTTCGTCCTCTGGGCGCTGACCACGCAGCCGGACACCCTGCTGGCGCTCCTGGTTACGCCGGTCTGGTTCCTGGTCCTCGGCGCCGCCTGGCTGGTGCTCCGCCGCCGGCCTGCCCACTTGGCCCGCCACGAGACGTTCAAGTCCGAGCTTGCACAGGACCTGGACACCGAGGCGTCCGCCATCGGCCGGGACCTGGATGGTGCGTTGAAAGAGGGGGCGAAGAAATGAGCATCGCCCTCGCAGTACCAGCCCCGGCGGCAAGCGCCACAGCCGCGGACCCTGCCGCCATCGAGCATGTCCTGACGGTTGACTGCGCGGAGTCCCCGGGTATTGTCCATGCAGTGTCGGCGTTCCTGCTGGAGCACGGCTGCGACATCGTGGACATCAAGCAGTACGGGGACAAGGCGCAGGGGCACTTCTTTATGCGCGTGCACTTCGCGTCCGGGCCGTCCGGGCCGGATGCGCAGCCGGTCACCACCGAGGACCTGCGCCGGAACTTCGGGCCTGTGGGGGAGAAGTGGCAAATGAACTGGCAGCTTGAGCCGCAGGGCCGGAAACGGCGCGTGCTTGTGATGGTGTCCAAGATGGGCCACTGCCTCAACGACCTGCTGTTCCGGGCACGGACGGGCGATATACCGGTAGAGATCGTCGCCGTCGTCTCCAACCACCGCGACCAGGAAGGCTTGGTCCAGTGGCACGGCATCCCGTTCTTCCATGTGCCGGTCACTGCCGTCACGAAGCCCGACGCCGAGGCCCGGCTTCTGGAATTGGTGGACCAACTCGACGTGGAACTCGTGGTCCTGGCCCGTTACATGCAGGTGCTCAGTGACGAACTTTCCGCACAGCTGGCGGGCAAGACCATCAATATCCACCACTCCTTCCTGCCCAGCTTCAAGGGCGCGAAGCCGTACCACCAAGCCTACGAACGCGGCGTGAAGACTGTGGGTGCCACCGCCCATTACGTCAACGCGGAACTGGATGAGGGGCCGATCATCTCGCAGCAGGTCATCGAGGTGGACCACACGTATACTGCCGACGACCTGGTGGCTGTGGGGCGGGACGCGGAATGCGTTGCCCTCAGGAACGCTGTCCGGTGGCATTGCGAGGGGCGGATCCTGCTGCTGGGCAACCGCACGGTTATCCTGCGGTAGGCGCGAATGGAACCGAACGCAGCGCACAGCTGGCGGCGGGTGTCCTGGAACGCCCTGCCGCCGGGGCAGTGGGTGCGGCTTTCACGCGACGGGCAGCACATCGGCGTCGGCGTGGTGGACGGCACCACCCCTGACGGCTCCATCCTCTGGGTGGTGATGGACGGCTGGTCCGAGCGCCGGATGTTCCACCGCCAGGACTTCGTCCAGGTGGAGGTCGCAGGGCAGGCGCGGTAACGGGAAGCGGACGACGGCGGGAGGACCCGGCGTCGTCCGCTTTCCTTGGTGCCGTTCCCGGCATTGACCACCCGCCGCCGAGCGGCAACGATGAGGTATGACTGACTCAGCTGGTACCGGTGCCCCCTTCAACGACGACGGCGCGGAGGTGGTTGACGGCGTGGAGACGGCGGAAAGCATCGCCGAAGACGTCAAGGACGAGATCCGCCTGGGCCATGTGCAGGACGACGTAAGCCACGTTCTGGAGGAGCGTTTCGAGGAGGCCGGAATCGACCTGCGGCCCGAAGCCGTGGACGACCTCGCCGAGGAAATCGAGAGGGACGCATCCAGTTAGGGTGCCACGCCCGGCCTTCAAGGTGGCCTAAGCTTCCTTTATGGGACTCATCATCACACTACTTATCATCTGACTTGTTCTGTCGGTCCTGGGCTTCGTCATCAAAGGGCTGTTGTGGCTGGCGTTCCTTGGCCTGATCCTGTTTGTGGCCACCGCCGTGTGGGGCTGGTTCAAACGAAGGGCCAACGTCTGACGCCCTCAAGGTGACAGGACCGTGCGGGCCTGAAACGGCAGGGAACAACCTGGATTAGTGCGCTGGCCGTGTTGGGCGCATGGCTTGTCGAAGTCATACCGGTGGTCCAGGTGGCCCGCACCCCCGCTTAACCCGAACCTGCTTAAAGCGAGCGGACGACGGCGGGTGCTGCCCGCCGTCGTCCGCTTCCTTTTGCCCAGGCCTCAAAAACTCCGGGGGACTCAGTGCCAGAGGCCGAGGGCGAACTCCGCGATCACCGTGGAGAGCAGGAACGATGCCGTGATCGCGACCAAACCGACCGGGATGATCTTCCAGCCGATGTTCTTCAGCAGCGGGATGTCCTTGCCGAGCGACAGGCCCGCCAGGGTGAGCATCACGGTGGCGATGGACAGGAAGTCAACCGTCTTAACGGCCGCGTTCAACGCTTCGGCCCCGAAGAACCACGGGCTGGAGATGTACGCGCCGATGGTGGTGATAAAGACGATCGCCGAGATCTTCCGGGTGAGCTTCGCCAGCACGATGCTGACCAGGACCAACGCCAGCATGATGGCGTACCCGGCCACGATGGTGAGGCTGAAGCCCTTCGCCGCCACCGACGCGGTGCCGATGCCCAGGACGGTGAGGACGGAGAGGGATAGCCACAGCGGCAGCTTGATGGCCGCGGAGGACTCGGCAACGCGCTCGCGGAACCGGCGGTTTTCCTCTGCTTGGGCGGCCTCGCGGTCGATGTCGGCGGCGGTGCGGGCGGCGGGGGCGCCGGCCGTTACGGCTGCTTCTTCCCGGGCGGTCTGCTTGCGGGTGAGGACCTTGTAGAACCGGTCGGCGAGCGGCAGTGCGATGTAGATGCCCACATAGACGCCCAGCACCGTGGTGATCAGGTTGGACACGGCGGCCATGCCCAGGATCGCTTCCTGATCGGCCGGGTAGGCGGCCACGATGCTGGCTGCCGACGCCGCCATCATGGAGCCGGACCCCACGCCGGCGCCCATGGCCAGGGCCAGCGGATCGAAGATCTTCCAGTTGGACACGAGCGAGGTCAGCAGCGTGATGAACACGGCGCCGAACAGCGTGCCGAACACGTACATGGCCAGCACGCCGCGGTACTGGTCCGAGTCCGGGCCGTACTTCTCGGACACCATGGCGAAGGAGGGCTCGCGGTCCAGTGAGAAGGTGGCACCCACGGTGGCCTTGCCCATCCGCAGCAGCACGGCCAGCGGAAGCGCCAGCACGATGGTGCCAAGCAGGTGACCTACTTCCTGGAGGAGCAGCGCGGGCCCGGCCTTGATCAGGCTGGGCAGGCTGGGACCGATGTTGAACGCCAGCCGGGCCACGAGCAGCAGCACGGCCACGCCCACCAGGGCG
This sequence comes from Arthrobacter sp. 9AX, assembly GCF_902506095.1. GTDB lineage: Bacteria > Actinomycetota > Actinomycetes > Actinomycetales > Micrococcaceae > Arthrobacter. The sequence continues at coordinate 2,157,358 of NZ_LR733293.1, forward strand.
GCCGCCACCCGCTGCAGGTCAAGGCCCAGGGGCTTGAACTTCTGGACCGAGACCAGCAGGCCCAGGATCAGGCCCCAGACCATGGGGAAGATGATGATGGCGCCGATTCCCAGGTCGATCTTCGCCTGCCCGATGAACTGGACCGCCAGCGCGATCACCAGTGCCAGCGCGGCAATCGGGATGGTCAGCTTGGTCCCGGCTTTCTCAACCCGGGCTGTTTTGGTGGTGCTCATGATGTGCCTTCCTGCGTGAAAGTACGACGGCGGTACGCAGCGTTGATGAAGCGTTCGCGTTCGGTGGGGGTTGAGGCAGCCCCGGCGGTTGTCCAGGCCAGCGCTGTGGCTGCCTCGAACATCACGCCGTAGGCCGCCGGGGTGTCCGCAAGCGCAGCAAACGCGTGCGAGTGGATGGGTACGTCCGCACCGGGAATGCTCAGCCAGGGGTGCAGCGACGGTATGACCTGGGAGATGTTGCCCATGTCGGTGGAGCCTCCGCTGAGGCCCGAGGAGCGCGACGTGTCCTTACCGAACGCGTCCATCGCGCCGGTCCAGTGCGCTGCGAGGGCGTCGTCCTGCAGCAGCGGTTCGTACAGCGGCTCTGCCTCCTCGATGACCAGCGTTGTTCCGGTGGCCAGCGCGGCGCCTTCGAAGCAGTTCCGGACGCGCTGGTGCAGGGCGTGGTACTCCGGCAGGGTGAACGCCCGGCACTCAAACTGGACCACGGCCTTCTCGGGGATGATGTTGGTGACGTGCCCGGCCTCGGCCACAAAACAGGCGATCCGGTGGTCACTGGGGATTTGCTGCCGGAGCAGGCCGATGGCCACCTGGCTCAGCACCGCGGCGTCGGCGGCGTTGACGCCCTGGTGCGGGGCCGCCGCAGCGTGTGCTGCCTTGCCCGTGAACGTCGCCTTGTACCTGCCGACGGCCTGGGCACTGGTTCCGGCCGGGTTGTAGGTGAGTCCGTCCTGGACCGGGTGGACCATCAGAGCCAGCCCCACGCCGTCGAACGCTCCACGTTCCAGCATCAGCGCCTTGCCGCCGCCGTGCTCCTCGGCCGGGGTGCCGATGGCCTTCAGCGTGATGCCCAGCTCGTCCACGAAGGGGCGGAGGGCGAGGGCGGCTGCCACCGAGGCGCCGGCGATCAGGTTGTGCCCGCAGGCGTGGCCAATGTTTGGCAGCGCGTCGTATTCCACGCAGAGCGCCACCGTCAGGTCGCCGGTCCCGGCGCTCGCGGAGAAAGCGGTGGGAAGGCCTGAGGTGCCGCGTTCCACCTCGAATCCGGCTTCCTCCAGCAGGGCGGCAATCGCTTCTGCCGAACGCACCTCCTCAAAGGAGATCTCCTTGAGTGCGTGGATTTCCTGCGCCAGTGCCTGGACGCGGGGTCTCCAATGGTCGACGCCGTCTGCCAGGGCGCCGCGGAGGGCCGCCAGGGCGGGGGTTGGGTTGGTCAGTTCCATGGGCATCTGCCTTTTCGGGTACGCAGTTGGTGGTGGGTCTGGGCTGAGTGGAACAGGGTTCCAGTAGGACAGTGACTAGTAGGACAGTGCCTAGTAGGACAGGGACGGGAAGGGTGACCCGGCGGCGCGGGTTGGCACCCAGATGGCCTTGGCCTGGGTGTACTCGTCCAGCACGCCCGGGCCGGAGGAGCGGCCGTGGCCGGAATCGCCGAAGCCGCCGAACGGAACCGCAACGTGGATGGTTTTGTACGAGTTGATCCAGAACGTCCCGGCCTTCACCTCGCGGGCAATGTGGTGCGCGCGGGACACGTCTGAGGTCCAGACGGCACCGGCCAGGCCGAAGCTGGTGTTGTTGGCCCGGGCGATGGCGTCGGCTTCGGTGTCGAACGCGTCAGCGCCCACCACCGGTCCGAAGACCTCGGTGGTTTCCAGGCGGTTGGCCGGGGTCACGCCGTCGAGGAGGGTGGGCATCACCCAGTGCCCGCCGGCCAGGGCGGACCCGGCCAGGGACTCCGGCAACGCGGCCCCGGTGACCCTGCGCCCGCCGTCGTTCATTCCTGCCTCGATGAGTGTGGTCACGGTGGCGAACTGCTGGGCGGTGATGATGGGGCCCACCTCGGTGTCAGCGCTAAGGGGATCGCCCACGCGGAGGCGTGCTGCCTTCGCGGCCACCAGTTCCACGAACCGGGCGTGCACACTGCGCTCCACCAGGAGGCGGGACCCGGCGACGCAGGACTGGCCGGCACCGGAGAAGATGGCCGAGATGGCACCGTCGGCAGCACGGTCCAGGTCCGCGTCAGCGAACACGATGTTGGCGCTTTTGCCGCCCAGTTCCAGCAGGGCGGGGATCCCGGCCTGGGCGGCGGCCACGGCGACTCGGCGTCCGGTGGGGACGGAGCCGATGAAGCTGACCTTGCCCACGCGCCTGTCGGTGGTGAGGGCGGCGCCCACGGTCTGTCCCAGCCCTGCGGCCACGTTGAAGACACCGGCGGGCAGCCCGGCTTGGTGCGCGATCTGGGCCAGCCGGACCGAGGACGCCGGGGTGAATTCGCTGGGTTTGATGATCACAGCGTTGCCGGCCGCGAGCGGGGCGGCGGAGTTCCAGCCAGCCGTGAACATCGGTGCGTTCCAGGGAGTGATGGCGACGACGACGCCCCACGGCACCCGCTCGGTGTAGGTGTGCCAGTTGCCGGGGACGGGGATGGTCTGGCCGGTCAGTTTGTCCGCCCAGCCGGCGTAGTAGCCGAACATTTCGGCCACCTTGGCGGCTTCCACCCGGGCGTCACGGATGGGCTTGCCCGTGGTGGCGGATTCGAGGATGGCCAGTTCTTCCGCGTGCTGTTCCACTGCGCGGCTGACGTTGCGGAGGATGGCAGCCCGTTCGAAACCGTTCAGTCCGCCCCAAACCTTCGCACCCGCCGTCGAGCTTTCCAGGATGGCGTGGGCGCCCTCGGCACCGGGATCGGCGTAGGTGGCGAAGGGTTCGCCGGTGGCCGCCGCGGTGAGAGTGATGGACTCGCCGCTGCCGGTAACTACCCTGCCGTCAACGAAGGCGCCGAGGCCGGACGGGAAGGCCGCGTCCAGGACGGTTTTGGCGGTGGCTGCCGACGAGGAAGTTGGTGTTGAGGTGATGCTCAATGTGGTGGTCCTTTGGGGCTGGGGAGCTGGATGTCTGAAGCTCTCAGTGCTTTGCTGAGGTGACGGCGGTGGTGGCGCCTGCGCTCGGTGCTGTTGTGTCCGGGGTGCCAGGCGCGGCGCCGGCGGGGGTGATGGCGGGGGCCACGGTACGGGCGATTTCGGTGAAGTCCGCCTTCGGGCCGAGGGCGGCGAGGGCGTCCTGCCACTGGCCGGCGACGGCGGCCAGGAGCGAAGGGTTCTCACCGATCTGGTGGGCGACTTCCACGGCGAGTGCGGCGTCGCGGGCCATCAGGCCCAGGGAGAAGCCGGAATCGTGGGTGCCGCTGAGCACCCAGTTGGGGTACATGGCGGCGGAGACTTTGCTGCCGCCGGACGCGTTGCTGATGCTGGCCGCCGCTCTGGCGGGGTCGATGCCGTAGGCCTTGGCCACGCCCAGCGCCTCGCCCACCGAGACCAGGTTGGCCGCCGCGAGGACGTTGTTGAGGAGCTTGACCACGTTGCCGCTGCCCGGGCCGCCGATGTGGCTGTACTTTCCGCCGGTCAGTGCGAGCAGGACGGGCCCGGCCGCGGCGAGGGCTTCGTCCGTGGCGCCAACGAAGGCGCTCAGTGAACCGGTTGCGGCGCCGTCGCGGCCGCCCGAGACCGGCGCGTCCACGAAGGCCGCGCCCTGCGCCTGGGCAAGTTCCGCCATGTTCTTGCTGGTGCCCGGTTCGGACGTGGTGGTGTCGATGATGGCGACGGTTCCCGGCGCTTCGAGGAGTTGGGGCACGGTGGTTTCCACCATGCCGGCGGCGGGCAGGGAGAGGACGGCATAGGGTGTGCCGGCGACGTCCGCGAGGTCCGCGGTGGTGGTGATGCCGGCTTCCTCTGCGGCGGCCCTTGCCGCGTCGAAGGGGTCGAAGCCGGTGACCTCCCAGCCCGCTTTGTGCAGGGTTGCGGCCATGGCTCCGCCCATGGCGCCGAGGCCGATGACGGCTATGCGGCGGTCGATTTGGTCATTCATGGAAGTGCTCCTGGGGTTGGTACGCAGAGGGGTGCTTGGGGGGTGACAGCGTCAGTCGAGGTAGATGTCGAGGTCTTTCCACAGCTGCTGGGTGCGGCGGATGGCGGCCCGGCTCCGCTCAGCGTGGGCTGCCTCCATGCCGGCGAGCAGGCCGTAGACCAGGGAGTTTGCGGCGGTGACGGACTGGAAGAAGGAGATGCCTTCCGAGGCCACCACCAGCAGGTGGTCGGCGGCGGCGGCCAGGCGGCCGCGGCGCATGTCGCTGATGGCGATGACTGTGGCCCCTGCGGCCTTGGCGGCTTCGGCTGCCACGATGACCTGCCGGACGGACCGCCACATATTGATGACCACCAGCACGTCGCCCGGGCCCAGCGTATTGGTGCTGGAAGCGAGGTGGACGCCGCCCCGGTTTTCAAGGCTGATGGGGTACCCCATGGTGGAGCCGAGGTGGGCCATCACGCTGGCGGGCCCGGCGAAGGAGCCAATCCCGACGACGGTGATGGACGTAGCGGCTGCCATCGCCGCGATGGCGGCCTCGGCGTCGTCCGCGGTATTGGAGTCGAGCGTCAGGCGGAGGTTTTCGATGTCGTGGTTCAGGGCGTCGTGGAGCGGGCTGCGGTGTTCGCCGTGCTCCGTGAGGGTGTCTTCGGTGGAGATCATCACGAGGTAGCGGGAGCGGAGTTCGCGCTGCAGGTCCGGCCAGCCGCTGTAGCCCAGGTGCTGGGCGGCGCGGACCACAGTGGAGTTGTTGACGTCGGCGCGCTGGGCGATTTCGGCGATGTCCGCGTAGGAAGAAAGCTGCGGATTGCGGGCGATGACGTCCACCACGCGGCTTTGTGCCTTGGTGAGGGGAACGTCCGGGATCGCGTCGCCGAGCCAGGCCCGGGAACTGTTGGCGGCGCCGTTGATGCCGGGTGTTTGAGGCGCGGCGGCTTCCAGTTCTGGGGCGTTCGTGTTCAAGGGGGACCTGTTCTGTAACGCAGATCACTCTGCAAGGCTGATTGCATTAAAACTACTCTGCAATTTGCCTTGCGGCCAGCCGTTTCTGTTACCGGGAGGTAAATCCTCATTGTGGTACTGCGCCGCCAGCGGGACGATTGCAGTATGGACGCTGAATCTCCCAAGTCCGGGGAGCTGAACCTGCCCCAGGCATTCCTCCTTCTCGCAACCAACGACACCAACGGCGAGCCTGAAGTGGCCCAGCCCGTTCTCCAGGCCGGCGTGGCCGGGGCAATCCTGGCGGAACTGCACCTGCTGGGCGCGATCGAACTGCAGGGCAATAAACACGTCCGGGCCACCGACACCGCAGCCGGGTCCGATTTCGATCCGCAGTTGGAGCTCATCCGGCATAAGTCCCGGCCGCACACTCCCCACCGCTGGGTGTCCATGCTGGAGAGCCGTGAAGAAGTGCGGCGGATCTACGAGGGTATGGCGGTGCGGGGAATTGTGAAGCACGTGGGCGAAAAGCGCCTTGGCCTGTTCAGGATCACGAGGTACCCGGAGCAGGACCATGCCCCGAAGGCGGCGCTGCTCAAGGAAACCGAGGCCGGGTTGGGCAGCGGAACGCCCAACGCCAGGACCACGGCCTTGATCGGATTGCTGCACGTGACGGGGTTACTGGAGAAGCTGTTTCCCGATGCTGATCGCCACCGGGCAAGGGAACTGGCCAACAGCCATTGGCCCTCGCACGCCGTGGCCGAGGAAATCCGCATGATCACGCTGGCGGAGGCCGAAGCCGCAACCTAGCGGCTGAAGAGTGTGCTGCGGGCCTGGGTGACGGCGGCGCAGGTGATGCGCACTTAACGAAAGCGGACGACGGCGGGAGATCCCGTCGTCGTCCGCTTCCTTCTCCCGAAAGGGGGGTCAGTCGTCGTAGGTGTTGGCGATGTAGACGTCGCAGGGGGCGTTGTGTGCCACGCTGTTGGCGACGCTGCCCAGGAGCCGGCCGATGCCGCGCATCCTGCGGTTGCCCACCACAATCACCCGCGCGTCCAGGCGGATGGCTTCCTTGATCAGGGCATCAGCCGGCTTGCCCCGGGCGGCCGAGTAGGTAATGGGCACCTGCCCTGACTTGGACAGGGAGTCCGCAACTATCTCGGCGGCGTCGGCGTTCGAGATCCGCACCCTGTCCGAACCGACACCGAACGTCTCGGCGCTCTCGGTCTCGAAGGCGGTCACCACGTGCAGTGCAGCTCCCAGCGACGCCGCCAGGTCCCGTGCGGCCTCGGCGGCTTTCCTGGCCGACTCGCTGCCGTCAACACCTACAACTACTACGTCACTCATGTGTTGCTCCTTTACTGGTATCCGTCATTTGGCGTTCATGTGCCAGTCTAGAGAACCTGTGCCTGCAAACCCCATGTCATTTTGCGGATGGCCTCGCTTTGGAGCCCGCTGAGGGCGGCGAGTTCGAAGTCGTCCATCACGCCAAGCCTGCGGGCGGAGGCCAGGAGGTTCAACCGCCGTTCCTCAAGGGCAGCCCTGGATTCCTCCAGTTCAGCGAGCTCGGACTTCAGCCCGGCAATAACGGCGAGCTGCTGCTCAGCCGGCTGGCCGGACGGGAGCAGATCGTCAAACGTCAGGCCGATGGTGCGGATGGTCCAGCGCGAAACCCCGGCAGCCTGGGCCAGCCGGGTGACCTTCATTCCGTCACGGAGCGCCTGCGCGATGTGCTGGTTCAGCCGTGCGGACAGCGGGCGGCTACTGCTCGAATTGAAGGCAAGCCGCTGCCGGTTCGCTTTCAGCAGCTTCCGGATCTTTTCCGCCTGGATGCCCGCCTTGTCGGGCTTGGGTGCGCCGCGGTAGCGGTAGTAGCCGGCGTCGGTCTGGTGCGTAACGGCCAAGATCACTCCTCGGTTGGATACTGCCGGATGGGCCACCTATGAGGCTAGGCAGCAGGGCACGGCGCGCGGAAATACCAATTGTGAGTGGAGCCATAACCGGAAACTGTGGGCCTGCCAGCCATAAGGGACGCTTATCCGTCCACGCACTATTGGTCTTATCCATACCCGCCGGACTTCCCTAGGGTCGAAGGAAACCAGTACCGCTCGCTGCTGACTCCCTAGGAAGAGACCATGTCTGAATTTGTACCTGCATCGCGGGTGTCCCGCATCAAGTCTTCCGCCAGCGTGGCCGCCGCGGCCCGTGTGCGTGAGCTTAAGGTCGAAGGACGCCGCATCCTCGACCTCACCGTCGGAGAGCCGGACTTCGACACCCCGGAGCACATCAAGGCCGCAGCCGTCGAGGCCATCAACCGCGGCGAAACGAAGTACACGTCCGTCACCGGCACCCCCGCCCTGCAGAAGGCCATCCTCCAGACCGTCGAACAGCGCACCGGCCTCCGGTACACCCCGGCCGAGATCACCATCGGTGGCGGCGCCAAGCAGGTCATTTACACCGCTTTCATGGCCACCCTCGACGACGGCGACGAAGTGATCGTTCCCGCCCCCTTCTGGGTCTCCTACCCGGACATGGTGCTGGCCAATGACGGCACACCCGTGGTGGTCTCCTGCGGCGAGGACGTGGGGTTCAAGCTCACGCCCGAGGCACTGGCATCTGCCCTGACGGAGCGCACCAAGTGGGTCATCCTCAACGCACCGTCCAACCCCACCGGCGCCGTCTACTCACCGGCGGAACTCCGGGCGCTCGCCGACGTCCTGGCAGGCTTCCCGCACGTCTACATCCTCACCGACGAAATCTACGACCAGATCTACTTCGGCGACGGCAAGCTCACCAGCCTGGTGGCGGTGGCCCCTGAACTGAAGGACCGGATCCTCGCCGTCAACGGCGTGTCCAAGGCCTACGCCATGACCGGGTGGCGGCTTGGATACGCGGCCGGACCAGGGCCGGTGATTGCCGCCATCAACAAGCTGCAGTCCCAGATCTCGTCCTGCCCTTCCTCCGTGAGCCAGGCTGCCACCGTTGCCGCCCTCACCGGCGACCAGAGCTTCGTCAGCGAGAGCCTCGAGGTGTACCGCAAGAGGCGGGACGTGGCAGTGGCAGCCTTCAACGCCGTCGAAGGTTTGTCATGCACGACGCCGGAAGGCGCCTTCTACGCGTACGTCAATTGTGCGGGGGTCATCGGCAAGACAGCTCCGGACGGATCGGTCATCCGCGACGACCAGGACTTCACCCTCTACCTGCTTGAGGCCGCCTCCGTGGCCGTCATCCAGGGATCGGCCTATGGCCTGGGGCCGTACTTCCGCATCTCCTACGCCACCAGCCTGGACATCATCGAAGAATCCATCGCTGCCATAGACAAGGCCGTCCAGGCCCTCAACTGATCCAACCCACCGAAGGAAAAACGCCGTGATCCACGTCAAAACCAACATCGAACGTCCAAGCGCGGACGCCGTCAGCCGGCTCGCAAAGTTCTCGTCGGCCACCATCCACGAGGCACAGGGACGCAAGGGTGCCCTCAGCTCCAAGATCAAGCCCATCGACAGGGCCATGTCCTTCTGCGGCCCGGCCACCACCGTCCGTTGTGCGCCCCGGGACAACCTCATGCTGCAGGTGGCCATCCACTACGCACAGCCTGGTGACGTCATCCTGGCCGCGGCGGGGGAGTACGAGGAAGCCGGAACCTTCGGCGACGTCCTCGGCAATGCCATGGCAGCCAAGGGCCTCGCCGGCCTGGTGACGGACTCCGGCGTCCGCGACACCCAAGACCTGATTGAGCTGGGCCTGCCCGTGTTCTCCGGCAGCGTCTCCATCAAGGGCACCGTCAAGGAAACCATCGGCCCCATCAACCACCCCGTGGTGTTCGGCGACGAAATCATCTACCCCGGCGACGTCCTCCGCGGCGACGCGGATGGTGTTGTGGTGGTCCGTAAAAACGAGATCGAGGAAGTCATCCGTCTCTCGCAGGAACGTGACGACGCCGAGCGCGAGCTCATCGGCCTGTACAAGGCCGGCGGCACCACCATCGACCTGTGCAACCTGACCGACGTCCTGAAGGCCAAGGGCCTGTTGGTCGAGCAGGCCTAGCAGCACCAGGCAGTACAGCGCCGGAACAAAGCCAATACTGCACCAATACTGTACCAGTGCAGCCGCCGCAGGCATCATCCTGCGGCGGCTTTGCTGCATGCCTGAGCTTGAACCCGGACCGGGGGACCCGGTGGACGAGCTGGGAGAAACCCGAAACACCGGACCCGGAACCCGGAACCCGGAACCCGATGCCAAGTGGCGAGCTGGTCGAAAGCCGAAAGCCGAAAGCCGAAAGCCGAAAGCCGAAAGCCGAAACCCGAAACCCGAAACCCGAAACCCGAAACCCGAAACCCGAAACCCGATGCCAAGTGGCGAGCTGGTCGAAACCCGGAACCGGGAACCCAACCCGGCGGGTGGGCATGCCGCCGGGCGCAGCAGCGCGGCTGGGTCAGGCGGGCGGGGCATGCAGGAACCGCTCGAGTCCTTCTTCTCCGGGGGAGAGGCCGGCGTAGATAAAGTCCGGAGGGCCGCCGGTGGGGAGGAGGCTGGGTGGCCAGTGTGGTGGTTCCCAGTCGTGGTGTTCGGCTTTGTAGTGCCGTCCGGTGGGTGAGGTCCAGGCGGGTGGTTGATTGTGGCTGGCGGGTGTGGGTTTCCAGCTGGTGGCGTGTTTGAGGTGGTGGTGCTTGGGGCAGAGCTGTCCAAGGTTGCTGATTCCGGTGGTTCCGCCGTGGTGCCAGGGGTGAAGATGGTCGGCTTCGTTGTCCAGGGATGGGTTGTTGCAGCCGGGGAAGGTGCATTTTCCGTCCCGGAGCTGCAGCGCCTTTTTCATGGCTTTGGTGAGGCGGTAGCTGGTGCGGCCGATTTCCAGCGGCGCCCCATCCCGCGGGTCCACGAGCACCCGGTAGAACGAGCCAGCCCCGTTGCCGACGAGGTCCCTGGCCATCGAGGGTGGGATGGGTCCGTACCCGTCCAGCAGCGCCGGTTCATCTGTCAGGCCCAGCAGGGCGAATATTGGGACGGTGACAAGCACGTCGGCTTTGGGTGGAGGTACCTTTCCAAGGTCTGCAGCGCTATCCCCGTCGCGGGCGGTGCCCGCACCGGGGGCGGTGAGCAGCAGGCCGGTGGCAATGTCGGCCCGTAGTTGTGTGAGCGTGCGTGGTTCGTCGGGGCCCTGGAGTCCGCGGGCGAGGGCCGTGACACGGTTCCAGATCGCGCAGGCGGTGTCACCGGGAAGGTACAGCGAGAGCCAGGCCATGCCGTCCTGGTCCGGCTGGTATTCCACCCGACGCTCCGCGACTCCCTTGGCGTGGCGTTTTTCAATGGATTCGGCGTGGTGACGTTCCCGCCAGGTCCGGGCTTTGGCCTTGAACCGGTATGCCGGCATCTCCCCGACCGCTGCTGCCGTGGCCGGTCTTGGTACGTCCGGGTCCAGGAAGTGCGCTTCGAGGGCCGCCGCCCCGGAGGGGTCGAGGGTGGCGGTCTCGTCGACCATGACCAAGGCGTGCTGCCACGAGATGGTCCCGGCTTCGAGGGCAGCCAGCGTCCGGGGCAGGGAGATGGTCAGGGCGTGGGACTGGGCCAGCAGCGCGCCGGCGGCCCGGCCGCTCAGGGACAGGAGGGCTCCGATCTCCGCCGCGATCGCCATTTCCAGTCCCTGCACAGGTGCCTCCGGAGGCGCCGCCACCCGGGCCCTGTCGGCGTACGTCCCTACGGCGTTGACCACTACTGCCGACACCCGGGCCTGGACCCCGGCCGCGCCGGTGAGGATCTCCAGGCACCCATCCGCCAACCCGGCCAACGGATCAGCAGCAGAGAACGGCTCCAGACCAGCACCCGTCGCCTCGGCAGTGAGCACAGCAAGGGCGGCATTGATGTCCTCAATCGCCTTCGCCACCGCCGCTTTCCCCATAAACCCATCATGACAAGGGGGTACGACATTTTGGCTGCAGGTTTCGGTCCGCGCTGGGGTTTCGACAAGCTGAACCACCAGAGGGGGCTGGCAACCACCAGAGGCGGCCGGCTCAACCACCGGGGGTCGACGGCTCAACCACCAGATGGGGCTGGCGGCTGGCTCAACCACCGGGCGGGGTTTCGACAGGTTCAACCACCGGGCAGGGTCTTGACGGGCTAACCCCCTGATGGGATCGCCCCTTTCAAGTGCTGCTACCGCGCCGGCAGCATGTGGGTCGGGGGGCCCACCACGGCGTCTTCGAGGAGCCAAACCGTGGATCCGCTCCTGCCCGCCGGCATGATGCTGCCTTCGAAGACAAAGACGGGGTCCATCGAACGGTCCTCCGGACGCCAGAAACCGTTCGCGGGGCAGTGGAACCCAGTTTTTGCCATTAAGCCCAGGCCTCGGCCTGATATTTTCCGGAGGGTGTTGATCTTTTTCACAACGTGCTCCCAATCAATCCTTGAAAGAATGTATCGGCCGTAAATTCCGGCCATGAATTCAGTTTAGGATCAGGGGTGCCCGGGCGCTAAGACGAATGATGCGTGCCCCAATAAGAGGATGGTATGGCCGCGCTACCGGGCGTATTTTGTGCTGAGCATTTCCTGAAGCATTTCCTTCAGTACCAGGAGAACTGCGGACGCGGCCTCGGAAAGCGGATCGTGGTCCGGCGTGCACAGCGCGATCTTGCACTGCAGCGCAGGATCCATAATCCGAAGCACATGGAAGTCCTCTTCGTGGAACAGCGCATCCGCCGCTGACTTCGGCATGATGGTGGCGCCCAGGTCTGCCCGCAGCAACCGGGCCAGGGACGGAACTGACTCCACTTCACCCACCAGCTGGACCTTGAGTCCTTTGCTGGTGAAGCCAGCCTCCACCGTCTGCCGGAGGGTGTGGATCTGCTCGGGAAGGAACAATCCGTGGCGGGCCACCTCCTCAAGGGAGATCTCACCGTTTTCGTGCTTGACGTCGACTCGGTTGGCGTTCACCACGAAGTGCAGGTCTTCCACGATCATGGTGGTAAACAGCACGCCGCGGATGGGCCCGGGCTCGTAGATGAGGGCCATGTCCAGCCGGCCGTTCTTGATGGCTTCGCTGAGTACGCCGCCATAGATTTCAGTGACGTGCAGCGTGATATCGGGATACCGGCTGGCCACTTCGCTGATGATGCGGGGCGTCAGGCTGGACGCCATGCTGTAGGGCGCAATGGCAATGGAAACCCGGCCGGACGGTGCGGCCCCGGACCGGGCCACATCCACCCGGGCCTGGTCAACGAGGCGCAGGATGGACTGGGCATGCCGGTAGAGGGTGTGCCCGGCGGCAGTGGGCTTCACGCCCTGCTTGCTGCGGATCAAGAGCCGCTGTTTCAGCTCCGTCTCCAGTGCCGAAACCTGCTGGCTGAGGGCCGGTTGAGCCACGTGCAATGCTGCCGCGGCCTTGGTAATGCTCCCCGAGTCCACAATCTGCACAAAGTACGCAAGCTTCCGCGTATCCATGCCGCCTTCTCTCTCTGCGGCGTCCTGAACCCAGAAAGGTCATAACCGGATGCTATGGAGGGATACGCAACTGGTCTTTGTGTGATCCACATCTCTGACACTAGGTTGAACCCAGAACGCTATTTCACTAGCAGTACATTCTAACCCCCTGGGCAGGCATGCAATTCCACGATGACGTCAGATACATTTTGCATAAAGGTGGGGTTTACCGAAATGGACGTTTTCCTTTACATTTCCGAAATATGCCCTCCATAAATTCGGAGCATCCAGGATCCGCCACCTAAACCGGGTTCTTCTTTAGAAAGAGATGGTAAATGCGAGCAACAATCAAAGGCAAAATGGCAGCAATGGCCGCGCTTTCGGCCGCCGTGCTGGCACTCTCCGCTTGCGGGGGCGGCAACGAGGCCGCCAGCAGCGGCAGCTCCACATCGGGTGAAGTGAACCTGATTGCCTACTCCGGCGTGTGGCAGGACCAGTACACCGCTGCCGTCATTGAACCCTTCAAGGCGAAGTACCCGGACATCAAGATCAACTTCTCCTCGAAGCGCTCCTCTGCGGAGATGCTCAGCGCCCTCCAGGGGCAGAAAAGCAACCCGGCCACGGACGTAGCCATCATGGACAATTCCGTATCCACTACCGGCAACAAGCAGGGACTCTTCGAGAAAGTGGACGAGGCTGCAGTCCCCAACCTGGCCAACGTGCCCGAGAAGTTCCGGGACAAGGGCGGCTTCGGGCCTGTAGCGATGGTGGACGCCGTCGGCCTGCTCTACGACACGGCCGCGTTCCCCAAGGCGCCGGAGAGCTGGGATGTTCTCTGGGACCCGGCCTATGCCGGAAAGATCAACGTCAACGCGCCGCCGTCCCTGCTGGGACTTTCACTCACGGCCATCACGGCCAAGATGGAGGGCGAGGACTACACCAAGGGCACCGACAAGGCAGTTGCAAAGCTCAAGGAGATGGCGCCCGGCGTGCAGACGTTCGCCCCTAACCCGGACGAGTACCAGAACGTGATCACGGGCCAGACGGTCCTCGGGCTTGGCCAGAACGCCCGCGGCCAGTTCTACAGCGACCAGAGCAACAAGAAGATGGGTGTGACGTTCCCCAAGGAGGGAACTGTCTACCAGATCAACACGGTCAACCTGGTCAAGGATGCACCGCACTCCGCGGCCGCCAAGACGTTCATCAACTACGCCCTGTCTCCCGAAGCGCAGAGTGCGTTCGCCAAGGCACTCTTCTACGCCCCGTCCGTTACGAACGCCGACCTGCCTGCCGATGTAAAGGACCGTGTGGTGCCCACCGACGGTTCGCTGAACATCATCCCCCTCGACGTCGACTTCCTCTCCTCGGCCCGCGACAAGTGGACCGACACCTGGAAGCGCGAAATCATCACCAAATAGCCGCCCCGCCGGCGCCCCTTCCTCCCTTCGCATCTGGAGAACTGAACCGTGAGTCAAACAAAACTGTCGATCGTGGATCTGACTAAGCGATACGCCGCAGGCCTGGAGCCCGCCGTCGACCGCCTGAACATGCAGGTGGAGGAGGGGCACCTGGTGGCGCTCCTGGGGCCGTCCGGGTGCGGTAAAACCACCACCCTGAGGATGGTGGCCGGACTGATGGATCCTACCGCCGGGTCCATCACCGTGGACGGCAAGGAGATCACCCACACCCCCGTGAACAAACGCGGCATGGGGATGGTCTTCCAGTCCTACGCACTGTTCCCGCACATGAACGTTGAGCAGAACGTGGCCTTCGGCCTGCAAATGCGCCAGACGCCGAAGGCGGAGCAGAAAAAGCGGGTCGCCGCAGCCCTGGACATGGTCCAGCTCGGACACCTCGGCAAGCGCCAGACCCGGGAACTGTCGGGTGGGCAGCAGCAGCGCATCGCGCTGGCCCGCGCACTGGTAGTGGAACCCACGCTCCTCCTCCTCGACGAACCGCTGTCCAACCTGGACGCGAAGCTCCGCGAAACGATGCGGACGGAGATCAGGTCCATCCAGCAGCGGACCCGCGCCACCACCCTCTTCGTCACCCACGACCAGGATGAGGCACTGGACATGGCGGACCGGATCGCGGTGATGAACGGGGGACTGATCGAGCAGTTCGGCTCGCCCACCGAGGTCTACGAACGCCCCCGCACGCACTTTGTGGCCAACTTCATCGGCCAGGCCAACTTCCTGCAGGCCACTGTGGTCTCCGAAGTAGGACCGGCCGGGGCCGGTGAGTCGCACTACAAGGTGGACATCGAAGGCCTGGGCGGGTTCGGGGCGGTCGGCTCCGCGGGACTGTCCGGCAGCCACGAACTGGTGATCCGTCCGCACCGGCTCAAGGTGACGGTGGCCAACGCCGCTGACAGGGACGCCATCAAGGGGACCATCGAGCGCGTCAGCTACACCGGCGATGCCTTGTCCGTTGCCGTAAAGGTGGGCGGCAAGACGTTCAATACCCAACTGCTTACGTCCAGCGGCGACCTGCCCCGTCCGGGCGACACGGCTTACCTCTCCTGGTCCCCGGAGGATGCCTACATCCTGCCAGTGAACGGCAAGGGGCCGGCATCATGACCACTTTGCAGGCGCCGGGGCAAACACCCCTTCGGCCGGCAGAAGCTGGAGAACTCGAAAAGGCGACAGAAAAGCGCAACCGGCGCGCCTACCTGGCGCTGCTCATCCCCGGATTGTTGGGCCTGCTGGTCAGCTTCGTCTTCCCGCTGGCGTACATGGTCCGAATGTCCTTCAACCGTGGCGCACCGGACGGGGTGATCGAGGAAACCTTCACCTTTGACACCTACATCCAGCCGCTGACTGACCCGTATTACTGGAAGGTCACCCTGGACACCTTCCAAATGGGTGTGACCGTGGGCGTCCTGTGCGTCCTGGTCTCCTATCCGGTGGCGCTGTTCCTGGCCAGGAGCCAAAGCAAGTACCGCAGCCTGCTCCTGGCCATCGCCATCGCGCCGCTGCTGACTTCCGCGGTGGTCCGCACCTACGGCTGGATGGTCATTCTGGGCACCAACGGCCTGGTCAATTCCTCACTGACAGGCCTGGGCATTATCGATACGCCGTTGAAGCTCACCAACAACATGACCGGCGTGACCATCGGCCTGGTGGAAATCTTCATGCCCTACGCCATCCTGGCCATGATTTCCGGCTTCGGCCGGCTCAGCCCGCAGCTTGAGGAGGCGGCCGGTTCCCTGGGCGCCAGCAAGTTCAACGTGTTCACCCGGGTGACCCTGCCGCTGAGCCTGCCCGGCATCCTGACGGCGTTCCTGCTGGTCTTTGTCCTGTCCATCAGCACCTTCATCACGCCACGCCTGCTCGGCGGCGGCAGTGTCCAGGTCCTGGCCACCGAGATCTACGACCAGACCACCGGGCTGCTGAACTGGCCCTTCGCTGCTGCGCTGTCAGTCATCCTGCTGGTCCTGTTCGGCCTGATCATCGCCGTGTACCAGCGCCTCACGCGAAAGATCGGCGGTTAGCCATGAATGAAGCACCCCTCTTCAAGCCGCGCTTCAACGCAGCGAAACCGGCCTTTGGAATCCTCGTGTTCCTGCTCTACCTGTTCCTGCTGGCCCCGCTGCTGATCGTCTTCGTGGTGTCCTTCGCCTCCAACCAGTACCTGTCCTTCCCGCCCGAAGGATTCACGCTGAAGTGGTACGGGATGCTCCCGCAGGAAAGCACGTTCATGAACGGCATGCGGGTCAGCCTGATCGTCGCCGTCATTGTGACGGTCATTGTCCTGGCACTGGGAGTACCGGCCGCGCTGGCCCTTGACCGCTACGAGTTCAAGGCCAAAGGCGCGGTCCAGTCGTTCTTCCTGTCGCCGCTGCTGATCCCCAGCATCGTCCTGGCGCTCGGCATGGTCCTGCTCTTTGGCCCGCTGCGGCTGACCAACACCTACGCGGGCATCATCATCGGACACGTGGCCATCACCATCCCGTTCGTCATCAGGACCACCCTGATGAGCCTGGCAACCACGGACACGTCCTGTGAAGCGGCGGCCCGGATCCTTGGCGCCGACTCGTGGACGGTCTTCCGCCGCGTGACCCTGCCCATCATCCAGCCCGGCGTCATCGCAGGCGGTGTCATCGCGTTCATTGTCTCTTTCGACGAAGCCGTTATCTCCCTGTTCGTGGCGGAATCCGGCTTGCCCACCCTGCCCGTGCAAGTGTTGCGGTACGTGGAAAACTCGGCCGACGCCGCCGTTGCGGCTTTGTCCGTGATCCTCATCCTGATCTCGCTCGTGGTGGTGGTGGTCGTCGAACGCGTCATGGGGCTCCGCAAAGCCCTCCGCTGACGCCGCCGGCAAGCCGCGCTGCCCGGAGACAGCCCCTGCCACAACAACTAAATGGTCCTGCCCGGTCCGCAAAAGCGGACCGGGCAGGACTGCGTCCAGGACAGGTGTGGGTCATAACCGGCACCTATCCCGTGACACCTATTACGTCTTTGTGTGATCAAAGTCCCGGTGTCAGACTTTTTCTACAAGCCCGGTAATTCGGGCAACGGGACAGCAGCCCACACGGCTGGTCCCCACCACTTCCGCTTCCGGCAGCAGACGCTGAGCCTCAGGGCACTGCCTGCGCCAAGACCCCACAGGAGGGCTCACATGGGACCCATAGTTGATCTCGTAGCAGATCTCGGAGAAGGCTTTGGCGCCTACTCGATGGGCGACGACGCGGCCCTGCTCGAAGTGGTCACCAGCGCCAACATCGCCTGCGGTTTCCACGCCGGAGACCCGGACATCATGAACGCCACGGTGGCCGAATGCGTGCGCCGCGGCGTCAGCATCGGGGCCCACCCCAGCTTCCCGGACCTGCGCGGCTTCGGCCGCCGCGCCATGGACCTCAACGCCGACGAAGTCCGCAACGACGTCCTGTACCAGTTCGGGGCCCTGAGCGCCTTCGCCGCCTACCATGGCGCCGGCGTCGTACACCTTGCACCCCACGGCCGCCTCGGCAACCTGGTGGCCACCCGTACAGACTACGCAGAAGCCGTAGCTGACGCCGCCGCCCGCATCAGCCCGGATCTCATCGTCCTGGCACAGGACGGCGAACTCGCCGACGCCGCCACTGCCCGCCGGCTCCCGGTGGGCATTGTGGGCATCGCGGACCGCGCTTACGAAGCGGACGGCACCCTGGTGCCGCGCAGCCGCCCCGGCGCCGTCATCCACGATCCCTCAGCGATCGTTGGGCGCACCATCCGGATGGTCTGCGAAGGCGTCATCGAAACCGTCGCCGGAACGGACCTGCCGATCGTTGCCGACACCATCCTGCTCCACGGGGACACCCCCGGGGCCGTGCAGCTGGCCCGCCAGGTCCGCGCCGAACTCGAGCGTGCCGGCGTCACCATCGCCCCGCTCGGCCAGGTCCTGGCCGCCAAAGCGAAAGCCGCCTGACATGGCCGCCACTCCAGCGCAGCCTCCCGTGGAGGTGTTCGAATCCGGCGACGCCGCCCTGCGCGTCGTCGCGTCCTCCCCGGACCGCGAAGCCAACTGGGCCACCGTCCACGCCCTCGCCGCGTGGCTGGACGCTGCCGGTGCCGACGGCGTTCACGGCGCAGTGCCCACCTACGACTCGCTGCTCGTGGAATTCGATCCCGGCGTCACCTCCGCCCGCCAGGTCCGGGCCTTTGTCCTCCTGGGCCTGCGCCAGCTTGAGTTCACCGGCGTCCCCGCCCGCGAACCGCGCGAATTCAGCGTTCCCGTGGTGTACGGCGGCGAGTACGGCCCGGACCTGGTGCGCGTTGCGGAGCAGCAGCAGCTCACCGTCGAGGAAATCATTCAGCTTCATACCACCAAGTCCTACGTGATCCGCTGCCTCGGCGCCCCGGCCGGCTCGCCCATGATGGATGGCCCCGATTTCCCCTTCCCGGTGCCGCGCCTGAAGGATCCCAGGCTGTCCGTGCCCGCCGGCGCCGTGTCAGTGGCCGGCCGGCAGGCAGTGATCGCCCCCGCGGCGGCACCGGGCGGCTGGTGCGTCATCGGCCAGACCCCGCTCACCGTCCTGGATGCGGCAAGCGAACCGCTGGTTCCCTACGTCCCCGGCGACACCTTGCGCTTCCACCAGATCCAGCCCGAAGACTTCGCCCAGTACGCAGGCAGGAAGCTGGAGGCAGCGCGATGAGCCTGATCATCCAACAGCCCGGCAACTCCGTGGTCACGGACCTGGGACGCTTCCGCGGACCCCGGTTCGGCCTGCCGGTAAACGGTGCCCTGGACCAGTTCTCCGCCCGGGCCGCCAACATTTTGGCCGGCAACGGCGACAACGCCCCGCTGCTCGAAGTCACCGCGCTGGACTTCCGCATGCAGGCCACAACGGACCTCCTCATCGCCGTCACCGGCGCCCCGCTGCACCTCACGGTGGGCGGGCGCGAATGCCAGCAGTGGGAGCCGGTATCCGTGCGGGCCGGGGAGACTGTGGCGCTGCGAAGGATCGACGGCGGCCTGCGCGCCTACGTCGCCGTCCACGGCTCAGTGGACGCCCCGGTACTCCTGGGCAGCTGCGCGCCGGACACCGTCGTCGGCTTCGGCCTGCGCCTGGCGGAAGGCACCGAACTGAAGACCAACCGCAGCGTCCCGCCCATCCGCCAGCCGTACTACGACCTCCCATTGTTCCGGCTAGGCCTCACCCGGCCGGAATTCCACAGCACCGCGGTGGTGGAGGTAACTGACGGCCCCGATGTGGAGGAATTCGGCGACACCGCCAGCCTGCTCTACAACACCGAATACACCGTCAGCGGCCGGAGCAACCACATCGGCCTCCGGCTGGGCGGAGCACTTCCCGAGCGCCAGACCACCGCGGAGGTGCTGTCCCGGGGCGTCCCGGTAGGCGCCATCGAGGTGCCGTCCCGGGATGAGCTCCTGGTGCTGCACCGCGGCCGCGGGGTCACCGCCGGCTATCCCGTCCTGGCAGTGGTCACCAGCCGCTCTCTGGACGTGCTGGCCCAAGCACGTCCCGGACACAAGATCACCTTCCGCAAAACCTCCGTCCCCGAAGCCACAGCGAAGCACCGGGCGGCGCTGAGGGAACTGGAAGCACTGCGTTCCACCGTCGGCACAGTGTTCTCCCTCCTGGGCATCGGAAACCAGCCGGGCTGGCAGCAACCCGTGCCCGCCGCCGGAACCTAAAGACCCTCGCTTCACCCGCCAAGCATTGTTACCATCCCCTTAAGTAAGGAACGCCATGTCCACCTCTACGCACGCGGCCCAGCCGCACACAGAGCGGCTCAGCAGCAAGCAGACCCGCAAGGTTGTCACGGCCGGCTGCGTCGGCATTTTCGTGGAACTTTATGACAACGGCATCTTCGCCTTCATGGCCGGAACGCTTGCCCTCGTCTTCCTGGCACCGGGAAACCCGGACAACGCCCTGCTGTTCGTGTTCGCCGGCTACGCCGTTTCCTTCTTTGTGCGCCCCCTCGGCGCTGTGGTGTGCGGATACCTTGGTGACAGGATCGGGCGGCAAAAGCTGTTGGTGTTCGTCATCCTGCTGATCAGTGTGGCGACGGCCGGCATCGGCCTGCTGCCGCCGTACGCGGCCATCGGCATCGCGGCACCCATCCTGCTGGTGCTGCTCCGCCTGCTGCAGGGTTTCTCCGTGGGCGGCGAAGCTGCCGGCGCCATGACCTTCCTCGCCGAGCACGCCCCCGAAGGCAAGCGCGGCATCATCACCTCCTACGCCCAGATCGCCTCCTTCGCAGCACTGCTCACCGGCACCCTGGTTGCCTACTCCATGTCCCCGTGGCTCACCCAGGCAGCGATCGACGGCGGCGGGTTCGGCGCGTTCGCATGGCGCATTCCGTTCCTGGTCGCCATCCCCATGGGCATCATCGGCTGGTACATCCGCAAGGCCATCAGCGACACCCCCAACTTTGAGAAGCTGAAGGAAGAGGGCGGACTCTCCAAGAACCCTCTCAAGGAAGCCTTCCAGTCCGCCGAACACCGCCGTGCCATGCTGTTGGCCCTCTT
The DNA here is from genome assembly GCF_902506095.1 of Arthrobacter sp. 9AX. Taxonomy (GTDB): domain Bacteria; phylum Actinomycetota; class Actinomycetes; order Actinomycetales; family Micrococcaceae; genus Arthrobacter. Next base: position 2,177,781 of record NZ_LR733293.1, read on the forward strand.
CATACCCCTGATGAACGGCTCCGGCTACTACGTCCTGTTCTCCTACATGCCCACCTTCCTCAAGGGCAAGCAGCTCAACTTCACCATCGGCGAGGCCCTGCTGGTCACCGCCTGCAGCCTGGTGGTCATCTGCATCGCCATCCCCTTCATGGGCGCCCTCTCCGACCGCATCGGCCGCAAGAAGGTGATCGCCGGCTCCGCCATCGCCATGGCAGTGCTGGGCATCCCCTCCTACGCGCTGATCGCCACCGGCCAGATGGCCTTCGCCATCCTGGGTGCCTGCATCATGGCACTGGTCTTCGCCGGCCACACGGCAGTGATCCACATCCTGATCGTGGAACTGTTCCCCACCCGCGTCCGCTACTCCGCCTACGGCCTGGGCTACAACATCTCCTCAGCCCTGTTCGGTGGCACCGCGCCGCTGCTCATGACCTGGCTGATCTCATCCACCGGCAACATCTACATGCCCGCCTTCTACGCGGTGATCACCGCGCTGGGCACGCTTGCCGCCGTCAGCACGGTCAAGGACCGGGCGCACCAGCCCCTCCGCGACGCCTAACTTTCCACCCGGCAGCTCAGCGCTGCACCTTGACAGGAGATCCGCATGACTTTTTCTGATTACAAGACCGCCCTCGTTACCGGTGCCTCCACCGGTATGGGCGCCGCCATCGCCGAACGCCTGGCCAAGCGCGGGCTCACCGTGCACGCCGTGGCCCGGAACGAGGACCGCCTGAAGGAACTCGCGGACAAGACCGGGGCAGTGCCGCACGTGGTTGACCTGACGGACACGGCAGCCATGACTGCCGCCGTCGGAAATCTCCAGGTGGACGTCCTGGTGAACTGCGCCGGCGTTTCCCGGCCCGGCAACATCCTGGACTCCAGCGAGGACGACATAGACGAACTGATCGACGTCAACCTCCGCGGCCTGCTCCAGCTGACCCGGCTGGTGCTCCCGGGCATGGTGGAGCGCGACCTGGGGCACGTCATCAACGTCAGCTCCATCGCCGGCGTTTACAACTTCTACGGCCACACGGTGTACCACGCCACCAAGGCGGCGGTGCACCAGATCTCCCGCCAGCTCCGCAACGACACCGTGGGCAAGCGCATCCGCGTCACCGAAATCTGCCCGGGCCGGGTGGAGACCGAAATCTTCGGCCGCAACATGGGCGGCACGCCCGAGGCGATGGAAGAGGCCTGGAAGACCTACTACGAGGGCTACGAATCCCTGACCACCGATGACATCGTCAACGCCATGGATTACGCCATCGAAACACCCCGGCACGTGAATGTTGGCATGCTGGAGCTGATGCCCACGTTCCAGGTCCCCGGCGGACTCACGTTCGACCGGCGCTAGCCCCCGCCCACCCGCTCCAGATTGATAGGTTTCCCCATGCACACAGTCCGCACCGTCAGCTTCCCCGACCAGCAGCTCCTCGATGACCTCTCACCTTTGCCCGAAGGGCTGCGGGGAGTGGTCTGGGACCTGAAGGAGGACCCCGACGGCGGGACGCTGGCTGAGATCGACGGCGTCATCCTGCCGTATATCAATGCCGGCGCGGTATTGGGGTCCCTGGCCAAGGTGGAGCAGCTGAAGTACGTGCAGACGCAGTCCACCGGCTACGACGGCGTGATTGAGGCCGCGGGCCCGGCAGCCGGCGTGGCCAGTGCCTCGGGTGTCCATACGGCGGCGACGGCGGAACTGGCCATCGGGCTGATCCTGGCGAAGCTGCGCGGCATCGACGCGGCCGTCCGGGACCAGCAGCACGGCCTGTGGCGGCCGGAGCGCCGGCAGTCGCTGGCGGACCGGCGGGTCCTGCTGGTGGGTGTGGGCGGGATCGGGCACGAGATCGCACGCCGGCTGGAACCCTTCGAAGTGACCCTGACCCGGGTGGGCAGCTCGGCCCGGACCGATGAGCAGGGCGAGGTCCACGCCTCCTCGGAACTGGCCGCACTCGCCGCCAGCCACGACATCCTCGTTTCCGTGCTGCCGCTTAACGAGCACACCCACCAGCTGATCGGCGAAGAGGTCCTGGCGGCCCTCCCGGACGGCGCCCTGGTGGTGAACGTAGGCCGCGGCTCCGTGGTGGACACCGCCGCGCTGACCAAGGAAGTCGTGTCCGGCCGCCTGCAGTGCGCCATCGACGTCGTCGATCCCGAGCCGCTGCCGCAGGACCACCCGCTGTGGTCCACCACCAACGCCCTGATCACCCCGCACGTGGGGGGCAACGCCTCAGCCTTCCAGCCGCGCATCCTGAACCTCCTCCGCAGGCAGCTTGAGGCGCTCGCTGCGGGCAAGGCTCCGGCCAACCTGGTACAGGCAGGTCCGTTCGCATGAGTTCATTTTTTGACCTGACGGGCCGGGTTGCGCTGGTCACCGGTTCGAGCCGCGGGATTGGCAACGCGCTGGCAAGGGCACTGGCCGACGCCGGTGCAACAGTGGTGCTGAACGGTGTTACTGAGGAGCGGCTGAAGTCCGCCGTGGCGGCGATGGCTGCCGACTTCGCGCCGGGGAGGGTGCACAGTGTCGCGTTTGATGTCACGAGTGACGTTGAGGCTGCCCGCGGCATTGCCTGGGTGGAGGAGCATGTTGGCCCGCTGGAGATCCTGGTGAACAACGCCGGGATCCAGCACCGGGTGCCGATGCTGGACCTGGACGTGAAGGACTGGGAGCGGGTGATTACCACGGACCTGACCAGTGCGTTCCTGGTGGGCCGGGAGGCGGCCCGGTTCATGATCCCGCGCGGGCACGGCAAGATCATCAACATCTGCTCGGTCCNTGAGGCTGCCCGCGGCATTGCCTGGGTGGAGGAGCATGTTGGCCCGCTGGAGATCCTGGTGAACAACGCCGGGATCCAGCACCGGGTGCCGATGCTGGACCTGGACGTGAAGGACTGGGAGCGGGTGATTACCACGGACCTGACCAGTGCGTTCCTGGTGGGCCGGGAGGCGGCCCGGTTCATGATCCCGCGCGGGCACGGCAAGATCATCAACATCTGCTCGGTCCAGACGGACCTGGCCCGGCCTACCATCGCCCCGTATATCGCGGCGAAGGGCGGGCTGCGGAACCTGACCCGGGCCATGACGGCGGAGTGGGCGGCATCCGGGCTGCAGATCAACGGGATCGCGCCGGGGTACATCCACACCGAGATGACGCAGAACCTGGTCGATGATGAGCAGTTCAACTCCTGGATCCTGGGCCGCACCCCGGCCAACCGGTGGGGGACCGTGCAGGACCTCGCCGGACCGGCCGTGTGGCTGGCTTCCAGCGGTTCTGACTTCGTGAACGGGCAGACCATTTTTATCGACGGCGGAATGACGGTGGTGGTCTAATTGGCCAGCAACACCCGCGGTGCCCACTCGTTGGTCCGGAACACCCCCACCGGCTTGCCGGACTGGACCAGGAGCGTCTCGTCCTTCTCCATGCTCTCCAGCGTCCGGGTGATCGCATCAAACGCCGCCCAGGACCGCACAGCCCGGCCCGTGCCGCCGTACACCACCAGATCATCCGGGCGTTCAGCAACCTCCGGATCCAGATTGTTCATCAGCATCCGCAGCGGCGCCTCGGTCTGCCAGGACTTGGCCGTGAGCCCAGTACCCCGGGCAGCTTTGACCGGGCGGGCACCGGAAGTGAAATCAGCTGTCATTCAAGTTCTCCTAGTACTAAGGACTGCGGATCAGGCCAGGTTTTTGGACTGAAGCCATTCCTTGGCGATTTCCCCGATGTCTTCGAACTTTGCCACGCGGCCGTTCATCTCGATCAGGTCTTCGGTGGTCAAGGCCGCGGATACCTTGTTCAGGGTGTCCTTGACGGTGCTGCTGGACTTCTTTTCATTGATGACGGGAACGATGTTCTCGGACAGGAAGAGGTTCTTGCTGTCCTCCAGCGCTACGAGGTTGTTTTCCGACAGCGCAGGGTCGGTGCTGAAGAGGTCTGCAACCTGGACCTGGCCGGAAAGGAGGGCGTTCAGCGTCAGCGGGCCGCCGGCGTCGAGCGCTGAGAATTCCTTGAACTCGAGGTTGTAGACGGACTTGAGGCCGGCGACGCCGTTGACGCGGGTCTTCCACTCCGGCGGGCCGCCCAGGACGAGTTCCTTGGCCACGGGCTCCAGGTCGCTGATGGTCTTGAGGTTGTACTTCTCCGCGGTTTCCTTCTTCACGGCCAGTACGTCCTTGTCCTCAGCTTCGGAAGCGGTCAGGAGGGTAAGGCCGGAGGGGATCTTCGTTGCCAGCTCCGCTGCTACTTCTTCAGAGGAGACTGCCTTGGTTTCGGCGTCGAGGTACTGCAGCAGTGCGCCGCCGTATTCGGGCATGAGATCGATGGAGCCGTCCTTGAGCGCGGGGATAGTGACCTCGCGGCTGCCGATGCTGGGCTTTTCGGCCACCTCGACACCCTGGGATTTCAGCGCTTCAGCGTAGATCTTGGCGATGAGCTGGCTTTCCGGGAAATCCGCGGACCCCACAATAATGCTGTCGCCTGATGAGGCCTGGCTGTTGTTATTGGCGGTGCTCATTGGATCTCCGCCGCAGGCACTCAGGGTGATGGCGGCGACTGCCGCGAGGGTGAATCCGGTCAGGTACTTTTTCATGGGGTTTCTCCTGTGAGGGGTGCCGCAGGCATGCGGCAGCCAGGTGGGGGTACTTTGTGCTGCAAGGAAAGCGGGCCGGCTGGTTCAGACGGCGGTGGGGGTTTTCGCGGTCTCTGAGGGAATCACTTCCCCCGAAGGCAGTGTGGCCTTGACGGTGCGGCGCGTCAGTCCGGGTGACACCACGCGGCGGGTGATAAATGCCAGCAACTGGTCGAAGAACAGCGCTAGAAGTGCTACCAGCACTGCACCGGCAACCATCTGGCTGTAGTCGTTTTGCGCCTTGCCATCGATGAGCAACCGGCCCAGTCCGCCGAGCGAAATGTAGGCCGCGATGGTCGCCGTCGAAATGATCTGGAGCAAAGCGCTTCGGACGCCGGAGAGCATGAGCGGAAGCGAGCAGGGAAGCTGCACGTCGGTGAGGATCTTCATGGTGCGGAAACCCATGCCCCGGGCGGCGTCGACGGCTGCGGCATCAACGGCGCGGACGCCGGCGTATGTATTGGTCAGGATGGGTGGGACGGCCAGGAGAACCAGCACGATCAGGCTGGGGAGGATGTAACCCATTTTGGAAGGAAAAGCGGGGGAGATGAGCAGGACCAGCAGGATCAGCAGGCCAACGCTGGGCAGGGCGCGCAGGGCGTTGGCCAGGCCCGCGATCATGAACACGCCTTTCCCGGTGACCCCGATATAGATCCCGAGCGGGACCGCTATGACCGCTGCGATGGCCAGTGCGATCAGGGAGTAGATCAGGTGTTCGCCAATCAGCGTGGGAATGCCGTCGGCGCCGCTCCAGTGGGCCGGGTCGAACAAGTAGTTGATCATGATGCCACCACCTTGGGGGTCCAGGGCGTGAGCCACCGGTTGAGGAGGATGATCAGTCCATCGAGGATCATCGCCAGGACCACGCAGAGGACGATGCCGGCAATGATGGGGGTGAAGAAACGCAACTGGAACCCCTGCGTGAAAAGGGAACCGAGCTGGGGGATGCCCAGCAGGGCAGCGACTGAGACCAGACTGACGTTGGAGACGGCCGCAACACGGAGCCCGGCCGAGATCACCGGGACACCGACGGGAAGCTCCACTTTCAGCAGGCTCTGGTAGGCGCGGTATCCCATGGCTTTGGCCGCCTGGACGGTGTCCTGGGGAACGGAATCCAGTGCATCGGCCACCACCCTTACCAGCAGGGCAACGGTATAGATGGTCAGGGCGGCGACGATGTTGAGGGGGTCAAGGATCTTGGTGCCGAGGATTACCGGCAACAGGACGAACAGCGCCAGGGACGGGACGGTGTAGAGGAGTCCCGCCACTCCGACCAGGAAAGGGTAGATGCGGCGGCTGCGGTGGGCCCACCAGCCCAGGGGGAGCGCGATGAGCAGGCCAAGGATCAGCGGCGTGACGGCCAGCAGTACGTGCCATCCCAGCAGGAACACGATGTTGTCGAACTGGCGTCCCAGCCATTCAAAGTTCATCGGGCGGTCTCCAGGTGCGGTTCTGCCTCAATGGCCTTGACGACGTCGGTGGCTGTGACTGTGCCGAGCAGTTCGCCGTGTTCGTTGACGACGACGCCGCGGCGGCTGGGCGAGGAGAGCGCGGCGTCGAGGAGTTGGCGCATGGTTCCCGACGCCTGGGCGGACGTGCCGCTGAGGTTGAGGTGTTCCTTGCGCAGTTCGCCGTGCACCTGCTCGGGCTGTGCCCAACCGAGGGGCCTCCTGCCTGCGTCCACCACCAGGACCCAGGCACCGGTGGCCTTGGCCTGGGCTTCGGCAGCGGACGCACCGAGCTGCACTGTCCATTCTTCACCCACAGCCACACTTCCCGCGGCGGCGGTGAAACCGAGGGAGCGGTAGCCGCGGTCGCGGCCGACAAAATCGGCCACAAACTCATCCGCGGGGGACGTGAGGAGCTCGGAGGGCGTGGCCATCTGGGCGAGCTTCCCGCCGACGCGCATTACGGCCACCTGGTCGCCCAGCTTCAGGGCTTCATCGATATCGTGCGTGACCATGATGATGGTCTTGCCGATCTCGCGCTGGAGGCGGAGGAATTCTTCCTGCAGCTGGGCCCGGACCACGGGGTCCACGGCGCTGAAGGGCTCGTCCATCAGCATAAAGGCCGGGTCCGAGGCAAGGGCGCGGGCCACGCCTACGCGCTGCTGCTGCCCGCCGGAGAGCTGCCAGGGGTACCTGTTGGCGAAGGTTTCGGGGAGCCCCACCCGTTCCATCAGTTCCAGGGCACGGTGGCGGGCCTTCTGGCGGCTCTCACCGAGCAGTAGCGGCATCGTGGCGATATTGTCCACAATGGTTCGGTGCGGGAAGAGGCCGGCATGCTGGATGACGTAGCCGATCCTCCGGCGAAGCAACGCTGCATCCATCCCCGAGGTCGGCTGGTCGTCCAGGTATATGGTGCCGCTGGTCGGCTCAATAAGCCGGTTGATCATCCGCAGTGACGTCGTCTTGCCGCAGCCCGATGGTCCTACAAGGATGGTCAGCTTGCCGGTGGGGGCTTCAAGGTCCAGCCCGTTTACAGCCACCGTCCCGTCCGGGTAGGCCTTGGTAATGCTTTCAAACCTGATCATTTCTTTTCCATGCTTTCCTGGGGCAGCTCATGGTCTTTGGAGGGTGTGGCGAGGATGTTCTTCGCCACGGTCGCCAGCTCCTCGCCGATTTTGTTTGCCTTCGTTCCGTCCAGCCGGTAGCTGGGCGCCACGATGCTGAGGGCGGCCACGGTCCGGCCACCCATGATGACGGGAGCGGCAACGGCCGTCACGTCATCTTCAACGCCGCTCCGCATGACTGCGAAGCCGTTTTCTGTTCCACCACCGGTCAGGATCCTGCCCGCAGCGGATCCTTCCAGCGGGATGCTCCTGCCGACCCAGCTGGCATGCCGGATGGAATGGGTGCCTTCAACGATGGCAATGTAGATCCCCGTCTCACCCGGGCCGGTGATGCTCAAGTAGCAGGATTCGCCGGTCCTGGCGACGAGCTCTTTCATCACCGGGGTGCACAGGGAGACCAGTGACTCGTGGCTTAGTGCCAGGGCTCCGAGTTGGATGACACTGGCTCCTGGCCTGAAGTTTCCGGCGGAATCCCTGGAGACAAAACCGCTGCCTTCCAAAGTCCGCAGGAGCCGAAGCGCGGTGCTGGCGGAGAGGTCCACCAACCGTGCCGCGTCGCTGAGGCTGACAGCCCCGTCCGTGCACACGGCGCTCAGAAGGGCCAATGCCCGCTCTACCGTCCGCGTCGAGGAGTCTGCAGCCACTGCCAGCCCGCTTTCAAGTGGTCCGAATCACGTTGTCTTGCCATTTAGTAAAAACCCATTTTCACGGAATGGCAATAGCTTTCGTCAGGTTACGAGCCCGGCGGCACTTTATGACGGCCACCGAAAACCGCACGTTTCGGCGGTGTTTCAGGGCTGTTAACGGCGCTGCCGGCGGCTCTGGGGCATTGCCGTTACATGAAAAGTAGTTTTTACTTGGTGGCAATGCGTATTCAATCGGAGGGCCATGTGGAAACCGTCACCCAGCTGTTGGAATCAATCAAGGATGTAGGCCGGGATGCCTTCCGCGGCGGCTACACCCGGCCCGTCTACTCAACGGCCGAACTCGACCTGCGCGGGTGGTTTGTCGAGCAGGCCGGGCGGCGCGGCCTCGAGGTTGAAACCGACCGTAACGGAGTCATCTGGGCGTGGTGGGGCCAGCCGTCGGACGGGGCGTTGGTGACGGGCAGTCACCTCGACTCAGTTCCCGGAGGCGGCGCCTTCGACGGGCCGCTGGGCGTGGCCTCGGCGCTGGCCGCCGTAGACCTCCTGAGGGCGCGCGGAACCGCCCCGAGCCGTCCACTGGCCATCACGGTGTTTCCGGAAGAAGAGGGCTCGCGCTTCGGCGTTGCCTGCCTCGGCTCCCGGCTGCTCACCGGGGCCATTGACACCAACAAGGCCCTCAATCTTCGCGATGCCGACGGCAACACTTTCGCCGATGTCGCGCGCGCCAACGGACTGGATCCCCGCTATATGGGCCCCGATGCCGAAGCGCTTGCCCGGATCGGTGACTTCGTAGAGCTTCACGTCGAGCAGGGCATTGGCCTGGGGACAGACGGCCCCGGCATTGCCGTCGGCAGTTCCGTCCTCGGCCATGGCCGCTGGAAACTGAGCATCCACGGGCAGGGAAACCATGCGGGCACCACGTTGATGGCCGATCGCGCCGACCCCATGGTTGCCGCGGCGCAGATTATCGTGGCCGTACGTCAGGCGGCTGCCCGGCAACCCGATGCGCGGGCCACCGTAGGCCGGATTGTTCCTGTGCCTGGCGGCACCAATGTGATTCCTTCGCGCGTGGACCTGTGGCTGGATGCCCGCCACCCGGATGACAGGGTCACGGCCCACCTGGTTGAAGGCATCCACGGCAGGGCCCAACGCGTTGCAGCGGAGGAAGGATGCACCGTCACCCTCACTGAGGAGTCATACAGCAACACTGTGCACTTTGACGCCGGCCTCACCGGCAGGATCAGCGGCCTGCTGCCTCACGCGCCCGTACTCGCTACCGGAGCCGGTCACGACGCCGGCGTCCTGGCCGGCTTCGTCCCTTCCGCCATGTTGTTCGTCCGGAATCCGAGCGGTATTTCGCATTCCCCCGAGGAACACGTGGCGGACAGGGATGCCGACGCCGGTGCTGCCGCCCTCGCGGACGTCCTGGCAGGCCTGCTGTGATGCGGTACTGGTGCGAGAAGGCAATTCTGTCCGGCACCGACGGACCCGTAACCGCCGACCGGGTCGAGATCGAAAGCGACGGCGGACGGATCGTGCGGATCTCCTCTGGAGTGGCCGCCTCGCCGGACGCGCAGGTGCTGCCGGGCGTCGCCTTCCCGGCGGCAGCAAATGCGCATTCGCACGCTTTCCACCGGGTGCTTCGCGGCCGGACGCATGCCGGCCGCGGCGACTTCTGGCTCTGGCGCGAGCACATGTACCGGAGCGCATCAGAGCTCACACCGGAGAGCTACGAGCAGCTGGCTACGGCTGTATTTGCCGAGATGGTGGTTGCCGGCTTCAGCAGCGTGGCGGAGTTCCACTACGTCCACCACCAGCCCGGCGGCCGGCCCTATCCGGAGCCGCACGCCATGGAGCTCGCCCTGGCGCGTGCGGCAGTGACTGCCGACATCCGGCTGACGCTGCTGGACACCCTGTACGTGGCCGGCGGCATCGGCATGCCTCTCAGCGCAGAGCAGGCCCGATTCGGTGACGTGGACGTCCATGCCTGGCTGAAGCGGCTTGAGTCGCTGCGGGCCGAGGTCGCAAGCACTTTCCCGCCGGAGATGGTGAGCGTGGGAGCCGCGCTGCACTCCGTGCGTGGAGTTCCCGAGGAGGACCTGGCAGTGGTGGCCAGGGAACTGCCTGATGACCTGCCGCTGCACATCCATCTCAGTGAACAGCCTGCTGAAAATGATGCCTGCGTCGAGGCATACGGCCTGACGCCGGCCGGGCTGCTGGCGCGGCACGGCCTCCTTGGCCCAAAGCTCTCCGCCGTCCACTGCACCCATCTGACAGAAGCGGACATCAACTTGCTGGGGGAGTCGGGCACAACCGTGGTGATGTGTCCCACCACGGAAGCCGACCTGGCCGACGGCATCGGACCTGCCCGGGTGCTTGCCGATGCCGGAGCCACCATCGCTTTGGGAACTGACCAGCACGCCGTCATCGACCCATGGATCGAAATGCGGGCGCTGGAACACGGTGAGCGCCTCAGTTCAGGACAACGCGGCCGGTTCTCCCCGGCTGAACTCCTGCAAGCCGCCACGCAAGGTGCCGCACGATCCATGGCCACACCGGTTGCGCCGGGCGCCCTGCACGTCGGGGCTGTCTGCGATGTGGTGGCAATCGTTCCCGACTCGGCGAGGACTGCAGGGTCCCGGCCCGAACAACTCCCGTTGTCCGCCACGGCCAGCGACGTTGCCCGCGTCATCATTGGCGGCAGACTCGTCGTGACGAACGGCCACCATCACACCCTTGGCGAACCGGGACCGCTGCTGGCAGCAGCAATCCGAAACTTCACCTGACCCCCGCGCAACCAACAGGGCAGCGTTTAGAAGGCTGACGACTGACGGGGTGCCCACGAACCGAAAGCGCCGGTGTCACCCGCTCATTGCGGGTGGCACCGGCGCTTTCGCTTTGCAACGCCGCTTAGTTCGCGCGGGCCTTCTCAGCTGAGTCCGCAGCGGGGACAGCTGCCGTTTCGAGGCGGCCGCGGACGCGCTTCACGGTTTCCGGTGCAAGGATCGCCGAGGCCACGGTGATGACACCGATGACACTGAAGTACAGGATCACCCAGCCTGGTTCGCCGTTACCGGCGTTGAGCAGGGCCACGGCGACCAGCGGCGCGATACCGCCGGCAAGGACCGATCCGAACTGGTAGCCCATGGAGGCGCCGCTGTAGCCCTTCGGCAGCGACGGCGGCGTCACTCGACTCCAGGTGTGACTTTGTTTTGTCGATCAGGTAATCAGCGCTCTGCGCAGGTGCCTCTCCGGTAGCCACGGCACCGAGGACGCCCTCCCCGAGGGGCATCCGGATGTTGCGGAACAGCGCTGTCGCGGCCCCGTCGGTCACCCTGATGTAGGACTCCCCGGTGGTGTAGTCATTCAGGCTCGGGTAGGCGATGTCGCTCCCGATAAGGGAGCGGGTCCAGCGAACGATGGCTTTGAGGACAGCCTCCACATCGCGGATACCCGTCAGGTCTGTGGCAGTGTCATACAGGACCCGAAGCAGGCCTTCACGCCTGCCCGCTTCCCGCAGCCTGGTGTTAAGGCTGCGGGCAGCTGCTGCCGTGCCCGGCTCTAGCAGGTTCTTCGCCTGGATCCCTGGCCAGCTGTGACTCCAGCTCCCCAGCAGAAACACCGTCCACCAGAAGCGACAAAAGCCGCCCTAGGGCCACCCCGTCAACAGGGGCGGCACTTGGACGGACGGGCGGACTTTCTTGTGCACCCATAGCGCCCCTGGTAGCTGCCGTCACCTGGTACGTACCCCAAAATCGTAGTGGGCAGGGTCAGGCCAGGGGAGCGAGGGGAGTTACGGAGAACGGGACGGCCAGGAGCGAATCCACTGCCTGCACGAATTCCATGACGTGGCTCTCTTCGTTGTGGGCTTTCAGGTCGTCTGCACTGGACCATCCTTCGAAAAGTACGAACGTTCCCGGTCTCTGGGCGTCGGTGAATACCGTGTAGTGCAGGCAGCCCTCGTCTCCGCGGCTTACTGTCTGCAGGGCCAGGAGCGCTTCCTGAAGGTCGGCTTCGTATCCCGCTTTGGCGATGAAGACCGGCATGAGCCAGACTTCGTCCGTGCCCTGGCGGGTCAGGAGGGGTTCGGTCATTGTCGGTCCTTGAGGTCGGGGGAGAGGGGAGGGGCGGCGCGATACCGCCCCTCCCGGGATTGCTGGGTCAGGCGTTGATCTGTGGGACCTCGACCCATGACTCTTTGGCAGCGGATTCGACGATGGCGTCGTCGATCAGGGCGACCTGGTAGCCGTCTGCGAAGCTCGGGCTTACGCTGCCGCCTTCCGCGATGGCCTTGAAGAAGTCATGCGCTTCGATGATCTTCGTTTCGCCGTACCCGATGCCCAGTGCCGGGATGGGCCACAGTCCTTCGCCGTACGGGTGGGCGGGCCCGGTGTAGACGGTGCGGAATCCGCGCCGGTCGGCCGGGTCGGAGGCGAAGGACACCTGCAGTTCGTCGCGTCGTTCGTAGTTGAAGACGATGCTGCCTTCGGTTCCGTGGATTTCGAAGGTGATGTAATTGTTCCTGCCGTGGGCGTTCCGGGTTGCTTCCACGGAACCCACGGCCCCGTTGGCGAAGCGGATCATGGTCATGACCTCGTCATCGACGTCGACCTGGCCCTTGGGGCCCTCCCCGCCCCGGACGTTTCCGAGTGCGTCGGCTCCACCTGTCTGCAGCGGCCGCTCCGGGATCCAGGTGGACAGAACGGCGTTGACGGCGCTGAACTCGCCAACGAGGTAGCGGGCCATGTCAATGACGTGTGTGGCGATGTCGCCGAGGGCGCCGGAACCTGCGATCGACTTCTGGAAACGCCAGGACAGCGGGGAGTTGGGGTCTGCGCTCCAGTCCTGGAGGTACGTTCCGCGGAAGTTCAGGATGCGGCCAATGGCGCCTTCCTCAATGTACTTCTTTGCCAGCGCGACGGCCGGGGTCCGGCGGTAGTTGAAGGCCACCATATGGACGATGTTCTTGTCTTTGACCGCGTCGTACATGGCCTTGGATTCCTCGCCCGTGCGGGCCAGGGGCTTTTCGCAGATGATGTGCTTTCCTGCCTCTGCCGCGGCGATGGCGATTTCTGCATGAAGGTGGTTGGGCGTGGCGATGTCGACGACGTGGATGTCAGGGTCGTCGATGATGCTGCGCCAGTCCGAGGTGGAGTTCTCGAAGCCGAAGCGGCGTGCTGCTTCGGCGGCGAGGTCCCCGTTGGCTTCAGCGATGACTTTGCGGACCGGCAATGCCGGTGCCGGCCAGAAGAACATGGGCATGGCGGCGTAGGCCAGGGAGTGGGCCTTGCCCATAAAGCCGCCTCCGATGAGGCCGACATTGAGGTTCTGCATGATAATTCTGTTCCTTTCGGACAATGCGGGCGCCGGCTGCGGCAGCCCGTGCGGTCAAAATGTGGTCAGAGGAGTTTTTCGAGGTACTTCTTGCTGATTTCGGCTGCTGCCCGGGGGTCGCCGTCGTAGTTGTCCAGCTCGACCATGAGCCAGCTGTCGTATCCGCTTTCGCGGATCGCGGCGATGATGTCAGGGAAATCGAGTTCGCCTTCGCCGAGGGGGAGGAAGTTGAACGGTTCCTGCTGGAAGTCCTTGAGGTGGACGTGCTGGATCCTGTCGGGATACTTCCGGATGACTGCGGCCGGATCTGCTCCGCCTGCTGCAAGGTGGGCGGTGTCCGGGCAGAAGCCGATCCGGGTCAGCGGCATGAGCTTGTCCAGTTCTTGCGGGCTTTCGACGATGGTGCTCAGGTGCGGGTGGTAGCTCGCGGACAGACCAAAGCTCTCTGCGATGTCCGTGACCTGGTCCAGGGCTTCACCGAGACGCCGGTAGTCCTCCTCGGTGGTCCCGGCCGCACGCCTCGCGCCGCCGCCCACGACCAGCCGTTCCGCGCCGAAGCTTGAGGCAAGCTCCGCGGCCCGGTGAATGCGGTGCATTTCGTCCGGAAGGATGTCGCCGTAGATGAAGTTTGCGCCGGTGTACACACTGGTCAATGCGATGCCGTTGCTGCTGAGGATCTCTTTGAGCTCTTCGGGCTTGTCCGCGTATTCGGCAAGGTTGCCATCGAACATCTCCACGCCCTGGTAACCGACGGAGGCGATGTCCTGGACGGCGTCCCGCATGGACCCGTGCGTCATGTAGAAGAGGTCCTTGACGCTTGTCACGCCTTGGGGGTGGCCGACGACGCCGCCCCAGGTGATGGAACAGTAACCAAGTTTCATTGCTTATGCCTTTCAACTGCCGGGATGATCCCGGCTCGTGCTGTGGAGGTCAAGGTCCTTTACTTCTTCCGGGCGAGTGCAACAGCAAGGATGATGATGGCGCCTCGGACCACCTGCTGCTGGCTGCTGTCCAGTCCGGCCAGGATCAGTCCGTTGTTGATCAGGCCGATCAGGAGTGCACCGAAGAGGGTTCCGACGATTGAGCCGAATCCGCCAAAGAGGCTGGTTCCGCCCAGGATGACCGCGGCGATGGCGGAGAGTTCGTCTCCGGCTCCCCACTGGAACCTGCCCGACTGGAGGCGGCCGGCGTACAGCATGCCGGCGACGCTGGCGACCATGCCGGAGATGAGGAGCACCTGGAACTTAATGCGTTTGGTGTTGATGCCGGTGAACTCTGCGGCATTGCGGTTGCCGCCGGTGGCGAGTACCTGGCGGCCGAACTTCGTGCGGTTCAGGACAACGGCCCCGATGGCAACGAAGATGGCACTCCAGACAACCAGGCCCGGCACGGGGCCGAAGTCGCCGGATCCGAACAGCATGTTGAAGGTGTCGTTCAGGATCGGCTGCGGGGCAGAGGCCGTGATCCACTGGGCTACACCGACGGCGATACCGAGCATGCCCAGTGTTACCAGGAAGGAGGGGATGCCGAGAAGGCTTACCAGTGCGCCGTTTATGGACCCGACCACAAGTCCGACGGCGAGTCCGGCAAGGATGCCCGGGATCAGGCCCCACTGCGACAGTGCCATCGCGGTGCAGACACTGGACAGGCCGGCAACTGATCCGACGCTGAGGTCGATTTCGGCGCAGGAGATGACGTACGTCATGCCCACGGCGATGACCGTGATGGTGGCGGTCTGGCGGAAGATGTTCAGCAGGTTTTGCGGTGACAGGAAGCCCTGGTCACGCAGCAGAACGGCGAAGAAGAGGAAGACGACGACGAAACCGATATAGATGACGTAGCGCCGCCAGTCGAGGTCTTTCAGCATTGTTCCGATATTGCGGGGTGCCGCGGTGTCCCGGGGCGCGATGGTGTTTGCCTTGCTCACTGGTCAGACTCCCTGGACTGCAAGTTGAAGATATTCCTCGTCAGCGATGTTGCTGCGGGGGATGTCACGGATGACGGAGCCGTCCTTCAGGACGAGGACGCGGTCACTGACCGCGAGTAGTTCGGGGTACTCCGAAGAGATGACGATGACGGCTTTGCCGGCACTGGCCAGCTCACGGATCATGTCCAAAATTTCGCTTTTCGTGCCGATGTCGACGCCGGCCGTCGGTTCATCCAGAATCAGGATGTCCGGGTCGGTGCCCAGCCATTTGGCAATAACAACCTTTTGCTGGTTGCCGCCTGATAACAGGCGCACCGGACGGTGGGGGTGGGCGACCTTGACTGCAAACTTCTTGATCAACGACGAGGACAGGTCCTTGCCTTTGTTGGAGTCAAGGAGCGGCCCGCGCTTGATCTGGCCAAGCAGGGGCAGAAGCAGGTTGTCGCGGACGGAGTGGTCCAGTACAAGTCCCTGGGCCCGCCGGTCCTCCGGAATGAGTGCTATCCCGGCGTCGATGGCCTGTTGTGGTGAGGTCAGGCTGACTTTCTCACCACGGATCAGGATGTCGCCGCTGTCCCTGCGGTCGATACCGAAAAGAGCGCGCGCGAGTTCCGTCCGGCCGCTGCCCATGAGGCCGGCCAACCCCAGGATTTCCCCGGGCCGGAGCGCGAAGGACACATCCTTCACACGCCTCCCGGCGTTCAGGCCACGGACCTCGAGCAGGGGAGCGCCTTCGTGGTCCACCCGATCGCGCTCCCGGTAGGCAAGTTCGCCCTCGATCTTCTTGCCGACAATGCCTTCGACGATCTGCTCCGGGGTCACGTTGGTCAGCGGTTCGGTCAGGAGCCGGCTGCCGTCGCGCAGGATCGTGATCCGGTCGGCGAGACGGTAGACCTCGTCCATGCGGTGCGAGATGTAGATGATGGAGATACCGCGTTCCTTGAGACGGTCGATGAGTTCAAAGAGGGCTTCGGACTCATGCCGGGCAAGACTCGCGGTGGGTTCATCCATGATCAGCACCTGGGCGTCCTGTGAGAGCGCCTTGGCGATTTCGGTCAGTTGCCAGTAGGCCGTCCCGAGGCGGGACACTTCAGCCTGGGGGTCCACGGTAACTTCCATCTCGGCGAAGAGCTCCCTGGCCCGCCGCACCGCGGCCCGGTCATCGATCAGGCCGCCGGCGCCGAGCGGTTCGGCTGAGAGGAAGATGTTTTGGGCAACGGTCAGGCTCGGCACGAGGCTGAACTCCTGGAAAACCATGCCGATCCCAGCGGCCTTCGCATCGTGGATCGAGTTGATGACAGTCGGCTTGCCGCCAATGATGATCTCGCCGGCGTCGGCCTGGTACACGCCTTGGAGGATTTTCATGAGGGTGGACTTGCCGGCGCCGTTGCCTCCCGCGAGGGCGTGGACTTCGCCCTTCCGGACATCGAAACTGACGTCCCTCAGAACTGATACGCCGTTGAAGCCCTTGGAAATCGAGCGCATTTCGACGACATTGTCTGCGGTGTTCATTGTTGCCCTTTCGGTACGGTGCGGAGGAATCGATTCCCCCGCACCGTCGGGTCTGGCTACTTCTTGTAGGAGTCCTGGATGTCCTTCGGAGCATCCTCGTGATAGACCTGCTTCCAGGCCTCCAGAACGTTGGAGTGGTCCACCGGCAGGGCGCTCAATGCCACGTAGGCCGGTGCCTGCTTGCCGATGAGTGCTCCTGCGGCGAGGCGGGCCTCGGTTACTCCCTGGTCGAACGGAACCTGGGCTCCGAGGCCCACGACGAGCTGGTCCTTGGCCAAGGCGATGGCGACGTTCTTGCCGAGGTCCTCCGTTGCGATCTTCAGGTCCTGCCGGCCGGCGGCGCGGGCGGCAGCCATGACGCCTTCAGCGGGGACGTCCCAAACAGCCCAGATGCCGTTCAGGTCGGCGTACTTGCTCAGCATTGCATTCGCGGCGGCCTGCGCGTCACCGGCGAAGTCAGGACCGGCAATGCCCTTTTCCTCAACGATCTGGATCTCGGGGTACTCCTTGGTGATCGTCTCCTTGAAGCCCTCGTAGCGCTGTTTGGTCACGAAGAAGTCGGCCTGATGGAAGACGAGTCCGATCTTGCCCTTGCCGCCAATGGCCTTCGCCATCTGGTGGGCGGAGACGACGCCGTTGCCGTAGTTGTCGGCAGAGACGACGGAGACGTAGTCCTGTCCGGCAGTCAGGCCCTGGGGAATGTTGTCCATGAAGACGATCTTGGCTCCGGCTGCTGCAGCCTTCTTGTATGCGCCTGCAGTGGCCACAGGATCGGTGGGGATGGAGACGATGATATTCGGGTTCTGCGTCATCACTGTCTCAAGGTCGGACACCTGCTTGTCCGGCTTGAAGTTGGCGTCCGTGGTGGCGATGACTTTGATGCCGAGCTTTTCGAATTCGCTCTTGAGCCCGTTGGTCTGTGCGGTGGCCCAGTCATTGCCGCCGTAGTGCATAACAATGGCGGCGGTGGCGTTGAGGGCCTTGATCTTTCCGATTTCTTCGGGCGTCAGGTCTGCAACGGAGGCCGGGGAAGGGGTCTCCCCGTTGGGACCCTTGCTCAGGACCTGGCCTGTGATCTTGTCCAGGGCCTGCTGTGCCTTTTCGGAAACGCCGGCGTCGGGAGCGTTTGAAGTGGCCGTGGTGGAACTGCTGCAGGAAGCGATAGAAAGTGACAGGGCTGCTGCCACGGCAACAAAGGGAAGCCTGCGGATCATCATTGTTCTCCAGTGCTTTGGGGTTGATGGACGGTTGGATGGATCAGGCGAGGGCGACGGCCAGGGCCGGGGGAATCGGCGACAGGACGAGCGCCCCAGCGGCTGAGGCCGTGCGGACAGCCCCTGCCTTGTCAGAAGCCCGCAGGAGAGCCTGCGCATGCTCTCTTTCGACAAAGAAGCCCAGGGAACACGGCCCGTAATGGGCCTGGACCCAGTTCACCGCCTCGCCTGCGGTTTGGGTCATGTCACCGCCGGCGTTTGGCGTGTCCATTGTGGAAACCGATGCGGTCCCACCCGACTCGTCGACGGTGATGATCATGCTGGCCCAAAGGACGTTGTTCTCCAAGACGCAAACAACGGCCGAGGAGCCGGCGGCGACGAATGTTCGGACAGCTAAGGCGAGATCGTCCACTGCTTCTTCGTCAGTAAGGAGCAATGCAAGATTTGCCAACTGGGCGCCGTGAACATTTCGAAGCCTGAAACGGGAATCGAGCGCAAGTGCATCTGCAACGGTGCCGGGCATCTGCGCTCCTTTCCTCTTCGAATTCCTCTTTCCGTAAACGCTAACGGTGTTCCGTGAACGTTTACGAACCGATCGTAAGCGTTTACGGTCGGTAGTGTCAAACTTCACATCCGCCGGCCGGGAAGCCCTGCGCAGCGGAGGCCACCGTAGGATGAGGACGAGCAGAAGTCCCCTGGGGATTATGGGGCGAGGCGCGAGACAGGAGAGTGCATGACAGAGGCTGCAATCCCGCGCGGGTCGAAGGGACGGCGCCCGGAATCCCCGCAGCGCCGGAAGCCGACCATCAATGACGTGGCCCAAGTTGCCGGAGTCTCGTTTGGGACCGTCTCACGTGTTCTCAACAGTGCGCCGGATGTCAGTGCCGCAACCCGTGAGCGGGTCCTGCAGGTAATTCAGGACATCGGGTACCGCCGGAACAGGGCAGCAACCGCGCTGGTCACCAACCGGTCCACCTCCATTGGGATAGTCACAGATGGCTCGCCCCGGTTCGGGCCTGTCGGGACTCTGATGGCCCTTGAAAACGTTGCCCGGAAGAAGGGCTATGCCACAACCGTCATCAGTGCCGAGGAACCTTACGGCGAATCGGTTCAGGCGGCACTGGACACCCTTGACGACGTCGGCGCCGGGGGAATCATCGTCATCGCACCTGTGGTCGATATGGCGGCAGCGGTCTGGAATGCCTCATGCCGGGTGCCGGTGGAGATGATTGCCGCCGGAGCATCGTCAACCCCAAATGTCTTCACCTACTCCGAAAACCAGGAGCTCGGCGCACGGCTGGCCACTCAACATCTCATCGACCTGGGCCACACGGACATCGCCCACTTAGCCGGCTCCATGGAGTGGTTCGACGGACGTGTCCGCAAGCGCGGTTGGGAAGCCGCGCTGCGCGATGCCGGGCTGTCACCCGGGCTTTGCCTGGAGGGCGATTGGAGCCCGCGCTGGGCCTACGAAACAGGCCTCCAACTGGTGCGCGAGGACAGGGTCCCCCAAGCGATTTTCGCGGCCAGTGACCATACCGCCCTCGGGCTGATACGCGCATTCGCTGAAAATGGCGTGCGTGTCCCGGAGGACGTGAGTGTGGTCGGCTTCGACGATATCGAAGGTTCAGACTATTTCCTGCCGCCGCTGACCACGGTCCGCCAGGACTTCACCGCATTGGCCCTCATGAGCATGGAAGTGCTGATCGGCGCGATGGAGGGCAGGGAGGTGGACCGTACACCGATCCCGCCGACACTTGTTGTACGCAGCAGCTCAACCCGCGCCACGCCCGTGAAGGGAAAACCACCGGAAGACGGGTGATGTCAGTGGCTGTGATGCCGGTGTTTGAGTTCGATCGGCCTGATCAAGGCAGGCTGCCATCGCCCGCGGACCTCGGACTCCGGACCAGGATGACGGAAGGGTGTCACCAGCACGCGCCTTGCTGGTGACACCCTTATCCGTCCTGGCAGATCAGTCGTCAGGCTGTGTGCGCTCCTTTCGCAGGGTCTTATAGGCCGCTGCGAGCCCTACAGCAGCCATCACCCAGGGTCCGGCGACGATGATCGGGTCCATCCACTGGTGGTTCACGTCAGCGCGTTTTTGTCCGTATCGTGAGTGGATGGGGTGGTGGGAGAACTCGCTGAGCACTCCGGTTTCGGTGACGGGGTTGTCCGGGTGCAGGGTCGCCAGGGACTTCAGGTGGTGTTCCGTGGCGTCCACCCGGTCAGCGGCGATCAGCAGCAGCCAGTGCGCGGCCCGCCCCTCGCTGTATTTGTAGGCGTATTTCCGGATGGCGCCGGAGACCCCCGCAGGAGGGGTTGAGGTGCCAAAAACCGGAGGCAGGAAGGCATGCTCGACCGACCGTTCCCGGGGCCATTTCTCCGGTTGGCGCTCCGGGAAGTCCCAGCGCGCGCCCGTCTCTATGCCGGGTTGCTCGCGGGGGTAGGAGGGGCGGTCGGCGGGGTCCAGGTCGGCACCCCATCCCGGGATCTGGGCCCGGAGCTCGTCGGCGGACTTGCGTGGGATGCGTTTGTTGGCAATGTATGGTGTGGCTGTCTCAGTCATGGTGCGCTTTCCCTTCAGGACTGGCCGGCAACAACGAGCGGCTTGATGATGTTGTCCAGCTTGGAGGAGAACATGTGGTAGCCCTCGGCGATGTGTTCCAGCGGAATGCGGTGGGTGACGATGTCGCTGGGTTTCAGGTAGCCATTGCGGACGTGCTCGAAAAGGCGCGGCCACTGCCGTTTAACCGGGCATTGGTTCATCCGCAGGGTCAGGCCCTTGTTCATGGCGTCGCCGAACTTCACGGCGCTGAAGATGGGACCGTACGCCCCCACGACGGATACCGTGCCGCCTTTGCGGACGGAATCGATGGCCCAGTTGAGGGCAATGGGGGAGCCGCCCTGCAACTTCAGCTTGCTGCTCGTGACGTGCTGGAGGAAGTTGCCGTCCGCTTCGGCCCCGACTGCGTCAATAACGACGTCGGCGCCCAGGTAGTCGGTTTCCTTCTTCAGGTGCACCACGATGTCGTCGTATTCCACGAAGTTGAACGTCTCGGCATGCGCGAAGCTGCGGGCCTTCTCCAGACGGTACTGCAGGTGGTCGACCACGATCACCCGCCCCGCCCCCATCAGCCAGGAGGACTTCGCCGCGAACAGCCCCACCGGGCCGGCGCCGAACACCACCACGGTATCGCCTTCCGCGATGTCGCCGAGCTGGGCGCCGAAGTAGCCGGTGGGGCAGGCGTCGGTGAGCAGGACCGCGTCCTCTTCGTCCATCCAGTCCGGAATCTTCGAAGGCCCCACGTCCGCGAAGGGGACACGCACGAATTCTGCCTGGCCGCCGTCGTACCCGCCGCACGTGTGGGAGTAGCCGTAGATGCCGCCCACCGCCGTTGCGTTGGGATTCACGTTGTGGCAGTTGGAATACAGGCCGCGGGAACAGAAGTAGCAGGAGCCGCAGTAGACGTTGAACGGCACCATCACCCGGTCCCCGACCGCCACGTTCTGCACCGAGGACCCCACTTCATGCACGGTGCCCACGAACTCATGGCCGAACGTCATCCCCACCCGGGTATCGGGCATCATGCCGTGATAGAGGTGCAGGTCGGATCCGCAAATGGCGCCCTTACTGACCCGCACTATCGCGTCGTTCGGGTGTTCGATCTTCGGAATGTCCTTTTCTTCAACCCGTACTTTGTACGGGCCGCGGTAAACCATGGCCCGCATTAGTACCACGTCCCGGGAATCGCTCGTTTCGTCATCGAAGGTCTTCCTCTCTGGGCGTCTCAGGCCCCGGCCGGGTGGAGAACGACTTTTGTCCAGCCGTCTTCGCGGCTGTCGAAGTTCTTGTAGCCCTCAGGGGCCTGATCCAGGGGCAGTTCATGGCTGACAATGAAGGACGGGCTGGCCTTTCCACCGGCGATGAGGTCGCGCAAGGCCCGGTTGTACTTTTTGACGGGACACTGGCCTGAGCCCATCGTTTGTCCCTTGAACCAGAATTTTCCGTAGTCGAAGGCTATTTGGCCCTGCTGCTCAAGCTTGTCAGGGCTTCCAGGGTCCTGGGGCAGGAACACACCAACCACACCCAGGCCGCCGACGAACCGCACGGAATCCACGAGCCGGTTCAGGGTCATGTTCGGATGCTCGGTTCCGCCCGGATCGTGCGCCTGGTAACCAACGCATTCGCAGCCCCGGTCTGCCCCGAACCCCATGGTCTGGTCCTTGACGAATTCGACGGGGTCCACTTCCGCATCGTTAACCGGGATGGCACCAATCTGTTCGGCCAGCTTCAAGCGGTCGTTGTGGCGGTCCACCACCATGACTTTGCCGGCCCCTTTGATGATGGCGGAGTAGGCCGCCATCAGCCCGACGGGCCCTGCACCATAGATAACCACGGAGTCCCCCGGGTAGACCCCGGCCATTTCCGTGGCATGCCAGCCGGTGGGGAAAATGTCGGCGACCATCACGTAATCGAGTTCTTTCTCTACGGAGTCCTCGCCCAGGCGCAGGCAGTTGAAGTCGCCATATGGCACGCGCAGGTACTCGGCCTGGCCGCCCTGGTACGGTCCCATGTCCGCAAACCCATAGGCTGCGCCGGCGAGCTTTGGTTCAGGCTGCATCGTCAGGCAGTAGTTCGTGAAGCCACGTTCGCAGTTCTTGCAGAACCCACAGGCGATGTTGAACGGCAGAACCACACGATCGCCTACTTTTACCTTGCTCACCGCAGGGCCGGTCTCCACCACCTCGCCCAGGTTTTCGTGTCCGAAGGAGCGTCCGGTTTCAAAGCTGGTGCGCCCTTCGTACATGTGGAGGTCCGAGCCGCATATGTTGGCGGATGTGATCCGCACCAGCACGTCAGCGGGATGTTCGATTTTGGCGTCGGGTATTTCCTCGACGCTGACGTTGTTGGGTCCTTTGTAAACTACTGCCTTCACTGTCCGCTCTTTTCCTGTGTCCACCCTGCAGGTCGCGTATCCGTGTTTCCGGGCGCACGTCACCCAGGTACGCGTGCTGAGCTGCGAGGTAGTGGGATATGTGTAGGACCTCTGGGTCCACCGGAACTGGGGGAGGCCCAAGGATTAAGGTGGCTGGCTGCCCGGGGAACCCCGCTGGCCGGCCCCTTAGCGAAATGGCTAGCTACTGAACCTTTATGCTAAGTACCCTTATTAAAAAAGTCGAGGGGTAGTGGCAAATGCTGCAGAATTTCAGCGCCCGAGGACTTCATGAGGCTAAGGCCAGGAGGTAGGGAAAACGGATCCTGCTGCCCAGGCGACGACGTCCCGCGCTTCTGCGCACCGGCCCTTTCATCAGCCCTCCCGGAGGCGTAGGGTCAATTCCGCCGGGAACGGTCGTAGCCGTCAGAGGAGCGGACATGGCTGGATGGAATGCAGACACAGCTGCGGGGCCCGTGGGGGCGGGAACGGTAACGCTGGTGGAGGGCTCATCTTTTTGCATCTCCGCCGCCAACGGCGACATCCACCCGGACCTACCCCATGGTGTGTTCCACGAGGACACCCGGATCCTGTCCGGGTGGAGCATGACGGTGAACGGCCGGTCGCTCGAGCCGCTGGCCACGGAAACGAGGGAACCCTACCGGGCACTGTTCATCGGCCGGGTTCCGCGCGAGGACGGATACGCGGACAGCCCTTTGATCGTGGAGCGGCTGCGGGAAGTGGCTGCCGGCGTTGTTGAGGAAATCACCCTCCGCAACTATTCCGGGGACCCAGTGGAGTGCAGCATCTCCGTCGGCGTCGATTCGGACTTCGCGGACCTGTTCGAGGTAAAGGAGGCGAGGGTCCAGCGACGGTGGCAGGTCATCCGTGGAGCCGACGGCGATTCCCTGATTATCAGCGCGGCCTGGCAGGACCTGCGGAAGGCTGTCCTGGTGCGGGGGCGCGGGGCCGTAGCCACCACCGGCGCGCTTACGTACCAGGCCATGGTGCCCGGTCACGGCCAATGGAGCGCGCAGCTCAGCGTCGCACCGGCCGGGGAGCATAACGTTTCGCGGCCGGTCAGGCACGGTACCTCACCGAGCGACCGGCACCAGGAGTGGGCAGCGAAAATCCCCAGGCTGCAGATGACCAACCGGTCCATCATGCGGACGCTGCGGCGCAGCTACGACGACCTCGGCGCACTTCGAATCGAAGACCCCGCGCATCCGGAGCGCATTGTGGTGGCTGCGGGAGCGCCATGGTTCATGACGCTGTTTGGACGTGATTCGCTGTGGGCTTCCGAAATGGCCCTGCCTGTGGACCCTTCGCTGGCTCTTGGCACCTTGCAGACCCTGGCTGACCGCCAGGGCAAGGTGGTGGACCCGGTGAGTGAGGAGGAACCCGGGAAGATCCTCCACGAGGTACGGCTGGGGGTGTCCTCCGGGCTGGCTCTGGGCGGCAAGTCCGTCTATTACGGCAGCGTGGACGCCACTCCCCAGTTCGTGATGACATTGGCCTCCGTGAGCCGGTGGGGATTCGCGAAGGACACCATCGCCGCCCTCCTGCCCAACGCGGACCGCGCACTGGACTGGGTCCGGAAGTACGGCGACAAGGACGGAGACGGCTTCGTCGAGTACTCCCGTCTCAATAACCACGGCCTGCTCAACCAGGGCTGGAAGGACTCGTGGGACGGCATCAACTTCGCCGACGGCACCCTCGCCGAGCCGCCGATAGCTCTATGCGAGGTGCAGGCGCTGGTGTACTCCGCGTTGCTGTCACGGGCGTGGATGGCGTACGACGGCGGCGACGCGCCTTTGGCGGCGCAGCTCACCGAAGAGGCGGCGGCGCTGAAGAAGAAGTTCAACGAGGCATTCTGGCTGCCGGAACGCGGCTACTTCGCTGTGGCGCTGGATGGCAGGAAGCGTCCGGTGGACGCCTGTGCCTCAAACATGGGCCAGTGCCTGTGGCACGGCATTGTTGACGATGACAAGGTGCCGCTGGTGGCCGAACGGCTGATGTCGCCTGAAATGTTCAGCGGATGGGGCGTCCGGACCCTTGCCGCGAACATGGGCGCCTACAACCCGGCAAGCTACCACAATGGGTCTGTCTGGCCGCACGACAACGCCATCATCGCCGCAGGCCTCATGCGCTACGGCTTCGTGGAGGAGGCGCAACGGATCGCTACGGCCCTGCTCGAAGCAGCGGACTACTCCGGCGGGCGGCTGCCCGAACTGTTCTGCGGTTTCAGCCGGGAACAGGTGAGTGAACCGGTGCCGTACCCGACGGCCTGCTCACCCCAGGCGTGGGCAGCCACTACACCCATCATGCTGATCACCAGCCTGATGCGGTACGACGCCCACGTTTCGCGGGGCGGCTTCTGGTTGGACCCGGCCCTGCCGGAAACTTACGGGGATCTGCACATTACCAACGCACCCCTGGCCGGCGGCAGGATCACCATTGACATCACCCGTTCGGGGCCGTTGGTGCAGGGTCTGCCGGAGGGCATCACATTCCACCGTGGACACCGGCCGTGGCTCACCGAGCTCATTTCGCAGGCCGGACTAGGCGCCAAAGGCTGAGGCACCAGGGTCGTTTCAAACTGCGGGCGGGGGAGATGGGGTACTCAGCACCAGGAGGAACGGGGTCTGCACGGGTGCGCTGGCGCGGCAGGTCGCCCCCCCCTTTTTCCGAAGGTAGTGCTTGAATCGTGCGGGGACCGGGGACCGAGCGGCACCACATGGTGCTGCATCCCGGTCCCCGGCCCGTCAACCGGGGGCTACGCCTTAACGTATCCGTTGGGGTTCAGAACGAACTTTGTTGCCGAGCCGGCGTCGAATTCGGCGTACCCGCGCGGTGCATCCTCCAGTGGGATCGCTGTGGCATTCACGGCCTTGGCGATCTGGACCTTGTCATGCAGGATGGCCATCATCAGTTGCCGGTTGTACGACATGACGGGGCACTGGCCGGTGGTGAAGGACAGGGACTTTGCCCACCCTGTGCCCAACGACAGCGACAGGGAACCGTGCTTGGCGGCCTCGTCAATGCCACCGGGGTCGCCGGTAACGTACAGGCCGGGGATGCCAAGGGCGCCACCTGCTGCCGTGATGTCCATGAGGGAATTCAGCACCGTGGCCGGGGATTCGTGGGATGCGTCCTTGCCGTGCCCGCGGGCTTCGAACCCCACGGCGTCGACACCGCAATCCACCTCAGGAACCCCAAGGATCTGCTCGATCTGGTCCTTCGGGTCCCCCATGGAGACGTTCACCGTTTCGCACCCGAAGGAGCGGGCCTGCGCCAGGCGGTCCTCGTTCATGTCACCGACAATCACGACGGCAGCACCGAGCAGCTGGGCGCCCACGGCGGCTGCGAGTCCCACCGGGCCTGCGCCGGCTATATAAACGGTGGACCCGACGCCGACTCCCGCGGTGACGGCGCCGTGGAACCCTGTGGGAAATATATCGGACAGCATGGTCAGGTCCATGATCTTCTCCAGGGCCTGGTCGCGGTCCGGGAACCGGAGGAGGTTCCAGTCGGCGTAGGGGACCAGCACGTACTCTGCCTGGCCACCCACCCAGCCGCCCATGTCCACATACCCGTAGGCGCTGCCCGGCCGATCCGGATTGACGTTCAGGCAGATGCCGGTTTTGCGCTCCTTGCAGTTCCGGCAGCGGCCACAGGAGATGTTAAAGGGCACCGAGACGATGTCTCCCACCTTGATGAACTCCACATCCGGTCCGACTTCCACAACCTCGCCGGTGATTTCGTGGCCGAGGACCAGGTCCTTCGGTGCAGTGGTGCGGCCCCGGACCATGTGCTGGTCCGAGCCGCAGATGTTGGTGGTCACCGTTCGCAGGATCGCACCGTGGGGTACTTTCCGGCCCACGTTGGCTGGATTGACGCCGGGGCCGTCTTTGAGTTCGAAGGTGGGGTAGTCGGTGTTGATGATCTCAACGACACCGGGTTCCTTGTATGCGACGGCTCTGTTTCCTGACATGGAGACTCCTTTGGCTACGGGGGTTTGGTGCTGGGATCTGGTGGCCGGCCCTGTGTGTGGGGGGAGGCCTTGAACGCGTCCGGCGGTTGCCGGCTCTGCCCCGTTGCCCGGAAGCGGTGCTTCGATGAGGATACCTCCCCAGGTTTCAGGCCACCGAAGCACCATTCACGGGAACGGGACAGAGCTGACATTTTTGTGGCGGGTAGAGATGTATCAGACGACGGACTCGTCCCGCTCAATGGTTTTGCAGTGGGTGGCGCCGTCGTCGAGGAGCATCAGATCGGGACTGTTTCCCGGACCTGTGCACATGACTGTTGCCGCGCGGCCCGGGTGGTGTGCAGAAGTATCAACGACGTCGTGACTGAGCCGACGCCACCCGGAACAGGCGTCAGGGCCCCGGCGATGCCCCGGACGCTGGCTTCGTCCACATCCCCCACGAGGGACCCGTCGGCAAGGACGTTGGTGCCGACGTCGATCACCACGGTCCCTGACGATATGTGGCTGCCGTTCAGCAGGCCGGTGCGCCCGGCGGCGACCACCACGACGGCGGCCTTCCTGGTGTATTCCTCCAGCGGCCCCGACCTTGAGTGGCAGACGGTGACGGCGGCGTCGCGTTCCAGCAGCAGCAGGGACAGCGGTTTTCCGACGACGGCGGAACGTCCAATCACAACGACGTTCCGGCCGGCAACAGGGATGTCGAAGTGGTCAAGGATCTCGGTGACGGCCCGGGCCGTGGCAGGGGCGAACGCTGGCTGGCCGACAGCAAGGCGGCCAAGGCTGAGAGGATTCGCGCCGTCGATGTCCTTTTCAGGGGCGATGTGCCCAACCAGCGCATCTGCATCGACGCCGGGAGGCAATGGTGTCTGCAGGATGATGCCGTTGACGGACGGCTCGGCGCTGAGGTCTTTCAGGACTGAAGCCAAGGCTTGTTCTGTTGCGTCGCTGCCCAGGTCCACGATCCGGCAATGGACGCCCGCCCCTTCCGCAGCCCGTTCAATGGACCGCACATACCACTGCGTGGAGCCATCGTTGGTGGCCACAACCACTGCCAGGGTGGGGCGCAGGCCGTCCGCTTCGAGGTCCCGGGCCTGGTCGCGGACTTTCTGCTGAATGAGCTTTGCCAGGTTTCGTCCAGAGAGGAGTGTGGTGCTCAACCGAGGATCCTTTCGCGCACGCGCTTCACGAGCGAGTCGGCGGCCAGGATGACTTTGTCCTCAAGGCCATCGGTCTGGTCAGCCAGCCGGGAACGCGCTTCGTTGTCTTTGATGGCCACCACATTGATGTCGATGTTTACCCGTGCAGTGGTGGCGGCGGCCCGGGCTGCGTCCACGGCGGCGGCGATATCACTGATCACGTTGGCATTGGCCACCTCGAACAGTTCCGTGGCAAGATCCACCACCGCTCCGGCAAGGAGGATCAGCTGTGCCGGCGTTTCCGCGGCCTGGACGAGCGCGTCCCGGATTGAGGCTGTGCGTACGGCCTTGAGCTCCTCAGTGCCTGAGGGGAGCTTGTAGGCGTCGATGACGCCTTGGAACGCGTCCTGATCGGCGTCCGCGAGGCGCAGCGACTGGCCCACCAGTTCGTCAGCGCTGCTGATGATCCGGGACACGGGTCCGGCGTGCTGTTCGTATTTCGTGCCGGTGGTGTACCTGGCCACCATGGCGACAAGTGCCGCGCCCTGGGCCGCGTGGAGAGCCGCTGCTGCGCCCCCGCCCGGGGTGGGCTCGCGGGAGGCAAGCCTGGCGAGGTAGCCGTTTATTGTTTCTGAACTGATCATGTGTCTTCCTGGGGCTATGACGCTCTGCTCGACTGGACGGGTGCACGCGACGGCTCAGCTGCATGCCTGTTGAGCATGGCTGCCGGCGCCTCTCCCGCCCCGGGGCTGTGCGCACGGGCGGCTCAAAACGGCTGGAAGCGGCTAGGCATCGATCACCAAGTCGCTCTGTGCCGTGGAGCAGCAGGGCAGGAACTTGCCTGCGTCGATTTCCCGTTTTCGGATCCCGCCCTGGTGGTTCATCTCGACCTCTCCGGAAAGCTTGACGACCTTGCAGGAGCCGCACATGCCTTCCTTGCAGTTCGCACCGATCCTTACACCTGCCCGCTGCGCCACCCCGAGGATGTGTTCGCTCGGATCGATCCGCACGTTGATGCCGGTCCGCAGGAAGGACAGGGTGAGGCTGCCTGTTCCCACGGTGTCGAAGCTCGAGGCATCGGGGGCCGCGGCCTCCGGCGCAGTGTCCGCGGTGCCCTCGGAAGCAGGCGCTTCAGGCTCGATGGTTTCCAGCGCCAGCCCCGTGGCAGGCAATGTTCCCTCAGCGTCATAGCCGGGCTCGTACAGCCCGAACGCGCTGGGCTGGTTCTCGAAGTACTCCTCGGCGGAATCGGCGATTTCCTCCGCGATCTCCTCCGCGATGTCCGACGCCAGCGCGATCTCTGCCTGGTATTCAAGGAGCGTCTGGCGATCGCCCGAGAAGAATTCCATGTAGATGGAGGTCTCATCAACGCCAACCTCCTTGAGGAGCTCGGTGGCGGTGTTCAGGTAACCCTCGGGGCCGCAGGCATAGACCTGGCGGCCGTTGGCATCGGGGGCCACTTCGTCGATCATGGCTGCCGTCAGCCGTCCGCTGAGGCCTTCCCAGCCCTCGGGCTGGCTGCGGTTGCCCAAGGAGTAGAAAACCTTGATGCGCGCGTCCACGGAGGCGATGTAGGCCAGTTCCCGGTGGAAGGCGAAACCTCCGGCCTCGGCTCCGTGGTAGAGCACCACGACGTTTGCATGTCCAGGCAGGGAATGGATGGTCCGCACCATGGACATGATGGGAGTGATGCCTGCACCGGCGGCCAGCAGGAGGTACCGTGCCCGGCGGTCAGCATCGGGCAGGTGGAATGCCCCGACCGGGCCGAGCATCTCGAGGACGGTGCCGGGCCGGACGTTTTCATGCACCCACGGTGACACCAGTCCAGTGGCGTCACGTTTGACGCTGATGCTGAAGGTCCACGGCTCCGTGGGTGAACTGGACAGCGAGTAGCTGCGGTCCACCGGATCCTGGTCCTCGCCGTTCACGGGGAACGCGACGTTGACGTACTGCCCCGCGCGGAACGCCAGGGGCGCTCCGTCGCAGCGGCGGAACACGAAGGTCATGATGCCGCCTGCCTCGGGAATGGTCTCCACGCATTCGGCCGTGAACTCCTGTGGGTGCCAGGGGCCCAGTGCACGGGCGGCGCGGGCAGGTGCCTCGGTACTGCCCATCACCCTGTTCCACGGCATCTCCAGACCGCGGATACGCTGCGTCTCCTGGACCTGCTGTGGTTCCTGGACCGCCGTCTCAGTGAGGACTTCAGTCATGCCAAGTGCTCCTGCACGCGCTGCACGTACCAGTTGATGAACGCCTCAACCTGGTATTCGCTCTTCATGTACGGGCCAGGCTCGTAGGCGGGGCTGCCGGCACCCTGCTGGCACAGCTCCACGAACGCCTTGTCCTGCAGGTTTGTCTGCTTCCAGGTGTAGGTGAGCTTCTCCAGGTCGTAATCGACGCCTTCCTCGGCGTCGTCAGCCACCAGCCAGGTGGTGCGCACCAGCGACTGGTGTTCGTTGATGGGGAAAACGCCGAACGTGATGACGTGGTCGCCCAGGAAGTGGAACCAGCTGTTCGGCTGCAGGTGCATGGAGCAGCGGCCGAGGCGGAAGTCCGGCAGGTCGCCGAGAAGCTTCTTGGAAAGCCTGCGCCCGTCGGCCGAGAACGATTCGCCCTCGCCGTCCAGCGATTCCCGTGAGATCCGGATTCCCGCAATGCGTGTGTCGAGCTCCTCGACCACCTCGTAGGGCAGGCCATAGCGGCGGCAGCGCTCTTCCAGGGCGGACTGGGCATTCTTGTTGCGGTCCCACACTTCCTCAAGGTGGGGCGGAATCAAGCCCTCCGTCAGCCCCCAGGTGGGGAAGAGGGAGCAGGCGAGCTCAGGGTGGCCGTCACAGTGGTAGCACTCACGGTTGTTCTCCATGACGAGCTTCCAGTTGCCCTCTTCGATGATGTTCTGCTGGTAGGCGATTTTCGTCTTCGACAGGTTGTGGGGCGCGAGGTAGGGCTCGAAGATCTTCGCCGTTTCGTCGAAGTCGGCCGGCGGTTCGTTTGCAATGCAGACGAAGATGAGGCCGGCGATCTCGCGTCCGTGGGCGCGCTTGAGGGCGAAGCAGCTCTTGTCGAACTTCGCTTCTCCCGGGGCGGACGCGTGGATCAGGTCGCCGCTGGGGGAATAGGTCCAGGAGTGGTAGCCGCACACAAGGTTTCCGGTCGAGCCGGTGGATTCAGTCAGAACCCGGGCGCCGCGGTGGCGGCACACGTTGTGCAGAACGTTCACGTCGCCGTCGTCATTGCGAAGCACAATCAGGGAGTAGGGCCCGTAGTCGACGGTGACGTAGTCGCCCGGCTCCGGCAGTTCGGCTGTGCTGGCGGCGAAGATCCAGTGCTGGCCGAAAATGGCCTCCATGTCGGTGTTGAAAATCGCCGGATCAGTGTAGAAGGGCGCGCCGAGGGAAAATCCCTTGCGCCGGAAGTCGAACAGATCTTTGATTTCCGCCAGCTGCTCAGGAGGCAGCGACGAAGCGAGTTTTCCGCGTGAAGTGAGGGGCGCGTTCACTTGAGCAGTCATGAGTGTCCTTTGGGAGGCTGAGTAACTTAGGTGGTGGGGACCATACGGAGTTGGTGGGCAACCGGCGTCGAAATCTTGGTAGTCATGAGATTAGGGACCTTTGAACTGCAACAAAAGCGCAAGATTTGGGAGATAACAGTGCACAATAGGTGCATGATTGATCCCCGGCTCATAACCCTGAGGGTGTTTGCCCAGTGCGGCACCGTTGGCGCCACCGCGCAGCTCACCGGGTACTCCCCGTCCGCCGTCTCCGCGCAACTGCGGGAGCTCCAGCGCGTACTGGGAATGCAGCTGCTGACAAAGGACGGTCGCGGTGTGCGGCTCACCGCCACGGGCCGCTTCCTCGTTGATGGTTCGGACACCCTTATGGCGGATTGGGAGAGCCTGCGCGCGGCGGCCATGGAGGCCGGCGACCAAATGCCGGCCCGTTTTGGCCTCGGGGGGTTTTCCACGGCAGCCGCCCAGTTGCTCGCGCCACTGGCCGCCACCCTCCGCTCAACACGACCACTGCTTGAGGTGCAGGTACTGGAAGCCAATCCTGCCCGCTGCTTCGACTTGCTGGTCGCCGAGCGAATCGACCTCGCGGTCATCATCGCCATGCAGTCCGGGAGCTACGTTGAGGACGA
Source organism: Arthrobacter sp. 9AX (assembly GCF_902506095.1). Lineage (GTDB taxonomy): Bacteria > Actinomycetota > Actinomycetes > Actinomycetales > Micrococcaceae > Arthrobacter. The sequence continues at coordinate 2,209,810 of NZ_LR733293.1, forward strand.
TCCACGCTTCGAGCAGACGGTCCTGCTGGACGATCCCCTGGACGTGATCATTCCCTCCGACCATCCGCTGGCCTCGCGGGAAACGGTCACGCTCGAGGAGCTGGCATCGGAACCCTGGATCACAGAGTCGGCCGGGTCCACTTACCATGCCCTGTTTACGGCCGCGTTCACCGCAGTCGGGGTAACGCCGCGGATTGCCCATGAAGCGGTTGAATGGGAAACCCAGATCGCTTTCGTTGGTGCGGGGCTCGGCGTGGGCCTGCTGCCGCGGCTGGCACCCCTGCGCAGTGCCGAAAACGTGGTTCGACTGCGCATTGCCGGGAAAGGGAAGCCCGCGCGCCGCATTGTCGCCGCGGTACGGAGGGGCAGCATTGCATCACCCCTGATCCAGGAGTCGCTGAGCATTTTGCAGGTCAGAGCCAATCGGATCCTTGCTGCCCGCCCCGAAGACGATCTCTAGAGGCCGCGCGCCGGGGCCTGCGACACCCACGCGCGGAGAACCGTCTCTTGAACTTGCGTTCGGAGGTTTGATGGTTTGATGGGTCAGTGCTCCGCGTAAAACGTTTTGTGGTTTTGATCCTGTTCGTAGTTTGTGTGAGCACCGGGTTTTCATTCTGGGCTCTGGGGCCGTCAGGCCTTGAGACGGGAGGCGCCTTGCCGGCGCCGCCGCGGGCGGCCGCGGACCTCGAAGTGAGCTCGGCCGGCATCACCACCGCCGTGAACGTCACGCGGAACCCGGAGGCCCAGTGGCTGATGGATGCCGGGGAGCAGACCGGGATCCCTGCCCGGGCGCTGCGTGCGTACGTTGCCGCGGCCGAAACGGCCAATGATTCCATGCCGGGCTGCGGAATCGGCTGGAATACGCTGGCGGCGGTCGGCTTCGTCGAATCAGCACACGGAACCTACGGCGGCGGCAGCCTTGACGCCGCAGGGCAGGCCGGCGGCCACATTGTGGGACCGAGCCTGAACGGCGCAGGCTTCGCGGCCATTCCGGACACGGACGGAGGCGCCGTGGACAACGACGCCCGCTGGGACCGTGCCGTCGGACCCATGCAGTTCATTCCCTCCACCTGGCGGCTTGCCGGGCGGGACGGGAACGGGGACGGAACAGCGGATCCGTTCAATATCGACGACGCCGCACTCAGCGCGGCCACCTATCTGTGCGCCAACGGGCGGGATCTGACAACCTCCGAAGGCTGGAGGAAGGCCATTTACTCCTACAACCAATCCGATGCCTACATCAGCCAGGTGCGCGCCCAAGCCACGGACTACGCCACGAAGACCGGGACCCGTCAGTGACCCAACCGGCCCCTGGCGAAGTGCCAGGCACAAGAAGAACTGCATTCCGCCGTCGGGGGCTCCAACCGGCATTCCGCCCCCTCCCGGCAGCTCAATCGTGCCGCAACACGTCGGGCAGCTCGTCCACATACACCGTCTGTGGCGGCTCGAAGTAGATCACCAGCACCTCGTCACCCACTGCAAAGCCACTCGTTTTGTCGAAAGGGTGGGCGTGGAAAGCCATCGTGCCGCCGAGGTAGGGCAACATCACTTCGCCGATGGTGCCCGGCCCGATGCGTCCGGTTACCCGCCCGACCTTCCCGGTCAGGCTCCGGTCAACCTCACGATGCATCCGGTGCCTTGGGAGCCGGAGGTGTCCGTTTGGCTTCCTTGCCGTTCTTAAGCGCGGAGGCGAGGGCGGGAAGGTAGTCGCCAGCCTGGGCGAGGATTCCGCCAAGCATTTTGTTGACTCCCTCGCCGCCATTGAGGACTGTCATCTGGCCCACGTGCGAGAACGGCTCGGCTGCCGCGGCGATGATGGCCGGCATGTTTTCGGCGAGCTGCTGCGAGATCACCGCGTCCTGGTTGGTCCCCAACGCCTCAGCCCGGGCCTTGATGCCGTCCGCCTCGGCCAGCGCCTTCGCCTTGATCGCGGACGCCGCGGCGTCGCCCTTCGCCTTGGTGGCTGCGGCTTCGGCTTCACCGGTGACCTTGGTGGCCCCTGCGGTAGCAGCCGCTGCGGTGGCATTCGCCTGGGCCAGCAGTTCTGTCCGCCGGGCATTGGCCTGGGCTTCAAGCTCGGTACGGCGTGCCAGTGCCTCGGCGGCGCTGATGTCCGCCGCCTTCTTGCCTTCCGCTTCCGTCCGGGTGGCGTAGGCCTTCGCATCGGCCGGTTTCCGGACGATGGTCTGCAGCTTCTGCTCCTCCCGGTCCGCCTCCAGCTTGGCGACCTCCGTCTCCTGGACCACCACCTGCTGCCGCGCAGTCGCCTCGGCCAGCGGCCCGGCCTGGGCGGCGTTGGCTTTGGCACGCTCCGCATTCGCCTGCGCCACCGACTGCCGAATCGCCGAAATGCTCTGCGCATCCGCGATCAGCGCCGCCGCTTCGGCTTCCTTCTCAGCCGCTTCGCGGTTGCGGGTAGCCTCGGCGATGCGGGCCTCCATTTTCACTTGGGCAATATGCGGCTTGGCGATGTTCTCGATGTACCCCGTGGGATCCTGCAGGTCCTTGATCTGCAGGGAATCCACCACGAGCCCCAGTTTTTCCATCTCCACACCACTGGCGCTGCGGACCTGTGAACCAAGCTTGTCCCGCTCCCGGATGATTTCCTCCATGGTCATGCTGCCGATGATGGACCGCAGGTGCCCCTCAAAGACGTTGTACACCTGGCTCTCCATCTTCGGCTGCTGGCCCAGGAACCGCCGCGCCGCATTGGCGATAAACGGCGGAGCGTCTCCGATTTTGTAAATGACCACACCCTCGACAATTACCTGGATGCCCTGGGACGTGACACAGGAGACCTTGAGCTCAGTCTCGTTCAGCGTCAGCGACAGAGCCCGCACCGTCTGCAGGCCGGGCAGGACCAGAGCGCCCTTCCCCGTCACAATCTTGAAATCCATCCCCGCCCGGGTTTCAAGGGTTCCGCGGGTCAGCCCGGAGATGATGAGGGCCTCGTTGGGTTCCGCCACCTTCCACATCAGCTTTGTGGCCAGCCAAATGAAACCGACGGCCACAAGCACTCCCAGGATCGTGGCAATCAGCGGGAAGAATGCTGAGACGTCCGGCATGGCCAGATCCTTTCAGGGGGCGGAACAGGCATGGTGTAGCCAGTCTGATTGGGCGCCGCCCAAGAGTCCAGAGCCCGGCGATATTTGCCTTCGGCAACGAACAAATTGGCGTACGACGACGGGACTTGGCTCACGTCGTCGGGCGCGGGCTGGGTGCCGGGCCTACGTCGTTGCCTCACCCGGGACGTCGGCCCGGTCCGGCCTTCGGGCAGCGGGCCTCCCCGTGCCGGGCGGGGTTGCGGACGAGCGCTGATGCTGCCGCAGGGCCAGCAGCGGAAACAGGAGCACCGAGAGCATCCCGGCCCCCACGAGTGCCGACGCGATGCCGCTGGAAATGAGCCCCTCGTCCCGGCCAATGCCCGTCACCGCCACGATGATGGGCAGTCCTGTGGCCGCGAACAGGACGATGGCCCGTTTGTCGCCGGGCGGCGATTTCGGCGGAGCGGCGAGCAACGAGGGCAGCCCACGGATGACCAGCAGGAGCACCAGGAACAGGGGGACCAGGGCCAGGGCGGCGGGGCTGCCCGTCAGCGCGCCGAGTTCGAAATCGATACCGGTGTCGATAAAGAAGACAGGCACCAGGAATCCGAACGCAATCGCGTCGATCTTCATCTCGATGACATGCCGGTCGTGTTCGGGCGCCCGCGCGATCGCGACCTTCCACAGAACTCCCGCGGCGAAAGCACCCAGCAGCATATCGAGTCCCAGCACCATGCTCAGGACAACGAGCACGCTCAGGATGAACATGATGGACCGGACGGCGAACTGGCCGCTGGTGTGCAGGGTCCGGGTGACCTGGGAGTGGAACAGGGAGTGCCGTGCACGGGAGGCGAGATAGATTGCCAGGCCGGTGAGCAGCACAAATCCGAGCAGCACCGCGGTGGCAGGTCCCAGCTCCCGTCCGCTGAAGAACAGCGAGATTGCCACCAATGGACCAAACTCACCAACCGCACCCAGCGCGGCCACAGCGATACCCATTGGGGATTTCAAATCGCCGGCGTCACGGAGGATCGGGAGCAAGGTGCCCAGAGCCGTGGAACACAATGCGACGCCAATAATCACCGCCGCCTCCGGCCCAGGGGCCAGGACGAGCCCGGCACCGATACCTGCCGCCAGCGACATGACCCAGCCTGCCGCTGCACGGTTGGCAGGCCGGCCCCGGATGGCTGCGAAATCAATCTCGTTGCCTGCCACGAAGAAGAGCATGGCCAGCCCAAAATCCGCCAGGGTGTCAGTGAACTGGGTGGACTGAATCCACCCCAGCAGGCTGGGGCCGAGCACGATGCCGAGGACTATCTCGAACACCACAATGGGCACCTTGAGCACCCGCTCCAGGAAACGGGCGGCGAGGGGTGCGGCAACAGCAAGCAACGCGATCAGCACCAGTGACGTGGACAGGCTTTCCATCAGCTGTTCCCCTGGCGCTGCGCTTCCACCCGGCGTTGAGCCGCGGTATCAACGTTCAAGCCGGCCAACGCTGCCTCCTTCACGCGGACGCCACACGTGCCTGCCGGGCCTCACGTGGTTGAGGCCCCCTCGGCCGGATTACTCTTCGGCGTGCCCTGGTTCTGCCGTGCTTCCGCCGGGCGCGCCTCCCGTTCTGTTGGCGTCCGGGTTTCGATACCGCTGGCGGCTCCGGCGGGCACCGCCGGCTTGATGTTCTGGTTGATGTGGAAGAAGTTATCGGGATCGTACTTGGCTTTGAGCTCGGCAAGGCGTGCATAGTTCGATCCGAGGGTGTCCTCAATCCTGGACTGGTCGTCCGCGTCCTGGAAGTTGATGTATCCGCCCGGCTCGGAGTACTGGTGCAGCGCAGCCCAGTAGTCCCGGACCCAGGCGATATTTGCCGCGTTGTCGGACGCGTCAGGCCACTGCCCGGCAATCGCCGGGGCGAAGTTCACGTTCCGGTAGGCGAAAGCGGTTGCCTCCGGCGCCACGCGCTGGACTGCCCCGTCAATCGGGTAGAAGTGGTTGGCCGAGTGGACGGTGGGGATACCTGGCGAGAATCCGACGGCGGTGCGCAGCACGTCGTCGCTGAGGGCCTTCAGGAAATCAGCTTTCCAGTAGCCCTGCAATCCTGGGACGCCGCTGAGCCCGTCGAACATGATGTTCAGACCCGGGTAGGGCATGGGAGCAAAGAAGCTGCCCAGTGCCGGGCCAGCGTCCAGCATCGGCTGCCAGTGCCTCGGACCCGCGTCAACGTCGCCCGTCCACATCCCTGCGATGACCGCGACCGGACGGCCATGCCACTCTTCCGGCAGGAAGGGCACCGGAGGACCCTGGTGGAACCCCAGGAAGGCGCCCATCTCCTCGGGCTCGGCGGCAATCCACTCGCGGTATGCCCTGCCCACTTCGACGCCGTCGGCGGCGTCGAAGAAGATGATTCCCACATGGACCATGTCCACCGGGTGGAGCCGGAACTCCATTGACGTCACCGCGCCGAAGTTGCCGCTTCCGCCACGGAGGGCCCAGAACAGGTCCACGTTCTCCGCTTCGCTGGCCGTCACGAACGAACCGTCAGCCAGGACCACATCGGCCGACACCAGGTTGTCGCAAGCGAGGCCGTACTTGCGGCAAAGGTAACCGATGCCGCCGCCCAACGTAAGCCCGGTGACACCGGTGGAGCCGATGATCCCGCCGGTGCTCGCGAGGCCGAACGCGTGCGTCGCATGGTTGTAGTCCGCCCATGTGGCACCCGGTTCCACCCGAGCCGTCCTGGCACCGGGGTCCACCCGCACACCCCGGAGGGCCGAGAAGTCAAGGACCAGGCCGCCGTCGACTGTTCCAAAGCCCGGAGCGCTGTGCCCGCCGCCGCGGATGGCGACGTCAATCTTTAGGCCGCGGGCAAAACGGACGGCGGCCATGACGTCGGCAACCTGGGAGACCCGCAGCACCGCCGCGGGCCGGCGGTCGATCATGCCGTTGAACACGGTGCGGGCCGTGTCGTATTCGGCGTCTCCCTCGTCGATGACCTGCCCGCGGACCTGTTCGCGAAGCACGTCGAAGCGATCGCTGCCCATCACAACTCCAGATATTTCCCGAGAGACCAAAGGGACGGCCGGCTCCATACAGGGCCCAGCGGGCGCCAGCGTGATGATACTCCCGGTATACGCCCGGCCCTGAAACGGGTCAAGGGGGTGGCAGCCCCCTGGTTTTTACCGGAGCACCCGGTAGCGGATATGGGTCACCAGCCCGGTGCCGCCCACTTCGGTCGGCTCCAGCTTGATGTTCCCAACACCGTCCAGCAGCCGCTCGCCGCCGCCCAGCAGCAGCGGTGAGATGTGCAGGCGCAGTTCGTCGACCAGCCCGGCCGAAAGGAACTGCCGGGCCGTCCCGGCGCCGCCGGCTACGGCGATGTCTTTGCCGGCCGCGGCCTCCCGCGCCTGCGCGAGGGCGGAGTTGATCCCGTCAGCCACGAAGTGGAACGTTGTGCCGCCCTCCAGCTCCAGGGGAGGGCGCGGGTGGTGCGTGAGCACAAAAACGGGGGCGTGATAGGGAGGTTCCTCACCCCACCAGCCGCGCCAGTCCTGACTCCATGGGCCGGGACCAGGGCCCGCGAACATGTTGCGGCCCATGATGTAGGCGCCGGCCGAAAGGATGCCCTTGAGCGCCGCAGCGTTGGCTTCGGGTTCCTCGAACTGCCACCGGTGCAGTGCCTCTCCGCCCTCGCCCAAGGGGTTCTCCGGTGTTTGGTTGGGGCCGGCAAGGAATCCGTCCAGGGATACGGTGAGATCGCAGGTGACGCTGTTCATGGCTTCCCTTCCGCTTGCGGCAGCACGGCGGCGACAGCGCTGATTTCCACGAGTGCTCCGGGCACGCCGAGCCCCGCCACAAACGCCGCCGTCACCAAGGGCGGGTCTTCGGAGGCGAGTTCGGCGGCGATGGCGCCGTACCCTGCAGCGCTGTCGGCGCCGTCGACAAAGAGCACGGTCCACTGCACAACGTCGCCGATGGTTGCGCCACCGGCAGCGAGGGCGGTTTTAGCGTTCTGGAGTGCGCGGGCAGACTGCACCGCTGCATCGCCCGCCCCCACCAGCGACCCGTTGGCGTCCACCGCATTCTGGCCACCGACGAATACAGTGGTGGCGCCCGGCGGCACGATGGCAACGTGGCTGAAGGCCGGACTTCTCACGAGTCCCGCGGGGCGGATGCGCTGTATGGGTGACATGCCCGTATGCTCTCACGCACGCCGCCACCACGGGTAGACCCTGGGGCGGGCGGGGAAGAGCCTGGCCCCACCTGTCTTCACTGGAGAAAACCAGATTCACGCCTAAAAAGTTTGGACTGTTGTGCATCCACAGGGGACGTCCCGCCGGTAGTGAAGGTGTAAGCACAAGCACAGCCCTTCCCACGGGCGTCCCTTCTGAGGAGTTTGTTATGCGCACAACAACCTACGCCGCCGGAGCACTCTCGCTTGCAGCCGTACTTGCCTTCGCGGCTCCGGCCCAGGCCGGCGGGTGGCACCACCACGGCGATGACCCCGCCCAGCTCTCGGTCCTGCACGGAGTGCCGGGCCTGACTGTGGACGTCTGGGTCGACGGCACCCTCACCCTTGACGACTTCACTCCCGGAAGCCTCGCCGGCCCCCTGGAACTCGCAGCCGGCGACTACGAAATCGCCATCACCGCCCCGGACGCTGCGAGCGCCGACAACCCCGTGATCGGCCCGGTGACAGTCGACCTGGAGGAGGGCGGAAACTACACCGCGGTAGCCCACCTCGACGCTGACGGGGCCCCCACGGCCACCCTCTTCACCAATGACACCAAGGCCCCGCGCAACAACAACAAAGGCAAGCTGACGGTCAGGCACGTGGCTGCAGCCCCCGCCGTCGACGTCCTGGCCGGGGGAGAACCAGTGATCGAAGGGCTCCGGAATCCTGACGAGGCCACCTTGAAGCTGAAGGCGGGAACCATCTCCGCCTCCGTTGCCGCGGCCGGGACCACCGCGCCACTGATCGGGCCGGCCGACGTCACGGTCGAGGGCGGCAAAAACACCATCGTATACGCCTGGGGCAGCCTGGCTGACGGCACCCTGGCCGCCGCGGTCCAGGTTGTTGACCTGAACCAGGGGCGTGGCCGCCACTGACACCGCCCGGACACACCGTATGCGGGGCCACTGAGGGGCCCCGCACCCCAAGAGGCTTGCCCACGCTATCGTGTCCCCTAATGCGGGTGCACGAGGCCGCGTCGCGGCAGGTAACGGGTACGCCGCCGGGAAGCTTAAAGCGAAGGGGGAACCGGATGGGTGCCGGACTGACTGTTGGCGCGCTGGAATGCCTGTTCACTGGCTCGGTCTGGGCCGAGGGGCCCCTATGGGTACCGTCGTCACAGACTGTGCGCTGGAGCGATATCCCCAATGACCGCATCCTCGAGTTCGATCCCGCCACAGGGTTGACCCGTGAGTACGCGCGGGGCGTCGGATTCAGCAATGGCCGGACCCTCGACGCGGACGGAACGGTCATCCAGTGCAGCCACGGCCGGCGCCGGGTTGAACGTGACCGAGGGGGAGCGGTAACAGGGCTGATTGGGTCCTTCCGGGGCCGCATGCTCAACTCGCCGAACGACGTGGTGGTGGCCCGCGACTCCAGCATCTGGTTCACGGACCCGCCGTACGGGATCCTTCCGGGCACCAAGGAAGGGCACGAGGGAGAGCAGGAGTACGGCGGCTGCTACGTTTTCCGCTTCCAGCCCGCCGAAGGAATCCTCACCCCGATGATCACCGACCTCGTGCACCCCAACGGGCTCGCCTTCTCCTCGGATGAGTCGGTCCTTTACGTCGCGGACACGGCCGGTCCTGCCCATGGAGTGCCGCTGCGGGTGGTCGCCTACGACGTGCGGGGCGATGCCTGCCACCGCAACGGGACCGCCCTCGAACTTGAGGACGGCCACGCTGCTGACGGGTTGCGGGTGGATGTCCAGGACAGGATCTGGACTTCCGCCGGCCCCGCCGTCCGCATCTATTCGCCGTCCTTTGAACTGCTGGGCACCGTCGAAGTACCCGAGAGAGTATCGAACCTGTGCTTCGGAGGTCCGGACGGCCAGGACCTGTACATCACCGCAACCACCAGCCTCTACCGGATCCGCACCACCACCCGCGGCGCCCACAACGTTGGATCCCAGGAGCCGGCATAAAAGCTGTCGCAGATCCATAGCCGTACACAATCGTCCATATACTCCCGCATCTTTGCCACGGGAACACGGTTCGGACAGCCCCGGCACTGGCAGGCCATCCACCTGGGTAAGCGCGTCGATGAGCCGGTCCCAGGCGTCCGCAAGCACGCGGTGGAGCAGGCCCAGTCACCGGCCCGCACGGTTCCGGCGATTGCACGGCGTCAGCCCGCGGGCTTACCGGGCGGAATGGAAGGGCTGACAGGGCGCCAAGGCTAGGACTGGCTTTGGGTTTCGGTGTGGGGGAGGAGCCACCGGCGCACTGTATCCACCACTTCTTCCGGATCCACCGTGTAGGTGGTTTCCGGTTCGGCCGTGGGCGAATGGCTGTAGGTCATCCGGGCCCGGAACCCCGGGGTCCGGTGTGGTTCGTTCCAGGTGCGGATGACCATGGTTCCCATGGGCAGCGGCGGCTGGTCCGGCCCGTCCTCGCCGGGAACTCCTGACGGTGGACCGTCATTTGCCATACCGTTCACCCTGCTTTCCTTCAGCGGAGACCCAAGCTTGCCTTGATCCTGCTGCATCACCATCAGGAATCAGCTTGCGTACACCCAAAATTGGCTCAAGATCGGCCGAAGATGCGGGCACAATGGGTGCCATGGCTGATTTTGAAACGGTGACCACCCAGGACTCGACGGTGGAAGCCTGGACGCAGGCCCTCGCGGAGTCAAAGGGCTCGCCGGGCGGTGGGGCCGGGACGGGAGTGATGCTTGCCATTGCCGCGTCGCTGGCGTCGATGGTGGCCGGCTACACCGACCCCGCAGAAGACCAGCGCCGGGAACTGGCGGAGATCCACGCACGCGCGCTTGGACTGCGAAGTGCCGCGCTTGAACTCGCCGACGGCGATGCTGCCGCCTCCGAAGCTTTTGGCGCCGCCTTCCGCCTGGAGCAAGGGCCCGAACGCGACCACGCAATCCGCCAGGCGTCGGTGGACGCCGCCGCAGCATCGGCCGTGCTGGGCGCACGTGCCGTCGAAGCCATCGAAGACCTTGGCTGGCTGGCTGCCAACGGAAACCCGGCGCTCATAGCCGATGTCGTCGTCGCGTTCGGCGCCCTGCGGGCAGCTGTGACGGGTGCCCGCACCAATGTCAGCTTCGACCTCGCCACCCTTCGGTCCGCCGGGGCCACCCTCGAACAGGTCCGCGCCGAACAGCCCGCCCTGTGGGCCACGGTCCAGCAGCTCAACGCTGCGCTGGAGCGGATCGACGAACTGACCGCCGCCGTGGATCACCGCGCCGCGCCCACTGACACCGACGACCTCTGAGCCGCGGCACGCAGGGTTAGTGCGGATTAACCGGTTTTCGGGCCAATCCGCACTAAGCTCCCTCGGGTACAGACGACGCACTCGATGGAGAGGTAGTCCCCGTGGGAAACACAGTCCTGGCGCAGACCGCAACCGACGAACGAGGCCTGGCCCGGGTCGCCCAGCGGATGGCGGCCTGGACGGAGAAATGGTTCCCGGATGCCTACATCTTCGCCCTGGCGGGTGTGGTCATCATCGCCGTCGCAGCCCTGGCCATCGGCGCCTCACCGCAGTCCATCGCAGACTCCTTCGGCAACGGTTTCTGGGACCTGACCGCCTTCACGCTGCAGATGGCCATGGTGGTGCTCACCGGTTACGTGGTGGCAACCTCCCCGCCGGTGGCCAGGCTGATCAACCGGCTGGCACTCGTGCCGGCCACCGCCCGCACGGCGGTGAGCTTCGTGGCCCTGATGTCCATGTCCGTGTCCTTCCTGAACTGGGGGCTCAGCCTGATATTCGGCGGGCTGCTGGCCAGGGCGGTTGCCCGGCGCAAGGACCTCACCGTGGACTACCGGGCGCTCGGTGCGGCCGCCTTTATGGGCCTGGGCGCCGTCTGGGCGCTGGGACTGTCCTCCTCCGCTGCGCAGCTGCAGGCCACGGCGGCTTCGCTGCCCCCGGCCCTGCTCAAGATCACTGGCATCCTGGACTTCGGGACAACCATCTTCACCTGGCAGTCGCTGCTCACGCTCGTTATCCTGATGGCCCTCACCACGGTGATCGCACACTTCTCCGCACCCCGCGGCGGTGCGATCCGCACGGCGGAGGATCTCGGCGTCGACCTCGACGACGAACCCAGCGAGCCGGCACCACGCTCGCGCCCGGGGGAATGGCTGGAGTACAGCAGGATCCTGCCCATCCTTGCCGGTATCCTCACCCTCGGCTGGCTGGTGTCGCAGTACCTGACCAAACCGTTCCTCACCGTGGTCAGCAGCCTGAACGGCTACCTGCTGGTGTTCCTGATCCTGGGCCTGGTGCTGCATGGGACGCCGCGGAACTTCCTGCAGGCCGTCACCAAGGCTGTCCCGGCCACCGCCGGGATCCTGGTCCAGTTTCCGCTGTATGCGGCCATGGCCGCGATCCTGACCAAGGCCACGGGCCACGGCGGCATGACCATCTCGTCCCACCTGGCCGAATTCTTCTCGGACATCGGCGGTAACGGTGCGTTCGCCGTCGTGATTGCGCTCTACACCGCCGTACTGGGCCTGCTGGTGCCCTCAGGCGGCGGGAAATGGCTGGTGGAGGCGCCGTACGTGATGCAGTCCGCCACCGATGTGCAGATGAACCTTGGCTGGACCGTGCAGATCTACAACATCGCTGAAGCGCTGCCCAACCTCATCAACCCGTTCTTTATGCTGCCGCTGCTGGCGGTCCTCAGGCTGCGCGCCCGGGACCTCGTGGGCTTCACGTTCCTGCAGTTTGTGTTCCACCTCCCGGTGGTGCTGCTGCTGGTCTGGCTCCTGGGGATGACGTTTGACTTTGTCCCGCCGGTGATGCCTCCCGGGCAGTAGGCGCCGTTAGCCGCGGAGGTCCGCGAGGGCATCGGCCAGGGGGATGTGCAGTGCGGGGCCGTGTCCGGGAAGGATCACGGTGGCGGTGGCTCCATCCAGCCGGTGCGTTGCCTCGAGGGCTGCGGCCGGGTCCGAGTGGAACATCGGGTGCAGCATCTGGGGTCCGTTTCTCCGGCTCAGCGGGTGCCCGGTGACAAAGGAATCTCCGACGGCGATGGCGCCCGCCTGGGGGAGGTGGATCGCTGCGTTGCCCGGGGTGTGTCCCGGGACCGGGATCGCCACCGGCCGGCCCGGCAGCGTACGAAGGGTGGCCGCATCCCACGCCTGCGCCTGCGTTGCCGGCTGGGCCTTCAGGGCGCCCGCCTTGATGACGTGGAGCATCCAGCGGAAGACGCGGGGGCGCAAGGCGCGGACCATGACCTGGCCGAATGTAACCTGGTGCTTCTCCTTGCCTTGGACGTGGGCCAGCTCTTCCGGGGCACACAGGACGGGCGTCCGGTAGGCGGAGGCGAAGTGGGCCGCGGACCCGGTGTGGTCCACATGGCCGTGGGTGATCAGGACGGCGAGTGCGTCGGCGGGTTCCAGGCCCAGGTGGCGGATGGACGCCAGGACCAGTGGGCAGTCCGCCGGGTAGCCGGTGTCGATGAGCAGAAAGCCGGTCTGGTCGACGACCACTATCCAGTTGGAGGCCGGGCCCTGGACGAAGAAGACTCCCGGGGCCGGCTCGGAGACATGGTCTGCGGGGTGCCAGCCGGTGGCTTTGGATTTCACCGGTCGATCGTACTGCCTGCGGTTGCGCCCGGTCCGACCGCCGGCTTTCGGTTTCTACACAAGCGGCCAGGGGTAGCGCATGCCCGTGGGGTCAACGGGGAGGACACCGGTGTCCAGCACCCGCTGCACCCGACGCCGCAACGCCCGGACCTCCGCAGCATCCAGAAGGTCCGCCAGGTTGGCGGGCACATCCACAACCAGTGGCGCAAGATCCTCCAGCAGCGCGTCGGGAACCGCCTGGCCGGCGAAGTCCCAGATGACGGTCCGCAGCTTGAAGTCCGCCGCGAAGCAGAGCCCGTGGTCAATGCCCCAAATGCGTCCGTCGTGGCCGCGCAGCACGTGCCCACTCTTGCGGTCGGTGTTGTTGGCGACGTAGTCGAACAGGGCAATCCGGGACAACGCAGCATGGGTCTCCGGGTCGTCTTCGTACAGGGTGAAGTAGTGCTCGCTGTAGTCGCAGGGCACAAACCATTGGAGGGAGCCCACGCCCAAGGGGGAGTCGTCGCGGATGAGCGTGGGCGGTACGAGGCCCCACCGCAGGTATTCGCTCAGCAGGTACGCTGCGCGCTCACGCCGGTACAGCCCGGGCTCGAAGTCGGACAACGGCCGTTCCCCGGACTCCGGTTTGTACACCGCGTGGGACGAGTCCCCGCCGCAGGTGACCCGGACCAGGAAGGTCGCGTTGCTGCTGCGGGGAATGCGTGCCAGCAATTCCACCCGGCCTTCGCCGAGCATTGTCAGTTCCCGCCCTGACACCGGCCATCCCCTTGTCTGGTACCGGGCGCTATCACGGCGCCCTCAGCCCGCCCGGTGCGCGACGGCCGCCTTGATGGGGCCGGCGTGGGAGAAGCAGACGACGACGGGCTGCCGGGTGCGCCGGGCAGCGCCCTCCCCGTGGCGGGCGTCCCGCCGTGGCGGACCAGAAGGAGAAGGGTGCTCTCAACAGTCATCAGCACTAAGCGTAGCCCCGGGCAGCTCTCCTGCAGGGCCCTGCCCTGATTCGAAGATTTCCTCGATTCACGACGCGGTGGGGTCTACCGTGGAGGGGTGACTGATCGACCCGAAATCTTCACCCTTGGCGAACTGCGTGCTTCCGGCCATGTCCGGAAAGACCTGCGCCATGAAATCCGTGACAACCTGCTCGCCGCGCTCGCCGAAGGACGCGACCCGTGGCCCGGCTTATACGGTTTCAGCCGCACTGTCCTTCCCCAACTGGAGCGCGCCCTGATCGCCGGGCATGACGTGGTCCTGCTGGGCGAGCGGGGGCAGGGCAAGACCCGGCTCCTGCGTACCCTGGCCGGGCTGCTGGACGAATGGTCACCCGTCATCGAGGACTCGGAGCTGAACGAGCACCCCTACACGCCGATCACCGAGCAGTCCCGTGCCCGCGCCCTGACCGAGGGGGACCGGCTGCGCGTTGCGTGGCGCCACCGGTCCGAACGGTACGTGGAGAAACTCGCCACCCCGGATACCTCCGTCGCGGACCTGATCGGCGACGTCGACCCGATGCGGGTGGCCGAGGGCCGACGCCTGGGCGACCCGGAGACCATCCACTACGGCCTGGTCCCGCGCTCCAACCGCGGGATCATCGCCATCAACGAACTGCCGGACCTCGCCGAGCGCATCCAGGTATCCATGCTCAACGTCATGGAGGAACGCGACATCCAGATCCGCGGTTACGTTCTGCGCCTGCCGCTGGACGTGCTGGTGGTCGCGTCGGCCAACCCTGAGGACTACACCAACCGCGGCCGGATCATCACGCCGCTCAAGGACCGTTTCGGGGCTGAGATCCGCACGCACTACCCCATTGAGCTGGAGGACGAGGTGTCCGTGATCCGGCAGGAGGGCCAGCTGGTGGCCGATGTTCCACCGGTCATCCTCGAAATCCTGGCCCGTTACACCAGGGCGCTCCGGCAGTCCCCGGCCATCAACCAGACCTCCGGCGTCTCCGCCCGGTTCGCCATCGCAGGCGCCGAAACAGTGGCGGCGGCAGCACTGCGGCGGGCCAGCGTGCGCGGTGAGGCCCAGGCGGTGGCGCGGATCGTGGACCTCGGCGCCGCGGTGGAAGTCCTCACCGGCAAAATCGAATTCGAGTCCGGCGAAGAAGGCCGCGAACAGGCTGTCCTGGACCACCTCCTGCGCACGGCCACTGCCGAGGCGGTACGGGCGCACTACCAGGGCATCGATATGGGCGCCCTCGTCGCTGCGCTGGACGGCCACCGGACAGTGACCACGGGAGACCACGTCACGGCGGAGGAGTTCCTGGGCAACCTGCCCTCCCTGAACGGGTCGGGACTCTACGACCAGATCAGCGGACGCCTGGGCGCGAAGAACCAGGGGCAGCGTGCCGCCGCCATCGAACTTGCCCTGGAAGGCCTGTACCTCGCCCGCCGGATCTCCAAGGAATCCGACGACGAAGAAACCATCTACGGCTAGCAGGCCGGCAGCAGTATTGCCGGCAGGGAACAGGAGCCACCATGGCCAGCCACAACCACTCCGCCAGGTACGGCCGGTACGCGGGCGGCCCGGATCCACTCGCGCCCCCGGTTGACCTGGCCGAGGCGCTGGACGCCGTGGCCGAGGACGTCATGGCCGGCTACTCACCCCGCCACGCCCTGGAAGAGTTCCTCCGCCGCGGCGGCCAGGGCATGGAAGGCCTGGATGACCTCGCCCGGCGCGTCCAGCAGCGCCGCAGCGAGCTGCTGGGCCGGCACAGGCTGGACGGCACGCTCAACGAGGTCAAGAAGCTCCTCGAGACGGCAGTGCTGGAGGAACGCAAGCAGCTCGCCCGCGACGCCATGATGGACAACAACGACCGCGAGTTCCGGGAGATGCAGCTGCAGAACCTGCCGCCGTCCACGGCCGCCGCGGTCAACGAGCTTGCCTCCTACGACTGGCAATCGGGCGCCGCGCGGGAGGCTTACGAACAGATCAAGGACCTGCTGGGCCGGGAGGTCCTGGACCAGCGGTTCGCCGGCATGAAACAGGCCCTCGAAAACGCCACGGAAGAGGACCGGGCAGCCGTGGCCGGGATGCTGCGCGACCTCAACGACCTGCTGGACAAACACCGGCGCGGCGAGGACACGGACCAGGACTTCCAGGAGTTTGTGGCCAGGCACGGCGATTTTTTTCCGGAGAATCCACAGTCCGTCGAGGAGCTGGTCGATGCCCTGGCCAAGCGCGCTGCCGCGGCCCAACGCCTCCTGCAGTCGATGTCACCCGAACAGCGGGACGAACTGATGCGGCTCTCCGCCCAGGCTTTCGGCTCACCGGAACTGATGGCCCAGCTGGACCAGCTTGATTCCAGCCTGCGGGCACTGCGTCCGGGCGAGGACTGGACCGGCTCCGAGCGTTTCGAGGGCCAGGAAGGCCTGGGGCTGGGCGACGGCACCGGCGTCCTCCAGGACATCGCAGAACTGGACGGCCTGGCCGAACAGCTCTCCCAGTCCTACAACGGGTCCAGCCTGGACGACCTTGACCTCGATGCCCTGGCACGCCAGCTCGGGCAGAACGCCGCCGTTTCCGCCCGCACGCTGGCCGGGATCGAACGGGCAATGCAGGAGGGCGGCTACCTGCGCCGCGGAAGTGACGGCGACCTGCGGCTGTCCCCGCAGGCCATGCGGCAGCTCGGCAAGTCCCTGTTGCGGGACACCGCGAAGCAGCTGTCCGGCCGGCAGGGTCGGCGGGACACCCGCGTCGCCGGTGCCGCCGGCGAGCAGACCGGCTCCAGCCGTCCGTGGGAGTTCGGGGACGCCGAGCCGTGGGACGTCACCCGCACCATGACCAACGCGATCCACCGTACGGCGGCCGACGGCGGCAACCCGGCCCAGGGGCTCCGACTCACTGCTGCCGACATCGAAGTCAGCGAAACCGAGGCACGTACCCAGGCCGCCGTCGTCCTGCTGGTGGACGTGTCCTTTTCCATGGCCGCCGAAGGGCGCTGGGTGCCGATGAAGCGCACCGCCCTGGCCCTGCACCACCTCATCTCCACGCGCTTCCGCGGCGACCGGCTGGAGCTGATCGCGTTCGGCCGCTACGCCCGGTCCATGGACATCGGCGAGCTGACGGCCCTGCCGTCGCGGCGGGAGCAGGGCACCAACCTGCACCACGGCCTGCTGCTGGCCGGGCGGTTCTTCCGCCGGCATCCGTCCATGCAGCATGTCCTCCTGCTGGTGACGGACGGCGAACCCACCGCGCACCTGCTGCCGGACGGCGAGCCCTGGTTCTGCTGGCCCTCGGACCCGGAGACCATCAGGGTCACGGTGGCAGAGCTGGACCGGCTGGGACGCGGCGGAACCCAAACCACGTTTTTCCGCTTAGGGAACGACCCCAGCCTTGAGCGGTTTGTCCAGCGGATGGCACGGCGGGTGGGTGCCCGGGTGGTGGCGCCCGAGGTGGGCGGCCTCGGCGCCGCCGTGGTGGGGGAATACCTGCGCGCGCACTTCCGCGGACAGGCGTTCGACGACGGCGACTGGGCTTCCTGGGACCGGTAACTGTTGGGCTGGGGTGCTACTGCTGCGTGGGCAGCGTGAGGATTTCCGCGCCGTCTTCGGTGATGGCGATGGTGTGCTCGCTGTGGGCGGTCCGGCAGCCGGTGGCGCTGCGGAGGGTCCAGCCATCCGGGTCGGTGACGAGTTCGGCGGTGTCCGCCATGACCCAGGGTTCCAGCGCCAGCAGCAGCCCCGGGCGCAGGGTGTAGCCGCGGCCCGGCCGGCCGGTGTTCGGTACATGAGGGTCCTGGTGCATCGTGGATCCGATGCCGTGGCCGCCGAACTGGGTGTTGATCGGATAACCGGCCTCACTGAGGACCGAACCGATGGCGTGGGAGATGTCGCCGATCCTGGCGCCGGGCCCGGCAGCGGCGATCCCCGCTTGCAGAGCACGTTCGGTGGCGTTGATCATGGTGAGGCTCTCGAGCGGCCGGGAGTCGCCAACAACGAAGCTGATGGCGGAGTCCGCGGCCACTCCGCCCTTGGCGACGGCGAGATCCAGGGTGAGCAGGTCGCCGTCGGCCAGGGCGTAGTCGCTGGGCTTGCCGTGGAGCACGGCGTCATTGACGGCCGTGCAGATGTAGTGGCCGAACGGCCCGCGTCCGAAGGACGGCTCGTAGTCGATGTAGCAGGACGACGCTCCTGCGGCGATGATCATTTCCCCGGTCCACCGGTTGATGTCCAGGAGGTTGGTACCCACTGTGGCGCGGCCCTTCATGGCCTGCAGGATGCCGGCCACCAGGGCTCCTGTTTCCCTTGCCCGGGCGATTTCGGCGGGGTTCAGGATCTCGATCAATGGGGGGCCTTCCAGGTTGGAGACCACCAACTATACCTACCGGGTCAGGCGCGCGAATCCTCCGCCGGGCCCTGGTCCGAGGGCTCTGGGGACGGGCTGGCCGTGTCCGCCGGGGAACCCTGCCGCCGGCTGGCCACCAGGAACGGAACCGCCAGGCTCTGGACGATGCCGGCCAGGGCCAGCGACACCGGATAACCGTAGAGGTCCGCGCTCCGGCCCAGCACCGGCTGCACCACCACACCGCCGCTGGATCCCATCAGGGAGGCGAAGCTGAGCACCGTTGCCCGCTGTTTCGACGGGATCATGTCGTTCACATAGGCCTGCCGCACCGGCATGGCGGCAGAATCGATCACCGCCCAGAGCGTCAGCAGGACCAGGGCCAGCCAGAACATCCGGGTGAATCCGAGGGAGAGCAGGAGCACGGTACTGATGCTGCCGCTAAGGATCAGCACCGACGTCCGCTTGCGGAACATTTTCCTTGCGTACGGCGCCAGCCAGCCGCCCACCACCTCCGCACCGGCAACGATGGCCGCCGCCAGGCCCGCCACCGAGTAGGCGCGGGGGTCGCCGAAGAGTTCCAGCAGGAACGGCTGCAGTGCATAGAAGACATAGATTCCGACGCCGGCACTGAACGGGGCGGCCAGCATCACGTACCGCACGGGCGGGATTTTCAGGCCGTTGTCGATGGAGGCCGACAGGACAGCGCGGGTCGCCTTGAGGGGGTGCGTGGACCGCTCCGGCGTGAATCCGACGTCGTGCATGAGGGCGAAGGCCACGGCGAACATGGCCAGCAGCACGCCCACCCGGATCAGGAACGGCACGCCGAGGTTGGTGGCCTGGGCAATCACACCGCCGGCCACCGAACCGGCGAGCATCGCCACGCCGGAGACCATCTGCCCCCGCCCGAACACCGCCTCCAGTCCGCCGTCGTATCCGGAGTAGCGCAGCGCGTCCACCAGCCACGCCTCAACGGCACCGGAAAAGAACGTGAAGCCCAGCCCCAGCAGGATAGACACCACGGCCCACAGCGGAAACGGGGCGGAGTACTGCCACAAGAGGTAGTACAGGTAAGTGGAGCCGGCCAGGGTTACGGTGCCCAGCAGGAAGGAGGCCCGGCGTCCCCACCCGTCAGCGACCACCCCCGTGGGGACCTCGAAAATCACCATGCCAACGGTGAAGAATGCGTTGGCGGCAAAGGCCTCGAAGTTGGTAAGCCCCGCGTCCAGCAGGAACAGCGTATTGACGCCCCAGATGAAGGATGCGGCAAGGGTATTTCCCAGCGTCAACGTCAGGTAGATGCGCTGGATCTTCCGGGCGGCAGCGTTCATGGGTTCGCTGTCCCGGCTGCGGATAGCACGGAACACGAGGCCATTCTCGCCCCGATCAGGCCGGTATGCCAGAGCTGGTCAGGCGGACCGCCCGTCGTGTCCCCTGTCAGCCCGGTTCCGTGTCAGGATCGAGGTATGCCTGACCGCCTGATGCTGCTGGACACCGCCTCGCTGTATTTCCGTGCCTTCTACGGCCTGCCCGACTCGATCCGCCGGCCGGACGGGACACCGGTCAACGCGGTCCGGGGCCTCCTGGACATGATCGCCCGGCTGGCCATCGACTTCGGGGCCACGCACCTGATCGCGTGCTGGGATGATGACTGGCGGCCGCAATGGCGGGTGGACCTGGTGCCCACTTACAAGGCCCACCGCGTGGCGGAGGCCAACACCGGCATCCCGGACGTGGAGGTGGTGCCGGACGCGCTCGAGGCGCAGCTTCCGATGATCCGGACGGTCCTGGGCCTGGCGGGTATCGCCATCGTCGGTGCGGCCGACCACGAGGCCGACGACGTTGTGGGCACCTATGCCAGCCATGCCGTCATCCCCGTGGACGTGGTCACGGGGGACCGCGATCTCTTCCAGGTCTGCGATGACCAGCGCCAGGTGCGCGTCATCTACACCGCGCGCGGCATGAGGAACCTTGAGGTGATGACCGAGGAAGTGGTGGTGGGCAAGTACCGCGTGCTGCCCCAGCAGTATGCCGACTACGCCACCCTGCGCGGCGACGCCTCGGACGGGCTCCCCGGCGTGGCCGGCATCGGCGAGAAGACTGCGGCGTCACTGCTGTTGAAATACGGATCCCTCGAAAACCTTCTTGAGGCTGCGGCCGACGCCGGCAGCGGCCTGTCGTCACCCGTCCGGGCCAAGCTGGAAGCCGCCGCCGCCTATCTCGGGGCCGCGCCCGCCGTCGTACGCCTTGTCCGGGACCTCGAGCTGCCCACCTTGAAGGAGGCCGGCGCCCACCTGCGCCCCGTCACCGGGGAAGCCCGCGCCGAGTTGGAACGCCTCGCCACAGAATGGAACCTGGGCGGCTCTGTCCGCCGCCTCCTCGACGCGCTGGACCGGATCCAGCAGGCGTGACAGCGCAGGAGAGGCGCCCTCGCCGATTGCCTGCCGGGTTCGTGGCGGGGAAACTGCCTATTTCTTGAGCAAAATTGGCATATTGGGAACCTTGGCTCCGGGCTAGGGTGAAATTCAATGGTTCAAGCAGCCGGACCTCTTCATCGGGGGATTGGAGTGGGTCATGGCTGACAGCCCGGGCACGCGCGGCGCAGGAAAAGACGACGAGCCGAAAAAACACCCGGCCGTTGGTCCCGGTGATGCCGGGGAGCTGCCGCAGGAAGAACCAGAGGCAGCCGCACCCGAAGCAGCGCCTGCCGTCCCGGAGGAAGCACCCCGCCGCCCGCCGGGCCTGTATGGCTACGACCCGGACCAGTGGCCTGAGTCACACTGATGCCCGGTGGCGTATGAGGCTTCAGGAAACAGGTTCCGGTCCCGCCTAACAGCAGACAAGCAAAGCAGGGCGTGGCTAAGCTGGGGTATGTTCTGCCACGATCAGTCCTGCTGATGAAAGTGCGGTGAATGCGGTGCCGAAGACTGGAAAGAATGACCACGCCCGCAAGGACGAGCTTCCTTCAACCCTGCAGCGGTCGGACCAAAAGGCCCAGGACACGTTCGCCAAGACCTACGATTCCGCCATGGAGTCGTACAACAACGACGAAGAGCGGGCTGCACGCGCCGCCTACGCCTCCTTGAAGCACAGCTACGAAAAGGTGGGGGACCACTGGGAGGCCAAGGAGAAGCGCGGGCCGTCGGACAAGCGGGCCGAACAAAAGGGGCCCGGCACGTCCAAGCCCACCGCCGGCGGCGTGGACGCGAACGCCTCGAAGAAGCACCTGCTGGAACGTGCCAGGGAATTGGATATCAGCGGGCGGTCCAGGATGGATAAAGAAGAACTCGTTAAGGCGCTGCAAAAGGCAAACGACTCCGCTACCCGCAAGGCACGCGGCAAATAAAAACAACCAGGCAAAGACGCCAGGAGGTTCCGATGTCTGTCAAAAGTACCAAGGACGCAGCAGGCACTGCAGGCCGGGGCGGGCCGGAAGGGCGCCAGGGCAATGGCTCCGCCGGCCTCACGCCCAGGGACCCTGCCCTGGTCCGGAACGTGGCGCTGGTGGGCCGCTCCGGTGCCGGCAAGACCACCCTGATCGAGGCGCTGCTGGAAGCCAACGGGATGATCGCCCGGAAGGGCTCGGTGGTTGACGGAACCACGGTGAGCGATTCCGACCCCGCCGCTATCCACCAGCAGCGTTCGGTGGCACTGTCCGTCGTGCCGCTGCCCGTGGCGGGAATGAAGATCAACCTGCTCGATACGCCCGGCTATCCGGACTTCATTGGCGAACTCCGCGCCGGGCTGCGCGCCGCGGATGCGGTCCTGTTCGCCGTTTCCGCCGTGGACGGGGTGGATGCGGGAACCACGGCCATCTGGCAGGAGTGCCAATACCTGGGGATGCCGCGCGCAGTGGTCATCACGCGGCTGGACCATCCACGGGCTGATTACGACGGCGTCCTGGCCGCCTGCCGCGACGCGTTCGGCGAGACGGTGCTTCCCTTGTACGTCCCGGTCCGCGCGGAGGTCACCGGACTGCTGGGCCTGCTGTCCGGGAAAGTCTTCGAGTATCCGGCCGGGACTTCCGGCCCGTCGCCGCGTCCGGCGGAACCGGCCGAGCTGGTGGCCGCCGGGTCCGCCCGGTCCGAGCTGATCGAGGGAATCATCGCCGAAAGCGAAGATGAGTCCCTCATGGACCGTTACCTCGGTGGTGAGGACATCGATGCCGACGTCCTCACCGCGGATCTGGAAACCGCCGTCGCCCGCGGGTCCTTCTTCCCGGCTGTGCCCACCTCGGCAGTGAACGGGCTGGGAACCGCCGAACTGCTGGAACTCCTGACCAAAGCGTTTCCATCGCCTCCGGAGCGCGGCCTGCCGCGGGCCACTGACCTGTCCGGTTCCCCCGTCCGCGCCTTGGCCTGCGACCCCGACGGGCCGCTCGCGGCGGAGGTGGTCCGCACCACGGTGGACGCCTTCCTGGGCCGGGTCTGCCTGGTCCGGGTCTTTTCCGGGACCCTCAGCGGCGACACCCCCATCCATGTGAGCGGACACGGACTGGCGGACCGCGGCCACCAGGACCACGACACCGACGAACGGCTCACCCACCTTTATTCGCCGCTGGGGGCCACCCTGCGGCCCGTCCCCTTTTGTATTGCCGGTGACATCGCGGCCGTCGCCAAGCTGGGCACGGCCGAGACCGGCGACACCCTCTCGGCCAAAGACCAGCCGCTGCTGCTGGCCACGTGGGAGATGCCGGAACCGTTGATGCCGGTCGCCATCGAAGCCGATTCCCACAGCGACGAGGACGCCCTGGCCCGCAGCCTGGGGAAGGTGGCCGCCGGGGATCCGACGCTCAGGGTGGAACGGAACGCCGAAACCCACCAGCTGATCCTGTGGTGCATGGGCGAGGCGCACGCCGAAGTGGTGCTGGACCGGCTGCGGGACCAGGGCGTCAAGCTGCACACTGTGGAGGTGGTGACACCCCTCCGGGAAACCTTCGCCACCCCGGCCGCGGGGCACGGGCGCCACGTCAAACAGTCCGGCGGGCACGGCCAGTACGCGGTGTGCGACATCGAGGTGGAACCGTTGGCCAGGGGCGCCGGCTTCGAATTCGTTGACAAGACCGTGGGCGGCGTCATCCCGGGAACGTTCATCTCCTCCGTGGAGAAGGGCGTCCGCGCGCAGATGCAGAAAGGCGTGGCCTCCGGCTTCCCGGTGGTTGACCTGCGCGTGACCCTGGTGGGAGGCAAAGCGCACAGCGTTGATTCCTCCGACGCAGCTTTCCAGGCAGCCGGCGCTTTGGCATTGCGGGAGGCGGCCGCAGCGGGCAGCGTCCAGCTCCTTGAACCTGTCTCGTCGGTGGTCATCAGCGTTCCGGAAGTGCACGTGGGAACAGTGATGAGCGACCTCTCCGGCCGCCGCGGCCGGCTCACCGGGACAACGTCATCGGGCGGGGACCGGACCGAAATCACCGCGGAAGTGCCGGACCAGGAACTCCTGAAATATGCGGTGGAACTTCGCGCATTGACGGCCGGCACCGGCACCTTCAGCCGCCGCTACCTCCGGCATGACCCCGTGCCGGGCAACCTGGCCGCCGCCGCTGCCGCCCGCTGACGGCACCGGCCTTCAGGAGGTGAGCGTGCCCCGGACGATGCTGATGCTGGAGTGTGCCGGGTTGCCGTCAAGCGGCTCGTCGGACACATCCACAATGGGGTAGCTGGACAGGTCAAGTCCGGCCGGTACTTCGAACCGGCCGGACGCCGAGTTCATGATTCCCAGGCTGACCAGCCGGGTCAGGTCCGGGGCAATCAGCCAGACTTCCTGGTAGCCCCGGGCTTCTGCCTTGTTCAGTTGCACCTCGATGGTGCGCGAGCCGTCGCCGGACTCCGTCACGGTGGCCGAACCGGTGGCGGTGAACCGGTCCAGCGGTTCCAGCTGCGCGGAGGCGAGGGTCACTGGCGCGGCCGTTCGGTTGACGGCCACCACCACACCGGCCGCGATGAGCACGGCGGCCGCTGCCGCTGCCAGCCAGGTCACCGGCCGGCGCAGCCAGGTCACACTGGCGGGCGGTTTCCCTGCCGGCTGCCCTGACTCCCCGGGGCCCGGGGCTTCTGCCTCAGGGGCGGTATCTGCCCTGCTGTCAGGGCCCAGCGGGTCTGCGGCCACCGCGTCGCCGAGTCCGAGACTCCGGTGGATACCCGCCCAGACGTTGGCTCCCGGCGCCTCCAGCCAGCCGGTGTCCGGGGCGGTCCGCGCTGCATGGACGGCGCGGCGCAACGAGGCGACCTCGGCGGTGCACTCGGGGCAGGAGCGGAGGTGGTGCGTGCCCTCGGCGTCCAACGGCTCGTCCAGGGCGAACAGGCTCAGGGCTTCGGGGTCAAGGTGCTGCATGGTCCACCTCCAATCGGTGTCTCAGGTGGCTAAGGCTGCGGCGGATGTGACTCTTGACCGTACCAAGGGGAAGGTTTAGTTTCCGTGAAATCTGGTCGTGCGTCAGGTCGTCATAGAACGCCAGGCGCATGATGGAGCCCTGGGGCTCGCCGAGCCGGGCCAGTTCGCCGTCCAGGAGCAGCCGGTCCGCCAGGACTTCGGCGGACGGGGAAGCTACCGCGTCCTCCGGCCCGGACCGCAGTTCCGCTGCCGCGGTCACTGTGCGGGCCTCGCGGGCAGAGGCGCCGAGTGCGTCGGAGATGGCATTGCGGGTAATGCCGACAACCCACGCAGGAAGTGCGGCTATGTGCGGATCAAAGGCGGCGCGTGACTTCCATACGCGGATGAATACTTCCTGGGTGACGTCATCGGCAGCGCTGCGGTTCCGGAGCGCACGCAGGGCGAGTGTGTAGACGAGCGGCGAGAACTGGCGGTATGCCTCGGCCAGGGCAGCTTCGTCCCCGGCCGAGAATGCCTGGTCAAGCTGTTGGCTCCAGCCGGCGGCCAGTTGGTGGCCGGATTGGTTGAGGTGCTCAGCGTCGCCGGAGGACGGCTGGCCCGAAGGTGCCATACCGGCCTCCTTCCCCTCCCCGGCAGTGAGTGTCAGGGCTGACTCGCGGCTCATTCCAGTTCCGCAGTGACAATGACATTGTCACCGTAGTCCTGTTGATCGTCCAGCCACCGGCCGCCGCAGGTGACAAGCCTGAGCCGGTGCGGCCCGTCACGGCGGAACAGGGAACCGCCGTCGAACCTGTCCTTGGCCATCAGCTCCACGGAACGGACCCGGTAATTCAGTGCCGGGGCACCATAGCGCTCAACGGTCACCAGTGTTCCCGCCGCCAGATCCTTCAAGTGGGAGACGGGCGCCCGGTCCGACGTCGTGTCCACGTGGGCGGCGATGACGGCTGCGCCGGACTCCGCGCCAGGCGCCGGTCCATACCTGTACCAGCCCGCCTGGGTGAAGGCTTCCGGAATCTCCATCGCCCCGTCCGGGGACACGCCCACGTTTACGATCTCCATGCCGATGGTGGTGCCCTCCACTGTCAGGAAGCGCGGTGCCGGGTCCCGGGGAGCCGCCGGGGCAGGGGTTGCCTCCCTGCGGGGGACGCGGGGGACTGCGGCCGGCACCGGGGCTGCGGGGCCGGCCGGAGGCGCGGGCGGAAGCGCGGTCGCCACGGGTGCATCGGGTGCATCGGGTGCAACGGAGGCTGTCCCGTTCGGGACAGCCTCCGTTGGTGCCGCGGTGCCGCAGGCAGAGAGCAGCGCGGCTGCAAAGACGACGACGCCGCCCGCCGCCCGCACACGGGCGGCGGGGCACGGTGTGGCTGCCTGTGCCGGAACGCCAGGGTACGTCCGGAACCTGGGTGCCGCCGTCGTGATCTCCATGGTGCCGGCTACTTGCGGCCCGCCGTGCGCAGGACCACGGTGCGGGAGGCAGCCAGGGTGCCCAGGATGAGGGCAAGTCCTGCCGCTCCCATGCCGGCAACTGCCAGGGCCTGTCCTGCTTCAGCCTCCTCCGCTGCACCCCGCCGGCTCCCCGGGACGGCTGCCGGAGCCGAATGCAGCCCCTCGATGGTCTGTACTGCGAGTTGCAGGTTCTTGTCGTTCAGGCTGCCCCAGGCGTACACGATGGTGTGCGTGCCTTCGGCAACTGCCACGTCCGCGGGGCCGATGACGGGCTGGGTGGTTCCAGCCGCCGCCACTGCTGCCGGGATGGTCCCGGGATCCAGGGTGAGGGTCTGTTCGTTCGGGTTCGCGAGGTTGGAGATGACGGCGGACCCGGCGGCCAGGACATCCACGGCGGGAGCGGCAGCGGTGTGCCGGACGGTCAGCTTGCCCTTGCCGGCGGCAATCGTCGACACGTCGTTGGTGAAAAGGTTCGCGGTGGGCTTCCCGGCGGCATCCACGTTGGCCACCGCGGTGTAGTTGCCGTTGGCCGCGAGAGTCACGTTGACCGGTCCGATCACCGCGGCGGAAGCGTCTGCGGCATCGGCGGCGGTGATGGCAAGGGCATAATTTCCTGCCGGCAGGGACAGCGGACCGGCCAGTGTGCCGGGTGTGAAGTCGTCCAGGGTCCGTTCCCCGTTGACCCAGACGTCCACAGTCAGGCCTGGGACGCCGTGCAGGACGGAGAGCCGGGCGTCTCCCTCGGCGGCCTGGGCCGGGCCGGCGAAAGCCAGTGCCGCTGCGATGGCCACTGCTCCTGATGCGAAAATGCGGGTGCGCATGATTGCTCCTTCTTCGGCCCGCCGGGCGGGCGGTTTTTGCTTACACCCGTACTACCGCCGGCAGCCGCCCCGTGGATGCACCTGCAGAAGAATTTCCGTGGCCCGTACCCGGCCAACTCCGCACATGCGGCACGACGCCTGCGGAGCCCTCGATCCGCCGGGCTCCGCAGGCGTCGTGATGATTCACCGGCAGCAGGTGGCCGGGACTCATTGTTGAGAAATTAGGCGGGCGCGGGAATGCGCCGCCACTTGGAATGACACGTCCATCAATAGTTCGAGATGCCGGGTAACTGGAATTCGCGGTTCGTAAAACAGCGACATTCTGCGTCTCGTAATATTCATCGGTTACGCCTAAAGAAGCCCCATGACAATTCGTTGCGGTACGCGTCTGACCATTTCAAAGGCGGTTGAATAAACCAATCCCGTGATGGTTTGGTGAGGTAACGATCCAACGAGAGGCCACATCCATGACAGCCACATCAGATCTTGCTCCGCGCCGGCTTCGCGATATCTTTGGAACTTTTGCCACCGGATTGACGGTGATCACCAGTTCCACCCCGCAGGGGCCGGCCGGCTTCACATGCCAGTCCTTCGCATCGCTCTCCCTGGACCCGGCACTGGTTACCTTCAGCCCGGCGCGGACGTCCACCACCTGGCCGGTGCTGCGGGACGCGGGGTCGTTTACGGTCAACATCCTTCCCGCCGAGCACCAGCACCTCGCGGGCCAGTTCGCCCGCTCGGGTGCCGACAAGTTCGCCGGGGTGAGCCACAAGTCCTCGCCGCTGGGCAACCCGATCCTGGATGACGCCCTGGCTTGGATCGACTGTGAATTGCACGCGGAGTACGACGGCGGCGACCACACCATTGTGGTGGCAGCGGTGCGGCACCTCAGTGCGCGGGAGAATGCGGAGCCGCTGCTGTTCTTTAAGGGCCGGTACGTGGAACTGGCAGCAGCGGGGCGCGTGCTGGAGGCGGCAGGCTGACGTTCCCCACGCAACAAAGGGATTAAGAAGGGGGGCTGCCACCCGTGCTGTAACGGGTGGCAGCCTTTTGGCGTGCCCAGGCCACCCTGATCCCGCCGGCCACGCTGATCCTGCCGGCCACGCTGATCCTGCCGGCCTCCCCGGGCGAACCGACCGCACCGATGGGATCCGTGTTTGCTTCCCCCCGGTCAGGTAGTAAGCTTGCTGATCAATACTGGTAAGCCTGCTGATCAAGCGAGGACAGGAGCAGGGCAATGGGTACGGTTTTTGCTGCCGCCTCAGCACTGGTAGTGGCCGCCGTCGGCGCGGCCGCCGCTCTCAGTGCTCCCTTTGGCGCTGCCGGAAATGGTGGCCAGTACCTGGCGGGCCACGTCCTGCTGGGGCTCGGACTCGGGCAGTCGATCGCCCTCATGCTGCGGACCGCCGCCAAGCGGCTGGTTGTCACACGGTCCGTTGCCAGGCGGTTGGGCAGCGACGTTGTACGGGCCGCTCCGGGGCAGGATGCTTCCGTCAGCGCCGCACGGCGCCAGCCCGGAGCAGCGGCGCCGGCAGCAGCACGCCCCGCAACACTGGTTTCGGCGCACGCTGCCCGGGCGGCCACCGCCCCCGTGACCCTTCTGCCGGCTCCGTCAGCTGCCTTGACCCCGCTTCGGGGCCGGCATGCCGCCTGAGGCTCCGGGACCTGCCGGGGACAAGGCCGCCAAACCAGGCAGGAAAAACCTTTGGCTGTGGCCCGCGGCAGTCGCCCTTACAGCGGCCGCGGGCCTTGCCGTGGCCGTGTATGCCGCCCCGGCGCTCCTGCGGCCTGCGGATTCCGAGGGTACGCTCCGCGGCCTGCAGATCAGGGTCCTGAACATCAGCCAGGCGGCAGCGGAAAACCGGATGGACGGTGCCCTCGCGGCACTCGAAGCGCTTGAGAAGGACCTGAACGAGGCGGCCGGCCAAGGCAGGATCTCGTTGTCCCGCTACCGCGGAATCGAAGCCGCAGTCAAGGATGTGCGGGCAGACATCACCGGCCAGTTGGCGGCCGTCGCGGCCACTGCGGAAGTCCCCGCGGCAACCGTATCGGACACCTCGGCACCGGCTCTCCCGGAGGCGCCCCAGCAGGCACAGCAGGTTGCCCCCGTCGCACCACCGGCCATTGTCCCTGCCCCGCGCCCGGGCCGGCAGGAACCGGTGTGGCCGGCACCCGCCAAGGATGGCAAGGAAGGTAAGGGCAAAGGCAAGGGAAAACCCTAGCGGCAGTTCCGGGCACAATGGACGGATGACTTCTCCGGGCAGGCAGCGGCAGCCATCCGCCGGCAACGCGTTCGACCTCGGGGCGATAGGGGCGGGCTTGGCCTTCGCCGGCTCATTGCCTGCCCTGGCGCGGGCCCTGGGTGCTGAAGCAGGCGGGGCGGCTGTAGTGCAGGCCCCGCCAGGCACCGGCAAAACTACCCTCGTGCCGCCGCTGCTGGCGAACCTTCCGGTGCACGGCGGCGGACGGGTGATCGTTACCCAGCCCCGCAGGGTCGCCGCCCGCGCCGCCGCCCGGCGTCTCTCGCAGCTGGACCGCAGCCCCCTGGGCGGCCGCGTGGGCTACTCCGTGCGCGGCGAGCGGCAGGCGGGGCCGGCAACAAGTGTCGAATTCGTGACCCCCGGCATCCTGCTGCGCCGGCTCCTGACCGATCCCGGCCTCGACGGCGTAGCGGCCGTGGTCCTGGACGAGGTCCACGAACGCGGGCTCGAAACGGACCTGCTGGTGGGCATGCTCGCCGAGGTCCGGGCGTTGCGTGGCGACCTCACCGTCGTCGCCATGTCCGCCACCCTGGACGCGCCCCGGTTTGCCGCGCTGCTCCCCACGCACAACGGAGAGGCGGACACCGGCGAAACGGGCGACGGCGGGATGCCGGCTCCTGTCGTTGACTGCCCCTCGGTGCTCCACCCCCTGCAGACAGACTGGCGGCCCGCGCCGGGCCCACGGCTGGATGGCCGGGGAGTGACCCCGGCGTTCCTGGACCATGTGGCACGGACGGCCGCGGAGGAGCTCAGGCAGGCCCTCAGCGGCGACACCTCCACTGATGCCCTCGTCTTCCTTCCCGGTGCGAGGGAAGTTTCCCGGGTTGCTGCGGATCTGCGGAACCGGCTGGGAAACGGCATCGATGTCCTGGAACTGCACGGCCAGGCAGGAGCTGCCGAGCAGGACCGCGCCGTCTCGGGACGGCCGCCTGGCGGCAGGGCCAGGGTCATCGTCTCCACCGATCTCGCCGAGTCCTCGCTGACTGTTCCCGGTGTCCGGCTGGTGATTGATTCCGGGCTGACACGGGAACCGCGGCGGGACTCCGGCCGGGGCATGAGCGGCCTCGTCACCGTTTCCTGCTCCCGCGCGTCCGCGGACCAGCGCGCCGGCCGCGCCGCCCGCCAGGGTCCCGGACGTGTTGTGCGCTGTTACGACCAGCAGGCCTACGGCGCCGCCCCGGCCCACGTCACCCCCGAAATCAAGGTGGCGGACCTCACCGGAGCCGCCCTCCTGCTCGCGGTCTGGGGATCCCCGCGTGGTGCTGGCCTCGCCCTGCCCGACCAGCCGCCGCAGCAGGCCATGGACGATGCGGTGGAAATCCTGCGCGAACTCGGCGCCGTGGCGGACGACGGCCACGCCACCGGCACAGGTCGGCTCCTGGCAACCATTCCGGCGGATCCTCGACTGGGCCGCGCCCTGCTGGACGGGGCAGCGGCCGCCGGTCACGTCGCTGCGGCGGAGGCCGTAGCCCTGGTCTCGGGTGACCACCGCGCCCCCGGGGCCGACCTGACCCGGCTCCTGGCCCAGTTCCGGACCGAGCCGGGAGCGGCTGCCCGGCGCTGGGCGGAGGACACGCGCCGCCTGGCGGCCCTGGCGCAGCGCGGCGCGCGCTCCGCTTCTCCCGCGGCGAAGACACCGGTGACCGGGTCCGCGGTGGTGGGTGCCGTCGTCGCCCTCGCCTTCCCGGACCGGGTGGCACGCCTGGTGGACGGAGGCGCACCCGACCGGTACCTCCTGACCTCCGGAACCCGGGCCGGCTTGCCCGCCGGCAGCTCCCTTTCCGGCCACGAATGGCTGGCTGTCGCGGAAGTGACGCGGGCTGATGGCCGGGACGCCGCCGGCACCGGCGCCGTGATCCGGTCCGCTGCACCGCTGACGCCCGGGCTCGCCGAAACCGCGGCCTCGCACCTGCTGACGGACTCGGTCGAGGCTCAGTTTTCCGGCGGGCGCGTTTCCGCCCGGAAGGTCCGGCGCCTCGGCGCGATCATCCTGGCGTCCACTCCGCTGCGGCCTTCGCAGGCTGAGGGGCGCTCCGCCGTCGCGGAAGCCCTCAAGAAGGACGGGCTCGGCGTCCTGGAATGGTCGACGGCGGCGGACGGACTCCGGCGTCGGCTCGCCTTCCTGCACCACGGACTGGGCGCGCCGTGGCCGGACGTCTCGGACCAGGCCCTGCTGCTGCGGCTCGAGGAGTGGCTGGGTCCTGAGCTGGAAGCCCTCGCCGGCGGCGCCGCCGCCCGGTCCGTCGACCTGGCCCACCCGCTCCGCCGGCTGCTGCCCTGGCCCGAGGCCGCGAAGCTTGATGACCTCGCACCGGAAACCCTTGAGGTGCCCAGTGGTTCGCGGATCAGGATCGAGTACCCGGCTGTTGCGGACGCTGCAGCCCGGCCCGTGGTGGCCGTCAAGCTGCAGGAGTGTTTCGGGTGGGCGGAAACGCCCCGGCTCCTGGGCGGCCGCGTGCCGGTCCTGTTCCACCTGCTCTCACCGGCGCGGCGCCCCCTGGCCGTGACAGACGACCTCACCTCGTTCTGGTCCGGCCCCTACGCCCAGGTCCGGGCCGAAATGCGCGGACGCTACCCCAAGCACCCCTGGCCCGAGGATCCCTGGTCAGCGGCCGCCACCGCACGGGTCAAACCGCACCAATAGCTTCTTTCCGGGTACTCCTGCACGACACCGGCAGGGCGGGTGAGAACAAGGATACACAGCCGAAACGTGCCGTCGATGGGCTGAAACATGCCGTGATTAGGCTCTTTCCTACCTGGACAGCGTGGTCCACATCAGACATGGAAGGACGTAATGATGTTTCTTTTGAACAGCCTTAACCTTTTGCTCGACGGCCGCCGTTTGGAGGACGGCCGGTCCCACAACGGCGCCGCAGCGGGCGGGTTCCCTGCAGGCCGCCTGACGTCCGCCGCCTGGGAAGGCTGGTGGCACGAGGAGGCGGCAGCTTAGGCCGCTGCCCACCCAGGACAGCCCCTACTAGGACTTGCCAAGGACGAAGTCAGCCACGGGCGGGGCGAGGGAGGCACCCACTTCCGCTGCCGGGCGCTTCAGCCCGGCGACGGCGAAGGAGTGGTCGCCTCCCTCCACCCATGTAAGGACAGCAGTGGAGCCGATGCGGGCCACCACGTCCGCCAGGATCTCCGGGGTGGCGAACGTGTCCCGGCTGCCCTGCAGGAACAGCATCGGGGTGGTAAGCCCGTACAGGTGTTCATCCCGCAGCTTCTCCGGTTTTCCCGGCGGATGCAGGGGATAACCCAGGTACACAAGCCCTGCGGCCGCCATGCCCTCGGCTGCGGCCATGGACGCCATCCGCCCGCCAAAGGATTTACCGGCCGCCCAGAGAGGGCCGGTGTCACCGTGGGTGGCAGCCTGGTCAGCGGCGGCAGCCATGGCAACACGCCACGCGGCGATCGCCACCGGTGGACGGTCCGGAAACTTCCTGCCGGCTTCGCGGTAGGGGAAGTTGAAACGCAGCGTGGCCACGCCCAGCCCGTTCAGTGCCGCCGTGAACCCCGTCAGGAACGGGTGCTCCATCCCGGCGCCGGCGCCGTGGGCCACCACCACCGTGGCGGCGGGATGGTCGGGGCGGGCGTAGGCGGCGCTGACAGTGGCGTCGCCCACCGCAAGAGTCAGGGGCACTTCGGGAGCTGGCATTCCTCCATCATGCCGGACGGGAACGCCGAAATCCGCCCGGTTCCCGCGGCCGGGGTGTACGTTGTCCCCATGGCGAGCGAACAGACCACCATCACCGTTCCGGGCCCACACGGCGATCGCGAGATGCGGATATCAAGCCCCCGCAGGGTCCTGTGGCCGGACCTCGGACTCACCAAACTGGACCTGGCACGCTACATCTGCGACGTGGGAGAGGCATTCATTGCCGCCAACGGTGACCGGCCCGTGGCATTGCAGAGGTACTCGGACAACGTGGACGGCGAGATGTTCTTTTCCAAGAACCCGCCCAAGGGGACGCCGGACTTCATCCGGACCCAAAAAGTGGTGTTTCCCAGTGCCCGCTCCCATCCCATGCTGATCCTGGACGAGCCCGCCGCTGCCGTATGGGCAGTCCAGATGAACACCGTGGTGTTCCACCCGTGGCCGTCCCGCGCCGCGGACACCGACAACCCGGACCAGCTGCGCATTGACCTGGATCCGCAGCCGGGCACGGACTTCGGGGACGCCGTCCCCGCCGCGCTGGTGCTGAAGGAGGTGCTGGCCGAGGCGGGGCTCACCTGCTTCATCAAGACCTCAGGCAACCGGGGCCTGCACGTCTACGCGCCCATCGAACCCACGCGGGAGTTCCTCGACGTCCGGCATGCGGTTATTGCTGCGGCGCGTGAAGTGGAGCGCCGGATGCCGGACAAGGTCACCACCGCCTGGTGGAAGGAAGAGCGGGGCGAGCGGGTCTTCCTGGACTTCAACCAGGCCAATCGCGACCGCACCATCGCCGGCGCCTACAGCCCCCGGGCCCTCCCGCACGCCTCCGTGTCCTGCCCCATCACGTGGGATGAGCTGGAGACCGCGGACCCTAAGGACTTCACCATCCTCACTGTTCCGGACCGGCTCAAAACCGTGGGTGATCCGTGGGCTGACATGCACAGCAAGCGGGGGACCATCGACATCCTGCTGGAGTGGTGGGAGCGGGACCTGAAGGCAGGCCTCGGGGAACTGCCATTCCCGCCGGACTATCCCAAGATGCCGGGTGAACCGCCCAGGGTCCAGCCCAGCCGCGCCCGGAAGCAGGACTAGGCCGCCGGAAGGACCGAAAGCCTATTCGAAGCGGGACGGGTCGCCGGTCCCGCGCCGGACCACCTCGGCCACGCCGCTGGAGAAATCCACCACCGTGGTGGGTTCCGATCCGCAGTCGCCGGCGTCAATCACGGCGTCCACCTGGTGGTCCAGCCGTTCCTTGATCTCCCAGCCCTGTGTCAGCGGGTCCTCCTCGTCCGGCATCAGCAGGGTGCTCGACAGCAGGGGCTCCCCAAGTTCTGCCAGCAGCGCCTGGACCACCCTGTTGTCCGGGATCCTGACGCCCACGGTCTTCTTTTTGGGGTGCAGGAGTCGCTTCGGAACCTCTTTGGTGGCCGGCAGGATGAAGGTGTAGCCCCCGGGCGTCACGGACTTGATACTGCGGAAGACGTCGTTGCCGATGTTCACGAACTGTCCCAGCTGGGCAAAGTCCTTGCAGACCAGCGTGAAATGGTGCTTGGTGTCCAGCCTGCGGATGGCCCTGATCCGGTCCAGGGCGTCCTTGTTGCCCATCTGGGCTCCCAGCGCGTAGCAGGAGTCCGTGGGGTAGGCGATCAGGCCGCCGTCGAGCACTATGCGCACTGCCTGGGCAATGGCCCGGGGCTGCGGATCCTGGGGGTGAACATCAAAATATCTGGCCATGCACCCGAGCCTACGTTCCCCGCCCGGCCGCCGCACCACTTCGCGAAGGGACGCGCGGACGGCTCAGCCCACGTGGACCCAGGGCCGCCGCTGGATGTCCGGTTCGGCCTCCCGCAGGATCTCCCGGGTGACCGGCGCTATTTCACCCTCACCCAGGATAAGGAAGCGCAGGAGGTTCCGGACCGGATTGCCCTCCGTCCAGCGGAAGTAGATGTGCGGCATCAGCCCGGTGACGTCTCGGATGTGCAGCAGCACCGAGGCAATGGTGTTCGGGATTCCCGGCCCGTGGACTTCCAGGACGGCGAAACCGTGCCGCACCACGCCGCGGACCTCCAGTGCCGTCTCGAAATCGGATGAATCGTCGACGACGACCTCCAGGAAGAGCGGCCGGACGTCGGCCGGATAGTGGCTGGCTTCCCTCGCTGACGCCAGCTTCCGTTGGTAGGCCTCCGCTGATTGCCGCAACGGTTCGTGCGCGATGATGCCGATGGGGCCGGACAGGGTGGGCGCCAGGAACTCCAGCGCTTCAGTGTCCAGGCGGACGTGGGTGGCGTGCAGTTCGAAGGAACGCAGCAGCCTGGACAGCAGTGAAATGGCGATGATGCCCAAAATGAAGAAGCCGGCGATCCGGATTCCCTCAGGCCGTTCAAATATGTTGGCCACCGTGGTGTACACAAACAGGACAGCGATGACACCAAAGCCAACCGTCCGTCGCTGCTGCCGGAGCCGCCGTGCCGAAAGGGCCACGGCCACCGCGGCGGACGTCATCAGCGCCAGGACGCCGGTGGCGTAGGCACCGCCCTGGGCATCGACGTCGGCCTCGAAAAGCCAAGTGACCAGGAACCCGATGGCGGTGAACACCAGCACGAGCGGCCGGACCGCCTTGGCCCAGGCCGGGGCCATACCGTAGCGGGGAAGGTAGCGCGGCACCAGGTTCAGCAGGCCGGCCATGGCGGAGGCGCCCGCGAACCACAGGATGGCGATGGTGCTCACGTCATAGACGGTCCCGAATTCTGGTCCGAGGTACAGGTGGGCGAGGTATGCCAGGGCGCGGCCGTTGGCCTGGCCGCCCGGCTGGAACTCCGTTTCCGGTATCAGCACCACGGTGGCAAAGCTGCTGGTAACAAGGAACGTGCTCATGATCAGGGCCGCGGTGGTCAGCATCCGGCGGGCGCCCTGGATGCGTCCCGCAGGGTTGGCCTCGGAGTCGTTGGCGTGCCCGCGGACCTGGGGCATCACGGCAACGCCGGTCTCGAAGCCGGACAGCCCCAGGGCGAGTTTGGGAAAGACCAGCAAGGCGATGGCAACGGCCATCAGCGGGTTTCCGTGGCTCGTGGCGAGCGCCTGCCACCAGTCGTTGATGGCTGCCGGGTGGCCGGCGGTTTCCAGCAGTGCCCGGCCGATCACCACCACGTTCAGGGACAGGTACACCACCACCAGGACCACGGCCACGCCGATGGCTTCCCTGAAGCCCCGCAGGAAGACCGCGGCGAGCAGTGCCAGCAGGACCACGGTGACCATCACCTGCTGGCCGTGCAGCCAGTCCGGCACGAAAGGGTTCTCGATCAGGTGGGCCGTGGCGTCGGCCGCGGACAAGGTCATGGTGATCATGAAGTCGGTAGCGGCGAACCCCAGCAGGACCAGGACCAGGATTTTGCCGCCCCACCGCGGAAGCAGCCGCTCCAGCATGGCGATGGATCCTTCGCCCCGCGGGCTTTCCCCCGCCACCCGGCGGTACACCGGCAGTGCGCCCAGGAGCGTCACCGCCACCAGGACCAGGGTGGCCAGGGGGGAGATGACGCCGGCGGCGAGTGCAGCGATCGCGGGCTGGTATCCGAGGGTGGAGAAGTAATCCACCCCGGTCAGGCACATCACCTGCCACCAGTGGTGCTTCTTTTGGTCACCGCGCGGGGTGCCGCCGGGGCCCTGGTGCGCGCCCTTGGCATCCTGCAGGCCCAACAGGAGCCAGTTTTTCAGAGCAACCCTTCGTGGCAGGGGAAGAACTGACGGATCAGCCGGCGGCCGGCTCATGGTGGTCATTGCCACGCCTTTCGCAACGCCTTGCCCCGCGCACCACGCGCCGGGCAAGGCCGAACCTAACACCGGCAACGCGACGCGCCGCCGGAACTCCGAAGATCTTGACGCGACCTTAACGCCGCCGTGACAGGCGGCACAGGCGGGCCCGGCCAGGCCCCGCAGGGCGCACCCGCGTGGCCGCTGGAGTGGCAGAATGTGGCTCATGGCTATGGATCGGATCGTCGTTGGCCTCCAGGGCGACGACGGCGGGGAACTCCTGGTGCGCCGCGCCGCGAGGCTCCTCCACCGGGGCGACGGCGGCGAGTTGCTCGCCGTCCACGTCCGCACCCCGGCCGGCACCCGCAGCGAGTCCCCGCAGGCACTCGAAGCCCAGCGCCGGCTGGTCGCAGACCTGGGAGGGAGCTACCACACGGTATCCGCGTCCGAGACCGCGTCGGCCCTGGTGGACTTCGCCCGCTCGGCGCGGGCCTCGCACATCGTGGTGGGCCAGTCCCGCCACCGTTTTACGGCCCCCTTCACCGTGGGCGTGGA
Organism: Arthrobacter sp. 9AX; assembly: GCF_902506095.1. Classification (GTDB taxonomy): domain Bacteria; phylum Actinomycetota; class Actinomycetes; order Actinomycetales; family Micrococcaceae; genus Arthrobacter. Next base: position 2,246,722 of record NZ_LR733293.1, read on the forward strand.
TACCAAGGTGGTGCGCGAGGCAGCGGACATCAATGTCCAGGTAGTGCCCCTCCACCGGTCTGCCAGCACGCGGCGGACGCGGACCGGGCTGGGCCGGGCCCGGACGGCTGCCGGATTTGCCCTTGCCGCAGTGCTTCCGGCCTTGTTGCAGCTGCTCCTGGCCGTGTTCGACCACAGTGTGGCCACCGCGGTGCTGATCCAGCTCACCGGGGCGGTAGCGGTTGCCCTGGTGGGCGGGTTATGGCCCGCTGTTGCCGGCGCGCTCTGGAGCAGCCTCCTGGTGAACTACTTTTCCACTCCGCCCCTCGGCGACCTCGCCATCCACGACCCCCAGGACCTCCTGTCGCTGGCCGTTTTTGTGGGTGTTTCGGTGGCAGTGGCAGGGGTGGTGGACGGGTCCGCACGGCGTTCCCGGGAGGCGTCCAGGGCACAGGCTGAAGCCGCCACGCTGGGTGATCTTGCGTTGGGTGCCTCGCGCTCCGAGGACACCCTGCACGGGCTCCTCGCCGAAGCCCTCGATGCGTTCGGCGCCCAGGGAGCCGCCGTCGTCAGCAACCTTCCCGCAGCCGGGAACCAGGGCCGGGCGGGCCAGGGATCAGGGCACACACCGCTACTGCTGGCCGGTGCCGGTGACATCTCCGGCTGGGAGGACGGGAAGCAGGACCCCCGCGGGCTGCCGGGGATGACCACGGTCCAAGTGGACCCCTCCACGTGGCTGGTCCTGTTCGGCCGGGAGGTACCGCCGTCGGGCCGCAGGCTGCTGGGCGCGTTCGCAGTCCATGTCAAGGCACAGCTCGAGCGCCGGCAACTGGAGGCCAGCCGGAACGAGATCCTGCGCCTTGCCGAAGGGAACACCATGCGCACGGCCATCCTGCAGGCCGTATCCCACGACCTGCGCACCCCGCTGGCCGGCATCAAGCTGGCGGCGGGCGGGCTCCTGCAAAACGGCGTCGCCTATACGCCGGCCGAACAGCGGGAGCTGCTGGAGACCATCGACGCGTGCACTGACCGGCTGGATCTGCTGGTGGGGAACCTGCTGGATATGTCCAGAATTACGGCCCGTTCGGTGGAACCGCTGCTGGGGCCGGTCCGGTGGAACGAGGCCATCGATGCCGCGCTGCGCGGGCTCCCGGAAGGTGCCGTAGCCGTGGCGCTGCCCGCCAACCTGCCCCCGGTCGAGGCTGACCGCGGGCTGCTGGAACGGGTCATCGCGAACATCCTCGAGAACGCACTCAAGCATGCCCCGGGGTCGGGAGTTGCCATCACGACGACGGCGGACGGGCTGGGCGGGGTCACTCCGGACGGGCATCCCTGCGGCGAACTCCGCATCGTCGACCACGGTCCGGGAGTGCCGGAGCGGAAGGTGCTGGACATGTTCCGGCCGTTCCAGCGGATGGACGACCTTCCGCAGGCCAGCGGGCTGGGCCTCGGGCTGGCGGTTGCCCAGGGTTTCGTGCAGGCGATGCGGGGGACCCTCACGGCCGAGGGTACGCCAGGAGGAGGGCTCACCATGATCATCCGGCTGCCGCTGTCCACCGGCCCGGTGGAGGATGTGGGTGCGGCGCAGAGCACGGGGACGGTGTTGACGTGACGGCGGGGCAGGACACGGGTTCCGGTGACGTCCAGCCCCGGCACGGTGCCAGGATCCTCGTGGTTGATGACGACCCCCACCTGCTCAAGGCGCTGCGCATCACGCTGGCCGCGCACGGCTACGACGTGGACGTGGCAAACGACGGGACGTCCGCGCTGCTCGCCGCGGGCCGCAACATCCCTGACGTTGTGGTCCTGGACCTCGGCCTGCCGGACATGGAAGGCGCGGATGTCCTGGGCGACCTTCGGCGATGGAGTGCGGTCCCGGTGCTGGTCCTGTCAGCCCGGCACGGATCATCGGACAAGGTGGGGGCGTTGGATGCCGGCGCGGACGACTACATCACCAAGCCTTTCGGGCTGGACGAACTCCTGGCCCGGCTCCGTGCGCTGATGCGGCGCGTCCCGGGCCCGGAATCCGTCCCGGTGGTGGCGTCCTCAGGCTTCACCGTGGACCTGGTCCACCGGCAGGTGCTGCGTGACGGGACCGCGGTCCGGCTCACCCCGACGGAGTGGAACATCCTCGAAATCCTGGTCCGGAACCCGAAAAGCCTCATCACGCAGCAGCAGTTGCTGGCCCATGCGTGGGGGCCTGCGTACCAAAAGGAAGCCAACTATCTGCGCGTCTACATGGCGCAGCTCCGCCGGAAACTGGAGGCCGATCCCGGCAACCCCCGGCACCTCCTCACCGAACCCGGAATCGGGTACCGCTTCGTGCCCTGAAAACGGGGAAACGCGGGGCGGGGGAGATGCCCCTACCCAAGAGGCAGCCCTTTGGGGCAGGATGTTGTCTGGTTCCATCCCTTTCGGTACGACTCAAGGAGATCCAGCCATGCCCACCACCCTCAATCCGTACCTCAGCTTCCGTGACAACGCCCGGGAGGCCATGAACTTCTACCAGGCGGTTTTTGGCGGTGACCTGACGGTCAGCACCTTCGGGGAGTTCCAGGCAACCGAGGACCCGGCTGAAGCCGACAAGATCATGCATGCCATGCTCACCACCAGCCAGGGCCTGGTGCTGATGGGGGCGGACACCCCGAACGGGATGGAGTACAGCGCGGGCTCATCCATCTCCATCTCGCTCAGCGGCGATGACGAGGCGGAACTGCGCGGCTACTACGACAAGCTCAGTGGTGACGGCGGCACCGTGACAGTGCCGATGGAGAAGGCTCCCTGGGGCGACATCTTCGGCATGTGCACCGACCGGTATGGGGTGGCCTGGCTGGTCAACGTCAACAATCCGCAGGCGGCCGGAGCCTGAACAAACCGGCGGCCGGGCAGGACCCGGCATGCTCTGTTGAGGAGGGGCGCTACGCAGTGCGACGATGTACGCGTGGAGTCCCTCTTTGATTTCCTCTCCGACAAATGGTGGCTTGTTTTCCCGATGAGTGCCCTCGCCGGCCACTGGGCAAATTCATGGCGCAAGGCCGGCGACCGGCGCCACCAGCGGAAGGTTGAGCTGTACAGGCTTCGGAACCAGGCGGACCAGGCGGAGAAAGCATCAACGGCCGACGTCGAATCGCTGATGGCCGCCCATGAGGTGACGAACAAGCGCTGGCTCGAGTACGAACTGGACGTGGGCAAGCTCATTGACTTTCCGCTGATGACGGATGTCCGTGAACCCCTCACCGTGGCGTTCCTGCGCGCCAAGCGGGAAGCCGACGGCCTGCGGCCCGCATCAGCGGGGGACATGACCTCTCCTGCCCGGGTTGAGTCGTATCGGAACGCCGTAGACGCCTTCAGCGTGGCCCTCGATGTTGCCGAGCGGGAGGCCAGGCGCCTCCGGGACAGCAAGTTCACGGGACCGGAACGTGAGCGGCTGGCCACCGCCCGGCAGCTGCTGAAGATCGCCGAAGACCACGCAGCGACGCCCGCCGAGCGGCAGGCGGCGTACAAGCGTGCACGCCGTGAACTGGACGGCCTGATCGTGCTGCCCGATGTCACCGTGGCGGCACTGGAGGACAAGATCGCTCCCATGCTGGAGCCGGGCGCGCGGCCGGCGGACCCGCAGCAAAGCTGAAATCCCCGTGGAGGAACCATGGCCTTCCGCACGCTCTATCTCGACGTCGACGGCGTCGTCTGTCCCTTTGGTCCCACTGGGCGCAACGGCTGGGGAACCGCGTGGCGGCGTGCCGATGCCGGCCTCCTGCCCGTGGCGTTCTCGCCCGAACTCGTGGCCGGGCTCAACAGCCTGGCGGCGACGGCCGAAGTGCGTTGCGTGTGGCTTACCAGCTGGGAGGAACTGGCGCCCAGGTACCTCTGCCGGGCGATCGGGCTGCACGGGGCCCGCTGGCCGTACCTGACGGCTGAAGGAGCCGGAAGCGGGCCCGGGTGGTGGAAACTCGACGCCATCCGGGACGATGTGGAACGTACCGGGCCGGATGCCGTCGCATGGGTGGACGACCAGCTCGCCTACGAGGCCGAAGCCCAGGCCTGGGCACGGATAATGGGCCACCGGCTGCTGGTGGTCTCGCCGGATCCCCGGCGGGGAATTTCGCCGTCGGAACTCGAAGCCGTCAGTTCCTTTCTCGGACAGCCGGTGTTTTGACCTCCTGCCCGGGGCGCGTACGATCGATAAGGTTTCACGCCGGCTGAGTTAACGCCACAGGTCATTCCAAGCGAACAGCTGGTGAATTATGCTGTGCAAGGCAGCCGGGGACAGAAACTGCTGAACGTCGACTCTGCAGATTGGGCAACAGGTGGATATCACCTTTATGGTGGCGCTGGTCATCGCACTGGCACTTTTTTTCGACTTCACGAACGGTTTCCACGACACTGCGAACGCCATGGCCACGCCCATCGCGACCGGTGCCATCAAGCCGAAGACAGCCGTGACCCTCGCCGCAATCCTGAACCTGGTGGGCGCATTCCTGTCCACGGAAGTGGCGAAAACCGTCTCCGGCGGGATCATCCGTGAAGGCTCGGAGGGCGTGCAGATCACGCCGGAGATCATCTTCGCAGGCCTCATGGGGGCCATCCTGTGGAACATGATCACCTGGCTGAAGGGCCTGCCGTCGAGTTCCTCGCACGCGCTGTTCGGCGGCCTGATCGGCGCGGCCATCGCCGGCATCGGGTTCAACTCCATCAACCTTGAGACCCTCTTGCAGAAGGTCATCCTCCCGGCGATCTTCGCCCCGCTCATCGCCGGCGCCGTTGCCTACGTCTGTACCCGGCTTGCCTACGCACTCACCTCCCGCCACGACCCCGAAACGGGAAGCAAGCTAACACAGAAGCGTGGCGGCTTCCGTACCGGCCAGATCTTCACCTCGAGCCTGGTGGCACTGGCGCACGGCACCAACGACGCACAGAAGACCATGGGCATCATTACGCTGGTCCTGATTGCGGCCGGCACCCAGACGCCCGGCTCCGGCCCCCAGTTCTGGGTGATCGCAGCCTGCGCCCTGGCCATCGCCATCGGCACCTACGCAGGCGGTTGGCGCATCATCCGCACCATGGGTTCAGGCCTTACCGAGGTGAAGCCCGCGCAGGGCTTCGCCGCTGAAACCAGCACCGCCTCCGCCATCCTGGCGTCCTCGCACCTCGGCTTTGCGCTTTCCACCACTCAGGTGGCGTCCGGTTCCGTGATCGGTTCTGGCATGGGACGCCGGGGGACCACGGTGCGCTGGAGCATGGTGGGCAAGATCGCCCTGGGCTGGCTCTTCACGCTCCCCGCTGCAGGGATCGTGGGGGCGCTTACGGCGCTGCTGGTCAAGACCGGAGTGGTGGGCGTGCTGATCGCCGCCGTCGCCGGTACCGCCGCTGTCCTCTTTATGTTCTTCTACTCCCGCAAGTCTGTTGTGGGCCACCACAACGCCGTCGAGGTCGAGGAAGCCGGCCAGGCCGTCCGCTTTGCCAAGAAGAAGGCCATGGCCCGTGCCCGTACGGAAGCCAAAGCGAAGGCCAAGGCCGAAGCCAAGGCAAGGGCCAAAGCGAACCCGCAGGCCCCGTCTACTGCGGAAACGCCGGGCGCCACACAAAGCCCGCCCACGGAAACCCCGGCTGACGCGGAAGCCGAAGCCATCACAACGAAGGATGCCCAGCGATGAAGTGGTTGGAACTGCTGACCGTGGCCGGTGCCACCCTGGCGGCCGCAGTAACTGTGGTGGTCCTCTACTCGCTCGGCGTCCGGCTGACGGCGATTGCCGGTGACGCGGAGCAGCCCTCGCCGGGGCTGAAGCGGTCCCTTGCCTACGCCTGCTTCGGCCTCTGCGGGCTGGCCGTGCTCTTCGGGCTGTACCTGATCATTCCCTACTTCTCGCGCTGACCACGTCAGGTCGAGGCCCTGCCGGCCCTTAGCGCGTCAGCCATTGGCCCGGCGCGGGCGGGTGGCTAGTCTGGAGCCATGTCCCGGATTCAGTACTTCGTAGCCGCGTCCCTTGACGGTTTTATCGCCACACCCACCGACGACCTTGGCTGGCTGCTGCAGTTCGATGGTTTCGACGGCGGCATGGAAAGCTACGAGGCCTTTATGGCCGGCGTGGGCTGCATCGTGATGGGCGGTGGCACCTACGCCTGGCTCATGGAGCACGAGCCGGGCCGGTGGCCATACCCCGGAACACCCTGCTACGTCTTCACCCGGCATGAGCACACAGCACCGCTGGGTGCCGACATCACGTTCGTCCGCGGGAACGTGAGCGAGTTCATCGCGGACTTCACGGCCGACGCCGCGGGTAAAAATGTCTGGGTGGTGGGCGGCGGCGACCTCGCCGCACAGTTCGCCGACGCCGGCCTTCTGGACGATCTCATCCTCTCCGTTATCCCGGTAGTGCTGGGAAACGGTAAGCGCCTCCTGCCGCTGTCAGGCCCGACGCCGCCCCTTGAGCTGACTGCGTCCCGCGCCATGGGCAGGGGCATCGTGGAGCTGCGGTACCAGTTGAACGGCAACACAGCGGCCGGTTCCAGCGGCGCCGCCTGACCCTTACGGCGTCACACGGAGCACGTTTTTGGGCAGCGTCCGATGGCGGCGGCGCAGCTTTTCAGGGGAGCGGCGCCAAGGGTGGGCCAAAAGGCTGCCTGCGTGCCGTCGTCGTACCTGCCGGTCATGCCCTCAGCCCTGGCGCGGTGCGTTGTCCCGGATCATGTTGGTGATGCGGGCCGTGGACAGGCGGCGGCCCTGCTCGTCCGTCATCACGATTTCGTGTGTTGCCAGGGTCCGGCCCAGGTGGATGGCGGTGCAGGTCCCGGTCACTGTACCGGTTGAAATGGACCGGTGGTGGGTGGCGCTGACCTCGATGCCCACCGCATGCCGGCCGGGTCCCGCGTGCATCCCGGCAGCAAACGATCCAAGCGTTTCCGCCAGGACCACATGCGCGCCGCCGTGGAGGATGCCGGCCACCTGGGTGTTCCCCTCCACCGGCATGGTGGCCACCGTCAGCTCGGGGCTCATCTCCAGGAAATGGATGCCCATTTTCACCACGAGCGCGCCGATCCCGAATTGGCTGAGCCAGCCGTGCAGTTGCTCCGGTACTCCGGCGGCCGTGAGCTCCCCGGCGTAGGGGCCGGGCGTGAAATTGTCCATCATGGCAACTAGGCTGGCACCTGTGAGTGAAACAACCAAACCGGCCCCTTTCCCGTCCGACGTTCTCCAGGAGGACACCGCCCAGCAGGGCTCAACCGCCCTTAAGGACGCTGCAGTCCAGGACACCGCAGGCCAGGACGCTGCGCTTCAGGACAAGGGCCCGGCGGGGGCCGGCGGATCGGTTTCAGCAACTGCAGCCCCGGTGGTTCCGATGACCGGGCAGCCGCGGCTGCTGGTACTCGATGGACACTCCATGGCGTTCCGCGCCTTCTTCGCCCTGCCGGCGGACAAGTTCTCCACCGCCAACGGCCAGCACACCAACGCCATCCACGGGTTTACGTCCATGCTGATCAACCTGATCAAGGAACAGCAGCCCACGCACATCGCCGTGGCCTTCGACGTCTCGGACGAAACCACCCACCGCAAGGCCGACTACAGCGAATACAAGGGCGGCCGCAACGAGACGCCCCGTGAGATGAACAACCAGATAGACCTCATCGGCCAGGTGATGGAGGCCTGGGGCATCAAGACCATCAAGATGCCCGGCTACGAGGCCGATGACATTCTGGCCACCCTCGCCGCGATGGGCGAAAAGGCCGGCTTCGAGGTCCTGCTCGTTTCCGGCGACCGGGACGCGTTCCAGCTGATCACGGACAACGTGTTTGTGCTGTACCCAAAGAAGGGTGTCAGCGATATCCCGCGGATGGACGCCGCCGCCATTGAGGCAAAGTACTTCGTCAGCCCCGCACGGTACTCGGACCTCGCGGCGCTGGTGGGGGAGACTGCGGACAACCTTCCCGGCGTGCCCGGCGTCGGCCCGAAGACGGCAGCCAAGTGGATCAACCTGTACGGCGGCCTCGAAGGCGTGCTGGAAAACCTTGACGCCATCGGCGGCAAAGTGGGCGACGCACTCCGCGAAAACGTCGACGCCGTCAAGCGCAACCGCCGCCTGAACCAGCTGCACACGGACCTCGAACTGCCGGTCACCCTGGACGAACTTTACGAGCCCCGCCCGGACCAGGCAGCCCTCGAGGACCTGTTCGACCAGCTTGAATTCAAAGCCATCCGCGGCCGGCTCTTCGCCCTCTACGGCGATGACAACGCCCCGGCCCCCGAACGGGCAAGCATCGAAACCCCGGACTTCATCACACCCGCTGGAGCTGCTGAACTGGCCGCGTTCCTGGCGGCCGGCGCCGGCCAGCGGTCCGCCGTCGCCGTGGACCTGGTTCCCGGCCGGATCGGTGAGGACGCTGCCGCCCTGGCCATCGTCCGCGACGGCGCGGCCGCCTACATCGACCTCGCCACCCAGGACGCGGAAGCCGAAAACGTCCTCGCCGGATGGTTGCGCGATCCCGAATCGCCCAAGGTGCTGCACGGGTTCAAAGCCGCGCTGAAAGCCCTCACCTCCCGCGGACTGGAACTCGAAGGCGTGGTGGACGATACCTCCATCTCCGGCTACCTCATCCAGCCCGACCGGCGCACCTACGAACTCGCCGAACTGGCCCAGCACCACCTCAACGTTGGCATCCCGGCCGCCACAGCCAAGGCCGGACAGCTGGAACTCTCCTTCGACGGCGACGACGAAGCCGCCGCGGGTGCGCTGGTACAGGCCGCCGCCGTCGTCCGTGAACTGAGCCGGTACTTCGAAGCGGAACTGAAGGAGCGCCGCGCCGAGGAACTGCTCTCCACCCTCGAACTCCCGGTCAGCCGCGTGCTCGCAGACATGGAGCTTGCCGGCATCGGGATCGACCTGGCCCGGATGGACGAGCAGATCGCGGACCTGGACAGGGTGGTGGACAACGCCCAGGAGCAGGCGTTCGCGGCGATCGGCCACGAGGTCAATCTCGGTTCGCCCAAGCAGCTGCAGACCGTGCTGTTCGAGGAACTGCAGTTGCCCAAGACCAAGAAGATCAAGTCCGGCTACACCACGGATGCCGCCTCGCTGAAGAACCTCCTGGACAAAACCGGCCACGAGTTCCTGGTCCAGCTCATGGCCCACCGCGAAGCCTCCAAGCTGCGCCAGATGCTGGAGTCGCTGAAAAAGTCCGTTGCCGAGGACGGCCGGATCCACACCACTTACGCCCAGAACGTTGCCGCCACGGGGCGTATCTCGTCCAACAACCCGAACCTGCAGAACATCCCCATCCGCAGTGAAGAGGGCCGCCGCGTCCGCGGGATCTTTGTGGTCAGCGACGGCTACGAATGCCTGCTCTCCGCCGACTACTCGCAGATCGAGATGCGCATCATGGCGCACCTCTCCGGCGACGCCGGCCTGATCCAGGCGTACAAGGACGGGGAAGACCTGCACCGGTTCGTGGGCTCGAACATCTTCCACGTGCCCACCGAAGAAGTCACCAGCGCCATGCGCTCCAAGGTGAAGGCCATGTCCTACGGCCTGGCCTACGGACTGACCTCCTTCGGACTCTCCAAGCAGCTGGAGATTTCGGTGGACGAGGCCCGCACCCTCATGAAGGACTACTTCGACCGGTTCGGCGCCGTCCGCGACTACCTGCGCGGCGTGGTGGACCAGGCCCGGGTGGACGGCTACACGGCAACCATCGAGGGGCGCCGCCGCTACCTCCCGGACCTGACCAGCACCGACCGGCAGCTCCGGGAGAACGCCGAGCGGATCGCCCTCAACAGCCCCATCCAGGGCTCAGCCGCGGACATCATCAAACGCGCCATGCTCGGCGTTCACGGCGAACTCCAGGCGCAGGGCCTGAAGTCCCGGATGCTGCTGCAGGTCCACGACGAACTGGTCCTCGAAGTTGCCGCGGGGGAGCGTGAAGCCGTGGAGAAGCTGGTCACCGAACAGATGGCCGCCGCCGCGGACCTCAGCGTTCCGCTGGAAGTACAGATCGGTGTTGGCCCCAGCTGGTACGACGCCGGGCACTAGCGTGTCGCTGCTGGCGGGGCGCCGGAATCATTGGCTAGGCTCGGGCAAGTGGCTGAACTGAGCGGTAACTATGAGATCCGGCGCTTCCCGGCGGCATCCGAAGGCAAAGACGGCTATGCCGAGGCTGCCACCTGGATCCGGGCCGTGGCCTTTGGGTTCCACGAGTCCAGGCGGACACCGGAACACGTGGCGAAGTCGCTGGCCACCTATGAAGCAGACGGCCGGATCCTGACCGGCGTGTACCAGACCGGAGAGGTGGCACCGTCGTCCCTCCCGGCGGACGTCCCGGTGGCCACGTTCGCCACCCTCCGGAAGAGCCTCAACATCGGCTTCGGCAGGACCCTTGAAAGCCAGCTCGTCACGGCCGTAACCGTGCGCACCTCGCACCGCCGGCGCGGACTGCTCCGCCGGATGATGGGCGAAGACCTGCGCCTGGCCCGGGAGGACGGCATCGCAATGGCCGCCCTGACCGCCTCGGAAGGAACCATCTACGGCCGCTTCGGCTTCGGCGTGGCCAGCTTCGAACGCCAGGTCAACGTGGACACCACGGCCCGGTTCAGCGTGCGGCACCAGCCCACGGGCAGTGTAGAGATCGCGGACCCCAAGGTCCTGCTGGAGCTGGCGCCGGAAATCTTCGGCCGCGTCCACCGGCTCACCCCGGGCTCCATCGGCCGGCAGGACTGGTACCGGCAGCTTGCCTCGGGATCCCTGGGCCGGGAGGGCAAGGAAGATCCTGCCATCAAGGTGGCCCTCCACTATTCAGCGGACGGAACCGTGGACGGCTACGTCTCCTACAAATTCCTCGGCTGGGACACCGAGCCCTACACGGTGGAAGTGGTGGACCTCGTGGCCGCCGGAAACAGTGCCTACCTCGAGCTCTGGCAGTTCCTCGGCGCCATCGACCTCGTGGAGCGGGTCTCCTGGGCCGAGGCGCCCCTCGACGACCCGCTGGCCTGGGCACTGGCCGATCCCCGCTGCATCGTTTCCTCGGACAGCCGGGACATGCTCTGGCTCCGCATCCTCGACGCCGCGAAGGCGCTGGAAGCCAGGCACTATCCGGCGGACGGACACCTGGTCCTGGAAGTCAACGACCCCCTCGGCCTCACGGCAGGAACGTTCGCCGTCAACGTCCAAGGTGGCCATGCCGCCGTCGAACGCCTGCCGGAATCAGCGGAAGCGGACCTGTCACTGGACATCTCCGCCCTGTCCTCCATCTATCTTGGCGCCGTCTGTCCGGTCACGCTCACGGCGGCGGGCCGGATCGTAGAAAACACCCCGGGCTCGGCGTTGAAGGCACGGCAGCTGTTCGCCGTCGAGCGGTCAACGCACTGCCTCACCCACTTCTAGGAGCACCAGGTGGCCGCTTTGACCCGTGTTGGCCGCACCGACTAGAATAAACGGGCGTGTACCACGTGCACGTTTTTGCAGTCCTGTAAGGGCTGCATTGAAAGATTCCACAAAATCAGGATGACCCGGTGGTTCCGTTCGGATCCACCGCACATCGCGCCTGCGTTCCATAACGCGGGCGCGCCGGTTTGCCTGACCGACTAACTATCCACAACGGAGCCCCTACTACATGACCATCACCTCCACCGAGAAGCCCGGTACCCCCGTAGTCGCCATTAACGACATCGGTACCGCTGAGGACTTCCTCGCAGCAGTCGACGCGACCATCAAGTACTTCAACGACGGAGACCTCGTCGAAGGTACCGTCGTCAAGGTCGACCGCGATGAAGTTCTGCTCGACATCGGTTACAAGACCGAAGGTGTCATCCCCTCCCGCGAGCTTTCCATCAAGCACGACGTTGATCCCGGAGACGTTGTCTCCGTTGGCGATCAGGTCGAAGCCCTGGTGCTCACCAAGGAAGACAAAGAAGGCCGCCTGATCCTCTCCAAGAAGCGCGCGCAGTACGAGCGTGCCTGGGGCGACATCGAGAAGGTCAAGGAAGAAGACGGTGTCGTCACCGGTACCGTCATCGAGGTTGTCAAGGGTGGTCTTATCCTCGACATCGGCCTGCGCGGCTTCCTGCCCGCATCCCTCGTCGAGATGCGCCGTGTGCGCGACCTTGCTCCGTACATCGGTCAGCAGATCGAAGCCAAGATCATCGAGCTGGACAAGAACCGCAACAACGTTGTGCTGTCCCGCCGTGCATGGCTCGAGCAGACCCAGTCCGAGGTCCGCTCCACGTTCCTCAACAAGCTGGAAAAGGGCCAGGTCCGTCCCGGCGTCGTTTCCTCCATCGTCAACTTCGGTGCCTTCGTGGACCTGGGCGGCGTAGACGGCCTGGTTCACGTTTCCGAGCTGTCCTGGAAGCACATCGACCACCCGTCCGAGGTTGTCGAAGTTGGCCAGGAAGTCACCGTCGAGGTACTCGAGGTGGACCTGGACCGCGAGCGCGTCTCCCTGTCGCTCAAGGCTACGCAGGAAGACCCGTGGCAGACCTTCGCCCGCACCCACGCCCTCGGCCAGGTTGTTCCGGGTAAGGTCACCAAGCTGGTTCCGTTCGGTGCGTTCGTCCGCGTCGAAGACGGCATCGAAGGCCTCGTCCACATCTCCGAGCTGGCTGTCCGCCACGTGGAGCTGGCCGAGCAGGTTGTGTCCGTTGGCGACGAGCTGTTCGTCAAGGTCATCGACATCGACCTCGAGCGCCGCCGCATCTCGCTGTCCCTCAAGCAGGCCAACGAGGGCGTCGACGCCGACAGCACCGAATTCGACCCGGCTCTGTACGGCATGGCCGCAGAGTACGACGAAGAGGGCAACTACAAGTACCCCGAGGGCTTCGACCCCGAGTCCAACGAATGGCTCGAAGGCTACGAGAACCAGCGCGCCGCCTGGGAGCAGCAGTACGCTGACGCCCAGACCCGCTGGGAAGCCCACAAGAAGCAGGTTGCCCAGCACGCTGCCGACGACGCTGCAGCTGCAACGTCCGGTGACAGCGATTCCGGCACCACCAGCTACTCCTCCGAGCCTGCTGCCACCGACACCGGTGCCGGCACCCTGGCATCGGACGAGGCACTTGCTGCTCTCCGCGAGAAGCTGACCGGCAACTAATTGCCGCCGGCCCGGCCTTTCCGGGCTGACACAACGGACCCCCTGCCTTCAGGCAGGGGGTCCGTTGCTTTTAATCCGCCGCTCCGCCGGCTCGCGGGACCCTGGCTTATGGTGGCCCGGGCCCCGGTGCTGCGAGCTATCGCGGGGCCCGCAGGTCTGCCAGGACGCCTGAGTTGCGCACTCCGGTCAGCGGGTTCCTTCAAGGACGACGACGGCACGTACCGTTCCGTCGTCGCCGGACGTCAGGATTGCCCCCGCCGCCGCCAAAAGCCGTTGGGCGCCGGCGTTTCCGGCCAGGGTGCGGGCAGTCACCTCAGCCAGCCCGGCCCGGCGCGCCTCCGCCAGGACCAGGCGAAGCGCCGCGCTTCCGATGCCGCGCGAGCGGAAGCTCCTGCCGAGCCAGATCCCGGTTTCCGCGCTTTTCCGGCCGTTGCCGGTGTCGACGCGTTTGAGCCGGACGGACCCGGCAACGTCCCCACCGGCCAGAATGGCCCAGGATTTCTCCCCGGCGTCACCGTCCAGGCCGTAGGCTGCAGCGCGGTGGTAGCCGAAGAACCAAGTGGTCCGTTCCAGGTTCCAGCCGGGTCCGCCCAGCGGGGGAGCCACCTCGTCCGGCGAGGCGTCGCGCTTAGCCAGTTCCAGGAGTCTCTCCAGCATCTCCTCATCCACGTCCAACAACGTCACCTCAGGCGAGGGGGACATCCACCCACTCCGTTCCTTCGGGGGAAAGGACAGCACCGCCGGCAGTCAGCAACTGCAGGCGTCCGGCCGCGGCGGCAATCGCCGCGGCGTCGTCCGGCACGGCCACGCGCAGGATGGTGTGCCGGGCGGTGTAGCTTGTTTCGGCCATTACGAAGCCTCCTGCACGAAGGTCGTTTTCCAGCCTGCCTGCAGCAGCATGCGGAACTTCGGCCGCGCAGAGGCGCAGCCGGCCGCGACGTACCATGGGCGCCACCGCAAGCGCTGAGGACACGGACTCCGAGTAGGCGCGGACCAGGCCGCCCGCGCCCAGCAGAACCCCGCCGAAGTAGCGTACGACGACGGCACTGACGTCGCTGAGGTCGGCCACCCCGGGTGCGGTTTCCCTTTTGGCCAGGGCATCGAGCATGGGGATCCCGGCCGTTCCGGAGGGTTCGCCGTCGTCACTGGACCGCTGGATGTCCCGGTCCGGGCCGATGATGAACGCCGAGCAATGGTGGCGGGCGTCGTGGAACTCGCGGCGGAGGCCAGCCACCAGGTCACGCGCGGCGTCCTCCGTGCCTGCCCGCCGGAGGACGGTGATGAACCGGGAGCGTTTGATCTCGATCTCATGGCGGACATCCGGTCCGCATGCCAGCGTGGTGTAGCTCGCCGACCGGCTCTCTTGCTCCTGCACCCGCCCCAGTCTAAGGGCCATTAGGGTGGGAGGGTGCTGAAAATCGGGTTGACGGGCGGAATTGCGTCCGGGAAGTCAGTCGCTGCCTCACGGCTGAGGGAACGCGGAGCGCTGTTGGTGGATGCCGATGCGCTGGCGCGGGAAGTGGTGGAACCCGGAACGCGGGGTCTTGCGCGGATCGTCGCCGAGTTTGGCGATGAAATGCTCGGCGACGGCGGGCGCCTCAACCGGGCCAGGCTCGGCGAGACGGTGTTCGGCAACCCGGAACGGCTGGCTGTCCTGAACTCGATTGTCCACCCGCTGGTCCGCTCCCGCGCTGCGGAGATCATCGCGGCGGCACCTGACGACGCCGTGGTGGTGCAGGACATTCCGTTGCTTGTAGAAACCGGCCAAGGCAGCGACTTCCACCTCGTGGTGGTGGTGGACGCACCGGAGGACGTCCGGCTCCAGCGGATGCTGGAGCACCGGGGGATGACCGCCGAAGCTGCCCGTTCACGCATCGCCGCCCAGGCCACCCGGGAGGACCGGCTGGCCGCCGCCGACGTCTTCCTGGACAACTCACGCAACGTGCAGGACCTGCTGGACCAGGTGGACCGGCTCTGGGACCACCGGCTGGTGCCCTTCGCCCGGAACCTCGCCGCAGGGAAGCGCGCGGCACGGAACAGCGGACCCGTGCTGGAACCGCACCGCGAGGACTGGGCGCAGGAGGCGCAGCGGCTGATGAACCGGATCGCAAAAGTCCTGCCCGCGGAGGAGCGGGACACCGCGCGGCTGCACCACATCGGTTCCACGGCAGTACCCGGACTGAACGCCAAGGACGTCATCGACCTGCAGCTGGCCGTGCCGGACCTGGATGCTGCCGACGCCCTTGCCCCCGCGCTGGCGGCAGCGGGATTTCCCCTGGTCCCCGGCGCCGGCTTTGATACCCCTAAGCCGACGGACCCGGACCCCGGCCAGTGGCACAAGCGTTTCCATGCCAACGCCGACCCCGGCCGGCCAGTGAACCTCCACGTCCGGGTGGCCGGCTCGCCCGGATGGCGCTACGCGCTGTTGTTCCGCGACTGGCTGCGGGACAACCCGTCCGCGGTCATGCTCTATTCGGAGCACAAGGCTGGCCTTGCCGCCCGCTATGCCGGCTCGGGCGGCACCCGGGAGTATGCGGAAGCCAAGGAACCCTGGTTCGCGGATGTTGCCTGGCCGCGGATGGCTGCCTGGGCCGAGGCAACCCGGTGGGTCCCGCCGTCGTACACGTCCTGAAGCCTTACCGCGGAGCCCGCGCCTGTTCGCCCGTAACGGACTCGGCCTCCGGTGTCGGTGCCCGGTTGTAGATTAGATCCATGAGCCTTGCGCAGGAGATCAACCGTGTTGTAGCGCCCTTCGAGGTGATCAGCGAGTTCAAGCCGGCAGGCGACCAGCCCGCCGCCATCGCTGAGCTGACCGAACGCATCAAGAACGGTGAAAAGGACGTGGTGCTGCTCGGCGCCACCGGTACCGGCAAAAGCGCCACCACTGCCTGGCTGATCGAGCAGGTCCAGCGCCCCACCCTGGTGATGGTGCAGAACAAGACCCTCGCCGCGCAGCTGGCCAACGAGTTCCGGGAATTGCTGCCCAACAACGCGGTGGAGTACTTCGTCTCCTATTACGACTACTACCAGCCCGAAGCCTACGTGCCGCAGACGGACACCTTCATCGAGAAGGACTCCTCCATCAACGAGGAAGTGGAGCGGCTTCGGCACTCCGCCACAAACGCCCTCCTGACCCGCCGGGACGTGATCGTGGTGGCCACGGTCTCCTGCATCTACGGCCTGGGTACCCCCGAGGAGTACATCGCCGGAATGGTGACTCTCCGCAAAGGCCAGGAAATGAACCGCGATGCGCTGCTGCGCAAATTCGTGTCCATGCAGTACGCCCGCAACGACATGGATTTCCACCGCGGCACCTTCCGGGTGCGCGGCGATACCGTTGAGATCATTCCCATGTACGAGGAACTGGCGCTGCGGATCGAGTTCTTCGGTGACGAGGTGGAGAACATCTACACGCTGCATCCCCTCACCGGCGAAGTCATCCGGGAAGAAACCGAGATGTACGTCTTCCCGGCCTCGCACTACGTGGCAGGGCCCGAGCGGATGACCCGCGCCATCAAGTCCATCGAGGACGAACTCGCCGACCGGCTGGCAGTCCTTGAGGGGCAGAACAAACTGGTGGAGTCGCAGCGGCTGCGGATGCGGACCACCTACGACCTCGAAATGATGCAGCAGATGGGCTTCTGCAACGGCATCGAAAACTATTCACGGCACATCGACGGCCGTGCGGGCGGCACGGCCCCGCACTGCCTCATCGATTACTTCCCGGACGACTTCCTGCTGGTGGTGGACGAATCCCACGTGACCATCCCGCAGATCGGCGCCATGTACGAAGGGGACATGTCCCGCAAGCGCACCCTGGTGGACCACGGCTTCCGGCTGCCGTCCGCCATGGACAACCGGCCGCTGAAATGGGATGAGTTCCTGGAGCGCATCGGCCAGACCGTCTACCTTTCCGCGACTCCCGGCAAGTATGAGCTGGGCAAGGCTGACGGCTTCGTCCAGCAGATTATCCGCCCCACGGGCCTGATCGATCCCGAGGTCATCGTCAAGCCCACCAAGGGCCAGATCGACGACCTCCTGGGCGAAATCAGGACCCGGGTGGAAAAGGACGAACGCGTCCTGGTCACCACCTTGACCAAGCGCATGGCCGAGGACCTCACGGACTACCTCCTGGGCCACGGCGTCAAGGTGGAGTACCTGCACTCCGACGTCGACACCCTGCGCCGTGTGGAACTGCTCCGCGAACTGCGGATGGGCAGCTTCGACGTCCTGGTGGGCATTAACCTGCTCCGCGAAGGCCTGGACCTGCCGGAAGTCTCGCTCGTCAGCATCCTGGACGCGGACAAGGAAGGCTTCCTGCGTTCCTCCACATCCCTGATCCAGACCATCGGCCGTGCTGCCCGCAACGTCTCCGGCCAAGTGCACATGTACGCCGACCGCATCACGGATTCCATGGCGCACGCCATTGACGAGACCAACCGCAGGCGCGCCATCCAGGTCGCTTACAACACCGAAAAGGGCATCGACCCGCAGCCGCTGCGGAAAAAGATCGCGGACATCACTGATCAGTTGGCCAAGGAAGACGCCGATACCCAGGAGCTGCTCAGCAACAACCGCCTGGCCAAGGGCGCCAAGCGGAAGTCCGCGGCGAAGGGCGCTGCCCAAGTGCGCTCCGACGGTCTCGCAGCGGCGCCGGCAGAGGACCTGGTGGGCCTCATCGAACAGCTGACCGAACAGATGCATGGTGCCGCCGCCGAGCTGCAGTTCGAAGTTGCGGCCCGGATCAGGGACGAAGTCAGCGAACTGAAGAAGGAGCTGCGCCAGATGCAGGCCGCCGGGCACGCCTGACGCAATAGCAACGATTGGACGGCCCGGGGATCTGCCTGGGGTACAGTTAACGTCACGTAGGGGAGTATCCTGAGCGCTACGATCGTCAACACGCAGGGCATGGTTGCCCCGCCGGGCGTAGCGGGCCGCCACATCAGCACCAAGTGCACAGGCAGGCCGGAGAGACTTACACTGCATCTCTGTACCCTGCGAAAGGCTACCCTGTGCTCGATTTGCCCGTGTGGTTCGAGGTCGGCTCCTTTGTCGTCCTCGGCCTGATCCTCCTGATCGACCTTCTCCTGGTCATCCGCCGCCCCCACGAACCTTCCATGAAGGAAGCCGGACTGTGGGTGGCGTTCTACGTCAGCCTGGCCCTGGCGTTCGCCGGCGCCATGTTCGCCTTCACCGGACCTGAATTCGGCGGGCAGTTCGTTGCCGGCTGGGTGACGGAATACAGCCTCAGCATCGACAACCTGTTTGTCTTCATCATCATCATGGCCAGGTTCTCAGTTCCCAGGAAGTACCAGCAGGAAGTGCTGATGGTGGGCATCATCATCGCCCTGATCCTGCGCGGCATCTTCATCCTGCTCGGCGCCATCGTGATCGAACAGTTCAGCTGGGTCTTCTACATCTTCGGCGCCTTCCTGCTCTGGACCGCCTGGAAGCAGGCACAGGATGAGGGCGAAGACGAAGAGGATCGGGAAAACCCGCTCATCGCCAGGATCCGCAAGGTCATCCCCATGTCGGAGAAGTTTGACGGCGGCAAGCTGCGCACCGAGGTGAACGGCAAGAAGGTCTTCACCCCCATGCTGATCGTGTTCATCACCATCGGCCTGACGGACCTGCTGTTCGCCGTGGACTCCATTCCCGCCATCTTCGGCCTGACCCAGAGCCCGTTCATCGTCTTCACGGCGAACCTCTTCGCCCTGATGGGCCTGCGCCAGCTGTACTTCCTGCTGGGTGGCCTCATGAACCGACTGATCTACCTGAAGCATGCTCTGTCCTTCATCCTGGCGTTCATCGGCGTCAAGCTGGTCCTGCACGCCATGCACGTCAACGAGCTGCCGTTCATCAACGGTGGCAAGCACATCGAATGGGCTCCCGAGATCCCCACGTTTGTGTCCCTGGCAGTCATCGTTGGCACCATCATCATCGCAGTGGTGGCCAGCCTGCTCAGCTCCAAGGCCAAGGAAACCCACCTTGATCCGCGGCTCGAGGAAGACGCACGGAAGAGCCACAGCGACGTCGACTGATCCGCTGTACTGCTGAACGAAAGTGATCCCGGCCGCGTGGCGGCCGGGATCACTTGCTTAAATCGGCACTGCGGGACCCGCGCGCCGGGGCTATGCTCGGATTATGGCCGGCCCGTTGATGACGGAAAGTGGAGTGCGCCAGGTGCAGCGGCGCACCGTGATGCTGTTGAGTGCCGCCCAGGTTTTTGGCGGGATCGGTACGGGTGCCACGGTTTCCATCGGGTCAATCCTGGCCGTGGAGCTATCCGGTTCCAGCGCCTGGGCGGGCGCCGTAGCCACGGTAATGACACTCGGCGCCGCGCTGGCTGCCCTGCCGCTGGCCGCCCTGTCCGACCGGCGGGGACGTCGTGTGGGCCAGGTGGCAGGACTTCTTGCTGCCCTGGTGGGCGCCGGGCTAATGGTGCTTTCGGTGGTGTCCGGCGTCTTTGTCCTGCTGATGCTGGGTGCGGCCGGAATTGGCATCGGTACGGCTGCCAGCCTGCAGGCGCGCTTTGCGGCCGTGGACCTTGCGGACGCCGAACATCGCGGCCGGGCACTGGCCGCCGTGGTGTGGGCGGTGACGATCGGGGCCGTGACCGGGCCCAACCTGATCCAGCCCGGCGCCGTGGTGGGTGTGGCGCTTGGCCTCCCGCCCGTAGCGGGTCCATTCGTGATTTCCGCGGCGGGACTCCTGCTCGCCGTCGTCCTGCTCTTTGTTGGCCTGCGGCCGGACCCCCTGATGCTGTCGCGGGAACTGGCCGCCGGCCAACAGGCCCTAAAGCCCGCTGCTCCGCCCGTGAGTCAGCCGGCAGTGCTGCAGGCGCGGGCGCCCGGGTCCCTTGTCCTGGGGGTGCGGGCGGTCCGTGGATCACGCGGCGCCCTGCTCGCGCTGGCCGCCGTCATTGGAGCCCACGGGGTGATGGTGGGCGTGATGTCCATGACGCCGCTGCACCTGCAGGATCTGGTGGCCGGGCCGGGGCATGCCGGGCATGCCGCCACCGGGGACATGCTGGTGATCATCGGGTTCACCATCTCCCTGCATATCGCGGGGATGTTTGCGTTGTCACCGGTGATGGGCTGGCTGACGGACAAGGCCGGCAGGACCGAGACGATCATGATTGGTTTCGCCACCATGCTCGCAGCCGTGGCCGTGGCGGGATTTGGCCAGGCGTCCACTGTGGCTGTGGCGGCAGGGTTGGTCCTGCTGGGCGTGGGCTGGTCCGCGTCCACCATCTCCGGCTCCACCCTCCTGGCCGAAAGCGTCGGCCAGGAATCCCGGGTGGTGGTCCAAGGTGTATCGGACATGCTGATGGGCTTCGCCGGCGCGGTGGGAGGCGCCACCTCCGGCCTGGTCCTCAGCCAGGCCGGCTACCTGGGACTGAATATGGCAGGCGCCGCGGTGCTGGCTGCGGTGCTGGCCGTCGCCATGGCCACGCGGGTGGTGCAGAGGCGTGACAAACTGGTTTCCTAGGCCCCGCGTGCCATTCCCAGGAGGCGGTTGAAGATCCCCTCGCCGTCGTCGGCGATCCCGTCGTGGTGGAAGTCAGGCGTCTCCCAGACCTGCAGCCCACGGACCGCTGCGGCCGTCTCCAGGGAGAGGCCGCGGTCCACATAGATGTCGTCCGAGTAGACAGCCGCGGCGACCGGAACGGTATTCACGGCCAATCGGTCAGGATCGTAAAGCGGCTTCCAGTCATTCTTCGCCGCGAGGATTCCGGCGACGTCGCGCAGCGGCCGCAGCGCCGGGTCCTGGTCGAAATACCACGGGTACACCATTTCACCGGTGAGCAGCAGGGGGTCCGCGTCCGGCCGGAACTCCGGGTACTCGCGCAGCACCCGCCAAGCCGCCCAGTCCGTCCCTTCGCCCTGCCCATAGATGGACTCGTGCATCAGGGCATACAGGGGGTTGGACCGACGGGACACCACGCCCTGCACCTGCTCCAGGAACGCATCCGAAAGCCGGGTGCCGCCGTCGGCCTCCGTGAAGGCGTCCTCGAGCAGGTAATGGAGGCTGTCCACCCGGGTGTTGCCGCCCAGGAAAGCACCCACCATCTGGAAGCGCTCCACGGTCAGGGGGCCGCCGTCGGGCAGGACTTCCGGGGTGCTCCGCAGGTGGTGCGCGATCCTGTCAACGGTGGCCCGGTCCTCCGGGTACCAGGCGAAATATTCGGCGTTCCGTGCGGCCACCCGCTTGAAGGTGGCCCGGTACACGTCCTCCGCCGGGCCCGCGAGCGGCGCCAGGCCGCCGGTGATGAGAGCCTCCCGAAGGCCTTCGGGCGCGAACGAGAGGTATGTGAGCGCGCAGAAACCGCCATAGCTCTGGCCGTAGATGCTCCAGGGCGGTGAGCCCAGCGCGGCACGGATCAGTTCGGCGTCGGCCACGATGGAGTCCGCGCGGAAATGCTCCAGGTACGCCGCCTGCTGTGCTGCCGTGCCGCGCAGGGGCAGCGTGTTCCGGTCCAGGGGAGTGGACAGCCCGGTGCCGCGCTGGTCCAGCATCAGTATCCGGAAATCCTTGCCTGCGGCCTTGCTCCAGCCGCCCAGGGAACCGAACCTGTTGCCGCGTCCCCCCGGACCGCCCTGGAGGAACAGCAGCCACGGCAGCTTTGCCGCCTCTTCGGGGCTGTGGGCGGCCGAAACGTACTCGCGGGCGAAAACGGTGATCGTTTCGGAGCTGCCCGAGGCGCCGAAGTGGTCCAGGGGCACGGTGAAGGAGTGTTCAACGGTCCGCAGGCCGCGGAACTCGTGCCGGGCCCTGATCTCGTGCCGGACAGCACCCGTTCCGGAGGTCAGGCGTCCTGCCGTCAGTTGGCTGGCCGCTGCGCGCGCCTCGGCCACGTCAGCCATGGGCGGACGCCGGAACGCTGCTGCCGAACTGCTCGAGCGCCTCGCCGGTGAGCCGGAAGGTGGACCAGCCGTCCATGGGGCGGGCGCCCAACCGCCGGTAGAAGTTGATGGACGGCTCGTTCCAGTCCAGCACGCTCCATTCCACCCGCGCGTAGCCCTTCGCGACGGCGATCCCGGCCAGGTGCTGCAGCAGCGCCTTGCCGTGTCCCTCGCCGCGCGCTTCCGGACTGACGTACAGGTCCTCGAGGTAGATCCCGTGCACACCTTCCCAAGTGGAGTAGTTCAGGAACCACAGCGCGAAGCCGCGGACGTCCCCGTTGTGGTTTTCCGCCATGGCCGCGAAAACCCGGGGGCTCTCGCCAAAGAGGACACGCTCCAGCATTTCCGGGGTGTTCCGGACTGCGTCCGGTTCCTTCTCGTAGTGCGCCAGCTCGTGGATCATACGGAGGATGGCAGGGACATCGTGCGGGGTTGCCGGGCGGATTACACTCATTGTTCGAGCTTACCGCCGCCATCCCGGCCTCTGCAGCAGCAGCGCCGGGCAGCAGTTGCGGCAGCGGGGCCGCGCCGTCAGAGCCGGTTCACGTCCGTCACGCGGAGTACGGCCGTTCCGGTTTCGTTCGAGGCGTCCAGGTCCACTTCCGCGGAAATGCCCCAGTCGTGGTTGCCGGCGGGGTCGTCGAAGATCTGCCGGACCTTCCACACGCCGGGCTCCTCGGTGATGATCAACAGCCCGGGGCCGCGGGCATCCGGGCCAGTGCCGATGTCGTTGTGCTCGTCGAAGTAGAGGTCCAGGACGTCTTCCCAACGGTCCGCGTCCCAGCCGGCGGCGCCGTCCAGTTCGCCCAGGGCCGCGGCGTCCTCGTCAGCGAACAGCTCCACACGGCGGAACATCTCGTTGCGCACCATCACACGGAAGGCGCGGATGTTGGACGTGAGGGACGGCGGGGGAGGCGGCGCTGCGTCGTGCGGGGTGGGCGCAGCGCCTGATGCGAGTTCCTCCCACTCGTCCAGCAGGCTCGAGTCGACCTGCCGGACCAGCTCGCCAAGCCAGGCATTGAGATCTTCCAGGTCGTCGCGCAGCATGTCCTGCGGTACCGTCTGCCGCAGCGCCTTGAATGCGTCCGCGAGGTACCGCAGCACAATGCCTTCGGAGCGGGCCAGGCCGTAGAACTGCACAAACTCGCCGAAGTTCATGGCACGTTCGTACATGTCCCGCACCACTGATTTGGGCGCCAGTTCGAAGTCTCCAACCCACGGGGCCGCCTTGCGGTACACCTCAAACGCTTCGCCGAGGATGTCGGCGAGCGGCTGCGGGTAGGTCACTTCCTCGAGCATGGCCATCCGCTGGTCGTACTCGATGCCGTCGGCCTTCATCGCGGCGATGGCTTCGCCGCGGGCTTTCTTCTGCTGGGCAGAGAGGATCTGGCGCGGCTTTTCGAGCGTCGCCTCGATCACGGACACCACGTCCAGGGCGTACGACGGCGACTCCGGGTCAAGGAGCTCCAGCGCCGCGAGTGCGAAGGGGGACAGCGGCTGGTTCAGGGCGAAGTTGGGTTGCAGGTGGACGGTGAGGCGCACCGTGCGGCCATCCGGGCCCTGCTGTTCCGGCGGAATCCGCTCCACTACTTCGGCGGCCAGCAGCTCACGGTAGATTCCCAGCGCTTTCTGCATCAGCTGCAGCTGGGCGGGCCGGGTCTCATGGTTTTCCGTCAGCAGCCGGCGGGCGGCCGCGAAGGGGTCGCCGGGGCGTTCCATCAGGTTCATCAGCATCGCGTGCGTCACCGTAAAGCTGGAAGCCAACGGCTCGGGGACGGATTCCACCAGCCGCTTGAACGTGGGTTCTCCCCAGGAGACAAAGCCCTCCGGCGGCTTCTTTTTCACCACCTGGCGCAGCTTCCGCTGGTCGTCGCCAAACTTGGCGGTGGCCTTGGCCATGGCCTTCACGTTCTCGATGACATGTTCCGGAGCCTGCACCACCACCGTGCCCGCTGTGTCGTAGCCTGCCCGCCCGGCCCGGCCGGCAATCTGGTGGAACTCACGCGGGTTCAGCAGCCGGGTGCGGACGCCGTCGTACTTGCTCAAGGCGGTCAGGACCACGGTGCGGATGGGCACGTTGATGCCCACGCCCAGCGTGTCCGTGCCGCAGATGACTTTCAGCAGCCCTGCCTGCGCCAGCTGCTCCACCAGACGGCGGTACTTCGGGAGCATGCCTGCGTGGTGCACCCCGATGCCGTGCCGCACCAGCCGGTTGAGGGTCTTGCCGAAGCCCGCGGCGAAACGGAAGTTGGCGATCAGCTCCGCGATCCTGTCCTTCTCCTCGCGGGTGCAGACGTTGATGCTCATCAGGGTCTGGGCGCGGTCGATGGCCTCGATCTGGCTGAAGTGCACCACGTACACCGGCACCTGCTTGGTGGACAGCAGTTCCTCCAGCGTCTCGTGGACGGGAGTCTCGTGGTAGTAGTAATGCAGCGGGATGGGCCGCTCCACCGAACTCACCGTGGTGGTGGGACGCCCGGTCAGGTCCGTCAGGCCCTTCTCGAAGCGGCTGACGTCACCCAGTGTGGCGGACATGAGAAGGAACTGCGCCTGGGGGAGCTCCAGCAGGGGCACCTGCCAGGCCCAGCCGCGCTGCGGGTCCGAATAGAAATGGAACTCGTCCATCACCACAGATCCCAGGTCCGCGGCCGCTCCTTCCCGGAGGGCGGTGTTGGCCAGGATTTCGGCGGTGCAGCAGATGATGGGCGCGTCTTGGTTGACGCCCGAATCGCCCGTGATCATCCCCACGTTTTCGGCCCCGAAGATATCGCACAGCGCGAAGAACTTCTCGGAGACGAGCGCCTTGATGGGGGCTGTGTAGTAGCTGCGCCGGCCCTGTGCCATGGCCTGGAAGTGCGCGGCGATGGCCACCAGCGACTTTCCGGAGCCCGTGGGCGTCGCCAGGATCACGCTGGCGCCCGTGGCCAGCTCCATGATCGCCTCGTCCTGGGCCGGGTACAGTACCAGGCCCCGGCTCTCCGTCCACTCCAGGAACCGGGTGTACAGGGCGTCAGGGTCGACGGCGGACGCCGGCAGACCGGGGGCGGAGACATCAGGCAGCTGGTCAACGAGTTTCATTGTTTTCCAGCTTAGTGCCCGGATGCACCGGGATTTCCGCGTCCAGCGGGTTAGGCTTCCGGATACCTGCCGAACCAGAAAGTGGAGAACTGTATGAAATGGGATCCGGCAAAGTACGTCCAGTTCGGCGACTACCGGGACCGCCCGTTCTTTGACCTCACCGGCAGGATCCATGCTGACCGGCCAGTGCAGGTGGTTGACCTGGGGTGCGGTCCGGGGAACCTCACCGCCACTTTGGCGGAGCGCTGGCCGGGAGCCGACGTTGTGGGCGTCGATTCCTCGGCCGAGATGCTCACCAAGG
Organism: Arthrobacter sp. 9AX; assembly: GCF_902506095.1. Classification (GTDB taxonomy): domain Bacteria; phylum Actinomycetota; class Actinomycetes; order Actinomycetales; family Micrococcaceae; genus Arthrobacter. The sequence goes on from NZ_LR733293.1 coordinate 2,272,060, forward strand.
CTGCGGCCGTTGCGGACGGAACGCCGTCCCTGCGCTTCGAGCTGGGGGATATGGCCCACTGGATGCCGTCCGCTGATACGGAAGTGGTAGTCAGCAACGCGGCACTGCAGTGGGTGCCCGGTCATCAGGAACTGATCCGGAAGTGGGCGGCGGCGCTCCGGCCCGGCTCGTGGTTTGGCATGCAGGTTCCGGGGAATTTCAATGCCCCGTCCCACGCGCTGATGCGGGCCCTGGCCGGCTCGTCCCGCTGGGAGCCGAAGCTGCGCGGTGTCCTGCGGGGCGGCGAATCGGTGGATGAGCCCGCGGAATACCTGGGCGTTCTGCTCGACGCCGGCTTCACGGCCGATGCGTGGGAGACCACCTACCAGCAGGTGCTGGCCGGCCCGGACCCCGTGCTGGAGTGGGTGCGCGGCACCGCGCTCCGACCCGTCCTGGCTGTCCTGTCACCGGAGGACGGTGCTGCCTTCGAGGCGGACTACGCCGCGGCGCTGCGCGAGGCCTACCCTGCAATGCAGCACGGCACCGTCTTCCCTTTCCGCAGGATCTTCGCTGTAGGGCGCAAGGGATAGGAGGTAAAGTCCATTCGCTGGACGTTCTCCACGTGGCAGTCACGCTGCGTGACAGCACAGAAAAGTGATCTGCCTTACAATGGCGGAGTTGGCCGTACGGGAGCCGCCGCCGTCCGCCCTTCCCGGCTATCCCAGAACGCAGTGGAGGTTTGGTGCTGATCGCTTTGATGAGGCGGCTGCTCATGGGCCACAAAGTCCGTATCGCCGCCATCGTGCTCCTGCAACTGGTCCAGGCTGCCGCCAACCTCCTGCTGCCCACCGTTAATGCGGCGATCGTTGACGACGGCATCGTTGCGGGCAACACCGCACTCATCTGGCGCCTGGGCATGGTGATGGCGGTCATCGCCGTCCTGCAGGCGGCGGCCGCCATCACCGCGGGCTACCTTGCCGCCGTGGTGGCCATGAGGATGGGCCAACAGCTCCGCGGCGAACTGTTTGCCAGGATCCAGTCGCTGTCCTCCCAGGACGTCGCCGTGTTCGGCACCCAGAGCCTGACCACCCGGGCCACCAACGATACCCAGCAGATCCAGGCGTTCGCCGTGCTGGTCTTCACTATGCTGGTGGCCGGTCCCGCAATGGGCGTTGGCGGGGTGGTCCTGGCACTGCACCAGGACGTGGCGCTGTCCTCGGTGATCATCGTGATTTTGCCCCTGCTGCTGCTGACCATGTACCTGATTGTCCGGCGGCTGATCCCGCTCTACCGCGAGGGCCAGGAACTGCTGGACCGTGCCGGCAGCGTTCTTCGGGAGCAGATCATCGGCGCCAGCGTGATCCGTTCGTTCGTCCGCCAGAACCATGAGATCCGCCGCTTCGCGCGGACCAACAGCAGCCTCACCACCAACAATCTCCAGTCCGCGCTGCTGGTTGCCGGCATGCTTCCGCTGGTCATGCTCGTGGTGAACATCTCCTCTGTGGCGGTGGTGTGGTTCGGCGGGCACCGGATCCAGGCCGGGGAGATGAACGTTGGTGCCCTGACGGCGTTCATTGCCTACATCTTCCAGATCCTCCTCGCCATCATGATGTCCATGTACGTCCTGATGACGGCGCCGCGCGCCTCCGTCAGTGCCGAACGGATCGGCGCCGTCCTCAGTACAGAACCATCCGTGCGCCAGCCAGTGAACCCCCAATCCCTGTTCCTGGCGCCCCTGCAGCCCCCGGCCCTGGCTGCGGATGTGCCGCGGCCGTTCCCACTGGCGGATGCCGCCGTCGGAAACGGCCGTCGGCCACCGCGCCTGGTGCCGGCAACGCTCGAGTTCAGCCAGGTGCGCTTTTCCTATCCAGGCGCGGAGGCGCCGGTGCTGTCCGGCATCAGCTTTACCGCCCGCCCCGGCACCGTGACCGCGATTGTGGGCTCCACCGGAAGCGGGAAATCGACCCTGCTCAACCTCATTCCACGTTTCCTCGATTCCACGGCCGGGCACATCAGCCTGGGCGGGGTGGATATCAAGGATGTGGCCCTGGAGAGCCTCCGCGAATCCATGGCTATCGTTCCCCAGCAGTCCCACCTTTTCATGGGCACCATCGGCGACAACCTCCGGATGGCGAAACCTGGCGCGACAGACGCGGAACTGTGGGAGGTCCTGGAAACCGCCCAGACCATGCGCTTTATGCGGGACCTGCCGCTGGGGCTTGCCACGCCGCTGGGCCAGGGCGGCACCAATCTTTCCGGCGGCCAGCGGCAGCGGCTCTGCATTGCCCGTGCGCTGCTGCGCAAGGCCCCCCTGTACCTTTTTGACGACAGCTTTTCCGCGCTGGACTACGACACCGATACCCGGGTGAGGCAGGCCCTCCAGGCGGTGCTGGCCCCGGCCACGGTCATTGTGGTGGCGGAAAGGATTTCCGCGGTGGAAGGCGCCGGGCTGATATTGGTGCTCGACGGCGGGCGGCTGGTGGCGCAGGGAACACACCGGGAGTTGCTGGAGACATCGGCCACCTACCGGGAAATAGCGGAATCGCAGCTTGCCTTGGACGGCCGCCCATGACTTCGCCGGCCCCCGCAGCCGAGACGGCAGGACGGTTCTGGCCTACTGCCCGCCGGCTCCTTGGACTGCTTCGGCCCTTCCGCCGGCACATGCTGGGCGCCGTTGCTGCCACCTGCGCGTTCGCGGGCCTCAACGTCGCCGCGCCAAAGTACCTGGGCGACGCCACCGACGTCGTGGTGGACGCCGCTATGGGCGGGAACCTCGACCAGGAAATGCTGGGGGTCATCCTGGGCGCGGTGGCACTCATGTACGTCGGCGCTTCCCTGTTCAACTGGATCCAGGGGGCACTTGCCGCCCGTTCGGTGCAGGGAGTGATGTACGGGCTCCGGGAGTCGGTCGAGGAGAAGCTTCACCGGCTGCCGGTGACGTATTTCCGGGAGCGGTCCCGGGGCGACGTCCTGAGCCGGGCCACCAACGACATCGACAACATCACCCAGGCCATGAACCAGCTCCTGACCCAACTCATCATGTCCGTGCTGATGCTGAGCGGTTCGCTGGCCATGATGCTGTGGATCTCGCCGCTGCTCGCCGCCATCGCCATCGCCGCGGTCCCGTTGACCACCCTGGTCACCGTGCAGGTGGCCCGGAAATCCCAGTCACAGTTCGACCGGCAGTGGACGGAAACGGGCGAATTGAACGCGAACGTGGAGGAATTCATCACCGGCCACGAGGTCATTAAGGCCTTTGGCCGGCAGGCGCAGGCAGCGGAAGTCGTGGCCCGGAGCAACCACCGGCTGGCGCGTGCGGCCACCAAAGCCCAGTACTCGGCGGGCGTCGTGCAGCCGCTGATGGTCCTGATGTCCAATCTCAGTTACATCGCGGTGGCGGTGGTCGGTGCCCTCCAGGTCACCGCCGGAGCCATGACAATCGGGGGCATCCAGGCCTTTATCCAGTTCAGCAGGCTGTTCACCACGCCGGTGGGCCAGATCGGCGGCATGCTCAACCTCATGCAGTCCTGCATGGCCTCGGCGTCCCGCGTCTTCGCGCTGCTCGATACACAGGAGGAGCCGCCCGAGCGGCCGGCACCTGACACTGTGGTCCAGGAGCGCGGCCGCATTGAATTTCACGACGTAACGTTCGCGTATCCGGACGCTGCGCCGGCGGTGCGCAACCTGTCCTTTGCGGTGGAACCGGGCCGGACCGTGGCGATCGTGGGACACACCGGGGCCGGCAAGAGCACCGTCATCAACCTCCTGTTGCGCTTCTGCGAACCGGACTCCGGGCGCATCACCATCGGCGGGACGGACATCGCGGCCTTTCCGCGGGACACCCTGCGGGCCGGGTTCGGCGTAGTGCTGCAGGACGCATGGCTCTTCGCCGGCACCATCCGGGACAACATCGCATACGGCAGCCCCGGAGCCGCCGAGGCTGACATCCTGGCCGCGGCCGAAGCCAGCCACGTGGACCGTTTTGTGAGGTCCCTGCCGCATGGCTACGACACCGTGCTGGAAAACGGCGGAGACGGGCTGAGCCAGGGCCAGCGGCAGCTGATCACCATTGCCAGGGCACAATTGGCGGGACGGGCGGTACAGATCCTTGATGAGGCCACCAGTTCCGTGGACTCCAGGACTGAGCTGCTGATCCGCCAGGCCATGCAGCGGCTGCGCCGGGGCCGGACCAGCTTTGTGATCGCCCATCGTTTGGCCACAGTCCGCGACGCTGATCTAATTCTGGTTATGGACCACGGACGCATCGTTGAGCAGGGCACCCACAACGTGCTCCTTTCTGCCAACAGCTACTACACGCGCCTCTACAACGCCCAGTTCGCACTGCAGGCGGGACGGGGCGGCGTGCTGGAGGCCGGGATTTGAAAACGGTGCCCGACTTCCCGGGGTCCTGGAAGCCCAATGCGGCCAGTTCGGTGCCGCTGTTCGAGCAGCTGCGGCTCCAGGTGATCCATCAGGCCGACGGCGGGAAGCTGCCGCCGGGAACGCGGCTGCCCGCTGTGCGTGCGTTGGCGGAACGGCTGGACGTGGCACCCCACACCGTGGCCAGGGCCTACAAGGAACTCGAAGCAGCCGGCGTCGTGGCCACCCGGGGGAGGAACGGCACCGTCGTCTGTGCCCGCGATGAGCGCCTGGGCGGGCTGTCGGCCGCAGCCGCCGAGTACGCTGCGGCCGCCAAGGCACAGGGCGCATCGTTCGCGGAGGCCGTCCAACTGCTCGCTGCAGCCTACGACGGCTCCTGATGGCCCCCGCGTGGGTGTTCGAAGAAGTTTTCGATTAGCATTAGTGGGTGCCTAAAGCCGTAGCTGAAGAATCTGCCCTCCAATCCGTTGAAGTTTCGCTGGCCCGCTCCGCCGCGCCCAAGCGTCCAGACCTGTCCCGCCTTGTGGTCAAGGGTGCCCGGGAGCACAACCTGCGCAACGTGGACCTGGACCTGCCCCGGGACGCCATGATCGTCTTCACGGGGCTGTCCGGCTCCGGCAAATCATCCCTGGCCTTCGACACCATCTTCGCCGAAGGCCAGCGCCGCTACGTCGAATCGCTCTCCGCGTACGCGCGCCAGTTCCTGGGCCAGGTGGACAAGCCGGACGTCGACTTCATCGAGGGGTTGTCGCCGGCGGTCTCCATCGACCAGAAGTCCACCAGCAAGAACCCGCGGTCCACCGTGGGCACCATCACGGAGATCTACGACTACATGCGCCTGCTCTGGGCGCGAGTCGGCCGCCCGCACTGCCCCGTCTGCGGCGAACCGGTAGCCAAGCAGACACCTCAGCAGATTGTCGATCAACTGCTCGAGCTGGACGAAGGCACCCGCTTCCAGGTACTCGCCCCCGTGGTCCGCGGCCGGAAGGGGGAGTTTGTTGACCTCTTCAAAGAACTCACCGCCAAGGGCTACTCCCGCGCCCGGGTGGACGGCAACCTTGTTCAACTCAACGATCCGCCCAAACTGGGAAAGCAGTTCAAGCACACCATCGAGGTAGTGGTGGACCGCCTGGTGGTGAAGGAAGGCATCAGCCAGCGCCTCACCGACTCCATCGAAACCGCACTGGGCCTGGCCGAGGGCAGGGTCCTGGCCGAATTCGTGGACCTGGAAGCCGACGATCCGCACCGGCTCCGCGCGTTCTCCGAGAACCTGGCCTGTCCCAATGAACATCCCCTCGCCATCGACGAGATCGAGCCGAGGTCCTTCTCCTTCAACAACCCCTTCGGCGCCTGCGCCGCCTGCAGCGGCATCGGCACCAAGCTGGAGGTGGATGAGGAACTCATCGTCCCCAACCCCGAGCTCTCCCTGTCCGAGGGCGCCATCGCACCCTGGTCCCTGGGTACTGCCACCACCGAATACTGGAACCGGCTCCTGGAAGGCCTCGCGAAGGAACTCGGGTTCTCCATGGACACGCCCTGGGAGAAGCTGGGCAGCGATGTCCGCCAGACGGTGCTGCACGGCAAGGACCACAAGGTGGTGGTGCAGTACCGGAACCGGTTCGGCCGGGAACGGAAATACAGCACCGGCTTCGAAGGCGCCATCCAATACGTCCACCGCAAACACGGCGAGACGGACTCCGAGTGGGCCCGGGACCGTTACGAAGAGTACATGCGGCAGATCCCCTGCCCTGCCTGTAACGGTGCACGCCTCAACCCGGCCTCCCTGTCGGTGCTCATCAACGGGAAGTCCATCGCCGACGTCGCGGCCCTGCCCATGCGCGATTGCGCCGAATTCCTGAACAACCTGGTGCTGACCGGCCGTGAAGCCCAGATCGCGCACCAGGTCCTCAAGGAGATCCAGGCGCGGCTGACCTTCCTGCTGGACGTCGGGCTGGAATACCTCAACCTCGAACGTCCCTCGGCCACACTGTCCGGCGGCGAAGCCCAGCGCATCCGCCTGGCTACGCAGATCGGGTCCGGCCTGGTGGGCGTCCTGTACGTGCTGGACGAACCATCCATCGGCCTGCACCAGCGGGACAACCGGCGCCTGATCGACACCCTGACCAGGCTCCGCGACATGGGCAACACGCTCATCGTGGTGGAACACGATGAGGACACCATTCACGTGGCGGACTGGGTGGTGGACATCGGACCGGGCGCCGGCGAGCACGGCGGCCAGGTGGTCCACTCCGGCTCCTACAAGGACCTGCTGGAAAACACCGCTTCGCTGACCGGCGACTACCTGTCCGGGCGCAAGAAGATCGACGTCCCCAAGAAACGCCGGAAGTACGACAAAAAGCGCGAACTGAAGGTGGTCGGCGCCCGGGAGAACAACCTCCTCAATGTTGATGCCGCGTTCCCGCTGGGTCTCTTCACCGCCGTCACCGGCGTCAGCGGCTCCGGGAAATCCACGTTGGTCAACGAGATCCTGTACAAGGTCCTGGCCAACAAACTCAACGGCGCCAAGCAGGTGGCCGGCCGGCACAAGACCGTGCAGGGCCTGGAACACCTGGACAAGGTGGTGCACGTGGACCAGAGCCCCATCGGCCGCACGCCGCGCTCCAACCCGGCCACCTACACCGGCGTTTTCGACAACATCCGCAAGCTCTTCGCGGAGACCACCGAGGCGAAGGTCCGCGGCTACCTTCCCGGACGCTTTTCCTTCAACGTCAAGGGCGGGCGCTGTGAGGCCTGCTCCGGTGACGGCACGCTCAAGATCGAGATGAACTTCCTGCCGGACGTTTACGTGCCGTGCGAGGTGTGCCACGGTGCCCGTTACAACCGCGAGACCCTGGAAGTCCACTACAAGGGCAAAACCATCGCGGACGTCCTCAACATGCCCATCGAGGAGGGTGCGGAGTTCTTCGCTGCGTTCTCGCCGATCGCACGGCACCTGAACACGCTCGTCGATGTGGGCCTGGGGTACGTCCGGCTGGGGCAGCCTGCAACCACGCTGTCCGGTGGCGAGGCCCAGCGCGTCAAGCTGGCCGCCGAACTGCAGAAGCGGTCGAACGGCCGCAGCGTCTACGTCCTTGATGAGCCCACCACCGGGCTGCACTTCGAGGACATCCGCAAGCTCCTGATGGTGCTGCAGGGCCTGGTGGACAAGGGCAACACGGTGATCACCATCGAACACAACCTGGACGTCATCAAGAGTGCCGACTGGATTGTGGATCTTGGCCCGGATGGCGGTTCGGGCGGTGGCCAGGTGGTGGCTGCCGGCACGCCTGAGCAAATCGCGAAGTCCACCACCAGCCACACCGCGGCCTTCCTCGCCGAGATCCTGCCATAGGGCCCCCTCAGCCGGGAAGTATTCCGTGTCGGGAATGCGAGTTTCAGGCATCAGCGCTGTCGTGAGAAACTAACCCGGTGACTCAAACAACAGTGCCCGTGATCTTTGACCTGGACGGCACTCTTGTCGATCCGGCCGGCGGAATAACAGATGGAATTGCTGTGGCCCTCCGGGCGCTGGGGCTTCCGGTTCCCGGCCAGGACCTCCTCGAAGCGATGATCGGCCCGAAGCTGAGCGATTCCCTGCTGAACGTGGCCCACGTCCCGGCCCACCTGCTGGAGGACGTCATCCGCCGCTACCGCGAGTACTACGTCGCCACCGGGATCGGCCAGAGCCGGCTGTACCCGGGTGTCCGTGAAGTCCTGGAGTCTTACGCGGCTGAAGGCCGGCCGGTGGCCGTGGCCACGCAGAAACCCCAGGGTTTGGCCCGCACGGTCCTGCAGCACCACGGTATCGACGGAGTCTTCCACGGAATCCACGGATCGGCGGATGACGAGTCCGCCGTGGACGGGGTCCCGGTGGGCAAGACAGAGATTATCGCTGCTGCACTGAGGGGCCTGGGCGCGCAGCATGCCCTGATGGTGGGGGACCGCGCACAGGACGTCGCGGGGGCCCTGGCCAACGGCCTGGATTGTATTGGGGTTGCCTGGGGATTTGCCCCCGACGGCGAACTTCAAACTGCCGGCGCCGTTGCCGTCGTGGAGACCGCCGAAGAGCTGGTGACCACCATCAACCGCCTCGAGTCCATCCACGCGGCGGCCATGAGCGAGGTGACCAACGATGGAAATGTTTGAAGCCGTCCGCTGGACCACCCGGAGCCTGATCGCCGGCACTTGCCGGCCCACCGTCGTCGGCATTGAGAACGTGCCCGCTGACGGGCCGTTCATCGTGGCACCCAACCACCTGTCCTTCTTTGACAGCGTCATTGTCCAGGCGCTGATGCCCCGGCCGGTGGCCTTCTTCGCGAAGGCCGAGTACTTCACCACCGGCGGAGTCAAGGGCAAGGTCATGAAGGCCTTCTTCGAATCCGTGGGTTCCATCCCTGTGGAACGCGGCGAGCAGGCCGCCAGCGTCCAGGCGCTCAAAACCTTGCTGGACATCCTCGAGTCCGGCCGTGGCATCGGAATCTACCCGGAAGGAACGCGTTCCCGTGACGGCATCCTCTACCGCGGCCGCACCGGCGTGGGATGGCTGGCGCTGACCACCGGCGCACCCGTGATCCCGGTGGGCCTGATCGGCACCGAAAACCTGCAGCGCGCCGGGGAGAAGGGCGTCAGGCCGCAGCACTTCACCATGAAGGTGGGGGAACCGCTGTACTTCGACAAGACAGGGCCGGACCATTCCCTCCCGGCCCGCCGGGAAGTCACTGACCGGATCATGGACGCCATCGCCGAACTCAGCGGCCAGGAACGCTCCACCAGCTATAACCAGAGCAAAATCACGGAGTAGCCGGGGCCGGCCATGGCACCCTGCAGGCCTCAGTAGACTGGATAGGTGGCAAATCCAGCTAGTTACCGGCCCCAAACGGGCGAAATTCCCACGAACCCGGGGGTGTACCGGTTCCGCGACCCGAACGGACGGGTCATCTATGTGGGCAAGGCGAAAAGCCTCCGCTCCCGGCTGAACTCGTACTTCGCCAACCCTGCCGGGCTGCTGCCCAAGACCTATGCCATGGTCCACGCGGCCAGCAGCGTGGAATGGACCGTGGTGGGCAGCGAGCTGGAGTCGCTGCAGCTGGAATACACGTGGATCAAGGAATTCAAACCGCGGTTCAATGTGGTTTTCCGCGACGACAAGACGTACCCGTACCTCGCGGTCACCATGGGCGAAAAGTACCCGCGCGTGCAGGTACTGCGCGGCGACAAGAAGAAGGGCACGCGCTACTTCGGCCCGTATACCGCCGGGGCCATCCGGGAAACCATGGACACCCTCCTCCGGGTCTTCCCGGTGCGCAGCTGCAGTGCCGGGGTGTTCAAGCGCGCCGAGGCGAGCGGCAGGCCGTGCCTGCTGGGCTACATCGACAAGTGCTCCGCACCTTGCGTCAGCCGGATCTCCCCGGACGACCACCGGGCCCTCGCCGAAGACTTCTGCGCCTTTATGGGCGGTGAAGCGAAACGCTTCATCAGCAAGCTGGAGAAGCAGATGGCCGACGCCGTGTCCGAGCTGAACTACGAACGGGCAGCGCGGCTGCGCGATGACATCACTGCGCTCCGCAAGGTGTTCGAACGCAACGCGGTGGTGCTCGCGGAGGAGACCGACGCCGATGTCTTCGCCCTCCACGAGGATGAACTGGAAGCCGCCGTTCAGGTGTTCCACGTCCGGGGCGGCCGGATCCGCGGCCAGCGTGGCTGGGTGGTGGAGAAGGTGGAGGACTCCACCCCACCCGACCTCGTGGAGCACCTCCTCCAGCAGGTCTACGGCGATGAAGGGCAAAGCCATGGCAGGCTGCCACGCGAAGTCCTGGTGCCCGTGGCGCCCAGCAACCAGGCGGAGCTGACGGAGTGGCTCAGTGGCATCCGCGGCGCGAAGGTGGACATCCGGGTTCCGCAGCGCGGGGACAAAGCCGCGCTGATGTCCACGGTCCGGGAAAACGCCGAACATGCCCTCAAACTCCATAAGACCCGCCGTGCCGGCGACATCACCGTCAGGTCGCAGGCGCTGCAGGAACTCCAGGAGGCGCTGGACCTGCCCGTGCCGCTGCTGCGGATCGAATGCTTTGACGTCTCGCACGTCCAGGGCACCAACGTGGTGGCCTCGATGGTGGTGGTGGAGGACGGGCTGCCGAAGAAGTCCGATTACCGGAAGTTCTCCATCACCGGCGCCGCGGCCTCCGATGACACCGCCGCCATGCACGACGTTCTGACGCGGCGGTTCCGGCACTACCTGCAGGACAAATCGGCCCAGGTGGACGAGTCCGTCCTCAACGCGGGCGGTCCGGCGGGACAGGACCCGGTGCCCGCGGAACCCGGCGAGGTGGACCTCAGCCTGGCAGCACCCGGCCAGGACACCGCCCTCCTGGATACCACCACGCCCGCGCCCCGGGCGAAGTTCGCCTACCCGCCCAACCTGGTGGTAGTGGACGGCGGCAAGCCCCAGGTCAATGCGGCGGCCCGGGCCCTCGCCGATCTGGGTATCGACGACGTGTACGTGGTGGGCCTGGCCAAACGGCTGGAGGAAGTCTGGCTGCCGGACAGCGACTTCCCGGTCATCCTGCCCCGGACCTCGCAGGGCCTGTACCTGCTGCAACGCATCCGCGACGAAGCCCACCGCTTCGCCATCTCGTTCCACCGGCAGAAACGCGGCAAGGCCATGACCGTGTCCGCCCTGGACGGCGTGCCGGGACTCGGTGCCTCCAAACGCAAGGCCCTCCTGGCGCATTTCGGATCTGTCAAGGGCGTCAAGGCGGCGTCGGCGGCGCAGCTCTCCGAAGCGAAGGGGATCGGTCCTGCCCTGGCCAGCGCCATCGTGCACCATTTCTCCGGCAACGGGCCGGAGGCTTCCCCGGTGCCCGCCATCAACATGACCACCGGCGAAGTCATCGAAACCTGACCGGACACGGTGAAACTTGGCGGAGTTGATTCAAACTTAGCTAGGGTTGGGGAGGGGTAACGGCGGGCGCCGGAAACCCCACCAGGCAACTTAGGAAACGGGGCGGACTTAATGGCAGACACAACGGCGGAATCCGGAGCGGGGGAGGACGGGATGCAGCCCGTCAAGCCGCTCGAAGCGGAACTGCTGGTGGTCACCGGGATGTCCGGAGCGGGCCGGAGCACAGCTGCGGACGCGCTGGAGGACCACGGCTGGTACGTCGTGGAAAACCTGCCGCCGCAGATGCTGGGCACCCTCGCTGAGCTCGTCTCGCACGCCCCGCAGTCCATCCCGCGGCTGGCCGTTGTCATCGACGTCCGCAGCAAGGGACTTTTCGCGGACATCCGCGCGGCCCTGGGCGCGCTGGCCGCCAGCGGCGTCACCTTCCGCGTCCTTTTCCTCGACGCCAGCGACAACGTGCTGGTCCGCCGGTTCGAACAGGGCCGCCGGCCGCACCCGCTGCAGGGCGGCGGCCGCATCCTCGACGGCATCGCCGCCGAACGCGAGCTGCTGCAGGAACTGCGCGACAGCTCCGACGTCGTCCTGGACACCTCGGGCTACAACGTCCATGGCCTGGCTACAGCCATCACCGAGCTGTTCAGCGAAACCGGCCCGGTGGCCCTGCGCCTGAATATCATGAGCTTCGGTTTCAAGTACGGCCTGCCCGTGGACGCCAACTACGTGGCGGACGTCCGGTTCATCCCCAACCCGCACTGGGTGCCGCAGCTGCGCCCGCACACCGGTTTGGACAAGGATGTCAGCGACTACGTGCTCGAAGCCGAAGGGGTCAAGAACTTCGTGGACCGGTATGTGTTGGCGCTGGAACCCGTCCTCGACGGCTACCGCCGCGAGAACAAGCACTACGCCACCATCGCAGTGGGCTGCACCGGCGGCAAGCACCGCTCGGTGGCGGTCGCCGTCGAACTTTCCAAGAAACTGGCCCAGTACCCCAGGGTCACCGTGACCACCACGCACCGGGACCTGGGCCGCGAGTAATGTCGCTGTTCACCGGGGCCCTGCCGCTGGTTCCACCGGCCGGAACGGCGGCGAACCAGCAGGATAAAGGGCGGAATGTTGTAGCACTCGGCGGCGGCCACGGCCTGTCAGCCTCCCTCTCGGCGCTGCGCCTGCTTACCAGCGAGCTCACGGCCATCGTCACGGTAGCGGACGACGGCGGGTCTTCCGGGCGTCTGCGTGATGAGTACGGCGTCCTCCCGCCCGGGGACCTGCGCATGGCCTTGTCCGCCCTGTGCGACGACACGGACTGGGGACGCACCTGGCGCGATGTAATGCAGCACCGCTTCCGCCCCGGCAAGGGACCCGGCGGCTCCCTGGACGACCACGCCACCGGCAACCTGCTGATCGTCACCCTCTGGGAACTGCTCGGGGATGCCGTCGCCGGACTCCGGTGGGCGGGTGCGCTGCTCGGCGCCCGCGGGCAGGTCCTGCCCATGTCCACCGAGCCGCTGACCATTGAAGGCGACGTCCGGGTCACCGCCCCTGACGGTACCTCGCACCTGCAGACCATCCACGGCCAGGCCCGCTGCGCCGTGGCCGGGTCGCTGGAAGAAGTCCGGCTCCTGCCCGAAGCGGCGCCCGCCTGCGTGGAAGCACTCTCGGCCATCGAACTGGCGGACTGGGTGATCCTGGGCCCGGGCTCCTGGTACACGTCGGTCCTGCCGCACCTGCTGCTGCCCGAAATGCGGCAGGCGCTGTGCCACACTCCGGCCAAACGCCTCCTGACCATGAACCTGGCCACGGACACCAAGGAAACCTCCGGCATGACGGCCGCCGACCACCTGCATGTCCTGCGGCGGTACGCGCCGGACTTCAGCGTGGATGTTGTCCTGGCCGACCCCGCCTCGGTTCCCGACCGGCCCGAGTTCGAGAAGGCCGCCGCGATGATCGGAGCCGAGGTGGTCTTGGGTAAAGTAGGGGCGTCGGGCCGCCGACCCGTCCATGACCCCCTGCGTCTGGCCACGGCGTACCACGACATTTTCGGGAACAGTTAGGAAGGTGCCATGGCACTGACAGCATCAGTCAAGGAAGAACTTTCCCGTCTGGACATCAAGAAGTCATCAGTCCGCAAAGCGGAAGTCTCAGCCATGCTCCGCTTCGCCGGCGGACTCCACATCATCTCCGGCCGGATCGTCATCGAAGCCGAAGTGGACCTGGCCTCCACTGCCCGCCGCCTCCGCGCGGCCATCGCAGAAGTCTACGGACACCAAAGCGAAATCATTGTGGTCTCGGCCGGGGGACTGCGGCGCGCCAGCCGCTACGTGGTCCGCGTGGTGCGGGACGGCGAGGCGCTGGCCCGGCAGACAGGCCTCCTTGACGGCCGCGGCCGCCCCGTGCGGGGGCTGCCCTCCGCCGTCGTCAACGGCTCCGCAGCCGACGCCGAAGCCGTGTGGCGCGGCGCGTTCCTGGCGCACGGATCGCTCACCGAGCCCGGGCGCTCCTCCTCGCTGGAGGTCACCTGTCCCGGCCCGGAATCGGCGCTGGCACTGGTGGGGGCGGCACGCCGGCTGGACATCCAGGCGAAGGCACGCGAGGTCAGGGGAGTGGACCGCGTAGTCATCCGCGACGGTGACACCATCGCGGCACTCCTCACCCGCATGGGCGCCCACGACGCCCTGATGGTGTGGGAGGAGCGCCGGATGCGCAAGGAAGTCCGCGCCACCGCAAACCGGCTCGCCAACTTCGACGACGCCAACCTCCGCCGCTCAGCGCAGGCCGCCGTGGCCGCCGGTGCCCGCGTGGACCGGGCCCTGGAGATCCTTGGCGACGACGTCCCGGAGCACCTGAAATACGCAGGAGAACTCCGGGTGGCGCACAAGCAGGCCAGCCTCGACGAGCTGGGCCGGCTGGCCGATCCCGTGATGACCAAGGACGCCATTGCCGGAAGGATCCGCCGGCTGCTGGCCATGGCGGACAAACGCGCCCTTGACCTGGGCATCCCCGGAACGGACGCCAATGTGACGCCTGAAATGCTGGACGAGTAACGGGCCCATAGAATCAAAAAGATTCCGGGTGCCAGACGCCCGGATGCACAATCCGAGATATACCAACCGGACCGAGTGTCCACGATTTTGGAGGATTTTGTGACCGAGTACGTACTGCCTGAACTCAGCTACGACTACGCTGCCCTGGAGCCGCACATTTCTGCGCGCATCATGGAGCTGCACCACAGCAAGCACCACGCGGCTTACGTGGCGGGCGCCAACAACGCCCTGGCCCAGCTGGCCGAAGCCCGCGAAAAGGGCGACTTCGCCAACATCAACCGGCTCTCGAAGGACCTCGCGTTCCACACCGGCGGCCACATCAACCACTCCGTGTTCTGGAACAACCTCTCTCCGGACGGCGGCGACAAGCCCGAAGGCGAGCTGGCCGCGGCCATCGATGACGCATTCGGTTCCTTCGACGCGTTCCGTGCCCAGTTCTCCGCAGCCGCACTCGGCCTGCAGGGTTCGGGCTGGGGCTTCCTGGCCTACGAGCCCATCGGCGGAAACCTGGTCATCGAGCAGCTCTACGACCAGCAGGGCAACGTAGCGCTGGGCACCACCCCGCTGCTGATGCTGGACATGTGGGAGCACGCCTTCTACCTGGACTACGTCAACGTCAAGGCCGACTACGTTAAGGCGTTCTGGAACATCGTGAACTGGGCCGACGTCGCTAAGCGCTTCGAGGCCGCACGCACCAACGCCACGGGACTCATCACCCTCCCGTAGTGACCGGCGCTTCACATGCCTGTAACAAACCTCACATTACGGACATAAACCAACCGCAATGTGGACCGTCCGCCCCCGCACTTGCGGGGGCGGACCCAGTTAAACGTAAGATAGGTCACGGAAGGCGGTTAGCCTTCAGCAATGAGGCTGGTCGCCCTCCGTATGTAAATCATCTCTGCCCAATGGCGTGCGGGATCTGTTAGTTGGCTTGAACGCCCGCTCAACTAGTTGTGCTTCTGAAAGCACCAAGGAGACTGAAAAAGTGACGACCCGTATTGGTATCAACGGCTTTGGCCGTATTGGCCGCAACTACTTCCGCGCAGCACTCGCACAGGGCGCGGACCTGGAGATCGTTGCAGTCAACGACCTCACCAGCCCGGAGGCCCTTGCCCACCTGTTCAAGTACGACTCCGTCGGCGGCCGCCTGAAGGAAACCATCGAGGTCAAGGACGGCAACATCGTCGTCGACGGCAACGTCATCAAGGTCCTTGCGGAGCGCGATCCCGCAAACCTCCCCTGGGGCGAGCTGGGCGTGGACATCGTGATCGAATCCACCGGCTTCTTCACCAAGGCCGCCGATGCGCAGAAGCACATTGCTGCCGGCGCCAAGAAGGTCCTGATCTCCGCTCCGGCATCGGATGAGGACATCACCATCGTGATGGGTGTCAACCACAACCTTTACGACAACGCCACGCACCACATCATCTCCAACGCCTCCTGCACCACCAACTGCCTCGGCCCGCTGGCCAAGGTGATCAACGACGAGTTCGGCATCGAGCGTGGCCTCATGACCACCGTCCACGCGTACACCGCAGACCAGAACCTGCAGGACGGCCCGCACAAGGACCTGCGCCGTGCACGCGCCGCAGCCATCAATATGGTGCCCACGTCCACCGGCGCAGCCAAGGCCATCGGCTTGGTCCTGCCCGAGCTCAAGGGCAAGCTGGACGGCTACGCCATCCGCGTTCCCGTCCCTACCGGCTCCGCCACGGACCTCACCGTCACCGTTTCCCGCGAGACCACCGTGGAGGAAGTCAACGCCGCCCTCAAGCGTGCCGCTGATTCCGAGGACCTGCAGGGCTTCCTGACCTACACGGACGAGCCCATCGTCTCCTCCGACATCGTTGGCGACCCCGCATCCTCGATTTTCGACTCCGGACTCACAAAGGTGATCGGCAACCAGGTCAAGGTTGTTTCGTGGTACGACAACGAATGGGGCTACTCCAACCGACTCGTTGACCTTACGGAGCTTGTCGCGTCCAAGCTGGGCTAGGGTTAGACACATGACATCTCACACCCTCAACGAACTGATCGCTGAAGGTGTCCGCGGGCGGTACATTCTGGTTCGAAGTGACCTGAATGTGCCGCTCGACGGCTCTACAGTGACTGACGACGGCCGGATCAAGGCCTCCCTGCCAGTGCTGCGAAAGCTCACGGACGCCGGTGCCCGCGTGTTGGTAGCAGCCCACCTCGGACGCCCCAAGGGCGCCCCGGAGGAAAAGTACTCGCTCAAGCCTGCGGTCAGCCGCCTGGCCGAGCTGGCGGACTTCACGGTGACGCTGGCCGCGGACATCGTGGGCAGCTCCGCGAAGGACGCTGCCGCCTCCCTCCAGGACGGTGACGTGCTGGTCCTCGAGAACGTGCGCTTCGATGCCCGTGAGACAAGCAAGGACGACGCCCAGCGCGGCGCCTTCGCCGACGAGCTGGTGGCCCTGACCGGTGACAACGGCGCCTACGTGGACGACGCGTTCGGCGCGGTGCACCGCAAGCACGCAAGCGTGTACGACGTCGCCACCCGGCTGCCGTCCTACCTGGGCGACCTCGTGAACACCGAGGTGCAGGTCCTTCGGAAGCTGACCACCGACACCCAGCGCCCCTACGTGGTGGTGCTCGGCGGCTCCAAGGTCTCGGACAAACTTGCGGTCATCGACAACCTGCTCGGCAAGGCGGACACCATCCTGGTGGGCGGCGGCATGCTGTTCACCTTCCTCGCCGCGGCCGGCCACAAGGTTGGCGCCAGCCTGCTGGAAGAAGACCAGATTCCCGTGGTCCAGGACTACCTGAAGCGGGCAGCGGATGCCGGCACCGTGTTCGTAGTGCCCACGGACGTGGTGGTGGCGGAAAAGTTCGCCGCTGACGCAGCCCACGAAACCGTTGCCGCGGACGCCATCGAGAGCAGCAGCTTCGGTGCGCAGGGCATTGGCCTGGACATCGGACCCGAGTCGGCGGCAGCTTTCGCCGAACAGATCAAGGGCGCAAAGACCGTCTTCTGGAACGGCCCCATGGGCGTCTTCGAATTCGAGGCCTTCTCCGCCGGTACCCGCGCCATTGCGCAGGCCCTCACCGAGACCGGCGCGTTCACCGTAGTGGGTGGCGGTGACTCAGCCGCCGCAGTCCGTACCCTCGGGTTCGCGGATGACCAGTTCGGGCACATTTCCACCGGTGGCGGTGCAAGCCTGGAATACCTCGAAGGCAAGGAACTCCCGGGGCTCAGCGTCCTGGACCGGTAGTAACAGCGTCCGGTAGCCGTACCGGACGTCCTCCGGCCGGCAGGTTGCCCCGCGGCAGCCTGCCGGCCGAACACATATCAAGACTTTTTTGGAGATTAAGTGACATCGTCAACGAACGGCGCTTTCGACCGCAAGCCCTTCATCGCGGGCAACTGGAAAATGAACATGGACCACGTCCAGGGCATCACCCTCCTGCAGAAACTTGCCTGGACGCTCTCGGATGCCAAGCACGACTACAGCCGGGTAGAGGTTGCCGTCTTCCCGCCGTTTACCGATCTCCGCGGTGTGCAGACCCTGGTCCAGGGCGACGACCTGGATATCGAGTACGGCGGCCAGGACCTCTCCCCGTTTGACTCCGGCGCGTACACCGGTGACATTTCCGGCCAGTTCCTGAACAAGCTGGGCTGCAAGTACGTCCTGGTGGGCCACAGCGAACGGCGCACCATCCACAACGAATCCGACGACGTCGTCAACGCCAAGGTCAAGGCCGCCTTCAGGCACAACCTGGTGCCCGTGCTCTGCGTCGGTGAAGGCCTGGAGATCCGCCAGGCAGGTACGCACGTCGAGCACACCCTGGCGCAGCTCCGCGCCGGTGTTGCAGGCCTGAGCCCGGAACAGGCCGCTGAGCTTGTTGTCGCCTACGAGCCCGTCTGGGCCATCGGAACAGGGGAGGTTGCCGGCCCGGGAGACGCCCAGGAACTGTGCGCTGCCATCCGCGCCGAGCTTGAGTCCCTGTTCGACGCCGCAACGGCTGCAAAGACCCGGCTCCTCTATGGAGGTTCGGTCAAGGCCAACAACGCCGCCGCCATCATGAAGGAACACGACGTGGACGGCCTGTTGGTGGGCGGGGCAAGCCTCGATCCGGCCGAGTTTGCTAATATTGTCAGGTTCGAGAGTCACTTGGTGACGGACTAGTCCGTCCCGCGCGCACACTCCCGCAATTCCAACCTTCTGAAAGGCCGTCGTGGACGTTCTTCATGTCATTCTGCAGATCCTCCTTGGCATCACCAGCCTCCTGCTGACGTTGCTGATCCTCCTCCACAAGGGACGGGGCGGCGGTCTGTCCGACATGTTCGGTGGCGGCATGAGCTCCGGGCTGAGCTCCTCAGGCGTGGCAGAGCGGAACCTGAACAGGTTCACTATCATCCTCGGCGTCACCTGGGGTGTTGTCATCATCGCCCTGGGGCTGATCATGCGCTTCACCGGGGCCGGCGACTCCTGATCCCTGCCTAAGACGTTCGGCGCGGGCACTGCCGCGGCGCCGGTCTGAGAACTAAACTGTGGCTGTCGGTTTCCCGGCGGCCACAGTTCTGTTTAACAGGCAGGAGTCCTGCGATGATCCATCCAACATCAGGTTTCCGGGGCACCCGCGCCGGTGTAACGGCAGGGACCGGAACCAGCCTGCAGGGCCAGGACCAGGGGAGCAGCCTGCCACGCATCAGGATCTCCTACTGGTGCGCAAAGGGGCATGAGACGCAGCTGGTCTTCCTCAAACTGCCCGAGGACCAGATCCCGGCAGTCTGGGACTGCCGGCGCTGCGGGACGGCGGCAGCCAGGGATGGCGTGGCGCCCGCCGGCCTGCAGGCCTTTGACGACGGCTACAAGAGCCACCTTGAATACGTTAAAGAGCGGCGCTCCAGCCAGGACGCCGAAGACCTCCTGGCTGGAGCGCTGGAAAAACTACGCGCCCGCAGCATCCTTCCGGACGAGCTGCCGGGGGACGCGTGACGCCGCGTTTTCGTCAATAAGCCACAGGGTCCGCGACGTGCCACGGGGCCCCGCAGCAGGAACCTGCACGGGGTTCGCCCCGGCCAGGGCCAGCCCCACAGCGCCCGCTTTATCCTCGCCGGCCACCACCATCCACACTTCCGCAGCCGTGTTGATGGCAGGGAGCGTCAAGGACACACGCATCGGCGGCGGCTTCGGCGAATTCCGGACACCCACCACGGTGCGGGCTTTCTCCCGGATCCCGGCCTGCTCCGGGAAGAGCGACGCAACGTGCGCGTCCGGGCCCACGCCCAGCAGGACAACGTCCAGGCGGGGAAGCGCGGGAGGCTCCTCCGGGCGGTCGTCGGACATGTCGGCCGCGTGCTCCGCGGCCGCTGCTTCCCGCAACCGGCGCGCGTAATCCTCGGCAGCCTCCTCCGGGCTGTCGAAGTCATCCGAGGAACCCGGTTCGTGGATCCGCTCCGGATCAACGGGGATGTGCGAGAGCAGTGCGTCGTAGGCCTGCCTGGTGTTCCGGTCGCTGTCACTGGAAGCGACGAAGCGCTCATCGCCCCACCAGAAATTCACCTTCGACCAATCCACCGCGGGAGCCGCCGGAGAGTCAGCAACAGCCTTCAGGGTGCCGATGCCCACCGTGCCGCCAGTCAGCACCACGGTAGCCTCGCCGTACTTGTCCTGCACATCAACAAGCTTGGTTATCAGGCGGGCCGCAATGGCCGCCATCAGCACCGACGAATCAGGATGAATGCTTACTCTTGGCTCAACGCTCACTGGGTCGGACGCTCCTTAAATTGGTTCGTGGCAGTCCCATAGTAATCACTTCGCCGAAGACTTCGTCCGGGTCCAGGCGGCGCAACTCTTCGGCCAGGCAGTCGCGCAGGCTCCGGCGCGGCAGCGAGATCCGCTGGGCGGGCTGGCCCGGCTGGGTCAGTTCCGCCACGGACAATCCCGGACGGAAGAGCTGGACGTCCCCGCCGGGGCGGGAAAGCCGGACCCGGCGGATGCCGGTTCCGGCGGGATCCGCCACGATGGTCACCGGCGCTTCCAGGGCAAGGGTGAGCCATGCCGCCAGGAGGATGGTGCTCGGGGAGTCCGAAGCACCTTCGACGGCAACGGCAGTCACCGGCGAGGAGTCCACCTCGTCCAGGGCTGCGGCGAGCTGGATCCGCCAGTTGGTCAGGCGGGTCCAGGCCAGGTCCGTGTCCCCGGCCCGGTAGGTCTTATGGATGCGCTCCAGGGCTGCCTGCGGGTCGGGTTCGTTCGCGGAGTCGGTGATCCTGCGGTGCGCGATCCGGCCGATGGAGGTTTCGCACGCGTTCTCCGGGGCGCCGTGCGGCCACCAGGCCACGATCGGTGCGTCCGGCAGGAGCAGCGCGGCCACCAGGGACTCGCTTTCGTGCGCGAGCTGGCCGTAACCGCGAAGCACGATCACCTCGGAGGCGCCGGCGTCACCACCAACGCGGATCTGGGCGTCCAACCGGTCCTCGGCGTCCGCTCCGGCGTCGGCAAGCACGATGATCCGGCAGGGGTGTTCGCGGCTGGCGTCGTTGGCCGCTTCGATCGCTTCTTCCTCAAGCCCGGACTTGGTGACCACCACGAGGGTGAGCACACGGCCCAGGGCGATGACGCCGCCCTGTTCGCGCAGCGCCATCAGCTTTTTGGAAACGTTCGAGGTGGTGGTGTCCGGCAGGTCTACAATCATGGCCTTCTCCAGGTTCGTCCGTCGCGGGCCAGCAGCTCGTCAGCCGAGGCCGGGCCCCAGGATCCGGGGGCGTAGGGTTCGGGCTGTTCGTCCAGGGTGGCCCAGTAATCCTCGAAGGGGTCAAGGATCTTCCAGGACAGCTCCACTTCCTCGTGCCGCGGGAACAGCGGCGGCTCGCCCAGGAGCACGTCCAGGATCAGCCGCTCGTACGCCTCGGGGCTCGACTCGGTGAATGAGTGCCCGTAGCCGAAGTCCATGGTGACGTCGCGGACTTCCATCTGCGTGCCCGGGACCTTGGACCCGAACCGGATGGTCACGCCTTCGTCCGGCTGGACCCGGATCACCACGGCGTTCTGCCCGAAGTCGTCCTCACCATGGTCGCGGAACAGCAGGTTGGGTGCACGCTTGAACACCACGGCGATCTCGGTTACACGGCGGCCCAGGCGCTTGCCCGCACGCAGGTAGAACGGAACCCCGGACCAGCGGCGGGTGTGGATGTCCACCCGGATCGCCGCGAAAGTTTCGGTGGTGGAATTGGCCGGGATGCCGTCTTCCTCCAGGTAGCCCTGTACCTGTTCCCCGCCCTGCCAGCCGCCGGTGAACTGGCCGCGAGCAGAGTGCGTGGACAGGTCCTCAGGCAGTTTGACGGCGGCGAGGACCTTTTCCTTCTCGGCGCGCAGGTCATCGGCGTTGAAGGAGATGGGCTCCTCCATCGCGGTCAGCGCCAGCAGCTGGAGCAGGTGGTTCTGGATGACGTCGCGGGCCGCGCCCACGCCGTCGTAATAGCCTGCCCGGCCGCCGGTTCCGATGTCCTCGGCCATGGTGATCTGGACATGGTCCACATAGTTCGCGTTCCACAACGGCTCGAACAGCTGGTTCGCAAACCGCAGCGCCAGGATGTTCTGGACCGTTTCCTTGCCCAGGTAGTGGTCGATCCGGAACACGGCGTCGGCAGGGAACACCGACTCCACGATGTCGTTCAGCTTCCGGGCCGACTCGAGGTCGTGCCCGAACGGCTTCTCAATCACCACGCGGCGCCACTTGTCGCCCTCGGCCTGAGCCAGGCCGTGCTTGGACAGCTGCCGGCAGACCTGCTCGAACGCCTTCGGCGGAATGGACAGGTAGAACGCGTGGTTCCCGCGGGTGCCCCGGACGTCGTCGAGTTCCTTGATGGTTTCGCCGAGACGCTCGAAAGCACCGTCGTCGTCGAACTCACCCTGGACAAAACGGATGCCCTCGGACAACTGGTTCCAGACCGCCTCATCAAAAGGCGTCCGCGCATACGACTGCACCGAGGACTTCACCTCGGCGGCAAACTCCTCATCGCTCCAGGCCCGCCGCCCGAAGCCCACCAGGGCAAAGCTCGGCGGCAGCAACCCGCGGTTGGCGAGGTCGTACACAGCCGGCATCAGTTTCTTGCGGGCAAGGTCGCCGGTCACCCCGAAGAGCACCAGCGAGGACGGGCCTGCGATCCGGTTCAAGCGGCGGTCACGCGGATCCCGGAGGGGATTCCGCTTTGCAGTCCCGGAACGTGACCCGGGTGACCTGCCGTATTCAGTTTCTGGCATGGTTGCTTATGTGCCTTAGCTCTCGGTGACGGAGGCTGACCTGGCGGACAGCGCAGCAATAATGTCCTGCAACTGTGCCACACCCGCGGCGCGGTCGGTCAGGTGCAGGCGCAGCACGGGACGGCCGTGCTCCTCCAGGACCTGGGCGTCGCCAGCGGCCTGCGCGGCGATGAGTTCCCCAAAGGTGAAGGGGCGGTCCGGGATGGAAAGGTCCTGCGCAGCTGCAGCCGTAACCTGAAGGAAGACGCCGATAGCCGGGCCGCCCTTGTGGAACTGTCCGGTGGAGTGCAGGAAGCGCGGACCCCAGCCGAAGGTTACGGGACGGCCGGTGACCGCTGCGAGTTCGTCGCGGACGCCTTCGAGCTGCGCGAACGCCAGGCGGTCGAAGTAGGCCTGGACGCTGAGGTAGCTGTCTTCCTCGAGGGTATCCAGCAGCGCACGCACTGCCTCTTCGGCGGTTGCTGCACTGCCGAGCCATTCACCGCCGCGCACTTCGATGACGCCGTCGACGAAAGCTGCGGGAGTGGGCTCAGGCTGTGCGTCCAGCAGGCCGCGGGCAGCCACCTTGGCGGCCTCGACGTCTGGCTGGTCGAACGGGTTGATCCCCAGCAGGCGGCCGGCCACGGCGGTGGCGAACTCCCAGACCATCATCTGGGCGGCAAGACCGCCGGCGATGGCAACCTGGTTGTCACCGAGTTCGACGTCGGCATCTGCGGCTACCAGCCGGACCACCAGGATGTCGTCGGCGCCGGAGGTTACCTCGGGTGAGTTGGGACCCGCCACCACCGGCAGGACGCCGGTGCCGAGCTTGCCCGTGGACTCGGCGATGAGCTGCTCGGCCCAGTCGGCGAAGCCCACAATGCCGGATCCGTCCTCGGCGATGACGATCTTGTTGCGCAGCGGGCTGGTACCGCCCAAAGCCGTTCCCAGTGCAAGCCCGATGTTCTCCGGAGCGTCCTCGTTGAGGACCTCGGCTGCCTCCTCGGCTTCGTCCAGGAAGGCCTGGATGTCCACGCCGGCGAGGCCCGAAGGCACCAGGCCGAAGGCGGTCAGGGCGGAGAAGCGGCCGCCGACGTTGGGGTCGGCGTTGAAGACGGCCCCGTAGCCGGCTTCGCGGGACGCCTTGTCCAGCGGCGAGCCGGGATCGGTAACGATGATGATCCGGCTGTTCGCGTCGATGCCGGCGTCGGTGAACGCCTTCTCGAAGACCCGCCGCTGCGAGTCGGTTTCAACAGTGGAGCCGGACTTGGAGGAGACCACGATGGCGGTCTCCGCCAGCCGGTCCGCCAGGGCAGCACGGACCTGGTCAGGGTCCGTGCTGTCCAGCACAGTCAGCTCGACGCCGGCGGTACCGGCAATGACCTCCGGAGCCAGCGAGGATCCGCCCATGCCGCAAAGCACGATGCGGGTCACACCTTCGGCCCGGAGGGCCTCACGGAGTTCAAGGATGTCCTTTACCAGCGGCTGCGAGACGGTGGCCGCCTCAACCCAGCCGAGGCGGATGGCCGCCTCGGCTTCGGCGTCGGGACCCCACAGGGTGTGGTCCTTCGCGAAGATCCTGGTGGCGATCCGGTCCTCCACCAGGGCGGGAAGGTGCTGTTCGAGTGCCTGCTGGGCGGCACCGGTGGCTTCGTAGCTGAGTGTGCTCATTGTTGGTTAGGAAGCCTTCCGTGCGGAGGCGAGGGCACCCTCGACGTCGCCGAGCAGTTCCTTCCAGCTGGCCACGAACTTGTCCAGGCCTTCCGATTCGAGGATGGCGACGACGTCGTTGTATGAAATGCCGAGCTTCTCGAGCGCGTCCAGCGTGGCGTTGGCTTCGGCGTAAGTGCCGGTGATGGTGTCACCGGTGACCACGCCGTGGTCGAACGTGGCGTCCAGCGTCTTCTCGGGCATGGTGTTCACCACGCCGGGAGCAACGAGTTCGGTGACGTAGAGGGTGTCCGGGTAGGCCGGGTCCTTCACGCCGGTGGAAGCCCACAGCGGACGCTGGGGGAGCGCACCGGACTCGGCCAGCAGGGCCCAGCGCTCGGTGGCGAACAGCTCTTCGTAGACCTGGTAGGCCAGGCGGGCGTTTGCGACGCCGGCCTTGCCCTTGAGTGCCTTGGCTTCGTCGGTGCCCAGGGCGTCCAGGCGCTTGTCGATCTCGGTGTCCACGCGGGAGACGAAGAAGGAAGCCACGGAGTGGATCCTGGAGAGATCGTGGCCGTTTTCCTTGGCCTGCTCCAGGCCGGCCTGGAAGGCGTTGATGACGGCGCGGTAGCGCTCCAGGGAGAAGATGAGGGTCACGTTGACGCTGATGCCCTCGGCGAGGGTGGCGGTGATCGCCTCCAGGCCTTCGAGCGTGGCCGGGATCTTGATCAGGACGTTGTCCTTGCTGACCTTCTTGTACAGGTGCTTGGCTTCGGCGATGGTGCCGGCCGTGTCCCACGCGAGGCGGGGGTCGACTTCGATGGACACGCGGCCGTCCACGCCCTTGGTGGCTGCTGCCACGGGGGCGAACAGGTCGCAGGCGTCGGCGACGTCGGTGGTGGTGATTTCGAAGATCGTGTCCTCGACGCTGGCGCCGGCTGCTGCCTGGGCGGCGATGGTGGCGTCGTAGTCCGTGCCGGAGGTGATCGCGGCGTGGAAGATGGACGGGTTGGTGGTCACACCAACCACGTTCTTCTCTTCGATGAGCTTGCGAAGGGTGCCGGTTTCGAGGCGTCCGCGGGAAAGGTCATCGAGCCAGATGGATACTCCGGCGTCGGAGAGCTGCTGGGTGGGAGTAGTCATGGTGTTTATCTCCTCAGAAATGGGTTGTTAGGCCTTCAGGCCTGCGAGGGAGTCCTTGGCAGCGGCGGTAACTGCTTCCGCGGTGATGCCGAACTCCTGGAAGAGGCGTTTGTAGTCGGCGGAAGCGCCGTAGTGCTCGAGGCTGATGGAGCGGCCGGCGTCGCCGACGAATTCCTTCCAGCCCAGGGCCAGTCCTGCTTCAACGGACACGCGTGCCTTGACGGCGGCGGGCAGGACGGCTTCGCGGTAGGCGGCGTCCTGCTTGTTGAACCATTCAACGCACGGCATGGAGACCACGCGGGCGGCAATGCCTTCAGCCTGCAGGGCTTCGCGGGCCTGGACTGCCAGCTGGACCTCGGAGCCGGTGGCAATGAGGATCACGTCGGCCGGGACGGTGGCGCCGTCCCTGGCTGCCTCGGCCAGCACGTACCCGCCCTTGGCGACGCCTGCTGCAGCACCGAACGTGGCGCCGTCGGCTGCGCCGTCGCCGCGCTCCCAGGTGGGGATGTTCTGGCGGGTCAGCACGATGCCGGCCGGGTTGCTGTGGTTCTCCAGCATGGTCTTCCACGCCACTGCCACTTCGTTGGCGTCACCGGGGCGGACCACGTCCAGCCCCACGATGGCGCGCAGCGAGGCAAGCTGTTCCACCGGCTGGTGGGTGGGGCCGTCCTCGCCGAGGCCGATGGAGTCGTGCGTCCAGACGTAAAGGGACGGCACACCCATCAGGGCGCCGAGGCGGATTGCGGGGCGCTGGTAGTCACTGAAGATCAGGAACGTGCCGGAGAACGCACGGGTCCGGCCGTGCAGGCTGATGCCGTTCACGATCGACGCGGCAGCGTGCTCGCGGATACCGAAGTGGAGGACACGGCCGTAGGGGTTGCCCTTCCATGCGTCGGTCTGCTTGGACGTGGGGACGAACGACGGCGAGCCCTCGATGGTGGTGTTGTTCGACTCTGCGAGGTCGGCCGAGCCGCCCCACAGTTCGGGCAGCACCGGGCCGAGCGCGTTCAGGACCTTGCCTGATGCAGCGCGGGTGGAGACGTCCTTACCGGCGGGGAACACCGGAAGGGCAGCGTCCACGTCCTGGGGGAGTTCCTTGGCCTCGATGCGCTGCAGCAGGGCAGCGCCTTCGGGGTTGGCTGCCTGCCAGGCGTTGAAGGATTCTTCCCATTCCTTCTTGGCGGCTGCACCGCGGTCAACCACGGAGCGGGCGTGGGCCAGGACTTCCTGGTCGACGTCGAAGGACTTGGCCGGATCGAAGCCCAGGACTTCCTTGAGTGCTGCCACTTCCTCGGCACCGAGGGCGGAACCATGGATCTTGCCGGTGTTCTGCTTCTTCGGGGCCGGGTAGCCGATGATGGTGCGCAGCGAGACGATGGAGGGCTTGGAGGTCTCGGCCTTGGCGGCGAGGAGTGCGGAGTAGAGCTCCTGCACGTCTTCCTTGTATTCGCCTGTCTTGGTCCAGTCCACGCGCTGGACGTGCCAGCCGTAGGCCTCATAGCGCTTCAGGACGTCTTCGGTGAAGGCGATGTCGGTGTCGTCCTCGATGGAGATGTGGTTCTCGTCGTAGATCACCACGAGGTTGCCCAGTTCCTGGTGGCCGGCGAGCGAGGAAGCCTCAGCCGTGACGCCTTCCTGCAGGTCGCCGTCGGAAGCGATCACCCAGATGGTGTGGTCGAAGGGGCTGGTGCCGGGGGCGGCGTCGGCATCGAACAGGCCGCGCTGGCGGCGCTGCGAGTAGGCGAAGCCCACGGAGGAGGCCAGGCCCTGGCCCAGCGGGCCGGTGGTGATTTCCACGCCCGCGGTGTGCTTGTACTCGGGGTGGCCCGGGGTCAGCGACCCCCAGGTGCGCAGTGCCTGAAGGTCCTTCAGTTCCAGGCCGTAGCCGGAGAGGAACAGCTGGATGTAGAGCGTGAGTGAGGTGTGGCCCGGCGACAGGACGAAACGGTCACGACCCAGCCACTCAGGATTCCGCGGATCATGGCGCATCAGCTTCTGGAAGAGAAGGTATGCGGCCGGCGCGAGGCTCATGGCCGTTCCGGGGTGGCCGTTGCCCACCTTCTCCACCGCATCCGCGGCCAGGACGCGGATGGTGTCTACCGCGCGCTGGTCCAAGCTGGTCCAAGACAGTTCTTGCTCTTCCAAATGTGGCACGAAAACCGGGCCCCTCTCTGTGCTGATGGCAGGCTGTACACGGGCTCCGTTTACAGGGCACGCCGTGGGGCGCCCGCTGCGGTTTGTACCAGCCGCTCACCATCGAAACGTTGAT
Organism: Arthrobacter sp. 9AX; assembly: GCF_902506095.1. Classification (GTDB taxonomy): domain Bacteria; phylum Actinomycetota; class Actinomycetes; order Actinomycetales; family Micrococcaceae; genus Arthrobacter. The sequence goes on from NZ_LR733293.1 coordinate 2,299,636, forward strand.
CTTTCACTCAGCCGCTGGACAGTCTGGGAATGCGTTTTCCACCGCTTTCCTGCTGCGTGCTGATCTGGTGACAGCTTAGCTCCATTCCACTCTTCGGGCGGCCAAAATCTCACGTTGTGGACGCAATTTCAGCTTATGTGAATCCTTCTGAAGTGAGCGTGAGTTAATCTGCTCGAATCGCTGCGCGAGCAATCACCAGCACCAATCCGGGGACGATTGCCGTGGCTGCGTGACGGGCCGTTGGGAGGGGAGCGGCACGGTATGATATTTGGAGGCCAGCACCGGGTTGCGGACCTCTGTGGCCACCCGGGGACTCCCGGCCGGTGCGCGGATCACTGAACGATGGTTCCGCTGGCGCCCGGACGGGCAAGGCCAAACGACACAGCTGGACAGCCAGACAGAACTGCCAACAGAACGGGTGACTGCCACCGTGAGCACAACAGATACGCCGCTGAACGCATCCCGGACAAGCGCCGGGATTGCCCGTAAGGCAAAGGCGTATCTCGCCCTCACCAAGCCCCGCGTGATTGAGCTGCTGCTGGTCAGCACGCTGCCCACCATGATTTACGCCGAACGAGGCTTTCCCTCCATCGGGCTGATTTTGGCCACCCTGGTGGGCGGCGCCTTCGCCGCAGGCAGCGCCGGGGCGTTCAACTGCTACATCGACCGCGACATCGACAAGCTGATGCACCGCACCGAGAACCGCCCGCTGGTTACCGGCGAAGTCACCCCGCGCGAAGCGCTCATTTTCTCCTGGCTGCTGGGCGCCGCCGCCATCGCCATCCTGTGGTTTGGTGCCAACCCGCTGTCCGCCTGGCTCGGACTGGGCGCCATCTTCTTCTACGTAGTGATCTACACAATCATCCTCAAGCGCCGCACCGCGCAGAACATCGTGTGGGGCGGTGCCGCCGGCTGCTTCCCCGTCCTCATCGCCTGGGCGGCCGTCACCAACTCGGTGGAGTGGCCCGCCGTCATCCTCTTTATGGTGATCTTCCTCTGGACGCCGCCGCACTACTGGCCGCTGTCCATGCGGTACGGCGAAGACTACCGCAACGCCAAGGTGCCTATGCTCGGCGCCATCGCCGGCGCGAAGGTGGTCTCGGTCCAGGTGGTCCTCTACGCCTGGGCGATGGTGGTCTGCTCGCTGCTGATGGTTCCCGCCGGCGGAGCGGGCTGGGTTTACACCGTGACGGCCGTCCTGGCGGGCGCCTGGTTCCTGTACGAATCGCACTCCCTTTACAACCGGGCCCAGCGCGAGGACATCTCGGACAAGCGGGCCATGAAGGTCTTTCACGGCTCCATCAGCTACCTCACCCTGCTTTTCATCGCCCTCGCAGTGGACCCGTTCGTCGGTCCCGCTGTGATGGCCGGCTGAACCCGGCACCTCAGCGTCTCCACGCTTCCTCGCTCCCGGCTGCCCGAGGGCCAACGCGCGCTCACTCGTGCCGGCCTGGTCCTTAACGCGCGCTCACCTGTGGCTGACTCGCCCCCAACGCGCACCCGCTTGCGGCACCTCAACGGCTGACGCTCCCGCACCGTTCCCCAAAAAACTTTGTTAAGCCCAAACGGTTGACAACTTTGTCATATGCGTCACCTGGTCTGTCAGTTAGCGTGACTATCTGGCTACGGTGGAATGGACTCCTGCCCGCGAGCAAAGGAAATTCCATGACACAGGCGCCAGGTCCCTCCGCCGTCCCCACTGCAGTCCACAGTCCACCCACACCAGGAAAAGACGGCAGGAAATTCCGGCGGCCGGATTTCCTCGGCCATCCCGGTGCCGACGTTCCGGCCTCACTGGTGGTCTTCCTCGTGGCCCTGCCGCTGTCCCTCGGCATCGCCGCAGCATCCGGGGCGCCCATCATGGCCGGGCTGATCGCCGCCGCCATCGGCGGCATCGTGGCCGGCAGCCTGGGCGGATCGCCGCTCCAGGTGAGCGGACCCGCGGCGGGGCTGACCGTCGTCGTGGCCGGGCTGGTCCAGGAGTTCGGCTGGCAGGCGACGTGCGCCATTACAGCGGCGGCCGGCGTCGTCCAGCTGCTGCTCGGCATCAGCCGCGTGGGGCGCGCCGCATTGGCCGTCTCTCCGGTGGTGGTGAAGGCGATGCTTGCCGGCATCGGCATCACCATCATCCTGCAGCAGATCCACGTGTGGCTGGGCTCCGAACCCGCCGGCTCGGCCCTGGAGAACCTGGGCGCGCTGCCGGCGGCCATCACCAACGTTGAGCTGCACGCAGCCCTGCTGGGGCTCACTGTCGTGGGCATCCTGCTGGGTTGGAAGTACCTTCCCGGCGCGGTGCGCCGCGTTCCGGGGCCGCTGGCCGCCGTCGTTGTCGGAACCGCACTGTCCGTAGCTTTCGCTCCAGGCGTCCAGCGCATCTCCTTCGAGGGGTCCATTTTCGACGCCGTTGCATTGCCGCAGCTGCCGGAGGGCAGCTGGCGTGCCGTCGCCTTCGCCGTCATTTCCATGGCCCTGATCGCCAGCATCGAATCACTGCTGTCCGCAGTCGCGGTAGACAAAATGCACACCGGCGCACGCACCAACCTGAACCGGGAGCTCGTGGGCCAGGGCGCGGCCAACATCCTGTCCGGCTCCCTCGGCGGGCTGCCGGTGACAGGCGTGATTGTCCGCAGTGCCACGAATGTGGAGGCCGGCGCCGCCAGCCGCGCCTCTGCCGTCCTGCATGGCATTTGGATCCTGGCGTTCTCGGCCATCTTCGCCGGACTGATCCAGCTGATCCCGCTTTCCGTCCTGGCCGGCCTGCTGGTGGTAATCGGCGCCCGCCTGATTAAGGTTGCCGATATCCGCACGAGCCTGCGGACCGGCGACCTCCTGATCTATGTGGTGACGCTGCTCTGCGTGGTGTTCCTGAACCTGCTCGAGGGCGTGATGATTGGCCTGGCGTTGGCCGCGGCCAGCGTGCTGTGGCGAGTGCTGCGGGCCGCAGTCCACGCTCACCGGCCCGTCTCGCCGTCGGACCCCTGGCGGATCACCATCGCCGGGTCCTGCAGCTTTTTCGCCCTGCCGCGGCTGAACCGGGTGCTGCACTCGGTTCCGGCGGGGGAGGATGTTGTGGTGGAGCTGAACGCGGATTACGTTGACCACGCCTTCCGCGAAGCCCTCATCGCCTGGCAGAAGCAGCACCAGGCCGCCGGTGGCAACGTCCGCCTGGAGGAACACGGAAACACCCTCTTCCGGGACGCCGCACACCGGACACCGCAGCGTCAGGAGGCCAGGGAACTTCCGCTTCCGCCCAGGACCTCCTGGCAGTCTGCCGGATCCCCGGGAGACGGGGCCGACCACGCACCCGTCGGGGATACCGGGGCGACGGGATCGCTCCTGCAGGGGATCAGCAAGTACCACCGGCGCTTCGCCGACCAGGTCCAGCCCCTCGTCCAGGACCTGGCGGACGCCCAGAACCCGGACACCCTGTTTGTTGCGTGCGTGGATTCCCGCGTGAACCCCAACCTGATTACCAGCAGTGGCCCCGGTGACCTGCTGACGCTGCGCAACATCGGCAATGTGGTGTGCCACGAGGGCCAGGACGCCTCGATCGACTCGGCGCTGTCTTTCGCGGTGAAGGCCCTCCACGTGGACTCGATCGTCATCGGCGGGCACTCCAACTGCGGCGCCATGAAAGCCCTGATCGCGGACGCCGAAGGAAACGGCATCGATTCGCTCGGCGCCGGATTTAATGCCTGGCTGAACCACGCGCGGCCCAGCTATCAGGAACTCGCGGACCATCCCGTAGCGTTGGCGGCTGAGGCCGCGGGCTACAACCGGGTGGACCAGCTGGCGATGGTCAATGTGGCCGTCCAGTTGCGCAAGCTGGAGTGCCATCCGGTGGTTGGCCCGGAACTGGCTGCAGGCCGGGTGCAGGCAACGGGCCTGTTCTACGACATCGCCACCGCCCGCGTTCTGCTGGTGGAGCCGGCGGGCATCCAGTTCCTTGATCCCGCGCAGGCAGCCGCGAAGGCTGCTGCCCCGGCGTTTTCCCGGTGACAGGAGCGATATCCATCTGCGGCTAATGCCACAGCGCCCCCGGTTCGAAGCGAACCGGGGGCGCTGTGTTGCTTGGACTTGTTACGCCAGCGGACTGGACCTGGCGAGATCCCAGGCGTTGGTGGACGCCACCATCAGCAGCGCCGCCCCGAGCATGTGGGCACCAACCAGTAGCGCCGGAATGCCGTTGTAGTACTGGGTGAATCCGATGACCGCCTGCAGAAGAGTCACGCCGAGGAGCCCCAAAACAGCGGTACGGAAGGGTCCCGGAATCCGGCGCAGGAATACCAGGACCAGAGCCACCAGGGTCCCGGCCGTCACCAGGTAGGCGGGCACGGCGTGGATGTGCGAAAACAAGTCCCAGTCCAGACCGTTGCGCGGAGCATCGGCGTCGCCGGCGTGCGGCCCGGCTCCGGTGACCACCACCCCAAGCATCACGGCAAGGGCGGAAAAGAGCGCGACGGCGGCCGTCACCGGACGCATGATCCCCGGCAAGGCATGGTGGCGGACGGCGGGGAATCGTCCGGTGCGGCCGTAGGCCCGGTTCACCAGCAGGGTGGCAAACACCACCAGCGCCATGGACACCAGGAAGTGCAGGCCCACCACCCACGGGTTGAGGTTGGTCAGGACGGTAATGCCGCCGATCACGGCCTGCGCCGGGATGCTGGCCAGCAGGCCCAGTGCCAGCAGGAAAAGGTCGCGGCGCTCCTTGCGAAGGTTCCACAAGTAGACCAGCATGAGCGCCGCTACGGCGGCGAGGGCGAACGTGAGGAGGCGGTTCCCGAATTCGATGAAACCGTGGAGGCCCATCTCCGGGGTGTTAACCAGTGACGTGTCGGTGCAGCGCGGCCACGTGGGGCAGCCCAGCCCGGATGCCGTCAGCCGGACCGCGCCGCCGGTCACCACCAGGAGGGTCTGCCCGATCAGCGAAGCAACGGCGAGGCGCCGCACCCGGACGTCTACGGTGCGGGGCAGCCGGGACGACAGGCGGTTAACGAACTGGGGAAGGCGTGACGCCGTGCTCACGGATATCTCAATTCCACTTGAACCAACGGATGGCAGCTGCTCCGGCGATGACCGTCCAGAGCAGCAGGATAAGGGCGGCGCCACCATTGAAGGTGCCACCAAGGAAAGCTTCGCGCAGGGATTCCCCCAGGGCGCCGGAGGGCAGGAAGTGAACCAATGACTGGGGACCGGCGGGCAGCCGCTCCGCCGGGATGACGATTCCGCCAAGGGCGCCCAGCAGGATCCACAGCAGGTTGGTGATGGCAAGGGTGGCTTCCGGGCGGACCGTTCCGGCCACCAGCAGGCCCAACGCCGTAAAGGCGGCGGCGCCCAGCGCCAGGAGGAGCAGCCCCGGGATCCACCCGGCAGGCTCGGGCCGCCAGCCCAGGGCAAAGGCCACGGCGCTGACGACGGCCACCTGCAGGCAGAGCACCGCCAGGACCGACAGGGCCTTGCCGGCGATCAGGCCGCCGCGGCCCAGCGGCGTGGTGGAAAGGAAGCGGAGCACGCCGTAGCGGCGGTCGAAGCCGGTGGCGATGCCCTGGCCGGTGAAGGCCGTGGACATTGCGCACAGGGCCAGGATTCCCGGGACGGCAACATCGACGCGGCTGCCCCCTATTCGGTCAAGGAAGGGCGTCACCGTCAGGCCAACCAAAGCCAGGAGCGGCAACACCACTGCCAGGATCAGCTGCTCGCCGTTGCGGAGCATGGCCAGGGCCTCGTATTTGCCCTGCAGCAGGACCCGCCGCAGCAGGGGGGCGGGTTGCTGGATTCCGGAGACGCCGCCGAGAGGGGCATTGCCTGCGGCCGGACCGGGCGCTGTCCCGTTCATCGGATGTCCTTTCCCGAGATGTCCAGAAAGACGTCTTCAAGGCTACGCGCCTGCAGGCTCATCGAAGCCGGCATGATGTTGTGCTCTTCCCACCAGCGGGCCAGGGCCGCGAGGTGGGCCGGGGTCAGGCTGCCCGTAACGGAGTAGCTCCCGGCGCGGGTCTCGGACACGGCAATGCCGTCCGGCAGGACGGCGTCGACATCCAATCCCGCCGCTGCCTCAAACTCGAGGGTACGGATGTGTTCGGCGCCCGCCTCCACTCCAGGATTGCGCTGGAGCAGTTCCTGGACGGTGCCCTCGGCGACGTTCCGGCCGCCGTCGATGATGTAAACATAGTCAGCCAGTCGCTGGGCGTCGTCCATCAGGTGGGTGGTGAGGATGATCCCCATTCCGGCGTCGCGCAGTTCGGCAATGAGGTCGAACACCAGCTGGCGGGACTGCGGGTCCAGGCCGGCGCTGGGCTCGTCCAGGAAGAGCACTTCCGGCCTGCCGATCAGCGCGGCGGCCAGGGCCAGGCGCTGCTTCTGCCCGCCGGAAAGGCGGCGGACGGTGGTGCGGCTGAAGGTATCGATGGCGAGCCGCTGAATGAGGTCGTCCACGGGCCACGGGTTTTGGTAGAGTCCGGCGATGTGCCGCAGTAAGGGAACGGGCCGGGACGACGGCGGCAGCCCGCCGTCCTGGAGCATCACACCGACGCGGGAGCGCAGGTCCGCCCCTGCCGCCGCCGGGTCCTGGCCAAGCAGTGAGATGGTGCCGCCGGAGCGCTTCTGGAGGCCCTGCGCGCACTCGAGAGTGGTGGTTTTTCCGGCGCCGTTGGCACCGAGCAATGCAGTCACTTGTCCGCGTTCAGCGACGAGGGAGACGCCGCTCACCACCCGGAGCATTTTTCCGTCCAGGCCGGCAAGCGGACCAACATCCTTAACTAGCCCGCTGATGGACAGAACCGGGGCTTGGGGGGATCGCACCCCAGTATTCTACGGGATGTAGTATTCTCCGCCGTCCTTTGAGCCGCTGCTGCATCCTGAAGCTGGCTGCCTGCTCAGGTCAGCCTGTCCTTACTGGAACGCGGGACTAAATTACGACACTATTGTGTTGTGTATTCCATGACCAACGCTACTGCTGTGCCCCTTGCCGGGCACGAGGCGCCGCTGGCTCCCGCTGACCGCGGCCGCCCGGCCGGCGGTCCTGTGGCTGACGCCGATGAGCGTACCCGGGACCGGGTCCTCTCCGCCGTTCTGGAGCACGGGCCTGTCAGCGCCGCCGAACTCGGTGAGCTGCTGGGCTTCACCCCGGCAGCCGTGCGGCGCCACCTGGACCACCTTTCGCGCGAAGGCGTGATCGAGGTCAAGCGCGTGGCCAAGTCCGGCGCCGGCGCGGGCCGGCCTGCCCGCCGCTACGTCCTGAGCTCGCAGGGCCAGTCGAGCCTGGGCAACGACTACCTCGATATCGCTGCCCTGGCCCTCCAGCAGCTCCAGAAAATGGCGGGCCCGGACGCTGTCCGAGCCTTCGCCGTTGAACGCTTTGCTGACATGGAGCGCCGGTACGCGCCGGAAATCGACAAGGCCGGGCCCGATGTGACTGACCGCGCCAGGGCTTTGGCCGAAGCACTGAGCCGCGACAACTTCGTTGCCAGCGCCGCCTCCATCGAAGCCAAGCCTCCGCTCCCGGCAGCACTGTCCAGCGTCCAGCTGTGCCAGGGCCACTGCCCCATCCAGCAGCTTGCCGCCCGGTTCCCCGTGTTCTGCGACGTGGAAACCGAAGTGTTCGCGAGGCTGGTGGGCGTGGACGTCCGCCGGCTCTCCACCCTGGCCCGCGGCGGGCACGTCTGCACCACCCACATACCTACAGGCAGGCTGTCTGTCCCGGTGCCCACAAGGCAGCCCGCAGCCCCCGCCAGCCTGCATGAAGTAAACAACCATCAGCAAGAAAGGCCGTGATGACGGACCAACTATCAGAGAAAGCAGTCGCCGAAAACACTGTGATCTCGGAGATTCTGGAAAAGAATCCCGAGCTCCACGGCATCGGCAACTACGAGTACGGCTGGGCTGACAAGAACGATGTCGGCGCCAACGCACGCCGTGGACTCAACGAAGAGGTTGTCCGGGATATCTCGGCCAAGAAGAGCGAGCCGGAGTGGATGCTGGACCTGCGCCTCAAGGGCCTGAAGTACTTCGACCGGAAGCCCATGCCCACGTGGGGTGCGGACCTGTCCGGCATCGACTTCGACAACATCAAGTACTTCGTCCGCTCCACCGAGAAGCAGGCAGCCACCTGGGAAGACCTGCCCGAGGACATCCGGAACACGTACGAGAAGCTGGGTATCCCGGAAGCTGAGCGCAGCCGCCTCGTCTCCGGCGTTGCCGCGCAGTACGAGTCCGAGGTTGTGTACCACCAGATCCGCGAGGACCTCGAAGCCCAGGGCGTCATCTTCCTGGACACCGACACCGCGCTCAAGGAACACCCGGAGATCTTCCAGGAATACTTCGGCACGGTCATCCCGGTGGGCGACAACAAGTTCGCCTCGCTGAACACCTCCGTCTGGTCCGGCGGCTCCTTCGTGTACGTCCCCAAGGGCGTCCACGTGGACATTCCGCTGCAGGCATACTTCCGTATCAACACGGAAAACATGGGCCAGTTCGAGCGCACCCTGATCATTGCCGACGAGGACTCCTACGTCCACTACATCGAAGGCTGCACCGCACCCATCTACACCTCGGACTCGCTGCACTCCGCCGTGGTGGAGATCGTCGTGAAGAAGGGCGCCCGCGTCCGGTACACCACCATCCAGAACTGGTCCAACAACGTGTACAACCTGGTGACCAAGCGCGCCATCTGCGAAGAGGGCGCCACCATGGAATGGGTCGATGGCAACATCGGTTCCAAGGTGACCATGAAGTACCCGGCCGTCTACCTCGTGGGCGAGCACGCCAAGGGCGAGACCCTGTCCATCGCGTTCGCCGGCGAAGGCCAGCACCAGGACACCGGCTCCAAGATGGTCCACATCGCGCCGAACACCAAGAGCTCCATCATCTCCAAGTCGGTGGCCCGCGGCGGCGGCCGTGCAGCCTACCGCGGCCTGGTCCAGGTCCGTGAAGGCGCCAAGCACTCCGCCAACACCGTCCGTTGTGACGCCCTGCTGGTGGACACCATCAGCCGCTCGGACACCTACCCGTACATCGACATCCGCGAGGACGACGTTGTCATGGGCCACGAGGCAACTGTTTCCCGGGTCAGCGAAGAGCAGCTCTTCTACCTGATGTCCCGCGGCATGCGCGAAGACGAGGCCATGGCGATGATCGTCCGCGGCTTCATCGAGCCGATTGCCCGCGAGCTCCCCATGGAGTACGCACTTGAGCTGAACCGCCTGATCGAACTGCAGATGGAAGGGTCCGTCGGATAACGATGACTGAAATCACTACTGAAAAGGCACGCATCGGCGCGCCCTCAGCCCAGCCGTTCATCGACGGCTTCACCGAAGAAGGCGAGAGCCTCTCACCCATCAACGCGGGCACCACCAAGGCACCGCTTGCCGGGGACTCCGCCAAGAGCCACTCCCACGGCGGCGGCGTCGGCATTCCGGACAGCTCACGCGCCGGACGCCTCACGTCCTACAAGCTGGCCGACTTCAAGCCGCTTACCGGCCTGGAGGAAGACTGGCGCTTTACCCCGCTCAAGCGCCTCCGCGGGCTGCACTCCGAGGTCCTGGCCGGCGCCGCACCCACCGTGGTGGTCAACGGCCCCGAGCAGGTCATCGTTGAAAGCGTTGGCCGCGACGACCAGCGCATCGGCACCGCCGGCATCCCCGAGGACCGGGTGTCCGCCAACGCCTGGGAGAACTTCGCCGGGGCCACCGTGGTGACCATCCCGTCCGAGTTCGAGGCGACAGCGGAAATCACCGTGGACATCGAGGGCACCTCCCTTGAGGCCGCAGCCCAGCACCTGGTGATCGTGGCTGAAAAGTTCTCCAAGGCCGTTGTTGTCCTGAACCACAAGGGCTCCGCCGTGGTGTCGGAAAACGTCGAGATCATCGTGGAAGACGGTGCCAGCCTGACGGTCATCACCCTCCAGGAATGGAACGACGACGCCGTCCACGCCTCCTCCCAGCAGGCTAAGATCGGCCGCGACGCCAAGCTCAAGCATGTGATGGTGAGCCTGGGCGGAGACCTCGTCCGCATCACGCCGTCGGCCCGCTTCACCGCCCCCGGCGGCGAGGCTGAGATGTTCGGCCTGTACTTCGCCGACGCCGGCCAGCACCTGGAACAGCGCCTCTTCGTGGACCACGCCGTGGCCAACTGCAAGTCCAATGTGCTCTACAAGGGCGCACTGCAGGGCCGCAACGCCCACGCAGTCTGGGTTGGCGACGTCCTGATCCGCAAGGAAGCTGAAGGCACCGACACCTACGAGGCCAACCGCAACCTGCTCCTCACCGACGGAGCCCGCGCCGACTCCGTGCCCAACCTCGAAATCGAGACCGGGCTGATCGAGGGTGCCGGCCACGCCAGCGCCACCGGCCGGATGGACGACGAGCACCTGTTCTACCTGATGGCACGCGGCATCCCCGAGGATGTTGCCCGCCGCCTGGTGGTCCGCGGCTTCCTGAACGAGATCATCCAGCAGATCAAGGTCCCCTCCATCGAGGAGCGGCTGACCGACGCTGTTGAGCGCGAACTCGCGCTGACGGACAACTAGAGGGCACGGAGCACGGTTTACAGATGACTGACCAGCCAAAGGGCGAGCTTGTCTGCAAGGTGGATGAAATCCAGCTGAAGCAGGCGCTGCGGATCCTGATCGACGACTACCCCGTGGCCATCGTCAAAGATTCCATGGGGGAGATCCATGCCATCGGCGATACCTGCTCGCACGCGGACATTTCACTGTCCGAGGGCGATGTGGAAGGCTGCGCGATTGAGTGCTGGGGCCACGGCTCCCAGTTTGACCTGCGCACCGGCGAACCGCTGCAGCTGCCGGCCTACGATCCCGTGCCCGTGTTCGCCGTCGAGATCCGGGGCGACGAAGTCTACGTGGACTTCACCACCGTCCTCAACGGCGCCGAAGCCCCCAACTTCAGCTAGCACCACAGAATTACGAACCAACTTCCAGACAGAGACCGCACCGCCGCCGCCAGGCACGGTGCAGAGGAGAACAAGACACATGTCTACTCTTGAGATCAAGGACCTGCACGTCAGCATTGAGACGGAACAGGGCAGCAAGGAAATCCTGAAGGGCGTCAGCCTGGTCATCCGGACCGGCGAAACCCACGCCATCATGGGCCCCAACGGCTCCGGCAAGTCCACGCTGGCTTCCACTATCGCCGGCCACCCGCGCTACAACGTGACCAGCGGCTCCATCACCCTCGACGGCGAAGACGTCCTGGAGATGAGCGTGGACGAGCGCGCCCGCGCCGGCGTCTTCCTGGCCATGCAGTACCCGGTGGAGGTCCCCGGCGTGAGCATGACCAACTTCCTGCGCACCGCCAAGACCGCCATCGACGGCGAAGCGCCCAAGCTGCGTACCTGGACCAAGGACGTCAAGGCCGCCATGGAACAGCTGCGGATCGACGCCGACTTCGCCCAGCGCAACGTCAACGAAGGCTTCTCCGGCGGCGAGAAGAAGCGCGTGGAGATCCTGCAGCTGGAACTCTTCAAGCCCAAGTTCGCCGTCCTGGACGAGACGGACTCCGGCCTGGACGTCGACGCACTGAAGGTTGTCTCCGAGGGCGTCAACCGTGCCCACGCCGACGGCAACATGGGCACGCTGCTCATCACCCACTACACCCGGATCCTCCGCTACATCAAGCCTGACTTCGTGCACGTGTTCGTGGACGGCCAGGTTGTTGAGGAAGGCGGCCCCGAGCTCGCCGACCGCCTGGAAGAAGAGGGCTACGACCGCTACGCCAAGGGCGCCGGCGCTGCCGCTGCACCCGCCGCGGCACAGGCCTAGTAAGGACTTTGCCATGACTGAAATCAATGCGTCCCGCACCAGCCTGGAGGACGTTGAGGAAGCGCTCAAGGATGTGATCGATCCTGAGCTCGGTGTCAACGTGGTGGACCTCGGCCTGCTGTACGGGCTGAAGTACTCCGACGACGACGGCGCGCTGCTGATCGACATGACCCTGACCACCGCGGCGTGCCCGCTCACCGATGTCCTCGAGGAGCAGGTGGGCAAGGCTTTGGACGGCGTGGTTGACGACTGGCGCCTCAACTGGGTCTGGATGCCGCCATGGGGTCCGGAACGGATCACCGACGACGGCAAGGACCAGATGCGGGCCCTCGGCTTCAACATCTGATCCCCACCGCCTCCCTGACCCCGCAAGCTCGGCCAGGGAGCCCCGCTTTTGTACGACGACGGCCGGTCAACTTCCCTGGCCGGTTCTAGCGGTCGTTGCAACACCCAGAATTTTTGGGAGTTGCAGCGACCGTGTCGTGTTTAGAGAAGGAGCCGGTAAGCCGGCGGAAGTACGCGCCTGAGCAAAAGACTAAGTTCTTTCAAGCCCTTGATCGTCTTGGCAGCGTCACTGCCGCAGCTTCGGAACTTGGACTGAATCGGGTGACTTGTTACCAGTGGTGCCGGAAGGCCGGCGTCCGGAACGAGCAGGCCGTCAGGATGCAATACACGCCAGAGCAGAAGGAAGAGTTCTTCACGGTCCTCCGGCGCGTGGAGAGCGTGACTCTGGCCGCTGCCGAACTTGGGTTGAACGTCAATACCTGCCACCGCTGGGCCTCGGAAGCGGGAATTGCCAGCAAAGCCCCAGGATCCGACCGACGGGAGAAATTCCTCAGGCTGCGTGAGATCGGAATGAGCCGAAGCGAAGCCATCACTGCCGTAGGCGTCAATCCCAAGACCGCCCGGGAGTGGGAACGCGGGATCCGGAAGTCCGGTGGGCGACGCATTTATCCGGATGGCCGGGTGGTCGATTACAAACGTGGTGTGAGCACTAAGACCTCTTCCACCGGCACACCAGGAGTGGTACCGGTCCAGGTAGCGGCGTTAGAGAAATCTATTGACCCGCGATACCTCAATGTTCAGGAACGGGAATTGATCCGGGATCTGCAGGCAACTGGCTCCTCGGTGAGGGCGATCGCCCGCACCATCGGCAGATCGCCTTCAACAGTCAGCCGCGAGCTGGCACGAAATACCGATCCTCTCCTGGGCTACTTGCCACACGGAGCGCATCGCAAGGCAGCTACCCGGCGGAGGCGGCCCAAGTCCGCCAAACTGGCCATTGAGTCGGGCCTGCGCAACTACGTGAAAGACAAGTTGCTCCTACGCTGGTCTCCAGAGCAGATCAGCCACACCCTGGTCGAAGAATTCCCCGACAGACCGGAGATGCGCGTGAGCACCGAGACCATTTATCAGGCCCTCTACCTCCAGTCTCGGGGCGGACTCAAACGCGAGGTCCAGGCAGCGCTACACCGGCCGGACCCGCCGTAAACCCCACCGCACGGACGAGCAGCGCACCCCCAGGTTCGTGGACCCGATGATCATGATTTCCGAACGGCCCCCTGAGATCGAGGACCGCGCGGTGCCCGGCCATTGGGAGGGCGACCTGATCACCGGGGCCCGGAACCAGTCCGCGATCGCGACCTTAGTCGAGCGCACCACCCGATACGTCATGCTCGTTCACCTGCCAAATGACCACACCGCCGAAACCGTCCGCGACGGCCTAATCAAAACCATGTCCGCCTTGCCGGAACACCTGCGAGGCTCCCTGACCTGGGATCAGGGAGCGGAAATGACAGCCCACAAATCCTTCACCCTCGCCACCGACATGCAGGTCTACTTCTGCGACCCGGCCAGCCCCTGGCAACGCGGCTCAAACGAAAACACCAACGGCCTGCTGCGCCAATACTTCCCCAAAGGAACCGACCTGTCCGCCTACGGGCCCGAAGACCTCGAACACGTCGCCCAGGAACTCAACGGCCGCCCACGCAAAACGCTCGGCTGGAAAACTCCAGCCGAGCGTCTACGTGATTTACTACTAACCACCTAACCAACAGGTGTTGCAACGACTCCTAGAAACCGCCCCTTTGGAAGGTGACCGGCCGTCGTCGTACTTAGAGTTGGGCCCGGGTCAGAGACTCGGCGCCGAGAAGGTGTCGCACTGGTTGATGTCGCCGGTCTGGTAGCCCTGGTAGAACCACCGCTGGCGCTGTTCACTGGAGCCGTGTGTCCAGCCCTCGGGGGAGACCCTGCCCGTGGCTGCCTGCTGGATCCGGTCGTCACCCACGGCTGAGGCTGCCGAGAGGGCGTCGTTGATATCCTGCTGCGTCAACGGCTCCAGGTACGGCTGCCCGGTGTCCGGGTTCGGAGTGGTGGACGCGTACTTTGCCCAGAGCCCCGCATAGCAGTCGGCCTGCAGCTCGGTGCGGACGGAGCCGGATTCGGGTCCCTGCGGATCCTGCTGGGCGCGGTCCAGGTTGCCGAGGACGTTTTGGATGTGGTGCCCGAACTCATGGGCCACCACATACTCCTGGGCGAGCGGGCCGCCTGAAGAGCCAAACCGGTCCACCAGCTCCTGGAAGAAGCCGGGATCAAAATAGGCCGTGGTGTCAGTGGGGCAGTAGAAGGGGCCCACCTCGGTGGTGGCCGACCCGCAGCCGGTGTTGGTTCCGCCGGTGAAAATAACGGCTTCCGGCCGCGGGTACTGCACGTTGTACTGCTGCAGGTAGCCGGGCCAGAAGGCGTTCAGGCTGTTCACGGTTCCGGTGATGCGGCAATCCACCCGGGCGTCTGCATCGGCGCCCGTGTCGCAGGCGGGTGCGGTGCCCTGGCTCTGTGGTTCCTGCGCCGCGCCGGTCAGCCCCTCCAGCAATTGCGGATTCACGCCCAGGAGCGTCGCGATCAACAGGATCAGGCCGCCGCCGATACCGCCTCCAACCAGCACTCCGCGGCCGCCGCCGCGCCGGTCCTGGACCTGTGATGGATCCAGCTGCACATTGTCGTTGAAGCTCATATTGTCACAATACCCGCGCGCCGGAAGTTCAAGCCGGGTGGGCCGGTAAAGTTGATCCGATGCCTTTCCTCAACCATATCCAGCGCTGGGCCGAAGAGCGCCCGCACGAGACCGCCGTCGTAGTGGCCGGTCAGCGGCTTACCTGGGCGGAGCTCCGCGACAGGGCCGCCGGCCTGGTCCCCGGGACCAAGGCTGTAACCTCCCTGTGCGAAGCCAACTCGGTGGGCTTCGCCGTGAAGTTCGCCGCCGCTGTGGCCGGCGGACGCCAGTGCGCCGTCCTTGATCCAGCCTGGCCTGCACCGCTGCAGGAGGACATCATGCGCCGCGTTGAGTCCTCAGCACAGCCGGCGGCTGTCTCCCCAGACGATGAACTGGCCGACGGCGGGCCGGAGGCCACCTTCCTGATCGGCCTAACGTCGGGCACCACCTCCGTCCCGAAAGCCTTCACACGGTCGCGGCGCTCCTGGCAGGAGTCCTTCGAGGCGTCGATCGAGTTTTTCGGGCTGGGCCAGGACGACGTGACGCTGGCCCCGGGCCCGCTGGCGGCAAGCCTGAACCTGTATGCACTGGCCGAGTGCCTGTACGCGGGTTCCGAATTCCAGACCCTCGAGTCATTCGACGTCGGTGCCGTGCATGCGGCCATCACACATGACAGGGTCACCCGGCTGGTGCTGGTGCCCACCATGCTGAGGATGCTCAGCGAACGCGGCATGGCAGGGTGCGTGGATGCGTCCGGGGTGCGCACCATCATCTGCGCGGGGTCGAAGCTGGACGCGCGGACCCTCGAAGCCGCCCGCCGTTGGGCCCCCAACGCCACCATTTACGAGTACTACGGCGCCTCCGAGCTGAGCTTCGTCTCGGGGATGGGACTGCCGGCCGGGGACATCGCGGAAGCGGGCAGGACAGGGATCGGGCGGCCATTCCCCGGCGCTGAGGTCCGCATCCTGAATGACGACGGCGACGCCCTTCCGGATGGAGCTGCAGGCAATATCTGCGTCCGCAGCGGGATGGTCAGCAACGGCTACCTGTGGGGCGACGACGGCCAGGCCCTCAGATCCTTGGACGGCTGGTTCACGGTGGGGGACCAGGGCTACCTCGAAGCCGGCGAACTGCATATCCTCGGCCGCCGCGCGGACATGATCCTCACGGCCGGCAAAAACGTGTATCCGCATGAGGTGGAACTGGCCCTGGCGGCCGTGCCCGGTGTGGCTGCCGCCATGGCCGCCGGGATGCCGGACGACTTGCGGGGCCAGCGGGTGGTGGCTGCGGTTGTTCCGTCCGCCGGTGCCGTTACCGCCACGCAGCTGAAGTCGGGGCTGGAGAATATCCTGGCCCGCGACAAGTGGCCACTCCAGTACTACGCCGTCACCGAACTTCCCACCTCGGACCGCGGCAAAGTCAGCCGGAACCTGTTGCTGGACTGGATCAGTGCCGGAGATCCCAGGATCCGCAGCCTTGGCGCCTGAGCTCCTTCCCCCGGACCGCCAGCCCGTCATCATCGCGGCACGGCGCACCCCTGTCTGCCGGACCAACGGGGCGTTGCGGACGCTTCGCGCCCATAGGCTCCTGGCGCCGGTGCTGCGGGAACTGGCGGCCCTTCCCGGAATCCGGCCGGCCGATGTTACCGATGTGGTGATCGGCAACGCCGTGGGCGGCGGCGGCAACGTGGCACGGCTCGCCCTGCTCGAAGCCGGGCTGCCGGTGAGCGTGCCGGGCCTCACGGTGGACCGGCAGTGTGGTTCCGGCCTGGACGCCATCGTCCTTGCCTCCGGGCTGGTGGCGGCGGGCGGCAATCCGCTGTACCTCGCCGGTGGGGTGGAGAGCACCAGCACCGCACCGCTGCGCGCCCATAGGAATGACGACGGCGGTCCGAAGTTTTACCGGCGTGCCCAGTTTGTGCCGGAAGGCTTCGGCGATCCGGACATGGGTGTGGCGGCAGAAACCGTGGCGCAGAATTTCGGCGTGGGCAGGGACCGACAGGATGGGTTCGCGCTGCTGAGCCACCAAAGGGCCCTGGCCGCAGCTGGCGCGGGCCACTTCGACGACGAACTGGTGGCACTGGAGACGGGTGCGGGACTGGTCTCCACGGATGACGGCCCCCGCAGTGGGCTAAATGCCGCGGTGATGGCGCGGTTCCCTGCCGCCTTCGTAGACGGGGGAACAGTCACCGCCGGAAACTCATGCTTCGATGCGGACGCTGCCTCCGCCGTCGTTATCACTTCCCTGAAACGGGCACGGGACCTCGGTGTGACGGACGGATTGCTGGTGCTCGGCAGCGGCACCGCCGGGGTGGAACCCGAGGTCCTCGGCATCGGTGCGGCCGCGGCGGCGCGCAGCGTGCTGGATGATGCGGGCGTGACCGTGGATGAGCTGGACCTGGTGGAATTCAACGAGGCGTTCGCGTCGCAGACGCTGGCGAGCCTGGATGAGCTGGGGATTGCTGCTGAGCGGGTTAACCTCGACGGTGGTGCGCTGGCTTTGGGGCACGCGTACGGTGCGTCGGGCGCTGTTTTGGTGACGCGGCTGTTTTCCCAGGCGCGCAGGAACGGAACGTCTGGAAGCCTCGCGCTTGCCATGATCAGCATCGCCGGCGGCATGGGTACGGCAGCGTTGTTGCGGTACGAGAGCTTTTAGCTTCCGGCGCTTCAGTCCTCTGCTTCGCCCAAACCGCGGGCGGCGAGTGCCTCGCCGGTCTGACGGGCGAAGGCCACGGACGTGATGAAGACGGGCAGGATCAGTGCGCGTGGATTGCGTTCCAGCCCGCGGGCGCGGGCGGAATCGCGGACGTCGGCGAAGGTGCCGGCGATGTACGGGATGCTGCGCAGCATGATGCCGATTGTGAGGGCGAACCGTTCCGGATCCGCCCCGATTCTCTTGAACGGAGTGGCGGCCTTGACCACGCCGTCCAGGAGTTTCTGCACCGGGGTGGTGGCGGTCAGCAGTGATGCCGCCACCACGCAGACCAGGATGTTCAGGACGATCCGCGCGGCTGTGGGTGCGCCGAGCTGCCACCACTGGAACAGTCCGATCACCAGCAGCACCGCGGCAAGCGGGCGGATGGCCCGCCAGAGCCTCTTGATGCCGGCACCGGTCAGCAGGAAGAGGCCGCAGAGCCCGGCGAGCACCGCCGTCGAGATACGCCAGTCCTGGATGATGAACGAGGCCAGGCCGCAGGCGAAGACCAGGAGGAACTTCACTGCCAGTGGGGTCCGGTGGACCAGGGAGTCCCCGGGGACGTAGTTGGCGAGGAGGAAGCCGTGGCCCCTCATCGGATGTCCTGCCCTTCGGCCTGGAGGCTGTGCAGGCACAGGGCGCGGTAGGCGGCCACGGCCCCGGCGGGGGTCCCGTCGAAAACCACCTTGCCTTGTTCGATGACCAGCACGCGGTCCATTTCCAGTGCAAGGTCAAGGTCGTGGGTGGACATGATGATCTGCTGGTCCAGTCCGGCAAGTGTCCGGCGGAGCAGCTCGCGGTTGCGCAGGTCCAGGAGGGTGGAGGGTTCGTCGAGCACCAGGATTTTGGGGTTCACCGCGAGCACGGCGGCGAGGGCCATCAGCTGCCGTTCGCCGCCGGAGAGCTCGTAGATGCTCTGATCGGCAAGGTGCAGGAGGTTGAGCCGCTGCAGCGCTGCGTCGGCCTGGTTCCGCCGCTCGGTGCCGTTCTTCACCGAGCGGCGAAGGGAGAGTTCCACGTCTTCCCGGCCGGTAGGCATAACGAGCTGCGACAGGGGATCGGTGAAGACGAAGCCGACGTGCCGCCTGACTTTACGCACGGCACGTACTGTGTCGTCGCCGTCGACCGTTACCATGCCCGAGGTTGGCTGGACGAGGCCGTTGACCAGGCGCAGCAGCGTCGATTTCCCCGAGCCGTTGGCACCGATGATGCCAACGCGCCTTTCCGTGAGGTCGAGGGTGACCGCGTCAAGCAGAATTTTCGGCTCGGGGGAGTGGTCCGTTTCGACGGCGACTGTCGCCTGGTCAAAGGTCACTGCGGGCATGCCGGCTGGTCCTAGGCTTTGGTGGTGGTGGTGGTGGTGCTGCGGCGGACGCGGCGGACCAGGATGTCCGGGAAGGCACGGTGGAGGGCGACCGCGATAACAGCGGCGAGGATGTTCTTGATGATGTCGCCGGGGTAGAAGATCAGGTCGCTCAGGAAGGCCTGGCCCAGGGTGGACTTGGTGTTCAGGGCGATGCCTGCGACGCCAAGGGAGTGCACCACTACGATGCTGGTGACCATGGCGGCGAGGAAGAGCCACAGGGCGCGGGCCTTGGTGGTCCGGCGGATCACTAAGGTGGCGAGCCAGCCCACTATCAGTGCGGCGATGGGGAAGGCGATGATGTAGCCGGCGGAGGGGCCGGCCAGGATGCCCAGGCCGCTGCGGCCCTGGCTGAAGATGGGGAGCCCGGCAAGGCCGAGCAGGGTGTACAGGCCGACGGCGGCGAAGCCTCTGCCGGGGCCGAGGACCAGGCCGGTGAGCATCACTGCGAGGGTCTGGAAGGTGATGGGGACGCCGAAGCCATTGACGGCCAATCCGGGCACCAGCGCTGCGCCGGCGACGAGGGCGGCGAAGACGGCGATCAGGCCGAGGTCGGTGGCGTTCCAGCGGCGCCTGGTTTTGGGGCTGTTGGTGACGGCTGTGCCGGTGTTGCTCATGATGGTCCTGTCGGGGTTGTACAAGCGGAATCCAATGTACTGCCGACGTTACCGGGGTTGTACCACCCCCATTTTGTAGGAGGCCTACGAAAGCAGGGCCCGAAGAATGAGGGCTGGGCACAAACCGGTTCAAAGTCCGTACACCGTTTCATGGGGTTTCCATGAACGGCATCACTTTCAGGGGTCCCCTTGTCAGGGTGGATTCACTGACCCGTAATTGTGAGTGTCTCCACCGGAGTGACACACGAGGCCCGCTCAAGCTTCCCGGCTCCTTCTGCACGGTTGTTCCGGCCGGTATCGTCGCACCAGTCAATGTTGTCCGGGAAGGCGGTCACCTCCGCTTCTCCAACCGCTGTTTCGACGGAAACAGTGAAGGTGTACGTGAATTGCCCCGCATCTGTCATTGGAGCCGTTGTACTGACTACTGTGGCGCCATTTTCATCGGTGACATTCACCTGGATCCGGGCATTGGCGCCATACCGCGGGTTGCAGTTCGACCCCGGCGCTGAAACTGTTACGGCTTCTCCCCGTTTTGCGCTTGTTGGACTCAGCGAATAGGAAGGTGGAAGACACTGAAACTCTTCCCTGGACAAAGCTTGTACAGGCCTCCGTCCTCCGGATGTTCTTGATTCAGATACCGAGGACGCGACGCTTGGCCGCATCGAATTCCTCGACAGTGAGAGCGCCCTGCGAGTAGAGGTCTGCCAGGAGCGCAAGCTCCGAAGCTACGGACTCTGTCGCGGTTTCCACATGCAGGCTCTTGATGCGACGCTTTCCTGTCCGGCCCGGAGCGGAGACAAGTCTTGTTCTGTTTCTGGCAGACAGGTGCAAAACGAGCACGATGGCACCGAGAACCGCTACAGCGATTCCGAGGGGGATGGACAAGTAGGTATGCGAGGCGGTGCCTATGATCGCGATTGCAGCTCCGGCACCTGCCAGCGAGACACCAGTTACCCATCGTGCTGTCTCGCGCAGAGGGCGTCTCCCTCCGAACTCCCAGAAATACGCGCCGGCATCGCGGCGAACGGCATGATCATTCATGTGATGAAGAATAGACCCGGGCCTGCTCCTTGAACATTGCCTTGCAGCAGGACTTTCCCGGCTGACACGATTGCTGGCCGTCCCGGGGCAGCCAGTGACGGCAGTAGCAATAAGGAACGAAACCAAGGACCGACAGATCCCAGAGTGGGCAGGATTAGTTCGTGACGAGCCTGCATCTTGACCGCCGGCCCCCGAGCGAGCGGAAGCACCGCCGCGTGGAACCAGCAGCCTGCCTTGGCAGCGGCGAAACCTTTTGACACCGCCCAGGCCCTAGTCCCCAAGCAATACTTGCCGGGCGCCTGTCAGCCCTGGGCCTGCGGCAGCACCAGCAGGTAACCGGCCGGCAGGTCGCTGCTCCAGCGCCGGGGTTCGCGCACAACGAACTGCGTTGCGAGCTGCTCCGGAGTGAGCAGGCTGTTGGGTTCGGGCGAAGGCCCCCACTGCCCGCTGCCGTGGGGGTACAGGGGGTCCTGGACGCGGATGCCCGTCACGGAAAACTCCTCGAACCGGGTAGGATCGCCCACCGACTCGAAGCCACTCATCACCCACGCGTGACGGCCGCTCCACATGACCAGCCCAACAGGACGGCCCGTCTCGGTCATCGCCCGCGCCGCCGTCTGAAGTGCGCCACCATAGTCGGCGATGCTCACCACGGTGTACGGTCCCATCCCCACCTCGGTGAGGACCTGGGCCCAACCGAACGGGTTGGCACCGTTGAACGAGTTCGAGGACCGGGCCCGGGCCATGTCCCAAAGCTCACCCTGCTGACCGGAATCAGTCCAGCCTCCGCCCCCGGTGTCGTCCACGAGGTTATGCGCGATCTGGATGCTCGCGGCAACACACCAGTCGAAGGTGTACTGGGGGACGAAGTCGCCTTCCTGGTAAAGGTCGACGGCGAACGGCTGGGGGACCGGGGGTGGCGTGGGAACCGGTGTCGAAGTGGATGACGGTGCCTGCTGGGGAGCCGCGGCGGCCGGCAACTCCACCCTGGGCTGCTCGGTAACGGCGTCGTCGAGGCCAACCGTGGGAGTGCAGCCCGCGATGAAGCCCGCCAGGGCAATGAGCCAGGCCAGAAGACGGGTACGGGCACCGATCATGATCGGCCCAGTTTACCGTCGGGTGGATGGCCTTAGAAGGCGTAGCGGATACGGCAGTAAGGGGCGATCTGCTCGATGAGGGCGGTCAGCTGCCTGACGTAGCGGGCCTTGGTTCCCGCACGGTAGCGGACGTTGCTGAAGCCGTTGGATGAGACCTTTGATTCCTGGAGGTCCGGACGCCACAGGACCTGCTCGGCCTGCGGATGCCAGCCCAGGTTAACCTCGTGGAGCCGCTCGTTGTGGGTCAGGAAGATGACCTCGGCAGCGAGTTGGGCCTTTGCAGCGGGTGAAAGGGTGGCGTCGAGGTGCCGCAGCAGCTCCTCCCAGTCCTGTAACCACGTGTCGGTGATGACCACCGGGGAGAAGTTCACGTGCACTTCGTACCCGGCGTCGACGAAGTGGTTGATGGCAGCCATGCGTTCAGCCACCGGCGAGGTCCGAACGTCAATCGATTTCGCCAGATCCGCCGGCATGAGGGAGAACCGGATCCTGGTGTGGCCGCCGTGGTCCCAATCGAGCATGGCGGGATTCACGTACTTGGTGGCAAAGGACAGCTTGGCGGTGGGGATGTCACGGAAAAGCGTGACAAGATCCTCCACGTTGTTGCTGATCAGTGCGTCGACCGAACAGTCACTGTTTTCACCGATGTCGTACACCCAGAGTTCCGGGTCGCACTGGTTGGGTTCGAGCTTGATGCCCTGGCGAGTGACGTGCCGTTCAAGCGTTCCGGCAATCTGGTCGATGTTCGCGAACACGGTCACAGGGTTGCTGTACCCCTTGTGCCGGGGAACGTAGCAGTAGGCGCAGGCCATGGCGCAGCCGTTGGCAGTGGACGGCGCGATAAAATCAGCAGAGCGGCCGTTCGGCTTGACGGCCAGTGCCTTCTTGACGCCGAGGACCAGCGCCTCGGTCTTGATCCGCGACCAGCGGGGCACGTTCGTTTCATCGCCGTGCACCTCCGGGATGTTCCAGTGGTTCTCGACGGGGATGACCTCGGCCTCCGGCCAGCGCTCGATGATCTCCTTGCCTCTCGGAAGCTCCAGCGCCGCAGCCTGCGCATAGATGCGCCGGATCTGCAGCAGCCTGTCGAATTCCATGGCTACATTCTCCCAAGCCGGCAAAGTGGTCTCCACCCGTTAAGCCCACGGCCTATTCGCGGCGTTCTTCCCTCACCGGTTTCAGGTGCTCAGGCGCTCCTCGGGCGGAAAGAGCGGGAAAAGTGCAGGTGAACTCGCCGCGGTACCCGAAGAGAAATCCGAGGAAGGGGTTCCGCACCTGCATCTGGATGGTGAAAACTCCGCGAGCATCATCGAAGTTCTCGTACAGGTCGGCCGTGCCGGTGAGGGCGGCCGGAAATTCGAAGGAGGCGAACCCTTCGTAGAACCGCTGGACCCCTGTTTGCAGGTGGAGAGAACCATCAGGCAGAACTTCCAGGGCGAGGTCGGTCGCCAGGTGCTGGTGGGTGCCCAGGTAGTCGACAATGGCGCCCCTTCGTTGACTGTGCACCATGGTGGCATCGAATCGCCGCCGCTTGGATCCGGTGAGTTCCAGTGTCCTCACGAATGTGACGGTGGGACGGCCAAAACCGTCGATGTAGGGGTAATTCTCTATCGTGAACGGAATGTCCTGGCCTTGGTCGGGAAAGAGGATGTTGCGGAAGGCCCCTGTCTTCAGAAATGGGACTGTCCACCAGGCACCACGGCGGACTTCGGAGAACACGCCGCGGCCCACGCAGGCGTAACCGGCCGCAGTGTCAACGCCGAAGCGTTGCTGCAGCATGGGGTGCAGCCTCCGGAAATCGTCTCCCAGGGCCAATTCGAAAATCGACGGCACGGCTACCTCCGCCCCTGGGCTTGGCCAGTACCGGGCGACGCAGGGGCGTCCAACCCGGCAAGAGCGGAGGGTGCCCGCCCGGAGCGTTCGTCGGGCGCTCGCCGCAAACAACGCCCCGCCCGGGGCACTGTTCGGTGGGCCGGAACAAGCCAGGGAACCAGGGCTGCCGCAAAGGCTGTGATTCCGCCGCCTGGGCTTTGCGCTTCAACCGCACGCCGCAGGAGCAGACAAGCCATCAGCGTGGCTGTCACCCGTGCCGCGGCGTCCATGAACCAGCGGTTCCGGGAGACCTTCGGATCGAGACCCACCTCCGCCCACAACCGCAGGCGGTCAAAACTTATGGCTGTAGCCCAACCAAGGGCCGGCCGGAACAACCAGGAGTCCAACAGCCTTCCGGCAGCTCCCATCCCTGGCGAATAGTTGTAGCCCGTGATGAACCGAAGGCCGTGCTCTGCAGGGATGTACCGCCAGTACCCGGAACCCCGCCCGATCGGCGACAACATGTCAGCTGTGTCGAACTTCAGCACGGAGGTGGCCTGCCCATCTGACCGGTGCCGGTGCCCTAGAGAGGTTCCTGTGCCGTGAATGACGTGGAACGGAAGGCGGAACTCATAGCGGAAATGGAGGAGCCCCTGATGGTTCACCCCTGTGGGAATAATCCGGGTGAACCGCAGATCCCACCTCGCATGCAGTGAGGTATCTTGGCTGAGCTGCCAAACGCGGCCCATCGGGGCCCGGATAGCGACCTCGACATAGATTGGCTTATGCCTCGCATACGCTTTCCTCCCCGGATTTTCCCCCATCGCAGCATCATAGACGTCAGCGGGCGCCCCTCTGGCGTTGGACATGTCCCGGCTACTCGGCGCCCGGCCGCTTCCGTTGCTGTTTGGTTGCCGACCGCTGCTTTTTGGCATCGAGCCTGCGGCGGTTCGATCCGCGGGTGGGCTTGGTCGCCCTGCGGCCGGGACCCTCTGGAGCGAGTCCCGCTGCCACAACCTCGGCCAGCTTGGCCAGGGCGAGCTCCCGGTTGCGCAGCTGGGACCGCCATTCCGACGCCGTCACCGTGACCACCCCTGTGATGAGACGGGGCGCGAGCCTCATGAGAAGGCTCAACCGTTGACTGTTTGAAAGCGCCAACGAAGAGCTGACGTTCCACGAGAGTTCGACGCGGCTGTCCGAAGTGTTGACATGTTGACCGCCGGGACCGGACGAGCGCGAGAACCGCCAGCGGAGTTCCGCCCCGGGAATTGTCAGTTCGGGTGACACCTCCAGATCCATGCAACCAGCGTTGCATGGATCTGGAAGCTTCAAGAGGCGTTGACGGTTACGGTACGCGTCGCCAGGACCCTGCCTGTAACCCAGTGCAGGAAATCGATGGCGATCGTGTATGTTCCCTTGGCGGGCGGGCGCAACAGGAAATCAAACTTCTCCGCAGCGCCGGACTTGATGATGCTGGTGAGCAGCGGCTGTCCGGCCATCGAGGGCTGGATTGCCCGCCCGTCCGGGTCCGGGGTGTTCCAGAAAGGACGGCCATCATGGGCAATGAGTTCAGCAATGGCTACAGGCTGGTTCGCCTCGTTGAGGAAGCGCGTCCGGGTGGGGAAGTAGTCCACGTTCACCATCCGGACCAGCGTGGGCGCAATGTCCCCCTTCACGATGTCCCCCTTCCCGACGTCCTCTTTCACGACGTTGGCGCGCATCGAGCTGATCGTCCACACCCGGTCCCCACTGGGCCGGTTGACTACTGTGCCGCCGAGGAGAAGGAAATGTTTGGGCTCGAAGCGGTTGAGCCCTGCATCATCCCCGGACAGGCCAGCAGCATGATTAAGTTCGTGCCACCGCGGGTCGATGGAGTACGGGGCAATCAGTGTCTCCGTCGCGATGTCATACAGCGGACCCTGCACCGAGTGGCGGCGCATGCCAGGCTTGGGCGGAGGGTTACCGACGGGAGGGTCGATAATGATTGGCCCAAACATTCCCATTTGCACGTGCAGGGGGGTGTTGACGTGGCAGTGATAGAAATAGGTTCCCGCGGAGCCCCGGTTGGGGTTCCCGATCACGCCCACGTCTGTTCTCCATTGGTAGGTGTAGTGCCCGGAGACTTCGTATGAGGTGTGGCCCACGCCGTCGTTCCGCGGGTCGGGCTCAATCCCGTGCCAGTGTATGGTGTGGACCCTCTTGCTGGGTTTGATGGTGCCGTGGAACAGCTCGCCCTCCGTCAGCCGCAGCAAGGGTGCGGGAAGCCCACGCCCCGACTTGCCGCTCTCGAAGCTCCAGAATTCGATGTCAGGGCCGTTCGGAATCTTCAGCTTCTTATTGAAGAAGTCGAATTCCATGCTCCGGTCCGGACGTTGGAGGAACTCAGTCTCCGGGCTTCCCTCGTGGGGTTGATCCGAGGCGAACTCCACCTGGCTCCGGTATTGGCGGTGACCGTCCTCCACTGTCCCCGGCAGGCCGGACTCAGGGATAGCGTCTTCCGCGAGTACCCAGTCGGCGACGAGGCCGCCGGCGTAGAGCCCGCCCGCTGCCGTCTGGGAGGGCTCCGCATGGCAGTGCATCGGATACCGCCAGTCCGCTGCGCGGGCGTCCCATACTTCATCCACCACGTCCGGTGGACGCCGGACCGGAAGAAGTGATTCCTTCCGGTCCAGCGGTTCCAGCTGGACGGTGTCCTCCCAATGCTGGAGGATCACATCGCCCTCAGGACTGACCCTTCCGTTTTCGCGGGGAAGATCGTCACCGTTGGTCCGCACGGTCCAGACATGGTTGCCGTGGTAATGAAGCTGATGGTCCACGATGCCGGCGTTGAGCATCCTCATCAGGTGGCCGGTGCGGATGGCACCGTGCCGCGGCGACGCGCTGAAGTTGCGGACATCGGTTTCGCGCGGGAGGCCCGAGGGTAACGTGTCCTGCTCCCGCCGCTCGTTGAATTCTTCGTTGGTGGTGACCGCCAAGGACTGGAAGCCCGAGTATCCGTTGATGGTGAAGTACCGGGGCACGGCGGGCGTGGAGGCGGGCTTGACCTGTTGGCCGCGGGAAGCGATTCGGGCCCAGACCGGATCCACGTCGTGGCACAACCACAGCCATTGGCGCTCGAACTCGGTCCCTCCCGGGAAGAGTTGCCAGGCGCTGGCCGGGTCTATCACCACGAGCGCACCGTAGAGGCCGAGGGTCCGTTCCACGGGTTCGTTTCCCGGGTCGGAGAACAGGTAGGTTCCGGGCGGCGGTGCCTGGAACGTAAGGAGGTATGACGCTCCCGGAGCCACACTGCCTGTGGTTTGATCCTCGCCGGCCGGGCCGCCCAGATGGAACCGGAGTTCGTGCGGCTGGGCCAGGTGGTTGTGCACCATCAGCCGGATGGGGCTGCCTGTCTCGGCAATGAGGGTCCGGTCAGGGAAGTAGCTGGCCCAGTATCGTCTCCTTGCCAGGTACTGGCCGGGATTTTCCGGGTCTTCGTCCAGGGCTGCCGGCCTGCCGAACGGCGGCGGCGGGGCATCAAGCGGATAGGTCCGGCTCGGCACTACGTCTCCGGCCGCCGTGAAGACGTGAGGGCTCAGGAACAGCGATGGGTTCGCCTGCGAGACCGTGCCCGGGCGCTCGCCGAAGCCCCGGTGGTAGACCAAAGAGCCATCCACCATTGCTTTGTAACCTTCATTGATATGGACGTCCAGAATGTTCATGACCGGACCTCGTTCGTGGTTAGGGGCGGCAGCGCCAACCGGTAGTTCGTGTCCTGCTGCTCGTCTGAGTAGTCCAGCTCCATGTCCTGCTGATCACGAGGGGTGAGGTAGCTGATCAGAAAATGTTCCGAAGCGTTCGGTGCAACCAGGCCGGGACTGCGGTCGGAGTCCCGCGGGGTGATGGTGACAGCCGAAGAGCTGAGCCGCAGCCGAAGCTGACCCGGACTGAAAAGGACCGGCCGCGCCCCGGTGTTTTCAAGTTGCACTTCCAGCAGCACAACGATGGGCCACGTGCGGTTCACCGGTTCGGGCGACGACGGGTCCTCCAATGCCTCGTCATCATGACCGTGTGCGTCGAGCTCTTCGGTAGTACTGGCCCGCCGGAGCTGTCTGCCACCGCCCGGGCCGTCTCCGGTGTCGAGGCAGGAAGCGGCGGCTGCCAGGGACTTGAAAGCTGGTTGACCCGAAGCATCGAGCCGGGCGAGGCGTCCAGCCCGGACAACCGTCAGGGTTCCGGATGCCGTGGCGACACTCGTGGTGACATTCTCCGGACTTCGGCCGACTACACCGAAGGTGCCTCCGGCCAGCAGCAGGAAAGCCCCGCCGCTCAGCACCAGCCCAAACTGGCGCCGGCTTAGGCCTCGATCTTGGAACTGGTTTGGGTGGGAATCCATATCGCCTCCTATTTGGGTGAGGATGTGATTCATCCTGCTGACAGCCGCTTGCGGAAACCTCGGAAGCAATCACGCCGACGCGGAAGCGGGGTTGGGCGAGTTCAAGGCCTCAGCAGGCGTAAACAGTGGGAGCGGCTGATTTGCCATCTCCAAGTGCGGGCTCCGGGCCGGGGTGTCCCCAGCCGCCTGGCGCGGGCCCCACAAGTGGTGCAACCTCCCGTGCGCCACTTGGAAAATTCTTGGCAGGGAGGGCGAGGATCACGAGGTTCTTCCATGGCCCGCCGTTCGCATGGGCTCTTCAGCCGGCCTGAAGGTCTCCCACGGGCATGACCGGCAGATGGAGGAGCCGGCTGGGCTCCACGGACCGCGGTTCGCCGGGGATGGCCAGGACGGTAGACTTGGATGGGCCGTTCTGTCGGCCATTGCCGCCCACGCCCACCACAGATGCCGGGCTGCGGCTTATCCCTGCTGTGAAAGGCTTTACCTGCTGTGATTACTGTCCAAGATCTTGAACTGCGTGCCGGCGCCCGGCTGCTGATGGACCAGGTGAGCTTCCGCATCGACAAGGGAGACAAGATCGGCCTGGTGGGCCGCAACGGAGCCGGCAAGACCACCCTCACCCGTGTTCTCGCAGGCGAGGGGCTGCCCGCTGCCGGCAAGGTGACCCGCAGCGGCGAGATTGGCTACCTTCCGCAGGACCCGCGCACCCCGGACATGGAACAGTTGGCCCGTGACCGGATCCTGTCAGTCCGCGGCCTGGACATCGCCCTCGGCAAGCTCCGCGTGGCCCATGACGAGATGGCCAGCGACGACGCCGCGGTCCAGCGCAAGGCCATGAACCGGTATGACCGGCTTGAGTCCGAGTTCCTGGCGGCCGGCGGTTACGCCGCCGAGGCCGAAGCCGCTGCCATCTGCTCCAACCTGGCGCTGCCGGACCGCCTGTTGAACCAGCCCCTCAAGACCCTGTCCGGTGGCCAGCGCCGCCGTGTGGAGTTGGCCCGGATTCTGTACTCGGACGCCGAGACCATGCTCCTCGACGAGCCCACCAACCACCTGGACGCCGATTCCATCGCGTGGCTCCGTGACTTCCTGAAGAACCACCAGGGCGGGCTGATCGTCATCAGCCACGACACCGAACTGCTCGAAGCCACCGTCAACAAGGTCTTCCTGCTCGACGCCAACCGCGCGCAGATCGACTTCTACAACATGGACTGGAAGCGCTACCTTACCCAGCGTGAAACCGATGAGCGCGCCCGCAAGCGCGAACGTGCCAACGCCGAAAAGAAGGCGCAGGTCCTGATGGACCAGGCCAACAAAATGCGCGCTAAGGCCACCAAGGCAGTCGCCGCCCAGAACATGGCCAAGCGTGCCGAGCGCCTCCTCAGCGGACTGGAAGCTGTCCGCGAGCAGGACCGGGTGGCAGCGCTGCGTTTCCCGGATCCGTCACCCTGCGGCAAGACCCCGCTCACCGCCGAAGGCCTCAGCAAGTCCTACGGTTCGCTGGAGATCTTCACCGATGTGGACCTCGCCATCGACCGTGGCTCCAAGGTGGTCATCCTTGGCCTCAACGGCGCCGGCAAAACTACCCTGCTGCGGATGCTGGCAGGCGTGGACAAGCCCGACACCGGTGACGTTATTGCCGGGCACGGCCTCAAGGTGGGCTACTACGCCCAGGAACACGAAACGCTCGACGTCCAGAGCACCGTCCTGGAAAACATGCGTTCCTCTGCTCCCGACATGAAAGACGCGGAAGTGCGCGGCATCCTCGGGTCGTTCCTGTTCTCGGGCGACGACGTCGACAAGCCCGCCGGGGTCCTCTCGGGCGGGGAGAAGACACGCCTCGCACTGGCCACCATCGTGGCCTCCAGCGCCAACGTGCTGCTCCTCGACGAGCCCACCAACAACCTCGACCCCGCCAGCCGCGCCGAGATCCTGGGCGCGCTGAAAAACTACAGCGGCGCCGTCGTCCTGGTCAGCCACGACGAAGGGGCAGTGGAAGCACTCAACCCCGAGCGTGTTGTCCTGCTTCCGGACGGCGTCGAGGACCACTGGAACGAAGACTACCTGGACCTGATCACGCTGGCCTGAGCGCCCCCGGCGTCAACCCGGGCCCGTCCGGCGTCAGTCTTTCTGCAGTTCTTCGGCGAGCATCACGAGGATGCCGCTGGGACCGCGGAGATACGTGAGCTTGTAGACGTCGCCGTAGGTGGCCACGCCGCGCAGCGGATGGCAGCCGTGCTTCGCGGCGATCGCCAGGGCTTTGTCGATATCGTCCACCGAGAAGGCCACGCGGTGCATGCCGATGTCGTTGGGACGGGTTGGCTCCGACTCAATCGCTGCGGGGTGGAGGTATTCGAAGAGCTCCAGTTGACCATGGCCGTCCGGGGTCTGGAGCATTGCAATCTTCGCGTGGTTGCCATCAAGCCCTACAGCAGTGTCGGTCCATTCACCACTGACCGTGTCACGGCCGATGACCGTGAGCCCCAGGTCGGTGAAAAAGGCGATTGCTTCTTCAAGGTCGCGGACGGCGATACCGACGTTCTCAAGTTTGATGGCCATGCGTCGAAGCTACCAAGGCGGCACGATTAGCTCCAGTGCCCGTCCGGAACCTGCCTGCACCAGCTGCCCGAACTTCCGGGCGCAGGAGTGCCCTGGCGGGCTCTTGGCTCAGCGGACGTGAAGTTCCAGGGCCTCCGTGACGGTGCACAGCTCCTTGTAGGTAATGCTGAACATCGAGTGGTGGTCGCCCGCTCCGGCCCAGAGAAGGCCGTGTTCCCGGAGGCCCAGATCAAGGAGGGTCCTGATCTTTTCCGGGTGGCCCACCGGAGCCACTCCGCCGACTTTTTGGCCGGTGTGCTGCAGCACGAAGTCAGGGGAGGCCCGGCGGATCCTGCCTTCTCCCAACTTCCCGGCCACCAGCCTGGTGTCCACCCGGGCGGCACCGCTGGCGAGGATCAGCAGAGGCTCTCCGTTGAGGTCGAAGATCAGGCTGTTGGTGATGGCAGCGACATCGCAGTCCAGGGCCTCAGCTGCCGCGGCCGCCGTGGGGACGCCGGCCGGAAAGCTCCGCACGGTATCGTTCACCCCGTACCGGACCAGCGCGGCCCGCACCTGGGCGACAGGGTCGCCGTCGTACTCCATGCTCAGTACCCCTGCGCGTCCAGGAGCGCATCTTCCTCTTCTTCGGCCGTCGCCTTTCTGCGCTTCTTAGGCGCACGCGAACGACGGCGGGCTGCCGCGGCTGCCGAGTGCAGCACAGCTTCGGGGGACTCGTCGTCGTCCTCCGCGTCAATGGCGGCATTGCGTGCCTGCTGCCGTGCCGCGTAACCGAACCCGACGAACATCAGGACGCCGAACGCGAACCACTGCAGCGAATAGGAAAGGTGCGTGCCCTCCTCGGTGGACGGCTTCGGGAACGCCACGGGCATCTCCGCGGCCGGGGGAGTCTCGGAGGCGAGCTGCCCGTACGCGCCGGTGAGCAGCGGGTACCCCAGCTGGGCGGAATAGGCGGCCAGGTCAATGGAGGCGAGTTGGCCCTCCGGGGCACCGCGCTGAAGCTCAGGCTCGGCGTGCTTCAAACGCACGACGGCGGTCACCTCACCTGCCGGCGGTGCCGGCACGGAATCGGGGCTGCCGGGATTCTTGTTGCCGATGGGCAGCCATCCACGGTCGATGACCACAGTTTCGCCGGTGGCCAGCCGGAACGGGACAACCACTTCGTAGCCGGGCTGGCCGTTAAGGGGCCGGTTCCGGACGATGCGCTGCCCGTCCACAAGGTAGGAGCCCTTCAGCTCAACCTGCGTCCACTCCTTGCCGGGGTCAAGCTGACTGAACTCTTCCCGGACGTCGGCGAACGGGACGGGCGTGGCGGAGTAGTTGCTCACCACCCGGTTGATCTCGGCCAGTGTCTCGGCGCGGCGGTCCATCTGCCAGCGGCCCAGGAAAACGCAGGCGGTGGCGAAGATTGCGGCCAGCAGGAGATAACCCAGCCACTTGCTGGAAAAGAGGAAACGGTACATTCAGCTGTCCTGCTCCAAGGCGCCCGGCACCCGGCCATCCTCAAGCGGCACAGTTTCCTTCCACAGGCCACGGGTCTGAAGATAATCCTCCAGCCAGTCCCGGTGGTCTCCGCAGGCAAGCCAGATCTTGCGGCGCTCGGGCGCATGGATCTTGGGATTGTTCCACAGAAGCTGCCACGAGGCCTCGGAGCGGCACGCCTTGCGCGAGCACATCGCAGCAGATCCGCCCATCGCGGGATCGGTACCCGCGGCGAAGTCGAAAATACTCATGATGCCCTTCGCTCCTGCTCAGTTGGTGTTTCGTCGTCCTCGGTGATGACCTCGCCCTGCAAGACCTCATGGCCGTGTTCATCGTCCGGGGACGGAGCGGGCGGGCCCTCAATCTCTGCCAGCGGTGCGGAGTCAAGCAGGAAGTCGCTATGCCCCTCCGCTTTGTCGTTTCCGTTCGCAATGACCACCGCGATCCACGGCAGGAACACCGCGCCCGCCACGGCGATGATCTTGAACCAGCCGTCCACCACGAAGATCAGGATCAGGCAGACCATGCGGATTCCCATGGCCAGTGCGTACTTGATCATGCGCTGGCGCATATCCTCGGAATGCGCTCCAGCGGCTTCCGTGATGCTGTGGACTTCCGCATCGGCGGAGAACCGGCCGGGTTCTCCTGGCGCGGATTGTCCCGCATGGTTTTCAAGGGTCACGGTGATTGATCACGCTCCAATGGCTTGGGTCAATTCTCTCACCATCGGCAGTGGCGCCCAAACCCGGACGGGGGCGGGCGCTAAGATCGAAGTCAGCCAAATCACCCCTTCCTACCGCGGCCCACCGTGCCGCAGAAACCCGGAGCTTTTACATGACTGAAGCAGCTACCGCCCCCCGCAGCGTCCTGGTCACCGGCGGAAACCGCGGCATCGGGCTCGCGATTGCCGAAGCGTTCCTGGCCAACGGGGACAAGGTGGCCGTCACCTACCGCAGCGAAGCCAAGCTGCCGGAGGGCATCCTGGGTGTCAAAGCCGACGTCACTGACGAGGCCTCAGTGGATGCTGCCTTCAAGGAAGTCGAAGCTGCCCACGGTCCGGTGGAAGTCCTGGTGGCCAACGCCGGCATCACCAAGGACACCCTGCTGCTGCGCATGAGCGAAGACGACTTCACCTCGGTCATCGACACCAACCTCACCGGGGCGTTCCGGGTGATCAAGCGGGCCTCCAAGGGCATGATCCGCCTCCGTAAGGGCCGCGTGGTCCTCATCTCCTCCGTATCGGGGCTGTATGGTGCGCCGGGCCAGATCAACTACTCGGCGTCGAAGGCCGGCCTGGTGGGTATCGCCCGCTCCCTGACCCGCGAACTGGGCTCCCGCGGCATCACCGCCAACGTGGTGGCCCCCGGCTTCATCAATACGGACATGACCGCCGAACTCCCCGAGGCCACCCAGAAGGACTACCTGTCCAGCATCCCCGCAGGCCGTTTTGCGGAGGCCAGCGAAGTTGCCAACGTGGTCCGCTGGATTTCCAGCGATGAGGCCGCCTACATTTCAGGTGCCGTCATCCCCGTGGACGGCGGCCTGGGCATGGGCCACTGACCTTCCTGCACACTAGGGGCGCGGCGCTTCTTTGTGGAGGTCACACAAGCGAATCACCAACACGCGCTGGCATGATGGACAGCAGACCATCAGCGATTTAGACGTTTCGAACAAAGGGAGCTCATATGGGACTGCTCGACAACAAGGCCGCCATCGTCACCGGATCATCGCGCGGCATCGGCGCTGACGTCGCCAGGATCCTCGCCGGCCAGGGCGCAGGCGTGGTGGTCAACTACCGCCAGAAGGCACCTCGCGCCAACAAGGTGGTGCAGGGGATTGAGGCCGCCGGCGGCCGCGCCGTCGCCGTGGGCGCGGACCTCACCACCCAGGAAGGCGTGCAGGCCCTGGCCTCCGCCGCCATGGAAAACTTCGGATCACTGGACATCCTGGTGCTCAACGCTTCCGGTGGTATGGAAACCGGCATGGGCGAGGACTACGCCCTCAAGCTCAACCGCGACGCCCAGGTCAACATGCTCAACGCCGCCGTGCCGCTGATGAAGGAAGGCTCCCGCGTGGTGTTCGTCACCAGCCACCAGGCCCACTTCATCAACACGGTTCCCACCATGGAAGCCTACGAGCCCGTTGCCCGCAGCAAGCGCGCCGGTGAGGACGCCCTGCGGGCACTCATCCCCAACCTGGCCGAGAAGGGCATCTCCCTGGTGGTGGTGTCCGGCGACATGATCGAAGGCACGGTCACCGCGACCCTCCTGGACCGCTCCACTCCCGGTGCCATCGAGGCGCGCCGGGCCGAGGCAGGCAAGCTGTACTCGGTGGAGGAGTTCGCTGAGGTGGTGGCCAGCATGGTCACGGCCGACGTCGAATCCGGCCACACCGAGTACGCCGGCGGTGCCGACTACTTCGGCAAGGGCAGCCAGCCCGCTGGCTAGGCTCCACGCATAACGCCGAAAAGGGCCCGTACCGCAAGGAATTCCTGCGGACGCGGGCCTTTTTCGCGTAGTAGGGGGCTAGACCCCGGCGACGTAGCGGACGGCGTCCAAATAGGGCATGTTGACCGCGGCATCAGCCACGGCGCGCACGGCGGGCTTGGCATTGAAGGCGACGCCGATCCCCGCCGCACCGAGCATGTCAAGGTCGTTCGCGCCGTCGCCCACGGCAACGGTGTGCTCCAGGGCGATGCCTTCGGCGGCTGCCCACTCGCGCAGGTACTTCTCCTTCGCCGCGCGGTCCACCACCGCGCCAAGCACCTTGCCGGTCAGGGCGCCGT
The DNA here is from genome assembly GCF_902506095.1 of Arthrobacter sp. 9AX. Taxonomy (GTDB): domain Bacteria; phylum Actinomycetota; class Actinomycetes; order Actinomycetales; family Micrococcaceae; genus Arthrobacter. The sequence continues at coordinate 2,334,226 of NZ_LR733293.1, forward strand.
CCACAATCTCCAGCTCGTTCGCCTGCCAGTAGTCCAGTCCCAGCTCTGCGGCAATGGGCTGCAAAATCTGGTTGAATCCGCCGGACACCACGGCCACAACGTGACCTGCCGCCTTGAAGGCGGCCACAAGCTCCGCAGCCCCTTCGCTGAGTTTCACTTCCTGGCGGACGGAATCGACGACGTCGGCCGGCAGCCCCGCGAGGACCTGCACCCGGGCGTGGAGGCTCTGGGTGAAATCCAGTTCCCCGCGCATGGCGGCTTCGGTGACTGCGGCAACCTCCTCGCGCTTGCCGGCGTACGCGGCGAGGAGTTCAATGACCTCCTGCTGGATCAGGGTGGAGTCCACGTCCATGATCAGGAGCTTGCGCTCGGCCAAGCGGAGGCTGTTGGGAACCAGCGCAGTGTCAAAGCCTGCGGTGGAGGCCTCGGCAACGGCGCGGCGCAGACCGGCAAGGCCAGCTGCGGTGGCATCCGGAAGGTCAAGCTCAGCCACACTGACCTGGTACCGGCCGTCTCCAAGGTTCGATTCGGACAGCACCGCGGCGCCGTGCGCGGTGAGGACGGAACGCAGCTGCTCCAGCCCGGTAGGGGACACATTCAGGCCATAGCTGACCGCAGTCACGTTCGAAGTCATGCCTGCAATCTTAGCCAGCGGGGGAGCGGTCCCTTGAATTCATTGCGCCCGGTCCCGCACGGGCGCAATCCCCGTCGCGTACGGACATTTCAGCACCGCCGCACCGGTTATCAGTCGTCCCGTCTTTTGTCCTAGTGTCTACTCCTATGAGTGATGTTCTGGAACTGGACTCCGTCAGCGTTGTCCGCGGTAAAAAGACCCTGCTGGACAAAGTGGACTGGCAGGTCAATGAAGGCGAACGCTGGGTGATCCTCGGCCCCAACGGTGCCGGCAAGACCACACTCCTCCAAATCGCAGCCGCGCGGATGCACCCGAGCAGCGGCACTGCCGGCATCCTCGACGAGATCCTGGGCCGGGTGGACGTATTTGAACTGCGCCCCCGCATTGGGCTGTCCTCTGCCGCCCTCGCCACCCAGATCCCCGAGCACGAGAACGTCCTCAACGTGGTGGTCACCGCTGCCTACGGCGTCACCGGCCGCTGGCGCGAGGGCTACGAACGCGACGACGAACGGCGGGCTTTCCGCCTCCTCAACGACTGGGGAATGGGCCCCCTGCTGAACCGGACCTTCGCCACCCTGTCCGAGGGGGAGCGCAAACGCGTCCAGATCGCCCGCGCCCTGATGACAGATCCTGAGCTGCTGCTGCTGGATGAACCCGGCGCCGGCCTGGACCTGGGCGGCCGTGAGGAACTCGTCCACAAGCTCGGCGAACTCGCCCGCGACGAAGCCGCGCCGGCCATGGTCCTGGTGACCCACCACCTTGAAGAGGTTCCGCCGGGCTTCACGCACGCCATGCTCCTCCGCGACGGCGGCGTGGTGGCCGCCGGGCCCCTCACCGAGGTGCTGACATCCGAAAACCTCAGCGAGACTTTCGGACTTGACCTGGACATGACCGAGAACGCCGGCCGGTACACCGCCGTCGCCCGCCACTAAAGCGGCAGCACAGCACCTTGGATCTTCTCAGCAGCACCTTTGTGTCCATCGCCGGCCTGTGGGCGGGCATGATCAACGCCGTGGTGGGCTCCGGCACCCTGGTCACATTTCCTGTCCTCATCGCCCTGGGCATCACCCCGGTGGTGGCTTCCATGAGCAACGCCATGGGCCTGGTGGCGGGCGGTGCGGCCGGAGCCTTCGGTTACCGCCGGGAACTCAAAGGCCGCGGCCGCCAGCTGATGCGCCTGCTGCCGGCATCGCTCCTGGGCGGCATTTCCGGCGCCTGGCTGCTCCTGCACCTGCCCGAGAAGGTCTTCCACTACGTTGCTCCGGTGCTGCTGGTCCTGGCACTCCTGATGGTGGTGTTCCAGCCCCGGATGCAGGCGTGGGTCCGCAACCGCGAGGCGAATCCGGAGCACGCCGTCCGGGACAAACGGCACGCCATCCTGCTGGTGGTGCTGGTCTACCTTGCCGGTGTGTACGGCGGATACTTCGTGGCCGCGCAGGGCATCCTGCTGGTGGGCATCCTGGGAATCTTCCTCACCGGCACCATCCAGAACGCCAACGCCATGAAGAACATCCTGGTGCTGGGCGTGAACCTGGTGGCCGCCGTGTCCTACCTGCTCTTCGCGTTCGACCGGATCAACTGGCTTGTGGTGCTGCTGATTGCCATCAGCTCCAGCATCGGCGGGCTCCTGGGCGCCAAGGTGGGCCGCAGGCTCTCACCCACGGTGCTGCGGGGTGTGATCTTCGTCCTGGGGCTGGTGGCCCTCGGCTTCATGATCGCCAACCTGCTGAAATAATCACCCGGTGACAATCCATTATCTTGAGTCGGCCGCGGACCCCCGGGTGTCCGACTACACCCAGCTCACCGACGTGCACCTGCGAAAGCTCCGCGAGCCCGCCGAGGGTATGTACATTGCGGAATCCTCCCGGGTGCTGCGGCGCGCTCTCGCCGCGGGGCACCAGCCACGGTCCTTCTTCCTGGCGGAGAAGTGGCTGGAGGACCTCCAGGACATCATTGGCGCTTACCCCGATGTGCCCGCCTTCATCGGCAGCGCGGCCCTGCTTGAGGAGATCACCGGGTTCCACCTGCACCGTGGTGCCATGGCCGCCATGCAGCGTCCTGCACCCGTGCCGCTTCCGGAACTGCTGTCCGGCGCCCGCAGGGTGGCGGTCCTCGAGGACATCGTCGACCACACCAACGTTGGCGCCATCTTCCGGTCCGCGGCCGCCCTGGACATTGACGCCGTCCTGGTTTCACCCCGCTGCGGGGACCCGCTCTACCGCCGCAGCGTCCGGGTGAGCATGGGCACCGTCTTCCAGGTTCCGTGGGCCCGGCTCACCGGGTGGCCCCAGGACCTGCACCTGCTCAAGGACCACGGCTTCACAGTTGCCGCGCTGGAGCTGACCGACGATGCCCAGGACGTGGACAAAGTGGCCGCCGGGAACCCGGAAAGGCTTGCCCTGGTGCTTGGCACCGAGGGCGCCGGCATGAGCGCGGAGACACTCGCCGCCGTCGACCTCGCGGTCAAAATCCCCATGCGCAAGGGCGTGGACTCGCTGAACGTTGCCGCCGCGTCGGCCGTGGCGTTCTGGGAGCTGCGCCCCCGCGATTAGGCTGCCGGGCCGCGCTGCCCCGGCCGGCCCCAGCCGTTCGCCGGCACCCCGGACATCCGGTATGCTTGTTTGCTGGCCGTCCTGCGCTTTTCGGCGCGGAACGCGGCCATCCCATTCATACCTGGCAGCTGGCAAAATCCAGTTGCGCGAACAAAGGTCCCATTATGAAGTCTGAGATCCACCCGAAGTACGAAGCTGTTGTATTCAACGACCTGGCTTCCGGCGTCAAGTTCCTGACCAAGTCCACCGTTTCTTCCTCGAAGACCATCGAGTGGGAAGACGGCAACACCTACCCGGTCATCGACGTCGAAATCTCCTCCGAGTCCCACCCGTTCTACACGGGCAAGCAGCGCATCATGGACTCCGCAGGCCGCGTCGAGCGCTTCAACGCTCGCTTCAAGGGCTTCGGCGGCAAGAAGTAATTCACTTCTCCCCAAAGCTTTTCAGGAAGGCCGCACCGGCAACGGTGCGGCCTTTCGCGTTAATGCCTCAGCTTTCCGCCCGCTTGGCGCCGGCCCGCCTCGGTGGGGCAGGATGGGAACCATGACCGCTTTCACCGCAGCTGATTCCAACTCCCGTCGCCACGGCGAGTACAAAGTCCCTGGCGGCAAGCTGGTGGTGGTGGACCTCGATGTCGCAGACGGCCTGCTGGCGAACGTCTCCGTCAGCGGGGATTTCTTCCTGGAACCGGACGAGGCACTGCTGGACATCAACCGCGGCCTCACGGGACTTCGGGAGGATACGACGGCGGCCGAGCTTGCCGCCGTCGTCACGGCTTCGCTGCCGCCGGACGCAGCCCTGTTCGGCTTCTCTGCCGACGCCGTTGCCATCGCGGTGCGCCGCGCCCTGGCCAAGGCCACGTCCTGGGCTGACCACCACTGGAACCTCATCGCCCCCAGCGTCCTGCCCACCGAAATCAACGTGGCCCTGGATGAGGTACTGACTGAAGAAGTCGGTGCGGGCCGCCGCAACCCCACCCTCCGGTTCTGGGACTGGCAGGAACCCTCCACGGTGATCGGCAGCTTCCAGTCCTACCGCAACGAAGTAGACCCCGACGGAGTGGCCAAGCACGGCATCAAGGTGGTCCGCCGGATCAGCGGCGGGGGAGCGATGTTTATGGAGGCAGGCAACTGCATCACCTACTCCCTGTACCTCCCGCAGACCCTGGTGGACGGCCTGAGCTTCGCCGACTCGTACCCGTTCCTGGACGCCTGGGTCATGGCGGCGCTGGAGAAACTCGGCATCTCCGCGTTCTACGTGCCGCTGAACGACATCGCCACGGAGCAGGGAAAGATCGGCGGGGCCGCGCAGAAGCGCCTGGCCAACGGCGGCATGCTGCACCACGTCACCATGAGCTACGACATGGACGCGGACAAGATGGTGGAAGTACTGAGGATCGGCAAGGAAAAGCTCTCCGACAAGGGCACCCGCAGCGCCAAGAAACGGGTGGACCCGCTCCGTCGGCAGACCGGCCTGGCGCGCGAAGACATCATTGCGGCCATGATGGAAGTCTTCGCTGAGCGGTATGGAGCCACGCCCTCGGAGCTTACCGACGCTGAACTGGCCACTGCCCGAGAGCGGGTTGCCAGCAAATTCGGCACCCCCGAGTGGCTCCACCGGGTGCCGTGACCCCCGTGGTGTGCTCTAGCCCGTACTGATGTCCCGGGTTCGGTGCGCCGGGCCTGGCCGTACGCAGGCAACCCACGTGTCACTGGGCAGGCCGGTACAACGACCGCCCGGTTAAGGGGCAACTGGTTTGCTGGCCTGCGCCTTGAGCGCACGCAGCAGATGGCTGCGCTGCTCGATGATGATGCGCCGCAGTGCCCGCGGAGCGTCAGCGTTCGCTTCCAGCCACTCATCCGTCCGCCGGATCACGGGATGCTGCGCCGGTTCGGTGCCCTCCGTCAGGTCCTGGGCCAGCGGGAAGAGGCCCCGGACAATGCGGCTGGCAATCTCAATGCTCCGGCTCTCCCAGACTTCCCGCAGGCACTCAAAGTACGGCTCCACGAAGGGTGCCAGCAGGGCAGCGGGCGCCGTGGTGAACCCGCTGATAGTGGCGGTCAGCAGCTGGTTGGAGAGGGCATTGCCGTGGACCGCCTCCTGCCACGCTGCGGCCTTGACCTCCGCGTCGGGCCGGGCGGCGAGGGCCGTGGCGTGGCCGGCGCGACCTGATGCCGTGGTGTCCCGGGCCAACTCTGCGTCCAACTCGGCCACGCTTGCCTGGCCGTTGGCCGCCAGTGCGTGCCAGAGGTGCCAGCGCAGTTCGGCATCCACTGCCAGGCCCTCCACCGGCGCGGTACCGTCCAGCAGGCCCTTGAGCCTGGGCAGGGCGGAGCCGTCATGCCTGCTGAAGGTGGCAAGGGTGCGGGCCCAGGCGAGCTGCTGGTCCGAGCCGGGCTCGGCCCGTTCCAGTTCCGCAGCCGCGGTGGCCAGGAAGGACGCCCGTACGGCACCGCGTTCCGCAGCAGGCGTGTAGCGTTCGACGGCGGTGCTTGCGTTCTCGAGGATGTTCAGCAGCACACCAATTCCGGTTTCAGCCTGACCGAACGCGGCGACCGCGTCCACGTAGCGGGCGGCGGGGCTTTCGCCGTCGCGGGCCGAGTTCCAGAGAGCTGTCCAGCAGAGGGCGCGCGCCATGGGATCAGTGATCCGGTCCAGGGAGGCCCGCACGGTGGCTTCGGAGGACGGGTCCAGCCGGACCTTGGCGTAGGTGAGGTCGTCGTCGTTGACCAGCAGGACCGCGGGGCGGGGCTTTCCGGCGAGCTGGGGAAGTTCAGTCCGGGCACCGGTCACGTCCGTCTCAAAGCTGCCCGTCCGCACCAGTGCTCCGGCGGCATCAAAATCGTAGGAACCCACGCGCAGCCGGTGCGGCCGCAGTTCTTCCCGTCCCGTCACTGGGTCCGCGGCGTCCTGGACGATGGCCACAGACCCCAGCACACCGTCGTCGTGCGGTGTCCCGGCGGGCCCAAAGTGCAGTGACAGCGTGGAGATCCCCGAGGTCTGCAGCCACTGCTGCGCCCAGCCGGCCAGGTCCCGCCCGGAAGCGGTGCTCAACGCGGCCAGCAGGTCGGCGAGGGAGGTGTTCCCGTACTCATGCTTGCGGAAGTATTCGCGGGAGCCGGCAATAAACGCCTCGAAGCCCACGTACGCCACCAACTGCTTGAGGACCGAGGCGCCCTTGGCGTACGTGATGCCGTCGAAATTCTGCTTGGCGGCCTCAAGGTCCGGAATGTCCGCGACGATGGGATGGGTGGTGGGCAGCTGGTCCTGGACGTAGGCCCAGGCCTTGCGCTTGTTGGCGAAGTTGACCCAGGCGGTGTCCCAGTCCGTGGCCATGTCCACGCCCAACGTGCCCATGTAATCGGCGAAGGATTCCTTGAGCCACAGGTCATCCCACCACTGCATGGTCACCAGGTCGCCGAACCACATGTGCGCCATCTCGTGCATCAGGGTGTTGGCGCGCGCCTGGTACTGCGCGTCCGTGGCGCGGGATGTGAAGACGTAGCTTTCGGTGAAGGTCACCAGGCCGGGGTTCTCCATGGCGCCGAGGTTGTATTCGGGGACGAACGCCTGGTCGTACTTGCCCCAAGGGTAGGGGTAGTCAAAGAGCCGGTTGAAGAAGTCCAGGCCCTTCTTGGTCAGCCGGAACAGTTCATCCGTATCGAAGGAGTCCGCCATCGATGCCCGGCAGTACAGGGCGAGCGGGATGTCCAGCGCAGTGCCGTCGTCCAGTGTTGCCTGCCAGCGGTCCTCCGCCTTGAAGTAGGGACCGGCGAGGACCGTGGTGATGTAGGTGGACATCGGCTTCGTGGTGGCGAAGTCCCACCGCGCGGTGGCGGGGTCGCTGGTGAGGAGCGTGCGGTTGGTTTCCGCCCCGTTGGAGGCTACGTGCCATTCGGCCGGCGCCATCACGTGGAAGGTGTAGGTGGCCTTGAGGTCGGGCTGTTCGAAGTTGGCGAAGACCCGGCGGGCGTCGGCCGGCTCGTACTGGGTGTAGAGGTAGCACTGCCCGTCCGCTGGATCCACGAACCGGTGCATACCCTCGCCCGAGCGGCTGTAGAGGGCCGTTCCGGTGACCATAACCTGGTTATCGGCCTGCAGGTTGTCCAGCCTGATCCTGGCCCCGTCCATCACGTCCTCCACCCGGAGTCCCTTGCCGTTCAGGAAAACGCTGTGCACGTCGCTGCCGATGAAGTCCAGGAAGGTGGAGGCGCCAGGCTGTGCGGTGAAGTTGATGACGCTGCGGGTGGGGTAGCCGGTCACTGCCGGATCCGGCGCTTGCCGCACGTCCAGCGAAACGTCGTAGCTGGTGGTGCTGATCAGGGCTGAACGTTCAGCGGCTTCGTCGCGCTGCAGATTCTCATGTGACACCCAGCTATCTAATCACGGGGCTGGTGTCCAAAATCACGCGGTGATCAGCAGGGCAGCGGCCAGGCCCAGGAGGGCGATCAGGAGCCAGGATGCCAGGGCTGCCAGGAGGGCGCGACCTCCTGTGTGCAGCAGGGTCCGCATGCGCACGGCGGACCCCAGCCCGAACAGCGCGGCGCCGAGCAGGATGTCCTGCAGGGCCGCACCTGCCTCCAGCCATCCGGCGCCGAGCCAGCCGGTGGACCGCAGGCCCACCATCGCCATGAAACCCAGGACAAACAGGGGCACCACGGGCGGGAGTTGCGTGTGGGCTTCGCTTCCGGGGCCGGAGCGCACCGCCTGCCGGTGATGCGCTCCGGCGATGGCTGCCACAGGCGCCAGCAGCAGCACCCGGGTGAGTTTAACCACGACGGCGATGCCCAGTGCCGCGGTCCCGGCGGTTTGCGCCGTGGCCACCACCTGGCCCACATCGTGTACCGATGCGCCGGTCCAGGCGCCGAACGTGGGCGCTGTGAGCTGCAGGGGGTGGACCAGCAGGGGCAGGACACCGATGGCAAGCGTTCCGCACAGGGTTACCAGCGCCACCGGCAGGACGGTGTCCACGTGCCGGATCCGCCGGACCGCGGCGATGGCGCCGATGGCTGACGCGCCGCAGATCGAAAAGCCCGTCGCCACCAGCAGCGACGTTACAGGCGACAGCCGGAACAGCCGGGAGATCAGGTAGGTGCCGCCGAAGCTGGCGGCCACCACCCCTGCTATCAGGACCAGGGCCAGCCAGCCCAGCCCCAGCACGTCCATGATGCTCACCTTCAGGCCCAGGATGATGATCCCGCCGCGCATCAGGTGTTTCCCGGCGAAGTCCAGCCCCGGCCTTGCCCTCCCGGCGGTCCAGCCACCGGCACCGGGCAGGTTGGCTGCCAGGACCCCCAGGACCACCGCCAGGGTCATGGCCGGGAGCGCGGGCACCAGCCGGTGGACTAGGAAAGCTGCGGCCAGGGCAAGGGCCGCCGTGGCCAGGCCCGGGACCAGCCTGTCAGCGCGGCCGGGGAGGCCAGGACCCGGGGCTGGGAGGCTTCTGCTGACTGGCACTCACCTACTGTGCCGGAAAAGTTGCGGAATCCACCAACCAGGCGGCTTCCACCAACACGCCACAATGGATGGCAGTAATGAATTCGAAACAAAAAGATGGTTGGCTTGTGGACATGTCAGACCTATTCCAGGATTACTCCGTGGCCGCCGGCCGCACCGGGGCCTACGACGAGATGTTCGCCCCCGGGCAGCAGGCCAGGAACTCGTACGGGCAGGTGGCGGACGCCCTTCGCAAGCTCTCGTTGGCCGATGTCAGTGCACGCGCCGACTCGATGGCCCGTACCTTCCTGGACCGTGGCGTCACCTTTGATTTCGCCGGAGAAGAGCGCCCCTTCCCGCTGGACATCGTCCCCCGCGTCATCCCCGCGGCCGAATGGAATGTGCTGGAGCGCGGCGTCGCGCAGCGCGTGCGTGCCCTCGAGGCGTTCCTGAACGACGTCTACGACAAAATGACCGTAGTGTCCGACGGCGTGATCCCCCGGCAGCTGGTAACCACCAGTGCGCACTTCCACCGCCAGGTCCACGGCTTCGAGCCGGCCGGCGGGGTCCGGGTGCACATCTCGGGCATCGACGTGGTCCGCGACGCCGCGGGCACGTTCCGGGTCCTGGAGGACAACGTCCGCGTCCCGTCGGGTGTGAGCTATGTCCTGGAGAACCGGCGGGCCATGGCCAAGGGCCTGCCCGAAGCTTTCGGCCAGCAGCTCATCCGGCCGGTTGAGGAGTACCCGCGCCGGCTGCTCTCGGCCCTGCGCAAAACCGCACCCGCGGGAGTGGACGATCCCACCGTCGTCGTCCTCACTCCCGGCGTGTTCAACAGCGCCTACTTCGAACACACCCTGCTCGCAGGCCTGATGGGTGTTGAGCTGGTGGAGGGCCGCGACCTCATCTGCCGCGGCAACCGCGTGTACATGCGCACCACGGCCGGTGAGCAACGGGTGGACGTAATCTACAAGCGCATCGACGACGACTTCCTTGATCCGCTGCAGTTCCGCGCTGACTCCATGCTGGGCTGCCCCGGGTTGGTCAACGCCGCACGCGCCGGCGGGGTGACCATCGCCAACGCGGTGGGCAATGGCGTTGCCGACGACAAACTGGTTTACAGTTACGTCCCTGACCTGATCCGCTACTACCTCAGCGAGGAGCCCATTATCGCCAACGTGGACACCTACCGCCTCGAGGAAAAGGAAGCGCGCGAGTACACGCTGGACAACCTCGCCGAGCTGGTGGTCAAGCCGGTGGACGGCTCCGGCGGCAAGGGCCTGGTAATCGGACCGGACGCCTCCAGGGACGAACTGGACGCCCTCCGGCAGCGGGTCATCGCCGACCCCCGCGGGTGGATCGCCCAGCCCGTGCTGCAGCTTTCCACCGTCCCCACCCTGAGCGGAGACAAGTTCGGGCCCCGCCACGTGGACCTGCGCCCCTTCGCAGTGAACGACGGCGACAACGTCTGGGTGCTGCCCGGCGGCCTCACGCGCGTGGCGCTGAAGGAAGGCTCGCTGATTGTGAACTCGAGCCAGGGCGGCGGCTCCAAGGACACGTGGGTCCTGGCGGATTCACCGAACCTTCCGGTGGAATCCGTGCCCCGGCCCAGCATCTCGGTGCGCGAACGCGTGTCCGTGTGGCCGGTGGAAAGCAACTGGCGGGACCGCCAGTCGGAGCAGCAGCAATGAAGGGGCCCGTCGCCGTGCCAGCATCTTTTCGAGTTTCGGGCCCGCAGGAGGTAACCGCGAATGCTTAGCCGAATTGCCGAGTCCCTTTTCTGGATCGGCCGGTATGTGGAACGTGCAGACGGCACGGCCCGCATCCTCGACGTCCACCTCGAACGCCTCAACCACCTGCCCATGGAGGAGCGCAAGAGCGTGGCCCAGGAACTCCTGGCGGTCATGGGCGCCCGGCCGCAAAGCGAAGACTTCGGCCTGCCCGAACTGCTGCACGCCCTGGCCTACGACAAAACCAGTGCCACCTCCATCGCCGGATCGCTCGGCGCTGCCCGCGAGAATGCCCGCCGGGCCCGCGAGACGGTATCGTCCGGCCTCTGGGAGAGCCTGAACACCACGTACTACGGGCTGAGCCAGCACCGCAAGGACGTGGTGGGCACCTACCGGTTCTGCAACTGGACCCTGGAACGCACCGCCATGGTCAGCGGCCTCGCGGACACCACCGTGAGCCACGACGAAAGCTGGCTGTTCCTCGTCCTGGGCCGGTCCCTGGAACGGGCGGACATGACGGCCCGCATGCTGTCCACCCGTGACGTCCTGTCCGCAGGGATGTCCTGGGTCAACATGCTCCGCTGCGCCGGCGCTTACGAATCCTTCCTGCGGACCCGGCGCGCGGCCTTCGGCGACCAGCACGCGGCCGAGTTCCTGCTCCTGGACCGGCTGTTCCCGCGGTCCATCGTCTACGCGCTGCGCGACGCCGACGAATGCCTGGCCAAGCTTGATCCGTCCGCCCAGCGGGTGGGCTTCATCAACGACGCCCGCCGCATTGTGGGCCAGGCCCGGACCTTCCTCGAGTTCCACCGCACCGACGACCTCATGTCGGAGCTGCCCGAGCACATGGAGCGGGTGCAGAAGGCAGTGTCCCAGGCCTCGGACGCCATTTCCCGTAAGTACTTCAATCAGGCGGACGAACTGGCCTGGGTGGGAGAAGTTTCATGACCCGGCTGAGCATCGTTCACAAAACGGCCTACAAGTACAACAAGCGCGTCACCCTGTCCTACAACGAGGCCCGGATGACCCCGCTGACCGACTCCCAGCAGGTGGTACTGGAATCGGTGGTCAAGGTGTCACCGTCACAGGCCGCCGTGAGCACCTACCGCGACTACTGGGGGACCCGGGTCACCGCGTTCGATATGCAGATGCCACACGAACACCTCGAAGTGGTCTCCAACATCACGGTTGAAGTGCACCGGGCCGAAAAGATCCCTTCCGAAGCGGACATTGCCGGCTGGGACGTCCTGGCCTCACCCGAGACGCTCAACACCCACAGCGACTGGCTGCCCCAGTCCAGGCTGAGCGGTCCCGGCGACGAAGTCCTGGGCATCATTCCAGGCGTGGTTGAGGGCAAGAACCCGCACGAAGCCGCCATGGCTGTGTTCGAGTGGATGCGCGGCGAGATGACGTACATGTCCGGTTCCACCGCCGTCACCACCAACGCGGAAGAGGCCTGGGGGCAACGCAAGGGAGTCTGCCAGGACCTCGCGCACCTGGCCATCGGCGCGCTCCGCAGCTGCGGCATCCCGGCACGGTATGTCTCGGGGTACCTGCACCCGCGCTCCAGCGCCGGCATCGGCGAGACAGTGGCCGGGCAGTCGCACGCCTGGCTGGAGTGGTGGGACGGCGACTGGCGGAGCTGGGACCCCACCAACCACAAGCCGGCCGGGGACTTCCACGTCACCGTGGCGCGCGGCAGGGACTACCGTGACGTGCCGCCGCTCAAGGGCATCCTGTCCGGCGGCGGCGGATCCGCCCTGAGCGTCAGCGTGGAGATCACCCAGCTCGCCTGACCCGAACCCGCGGGGGCCGGGCTTTTACTCCGGGGACGCCTTCGCTGCGCCGCTGAGCTGGGTCCACCAGGTGACCGTCTCGCGGCGCACGCCGCCGAGCATCGGCTTACCAGGGACTGGGCTTGTAGTCCTTGAGGAACACCCCGTACTGGTCCTCGCCGGCCTCGCCCATCACGATCGGATCGTAGACCCGCGCTGCTCCGTCCACCAGGTCCAGGGGTGCGTGGAAGCCTTCCTCCATCAGCCGGACCTTGGTGAAGTGAGGGCGTTCATCGGTGATCCAGCCGGTGTCCACCGCACTCATCAGGATGCCGTCGGAGTCCAGCATCTCCTGCGCGCTGGTCCGGGTCATCATGTTCAGGGCCGCTTTTGCCATGTTGGTGTGCGGGTGGCCCGGGCCCTTGTACGCGCGGGAGAACTGGCCCTCCATGGCCGAGACATTCACAATGTACTTCCGCCGTGCCGTGGACAGCTTCATGGCGGGCCGCAGCCGGCTGACCAGCAGGAAGGGTGCAGTGACGTTGCAGAGCTGGACCTCCAGCATCTCCAGTGGGTCCACCTCATCCACAACCTGCGTCCAGCTGTTGATGGTGGCCAGGTCCGGAACCAGCCCGCCGGCGTCGATCGCCGTGCCCGAGGCGATCCGTTCCAGCGATGCCGATCCGGTGGACAGCGCCAGCGAGGTGATGGCGTCGCCGGCGAGGACCGGGTGCTCGGTGACGCTGCTGGCGAGGGCCAGGGGGTGCTTGTCGTGGGCGTGCCCGAAGGTCACCAGTTCGGGGCCGCCGTTGGCCTGCTCAAGGGCGGCCGGCAGCGGCTCGTCCTCGGCATCCACCAGCGGCTTGTAGGCGTTGCCGGACCGGCGAACGGTCTGGGCCGCATTGTTGATGATGATGTCCAGCGGACCGGCCTCGTTCAGCGAGTCCGTCAGGGCCATAACCTGGGCGGGATCGCGGAGGTCGATGCCCACGATCCGCAGCCGGTGCAGCCACTCGCCGCTGTCCTCCATGGCGGCAAACCGGCGCGCGGCGTCCTTGGGGAAGCGGGTGGTGATGGTGGTGTGGGCGCCGTCGCGCAGGAGCCGGAGGGCGATGTACATGCCGATCTTGGCGCGCCCTCCGGTGAGCAGGGCGCTGCGGCCGGTGAGATCGGTGCGGGCATCGCGCTTGGCGTGGTTGAACACGGCGCACTCCGGGCAGAGCTGGTGGTAGAAAGCGTCCACCTGGGTGTAGTGCTGCTTGCAGATGTAGCAGGGGCGGGACCTGATGAGGTGGCCGGCCACCTTGCCCGTCGTAGAGGGGGCAAGCTTGTTTCCGCGGGTTTCGTCGTCGATCCGGTCCGGCGCGGCGGTGGCCGTCAACGCGATCACCGCCCGGTCGGCGTCGGAAATCAGGTCACGTTTGGTGACCCGACGGTGCCTCTTGACGGCCTTGAACATCTTGCCGGTGGCGCGGCGCACCGAGATGTAGTCCGGGTGCTCCTCGTCGTAGGCGTGGATCGTATTGAGGACCTTGAGGCAGGCCTGGATTTCCTCAGGCGTCAATTCGGGGGAGCTCATTGTACTGATTTTACAGCCTGGGACTCCCCGCGGCCCCCACCGTACAGCGGGGCCGCGGGGGAGTGCCCGGGCGGAGGAGTACTAGGAAATACGTGCGCGCGGGACGGCTTCGGCTGCAGCCGCAGCGTGCGTTTCGGCAACCTTGTCCACCGACTCGCGGACGTCCGGATACTGCTCCGCGGCTGCCTTGACCGCGTTCGGCACCAGGTGCAGGTTCGCGGCCGCGAGCTTGCGTTCCTCTTCGCCGGGTTCCGGGACTTCCTGGCCCTTGGACAGGACCGTGATGCCGGACTCGGTGACCTTGAAACCGCGGGCGCGGTCCAGCTCCGGGTCCAGGCCGATGGCTGCGCCGGAGGGCACCTTGACGTTCTTGTCGAGGATGGCCCGGTGGATGACGGCGCCCTCGCCGATGTGCACTTTGTCCATCAGGACGGAATCGACAACACGGCTGCTGGTTCCCACAAAGACGTCGTTGGACAGGACCGAGCCCTCCACCACAGCACCCGAGATGACCACGCCGCTGGAAACGATCGAGTCCAGCGCAGTGCCGACGGTGTTGTTCTGGCCGCGGACGAACTTGGCCGGCGGGGAAATGCTCTGCCGGGTGTAGATGGGCCACTCGGAGTTATAGAGGTTGAAGACCGGCAGCGGGGAGATGAGGTCCATGTGGGCGTCGTAGAAGGAGTCGATGGTGCCGACGTCGCGCCAGTAGGTGCGGTCCCGTTCGGTGGAGCCGGGGATGTCGTTCAGCGTGAAGTCATAGACGCCGGCCTCGCCCTGGTTGACGAAGTAGGGGATGATGTCCCCGCCCATGTCGTGCTTGGTGTCCAGCCGCTCGGCGTCCACGTGCAGGGCTGCGACCAGGGCGTCGGCGTCGAAGACGTAGTTGCCCATGGAAGCCAGGAACTGTGACGGGTCCGCCGCCAGGCCGGGAGTGTTGGCCGGCTTCTCGACGAAGGCGGCGATCTTCTGGGGGTCGTTCTGGTCCACTTCGATCACGCCGAACTGGTTGGCCATGTGCAGCGGCTGCCGTACCGCGGCTACGGTTGCCTTGGCGCCGCTGTTGACGTGCTGGGCCACCATCTGGGCGAAGTCCATGCGGTAGACGTGGTCGGCGCCAACCACCACAACGATGTCCGGGTTGGCGTCGTGGATGAGGTTCAGTGACTGGTAGATCGCATTCGCGCTGCCCAGGAACCAACTCTTGCCCACCCGCTGCTGGGCCGGAACAGACGCCACGTAGTTGCCGAGCTGGGTGGACATCCGCCACGTCTCGGAGATGTGGCGGTCAAGGCTGTGGGACTTGTACTGGGTCAGGACAACGATCTGCAGATAGCGGGAATTCACCAGGTTGGATAACGCAAAGTCGATCAGGCGGTAACTTCCGGCGAAGGGCACCGCCGGTTTGGCCCGGTCTGCCGTCAGTGGCATCAGTCTGTTTCCCTCGCCGCCTGCGAGGACAATGGCCAGGACTCTTTTGTTCAACGGCATAATGGTCGCTCCTGTACGCCTTCGTAACTCCCCAAGACAGTCCGGCATGCCCGGACTCCTTCACACTAGAACAGTTAAGCGTGAAGGACTACCTTGGGTCTTGTGCGAATAGACATTGTGACTAAAGAGTTCCCGCCAGAGATCTATGGTGGCGCCGGAGTCCACGTGGCCGAATTGAGCAGGGTGCTTAGTAAGCACGTTGACCTGCAGGTTCGTGCCTTTGGGGCTCCCCGCGACCCCGACTATCACGGCGCGGCGGTGACCTCGTACTCCGTGCCGGAGGACCTCGGTTCAGCAAACGCCGCTGTGCAGACGCTGGGGGTGGACCTGCGGATCGTCCCGGACATCGCCGGCGCGGACCTGGTCCATTCGCACACCTGGTACGCCAACATGGCCGGACACCTTGCGTCATTGCTCCATGGCATCCCGCACGTCCTCAGCGCGCACAGCCTGGAGCCGCTGCGGCCCTGGAAGGCCGAGCAGCTCGGTGGCGGGTACGCCCTGTCCTCCTGGGTGGAAAAGACCGCCTACGAGGCAGCCGCCGCCATCATCGCCGTGTCCGAGGGCATGCGCCAGGACATCCTGCGCAGCTACCCGGATGTTGACCCGGCCAAGGTCCGTGTGGTCCACAACGGCATCGACGTCGAGCTGTGGCAGCGCGACGAGAACCACGACGCCGTCCGCGCCCTGGGCATCGACCCGGACAAGCCGAGCGTGGTGTTCGTCGGCCGGAACACCCGCCAGAAGGGCGTCCCCTACCTCCTGCGCGCGGCTGCCAAGCTCCCCGCCGACGTCCAGCTTGTCCTGTGTCTGGGCGCTGCCGACACGCCTGAGCTTGCAGCGGAGACGGCCCGCCTGATCGAGGACCTGCAGCGCGAGCGCACCGGCGTGGTGCTCATCGAGCGCATGCTGCCCCGCCACGAACTGATCCAGGTGCTCAGCCACGCCACCGCCTTCGCCTGCCCGTCCATCTACGAACCGCTGGGCATCGTGAATCTCGAAGCCATGGCCTGCGGCGCGGCGGTTGTCGCCAGTGCCACGGGTGGTATCCCGGAAGTGGTGGAGCACGGCCAGACCGGCCTGCTCGTTGAGCTGGAGCAGGTCAACGACGGCACCGGAACACCCCTCGACCCGGAAAAGTTCGTCACCGAGTTCGCCGCCGCCCTCACCGAGGTGGTCTCCGACCCGGAGCGCGCCCGCGCCATGGGACAGGCCGGCCGGGTACGTGCCGAAAAGCACTTCTCCTGGGAGTCCATCACGGAAACCACGCTTGAGGTATACCGCTCCGTGCTCCCGGCGCAGAGCTAGCGTCCCGGGACGATGTACGGCGACGGCGCCGCCCACCTTGAGAGGTGGGCGGCGCCGTCGCCGTTATTGCAGCTGGGGACGGTCAGCTCCGGTTGCCTGCCGTGCGGGCCAGCAGGATCTTCTCATCCACGGGCGCCGTCCCGCTGGCCCGCTGGCTGCGGAAGTAAGCACGCGCCTCGTCCTGCCGTTCCCTCTCCGCGCCGGTGCCAACGGCAGCACGCACATGGTCGTCGCCGTAACCGAAGGCGTCCACGAGGTCAACGGCGTGCGGGCGGATCTTCACCAGCAGCCTGTTGATGTACTCACCCACGGTCCGGCCGCGCTGCATCGAGAGGCGGCCGTTCATCAGGTACCAGGACAGGTTCTTCTCGATCAGTGACAGGCCGAACAGGTCCCGCAGCCAGGTGAGGACCGTCCGCGTGCCGGGGTCCGCGGCATCGCCCAGAGCGTCGGTGAAGGCCTCCCACTGAAGCAGTTCGGCATGGGCCTGGGCGGCCTCAATGAGCTCATTCTGGTGCCGGTTGAACAGGGCAGCACCCTTCTCCTGCGACAGCCGGCCCGTACCCCTGAGCGCCGTTGCTGCTTCGGCCACCATGGTCTGCACCCGGTCGGTGAGCAGTGCACGCTGGCCTTCCTCGTCGCGGAGGGCGATGGCGGCTTTCTGCACCGAACCGGAGTCGGCCACAAACTGGGCTACCTGCCGCAGGCCGGTGCGGTGAATGGCCGTCCCGGTCGCCTGCCCCACCACATACCGGGCCAGCACGCCGAAGTCGACGCTGCGGAATTCCTTGGCGTAGTCCGCCAGGAGCCGCTTGGCCACAAGCTGCAACAGCACGGTGTTGTCGCCCTCGAAGGTGGCGTAGACATCAAGGTCCGCCCGGAGTGATGCAAAGCGGTTCTCGATCAGGAACCCGGCGCCTCCGCACGCCTCCCGGCATTCCTGCAGGGTGTCCAGCGCGTGCCAAGTACTCAGCGGCTTCAGTGCGGCGGCAAGGGTTTCCAGGTCCTGGCGGTCTTCATCCGTGTCGTGGGCGCCGGAGAAGACGTTGTCGAACTTCTGCAGCAGTTGCTCATGGGCAAAGCCGGCCGCGTACGTTGTGGCCAGCCGGGTGAACAGGCGCTTCTGGTGCCGCTGGTAATCAAGCAGCACTTCCTCCTCGGTGTGGGAGGAGGCGTTGAACTGCCGGCGTTCGGTGGCGTACTGGATGGCCGCCTTCAAGGCCACCTTGGACGCGGCCACTGCAGCGCCGTCCAGCGACACACGTCCCTGGACCAAAGTTCCCAGCATGGTGAAGAAGCGGCGGCCGGGGCTGGCGATCGGGGAGCTGTAGGTCCCTTCGGCGTCGACGTCCCCGTAGCGGTTCAGCAGGTTGGTCCGCGGGATGCGCACGTTGGTGAAGTGCAGCCGGCCGTTGTCTATCCCGTTGAGTCCGCCTTTGATGCCGTCGTCCTCGCCGCCGATGCCGGGCAGGAATTCCCTCGTGTCCGGGTCCCGGAGGTCAACATAGAACGCGTGGACCCCGTGGTTCACGCCGAGGGTGACCAGTTGGGCGAACACCACGGCGCCCAGCCCGTCATTGGCCGCGTTGCCGATGTAGTCCTTCCACGCCGCCCGGAAGGGCGTATGCACCACGAATTCGTCGGTGGCGGGATCGTAGGTGGCGGTGGTGGCGATGCTGGCCACGTCCGAGCCGTGTCCGGTTTCGGTCATGGCAAAGCAGCCGGGGATCTCCAGGCTCATGATGCCTGGGAGCCACTTGGCGTGATGCTCAGCCGTGCCAAGGTGCATCACCGCGGAACCGAAGAGCCCCCACTGGACACCGGCCTTGATCTGCAGCGACGGATCCGCCACCACGAGTTCCTCAAACCCCGCGATGTTTCCGCCGTGGTCATCGGAGCCGCCCAGCGACTCGGGGAAGGCCCGGTGGACGGACTCATTCTCCACGAGGTATTTCAGCTGCCCGAACACCCGGGCGCGGTGCTCGGTGTGGGTGAGTCCTTCGATCTTGTGCAGCTCGGGGCGTGCTGCGAGGTCCCGGGCCTGGCGCCGGATGGTTGCCCACTTGCCCAGGAGCTGTTCGCCCAGCGCGGCAACATCGACGGCGGGCTGTGCTGCAGCTGCCGCTGGGGCGGGGCGTTGCCTTCTTCCGGCGGGACGGTCCACTAGTTCAGTCATGTCGTAGTCCTTCGTTGGTGCTGACAGAGGGGTTCTGGTGCGGCGACGTGTTGGTGGTGCGGTGACGCGGGGCAGCGGGTGCTACGTCCGGGTGGACGGCGAGAGTTCGGGGGCGATGCCGACGCACAGCCAGTCGGTGATCTGGTGTGCCATTGCCTCCTGCCCGGGCCTGTCCGGGGACGAGGGGGTGTTGAGCCATTGTTCACCGGCGTTCCGCACCATTCCGATTGCGGCTTTGGGCCAGTAGCCGATGACGGCCTCCTTGCCGTCGCCCAAATGCGAGCGCATGGGCGTGGCGATCATCTCGGCCACCGCGTCAAAGAAGTGCCCCAAGGCCGCCGAGCCTGCTCCCGGGTCCTGGGTGCTGTCCGCGTCGGCGGCATGGCGCGTGACAAAGGTATAGACGCTGGGACTTGTGCTCGCCATCTGCAAGTACGCGTTGACCATGGCCAGGAGTCCTTCACGTGGGGTGTCGGCGCTCTGCGCGGCTTCCCGGATCCGGCGCTGCATCTGGCTGAGGACCACTTCTCCCACAGCCTGCTGCAGGCCGGCCTTGTCTCCGAAGTAGCGGTAGAACACGGATTTGGAGGTGCCGGCGGCGGCCGCTATATCCTCCATCGACGCGTCGCTGCCCAGGGCGTGCACTGCCCTTCGCGCTGATTTGATCAGCTCCCGCCGCCGTTCCTCCCGGTGGCTCTGCCAGCGCGACGAACGTCCGTCGCCCGGAGCGGCGTCAGGCGTGGCGGAGGTGCCGGTCTGCTGGATGTTCACGATACCCAGCGTATCAGGTACGCTGGGTATCGGTAACCGTACGTGACCCGAGGAGATACCGATGTCCATTGACGGACAGACCACTACCGGACCTGACGAAGCCGGCGCTTCCGCCGCAGCCTCCGCCCCCGGGCTTCGCAGGGCAGTGATTGTTGGCGGCAACAGGATCCCGTTCGCCCGTGCGGGCGGGGCTTATGCCAAATCCTCGAACCAGGACATGCTGACGGCGGCACTGGACGGCCTGATCGCACGCTTTGGACTGCAGGACGAGCGGATCGGGGAAGTGGCGGCGGGCGCCGTACTGAAGCACTCCCGGGACTTCAACCTCACCCGGGAAGCGGTACTGGGTTCCGCCCTGTCGCCCGAAACCCCCGCATATGACCTCCAGCAGGCCTGCGCCACGGGACTTGAGACCGTGGTGGGTTTGTCCAACAAGATCAAACTGGGACAGATCGACTCTGGAATCGCCGGCGGCGTTGACTCGGCCTCAGACGCGCCGGTGGTGGTCAGCGAGGGGCTCCGCGAAGCCATCCTCGACCTCCACCGGGCCAAAAGCCTGCCGCAGCGGCTGCAGATCCTCAGCCGCCTGCGGCCCAAGGACCTCGCCCCGCTGGCTCCCGGCACCTCCGAACCCCGGACCGGTCTTTCCATGGGGGAGCACCAGGCACTCACCACGTCGCAGTGGAAGGTGTCCCGTGAAGCACAGGATGAACTGGCGCTCAACAGCCACCGGAACCTTGCGGCGGCCTACGACGCCGGGTTCTTCGACGACCTCCTCACGCCTTACCGCGGGCTGACCCGCGACGGGAACCTGCGTGCGGACACCTCACTCGAAAAGCTCTCCGGACTGAAGCCGGTCTTCGGAAAGAACCTCGGCGCCGACGCCACCATGACGGCCGGGAACTCCACTCCATTGACCGACGGAGCCTCCACGGTCCTGCTGGCCTCCGACGAATGGGCTGACGCCCGGGACCTGCCCAAGCTTGCCGCCGTCGTTGACGCGGAAGCGGCGGCTGTGGACTTTGTGCACGGCAAGGACGGCCTGCTGATGGCCCCGGTGTTCGCCGTGCCGCGTCTGCTGGCCCGGCAGGGGCTGACCCTGGAGGACATCGACTTTTTCGAGATCCATGAAGCCTTCGCCTCCACTGTCCTCAGCATCCTCGCCGCCTGGGAGGACGAGGACTTCGGACGTACCCGGCTCGGACTGGACGGCGCTTTCGGCAAAATCGACAGGTCCCGGTTGAACGTCAACGGTTCCTCGCTGGCAGCGGGCCATCCGTTCGCCGCAACCGGTGGCAGGATTGTCGCTTCACTGGCCAAGACGGTGCACGCCACGGCCAGAGCCGAGGGCCGGCCCGTCCGGGGTTTGGTGTCGGTATGCGCGGCCGGCGGGCTGGGCGTGGCCGCCATCCTGGAATCACTGTAGGGGCACGGATGACTGACACATACGCGCACCTCGTAAACCAAGGCCTGGGCCGGAATGTCGCCAAGAGGCTCGGGCTGCCGCAGCCCGCCGTCCTGCGCCGGTACCGGCCCGGTCAGCCGCTCATCACCGGACCGATCGTGGTCCAGGGAAACACGCCCGGCGCCGACAACCTGGCGGCCGAACTCCTCTCCTGGGACCTGGACGTCAGGAGGCACGCCGTTCCGAAAGAGAAGCTCGGAGCCATCATCGTGGTCCTCGACGACGTGGCACGTCCTGAAGACCTCGGCAAGCCGGTCCTGGCCGCCGCTGCTTCCCTCCGGGACCTCGGCCCGGGCGGACGGATCATCACCGTGTCCCGGCCCGCGTCCGACGCCGCCACACCGGCCCAGGCTGCCGCCCGGCAGGGGGTGGACGGTCTCCTCCGCTCCCTGGCGAAGGAACTGCGCGCCGGCGCCACCGGGAACGGCCTGCTCCTGGCGCCGAACGTCGAAACCACAAGCCCCGGCGCGCTGGCGGCAGTAAGGTTCTTCCTCTCCGGCCGGTCCGCTTTTGTGGATGGACAGTTCCTTACGGTATCCACCGCGGCTGGAGAACCTCCACGCAACGTGGAGAAACCGCTGGAAGGAAGGATCGCCGTCGTCACCGGGGCGGCGCGCGGCATCGGAGCGGCCATCGCCCGGACACTGCACCGCGACGGCGCCACCATGGTGCTGGTGGACATCCCGGCGGCCGGCGACCACCTTGCCGAGGTGGCCAATGAGGTCAAAGGCACTGCCCTCCAGCTGGACATCACCAGGGACGACGCCGGCCAGCGGATCCTGGAGCACGCCGTGCAGCGGCACGGGCGCCTGGACATCATGGTCCACAACGCCGGTATCACCAGGGATAAGCTCCTGGCCAATATGGACGAGTCCCGCTGGAACTCGGTGATCCAGGTCAACATCGCTGCCCAGCTCCGGATCAACGAGGCACTGCTCGCGTCGGAACACTTCCGTTCGTCACCCCGGATCGTGTCCGTGGCGTCCACCAGTGGCATTGCAGGCAACCGCGGCCAGACCAACTATGCGGCCTCCAAGGGCGGGGTGGTGGGCATGGTGCGGGCCACCGCGCCGCTGATCGCCGCCCATGGCGGCTCGATCAATGCCGTGGCGCCGGGCTTCATCGAAACGGAGATGACAGCCCGGATTCCCTTCGCCCTGCGGGAGGTGGGGCGCCGCCTGAACTCGCTGCAGCAGGGCGGCCAGCCAGCCGATGTTGCGGAGACCATTGCCTTCCTCGCCAGTGACGCCGCGGGCGGCATCAACGGTGAGGTGCTCCGGGTCTGCGGACAGAACCTGGTGGGGGCATGACGCCCGTGCAGCCGGTCATCCTGGGGGAGATGCCGTCGCTGTCCAAGCTCTACGTCAACGCGGCGGCCCAGGCGGCGCGGCGGAGGCTGATGGGGACCCAGGACGGCTCCGCCCTGCCGGCCGAGAGCCACGAGGTACGAGGGGTAGGCGTGGATGTGGGGAACCTGACTGCCTACCAGCACCTCATTGGTGAAACAGCCAGCGACGTCCTGCCGGCCGGGTTTATCCACGCCCTCGCGTTCCCCCTCGCCATGAGCGTGCTGAACCGGGATGACTTCCCGCTGCCGCTGCTCGGCATGATCCACCTCCGGAACAGTGTGCAGCAGCTGGCTCCCGTGCTCTTCACCGACGTACTGGATATCACGGCGCACGTCGAAAACCTGCGTGGCCACCGTGCGGGGACCCAGGTGGATGTGGTGAGTGAAGTGCGCCTGGCCGGGTCGCCGGACACGTGCTGGCGCGGTGTTTCCACCTATCTCGCGAAGGGCGTGTTCCTGCCGGGCATCGACAAACCCTCACCTGCGCCGGTGCGGGCCGATTTCAAGGCCCCTGATCCCACGGCACTCTGGCAGCTGGGCGTAGACACCGGCAGGGCCTACGCAGCCGTGTCCGGCGACTTCAACCCCATCCACCTCAGCGTGCTCTCAGCGAAGGCCTTGGGGATGCGCCGCTCCATCGCCCACGGAATGTACCTGGCGTCCCGGGCGCTGGCCGATGTCGGCGCAGTCCGCGGTGATTCCTTCACCTGGGACGTGGAGTTCGAGGCGCCGGTGTTCCTTCCATGCCGGGTTGCGCTGGACATCAGCAGTGCCGCCGGGACCTCCGGGACGTGGGAACGGTCCGATTTTGTGGCCTGGAATCCCCGGTCCGGCCGCCGGCATTTCAGCGGTTCCGTGTCCCTGTCCTAGCCCACCGCTTTACGACGGCGCGGACTCAGTCCCGGGGCGGACCGACCGGAGGATCCGGTGCAGGCTGAGCAGGATGGATTCCGACGCCGGGACGGCGCCCGGGTCCAGTTCCCGTCCGGCGGTGGAAGCCATGCAGGTTTCCACCGCCGTTGTGGCGGCCGCCAGCCGTTCCGCCCACTGTTCCACATCCCCATCGCTGAGGGAACACAGCAGTTCCCCCGTCGCCGTGATGGCGTCGGCGAGGGGTACGTTGTCCTGCAGCGGGACGGTGTAGGGCACGTCACTTTCCCAGATCACATCAGAGAGCACGTCAGTCATGTCCTGGACGTGGAAGGTCACGCGTTCAAGCTGGCGCAGATTGCGGTAATCCTGGTCCACGTCCCGGGGATGCAGCCTTCGCCGGGGATTGGCCCGCCGGCTGGCGTCTGCTTCCTTCACGAGGTGCCGGACGGAGCGGGTGGCCGATGCCAGCTCGTCCGAACGTCGGGACCATTCTTCGTGCTCCGGCGGCCACTCTTCCTTGAGCGCGGTGCCCATATCCGTCAGTTGCCTGCCGAGGGCGAGGCGCAGGTCATCGAGGCTCGCGGCCGCTGCTTGCAGGTGGAGCGGGGGAAAAACCAGGAAGTTGACGGCGATGCCCACGGCGACGCCAACTCCCATCTGCACCAGGTAACCCACGGAAAAGTCGTCGGCGTTGCTGCCACCCACGAGCAGTACCAGCAGGGCCGCCGTCGGAATCCAGTCACTGCCTGAGCCCAGCCCCGGCAAGCCCCCCAGCAACACACCAATTCCCATAAAGACGGCCACCGTGAGCGGCGAGGGGTCGGTGACGTTCACCAGGAGTACCGCAAGCCCTATCCCTACCGCCAGGCCGGCAAGGGCCTGCACACCCTGCCGGACGGAGCCCGCCACGTTGTGGTACATCGCCACCAAGGCTCCCAGGGGGGCGTAGTAGGCATAGTGTGACGCGCTGCCGGGGATCAGCGGCGCGATGAAGAACGCCAGCCCCGCGGCCAGTGCCGCTTTCGCCGCCAACTGCAGGCGCTGTGCGGCGAAGGCAGCAGACACGCCTGCCGCCGCGTGCTTAATGAATTGGGTCCCCCTGGCCCACCGGACTGCCGGACGTGCTTGAGAATTGCCCATCCGCCCCACCTTAGGACCCCGCGCCGGCAACCACAACGCCGCAGGTCAAGCGGGTGGGCAAGCCCTGCGGACCGGCCTCATCAGGACAGGACGGCCGCCGAACGGCGGACGGCGGCAGCAAGGCGGTGCGCCCTTCCCGGCGTTCGCCCTTCCTCCGCGCGCCGGGGGATGTAGCCGAAACCGAGACCGTAGGCGGGATCGGCAAACCCGAGGGCTGCGTTGGCCCCTTCATGGCCGAAGGCGCGGTGGCTGCCGAAGTTTCGGGACGGATGCGGCTTCATAAACACCACGGCGAAGGCATTGTCCAGCCCGGAGGAGCGGTCCAGGCCCCAGACCTGCTCCTGGGACATCAGCTCCAGCGTTTTGGCGGTGAGGAAACCCTCCGCACCGTTGATCCCGGTGGTGGCCGCCGCATAAAGCCGGGCCAGGCCCTCCGCGGACCCCACACCGCCGGCGGCGGACATGCCGGCCGCCCTGACGCTGCGGATGTTGGGCAGCTCCATCACAGTGCTGACAGGGGCGTTGCCGTTCAAGCCCTCAAGGCTGCGGGGATCGACCCAGGGCTGCTGCGGGTCGGCGGTGTACAGGACATCGCGGTAGCGGGGCTCCTGGTCCGCGGGCAGGCCGAGGAAGAAATCGACGCCCAGGGGAGTGCGGATCCGCCGGTCATAGAGGCTCTGCAAGGACTCGCCGGCAGTGCGCCTGCACAACTCCTCCATGATGATCCCGATGGTCAGGGCGTGGTAGCCGAACTGCCGGCCCGGCTGCCAGTATGGCCGCGCCGCTGCCAACCGGCCGGCAGCCGCAGCAGTGGTGAACTCATCGAGGGCGAAGCCACCCTCCACGCCCATCAGCCCGGCCTGGTGGGACAACGCCTCGCGCACCAGGAGCCGGTCCTTGCCGTGCACTGCGAACTCGGGCCAGTACTTGGCCACCGGCGCGTCGAGGTCAAGCACGCCGTCCTGGACCAGGAGTGCGATCACCATGGCCGCCACCCCCTTGGAGCATGAGTACGCCCCCGTGATGGTGTGCGCGTCCATGTCAGGGCCGCCCGCCAGCCCCACCACCGGTGTGCCGTTGGCAAAGGCGGCGAGCTGGGCGCTGTACTGCGGGTCTTCGGCCAGGAACGACTCGAAGAGAGCCCGTACGTTTTCGTAACCGGGCGCTACAAAGCCGTGGGAAGTGTGCATCCCGCCAGTCTAGATGAGCAAGCGCTTTCCGTCAGGATGCTGCACCGTGCCCGGGGGTTACTTCCTCGCCGGGCTTCACCGGCCCCGGCGGAGTCCCATCGCCGAAGGGCCGCCCACCGAGGGACTCACGGCCATGGGGTTCCAGCCAACCGTCCAAGGCAGGGCCTTGGGGAACGATGCCAGTGGGATTAATGTCCTCATGCACGATGTAGTAGTGCTGCTTGATCTGCACGAAGTCGATGGTGTCCCCGAAGCCGGGAGTCTGGAACAGGTCCCGTGCGTACCCCCACAACGCCGGCATCTCACTGAGTTTCTGGCGGTTGCATTTGAAGTGGCCGTGATAGACGGCGTCGAAGCGGGCCAGGCTGGTGAACAGCCGCACGTCGGCCTCGGTGATGGTGTCTCCCACCAGGTAGCGCTGCCGGGACAGGCGTTCCTCCAGCCAGTCCAGGGCCGTCCAGAGCCGCCCGTAAGCAGAGTCATACGCCTCCTGGGAACCGGCGAAGCCGCAGCGGTATACACCGTTGTTCACCTCGGTGAACACACGTTTGTTGACCGAGTCGATCTCCTCCCGCAGATGCTCCGGGTAAAGCTGGGGCGCGCCCGGCCTATGGAACGCGCTCCATTCGGTGGAAAAGTCGAGCGTAATCTGCGGGAAGTTGTTCGTCACCACTTCTCCGGTGGCCACATCGACAATCGCCGGGACTGTGATGCCGCGGGGGTAGCCCGGGAACCGCTTGAAGTAGGCATCCTGGATCCGCTCGATGCCAAGTACCGGATCCACCCCGCCGGGATCCAGGTCGAAGGTCCAGGACCGGGCGTCGTGGGTAGGGCCGGGCTGGCCGAGGGAGATGGCGTCCTCCAGGCCCAGGAGGCGGCGCACAATCACGGTTCTGTTGGCCCAGGGGCATGCCCTCGCGGCAATGAGGCGGTAGCGCCCGGCCTCGGCGGGCCAGCCGGGTTCCCCGTGGGGTCCACGCCTCCCATCTGCGGTAATCCGGTCCTCGATGTAGTTGGTGTCCCGGTTGAACTCTGCTCCGCCCGTGACGTAGGCGCCGCGGGTGCTGTAGTCACCACGTGTGCCGCTTGCCGCCTGCTGGGTGCTTTCTGTTTCCTGACTCATGGGAATACCCTATGTGCCCGGTAAGAGGATTGCCGGGAATGGCTGCCAGGCCACCAGCCAGGACCCCGCGACCAGGACGGCAAAGAGGAGGATCCAGACGGCGGAAGGGACCGCCGTCGCCCGGTACAGCAGGTAGGCATCGGATGTGGCCAGCCTGTCCCTCCTTCTCAGGTGGACGTGGGTGAGCTTGATGAGGTCCCGCACCGCACCCACCAGCAGGACCAGGCCCAGGACGACGGCGACGTGGCCCACGAAGCCGGCCGGGACGAGGAGGATCAAGGCTACGCTGCCAAGGATCGCCCCTGTGGTGATGAGGAAGCCGGCAGCGTTGCGGAGGAACAGGAGTGTGGCGGCCAGGGCAACGGCACCCGCAGCGATGGCGGCCGGCCCCCAGCCGTTGAAGCCGCACCAGACAAACGCTGCACCCACCACGGCAGGAACGGGGTAGCCCCAGAAGCAGGACCACACGGTGGCAAGCTTGCTGCGGCTGTAGGTGGTGGTGGTTCCGGAGTGGTCCAGCCGCAGCCGGATTCCGGAGAGCCGTTGCCCGCTGGTGACAGCGGCGAAGGCGTGACCCAGTTCATGGGTGGCGGTGGCAAGCAGGCCCACGTACCGCCAGGATTGGCGGGGAATGGACAAAGCGGTGGCGAGGAACACCACCAGCAGCAGTTCCGTGGCCGTGATGACAGGGACGGCAGTCCGGCTGAACGCCGCCACGAAGGCGGCCCAGGGGTCTGTGGGGAGGCTCACGGGGTGCCGTCCGGGGACGGGTGGTCATTTGCGGGCATAAGCCCCTACGGTACTAGGGATGGCTGGGCGCAGACTTGGTATGCAGGAGCCGCCTGGTGGACAGGGACTACAAAACACAGGAACAGAGGAATCGTGTCATCACTGAAGGAACGGCTGCAGGCCGATGTGGTCATCCATATGAAGGAACGGAACAAAACGGCGCTCACCACCGTCCGGAACGTGCTGGGCGAAATTGAGACCCGTGAAAAGTCGGGCAAAACCCCTGTACAGCTCGACGACCTGCAGGTTACCTCGCTGCTCCAGAAGGAAGCAGCGAAGCGCCGCGAAACCGCGGGGATCTACACCGAAGCGGGCCAGCCTGACCGTGCCGCGGCGGAAATTGCCGAGGCCGAAGTCATCGAGTCCTACCTTCCCAAGGCGCTGTCCCGCGCGGAGGTCGAGGCGATCGTCGACACGGCCATTTCCGGGCTCCGCGCCGAGGGCCGTGAGTTGTCGCCGCGGCAGATGGGCGAAGTCATGAAGCCGGTGACGGCGGAAGTGGCAGGGCGCTTCGACGGCAAGGAAGTCAGCCAGATCGTGCGGCGGAAGCTCGCTTAAAAGGCGAGAGGCACGTTCCCCGATGGGACGTGCCTCTTGCTCAATTGAGGGAATGGGTGAATTCACCGCTCCATTTGACCGCCTGATCAGCCCTCGCACTCGGTGCAGTAGCTGTGGCCGTCCTTCTGGCGCGCAATCTGCGAGCGGTGACGGACCAGGAAGCAGGAGTAGCAGGTGAATTCGTCCTCTGCCTGCGGAATGACCTGCACCACAAGCTCCTCAGCGACGAACTCGCCGCCGGGTACGCCTGCGCCGTCGAGGCCGTCAGCTTCGTCCAGCTCGAGGACAACGCTGCGCGCGTCGGGAGCATTTGCTGACTGAAGCTGCTCGAGTGAGTTGTCCTGCGATTCCTTGACGTCGGACCGCAGTTCATCGTAATCGGTTGCCAATTTAGGTGCTTCTCTTTTCTTTATTTCGTCTGTCGCGTATGAAACGTACAGCATCAACCGGGTATTCCCCAATAGGCGGAGTATATTGACCGCCCGCTGGGTAGGGGTCAGTGGGAGGCCGCCCCAGCACCCGACACTCTGCGGCGGCCACTCGGACGGGGGAGGCCGCGGCAAAAACGGGCCGCCCTGGGCTTAGTCGAAGGGGATATACGTGGAGCAGCTGACGGCAGAATTCGGTGGCGCCGGGCGGGCAGGCATGGGAGTGGGGCCTGTCCTCGAAAAATTTGACGACGTGAACAGGATAGCCGTCCTGCGCGGCGGCGGGCTCGGTGACCTGATATTTGCGATCCCGGCCATGGCCGCCCTGAAAACGGCCTACCCGAAGGCTTCCATCACGCTTCTTGGCACTCCGGTCCACCAGGCACTGATGGCAGCGACGGAGAGCCCGGTGGACGAGGTGTGCGTCCTGCCGTTTTCCGAAGGAGTCCGGCCCGGGGAGGAAGACGACGGGGAGCTGGACCGGTTCTTCGAGGACATGCGTGGCCGCCGCTTCGACCTGGCAGTCCAGCTCCACGGTGGGGGACGGTATTCGAATCCGTTCCTCCTCCGGCTGGGCGCCCGGCACACGGTGGGAACCCGCACCGCAGATGCAGCGAGCCTGGAGCGGACAGTTCCATACCTCTATTACCAGCATGAACCGCTGAGGGCCCTGGAAGTGGCAGGTTTCGCCGGAGCGTTCCCCGTTGGACTCGAGGCGCGTCTCGCGCCTGCGGAGGGACTGCCCGCCGTCCCCGGAACGGCCGACGACGGCACCCGGCCTTTGGTGGTGATACATCCCGGGGCGACCGATCGCCGCCGCCGGTGGCCCGCTGAGCGGTTTGCCGAACTTGCCGCGGCCTGCGCCGCGGACGGGTTCCAGGTGGTTGTGGTGGGGGACAAGAGTGAGCAGGCCCTTGCCCGGCGCATCGTCGAACTGGCCGCCGCGGAACCTGTCCGGTCCGTTGCCGGCCACCTGGACATGGCCGGTTTGGTGGCGCTGTTGGCAGCGGCCGCGGTTGTGGTGGGAAATGACAGCGGCCCGAGGCACCTCGCCCAGGCCCTGGGCGTTCCGACCGTCGGGATCTTCTGGGCGGGAAATGTCATTAATGCCGGCGCCCTCGGCCGGAGCCTTCACCGCATCCACGCCTCCTGGGTGACTGCCTGTCCCACGTGCGGGATTGATGTCACTCAGGTGGGGTGGACGGCCCCGCGCTGCCCCCACGATGACTCCGTGGTGGCCGGTGTTGCCGTGCGGGATGTATACGAGGACGTCTGCAGCCTGGCGGCGACTGACCTGAACGGTCTCGGCCTGTGAGCCGCCCGGATATTGCCGCGGCGGCGGAGGCTCGAGCCCTCCAGGACGGGAAACCTGAACTCCTGGTCCTCCGCGCACTCAAACTCGGAGACCTGCTCGTCGCCGTTCCGGCACTGAAGGCGCTCCGCCGGGCTTACCCGGAGCATCGGCTCCGGTACGCGGCGCAGGGGTGGTTGTCGGAGGCGCTGAGCCTGGTGGGCGGATACGAGCTTTTCCCCACCCACGGCCTTGACGAACCCTTGGCCATGGAAGCGGGGGTGGTGGATGTGGCGGTAAACCTGCACGGCAGCGGTCCGGAGAGCCAGGGCCGGATCGAGGCGCTGCAGGCCAGGCAGACGATAGGACACCGGAGCCAGTACCGGGATGGGCCGCCATGGCGTCCGGAACTGCATGAACGGGAGCGCTGGGTACGGCTTCTGGAATGGCATGGCATTGAGGCTGATCCGCTGGATATCCGGCTGAACACACCTCATGTGCCAAGCCCGGTTCCCGGTGCCACCGTCTTGCATGTAGGAGCCGCCTACGGCAGCCGTCTGTGGCCGGCAGAGCGCTTCGCCGCCGTTGCCTCCACCCTGGCCTCCGCCGGGCACAACATCGCCTTCACGGGTGGCAGCGCGGAAAGGGAACGGGCCCTGGATGTGTGCCGCCGGTCAGGCCTTCCCGAGGACACGGTGCTGGCCGGGCGGCTGGGGCTGGCAGAGTTCGCCGCCACCATCGCCGCAGCGCGCCTGGTGATTTCCGCTGATACGGGAGCAGCGCACCTGGCATCGGCGTATGGAACACCGTCAGTAGTGTTGTTCGGACCGGCCCCGCCGGAAATCTGGGGTCCGCCCCCCGGACCGCACATGGTGCTGACGCGGCCTGAGTTGCGGCGGGGGGATACGTTCGCCCATCAGCCCGACCCCGCGTTGCTTGCGGTCACGGCGCAGGACGTCCTGGCCGCCGTACGGGAACTGGGTGTGATGTAGGAAAGGATCGGCCCGGTCCGGCATCAACGGGAGCTGTTGCTTGAGGCAATGAAGACTTAAAATATGGTTATGGGCACTGAGCTTGGGATTGCCTTGGTATTGACGACGGCGTTCCTCTGGATTGTGGGCACATTCGCTATCCTGTCCGGCATTGACCGGCCGGAGCGGAAGGCCAGGCGCCAAGAGCGGAGAGCCGGGCGGGCCGGGAACCGCAGGATCAAGTACCGGCCGGCATCCGGCCGGCCGGGGTCCGGGAACCGAGGCAGGCATCCACGTATTCGAAGCCTCCGGCCACATTAATCACGGTTTGTTCAGCCGGCATGCCGCGCCGCCAGGAATGCCGCCAGCGCAGGGTTGTCGATCCCGTGGGCCAGCCACGGAACTGAGTTGGTGGCCGCCTCGTCACCAAGCACGGCCTTGTGGGAAAGACCGCGCACCACGAATTCCCGCATGCCGCTTCGGCTTGCCAGCTCGGCGAGCCGGTCCGCGAAGACAGACGCACGTGGTGAGTGGGCGGCAATGAAAACTTCGGCCGCGGCGTCCAGGAGCCGGGCTGAGTACCAGAGGTACCAGGGCTTGGGTTCGAGGCCGCGGTCTATCCAGTGTGCGGCGGCAGCGAGGTCACCGTGCGCCATAAAGAGCCTTGCTTCGGCGCCTGCTGCCAGTGCCATGTAGCAGTGGTCACCGGCCAACTCGGCCATCACCCATGATCTGTCGATCAGGGCCGCAGCTTCCTGCAACTGCCCGGCAGCCAGGTACGTCTCGCCGCGGACCCCGGCGACGAACGGTTCGAACGAGGTCCAGTGTTCCTGGGCAATCCAGGCCTGTGCGCGGTCAAGGGAGGCAGCTGCCTCCTCCAGCTCGCCACGGAGGAGACATACCCGCCCCAGCAGTGCTTCGCTGAAGGCCTGCTGCCGGCGGTTTCCCATGGCCTCAGCCAGCTTCCCGGACTCCATCAGGGCGGTCACCGCGTCCGGGTACCGTGCGGTGTCCGAAGCCAGCATTCCCTGGATTGCGAGGATCCTGGCCTGTTCGTCAGGAAACCCCTCGGCCGCCAGCATTGCCCGGTCCAGCCAGCCGGCAGCACGGTCGGGCACGCCACGCTGGGTGGACAGGTAGCCCAGCTCCCGGTAGGCCGCGGCGGCAGTGCGGGAGACGCCGTCGGCCCCTTCCGCCTGGAGCGCACGGTGCAGGAAGTCCGCTACCTCGGCACCGCGGCCGCCCGCCTGATGGATCAACGCCCCGGACAACGTCACCAGGGACTCGGCGAGCAGGTGGCCGTTACCCGTGCCCTGTGCCAGCATCACCGCGAGCCGCAACTGTTCCAGCCCGCGGTCCACCGCGCCCGCCCACAGTGATGCGCCGCCGGCATCCAGGTAGGACCGCACCGTCGCCGGGGTTGCCTGCACCAGGGGATCCTGCTCGGGAGCGGCGTCGGACAGTGCCCGCCGGACTTCCGTTGGCAGCGGCAGCCCCAGCTCCTGGCGGTAAAGGTCCCCGCTTCTGGCGACATGCCGGCGTGCGCGGCGGTGCTCGCCCAGTGCCACCAGTGCCTTGACGAGGACGGCGTTGCAGTCCGCATGGAAGGGGTCCCGGTCAAGGGCGGCGGTGGCCAGCTCCACCGCCATACCTGGACTGCCCGCGGCCAGGGCGTCCAGGGCGCCCTCGTAGAGCAGGGACTGGACGATGTTGTCCAAGCGGTAGCGCTGGTCCGAGAGCCAGGAATCAAACACCGGGCAGTCGGCGAACGCAAGTCCCTCCAGCAACTGGCCGGTGAAGCGGCGGGGATCCCTGCCGGGATGGGCGGCCGAGTCCATCACGTCCAGTGCGTCACAATGCCAGTTGGGCTGCAGTTCCAGCCGCAGCGGGTCACCGGACACCGTGACGCCGTCCAGGGTCCGCCGCAGCTCGGACAGGTTCCAGCGCAGGGCACCCAGGGGATCGGCGGCGTCCGGAAAGAGCAGCGACGCCGTACGGGACCTGCCTGTGCCTTCATCCTGCAACGCCAGGTACGCCAGCACCGCCCACGCCTTGCGGCCCTTGGGCTGCGCGGGAGTGGCGCCGGGGGACTCGATCCGGGGCGGACCGAGGAGCCGAATCCAGTTCTCGGCCATACGGCCCATGGTACTGCGGCCCTGCCGGGCCGTCAGCGGCATTCACACGCTTGTTCACACGCCCGCCGCACACACTGGCATCACCAAATCCACCACTCACCACGAGGTGTAACCATGGAACTGCTCGGTTTGCTGCTCTTTGTACTCTGGGTCCTCATCGCCACCGCCTGCGCCGTCCTGGCGGACGGCCGGGGCCACACCCCGGACGTCCGCTCCACCGCACCGTGGACGGCCGGCAACCTCCCCAGCGAGCCCTACAGGGCACTCTTGATGTAGGCCCAGGCTCCAGCCAGCAAGAAGTACGACGGCGGCCGGCCGGGTACTCGGTGTTCCGGGGGTACACGGCCGCGGGATCGGCCTCGAGGCCCTCAACCATGTGCTTGGCATTTCCCGGGACAGCCTGGGGCTACACCGGATCCAGGCCGCCACCCTGGTGCACAACGCCGCCTCGCAGAAAATCCTTCAGCGTATCGGCTTCGGGAAAATCGGGATGGCCCCCGCCTACCTCAAGATCGCGGGTTCCTGGCAGGACCACAATCTCTACCAGCGCCTCCTGTACTGACAGACCCGCGGCCAGCCTTCGATGGACCCGGCTCCGAACCGGATGTTGCCTGGAAATCTTATGTATTCGCGGCCCTGGAGAAGTACACACTGCGTCATGAAACGTACTGCCTTTGAGGCAGTAGAGGAAGGGGCGAAAGCACGGGAGGCATCAGGCAGGGAAGTGTGCGGCATCTCACCCCCGGCACCCGCAGAAGGCCCCGTCCGATAAAGGCGCAGACACGAAAAAGCCCCGGAAAATCATTGATTTTCCGGGGCTTCCGTTTGTGCGCGGAGGGGGACTTGAACCCCCACCCCCTTTCGAGGACTAGCACCTCAAGCTAGCGCGTCTGCCATTCCGCCACCCGCGCAGGTGGTAATTCGAAGACCGTTTCCGCCTTTCAGCGTTTCGCGTTTCTCCGAAGCAGCGAGAAAAACTCTAACACGACTTTCGGGGAACAACGAATCGGGCCAAATGGGTAGGCTGAGGGCAGCGAACCGGCGCTTACCCACCTGTCATTCCACAGTGAGGAGCTTTCACATGCCTGATGTCCTGCCCGAGGATGAAGTTGTCCGCATCTGCCAGGAGCTGATCCGGATAGACACCTCAAACTACGGTGACGGGTCAGGGCCAGGGGAGCGCGCCGCTGCCGAGTATGCGGCCGGCCTCATTGAAGAAGTCGGCATGGAGGCTGAGATCTTCGAGTCCGCTCCCGGGCGCGCCAACGTGGTGACCCGGATGGCGGGCCAGGACCCCTCCGCCAGCGCCCTGGTGGTGCACGGCCACCTCGACGTGGTGCCCGCACTCCGGGACCAGTGGTCGGTGGACCCGTTCGGGGCCGAACTGAAGGACGGGCTCATCTGGGGCCGTGGCGCCGTGGACATGAAGGACATGGACGCCATGATCCTGGCCGTCCTGCGGAGCTTTGCCCGCACCGGCAGGAAACCTAAGCGCGACATCATCTTCGCCTTCTTCGCGGACGAGGAAGCGGGCGGCGCCCTGGGTGCCCGCAACGCCGTGGACAACCGCCCCGAGCTCTTCGAAGGAGCCACGGAGGCCATCTCCGAAGTGGGCGGTTTCTCGGCAACCATCGGCGGGCAGCGCACCTACCTGCTCCAGACCGCGGAAAAGGGCATCTCCTGGCTGCGCCTGGTGGCACACGGCAGGGCCGGCCACGGCTCCCAGATCAACACCGACAATGCCGTCACCCGCCTGGCGGCGGCAGTCACCCGCATCGGCGAGTACAAATGGCCCATCGAACTGACACCCACCACCAGGCAGTTCCTGGACGGTGTGACCGAACTCACGGGGGTGGAGTTCGACGCCGACAACCCGGACCTGCTGCTGAACCAGCTGGGAACCGTGGCACGCTTCGTCGGTGCCACACTGCAGAACACCACCAACCCCACATTGCTCAAGGGCGGCTACAAGCACAACGTCATCCCCGAATCCGCCGAGGCCCTCATCGACTGCCGCACCTTGCCCGGGCAGCAGGAGCACGTCCTGGAAATCGTGCGGGAACTGGCGGGGAATGGAGTGGACGTGAGCTACGTCCACAACGACGTATCGCTGGAAGTCCCCTTCGCCGGGAACCTGGTGGACTCCATGATCGATGCCTTGCACTCCGAGGATCCCGGCGCCAAAGTACTGCCCTACACGCTCTCGGGCGGCACGGACAACAAGTCCCTCAGCCGGCTCGGCATCACGGGTTACGGTTTTGCCCCGCTGATGCTGCCGGAGGAGCTGGACTTCACCGGCATGTTCCACGGCGTGGATGAGCGAGTCCCGGCTGAGTCGCTCAAGTTCGGCGCCAGGGTGCTCAACACCCTGCTCACCAACTACTAGGCAGGCTGCCATGACTCCGGAAGAGATCCTGCCGGACGCGTTGCTGGAACGGATCCGCAGCCGCGCCGCCGGCTACGACCGGGACAACACATTCTTCCACGAGGACCTGCAGGATCTGGTGGAGGCCGGTTACCTGAAGCTTTTTGTCCCCGCGGACGACGGCGGCCAGGGACTTGGCCTGGCAGCGGCGGCCCAGTGCCAGCGCAGGCTGGCAACCGCTGCCCCGGCCACCGCCCTGGCAGTGAATATGCACCTGGTATGGACCGGCGTCGCGCAGGTCCTCAGCGCCCGTGGGGACGCTTCCCTTGATTTCGTGCTCAAGGAGGCCGCCGCCGGAGAGGTCTTCGCCTTCGGCAATTCCGAAGCGGGCAACGATTCCGTGCTCTTCGACTCCCGCACAGTGGCTGAGCGGCGGCCCGGCGGCGGCTACGCGTTCACCGGAACCAAGATCTTCACCAGCCTTTCGCCGGCATGGACCAGGCTGGGAATCTTCGGAAAGGACCCCGCAGCCAGGGGTGGCGACGGCGAACTCGTCCACGGATTCATCACGCGGGCAACGCCGGGCTACCGGATCCTTGACGACTGGGACACGCTGGGAATGCGGGCCAGCCAGTCCGGCACCACTGTCCTGGAAGGTGCCGAGGTTCCGCACCACCGCGTCTTCCGCAAGCTTCCCGTAGGTCCTAACGCAGATCCCCTGATCTTCGCCATCTTCGCGTGCTTCGAGACACTGCTCGCCGCTGTGTACACCGGCCTGGGGGAGCGTGCCCTCATCCTGGGCGTCGAGGCTGCCAAACGGCGTACCTCGTTCAAGAACGGCGGCCGCAGCTACGCGCAGGACCCGGACATCCGCTGGAAGGTGGCCGAAGCTGCCATGGCCATGGACAACCTGTACCCACAGCTGGCATCAGTAGCGGCCGACGTCGACAACCTCGCCGGCCACGGGCCGCAATGGTTCCCGAAGCTCGTAGGCCTGAAGGTCAACGCGACGGAAACGGCGCGCCGCGTGGTGGACCTGGCCATCCGGGTCAGCGGGGGATCAAGCTACTTCCGCGGTTCCGAGCTTGAGCGGCTCTACCGGGACGTCCTGGCCGGAATGTTCCACCCGTCAGACGATGAGTCGGCCCACAACACCGTGGCAAACGCCTGGCTGGGGCCGCTCGATGATTAGACGGTCCTTTGTACCTGCATGACACGGCGGCGTAGCCAGAACCGCCGGCCGCCGCCCATGTACAGCTTGCTGCGCTCGAGTTCCCACTTGCCGTATTCGGAGTGTTCCACCAGTCGGCGCCGTGCTTCATGCAGTGAATCGACAGGGCTCACTGTCAGCACGAGGTACTCGTACTGCCTGGCATAGTCCCGTTCCCGCTGGACCGAGCTGGTGAGAAATTGTTCCTTCATTTGCTCTCCATTTTCGTCCTTTTCCGGCTAACGTGAAGGCATGAGCATCGATCCGCGTGTCGCGCTTCAGTCCTTGACCACCGCTTTGGAAGAACACCTTATAGCAGCATCGAACCGCCGCGGAGATGGAGACCCTTCCGTCGAGGCGGCGTTTTTTGCCGTTGCCGATGCTTTCGAAGTCTACGAGGATGCCCTCTACGAGGCCTACAACGAGGTCACACCGCTCCAGGTCTTTGATGACGAGGACGAAGAGGATGAAGACAGCGACGTGGACGACGAGGACCTGGAAATCGTCGAGGAATAGTCACCGGCACCCGGTCACACACGCTCAGCGCCACACGGCACCCCCGCTGCACAGGAACCCCCGCAGCCCAGGCACGCCTAGGCTGTTGCTGAAGCGTCCTCCAGGGCGCACGCAATCTCGGGCGGCAGCGGCGTGAGCTGGGCGTCCAGGATTTCCTTCAGCTGCGCCGGCGTGCGCGGTCCCACGATTGCGGTGGCCACGCCGTGCTGGGACAACAGCCAGCTCAGGGACACGTCCTGCGGTGTCCGGCCCAGTCCTTTCGCCGCCATGCACACGGCCTCCACCGTCCTGGATGCCTTGCCGTCAAGGTAGGGCTCGACGTACCCGGCTCCGGCAGCCGACGCCCCGCGGGAGCCGGACGGGATGCTGCCCCGGTACTTCCCGGTCAGCACGCCGCGGCCCAAGGGCGCCCAGGCCATCAATCCGAGCCCGGCGTCCTCCACGGCAGGGATGAGCTCCGCCTCCGGTTTCCGCTCCAGGAACGAATATTCAGCCTGCGCAGCCACCAGCGGAAAGCCTGCGATGGCCGCAGCCTTGGCCGTCTGCCAGCCGTTGAAGTTCGAGACCCCCGCGTACCGGGCCCGGCCCGTCCGCACCGCATACTCCAAAGCGGACAGCGTCTCCTCCAACGGCACGTTGCCGTCCCAGGCCTGCGCGAACCAGATGTCCACATAATCGGTGCCGAGCCTGGCGAGGCTCGCCTCGAGGCCGCTGAGCATTGCATTA
Organism: Arthrobacter sp. 9AX; assembly: GCF_902506095.1. Taxonomy (GTDB): domain Bacteria; phylum Actinomycetota; class Actinomycetes; order Actinomycetales; family Micrococcaceae; genus Arthrobacter. The sequence continues at coordinate 2,371,806 of NZ_LR733293.1, forward strand.
CGTGAGGTGTCCACGCCGCGCCGGCCATCCGGCGTCGTCATTCCCGCTTTGGTGGAGATGGAAACCTCCGTCCTGGCCACTACGTCGCCGAGGAGGGAACCGATCATCGCTTCGGACCGTCCGTCCGAGTAGGACGCCGCCGTATCGACGTGCCGGCCGCCCGCATTGAGGAACGTGCGCAGCAGCTCCGAAGCATCCTGTTCGTCCGTCTCGCCGGCCCAGGACATGGTGCCAAGGGAAAGGGCTGAGACTCGCAATCCACTGTTGCCGACGTAACGCTGCTGCATAGCAGCAAGCTTACGGGGCGGAACCGGCACTGCCATGACGTAGGGTCTTAGCGTGAACTGGTTTGAAGCGGCCCTGCTGGGCCTTGTGCAGGGACTGACCGAATTTCTACCGATTTCATCGAGTGCCCACCTGCGGATTGTGGGGCAGTTCCTCCCCAATGCCGAGGATCCGGGAGCGGCCTTCACCGCCATCACCCAGCTGGGAACCGAAACCGCGGTGCTCATCTACTTTTGGCGCGACATCGTCCGGATCGTCAAGGCGTGGGCCGGGTCACTGACCGGAAAGGTATCCAGGCAGGATCCCGACGCCCGGATGGGCTGGCTGGTCATCCTGGGCAGCCTTCCCATCATCGTGCTGGGCCTGCTCTTCCAGGACCAGATCGAATCCGTCCTCCGCAGCATGTGGATTGTTGCCACGATGCTGATCGTGTTCGGCCTGATCCTGGCCGTCGCGGACGCCGTGGGCAAGCAGGAACGTGACTTGAGCCGGCTGACGTACAAGCACGGCATTCTCTACGGCTTCGCCCAGGCCATGGCGCTGATCCCCGGCGTGTCGCGGTCCGGCGGCACCATCACCGCCGGCCTCCTGATGGGCTACACGCGGGAAGCGGCCGCCCGCTACTCCTTCCTGCTGGCCATCCCGGCCGTTTTTGGCAGCGGTTTTTACCAGCTTTACAAGACGGTGTCGAAGGAAGGCATTACGGGACCCTACGGCCTGCCGGAGACCGCACTGGCCACCGTGATCGCCCTGGTGGTGGGCTACATCATCATTGGCTGGTTCCTGAAATTCGTTTCCACCCGCAGCTACCGCCTGTTCGTCTGGTACCGGATCTTCCTGGGGCTCGCCCTGTACCTGCTTCTCGGTTTCAATGTCATCAGCGCCTAGCACTAGGCTTACCCTGTGAAATCCTGGATCTCCCGCCCTGTTCCTGACCTGCCCGGCAGCATGCCTGCCCTGCGGTTGTTCGATACCGCCGTGGGACGCGAAGTGGCCCTGGAAGTGGAGGCCCGGCCCTCCATGTACGTCTGCGGGATCACGCCGTACGACGCCACGCACATGGGGCATGCCGCCAGTTACGTGGCCTTCGATCTCCTCAACCGGGCCTGGCGGGACGCGGGCCACACCGTGTCCTACGTCCAGAACGTCACGGATGTTGATGATCCGCTGCTGGAACGCGCCACGGCAACGGGGGTTGACTGGCGTGACCTGGCGGCAAGCCAGATCGAACTGTTCCAGACGGACATGGAAGCCTTGAACGTCCTGGCGCCGGACCACTACGTCGGCGCCGTGGAATCCATCGACCTGATTGTTCCGGAGGTGGAGCGTCTCGTCAGCATGGGGCTGGCTTACAAGGTGCAGGGCACCAACGGCGAGCCTGACGGCGACGTATATTACGACGTCGAAGCGGCCGGCAAGCAGTCGGTGTCACCGGACGCCTGGACTCTGGGTTCCATCTCCGGGTTGGGCGAAAGCGAGATGCTCGAACTTTTCGCCGAGCGCGGCGGGGATCCCGGCCGCGCCGGCAAGCGGCAGGCACTGGACCCCCTGCTGTGGCGTGTGGCCCGGGAGGGTGAGCCCAGCTGGCCCGGCGGCAGCCTTGGAGCGGGCCGGCCCGGCTGGCACATCGAATGCACCGTCATCGCGCAGAAGTACCTGCCCGCACCCTTCACCGTGCAGGGCGGCGGTTCCGACCTGATTTTCCCGCACCATGAAATGGGCGCGGGCCACGCCTATTCACTGGCCGGGGTTCCCCTGGCAAAGCACTATGCCCACGCCGGCATGGTGGGCCTGGACGGCGAGAAGATGAGCAAATCCAAGGGCAACCTGGTGCTGGTCTCGAAGCTGCGGGCCGCGGGGGAGGACCCGGCGGCCATCCGCCTGGCCATCCTCGCCCACCACTACCGTTCGGACTGGTCGTGGACCGACGAAGGCTTCGAGGCCGCCAAGTCGGACCTCGCCGCCTGGCGCGAGGCGCTGGCCCACGCGCCGGCCGGCTCGGCGTCCGCCCTCATCGCCGACATGCGCGCGGCCCTGGCGGCCGACCTGAACGCTCCGGCAGCCGTTGCCGCTGTCACCCGCTGGGCAGGACAGGCGAACACTGCCGGTACACCCGCCAGCGGCGAGGACCAGGCATTGGTGCGGGACGCCGTCGACGCCCTGCTCGGTATCCGCCTTTAGAGCAAAACTGCCTGCCGGACCCGCCCTTGGCGCAGGTCCGGCAGGCTGCGTTGTCTGCAGGTACCGTGCCGGCTAGGGCCGGTCCTGGCCCCGCCGTTTAAGGTAGCGTTCGAACTCCCTGGCGATCGACTCCCCGGTTGCTTCCGGAAGGTCTGCCGTGTCCTTTGCCTCCTCAAGCTGCCGGACGTAGGCCGCGATTTCCGGGTCCTCGGTGGCCAGTTCGTCCACGCCGCGTTCCCAGGCGTCGGCTTCCTCCGCCAGCTCGTGCGTGTCCAGCGGCACCTGGAGCAGCTCCTCGATTCGGTGAAGGAGTGCCAGCTGGGCCTTCGGTGACGGGGCCTGCGCAACATAGTGCGGAACCGCGGCCCACAGTGAGACCGTGGGGATTCCGGCCAGCAGTGACACTTCCGACAAAACGCCGACGATTCCCACGGGGCCCTCGTACTGTGAGGCTTCGAGGTTCATGCGTTCCCGCAGGGGTCCGTCGTCCGAGGACGTGCTGACGGGGATGGGCCGGCTGTGGGGAACGTCGGCCAGGAGTGCACCCACCAGGATGACGTAGTCAACACTCAAGGCTTCGGCATGCACCAGGAGTTCGGCCGTATAGGCACGCCATTTATAGGACGGCTCCGTGCCCTGCACAAAAATGACGTCCACGTTCGAACCTGGTGCGCTGGCCTTGTAGATGCGCGTGGAGGGCCACTTGATCTTGCGTTCGCCGGCCGCGTTCCTGCGGATCGTAGGGCGCGTGAACTGGAAGTCGTAATATTCGTCGGCGTCGACGGACGCCACCTTCTTGCCGCCCCACAGCTTGTTGAGATAACGCAATGAGTCACTTGCGGCCTCACCGGCATCGTTCCAGCCTTCAAAGGCGGCAAGCATCACTGTCACGCGCTGCCCGTCGGGCACAGGCTGCAGGAACCGTTCGCGGGCGGGTTCCGCCCCCGGTTCGATGTTGTCTCCCTCGAAGCTATTCATTTCTTCACCCTACGTCCAAGGAGCAGGCTGACGCATTGAATGAAGCGCCGAAAATTGGCGGTTTCCCCGCGGGATAACGCTGCAACCAGCACCATATTCGCCGACGGCGTAGCCACAGGCCGCGTCCAGACCGGCCCCGTAGACTTGGGGAATGCGACAGCCAGCCACACGTTCCCCGCTCAAAGCCGTCCTCTGGGACATGGACGGCACCATAGTGGACACCGAGCCCTACTGGATTGCCGCTGAGCATGCCTTGGTCGAAGCCCACGGGGGTACCTGGTCCCACCAGCAGGCCATGCAACTGGTGGGCCAATCGCTGACATTTTCCGCCGGGCTCCTCCGGCAGGCCGGCGTCGATCTTGAAATTCGGGAAATCATCGACCACCTCACCGCGGAAGTGGTGGCCAGCGTCCGGAAGCAGGTGCCATGGCGGCCCGGCGCACGGGAACTGCTCGAAGACCTCCATCAGGCCGGTGTCCGGTGTGCGCTTGTCACCATGTCTGAAGGACCCCTCGCCCGGGAAGTGGTGGCCAGCCTTCCGCGGCCCTACTTCGAGGTCATCGTGACGGGAGATACGGTAACGCAGGGAAAGCCACACCCGGAGGCCTACCTCAAGGCAGTGGAACTGCTCCAGACAACCGACCCGGACCTTTCCCGGGACAACTGCGTCGCGTTGGAAGACTCAACGCCCGGAGTGGCAGCCGCCGTGGCCTCCGGCGTGGCCACCGTTGCCATCCCGCACATCGTCCCGCTGCCGGAGGACGAGGGCTACTTCCTGTGGGAATCACTGGCAGGCCGCTCCCTGGCTGACCTTGAAGACCTCCTCCTGGGACGATCAGTTCCGGACGCTTCAGCCCAGCTGGAAGGGGCCGGGGCGCCGGGGACCACCCATGACTGAGACGGCTGCACCGGTCCGCCGTGAAGGCATCCCCCTGGGACGGATTGCAGGGGTCCCCATCGTCCTGGCCTACTCATGGTTCGTCATCGCCGCGTTCACGGTGATTGTCTACGGACCGGTCCTGGACCGGAGCAACCCGGCTCTGGGGGCCAGCGCCTACGTCGTGGCCTTCGCTTACGCTGTCCTGCTGCTCATTTCGGTGCTGGTGCATGAACTGGCCCACGCCCTGACGGCCAGGATTTACGGCTGGCCCACCCAGAAGATTGTGCTCAACCTGTGGGGCGGGCACACCCAGTTCGACAGCTTCACGGCCACGCCGGGACGGTCCGTCCTGGTGGCCCTCGCCGGTCCGGCCGCCAACTTCATCCTGGCCGCCGGTGCCTGGCTGATGCTCAACGCTGTTCCACTTGGCAGCGTCGCCGAAATCCTCACCAACATCTTTATGTGGGCCAACTTCCTTATCGGCGTCTTCAACGTCCTGCCCGGGCTGCCCCTGGACGGCGGCCGGCTGGTGGAATCTGCCGTCTGGAAGGCCACCGGCAGCCAGGCCAAAGGCACAGTGGCGGCAGGCTGGGGCGGGCGCCTCATCGTGATCGCGCTGGGCTATTGGTTCATCCTCCGACCGCTGCTGGCCGGCGATTCGCCCGAGTTCAGCCTGCTCATGATAACCGTCCTGGTGGGCGGCTTCCTCTGGATGGGCGCCTCGGCAGCCATCCAGCAGGGAACCCTCCGGGGACGGCTCCACCTGGTCAGCGCGGCAGGACTGTCTACGCCGGCCGTCGGGCTGCCGGCCACGGCGTCAGTCCAGGAGGCCCTCCGGATGGGGGCGCCGTCGTCAACCTCGGTAGTGGTCTGCGCCGCGGACGGACGCCCGCAGGGAATAGTTGACCCGGCCGCCCTGCACACCGTCCCCGCCGCCGCAGCCGGAACCACCCCGCTGAGTGCGGTGTCCTACGCCCTCGCCCCCGGGGCCTATGTGCCCGAATGGTCCAAGGGCCAGGAGCTCCTGCACTTCCTTTCACAGCTGGAAGGGCGGGATTACGCCGTGGTGGACCACAACGGCAAGGTCACGGGCCTGCTCTCGCAGGAAGCCGTGCTGTCCGCCATCACGGGCAGGCAACCGCGGCAGAATGGGCGCCCGCGGGGCAGGAACCGGTAGAGTTACCTGCCGGCAGTGCATTGCCGCCGCCACAGCGCAACGTCCTTCAGGACGTCTACGCGGGGCACAACAGTTTTACAGGAGCGAGGAATATCATGAGCAGCGAAACTGCCGTCAACGAAGCCGCCGCGGCAGCCCAACCCGGTGTTGCCCCCGGCGCCTCGCAGCCGGTGGGAGCTGCCCGCCGCCGCGGTCCCTTCCGGGAAGGCGAACGCGTCCAGCTCACTGACGAGCGGGGCCGCATGAACACTGTCACCCTCGAAAGCGGCGGCGCGTTCCACACCCACCGCGGCTTCCTGAACCACGATGAAATCATCGGCAAAATGGACGGCTCCGTGGTGGTCAACAACGTTGGCCAGCAGTACCAGACGCTGCGCCCGCTGCTCTCGGACTTCGTACTGTCCATGCCCCGCGGCGCTGCGGTGGTCTACCCCAAAGACGCCGGCCAAATCGTCACCATGGCGGACATCTTCCCCGGCGCACGCGTAGTAGAGGCCGGCGTGGGCTCCGGCGCCCTGTCCATCTCGCTGCTCCGCGCGGTGGGCGACAACGGCTACCTGCACTCCTTCGAACGGCGTGAGGAATTCGCGGACATCGCCCGCGGCAACGTCGAAACCATTTTCGGCGGCCCCCACCCGGCCTGGCAGATCACCCTGGGCGACTTCCAGGAAGAGGTTGTCCGGACCGAAGAACCCGGCTCTGTGGACCGCGTGGTCCTGGACATGCTTGCCCCCTGGGAGTGCCTGGATGCCGTGGCCACTGTCCTCGCGCCGGGCGGCGTGTGGATCAACTACGTCGCCACCGTTACCCAGCTGTCCCGCACCGCCGAGGCCATCCGCGCGGACGGCCGGTTCACCGAACCCGACGCCTGGGAGTCCATGGTGCGCGGCTGGCATCTCGAAGGACTCGCAGTCCGCCCCGACCACCGCATGGTGGCGCACACCGGATTCCTGCTGGTCACCCGCCGGCTGGCCGACGGCGTCACGGGCATCTCCGTCAAGCGCCGGCCCTCCAAGACCGAGTTCAACGAAGAGGATGTCAACGCCTGGACGCCCGGCGCAGTAGGGGAGCGGGCCGTCTCCGACAAGAAGCTCCGGCGCGCCGCACGCGACGCCATCGCGGGGACGAACGTCGTGGACACACCGGAGATCACGAACTAGTCCATATTTCGGGAGTCTCCATCCCTACCTGCCATCTTGGGGCTAAGGTCTTAATAGAAGCGCAGGAAGGGGCTGATACATCATGGAGACGCCAAACCAGGACTCCGGACGTACACCGGCAGAGCAGTCTGCCGCCAACGACCTCTCGGTTGCCGACCGCCAGGTCAACATCCTCCGGGACAAGCTCAGGCACATCGACCGCCAGTTGGCTGCGGCAACGCAGAACAACACCAAGCTGGTCACCATGCTTGAGGCCGCGAAGGCCGAGATTCTCCGGCTGAAGAACGCGTTGGACCAGGAAGGACAACCTCCCTACAGCTTCGGCACCATTCTTCAGCTGAATCCGCGGCGGCAGGCTTCGCCGGGCAACAGCGGGCAGGCGGCCACCGAAGAATCAGTAGACATCTTCAACGCCGGCCGGAAGATGCGGGTGGGCATCAGCCCGCTGGTGAACATCAACCAGCTGGCGGTGGGCCAGGAGGTCCTGCTGAACGAGGCCCTCCTCGTTGTTGCCGGCCTGGGATATGAGCGGGCCGGTGAGCTGGCCACCCTTAAGGAAATGCTCGGCGCCGACCGCGTCCTCGTGGTGGGCCGGGCCGATGAAGAGCGGGTGGTCCGGCTTTCCGGGGCGCTCCTGGCCGAAAAGCTCCGGGTGGGCGACGCCCTCTCCATCGACTCCAGGACCGGGTACGCGCTTGAGAAGGTGCCGCGGTCCGAGGTGGAGAACCTGGTCCTGGAAGAAGTCCCGGACATCACGTACGAGGACATCGGCGGACTCGGGCCGCAGATCGAACAGATCCGCGACGCCGTTGAACTGCCTTTCCTGCACCCGGACCTCTACCGGGAACATGGGCTGAAGGCGCCCAAGGGCATCCTGCTGTACGGTCCGCCCGGTTGCGGCAAGACGCTCATCGCCAAGGCCGTGGCCAACTCGCTGGCGGCCCGCGCCGCGGAGCGTTCCGGGAACGTGGACCTGAAGAGCTACTTCCTGAACATCAAAGGCCCGGAGCTGCTGGACAAGTACGTGGGGGAGACCGAGCGGCACATCCGCCTCATCTTCTCCCGGGCACGCGAGAAGGCATCGGACGGCAGCCCGGTAGTGGTGTTTTTCGATGAGATGGATTCGCTGTTCCGCACCCGCGGGACCGGGATTTCCTCCGACGTCGAAACAACCATTGTGCCCCAGCTGCTGAGCGAGATCGACGGCGTGGAGCGGCTGGACAACGTCATTGTCATCGGCGCGTCCAACCGCGAGGACATGATCGATCCGGCCATCCTTCGGCCCGGCAGGCTGGACGTTAAGGTCAAGATCCACCGCCCGGACGCCGAGGCCGCGGCCGACATTTTCAACAAGTACATCACCACGGACCTGCCGTTCCACGAGTCCGATCTCGCCGAGCACAACGGCGACGTCCAGGCCACCGTTGACGCTATGGTCCAGCGCACTGTGGAGGCCATGTACTCTACGGACAAGTCCAATGAGTTCCTGGAAGTCACCTACGCCAACGGCGATACCGAGATGCTGTACTTCAAGGACTTCAACTCCGGCGCAGTGGTCCAGAATGTGGTGGACCGGGCCAAGAAGTACGCCATCAAGGACCTCCTCACCCTGCACCAGAAGGGGCTCCGGATCGAGCACCTGCTCCGTGCCGTAGTGGACGAATTCCGCGAGCACGAGGACATGCCCAACACCACCAACCCGGACGACTGGGCCCGCATCTCCGGCAAGAAGGGCGAACGGATCACCTACATCCGCACCATCGTCCAGGGAAAGGCCGGCCAGGAGCCTGGAAAGTCCATCGAAACAATGCCCACCACAGGACAGTATCTATGACGGCAGCGCAGGAACCCGCCGCCGGGGGCGCCCTCCCCGTGGGCGGGGCCATGCGTGTCATGGGAGCAGAGACCGAATACGGCATCCATGCCCCGTCCGCCCCGTCCGCGAACGCCACCATGATGAGCGCCCGCGTGGTGCAGGCTTACGCCCAGGTAACGCGGCAGCGTGCCGCCGGCGGGGCGGAAACCCGTTGGGACTATACGGACGAGGAGCCGCTGCACGACGCCCGCGGCTGGACCGTGGACAGAGGCGCGGCGCATCCCAGCCAACTCACCGACCAGCCGCCGGTGCTGGACGCGGAAGCTGTGGCCCTGGCCTACGGCCGGGAAGACCTCGAGCTTGACGGGCAGGACGAGTCCGGCACGCTGTTGATGAACATGGTCCTGGGGAACGGGGCCAGGCTGTACGTGGACCATGCGCACCCGGAGTACTCAAGCCCCGAAGTCACGAACCCCCGGGACGCCGTGGCGTGGGACGCCGCCGGTGACCTCGTGGCGCTGGCCACGGTACGGCGGCTGGCCGCCGACCCGGACCTGCCGCCGGTGAACCTCTACAAGAACAATACGGACAACAAGTCGGTATCCTACGGCTCGCACGAGAACTACCTCATGCCCAGGTCAGTTCCCTTTGGCGACATTGTCCGGGGCCTGACGCCGTTCTTCGTCAGCCGCCAGGTCCTCTGCGGCTCCGGGCGGGTGGGGATCGGCCAGGACGCGTCCACCCCGGGTTACCAGATGAGCCAGCGGGCCGACTTCTTCGAGGCGGAAGTGGGCCTGGAGACCACCATCCGCCGCCCCATCATCAACACCCGGGACGAGCCGCACGCGACCGCCGACAAGTACCGGCGCCTCCACGTCATCATCGGGGACGCCAACCTCAGCCAGGTCTCCAACTACCTGAAATTCGGGACCACGTCCATGGTCCTCAGCCTCATCGAGGCCGGGCTTGCACCGAAGATCGAGGTCTACGAACCTGTTGCCGCCCTGCAGGCGGTCAGCCACGATACGTCGCTTACCGCCACCGTGAGGCTGCAGGACGGCAGGCGGGTAACTGCCCTGGACCTGCAGTGGATGTACCACGAAGCGGCCGCAAAGCTCGCCCAGGACACCGGCGTCGGTGATGCGGTGGACGGCGACGGACACACGCACGACGTCCTGGACCGCTGGGCCGCCGTGCTTTCCCAGCTGGACAGCGACCGGGCAGCTGCCGCGGCCTCTGTGGAATGGCTCGCCAAGCTCTCCCTCCTCGAGGGTTACCGCGACCGCGACGGACTTGAATGGAACGATGCCCGGCTCGGGCTGATCGACCTCCAATGGGCGGACATCAGGCCCGAGAAAGGCCTGTACTACCGGCTCCTTGCCAGGAACCGCATGGACAGGATCATTGACGACGGCGCCATCGCGGCGGCGGTGGGAGAGCCGCCGTCGGACACCCGCGCGTTCTTCCGCGGCAAGTGCATCAGCAGCTTCGGCAAGGACGTGGTGGGGGCCAGCTGGGACTCGGTCATTTTCGACGTGCCGGGCTACGGCCGGCTCCAGCGCGTGCCCACCCGGGAACCCCTGAGGGGAACGAAAGCCTTGACCGGAACGTTGTTCGAACGCTACCGGGAAGCAGGCCCTTTCCTCGCGGAGCTGCTGGGACACAGCACCGCTCCGCCTCCGGCATAAACCGCGCCGGAACGCCCGCTTCGTGGCAGGATGGGCATATCGGAGGATCCGCCGGATCCCACCGCAGCAAGGGAGAGGTAACCATGGCAGGCCAGGAGCAGCAGCAGCCACAATCGCGCGACAGCCAGGTCGACGAAGACATTCCCGAGGCACCCCCGGCGCCGCCCGAAGCGCAGGCATCAGCAGCCACTGAAGGCGTTGATGACCTCCTCGACGAGATCGACGGAGTCCTCGAATCCAACGCCGAGGAGTTCGTGCGCGCCTTCGTCCAAAAAGGCGGCCAGTAACCCGAGGGTGGCGGACGCCGCGGCCGGCCGGGATCTGTACCGACGTTGAAGAACTACGTTCAAGGAGTGCATGAGTGCAGGAATCAACCGCCAACCAGGTAGCCGCCAACGCCACCTCATCCTTTACCGAACATCTGCAGCGGGACCGGCCGGAACTCCTGCCCTATAACAGGGGACTCCAGGCCAGTGCGCCAGGCACCGCTCCGCTGCAGGTGCCGCATGCCACCACCATCGTCGCGTTGAGCTACGCCGGCGGTGTGCTGATGGCCGGGGACCGGCGGGCCACCATGGGCAACGTGATTGCCAGCAGGCACATTGAAAAAGTCTTTCCCGCGGACCGCTACTCCGTCCTGGGCATCGCCGGTACCGCCGGTATCGCCATCGATCTCACCCGCCTGTTCCAGGTGGAACTCGAGCACTACGAAAAGATCGAAGGCACCCTCCTCAGCCTCGAAGGCAAGGCCAACAGGCTGGGCGCGATGATCCGCGGCAACCTGCCCCTGGCCATGCAGGGGCTGGCCGTGGTGCCGCTGTTCGCCGGTTTCGATACCAGCGCCGGCGTCGGGAGGCTCTTCTCCTACGACGTCACCGGCGGCAGGTACGAGGAACACGAACACCACACTGTGGGCTCCGGTTCGGTCTTCGCCCGGGGCGCCCTGAAGAAGCTGTGGCGGCCCGACCTGACCGAGGCCGACGCCGTCTCTGTCGCCGTCGAGGCCCTTTACGATGCGGCCGACGACGATTCCGCCACCGGCGGCCCGGATACCGTCCGAAAGCTGTGGCCCGTCATCTACACCGTGGACAGGAGCGGCGCCCGGCGGGTGGCTGAGAACGAAATCGCCGCCGCAAGCGTGAACATTATCGAGGCCCGCACCACCGCCGGACGGGAGGCCTGAGATGACGCAGCAGTTTTACGTATCGCCTGAGCAACTGATGAAGGACCGTGCGGACTTCGCACGGAAGGGCATCGCCCGAGGCAGGTCCGTGGCAGTGATCAGCTGCGCGGACGGCATCGCGCTGGTAGCCGAAAACCCCTCTCCGTCCCTGCACAAGATCGGCGAGATCTACGACAAAATTGCGTTCGCCGCCGTCGGAAAATACAACGAATTCGAAAGCCTCCGGCAGGCCGGCGTACGGTACGCCGACGTCCGCGGCTACTCCTACGACCGCGAGGACGTCACCGCACGCGGCCTCGCCAGTGTCTATGCCCAAAGCCTGGGCGCTGTGTTCACCGCCGAGCAGAAGCCGTTCGAGGTGGAACTGGCAGTAGCGGAGGTAGGTCCAACGCAGGCTGACGACCACCTGTACCGGCTGACCTTCGACGGTTCCATCGCGGACGAGCACCAGTTCGTAGTGATGGGCGGTCAGGCGGAGAAGGTCTCAGCGGCAATCGACGAGGGCTGGCGCAGCTCACTGAGCTTCGCCGAGGCCTTGCGCCTTGCCCTGGCAGCCCTCGTCCCGGCCACGGAATCCGGGGACCGTCCGCAGGCGCTGCCTGCCGCGGCGGTGGAAGTTGCCGTGCTGGACAGGCAGTCGGAGAGCTCACGGGGCTCGCGCCGCGCCTTCCGGCGGCTTGACGACGCGGACATCACTGCACTGCTGGCCTAGGAGGACACATGGACAAGAGAATCTTCGGTATCGAAACGGAATTCGGGATTTCGTATTCCAGTCCCGACTCGAGGCCTCTTGCCCCGGAGGAGGTAGCCCGGTACCTCTTCCGCAAGGTTGTGAGCTGGGGCCGGTCTTCCAACGTCTTCCTGACCAACGGCTCGCGGCTGTATCTGGATGTGGGATCCCACCCCGAATATGCCACCGCCGAGTGTGACGACCTCGCCCAGCTGATCGCCCACGACCGCGCCGGCGAACTGATCCTCGATGACCTGGTGGACGAGGCCCAGGCCCGGCTCGCGGCGGAGGGCTTCAACGGCACCGTGTACCTGTTCAAGAACAACACGGACTCGGCAGGGAACTCCTACGGCAGCCACGAGAACTACCTCATTCCGCGCCGCGGCGAATTTTCCCGGCTCGCCGAGATCCTGATTCCCTTCCTCGTCACCCGGCAGCTGATTGCCGGCGCCGGCAAGATCCTCAAGACGCCGCACGGGGCCACCTTCGCCTTTTCACAGCGGGCCGACCACATCTGGGAAGGGGTTTCTTCCGCCACCACCAGGTCTCGGCCCATCATCAACACCAGGGACGAGCCGCACGCTGACGCCGAGTTCTACCGGCGGCTGCACGTTATTGTCGGCGATTCGAACATGTCCGAAGCCACCGCCCTGATGAAGGTGGGCACGGTGGACCTGGTGCTGCGCATGATCGAGGCCGGCGTGATCATGCGGGACATGCGGATGGAAAACCCCATCCGCAGCATCCGCGAAATCTCGCACGACCTCAGCGGCCGTGCCCTGGTCCGCCTGGCCAACGGGCGCCAGCTGACAGCCCTGGAGATCCAGCAGGAGTACCTCACCAAGGTCACGGCGTTCGTCAGGGAACATGGCGCCCATAACTCCCACGTGCCGTTGATTCTCGACCTGTGGGAGCGGACTTTGAAGGCCATCGAAAGCGGTGACACCCGCGGCATCGACACGGAGATCGACTGGGCGATCAAGAAGAAGCTGATGGACAACTACCGCGAACGCCATGGACTGGGGCTGGACGCCCCGAGGATAGCCCAGTTGGACCTGACCTATCACGATATTTCCCGCAGCCGTGGACTCTATTACCTCCTGCAGTCGCGTGGCGCAGTCCGGCGGATCGTGGATGACACCGTGGTCAAGGACGCCGTTGACGCGCCGCCCCAGACCACCCGCGCAAAACTCCGCGGCGACTTCGTAAGGCGTGCCCAGGAACTGGGCCGTGACTACACCGTGGACTGGGTGCATTTGAAGCTCAATGACCGGGCGCACCAGACCATTTTGTGCAAGGATCCCTTCCGCAGCGTTGATGACCGGGTGGATGCGCTTCTGGACTCTATGGGCTGACACTCAGGTTCAGGGGCTATTCTGGATGAGGCCTTTAACATGGCCCTCGCGCGGTGCTGCCCGCCCAAGTGCGGATCGCCGCCTCCATCCTGCCCCGACGAAAGTTCTCTTACGTGCGCCGACTACTAGCAATCCTTCTTCCTGTTCTGCTGCTGTTGACCGCCTGCGGCGGTTCATCGGCAGAACCGGAACCCACCAGCAAGCCCGCTGGTGAGACTGCGAAGTTCGACTCCCTCAAACTGACTGACAACGGGGACAAAAAGGCCCCGGGTGTGGAATTCGACAAGCCGCTGGACGTGGCCGACCCCACCATCAAGGTGGTCACTGAGGGCAGCGGCGAAACGGTCAAGGCGAACCAGATCGCCAACATCTCGATCCTCGCCCTGAACGGCAGCGATGGGTCCACGCTGGAGGATACATTCCCCAACGATCCCGAACCCCTCGAACTGAATGAGGAACTGAAGACCGGCAGCGAGGTCATCTACAACGCGTTCGTGGGTGCCAAGGTTGGTTCCAGCATCGCCCTGGCCGTGCCGGGCCAGCAGGGTGCAGCCGCCCCCAGCCCCTCCGACGGTGCCAGCCCTGCGCCGTCCGCTGCAGCCCAGCCCACGCAGCTGCTGATCATCAAGATCCTTTCCGCCACTGACGTGACTCCCGCGCTGGAGAAGCCCCAAGGTGAAACCGTGACCCCGCCCGCCGGGCTGCCCACCGTCACCGAAAAGGACGGCATCCCCGAAATTTCCGTCGAAGGTGCGGCCGCTCCCACAGAACTCGTGTCCCAGGACCTGATCAAGGGCACCGGCGCCACGGTAAAGGAATCCGACACCCTCACTGTTAACTACGTGGGCGTCACCCTGGTAGGCGGAACCAAGTTCGATTCCAGCTTCGACCGTGGTGAACCGGCCAGCTTCCCGCTCACCGGCGTCATCAAGGGCTGGACGCAGGGCCTTGCCGGCAAGACCGTAGGCTCCCGCGTCCTGCTGGTCATCCCCAAGGACCTGGCCTACGGCGACGCCGGCCAGGGCGAGGCCAAGGGCGACCTTGTGTTCGTAGTGGACATCCTCGGAGCCAAGTAGCAACAATGGCATCAGGCCCGGCCTTCGCCGCGGCATCCAACAGCAGCACACCATCTGCCAGACACCAAGGAGCAACCATGTCTTTTGGACAGCGGGACTTTGACCGCCAGAAGCCCGAGATCGACTTCCCCGAGGGCGACGTCCCCACGGAACTCGTCATCACCGACCTCATTGAGGGTGACGGCCGCGAAGCCCAGGCCGGGGACACCGTGTCCACCCACTACGTGGGCGTTGCCTGGTCCACCGGCGAAGAATTCGACGCCTCCTGGGGCCGCGGAGCTCCGCTGGACTTCCGGGTGGGCGTCGGCCAGGTCATCCAGGGCTGGGACCAGGGCCTGTTGGGTATGAAGGTGGGCGGCCGCCGCCGCCTCGAGATCCCCTCGGAGCTTGCCTACGGCTCCCGTGGCGCCGGCGGGGCCATCGCCCCGAACGAAGCCCTGATCTTCGTGGTTGACCTCGTAGCAGTGCGCTGACCCCACCTTTGGGCGGCCAGGAGCGCGGCAGCAGCAGGACCAAGTGTCCCGTTGCTGCCGCGCTTCCTGCGTTCCGGCGCCGAGTTTAGTAACGTAGCCAGAGTGTCCGCATCCCGTACTGAACGCCTCCTCAACCTGCTGATCGCACTGCTGAACACCAGGTACGGCTTGCGCCGCGGTGAACTCCGCGAAACGGTCTACCGGGCAGTTCCCGGCAACGAGGCCTCCTTCGGCAGGATGTTCGAGCGGGACAAGGCGGACCTTCGGAAGTTCGGCTTTGACGTTGAGACCCTGACGGACCTGGGCTGGAGCGAGGACGACCCCGCAACCACCAGGTACCGGATCGGCAAGGAATCCAACCGGCTCCCGGACGTGGAACTGGACCCGGAGGAGTGGACGGTCCTGCTCCTGGCCTCCCAGCTCTGGGAGCGTGCAGCGCTCGGCACTGCCGCCCGAAGCGCGCTGCGGAAACTGCAAGCCTCCGGTGCGGTCGCCAACGTGCAGCTTCCCGCCGGGGTCCAGCCGCGGATCAAGCCGGCGGGCCAGGCTTTTGACGACCTCATCGCGGCCATGCATGCCAGGCACCCGGTCTCGTTCACCTACCTGGCGGGCAGTACGGGCTCCGAGGAACAACGGACGGTGGAGCCCTGGGGCCTTGGCAGCCGCTTCGGCCACTGGTACC
Organism: Arthrobacter sp. 9AX; assembly: GCF_902506095.1. Lineage (GTDB taxonomy): Bacteria > Actinomycetota > Actinomycetes > Actinomycetales > Micrococcaceae > Arthrobacter. The sequence goes on from NZ_LR733293.1 coordinate 2,387,470, forward strand.
TCATGGGGTATGACCGTGCCAGGAAAGCGCCCCGCCACTTCCGGCTCTCCCGTTTCACCAGCGCCGTGGCAACCCTCGAACGTGAGCAGTTCAGCCCGCCGCTGGACTTCAATATCCGCCGGGAACTGGAACGCCTGCCCGAACTGCCGCTCCGCACCGCCGTCGTGGACGTCCGCGAAGGACGCCTCCTGGCGCTCCGGCGCCGCGGCGTCGCCACGGGAGCGGTGCAGGATGGACAGTTCGACGGCGGGCCCTCCACGCCGCCGGACGCAGGCTATGAGCGCTTCAGCCTGCAGTACAGGGACCCGGAGGTGCTGGCGGAGGAACTTGCCTCCTACGGCCTGGACGCTCTCGCGGTGGCTCCGCCCGAACTCGCGGACGCCGCGCGGCGCCGGCTCCGTGCCGCCGTCGACTTCAGCAACGCGCCCGCGCCCGCATACCGTTTTGCCGGGGCACCTGCCCGGCCCGTCCGTGCCCGGACCTCCGAGGACCAGCTGAAGCGGATGCTGCAGCTGGTGCCCTTCCTGGTGCACAACCAGGGTCTGCACATCCAGGACGTCGCGGAGCGCTTCGGCATCAGCCGGCAGGAGTTGGAGGACGACCTGCAGATCCTCATCTGCTCGGGGCTCCCTGAGGGATACCCGGACGACCTGCTCGACATCCAGTGGGAGAACGACCACGTCTACATCACCCAGGACCTGGACCTGAAGAAACCGGTCCGCTTCACCGTGGACGAAGCCTGCGCCCTTCTCACCGGACTGGAATCGCTGAACGGGTTGCCCGGGGTGGCCGAGGGCGGCGCCCTGGAATCGGTGACCCTCAAACTCCTCGCCGCAGCCGGTGAAGAGGGGCTTCAGGCGGCTTCCCTGGCGGGACCGGAGGTGGCACCCGCCGACGCCGGCACGCACGCCACCGTGCTGCAGGCCATCGAGTCCAGGTCCCAACTGCGCCTGACATACCTGGCCCCGCAGCGGGACACGGTGTCAGAACGGAACGTGGACCCGCTGCGGCTCTACTCCCTGGACAACACCTGGTACTTCGAGGCCTACTGCCATTCCGTGGAAGGCTTACGGAATTTCCGCCTCGACCGGGTCCAGGCAGTACATCCCAACGGACGGTCAATCCCCGCCGGAACGGCGCCCGCTGCGGGCGTACCGGCGAAGCTCTTCACCCCCAAGGACGACGATACGGTTGTCACCGTCCAGCTCACCCGGCAGGGGAGGGGTCTCGCGGACGACTATTATGCCGAGCGCACGGCCGAACTCGACGACGGCGGGCTGGTGGCCGAAATCCGCTTTGGCAACACCGACTGGCTGCCGATGTTTGTGGCCCAGCATGGCGGTTCCGCCCGGATCCTGGCCCCTGCGGACCTGGCCGACGCGGCCCGCAACTGGCTCGCGGCATCCCTGGCAAGGTACGGCGGCTAGACTTCTCAGCATGCCTTGGTGGTCCTGGATCCTGATATGGGTGGCGCTTGTTGCGCTGTCGCTGCTTTTTTATGTCCTGCTGGGCATCCGGCTGTTCCGCCAGTTCATGGCCACGGTGAAGGATCTCGGTGCAGCAGGCGAAAAACTGGGGCACATCGGCCCCGTTGAACAGCCGGCTGCCAGTACAGACCCGGAGGGACCGCCGCCGGGCTCTGCCATTTTTGCCTCACCCGCGGTCATGCGACATGATTACGAGGCATCCAAGTGGTCCCGCCGGGAACAGCGCCGCATCCGGCGGGTGCAGCGCAAGACGGACCGGGGCCAGCCGCAGGCGCTCGGCGATCTCGACTTCACATAGAAGTAGGATGTACGTAGAGGAAAGGATTTCCCGTGGGAAGACTCTTTGATGGCCCCTGGCCGATCGTTATTATCATCATCGTCGCTTTGCTGCTCTTTGCCGCACCCAAGCTTCCGGCCATGGCCCGCAGCCTTGGCCAGTCCATGCGGATCATCAAATCCGAAGTCAAGGAAATGAAGAACGACGGCAAGACCGACACCCCCACCGACGCTTCCGGGCCGGTGGAGGGCACCGTCGTCAACCATCCCCAAGCGAAGCCCGGCGAGCGGACAGACGGCACTGACGTTCCGCCGTCGAACCGCGCCTGACCCCCAGTGGCACTGTCGCGGTCCCGTAAAGCCAACCCCGAAGGGCGCATGGCTCTTTGGGACCACCTCAAAGAACTGAAGAACCGGCTGATCAAGTCGGCGATCGGCGTCGTCATTGGCGGCATCGGAGGCTGGATACTTTACGATCCGCTGCTGAAGGCGCTGGCCGAGCCCGTCAACCGTATCTCGGAACAGACGGGCGGGCTCGCGGCAATCAACTTCGGAAGCATTGCGTCCCCGTTCGACTTCAAACTACAGATGTCGCTCCTGATCGGTGTGGTCATTTCCAGCCCCATCTGGATCTACCAACTGTGGGCGTTCATCACCCCGGGCCTAACGTCCAAGGAGCGCCGCTACACGCTGGGCTACATGGCCGCCGCGGTCCCGCTGTTCCTGGCCGGGATCTGGGCCGGCTGGCTCGTGGTGCCCCAGGTGGTTCACGCCCTGACGCAGTTCACGCCCGAAGGTTCGTCCAGCGTCATTGATGCCCGGACGTACATCGAGTTCGTCACGCGGATGGTACTGGTGCTCGGCGTTGCCTTCCTGGTACCCGTGGTGCTTGTGGGCGTGAACATGGCCGGCATCATTTCGGGCCGCGTCATCCTCAAGGCCTGGCGCATCACCGTGTTCCTGGTCTTCGTCCTGGCCGCGATCGCCGCCCCCGGCGCGGACGCCATCTCCATGTTTATGTTGGCAGGCCCGCTGCTGGTGCTCTTTTTCGCCGCCATCGGCATCTGCCTGATGAACGACAAGCGCCGTGAACGGCGCCAGGCCAAGCGCGTGGCTGAGACCGAGGCCACAGCGGACATCGCCACCCCCGGCAGTGAGCTGAAGAACCTCTAGGCGCCCGATAGGCTTGGGGTATGTCCTCCAATACCGGGCCGTTCTCCACTGGTCCATTCTCTTCCGGACCCAGCGATCCTGAGGAGCTGTCTCCCGCCGAGAGATACCGCGCCGACGCTGAACGAAGGTCAGAAGCAGCCACCTATCTCGGCTCCTTCATCCGGACCCTGGACTTTGAACTGGATGATTTCCAGCGGCAGGCGTGCAAGTCCCTCCAGGAGGGCAGGGGAGTCCTGGTGGCAGCGCCTACCGGGGCAGGAAAAACCATAGTGGGCGAGTTCGCCATCTACCTCGCACTCCAGCGTGGGCTGAAGGCCTTCTACACCACGCCCATCAAGGCGCTCAGCAACCAGAAGTTCACCGAGCTCACCGAGAAATACGGGGCCGAAAACGTTGGCCTGCTCACCGGGGACACCAGCATCAACGGCGATGCGGCGGTGGTGGTGATGACCACCGAAGTCCTGCGCAACATGCTCTACGCCGATTCCGCCACCCTGGACGACCTCGGCTATGTGGTGATGGATGAGGTCCACTACCTTGCGGACCGCTTCCGCGGCGCCGTCTGGGAGGAAGTGATCATCCACCTTCCCAGCGAAGTGCAGGTGGCGTCCCTCAGTGCAACCGTTTCGAACGCCGAGGAGTTCGGCGCGTGGCTGGATACAGTCCGCGGCGACACGGACATCATTGTTTCTGAACACCGGCCGGTGCCGCTGTGGCAGCACGTGATGGTGGGCCGGCAGATCATGGACCTCTTTGCCGGTGAAACCACGTTCGACGAGATCGCACCGCCTGTCGACCCCGGTGCCGCCGCCCAGGCCGGCGAGCCGGAGACCCCCCACGGCAGGAAGGACAAAGCCAGGGGTCCCGGGTTCGATGTGAACCCGGAGCTCATGACTGTGGCGAGAAGCGAAAGCATGCAGGGCTTCCGCGCCAGGTCCGGTCCTGGAGGCCGGGGACAGCGGGGCCGGCGCGGCAATGACCGGCCCGGCCGCGGGGGAGACGAACGGGGCGTGCGTCCCGCCAGCCGCCCCCAGGTCATTGCAAGCCTTGACAGGATGGACCTGCTGCCCGCCATCACGTTCATCTTCTCCCGGGCCGGGTGTGACGCCGCCGTCGCCCAGTGCGTCGGCTCCGGCCTGTGGCTCACCACCGAAAAAGAGCAGCGGATCATCGCCGAGCGCGTCGACGAGGCCGGCCGTGACATCCCGCCGGACGATCTCGATGTCCTGGGTTTCTGGACTTGGCGGGACGGACTCCTCCGGGGGTTCGCCGCCCACCACGCCGGCATGCTGCCCACGTTCAAGGAAGTGGTGGAAAAGCTCTTCGCGGACGGCTTCGTCAAGGCGGTCTTCGCCACCGAAACGCTCGCCCTGGGTGTCAACATGCCCGCCCGTTCGGTGGTGCTGGAGAAGCTGGACAAGTTCAACGGTGAAGCCCACGTGGACATCACCGCGGGGGAGTACACCCAGCTGACCGGACGCGCCGGACGGCGCGGCATCGACGTCGAAGGCCATGCGGTGGTCCTGTGGCAGCCGGGAACGGACCCGACGGCGGTCGCGGGCCTGGCGTCCCGGCGCACCTACCCTTTGAACTCCAGTTTCCGGCCCACCTACAACATGAGCATCAACCTCCTGGCCCAGTTCGGCCGGGCCAGGGCACGTGAAATCCTGGAATCGTCCTTCGCCCAGTTCCAGGCCGACCGGTCCGTGGTGGGCCTGGCAAAGCAGGTCCGCAGCCGGGAAGAATCGCTGGCCGGGTACGCAAAGTCGATGACCTGCCACCTGGGCGACTTCACCGAGTACGCCCGGTTGCGCCGGGAATTGTCCGACGCCGAAAACGTCTCCTCGCGGACCAAGTCCCGGGCCCGCAAATCACTTAACGAAGACTCGCTCGCCAGGCTGCTTCCCGGTGACGTGGTGAACGTTCCCGGTGGAAGGGCGCCCGGACCGGCCATTGTGCTCAGTTCGGACCACAGCAGCCGGGAGCCCCGGCCTGCCGTGCTGACGCTGGACAACCAGCTGCGGCGGATCGGGACGGACGACCTGGAAGGCCCCATCTCACCGGTCACCCGGATCCGAATTCCCAAGTCCTTCAATGCCAAAGTGCCCAAGTCACGGCGCGACCTGGCGTCCTCGGCCCGGAACGCGTTGCGGGAGAACCGTCCGCCCGCCCCGGGGAACAACCGCAACAACGATTTTGGCCTCGCCACATCGCTGCCCAACCAGGAGAAGCGCATCGCAGACCTCCGGCGTGCCCTCCGGGCGCACCCGTGCCACGGCTGCAGCGAACGGGAGGATCACGCCCGCTGGTCCGAACGCTGGTGGAAGCTCCGCCGCGAAACTGACGGGCTGGTCCGGCAGATCCAGAGCCGCACCAACACCATCGCGAAGACCTTTGACCGGGTCTGCGATGTGCTGTCCTCCTACGGTTACCTGGAGCCCGCCGGTGACGGCCGGCTGATCATCAGCCCCGACGGGCAGCGCCTGCGCCGGATCTACGGGGAAAAGGACCTGCTGATCTCCCAATCCTTGCGGCTCGGCGCCTTCAACGACCTTGACGCCGCTGAAGTCGCCGCACTGGCCAGCGTCCTGGTGTACCAGGCCAAGCGGGAGGACCGGGGACTCCGGCCGCGGATGCCCAGCATCTCCCTGGAAACTTCGGTGGACATCATCGTCAGGGAATGGTCTGCGCTGGAGGACGTGGAGGAGGACAACAAGCTGCCGCTGACCGGCGAGCCCGAACTTGGCCTGGTATGGCCGCTCTACAAGTGGGCGCGCGGCCGGCATCTGCAGGACGTCCTGAGCGGCACCGACCTCGCCGCCGGAGACTTTGTCCGGTGGGTGAAGCAGGTTGTTGACCTGCTGGACCAGCTCGCCAAGATTCCCGGCCTCGAACCCCGCCTCGCCCGCCTGTGTTCGGAAGCCATCTCACTGATCCGCCGCGGCGTCGTGGCCTATTCGTCCGTCCTCTGATTCTCCCAACCGGCCACCGACCGGCCCTAGCCCAGGAGTTTGCCTTCCCATGCCCAACCCTGCACCTCTGCCCGACGCCCGCCCGAAGCCCCGTCCGGTGCTCTACCGCAACGGATCCGTCTACACCGCAGCCGACCCGTTTGCCACGGCCATGCTGGTGGATGGCGACACGGTGGCCTGGGTGGGGTCGGAACAGGCGGCGTCCTCCATCGCCGACAGCTCCATGGAGATCATCGACCTCCATGGAGCCCTGGTGGCGCCGGGCTTCGTTGATTCCCACATGCACCTGACCGAAACCGGGATGGCCCTGGACTCCCTGGCGCTGCAAGGCGTTTCCTCGGCCAGGGAACTCCTCGACGCGGTGGCCGCTGCCCGCGGTGACGGTCCCGTCCTCGGCCACGGCTGGGATGACACCAGCTGGGCCGATGCCGCGCTGCCAACGGCGGAGGAACTGGAACGCGCGTCAGGGGGACGGCCGGTCTACCTCGCCCGGGTCGACGTGCACTCCGCCCTCGTGTCGCCGGCGCTGGCGGGCGCCGCCGGCCTTCGTGGCCTTGACGGATACGACGGCGGCGCGCGGGTCACGCGGGCCGCTCACGGAGCTGCCCGGCAGGCCACCCGCCGGCTCCCCGACGAGGTGCTCCGCAGGCACCAGGAGCGTGCCCTGGCCGAAGCCGCGTCCCACGGTTACGTGGCTTTGGTGGAGATGGGTGCGCCGCACATTGGCGGCGCCGAGGACCTCCGGCTGGCCCGGACCTGGAATAACACCAGCGACGAGGGGTCCCCAGCGCCTGAAGTCTTGCCGTACTGGGGCGAACTGGCGACCTCCGAAGAGCACGCCCGCAGCATCCTCGGCAAGCTGGGCCCCGGTGTCCGCGGCCTGGCGGGCGACCTCAACATCGATGGCTCCATCGGATCACGGACTGCAGCGCTGCGGTCCGGCTACAGCGACTCGGCCGGCGAATCCGGCAGCCTCTACCTCAGCGTCGAAGAAGCCGCGGCCCACCTGGCCGCATGCTCGCTCGCCGGCATCCAGGGCGGCTTCCACATCATTGGTGACGCCGGGCTGGACGCTGCGCTGCGGGCCCTTGAACTCGCGGCCGCCGAGGTGGGCGAGCAACGGCTCCGGGCTGCCGGCCACCGCTTTGAACATGTCGAAATGGTGGATGCCGCTGCAGTGGCGACCTTGGCGCGCTACTCGGTCACCGTCAGCGCCCAACCTGCTTTCGATGCTGCCTGGGGTGGGCCCGGCGGCCTCTACGAGAAGCGGCTGGGGGAGCGTAGCAGGTCCATGAACCCCTTTGCGAGTCTGTACTCGGCAGGAGTTCCCGTGTGCTTCGGCAGTGACAGCCCTGTCACCCCGCTGCGGCCCTGGTCCAGTGTCCGTGCGTGCCTGGAGCACCACAATGAGGATGAACGGATCTCGGCGCGCGCAGCGTTCCTCGGCCACACGCGGGCAGGGTGGCGGGCCGCCAGGTACCAGAACCCGATGGCGGGCCAGTTGGTGCCCGGCGCTCCGGCGAGCTTCGCCGTGTGGGAGGTCGAGGAATTGATGGTCCAGGTGGCCGATGGCCGGGTCCAGTCCTGGAGCACCGACCCACGGGCCCGCACACCCCTGCTGCCGGCACTGGACACGGGTGCTGATCCGGTATGCCTGCAGACTGTGCGCGACGGCGTGGAGCTGTTCGCGAGTCCTGCCTTGCGTTCCTGACCCCGTTGCCCGGCGCCCTATAATGGGTAGCTGCGCCCGCCGGCTGTTTCGCTGGCCAGCGGGCGCACCGACCGCTCCCACCAGGAAGGCTCTCTGTGCGCGTCCTTACGATCATCCCTACCTACAACGAGTTGGAATCGCTGCCGATCACCCTTCAGCGGCTCCGTGCAGCAGTGCCGGCCTCGGACGTGCTGGTAGTGGATGACAACAGCCCCGACGGCACCGGCAAGCTCGCCGACGGGATCGCCGCCGAGGACTCCCAGGTCCATGTCCTGCACCGCAAGGGCAAGGAAGGCCTGGGCGCCGCCTACATCGCAGGCTTCAAGTGGGGCCTGGACGCCGGCTACGACGTATTGGTGGAGATGGACGCGGACGGCTCCCACCAGCCCGAACAGCTTCCCCAGCTCCTCGAAGCGATCGAGCAGGGCGCCGACCTCGCCATGGGCTCGCGCTGGGTCCCGGGCGGCAGCGTGGTGAATTGGCCGCTGTACCGGCAGGCTATCTCAAGGGTGGGCAGCACCTACGCCCGGCTGATGCTGGGGCTGAAGATCAAGGACGTCACCGGAGGTTACCGGGCCTTCCGCCGTACCACCCTGGAGAAACTGAACCTGGACCAGGTGGACTCCGTGGGCTACGGCTTCCAGGTTGACCTTGCCTGGCGGGTTGCAAAGATGGGGCTGCGGATCGAGGAACGCCCGATCACCTTTGTGGAGCGCGAACTCGGCGCCTCCAAAATGAGCGGCAACATCGTTGTCGAAGCCATGATCAACGTCACCAAGTGGGGACTCCAGGCCCGCTGGAACACCCTCACCCGCAAGAAGGCTCAGGCAGGGCAGTAGCACAAACGCCAATGGGCCGTCCCGCACACATTGTGCGGGACGGCCCATTTGCTGTATTCAGGGTGCTACGCGGAGCGGCGTTCTCCGCGGCGTTCGCGCAGGATGGTGAGGCGGTCCTCGAGGATCTGCTCCAGTTCAGGCAGGGAGCGGCGCTCCAGGAGCATGTCCCAGTGCGTGCGGACAGCCTTGTCGTTGCTGGTGTCCGGGCGTTCGCCGTCAACCAGGAGCGCTTCCTTGCCGGTCTTGGAAACCCACACCGGAGGAATCTCCGCTTCGGAGGAGAAGGTGACGAAGACCTGCTCGCCGTCTTCGCACCGGTACTCGACGCGCTGGCGCGGAGCCGGCTCGACTCCGGACTCGGTCTCCATGCTCTGCGCACCAAGGCGCATGCCCCGCAGGCTGCGATCGCTCATGATTTCTCCCTCTGGTCGGTTCGCGGTGTAGAACCCGCGCTAGCCGGCGGCGCCAAGCGCCTCCGGACTACTCTGTGCACTGTGCTGCATCGTTAGATTCAACGCATTGCGAAGCTTGGTTGTTCCAGCGGATCTACTCCGGCCGGACAAATACCCAATTATACGCGTGCCCTACCGTGTCGGCCAAAATGGAAGGGATCCGCAGCGGCTGCGGATCCCTTCCCTGTCTTGGCATAGCGTCGGTTTACGGCTCGGAGGGCTTGGCGCCGACCTCATCGAACAGGCCGGTTGCCGCGGTCTCCGTGGCGGTCCCGCCCAGGGCATTGCCGATGCCCTTGAGGGCTTCGCCGACTTCACTGGGGATGATCCACAGTTTGTTGGACGAGCCCTCCGCGAGCTTCGGCAGGGTCTGAAGGTACTGGTAGGCCAGCAGTTTCTGGTCCGGGTTGCCCTTGTGGATGGCGTCAAAGACCTTCTGGATGGCCTGGGCCTCACCGTCTGCACGGAGGATGGCCGCCTTGGCATCGCCTTCGGCCGCGAGGATGGACGCCTGCCGCTGGCCTTCGGCGGTGAGGATGGCTGACTGCTTGGTGCCTTCTGCGGTGAGGATGGCGGCACGCCGGTCCCGCTCCGCGCGCATCTGCTTCTCCATCGAGTCCTGGATGGAGTGGGGCGGGTCGATGGCCTTGAGCTCCACCCGGGAAACGCGGATGCCCCACCGCCCCGTGGCCTCATCCAGCACGCCGCGCAGCTGGCCGTTGATCTGGTCGCGGGAGGTGAGTGCCTCTTCGAGGTTCAGGCCGCCCACCACGTTGCGCAGGGTAGTGGTGGTCAGCTGCTCGACGGCCTGGATGTAGTTGGCGATCTCGTAGGTGGCCGCCCGCGGGTCAGTGACCTGGAAGTAGACCACCGTGTCGATCGACACCACCAGGTTGTCCTCGGTGATGACCGGCTGCGGCGGGAAGGACACCACCTGTTCGCGCAGGTCCAGCAACGGCAGGAGCCGGTCCACAAAAGGAATCAGGATAGTGAGTCCCGGGTTCAGCGTGCGCTGGTACTTGCCCAGCCGTTCCACCACGCCCGCGCGCGCCTGCGGAATGATCCGCACCGAACGGACCAAAACAATAATCACAAACACGATCAGGACTACCAGCACAATGGCCAATGCAGTACCTCCGGCGTTATCCATACATCTCCTTGTTCCCCAATTGATCAGGCTGTATCCGGACTGGCCGCGGACTCGGTGGGGGCTGACACCACTGCGGTGGCCCCCTCGATCGCGGCGACCACAACTTTTTGCCCGGCGGCAAGGACTCCGCCTGCGGAACGGGCGGTCCAGATGTCACCGCCGATTTTGACCAGGCCGCCGTCGGAAGTCACTGGCTCCATCACCAACGCCTGTTCACCGATCAGCCGGTCCACGTTGGTCCGCTGGTCTGACGGGCCCTTTTTCAGGTGGGACAGGGCAACGGGCCGGACGAAGGCGATCATCAGCAGCGACACGACGCAGAAGACGACGATCTGCAGCCAAAGGTCTGCGCCCGCGAAGTCGGCCACCAGGGCGGCAAGGGTCCCGCCACCAAGCATGATGAAAAACAGGTCAAGCGTGATCATCTCGATCACTGCAAACGCCAGGAAAGCGGTGAGCCACAACGCCCACCAGTTTTCGCCGAGCCATTCGAACAAGTTCTCCCCCTTCGCTACGGGGAGCCGCGGACGCGCACCCGCCAGTAACTGTCCTTCAATCTTAGTGCTGCCCATCAGCTGTGGGCAGCTTCATCCGTGCGGCCGGAGGATAGTGGCCAACTCGTTACCCGGCTGCGTGTTTCCCCGGGCGGAAGACCATCAGCTGGAACTTCGCACCTGCTGCGACCGGCTCGGGCAGGCCATCGAGGCGGACCAAAAGGGCATCCCGGTCCAGATGGTGTCCTGCCGGCCCCATGAATGCCAGGTCCGCGGCTTCCCTGCGTGTCAGCGCCAGGGGAATGTCGACGTCGATGGTCGTTTCGGCACTGAAATGGCCGCTCATGGCTTCGGCCAGCCGGGCTTCTTTGTCCTCTCCGATGCCCAGCATGCCGGTCACGGCCGCCAGGGAGGCAAGGTGGCCTTTACGCGGCGTGACCACCACCAGTCGCCCCGACGGCCGCAGCACCCGGGCAAACTCGGCAGCGTTGCGCGGCGCAAAGATGACGGTGACAGCGTCCACGGAACTGTCCGCCAGCGGCAGGGGCTGCCAGATATCACAGACCAGGTTCACGGCCTCCGGGTTGATCCGCGCCGCCCGGCGGAGCGCAAACTTGGAGATGTCCAGGCCCAAGGCTGCAACGGTCCGGCCCTGCGCTGCGGCAGCATCGAGCAGGGACCGAAGGTAGTGCCCGGTTCCCGTTCCCGAGTCCAGCACGGCGGCGCCGGCTTCCGGCAGGAAAGGCACGACGGCGGCAGCCACCGCATCAGCAAGGGGCGCGTAATGGCCGTTCCCCAGGAAGTCGGAGCGGGCCTGCACCATGGCGGATGAATCGGCTTCGAAGGCTGTTCCCTTACCCACCAGCAGGTTGTAGTACCCCTGCCGGGCCGCATCGAAGCTGTGGCCGGACGGGCAGGCAAGCCTGCCCTGACCCGTGTCCGCTGCCAAAAGGTCCAGTCGGTTCGAGCACACCGGGCACTGTAACGGCAGGTTCGTGGTTGAGGGCATGGGATCCATCTTATGGCGGGGCTCTGCGGGGCGTTTCCTGGTGCTGGCCCGCAGCGGGCAGTTCAGGTGCGGCTGATACCGGCGGGGCCGGCGTCGAATCCCAGGCCTTGCTGTGCCTTGCTGATGCCAGCTTCCGCCCAGCGCGCCGCGTATTCAGCGTTGCTGCTGAGCGACCGCAACTGGGCGCGGTCCACATACAGCACACCGTTCAGGTGGTCCGTTTCGTGCTGCACTATCCGGGCCTGCCAGCCGGAGAACTCCCGCTGAGTGGCTGCTCCGTCCGGCGTCTGGAATTCAAGCAGTACTTTGTCCGGGCGGGCAACCACCGCCTGCAGCCCGTTGAGGGACAGGCAGCCCTCGTAAAAGGAGGCAAGCCCGGTCCCCAGTGGTGTGTAGCGCGGGTTCACCACCGCAAGGAAGTCCAGCGGACTCCGGTTCCGCAGGGCTGCTGCCTCCGGATCGACGTCGAACTGGTCCTCAAGGACAGCCAGTTGCAGCGGTATCCCGAGCTGGGGTGCTGCGAGGCCAACACCGGGCGCCCCATGCATCACTTCGCGCATAAGGTTGATTAACCGGTTCAACAGGTCGCCGGACAGCTGGCCGTCAAAGGCGGCGGCACGCTGCCGGAGGGCTGGGTGGCCGGCCTGCACGATGGGCGGAAGGGTCCCTGCGGCGAGGATCCGCTCCACGGTTTCGCGGATCTGTTCGGCGCTGAGGTCTGTTCCGGGCGTGCTCTGGCTCATGAGCAAAGCCTAACGGGCGGGCGCCTGCCGCCCGCTCGGCTAGTGTCTATGTCATGCCTGCCCCTTCCTCTCCGAGCGACACCGCATTGGACGCCCCGGCACCGGACCACCCGCCCGCGGGAGCCTCACCGCTGGATTGCGTCCTGGGGTTCATCCGCGTCCTGGAATCGGGCGGGGGAGGGGCCCGGCTCCGGCCGTTCCTGGCTGACTCGTTTTTGCTGGTGGAAGCCCCGCACCTGCTGGCGCCAGAGGGTTCCACGCGGACGCTGTCCGAGGTGCTTGCCGGCGCGGATCAGAGCTCCGATGTGGTGGCGGACCAGGAGTTCGTCATCCGGCGGACCACCTGTGAGGGCGGCCGCGTGGCTGTCGAAGCCGACTGGTCCGCGACGGTGCAGATGGACCTTCGCTACTGGGACCGCGGTGAGGTGATCCGGGCCCGGACGTCGTCCGTCTTCGAGGTCCGGGACGGGCTGATTATCAGCCAGAACAGCTACGACTGCTACTACCGGTAGTCCCGCCGGCCGCATGGCCGGTTACTGCATGGTGAAGCGCCGTGCCACCCAGCGGTTGACGGCCGGGGTGGCTGCCGCGGCGCTGATGCCCAGGTTCCGCAGGGTCAGCAGGGGCCCGGGCAGCGGGCGGCCCAGCAGCATGTTGATCTCAGACTGGCGCCTGGCCAGCAATGCCGCCTTCCGCCGGCCGGCGTCGAATTCCTTGAACAGCCGTTCCACGTTGTCCGGGCGGCCGCCGGACAACGTTGCCCGGATCAGGGGGGAGAGGGCCTGGGCATCCAGCCAGCCCAGATTCATGCCTTGGCCGCCGATGGGGCTTATCTCATGGGCCGCGTCACCGATCAGGACAACCCGTCCGGCCACCATCCGGCGTGCCAGCGTGGACCGGACGCTGAAGGCACTCAGCATGGTGTTGGTCCCGGCGTCCGGGAAGACTCCGGTCCGTTCCCTCACCAGCGCTGCCAGCTGGTCCGGCCCGGCACCACCGGCGGGACGGCCCAGCCGCACCACCCACCGGCGGACCCCGTCCGGCAGCGGGAATGATTCCACGATGCCGCCGGGCTCAAGGAACAGGACCGCAGTCCCGGCGTTAAGTCCCGGGTCCTGGAAGTCGCCCATGAGGTAGTGATCCGCGTAATTCCTGGCCCGGACGGGCACACCGAGGAGGTCGCGCACACGGGACCGCGCGCCGTCGGCCGCCACCACGAGGGACGCCTCGAACTCCACCCTTTGGTGGCCGGCGTGCCCCACCACGGTGACCCGGCCGCCGTCGTCCTTCACTTCACTGGCCCGGACGCCGCGGACGATGGCATCGCCGTCGAGGTGGTTGACACGCTCCTCCAGGAGCTCCTCCGTGCGGAACTGGGGCAGCGCCAGGACGAACGGGAACGCGGCTGACACCCCGGCAAAGGACATGGTGCCCACGGATCGGCCTCCCCGCACGGCCATTCCGTAGCGGATCCGGACGCCGTCCCGGACAGCGGAAGAAGCAACCTGAATTCCGTGCAGCGCCTCAAGCGCGGGTGGATGGATGCCGATGGCGCGGGTGTGCATGTTCCTCGATTGGCGCTGTTCCAGCACCCTGACGCCAACGCCGTCCTGCAGCAGCGAAGCGGCAAGGTACAGTCCCACGGGACCGCCGCCGACGATCAGGACGTCGGTTGCCACGTCAGTTCCTGCGCAGGGCGAGAACCTGGTGGAACGCGGCACCGGCTTCCACCGCCCAGCCGGGGGGAGCGAGCGCAGATAATTCCGCGGGCGTGTAGCTCCTGCGGATGGAGGTCAGTCCGTCCACGCGGATATACGAATGGCGGAATGGCAGTGCTGCAGCGGAGAACAAGGCGTAGGCTGTCCGGCTTCGGCGGAGGTCGTTGTGGAGCACCTTCTGCAGGGCCAGGACATCGGAGTCAGTGAGCAGCTGCTGAAGCCCGCCGGCAGAAAGATGATGGAGTACATGGTTTGAGATGACGAAGTCGAACGCGTTGCCTTCCCGCACCAGATCCGCACTGTGCGCCTGCCGGAACGCCACCTGTGCCAACGGCGGCCGGCCTTGTGCGAAGGCTGCGGCACGGTAATCCGGGTCGATGCCGGTGATCCGCAGGTCCAGTCCGTCGCGGCGGGCCCACCCGGCCAGCAGGTACGCGAGATCGCCACCACCGGATCCGATGTCCAGCAGCGTGGCAGGGGCCGTCTTTTTCGCCAGCGCCGGGCGGAGCTCCCGGACGTACAGCCTCCGCCAGCCGGACAACGCACGGTTGACCAGCCCAAACTGGCGATAGGTGTTGTCCAGCAGCCCGGGGTCGCAGTCCGGCCGGTCCATCAGCTCCACAGCATCAACGGCCCGGCGCCGCAGCAGGAGGTCCACCCGGCTCAGGGAACCGGCACTTCCGCCGCCTGCCCGGACATCCGGTCCAGGCTGGCGCCCACCGGTGCCTGGCGCAGCTTGGTGAACAGTCCTGTCTCCACCGTGAGTCCGGGCCCGAATGCCATGGAGCAGATCCGTTCAGCGCCGTCTTCGGTAGCCTGTTCGAGGATGTGCTTGAGCACAAAGAGAACGGTCGAGCTGCTCATGTTGCCGTAGTTGCGCAGGGTCTCGCGTGCCGGGACCAGCTGCTCATCGCTCAGGCCGAGACGGGACTGGACTTTGTCCAGGATGCTGCGGCCGCCGGGGTGTATGGCCCAGTGGCGGATGGAAGCGTAGGGGAGTGCCTCCAGTTCCGGGTCCCTCGCCAGGAGGGGCCGCAGCGCGTCGACAATGTGGTCATCGATGATGTGCGGCACGTAGTTGCCCAGCACCATTTCGAAGCCGTGATCGCCGATGTTCCACGCCATGGCGTCCTCGCCGACAGGTGTGAGGACGGTTTCGAAATGGTCCAGCCGGAGCAGGGATTGTTCCTCGGCGCCGTTGCGGGCTGTTACGACGGCGGCCGCGGCACCGTCGGCGAACAGGGCGGAGCCCATGATCGTGTCGGGATCGTTGGAAGTGCGGACGTGGAGGGAACAGAGCTCGGCGCACACCACCAGCACAACGGCGGTGGGATCCGCCTCACAGAACAGTTTCGCTGCGCGCAGGGCAGGAAACGCCGCATAGCAGCCCATGAATCCAAGGTGGTAGCGCTGGACGGCCGGGTCCAGGCCGAGCTCCCGGACGATTTTGTAGTCAGGTCCGGGGTTGAAGAACCCGGTGCAGGAAACAGTAATTAGATGAGTTATGTCAAGTAACTCGAATTCCGGGGCGGCTGCGACGGCGGAGCGGGCAGCTTCCACAAAGAGCTTGGTGGCCTCACGGCCGAAAATCTCATTGCGGACCTTGGTGCTGGGATTCAGCAGGAGGCCGGTCCGGGGGTCGTAGAACTGCGGATTTTCGGACCGGAAATCGTTGGTGAGTTCCTCCACGGCGGTGAAACGGGTATCGATGGCGGCCGAGTCAAAACACGTACTGACAAGCCGCGAACCGAGCCTGGTCAAACCAGGCTGGGCCGCAAACACGTCACGGGCTTCTGTCTGGATCAGCATCGTTTTCGGGACAGCAGTTTCAAGTGATCGCACATAGACCGTCATTGACTCATTCTTAACGAGGCCTTCGGATAAGACAATGCTGACCTGCGGATTCGTGTGGTGCAGCAGGCTCTGGGCAATGCGGACCACAGGCAGGTGCCGGGCCCCTTTCGGGGCCCTGACAAAGTGCCGATAATCTACATTATGTAAAGCTAGGGCTGAGAGGGACTCCTCCTTCGCTTATTCAGCGAGCGCCTAGCCCTCGCATTCGACGCAGTACGAGTGGCCGTTGCTTTGGCGTGCCAGTTGGGACCGGTGCCGGACGAGGAAGCAGGACGAGCAGGTGAATTCGTCCTTGCCCTGCGGGATGACCTGGACGATGAGTTCCTCGGAGACGATTTCCCCGCCCGGAGTCAGTCCTTCGTCAAGGACGTCGGCTTCATCCAGTTCGGTGACGACGCTGCGGGCGTCCGGGGCACTGGCGGACTTCAGCGCTTCCAGCGAGCTGTCCTGGGATTCCTTGACATCGGAACGGACTTCGTCATAATCGGTTGCCACGTTGGTGCTTCTCATTTCTGTTGTGCTTCTTCTCCGACCGAGACTGCAACGTACTCCGTTGTTCCCTTGTTCCCACGCTTGGTGCTGATGAAACAGCGCCGCCGGATAACTGTTCGCCTCGCCCGCAACCGGCCATAAGCACTCCCCTGCTGCCGCGTCAGGTGCTCAAAGCTGTGGCTGACTGGCATAACGACTCTCGGCCCGGCCCAGATGCCGCTGCTCCGCGCCCAATCTTCAAGTTCGTGGGGTTATACGTCGAAATAGCGCGTGTGGAGGGTGCCCGGCGAGAGTGGTTTTAGGATTTCAGCGGCCAGGTCCCGCAGTTTGATGTTGCGTCCGTTGAAGCCCTTCTGAGAGTTTGGAAGATTTTGAGGGCGGGACGTAAGGCCGTTGAAACGTGCGCGGCGAAATCTTCTGCGCTGATGATGTCTGAGTCGGTGAAGGCGCCGGCGGGTGCCGCATAGAAAGCAAGGGCAGCTGGGGTTTCTGTTTCCACCAAGATCGGGACGGCCAGGACGGATTGGACCCCATGGGCTTCGGCTGCCTGTATCGCGGCCACCGCTGCTCGGCCTGTTCAGCTTACGCTGACCGCTGTATTTCCTCGTGCCCTTCGCGGGCCAACTTCGGAGGAAGAGCACTTCAGCTCGGCTTCGCCATCCCCGGACTCCCCCAATACCCCGCAAGTAGATCGAAAGAATCCCGTTATCGGCGTTTTGTCCGAGCCGTCGTTAGACGAAAGAAGCGCACAGCTGATTCTAGGTGAAGGAGGATCAGTTCTCGGGTAGGACGCCGAACGGTGGCCCGATGCTCAAGATCGGTACAAGGTCTGCCGAGGATTGGCTTATTCGCTTCCGCTCGGTCGCCCGGGGTTCTTAGAGTGTTTGCACAAGCAGCAACGATTACGTCGAGGGGGACGTATGAGGACGAGTGAAAACCATACGGCTAAGGAATCGAGCACAGTCCGGGCAGTTCCAGCAGCGCCCAGCAGTCGCCTGGCTCAGCCGCGGCCAGCGCCCCAGCTTCCAGCGCGCAACGATAGGGAACACGAAATGCAGCGGCTGATCCGGGACCTGGCCGCGCTTGCCGCACATAAGACATCGTGATCGCTATACCCCAACCGCCTCCCGTTCCTGTCGCGCACCTTAGCTCCGCTGCCAACGGCCACACGCCCGGAGAACTTCTTCGCGCGCAACATCTCCCCCTTATCGGGAACCTACCTGCGTGTTCCCCATCTGCCGAAACCCGTACCCACTACTCAGGTGTCCCTCGGCCTCTGGCTATAGCGTGGTGGGCGGCGCCGGCGGCGAGGGCGTCGCCTGAGACCACGACGCCTCCCCCAGCCGTCGCCGGCTCCCACTTCTTTGCTACGAGGCGGATTCTTCGAGTGGAATTCGACCCAAAAGTCCTGAAGTAGGAAAATCGCAACCCATGTGTCCCTATGGGCTACTTGACGGAAAATCCGTTAGGCGTTCGCCCAACCGCTTCTGGGCCCTATAG
This sequence comes from Arthrobacter sp. 9AX, assembly GCF_902506095.1. Lineage (GTDB taxonomy): Bacteria > Actinomycetota > Actinomycetes > Actinomycetales > Micrococcaceae > Arthrobacter. Next base: position 2,405,340 of record NZ_LR733293.1, read on the forward strand.
GACGATAGTGCCAGGCAACGGGTCGGCTTCGGGAAGCCTTCGAGGTTCTGCGAAGTTGCCGTCCGCTGGCAGTCCCGGAGCATACAAGGTTGTGTGCAAGAGCGGAGCTCGAAACCCTTCTCTTCCCTGTTCCCCACCCCTTCCATGGTCACAGTTCAGGGTCCTGTCCGCTGACGCGGGCAGGACCCTGAACTGTTGTTGCTGGCGGTTAGCGCGTGGTAACTGCTCCCGTCGCGGTTCCGCCGCGGCTGGTCTGGACCATCACACTGCTGACCTGCCGGTTCGGGCCCGGCTTGGCCTGCAGCGACCATGCGCCCAAAGTGTCCACCTGTGCGGTACCGAGCTTGGTAACCGCCCTGCCGGGGGTGGTGTCGTAGATGACAACGGTCGTGGCCGGGATCAGGAGTGCCGTGCTGCCACCCAGTGTTGACGTACCGGAAATCCTCATGTCCTTTCCAATCCGGTGGCGGGAACCGGCGTCAACCGTCACGGTGTCGGCCTGGATGGCCACGTCAACGGTGGCCGGGGCACTATCTGCACCGTTCTTATCGGTCACAATCAGCTCGATCTTTACCGAGCCATCCCCCTTCTCATTCAGCGGAGCCGTGTCCGTGCTCTTGGCGTAGAAAGGAATGGAAACCACCGGTTTTGCCGCAGTGTTGTTCGACAGGGTAACGGCAGGGCCGCTTACCTGGCGCCACTTGTAGCTGACGGCGCCGGTGGATGCGCTGCCGTCAAGCTGCACGGTGCCGCCCCGGTTCAACGAGGGCGAAGCGGCGGTGGCTGTTGCGGTTGCAGGCGCGTTCGGGTCTACAGGTGGCGGGGTGACGGTGCCTGTCCCGCCACCGGTGTCCGTCACAGGACCCGGATCAGGTTGTGCGGTGATGGGGTCCAGGCCCACAGGGGTGACGTCGCCGCCGCTGATCGTGACCGGCAGGGAAGCCGAACCACCGGTGGCTGTCTTCACGGTGACAGTTGAAGGCGGGGCCTTGATCGGCCACGATTTCTCGGTTTGGGTTCCGGGAGTTGCGTTGTCGAGAGTGCCGATATCAGTGACAGTCAAAGCACCCGTTTCACTTGATACTGCGGCGACCGTAAGGGCGGTTCCGTCAAATGATGCCTTGGTAACGGAAATCGTGCTGGGCTTGGCCACCTTGACGGTGCTGCTGCTGGCGGGCTTGTCACCGATGTTGGTGATCTTGACGCTCTCTGGCGCAGAGCCGTTCAACTTGATCCGGGCGTAGTACCGACCGGATCCCGGATCGCTAACCATAGGCGTTGTCTCGAACGTCGATCCCTGTCCATCTACCTGGAGCTGAGCCTCAGGGCCGCTGCTGGCGAAGACATCTATCATGTCGCCGTTCTGGATGGCGCCGTCGGCGCTGACTCCGCGGTTGGTGGAAATCTTGCCCTGGAGGCCGAATTGGTCGGTTTCCAGGTTAAGGCCCCCACCGGTGACAGAGAACTTGTTGTAGTTCATGGGGCTACCCGTGACCGCGTGTTCCTGGTTCGGGTCACCGAGGTATCCTTCCGGTGCTACCGGGGCGACCGCAGGATCCCACTTCAAAAAGGGTCCGATATTGCTCTTCAAAGCGGTGCTGAAGTTGCCGATTGCCGGCGAGATGTCTTCGACGAGTTTCCCGTCGCCGGAACCGTCGGTGTCGATGGTGATGGTGCCGTACGGGTGCTTGAACTCCAGCGTCGTGTTTGCCGGGCCGCCCTTGACAACGATGCGCTGACGGCCGAACACTACCTGGTCACCATCCGTGACCGTATTCGCGAATGCAGCTTCAAGACCGAGAACCAGGACTGCTCGTCCTCCGCCAGGCAGATCCAGTCCCGAGCCCGCGAGCATGTAAAAAGCCTCCTCCGGGAAGTTGTCCGGGAAAGAGATGGGGGCAGTTTCGTCCGGGACATCGCCGGGCAGGAACCCACACAAAGGGTTCAGGGCGTCAAGGCACAGCTCAACGCGGGTTTTGGTGCTGTCCTCATACCAGGCCGGAAAACCGTGTTCGGTGTTGACGGGGCCAACGGCAATTAGCTTTCCCGGGTTCTTCACGGTCACCTGGGTCGCGGCCAGGGAAGCTCCTGCTCCAGTCCCAATGAGTAGGATGGCGGCCACAGCAGCAACAGCCTTACGCGTACTCAAGCGGAACCTCAAGCGCGCTCTTGGCGCCTGTGGTGGGTTGGGTTTCATTTTGCTCCTCCAAAAGGGGTGGGGTGGCCCTTTATGTCTACGGGGAGGTTCTTGCAAAACACTTTGAGCCCCGGTTGGAAAAACCTTGCGAAGACGCCCCAAGTGTCACTAAGGCAATGCGCGTCGCACCTCCCCGACAGCCGTGGCCTGCGTTCCCGGAATGCGTACCCGACGCCGCTGGAGGCAGAAGGGCGCGCTCCCTGCACACGGCGCTTCCGCAGCACGTAAAAAGGTGAACGGTTGTGACCGGGCCCGGCACCGCATCGTCCTGCAGCGCCGGGCGCGGCCGGTTCTGGGCTTAGTGAGGTTGTCAGTCGCACCACCAGGATCAGAACGTCTCCACGGTTGCTCACCGGCCTTGGAAAAACCAAACGGGCGTTCCAATTGGCTGCTGAGATTTGAGGTGGCGGGGGCGACGTTTTTTCACTGTCGGGGAGAGACGTGACAGAGCCGTTTTCTACCTTGCGACCAGGGCGGTGCCGGGAGGCACTCACGTAACCATGGCGAATGGATTCACAACGCGGCTTTGGTGGCCGCGCGCTTCTGTATCCCTGCCGTGTTGTTCCGACTAGGTCGGCATGGAGTGGTGTCGATGTCCGGGTCCGAACCTGAACGCAGTAGTCCGGCTTCTCAGGGAGCTCTGAAGAACTCAATCATCGATGGAGCAGCGCGCTCGAATGCAACAACCAGGTCCAATCACTGAAGGGGTAAAGACCCACCCGCTCAACTGCAGTCAGTCGAGCAGCGCTACGCCGAACTCAGCGACGACGGCCCGCAATTCCCTGAGGTAGCGCTGCGCCTGGTCGGTGAGCGGAATCGCTGCGTGGCCGATCCAGCCGATCTCGATGCGTTCGTCAACGTCGAGCGGGATGGCGACGATCTCCGGGTCGAGCTGCCCGCTGATGATGCCCGTCGAGATCGTGTAGCCGTGGAGCCCGATCATGAGGTTGAAGATCGTCGCACGGTCGGAGACCCGGATCTCCTGCTTGCTGGACAAGGTGGAGAGAATCTCCTCGGCGAAGTAAAAAGAGTTGTTCGCACCTTGATCGAAGGTTAGCCGCGGCAAGCCGGCGAGATCGGCGAGAGTCGCCCGCTCTTTTGAGGCGAGCGGGTTGTTCCGTGAAATGAAAATGTGCGGATCGGCGAGGAAAAGCGGAGTGAACGCGAGCCCGGATTCCCGGAGCAGCTTGTCGATGATCTTCCGGTTGAAATCGTTCCGGTAGAGGATGCCTATCTCGCTGCGGAGGGTGCGGACATCCTCGATGATGTCCCAGGTGCGGGTCTCACGCAGCGAGAACTCGTATTCGGCCACCTCAGCGGCCTTGACCATCCGCACGAAGGCGTCCACCGCGAACGAGTAGTGCTGCGTTGACACCCCGAGCAGACGTCGCGTCGGTGGCCTGCCAAGGTAGCGCTGCTCAAGGAGAGCGAACTGCTCGACGACCTGCCTCGCATAGCCGAGGAACTCTACCCCGTCGGCGGTGAGGGTCACCCCGCGGGCAGAGCGAACCAGGAGCGGACGGCCCACCCGGGCTTCAAGGTCCTTCATCGCTGCGGACATTGTCGGCTGCGCTACGTAGAGAAGATCGGCAGCCGCGGAGATCGACCCCTCAGCTGCAACTTCTATGAAATAGCGGAGCTGCTGCAGGGTCAGTCCGCTCGAAAGCTGGGGCATAGGAAAAGTCTATATGAATGCATAGCAGCGCCGAGTTACTCGATACCCTCCGATAGGTTGCACCATGGATGCATCCCCTTCTGGAAGGCCGTCTCCGGCCCATCAACAACGGATTGGCAGCATGGCAGACGACTTCACCTTCAGTATCACCACCACCCGCTTCGACGAGGACTACTCCCCGTCGGAAGACTCCCGCATCACGACGAATTTCGCCAACCTGGCACGGGGCGAGCACCGCCAGGAGAACCTCCGCAACGCCTTGACCATGATGCGGCGCCGCTTCAACGATCTCGCAGACTGGGACAACCCGGACCGGGACCGCTATACGCTCGAGCTTGAGATCGTTTCCGTGCAGATACAGCTCACCGCAGACGGCACGGATCAGCAGTTCCCGCTGTTCGAGGTTCTCGATATCCAGATCGTCGATCTGCTGAACGGGGTCCGCCACCAGGGAATCGTCGGCAACAACTTCTCCTCCTACGTCCGAGACTTCGACTTCAGCGTCGTACTGCCAGCGGCAGCAGGGGGCTCAGGCAAGCCCACCGTGCCCGAGGACTTCGGAGACCTTCACGGCAAACTGTTCCAGCACTTCCTCGATTCCCCGGAATACCAGGAACGCTTCCCGCAGCCGCCAGTGGTGTGCATCAGCGTCTCCACGAGCAAGACGTACCGGCGAACGGAGAACCGTCACCCGGTTCTGGGCGTCGAGTACCAGCAGGACGAGTTCTCGCTGACAGACGCATACTTCGCAAAGATGGGGCTGCAGGTCCGCTACTTCATGCCACGCGGCAGCGTTGCGCCGCTGGCCTTCTATTTCCGCGGCGACCTGCTCAACGACTACTCCAATCTGCAGCTCATCGGCACGATCAGCACCATGGAGACGTTCCAGAAGATCTACCGCCCGGAGGTCTACAACGCGAACTCCGCCGCCGCCGTCGTCTACCAGCCGAGCCTGGGTGAGCAGGATTACTCACGGACCCAGATCGCTTATGACCGCGTCGAGCGCGGTCAGCTCGCGGTCACGCAGGCGAAGTACACGGAGGAACACTTCATCACGCCCCACAAGGATCTGTTGGACCAGTGGACCGCCAACTACCCCGCTCTCGTCAACTGACCCACGGAGAATCGCCAATCATGAACACACTCTTGCCCACCACCCTTGTCGGAAGCCTGCCGAAACCATCGTGGCTCGCACAGCCGGAGACTCTTTGGTCCCCGTGGAAGCTGGAAGGAGATGCGCTGCTCGAGGGCAAGCAGGACGCGCTGCGCATCGCCATCCACGAGCAGAGCCGGCGCGGCATCGACATTGTCAGCGACGGCGAGCAAACCCGCCAGCACTTCGTCACGACCTTCATCGAGCATCTCAGCGGGGTCGATTTTGAACAGCGCAAGACCGTGCGCATCCGCGATCGCTACGACGCGAGCGTACCGACCGTCGTCGGAGCGGTGCGCCGCGAGCGGCCGGTATTCGTCGAAGACGCCAAATTCCTCCGCGCAAGCACAGACAAGCCGATCAAATGGACTCTTCCCGGTCCAATGACGATGGTGGACACGCTCTACGATGACCACTACAAGAGCCGCGAGAAGCTGGCCTGGGAGTTCGCCACGATCCTGAACCAGGAGGCGAAAGAACTCGAGGCGGCCGGCGTTGACATCATCCAGTTCGACGAGCCCGCGTTCAATGTCTTCCTGGATGAGGTCAAGGACTGGGGCGTGGCTGCGCTTGAGAGAGCGGCAGAAGGGCTGCGTGCCGAGACCGCCGTGCATATCTGCTACGGCTACGGGATCAAGGCCAACACTGACTGGAAGGCGACGCTCGGCTCACAGTGGAGGCAGTACGAGGAAACGTTCCCGCTGCTTCAGAGCTCCAGCATCGACATCATCTCGCTGGAGTGCCAGAACTCCCACGTGCCCATGGACCTCATCGAGCTCCTCCGCGGCAAGAAGGTCATGCTCGGGGCTATCGACGTCGCAAGCGAGACCATTGAGACCCCGGAGGAAGTCGCCGACACCCTCCGCAAGGCCCTGCAGTTCGTCGATGCGGACAAGCTCATCCCCAGCTCTAACTGCGGCATGGCACCGTTCCCCCGGGACGTCGCACTGGCCAAACTGAGTGCCCTCAGCGCCGGGACGAACATCGTTCGCGAGGAACTCGCCCGCTCCGCCCCCAGGGTGTCATAAGGATGTTTCACGCCTACCCCGCAGACACGTGGCTCGAGGCACCGAAACAACGCTTCCCGTCCTCCCTCTCAGCCGACGAATTCAAAGCACTGTTCCGTGGGCACCCCGGAGGTGTCGCCGTCATCACCGCGGATGCCGGCGAAGGACCGGTGGCACTGACGGTATCGTCGGTCGTGTCAGTGAGTGCGGACCCTCCATTGCTGGTTTTCTCGGTCTCGGCACTGTCCTCGGCGTCAGAGGTGCTTTCCCGCGCCGAATCCGTCGTCGTGCACCTGCTGGACGCGCACGACGTCGACTTGGCGAAGTTTGGAGCGACCCCCGGCGCCGACCGCTTTGACCAGACGCACCGCTGGTCGGCCCTTGCCACCGGCGAAGCGGTGTATAACGATGTCCGCGCGTGGGTGCGCTGCGCCGTCATCAATCGCATGGAGGTGGGGACCTCCACAGTCATCGCCGTTCACGCCCTGGAATCCCGCGTGATGCGTGACGTCCAGGCGGGCGAACCCGGCGACGCCCTGGTCTACCACAACCGTTCATGGCACCGTCTGGGCGAGTATTCCAAGCTTGGAGGCTGAGCGCCGCGCCAACAATGCGAGGCAACCACCGAACGCCGTCGTCCTGGTTAACATCGGAGCGTGCATCCATTTCCTGAATGCTCGGATGCAACCGTGGTCTGCACGACTTGCGCTTTTGCGGCGCGCAGAAACGATCGGTGAACCCATCAACCCACCCTCTAGGGAAGAATTGGACGGGCAACCTAGTGACGAGGAGAACAACACACGTGACATCCCATGACCCTTACGAAAGACTTCCCCAGCTTCCGGAATTTCAGGTAACCAGCACCGACATCGCGCACGGCCTCACGCTTTCCCCGGCACAGCGCAGCGGGAAGATGGGCATTAAAGGCGGCGAGGACCGGTCCCCACAGCTGTCGTGGTCGGGCTTTCCTGCGGAGAGCAAGAGCTTTGCGGTCACCGTCCTCGACCCCGATGCTCCGACTGGGAGTGGTTTTTGGCACTGGGCCGTGTTCAACCTGCCAGCGTCGACCACCTCCCTTCCCTCCGGCGCAGCGGAGGGCGGACTGCCCGAAGGTGCCGTGCAGTTGGCGAATGACGCCGGCTTCCCCGGCTTCGTGGGCGCGGCGCCGCCCTCCGGTCACGGTGTGCACCACTATCACGTGGTGGTACACGCCCTGAATCTGGATAAGCTCGACATCCCCAGTGAAGCCAGCCCCGCCTATCTGGGGTTCAACCTCTTTTCGCACGCCATCGGCCGCGCACGACTGGTCGGTACTTTCGAGCAGCCCTAACACGATTCATAACTGTAGGTGCACGTCCGGGTGCTCCGGACGTGCACCTACAGCTACTGGGAGACACGGCGCGCGCACGTTCCCGTCACCTTCGACAACAAATTTCGCGGTCGTCTCAGTAGCCTCCGAAGCGTCCTCCGGCAGTTCGAGCAGTCGTGCGAGGGCGGCGCCGATAGCCTCCCATGAGTCTCCGTTCGAGCGGGCGGCGCTGACGGCGGCGTCCAGTTCCGCCTCGAGGGCGCCATTCACCGAAGCGGCGCGGCCAGATGCTCGACGTGCAGCACGTAGCCTTCTTCGGGACCGCGCTGCATGTAAAGGGTGAGGACGGTCTTTCCCTCGCCGTCGTCAAAGTCCACTTTTCCGTAGCTCGCACTCGGCCGTCAGGCCACGGGCGGGGCCTCAGCCGCCCTGTGGCTTCGTACTGCCCCGAATGGTTAAAGTTGCTCCCCTTCGGGGAGCCGGCCCTTCGTCGAGGAGGCATTCGGGTTAGCGCCCGCGACTCGTCCCGACCCCACCTATGTCTGACTGGATGCCGGTGGGGTTTCCATGTCAATCGCTGTTTCGAGTGTCTTCGGCCGCACCCTGTTCGAGGGCAGCTGATATTGCTTCTGGTGAGGGGAGCGCTTCTCGTTCCTCCGGCGCAAGGGTGTAGTAGGTATATGAGGCGACAGCCACGGGCTGAGAGGACCCATTCCGGGGAATCACGCTTGAATTTCCCGAATACGCCTACATGCCAATAATGCGGAAATCCCGGAGCTGATGCAGTTCAGCCCTCCTCCCCGCGTCGCCGTCGCGGGACGCATAACCCAGCCTTGTCACCACGGCAGGCCCCGCAGATCAATTGTCCCGGCGGGCCACGCCTCAATTGATTTGGTTCCTGCACAGACCAGGGTTGGGCCAGCGCTTTCGATCACAGTCATCGCATCGCGCGGGGAAACGTCACGGATAAGGGATTCGACAAGGACAAAGCCGCACGACTGATAGAAGGGCACCACCTCTTCACGGCACCCGAGCAGGCCAAATTCGGCCGGAGCATCACCACGCATAGCTTCCTGGAGCGAAGACATCATCCCATGGCCAATACGTTGGCCACGGGTCGCAGCCGCAGTCAGGACCCCGCCGATGCCTGCAACGACAACTTCACCTTTGCCCACTGCTACAAAGCGTCGTGCCGAGGCAGCATATCCAACGAGGTTGCCACCGTCGCGGACCAGGCAATGCAGTTCGCCTCGTGCATACCCGTAGCCTTGCTTCGGATTCCAAGGACCCCATTCATCCTCGTACTCACTGTCGAAGAGAACAGCCATATCGGCGTAGTCACTGGCAGAGAGTTGGGTAGTCCACCGAAGTTCCAGGGAAGTCACCCGGCCCACGCTAACAATCTCCAGGGAATTGCGGCCGGTCACCTGACAAGGCCGGTTTCTGCCGGTACCGGTTTCGCCGCGGCCCTAGTGCCGCTGTCCGACGCCGGCGCCCACCACGGCACCAAGGCCCAGCCCCACCGCAAAGCCGAGGAAGGGACTGTCAAAGACAGCCAGGCCCAGGGCTATTCCGACGGCGGCGCCCACGAGGCAGCAGATCCACAGCGGCTTGTTCATGGGGACTGATGCTACCTGCCATCCGGCGTGACATCGCGGAGGTGCCGGACCCGGCCGTGTACACCGGGCCTAGCCGTTATAGGCCTTCTGCAGTTCAGCGATGTCCAGCTTCCGCATTCCGAGCATCGCCTGCATCGCCCGCTGTGAACCGAGGGGATCCGGGCCGGCGATCAGGGAGTTGAGTACTGACGGGATGATTTGCCAGGAGACCCCGAAGCGGTCCTTGAGCCAGCCGCACTGGCTTTCGCTGCCGCCGTCGGTCAGGGCTGACCAGTAGCGGTCCACCATCTCCTGGTCGCCGCACTCGACCATAAAGGAGACGGCTTCGGTGAACCTGGCTCCCCGCGCACCATTTAGAGCCGTGAAGGCGCGGCCCTCGAGCTCAAATTCGACGGCGATGGCCTGGCTCTCGGGCCCGGGTGCACCTTCGAAACGCGAGACGTTGAGAATCCTGGAGTCGTCAAAAACTGACGTGTAGAACTTCGCGCCTGTTCAGCCTCGTTCTCGAACCAGAGGCAGGTTCCGATGGTGCGTGGCATAGGTTGCTCCTTTCCGGCTTGAGCCTAGCGGCGGCTCATGACGGGGACAACGGTTTCAGTTGACCCCCGCGTCCCGGGGCGCCGGTTCCGCGGGATGCCGGCTGACAAGACCCACGGTGTTGCCCTCACTGTCCCTGATGAAGGCCATCCACTCATCCGTGCCAACGGGCCCCAACAGCCCGTCATTGTGGCTGAAGATGACCTGCGGCTCCGCCACCACTTCGACTCCCCTGCCCCGGAGTTCCCTGACGGACTTCCGCACGTCGGGAACCTCGAGGTACAGAAGGGCCCGCGGGGCTCCCCGCTCCAGCAGCAGCCGAAGGCCGTCAAGGTCGAAGAAGAGGAGGCCGGGCGGGTCGAACACTGCCGTGGGTTGGACAGCGAGCAGTTCCGAATAGAAGCGGGCCGCACGCTCGAGGTCGTCCGCGTACTGCGCCACCTGGATCAATCGCATGGTTCTGCCTTTCCAATATCCGGCTGAGTCCATCCTGCTGAGTCGCCGGGTCAGGAACAAGGGGTGGCAACCGGGAGTGCTCCACATTGCTAGGCTCGAAACCATGACCCCTTCAATTCAGCGGCCCGTGCCGGCCCTTTCCAGGCGGCGGATTGCAGCCGCGGCCATCACGGACACCGTTCTGATCCTGGTGTTCGCAGCAGTGGGCAGGGACGCCCACCAGCGGGGCGATGTGGTGGCGGGCGTTTTCCTGACGGCGTGGCCCTTCCTTGCCGGAGCGGCCCTGGGCTGGCTGGTTTTCAAAGCCTGGCGCAATCCCATGTCCGTGCGCCGGACCGGCCTGGCCGTGTGGCTGGCGGCGTTGGCCGGCGGCATGGTGCTGCGGCTGCTCACGAACCAGACCGTGGTGTTGCCGTTCATTCTTGTTGCTTTGCTCAGCCTCGGGCTGCTGCTGGTTGGCTGGCGGCTGGTGTGGGCAGGAGCCCGCCGGCTCCGGAAGACCTGAGGCAGAGGCGCACGCCAGGTACCGGCGGCGCGGGGACTCGATGTAATAGGCTGACAGCACCGAGAAGCCTGCCGGGCCCTGCCACGGCGCAACAGATCCGAAAGGATTAACCGTGATCACCGCATTCGTTCTGATCAAGACCGACGCCGCGCGCATTCCTGAAACCGCCGAGGAAATCTCAGCGATCGACGGGATCAGCGAGGTCTACTCAGTGACGGGCGAATGGGACCTGATCGCGGTGGCACGCGTACGGCGGCACGAGGACCTTGCCGATGTCATCGCGGACCGGCTCTCCAAGGTGCCTGCCGTTGTGCACACCACAACGCATATTGCGTTCCGCGCCTACTCCCAGCATGACCTGGACGCAGCTTTCGCCCTCGGTTTCGAGCAGTAGGCCGCCGCGGGTCCGTCAGCGGCGGGTCAGCGACACCCAGTTGTCCAGCACTGCCGCAGCGGCGCCGGAAGCGATGGATTCGGCTGCCCGGTCGTAGGCAGCCCGCATCCGCTCAAGGAGCGGGCCTTCCGCCGTGGTGTCATATGCCACGAGACCGGCCGCAGCGTTGAGCAGGACGGCATCCCGGGCGGGGCCTTCCTTGCCTGCGAGGACCTCGCGGACCACGGCAGCATTCGCATGCGCGTCTCCGCCGCGAAGCTGCTCCACTGTAGCCAGCGTGATGCCCAGGTCCTCAGGGGAAAACGTCTGCTCCACCACGGTGCCGTTGCGGATCTCCCATACGGTTGAAGGCCCGGTAGTGGTGAGCTCGTCCAGCCCGTCATTGCCACGGAACACCAGGCCCCGGCTCCCCCGCTGGGCCAGGACTCCTGCCACCAGCGGCGCCATCCTGGCATTGGCAACGCCGACTGCCGAGGCCTGCACATGTGCCGGGTTGGTCAGGGGGCCAAGGAAGTTGAAGGCGGTAGGGATGGCCAGCTCCTTTCGCGGCACCGCCGTGTGGCGGAAGGACGGATGGAACACCTGCGCGAAGCAGAAGGTGATTCCCGCCTCCTCGGCGTTGCGGGCCACCTGCCCGATGGACAGGTCCAGCCGGACCCCGAGCGCCTCCAGCACATCCGCTGACCCGGACGACGACGACGCCGCGCGGTTGCCGTGCTTAACCACCTTTGCGCCCGCCCCGGCAGCAACCAGTGCAGCCATCGTGGAGATGTTCACGGTGTTGAGTTGGTCACCACCGGTCCCCACGATGTCAAGCTTTTCTCCGGAGATGGATACCGGATTCGCGTGCGCAAGCATGGCATCAACGAGGCCGGACAGCTCCTCAACGGTTTCGCCCTTGGCGCTGAGGGCTACCAGGAATCCTGCGATCTGGGCAGGCGTAGCCTCCCCGGACATGATGGTGTCCATGGCCCACGCGGTGTTGTCCGCGGTGAGGTCCTTGCCATTGATCAGTGCCGAAATCAGCCGCGGCCAAGTGTTGACCGATGCTGCAGATGCCTGTGAAGTCACCTGCTGATGCTACCGAGGGATGGCAGGCACTGACCAATGTGAACGGCCGGCGGAACTTTTCCGGGCAATTTCGCGTCTTTGTAGAAAAAGTCCCCCGAAAAGCCGGTTTGCGTTGGGCAGCACGGAGTTTTACAGACATAATGTCTATGTGACATCTGCGACCCATGCCCCCAGTACCCCGGCGCACCCCACGCTGAACCGCCCCAATATGGTTTCCGTTGGAACCGTAGTGTGGCTCTCCAGCGAGTTGATGTTCTTCGCCGGTCTCTTTGCCATGTACTTCACACTGCGCTCCACCAGCGGCGAGATGTGGGCCGAAGAGACAGCCAAGCTCAACTTCCCGTTTGCGCTCGTTAACACGATCGTCCTTGTGGCCAGTTCCTTTACTTGCCAGATGGGCGTCTTCGCCGCCGAGCGGCTGCAGCCGCGCAAGACCGGCGGGGCTTTCCAGTTCTCCCGCTGGGGAATGAACGAATGGTTCACCCTCACATTCCTGATGGGTGCCTTCTTCGTCGCCGGCCAGGCCACTGAATACGCGATGCTGGTTTCCGAGCATGTCTCGCTTTCCTCCAACGCCTACGGTTCAGCCTTCTACATGACCACCGGATTCCATGGCCTGCACGTGATCGGCGGACTGGTTGCCTTCCTCCTGATCATGGGGCGCTCCTTTGCCGCGAAGAAGTTCGGGCACTTCGAAGCAACATCTGCGATCGTCACCTCGTACTACTGGCACTTTGTTGACGTCGTCTGGATCGGCCTCTTCCTGGTCATCTACGTACTCAAGTAGCCAGCTTTGATTCTTTTTCTACAAGAGGCAGAATTTCAGGTAGCGGCTCCCGGAGCCCGCCCAGGATCGAATAAAGGAACCACCACGTGAAGGCACTCTCGCAAAAGCGGCGACACCCACTGGCAGTCATTGCCCTCCTACTGATGGGGCTTCTCATCACTGGCGGGCTGTACGCCGTGGCCACCACCGTCAACGAGGCCAAGGCTTCCACCACCACCTACAGCACAAGTGACGTTGAGGAAGGTGGAAAACTCTTCGCCGCCAACTGCGCCACCTGCCACGGCATGGGCGCCAGCGGTTCCCAGGATGGTCCGTCCCTCGTGGGCGTCGGCGCTGCTGCTGTTGACTTCCAGGTTGGAACCGGCCGCATGCCCATGCAGATGAACGGCCCCCAGGCGCTGAAGAAGCCTGCGCAGTTCAACGACGAACAAACCCGCGAGCTTGCAGCCTATGTTGCCTCCCTGGGAGCCGGCCCGGCAATTCCTGATGAAAGCCTGTTGGACGGCAAGGGTGACGCAGCCAAAGGTGGAGAACTCTTCCGCACCAACTGCGCAATGTGCCACAACGCTGCGGCCGCCGGCGGCGCATTGACCCGGGGTAAGTTCGCACCCGCACTGGCAGATGTTTCCGGCAAGCACATTTACGAGGCAATGGTCACCGGACCGCAGAACATGCCGGTCTTCAGCGACTCCAACATCACGCCTGAAGGAAAGCGCGACATCGTCACCTTCCTGAAGCAGATCGAGACCACCGGCTCTCCCGGCGGCGCTGACCTCGGTTCCCTCGGCCCCGTGGCGGAAGGCCTGTTCGTCTGGGTCGCAGGCCTTGGCGTCATCATCGCCTTCACCATCTGGCTGACTTCCCGGACGTCCTAGGATCTTCGCGGAACACCACAACTTCTGCTGGCGAGTCAGCAGCTTGATATTAGAAACTAACCCGGCATCCGCCGGGACGAGAGAAGGATGAGGCGAATTATGGGCAACCATAGTGACGGCAGTCCGAACCACTCGGGCACCGTAGCTACGGCTGGTCAGAATGAGGTGGAGAAATTCCAGGATCCTGGAATTCCCCCGCACCGTTTGCGCCTGGCTGACACGGACCCGAAGGCCGCAAAGCGGGCAGAACGGCAGGTCGCCTTACTATTTGGCATTTCTGTTGTTGGCACCCTGATCTTCCTGGTGGCGTACTTCGCCATCGATCTTGGGGAAGACTCGGCGATTGCCACCATCCGGCTCCAGAACATGCTCCTGGGCCTTGGTACCGCGTTTGCGATGCTTGGCATCGGTACCGGCATCGTGCACTGGGCAAAAGCCCTGATGCCGGACCACGAAGTATCCGAAGAACGCCACGCGATCCGCTACGAAGAGGACCGCCAGGCCGCTGTCCGCATCGTTGAGGACATCGTCGAAGAGACCGGCATCAAGCGCCGTCCTCTGATCCGCAACACCCTTCTGGGTGCTGTGGCGCTGGCGCCGCTGCCCGCAGTTGCCATTTTCGGCGACCTCGGTCCGCGTCCGGACGACAAACTGGCCCACACCATGTGGGCACCCCAGGAAGGCAAGCTCAAGCGCCTCGCCCGGGACCCTGACGGAACCCCGATCAAGGCTTCCGACGTCACCATCGGTTCTGCCTTCCACGTCATCCCGGAAGGCCTGAACGAGCTCCACGAGGGCAAGCTGAACGAGAAGGCCAAGGCCGTTGTCCTGCTCATGCGCCTTGATCCCGCTTCATTGAACCCCTCCGAGGGCCGCGAAGACTGGGGTTACAACGGCATCGTTGCCTACTCCAAGATCTGCACCCACGTTGGTTGCCCCGTTGCTCTCTACGAGCAGCAGACGCACCACCTGCTGTGCCCGTGCCACCAGTCCACCTTTGACCTCACTCAGGAGTGCAAGGTGATCTTCGGCCCCGCCAGCCGGCCCCTCCCCCAGCTGCCCATCGCAGTTGACGATGAGGGCTACCTGGTCGCCACCAGCGACTTCAAAGAACCTGTAGGACCGAGTTACTGGGAGCGTGATATGCATGAGCGCAGCATCACCAGCTGAGCCCGCTTTCGTCGCCAAAACCAAGACAGGCCGGTTCACCGACTTCGTCGATGCACGTGTTGGCGGTTCCGGCATCCTCCGCGAATTCGGCCGCAAGGTCTTCCCCGACCACTGGTCCTTCATGTTCGGGGAAGTGGCACTGTACTCCTTTGTCATCCTGCTGCTGTCCGGCACCTTCCTGACATTCTTCTTCGACCCGTCCATGGCAGAAACGCACTACGACGGTTCCTACGTGCCCCTCAAGGGCGTCGAAATGTCCGTGGCCTACAGCTCCTCCCTGGACATCTCGTTCGACATCCGTGGCGGCCTGTTCATGCGCCAGGTCCACCACTGGGCAGCACTGCTGTTCGTGGCCTCCATCGCCGTGCACATGCTGCGCGTGTTCTTCACCGGCGCGTTCCGCAAGCCGCGTGAAATGAACTGGGTGGTGGGCAGCGTGCTGCTCATCCTGGCCATGGCTGCCGGCTTCACCGGCTACTCCCTCCCCGATGACCTGCTGTCCGGAAACGGCCTGCGCATCATCGACGGCGTGATCAAGTCCATCCCCGTGGTTGGCACCTACATCTCCTTCTTCCTCTTTGGTGGGGAGTTCCCGGGTACCGCCATCATCAGCCGCCTGTACATGCTGCACATCCTGCTGGTCCCCGCACTGATCCTGCTGATGATCGTCCTTCACCTCTTTATGGTGGTGGTCCACAAGCACACCCAGTACCCTGGCCCGGGCCGCAACGACAACAACGTTGTCGGTTACCCGCTGGGTCCCGTCTACGCTGCCAAGGCCGGTGGATTCTTCTTCATCGTCTTCGGTGTGCTGGCCCTGATGGCCGGTTTCTTCACGATCAACCCGATCTGGAACTACGGTCCCTACGACCCCTCCCCGGTGTCCGCCGGTACCCAGCCTGACTGGTACATCGGCTTCGTGGACGGTGCCCTCCGCCTGATGCCGGGAACCTTCGGTGACTGGCACGTCGAGCAGACGTGGCTCGGATTCGTGTTCACGTTCAACGTCCTGCTCCCCGCACTGGTACCTGCCGGCATCCTGTTCACGGTGATGTTCATGTACCCCTGGATTGAGCGGTGGATCACCAAGGACGACCGCGAACACCATGTCCTGGACCGTCCGCGCAACGCTCCCACCCGCACCGCCATTGGTGTGGCCGGCTTCGTCTGGTATTGCGTGATGTGGGCCGCTGCCGGTTCGGACCTCATCGCCACCCACTTCCACGTGTCACTCAACGACGTCACCTACTGGCTGAGGGCACTGTTCTTCGTGGGACCGATCATCGCGTTCATCGTCACCAAGCGCGTGGCGTTGGCCCTGCAGCGCAAGGACCGCGAAATCGCCCTGCACGGCCGGGAGACCGGACGCATCGTCCGCCTGCCGCACGGCGAGTTCATCGAGGTGCACGCACCGCTGGACGAGTACAAGCGCTACAAGCTGGTCGGTTTCGAATCGCCTCAGGTCCTGCCTGCTGTACCCAACGAACACGGTGTGGTGACCCGCAAGGAGAAGCGCCGCGCGTTCCTCTCCCGCTGGTTCTTCGAGGACCGTGTTGCCCCGGCAACCCCGGCTGAGCTGGAAGCCGCCCACGGCCACGGCCATGCGGCAGTCGAAGCACCCGAGGAAGCCAAGAGCCTGAGCCACTAGGCCCAGTCAGTTTCCACACAGAGAAGGCCCGGTCCGAAAGGACCGGGCCTTCTCTGTTGCCAGGGGCACTCCATCGTCTTCCCGCCGCAGGCGCTTCCCGCCACGGGCCATTGTCGCCGTCGGCACAGTGCGCCGTAGCCCCGCTAGTGGCTCCTGGACCTGCGTGCACCCGGCCGCTGCAGTGGAACCCATAGTTTGTAGCGGTCCGCGCGGTAATACGAAACCGAGTAGTCCACCATGGTCCGCGCAACGAAGGCGTGACGCTGGATCTTCAACAGTGGGGCGCCGACTTCGACGTTCAGCAGCCGGGCCGTGGACGGGGAGGCCGCGGTGGCTTCGATCATGTCCTCCCCCCACTCCATTACCAGGCCGTACTGCTCACTCAGGACGTTGTAGAGCGATGTGGGCGGCTCGCCGTCCAGCAGGCCGGGAACGCGGTGTGCCGGGATGAAGTTCTCATCGACGCTCATCGGTTCACCATCCGCCAGCAGGAGGCGCCTGAACCGGACCAGGGGCGTTCCCTCGTCCAGCTGGAGCTCGCGGGCCAGGAAGGCACTTGCCCCGATCTGCTCGAAACTCAGGACCTTGGCAGCCGGGACCATGCCTCGGCGCTGCATTTCCTCGCTGTACGAGGTCAGCTTGACCTGCAGGTCCAGCTTGGGCCTGCGGACGAAGGTCCCCAACCCCACTACCCGCTCAATCACTTCTTCGCCCACCAAGGCGTCAATGGCCTGGCGGACGGTCATCCTGGCGAGGCCGAACCGTTCCGCCAGGTCGCGTTCCGAGGGCAGCGCGGAGCCCGGCCGGCACTGCTCGACAATGTAGGTCCGGAGGATTTCGCGCAGCTGGACCCAGATGGCTGTGCCACTGGTCCGGTCAATGTCACCGGCGATGGCGGCCGCGCTACCGGCCACGGCACACCGCCCGTTGATTTAGGTTCACCCGGCCATTTTAGGGCAGGTCTAGACCACGGGGGGCCACAGAAGCGGAGCATTTCGCCGTGCGGGCCGGCCTGCCGCTATATTGGACAGGAAAATTTCCATTCCCGACGGATGGGGCCGTCATCAAGAAGGAGTCCCGTTGCCAACTCAGAAGGCCGTGGTCACAGCCTTGATCGGACTGCATGCGCGTCCAGCCGCCGTATTCGTCCGGGCCGTTACCGAGACCGGGCTTCCGGTGACCATTACCAGGGCCGGCGTCAAGGACGTCGACGCCCGGTCCCTGCTGCAGGTGATGACAGCTGATTTTTATCACGGGTGCGAAGTGGAGCTCGGCATTGCGGAATCCGCGCTGGACGGCCCGCTAAGCCGCGAAAAGGCACAAGATGCCCTCCGCACCCTCGGCCAGCTTTTGGAGTCCCAGGGCGCAGCCTAGCGCCGTGCCGCAGCCGCACTCGGGCCGCGCCGCAGCGCGCTTGCAATGCTGTATCTGCGGACGGTGCCTTCACTCCCCGCTCACACGACAAACAACGACGGCGGGCCTCACCTGAAAGGTGAGGCCCGCCGTCGTTGTTTGCTGCTTTGTGCCTAGTGGGCGTGATCGCCGCGGCTGTATTCGTAGACCCAGCCGATGAGGGCTACGAGTGCCAGGCCACCTGCGATGAAGACGATCCACCAACCGACAGCCAGGCCGAGGAACCCTGTTGCGCAGGCGATGCCCAGGACCAGCGGCCACCAGCTCCAGGGGCTGAAGTGGCCCTGCTCGCCGGCACCCTCGTGGATCTCGGCGTCGTTGCGGTCCTCAGGACGCATACCAACGCGCTTGCCGGTGAAGCCGAGGTAGCCGCCGATCATGCCGGCCAGGCCGCCCACGAGGAGGATCCCCAGGATACCTACCCACTCACCCCAGTTGGTGAGGAATCCGTAGACCAGCGAAACCGGCACGAAGAAGAAGACTCCGGAACCAAAGATCCATGATTCGATTTTCACTGTGCGGTGTCCTTCTGTTCGGCGTTACCGAGCACCTGGGCTGCCGCAGCCGGTGACTCGACGGTGTGGACCTGGCGAAGCTCCGGGTGGTGCAGGTCGAGTGCGGGACGCTCCGAACGGATCCGGGGCAGCGAGGTGAAGTTGTGCCGCGGCGGTGGGCAGGACGTGGCCCACTCGAGCGATGCTCCGAAGCCCCACGGATCATCAACCTGAACCCGCTCGGCACTGCGCCAGGTGATGTAGACGTTCCAGAAGAACGGGACCAGGGATGCACCCAGGACGAACGAGGCAACGGTGGAGAACTGGTTCATCCAGGTGAAGTTGTCCTCGACCAGGTAGTCCGCGTAGCGGCGGGGCATGCCTTCAACGCCGAGCCAGTGCTGGATCAGGAAGGTTCCATGGAAGCCGAGGAACAGGAGCCAGAAGTGGATCTTGCCCAGGCGCTCGTTGAGCATCTTGCCGGTCCACTTGGGCCACCAGAAGTAGAAGCCTGCGAACATCGCGAACACCACGGTGCCGAACACCACGTAGTGGAAGTGTGCCACCACGAAGTAGGAGTCGGAGACGTGGAAGTCCAGCGGCGGCGAAGCCAGGATGATGCCGGTGAGGCCGCCGAAGAGGAAGGTGATCAGGAAGCCGATGCTCCACAGCATGGGCGTCTCGAACGTGATGGAACCCCGCCACATGGTGCCGATCCAGTTGAAGAACTTCACACCCGTCGGGACCGCGATCAGCATGGTCATGAAGGCGAAGAACGGCAGCAGCACGGCGCCGGTGACGTACATGTGGTGTGCCCACACGGTCACGGACAGCGCGGCAATGGCGATCGTGGCGTAGACCAGGCCCTTGTAGCCGAAGATCGGCTTGCGGCTGAAGACCGGGAAGATCTCCGAGACGATGCCGAAGAACGGCAGCGCGATGATGTACACCTCGGGGTGGCCGAAGAACCAGAACAGGTGCTGCCACAGGACGGCACCGCCGTTTTCGGGATCGAAGATGTGGGCTCCGAAGCGGCGGTCGGCACCGAGTGCGAACAGAGCGGCGGCCAGCGGCGGGAACGCCATGAGCACCAGGATGGCCGTGACCAGGGTGTTCCAGGTGAAGATCGGCATACGCCACATGGTCATGCCGGGGGCGCGCATGCAGATGATGGTGGTGATGAAGTTGACCGCACCAAGGATGGTGCCGAAACCGGACAATGCCAGGCCGAATACCCACAGGTCCCCGCCGATGCCGGGGCTGAACGTGGTGTTGGACAACGGTGCGTAGGCGAACCAGCCGAAGGATGCGGCACCCTGCGGGGTGATGAAACCGGACACCGCGATGGTGGAGCCGAACAGGAAGAACCAGAAGGCCAGCGCGTTCAGGCGCGGGAACGCCACGTCAGGTGCACCGATCTGCAGCGGCATGATGACGTTCGCGAAGCCTGCGAAGAGCGGGGTGGCGAACATCAGGAGCATCACGGTGCCGTGCATCGTGAAGAGCTGGTTGTACTGCTCCTTGGTCTGCAGGATCTGCATGCCTGGCTCGAACAGCTCTGCCCGGATCAGCAGGGCCATCACGCCGCCGAGGCAGAAGAACACGAAGGACGCGATCAGGTACATGTACCCGATGGTCTTGTGGTCGGTGGAAGTGATCCAGTTGACGACGATGCGTCCCTTGGACTTGGGAACCACGGGAGCTGTAAGCGCTCCGGTGGGTGCGGATTGAGTGTACGTAGCCACGTCGCTCCCCTTACTTAATTTCGTTCAGGTTCGGGTTGCGGTCGTACTCCACACCGAGGAGGCCCGTGTTGCCGGATGCCTTGAGCTCTTCCATGTGTGCCTGGAATTCAGCCTCGGACACCACCTTCACGCGGAACAGCATCTCGGAGTGGTACTCACCGCAGAGTTCGGCGCACTTGCCGTCGTAGGTGCCCTCTTTGGTGGGGGTGAACCGGATGTAGTTGGTCTTGCCCGGGATCATGTCGCGCTTCTGCAGGAAGGCGGGAACCCAGAAGGAGTGGATCACGTCGCGGGAGTTGAGCTCCAGGTCCACGGACTTGTTGACCGGCAGGTACAGCGTGGGGAGCTTTTCCTTGTCGATCGTGTTGCCCGTGAGGTGGGCCTGGACTCCGGCCTCGTGGAGATCTTCCTCAATGACGTCGCCGGCCTTGTAGTTGAAGTCCCAGGCCCACTGCTTGCCGCGGACGTCAACAACGACGTCGGCGGGCTTGGACCGGTCATCAATGGCCTGCTGGTCGCGGTCCGTGAAGTAGAAGAACACGAGGACCATAAACAGCGGGATGGTCAGGTAAAAGACTTCCAGGGGAAGGTTGAAGCTGGTCTGCCGCGGGAACCCCACGGTGCCCTTGCGGCGACGGTAGGCAACAAGGCACCAGACGATCAGGCCCCACGTAATGATGCCCACAACGAGGGCGGCAATCCATGAGTTGACCCAGAGGTCCATGATGCGGTCGCTATTGCTGGTGGTGCCACGTTCTGTGGGCAGCCACCCCTTCTCTACCTCTGGCGAACATCCGGTCAAAACCAACGCGCCGGCAATTGCCAAGCTTGTGATCGTGGTGATCGTTTTGCGTCGGCTGCCGGTTCGGTTCTGCGAACTCACAGACGGCCCTTCCTACTTGTTGCTGTTGTCCGGGCAGCCATCGGCGCCGCGGGCACACTAAAAGTTTTACTACTCGGTGTAGAGCTTACCGCTCCCCCGGGCGTTTCGCCCACATGTCGGCGCCGTGGCTCCCGCACTTGTTGACTGCGGAAGGCCACGGCGCCGGCACCAGGCGAAACAACCGGTTCTAGTGGAAGGAATCTCCACAGGCGCAGGAGCCGCCGGCGTTCGGGTTGTCGATGGTGAAGCCCTGCTTCGAAATGGTGTCTTCGAAGTCGATGCTGGCGCCACTGAGGTACGGAACGCTCATCTTGTCCACCACTACCTCAACGCCGTCGTAGTCGCGGACGGCGTCGCCGTCGAGGAGGCGCTCGTCGAAGTAGAGCTGGTAGATCAGCCCGGAGCAGCCACCCGGCTGCACGGCGACGCGGAGGCGGAGGTCGGTGCGGCCTTCCTGTTCAAGGAGGCTGCGGACCTTGCCTGCGGCGACGTCGGTCAGGTTGACCTCGTGGACGGGCAGCTCATCGGCGGCAGCGCTGGTGGTCTCGGTGCGGTTCTCATTGGTTGCGGTGCTCATTGGCCTACCTTCTTAGGACGGTCTGGCGGCCCCGCGCTAACGGTGCCTGCCCCTACGGATTCGGTATGGGCTATAGCTACATGCTACGCGGGGCGCACCTGTAGCTCTAACTCCTGACGTAACCATGCGGGCACCGTCATTGTTCCCGCGGAGCCCGTCCGGGAGCGTTGTTTCCTAGAGTCCGCCGCTGTCCAGCCGCGCCAGCAGCAGCGCCTCGGCGAGGATGGCTTTCCGGAAGTCACCCAGATGCAGGGACTCGTTTGCGCTGTGGGCGCGCGAGTCCGGGTCCTCCACACCCGTCACCAGGATCTGGACGTCGGGGTACAGTTCCGTCAGGTCCGCGATGAAAGGGATGGAACCGCCGATTCCCGTCTCCACGGCCGGCACCCCCCACGCTTCGCCGAGAGCCCACATTGCCAGGGTGGCGGCCGCTGAGGAGGTGTCCGTCCGGAACGGGTTGCCGCTCTCCCCCGGCGTGAAAGTGACTTCCGCACCGAACGGCGCATTCGCTTCGATGTGCCTGCGCACTGCCTCCATCGCTTCTTGGGGAGACTGGCCCGGGGCGAGCCGCAGGCTGAACTTGGCCCGCGCCCGGGGCAGCAGGGTATTCGAGGCCACATCGACGGCAGGTGCGTCGAAGCCGATGATGGAGAGCGCCGGCTTGGTCCAGAGCCGTGAGGCGATGCTGCCCGTACCGGCCAGACGGACGCCGTCGAGGACCGAGGCATCAGCACGGTAGTCCGCTTCCGGGAAATCCACTGAGGTGGTATCCGTGGCGACGAGCCCCGGGATGGCGACGTTGCCGTTGTCGTCATGAAGGGTGGCGATCAGCCGGGCCAGCAGCGTGGGTGCATCCAGCACCGGGCCGCCGAACATGCCGGAGTGCACTGCGTGCTCCAGGACCTGGACTTCGATGGTCCCGTCCACAAGCCCGCGGAGGCTTGTTGTCAGGGCCGGAACACCCACTTTCCAGTTGCTGGAATCGGCAACAACAATGACATCGGCACGGAGGAGCTCGCGGTTTGCCTCCAGGAAAGGCCGGAACGTGGGAGATCCCGCTTCCTCTTCACCTTCGATGAAGAACGTGACGCCAAGGCCAAGCTCCGCCCCGATGACCTCAGAGACGGCAGCGTAAGCGGCAATGTGGGCCATAATCCCGGCTTTGTCGTCGGCGGCGCCGCGGCCATACAGCCGGCCGTCCTTTTCCACGGCGGCGAACGGTTCCGTTTCCCACAGTGCCTCGTCGCCCGCCGGCTGCACATCATGGTGCGCATACAGCAGGATGGTTGGCTTGCCTTCGGCGGCGGGGCGGCGGGCGACGACGGCAGGACCGCCCGGAGTGCCGTCCGGTTTGTCACAGCACAGGATCCGGACGTCCTCGAGGCCGGACTCCCGCAGCAGCCCAGCCACTGCTTCTGCGCTGCGCTCCAGGGGCGACCTGTCAAAGCTGGGCCAGGCGATGCCCGGAATCGCGACGAGTTCCTTGAGGCGTGCAAGGGTCCGGTCGAAGGAGTTGTCCACTGCGGCCCGGAGATGGTC
Source organism: Arthrobacter sp. 9AX (assembly GCF_902506095.1). Taxonomy (GTDB): domain Bacteria; phylum Actinomycetota; class Actinomycetes; order Actinomycetales; family Micrococcaceae; genus Arthrobacter. The sequence continues at coordinate 2,428,394 of NZ_LR733293.1, forward strand.
CGTGCCTGTGCCTGCGGCCGAGCCGGCGGGTTGGGCTCGTTCAATACTGTCCGGGGTTACCGGTGAGGGTGACGTCATGGAAAAAACATTACCCTCGTCACATTGGGCACCACCGCAGGCAGGCGTACGCACGGAAACCGGAGCCCCGCCGCAAGGTATTCTGTTCAGGTGTTCGGACGTAAAAAGGAAGCGCCCTTGGCGCAGGAAACCATAGACCAGCAGGCTGCTGAAGCTGCGGCGCGGCAGGGCGGCATAGCCGGCAAGGGCGCCCCCACCCCCACGCGCAAGGCGCAGGAAGCGGCCCGCAGGCGCCCGCTGGTGCCGGAGGACCGCAAAGCCTCGAAGGCTGCAGAGCGGCAGGCCATCGCGGACCAGCGTCTCAAGATGCGCCAGGCACTGGACACCGGCGACGAGAAATTCCTGCCGCTGCGGGACAAGGGTCCGCAAAAGCGCTTTGCCCGTGACTACGTGGACGCGCGGTTCAGCCTCGGCGAATACCTGATGTTCGGAGCCCTCGTTTTTGTCCTGGTGTCCCTGGTGGTGCCGGCATCCAGCGACATGATGATCTATGTCCTGGGCGGTTTCTGGGTCATGTTCCTGGCGGTCTTCCTGGATGTTTTTATCCTCTCCCGCAAGCTCCGCAAGCGGCTGGCCGAGAAGTTCGGTGAGGTGGAGCGCGGCACCGTCTGGTACGGCTCCATGCGTTCCCTGCAGTTCCGCAAGCTGCGCCTGCCCAAGCCGCAGGTCAAGCGCGGGCAGTACCCGGCCTGACCCCGCCCGGCAGCAGCATTGCCGCGCAGACAACAAACAACCCCGGCGGACCATCCACCGGGGTTGTTTGTTTAAGGACCCAAACGCTGCAGGGAGGTCAGGCCCTGCGGTTCCTTGCCAGTTGCCGGTTGATGCGGGCAGCCCAGAACGGTCCCTCGTACAGGAAAGCCGTGTAGCCCTGCACCAGAGTTGCTCCGGCGTCGAGCCTGTCCTGGACATCCTGCGCGGTCTCGACACCGCCAACCGCCACCAGGGTGAGGGAATCGCCGGTGACCTTCCGGAGCCGCCGCAGCACGTCGAGGGAGCGCTGCTTCAACGGTGCACCGGAGAGACCGCCCGCGCCGCATTTTTCCACCTGCTCCGCCGGGGAAGCCAGCCCGGTACGGGCAATGGTGGTGTTGGTGGCGATGATTCCGTCAAGGTTCAGGTCCAGCGCAAGGCGGGCGACGTCGTCGATATCCTCATCGCTGAGGTCCGGGGCGATCTTCACCAGCAGGGGAACGTGCCGGCCGGCTGCGCGGTCGGCTTCGCCGCCCACGGCCGTGAGCAGCGGGCGGAGGCTTTCCACGTCCTGCAGGAGCCGGAGGCCGGGAGTGTTGGGGGAACTGACGTTGACCACCAGGTAGTCGGCAGCGGGTGCGAGGCTGCGGGCACTGACCAAGTAGTCTTCGACGGCGTCCGCCAGCTCCACCACTTTGGTCTTGCCGATGTTGACGCCGATGACGGGGCGCACGGAAGGGTTCCTGCGCTGGAGTGCAGCGCGCGCTGCCTTCAGCCGGGGCGCAACGGCGGTGGCACCGTCGTTATTAAATCCCATCCGGTTGATCACGGCGCGGTCGTCAATGAGGCGGAAGAGGCGCGGCTTCTCGTTGCCGGGCTGGGCCTGGCCGGTGATGGTTCCCACCTCCACGTGGCCGAAGCCCAGCTCTGTGAGGGCTTCAATGCCGTGCCCTTCCTTGTCGAAGCCGGCAGCAAGCCCGAAGGGGGACGGAAAGGTGATGCCGAATGCGGTGGTCTGCAGTGATGGGGCCGGCGCCGTCAGTTTCGCCAGGATTCTTCCCGCACCGGAGCGGTGTGCAAGCCTGATGCCCTGGAATCCGATTTTGTGGGCGCGCTCGGCGTCCATCCATGAAAAGGCCAGCCTGAAGAATGTGGGATAAACGCGCATGCCTTCCAGTCTTCCGCCTTTCGCCGCGCCATACCAAAACGGGCCCGGACCATAACGCCACCGGACAGAATGCACCGAAGCGCGGCCGGGCCGGCAGATTAGCATAATGCCATGGAATGGCAGCGGGACATCCTGGGCGCGGAGTTCGAGTCCCACGCCTTCACCGCGGCAGGACAGGACGGGGTGGAACGGACCGCCACCCTGGTCCGGTTCCGGCCCGCCCGGCAGGAGCCGGGTCCGGAGCCCCGCCCTTCTCCGGTCCAGCGCAGGGCTGTCCTGTTCCTCCACGGCTGGAGTGATTACTTCTTCAACGTTGACCTGGCGCGTTTCTGGTCCTCCGCCGGCTACGACTTTTATGCCTTGGACATGCACAACCACGGCCGGAGCCTGCGTCCCGGGTCTCCTGGCGGCTATGTGGCCGACCTCGCCGATTATGACGCCGAAATCGAGGCGGCGTCCGGGCTCATCAGCCAGCAGGGAGCACCCGGGCCACTGACCCTGATGGGGCATTCAACGGGCGGGCTGGTTGCGGCGCTGTGGGCAAGCCGTCACCCCGGTGCCGTCTCGCAGCTCATCCTCAACAGTCCGTGGCTGGAGATGCACGGGAGCTCGCTGGTCCGCCGCGCCGCATCGGGCATGGTGGGGCCGGTGGCGCGTTTGCGGCCGGAGGCGGTGCTGCGGCTGCCGCCGCGCGGGTTCTACTGGCGCACCATCAGCAGCTCCGCGGACGGCGAATGGCCAGTGGATGACCAGTACCGCCCGCCCATGGCGTTCCCGGTCCGGGCCGGCTGGCTCAGTGCCGTACTGGCCGGTCACGCGAAGGTGGCGCGCGGCCTCAACCTCGAGGTTCCGGTCCTGGTGCTGTTGTCCCGCGGGAGCGCCACTGGACTTTTCTGGTCAGAGGAGATGCGCCGGACAGACGCGGTGCTCGACGTCAACATCATTGCCGCACGCGCCCTTACCCTGGGCCGCACCGTCACGGTTGAAAGGATCGACGGCGCCCTGCACGACGTATTCCTCTCCCCCGCCGAGGTGCGGGCCGACGCTTACGCGAGGCTTGCCCGCTGGCTCCGTGCTTATGGCGGCACGGCATAAGGAGGCGGACAGGGCTGGGGTCCAGACCTGTGGCGGAAAGCCCCTACGGCGTGGAATCCCCCGAAGGGCGCGCCGCGTCAACCGCGCCACCGTACCGGCGGTCCCGCCGGGCGTACTCTTCCACGGCAGCCCAGAGGGTCCGGCGGTCCACATCGGGCCACAGCGTGTCCATAAACACGAACTCGGCGTAGGCGGACTGCCAGAGCAGGAAGTTGGACAGCCGCTGCTCCCCCGAGCTGCGCAGGAAAAGGTCTACGTCCGGCAGGTCCGGTTCGTCCAGGTATTTCTGGATGGTCCGTTCTGTGATTGCACCGGGCTTGAGCCTGCCTGCCGCCACGTCCGCGGCTATGGCGGAGACGGCATCGGTGATCTCTGCCCGGCCGCCGTAATTAACACACATGGTCAACGTGCAGGTGCTGTTACCTGCCGTAAACTGCTCGGCCTCTTCAAGTTCGCGGATTACCGAGCCCCACAACCGCGGCCGGCGGCCGGACCAGCGGACCCGCACGCCCCATTCGTCGAGCTGGTTCCGCTGCCGCCGTAGCACGTCTTTGTTAAATCCCATGAGGAAGCGGACCTCTTCCGGGGACCGCCGCCAGTTCTCGGTGGAGAAGGCGTAGACGCTCACGTATTCGATACCCAGTTCGATGGCCCCGGCCATCACGTCCAGGAGCGCCGGCTCACCGGCTTTGTGCCCTTCGATCCTGGGCAGTCCCCGCTGGTTGGCCCAGCGCCCGTTGCCGTCCATCACGATGGCCACATGGCGGGGAATGAATTCCGCGGGAATGGCTGGGGCTACTGCCCCGGAGGGATGGGGGTAGGGGGCCACCACGGGGTGCGTCCGTTGACGGGGTGCGTTGTTCTTTTTTCCCAGGGCCACTGTCAGCTGCGCTCCACATGTTTGAGGGATTTCAGTACTCGTTCAAGATGCCACTGCAGGTAAGCGGCCACCAGGCCGGCGGCTTCCTTGCGGTGGGCAGGCAGCGAGGCGTCTGCCGTGGGCCAGTCTCCGGTCAGCAGCGCGGCCAGCAGCACCACCGTTTCCGCTGCGGGTGCCGGCGAGCCGGGTGGCCTGCATCCGGCGCAGACCATCCCGCCGAGGGGCGCCGAGAAAGCCGTGTGCGGGCCGGGCAGTCCGCAGCGGGCACAGCCGGTGAAACTTGGCGCCCACCCGCCGGTGGCAAGGGCCCGGAGCAGGTAGGAGTCCAGGATCAGGCCTGCGGCGTGTTCGTCCCGGCTGAGCGAGGCAAGCGCCCCCACCAGCAGGTTGTACTGTGCGGTTCCCGATTCCCCGTCGACATCGGTGAGTTTCTCGGCGGTCTCCGTCATGGCGGCGGCAACGGTGTAGCGGCCGTAGTCCGCGGCGATGCTGCCGCCGTACGCGCCTTTGGCCACCGCCTGGGTGACGATGTCCAGCGTTTTCCCGGACACAAGCTGCAGGTCCGCCACCATAAAGGGCTCAAGGCGGGCCCCGAACCGGCTGGTGGTCCGCCGGACGCCTTTGGCCACAGCCCGGACCTGGCCGTGGTGTTTCGTCAGGAGGGTAATGATGCGGTCCGCCTCGCCCAGCTTGTGCGTACGGAGGACGACGGCGTCGTCCCGGTACGCGCGGGAGGCGAAAGAGTGTTGGGCCACGCCTTTATCTTCCCATCCTTTGCGGCTTCCCCGGGTGCGCCTGCGGCTCCCGCCTGCCGGGACGGCGGGTCCGGCGCCACTTTGCCGGGCCCGCTGCGACGCCGGGATGCCGGGCCGCAACGATAGTGTGCCGCCGGGGCGTCCCGGCGGCACACTATCCGTACGTCAGGCCTGGGCGTCCCGGATGGCCCGGTTGACGGCAGAGATCACGGCTTTGAGGGACGACATGCTGGTGTTGGCGTCGATGCCCACACCCCAGAGCACCCGCTCGCCTACAGCGCATTCGACGTAGGCGGCAGCCATGGCGCTGCCGCCCTCGGAGAGCGCGTGCTCGCTGTAGTCCAGCACGCGGACATCCACGCCGTCTTCACGCAGGATGCTCAGCAGGGCGGCGATGGGACCATTGCCGGTACCGGTGCGCTGCGCCTGAATTCCATCTACGGTGAGTGATGCGTGAAGCGTCATGCCGCCGTCGTTATCTGTTTCCGTCTTGACCCCGCCCAGGGAGTAGCGGCCCCATTGTCCGTCCGCCTTGCCGGAGGGCAGGTACTCGTCCTGGAAGATCTGCCAGAGCTGGGCGCCGCTGACCTCGCCGCCCACGGTGTCCGTGCGCTTCTGGATGACGCCGGAGAATTCAATCTGGGCACGGCGGGGCAGGTCCAGGCTGTGCTCGTTCTTGAGCAGGTAGGCAACGCCGCCCTTGCCCGACTGGGAGTTGACCCTGATGACGGCTTCGTAGCTGCGGCCCAGGTCCTTGGGGTCAACGGGCAGGTACGGGACCTGCCAGGTGAAGTCGGCGACATCCCTGCCGGCGGCAGCGGCATCGCGTTCCAGTGCCTCGAAACCCTTCTTGATGGCGTCCTGGTGGGATCCCGAAAACGCCGTGAAGACGAGGTCGCCGCCGTAAGGTGACCGCTCCGGAACGGGCAATTGGTTGCAGTACTCCACGGTGCGCCGGACGTCATCGATGTTCGAGAAGTCGATCATGGGGTCGATGCCCTGGACAAAGAGGTTCAGGCCGAGGGTAACCAGGTCCACGTTGCCGGTCCGCTCGCCGTTGCCGAAGAGGCAGCCTTCAATGCGGTCAGCTCCGGCCATGTAGCCCAGCTCCGCGGCGGCAACGCCGGTACCGCGGTCGTTGTGCGGGTGCAGGGAAAGGATGATGCCTTCCCTCGGGTGCAGGTGGCGGCTCATCCATTCGATGGAATCGGCGTAGACGTTGGGGGTGGCCATTTCGACTGTGGCAGGCAGGTTGATGATGACCTGGCGGTCCGCGGAGGCTTCGAAAACATCGGCGACGGCGTTGCAGACCCGGACGGCGTACTCCAGCTCGGTGCCGGTGAAGGACTCCGGGGAGTACTCGTAGGTCACCTGCGTGTCTGCGAGGGTCTCTTCGTACTTCTTGCACAGGCGTGCACCCTGGAGGGCGATGTCCAGGATTCCGTCCTCGTCCTGGTTGAACACCACGCGGCGCTGCAGCACGGAGGTGGAGTTGTAGAGGTGGACGATCGCCTGCTTGGCTCCCACCAGGGATTCGTATGTCCGCTCGATCAGGTGCTCGCGGGCCTGCGTCAGGACCTGGATGGTGACATCATCCGGGATGTGGTTGCCTTCAATGAGCTGGCGGACGAAGTCGAAGTCCGTCTGGGAGGCGGAGGGAAAGCCGACCTCGATCTCCTTGTAGCCCATCCGGACCAGCAGGTCGAACATCTTCATCTTGCGGGCCGGACTCATCGGATCGATCAGGGCCTGGTTGCCGTCGCGCAGGTCGACTGCGCACCAGCGCGGGGCCTTGGTGATGATCTTGTCCGGCCAGGTGCGGTCCGGCAGTTCGACTTTGATCAGATCCTGGAACGGCGTGTAGCGGTGGGCGGGCATTCCGGAGGTCTTCTGTGCGTTTCGCATTACTATCGGGGCCTTTTCTGTGGTTCATCTTTGAAAGGGTGGCCGGGCAACACAAACTCCGCAGCGAGGGTGGGCCTTGCGCTAGATCGCGTCTGAGGCCTCGCCGCGGCAGCTAAGAAGAAGAAGCTTTGCACGCACCATTTGAGGGTAGCACGGGTGCGTAAGATGAAAGGGCACTACCGTCCGTTACGTCCACCATGCAGACGCCGCCCGGTATTTACGCGGTGGGGCTGTTCGTGAAAAGGAGCTTCCGTGCCCATTTCGGGGATCGACCTGTCCACTTTTGATAACACCGTCCGGCCACAGGATGACCTCTACCAGCACGTGAACGGGGCATGGCTCAAGACCACCGAAATTCCCGATGACCGCCCCCTTGAAGGCACCTTCACCGCCCTGCGCGACGGTTCGGAAATCGCGGTCCGGGACATCATCGAGGAGGCGGCTGCGAAGGGCGCGGCCGCCAGCGGCATCGAGCGGAAGGTCGGCGGGCTGTACAGCAGCTTCATGGACGAAGCGGCAGTGGAGGCCAAGGGCATGGATCCCATCCGCCAGCGCCTTGCCGACGTTTTCAGCACCACTTCCGTGGCTGAGGTCATTTCCCTGGCGGGCCGGCTGTTCCGGGCTGATGTTGGCGGGCTCTTCTACATATACCCGGCACCGGATGCGGGTAACCCGGACCGGGTGCTCCTCTATACGGGACAAGGCGGCCTGGGGCTGCCTGACGAGTCCTACTACCGGGAAGAAAAGTTCGCGCCGATGGTCACCGCGTATGAAGCGCATGTGCAGACCATGCTCGAACTGGCCGGGGTTGCGGATGCAGGCGCGGCGGCCAGCCGGGTGGTGGCCCTGGAAACCAAACTGGCGGGCCACCACTGGGACAACGTCACGCTGAGGGATCCGCAAAAGACCTACAACCTTAAGACGGCTGGCGAAGCATCGGCCCTGTTCCCGCTGCTGTCCACGTGGTTCGAAGCCGCCGGTATCGACCAGGCCAAGCGGCAGGAGATTGTGGTGAGCACCCCGCCGTTCTTCGAGGGCGCCGCCGGGCTCCTCGAGTCCGAGCCCCTGGCTGACTGGCAGGAGTGGCTGGCCATGCGGGTGGTCAGCGCGGCTGCCCCCTACCTGTCATCGGCCTTCGTCGACGCCAACTTTGCGTTCTACGGCACCACCATCAGCGGCACGCCGAGGAACAAGGACCGCTGGAAGCGCGGTGTGGGTGTGGTGGAGGGCGGGCTCGGAGAGGCCGTGGGGCAGATCTATGTGGCCCGGCATTTCCCCGAAACCCACAAAGCGCGCATGCAGACGCTCGTTGCCAACCTGATTGAGGCCTACCGGCAGAGCATCACCGCTGTGGGCTGGATGGGCGAGGCCACCAAAGCCGAAGCCCTGCGGAAGCTGGAGGGGTTCCGGGCGAAGATCGGCTATCCGGAGGAGTGGATCGACTACTCGGCAGTGGAGATCGACCCCGAAGACCTCCTCGGCAACGTGGAACGGGCCCACAACGCCGACGTCGACCGGCACCTTGACGAGGTAGGCAAGCCGGTGGACCGCAACAAATGGCTCATGACCCCGCAGACCGTCAATGCCTACTACCACCCGATGATGAACGAGATTGTGTTCCCTGCCGCGATCCTGCAGCCTCCGTTCTTCACCGCCGACGCTGACGACGCCGTGAACTACGGCGGGATTGGCGCAGTGATCGGCCACGAAATCGGCCACGGCTTTGATGACCAGGGGTCGCAGTTCGACGGCGGCGGGGCCCTTCGGAACTGGTGGACTGACGAGGACCGGAAAGCCTTCGAGCAGCTCACGGCCAAGCTCGTGGCGCAGTACGAAGTGCTGTCGCCCTACGCCGCGCCGGGGCACAACGTCAACGGCCGGCTCACGCTGGGCGAAAACATCGGCGATCTTGCCGGCCTGGCCATTGCCTACAAGGCTTACCTCATCAGCCTGGACGGCAAGGAGCCCGAGGTCCTGGACGGCCTCACGGGGCAGCAGCGCTTTTTTGCGTCCTGGGCTGCGGGCTGGCGCCAGGTGATCCGCAGCGAGGAAGCGATCCGCCGGCTGGCAACGGACCCCCACTCCCCCAATGAGTTCCGCACCAACGCCATAGCGAAGAACCTCGATGCCTTCCACGAGGCGTTCGACGTCACTGAGCAGGACGGCATGTGGATGGCTCCCGGGGAGCGTGTGAACATCTGGTAGAAGACCAAAACCCGGGGCCCGCCATGGCGGGCCCCGGGTTTTTCGCTGCCGGCATCCGGGGCGTGGCCCGGTCCGGCCAGTTAGTTAACGATCAGCAAGGGGTTGGCCTGCTGGCAAAGCGTGTCCCCGGCAGTCTGGTTGACGATGTCCTCCGGCAGCGCCACGTCCGCGCCGTAGGTGCCCCCGCTGGTGAAGTCGGTGCCAAGGTAGACCTGGACGCCCGATACGCGGGGAGCCGGCAGGATCTGGGCTGCGGGGATTCCCAGCTGTGCCGCAACGTCAATGGCCACATCTTCGAAACCCGTCCCGTAGTAGACCACGGACTGGGATACCGGGGTGGCTTCGAACCGTCCCGTCTGGGTGAATCCGCCGGAGATCAGGGCCTGGACGATTTCCTGGGAGCGGCCGGCAACGCCGGTGCCGTTTGCCACCGTGACAGGCTGGAGCGCCTTGTCATAGGGCGGCAGCGGGGTGGCCGTCTCTGTCGGTGTTGCCGTGGGCGGGGCGGCCGTCTCGGAGGGTGCGGGGGTTGTGGGTGCTGTCGGGTCGGTCAGATCGATGTCCTGCTGCAGGGCGGAGAACAGCTGGGAGCCTGCCGGTTCTGCGATCTCCAGCCGGTTGGGGTCCGCCAGCGCCGGCGTGGTGGGAACCGCCACGAACGCGACTTTGCTGATGTCGATATCCTTGAGCCGGTTGCCGATGGTCAGCAGGGTGGGGACCGACGCCAGTCCCTCGTCGACGGTGAGGTTCTGGGTCACGACGTCTGCGATCTTCAGCATCTTGCCGGGATCGGACAGGGTCCCTTCATCCTTGATTTTCCTGGTGAGCGAGGAAAGGAATCCCTGCTGGGCCTTGATGCGGCCCAGGTCGCCGCCGTCGGCAAATGCATGGCGGGTCCGCAGGAAGGCCAGTGCCATTTCGCCCTGCACAGCGGAGGTTCCCTTGGGCAGCCGCAGCCGCGAATCGGGGTCGTAGACGGCGTCGCTGATGCAGACATCCACACCGCCCACGGCGTTGGAAAGTTCCTTTACCGCATTGAAGTCCGCCATCATGAAGTGATCCACTTTGAGGCCGGTCAGCTGGTTGACGGTATCCACGGCGCAGCCGATGCCCGCCTCGCCCATGGCTTCATTGATCATCACACCGCTGCGGGCCGGGAAGGTCTGCTTGGTCTTCGCGTCCTTGCATTCCGGGATGTCGACCAGCAGGTCCCGGGGAAAACTTATGACGCTGACGCGCTTGTTGTCCTCGGAAATGTCCATCAGCATCATGACGTCGGACTTGCCGTAACCCTTCGAATCATCTTCCGTGCCGTATTCGCCGTTCAGGCCGTCACGGGTGTCCGAGCCCAGGATCAGGATCTGCATCCGCCCGGTTGCGTCACTCACGGGAGCCCCGGCGCCTCCGCCCGCGTTCAGTGGCGCCTTGGAAATGTTGCTCTGCAGCTTGATGAACCAGAACCCGGCGAACGCAAGGGCGCCCACCAGCGCGAGCGACACAATGCCCGTGACGATTTTCAGCCACACCGGCATTCCCCGCTCGGGGCCCAGGTGGCGCGCGGCTCCAACGCTGCTGTCTTCCGCGTGCCTGGACCTCGGTCCCCTGGCTGACACGTCAGCACCGTTTTCGCGCTCTTCGCGGCCTCGCCCCACGTAATGAACCTTCCTCTAAATTCTGAATCCGGTCCATTTTAGTGGTCCAGTCTGGGAAATTGCCGGGTGGCCGCTGGGCGGCGCCGGCTGAAGGGCCTAGAAGCCCAGCTTGACCAGCTGTTTCGGGTCCCGCTGCCAGTCCTTGGCAACCTTCACATGCAGGTCGAGATAGATGCGCGTCCCCAGGAGCGCCTCAATGCCCTTGCGTGCGTTGGTGCCCACTTCGCGCAGCCGGCTGCCGCCCTTGCCAATAATGATGGCCTTCTGCGAGGGGCGCTCCACGTAGAGGTTCACCCGCACGTCCAGAAGGGGGTTGTCGTCCGGGCGGTCCTCCCGGGGAATGATCTCTTCCACAACTACCGCAAGGGAGTGCGGCAGTTCGTCGCGGACGCCTTCCAGTGCCGCTTCGCGGATGAGCTCGGCCACCATCACCGCTTCCGGCTCGTCGGTCAGTTCCCCGTCCGGGTAGAGCGGGGGCGACGGCGGCATGTGGCTGATGAGTACATCGGCGACGGTTTCCACCTGGAAGCCGTCCGTGGCGGAGACCGGAACGATGTCCTTCCAGCCGTCTTCCCCGAGCACTTCGCGTCCCAGCGCAGCCACGGCCAGAAGCTGTTCCGTCAGGGCCTGCCGGTCCACCAGGTCGGCTTTGGTCACGATGGCGATGATGGGCTTCCGGCCGACGGCGGCAAGCTGGGCCGCGATGAATTTGTCGCCCGGGCCGATCTTTTCGTTGGCCGGCAGGCAGAAGCCAATGGCGTCCACTTCCGCCAGGGTGTCGGCCACGAGATCGTTCAGGCGCTTACCGAGGAGGGTGCGGGGACGGTGCAGGCCTGGTGTGTCCACGAGGATCAGCTGTGCGTCATCGCGGTGGACGATGCCGCGGATGGTGTGGCGCGTAGTTTGCGGCTTGGCGGAGGTGATGGCCACCTTCTTGCCTACCAGCGCGTTGGTCAGCGTGGATTTGCCGGCGTTCGGACGGCCCACGAGGACTGAGAATCCGGCGTGGAAACCGCCGAAGTCCTCTTCGCCGGCGGCCTTATTTTTCTTGCTCACGTGGGACTCCCTGCTGGGTTGCTTCGGCCTCTTGGAAGAGGTCTTCAAGGTCAGTGTCTACTTTTGGAACCGGCGCCGCAATGATGTGGCTGACGCGGTTCCGGCGGCCTTCGAGCCGGTCGGCCCGCAGGGAAACCCCGTCCACCTGCACATGGCTGCCCACGATGGGAACGCGGCCCAACGCCTTGGCCAGCAATCCGCCCACAGTGTCCACCTCGTCGTCGTCGAGTTCAATGTCGAAGAGTTCGCCGAGGTCGTCGATGCTCATCCGGGCGCTGACACGGTAGGAGCCGTCGCCCAGTTCCACGGCTTCGGCGCTTTCGGTGTCGTACTCGTCAACGATTTCGCCGACGATTTCCTCAATCAGGTCCTCAAGGGTGACGAGCCCGGCAGTACCGCCGTATTCATCAACTACGATGGCCACATGCGTGGATTCCTTCTGCAGCTCCCGCAGCAGGTCGCTGACCGGCTTTGATTCGGGGACGTAGCGGACCTCCCGGACCAGGGCGTCCACCAGGGGCGGTTCCTCATCGGGTCCCAGCTCGTGGAGCACAGCCGCGACGTCCTTGAGGTAAACAATGCCCAGGATGTGGTCCGTGTCTTCGCCGATCACGGGGATCCTGGAATATCCCGATCGGAGGAAGAGGGACATTGCCCGGCGGAGGCTGGAGCCGGCGTCGATGCTGAGGATGTCTGTCCGGGGCACCATCACGGCCCGCACCAGGGTGTCGCCGAAGTCGAAGACGGACTGGATCATCTCAGCCTCGGTGTCCTCGATCATGTCGGATTCACTGGCGCGGTCCACCAGTTCGCGGAACTCCTGCTCACTGAAGAATGCCTCGTCACCGCTGGGAGCGCCCGGGGCGGCCGCGCTTCCCAACGCCACCAGCCAGCCCGGAATGGGCCCCAGGACCCAAGTGAGGAAACGGATCATCGGTGCTGTGAACCGCACCACGCCGGCTGAATGCAGCCTGCCAAGCTGGCGCGGTGAGACGCCCACAATAACGAATCCCAGCAAGGCCATGATGCCTGTGGCGGCAAGGCCTGCCAGCCAGATGTTGTCCAGCAGGCTGTAGAGCAGGACGGCGACCGCGACAGCCGAGGCCGTCTCGAACCAGATGCGCCAGAACCGGAGGGCCCGGATGTGGGCAACGGGTTGGGCCAGGATCCGCCGCATGGCGGTGCCGCGGCTCTTCAGGAGTGCTTCCTCCGCGTCGTGGCGCGGAAGGAAATTGAAGGCGGCTTCGGCCGCGGTCAGTACCGCCGCGATGCCAAGGAAAGCCAGCGCCATCGCGACAAGGAGCAATGGTGTCACTGGGTGGTCTCGGCGGGCGCTTCTTTGCCGGTGAAGCCGGACAGGAGCTCTCGCTGAAGCCCGAACATCTCGGCTTTCTCTTCAGGTTCCGCATGGTCGTAGCCCAGCAGGTGAAGGATGCCGTGCGTGGTCAGCAGAAGCATTTCGTCCTGCAGCGAGTGACCGGCGTTTTTGGCCTGCACCGTGGCCACCTGCGGGCACACGGCGATGTCCCCGAGCATGCCCTGCGGTGTGGGCCGGTCCGGAGTTCCCGGGGTCAGTTCGTCCATGGGCACCGACAGGACGTCAGTGGCACCGGGCTCGTCCATCAGTTCAATGTGGAGCTTCTCCATGGCCGGTTCGTCCACCAGGAGGATGGAAAGTTCCGCCTGCGGATGGATGTACAGCTGCTCAAAGATGTACCTGGACAAGGCCACGAGCCGGGATTCATCCACCTGGACGCCGGACTCGTTGTTGACCTCGATGCTCACGCGTGTTCCCCCCGTTTTTCCCGGCTTGCCGAATGCTTGACCCTGTTCCGCTGGGCATCGTCCCAGATGCTGTAGGCATTGACGATGTCGCCCACCAGGCGGTGCCGGACGACGTCTGCGGCGTCCAGGACGGAGAAGTTCACGCCCTGTATGCCCTGCAGGATTTCCTCGACGATCCGCAGGCCGGAGCGTGTGCCGAACGGCAGGTCCACCTGGGTGACGTCTCCGGTCACCACCATCTTGGATCCGAAGCCAAGCCTGGTGAGGAACATCTTCATCTGCTCCGGCGTGGTGTTCTGTGCCTCGTCCAGGATGATGAAGGCATCGTTGAGCGTGCGTCCGCGCATGTAGGCCAGCGGCGCCACTTCGATGGTGCCGGCTGCCATAAGCCGGGGAATGGACTCCGGGTCCATCATGTCGTGCAGGGCGTCGTACAGCGGCCGCAAGTAGGGATCGATTTTGTCGCTCAGGGTGCCGGGCAGGAAGCCAAGGCGCTCCCCCGCTTCGACTGCCGGGCGGGTCAGGATGATCCGGCTGACCTCCTTTTGCTGCAGCGCCTGGACAGCCTTGGCCATGGCAAGGTAGGTCTTGCCGGTACCGGCAGGCCCGATCCCGAAGATCACCGTGTTGTCATCGATGGCATCGACGTAGTTCTTCTGGTTCAGGGTCTTGGGGCGGATCGTTTTACCGCGGCTGGACAGGATGTCGTGGGTCAGCACGTCCACCGGGTTCTGCAGGGACTGGGTACGGAGCAGGGCCACGAGCTGCTGCAGGACTGCCGGGCTGATGACCGTGCCGCGCGCCACCAGTCCGCGTACCTCGTGCAGGAGCCGCATGATGCGCGGCACGTCCGTGGCCGGTCCGCTGATGGAAAGCTCGTTCCCCCGGACGTGGAAATTCACATCGGGGAACTGCTCCTCAATAAACCGCAGCGCTTCATCATGGCTGCCGAGGGATTGAACCATCTGGTCGGAGTTGTCGAAGAGGACTACTTCGGTGCGGACGCCGGGGAGTGTGTGGGGAAACTCCCCCGCTGCGCCGTCGCCGGTGACAAGCCGGCGCTTTCCGTTGGCTGATTCAGTCATGGTGTTGGCCCGTGGGCCCGTGATCCCCTCGATGTCGAAAGAGTAGCTGCTGGCTGATCCGCGGCGGCTGTTCCCGTTGCGTCTCAGCGGTACCTTCCATCTTACGCCAGCGGGCAGCACCGGCCCGATTCCGGGCCTGATGCCGGGGCGGGCAGCCGACGCCGCAAGCGAACAGGAGGCGGCAGTTTCCCGGCCTGTTTCCGTCATTAGGTATCAACTTCATATCGGCCTCATATCGTTCCCGTTGCAGTTGCGCCGCCGGGCCCGTCCGAAAGGCTTTTACCTCCCGGGGCTGTGCAATGCTGGAAATCCAGGGTGCCGACGACGGCACCGGGCTGACAGGGGATCGGCCTATCCAACCAGGAAAGGACAGGCAAGCATTTTGCCGGAAACCGCAGCGCCCCGCCGGGCCGGGAGAGCATTGAACGGCGCCCGTTCAATGGTTCTTGCCGGGCTCCTCGCCGCGGTCCCTGTCCTTGCCGGCTGCATCGCCGAACCTGATCCCGCCCCCACGGGTGTTGTTACCTCGAGTCCGGGCGCCACGGGCAGCGTGTCCGGCGCGCCGTCCACCAGCGCACCCCTGGAAACCACCCAGTCCTCCAACAAGGCACCGGTCTACTGGATCGGCCGCAGCGACAGCAACGTCTTCCTCTACCGCGAGTTCAGGGACGTTCCGGAGCAGGAAAACCCTGTGACCCGGGCCCTGCGCGCCATGATGTCCGAAAAACCCCTGGACCCGGATTTTTTTACTCCCTGGCAGAATCCCCGGCAGCTGGCCACGTCGATTTCCGGCAAGGACGTCATCACTGTCGATGTGTCGGAGGATGCGTTCAACAGCAACCTCGACGCCGACATGGCAGCCCGGGCTGTCCAGCAGCTGGTTTACACGGCCACCGCGGCGGCGGCCAGTTCCGGGCTGATCGACTCCGGGCAGCAGATCCGCGTCCGCATCCTGGTGGACGGGCACACGGACTACGTCGCGTTCAACCACATCCAGCTGGGGTCCCTGATGGCGCGCTCGGGAGGACTGGTGGCACCGGTGTGGATCATCGACCCGCAGGAAAACGTTGAGGTGGCGGACGGCAGCGTCAAGATCACCGGCCGGAGCACGGCCCCGGGCGGAAAGCTCCGCTGGCAGATCCTGAAGTCAGAGAACGGGAACAAGGTGCCTTTCCTGACCGGTGAGACAACCGCCGAGGCGGACCAGGCGCAGGCCGGCGTTTTTACGCTTGCCCTGACTCTGCCCGCCGGCGACTATGAACTTCGGGTGGCGCAACTCTCCAACCCCGAGGGCCCGCAGAACGGCAGCGAGGACACCCGGGGGTTCAAGGTCCGCTAGCCTGGCTGCGGCGGGATGGCTGCGGCAGCGTGGTCCGGCACGTCGCCTAGACTGCCGGCGCCGCCCAGCGGCCCAGCATGTCGCTGGCGAGTACGACGGCGGCCGGGCCGGCAGTTGATGAGCGCAGCACATGGTGTCCCAGCAGGGCGGTCACAGCTCCCTGCCCGCACAGCTTGGTCACCTCACGCTGGCTGATGCCTCCCTCAGGTCCGACGATCAGCAGCACTTCGCGGGTACCTTCCGCAGGGTGCGTGGAAAGCCAGGAGTCCAGGACCACCCGCAGGGGGCGCGCGGCGTCCTCGTGCAGGACAACGGCGAGGTCGGCGGCCTCCACAGCGGCGGCGAGCCCCGCGGTGTCGACGGCGGCACGCACCTCCGGGATCCAGGCGCGGCGCGCCTGTTTGGCGGCCGCGGTGACAACGGACTGCCACTTTGCGTGGGCCTTCGCCGCCCGCTCGCCCTTCCAGCGCACGATGGACCGTTCGGACTGCCAGGGGACGACGGCGTCGATCCCCAGTTCGGTGGCGGTTTCGATGGCGAGCTCATCCCGGTCGCCCTTGGCGAGGGCCTGAACCAGCACCAACCGGACGTCCGGCCGGTGCTCCACCACGACGGAAGTGCATTCGACGTCGAGCCGCGCGGGCGAGGCTGCGAGGACTTTGCCGCTCATCCGGGTGCCGGCCCCGTCAACGATATCCACAGGCTCGCCCGGAGACAGGCGTTTGACGGCTACCGCGTGCCGGGCCTCAGGCCCGTCAAGGACAAAGAGCCCTTCCGGTGCCATCTGGTCGAGGGATCCGGGCGCCGTGAAAAAGACGGGGTTGCTCACCGCTACAGGTTACCGAGCCGGTCCCGGAGCTTGGCGAACATCCCGCCGCTGGCCGCGAGCTTGCCCTCCGTGATCTGCTCGCCGCGGAGCTTGGCCAACTGCCGCAGCAGGTCCTCCTGGGCCGCGTCCAGCTTGGCCGGCGTCTCCACCTGCAGGTGGACCTTCAGGTCTCCGCGGCCGTAACCGCGCAGGTGTGTCACGCCGAGCCCACGCAAGGTGATGATCTCGCCGGACTGCGTCCCGGCCTTCACATCGATCTCCTGGGGGCCGTCGAAGGTCTCGAGGCTGACGTCGGTGCCAAGGGCAGCTGCGGTCATCGGGATGTTCAGGGTGGCGTGCAGGTCGTCGCCTTCCCGGACATAGGTGGCATCGTTGTTGACGCGGATTTCGACATACAGGTCACCGGCGGGCCCACCGGCGGGGCCTGCCTCACCCTGGCCCGAGAGCTGGATGCGTGTGCCGGTGGCAACGCCGGCGGGGACCTTGATGGTCAACGAACGCCTGCTGCGGATCCGGCCCTGCCCGCTGCACTCGTTGCAGGGGTCCTTGATGACCGTTCCGAAGCCTTCGCAGGTACCGCAGGGGGCGGCGGTCATCACTTGGCCAAGGATGGAGCGTACAGCCCGCTGGACCTGGCCGCTGCCGCCGCAGATGTCGCAGCGCTCGGGGTGGGTGCCGGGCCGGCAGCAGGAGCCTTCGCAGGTGGGACAGACCACCGCGGTGTCCACTTCGAGCTTCTTGTTGACGCCGAACACGGCGTCACGGAGTTCGATCCTGACGCTGATCAGCGCGTCCTGGCCGCGCCGGACCCGGGATGCGGGGCCGGACGAACCGCCGGCGCCGAAGAAGGTATCGAAGATGTCCTGGAATGCGAAGCCCTGGCCTGCGTATGCCCCGCCGCCAAAGCCGTTGTCCGTGCCGTTCTCGTTGCCGGTGGTGTCATACACCCGGCGCTTCTGTGGATCGGAGAGAACTTCGTAGGCGTGGGTCACGGCCTTGAAGCGGTCTGCGACGTCCTCACCGGGATTGACGTCCGGGTGAAGGGTGCGGGCCAGCTTGCGGTAAGCCTTCTTGATCTCTTCCCCGGTAGCATCCGGTGAGACTCCAAGGACTTCGTAGTGGCTGCTCAAAGTTCGTATCTCTTCCTTGTCGTTTTGCCTGCAGTTGTGCTGCGGGCACTACTGTTCGTGCGGGGGCGCTGGACGGGTCAGGGCCCCAGAATGCGTGACAGGTACCGGGCAACGGCCCTGACGGCGGCCATTGTGGTGGGATAGTCCATCCGTGTGGGGCCGAGGATGCCGATTTTCGCGGCGCTGTCCGGGCCATAACCGGTGGCCACCACCGAGGCCTCCGCCAGGCCGTCGTACGGGTTCTCGCGTCCGATGCTGACGGCTACCCCGCGGTGGTCCTGCGCCATCTCGCTCAGCAGCCGCAGCATCACCACCTGTTCCTCCAGTGCCTCCAGCACCGGGCCGATGCTGAGCGGAAAGTCGACGTTGGACCGGGCCAGGTTGGCTGTCCCGGCCATCACCATGCGGTCCTCCCGGCTGCCGTGGGCCAGGGCTTCCAATCCTTGCGCCAACGCGTGGGCAGCGTGCCGCTGCGCGGGTGCGACACCGGACACTACTGCCGGCAGCGACTGCTCCAGCTGCGCAAGCGCTGTTCCGCCGAGGGATGCCAGGAAGTGCGTGCGCAGCGTCGCGAGGCCGTCGTCACCGAGGTCCTGCCCGGCGTCGATGACCCGCTGCTCCACCTTGCCGCTGTTGGCGATCAGCACCACCAGCACCTTCCGCGGTGCGAGGAGGACAAATTCGATGTGCCGGACCAGTGCGCGGTTCAGATGCGGATACTGGACCACCGCCACCTGGTTTGTCAGTTGGGACAGCAGCCGGACGGTCCGCTCCAGGACGTCGTCGAGGTCGTCAGCGCCTTCCAGCAGCGACTGGATGGCCCGGCGCTCGGCCTGCGAGAGGGGCTTCACCGCGGATATCTGGTCGACGAAGAGCCTGTACCCCTTGTCCGTGGGGATGCGGCCTGCGCTGGTGTGCGGGGCCGTGATCAGCCCTTCGTCCTCAAGCGCGGCCATGTCATTGCGAATGGTGGCGCTGGAGACACCAAGATGGTGCCGTTCCACCAGGGCCTTGGAGCCCACGGGCTCGCGGGAGTGGACGTAGTCCTCCACGATGGCCCGCAGTACTTCCAGCTTGCGGGGCTCGCTCACTATCCACCTCCATCCAGGGATCAGGGCAGCCGTTCCGCCCGTACCGTAACTCACGGGGGTTAGCACTCGGCATGCCTAAGTGCTAACAGTCTATTATGACTCGCGCCGTTGTTAGCATTGGTACCGCTCCGGGCGAAATTCCGGGCCAGGATCCAGCACGAAGCGGAGTACATCCATGCAATACCAGAACTGGGGAGCCCAGGACCTGACCGTGCCTGCACGGGCGCAACTGCCTGAAGTGCCGGTGGAGCGCGGCATGGTGCTGGAGGAGGTCCAGTCCGGATGGGTGGGCGCGGTGACCAGGGTGGAAAAGTCGGGCGGCATGCATGTGGTGGCGCTGGAGGACCGCCGCGGCAAGTCCCGGTCCTTCCGGCTGGGCTTCGGTTTCCTGCTCGAGGGCCAGGCCATCCGCCTGATGCCCCCGGCGCCCAAGCAGGCCCCGGGCGGCCCGGCGGCCGGCAGGACAGCCTCGGGCTCGGTCCGCGTGGCGGGGCAGCGGGCACAAGTGGCCAAGGCGAGCCGCATCTGGGTGGAAGGAAAGCACGACGCCGAACTGGTGGAAAAGGTCTGGGGAGACGACCTCCGCGTGGAGGGCATCGTCGTCGAACCTTTGCACGGCATTGATGACCTGACGGCGGCCGTGGCCGATTTCAGGCCCGGCCCCGGGCGGCGCCTCGGCGTGCTGGTGGACCATCTGGTGCCCAACTCCAAGGAGTCGCGGATCGCTGACGCCGTGATGGCCTCGCCGGGCGCCGCGGGAAACGTGCTGATTGTCGGCCACCCCTACGTTGACGTCTGGCAGGCAATCCGTCCTGCCGTCCTGGGAATCCGGAAGTGGCCCGAAGTACCCCGCGGGCAGGACTGGAAGACCGGCATCCTGGCAGCTTTCGGCTGGCCGCACGCCACCAAGGAAGACATCGGGCTGGGGTGGCAGAAACTGCTGGGCGCCGTGCGCACCTACGCCGATCTGGAGGCCTCGCTCCTGGGCAGGGTGGAGGAAGTCATCGACTTCCTTACGGTCCCCTGAGCTGAGAGGCATCCCCGGGGTACGGACGGAAAGGGCAGGCAGTGACGCCTGCACCAAGTATCCTTGGTACTGCGGTATCTGCGGTGGCGGTGCCGCAGCAGATATTGGCATTCTTAGTCGGCAGCATTGCACTTTCGAAGGAACAGACTGTGGCAGAAAACGCACGTGATCACAGGGACAGCCAGGGCGGCCAGGGCCGTTCGGAGTACCATGGCGTCCCGGCGAATGCGTTGCCCCTGACGGCCAGCGAAGACAGGCAGTGGGCCACGCTCGCCCATTTCGGCGGGATCCTCGGCTGCGTTCCTGCACTCCTGATCTACCTGATCTTCCGCGACCGCGGACCCTTCACGGCACAGGAGTCCAAGGAGGCGCTGAACTTCAGCCTTCCTCCCACCATCGCCGCCGTCGTCGCCAATATCCTGGTCTTCGTGCCTGTGGTGGGCAACATCTTCGCCGTGATTGCCACCCTGATCTGGATCGCCCTCACCTGCTTCTCCGTGGCGGCCGGCATCCACGTCAACCGCGGCCAGCCACACCGTTACCAGTTCAACCTCCGCTGGATCAAGTAACGCGATGGCTGCATGCGCAGCATCGAGTTAATCTTCAACGCCCCTCTCGATGCCCTGGTCCGTGCCGACTGGGCCAGGCTCGCCGACGCCGGCCTGCCCAGCCTTGCCTCGCATACTGCTCCGAGCAACCGGCCCCACATCACCTTGGCCGCAGGCAACGACCTGTCATGTGACGCCGGCGTGCAGGACCCGTGCGGCAGGCTGCCCCTCGAGGTCCAGTTCTCCGGCGTGGTGCTCTTTCCGTCCCCTCAGGGCACGTTTGTGCTGGCCCGGCTGGTGGTGCCGTCCAAGCCGCTGCGGGAACTCCACGCGGAAGTGCATCACCAATGCACTGGCGCTTTTGCCAACACCAGGCCCGATGCGTGGACCCCGCACGTCACCCTCGCCCGCAGGGTCCCCGGGCACCTGCTCGGCCGCGCCATGGAGTCAGTGGACGCGCGGGCGGAAGGATGGTGCGCCGGTGCCAGGCTGTGGGACAGCAGCACCCGGACGGTCACGCCCCTCGGCGGTCCGCCCCTGCAGGCGTGAGGTGGCGGCCCGGAGTCAGTCCGGCAGGACCCTGCGGACCACGGCGTCGGCCAGCAGCCTGCCTTTGAGGGTGAGGACCAGCCGGCCCCGGAAGGCCGCCGCAGGCTCCACGAGCCCGTCCGCGATCAGGCCGGCCACCTCATGCCGGCCGTCCGCGCCAAGCGCGGACACCGCCAGCCCGGACTGCAGCCGGGCCTCAAGCATTACTCGTTCCACGTTCCTGGTTTCCGGGTCCAGGGTTTCCCTGCCGGCAGCGGGAGAGAGTCCCTGGGCGAGGCGGCCTGCGTAGGCCGTGGGGTGTTTGACGTTCCACCAGCGGACGCCGCCCACGTGGGAGTGCGCGCCGGGTCCTATCCCCCACCAGTCATCGCCTCGCCAGTAGGCAAGGTTGTGGCGGCAGGCCTGCCCCGGTGTGCGCGCCCAGTTGCTGACTTCGTACCAGCTCAGGCCGGCTGCGGTGATCAGTTCATCGGCGAGCTCGTACTTGTCGGCGTGGTCGTCGTCGTCAATTTCTGGAACCTCGCCACGGCGGATCTGGGCCGCGAGTTTGGTGCCGTCCTCAATAATCAGCGCGTAGGCGCTGATGTGGTCTGGTTCGTAGGACAGCGCGGTTTCCAGCGAGTGGCGCCAGTCGGCGATGGACTCCCCCGGCGTACCGTAGATCAGGTCCAGGCTGACAGCGAGCCCCGCTTCCCGTGCCCACTGGACCACCTGCGGCACCCTGCTGGGCGTGTGCGTCCGGTCCAGGACCTTGAGGACATGCGGGACGGCGGACTGCATGCCGAAGGAGACCCTGGTGAATCCCGCCTCCTTCAGGATGGCGAGGGATTCCGGCGTGACGGAATCGGGGTTGGCTTCCGTGGTGACCTCGGCGCCGTCTTCGATGCCCCACTGGTCGATGGCCCGGCGAAGGATCAGGGCAAGGTCCGTGGCGGGCAGCAGCGTGGGCGTTCCTCCGCCGAAGAACACCGTGCCCAGCTTCCGCTGCGGAAGGCCCGACGCCGAGAGGACCCTCGCTGCCATGGCCACCTCTGACGCGGCCGTGTTGGCATATGCGTCCTGGGATGCTCCGCCGCCCAGTTCCGTGGCGGTGTAGGTGTTGAAGTCGCAGTAGCCGCAGCGCACGGCGCAGAACGGAATATGGACGTACAGCCCGAACGCACGGCCCGCCGCACCGTCTGCTGCCTGGGCAGGCAGCAGACCGTCCGACGGCGCCGGGTCGCCGAGGGGAAGGGTACTAGGCATTGCTGGTGCCTCCGGTGTTGCCGGACGCGGTGTCCACTACTTTTTGGCCTTGTCCTTGGACTCGTCGGTGGTGAGCGCGGCGATGAAGGCTTCCTGCGGGACCTCGACGCGGCCCACCATCTTCATGCGCTTCTTGCCTTCCTTCTGCTTCTCGAGCAGTTTGCGCTTGCGGGAAATGTCGCCGCCGTAGCACTTGGCCAGGACGTCCTTGCGGATGGCTCGGATGCTTTCGCGGGCAATGATCCGGGAGCCGATGGCCGCCTGGATGGGCACCTCGAACTGCTGGCGCGGGATGAGCTCACGCAGCTTGGTGGTCATCATGACGCCGTAGGAGTAGGCCTTGTCACGGTGGGTGATGGCGGAGAAGGCATCCACCTGCTCGCCCTGGAGCATGATGTCCACCTTCACCAGGTCTGCCACCTGCTCGCCGTCGGCCTTCCAGTCCAGCGAGCCGTAGCCGCGGGTCTTGGACTTGAGGATGTCGAAGAAGTCGAACACGATCTCTGCCAGCGGGAGGCGGTACCGGATTTCCACCCGGTCCTCGGACAGGTAGTCCATGCCGCCCATCACACCGCGGCGGCTCTGGCACAGCTCCATGATGGCGCCGACGAATTCGTTGGGCGCCAGGATGGTTGCCGACACCATCGGTTCCCGGACCTCGGAGATTTTGCCCGAGGGGTACTCGCTGGGGTTGGTCACGTGGACCACTTTTTTGTCCTCCAGCGTTACTTCATACTCCACGTTGGGCGCGGTGGAGATGAGGTCCAGGTTGTATTCGCGTTCGAGCCGCTCGCGGGTGATCTCCAGATGGAGCAGCCCGAGGAAGCCCACGCGGAACCCGAAGCCGAGGGCCGCGGAAGTTTCGGGCTCGTAGACCAGGGCGGCGTCGTTGAGCATCAGTTTCTCGAGGGCATCGCGCAGCACCGGGTAGTCCGTGCCGTCCAGCGGATACAGCCCGGAGAAGACCATGGGTTTGGCATCGGCATAGCCGGGGAGTGAATCAGCGGCCGGCTTGGCAAGGTTGGTGACCGTATCACCCACCTTGGACAGCCGGACATCCTTCACGCCCGTGATGAGGTAGCCCACCTCGCCGACGCCCAGGCCCTTGGAAGGTGTGGGCTCCGGGGAGCTCACCCCGATTTCCAGGAGCTCGTGGGTGGCACGGGTGGACATCATCTGGATGCGTTCGCGCGGGTGCAGCATGCCGTCAACCACCCGGACGTAGGTGACCACGCCGCGGTAGGTGTCATAGACGGAGTCGAAGATCATGGCGCGGGCCGGTGCGTTCGGGTCACCCACCGGAGCGGGCAGGTCGCGGACGATCTTGTCCAGCAAGGCCTCAACGCCCATGCCGGTCTTCCCCGAGACGCGGAGAACGTCCTCCGGGTCGCCGCCGATCAGGCTGGCCAGTTCCGCCGCGTACTTCTCGGGCTGCGCCGCCGGGAGGTCGATCTTGTTCAGGACCGGAATGATGGTGAGGTTGTTTTCCATCGCCAGGTACAGGTTGGCGAGGGTCTGGGCCTCAATGCCCTGGGCAGCGTCGACCAGGAGGATGGCTCCTTCGCAGGCCGCGAGCGAGCGGGACACCTCGTAGGTGAAGTCCACGTGGCCGGGGGTGTCGATCATGTTCAGTGCGTAGCTGGTGCCGTCGAGTTCCCAGGGCATACGGACAGCCTGGGATTTGATGGTGATGCCGCGCTCACGTTCGATGTCCATGCGGTCCAGGTACTGGGCCTTCATGTCGCGGGGCTGCACGACGCCGGTCAGCTGCAGCATGCGGTCAGCCAGGGTGGACTTGCCGTGGTCAATGTGCGCGATGATGCAGAAGTTCCGAATTATGGCCGGATCTGTCGCGGCGGGCACCGGGGCGGTGCGGGCCATGGGAGACACGCAGGGTCCTTACTGTTGGCATTCACGCGGTTCCGCGGGGCACACCGGAGGGCCCCTGCGGTCAGCCGCACATCTTGGAACCTCCAGTGTCCCACGTCCGGGGCCCGGTCACCGCATTTCCCGCGCCGGTTGACGTTCCGCCGCCGGGTGGGGGCCGGGGATAGGGTTACCGGATGGCACTGAACCTCCATTCCCTGGCAAACGCCGTCAAGGCCGGCCTGCGGGTCCTGGCGAAGGCGGGTACCGGCACAGCGGCACGCAGTGACCGCCCCGCGCCGGGCGGCAGCCCTGGCCGGACCCGCCCCACCCCCGTGCAGGTCCAGGGCGGACATCGCCCGGACAGCAGGTACCCGGGCGATTTCCAGGGCCGCGTTGCGGTCCGCTACGCACCGCAACCGGACGGAGAGCCGGACCCGGGTGAAGTGGTGTGGGCCTGGGTCCCCTACGAGGAGGACTTCACCCGCGGCAAGGACCGGCCGGTCCTCGTGGTGGGCAAAAGCGGGGGCTACCTGCTGGGACTGATGCTGACCAGCAAGGACCGCGTGCCGGGGTCGGCGGCCTCAAAGGACTACGTGGACCTGGGTCCGGGAGGATGGGACCGGCAGGGCCGGCCGAGTGAGGCGAGGCTGGACCGCATACTGCAACTGCGGCCGGATGGCATCCGCAGGGAAGGCGCCGTACTGGACCGGGAACGTTTTGACATGGTGGCGGCAGGACTTCGCCGGCGACACGGCTGGAACTAGGTCCGCCAAATGGCCAGCCCCACGCCTGACCTGCTATTCTTTGTAGCTGTGTGTCCGTGCAGGTCGACGGCCACTGATGGTTGGCCGCCATAGGTATCCCCACGCCGCTCAGTCAATGGCCAATCTGAAAGCCCTCTAGACCATTTCCGCATTAAAAAGAGAGTTCACACGTGGCGAATATCAAGTCCCAGAAGAAGCGCATCCTCACCAACGAGAAGGCACGCCTGCGCAACAACGCAGTCAAGTCCGAGCTGAAGACGGCCATCCGCGCCGTCAACACTGCCGTTGAGTCCACGGACAAGGATGCAGCTGCTGCTGCCCTGGTTGCTGCCAGCCGCAAGCTGGACAAGGCTGTTAGCAAGGGTGTTCTGCACAAGAACAACGCAGCGAACCGTAAGTCGGCGATCTCCAAGAAGGTCAACGCACTGTAAGGTTTCCAGTTCTGTTGAACTGATGGTTGTGGCCGGTACCGTTTGGTACCGGCCACATATCTTTAACGTCAGCGTGTTTATCCGCAGTGTCGGCAACGCGGTTACCTCCCCTGTCCCCCAATCGACGGGGAGGTGACGGGGCGTCCGGGGTGGCGCGGGCTACCTGCCCTGTACCGACGTCGCGATAATCCTCACCGCATGTTCCACCGCGTAAACAGGGTCCCTTGCGAGTCCTTTAACCTGGGCGTCAGCCTCGGCGGTGGCCTGGATGGAGCGCACCAGGCCCTCCGGCGTCCACCGCCGGACGTCGCGCTGAGCCTGTTCAACCAACCAGGGCTGCATCCCGAGTTCCGCCGCAATCTGGGCGGCGGAACCGGACGCGCCGGCAACGCGTGCCACGGTCCGGAGTTTGGCGGCCAGGGCGGCGACCAGCGGAACCGGATCTGCTCCCGTGGCCAGCGCATGGCGAAGGGTGGACAAGGCCAGCGGACCGTTTCCTGCCATGGCGGCATCCGCCACTTTGAAGGCAGTAGCCTCGATCCGGCCGCCGTAGTACCGGTCCACGATCTCTGTGGTGACAGTAGTGCCGGCGTCGGCGATGAGCTGGCTGCAGGCTGCAGCCAGCTCGGAGAGATTTGCCCCGACGGCGTTGACCAGGGCCTGGACCGCGTCCGGCTCGATCCGCCGCCCGCCGGCTTTGAACTCCGCCACCACGAAGGCCACTTTGTCCGCGTCCTTCTTCAGCGGCTGGCAGTCCACAACGGGCCAGCCGCCCTTCTTGACGGCGTCCAGCAGTTTCTTGCCCCGGACTCCCCCGCCGTGGCGCAGCACCAGGACGGCATCGGGCTCCGGGTGGCCAAGGTAGGAAAGCCCGTCGGCAAGGAAAGCGTCATTCATCGCTTCCACGGCCTCCACCTCGATGAGCTTGTTTTCGCCGAAAAGGGACGGGCTGACCTGCATCAGCAGGGTCCCGGCCTCATAGGAGGAGGCATTGATCCGGCTGACTACCACATCAGGGGAGGCTGCCCGCACCTGGGCCCGGATGCGGTCCATCGCCCTGATCCCCAAGTACTCTTCCGGGCCGCTCACCAGGACCACGCCGGCGGGGGTTACGTCCCGCCAGGTGGGGCCGTTCGACGCCGGGGAACGGGGTGCACGCTTCTGCGCAGCGGCCATCGGGGCTTCCTTCCGGAAATTTTGTGGAGTATCCCAGCCTGCCATGTCCGGCGGCCCGGTCCAAGCCGGCACTGCACCGCCGCCGCAGTCCCCCTGGTGGCCGGGCCGTCTGCCCGCGGTGCAGATACCGCCGCGTCCAGGCTGCGCATCGTTCCAGCAGTTCGATCAGGCCAATGGTACGCGCGTGGGCAGCAAACACCACGCGGAGGAGCCGGCGGGGACGGGCAACCGCCCCAACAGCGCCGAATGTCAGCACGGACAGGAGGAGCATGCTCAGCAGCCCGGGGACGCCTTCCGGCCACGGCAGGGCTGCGCCGGGGAGCTGCGCCGTCCATCGCGCGGTCGCCGCAACCCCTGCGCTGAAGGTGCCCGCCACCGCCACCAGCGCAGTCCCGGCCCACGGCGCCAGTACCACCAGGGGAACAGCAGCTGTTCCCAGCAGCGTCACGGGCGCCACCAGCGGCGAGGCCACGACGTTTGCCAGCAGCGAGTACGTTGAAAACTGCGGCTGAAGCACCACAGTCACCGGCCCGCACAGCAACTGAGCGGACAAGGGAACAGCAACCGCCGCTGCTGCCCAGCGCGGGATCAGTGCCGGGATCCATGCCATGATCCTGCGGCCAAGGATGATAATGCCCAGCGTTGCAAGGACCGACAGGAGGAAGCCGAAGCTCGACCCCAGTCCAGGGTCCGCCAGCAGCAGGCCGGTCACGGCAAGGCTCAGGAAGCTCAGCCCCCGCCCGGTCCGGCCACCAGCCAGGGAAAATACCGCCACGGCCCCCATCACGGCTGCCCGCAGGACGCTGGCGTCCGGGCCTACCAGCAGGACGAACAAGCCAAGGCCCGCGACGGCGAGCCCCGCCGCAGGGACGCGCGGCAGGCGGAACCGCCGGCAGGCCAGCAGCAGGGCTCCGAGCACCAGGCTGCAGTTGGCCCCGCTGACGGCGGTCAGGTGGGTCATGCCCACGCTTTTCATTGCAGTCTCCAGGCCTTCGTCCAAGGAGCTGGTGTCCCCGGTAACCATTCCGGGCAACAGGCCCCGCGGATCTGGAGCCAGGAACGAGGCGGCTGAGACAAACCGTTCCCTCAGCTTCTTCGCTGATTCCTGCAGGAACGGAGACGCGGTGGGCCTCCCCGGCCCTGAGGACGCAGCCAGCATGCCCGCTTCCTCCCTCCCGGGATCGGCCGGCCTGAGCTTCCCGGTGGCGCGGACCAGCTGCCCCGGCACAACCGTCCCCCAGGCACCGCCGCCGGTTACCAGCAGTTGGGCCCGCGTGCGCAACAGGACGCCTCCGGTGCTGACGTCCCGGGTCCACACAGCGATCGACCAGCGTGAGGGGGTGCCTGCCTGGTTCGGCGGATTGAGGGCACGCGGCGTTCCTGCCACTTCCACCACGGCCACCACCGACTTGCCGGATGAGACCGCAGCCGCCAGCGGACCTTCATGCCGCTGGGTGGAGGCCACCGCCGAATGCGCTGCCGCGACGGCCGCCAGCAGCAGGGCAACGGCGGCAGTAGCCAGGAAACTCCGTCGGGCCGGCTTCTGCCGGCACGCGGTGGCTGAGCGCCTGCGGGTCCGCCACGTCCTGTGCAGCAGCGCGGCCGCAAGCACCAGCAACACACTGCAGAGGCCTGCCAAGGCCATCGGATCCAGCCAGAGCCCTGCTGCCGAGGCGGCCCAGACCAGGGCCGCCGGCAGCGCGAGCCGGACATCCGTGCGCCGGCGCGGTGCTTCGTCTCCCTCCGGGCCTGACGCCTGGGCCGCCTTCCTGTTGCCGGCCATGAAACGCGCGTATTGGGCATGCCAGTATGTCGCCAAACGGTCACCGGGGACGCGGCGGTGCGGCGGGATACGCAAACGCCGGCCTCCTGCTGTGGTGCGTCCCGGCGCGAGGTTCCGTTCGGTGTCCGGACTCTCCCCTGCTGCAGGGTGGCCCCCTTCCTCACCGGCTGCTGCCTTGCCCCTGACGGCCGAGTCCACGTAGCGGCTCCAGGGGCTGGTCCTTATTCCTGATGACCGGCTAACCATGGCGCTGCACCCATGCCGCTTTTCCTATCGCCTGCTTCCCTCCACCCGGCCACTGCGCCTGCCTCATACGGTCACCAGCGGGAGCAGGGACTCAAGCATTTTCGGTCCCACGCCGTCAATGGCATCGAGTTCCTCCACAGCCGTGAAGGGCCCGTGTTCCCTGCGCCAGTCCACGATGCGCTGTGCCAGCACGGGTCCCACCTTCGGCAGGCCATCCAGTTCCTCCACCCCCGCAGTATTCAGGTTGACCTTCGAGCCTGCCGCATTGTTGTCCGGGGAACCTCCCGTATCCTGCGCCCCGGCGCCGCCCGTGTTGTCCGGCAGCGGCTCGCCCGGCCGCGGGACCTGGATCTTTTGGCCGTCCGTCACCGGGGCCGCCAGGTTAAGGCGGTCCAGGTCAGCGCCGGGACTGGCCCCGCCTGCCGCGGCGACGGCATCATGCACCCGGCTCCCCGCCGGCAACTGAACCACCCCCGGCCCCAGCACTGCACCGGCCACGTGGACCACCACGGTGCCGGCCGGGGTGCTCTCCTGCGGGCCTGCGGCAGCAGCGGCACGGCTGCCACCTCCATCGTCTTCGCCCGATGCGTCCGCCTCAGCCGCGACGGCGCTGGTCTCGGGGCTGCCGCCGCCCAGCGGGAGGATCTCGGGCTGTCCGGACGCTGCCTGCCACCAAAACCAGGCACCGGCAGCTACGGCAAGCATCCCCAGGAGCACTGCAAGCCGCAGGCCAAGGCGCCAGCGGAGGGCGGGGCCAACGTCCCGAGGCTCCGCCGCGGCGTGTGCGCCGTGCCCAGTGCCGTCGCTGCCGTCAGTTCCGCCTGCACCGTTGTATTCGAAGGCAGGCTGGCCGTCCTCCTCAAACAGGAGTCCCCGGGGATTGCTGCCCAAGGCGGCCTGCAGCCGGTTCCTTGCGTGGCGCGCCTGCTGACCTGCTGTTCCAGCATCCCGGCGTGACATACAGCCAACGCTAGGGACCGGGTGCAGCCCGGCAACAGCGCCGGGCCTTGCTATGTGGAAAGGGCGCGGCTATCCGGAGGCAGCGGAGGTGTCATCGGCCGCATTGCCGCCGTTGCCCACAATGACAGCCAGGACGCCCAGCCCCGCATGCGCCGCGAGCACGGCGGGGAGGGAACTGATCTGGGCGGGAGCGCACTGCGGCAGGGCAGCTGCCAGCCGTGCGGCGAGGCCCTGTGCCTCCGCAGGGTTTCCAAAGTGGTGGACGGCCAAGCGCACACCGTCCGGGCGGGCAGCAGCGTCGGCGGCGACGATTTCCTCAAGCCGGGCGACTGCTTTGGCAGCGGACCGAACCTTTTCCAGCGGCACGATCCTGCCTCCGTCGACCGCCAGGATGGGTTTGATGGCCAGCATGGTGCCCCACAGCGAGGCTGCCGCACCGATCCGTCCGCCGCGGCGGAGCTGCTCCAGGCTGGGAACGTAGAAATAGACCTTGGTGCCGGCCGCCTGTTCCGCGGCCGCAGCGGCCACAGCCCCGGCGTCGGCGCCTTCCGCCGCGGCGCGGACGCCTTCCTGGACGGCCATCCCGAGGGCCATGCCCACAGTTGCCGAGTCCACCACTGTTACGGGGATACCCACCCGGCCAGCCGCAAGGCGTGCCGCGTCCGCGGTACCCGACAGGCCGCCGGAGATATGCACGGAGACCACTGAGTCGTAGCCCCGGCGCTGGGCGGCCAGGTAGGCCTGTTCGAACTGTCCGGGCGATGGCCGGGAGGTCTTCACGGACGTCCCGCTGGCAAGGGCCAGCGCGATGGTTTCCGAAATATCGTCCTCGCCCTCGCCGTAGATTTCCTCGCCTACCATCACGGGCATGGGAATGACGGTCAGGCGGCCGTCGCCGCAGAGCCCTGCCGACCAGTCCGCCGGCAAAGCGGAGGCGGAATCAGTCACCACGGCGGTACGGACGACGGCGACCGGCAGCGCTGCGTCGCTGCCCCGCCGTGCGGCGTCCTGCCGGGCGCGCAGGGCTGCCACGCGTGCCCGGAACCAGGGCCAGGCAGGGGCGTCGCGGTCGGGCAAGGGGCCTCCTGGAATCAAGCAGGCCGCCGGAAAATTTCCGGCGGCCCGGTCCGGCTACGCCGGGACGATGTTGACCAGTTTAGGGGCGCGGACGATGACCGTGCGGATGCTCCGGCCATCGAGGGCGCGCTGGACGTTGTCCGAGGCCAGCGCCAGTTCCCGCAGCTGGTCCTCGGAGACATCCGGGGAAACCTCAAGCCTGTCCCGCACCTTCCCTTGGACCTGCACCACGGCGGTGACGGTGTCCTGCACCAGGAGCGAAGCGTCGTAGGCCGGCCAGCCGGCGTTGGCCACCGACGCTGGGTGTCCCAGGACACTCCACATGTCCTCGGCGGTGTAGGGAGCGAAGAGACTCAGGATCACGGCGACAGCTTCCGCCGCCTCCCGGACTGCCGGATCGGCGCCGCCGGCACCGGAATCGATGGCCTTGCGGGTGGCATTGACCAGCTCCATCAGCTTGGCCACCACCACGTTGAACTTGTTGGCGTCCAGCAGTTCGGCGGCGTCCGCGATGGTCCGGTGCGTGACTGACCGCAGGGCGCGGTCACCGGTAGTGACGTCCACGCCGGGTGCGCTGGCCACGTCCTGGGCGAGGCGCCAGGCACGGGCCAGGAACTTCGCCGATCCGGACGGTGAAACATCGGCCCAGTCGACGTCGTCCTCGGGCGGGGACGCGAAGATCATGGTGAGCCGTACGGCGTCCACGCCGTACTTGTCCAGCTGCTCGCCCAGGTCCACGCCGTTGCCCAGCGACTTGCTCATGGCCTTGCCGCCGTTGAGGACCTGTCCCTGGTTGAGGAGGGCTCTGAACGGCTCGTCGGCGTCGATCATGCCGAGGTCGTGGATGACCTTGGTGAAGAACCGGGCATAGAGCAGATGCAGGATGGCGTGCTCCACGCCGCCCACGTACTGGCCCACGGGCATCCAGTCGTTGATTTTCTCCGGGTCGAACGGACCCTCCGTGTAGTGCGGTGAGACGAAACGCAGGAAGTACCAGGACGAGTCAACGAAGGTGTCCATGGTGTCGGTGTCGCGCTTGGCCGGGCCGTGGCAGGACGGGCATTCCACGTTGACCCACGCTTCGGCAGCGGCCAGCGGCGAGGTGCCCTTCGGCGCGAGGTCCTCACCGCGCAGGTCGGCGGGCAGCGTGACCGGCAGCTGCTCGTCGGGAACGGGCACCTCGCCGCAGGCCGGGCAGTGGATGATCGGAATGGGGGTGCCCCAGAAGCGCTGGCGGCTCAGCAGCCAGTCACGCAGCCGGAAGTTGACGAACTTCTCGCCGGTCCCCTGGCGTTCCAGGATGGCGATCGCTGCCGGAATGGCCTCTGCCTTCGGCAGGCCGTCCAGTTCGCCGGAGTTGATCAGTGTGCCCTCTCCCGCGGTGGCGCTGCCGGACACAACTGGATCTTCCTCACCGGTGTCCAGGACCACCCGGACGGGCAGGCCGAAGGTGCGGGCGAAGTCGAGGTCGCGCTGATCGTGGGCAGGCACAGCCATGATCGCGCCCGTGCCGTAGTCGGCCAGGACGTAGTCGGCCGCCCAGACGGGCAGTTTCTCCCCGTTCAGCGGGTTGATGGCGTACCGGCCGGTGAAGACGCCGGTCTTTTCCCGTTCAGTGGACTGCCGTTCGATTTCCGTAAGGGCCTTGACCCGTTCGCGGTAGTCGTCCAGGGCAGCGGCGTGCTCCTCCGTGACCAGCTCGGCGGCGAGCGGCGCGTCCGCAGCCACTACGAAGAATGTCGCGCCGTACAGGGTGTCGGGGCGGGTGGTGAAGACCGTGACCTCTTTGGCGGGCTTGCCGCCGTCGGCTTCGATCACGAAGTTGACGTGCGCACCCTCGGACCGTCCAATCCAGTTCTTCTGCATGGCCAGGACACGCTCGGGCCAGTGGCCGCGGAGCTCGTCCATGTCATCGAGCAGCCGGTCGGCATAGTCGGTGATCTTGAAGTACCACTGGTTGAGGGACTTCTTGGTGACCGTGGTGCCGCACCGCTCGCAGGCGCCATTGACTACCTGTTCGTTGGCGAGCACGGTCTGGTCCTTGGGGCACCAGTTGACCGGGGAGTCCTTCCGGTAGGCCAGGCCGCGCTCGTAGAAGCGCTTGAACAGCCACTGGGTCCAGCGGTAGTACTCGGGGTCCGAGGTGTGCAGGCGGCGGGACCAGTCGACGGAGATGGCGTAGCGCTTGAAGGACGCCGCCTGGGTATCGATGTTGGCGTAGGTCCACTCGCTGGGGTGGGCGTTGCGCTTGATGGCGGCGTTTTCCGCAGGCAGGCCGAAGGAATCCCAGCCGATCGGGTGCAGCACGTCAAAGCCCTGCTGGCGCAGGTAGCGGGCCACGACGTCGCCCATGGCGAACGCTTCGGCGTGGCCCATGTGGAGGTCGCCGGACGGGTAGGGGAACATGTCCAGCACGTAGCGCCGCTCCCGGGACCCGTCGTCGACAGGGGTGAAAACCTTGAGGTCTTCCCACACCTGCGGCCACTTGGCCTCGATGGCCGCAAAGCTGTAAGTGCCCTCGTCGGGCACCTCTGCCTGCACTGTTGCTGATGTTCCGGTCTCTGTCTCCGGCTGAACGCCCACTGCTGCCCTCTTCTGTTCTGTTACGGCATCGGTGCTGCCATAACGGCCTGATCCTCCTGCTGCCGGCCCGGAATTATGCCCGGACACACAAAAGCCCCTCGCCAGGGAGGGGCTGCCGCACGGCTTTCCGTTGTTCCGGACGCCGGGCGGCTAGCTAAGCAGAAGGATCGCACGCATAAAACCACTTTAGCGCACCCGCACGTCCCCCTAAACGTCAGTCGCCACGAGCGGCTGAAGCAGCAGCGGGACCCTCTGCACGACGATGAAGGGTGACGACGGCGAAAGCAAGGAATGCGGCCCCTCGCCCGGGTGTTGTGGGCACCGCGATGGGCCCCCTGCTGCGAGGGCCCCGCCGCGAGCTTGCGAGCGGAGGGAGCAGCAGGGGACGGGCGGGGCAGGGGCCGCCTTCCTTGCGTGGTGAGACGGGGCCCCGCCGCACCACGAACAGCTGAATTGCCGGTTACTTCACGTCCTCGTCGACCCAGTCCATGGACTTGGTGACGGCCTTCTTCCAGAGCCGCAGCTGGCGCTCCTGTTCGGCCTGGTCCATTTGTGGTTCCCAGCGCTTGTCTTCGGACCAGTTGGCCGACAGTTCGCCGAGGTCCTTCCAGAAGCCCACGGCGAGCCCGGCTGCATAGGCCGCACCGAGTGCCGTGGTCTCAACCACCTTGGGCCGGATGACAGGGACGCCCAGGATGTCCGCCTGGAACTGCATGAGGGCGTCGTTGGCCACCATGCCGCCGTCGACCTTCAACTCGGAGAGCGGAACGCCGGAGTCCGCGTTGACGGCGTCAAGCACCTCGCGGGTCTGGAAGGCGGTGGCCTCCAGGGCGGCCCGGGCGATGTGGTTCTTGTTGACGAACCGCGTCAGGCCCACGATCGCACCGCGTGCGTCCGAACGCCAGTACGGCGCGAAGAGTCCGGAGAACGCCGGGACGATGTACACGCCGCCGTTGTCCTTGACTGCCGCGGCCAGGGTCTCGACCTCGGGGGCGCTGCTGATGAGGCCGAGGTTGTCGCGCAGCCACTGGATCAGCGATCCGGTGACGGCGATGGAGCCTTCCAGCGCGTAGTGCGGCGCGGCGTCACCGAGTTTGTAGCCCACGGTGGTCAGCAGCCCGTTCTTCGAGTGGACGATTTCCTCGCCGGTGTTGAAGATGAGGAAGCAGCCGGTGCCGTACGTGTTCTTCGCCTCGCCGGTCTGGAACGCGGCCTGGCCGAAGGTTGCCGCCTGCTGGTCGCCGAGGATCCCGGCCACGGGGACTTCGCGCAGCAGCTGCGAGGTGTGCACGGTGCCGTAGACCTCGGAGGAGGACTTGATGTCCGGCATCATGCTGCGGGGAACACCGAAGATTTTCAGGATTTCCTCGTCCCACTGCAGCGTGTCCAGGTCCATGAACAGGGTGCGCGACGCATTGGTCACATCGGTGACGTGGACGCCGCCGTCCACCCCGCCGGTGAGGTTCCACAGGACCCAGGCGTCCGTGTTGCCGAACACGAGGTTCCCGGCCTCGGCTTTAGCGCGGGCGCCGTCCACGTTGTCCAGGATCCACTTGATTTTGGTGCCGGAGAAGTAGGTGGCCAGCGGCAGGCCCACCTTCTGCTTGAAGCGGTCCGCGCCGCCATCTTTGGCCAGCTCATCCACGATGTCCTGGGTGCGGGTGTCCTGCCAGACGATGGCGTTGTAGACGGCCTCGCCAGTGGTCTTGTCCCACACCACGGCGGTTTCGCGCTGGTTGGTGATTCCGACGGCGGCGATATCGTGCCGTGTCAGGTTCGCCTTGGAGAGGGCGGAGGCGATGACCTCGCGGGTGTTGTTCCAGATTTCGGCGGGCTTGTGCTCCACCCACCCGGCCTGCGGGAAGATCTGCTCGTGTTCCATCTGCCCCGAGGAAACAATCTTGCCGCTGTGGTCGAAAATGATGGCGCGGGTGCTCGTGGTTCCCTGGTCAATAGCGATAACGAACTGGTTCATGGTGACGTCCTTGTCTTGGGTTGGGTCAGTGGCCGGCGTGGCTCACTGGCTGGGAGATTGGTCAGGCAGCTGCGGTGATGATGATCGGAACCAGCTTGGCGACAAGCCCGCCCAGGGCACCGCCGACAAGCGGGCCCACAACGGGGATCCATGAGTAGCCCCAGTCGCTGGAGCCCTTGCCCCTAATGGGGAGCAGGGCGTGGGCGATGCGGGGGCCGAGGTCACGGGCCGGGTTGATGGCGTAACCGGTGGGA
This sequence comes from Arthrobacter sp. 9AX, assembly GCF_902506095.1. GTDB lineage: Bacteria > Actinomycetota > Actinomycetes > Actinomycetales > Micrococcaceae > Arthrobacter. The sequence goes on from NZ_LR733293.1 coordinate 2,463,627, forward strand.
CCGCCGAGGGAGACGCCGATGCCGACGACGAGCAGCGCCACAGCGAGCGGGCCGAGGCCGGACGGGGTGCCGCCGAGGGTCAGGATCACGAACACCAGAACGAAGGTGCCAATGATCTCGGTCACCAGGTTCCAGGTGCTGTTCCGGATGGCCGGGCCGGTGGAGAAGACGGCGAGTTTGCTGGCAACCTCTTCTTCGACGTCGAAATGCTGCTTGTAGGCCAGCCAGCAGACCACAGCACCGAGGAACGCTCCGAGCATTTCGCCACCGAAGTAGGTCAGTGTGGAGGCGAAATCAACGGGAACATCCGGAGCATACTCCGCCTTCCCGTTCACCAGGAGCCCAAGTGTCACGGCGGGGTTAAGGTGTGCCCCCGATTTCGCGGCCACAAAGACACCCGCGAAAACAGCGACACCCCATCCCCATGTGACCATCAGGAATCCGCCGCTGTTGCCTTTCGTGCCCCGCAGGGCCACGTTGGCCACGACGCCGCAACCCAGCAGGGTGAGCATCGCCGTTCCGAATACTTCGGAAAGGAAAACAATTCCAAGAGACATCCTTGACTCTCCTTATTTTCTGTTGTCAGTCCTTCGCGGGTTGAAGGACCGTTTGCCGGGACGGGTTGCCGCCCCGGCCGCCAGCCGGGCCCTAGGCGACCAGGCTGTGGGTTTCCACGCGGTGGAACCGCTGCAGCACGTCCTGCGCGTGCCGGATCTCGGCGGCCCGGGCCGCAGCGTCCCAGCCCAGGGGTACCGCGAGCACCTCGGCCATTTCGTTGAGCAGCTCACCGGTCACCAAGCCGCGGAAGGCCAGGGACGTCCGGCGGATGAGCACGTCCGCCAGGTGTCCGATCTGTTCGTGGGCTGCCATGAATTCCAGTTCCCGGGCACTGAGTTCGCGGGTGGAGCGCAGGAGGTGGTCGGGTCCGGCATCCAGGTACGCCATCACGGCCTCCGCACGCGTTCCATAGCGGGTCAGCAGCCCGGCGGTCCGGTCCGCGTCCCGGCCGGCAGCCATGTGCTGCTTGATCCACTTCTGCACGCCGGCCTCATCGGCGGGGAAGCCTGCGCCGCCGCCGATGGCCAGCTGGGCGGTGGACACCTTGCGCTGCACGCCGAGCTCCGCGAGGACATCGTTGGTCAGGTGCTCGGCCAGGGCGCGGAAGGTGGTCCACTTTCCGCCTACCAGGCTCAGCACGACCGCGCCGGCGCCGGACCCGATACTGCCCGGTCCGCGGCGCTCAATCCGGTAGTCCCGGGAAACGAAGCCGGGCTGCGTCGCGTCATGCCGGGGCAAAGGCCGGACGCCGGAGAAGGTATAGACGATCTGTTCCCGGCTGACCGGGATGTCCGGGAAGACGTGGCCGATCAGTTCGAAGAAATAATCGATTTCCTCATCCGTGCAGACGGCGTCCTGGCCCATGTCTGCGTCCACGTCAGTGGTCCCCACCAGGACCCGGTCGCCCATCGGGTAGATAAGCACGATCCGCCCGTCGGTGTGCTCGAAAAAGATCTCGCGCCCGTTGCAGGCGCTAAGCAGGGCCGGATGGTCAAGCACGATGTGTGAGCCCTTGGTGCCGCCCATAAAGGTGGAGGCGGCTCCCATGGCCTCGTTGGTGAGATCCACCCAGGCGCCGGTGGTGTTGACGATGACATCGGCCGTGAAGTCGAATTCCTCACCGGTGAGCTCATCGCGCAAGCGGACAGTGCTGCCCTTGCCGGTGCCGCGGTTAGGCTGTCCGGTCAAAGACTTGAGAGAGAGGTAGTTGCTGGCGCGGGCCGTGTTGCCCTGGGTATTGGCGGTCCCGGCTGCCTGGCCCGCTTTCTCGCCGTCCTGAAGCACGTCGAGGGTGAGCCGCTCCGGATTGTGCACCGAGGCGTCAAAGTAGGTGGCCGTGTATTTGATGTCCGGGCGCAGACGGGGCAGTTCAGCCAAGGCGCGTTTCCTGCCCCTGAACTGGTGCCGGGGCACGCTGCCGCCGTCGCGGGAAAAAGCGTCGTAGAGGCTGAGGCCAACCTTGATGAGGAAGGCACCGCGTTCTGTTGGCTTGCCCTGCTGTTTGTGGGTCAGGAACCGCAGCGGAGCGGCAAGGATACCGGAAAAGGTGCTGAAGATGGGGATGGTGGTCTGCAGCGGCTTCACGTAATGCGGTGCAATCCGGAGCAGCCGGTTGCGCTCCACAACTGATTCCCGGACCAGCCGGAATTCGCCGTTCTCGAGGTAGCGGATGCCGCCGTGGATCATGTGCGAGGACGCGCCGCTGGCGCCCTGGCAGTAGTCTCCGCGCTCCACGAGTGCCACGTCCACCCCCTGCAGGGCGAGGTCCCGGAAGGTTCCGACGCCGTTGATTCCGCCGCCTACCACCAGCACTTTTGCGTGGGGTCGCCGCCTCAGGTTGTGGACTGATGAACGCTCTGCGTGAGGCTTCGGCGAGGCGGGGCGGACAGATGAATCCTTGGGTCCCAAAACAACTCCCTTGGGCTTTGTATGTCGCGGGCACCTTCAAGTGCGCCGCCGTTCTCATCTATTGTTTTGACTAATGGAAAATGGAGTCAAGCACTATGCACAAACGTGCAGAACGGAGTTTTCGTGGACCCTTCACGGCACGCTGACGCCCTGCGGGCTGCACAAATGTATTACCTGCAGGACCTCACGATGGACGCCATCGCCCGCGAACTGCGCACCTCGCGTTCCACCGTTTCGAGGCTGTTGTCCTCGGCCCGGGATTCGGGCCTGGTCCAGGTACAGATCCGCAACCCGCTCGATACGGGTCCGGAGCTTGAGGGCCTCATCCGCCGCCGCTACGGCGTCGACGTCCACGTCGTCCCGGTGGTGGAAACCCTCAACGAGGCCGAAACACTGGACCGCGTGGCCATGCAGGCCGCCCGGACCATCGGCCCCCTGGTGGATTCCAATGCGATTATCGGGGTGGCCTGGGGCTCCACGCTGAGTGCCGTCAGCCGGCACCTGACCAGGAAGATCACGCACGACAGCGTCATCGTGCAGCTCAACGGCGCCGGAAACATGCACACCACCGGCATCACCTACGCAAGCGACATCATGCGCCGCTTCGGCAGCGCCTACGGGGCACGGGTGGAACAGTTCCCGGTTCCTGCCTTCTTTGACCACGCGTCCACAAAGACTGCGATGTGGAATGAACGCAGCGTGCAACGCGTCCTCGCCCTGCAGGCCAAGATGAGCATCGCGATCTTCGGGGTGGGCTCGGTTGACGCGGACTATCCCAGCCATGTGTACGCCGGCGGCTACCTGGACGAGAACGACCTGAACATCCTCGCCCACTCGGACGTGGTGGGCGACGTGGCCACCGTCTTCTTCCGGGCGGACGGTTCCTCGGACGGCATTTTGCTGAACGAGCGGTCAACCGGTCCGGCCCTGTCCGAACTCCGGCAGGTCCGGCGCAGGATCTGCGTGGTTTCGGGGGTCTCCAAGATCAATGGCCTCAAAGGTGCCCTCGCGGCCCGCCTCGCAACAGACCTCATCCTCGACGAAGCGACCGCGCGGCGCCTGGTGGGCCTGGAAGGCATGGCGACGGCGAGTAGGTAGAGTCGACATTATGAGGACCCCACCGCGGCTTGGCCTGAACAATGGCGTGCTGATCGACCAGCTGGGCTTCGGCCTGTACAAGGTGCCGCCAGCGGACACGGCCGGGCTGGTGGCCATGGCCCTCGACGCCGGCTACCGACACTTCGACACCGCCGCCATGTACGGCAACGAGACCGGTGTTGCCCGCGGCATCAGCACGCAGCTGGGAACCCAGGCCGGCACCGGCGGTTCCGGGGAACTTTTCCCGGCCCTTGCCAGGGAAGACCTGTTTATCACCACCAAGGTGTGGAACGACCACCACGGCTACGACGCAACCCTCCGTGCGTTCGACGACTCCATGGTCAACCTCGGCCTCGACTACGTGGACATGTACCTCATCCACTGGCCCTGCCCCCGGCGTGGACTGTTCCAGGAAACCTACCGGGCCCTGGAAACGCTCTACCGGGAGGGCAAAGTCCGCGCCATCGGGGTCAGCAACTTCCTGCCGGCCCACCTTGACCGGCTGCTGCAGACGGCGGAAGTCACACCGGCCGTCAACCAGATCGAACTCCACCCTTGGCTGCAGCAGCACGAGCTGAGGAAAATCCACGAAGACGTGAATATCCGGACCGAAGCGTGGAGCCCGCTGGGGCGCGGACAGGTGCTTGCCGACCCCGTGGTGCAGGCCTGCGCCACCGAACACCGCAGGACACCCGCGCAGGTGATCCTTCGTTGGCACATCCAGCTGGGCAACATCGCCATTCCGAAAGCCAGCTCCGAGGCACGCATCCGGGAAAACCTGGACATCTTCAGCTTTGAGCTTTCTGCCCGGGACATGGAAGCACTCGCCGCGCTGGACCGGGGCCAGCGCACCGGCTCCCACCCGGACAACGTCAACTAGGACCTGCATGAAAACAACACACTCCGGGCCGTCCACCGCGCCCGCCTTCTTCAGCCCGGACCTCGCCGGACGCACCCGTGCCTCTTCCGTGCAGCTCTCCGGCGGGAAAGTGGCGTACTGGACCTATGAGCCCGTTCAGGAAACACCCGAGACACGGACCATCCTGGTGATCCACGGGTTCCGCGGCGACCACCACGGACTCCTGCGGGTGGCTGACCAGCTCCCCGACATGCGCCTCATCATGCCGGACCTGCCAGGTTTCGGCAGCTCGCAGGCATTCGGGCCCGGCGGCCACACTGTGGCCGGCTACGGGGCGTTCATCACGGAATTCATGGCCGCCCTGCGGCTGGAACCGGACACCGTGCTTCTGGGCCACTCATTCGGCTCCATCATCACGGCGCACTTTGTGGCCGCCCATCCGGACGCAGTGCATCCCCTGATCCTGGTCAACCCCATTGCCGCGCCGGCACTTGAGGGTCCCAAAGGCATCATGACCAGGCTGGCGGTGCTGTACTACAAGCTGGCCGCCCGCCTCCCCCGCTCCCTGGGGCAGGCCCTGCTGAGGAGTCCGCTGATTGTCCGCGTGATGAGCGAAGCCATGGCCAAAACGACGGACCGGGAACTGCGCCGCTTTATCCACGGCCAGCACCACGCCTACTTCAGCGCGTTCGCCAACAGGGACAGCTTGCTCGAATCGTTTACCGCCTCGGTCAGCAACCACGTAGCCGAAGTGGCCGGACAGTTGCGCCTTCCGGTACTGCTGGTGGCCGGCGAGAAGGACGAAATCGCCACCCTGCCGGACCAGCACCGGCTTCTCGCACTGCTGCCCGACGGCGAACTCGAGGTCATTCCCGGCGTTGGCCACCTGATCCACTACGAGACGCCTGAGCCCGCCGCCCGCTACATCCGCAGCTTCCTTAAGGACCATCCCGCGTGAAGATAGTCATTGATGCACGATTCACCAGGACCGACCACCACGACGGCATCAGCCGCTACGGAGCGAGCCTGATCGAAGCCACCGCGAAGATCGCCGATGTTTCCATGCTGGTTTCGGACCCCCGGCAGCTCGCCCTGCTGCCGGACGTGCCCTACACGCTGATCAACAGCCCCCTGTCCCCGGCAGAACTGTTTGTTGCCCGCAAGGTGAACCCGCTGGGTGCTGACGTGGTGGTTTGCCCGATGCAGACGATGGGCACCTGGGGCCGGAAATACGGGCTGGTCCTGACCCTGCATGACCTGATCTACTACGAGCACCCGGCGCCGCCGGGTTTCCTGCCGGCCCCGGTCCGGCTGCTGTGGCGGCTGTACCACAAGGCGTTCTGGCCGCAGCGGCTCCTCCTGGACCGGGCGGACACGGTGGCAACGGTCAGCAGGACCACCGAGGCCCTGATGGCCAAGTACCGGCTGACCCGGCGTCCGGTCAGGATCATCGGCAACGCCCCCCAGCCGGCCGCGGAACCGCGCCTACCGGAAGCCGGGGCCGAGCCGTCCATCGTCTACATGGGGTCTTTTATGCCCTACAAGAACGTGGAAACCATGGTGGCGGGCATGGCGTCGCTTCCCGGCTTCACGCTGCACCTGCTCAGCCGGATCACTCCGCAGCGGCGCGCCGAGCTGGAGAGGCTCGTCCCGTCCGGGGCCCGGGTGGAGTTCCACAACGGGGTGACGGACGAGGAGTACACCAAGCTCCTGTCCACCGCCACTGCCTTGGTGAGCCTCTCCCGGGCAGAGGGTTACGGCCTGCCGCTCGTGGAGGCGATGGCCCTGGGCACACCGGTGATTGCCAGTGACATTCCTATTTTCCGGGAAGTGGGCGGTGACGCTGCCAGCTACGTTGATCCCGCCTCGCCGGAGCAGTTCGCCGGTGCCGTGATGAGCTTGCAGGACCAGGCCCGCTGGGAGGAAGCTTCACGGCGTTCCCTCGCCCGTGCCGGGGAGTTCACGTGGGACGAGTCCGCCCGCCAGCTGGTGGACGTGGCCCACGACATCGTCGCCCGACGCCGGGGCAGGAAGTAGCACAGCCTAAAGGACGTCCACGCCGTCAAGCCGAAGCTGGAAGGGTTCCGCGCTCCGTTTTGCGGCCGTGGCGGCCCGGGTTGCACGCAGGACCCGCGTCACAGCTGCTGCCTGGGCGTACGGGAAAAACAGGAGTGTGCGGACATCGTCCCCCGACCGGCGCGTTGAGGGCGGTCCGTTCAGGACCACCGGGGCCGGGCCGGCGGTGCGCAGGCTGATTCCGGCCGGGTGCAGCTGGGCTGCCACAGCGGCCGTGAAGTGTTCGACGGCGGCCCGGGGGCCGGTGACCGAGGCAATCCGCACCGCGGGAGGCAGTTGCAGTTCCACCCGCAAGGACAGCTCCCGCCCGGCGTAACCTGCCGGATCCCAGCGGAGCAGGGCACCCACGGCAGAGCTCTCCGATGCCGTAACAACAACGAGCCCGCCATCCGACGCCGGCCGCACCAAGGCGGCGGCGTTGAACCACCGGCGCACTGTGTCCTCACCGGCCCGGAGGTTTTCCCGCCGAAGCAGGGAGTCGCCGTCCAAGAGCAGTGCCGTTGCGTAGCCGCCCTCGGCTACGGGTTCGGCCCCCACGGTGGCCACTACCAGCGACTTTCCCGGGCCCACACTGGCCTTGACCTGGTCGCCGGAGGAGGTGACCACTGTTTTTCCCGGGAAACCACGCCCCAGTTCTTCGGCCGTACGCATCACCCCGGTGGCGCCCTTGCGGAGCTTCCGGCCCCCGCAAAGGGAACAACCCCATTCCAGGGCCGGGGTGGAACACCACCGGCACTGCGGAAGCACCGACCCTCCGCCGGGCAGCGCCAGCGGACCCTGGCAGGCTCCGCAGCGGGCAGGTTCGCGGCACGTTTCACACACCAGCGAGGGCACGTAGCCTGCGCGTGCCACCTGGACCAGGACCGGGCCCCGTTCGAGCCCCTCTTTGGCAGCGCGCCAGGCGGCGGCCGGGAGGCGGGCAATCCTGGCCAGCGGATCCCGCTCTTGTTCGAAGCTGTCGGCCGTGTTCACCACACGCGGGACGATGCCGCGGACCACGTTGCGGCCGGCCTCGACCGAAAGCGCCCAGCCCGTCTCCACCAGCCGGTGAACTTCGGTACTGCGGGTGTGGCCGGCCAGAAGGCACGCTGCGCCCGCCTGCTCGGCGCGCAGGAGCAGCACCTCGCGGGCGTGCGCGTAGGGTGCGCGCTGCTCAATCAGGAGGTCGTCGCCGTCGTCCCAGCAGACAACGAGCCCCAGATCCTTGACCGGGGCATAGGCAGCACTCCTGGTGCCGATGGCCACGCGCGCTGTGCCCGCAAGGAGGCGCAAAAAGTTCTGGTAGCGGGGCGTTGGTCCGTCCTCTGCCGTCAGGCGGGCCACGGCCTGATCCGGCAGCACTTTCTTGACTGCCTCCTCGAGCCGGTCCAGATCACGGTTGTCCGGCACTACCACCAGGGCTCCACGGCCTGAAGCGCAGGCAGCAGCAACCGCCTGGGCCAGCACGTGGGGCCATGCAGCGGGTCCGTACGCCCGGAGCGGGTTGAGGACAGCCCTCGGCGAGCCGCCTTCTGCCAGGTGGCGCAGGAAGGCGGGCCCGTTGCGGTAGTCGCCCCAAGCACCGGACTGGACTCCTGTCACGGATGGCGCGGCGGTTCCAGCGGCACCGTCTTCCATGGGTGCAGCGGCATCGACACCGGCGGGGTAATCCTTTTCCAACCGGGCTACCCGGGGTGGGACGGCGACGCGGAGGACATCGCTCACCGTGCCGGCATACCGGGCGGCGACGGCAGTAGCGAGGTCGCGGATGTCCGGTGTCAGGACGGGAACCGGGGAAACCACCTTCGCCAGCGGCAAGAGGGTGTGGCCGGCGTCGGACTCGGCCACCCGCTCCGTAATGAAGCCACTGAGATCCTGACCGTTGAACTTGACCTTGACCCTGGCTCCGGGACGGGCGTCTTTGTCGAGCGCGGACGGAACACCGTAGTCAAACGGCCGGTCCAAGTGGGGCAGGGAGGACTCCACCAGGACTCGGGCCACCGGCAGGTGGTCCGCGAACCGCGGTCCGGCGTGCTGTTTACGGTCCGGGAAGCCCTGCAGCAGGGATGGCTGGACGCCGGCCTGCAGGTCCAGTGATGGTTTGGCCGACCCGTCAGCAACCACTGCGGCTACCTCCGTTCAGCATCACCCAAGTGGACAGAGCCAGAAAACCACCAGGCACAGACATCCGTGCCCGCGGCAGGGCCGCGGGCACGGCCCGCCGGGTTTGATCAGGCGTTGAAGAAGGCCTTCAGGTCATCAACGCGGTCCAGGCGTTCCCAAGTGAAGTCCGGATCGTCGCGGCCGAAGTGGCCATGCGCGGCTGTCTTGGCGTAGATGGGCCGCTTCAGGTCCAGGGCGTCGATGATGGCCCGCGGGCGAAGGTCGAAAATCTCCGCGATGGCGGCGCTGATGCGTGCCGGGTCCACCGTTTCGGTGCCGAAGGTTTCAACGTAGGTTCCCACCGGCCTGGCCTGTCCGATGGCGTAGGCGATCTGGATTTCGGCGCGCTTGGCCAGACCGGCGGCCACAACGTTCTTGGCCACCCACCGCATGGCGTAGGCAGCGGAGCGGTCCACCTTGGACGGGTCTTTGCCCGAGAACGCGCCGCCTCCGTGGCGGGCCATGCCGCCGTAAGTGTCAACAATGATCTTCCGGCCGGTGAGGCCGGCATCGCCCACTGGTCCGCCGATCACAAATTCGCCGGCAGGGTTCAAGATGTTGCGGGCGCGTGAGATGTCCAGGTTGGCGCCCGCCAGCACAGGCTCGATGACCACGGACGCCAGATCGGCCCGGAGCTGCTCCAGGCTTGCACCTTCGGCATGCTGGCTGGAAATAACAACTGTCTCAACAGAAACGGGCCGGTCCTTGTCGTACCCAACCGTCACCTGGGTCTTGCCGTCCGGGCGGAGGTAGGCCAGTTCGCCTGACTTGCGGACCTCAGTCAGCCGCTCGGACAGGCGGTGCGCCAGCCAGATGGGCAGCGGCATGTAGGAGGGCGTTTCGTCGCTGGCGTAGCCGAACATCAGGCCTTGGTCGCCGGCGCCCTGGAGGTCGTAGTCGTCCTCCTGGCGTCCCTCGCGGGCTTCCAGGGAATTGAAGACTCCCCCGGCGATGTCATTGGACTGCTGGCCGATGGACACTGAGACACCGCAGCGGGCGCCGTCGAATCCGTTGGCGGAGGAGTCGTAGCCGATGCCCAGGATGGTCTCGCGGACGATCTGCGGGATCTCGACGTAGGCGTCGGTGGTGACCTCACCGGCGACGTGGACCAGGCCGGTGGTGGCCATGGTCTCCACGGCTACCCGGGATTCCGGGTCGGCGGCCAGCAGCGCGTCCAGGATGGCGTCGCTGATCTGGTCGCAGATCTTGTCCGGATGGCCTTCGGTGACCGACTCGGAGGTGAAGAGCCGGAGCGCGGAGGGCGTGGCCCCATGGGACTGGGGAAGGTGCAGCGGTAAAGTCACTCAACTACCTTACTTGTTGGAATCCGTACTCCCCGCAGGAGATGTCCCCGTGCTAAGCGGACGTGGCCAGAAACACTCAGGCGCGGGGCGAAACGTGGTTCAGTTCGAAGCCGATCCGGCTGATGATGGCGGCTGAAACCTCGGTCTTGGTCCCTGACGCCTCCTGTGGTTCGGAGCCGGAGCGCGCCAGGATGACCACGGAGTTGGTGTCCTGGCCGAAGACTTTGTCAGCCCCTACATGGTTGACCACCAGCAGGTCACAGCCCTTGCGCTGGAGCTTTGCCTCCGCGTAGGCCAGCACGTCCCCGTCGCTGTCCCCTGTTTCAGCGGCGAACCCAACGATCAGCTGCTGCGCTCCCCCGGCTCCGGAGCTGTTCCGGCGCTCCACGAGTTCGTGCAGGATGTCAGGGTTGCGGACCAGCGTAATCACGGGATCGGCGGTGTCGTCGCGCTTCTTGATTTTGGTGTTCGAGACCTCTGCCGGGCGGAAGTCAGCCACTGCGGCTGACATGATCACGACGTCGGAATCTGCGGCGGTTGCCAGGGCAGCCTCGCGGAGCTGCAGGGCGGTCTCCACCGGCACCACTTCCACACCTGCCGGCGCAGGAACCTCCATGTGGGCAGCGAGCAGCCGAACTGTTGCCCCGGCATTCCTGGCGGCGACGGCCAGCGCCACACCCTGCTTGCCGGAGGACCGGTTGCCAAGGAACCGGACAGGATCCAGGGGTTCCCGGGTTCCGCCGGCGCTGATAGTAACTGTCTTGCCGGCCAGCGGCAGCTGGTAGTCGGATTGCCCCTGGACCAGCGCCATGGCGGCGTCGAAGATCACTTCGGGCTCAGGCAGCCTGCCCGGGCCGGAGTCAGCCCCCGTCAACCGGCCGGTTGCCGGTTCAAGGACCGCCACACCGCGGCCGCGCAGGGTTTCCACGTTGGCGCGGGTGGCCGCATGCTGCCACATCTCGGTGTGCATGGCAGGGGCGAACAGCACCGGGCCGTGGGCCATCAGCAGGGTGTTCGTGAGGAGGTCGCCGGCCTGGCCGGTGGCTGCCTTCGCCAGGAGGTCGGCCGTCGCCGGAGCAATGACCACCAGGTCCGCTTCGTGGCCCAGGCGGACGTGGTTGACCTGGTGGACGTCGTCGAAAACGCTGTTGCTGACCGGGTTTCCGGACAGCGCCTCCCACGTGGCGGTGCCAACAAAACGGGTGGCGGCCTCCGTGGGGATCACCGTGACGTGATGGCCGGCTTCAGTAAAAAGCCGGAGGAGCGATGCCACCTTATAGGCGGCGATCCCTCCCCCGACTCCGAGGACTATGCGCACGTGACCTCCGTCAACAGCACGTCAGGCGGCAGTGTTACTCCGCGGCTTCGATCGGCGTGGATACCAGCTTGCCTTCGTTGATCTCGCGCAGGGCGATCGAGAGCGACTTTTCGTTCAGCTTGGTGTCAACCAGCGGGCCGACGTACTCGAAGAGGCCCTCGTGCAGCTGGGCGTAGTAGGCGTTGATCTGACGAGCACGCTTGGCACCGAAGATCACCAGGCCGTACTTGGAATCGGCTGCCTCAAGCAGCGAGTCGATGGGCGGGTTGATGATGCCTTCAAGGTTCGTGGACACGAATTCTCCAAATTCCTAGCGGGCTGACGCTTCCCGCGCTCCGTGCGGATGCGGGGTCAGCCCCATGAGTGAAACAAGCTCGTCCGCCGCCCGGCGAACGTCGTCATTGATGACGGTATGGTCGAACTCCGGTTCAGCAGCAAGCTCCAGTTTAGCGGTTTCCAGGCGTCGCTGCTGTTCCTCCGGGGTTTCGGTGCCCCGGCCCACCAGCCGGCGGACCATTTCGTCCCAGCTCGGGGGCGCGAGGAAGACGAACTGGGCGTCCGGCACCGCGGCCTTGACCTGGCGGGCACCCTGCAGGTCAATCTCAAGAAGCACCGAGCGTCCTTCGGCGATGGCCTGGTTCACGGTGCTCTTCAGGGTCCCGTATGTATTCTGCCCGTGGACAACTGCCCATTCGAGGAGTTCGCCATCGGCAACGAGCCGCTCGAACTCCTCCTTGGACTTGAAGAAGTAATGCACGCCATCGATTTCACCCGGCCGGGCTGCCCGGGTAGTGGCTGATACGGACAGCCAGACCTCCGGGTAGTTGTCCCGGATGAAAGTGGACACCGTGCCTTTGCCAACAGCCGTCGGACCAGCGAGGACTGTCAGTCCAGGTTTATTGCTCACGTATTCCTTTTGGGCCGGAGTTCATTGGAAGGCGGCCCGGGGGCCCGCCTAATTCTCGTCTATAAAATCTACCAGCGCCCGGCGCTGGTGGACGCCGAGGCCACGGAGCCTGCGGGAAGCCGCAATGCCCAGCTGCTTCATGATCGCGGCGGCCCGCACCTTGCCGATACCCGGCAGGGACTCCAACAGCTCCGAAACCTTCATCCGCGCCATGGCTTCATCAGCCATGGCCGAGTTGATGATTTGGGCCGCGGAGCTCTTGCCGTTCTTCAGGCTTTCCTTGGCCGCGGCCCGGGTTGCCCTGGCTGCCGCTGCCTTGTTCAGGGCATCAGTCCGTTCGGACGCGGATAAGGGTCGCAGCACCATTAGTTGACACCCCCGGATCTGGGTGGACACGTCCAGGGGCGGCCGCCCTTGGACATGTCCTGAAACTACCCTTTGGTGCAGCTTGAATCAATGGATGCGCGGGAACGGCCGGCGGTCCGCAGGCCGTTTCCTATTCTCCGCGCAACCCGTCGAGGGTCCGCCGGGCGGCGTCCTGCAGGCCCTGCCGTTGGGGGCCGGCCGCGAGGATGTCCCGGCTGGAAGTTCCCAGGACCTGCGCATAGGCGTTGCCGAAGGTGGCGCGGAGGTGGGCCGGGGTGGCCCCCTGTGCTCCCAGGCCCGGTGCCAGGATAGGGCCGCGCATGGCGGCGAGGTCCACGTCGAGGTCCGAAAGGGCGGTCCCGACGGTAGCGCCGACAACAAGGCCAACGGAACCCAGGTCACCGGGATAGCGCCGGTTTTCCCCGCCCGCGGCCAGGGCGATCCGGCGCGCCACTGAATCGGCTCCCCCGACGTGCTGGACCGACGGGCCTTCGGGGTTGGAGGTCAGGGCGAGGACAAAAACACCGCGCCCGGTTTCGGCCGCAAGGTCCAGGGCAGGACGCAGAGATTCGAAGCCGAGGTAGGGGCTCAGGGTTACCGAGTCCGCGGCCAGCGGCGAACCGTCCCGGAGCCAGGCATCGGCGTAGGCCGCCATGGTGGATCCGATGTCCCCGCGCTTGGCGTCGGCGATGGTCAGGACTGACTCATCCCGGGCAACGGCCAGGACTTCCTCCAGGACAGCCATGCCGGCGGACCCGTGGCGCTCATACAGCGCCACCTGCGGCTTGACCGCGGCAGCGAGGGAAGCCACCGCGTCCAGGACGGTCAGGGAAAACGTGCGGAGGCTGTCGACGTCGTCCTTCAGGCCCCAGACGGACAGCAGGGACGGGTGCGGGTCAATGCCTACGCACAGCGGGCCGCGGGCGGCCATGGCGGCGCCGAGCCGGGAGCCGAAAGACTCCCGGCCGGCGGCGGCCGATACCTGCTCAGGCATGCTGCAGGGCCGCCTTCTGGGACTCGGCCAGGGCCGCGGCGTGCTCCTGCAGGCTGGTGACGGACCATTCGTAAGTCCGCATGGCCTCGATCGCCTGCACGGCGGCGTTGAACTCCGCCACCGTAGTGATGCAGGGAATCCCGATGGACGTCGCGGCGGCACGCAGTTCGTAGCCGTCGCTGCGTGCTTCCCCGCCGGACGGTGTGTTGAAGACCATGTCGATCTCGCCGGCGATGACGAGGTCGGCGATGGTGCCTTCGCCTTCAGCGCTGCTGCCCTCGGCCACCTTGCGCACCGGTGTGGCCTGGATGCCGTTGCGGCGCAGGACATCGGCGGTGCCGCCGGTGGAGACGATTTCGAAGCCCAGGTCCGAGAGCCGCTTGACGCCCATAATGACGGAGCGCTTGTCGCGGTTGGCCACGGAGACAAAGATCTTGCCTTCGGTGGGCAGGGCGTTGTTCGCGCCGGCCTGGCTCTTGGCGAAGGCGGTGTCAAAGTGCTTGTCGATGCCCATGACCTCACCGGTGGAACGCATCTCCGGTCCGAGCAGGGAGTCAACCACCTTGCCTTCGGGGGTGCGGAAACGGCTGAACGGCAGCACGGCTTCCTTGACGGCCACGGGGGCGTCCAGGGGAAGGGTGGAACCGTCACCGGTTTCCGGCAGCATCTTGTACGCGGTGCGGAGCTGGTTGATGGTCACCCCAGTGCCGATCAGGGCCGCGGCCTTGGCCATCTGGACGCCGGTGGCCTTGGAGACGAACGGCACGGTCCGGGACGCACGCGGGTTGGCTTCCAGGACGTACAGCACGTCGGAGGCCAGCGCGAACTGGATGTTGATCAGGCCGCGGACGCCCACGCCTTCGGCGATGGCACGGGTTGCGGTGCGCACCCGCTCCAGGACGTTGGTGCCCAGGGTGATGGGCGGCAGGACGCACGCAGAGTCGCCGGAGTGGATGCCGGCTTCCTCGATGTGCTCCATGATGCCGCCGAGGTACATGTCGGTGCCGTCGAAAAGGGCGTCGACGTCGATTTCGACGGCGTCCTCGAGGAAGCGGTCGATCAGCACCGGGTGGTCCGGGGTGATTTCCGTGGCGTTGGCGATGTAGCGGGACAGGTTGGGCTCGTCGTAGACGATCTCCATGCCGCGGCCGCCGAGCACGTAGGAAGGACGGACGAGGACCGGGTAGCCGATCTCGTCGGCGATCTTCTTGGCGTCCTCGAAGGAGACGGCGGTGCCGTTCTTCGGGGAAACGAGGCCGGCTTTGTCCAGGACGCGGGAGAACATGCCGCGGTGCTCGGCGAGGTCGATGGCTTCCGGTGAAGTGCCCAGGATGGGGACGCCGGCGTCGGCGAGCTGCTGCGCAAGCTTCAGCGGTGTCTGTCCGCCGAGCTGGACGAACACGCCCATGACACCGCCGGTGCGTTCTTCAGCCGCGATGACCTCCAGCACGTCCTCCAGCGTCAGTGGCTCGAAGTACAGGCGGGTGGAGACGTCGTAGTCGGTGGAGACGGTCTCCGGGTTGCAGTTGACCATCACCGTCTCGTAGCCGGCCTTGCGCAGCGCCATTGAGGCGTGGACGCAGGAGTAGTCGAATTCGATGCCCTGGCCGATGCGGTTGGGACCGGAGCCGAGGATCAGGACGGAGGGCTTGGAGTGCAGCGCAACCTCGTCCTCCTCGTCGTAGGCCGAGTAGTGGTACGGGGTGTAAGCGGCGAATTCCGCGGCGCAGGTGTCCACGGTCTTGTAGACGGGGCGGATGCCCAGCGCCTGGCGGACGCCACGGACCACGGCCTCGGAGTTGTGCGTGAGGGCGCCGATCTGCTCGTCCGAGAAGCCGTGCCGCTTGGCCCGCTTCAGCATGTCGGCAGTGAGCGCACCGGCCTGGCGGATTTCGCGGGAGATCTCGTTGAGGAGCTCGAGCTGGTCCAGGAACCACGGGTCAATCTTGGTGGCCTCGAAAAGCTGCTCCACGGTGGCGCCGCCCAGGAGGGCGCGCTGGACCTGGTGCAGGCGCTCGGTGGTGGGGCGCTTGGCCTTTTCGATGAGCTCGGCGACTTCCCACTCAGGGACGCTGCTGAAGTCCAGCTGCGAGCCCTTCTGCTCCAGCGACCGCAGCGCCTTCTGCAGGGCTTCGGTGAAGTTGCGGCCCATGGCCATGGCCTCTCCCACCGACTTCATGGTGGTGGTGAGGGTGTTGTCCGCTGCCGGGAACTTCTCGAACGCGAAGCGCGGCACCTTGACCACTACGTAGTCGAGGGTGGGTTCGAAGGACGCCGGGGTCTTCTGCGTGATGTCGTTGGGGATCTCGTCCAGGGTGTAGCCCAGGGAGAGCTTGGTGGCGATCTTGGCGATGGCGAAGCCTGTGGCCTTGGACGCCAGCGCCGAGGAACGGGACACGCGCGGGTTCATTTCGATGACCACGACGCGGCCTGTGGCGGGGTCGATGGCGAACTGGATGTTGCAGCCGCCGGTGTCCACGCCCACTTCACGGATGACGGCGATGGAGATGTCGCGCAGCCGCTGGTATTCGCGGTCCGTGAGGGTGAGGGCCGGTGCCACCGTGATGGAGTCGCCGGTGTGGACGCCTACGGGGTCGAAGTTCTCGATGGAGCAAACCACCACGACGTTGTCGTTTTTGTCGCGCATCATCTCGAGCTCGTATTCCTTCCAGCCGAGGATGCTCTCTTCGAGCAGCACCTCGCTGGTGGGGCTGTACTGCAGGCCCTGGCCCACGATGCGGCGGAGGTCGTCCTCGTTGTAGGCGAGGCCCGAGCCGAGGCCGCCCATGGTGAAGGACGGGCGGACCACCATGGGGTAGCCGAGGTCGTCGGCGGCTTTGAGGGCCTCGTCCATGGTGTGGATGATGTGGCTGCGGGCGGACTCGGCGCCGCAGCGTTCTACAACGCCCTTGAACTTCTCACGGTCCTCGCCGAGTTCGATGGCGGCGATGTTGGCGCCGATGAGCTCTACGTTGTACTTCTCCAGCACACCGTTCTTGTCCAGGGCGATGGCCGTGTTCAGGGCAGTCTGGCCGCCCAGGGTGGGCAGCACGGCGTCCGGGCGTTCCTTGGCGATGATCTTCTCCACCACCTCAGGGGTGATGGGTTCGACGTACGTGGCGTCGGCGAACTCCGGATCGGTCATGATGGTGGCCGGGTTCGAGTTCACGAGGATGACGCGCAGGCCTTCCTCCTTGAGGACGCGCAGGGCCTGCGTGCCGGAGTAGTCGAATTCGGCGGCCTGGCCGATGACGATCGGGCCGGAACCAATGACGAGGACGCTCTTGAGATCGGTACGTTTCGGCATTACTTCTTGTCCTCAGTCTTGTTGTCGTTCTTGTGGTCAGCGCCGGCGGGGTGTGCCGAGTCCACGGGATCCTTGGACTCGTTGGCGGTCTTCCCGTCCCGGGTCCCTTCCATCAGGTCGATGAAGCGGTCAAACAGGTAGGCCGCGTCGTGCGGTCCGGCCGCGGCTTCCGGGTGGTACTGGACGGAGAAGGCGGGAATGTCCAGGCAGGCGAGGCCTTCCACGACGTCGTCGTTGAGGCTGACGTGGCTGACCTCGACGCGGCCGTACCGTGCCTCCGGAGCCTGGGTGGCGCCGTCGAGCGGTGCATCCACGGCGAAGCCGTGGTTCTGCGAGGTGATTTCCACCTTGCCGGTGCGGCGGTCCATCACGGGCTGGTTGATCCCGCGGTGGCCGTAGCGCAGCTTGTAGGTGCCAAAGCCGAGGGCCCGGCCCAGGATCTGGTTGCCGAAGCAGATGCCGAAGTAGGGCAGCTTCTCGTCCAGGACGGAACGGAGGAGCTTGACCTGGACGTCGGCGGTGGCGGGGTCGCCGGGGCCGTTGGACATAAAGAAGCCGTCCGGGTTGACGGCCTTGACGTCCGCGAGGGTGGCGGTGGCGGGCAGCACGTGGACGCGGACACCGCGCTCGGCGAACCGGACGGGGGTCATGGCCTTGATGCCAAGGTCGATCGCGGCGATGCTGAACCGGGGGTCGCCGTCCCAGCCGTGGTCCTTCGGCTCGACGACGTAAGCCTCGTCAACGCTGACTTCCTCAGCCAGCCGGGCGCCTTCCATGGGTGCGCTGGCCAGCACGGCGTCGACCAGTTCCTTGTCCGTGGCCTGGGCGGCAACACCTGAGAAAATACCGGCGCGCATGGTTTTGTGTTCGCGCAGGTGACGGGTGATGGCTCGGGTGTCCACGCCCTGAATTCCCACGATGCCCTGTGCCACGAGTTCCTCGTCCAGCGAACGCTCGGACCGCCAGTTGGACGGGCGGCGGGCGGCGTCGCGCACGATGTAGCCGGCCACCCAGATGCGGCGGGACTCGGCGTCGTCATTGTTGACGCCGGTGTTGCCGATGTGCGGCGCGGTCTGCACCACCAGCTGGCGGGCGTAGGAGGGGTCCGTGATGGTTTCCTGGTAGCCGGTCATGCCGGTGGCGAAGACGGCCTCGCCCAGGGCGGTCCCGGTGGCGCCGTAGCTGCTGCCGCGGAAGATGCGGCCGTCTTCGAGGACCAGCGCAGCGGGAGCTGCTGCAGGAGCGGAAACTGGGGCGGATACTGCGGTGTTTGTTGTCACTTGCTTACTTTCCACTAGTGGCATCAGCCGCGGGGGCCGAAGAAATCAATTCCTGAAGTGCTGCGAAAAGCACGTTCCTGTCCTCTGCGCGTCGGGGCCGGAAGCCGGTATCCAGCTCGTGGCTGCCGTGCGTCCATGCGAGGACCAGGAGGCCGTCCTTTTCCACGAACTTGCCGGCCATACCGCTGTCCAGCCGAACCCCGGTAAGGGTTGCCGCCGGAATGTACAGCGCCGGCGCTCCGGCCCGGTCAAAGAGGACACCGTGCGGGTAGACCTCCAGGGTGGCATTGGTCCGGATGCCCAGCCCGTGCACGGCGATCCGGTCCAGCCAGTCACCGCCGGTGGTGGACGCGACGTACTGTCCCTGGGCGCCGGCGAGCGGCTCCCCCGGCGCGTCGGGCACCAAAGGCAACTGTTCGACGTCGGCCTGGCGCCGAAGGCGGTTCCGCCAGCCCAGGCCGATAAGGACAAAGGCGACGGCGATGAGCGCCAGAGTGAGGACCAGCGAGAGCAGCCGGGTGTCCATCAGGCGGCGCCCACGGAGGCCGAGTGCGGGTAGGGCGTGTTGAGCGAGCCGTCCAGGACGGTGGGGTGTCCCTTGAAGAACGTGGCCACCACCTTGCCTGGCAGTTCCATTCCCTTGAACGGCGAGTTCCGCCCCATGGTGGCCATCTTTGCCGGCTCGACGGTCCAGCGCGCGGCGGGGTCCACCAGGATGACGTTCGCTGGCTCCCCTGCTTCGAGCGGCCGGCCTTGGTCCTCGAGGCGGCCGATCCTGGCCGCAGCTGATGAAGTCACCCGGGCGAAGTCGGCCCAGGTGATGAGGCCGGTTTCGATCATGGTGTGCTGCACCACGGACAACGCCGTTTCCAGCCCGGTCATGCCCATGGCGGCCTGCGCCCACTCGCATTCCTTGTGCTCGCTGGGGTGCGGTGCGTGGTCGGTCCCGACGACGTCGATGGTTCCGTCGGCGAGGCCGGCGCGGAGGGCCTGGACGTCGGCGTCGGTGCGCAGCGGCGGGTTGACCTTGTACACGGGGTCGTAGCTCCGGACCAGGTCATCGGTCAGCAGCAGGTGGTGCGGGGTGACCTCCGCCGTGACGTTGATGCCGCGCTGCTTGGCCCAGCGGATGATTTCCACCGAGCCCGCGGTGGAGACGTGGCAGACGTGCAGGCGGGAGCCAACATGCTGGGCCAGGAGGACGTCGCGGGCGATGATGCTTTCCTCGGCCACGGCCGGCCAGCCGGTGAGCCCCAGGACAGCGGACACCTCGCCCTCGTTCATCTGGGCGCCGGCGGTGAGGCGCGGTTCCTGCGCGTGCTGGGCCACCACGCCGTCGAACGCCTTGACGTACTCCAGTGCACGGCGCATGAGGACGGGATCGTGGACGCAGATGCCGTCGTCGGAGAACATCCGGACCCGGGCACGGGAATCGGCCATGGCGCCGAGTTCCGCGAGCTGCCCGCCGGCCAGGCCCACGGTGACCGCGCCCACCGGGCGCACGTCCACCCAGCCGGCTGCCTGTCCCAGGCTGTAGACCTGCTCCACCACTCCGGCGGTATCGGCTACGGGGGTGCTGTTGGCCATGGCGTGGACGGCGGTGTACCCGCCCAGGGCGGCGGCCCGGGTGCCGGTCTCTACGGTTTCGGCGTCCTCGCGGCCCGGTTCGCGGAGGTGGGTGTGGACGTCCACCATGCCGGGCAGCGCCACGAGGCCGGCGGCGTCGATGAGGGTGGCCCCGTCGGCGGTCAGGTCCTTGCCGGTTTCGGCGATGACGCCGTCGCGGATCAGGAGGTCCGCCGGGCCGCCGCCCAGGATTGAGGCGCCGCGGATCAGATAGGTTCCGGTGTTGCCTGCCATCAGTTGCTCTCCTTGGTGGATGGGGTGCCGGCGTACGCCAGGGCGGGGGCGGCTGGTTCGCGGGTGTCCCCGGAAAGCAGCAGGTACAGGGCGGCCATCCGCACGGACACGCCGTTGCGGACCTGGGCCAGGACGGTGGAGCGGGGGGAATCGGCGGCGGCAGCAGAGATCTCCAGGCCCCGGTTCATGGGCCCCGGATGCATGATGATGGTGTCCTTCATGCCCAGCGCATCCAGGGCACGCAGCCGGTTGTCATCGAAGCCCCACCGGCGCGAGTATTCGCGGGTGCTGGGGAAGAAGGACGCGTTCATGCGTTCACCCTGTACGCGGAGCATCATTACGGCGTCCACGCCCTGCTCAAGCGTCTGGTCCATGTTGTAGCTGACGCTGCAGGGCCACTTTTCGACGCCGATCGGCAGCAGGGTGGGCGGCGCCACCAGGGTGACTTCCGCCCCGAGGGTGCGCAGCAGCCAGACGTTGGAGCGGGCCACGCGGGAGTGCAGGACGTCACCGGCGATGGCCACCCGCATCCCTTTGAGGTCTGCGCCTTCGGAGCCGGTGCCGGCCAGGCGGGCCCAGTGCCGGCGCATGGTGAAGGCGTCCAGCAGCGCCTGGGTGGGGTGTTCGTGGGTGCCGTCGCCGGCATTGATGACACTGGCGTCGATCCAGTCGGTCGCGGCGAGCCGGTGTGGTGCCCCCGAGGCCCAGTGCCGGATCACGACGGCGTCCGCGCCCATGGCGGACAGTGTCTGGGCTGTGTCCTTGAGGGACTCCCCCTTGGAGACCGAGGAGCCCTTCGCGGCGAAGTTGATGACGTCCGCGGACAGCCGCTTTGCAGCGGCTTCGAAGGAGATGCGCGTGCGGGTGGAGTCCTCGAAGAAGAGGTTCACCACGGTGCGGCCGCGCAGTGCAGGCAGTTTCTTCACCTCGCGGTCTCCGACGGCGGCCATTTCCTCGGCGGTGTCGAGGATGCGGATGGCGTTGGCCAGGCTGAGGTCTTCTGTGGAGAGGAGGTGTTTCACGAGCGGCCCTCGATCACTACTTCGTTGACGGGGGTGCCGCCGGGGGCGGTGTCGGTTTCCTCGAGCCGGACGCGGACTTTCTCCGCCGAGGAGGTGGGCAGGTTCTTGCCTACATGGTCGGCCCGGATGGGAAGCTCGCGGTGGCCGCGGTCGATCAGCACGGCGAGCCTGACGATGCGGGGCCGGCCCAGGTCCACGAGGGCATCCAGGGCGGCGCGGATGGTGCGGCCCGAGTACAGGACGTCGTCGATGAGGACCACCACTTTGTTGTCGATGCCCGTGCGGGGCAGCTTGGTGGGGTACGGCGGGCGGGTGCCTTGGTGCGAGAGGTCGTCGCGGAACATGGTGACGTCAAGTTGGCCGACGATGGCCGCGGCGTCCACGCCGGGATCAGCGGCGGCGATCTTTTCGGCAAGCCGGGCGGCCAGCGGATAACCGCGGCGCGGAATGCCGAGCAGGACGAGGTCCTGGGAGCCTTTGTTGGCCTCGAGGATCTCATGGGCGATACGAGTGAGGGCCCGGTCAATGTCCGCCTGGCTGAGGACAACCCTGGCTGGAACCGGTGCGCTGGTGACAGAAGTCAACGCTCGTCTCCCCTTTCCCCGCCTCACAGGACGGAATTAAAAAAGGATCATGTGCGTTTCAAAATTACCACACGGCCATGCCGGGACCGTTCCCGGATGGACGCGGTGATGGTCACACTGCCCCGGGCCGCGGCAGCCGCATTCCGTTGCCGCCGTGTCCTTTTGTCCGCCGCCGGAAGCCGCCTAGGCTAGCCGGTATGTCGATGCATCCCCGCTACCCTGCGTCCGGGCCGCCCGAAGATCCGTTCCGGGGAGCGGGCGCCCCGCTCCCGCGGGAAGCGAACCCCAGCTGGATGGGGCATGTGGACGCGGCGAACTACCGTTCCGCTCCGGGGCACCAGGGCCGGCCGGTGGATGGCCTCGTGCCGCCGCAGGGGCCCACGGTGCGCGCCGGCCGGGCCCGCAGCGGGAGCCTGGTGGCGCTGACCATCGGCGGCAGCACCCTGGCCTTCCTCAGCCTGTTCCTGGTGGTGCCGTTCCTGTTGTCGAACACGGGAACAGCGGGTTTCCTGATAGGTTTCCTGGCTTCATTGGTCCCCCTGTCCGTGGTCCTGCTGGCGGTCTACCTGATTGACAAATGGGAACCGGAGCCCAAGCGGCTCCTCTTCTTCGCCTTCACGTGGGGCGCCGCGGTATCGATCGCCGCCACCCTTCTGATCCAGCCGTTTTTTGTCCTGGGTTTCCGGTTTTCCGATGAGGCGGACCTGCAGACCTTTATGGCCACGGTCCAGGCGCCGATCGTGGAGGAATTCGCCAAATCCCTGGGGTTGCTGCTCCTGCTGCTGTTGGCGAGGCGGCACTTTGACGGTCCGGTTGACGGGGTGGTGTTCGCGTTCACCATCGCCGGCGGCTTCGCCTTCACCGAGAACATCCTCTACTTCGGCCGGGCCATCGCGGAGTCCGCGGATCCGGCCGGCGACTTCGCCCAGGTTTTCTTCCTCCGAGGGGTGATGTCACCCTTCGCCCACGCGATCTTCACCGGCACCACCGGGCTGATCATGGGCTTCGCGGCCAGACGGGGAGGTACCGGCGCGGCGGTGGCGGCCTTCATCCTGGGGCTGCTGCCGGCCATGTTCCTGCACAACCGCTGGAACAGCATGGGCCAGGGGTTCCTGCTGGACTACATCGTTGTCCAGGTTCCCATCTTCGTCCTCGCCGTGGGCGGCATCATTATTCTGCGGGTCGCGGAGAAGCGGTTGACCCGCCAGCGGCTGCTCGAATACTCCGCCGCCGGCTGGTTCACTCCCGCCGAGGTGGAACTGCTCGCGACGCTGGGCGGCAGGCGGACCGCGCTGAACTGGGCCGGCAGCTATGGCAGGAAGCGGCAGATGAAGGAATTCGTCAGGGCCGCGACGCAGCTGGCCAACACGCGGCAGCGCATCCTCAGCGGCAGGGACGTGCAGTTGCACCAGGCTGAGGAGCGGCAGCAGCTGCAGCGCATCCTGGCCCTGCGGGCCGCCGTCGCGCACTAATCTCCCAAGCCCGGCAGAAGCCTTGGCGCCGCAGGAACTCCCTTAACCACAGAAGGACCGGCCCCTTTACAGGGCCGGTCCTTCCTGCGCTGCCGCGGTCAGGCGAGCAGCGAGGGCTTCAGCTGCTGCAGGCGGCCCAGGAGGCCGTTGATGAACTGCGGCGATTCGTCGGTGGACAGTGTCTTGGCAAGGGCCACGGCTTCACTTACCGCTACGCCGTCCGGGACGTCGTCGTTGTACAGGAGTTCCCAGGTGCCGATGCGGAGGATGATGCGGTCAACTGACGGCATCCGCTCAAGGCTCCAGCCCTGAGAGTACGTTTCGAGGAACTCGTCGATGGCGACCTGCTGGGACAGCACACCTTCGACAATTTCCAGGGTGTACGGGTTGATGATCTGGTCGGTCTTCTCCCGGCGCGCCCGGAGCACGTCGAAGGCCGAAACCGAGCGCTGCTCAGCTTCGAAGAGAACATCCAGGGCCCTGTTACGGGCTTTACCGCGGGCGCTCACTACTCGGTGACCCGGCCGAGGTAGCTGCCGTCGCGGGTGTCCACCTTGACCTTGGTGTTGTTCTCGATGAACAGCGGGACCTGGATTTCGTAGCCGGTTTCCAGGGTTGCGGGCTTGGTGCCGGCGGAGGAGCGGTCGCCCTGCAGGCCCGGCTCGGTGTAGGTGATTTCGAGGACGACGCTGGGCGGCAGTTCGATGTACAGCGGGTTGCCCTCGTGGATGGCGATGTTGACCATCTGGTTCTCGAGCATGAAGTTGGTGGCGTCGCCCACCGTTGCACCGGAAACGGTGATCTGGTCGTAGTCGGAGGTGTCCATGAACACGAAGTCCGCGCCGTCCTGGTACAGGTACTGGTAGTCGCGGCGGTCCACGGTGGCGGTTTCGATCTTGAGTCCGGCGTTGAACGTCTTGTCCACGACCTTGCCGGACATCACGTTGCGCATCTTGGTGCGTACGAAGGCGCCACCCTTGCCCGGCTTGACGTGCTGGAATTCAATAATGTTCCAGAGCTGGCCCTCAAGCTTCAGGACCGTTCCGTTCTTGATGTCGTTAGTGGTTGCCACTGGTATCCTCTGGTTTCTCTGTCTGGTCGCCTTCTCAGACGCTGTATGCCGGGCAGGCAGGCCAGGCGGCGTGCCAGCACGTATTTGTCAAAAATCGGGGTTCGAAAAAATCCAAAGACCATTCTACCGGTAATTCGGGGGTGCCCCCTGTCGGGTACCCGGAGTGGGTGCGCTGTACGGTGTCAGCAGGCCAAATCGAGTACGTCCCGTGCGCGCTGCAGGGCCACCGTGGAAGAGTAGATCAGGGCAGCGTCCGCGGACTCGGCCACGCCCAGATCCAGTGCGCGTGCGAAAGATTCAACGGCTGCGGAGGTCTGTCCGGCGCTGTATTGGGTCTTGCCCAGGAACTGCAGGACCAGCGCCTCGCGGGGTGTTCCCTGGACTTCGGCGAGCAGCTGCCGGAAGAGTTCCACGGCCCGGTCCAGGCGGTTGGATACCCGGAGCACTTCGGCCTCGAAGGCCCGGAGCCTGAAGGACTCGGGGTCCTTGAAGCGGGCTTCGGCCAGCAGTTCAGCAGCCTCGGCGGCGTGGCCCTCCACCAGCAGCACAAAAATGTGGTCCGCGGGATCGGTGGACACCGCAAGCGCCTCCCGGCAGGTGTCCTCGTTCACGATCTCCGGCAGCAGGGATTCCGGGTTGATGCGGATCCCGGGGAACCCGGCTTCCGGCCAGTCGGCGGTGCCTTCCCTATCGCCGTGCATCAGGAAGCAATTTCCTGGTAGGCGGCGAACAGCAGCGATGTGTCCGGGACATCCAGGATGCCCGGCTTGGCCACGCCGTCAAGGACAACGAAGCGCAGGAGGTCGCCGCGGGACTTTTTGTCCCTGCGCATTCCGTCCAGCAGGCCCTGCCACCGGTCCTTCCGGTAGGTGACCGGAAGGCCCAGGCTCTCCAGGATGCTGCGGTGCCGGTCGGCGTCGGTATCGCTAAGGCGGCCCACGCTGCGGGCCAGCTCGGCCGCGAACATCATGCCCACGGACACGGCCGCTCCGTGGCGCCAGGAGTAGCGTTCCACCAGTTCGATGGCGTGGCCCAGCGTGTGGCCGTAGTTCAGGATTTCGCGCAGGCCCGATTCCTTGAGGTCTTCGGAAACCACGTTGGCCTTGACGGCAATGGCCCGCTCGATCAGTTCGCGGAGAACGGCCGACCGGGGGTCCGCCACGGCCTCCGGGTCCTTTTCAACGAGGTCCAGGATGGCGGGGTCGGCGATGAAGCCGCATTTGATGACTTCGGCCATACCCGAGATGATCTCATTTTTGGGCAGGGTGTCCAAGGTGTCCAGGTCTGCCAGGACGGCGGCCGGCGGGTGGAAGGCGCCCACGAGGTTTTTGCCTTCCGCTGTGTTGATGCCGGTTTTTCCGCCCACGGAGGCGTCCACCATGCCGAGCAGGCTGGTGGGCATGTGGATGACCTTGACGCCGCGGAGCCAGGTGGCGGCCACGAAGCCGGCGAGGTCCGTGACAGCCCCTCCGCCGACGGCGACGATCGCGTCGGAGCGGGTGAAATCGTTCTGCCCCAGGACCTGCCAGCAGAAGGCGGCCACTTGGATGTGCTTGCCCTCTTCGGCATCGGGGATCTCGGCCGTCAGTGAGGTGAATCCTGCCGCCGCCAGCTCATCCCGGACGGTGTCCCCGGTGAGCCGCAGGGCGCGGGGGTGGATGACCAGCACCCTGCGGACCCGCTCACCGAGCAGGCCGGGGAGGTCGCCCAGCAGGCCGCGCCCCACCACGACGTCGTAGTTGTTAGCGGCGGATTCGCCGGTAACTTTGATGACTGTTGATTCGGCGCTCACTTTTCAACTTCCTGTTTGGCAGCTGCGTGGTCCCGCAGTGCTGCTTCCAGCCGGCGTCCCAGCTCGGAAATCGAGCCGTGGCGCACGTCCAAGGTGATATCTGCCAGCCGCTCATACACCGGTTTGCGGGTGGCGAACATGGCTGTCCAGCGCCCCATCGCGTCCCCCGCCAGCAGGGGCCGCGCCGAGTTCCGGGCGATGCGGCCGGCCACGGTTTCGGCGTCGCACTCGAGGTAGACCACGGTGCAGCGGCCGATGAGCTGCTGCGTGCCGGAGTCCAGTACGGCGCCGCCGCCGAGGGAAATGACGGTGCTGGTGCCTTCCGCCGCTTCCACGGCATCGGCCACTGTCCGCGCTTCGATCTCACGGAAAGCATGCTCACCACGGCCGGCGAAGATGTCGGCGATGGATCCGTGTGAGGCCACGATGACGGCGTCGGTATCCACGAACGGGGCACCGAGCTGCTGGGCAAGCTGCTGCCCGATGGCGGACTTGCCCACTGCCATGGGCCCGATGAGGACCACCGGACGGCCAGTGGACGCGGTTTTGTTGCGGTGCGGCACTTACTGGCCGATCGAGTCCAGGGACGCCGGAATGTTGTCCAGGTAACCCTTGATGTTCCGGGCGGTTTCCGCCACGGAGTCGCCGCCGAACTTTTCGGTGACGGCTTCGGCCAGGACCAGCGCCACCATGGCTTCAGCCACAACGCCGGCAGCCGGCACAGCACAGACGTCGGAGCGCTGGTGGTGGGCCTTTGCTGCTTCGCCGGTGCTGACGTCGATGGTCTTAAGTGCGCGGGGAACCGTAGCGATGGGCTTCATGGCAGCGCGGACGCGGAGCACGTCGCCAATGCTCATGCCGCCCTCGATGCCCCCCGCGCGGTTGCTGGTGCGCACGATCCGGCCGTCTGCGTCCTTGACGATTTCGTCGTGGGCGGCGGAGCCGCGGCGTGCGGCGGTGAGGAAGCCGTCGCCGACCTCGACTCCCTTGATGGCCTGGATGCCCATGAGTGCGGCGGCGAGCCTGCCGTCAAGCCGGCGGTCCCAGTGGACGTAGCTGCCCAGTCCCGGCGGGAGCCCGTAGGCGAGGACTTCCACCACGCCACCAAGGGTTTCGCCTTCCTTGTGGGCCGCATCCACCTCGGCCACCATGGCGTCAGAGGTTTCGCGGTCAAAGCAACGCAGCGGGTCTGAATCCAGGGCCAACACATCGGCGGGCACCGGCAGGGGGCGGCCTTCCGGGACGGTGACACTGGCGATGGACACGGTGTGGCTGACGAGTTCAATGCCGAGTTGCTTCAGGAACTGTGCAGCCACGGTGCCCAGGGCCACGCGGGTGGCGGTTTCGCGGGCGCTGGCGCGTTCCAGGACGGGACGGGCCTCGTCGAATCCGTACTTCTGCATGCCGGTGAAGTCGGCGTGGCCCGGGCGGGGGCGCGTCAAGGGCGCATTCCGCGCCTGGTCGGCCAGGATCTCAGGATCCACTGGATCGGAAGCCATGATCTGCTCCCACTTGGGCCATTCGGTGTTGCCCACCTGGATGGCCACGGGGCCGCCCTGCGTGAGGCCGTGCCGGACACCGCCCAGGATGGTCACGACGTCCTGTTCAAACTTCATGCGTGCGCCGCGCCCGTAACCGAGCCGGCGGCGGGCCAGTGAATCGGCGATGTTCCCGCTGGTGATTTCAACACCGGCGGGCACCCCTTCAATAATTCCCATCAGAGCCGGACCATGGGATTCACCGGCAGTCAACCAACGCAACATATTTTCCATCCTGCCACGTATGGCGGTCACAACGCCCGTCGGGGAAGGCCGACTGCGTCACACATCACATCTATGACAGATGCATTAACTTCGTCTTCAAGCCGGCTGAACAGGCGCACCTGTTCCACAGCCTGGTAGAGCAACATCTCAAGGCCGGGCACCACCGCACCGCCGCCGGCCTGCCACACCGCGGCGATCAGGCTGGGCCAGGGATCATAGGCCACGTCCAGCAAAACGCCGGGTGTGGGGGTCTTCAGGGCGGCGATTTCGCCGGCCAGTCCGTCCGCTGCGCGCGGCGGGAGCGTTGAAATGACGACGTCGGCAGCGGCCGTGGGTGCAGCGGCCTCCGTTATGGGCCGCACATCCAAAGCGAAGCCGAGGCTGTCCGCTGCGTTACGGACATCGGCGGTGCGTGCGGGGTCGCGCACGAAGATACGCCCCGAATCAGCCCCGAGTTCCTTCAGTGCCGCGACGGCGGCCGCCGCCGTTCCGCCCCCGCCGAGGACAACGGGCGCCGCCGGCGTGCGGGCACCTGCGTGGCGGACCGCATTGACGATGCCGGCCACATCGGTGTTGGAACCGATGGTCCGGAAGCCCCTGCCGTGTTCCTCGAAGGACACCGTGTTCACCACGCCCAGGGTCCGGGCCACGCCGCGGACCTCATCCACTTCGCCCACCATGGCCGATTTCAACGGCATGGTGACGGACAGTCCGCGCCAGCCCGGCTGGACCCGGACCTGGCGCATCAGCGAGGGCAACAGGTCCTCGGTGACGTCAATGGCCGTGTAGCTGATTCCGATGCCCAGCATGTTGTACGCCGCATGATGCAGCGCCGGCGACCTGGAGTGGCTGATCGGGTGGCCGAGGACGGCTGCCCGGAGGCTCATGTGCAGCGGCCGACGTTTGCCGTGCACCAGGCGTTGTACTGCTCAACGTAGCCGTTGTGTTCCGCAAGGGTACGGGAGAACTTCGTCTCCTTGGTGTCAAGGTTGATGGTCACCCAGTACAGGTAATCATTGGCCTTCGGCCTGGCGGCAGCATCGATGGCCGTCTTGCCAGGCGAACCGATGGGTCCCGGGGGCAGGCCCGGATTCGCGTACGTGTTGTACGGGTTCGACTTGTCGTGGCGCTGCTCGTCCGTGAAGTTGAAGCTCTTGGTGCCCAGGCCGTAGGTCACGGCGGAGTCCACCTGCAGGAACCCGCCGGTCTGGTCGTTGGGCTTCAGCCGGTTGTAGATGGCACCGGCCACATCGCCATACTCCGCCTGGCCGCCCTCGGCCTGGACGATGCTGGCGACGATCACGGCTTCGTACTGCTTGGCCGGATCGGTGATGCCCTGTGAGACGAGCTCGTCAACGGTGGTTTTCACCAGCGACTGAAGGATGTCCTTGGCGGAGGTCCCGAGCGGGTACCGGTGCTCCCCCGGTGCCAGGAACCCTTCGAGGTTCTTGGCCGTGGCGGGCAGGCCGAACTGGGCCGGCTGGTCGCTGAGGGCCTTCAGGTCCTGAATGGAGACCCCCGATCCTTCCGAGATGGCCTGCAGGGACTCGCCGATGCGGAGGCCGGCACTGAGGGCAAAGTAGATGACCTTGGTTTTGTCCTTGCCGAGCAGCACGTTCACGGCGTCGCTGTTCTTCATCCCGGCCTTGAACGTGTAGTCGCCCGGAGCCAGGACCCCGCCTGAGGCCGTGAACGCCGCCAGGAAGGTATCGGCGTTGGCCACCACGCGCTGGTTTTCCAGCGTGCTGGCCACCGAACGCGTGCCTTCGCCGTTCTCGACTGTCACCACTACCTCGCCCGATCCGGGGCCGGGGAAATCGTTCGGTTTATCGTTGCCCAGCAGGGGCTTGAGGAACTGTGCACCGACGGCGACTGCGGTAACAAACACGGCAAGCGTCAGGAACAGGGCCAGCAGCCGGCGCCGCCGCCGCACTTTTTTGGACGGCTTCGCCACTACGGCTGCGGCTGCCGGGCCGGGCAGGAACGTGTGGTGCGCGTCGTCGGGGTGCACGTCGTCATAGTGCGCATCGTCGTAGTGCCCCTGGTCATAATGCCCCTCTTGGTGGAGGCTTCCGTTGTAGTGCTCGACGTCGTACTGGTGCTCAGCGTAGCGAGCGTCGTCGTCGTGCATGTCTGCTGCCTGCTGCTGCCCGGTCGGGGCCGGGGCATGGGAACCGTGGACGTCGTTGCGGTGGACAACGTCGTTGACCGCTGTGGCGGGCGGATCCGAAGCGTGGACGGTGTCGTGGACCGCTGTGGCGGGAGCTTCCTCATCCTGCGCATAGCGGTGTTCGACGGCGGCGTCCCCGGTCTGCGCGGAAGCGTGTCTCTCGGGGACATCCTGCGCCTCGTGAGGGGCGTCCTGGATGGACGGCGGCGCTGCAGGAGCCGCCGGTACCGGCGGGTCTTCAGGCACCGGAGGGGCGGGCGTCGCCGCCACCGCCGGGGGGTCAGCAGGCACGGGCTGCGTATCGTGCCCCGTTTCATAGGCCTGCTCGGGCACAGTGCCCTGGAGCCCGGTATGGGTCTTCTCCCGTGCCCGGAGTTCCTTGCGGGTCAACGGCCTGGCCGCCCCCGCTTCCAACGGGCCGGAAGGGTCGTCAATGTTGGCAGGACTCACTGTTGCCTTCCATTATCTGAAGATCGGTCCGTGACCTCCGGGGCGACGCGGACAGACTCGTCCACCTCGTTGATCCGGGGATCCACGGAAGGGGAGGGCGCGGTGACGCGTCGGCCCACGTCCGCTCCCCTGGCTTTCTGCATGTCGAGGGCGTGCTGAAGGATGCCTGCCGCCGCGACCTGATCAACCACTTTACGGTGATCCCTGCTGCTCATGCCAGCTTCGTGCAGGTTCCGGTGCGCCGTCACACTGCTCAGCCGCTCATCCACCAGGTTCACGGGGACGGCCAGTGCCCGGGCCGCAAACTCCTCCGCCAGCAGGCCGGCGTAGTCCATGGCCATCCTCGCCGAGGCGTGCTCCTCACCCTTCATGGTGCGGGGCAGGCCAACGATGACCTGCACCGCATCGAGCTCCTGCACCAGGTTGGCGATCACCCGGATATCGGAGTTCTTCTTCGGGTTCCGGTCCAGGGTCTTGTACGGTGTGGCCAGGATCGAGTCACGGTCGCAAATGGCCACCCCCACCCGGACGGTGCCGACGTCGATCCCCAGTTTTACGCCCTGGGGAAAGCCGACGGCGGCTGTTGGATTGGTCATAAGAGCTTTATCGCCTCGCGATAGCATCCGCGACGGCTGCCAGTGCCGGGCCGACCTTGCCGGCGTCGGTTCCGCCGCCCTGGGCGACGTCGTCCTTGCCTCCACCGCCGCCGCCGAGGATGCCTGCGGCGAGGCGGACCAGGGCACCGGCTTTAACGCCCGCTTCCCGGGCAGCCTCGTTCGTTGCTACCAGGATCATCGGGCGGTCGTTGGCAACACCGGCCACAGCCACGGTGGCCGCAGCTGAGCCCAGGCGGTTCCGCAGGTCAAGCGCGAGCCCGCGGAGGTCATCGGCGCCGCTGACCTGGCCGGCGTCGTGCGCAAGGACACTCACTCCCGCGGCATCCCTGGCGTTATTGACCAGCTGCGCGGCCGAGGCTGCCAGCTGTTCCTTGCGGAGGCGGTCCAGCTCCTTCTCCGTGGCCTTGAGCTTGGCCAGCGTGGCGGCGATCCT
Organism: Arthrobacter sp. 9AX; assembly: GCF_902506095.1. Classification (GTDB taxonomy): domain Bacteria; phylum Actinomycetota; class Actinomycetes; order Actinomycetales; family Micrococcaceae; genus Arthrobacter. The sequence goes on from NZ_LR733293.1 coordinate 2,494,979, forward strand.
GTCGGCCAGCTGACCGGACGGGACCTTGAGCATGTCCGTCAGTTCCGTAACCAGGGCGCGCTCGGCGGCAAGGTGGCGGAAAGCGTCCATGCCCACGAAGGCTTCCACGCGGCGGTTTCCGGAGCCAACGGACTGTTCGCCCAGCAGCGAAAGGCTGCCGATCAGCGAGGTGTTTGCCACATGCGTTCCGCCGCACAGCTCGCGGGACCACGCGCCGTCGATCTCCACAACGCGCACCTCGCTGCCATAGTTCTCGCCGAACAGCGCCATGGCGCCCAGGGCCTTGGCCTCAGCCAGTCCCATGACCTTGGTTTCCACGGAGTAGTTGTTCCGGATGGCAAGGTTGGAAACTTCTTCGATCTCCGAGCGGGTGGCGGTGCTCAGGCCTTCACCCCACGCGAAGTCGAAGCGCAGGTAGCCGGCCTTGTTGAACGAGCCGCGCTGGGTGGCTTCGGGCCCGAGGATCTGGTGCAGCGCCGCATGCACGATGTGCGTGCCGGTGTGCGCCTGTTCGGCGGCGTGGCGGCGTTCGCGGTCGACGGCGGCGCGCACCAGGGAGTCGGCGCCGATCTCACCCTCGCGGACGATGGCCTTGTGCACACTCAGGCCCTTCAGCGGGCGCTGGACGTCAAGGACTTCGACGACGAAACCTTCGCCGGTGATCAGGCCGGTATCGGCGGCCTGGCCGCCTGCCTCCGCGTAGAAGGGGGTCTCGGCGAGGACCAGCTCAATCTCGTCACCCGTGGCAGCCTGCTGTACTGGGCGTCCTCCGGTGAGGATGCCGCGGACGCGCGATTCGCCGTCGAGCTCCGTGTAGCCGGTGAAGATCGTCTCGCCGTGGGCGAGCAGTTCCTGGAATGCGCTGAGGTCGGCGTGGCCGCCCTTCTTGCCCTTGGCGTCGGCCTGGGCGCGCTGGCGCTGCTCCTGCATCAGGCTGCGGAAGGCAGGTTCGTCCACCTTGAGGCCGGCTTCCTCGGCCATTTCCAGGGTGAGGTCAATCGGGAACCCGTAGGTGTCGTGCAGTGCGAAGGCGTCGGCGCCGGACAGCGGCTTGTTGGCGGCTTTGGATTCCTTGACGGCGTCCTCGAGGCGTGCCGTCCCGGAGGCGATGGTGCGCAGGAACGCCTTCTCCTCGGCGTAGGCGATCCGGCTGATCCGGGCGAAGTCGGTCTCGACCACCGGGTAGACGCCCTTCATGGCGTCCCGGGAGGCCGGCAGCAGTTCTGGCAGGCAGGCCTGCTCGACGCCGAGAAGGCGCATGGACCGCACTGCACGGCGGATGAGCCGGCGCAGGACGTAGCCGCGGCCTTCGTTGGATGGGGTTACGCCGTCGGAAATCAGCATCAGGGCCGAGCGGACGTGGTCGGCCACCACGCGCATGCGGACGTCGTCGGTGTGGTGGGGGTCGTCGTCGGACTCTGCGGAGGTGTATTCCCTGCCGGAGAGCTCGGCGGCCTTGTCGATGACGGGACGGACCTGGTCCGTCTCGTACATGTTTTCGACGCCCTGCAGGATCATGGCCAGGCGCTCCATGCCCAGGCCGGTATCGATGTTGCGCTTGGGCAGCTCACCCACAACATCGAAGTCTTCCTTCGACCGGACGTTCTCGATCTGGTACTGCATAAACACCAGGTTCCAGATTTCGATGTATCGGGTTTCGTCTGCCAGCGGGCCGCCCTCAACGCCGTAGGCGGGACCGCGGTCATAGTAGATCTCCGAGCAGGGGCCGGCGGGCCCGGGCTGGCCGGTGTGCCAGTAGTTGTCAGACTTGCCCATTTTCTGGATGCGTTCGGCGGGGACACCGGTGTTCTTCAGCCAGAGTTCCTTGGCTTCCTCGTCCTCTTCGTAGACCGTCACCCACAGCAGCTCCGGCGCAAGGCCGTAACCGCCGTCGTCAACGCTCGTGGTGAGCAGCTCCCACGCAAACTTGATGGCGTCTTCCTTGAAGTAGTCGCCAAACGAAAAGTTGCCGCACATCTGGAAGAAGGTGCCGTGCCGGGCGGTCTTGCCCACTTCCTCGATATCGCCGGTGCGGATGCATTTCTGCACGCTGGTGGCGCGGGAGTAGGGCGGTTCCTCACGGGCGGTGAGGTAGGGGATGAACGGCACCATACCGGCCACCGTGAACAGCAGCGAGGGGTCGCTGGAGACCAGCGAAGCGGAGGGAACCGCGGTGTGGCCCTTGCTGACAAAAAAGTCCACCCAGCGCTTAGTGATCTCCTGCGACTTCATGAGCTGTTTACTTACCCTTCTTGGTCCACGCGCGGCGCGGAAGTTCGTTCGCTTGGCAGTTCCGTAGCCACGGTTGCTGCCGGTTGGTTCTGACGTGCTGCGGCGAGGCCGCTGGCAGGTTTGCTGCCCGGGTCAGCGGCGGGCCAGCTCTCCGGAGTCCACACCGAGGGCCGCGCGAAGATCTGTTTCCCGTTCGCGCATGCCGTCGCGGATGGCGTCGGCAAAGTCGTAGATCCCGTCGGTGAGCCGGCCCACTGCCCGGTTGAGGCCTTCCGGGCCGAGCGTGGACTGCATGTTGGCCTGGGCTTCAGTGACTTTGCGGAACGCGATGACACCTATGGCCACGCCGATTCCCATCCAAACAATTCGTTTCATTTTATGTTCTCCGGGATTCAGCGGCTGCGGCGGCCGGCAGCGGGTTTCTTGCGGTTGGCCAGTGCGGTGCGCACGCCGTAGCTGAACGCTGCCACCTTGATCAGCGGCGAGCCCACGGTGGCGGCAACCAGGGAAGACAAGGCGGACAGGTTGGCTGAGGCGTCCGAGACGTTGGACGAGATGCCGTCCACCTTCTTCAGCTGCTGGTTGGTGGTGGAGACGGTGGCGGTGACCTCGTCCATCAGGGGCGTGGCGCCGTCGCTCAGTGACCGGATGGACGTACGCACCTCATCCAGGACCCTGCCGAGCTTCAGGATGGGCACTGCCAGCAGCAGCACCAGGAGCGCGAACACTCCAGCAGCGATCAGGCCGGCAATATCGCCACCAGACATAGACGTTTCATCTCCTCGAATTCCGTGGTTCATGCCATCGGCGGATGCTTCCAAAAAGCGCGGTTCCGCAGATGTCCCCCAAGTACCTTACATACAAAGAAGCCCGCGGCGCTTGCCACGGGCTTCTTTGGATACGCTGCTGGGATTTAGCGTGCGTAGAATTCGACGACGAGCTGCTCTTCGCAGGTCACCGGGATCTCGGAGCGCTTGGGGCGGCGGACCAGGCGTGCCTGGAGGGCTTCCAGCTTGACGTCCAGGTAAGCCGGAACGGCGGGCAGGACGTCGCGGTGGGCGCCTGCTGCTGCAACCTGGAGCGGAACCATGGTCTCGCTGCGGCTGTGGACGTGGACCAGCTGGCCCTCGCCGACGCGGAACGACGGGCGGTCAACGCGGATACCGTCAACCAGGATGTGGCGGTGCACAACCAGCTGGCGGGCCTGGGCGATGGTGCGGGCGAAGCCGGCACGCAGGACCAGGGCGTCGAGACGCATTTCAAGCAGTTCGATGAGGTTTTCACCGGTCAGGCCCTTGGTGCGGCGGGCCTCTTCGAAGGCACGGGTCATCTGTGCTTCGCGGATGCCGTACTGGGCGCGCAGGCGCTGCTTTTCGCGCAGACGTACGGCGTAGTCGGAGTCCTGCTTCTTGCGGGCACGGCCATGCTCACCGGGGCCGTACGGGCGGCGCTCCATGTACTTGGCGGCCTTGGGGGTCAGAGCGATGCCGAGGGACCGCGAGAGGCGGGCCTGACGGCGAGCACGAGTGTTGTTAGCCACTTGTGTCCTTCCAATATCTGCGGTGTGTCAGTGTTACTGGCCTCCACGATGGAGAGCATCGGCCAACCGCTGCCTTTTGCTACTGGGCACAGGGCATAACCTTCTCAACGTAAAATTGGGGAGATTGTGCGCCGGGCCTTGCCAGACAAACATCTATCCTACCATGGCGGTCACTTGCCCCGGACGATCTTCCTTAGCCGCTCGAGCCTGACCGCGATGTCCCGTTCCGCCCCGTTGGCGGTGGGCTGGTAGTAGTCCTTGCCCACCAGGTCATCCGGCGGGTATTGCTGGGTGGCCACTCCGTGCGGGGCATCATGGGCGTACTTGTAGCCCAGACCGTGGCCCAGCTGCTTGGACCCCGGGTAGTGCGAGTCCCTCAGGTGTGCCGGGATGCCGTTTCCCAGGCCTGCCCGGACATCGGCGATCGCCTTGTTGATGCCCATATAGGCGGCGTTGGATTTCGGCGCGGTGGCCAGGTGGACCACGGCCTCGGCCAGGATGATGCGGCCTTCCGGCATCCCGATCAGCTGCACCGCCTGGGCTGCGGCGACGGCGGTCTGCAGGGCGGTGGGATCGGCCATCCCCACGTCCTCGGCAGCAGAGATCACGATCCGGCGGGCGACGAAACGCGGGTCCTCCCCCGCTTCCAGCATGCGGGCAAGGTAGTGCAGGGCGGCGTCGACGTCGGAGCCGCGGATGGACTTGATGAAGGCACTGGCCACGTCATAATGCTGGTCGCCGGCGCGGTCGTAGCGGACCGCAGCCACATCCAGGGCGCGCTCCGTGTGCTTCAGCCCGACTTTCACGAGGCCGTTTCCAGCATCATCCGCATCGCCAAATGCCACGCCGGCCGCCGCCTCCAGCGCCGTAAGGGCCCGCCGGGCATCTCCCCCTGAGAGCCGGACCAGGTGCGCCAGCGCTTCGTCGTCGAGTTCCACTGCGCCGCCGAGGCCGCGGGGGTCCTCTACAGCGCGCTTCAGCAGGCCTTCGATGTCACCGTCCGTCAGTGGCTTCAGGGTCAGCAGCAGGGACCGGGACAGGAGCGGGGACACCACGGAGAAGGACGGGTTCTCGGTGGTGGCGGCCACCAGGACCACCCAACGGTTCTCGACACCGGGCAGCAGGGCGTCCTGCTGCGCTTTGTTGAAGCGGTGGATTTCGTCCAGGAAGAGGACCGTAGTGGTTTTGTACAGGTCGCGGGCGGTGAGGGCGTCATCCATCACGCGCCGGACGTCTTTTACACCGGCGGTGATGGCGGAGAGCTCCACGAATTTCCGCCCCGGTCCCCTGGCAATGACGTGCGCCAGGGTGGTCTTTCCCGTGCCCGGCGGGCCCCAGAGGATCAGCGAACTGGGCCCTGCAGGTCCTGCCGCGTCCGCTCCTGCCGCCAGCTGGCGCAGCGGCGAGCCCTGCCCCAGCAGGTGCTGCTGGCCTACCACCTCGTCAAGGGTGCGCGGACGCATCCGTACGGCCAAGGGGCTGCGGGGCTTGGCTCCCCCGCCGGAACCCGTGCCGGCGGCGGCAACGGAAGAGTCGTCGTCGTCATCATTGCCTGGCCCGTGCCCGAAGAGATCATCCACATAGATAGGCTACTTCCAGTTCACCCGTGGCTTCCGCGCCGAAGCCGCCGCCGTTCAAAGCCGCCGTTCAAAGGATGCCGCCATGACCGAAGCTACTGCCGCCGGGCAGCGCGGGCCCTCCGTCCGCACCGCCTACGTTGCGGGCAGCCGCCTGGCAGGCTGGGCGGAACGGTTCAGTGCGGCGCACGGCGGGTTCCAGGTCAAAGATGACGACGACGGCCTGCGCCTTCTGGCGTCCGACGGCGCCGAAGCGCTCCTTCAGGCCCCGTGGCCCGATGACGGCCGTCCGGGCCGCGGTGCAGACGACCTCGCAAGGCTCGCCTCGCTCGCGTCCCAGCCGCGCAGGCTGGGCCTTCTCCTGGTTCGCCGCGGAGGGTACGGCTTGGCGGTGGTGAGCGAGGGACTGCCCCTGGCTTCGAAGGTTGGTTCCACATACGTGCAGTCGCGGACGGCAGCCGGCGGCCAGTCGCAGCAACGCTTCGCCCGCCGCCGTTCGAACCAGGCGGATGCGCTGGTGGAGAGCGTTGCCGGGCAGGCGCTGCGGGTGTTCGGCAGTGAGTCCTTTGAATACCTGGTTCCCGGCGGTGACAGGGCCCTGGCCGGCCTCGTCCTCCAGCACCCGTCCCTTGCCCGCTACGCCGCCCTGCCCCGGTTGGCCTACCTTGACGTCCCGGATCCCAAGGCGGCGGTACTGCGGACGGCTGCCGCAGATGCGTGCGCGGTCCGGGTCCAGGTCTCCGATCCCCGGCCGTAGGTCTACCGGGTCAGCAGCCGTTTACCGCCCGCCGCGGCCGCTGCTGGCGGTAAAGGCAACGGCCCCACTCGCTAAATCCTGCCTGGCTGTACAGCCGCTGCGCACCGTGGTTGGCCGCCGTGGCGAGCAGCCAGAACCTGCCCACGCCGCGCACGTCGCCTTCCGCCATGAGCGCACGCAGTACGGCGGAAGCGTATCCGCGGCGGCGGTGGGACGGGGACGTGGCCATGCAGTAGAGCCCTCCGGTTCCCGCCACCAGGGAGAGGCGCCCCACGGCGGCGGGAACGCCGTCGTTGTCCCGCACGAGGGCGTACAGCGACGGGCACCCGGAGAGAATGGCCCGCGCCGTCTCCAGCTCTGCCGCACCCCCGCGGCCGTCCACGCTCCACCACAGGGCCAGCCAGTCGTCGTCGGGCTGCTCGCGGACTTCAACCGGGAAAGCCTGCTGCAACGGCACCGGGCCCGGCCCGGCGGGCCGGGCCATGATGAGCGTCTCCGACTGGCGGGTGAAGCCGCGCCCGTCCAGGACCTCATTCAGCGCCGCATTGGCCGGCGTGTCCGTCAACTGGAAGATCAAAGGAAGCCGTCGTTCCCGGTACCACTGCGCAGCCCCGCGCAGAGCGTCCTCGGGCTGTTCGGCAGCATTCCGCGGCCACACCGAATTGGCCCGTTGCGTGACACCCGCGGCAGCGCGGAGGACCCAGTCCCCCGTGTCGTGCCGTTCCACTGATGGCCAGGCAGCATCCATCAGCGTTTCGAAGGTGCGGGCCTGTTCGCCCGGGAAGCTGTAAACCACTGGGGCTCCTTTCCGGGAAAAAGCCTGGAGGCCCTCCCTTGCGGGAGAGCCTCCAGGTCGAGCGGGTGAAGTGTTACTTGGCCTCGTCCGGCTTGGCCTGCGGTTTGAAGTCCACACCGGCTTCCTTGCGCTGCTGGGCCGTGATCGGAGCCGGGGCAGCAGTCAGCGGGTCGTACCCGTTGCCGGTCTTGGGGAACGCAATCACGTCGCGGATGGACTCAACACCGGCGAGCAGTGCCACCACGCGGTCCCAACCGAAGGCGATGCCGCCATGCGGAGGGGCGCCGTACTTGAAGCCCTCCAGCAGGAAGCCGAACTTGGTCTGGGCGTCCTCCCGGTCGAGGCCCATCAGCTCGAAGACCCGTTCCTGGACGTCGCGTTCGTGGATACGGATGGAACCGCCGCCGATTTCGTTGCCGTTGCAGACGATGTCGTAGGCGTACGACAACGCTGATTCCGGGTCCTGGTCGAACGTGTCCAGGAACTCCGGCTTGGGCGACGTGAAGGCGTGGTGGACGGCGGTCCACTTGCCGGCGCCTACCGCGACGTCGCCTGAGGCAACCGCTGCTGCTGCAGGCTCGAACATCGGGGCGTCAACCACCCAGCAGAAGGCCCAGGCGGTGGGGTCGATCAGGCCGGTACGGTGGCCGATTTCCACCCGGGCAGCACCCAGTAGGGCTCGGGCAGCGGTCTTCTCGCCGGCGGCGAAGAAGATGCAGTCGCCGGGCTTTGCACCGACGGCATCCGCCAGGCCTGCGCGCTCCGTCTCGGTCAGGTTTTTGGCAACCGGACCGGCCAGCTCGCCGTCTTCCTTGAAGAGGACGTAGGCAAGGCCCTTGTGGCCGCGCTGCTTGGCGAACTCCTGCCAGCCGTCCAGGGTACGGCGCGGCTGGGAGGCGCCGCCCGGCATGACGACTGCGCCGACATACGGCGCCTTGAACACACCAAAGTTGGTGTCCTTGAAGAATTCGGTCAGTTCGGTGAGCTCCACACCGAAGCGGAGATCGGGCTTGTCCGAACCGTAGCGCGCCATGGCATCCGCGTACGTGATGCGCTGGATCGGCGTGGGGATTTCGACGTCGATCAGCTTCCACAGCGCTTTGACGATGTTTTCGCCGAGCGAAATGATGTCGTCCTGGTCCACGAAGCTCGCTTCAATGTCCAGCTGGGTGAATTCCGGCTGCCGGTCGGCGCGGAAGTCCTCATCGCGGTAGCAGCGCGCGATCTGGTAGTACTTCTCGAAGCCGCCAACCTGCAGGAGCTGCTTGAAAAGCTGCGGGGACTGCGGCAGGGCGTACCAGGAACCCGGGGCGAGGCGGGCCGGGACCACAAAGTCGCGGGCGCCTTCCGGCGTCGAACGGGTCAGCGTGGGGGTTTCCACCTCGACGAAGCCGTCCCGGTGGAGCAGTTCACGCGCCACGCGGTTGGCTTCGGAGCGAAGACGAAGGTTGCGGGCGGGACCGGGGCGGCGCAGGTCCAGGTAGCGGTGCTTCAGGCGTGCTTCCTCGCCCACTTCAACGTGCTCGTCGATCTGGAACGGGAGCGGCTCGGAGGTGTTGAGGATGACCACTTTATCGGCCATGACCTCGATCTCACCGGTAGCCAGGGCAGGGTTCTCGTTTCCCTCGGGCCGCTTTGAGACAGTGCCTGTGATCTGCAGGACGTACTCGTTGCGCAGGCCGTGGAAGACTTCTTCCTCGCGGACCACCACCTGGGCCACGCCGGACGCATCGCGCAGGTCAACGAACGCCACACCACCGTGATCACGACGGCGGCCCACCCAGCCAGCGAGGGTTACGGTCTGTCCAATGTGCTCGGAACGAAGGGATCCGAGGTCATGTGTGCGCAGCACAGCACGCCTTTCTGCGGGGTAACAGCGGGAAGATAACAGCAAAGTTAAATAGGATCGATCAGGGAAGGATCCCGTTCGAGTTTACCCGCTACGCAGGGACAGTCACCGCATGAGCACCCACCCGCAGCTGCAACGCCGGCTTGGCACCTTCGACGCTGCCAGCATTGGCCTTGGCTCCATGCTGGGCGCAGGGGTGTTTGCAGTGTTCGCTCCAGCCGCCGCGCTGGCCGGAAATCTGCTGGTGGTTTCGGTGGTCTTCGCCGGAGCGGTGGCCTATTGCAACGCTGTGGCGTCAGCGGCACTGGCCGCAAAGTTTCCCACCAGCGGCGGCACCTATGTTTACGGCCGCGAGCAACTTGGCGAGTGGCCCGGCTTCCTCGCCGGGTGGGGATTTGTCACCGGAAAAACCGCCTCCTGTGCAGCGATGGCACTGACTTTTGGGAGTTATGTGGCCGGTCCTTTTGCCGTTCCGGTGGCCGTCGCTGCGGTGGTGGCATTGACCGCGGTGAACCTGCTGGGGATCACGCGGACTGCCCTGCTGACCAGGATCCTGCTGTGTGTGGTGCTGGCCACCCTGGTGTTCGTTGCCGTAGCCGCGGTTGCTGGGCCGCACCCTTCGGCGGACGCGGGGCCGGCTGCCGCAGGCGGGCCGGGAGGTGTGCTGCCCGCCGCTGGCCTGCTGTTCTTCGCCTTCGCCGGGTACGCCCGGATCGCCACACTGGGCGAAGAAGTCAAGGACCCTGCCCGCGCCATCCCGCGGGCGATCCTTGCCGCGCTGGCTTCCGCCTTCATCATTTACCTGGCACTCGCGGTGCTGCTCCTCCACCACCTTCCCGGTGGACAGCTTGCGGCCAGTAAGACCCCACTGCTGGAAGCGGTGCTGCGTTCCCAGGTGGCGGCCGGCGCACCGATGGTGCAGGCAGGTGCCGCAGCTGCCTGTCTCGGTGCGCTGCTAGCCCTCATCACGGGTGTTGGCCGGACCACCATGGCGATGGCAAGGGAAGGCGACCTCCCCCGTCCGCTGGCCAGGATCGGCGGCAAGCACACTGTGCCCTACATTGCGGAACTGGTAGTGGCCGCCGTCGTGATCCTCCTCTTACTGACCACCGACGTTATGACTGTAGTGGGCTTCTCCAGCTTCGGCGTGCTGGTGTACTACGCGGTGGCGAACGCCTCCGCGTACACGTTGGACGTACACCCGGGGTACGCGCCGAAGTGGCTCAACGCCGTGGGCTTCCTGGCCTGCCTGGTGCTGGCGTTCACCCTGCCGCCAGGCTCCGTACTGACCATGACGGCGGTCCTTGCCGCCGGCGTGGCGGGCCGCTGGCTGGTGCTGCGCTTCCGTCACTGACACCGATAGTGCGACGGCGCGCTGCCTGGGAAGGCGGGCCGTTTTCTCTTTTCTTAGGTACGACGGCAACCTCATGGTCCGGTTTAGACGGCCGAGGCCACCGGGGCAGTCGACTCCACTTGAACGGTCAAATCCTCTGCGGGCGGGGTCCAGGTTTCGGGGAACGCCACCACCTGTTCGCCGGTGCGGATGTCCTTCACCTGGTGGGTGCCGTCGTCGTCCGTGAACCAGACGAAGGGAATGCCGCGGCGATCGGCGAACTTGATCTGCTTGCCGAATTTGTCAGCTTTGGCCGCCACCTCCGTGGGAATTCCACGGCTGCGCAGCTGTGCCGCGACGTCCTGTGCGGCGCTCCAGCTCTGGTCAGTGGTCAGGGCGACGAGCACGGCGGTGGGGACCGAACGGGAAGCCCTGGCCAGGTCCTGGCTGAGGATGCGCGACACCAGCCGCGTAACCCCAATCGACAGGCCCACTCCGGGGAACTTCCGGTTGCCCTTCGACGCCAAGGCGTCGTAACGGCCGCCGGAACAGATGGAGCCCAACTGCTCGTGGCCCACCAGGACTGTCTCCACGACGGTGCCCGTGTAGTAGTCCAGGCCGCGGGCGATGCTGAGGTCTGCGAGTACCTTGCCCGGAGCCCGCTGGACAGCCGCCGCGATGACCTGTTCCAGCTCGTTAAGGCCTTCGTCGAGCAGTTCATTGCTGACACCAAGGGCGCGCACCTGCTCCACGAAGGACGTGTCCTCCGTACGGATCCCCGCGAGCTGCAGGGCCTTCTGCGCCTGGTCGTCGGTTGCACCGAGCTCGGCCTTCAGCAGCTCGGTGACCTTCGCGGGTCCCACCTTTTCCAGCTTGTCGATGCTCCGGAGGACACCGGCCGTGTCCTCAAGCCCAATGCCGCGGTAGAAGCCTTCGGCGAGTTTGCGGTTGTTCACCCGCAGGCGGAAGTCAGGGATGGGAAGGGCGCTGAGGGCCTCCGCAATAACAAGCGCGATTTCGACGTCGTACCGGAAGGGCAGTTCGCCGTCGCCAACGACGTCAATGTCTGCCTGCGTGAATTCGCGGGCGCGGCCCTCCTGCGGACGTTCGCCGCGCCACACCTTCTGGATTTGGTAGCGGCGGAACGGGAAAGCGAGGTAGCCGGAGTTCTCCACCACATAACGCGCGAACGGAACAGTCAGGTCAAAGTGGAGGGCAAGAGCGTGCGGGTCGGCTTTGCCACCCTTAACCGGGTTCTCGCTCTCGTCCTCCTGAAGCCTGCTGAGGCCGTAGACCTCCTTGTCGATTTCACCCTTGCGCAGCAGCTGTCCCACCGTTTCGACGGCGCGCGTCTCAATGGATGCGAAACCGTGCAGCTCAAAAACACGACGCAGCGTATCCAGCACATGCAGCTCCACCAGCCGTTCCTCGGGAAGCCACTCGGGGAAGCCGGACAGTGAGGCGGTGCGTGCCATGGTGGATTTTCTCCTATTGATAAGGGTGCATGGGACTCACCCGCGGCCCGAAACGGGTTGGGAACGGCGGCAGTCCAGCCAGTCATGCATAAACTATGTGCGGCAGTCAGTTTATGCGTCATCCGCCTGCATCTCTAATGCAGCGGAGCGGCACGGCTCGGCCGTCAGACACCCGCACCGGGCACCGCGCCGAGCAGTGCAGCAGCCCGACCATAAGGAGGACCCTTGCCGGCCAGTTCACGCAGTGCCCGCGAAGCCAAGCGGCGCATCCAGCAGATGGAAGCCAAACGCGGGCTGCGCCGGGACCAGGAGCAGCGGCGCAGGCGCGACAACGCCATTGCCGCGGGCGCCGGAACGGCCGCGGTGGTGCTCGCCGTCGTCCTCCAATTGACTGCTTTCGCAGGCAACCCCACTGAAGAGGAGTTCGCGGCCCTCGAGGCCGGCCTCTCCAGTCCCTCCGCGAGCCCGTCACTGCAGGCAACCAACAGCCCGAACGTCCCTGCTGCGGACACGGCCGCCGGGAAGACCTTCACCGGCGACCTGGTCCTGAACGGAAGCCCGCTTGCCGTGGAACTCGACGGGACCAAAGCCCCCCAGGCAGCCGCCGTCTTCAAGTCGCTCAGCGACGAAGGCTACTTCAACGCCAAAACCTGCCACCGCCTCACCACGGGCGAGACGTTCGGGCTCCTGCAGTGCGGCGCATCCGGACCCAACGGGCAAGGCGATCCCAGCTACACGTGGGGACCCCTCGAAAACACCCCCGCCGACAACACGTATCCGGCAGGAACCATCGCCGTCGCCCGCTCCGGGAACAATGCTTTCGGCAACGGAAAACAGTTCTTTATCGTCTACAAGGACACCGTCATCCCGGCCGACAGCGCTGGCGGCTACACCGTGGTGGGCAGGGTGACATCCGGCCTTGACGTGGTGTCGAATATTGCTGCAGCCGGAATTACCCCGGGCAGCAGCGACACAGACGGCGCACCTGTGGAACCAGTCACGATAGACTCGTTTTCTCTGAAGTAGGAAGCCCGGCCCCGGTGGCTGCGGTGCGAGACCTGAGTATTTTCCTCCAAGCGAAAGACTTTTAGCGGTGACAGACAGTCAGAAATCCGACGAAACAGCAACAGACCTGACCGAAACGGCGGTACCCGCCGAGGAAGTTCCTGTTGCAGCCAGCACCCCGGCAGCGGAAACTACCGTGGAAGAAACCCCGGAAAGCACGGCCGGCGGGAGCGCCTCGCCGGAAAGCAACTCCGAGGCACCGGCTCCGGCTCCCCGCCCGGCCCCCTCCCCGGCCGCTTTTGCTTNGCGTCCGGGATGATGCCCGGCGCGGGAATCGCGCCCAGATGCACCACCGCATCAAATCCGTGATGCCGGTCGTCCACGCCCAGCAGGACGTCCAGCACCTGGCCATAGTTGCGCAGGTCCACCACCACGAGCTGGGGGTTCCGCTCCCCTGCCCGGTCCAGGTTCAGCACCTGGTGCCCGTCATCCACCAGCCGCCGAACAACGTGCCGCCCCAGCTTTCCGCTTCCACCCGTTACTGCAATTCTCACGATCGCTCCTCGCTTTATCCATCACCTCGACATCCCGCGGCCAAGGCCGCAGCGGCCTCTTCATCGGGCTCGCTACAGCCCACCCGGCGGCTTCCGAACCGTTAGAGAGGGGCTACCAGCGGCAGGGCTTCCAGCGTGATGGGGAACCCGTTTCCTGAGGAGTACCCTCATCGACGATACGCACATGCCGCGGCCTGGTCAGCACGTTTTCCTGCCCCTGCTCTTCCTAGGACGCGGAGTCCTACCCTCCCTGAAATCCCGATAATCGAACGTAACCGGCGAAAGAAGCCCCGAGGACGAAGATAACGGTGTGGGTACTGGCTGTCCCCTCGAAGCGTACGCGGCGCATCATGAGTCCTTGGCGACCGCACGGACGACCAGTTGACTGCCGGCAATGATGATGAGGGAGACGACCAGGCCGATAGCCCCCGCGGTCCCCACTGCTTGCAAGCCTCGGGTCGATCCCCAGTCCTCGAAGTATGCGTGTGAGGATGCCGGACTGCGGATGGAGCCTTAATGAACAGGTGCCGGGCCCAGCTCATCAAGCAGTCTCTGCATCGCGACGTACGCCTTGTTCCGGTAGGCGATCAGCGCGGGGGTGCCTTCGGCCGGGACGTTGAGGAACCCGGCGCCCGTCTTGGTGCCGAGCCTTCCGGCATCCACCAGGTCGCTGAGGATCTTCGGGGTGGCGAACCTTTCGGGGAAATCCGTTTGCAGGGACTTGTAGCAGAAGTTGTAGACGTCCAGCCCGGCCATGTCCGCAATGGCGAACGGCCCGAAGAACGGCAGGCGGAAGCCGAAGGTGGTGCGAACCAGGGTGTCTACGTCGTCCGCCGTCACGATTCCCTGCCCCACGAGCTGCGGCGCCTCGTGGAAAAGCGCGTATTGCAGGCGGTTGAGCACAAATCCGGTGACGTCCTTCACCACGGCGGTCTGTTTGCCGGTCGAGTGGACCAGTTGGCGGACGGCGTTCACTGTGGAGGCCGAGGTACCTGCGTGGGGAATGATCTCGACGCCGGGGATGAACGGGGACGGGTTGGAGAAGTGGACGCCGAGGAACCGCTCGCGGTTGGCGACTGGCGCGGACAGTTCGGCGATGGAGATGGTGGAGGTATTGGAACCGATGATGGCGTCCGGCCGGGCCCCTGCGCTGATACGGGCCAGCGTCTGGTGTTTGATGGCGATGACCTCGGGTACGGCCTCCTCAATGAAGTCCGCGTCAGCCACAGCTTCCTCAATGTCCTTGGCGGCCCAGAGGTTCTGCTTCAGGACTTCGGTGGAACCTTCGGGGAACAGGCCGTCGGCGACGAACTGGTCAGACTCAGCGAGCAGGCGGTCGTAGTTACTCTCGGCCACCTCCGCTGACACATCGGCAAGAGCCACCCGTGCTCCCCCAAGGGCAAGGACCTGGGCGATCCCGCCGCCCATGTAGCCGGAACCGACGACGGCGATGCTCCGGGCGCCGTGCGCCTCAACGAGGTTGGGGGTGCTTGCTGTTTCGGTCATGATTGGGTTGCCTTCGCGTAGTCGGGTTCGTAGGAGCAGATGGCGTCTACCTTGGCGGCGGATGCTGAGGTTTCGTCGAAGCGGTAGCCGAGCCATTCGCCCACCAGTTTCTTGGCGAGTTCCAGGCCGATGACGCGCTGGCCCATAGTGAGGACCTGAGCGTTGTTGCTCAGCACGGACCGTTCAACGGAGTACCCGTCGTGTGCGGTGACGGCGCGGATGCCGGGAACCGTGTTCGCCGCGATGGCCACTCCCAGTCCGGTGCCGCAGATCAGCAGGGCGCGGTCGGCCTGGCCGCCCGCCACTTTGCGGGCGGCCTCGACGGCGACGTGCGGGTACGCTGTGGTGTCGCCGGCACCGACGCCCACGTCCAGAACGGACGCAACGAGACTGTCGGCTTCGAGCAGCGCCTTCAGCGCCTCCTTGTATCCGATGCCGGCCTCGTCGTTCCCAATGACGATCCGCCATCCTGACCCTGCAACGGCGCTCATGCCCGGGCCCCCGTTCCGGCGATCAGAGCGGCCGACCCGGGGCAGGACAGGTGCTCGGAAGAATCGAAGTAATCAGAAACCCGGGTCACAATCAGGGCAAAGGACACCGCTCCGGGGTCCGGGTGGCCCAGGCTCTTTTCGGCCAGCGGCCTCGCCCTCCCCTTCAGCGGGCGCAGGGATGCGGTGGCGTCGGCCGCCTGCCGGGCTGCGGTCACGGCGGAGGTCAACGCCCCGGTCACGGGCGCACCGTCCTCGAACGCCGCCAGGAAGGTGTCACGAAAGGGAAGCAGCGCGTCCACCATGGTCTTGTCGCCCACATCAGCCTTGCCCAGGCCGGTGACGGCGTCCACGAACGCGGTCACTGCCGCCGCGGCGTCCCTGCCGCGATAGGCGGCCTTGTTACCGAGGGCCCGCCCGGCCGCGGTCAGGGCGGATTCCCAGAGCGCTCCCGAGGTGCCGCCTGCACGTTCGCTCCACGCCTCGCCCGCCGCGCTGAGGACGCGGTCCACCGAAAGTCCTGTTCCGGCAGCTTCATCGGCCGCTGCCACCGCTGCGTCCACGCCCCGGCGCATGCCGATGCGATGGTCGCCGTCGCCGGCAATGGCGTCCAGCTTGCCCAGTTCATGTTCATGGCGGACCACCGCGTCCCTCGCCTGGGCCATAAAGGCAACCAGCACGGTCGGGATGACAGCACCGAGGGTGACGATTGTGCTGTTCATGAAGTACTTCGCAAAGTCGGCCGCAAGAACCAGCTGGTAATTTTCCAGCGCAGGAGAACTCGGGAGCGCCAGCGGATTCTGGCCGAAGTAGCCTTCCTGGGTCTTCAGGCTGGTGATGACCACGTAATAGACCGGGATGATGATGATGGCGAGCCAGATCCAGCCGCCGAGGCCGGCAGGGAGGTTCAGCCGGCTCATCCGGGAACCGATCCCCCGCTTGGCGGGGACGGAAGTGGCCAGGGAACCGGTAGGAGTTTCCTGGACCGCCGCCGGTCAGGACGAAGATCAGGTCGAAGTACGTCAGCGATCCGACCACCATCAGGGTGGACGAGGTGATGATGGTGTACTTCAGTTGCGGGAGCGTGATGTGGAAGAACTGCTTGATCGTTCCCGCTCCGTCGATCTCTGCGGCTTCGTAAAGCGATTTAGGGATCTGCCGCACGCCACCTTGGTAAATGAGCGTATGGAAAGGCACGAATTGCCAGGCAATTACGAAGATGACCAAGCCCAGTGCCAGATGCGGTACGCCCAGCCAGTCCTGGGCCAGGAACGGCAGTCCCAGGCCGGTGGCCAGCCCGAAGTTCGGGTCCAGCAAGGCTTTGAAGGCAATGGCCACTGCTGCTGATGACAGCAGCAAAGGCAAGAAATACAGCACCGCCAGGGCGGCACGGTAGCGCTGGCTTCCTGCCGTGAAGACTCCCAGGAGGAGGCTGATCGGGGTCTGGACGAGCCAGGAGGCGATCATGATCAGGAAGGTAAGTCCCAGGGCGTTGTACAGGCCCGGGTCCGCAAGCACGGCGCTGCGGTCGCTCCTTAGGCAGGCCCGCGGGGAAGTTCTTGACTCGCATCGCGTGGAACTTGCCACGCACTTGATTGTCCGGGATTCAACCGCTGGCGTCCCCTGAACAGACCAGCGACTCCCACACGCAGAAGGCCACGATGGGCCAGGAGTGACTGCAGGAGGGCGGCTCCCCGGCGCAGCAGTTCGGGCCGCTCCGAGGCCACCGCCTTCACACGGAACAGCACGTCGCGGGCCAGGACTTGAGATTTCCATAATAAGCATGCTTATTATGGAGGCGGTCGGATGGGGATTTGACTGCGAGGGGAATCGTAAAGGGTGGGCTCAGCGAACGGGGCTCACCCTTTTCGTGTCGCCTGCACCGCTGCTACTCGAACAGTTCGACGCGTGGCTGGCCTTGGACCCCACCGCGTTCCATTGCTTCCCTTAGGTCAGGCCTGCCGAAGAACGCCTTGGCGGTGTCCGCATCGGCAAAGTGGTGGATGACGAGGACGTTGTCGGGGTCGTCGACCATCCGGTGTACCGCCTCCTGGGTCACTCCGGCTTCCTTTTGCATGTCGCCCACCGAGTCGTAGACCTTCCGCCATGCGTCGTAGTCGGCGACGCGGTGCAGGATGAGTGCAACAGTCATAGTGCTTCTCCTTTGAAGCGTGCCACGTTGTTCCGTCATGCGCGCTATGCGGCATGCAGCTGATTTGAACGAAGCGGCTCAATCATTTGCGGCGGCCCTGGAGGTGGTCCGCCATTTGCTGTGTTACTCCGGTCAGGGCCTGCGTGTCAACGGGATCGGCGACCCGATCCAAGAACACTCGGGTGGCCCCGCATCACAGCAAAAGGTGTAGGCGAGGGCCCTGCCTGAATGAAACCATCAATCCGCCAACCCGCTCCCCCGGCTGTTGATCCTCGGCGAGCCTGGGGTCCAGGCGCCAGTTTGCAAGGTCCTTCGCGGTCAGGGTGGGGGCTACCAACAGTTCGTCCATGGGCGGACCCTACTAGCCGAAAGTGACGGGTGCTTGTCAATCAGTTGACCGGCAGCGAAACCTGCCGCCGGCGGCACGCTGCCGCTCTCGTCAGCCTCCATGGTGCCGACTCCCGGGCCCTGACAGGATCGCGGACGAGGGCCGGTATGTCCCGGACTGCGACCAAAAAGGCTTGCTGCGGGAGAGGCCAGCCCCGCGCCGGTAGGGATTCGAGTATTACAGTGGATGCATGGCTCCCAGCCGCCATCCGCTCGACGACCTGCGCGAAACCATCGGCCATCTGGCCGATCAGCTCAAGCTGCCCGGCGGTTCGGAGCGCGTCGACGACCTGGTTGGCGATCTCGTCGGTGCGCGGCCCGGGCCGGCCCGGCCGCTGTCCGAGGTGCAGGCCGAACTCGACGCCCTCGTGGGACTGGAGACCGTGAAGGAACAGGTGCGGGCCCTTGTTGCACTGCTCCAGGTTCAGGCCCGCCGTAAGGCTCACGGCCTGCCAGAGGTGGCCACATCACAGCATCTGGTGTTTCTCGGAAACCCGGGCACGGGCAAGACCACCGTGGCGCGGCTCCTGGCCGAGATGTACCGCGCGGTGGGCCTGCTGCAGAAAGGCCACCTGGTCGAGGTCGACCGTTCGGGCCTGGTGGGGCAGTACGTCGGCCAGACCGCCATCAAGACCGACCGGGTGATCCGGCGTGCACTGGACGGTGTCCTGTTCATTGACGAGGCCTATGCGCTGGCCCCGGAGGACGGCCGGATGGACTTCGGCCCCGAGGCGGTCGAGGTCCTGCTCAAGCGGATGGAGGACCACCGCCACCGCCTGGTCGTGATCGTGGCCGGTTACCCCCGGCTGATGGAGTCCTTCCTGCTCTCCAACCCCGGACTGCGCTCCCGGTTCGCCCGCGAGATCACGTTCCCCGACTACTCCGTCGACGCACTTCAGACGATCTTCCACCAGATGCTGGCCCAGCACGAGTACACGCTGGAGCCGGGTGCGGACCAAATGCTGCGCCGCATCCTCACCGGGCTCCACGCCGGCGAGGACTCCGGCAACGCACGGTTCGCCCGCACACTGTTCGAACAGGCACTCAACCGCCAGGCGCTGCGGCTGTCGCTCGACCAGGAACGTAGTCTGGACGACCTCGATCGTGAGGCCGTCATGACCCTCACCGCGGACGACATCGTCGAGGCCGCTTTGGCCTTGGGCGAGGAGCCCGAACCGGAACCGGAACCGGCGCCGGAACCGGACAAGTCACGCTGGTGGCGGTGGCTGCTGGCCTGACCGGGCTGCTGGCCTGATCGGATCCGCGGCCGCTGTCAGGCGAATGCACCTGCCGGTCCCGAGTGGGTAAAAGCATCACGACCCCACTGCGTGCCGCATGAATTCCACCAGCACTAAGAGGGTCTACTTGCAGCCTTCGAGAATGCCGACCATTGCGTCGTGCTCGGCTTGAGTGACCCAGAGGCGGTATTTAGTCTTGACGGCCGTTTGGCGGGCGACGTATTCGCACCGGAAGGCCTTGTTCGGAGGCAGCCACGTCGCGGCATCCTTGTCGCCTTTGGCACCGTTGGTAGGGCCGTCGGCCGCCATAAGATTCAGCGGGTCGTTGGCGAGTTCCTTGCGCTGGTCAGCGTTGAGCTGTTGCGCGCCCTTCTGCCAGGCGTCGCTGAGGGCAACGATGTGGTCGATTTGGACACCGGAGCTGGTGTCCTGGCCACGGACAAAGTGGATGGTTGTACCGGTGTACCTGTCGGCCAGGGTTCCGCTGGCAACTACACAATTGTTGGTTCCGGGCTTGAACGACTCGTCCGTCAAATCCCGGGCGAGGATGTCATTGCGGGTGTCGCAGCCGTTGCGGTCAACGTCAGCCCAGGCAGGTCCGAACTCATCACGGGTGTAACCAGTCTTCGGGGCGCGGCCTTTCACCGGGACACTCTTCAGGTGTTCGAGCGCGTTCATTGCATCTACCGGGGAAGGCGACCCCGCAGCGATGCCGGCGGGAGATTCGATGACCTCGAGGGCGTTGGCGGCGGCGTCACATCCGGCAAGCGATGCGCCCAGAAGGAGGGCGGTGGTGGCTGTCAGGGCTTTGGCGGCGGAGCGGATGATCTTGGTGGTCCTTCGTTTGCAGCGGGTTGTTCCACGCTAGCTTCGCCCGATGCTTGCCGCTGGTAGGCGTGTCCGTGGTGCCCGTCACAGGCCCTTACTCCCCTGATCCTCGCGCATACTCGGCGTCCGGCGTCACCTGCCTGGTTGAGCCTCCGAACCGCAACCCGAAGGGGGCACTCACACTGGCTCAGCGCACCGTAACGTTCCCTGAGGCAGAAATCCACCGGCCCAAGCGTTCTCCAGAACCTTCGCTAGCGCAGGAAGGTCGTTATCGACCGGTCCGTAGCGTCAGCCCCGGCTTGCAGCGCCTCCGGCACCAGGTGCCCGTAGACCTGCGCAGTCGTCCGCGTAAAGGCATGCCCGAGCCGGCGCGAGATAGTGAACATCGTTACGCCGTCCTGGATCAGCCAGGACGGCGTGGGACCGCTAGCACATCCCTGAGTTGCTGGCGTCCCTACAGACCACAGATGAGGCCAAGTACACGGTACTTCTTATCAGGCACTTGCCCGGTGGCGGGCATATGCAGTGACTGATTGACTTGGCGATGGATCGACGTTCACGGTCTTCGAGCACCGCCAGGCCAAAGCCGACAACGTGGACTACCGCCTTGGTTTTTGCAGCGCTTTGTGACCGACCACCTAGTCTCACTGGGTGTGTCCCTGAACTCGCCACACGACAAGGAGCCCCGCGGCTGAGGACAGGTTCGCCTCCACGTGGCCGCCTTTACACGTGGTCGGGCAGGTGATCACGCGGTCGGGCCCGGCTCGTAGGAGTGCGCCTTTCGTGGGTGATGACAGTGGCAGCTAGAGCGATGGTAAGGCCAATGACGGTCTCGAGGGCGCGCTGAGTCAGGAGGGTGCCGATCGAGGCTGGCAGCATGAGATCGCCGAGCAGAAGGGCCATCGGGGTGAAGAAGACCAGTCCGAGGCTGTAGTTGCGCCCGGTCGTCAGCTCGGTGCACGCCTGGAGCACGGCGATCACGACGATGGCGGCGTAGCCGCTGGGGTGGGCGGCCAGGACAAGGGCTGCGACGCCGAGGCCGGCGGCGGTGCCGATCACCCGCTGGGCAGCGCGCGTGAGGCGGGCCTGCAGGTCGGGTGCCGACATGGGGACGCATGCCGTGACGAAGGTCCAGTAGGGGTGGCCGATGCCGCTGGTCGCGACGGCGAGGCCGGCGGCGGCGATACCGAGCAGATAGCGGGCGACGTGCCGTCCCACCGGATCGGACGGGCGCAGGCCGCGCCACGACAGCCAATACCGCACCGGGTCGCCGTCGTCGCGGGCGGTGCGACCCGGGAGGGCGAGCAGCAGCGCGAAGACGGCCGCGCCAGCTGCAGCGACGGCGGCTGCGGGCACCGTGCTCAGCGCGATCGGGACTGTGGCCGAGGCTGCGAGGGCGAAGACCGGGTTGAGAGCTCCGGCCGGATGCCATCGCCCCAGCTCGGCTAGCACTACCGCGACGCCGGCCCAGGCGGCCGCGACCGGGACGAGCAACCAGAGCCGGAACGGGACGGTCGCCACTAGGGCGCCGACGACGACGCCGACCACCAGCACCACGCCCGCCTGCGCCTGCATGGCCAGGCGCACCCGTGCCGGCTCGTGTCGGCCGTACAGGGCGGTGAAGGCACCGATCGCCGAATACAGCAGCAGGTCGCTACGACCGCACGCCAAGCAAGCCACCAGCGGCACGAAGATCGCCAGGCCTGCGCGCAGGGCGGTCCAATGGGCGCCGGCATGCGGGCCCAGGTCGAAGACAGCCGCCCACCAGGACCGCGTGGGGGTGGCGTGCGTCATTTTTGACCTTCCGAAGTGGTACAGGAATGAAGTATTGCAAGGTTACTACACGTATGAACTACTATTGTGGTGACCGAGGCGACGGCCACGGGGGCGCGGAGGGGCCGGATGGATCAGGACGCAGACGGCCTGCCCGCTCATGACGACGTCGTGGACCGGATGCAGCGTGAGTGGGCCCGGCTGCGCCCGGACCTGAGCTTCAGCAGCCTCGGGGTGATCCACCGCGTGCTGCGCGCTTCCCGCCTTATCCTCGAAGCCAGGGACGCCTTCCTCGCGGACTACGGGCTCACCCGCGGCGAGCTGGACGTGCTTTCCGCGCTGCGCCGTACGGGCGAACCTCTGAGCCCTACGACGCTGGCCCAGACGCTGCTTGTCCCGCGCTCCGCGATCACCATGCGGCTGAACGCCCTCCAGGCTCGGGGACTGCTGAGCCGAACGGCCAACCCGGCCGACGGCCGCTCGTCCCTGCTCGTCCTCACCGATACTGGCGCCGCGCTCGTGGACGAGGTGATTCCCGCCCAGCTCGCCCTGGAAGATGCCCTACTCGCCGAAGCCCCGGCCTGGGCCGTCGAGGGCCTGGTCGATCCCCTGCGGGCACTGACCTCCGTGTGGGAGCAAGGACGCGGCCACCAAGCCGGGTCCAGCAAGGACCGGCGGAATGGCGCGCTCGACCCCTCCGGATGAGCCGCAACAGCGCGCGCTTCGGGTGAGCATCAGCCGACGCGCTACTGGGTTCCGCGTGGTAGACCACCAACGGCGCGGGTTGCGAAGAGTGATTGTTCAAACGTGGCATCCAGTCCAGGGAGACGGCTGCCATCAGCGGAACGCTCCTTGTAGAGTTGTTGAGCGAAAAAGTATCCATTTGGAAAGCCGGACGGCTGGAATCTCGGGCATGGCGACTCTGGATGATGTGGACGGGGAATTGTTGCGGCTGCTCAAGGAAGATGCTCGCTTCGGTTACCGAGAGCTCGGGCGGCACGTCGGGTTGACCGCCCCCGCGGTCGCTAGCAGAGTGCGCGTCTTGAGCGGCACGGAGTGATAACTGGCTACAGTGCCCGTGTCGATCCCCTTGCTGCTGGATACGCGGTTGAAGCTTCCATTCACATTGAAAGTACCGGCAAGCTGCAGTCCTACGGAATCGCAACCCAGGCTATCGCCGACCCGTATGTACTCGAGAATCATCGGGTGGCGGGCCAGGACGATCACATCTTGCGTGTGGTCGCGGAGACTATCCGGGACTTGGAACCGTTCACCGATTCGCTCCACGATAAGGGCAGCTCTGCGACATCGTTTATCTTCTCGTCGCCCAAGCGCTGGGCTCCGGTCGTTCAGCGGGGGGCCAGGAAGCCAGGGAGCCAGGACAACAGACCCAGCGACTGAGCCCCAGGAGTCGGAACACCGAAGTAGGTTGCCGCCGCCCACAACCGGGGACAATTCTCCGTAGGTTATCCACCGCTACTGCTGCTAGGGAGCTACCCCAACGGCTCTAGATTTCCTGCCGTGGATAACCTGAATTGACCCCAGCCATGGACCGCTTAATGTGACAGCAGGTCCGGGTAGCAGGGGCACGTATCCAAGCTTGGCCAGCATGACGGAAGGCTGGTTATCGGCGTCTTTCAATGGCCGGGGATAGGCCTTAAAGGCCCTCTCAGATCTCCCGATGAGAGCTCCATCAGCCAGCAGGAGCACAAGACAATGCCCACCAGACTGAGGGTATCGTCCGCCGCGGAAGCTTTGGAGCACTCCATACCAGCATGATCGCGGGCACCTGCCACGAATAGGGCGCTCATCATGTAGTAAGTCGCACAGTTCTTCGCCTTAGAACCTAGGCATTCAACCGCAGCCATTCCAGTGGATCTGGCAGCAACACCGCGCGGCTAGTAGAAGCGGGGCAGGCCCAGGACCTGGGTGGCTACGAAGCTCATGATCAGGTTGTTGTTGCCCGGGGCCACCTGGAACATGCGGGTTTTGCGGAACCTGCGTTTGATGTCGTACTCGTCCACAAAGCCGTAGCCGCCGTGGGTGTCAAGGCAGGCGTTGGCGGCGGCCCAGCTGGCTTCGGAGGCGAGGTGCTTGGCCATGTTGGCCTCTGCGCCCCAGGGCCCCGGGGCGCCGGCGTCGAGGGAGCAACTCCCATCCGCTGAGCGTAGACGGCATGCTTTCCGCCACGTGTCGCCAGCTCGGGAGCGAGACTAACTAGAGAAACAAGGAAACTTTGGGTGAGGTCCTCAGGGCGGGGCGTCGACGGGCTTGTGCCCCACACAGTCGGTATCGATCAGGGCTAGCGCTTCTGCGCGAAAGACCGAGACGTGCCACTTCAATTCGTAGTCATTGCTCAGATCCTGGAGCTCCATACGCTCACGGTAATGGAATTAAAAGGGAGATTATCCACAGGCATCCGCGCCAGGCCAAGCGGGAAGGATTGGCCTTGACCTTTGGCAGGACAGAGTTGCGCAGAAAGCTACGGGAACTTACCGAATCTTTATTATCGTCGCCCGGAAACTCCCGGGGAGGCCCGTAAAACGGCCCGCCAGCGCTCAGCTCCCGCGGGGATGTCGAGGAAAGTTAGAACGGCAGCACGCCCCGTGGACTGCTGAACGCTAAGCCTGGCCTTCGGCTATGGTTTACGCACTTCCCTAGTAGTAAGTAGGCTTATTTCTGGACGCGGTGTCCCGCAGTGCGGCCTCGCGTTCTCTATTTGCCAGCCGCTGGGTGTAATCATGCTCCTGGGGAGTGCTGATCCGCAGGACACGGCGCGGTTTGGCTAGCGGCGGAAGGGCGGCCTGCCTCACTTCTCTCCTAAGTCATCCGCGACACCGCGAAGGTCTTGTACCCAGCCGGTGGAGCGGCTTGTACCCGCCACACCAGCTTCAAAGGTGGCAAGCGCCTGCGCTATCAGTTCCAGCGCCTGCGACATATTGGCTTTGACCGCAGCATAGCCTTCATCCGGGCGCGGGTCGGACGAAGCGCTTACCAGCAGCTCCGCGCCGGACCGGATGACCAGCGACGCCTCGTACTCGTTCACACTCATACCCCGGAGCCTTCCTCCAGACGTAGGACGATGCAGAAGTACCCAGCCCTTCGAAGGCGCTGATCAAGCCGCTATCCGCGTTGCTGGCAAAGGCGGAAGTCAGCGTGGCCCTTATGCACAAGACCGAGGGCGCTTGAGAGGATGTGCTCCGTGGCGCCAGCCCGGTCCTTGCCCTGTGTTGCGCCGGAGAACGATGCCCCTGCCGATAGAGGTACCTGCCAGAACGCGTCAAATTCTGTGTCCCTTTCCTTGGAGTCTTGAAGATGATGGCGTGGTCTGCTTACCCGCTGAGGTTCTGCGGTGTGACCCACATTTGGATGCCTTGGGCCATTTGAAACAGTCAGCTGGGGCCATGGCTGTCGGCGGCGATCCGCAGGCTGTTTGAGTCCTCTGCCCAACGTCCTCGAAATCGTTTGCCGCCAGAAGCTCGGTTCGGATGTCCTGCTTTCGTTCCCGTTTGCACGATGTGGTTCATCCTGCGCCCAAGTCTGCACGCGATGACGTTCCGGCCGCGTTCTTCCAACGTGCACGACCGTAGGATCGCAAACGAAGTTGATGTTCAAAGCCTCGGAGAGACAGGAATGGGACGCAAGGCGCAGCCAAGAACAAGCATTGTGCTTGGCTGAGCGCAATTTCGGAACCTCACTTCGGTGTGGGGATCCAGCTAAGAAAACGGTATGTCTTAGATCCTGGAGAACACGGAGAGCAGGAATGGCGCACATGATTACTAATGCCGAGAACGGACGTATTTATCGCGTTACGGGAGAAAGTGCGCATGTCGTTAACGAGAACCTGAACGCGGCGGTCGAATTGGCGCAACAGGATGCTATCGGAGAGGGAAAACATGGCGTCCTCGTCACACGGCATGGGCACGCGTCCTTCACCGTGGCTGTGAGCGGCGATGTCCCCTATGGAATCACCCGGGAATGTGAGCATTGGTGACACATCTCCCGGCAGCAAAGACCCCGCTCAAGTATAAAGCGGCGGTAATTTGACGAAGTCGGATTGGGCAGTGGATTCGGATACCCTCCCCGACTGATGCCGGCCCGGTCGTGCCCCGTGGTTGCCAGGAAGTCGAGCCCGTGAAACCCGGACCTGGGCCGCCGAAAGAGCTTTTTCGGCCCTGGGCCAAGTCGCCACGAAGCCGTGTCAGCGAAGGTCGGAAAGAGGGCCATTTCGCCGCTTCACAACAGCTCACTTTCCGACCGTCACCGACACCACGCTCATCTGCAATGACCGCAAACGAGATGGTTCCCTTTTCACAGTCCCTTTTGCACGGCAATAGGATCAGAGTCAGTTTTCTTTAGTAAAAGGTTGAAATGAGTAAAGGCATGCTTTTTGTGTCGGCGGAGCGGTTTTTTCGCGAGCTGGGGCCTCGTGGGCGGACGGTATTGTTCCAGCTTCCGTTGTCCGTAACCATGTTGCTGGTAACCGTCTTAGTTACCTTCCTACACCCCGAGCTCGAAATGTCCAGCCCGTTCGTGTACAGCTTGACGGTCCATCTGTTTCTTCTCGGAGCCTGCCTTTTCGTACCATGGGAAAAGCTGCCGGGACGGGCAGTGTTTATCATCCCGGTCCTGGACTGCCTGGCCGTGGGACTCACCCGCGGGGCCGCCGATCAATACCTCGCCGTGCTGGGCTACCTCCTCGTCTTTCCGGTGATCTGGCTGTCCGCCACCAAGCACCGCAGCGGAGCCATCACCGCCATTCTTGCGACCCTCCTCAGCGCGGTCCTGCCCCCGATCATCCTGGGCACCGGTTTCACCAAAGCGGACTTTGTCCGAATAGTGCTCCTGCCCGTTATCCTGGCGACCATTGCACTCACCGTCTATGCGGTTTACAACGTACTCTGCCTTCAGCGACGCCTGCTGGGAAAACAGCAAACCGAGGTTCAGGAGCTACTAAGAGCGAGCGAGGAACGAGAACACCTCCTTGGCACGGTCATGGACACGGTCAGCGTCGGCGTCTGCGCTCTCGATGCCCAGGGCCGGACAATACTCACTACCGCTGCACCTGCCGCAGCGCCAGTTCCCGCAGCGCCCGCAACGTCGCTGGCTGAGGCGTCGAAATGGGGCCGCGTTGAAGGTGATGGGCACGTCTTTTTGACCATCGACGGCGCCGAGCACCCCGTGGGCCAGTACCCCGGCGTCAGCAACGACGAGGCCCTGGCCTACTTCGCGCGCAAATATGACGACGTCGTGGCACAAGTGGTGCTGCTTGAACAGCGCGTCAGCTCGAAGGCTCCCAGCACCGACATGCAGAAGACCGTCACCCACCTGCGCGGGCAGCTCGCCGAGCGCAACATGGTGGGTGACCTTCGGTCCGCGGAAGCCCGCCTCGACAAGCTCGCCGCCGAGATCGGCGAACTCGAAAAGACCGAAAAGGCTGAGCACGACGCCGTCCGTGCTTCCGAGCTCGCCGCCCGGGAAGCGATCGTGTCCGAAGCCGAACAGATCTCCGGGCAGGATCCTGCCCAGACGCAGTGGAAGACCTCCAGCGCGCGCATGAACGAACTGTTCGAGACCTGGAAGACTGCGCAGAAGAGTGGAGTCCGCCTGGGCAGGAGCAACGAGGACGCCCTGTGGAAGCGGTTCCGTGCCGCCCGCACCGTCTTCGACCGCCACCGCCGGGCCTACTTCTCGCAGCTGGACAGCAACAACTCGGCTGCCAAAACGGCCAAGGAAAAGCTGATTGCCGAAGCCGAAGCTCTGTCCACCTCCACCGACTGGGGCTTTGCAGCCGGCGAGTACCGCCGCCTGATGGACCAGTGGAAGGCCTCCCCTCGTGCCAGCCGCAAGGACGACGACGCACTTTGGGCCCGGTTCCGCGCCGCCCAGGACGCCTTCTTCACTGCCCGCCAGGCAGCCAACGACGAGATCGACCAGGAATACGCCGCGAACCTCACGGTCAAGGAAGCCCTCCTGGCGGAGGCAAACACTATTCTCCCGGTGAAGGACCTGGCAGCTGCCAAGAAGGCCCTGCAGTCCGTCCGGGACCGTTGGGAAGAAGCCGGCAAGGTTCCGCGCGCCGACATGGGACGCGTCGAAGCCGGGCTGCGGAAGGTGGAGGATGCCGTCCGCCACGCCGAGGAAGAGCAGTGGCAGCGGTCCAACCCGGAGCGGAAGGCACGCACCAACAGCGCCCTTTCGCAACTGGAATCCGCCATTGCCGGGCTCCAGGAAGATCTGGCCAAGGCTGAGAAGACGGGCGACCAGCGCAAGATTAAGGCTGCCCAGGAAGCTTTGGAAGCCCGCCAGGCCTGGCTGGACCAGATCCAGCGCTCGGCCAGCGAACTGTCCTAGGGCATTTCGGCAGACTGATTCCCTGCAGGCCCGGTTCCGGTTATCCACATAACCCGAGCCGGGCCTGTGCCCGTTAAGGACAGCGCGGCAGGATGGGTGAATGGCGATACCAACGGCACCTCCCGCCGGCACCCATGGCACGGATCACTCCCCCGGCGCAGAACCCGTCCTGCGGTTCCCTGAGATGTATGCCCCCGGCATGCCGTTTGCCTTCCCGGAACTTCAATCGCTGGCCGCCGACGGGTTGCTGACACGTTTCCATCAGCACGGTTACGCGCTGCCGGGGACCGCTGCCACGCCGCAGCTACGGGCCCGGGCTGCCGCGGGAGGAGTTCCTCCAGGCGTCCGACGCCGGGTAGTGGCCGGGCGCATGACCGCAGCCTGGATCTACGGCTGCGCCGCTGAGCCGGACCGGCTCGCGCTGCTTGTGGACGCCAAGCGCCGGGTTTCGAGTCTCCGCAACACCAGGGGGTGCACGCTCCACGAGGTAAAGCTTGGGCCGTTCGACGTTGTGAGCCTGGGTGGCCTGATGGTCTCCAGCCCGTTGCGGACCGCCCTTGACGTTGCCCTTCATGTGGACGCGGAACGGGCCATCCCTGCCTTGGAAGGTCTGCTGGCCCGTCCGGAGAACGATGTGCGCCTAAGGTTGCTCGTCCTGGCAATCGAGGCGAGCCCGCGAGTACCCCACAAAAGGGCGGCGCTGGAGAAACTCGCGCGCTTAGCTCCGGCGCTTGTTCCCGGTGGTGCGGTAGACGTCAAAGACGCCGTCGATCCTGCGGACGGCGCTCAGGACGTGGTTGAGGTACTTGGGGTCACCCATCTCGAAGGCGAACTTTGAGATGGCAACCCGGTCACTGGAGGTATGGACGCTGGCGGCCAGGATGTTGACGTGGTTCTCGGACAGCACCCGGGTGACGTCGGACAGCAGCGATTTCCGGTCCAGCGCCTCCACCTGGATCTCCACAAGGAACACACTGGACTGCGTGGGCGCCCAGTCCACATCAACGATCCGGTCCGGCTGGTCCTTCAGGTCCGAAATGTTGGTGCAGTCAGTCCGGTGCACGGATACGCCCGAGCCCCTGGTGACAAAACCGAGGATAGGGTCCGGCGGAACGGGAGTACAGCAGCGGGCCAGCTTCACCCAGACGTCACCGACACCGCGTACCACAACACCGGAATCGGAGAAACGTGCCTTCGTGACCTGGGTGGGGATGCTGACTTCGGTGATGTCGTCGTCGGCGCTTTCGTTGCCGCCAAGGCTCTCGACGAGCTTTTCCATGACCGACTGGGCGGAGGTGTGTCCGTCGCCCACCCCGGCGTACAGGCCGGAGATGTCCACGTACTTGAATTCCTCGGCTACCGCCGCCAGCGCCTCGTGCGTCATCAGGCGCTGGAGCGGCAGGTTCTGCTTCCGCATCGCCCGGGTCAGGAGTTCCTTGCCGCGGTCGATCGCCTCTTCACGGCGTTCCTTACTGAACCACTGCCGGATCTTGTTGCGGGCGCGTGCACTCTTGACGAAGTGCTGCCAGTCCTGGCTTGGCCCGGCTCCTTCAGCCTTGGAGGTGAAGATCTCCACCCAGTCGCCGTGGTTCAGCTCGCTGTTGAGCGGAACCAGCTTCCCGTTGACCCGGGCGCCAATGGTCCGGTGTCCCACTTCCGTGTGCACGGCGTAGGCGAAGTCCACCGGGGTGGACCCGGCAGGCAACGCCATAACCTCGCCCTTGGGGGTGAAGACGAACACCTCGCGGGCATTGATCTCGAAGCGGAGGGAATCGAGGAACTCGCCCGGATCCGAGGTTTCCTGCTGCCAGTCCACCAGGGACCGCAGCCAGCCCATGTCGCCGTCACGGGGGCTGCCGGGGCCCACTGCGGTGCGGTTGGGCTGGTCCTTGTACTTCCAGTGCGCGGCCACGCCGTACTCGGCGCGGCGGTGCATTTCGTGGGTGCGGATCTGGATTTCCACCGGTTTGCCGCCGGGACCGATCACAGTGGTGTGCAGCGACTGGTACATGTTGAACTTGGGCATCGCGATGTAGTCCTTGAACCTGCCGGGCAGCGGGTTCCAGCGCGAATGCATGGTGCCCAGGGCCGCGTAACAGTCACGGACGGAGTCTACGAGGACACGGACACCCATGAGGTCGTTGATGTCGTCGAAGTCCTTGTCGCGGACAATCATCTTTTGGTAGATGGAGTAATAGTGCTTGGGGCGGCCGGTGATGGTCGCCTTGATTTTGGCGGTGCGCAGGTCCTCGGTGATCTGGTCGCGGATGACGCCCAGGCTCTTTTCCCGCTCGGGGGTACGGTCCCCCACCATGCGGACGATCTCTTCATACACCTTCGGGTACAGGGCCGCGAAGGACAGGTCCTCGAGCTCCCATTTGATGGTGTTCATACCAAGCCGGTGCGCCAGCGGGGCAAAGATTTCCAAGGTTTCGCGGGCCTTGCGGGCCGAGGATTCGGCGGAAACGAATCGCCAGGTGCGGGCGTTGTGGAGCCGGTCGGCCAGTTTGATCATCAGAACCCGGATGTCCTTGGCCATGGCCACGACCATTTTGCGGACGGTCTCGGATTGCGCCGCTTCGCCGAAGCTGACCTTATCCAGCTTGGTGACCCCGTCCACCAGCATGGCAACTTCCGGGCCGAAATCCCGTTTCAGATCGGCAAGGGTGTAGGGGGTGTCCTCTACCGTGTCATGCAGGAGGGCCGCTGCCAGGGTGGTGCCGCTCAGCCCCAGTTCGGCAAGGATGGTGGCCACGGCCACCGGGTGGGTGATGTACGGATCACCGCTTTTGCGTTTCTGCCCGCGGTGGCTCTGCTCCGCAACATCGAACGCGCGCTGGATCAGGTCAAAATCCTCTTTGGGATTGTTGGCCCGGACGGTTCGGAGCAGCGGCTCAAGGATGGGTGAGTAGGTTGCGCTGCTGCGGCCCGTGAGGCGGGCAAGCCGTGACCTGGTGCGTTCCCGCCGGCCGGGAAACGTGGGACGGGAACCGGAGTTGTCCACAGGGACCAATGAACCTGCGCGCGCGGAAGTGGCCGCACCGGTCTGCACACCGGGCTGACTCTGATCTCCTTGTGCTGTCGGCACCGACGCAGAACGTTCTTCCAATGAAGCACCCCTCATGACCGTTTAATTACCCCAGTCTATTCCTCAGCCCAGTGAGTTTTATAACCGGCACCAAAACAGCAGCGGCCGGCCAGCGTCAGGAATCTGACGCTGGCCGGCCCGCACCGGAAGGGGCTACGCCTGGGCCGGCTCCGCCGGAGCGGTGGTCCGCTCCGCAGCCGCCCGGCGCTGCTCCACGCGCTTCGCCTGCTTGACGAGGTCAGGCTCGTTCTGGCGCAGCCATGCGTACATCGGAGCGGCGACGAAGATCGTGGCCGCGGTACCGATGAGGATGCCAACGAACAGTGCCAGCGAGAGGTCGCGCAGGGTTCCCGCACCCAGCAGGCCGGCACCGATGAACAGGATGGCGCCGACGGGGAGGATGGCCACCATCATGGTGTTGATCGAGCGAACCAGGGTCTGGTTCACGGCAAGGTTGACTTCCTCCGCGAAGGTACGCCGCGTCGACGCGTCAATCTCTGCCGTGTTCTCGCGGATCTTGTCGAACACCACCACGGTGTCATAGAGGGAGTAGCTCAGGACGGTCAGGAATCCGATGATGGCCGACGGCGTCACTTCGAAGTCGCTGAGCGCGTACACCCCGGCGGTGACGAACATGGTCACCACCATGCCGGCGATGGCGGAGAGCGACATCTTCCAGGTGCG
Organism: Arthrobacter sp. 9AX; assembly: GCF_902506095.1. Taxonomy (GTDB): domain Bacteria; phylum Actinomycetota; class Actinomycetes; order Actinomycetales; family Micrococcaceae; genus Arthrobacter. Next base: position 2,526,595 of record NZ_LR733293.1, read on the forward strand.
GAAGTACAGCGCCATCAGTACCGCGGCCAACAGCACAAAAATCACCAGGCCGATCAATGCCTGCTTGGTGACGTCCGCACCCCAGGTGGGTCCCACAAACGTGGAAGTCACTTCGTTGTCCGTGACTCCGTACGCGGTGGTCAGCCCCTCCTTGATGCGGAGTGTTTCGTCATCGGTGAGTTTGTCGGTCTGGATCCGCATGGTGGTCCCGGCCACGTTGGCGACGCGGGGCACGCTGCCGGCCACCACATCGGTGACGGCTTCCTCGCCCACGGTGGCGTCCGTGGTCTTTACGTTGGAAACTGTGAACTCGGAGCCGCCGCGGAACTCGATGCCCAGGTTGAATCCGCCCTTGGCCACCGGAATGAGGATGGACAGGGCAACAGCGACAGCCGCGATGATGAACCAGATCTTTTTGGCCCCCACGAAGTTGTAGGAGCGCTTCCCGGTGTAGAGCTCGTTACCGAAAGTCGCGAAGCTTGGCATTACTTGTTCTCCTTCGCTGCAGACTTCGAGGAACCTGCGAGCTGCTCCTGCTTCTGCGCCTGGCGGCGTTCGGCGATGGTCATCCGGCGTTCTGCCTCTGCTGCGGCGCCTGCATTCTTGGCGCGGACAGCGACGGCGGGCCGGTCCTCCGGCGTGCGGAGACGACCTGCGCCACGGTACAGCGGGACGGCACCGAGCCGCTTCGGGTCGAGGCCGGAGAACCGGTGCCCCTCACCAAAGAAGCGCGTACGGGCCAGCAGCTGCAGCGTGGGGTGGGTGAACATAAACACCACGATGAGGTCGGCGATGGCGGTCAGGCCCAGGGTGAAGGCGAAGCCGCGGACGTTGCCGACGGCCACGAAGTACAGGACAAGGGCCGCCAGCAGGTTGACTGCCTTCGAAGCCAGGACGGTCCGCTTGGCCCGCTTCCAGCCGTTTTCGACGGCGGACACCAGGCCGCGCCCCTCACGGAGTTCATCGCGGATGCGCTCGAAGTAGACGATGAACGAATCGGCGGTCTGGCCGATGGCCACGATGATGCCGGCCACACCGGCCAGGGACAGCCGGTAGTTTTCCGTCCAGCCGAGGATGGCGATGGCCAGGTAGGTCAGGATGCCTGCCACCACCAGTGAGGCGATGGTGACGAAGCCAAGGGCCCTGTACTGGAACAGCGAGTAGACCACCACCAGGAGCAGTCCGATCATGCCCGCCAGGAGGCCCATGCGCAGCTGCTCACCGCCCAGGGTGGCGGAAATCTGCTGCTCGCTCTGGATTTCGAAGCTGATCGGCAGTGCGCCGAACCGGAGCTGGTCGGACAACGCTTTGGCGGTCTGTTCGGTGAAGCCGCCGGTGATCTGCGGACGACCGTCGGTAATCACGGCCAGCGAACGCGGAGCGGAAATGACCTGGTCATCGAGGACGATGGCGAACTGTGCCTTGGGGTCGGTGCCCGATTCCCCGCCGGCAGCCACGTAGAACTGGTTCAGGCGCTCGGTGACCTCTTTGAACTTGGCCGTGCCTTCGTCGTCGAACTGGATGTTGACGGCCCACTCGTTCGTGACGGCACCCTGCGCACCCTGCTGGAGCTGGAAGGAGGAAGTCACGATGTTGCTGCCTTTAACCTCCACGGGACCAAGGATGTACTTGATGGCAGGGTTGGTTCCGGACGCAGGCTCGCAGGTGACCAGAGGCTTGGCCGGGTCTGAGCGTTCCTGTTTGTCCTGGGACGGGTTGTCGCAGTCAAGGGCTTCGAACTGGCGGTAGATTTCCGGCGTGATCCAGTTGGTATCGCTGCTGTTGGCAGGTTCGGCCGTCGGCTTGGGCAGCTGGTCCTCGGGTGCCCGCGCTTCTTCCGGGACAGCCGCGCCCGCTCCGTTGAGCAGGACGGGGCGGAAGTTCATGTCAGCGGAGGCCTGGATGAGGTCGCGCGTCTGAGTTGACGGGGTGCCCGGAAGGCTGACCACCACGTTGCGCCCGGACTGGGTGCTGATCTCGGCCTCGGCAACGCCCGAGCCGTCCACGCGCTGGCGGATGATTGCCACAGCCTGGTTGAGCTGTTCCTCGTTGATGTCCGAACCGCCCTCAACCTTGGGCGCCAGGATCATCTGGGTGCCGCCTTCGAGGTCGAGGGCCAGCTTGGGCGCCCAGCTTGCCTTGCCGGCCATGGTGCCGCCGGCCAGGACAGCGGTCAGCGCGACGATGATGACGCCGAGCCAGACCAGGACCCTGAGGCCTGGTTTCTTAAGGCCAGTTCGTGCCATTGTTGATCTTTCTCTTATTCACGGACGAACCGCCGGTGCCTGGTTGATACCGGCGCCGGCGGTGTTCCGCAGCCGTAGAGGTATTGAAAAGGGCTAACGGGGACTAGCTGTCCTTTTTGCCCTCATCATTAAGGCGCTTCAGGGTCTCGTCCGGCGTTTCGTTGGCCTGGGCCGGGGTGCCGGTCTCCTGGGCGCTGACGTCATGTCCGGTGATGGAGGATACATCGTCCGGGACGGCCGGGGCGTCAGCTTCCGGCACCACTGCCGGCTCAACGATCTTGGTCACGGCCTGGCGGTGAACGGTGGCGGTGTTGCCGGGGGAAAGCTCAAGGGTGACCTTGTTCTCGGCTTCGTCGATCTCCACGATCCGGCCGAAGAGGCCGAAGCTGGTCATCACGTCGACGCCGGGGCCGAACTTCGACTGGAGCTCCGCCTGCTGCTGCTGCGTCTTCTTGTTGCGGCGGAACATCATGAAGATGAACACGCCGAGCATGACGAACAGGAGAATTGACATTGGATCCAAGGGGAATTCCGTCCTTTTATGTGCCTAGCTGATTTTCCAGCGACGTCGGCTTCGCTCCGGCCGGGGCAGGACTGTCAGGCAGGCAGAGGCCTGACGGGTTCCTTCCCCAGCGACGCGGGCGGCAGGTGCCGCCCACGAAACAAAGACCCGAACGTGCCGAGCGTCATACCAGTCTAAAGGGAAAAGCTGAAGGGAGCCTGCTAGCGGCTTTGCGGGGCCCAGTCATCGGTGTCGTCCGCGGCGTCGGCGGCAGCGTCGAAAAGGTCCAGCGGCTCCTGCCCGAACACGCCGGACGGGATGGCGTAACCGAGGTGGGTCCACGCCGGCGCCATCGCGATCCGGCCCCGCGGCGTCCGGCCAAGCAGCCCCTCGCGGACCAGGAAGGGCTCGGCCACGGTCTCCACCGTCTCAGTCTCTTCGCCGACAGCAATGGCAAGGGTGGACAGGCCCACGGGGCCGCCGCCGAACTTGGTGATCAACGCCTCCAGGACGGAACGGTCCAGCCGGTCGAGCCCCTTCTTGTCCACCTCATACATGTCCAGGGCTGCCGACGCTGCCCGGGCGTCAATCTGTTCGATGCCGTGCACCAGCGCCCAGTCACGGACGCGCCGCAGCAGCCTGTTGGCGATACGGGGCGTGCCGCGGGAGCGGCCGGCGATCTCGCTGAACCCGGCAGAGTTCACCTTCAGGTCCAGCAGCCCCGCCGAACGCCGGAGGACCAGCTCCAGCTCGGCGACCGAATAGAACTCCAGGTGCCCGGTGAAACCGAAACGGTCGCGCAGCGGCCCCGGCAGCAGGCCCGCACGGGTGGTGGCGCCGACGAGGGTGAACGGCGGAAGTTCGAGCGGAATGGCCGTGGCGCCGGCCCCCTTGCCCACCACGATGTCCACCCGGAAGTCTTCCATGGCCATGTAGAGCATTTCCTCGGCCGGACGGGACATGCGGTGGATTTCGTCCAGGAACAGGACTTCGCCCTCCGACAGGGAAGACAGGATGGCAGCCAGGTCTCCGGCGTGCTGGATGGCAGGGCCGCTGCTGATCCGCAGCGGCGCGTTCATTTCCGACGCCACGATCATGGCCAGCGTTGTTTTACCCAGCCCCGGCGGGCCCGAAAACAGCACATGGTCCGCGCTCCTGCCGCGCATCCGGGAGGCCTGAAGCACCAGCGAGAGCTGCTTCCGCACCCGGTGCTGCCCCACAAAGTCGTCGAGGTTCTTGGGCCGGAGGGCGGCCTCGATGGCCCGCTCTTCCGGCTCCTCCCCCGCGGCCACCAGCGAAGGTTCAGCCACGGCTGCCTACCCGGTTCCCGGCCCGCGCCCCGTCCTGGCCCAGCCAGCGCAGGGTGGTGCGCAGGATCTCCGGGACGTTGCCGCGGAAGGACACCTCGGGATCGTCGGCCAGTGCCTTGTCGATGCTGGAAGAGGCGTCCTTTTCCGACCAGCCCAGGCTTGTCAGAGCGGCCACCACCTGGGGTTTCCAGGCAGCTTCCGCGGCGGTGGGTGCACTGGCGGCACCGGCTGTGCCGTGCGGCACCAGCTTTCCGGCGAGCTCCAGGACGATCCGGCCGGCCACCTTGGGACCAATGCCGGGTACTTTCGTGAACGTTTTGCTGTCCCCGGTGTGTGCCGCCACGCGGATGGCCTCCGGATCGTGGACGGCAAGAACAGCCAGCGCCAGCCGGGGGCCAACCCCGCTGACACTGAGCAGGACGTCGAAAACCTCCCGCTCGTCGTCGGACGCGAAGCCGAAGAGGGTGAGGGAATCCTCCCGGACAATCAGGGACGTGAAGAGCTGGCCCTCCTCCCCCGTGCGGAGCTTGCTGAGCGTCCGGGGGGTGGCATTGACACTCATTCCCGCGCCGTTGAGGTCTATCACGGCCGTGGACAGGCCTACATGGGCTACGGTTCCGCGAAGGAAACTGATCAAGGCCTGGCTCCTGGTGTACCGCCGGGCTGCCATCTGGGAAGAGGGCAGGACCGGCTATCCGAACATATCTACGAATAGCCTAGCAAGCGGCCAGGACATTCAGCGGGCACGCCGCACCTTGGCTTCGGCTTCTGCCCACGCCCGCTGGGCCGGTGTCAGCGAAGAACTGCCGGGCCCGGTGGTGGCAACGGCCGCACCGCTGCCTGCACGCCAGGCGTGGGTGATGGCAAGGGCAAGCGCGTCGGCGGCATCGGCCGGGCGCGGCGGGGCATCGAGCCGGAGGATCTTGGTGACGAGTTTGGTGACGGCTTCCTTGTTGGAGGAGCCGCTGCCGGTCACGGCCGCTTTCACTTCCGACGGCGTATGCAATGCCACCGGGATGCCGCGGCGGGCTGCGGCGGCAATCACCACACCGGACGCCTGAGCCACCCCCATCACCGTGCTGACGTTGAGCTGGGAAAAGACGCGTTCGACGGCGAGGACCTGGGGTTCGTAACGGTCCAGCCATTCGTCGATGGCCAGGGCAATGACGAGGAGGCGCTGGTCCAGCGTCTCCTCGGGCGAGGTGCCCACCACCCCCACGGCCACCATGGTGGCCCGTCTGTTCCGTTCGACGTCCACCACGCCGATCCCGCAACGGGTCAGCCCCGGGTCAACGCCCAGTACGCGCAGCGTCACGGGATTGAGGGTTCAGCAGGCACCGCGGGACGTCACTCGGATTCCAGGGCAGCCTGGACTTCGTCGCTGAGGTCGGCGTTGCTGTAGACGTTCTGGACGTCGTCGAGGTCCTCGAGGGCATCGGCCAGCTTGAGAAACTTGCGGGCGCCATCGACGTCGAGCTCCACCTGCATGGAGGGGACGAACTCCACCTCGTCGGTGTCGTACTCGATGCCGGCCTCGTTGAGGGCCTCACGGATGGCCTGCAGGTCGCCGGGCTCGGAGTGGATTTCGAAGGTCTCGCCGTTGTCCTTGACCTCTTCGGCGCCGGCGTCCAGGACCGCCATAAGGACGTCGTCCTCGCTGAGCCCGTTCTTGGGCAGGTTGACAACACCCTTGCGGGCGAAAAGGTAGCTCACGGAGCCGGGATCGGCGATGGTGCCGCCGTTGCGCGAAATGGCCAGGCGCACTTCCGAGGCTGCACGGTTCTTGTTGTCCGTGAGGCACTCGATCAACAGCGCGGAGCCCTGCGGGCCGCGGGCTTCGTACATGATCTCGGTGTAGTCCACCACTTCGCCGGTGAGGCCGGCGCCGCGCTTGATGGCGCGGTCGATGTTGTCGTTGGGTACCGAGGTTTTCTTCGCCTTGGTCACGGCGAGTTCCAGGCCGGGGTTGCCGGCGAGGTCCGGTCCACCCATCCGGGCGGCAACTTCGATGTTCTTGATCAGCTTGGCGAACGACTTTGCGCGGCGGCTGTCAATGATCGCCTTCTTGTGCTTGGTCGTCGCCCATTTGGAGTGGCCTGACATGCTTTACGCTTCTCCTCTGATCATGCGGATAAAAAGTTCGTGTACGCGTTTCTCCCCAGTCACTTCGGGATGGAAGGAGGTGGCCAGCAGGTGGCCTGAACGCACTGCAACAATTCTAGCCGTCCCGGGCAGTTGGACGGCGTGGGACGCGTGTTCCGGATCAGCCGGCTCCACCTGCGCGAGGATTTCCACGTCCGGTCCTACGCGCTCCACCCAGGGTCCGCGGATGAAGACGGCGTGGACCGGGGCGACCCCGGCTTCGGTGGTGCTGAAGTCCAGCCCCTTGAAATCCAGGTCGGTTTCGAAGGACTCGCGCTGCCGGCCGAAGGCGTTGCGTCGCACCGTGATGTCCAGCCCGCCGAAGGTCTGCTGCGGCGCTCCGGCGAGGTCCTTGGCGGGATCGGCGATCTCGTCAGCCAGCAGGATCATTCCGGCGCAGGAACCGTAAACCGGCAGACCGCCGGCGATGCGCTCCTTGAGAGGCTCTGCGAGGCCAAAGGCGCGTGCCAGCTTATCGATGGCCGTTGATTCACCGCCGGGAATTACCAGCCCGTCCAGGCCATCAAGTTCCTCTGTCCGGCGGACACCCACGCCCTCCGCCCCGGTTGCCTCCATGGCCCGGAGGTGCTCGCGGAAGTCACCTTGTAGCGCCAGCACGCCGATCCGCAGTCCGGAACCGGGGCGCGCTGAAGCAGCTGAAAGGGAATTTGTCATCCATCCAGCATACGGGGCCAGCGCTTTCCACCCGCCCCAGGCACCTCCCGGACGGCAGCTGTATGCCCTTGCTGGGATATATTCGAACCATGTTCTACTTCAGTGTTCCGCTCGGCAAGCTGGTCCGCCGGGCCTCCCGCCTCCGGGGCGGCGGGTCTGCTTTTCCGGGGCTGGTGGTCGAAAAAATCGATCCCGGCTTCATGCGGCGGACACTCAGCAGCCTCCCCCACGGTGTGGCGGTGGTCAGCGGCACCAACGGGAAAACCACCACCACCAAGATGGTGGTGGAACTGCTCGAGAGCCAGGGGCTGAAGGTTTTCACCAACCGCACGGGCAGCAATTTCACCCGCGGGGTGGCGGCTGCCCTGCTCGGCGAGGTGGACTGGCGCGGCCGGCTGGATGCCGACGTCGCCGTCCTGGAGCTCGACGAAGCCCACGCCGTGCATTTCGTCAACAGTGTGCCCCCGCGCTACTGCCTCCTCCTGAACGTCCTCCGCGACCAGCTGGACCGGTTCGGCGAGATCGACAAGACCGCGCAGCTTCTCCAGCACATTGCAGCGAAAACCACGGGAACCGTGGTCCTGAACCGCGAGGATCCCAGGGTCGCCCGGATCGCGGATACCCTCACCGGGCAGGACGTCGCGTACTTTGGCCTGGACGATTCGCTGCTGGACACCTTCCCCAACGACGACGACATGCGCGCCGCTCCCGGAAGTCCCGCCCCGGCGGGCCTGCCGGAGAAGCCCGCTGCCGACGTCGTGCTCCGCAAAGTAGGCGCGGACAGTGCGGATTTTGAGTACGACGGCGGCACTGTCACCACCGGCATGAAACTGCGGGGCGTGTACAACATCTTCAACGCCGCGGCGGCCTTGACGCTTGCCCGCAGCATCTGCGGTGGCGGCGCCGCCACCGCAGACCATGCAACGCTGCTGGAGGCACTTTCGCAGGTGGAGCCGGCGTTTGGCCGCGGCGAGAGCCTCACCGTGGACGGGCAGCCGTTGGACCTGGTCCTGGTGAAGAACCCGAGCGGCTTCCGGCTCGGATTGAAGTCCTTTCCCGCCGGCGGCTACGCCACCATGATCGCCATCAATGACAACTACGCGGACGGCCGGGACATGTCCTGGCTGTGGGACGTGGAATTCGATTCCCTGCGCGAAGGCGGAGTGGACCAGGTCACCGGGTCGCGCGCCTACGACATGGCGCTGCGGCTGCAATACGACGAGGTCCCGGTCGGTGGTGTGGAAACCGAGATCGCTCCTGCCCTGGCTGCCTTCATCAGGGAAGCCCAAGGCAAGCCGAAGCGCATATTTTGCACGTACACCGCCATGCTGGCAATCCGCCGCGAACTGTCCAAAATCACCACCGTGGAGGTTGTCTCTTGAGCCAGGCAGGCGCGAATCCCGCAGGGGAAAGCCCGGAGAGCAAAGGCACCCTCCGGGTAGTGCAGCTGTATCCGCGGGACATGAACATCTACGGTGACTGGGGCAATGCCCTGGTCCTGCAGCAGCGGCTGCACTGGCACGGCTACACCCCCGAACTGCTCGAATACAACGTGGGCGACCCCTTCCCCGAGGACGTGGACATCATCGTGGGCGGCGGCGGGCAGGACAGCGGACAGCTGGTCATCCAGGACGACCTGCAGGCCCGCGCGGCAACACTGAAGGACCTCGCCGAGGACGGCGCCCCGATGCTGGTCATCTGCGGGCTGTACCAGCTATTCGGACATTTCTTCAAGACGCGCACCGGAGCGGTCATCCCCGGCATCGGCGTCCTGGACGTGGAAACCCATGGCACCGACGAACGCCTGATCGGCAACGTCAAGGTTGCCACGTCCGAGTTCGGCGAAGTCCTTGGCTACGAGAACCACAGCGGCCAGACCACGCTCGGCAGCGGAGTGCGGCCCCTGGGCACCGTCCCCAAGGGCACCGGCAACAACAGCAGCGACGGCCATGAGGGCGCCCGCTACCGCAATATTGTGGCGAGCTACCTGCACGGATCCCTGTTGCCGAAGAACCCCGCCATTGCGGACTTCCTGATTCGGACGGCCGCCGAGCGGAAGTTCGGGACTTTCGAGCCGGGCCAGCCGGATGACCGGTTCGCCCAGCTGGCCCGGGAGCACGCGGCACGCCGTCCACGCTGATTCCGCCTGGTGTGCACGGCCGACGGCGGCACTTGCGTTCCCGCCGAGGCTTACGGTTCTCGGGTGATCAGCAGCTCGTGGGCGCCGGCCGCGGCTGCGCCCAGTGATTCCACCACCGTGCTGGTGCGCTGCCTGGTGGCGGCGTCCGCTTCCGGTCCGGCGCACGGCCCCTGCGGGGCGTCCGTTGCCACCGGGCACCAGCGGTAGGGATCGCGGACAATGACCGACGGTGCCCAGCCCAAATCGGTGGCCGACCATTTCCCGGCAGCGTCCTGGCCCAACTGCACCCGGACCAGCAGGCCCTCGTTGTTGACCACGTACCACGGCGACAGCTCAGTAATCCCGTTACCGAGGCCGTACACAATCCAGGTCCCCTTGTAGTTTTCGATGGGCAGCACCGAGTGGGTGTGGTGCCCATAGATCAGGTTAAACTGCCCGCTGTCCACCAGGGCGTGCGCAACGTCCTGCTGCTGGGCATTCGGTTCACTGGCATACTCCTCACCGGCATGCATTGCCCCGATAACGATGTCCGCCCCGAGCTCCCGGGCGCGGACTGCTTTGGCGATCATGGCCGGGGCGTCCAGCATGTCCACCTGCCACGGGTAGTCGGGGACCAGCCCGTTGAGGCCATAGGCGGCCTCGACGAGGGCCACCCTGGCGGCCGGGGTCTGCATGATGAGGATTCCATGGGACTCGTTCTCGGTCCGGTAGGAACCGGTGTGCTTCAGGCCGGCGGCGTCCATTGCGTCAAGGGTCCGCAGCAGCCCGTCCGTGCCGCGGTCGATGGTGTGGTTGCTGGCTGTGGTGCATGCCTGGTAGCCCACATTCTTGGCTGCGGCGATGATTTGCGGCGGAACGTTGAAGGACGGGTACGCCGAGAACGGGCCTTCAGGACCGGCCACGGGCGTTTCCTGATGGCAGATGGCCACGTCACTGCTGTTGATGTATCGGCGCTGCCCTTCCAACAACGGCACAAAGTCGTATCCGGGTTTGCCTGCTGCGGCAGCATCCTGCTGTGCCTGCTGCCAAAGCTGGGTGTGGACCAGCATGTCACCGGTGACCAGAACCGAGGTGCACCGCACCACCGGGCAGGCCGGGCCCTTGCCAGGGGTCGGTGCAGGGGTGGGCGTGGGGCTGGGAGCCGGCGTTGATGATCCGGCACTAGGGACTGTGGAAGCGGAAACGGCAGGCCGGGCCGTCTGCCCGTCCTGCTCAGCCACCAGGCCGCAGCCAGCCAGTACGGCAGCCGCGAACAATGCGCAGACGGCGGCGCCTGCACGCGCGGCGGCACCACCCCAACTGATCCCCATAGCCGTCATTGTAGGTACAGTCCCGTGCCGCCACGGCCATTTGCGGGTCGTTGAGAAGGCGTGGCCCCGTATGAAAGATTTACGTCATGACAAACCCCCTGCTTCATCCCAGTCCGCTTCCGTTCGGCCTGCCTCCGTTCGCTGACATCCAGGTTTCCCACTACGCGGAGGCTGCGGAGGCCGGGTTCGCGGAGCACCTGGAAGAAATCCGGGCCATCACGGAGAACGCCGGACCGGCCACCTTCGAGAACACGGCGGTGGCGATGGAGCGTTCCGGCCAGCTGCTGCAGCGGGCCTCGGCTGCGTTCTTCACCCTCGTCTCCGCGGACGCAACCGAGGACATCCGGGATCTTGAAACTCAACTTTCCCCGCGGTTTTCGGCCCATGAGGACGAAGTTTTCCTGAACCGGGGGCTCTATGAACGGTTCGCTGCCATCGATACCTCCGGCCTTGATGCTGAGTCGGAACGCCTCGTTGCGGAGTACCTGAAGGAATTCCGCCAGTCGGGTATCCAGCTGGACCAACCCGGGCAGTCCCGGCTCAGGGAGCTCAACGCAGAACTTTCCCGGCTGGGCACGGAGTTCGGCCAACGGGTCAAGGAAGGCATGAAGTCGGCAGCCCTCCTGCTTGATGACGAGGCTGACCTCGCCGGCATGCCCGCGGACGACGTCGCCCGCGCCGCAGAAGCCGCCCGCGCCGCAGGGCACAGCGGGAAGTTCCTCCTGACGCTGATCCAGCCCACCAACCAGCCTGCCCTCGCTGTCCTCGAAAACCGGGCCATCCGCCGTCGGCTGTTCGCAGCGTCGGTGGCGCGCGGCAGCGGCGGCGGAAACCTCGACGTCCTGGAGCTGGCCAGGTCCATGGCGGGGCTGCGCGCGGAAAAGGCCGTCCTGCTGGGCTTCGCCAACTACGCCGAGCTGGTGGTGGACCGCCAAACGGCACCCGATTTCGAAGCCATCCAGTCGATGCTGAACCGGATGGCGCCCGCTGCTGTCCGCAACGCGGACCGCGAGGCTGCTGCCCTGGCTGAGGCTGCCGGGCATCCCCTGGAAGCCTGGGACTGGGCCTATTACTCGGCCAAAGTGAGGCGCGAAAAATACGAGGTGGACGAGCAGGCACTTCGGCCCTATTTCGAGCTGGACCGGGTCCTGACCGACGGTGTCTTCTTCGCAGCCACCTCCCTGTACGGCATCACTTTCCACGAGCGGAAGGACCTGGCCGGGTACCACCCGGATGTGCGGGTCTGGGAGGTCCGGAACGAGGACGGCGAAGCGTTGGGCCTCTTCCTGGGCGACTACTACACACGGGAGTCCAAGCGCGGGGGTGCCTGGATGAATTCGCTCGTGGAACAGTCGGCGCTGCTGGGGACCAAACCCGTGGTCATCAACAACCTGAACATCTCGAAGCCGCCGGCGGGCGAACCGACGCTGCTGACCCTGGACGAGCTGCGGACCGCGTTCCACGAGTTCGGCCACGCCCTGCACGGGTTGTTCTCCGACGTGACGTATCCGCGGTTTTCCGGTACTGCCGTCCCCCGCGATTTTGTGGAGTACCCGTCGCAGGTCAACGAGATGTGGATCATGCGGCCGGAGGTGCTGGCGAATTACGCGAAGCACTGCGAAACCGGAGAACCGCTGCCCCGCGGGATCGTGGACAAACTCAACGAATCGCGGCTGTGGGGTGAGGGGTTCGCCACCACCGAGTACCTCGGGGCAGCACTGCTGGACCTTGCCTGGCATGTCCTGGGATCCGGCGGAGTTCCCGAGGACGCAGTGGCTTTCGAGGACAAGGCCCTCGCAGCCGCCGGCATCGCCCACGCCCTCATTCCGCCGCGCTATCGGACGGGCTATTTTCAGCATGTCTTCGCCGGGGCAGGGTACGCGGCCGGCTACTACTCCTACATTTGGAGCGAGGTGCTGGACGCCGAAACGGTGGACTGGTTCACCGAGAACGGCGGCATGTCCCGGGCCAACGGCGAACGCTTCCGGCAGGAGCTCCTGTCGCGCGGCAACAGTCGGGATCCGCTGGAATCGTTCCGCACCCTCCGCGGCCGCGAAGCCAGGCTCGAGCCCCTCCTGAAGCGCCGCGGCCTCGAGTCACTTTAAAGAACGACGGCGGCGGGTCATCCACAAAGGTGACCCGCCGCCGTCGCGGTTTGCTCAGTTGTGCTGCTGTTACCAGCCGCGCTCGGCGAGGCGGTGCGGCTGGGGGATTTCGTCGACGTTGATGCCCACCATGGCTTCGCCCAGGCCGCGCGAGGCCTTGGCGATGACGTCGGGGTCGTCGAAGAAGGTAGTAGCCTTGACGACGGCGGCCGCGCGCTGTGCCGGGTTGCCGGACTTGAAGATGCCGGAGCCAACGAACACGCCGTCAGCGCCGAGCTGCATCATCATGGCGGCATCAGACGGGGTAGCGATACCGCCGGCGGTGAACAGAACCACCGGAAGCTTTCCGGCGGCGGCAACTTCCTTGACCAGTTCGTACGGTGCCTGCAGTTCCTTGGCCGCGACGTACAGCTCGTCCTCGGGCAAGGCCGCGAGTTTGGCGATCTCGGCACGGATCTGGCGCATGTGGCCGGTGGCGTTGGAGACGTCGCCGGTGCCGGCCTCACCCTTGGAACGGATCATCGCCGCGCCCTCGTTGATGCGGCGCAGGGCCTCACCGAGGTTGGTGGCGCCACAGACGAAGGGAACCTTGAATTTCCACTTGTCGATGTGGTTGACGTAGTCGGCCGGGGTCAGGACCTCAGACTCGTCAATGTAGTCCACGCCGAGGGACTGCAGGACCTGTGCTTCGACGAAGTGGCCGATGCGGGCCTTGGCCATGACCGGGATGGACACGGCATCGATGATCTGGTCGATCATGTCGGGATCGGACATGCGGGACACGCCGCCCTGGGCGCGGATATCGGCTGGAACGCGTTCCAGCGCCATCACAGCGACAGCACCGGCGTCTTCGGCGATGCGGGCCTGTTCGACGTTGACGACGTCCATGATGACGCCGCCCTTGAGCATCTCAGCCATGCCCCGCTTCACGCGGCTGCTGCCCGTGACGCTGTTCGCGGACGAACCGGCCTCGTTGCTTACATCAGGTGTAGACACAAAAACCCCTATGGGTAGATAGATGACCTTCGCCGGGCGTGCAGGGCGGCACGTCAGATGCCGCGTTTACACACACCGGGTTGCCGGATCCATTGACCGGGCAGTCCTAATACTAGTCTCACCGCGGCCGGCCGGCTTAATTCGTGTTAATCCGCCGGCGAGGGTTCCGCAAGCGCCTGGCGGCGTACCGAAACGACGCGCTGGACCACTGTGACGAAGCTGGCGAGGGCGAGCAGCGCGAGTGTGACCAGCAGCACCACGCTTGGAAGGCCAAGGCCAGTGAATCCGGTGACCACCAGGACCGAGACCAGGCGTTCCGCCCGTTCGGCGATGCCGACGTTGGCGGTGAAGCCCAGGGACTCGGCTTTGGCCCTGGCGTAGGAAACCACCATTCCCAGGACGAGGCACACAGTGGCCGTCATGGCGATGGGGACGTTGGCCCCGCCGGTGAAGAACCAGACAGCGAGCCCCGCGAACAGCGCACCGTCGGCGATCCGGTCCAGGGTGGAGTCGAGGAAGTTGCCCCACCGGCCGCCCACGGCCTGCATCCTGGCCATGATGCCGTCCAGGACATCGGAGAAGATGAATGCGGTGATGAACAGTGTTCCCCACCAGAGCTGTCCCAGCGGGTAGAAGACGAGGGCACCCACCACCACGCCGGCCGTGCCGATAATGGTGACGGCGTCCGGTGATATTCCGAGGCGGAGCAGCCAACGGGCAACCGGGGTGAAAAGTGCTGTGAAGAACCCGCGCGCGTGCTTATTCAGCATCCGTCTCCCCGGGCCAGGCGTCGGCGACCAGCTGGCGGACCTCGTCGAGGGTCTGCGTAATCGCCTTGGTCTGGGCGATGATGGGGAAGAAGTTCCCGTCGCCGCCCCACCGGGGAACGATGTGCTGGTGCAGGTGCGCGGCGATGCCGGCCCCGCCCACCACGCCCTGGTTCATCCCAAGGTTGAAACCGCCCGGATTCGATACCTTGCGCAGGACCCGCATGGCCGTCTGGGTGAGCTCGGCGAACTCTGCCGTCTCCTCGAGCGTGAGGTCCGTGTAGTCGGGAATGTGCCGGTACGGGCAGACCAGGAGATGCCCCGGGTTGTACGGGAACAGGTTCAGCACCACGTAGCAGGTCTTTCCCCTGTGGACGATGAGTGCTTCCTCATCGGTCCGGGCGGGGCCTACGCAGAAGGGGCAGTCGTGCTCGTTCTTGAACTGGTGCTGGCCTCCCTTGATGTAGGCCATCCGGTGCGGAGTCCACAGGCGCTGGAAAGCGTCCGGGACACCGGCGAGGTCAAAGTCGTCGGTGACGCCGGCATCGCCTGGATATCCTGCGCCTGTGTTCTCCTGCACCGTCTTGTTCCGTTTCCGCTAGCTGGTCCGGTTACGGACGGCTTCCGTGATCCGCTTGACTGCTTCTTCAACGGGCACGCCGTTGTCCTGGCTTCCGTCCCGGAAGCGGAAGGACACAGCACCCGCCTCGGCGTCGTCACCGCCGGCGATCAGCACAAACGGGATCTTGTCCTTGCTGGCGGTACGGATCTTCTTCGGGAACCGGTCCGAGGAAATGTCCACCTCGGCACGGATACCCGCCGCCTTAAGCTGGTCGACGACGTCGAACATGTACTCGTTGAACGTCTCCGCCACCGGGATGCCCACCACCTGGACGGGTGCGAGCCATGCGGGAAAGGCCCCGGCGTAGTGCTCGGTGAGGACGCCCATGAACCGCTCCACCGAGCCGAAGAGCGCACGGTGGATCATCACGGGGCGCTGCCGGGTGCCGTCGGCCGCCTGGAATTCCAATTCGAAGCGTTCGGGCAGGTTGAAGTCCAGCTGGATGGTGGACATCTGCCAGGTGCGGCCCAGCGCGTCCTTCGCCTGCACGGAGATCTTGGGACCGTAGAAGGCAGCTCCGCCGGGATCGGGGACGAGCTCCAGGCCGGATTCCTGCGCAACTTCGGCAAGGGTCCTGGTGGCTTCCTCCCAGGCGGCGTCCTCGCCGACATACTTCTCCGGGTCCTTCGTGGACAGTTCCAGGTAGAAGTCGTTAAGCCCGTAGTCCTTGAGCAGGTCCAGCACGAAGGTCAGGGTCTTGGTGAGTTCGTCCTTCATCTGCTCGCGGGTGCAGTAGATGTGGGCGTCGTCCTGTGTCATGCCGCGCACGCGGGTGAGGCCGTGCACCACACCGGACTTTTCGTACCGGTACACCGAACCGAATTCGAACAGGCGCAGCGGCAGCTCGCGGTAAGAACGTCCGCGGGAGCGGAAGATGAGGTTGTGCATGGGGCAGTTCATCGGCTTCAGGTAGTAGTCCTGTGCCGGCTTGCGGATGGTGCCGTCGGCGTCGAGCTCCTCATCCACCCGCATGGCGGGGAACATGCCTTCCTTGTACCAGTCAAGGTGGCCGGACACCTCGTAAAGGTGGCCCTTGGTGATGTGCGGCGTATACACGAACTCATAGCCGGCCTCGACGTGGCGCTGCCTGGAGTAGTCTTCCATCTCCTTGCGGATGATGCCGCCCTTGGGATGGAAGACGGGCAGGCCGGAGCCGAGTTCGTCCGGGAAGGAGAACAGGTCCAGTTCGGAGCCGAGCTTCCGGTGGTCGCGGCGCTCGGCTTCGGCAAGGCGCTCCTGGTACGCCTTAAGGGCGTCCTTGGTGGGCCAGGCCGTGCCATAGATCCGCTGCAGCTGCTGGTTCTTCTGGTTTCCCAGCCAGTAGGCGGAAGAGGAGCGGGTGAGGGCGAAGGCGTTGGAGATCAGCTTGGTGTTGGGCAGGTGCGGGCCGCGGCAAAGATCGCACCAGACGGTGGTGCCTTCCTTGCGCTCAACGTTGTCGTAGATGGTGATGTCACCGGCGCCGACCTCCACGTTGACGCCTTCGCCGGCCTCAGCGGCCTCGTTTTTCTTGCCCAGGAGTTCCAGCTTGTAGGGCTCGTCCTTCATCGCTTCACGAGCCTCGTCCTCGGAGACGACGCGCCGGACGAACTTCTGGTTCTGGTTGACGATCTTGAGCATCATCTTCTCGAGGGTTTTGAGGTCCTCGGGGGTGAAGGGCTCGGCGAGGTCGAAGTCGAAGTAGAAGCCGTCAGCGATGTAGGGGCCGATGCCCAGCTTGGCGTCCGGGCGGAGCTGCTGGACGGCCTGCGCCATCACATGGGCCGTGGAGTGGCGGAGCACGTTCAGCCCGTCCGGGGAATCGATGGTGACGCCCTCGACCTCGGCACCATCCGGCAGTTCCTGGTCCAGGTCCTTCAGCTCGCCGTTGACGCGGGCCACAACAACATCACGGCGCTCAAAGAAGAGTTCCGCACCGGTTGTCCCGGTAGTCACCTTGGTTTCTTCGCCATCGACGAGAAGGGTGATCTGCTGGGCATCTGACACGGGTGTCTCCTATTCAAAGTTAAGGCTTCATAGCTTGTGGCATACGGGGACCACAGCCAGCCACCGTCAATGCTATCGGTTCGGCGGAGGGCCGACCAAAGCGGCACACGGCAGCGTCAACCGCCAAAACCGGTAATCGCCAGGGTTCTGCTGATCCCGTCCAGGGGATGCGGGACGTCAGCGGGCTGGTCCGCAGGAGACGGGAAGGGCAGGGTATCGGTGCGGCTGAGGTCCCAGGCCATGCTTGCGCTGATGCTGATGCCCCGTGGTCCCGTCCTCCGGGTGGTGCCGCGGATGAGCAACAGCCTGGTCCCGAACAGCAGCAGCCCTGCGTTCTCCTGGGCTTCATGGAAGAAGACCGAATCAACGCAGCCGGTGCCGTCGTCAATGCTGATGAACACCACCCGCCTGCCTCCCCGCATGGGAGGTGTCTGGGTGGCTACCCGCACTCCGGCCACCAGCACTTCTGTCCCGTTGCGCAGGCCCAGGAGCTTGTCAGCCGTGGTGACACCCAGCTTTTCCAGGGTGGGGCGGTGGCTTTCCATCAGGTGGCTGCTGACATCAACCGCCATCAGGTCCAGCTCCGCCCGGACATTCTCGACGAGGGTGGGTGCAGGCAATCCCGGCTTGACGTTCCGCAGCTCCACATCGCCCAGGGGAAGGGACAACTGCCCCTCCACCACCTCGACGCCCTTCCGTCCGCTGCCTGCATTTTGCAGCTGCTGCAGGTGCTGGACCAGGTCTGCCCGGTTGGCCATTCCCCCCGCCTCCCGGTGGAGGGAATCAAAAGCACCCAGCTGGGCCAGCCGTTTAATGCTCGGTTTGCTCAACCGCGAGCGCGTGCGGAGGTCGGCCAGGGAATCATAGGGCTGGCCGGCAACGATCCTCTTAAGCTCGGTGGCTGACAGCCCGTAGATGCCGTTCAGGCTCAGCCGGATCCCCAGCCTGCCGGCATCGGGGCCCTGCAGGATCCGCTCCACCCGGTATTCCGCTTTGCTGCGGTTGATGTCCAGGGGAAGGATGGGGATGCCGAGCCTTCTGGCTTCCGCTACCAGAAGCCGTTTCGGATACATGCCGGGATCGTGTTCCCACAGCCCGGCCAGGAAGGCTTCAGGGTGGTGCGCCTTCAGCCAGGCTGATTGGTATGTGGGTACGGCAAAGGCCGCCCCGTGTGCTTTGCAAAAGCCGAAGCTGGCAAAGGACTTCAGGGTTTGCCAGACCTTGTCCACAACGTCGGGTGAAAAGTTCTTTTCCCTGGCATGCTTCCGGAAGTACTCCTCAACACGGGATTCCCCGCTTTCGCTGCTGAGGGCCCGGCGGAATTCATCGGCCTGCGCAAGCCCGCACCCGGTCATCACATCGAAGGTCCGCAGGATCTGCTCATGGAACACCGTCACCCCATGGGTTTCCTCAAGCACCGGTTTCAGCAGCGGGTGCGGATAGACCTCGGGGGCGAACCCGTGGCGGTGCTCCAGGAAGGGCCGCACCATGTCCGATTTCATGGGTCCCGGACGGAACAGCGAAATATCGATAATGAGGTCATTGAACTCCCGCGGCGCCATCTTGCCGATCAGCTCACGCTGCCCGGGGGATTCGATCTGGAAGCAGCCCAGGGTGTGGGTGCTCCGGATGAGTTCAAAAGTGGGCTCATCATCCAGGGGAACGGCGTTCAGGTCGATGTGCCCGTTGTCAGCGATGAAGTCCGGCCCGCAGCCGTCAGGCCCGGGGTTGTGGCCCCCGGCCGCAACCACTTCCTTTTTGGAGGGATGGATGCGGATGACCTCCCGGACGGCAAAGGCCATGGCGCTTTGCATCCTGACGCCCAGGACGTCGAGCTTGAGCATGCCCATGGGGTCCATGTCGTGCTTATCGAACTGGCTCATGGGCAATCCAAGCCCGCTGGGCTGGACGGGCGTGCGGTCCAGGAGGGTGGCATCCCCCAGGATCACGCCGCAAGGGTGCATGGAGATGTGCCGGGGCAACCGGTCCAGGCGTTCGGTCAGGTCCACCAGCAGGTCAAGCTGCTGGTTGCCGTGGAGATCACGCTTTTCCACCCGGCCGGCAAATTCCCTCAACTCGGGCTTCTCCTGCAGCGCTTCGCGGAACTTCCGGGCCGAGAACCGCCAGAGCTGCTTGGCGATGTCCCCCACGTCGTCGTCGTCCATCCCCAGGGCAAGGCCGGCGTCCCGCACTGCACCCCGCGCCCGGTAGCCGTTCTGCATGCTCATGAGGGTGACGCGTTCTGACCCGAAGCGCTCGAAAATCCGGTGGTACACGTTGTGCCGCTCGGCGCTTTCGACGTCGATGTCGATGTCCGGCAGGGTGGCCCGGTCCCGGGAAAGGAAGCGTTCGAAGATGAGGTCGTGCTGCAGCGGATTTACCTGGCTGACGTCAATGAGGTAGTTGACCAGGCTGGAGGCACCGGAGCCGCGGGCCGCTGCCCGCACCCCCATCTCCTGGATCATGCGCGAAACCTCCGCAACGGTGAGGAAGTAGGAGGAGAACCCCAGGTTCCTGATGATCTTCAGTTCATGCTCCAGCCGGCTGAGCATTTCCTTTTCGCTGGAACCGGTGATCCCGGGAAACCGCCTGCCGATTCCGGCGTGGCAGCGCTGCACCAGTTCAATGTGCGGATCCTGGCTGATACCGATGACTGCGGCCTCCGGAACCACCGGCTGCTTCCACCCCATGTCGGTGACGGGATCGATCCTGCAGGCATCGGCGAGCGCCTCTGTTTGTGCCATGAGCCGGTTGAGGTCTTCGGCACCATAGCCCGCTGCGGAGATGATTTCCTTGCCCAGCTGCAGCATCTGCTGAGGGGATTTCAGCCAGCCCTGGCCGTTGGGCTGCAGCAGTGGCTCCTGGGCAAGCTCCGGAAGGGATTTCAGGGTCCGCGCCGAGTCCAGGACGTCTGCTGTTGCCGCGCCGTCCTCGGCGCAATACCGGACCGCGTTGGTGAGTATTGCCGGGATGCTGTGTTCTTCGGCGAGTTTGAGCATCCGGACGGCGTGTGCCGTGCTCAGTGGAGATCCCGGGGCGCTGAGCTGGGACATGGTCTCGGCCACCACGGTTCCTGCGGGCATGGCGTCCAGCCACTGCTTGAAAAGGGTGCGCGGCCGAAGGTAACGCCGCCCGCCCATGGCACGGCCGACGTCGGAATCCGGCCCGATCAGGACCATCAGCACGGGTTTCAGGGTGTGGGGATCCAGGGTGCGGGAGGCAAGTTCCGCCCGGGTCACAGCCACAGGAACAGTTCCCCCGGATTTTCCCGAGGTGCGGGCATGGGCATCGGACACCAGCCGGCACAGCGCACGGTAGCCGGCACCGTTGTTGTTGCCGCGGGCGAGCACCACCACACGGCCGGCCAGCTGTGTGCGGTGATCGCCGTCGTCGTCATAGATTGCAAGGTCCACGCCCACGATGGGGTCAATGCGGGCGTCCATACAGGCTTTAAGGTGCTTGATGGTCCCGTACAGGCCGTCCCGGTCAGTGCAGGCGAGCGCGCTGGCGCCGTCAGCAGCGGCGGCCTGCGCCAGTTCCTCGGGCCAGGAAACCCCGTAGTGGGCGCTGAAGGCGGTGGAGACGTGAAGGTGTGTGAAGCTCATGCTGTTCTGGGGCGAAGTGCGTCATGGATCCGCAGCAGCCGCCAGCGGCCGCTGCGGATATGGCGGGTGAGGTCAAGGGTGAGGGGCTCGTCCTGTCCCGCGGCGCCTGGACCACCGTTACCTGGACCACCGTTACCTGGACTGGAAGGCTGCACCTGGACCCGCCAGATCTCGTGGTCCACCAGGCCGGGGCCGCTTCCCAGCGGGGCGCGGGTTTCCTCGGCCCACCATTGACGGCGCTCGTACCAGCGGACCGGCTCCGCACACACCGCATAGGAACGTCCTCCCCAGGTAACGGCCACAGGCTGGCCGTCAGGGGCGCAGGAAACGTCAACGGATTCGCTGAACATACCCATGGGCGCCTCCCGGATGCTAAAAGTGGAACAGAAACCGTTCGAATATATATTCGAACGAAACCAGTCTACTCCTCCCCAAAGCCGCCGCATAGACAGCCGCATGGACATGGGCAGGTGGCAGGCAGGGCGGCAAGGCCGCAACCGCGAATGCACGGTGCGCTTCCCTTTCCGGTCAATATTCAGGGGTGGACGGACCGAACGGCAGGGAGCAGGATTGTGCCATGAGTACCGATGACGCACTCCTCAAGCAGGCATCAATTCAGGCCCAGGACTCCACCTTGGTGGCAACGTTCGATATTGACGGGTCCATCCCGGGATCGGGCGCATATGTGGTAGGGCTGGTGGGCGCCACACCGGATTATTCAACGCAACGGCGCTTATGCATTGAGTTCATGAACGGAGAGGCGATTGCCTTCTACTCGTTCAACCGTGAACAAGGCCTGGAAGAAAACTATGACCTCGCAGGGGTAACCCACTCGGAGAACCGGATCACGGGGCAGTTCCCGCGCACCGCGATTAACGGACTGGGCCAGGGGCATGTGATGACCGGCTTCAGCGATGCTGACGGCCGGGATTTCCAGTCCGGTGTCCCCGTGGAGGAGAACCTGTAACAGCTGGGCCGGTGCGGTTCAGCTGTTTTCTTTGTGGACCCGGAGTTCGAGTTCGATGAAGCCGGAGATCATGGCCCGGTAGGTGGACTCGACGATGTCCGGGTCGATGCCCTTCTCCTCGGCTGCTGACCGGACGTGTTCGATGATCCGCTCCACGCGGCCCGGAGCACGGACCTCGGCGTCGTCGCCCTTGAGTGTTCCGGCGATCCTGATCAGGCGCTCGCGGCGGGCGATCAGGGTGACTATCTGGTCATCCACCTCGTCGACGGCGACCCGGACGGCAGCGAGCTGTTCCTTGTCGGCCAAAGCATCCCGGTCGTTCCCTTGAATTGTCGCCATCCTCTGAGAGTATCGAACCATGCAGCCCAGAGTCGACTTCATTTCCCTTGGCGTCCGCAGCGTTCCGGCCTCCCGCGCGTTCTACGTTGACGGCCTTGGCTGGCCGGTCCACCGTGAGGTTGCGGGCGACGTCGTGTTCATCCAGGTCAACCACGGACTGGTGCTGTCCCTCTGGGATGCGCGCCAGATGCAGGCCGATGCCGGTGTCGGTTCCCCCGGCCCCGTCCCCTGCATCACGCTCAGCCACAACCTTCCCGGCCCCGAGGACGTGGACAGGGTCATGGCAGAGGCAGCCGCGGCCGGCGCCGACATTATTGCCGAACCCATCACCCAGCCGTGGGGCGGGTACAGCGGGTACTTCGCGGACCCGGACGGCTTCCGCTGGGAGGTCGCGTACAACCCCACCTGGGCAGTGGACGACGGCGGCACGGTCACCGTCTAGCTCCTGGCCCGCCCGGGAAGGGGCTGCGGCACAGTTTGCGGGATCCGGGTTTCTAGAACAGGGCCTCCACCGGGCGGATCAGCTCCGGGCCGTTGTTGCGCACGTTTCCCACGTCCTTGCCCACCGACTCCACGTGCCAGTCCGCTGCCACATCCTTGACGCCGGACCGCACCAGATCCACCAGCGCGGCCGCGTCATCGGCCTGCGGGTCCAGCCACGCTTCCATGACCGATTTGTCCATCGGCAGCGGCACCCGGTCGTGCAGCGCCGTCAGCTTGCCGAACACCGTGTCCTCGCTGCCAGGGGGCGGCGTGTCCGTGGTCAGGATGGATGTGGACAGCATCCACCCGCCCGGCTCCCCTGCCGGCCAGGACGGATCCTTCCACCACTCATAGAGCCCGGCGAATACCAGGCCACGGCCCTCGCCCGGGTGGACATAATACGGCTGCTTCGACTTCCCGGGCCCCTGCTTCCATTCGTAGTAGCCGTCCGCGGGTACGGCGCACCGGCGGGACTGGACGGCTTTACGGAAGGCCGGTTTCTCCAGCACGGACTCGCTGCGGGCGTTGATCATCCGCGAACCGATGCCCGGGTCCTTGGCCCAGGAGGGGACCAACCCCCACCTCGCCACGTGAAGCTGGCGCACCTGCCGGGGGGCCGTCCCTTCTTCAATCAGCCGCTCCAGGACTATGGGCACACTGTCCGTGGGGGCGACATTCCACGACGGCGGGATGGCCACCTCCTCCTCGAGCTCGGCGTCGAACTCTGCCAGGAGGTCTCCCACGGCACGTGCCATCACATAACGTCCACACATGGCTCCAGCATGCCACCGGCCGGGTGGACTGTCATGTGAAGCGCGGAGAGCCCGGGAATACCGGCCTGCACGCTACCGTTGACAGGAAGGAACCCCTGCACGACACATAGGAGAAACTTATGGACTTCACTCCCGAATCCGGCACCATCACCATGTTTTCCACCACGTGGTGCGGCTACTGCAACCGGCTGAAGAAGCAGCTGGACGCTCAGGGCATCGGCTACAACGAGATCAACATCGAGGAAGTGGAAGGCACCGCCGAACTCGTGGAGCAGCT
The DNA here is from genome assembly GCF_902506095.1 of Arthrobacter sp. 9AX. GTDB lineage: Bacteria > Actinomycetota > Actinomycetes > Actinomycetales > Micrococcaceae > Arthrobacter. The sequence goes on from NZ_LR733293.1 coordinate 2,549,840, forward strand.
TAACGGCGGCAACCGCACGGTGCCCACCGTCCTCTTCCCGGACGGCACCGCGGCCACCAACCCGTCCGCTGCCGAGGTCAAGACCCGCCTCGCAGCCTGACCGGCACGCCAGCGCCGCTCGGGGACGCTGCGCGACCGGCGGGGCACACACCGCAAAAAACGGGACCAACAGTGTTGGTCCCGTTTTTGTTGCCCGGGTGGAAGGCTAGGCAGCCAGGCTGCTGAACGGAGCGGTTTTGAGGGGGGCATGGCGCGCGTAGGTGGCCAGAAGGGCATCTTCCACGGCCGCTACGTCCACGCCGGCGACAAGATCGTCCACTGCCCCGGCCGTTGCGGGGTCCCAGTCAAGGCCCAGGGCGGCGTAGCTGTCGGTGAGGACCTGGCGGATGGGCCCGGAGTTTTCCACCACGATGACCGAACTGAACAGCCAGCCGCCGGACACCACGCGCTGGGCGGTGCCCACCAGCTTCACCCGCCGGCCTGCGCCACTTGAAGCACTGCCGTGCACACTGAATTCGCCGGGGCAGTACTCGCCCGGAATTTCGCCGACGGCTGCGTGCACCCCGAGGCTGCGAAGCGCATCGGCGAACAGCTCACCGAAGTATCCGAACCGGCTTTTCGATCCCGCGATGGCGTCCGCGTCCGGTTCGATATGGTCCACCACGAGGGTGCCCTGGTGGTAAGCCGCCGCCCGGCCTCCGGCGCGCCGGACGAGCGGCTCGAAGCCGTTGTCGCGGCAGGCCTGCTCGGCGGCGTGGAAGCCGGGCAGCCGGGTGTCACGCTGGCCGAACGCCACGGTGGGGGCGGGCCGGTACAGGCGGAGCGTGGGGCCAATGCCGCCGGTCCGCGCCTTGGTGAGGAGCTCCAGCCCAAATTCCAGGTCCCGCGCGGCACCCAGCGAAACCTCCTGGCGCACTACAGTGAGCGTGCGTGTTCCCGGATCGGCATGGTGCATGGTGCTGGGCTCCCCTTTGGGTCATCGTGCAGTTCTTGATATCGGCACCGCGAGCTGCTGGCAGGCAGGCAGGCCTAACCTAGGGTACGCCGTGGCCCGCCACGTCAGACATTTCGGCGGGTCTGTATTTCGCGGGAGTGCGTCCCCTCCGCCGGGGCTCGACGCCGGCCTCGGGCTCAGCTGCCCCGGCGCCCCGCCCACAGGGTGTGCAGCAGCGGTACCACGGACGCGATCATCAGCGCATTGCCCAGCGCCGCGTCGTCGGCCCGGACCAAGGTTCCGGCGATCAGCAGTGCGCCGAACACGAGGGCGGAGGCCGTACGCCGTGCTGCACGGTCCAGCCTGGCCACCTGCCGTTCCAGGCGGGGGTTGGCAACGGTGAGGTTGCCTTCCTCGATCCTGGCGATGATGCTGTCCAGCCGCCTGGGCAGCCGGAGGGCCGCTGCTGCGGCGTCGAGCGCCTGCTGGGCCGCGTCCTGCAGGATGTTGCCGCGCTCCTCCCGGAGCAGCCGCGCCGCGTAGGGTTCCACCGAGTCCCACAGGTTGAACCGCGGGTCCAGGGAACTGCACACACCCGACGTCAGCGACATGGCACGGATGATCAGCAGGAAGTTCTCCGGCAGCTGGAACGGCAGGGAGCGCACCAAATCGCCGAACTCCACCGCGAAGTCACGGAATTCGCGCGGATCCACCTCGCGGAGCTCCGCGAAACCCATGCCGCCGAAGCGGCCGAACAGGTGCGTCATGGCCCGTTCCAGCTCAACGACGTCTGCCGACGGCATCAGGACACCCACGTCCCGGATGGCGGCCACCAGCCCTTTGCCGTCGCGGGCTGCGGCGGCAATCAGCAGCTTGCGCAGCCCGCTGCGGGTTGAGGCAGGAACCTCACCCATCATGCCGAAGTCGATGAACGTCAGCTTCCAGGGCTGTTCCCCGACGCCGGCAGGAACCGCTGTCACGAAGATGTTCCCGGGGTGCGGGTCGGCATGGAAAAAGCCGTTGGTGAAGAGCTGGTCGAACATCACCGACGCGAACACCGGCGCCACGAGGGCCGGATCGATCCCTGCGGCGCTGAGCGATGCCACGTCGGTGATCTTGATGGCCGTGACGTCCTCAAGGGTCAGCACGCGGCGGGTGCACCGTTCCCAGGCAACCCGGGGAACAGCGACGCGGCCGTCGCCGGAAAAATCCCCGGCGAAACGCTCGGAGTTGGCGGCTTCGTTCAGGTAGTCGATTTCCTCGAAGCTGGTCTGCGCGAATTCCTCCAGCAGTGCCGGCATGTCGGCGCGGGTGGAAACGAGCCGGAAGTGGCTCAGCCAGCCGCCCACCTTGCGCAGTGCTGCCAGGTCGACGTCCACAATGGCGTCGATGCCCGGACGCTGCACCTTGACCACAACGTCCTTCAGCCCGGTCTCGGCAGCATCAGCGGGAAGGAGCCGTGCACGGTGCGCCTGTCCCAGCGAGGCCGCGGCGATCGTGGTTTCCTCCACCCAGGCAAATGCCTGCTCCAGCGGTACCCCCAGTTCCTTCTCCGCAAGGGCACGGATGGCCGGGAACGGAACCGGGGGCACCTCATCCTGCAGGCCGGCGAGTTCGCTGGTGATTTCCGGCGGAAGGACGTCGAGCCTGGACGAGAGGAACTGGCCTACCTTGATCATCAGGCCGCCGAGGTCCACCGCGAGCACACGGAAGCGCCGGGCCAACCGCTGCATCCTGGCCGAGCGCGACCGCTCGGCCACCCGGGCAAGCCCGATCCGCGGCAGGAGCAGCTCAAACCACCAGGTCACCGCCAGGTTCCAAGCGGCGAAGCGGATGATGCGGCGGTACCGGGCACGTGTATTTCCGGCACGCCCGTCTCCGGACGGGGAGACCGGACCTGCCCTGTTGCGGCGGACCGAAGCCACCCGGGTCAGCCCTGGGCGAGGATCGAATAAATCCTCCGCCGGGCCTCCTCGAGCACGGCCACGGCCTGCTGCACCTGTTCCGGCGAGCCCGTCCGGCCCACCTGTGCTGTGGCCTGTGCCAGCTCAATCCCGGCCCTGGGCAGGGATCCGAACGAGGCTCCGGCCGATGAGCCGGCCCAGGGCACGGAGTCGTGGCTGCCGGCTGCTTCCTCGCGGCCTGCTTCGGTCAATGAGTAGATCTTGCGGCCGTTGGACTCCTCCGCGCTGATGACGCCTTCGTCTGCCAGCAGTTGCAGGGTGGGGTAGACGGAGCCGGCGCTCGGCTTCCAGCTGCCGCCGCTGCGCTCCTCGATTTCGCGGATGATCTGGTAACCGTGCATGGGACGCTCCGCGAGCAGGGCCAGCACGGCTGCCCGCACCTCGCCCTTGCCGGCGCGGGTACCCCCGCGCTTTTCGAACCGTGACCGGAGCTCGTCAACGGCCTGCCAGATGCCATCCATACCGCTTGCGCCGAAGGCACCTGCCGGATAGGAATCACGCATTGTGGTCTCCTCTGTAAATCGCCAACGATATACAACGACACTTAACGATACATCCGGCCCTGGGCCGAGGGTCAGCTTTCGCGGAGGGTCAGGATCTGTTCCGCGCGCCCGAACGGGCCCTGCAGATCGTGCAGCACTGTTGAGGTGAGGCCGATTCCGTCCCGGCCGAACGAGACGGCGTTGTCCAGCCCCAGCCACTCCCCTTCGGGGCGGCGGTACATGTGGATCTGGAGGTCAAGGTTGGGAAAAGCGTAGCTGCCCTTGCCCGGCGGTACCCGGGCGGCGATGCCGTTGGCGGTGTCCACGAGCCCCATCAGGCGTGCAAGGTCGCTGCTGTCCGCCCTGTCCGTCAGGGGGTGGTCGGTGCGCAGCCAGACTTTGCCCGCACCGGGCCGGTGCCCTTCGGCCACGCGCATCTCCAGGGAGCGGATGTAGCCGCCGGGCCACACTGCTGCGCCATCATAGGGCTTGCATTCGTCCGGACCGGGAATCGCAGTGTCTTCGACGGCGGCCACTGCCGACGTGTCACTGGTGGCCATCCGCCACGCCGTGGCCCGGATAGCAGGCCGGCCGCCGGCAATCAGTTCAGCCTGCACCAGTTCGATGGTTTTACCCGGCCGGAGGGTGGTGGCCTCGATCCGGAACTCTCCGCCCGGAATCAGGCCCAGGATCTCGTAGCTCAGCCTGGCCATCCGCAGCTCCGTCCGGGGCTCGTGCCGTTCCAGGCACTCCGCCATCAGGCCGGAGGCAGGCGCCATGTGTTGCTCGTGGGCGTTCCAGGCGCCCTGGGCATGGATGGTGGAGCGGAAGCGTCCGCCGCCGAGGGACTGGTAGTAGAAGTTTCCCTCGGCCAGTTCAGGCAGATCAGCAGTCAACGGTGGCCCTCCCGGAGAGTTCAGTGAATTCCGACTAACTCTAACGCGAGGGAAGCAGGCAACCGGCATGGGTTGTTTGAGGACGCGGCGAAATGTTGGAGCCTGCCGGCCATCATCGGACTAGACTCGGGATCGGTCCTGTCAGCAACCCTCGGAAGAGGTGTTCCATGCGAGTCATCAGCTACAACCTCCGCAAGCACAAAGCGAGCGGCGAACTCCTTGCCCTGGCACGGAACCATGACATTGATGCACTGTGCCTCCAGGAAGTGGACGCCAGCGACCTGCCGGAGACCCTGGGCCCTCTCCACCTGGCCGACGCCACCAAGGGAAACCGTTTGGGGCTTGCCATCTACTACCGCACCAGCCGGTTCACGGCCCTGGACACCCAGTCCTTCGCCTTGAAGAAATCGGTGCACGACAGGGTCCTCGCCCCGGCGCACGAACGGCTGATTGGAACCCGGGTGGTGGACAACGAGACCCAGCATGAACTGGTGATCGGCTCCTTCCACGCGGCGCCCCTGACGGCGTCCAATTCCCTCCGCCGAAAGCAGATCCACGCCGCCCACGCCGAACTTCTGAGCATGGGCCAAGGCCTGATGACGCTGATGGTGGGCGATTTCAACTACCCGTTCTTCACCAAGAACCTGCACGTCCACATGAAAAACTCGGGCTACGCGCTCTCGCTGAGCAACCGGCGGACCTACACCCGCTACAAGGTCTTCAAGGGCCACTTCGACTTCGCCACCTCCTTGGGCCTGGACATCGCCAGCGTGGAGACCCTCCCGCGCGGCAACTCCGACCACCTGCCCATCCTGGTGCACGCGGAATACGGCCGGGACTACTGAGCCCTACCGCAGGAGGGCGGACCCGCATACCCTACGCCCGAGGGCCGATCCGTTCCCGCAGGTCCGGCCAGGCAGCCGCAAAACCCGGGTGCAGTTCCTTGCCTTCCACATCAGCCAGCGGTATCCACAGCAGTTCGATGCTCTCGGGATCGCTGATCACCGGGTCGAAGGGTTCGGCTACCTCGACCACCACTGTGGTGTAGGACCAGTAGCCCAGGTCGAGCACCGAGGTAAACAGCACCTCGACGTTCGCCTGCGGCACGGCGGCTTCCTCCCAGGCCTCGCGCAAAGCGCCCGCCACAGCATCCTCGCCTTCATGCAGCGCGCCGCCGGGCAGGCCCCAGGTTCCGCCGTTGTCGCTCCAGACGGCGCGGTGCTGGAGGAGCACACCCTTGGCGGGATCGTAGGCGAGGACGCCGGCGGCGCCGAACTTTCCCCAGAACCGCCCGCGGTCCCCCTCGACCCAGGCGTCGCCGGGGTCACGCGGACCAGTGCGGACCGGCGGGGTGGAGGACGCGGCGGAAGCCAATGAGTGATCCATCGCTCCAGTCTGACAGGTGCCCCGGGACGGGCGCACCCGCCCGGCCGTGCTTAGTGGGCGTTGCCGCGTTCGACGGCGAAATCACCGCCGGGATACATGATTGTTTCGTGTCCGTCATCAAAGCGGACCAGGTAGGGTGGCGTTCCGCCCTGGCCGCGGACCTCGAGAATCACGCCGTGCCGGTCAGTGGACCCCACCGTCCTGCCGTGCACAATGATCCGGTCGCCCTGAACTGCCTCCATGGCAATCACCTCCAGCCCCAGATTACGACTCCCCGGCGGACGGGAAAAGGGCGGACGTGGCAGGATTTGGCTATGCCGCTGAACCTCCTCCTGCTCGCCGACACCCACGTGCCGAAGCGCGCCCGGGCACTCCCCGCACAGGTGTGGGCCGCCGTCGAACAGGCCGACGTGGTGTTCCACGCCGGTGACTGGGTCACTGCCGAACTGCTGGACGAACTGGAGCAGCGGAGCCAGATCCTAGTGGGCGTGTACGGCAACAATGACGGCCCCGACCTGCGCGGACGCCTTCCGGAAACAGCGTCAGTGACGCTGGAGGGTGTCCGGTTCGCCGTGGTGCACGAAACAGGGCAGGCCAAAGGCCGGGAGGAGCGGTGCGAACAGCTCTACCCGGACGCCGATGTCCTGGTCTTCGGGCACAGCCACATCCCCTGGGACTCCACCTCTGAACGGGGCCTGCGGCTGCTCAACCCGGGCTCCCCCACCGACCGGCGCCGCCAGCCCGCCTGCACGTACATAACAGCAACGGTTGATTCCGGCGGCCTGAATCACGTCCGGCTGGTGAAAGTCCACCGGGACATGCCCTGAGCGCGGACGCGGGTTGGCAGCGGGCCGCCCCATTGCCCAGGCTGGAACGGTAAGCATGCTTAGCTTCTAGTGTTCCATCCCTACGCATCAGGAGGACCACCATGACCGACCAGTACACCTTCCGCAATCCGGTGACTGCCTACGGGAAGATCTCGCCGCCGGAGCAGCACCAGCCCGAGCCCGGCCTGGACGCGGAGCTGGAACCGAAAGCGGATCTTGGCGAGGAAACGTACCGCGGCACCGGCCGGCTGGAGGGCCGGAGGGCTATAGTGACCGGCGCGGACTCCGGGATCGGCGCGGCCACAGCCATTGCCTTCGGCCGCGAAGGCGCTGATGTGGTGCTGTCCTACCTGCCGGAGGAGGAAGAGGACGCATCCCGCATTGCCGGCATTATCGAGGCGGCCGGGCGGAAAGCCGTCAAGGTCCCCGGCGACCTGAAGGACCCGAACGTCTGCCGCGAGGTGGTGGACACCGCCGTGGCTGTGCTGGGCGGAGTGGACATCCTGGTAAACAACGCCGGCAAGCAGGTGGCGCAGAAGGAACTGACGGACATCACCGACGAGCAGTTCGACCACACCCTGAAAACCAACGTGTATGCCATGTTCTGGCTGACCAAAGCCGCCCTCCCGCACCTGCCGCCGGGCTCCACCATCATCAACACCACGTCCATCCAGGCGTACAGCCCGTCACCCACGCTGGTGGATTACGCCAGCACCAAGGCGAGCATCAACAACTTCACCAAAGGACTGGCCCAGCAGTTGGCACCCCAGGGCATCCGGGTCAACGCCGTAGCGCCGGGGCCCATCTGGACGCCGCTGCAGGTCAGCAGCGGCCAGCCCAAGGAGGAACTGCCGGAATTCGGCCAGTCCACTCCCCTGGGCCGGGCAGGGCAGCCGGCCGAACTGGCCCCCGCGTATGTGTTCCTGGCATCACCTGAGTCCAGCTATGTGGTGGGTGAAACGCTGAACGTGAACGGCGGCAGTCCCACGCCGTAGCGGCAGGGCCGGCGAGGACCGGATGCCGGCCTGCCTCCGGTCCTAGCCTTCGTCCCGGCCAGCGAGGAGTTCGTCGGTGGCGGAATCGGGCTGGCCGTCGAAGAACTGCGCCAGGACGGTTTTGAAGACGGTTTCCCCGGGGGCTGCGCGCAGGAACAGTGTCATGGACGAGCGCAGCTTCCGGGCATCGATGCCGCCAAAGATGTCTTCGGCGGAGCGGTCGGGATGATTGGTGAGGACCTGGGCGCATTCGAGCAGGCGTGGGCCCAACACCGGGTGCTCCAGGTAATCGCGGGCCTCCTCGAGTGAGCTGATGGCATAGCGTCGGGAAGTTGCACTCTGGCCCAGGCCTGCGAGCTGGGGAAAAACGAACCACATCCAGTGGCCTGACTTGCTGCCCACCTGCAGCTCGGCCAGCGCCTGTTCGTAGGTTCCGCCGTTATCCTGTGCCGAAACGAAGCGTTCCAGGTCATAGCGTTCATTCACGGGTGTCTCCTTGGGATGGGGCAACGGACAGGGAAAGCTGATCAAGGAAGGCGGCCGCGCTGCGGAGGATCCCATCAGGGTCGGTCCGCCACCTGGCGAGGACAACGCTGGCCCGCTGCCTGTCGCGGCCACCAAGCCGGGCCAGGAGTGGCGCCACCACGTCCGCAAGCAGGGGGTCGGCCAGTTCCCGGGTTCCTGCGGACCGGAGGAAGCCTTCGATCCGGGTCAGGTCCGTATGGCGCAGCAGCGCCACCTTGGTCTGCAGCAGCACAACGGCGGCGAGCCGGCGTTCATAGACGGCGCGGGAGCCCGGCCGAGGCTGCCCCCACAGCGCGGACGCCAGCTGCATCACGGCGTCGCGGTCCAGGTCCTTGTACTTCCGCAGCGCATCGCGGACGGTCCCCCGGACGGCACCCACGGAGGAACCGTAGGAGGCGAGCCGGCCGCCCAGCCTGCCCTCGACGTCTCCGGCCCTGTACCAGGCGCCCTCGTTCTGCAGGGTACGGTCAACAAACCCGGCGGCGGCCTCCACGGCATCTGCGGCGCTCACCGCGTGCGGCCTGCCGACGCGTGAGTGATGCAGTAAGGCGTCCACGGCCGGGCCTCCAGCCTTCCTTCGGCGATGGCTTCACCGCAGACGGCGCAGGTCCCGTACGTGCCGCCGGCAATCCTGGCGAGGGCGGCGTCCACTTGGTCCAGCCCGGCGCTGCTTTGCTGCAGGAGCGCCGAGGCCTGGGACAGTTCGAAGGCGATGGTGGAGCCTTCAGGATCATGTTCGTCATCCACATTCGAATCCTGGCGAGCGGAATTCGCCGACGCAATGTCCGCGCGGAGGGCCGGCAGCAGCGCCACCTTCCGCGCCCGCTCCTCTTCAAGCAGGATCCGGAACCGTTCGAAGTCAGGCATGGGAAAAGCCTAGCGCGCCGGTCAGTACCAGTTGTTGGCCACGGAGTGGTTCCAGGCCCCGCACGGGGAGCCGTAACGCCCGCGGATGTAGCCCAGGCCCCACTCGATCTGCGTCCGGTAGCTGGTAAGCCAGTCGCTGCCGGCGCTGGAGTATTTGCCCGGCGGCAGCGCCTGGGCAATTCCATAGGCACCGGAGTAGGGGTTGGTGGCCGTAGTCAGCCAGTTTGATTCCTTGGTCCACAGCTGGGCGAGGCAGAGGAACTGGTCCTGGCCCCAGCCGTACGCGCCCAGCCTGCCGGAGGCATAGCTTTTGGCGGCCGCGGGGTCATTGACTGCGCCGCCGCCGGGAACGGAAGGCACGACGGGCGGCGGGCCTGGTGCCACGGGCACCGTCGGTGCGGGGGCTGGCTTTGCCGGGGCCGGGTTTGCCGGCACCGGGTTGGCGGGCAACGGGGTCGCAGGCGCGGGGACAGCGGGCGCCGGTGGGCGGACGGCAGCCGTCGCTGCTGCCCTGGCTGCCTCTTCCGCCCGCTGGCGGTCCTGCTCTTCGGCGGCGGCGCGCTTGGCGGCCTGCGCTGCCTCGTACGCGGCCACCGCCGTCTGGCCCTGCAGGTATGCACCCTCAACGGCCGCGGTGGTGCCCTTGAGGGAGGCCAGCTGCGCTGTCAGTTCCTGGCCATGCTGCTGGCTGTCCGCCACCTGGCGCGCCATGGCTTCCTGCGCGGACCGGGCGGTGTCGAGCTTTGCCCTGGCTTCCAGGGACAGGCGTTCGCGTTCGGCCTTGGCGGCGCTTTCCTGGGCCGCCAGGGAGGATGCGATCCGGCCGGCGGCTTCGGCTTTCGTGACCAGCCCCGCTGTTTTGTCCCCAACGATCTGCACCACATTGAGGCCCTGGATGTTGTTGGCCTGGATGGCATCCAGGGCCACAAAGACTCCCATGGTGGTGCCGCCGGTCTTGTAGGACTGTGCCGCGATGGCGCCGAGTTCTTTCCGGTGCTGCGACAGCCCCGCGTTCGCCTCTGCAACCTGTGCGGTGAGGGCGTCCACCCTGGCACCGGCGGCCTGCAGGGCAGAGTCGGTCACGGCATAGTCCGCGGCGGCCTGGACGGCGGCCGTACCCAAGGACTCGGATTGGGACTGCAGGCCGGCCAGGAGGTCGGTGATCTTAGTAATCTCCGCGGCCTTGCCGGCCTCCGTCCGTTGCGCCTCCTGCACATCCTGCCAGGAGGGGTAATCGCCCGCCGGATCGCGGTCCCCTGCCGCCGCGGGTGCCGGCCCAAGTGTTCCCGCGAGGGCAAGGGCCAGCAGCGCCACCGGCATTGACGGGCGGGCTTTGATAACGATCCGCGACATAGTTGGGAAGCATACCGGCTTCAACTTCCGGTTGAAGGCTGGCGTGCTGACATCGTTATAACGGCACTCCTGGTCCCGGCCCGCAGGCGGGACCAGGAGCCGCAGGTGCCAGCCGAACCATGCCTCCTTTCAGGTGCGACATCCTGCCGCATGTGGTAAGCACCGGCAAGGGTTTCCCGTGCGGACAGGCCCGCGATCCAGCACTTTGTGACGAAGTTCACGCGACAATACCGGCGCGCCTATCTTCCGTGGTCAGCGCGTTATGCAAACAGCATCCACTCGTTTGCTGAATTCGAGAGAGACACCTCGCATGTTATCCAAATGTGACAATTGCCCGAAAGGCAGGTTATGGTCTTCAGGTGTCCCTCCCAGACGGGACATTCCCCTCAGCATGCCGAGCCCTGCCGCTGATCCGGGATTCAATCGTTTCCAGCTGGCAGGGACGGGGGAACCACGTTTCCACGGCCTCATGCGAGGCCTTGGGGTTAAGTCGACAGCGCCTTCTGTTCCGTTCGGAGCCGCTCCCGGCCGGGTATCTCCAACCCGAACCCGACAGCTCACCCCGCAGGCATGGGAGAGGCGATCAACCGTGTCAAAAATTTCCATTACCGCCCGTCACCGCGCGACTCCGGCCCGCTCAACCGTGCTCCAGGGCTTGGCTGTATCCGCCAAGTCACTTGGCCGCCCGGCGCTCGCCGTAGCAGCAGCTTCCGGCATTGCGTTCGGTGTGGGCGCCCCGGCCCACGCAGGCGTAACCGGACCGGACACCACCGGGACCACTAACACCCAGGCCTACTCGGCTCCGGCACCTGCCGCCGCCGTAGCTGCTCCTGCAGCAGCTGCCGCCAACGTGCACACCGTGGTTTCAGGCGACACCCTGGGCGCCATCTCGGCTTCCTACGGCGTCAGCCTCAACGACGTCCTGTCCGCCAATGGGCTGGCCATCTCCGCCATCATCTACCCCGGCGACCAGATCCAGATCCCGGGCGCCGGTTATGTTGCGGCCGCTCCGGCAGCTGCCCCTGCTCCCGCCCAGGCAGCTGCCCCTGCTCCCGCCCAGGCTGCCGTTGCCGCGGCTCCGGCCAACACCGGTGTGAACATCAACCTCGCATCGGCTCCGGCAGCCACAGGCACCGGCGCCGGTGCCGCCATCCTGGCGTCGGCCTACGGCCAGGTCGGTGTCCAGCAGGACTGCACCGCCATGGTGGAGAAGGCCCTGCGTTCCGTGGGCAAGAGCGTTGGCGACCTGGCTCCCGGCCAGTTCTTCCAGTATGGCTCCGTGGTGGGCACCCCCGCTGCCGGTGACCTGGTGATCACCGCCGGCCACGTCGGTGTGTACGCCGGCAACGGCCAGGTTGTGAGCGGCGGCGTGGACGGCTTCAAGACCGAAGTCCACTCCATCAGCTGGCTCCCGGGCGCTTCCTTCGTCCGCGTAGCGTAGTCACGCCACCCAAACAGGGGCGGCAGGCGGGTTCGTCCCGCCTGCCGCCCCTGTTTCGTTTCGGCGATTCCGGCTGGCACCCCCGGCTTCTGCTGACACCTCAGGTGCCGCAGAACGTCCGGTAACTGCCAAACTCCTCCGGCGCCCCCTCAGCGTAGCGCTCCAGCCCCGCCCTCTCCCGGTACGGGGCACGGACCACGTCCACGAGCCGGTTGAACGGACCAAGATCACCGGCGGTTGCTGCGGCGAGCGCTTCTTCCACCAGGTGGTTGCGCGGAATGTAGGCGGGGTTGACCCGGTCCATCAGGCCTGCATCCGGTTGCAGGGCCTGCCACCGAGACGCCCAGGCATCGTATGCGGGCAGGTCCAGGACCATGCCGCGCGCGGGCCGGTGGTTTCCCCGTGCGGCCTCGCCGAGGCTGCGGAAGAACGATGTGTAATCCACCGGCCCGTCCTTCAGGATGGCGATGACACCGTCCACCACTTCCGAGGCTTCCTCCGCTTCCGGGCTCCCCGACGGGCTCTCCTTGAGGCCCAGTTTTGCTTTCATGCCACCGAACCAGGCGTCGCTGTACTGCCGGCGGAAGGCGCCCAGCGCCTCCACTGCGGGGGCCACGGCCTGTTCCTGGTCCTCGTTGATGAGTGGCAGCATCGCTTCGGCGAGGCGGGCCAGGTTCCATTCGGCCATCACTGGCTGGTTGGCGTAGGCGTAGCGGCCGCCCACATCAATGGAGCTGTACACCGCCGCCGGGTCGAAGGCATCCAAAAACGCGCAGGGCCCATAGTCGATGGTTTCGCCGGAGATGGTCATGTTGTCCGTGTTCATCACGCCATGGACGAAACCCACCAGCATCCATTGGGCCAGGAGTGACGCCTGGGCAGCCACCACCGCTTCGAAGAGGGCGAGGTAGCGGTTTCCGGCCCGGGCCGCCGCAGGGTGGTGCCGGTTGATGGCGTGATCGGCGAGGCGGCGCAGGAGGTCCATGTTGTCGGTGGCCCGCGCATACTGGAAGCTGCCCACCCTCAGGTGGCTGCCGGCCACCCTCGCCAGGACCGCGCCCGGGAGCATCGTGTCGCGGCGGACCGGGCGGCCGGTGGCCGTCACTGCAAGGGAGCGCGTGGTGGGGATGCCCAGGGCGTGCATCGCCTCACTCACCACATACTCCCGCAGCATGGGTCCGACGACTGCGCGCCCGTCACCTGCCCGGGCGAAGGGCGTGCGGCCGGAGCCTTTCAAATGCAGGTCGAACAACCGGCCGTGCACGTCGGTCACCTCGCCAAGGAGGAGGGCACGTCCGTCGCCGAGCAAAGGCGAATAGCCGCCAAACTGGTGGCCGGCGTAGGCCTGGGCCACCGGCGTCGCGCCTGCCGGGATGTGGTTCCCCAGGAGGAGCCGGACGCCCTCGGGCGACTGGAGGTAGTCCGGATCCAGCCCGAGCCCTTCTGCCAGTTCCGCGTTGAGGACAAGCAGCTTGGGATCGGGCGCTTCCTCTGCCTGCCATGGAACAGCCAGCTCGGTCAGTTCCCGGGCAAAGCGCCCGTCGAAGGTGACCGTTGATTCAGCAGCAGCCGTCATACTTCACGCCTTCCCTCATGGTTTGTTTTTCGATTGATCAGCCAGGTGATCAGCCAAAGGACAACGCCGATGGCCATCAGTCCGCCGGCGATTTGGTACTGGATGACATTCCGGCCCACCCACGGGCCGGCCAGGAAAGCGCACAGTAATGCCGCCACGAGCGGGAGTTGTCCCGGCGAAGTGAAGAATACCTTGCGGCGCGGGTCGCGCTTGCGCCTCAGCACCAGGCAGGCAACGTTGACCACCGTGAACACACACAGCAGCAGGAACGCGGTGGTGCCGGAGAGGTTGGCCACGATGTTGCTTTCGGGGTCGCTGGTGACGTAGAGGATGAGTCCGAGCGCCAGCACCGTGGAGAAAACGATTCCGGCCCACGGGGTGCGCCGGCCGGGCAGGACTTTGCCCAGCGGCCGCGGCAGGACGTGCTGCCGCGCCATGCCGTAAATGAGGCGGCTGGCCATCAGCATATTGATCAGCGCCGTGTTGGCAACGGCGAAGACCGCCAGGAACGGGAAGATCCTGTCGATGGGGAAGTCCGGGGAGCCTTTATGCACCACTTCCAGGAGAGCCGCGCCTTCTGCCTCCCTGATCCCTTCCAACTCCGTGGGAGTAAGCACGCTGACCACTGAGACGGCCACGAGCATGTACAGCAGGACGGCGATGCCGAGGCCCGTCAGCATGGTCCGCGGGAAGATCTTCTCCGGGTGCCGGGTCTCCTCCACCATGTTCACGGAGTCCTCGAAACCCACCATGGCGAAGAACGCGATGGACGTGGCTGCGGTGACCGCAAGGAACAACCCTTTGTCCTGGTAGTCATTGAAGACAAAGATCTCGCCGGCGTTGCCTGTTCCCTGGGACATCACAAAGAAGCCGACGCCGATCACGATGCACAGGGCCAGCATCTCCACCAGGGTGAGGACCACGTTGAATTTCACGCTCTCCCCCACGCCGCGCAGGTTGATCAGGGCCAGGAGCACCATAAAGGCCATGGCGACGGCGGTGATGACTCCCTGCGCAGGCATGCCCAGCCAGCCATTGATCTCCAGGCCGCCGAAAAAGTTCTGGGCCAGGACGTTGGCAGAGGTGGAGGCGCTGGTCATGCCCGAACAGACCACGGCAAAAGCCACCAGGAAGGTGATGAAATGGATCCCGAAGGCCTTGTGGGTATACAGCGCCGCGCCGGCAGCCTGCGGGTACTGCGTCACCAGTTCCAGGTAGGAGAAAGCGGTCAGCGTGGCCACCACAAAGGCCAGCAGGAAGGGCAGCCACACAATGCCGCCCACGGTTCCGGCCATGGTCCCCGTGACGGCATAGACTCCCGCGCCGAGGATGTCGCCAACAATGAAGAGCAGGAGCAGCTTCGGGCCAAGGACCCGCTTGAGCTCTGGTTCATCCCCTTCAGGGGTGACGTCATACACTTCTTCGGAAGTTGTGCTCATTGTCCACCTCCACAACGCATTGGGCCGCTGGGCCATGGCGTGCATACCGGATAATTCACTCTGTACCCCGTGCTCCGGTTTGGCAATGAGTCCGGTCCGCCGGGCCTGCCTGCGGAGCGGCATCCTGCCGGCGGCGCCGTTCCGGAAGAGGCACCCGCTGCAGGTCCCGCGCGGCCAATACTCTCACTTGAGCGGCACGAGAGCCGGCCTGGGCAGCCAGCAGGGCAACGTCGTCGTACCGTGACGAAAAGTGCGTCAGCACCAGGGTGCGCGCCCCTGCACTGCCGGCCAGTTCCCCCGCCTGCCCTGCCGTGAGGTGGCGGTACTGGGTGGCGAGCGCGGCGTCGTCATCGCTGAAGGTTGACTCCGCGACGAGGAGTTCGACGCCGTCCGCCAGTTCCTCGGCCCCGTCGCAGGGCGCGGTGTCCATCACAAAGGCGAAGCGCTGGCCCTGCCGGGGAATACTCACCTCATCGAGGTGGACGCCCGCCACGAAACCTTCACGCAGGAGCCGGCCGACGTCGGGGCCCCGGAGACCGGCTGCCTCCAGCCGGTCAGGCAGCAACGTGCGGCCGTCCGGTTCAGTGAGGCGGTAGCCGTAGGTTTCGATCCGGTGCCTCAGCGGCCGGACCTCCAGCCCTTCGGCCACACTTCCGCTTCCGCCGTGCGGGTGGAGCCGCAGGTCGATCCCCGGGGAGCTGACCGATACCAAGGCACGGACCACGTCCTCCCCTGTTGCTGGGTAGTGGAGATGGACCGGATGCCCCACGCCGTCGAGCGCCATCCGGGACAGCACACCCGGCAGGCCATAGCAATGGTCGCCGTGGACGTGGGTGAGGCAGATGCGGGTGATCCGGGCTGCGGAAACACCGGCGAGGATCATTTGACGCTGGGTTCCCTCGCCCGGATCAAAGAGCAGTCCCTCCCCGTCCCAGCGCAGGAAGTAGCCGTTATGGTTGCGGGTCCGGGTTGGCACCTGCGAGGCGGTGCCCAGGATGACGAGTTCACGCATGCTGTCAGCGGAAGACGGCGGTGGACCGGAAAGCAGGGCCCGGAAAATTCCGGGACCTGCTTCCTGGTTCATCAATTTGCTGTGTGCTCAATGCCGTTTGAGCATTCCCATGATCCGCTGGGCAACACCGCCGGACCTGGCGCCCATTGCACCAGTGGTGTGGGGCGTCCGCCCCGTGGCGTTCATTCCGCGCCCGCGGACGGTGCCGCCAGTGCCCGTCCTGCCTGAGAACCGTCCAGCGGCATTCCTGATCATGCTTCCCAAGTTCAAGTGAAACTCCTTCAGTCGTGACCCTGCCAACCGATATTCATCAGTTTACTTATTATATTAGCCGGGCTTTGCCCGGATAACGGGAACCAAACCCCCTTCCTGCAGACTGCAGCCATGGGCGAGGGGAGGAAATCCTCAGCGCTCCAGGTCGTCCGGCTCGAACCCACTAAGTGGGGAGCCGCCGAAGTTTTCCTGGTCATCGCTGGCATCGGCCTCCAGGCCGGTGGGGTCCTCGCCGAAGTCGACGTCGGCCACGGCTTCGCCGAGGGTCGGGGTGGCGGCCGGCACCCGCTCATTGCCGGCACCGTCGCGGGTGGCCTGCATCTCATCGCGCAGGGTCTGGTCGCTCAGGAAGTCCTCCTCTTCGCCGGAAACTTCGTCCTGGAGCAGCGGATCCTCCTGCCAGCGGTCGGGGTTGTTCTCCGCTGCGCCGGGATAACTGTCAGGTTCGCCGTCCCGTACCGGGTCCAGCTCCAGGGAAGACGCCGCGCCGGGGGTTTCGTCCAGGAGCACGTCGTTTTCGTCGACAATCTCAAGCTCGCCGTCAGGCAGATTCTGTTCCGTCATGATGATGCCTTTCTTGTGGCCGGCCTTGCCAATAATAGTAAGCATACTGACGGATGGGCTGCGGTGCCATGGCCCGGTGGAAGCCAGGCTCAGTGCAGGAGCCAGGAACTGTCCTGCGGACTCTCGGGCTTCCGGCGTATCTTGCGGATCAGGACGATAAACGGCCATGCCAGCAGCTGCAATAACCCTGCAGCCAGCAACAGGCAGAGAATCAGGATGATGACTGGTAAGTAAAGGACAAAGACGCCGACTGCGGCTGCGACGTAGCCGCCGATGAGCGCCAGAACCGCTGAAGCATCCAGTACCACAGGGCATTCCTCCCGGAATGCTGGGGAACGAACACCCAGCCTGAGAACCCGGCCGCTTACTTCCTAACGGTTGTTTAAGCGTACTCTTCAGCCGTCGCCGGAGGAAGAAGCTGCCCTCCATTGGGGCTCCGGGGGGGACCGTGACCTTTGGCCCTACAACTCCACCTGGCCCGGCGCCAGTCTTAATGTGCCTCTGCCCGCACATGAACCAGAAAGCCGGCCATGTCAGCCCGCAAACCGATCGCTGTCGCCACGAACGACTCGGCGCAGAGCCGGGCAGCTGTGCAATGGGCGGCCCGCCGGGCCCAACGCGAAGGACTTCCGCCGCTGATCGTCCACGTGGTGGATGACCGCTGGGTGGCCGAACCCTATCCCTTCATCGGCGTGCTTGAGGAGGCCGGCCGGAAACTGCTGGAGTCCGCCGCCGTTCGCGTCCAGGAGCCGGTCACCATTCCCGTGACCACCAAGCTCCTGACGGGCAGCATCAGCGGCTCACTGGCGAAGTTTTCAGGCAAGGCGTCGCTGCTGGTGGTGGGGTCGGGAAGCTTCCACCTCGGCGGAATCCTGGCCGACCGGGCACTCCAGGCAGCAGCCGCGTCCAAGGTGCCTGTGGCCGTCGTAGGCCCCCAGGAACTGGACGGCCGCTCCGGGGTTGTGGTCGGCGTACCCGGACCCGGTGACGGATGCCGGACTGAATCCCGGCAACCTGGCGGAAGTCGTGGTGGCCGAAGAACGCCTGGTCCTGTCCGAAGAAGTGTCAGGGCTCGGTTCCACCGCACACGGCGTACTCAGACACCTTCCGTGCCCCACCGTCACCACCCGCGTCGTGGCTGCCAGGAACAAGATCCAGGCCCGGCCCCGCTATTTTCCTGTCAATTTTCCTCAACAACGGGTTCGGCATCATGAAAAAGACAGCTTCAGTAATAATGCTCATCCTCGGGATACTCATTTCGCTGGTCGGCCTCGGCGCTGTGGCCGGCGGCGCCGTAACCCTGGCGGTGGGATCAGCACAGGGGGACGGCTACCTCACCGCCGGCTCGGCGCGCCTGTCCGTGGGGTCCCACGCTTTGACGTCACCGCGGCTGGAGACCATGGGTGAGGGCGTCCCCGGCCGCCTGCCGTTCGACGTCGGCACGCTGCGGTTGCGTGTCTCGCCCGTGGACCCCGGCAAGGACGTCTTTGTCGGCATCGCTGCCCAGTCCGACGTTGACCGCTACCTGTCCGGCGTGCACCACTCCGAATTGGTGGACGTGGAACAGACGCCCTTCCGCGCCGAGTACCGCGACATAGCCGGCACCGCGGTGCCGGCGCCTCCGGCGGAGCAGACGTTCTGGCAGTCTTCCGCATCCGGCGCCGGACAACAGGAGCTGACCTGGACCCTCGCACCCGGCAATTGGTCGATAGTAGTGATGAACGCGGACGCCAGTCCCGGAGTCAACGTCCAGGTCCAGCCAGGCTTCCGGTCCGACCTGATCCGGCCGGCCGGCACCGGGGTGCTGGTGGGCGGAATCGTTGCCCTCGTGATCGGGATTCCGTTGCTGGTCTTCGGGGCTGTTGGGCTGGGCCGGCGCGCTTCTCCACCCCAAGGGCCCTCCTACGGACCGCCTTCCGGGCCCGGCCCGGGATACCCGGCCGGACCTGGAACCCCGGCCGGACCTGGAACCCCGGCTCCGGGAGTGACCTCCGGCGGGGCGGCACCTGCAGGATGGGCGGCACCGGGAGGAAGCCAACCGCCGGCTGTTGCGCCGCCATACCAGAGCGTGCCCGTGGCGGAGGCTGACCTGGCGCCGTATCCTGCCCGGCTCTCCGGTGACATCGACCCGGGCCTGTCCCGGTGGATGTGGCTGGTGAAGTGGTTCCTGGCCATTCCACACTTCATCGTCCTGTTCTTCCTCTGGTTCGCGTTCGCCGTGACCACCGTCGTGGCCGGGTTCGCCATCCTGTTCACCGGGCGGTACCCCCGGCCCCTGTTTGATTTCAACGTGGGAGTACTGCGGTGGAACTGGCGTGTCGCCTTCTACTCCTACGCCGCCGTGGGCACGGACCTGTACCCGCCCTTTACCCTGGACCGCACCAACTACCCGGCAGACTTCGAGGTTGACTACCCTGAGCGCCTGTCACGCGGCCTGGTCCTGGTCAAATGGTGGCTCCTGGCCATCCCGCACCTGCTCATCATTGCGGTGCTCGCCGGCAGCACGTGGACCTGGCGGGCCGGGGCCACCGATGTGGGAACCACCTATGAGCGCTCCACAGGCATTTCCCTGCTGGGGCTCCTGGTCCTCGTCGCAGCAGTGGCCCTGCTCTTCACCGGCCGGTATCTGCGCCCGCTGTTCGACCTGATCCTGGGTATCAACCGCTGGCTCTACCGGGTCCTGGCCTACACGGCGCTGATGCGCGACGAGTACCCGCCGTTCCGCCTCGACCAGGGTCCCCGTGAGGCTTCCCGGCCTCCGGCCGTCTCCCGGGCGCCGATGCCGCCCCAACCCTACGAGCGCCCCGTCAATGAGGAACCCAGATAAATACAGCCGCGGGGCCCGTCTCCCGGGCCCGGCAGCGCCTGGGCAGTTGTAGTATCAGGACTTCCAAACGTTGGTCCCTTCCAGGTTGTCCGGAGGCAGGAAACAATGAATACGGGCACTTTGGCACTGGCCGCCCCGCACGCCGGTGCGGGCAGGGTGAAGGAATTTGGAGCGGTTGGGTGAAAAATCATGAGCCCAGCTCCGGCGGAGCCGCTGATCCCCGCAAGCCCCTCCGCGTCTTTATCCTCGATGACCACGAGTTGGTGAGGCAGGGACTGAAGGACCTGCTGGAGGGTGAAGGTTTCGAGGTTGTGGGCGAAAGCGGGTCTGCGGCCGAAGCCACGCGGCGGATCCCGGCCCTGCAACCGGATATCGCGATTTTGGACGGACGACTCCCGGACGGAACGGGAATCGAGGTCTGCAGGGACGTGCGCTCATTCGATCCGCGCCTGAATTGCCTGATCCTGACCAGTTACGACGACGAGCAGGCCATCCGCGGCGCGGTGCTGGCCGGGGCATCGGGTTATGTTCTCAAGCAAATCAGGAGTGACGCGCTGCTGGCCGGGATCAGAAAAGCAGCCGCCGGTGAATCGCTCTTCGACCCTGAAATGAAGCAGCGCATCGTCGCTGGCCTCGCCAAAACGCCGACTGACCCCCGGATGGAGGGGCTCAGCGCCCAGGAGAAAAAGGTCCTTAACCTGATCGGGCAAGGGCTCACCAACAGGCAGATCGGCGAGGAGCTCTTCCTGGCGGAGAAAACGGTCAAGAACTACGTGTCGTCCATCCTGGCGAAACTGGGATTTGAGCGCCGTACCCAGGCCGCGGTGTATGTCACCCGCAACACCACGGACGGCCCTGCGTAAGAGGTGCGCAAGGCTGGAACCAGCCGCCCGCCGTCGTACAGGTAGGGACTTTCAGCCCTACGGCTGGCCCGGGACGCTTGGCATTCTTGAGAGGCGCCGTCCGGGTCCCCAGTTTGCAGGCCGGAAAGGCTTTCCATGCACACACCAGTCACACGGACGGAACGAGACCGGAAATGTGCCTGCTGCGATCAGGAGGGCAGGAACCATGGCCACGGTTGACGAGTACCGGCTGTGCACGGCGAAGACGCACCGCCAAGCGGCATGGGCACTGCCGCCGAGTTAGGCGATGGCGGGTGCAACGTCATCTTCAAGGACCGGGGCAGGGTCATCGGGCGCTGGAGTTCATGGGAAAGTGCAAGCGTGGCGCTCGATCAGCTTCAGGAACTTGGGGGCCGCTACGAGTACCGGCTGGAGGAGTTCCACCGCTGGGTGCAGGGGCTGGGCCACACCGTGACCTGCTCCCTGTGCAACGCCGCGCACGAGGCGGTCGTCCCCGCCGGAAACGCGGCGGCAGGCCAGTGGCGTTGACGACAGGTATTTTAACCCGCACCCGCCCGCAGCCTTCCGGCGGACCGTGACTCGGTTCCTACCGCGGAATGGGTACGGTCCAGGTCACGGTGGTGCCGCGGCCCGGGGAACTGTCGATGACGCAGGTACCGCCAAGGCGGGAGGCCCGGCTGTGCATGTTGTCCAGGCCGCTGACCCGTCCCGGCTCCCCAAAACCGCGCCCGGAGTCGCGCACGGTAAGAACCACCTCATTGTCCTGCGCGGCAAGCAAAATATGGATGTCCTCCGACCCTGAATGCCTGACCGCGTTACTCACGCTCTCAGAGAGCACAGGCAGCAGGTGCTCAGCCACTTCGTCCCCCACCACGGCATCCACGGGGCCCGAGAGCTGGACGCTCGGAAGGAATCCGGCAGCGCTCGCCGCCTCCTGCACCACCCGCAGGACACGTCCACTGAGGAGCTCGTGGTCGGCTCCGCGGGGCTGGAGCGAGTAGATGGTGTCCCGCAACTGGCGGATGCAATCGTCCAGCTCGGTGGTAACAGAGTCGATCCGCTCGGATGAGAGCGGGTCGGTGATGTACCGGCGGAGGCCCTGGATCCTTAGTCCAGCCGCGAAGAGCCGCTGGATGACGAGGTCGTGCAGGTCCCTGGCAATCCGCTCCCTGTCGATGAACAAGGCATGTTCTTCCCGCAGCTGGTTGGCCTTGAGCAGATCCAGTGTCAATCCAATCCGTGAGGCAAACACCCTGCTCGATTCGACATCCGTATCCGTATAGCGTGTTCCCCCGGCAGATCTCGCCAGGACCAGCACACTGCCGCGGTTGCCTTCGCTGGTGTTCCCCAGGGCTGCTACCAGGACCGGTCCGAGCTTTTCGGCCGACGCCGGGTCGAACACCTTGTGCGGGTCCGCCAGGGTCCTGGACTCTCCCGTTGCGAGTACCTCGGCCAGGACAGCACGGGCGGGAAGTTCCTGCCCGCCGGGCACCGATTGGACCCCCATGGACGTCCGGCACCGCAGGCTTCCGTCTCCGGCCACTGAGGCAATGAGGGCCAACGCCGAGGCGGAGGCGTGAAGCGCGCGTTCGGCGATGATGTTCAGGTTCTCCGGATCAGACCGCGGTTCGGCCTTCAGCCGGTCGCTGACCTCCATCCCCGCCTCCAGCCAGCGCTGGCGGCTGGTGCTGTCCTCAAACAACCTTGCATTCTGGATCGCCACGCCGGCAGCTGAGGCGAGGGCCACCGCGAGGTCTTCGTCCTCGGCGGTGAAATCCGCACCGTCGGTTTTTTCCGTCAGGTACAGGTTCCCGAAGACTTCGTCCCGGACCCGGACGGGAACACCGAGGAATGTTCTCATGGGCGGATGGTTGGGCGGGAAGCCCACAGCTATGGGATGCTCCCCCAAGTCATGGAGCCGCAACGGTCTGGGTTCACGGATCAGGTGCCCCAGCACGCCATGGCCGGTGGGAAGATCACCGATGAGGCGGGCACCTTCTTCATCAATGCCCACAGTGATGAAATGGCTCAGCTGCTGGTCGTCGCCGATAACGCCCAAGGCGCCGTAGCGCGCACCGACGAGTTCGCACGCGGACTGCACCACCCGGTCCAGCACCGCCTCGAGGCTCAGGTCTTCCGTTAGGGACACCACCGCCCCGAGCAGCCCCTCCACATGCTCCTGGGTCCGGACGAGTTCATCGGCCCTCTCGACGAACTCGCGCAAGAGCTCCCGGGTCCGCCGCCTGATAGGTTCACGCCACATGAAAAACACCTCGGTCAAAGACCAGCATCGTCCACGGCGGGCTGCTTCACCGGTTCCAACATGTGAAAGTCCCAGGATCTCTCCCGATCATGCTAACAAGCGCCGGCACCAATCACTCAACATTGGCTCACTCGTATACGGGCGCCCATATGGACGCGGATCAGCACCGGAATTAGCCCACTGAATTGGCAAACAAGGACCTTTGCCCCTATTGACAGCGGACAGCGGCAGGGCACGGTTGTTTGACACCAAAAGTAGAAGCGTTCAAGGAAGAGCAGGACTATGGCAGGAACATTCGAACTGTTTGTCGACGGCGATTCACAGATCCGGTTCCGGCTGCTGGCCAAGGACGGCCACGTACTGGCTGTCTCCGGCCAGTTCGCAGATCAGGAACATGCAGCCGCAGCGATTGATGACGTTCGCGAATGCGCCGCAACGGGCCACATCCAGGTGGCAGGCAGGCTCAAGGCTGCGTAGGCACAACCAGCCAGGACTGGGATCCCGGCCAAATTCCTACGCGGCCAGGCGCTGGTCAGCAGGAGGCGGCGCCTGGCCGCGCATGGAGTCCCGGACGGGACCGGGACGGGGCCCAGGGTCCTTCTGGAGGTAAGGGGCGATGCAGGTGCCGGGATCCATCGTCGCCGGTTATGACGGCTCCGCTGAAGCTGCCGCCGCAATCCGCTGGGCAGCACACCACGCCAGGCTCCGGAACCTGCCCCTTCACGTTGTGCACTGTTCCATCTGGCCGCTGCTGACCAACAAACTCGGGCCGGTTCCCGGCGTTGCTGACAGCGGCCTGGAACGCTCGGCCGAGGCAATCCTCGAGGAAGGCTTGAGCCAGGCCAAAGCGGCTGCGCCGGAACTCGACATCCAGTGCACCCTGCTGCATGGACGGCCCGCCTCGCATCTCGCCCGGATAGCAGCCCGACAGCAGACGCTGGTTGTAGGCAGCCGCGGGTTGGGCGGCTTCCTCGGCCTGCTGGTCGGCTCCGTCAGCCTTGAGCTCGCAGCCACGGCATCCTGCCCCGTTGCCGTCATCCGCTCGGATCGTCATCCTGATGGCCCGGTGATGGCTGCCGTTGATGAATCAGGTTCGCCGGCGGCCCTCAGGGATGCCTGCACTGTGGCCTCGGCCTCCCGGTCCCCCCTCGCCGTCGTCCATGTGAGGCACACCCCTGCAGGGCACCTGCATGTCCGCGACACATCGGAAGCGGATGCTGCGGCCGAAGCGGTACTGCGGGCGGCTGTCCAAACTGCCCGCTCGCTGGCACCCACCGCCGAAGTCGAGGGAATACTGCTGGCAGACACTTCAGTGGCCCACGGCATTCTCGACGCTGCCCGGGATGCTGCGGTCCTGGTGGTGGGCAGCCACGGCCGCGGCCTCGTCAGGGAAACCATCGGTTCAACCGCCCATGCCGTTCTCCACCATGCCCAAGGCCCTGTCATCGTCTCGCGCCACGGGTCCGGCAGCTGACGTTCTCGAGGGTCCGCCCTCAGATCCGCGAGAAGGCAAGTAGCCACCTGACGTCCGCAACGCATACGCTGGAGCAACAAACGGGCGGGCTTGGCAGGTGAGTTGTGGCTGCAGTAATACTGGCGTGGAACCCCAACCGGCGGGACGGCTGGGACTACCACACCGCCGTCGGGCAGGTGGCAGGGACCGGGCGGTTCCTGCATCGCTGGCGCCTCCCCCACCCCACGGATATCCAGCCTGGCACCGAGGTTTGGCTGCTGCTGCAAAGCATCAGTGGCACAGCGGCGGGCCTGGTTGGTCATGGCGTAGTGATGTCCGGACCGTTCGAAGTCCTGGCGGCCGACGATCCGGAGGCCACCGGCTGGTATGCCCCCATCGCCTTCGACGCACTGCTTCCCCCTGGTGAGCAGATTCCCATCGACGTCCTCACCGCTGCAGTTCCGGGGATGCTGTGGGACGGGATTCCAAAAGACCCCACACCCGTTCCATCAACAACGGATTCTGGCCTTCGCACGGTCTGGCGGGACCACGGGCCTGTGCCTGCAGATCCCACACAGTTTCCGGCGGGCAGCTACCCGCCGGATGCTGTGGCCACAATCCAGGTGAACCGGTATGAGCGGGATGCGGACGCCCGCCGGGTATGCCTGGCGTTCCACGGAACCTCCTGCGCTGCCTGCGGGTTCTCCTTCGAAGTGTCATACGGCGATAGTGGTGCCGGATTTATCCACGTGCACCACCAGGTGCCACCGGCGATGCTGGGGCGCGGATATCAACTGGACCCCATAGCCGACCTGGTCCCGCTCTGCCCCAACTGCCATGCCATGGCCCACCTCGGCGTCACATCACCGCGGACAGTTTCGGAGCTTCGAGGCATGATCTCAGCGGCGGGTCACCTCAGGGGTGAAGTTGTGAGCCGCCAGTCCCTGGAAGCCCGGGAGGATGCACAGCGAATTCGGGACAGCCGCCAGGACTGACTTCGGTTCCGTGTGGCTATGGCCGCCTCCTTTCTGACGGTGCTGGCCTTCGCCGCGGCGTCCGCCGCGCTCGCCGTTGTGGTGGCTTTACCGGAGGTGAACCGGGAGGATGTCCTTGGGATTGTCGTCATCAGCATCCTGACCCTGATCGGTGCCGTGACCCTCCTGGCCCTGCGGTCCGGGTGCGGCATGGCTGGGTCAATGTCCGCCGACGGCAGTGAAGGAAGGTGCCATGGCCAGAGCAGCGCGATACGGCGGTCCCCACTGGCGGCGTGTGTTGGCTGCCCTCGCCGGCAGCGACGCCCGAACCGCCTACGCGCAGATCGTCCTGGGCACGAAGCCGCCGGACGTCCTCGCCGGCTTCAAGGAACAGAGGCGCAACCGGGCCCTCGTTGCCCTGCTGGAGTCCGGGCTCGTGGAACGGAATGCTGCCGGCGAATTGGTGGCCCCTGATTCGGTTTTCCGTAACCTCCTCAACCAGCAACCCCGGCGGCAGGCGCAGACCGGAGTGCACCGCTTTATGAGGCTGGGGAGAATCGAACGGTACCCGGCGGGCAGGGCCGAACGCCGTGAACTCCTGGCCTGGCTCGCCAAGGAGGCATTCGGAAGCGGCGAGGAACTGACAGAGAAGCAGGTCAACGAACGGCTCCTGGCCTACACGGACGATGTGGTCCTGCTGCGCCGCTACCTGGTGGACTTCGGGCTCATGGAGCGGACGCCGTCGGGCTCCACGTACACCCGGCCGGAAGAGACACCGGACTGAGACCCCAGCCAGTGACCCGGATAACAGCGGCCCCTTGACGGATGCAAAACGTTTTGCATATAGTGATGCAGGCAACATACAAAACGTTTTGCAAAGGATTGAGAGTCAATGGCGACCAAGGTAAACATCAGGGACGTGGCAAAAGCTGCCGGCGTCTCAGTGACCACCGTGTCGCACGCCCTGAGTGAAACCCACAGTTCCCGTGTGAATGCCCGGACCGTCGAGCACATCAAGGCCGTAGCCGGCGACCTCGGCTATGCGCCGAACCGGCTGGCGAGCGGACTGCGCAACCAGCGTTCCCAGATCCTCGGCCTGGTCAGCGACGAGATCACCACCACACCCTTCGCCGGTTCCATGATCCAGGGCGCACAGGACGCCGCGTCCGAACACGGGCACCTGTTAATGGTGGTCAACTCGGGTCTCGACAACGAACTCGAGCGGCAGGAAATCCGCGCCCTGCAGCAACACCAGGTGGACGGTGTTATCTACGCCCGGATGTTCAACCAGCAGGTCACCGTCCCCGGTGAGCTGCAGGGAATGCCCACCGTGGTGCTGGACGCCACCTCGGACAATCCGGGCCTGTCCTCGGTGGTTCCGGACGAGTTCGGCGCCGGAGAGTCCGCCGCCGAGCTCCTGGTCTCCGCCGGCCACCGCCGCATCGCCATGATCAACAACGAGGACGATATTCCCGCCTCCCACGGACGCCTCGAAGGCTTCCGCGCAGGACTGGCCCGCCACGGCCTGCAGTTGCCCCCGGAGGGCGTGGTCACCGGCCATCCGAGCACAGCGGGCGGCCGGCAGGCGGCCCTCGGGCTGCTGGCCACCCCGGAGCGGCCCACGGCGCTGTTCTGCTTCAACGACCAGATGGCCATGGGTGCGTACCAGGCAGCCGGCCACCTGGGCCTGAAGATCCCGGCCGATGTGTCAGTCGTTGGCGTGGACAACCTTGAACTCATCGCCGACGCGCTGTGGCCCGGGCTGTCCACCATGGCCCTCCCCCACTACGAGATGGGCCGGTGGGCGGTGCTGAAACTCCTCAACGAACTCGAAAACCCCGGCGCGTCCCCTGCGAACGAAAAGGTCCCCTGCCCGCTGGTTGAGCGGGGTTCCGTGGCGCCGCCCAAACACTGACCCGACGTCAAAAACCGACCCGCAGGGCAGCCGTCGAGGCTGCCCGGAAGCAAACCTGTTGTACCCCAGGAAAAACGGGAACGCAGCCGTTGCAGCGGCCGCGTTCCCAGCAGGACCCCCGTCAATCACCCCTGTCCAAGCAGAAAGACTGTCCCATGAACACGAAGCTCACCAAGGTCCTGGCGACCAGCATAGCCGCCGTCGCCCTCACTGCCACCCTCGCCGGCTGCGGCAAGGGCAGTGCCTCATCCTCCACCGAAGGCTCCGGCGAAATCGCGCTGTGGACCCACAATGCCGGCAACCCGGACGAACTGGCCGCCGTCCAGAAGATCGTGGACTCCTACAACGGCAGCCAGGACAAGGTGAAGATCAAGGTCCAGGCCTTCCCCCAGGACTCCTACAACGATTCCGTGGTTTCCGCCGCCGCTGCGGGAAACCTCCCCTGCATCGTGGACATCGACGGCCCGAACGTGCCCAACTGGGCATGGGCCGGCTACCTGAAGCCGCTGGAACTCGACGCAGACCTTTCCAAGCAACTCCCCAGCACAGTGGCCGAATGGGACGGAAAGCCCTACGCCGTGGGCTACTACGACGTCGCGCTGGCCATGATGGCCCGCGGTTCCGACCTGAAGGCCGCCGGTGTGCGCGTTGCCACCATCGAGCAGCCCTGGACCAAGGAAGAGTTCCAGGACGCCCTCACCAAGCTCAAGGGACTGGGCAAGTGGGAGTACCCGCTGGACCTCGGCACCGCCGGCACCGGCGAATGGCTCCCGTACGCCTACTCCCCCTTCCTGCAGTCCTTCGGCGGCGACCTGGTCAACCGCGACGGCTTCCAAAGCGCCGACGGTACACTCAACGGCGACAAGGCGGTGGCGTGGGCTGAGTGGTTCCGCGGCCTGGCAGACCAGGCCTTTATGGCCAAGAAGAGCGGCAAGGACTCCACCCAGGACTTCCTGAACAACAAGAGTGCCATCGTCTACACCGGATCCTGGGCCGGCGACAAGGCCAAGGCCGCGCTCGGTGACGACCTGGTGGTGATGCCGCCCGTCGACCTCGGCGAAGGCCCCAAGATCGGCGGTGCCTCCTGGCAGTGGGGCGTCACCAGCAAGTGCAGCAACTCCGAGGCTGCCATGGACTACCTCTCCTACTCACTGAAGCCGGAGAACGTCGCAGCGGTGGCCAAGGCAACCGGCGCCATCCCTGCCAGCAATGAGGCAGCAGCCCAGATTCCGGCGTTCGCCGAAGACGGCGCCAACCGGATCTTTATGGACTTCTCCCGCAAATATGCCGTGATGCGCCCGGAGACACCCGCCTACCCGTTCATCGCCACCGAGTACGGCAAGGCAGTGCAGGACATCCTCAACGGCGCCGATGCCAAGTCCACCCTGGACAGCGCCGTGAAGGCCATTGACGCCAACATCAAGTCCAACGGCGGCTACAAGAACTAGCCGGAGCCGCTGGAGGCCTGCTGCGCCGCACGGCGCGGCAGTCCCTCCGGCAGCCTGATCCACGAAAGACTCCCATGGCAACTGCTCCCCTTCCCACC
>NZ_LR733293.1:2578314-3346989 GCF_902506095.1 Arthrobacter sp. 9AX
CCCTTCCGGCACCCACGCCGCCACACCGCCGTCGAACGCCAAACCCGCTGCCCACCGGCGGCCCGGCTTCCGCCGCGAGCAGCTCAGCGGCTGGGGCATGATCGCCCCGGCAGCGGTGCTCCTGCTGGCCTTTATCTTCATCCCGGCTATCCTGGGCTTCGGCCTGGCCTTCACCAATGCGCGGCTCATCTCGCCGCGGCCGGTGGAATTCGTGGGTGTGGACAACTTCGCCCGTCTGTTCACGGACCCCACGTTCTACCGGGCGCTGCTCAACGTCGCCTACTTCACCGTGGTGATCGTCCCCGTGCAGTCCGGCCTGGCCCTGGTCATGGCTCTGCTGATCAACAAGAAGTTCCGCGGCGTGAACTTCTTCCGCACTGTGTACTTCCTGCCCGTGGTCACCTCCATGGTGGTGGTCTCCCTGCTGTGGCTGTTTATGTACCGCAAGGACGGCTTGATCAACGAGATCCTCGCCGCCGTCAGCTTCGGCCTGATTGACGGCCCGGACTGGCTGGGCGACCCCAACACGGCCATGCCGGCCATCATCATCCTGTCCATCTGGCAGGCGGCCGGTTTCCACATGATCATCTGGCTCGCCGGGCTGCAGGGCATCTCGGGCGAGCTGTACGAGGCGTCCCAGCTGGACGGCACCAGCCGCTGGCAGCAGTTCCGCTACGTCACCTGGCCGGGCCTGTTCCACACCCGCAGCCTGGTGCTGGTCACCATCACCATCCAGGCCCTTGGCCTGTTCGACCAGATCAGCGTGATGACCCAGGGCGGGCCCATGGACTCCACCACCACCATCATTTACGAGGCCGTCCAGTCCGGCTACCGGCAGCAGGAGACCTCCTACGCCTCCGCCATCTCACTGGTGTTCTTCGTCCTCGTCCTGATTGTCTCCGCGGTGCAGCGCTACCTCACCCGGGAGAAAGACTGACATGAAAAACCAACTGCTCCTCCGAAGCGCCGGCGCCATGCTGGTGCGCATCCTCTTCGCCGTCGTGGCCGCCTTCCCCATTGTTTTTATGCTGGTCTCATCGCTGAAGCCGGACCAGCAGATCTTCGGCGACATGTCCTCCCTGGCCGCATTCCTGCCCATCGGCAACATCTCGTTCGACAACTACGCGGCCGTCTTTGACCGTGTCCCCGCCGCACGGTTCCTGCTCAACTCGGTGGGCGTCTCCGCCGTCACGGTGATCCTGGGCATCTTCGTCAACAGCCTCTGCGCCTTCGCCCTGTCCCGCATGCAGGTGCGGGGCAAGAAGATCGTGTTCACGGCCATCCTGGCCACCCTGATCGTGCCTTTCCAGACCCTGGCGCTGCCGCTGGTGTGGTGGGTCAACCAGCTCCCCTACTTCGAGCTGAACGGCTTTAGCCTTGAGTTCTCCAAGGGCTGGCTGGACACCTACCAGGTGCAGATCATCCCCTTCATCGCCAACGCCTTCTCCGTCTACCTGTTCCACCAGTACTTCGAGTCCATTCCCAAGGAACTGGACGAGGCCGCCCGCATCGACGGCGCCGGCTGGTTCAAGATCTACCGCCAGGTGGTGATGCCGCTGTCCGGACCCGCGACGGCAACGGTGGCTATCCTGACCTTCCTGCCGGCCTGGAACTCCTACTTGTGGCCGCTGATGGTGGTCCAGTCCGAGGAACTGCGGCCCGTAATGATCGGCATCCAGTACTTCTTCCAGCTGAACGTTTCCTGGGGTGAAGTGATGGCTTACGCTTCCCTCATCACCGTTCCGGTGGTGGTGCTGTTCATCGCCTTCCAGCGCTCGTTCGTCAACAGCATCGCCTCCAGCGGCGTGAAGGGCTGACCATGAATTCACTGACGACGGCGCTTCCCACGGTGGCCGCCACCGACCGCTACCGGCCTGAGTTCCACTACACTGCAGAGCGCAACTGGCTCAATGATCCCAACGGCCTGGTGTACCTCAACGGCACCTACCACCTCTTCTACCAGCACAACCCGTTCGGCCCGGACTGGGGCAACATGTCCTGGGGCCATGCCACTTCCCGGGACCTGCTCCACTGGGAGGAGCAGCCGGTGGCCATCCCTTGCGACGGGCACGAGGCCATCTTCTCCGGCTCGGCGGTGTTCGATGAGCACAACACCACCGGTTTCGGCACGCTTGCGAATCCCCCACTGGTAGCCATCTACACCAGCGCGTACAGCGAGGCCGCCCCGTTGGCCGGCCGGCAGGCGCAGTCCCTGGCGTACAGCCTGGATGAGGGCCGGACGTGGACCAAGTATCACGGCAATCCCGTCCTGGACCGTGCGTCCACGGACTTCCGCGACCCCAAGGTTTTCTGGTACGACGGCGACGCGGGCAGTTACTGGGTAATGGTCGCCGTAGAGGCGGTGCAGCGCCAGGTGGTGCTCTACAAGTCCGTCGACCTTAAAGCGTGGGAGCAGCTGAGCACCTTCGGCCCTGCCAATGCCACCGGCGGCGTCTGGGAATGCCCGGACTTGTTCGAGCTTCCTGTGGACGGAACCGGTGACTCGAAATGGGTCCTGATCGTGAACATCAACCCGGGCGGCATCGCCGGCGGCTCAGCGGGGCAGTACTTCGTGGGAGCGTTCGACGGCGTGGCGTTCCGTTCGGAGACGACCGTTACCGAGGGCCTCCAACAGGATGACAGCCGGATGCGGGACTACCGGTGGCTCGACTGGGGGCGCGACTACTACGCAGCTGTCTCGTTCGGCAATGTGCCGGACGGCCGGCGGATCATGATCGGCTGGATGAACAACTGGGACTACGCGCGCCAGACGCCTACCGGGGGCTGGCGGAGTGCGATGTCGTTGCCCCGGGAGGTTTCGCTGACCCGGGTGGACGGCGCAGTGGTGCTGCGGCAGGAGGCCATCGATCCGTTGGCCGGCCTGGACGCGGAGGCCTTCCGGCTTGACGCGAAGCCCATGGCATCCGGACTTATGGAACTCCCGACGCCGGCGTCCGTGGCCCGGCTCGATGTTGAGTTCCGGCCGGGTACGGCTGCCGGCGTTGGGCTGGTTCTCCGCGCCGGCGATGACCAGCGCACGCTCATCCGCTACGACACCGCCGACGGGATGCTGCGGCTGGACCGGCGGGAATCCGGGCATGTGGACTTCCACGAAGCCTTTTCGTCCGTGGAATCGGTGGCCGTGCCGTTGCAGGAGGGCCGTCTTCGGCTGCGGATCTACCTGGACCGGTGCTCGGTGGAGGTCTTCGCCCAGGACGGGCTCGCCACGATCACGGACCTGGTGTTCCCCGCAGAGGCTGGCACGGCTCTGGCGATCTTCGCCGAAGGTGAGGGCGCGCACCTCGTGGCGCTCGACGTCGTCGGGCGCTGATCCGGAAGCATTCCGGCGCCGTACATGTTGTGAATCATGTCAGGTAACTGGCTGTGAAAGGGGTTGACCTGCCATGATCCGCATCGCCATTGTGCTGGGCAGCACCCGGCCGTCACGACTGGGCAAGGCTGTAGCTGACTGGGTGTACTCGCGGGCGCGGGAGCGCACTGACGCAAGGTTCGATTTCCTCGACGTTGCCGACTTTGATCTGCCGCTGCTCGATGAGCCGGTTCCGCCGTCCCGGGGCCAATATCATCATGAACACACCAGGAACTGGGCCCGGGCGGTGGAGCAGTTCGACGGGTACATTTTTGTGACCGGCGAGTACAACCATTCCATCCCGGCTGCACTGAAGAATGCGCTGGATTACCTGTACAAGGAGTGGAACAACAAAGCTGCCGCTTTTGTCAGCTACGGCAGCGCCGGAGGCATCCGGGCGGTGGAACAGCTGCGGGCCGTCGCTGGCGAGCTGCAGCTGGCCGATGTACGGGCCCAGGCGGCGCTGCCCTTCGCCGCCGAGTTTGAAAACTACCGGACCTTCAAGCCCTCCGAAGGGGCGGAGAAGGTCCTGCCGGTATTGTTCGACCAGGTGGTTGCCTGGGCCGGCGCCCTGAAAGTACTTCGCCCCGAACTCGACCAGTCCGGCGACGAAGACCCCGGAGCGCGGCCGAACTTGAGCGCCTGACACTCGTTCGGTGCCTGTTCCAGGCGAGGCAGTGAAGTCCTCCCCGTGATGCCGACGGGGAGGACCTGCTACCGGGCGGGGAGGAACCGGCTACCGGGCGGGGAGGAACCGGCTACCGGGCGGGGACAGCTTCCGGTTCCAGGATGTTGCCGGCGNGGCTGGACCTCCCCCACCGGCAGGCACTACAAAAGCGAACACCAGGACTGGGAACCACCCCACTGGCCCCACCACGTCCTTACCCCGCCCCTGGGAGTGACCGGCGGCCCACCGGACTTCATCTACACCAGGCTCTCGCCAGGAGAAGACGGACTCGAGAGGTTCCTGCACGCCCACGGCTGAACACGGCCACACCCGGTTTCGGCACACTCAACCACCGGAGTTGCAGTCCCCAGCTCGGGTTCGGACAGGCTCAACCACCGGTTCCATGACAGCGTCGGGTTCGGACAGCTCAGCCATCCCTCCGCCGCGGCTCGGTGGCGGTTCTGTTCGTTTATGGGCAGGACCCCCCGGAGATGCGTGTCAGCGTCACCTTCCGGTGAGGGATTGCACGATGGCTGCCGCCATGTTGCCCGCGTTGGCCAACATCAGCAGTCCGGTAACCGGAACGCTAAGCGCCCAAGCTGCCCGCCGCCGTCGGGCCTGCTCCACCAGCAGCCGGAGCTCACTGAAACTGTGTTGCAGGGCCTCCGGATCGCCCGCTGGGCTCGGCTTTCGGTGCCACGTGCTTGCAAGAACGGCGGCAGCGGCGATCCGACCCATCTCTGACGGTCCCAGCTCGCGCCTTCGACGCCCGAGCCACTGAAGGAGCTGCCTGTCCCTGACTACCACAACCTGCTCAGGTTGGGACCTGATCGTCAGGCTCTTGGGATCCACCACCACAACCACGGGGGTGACGTCGACGGCGGTGCCCACGGCGGCGCCGAGGAGCTTCGACGCCCGCGACGCCTCGAAGGCGGCGTTGTAAAGATGGCGTGTCTTCTTGCCTGCCACCATGAGTGTCCGGCCGGCTACCCAGACGGGTTGGCCCGAGTGGTTCTTCGTGTTGACAGTGAAGACCCCGGCCGGGCCCACGAGCACATGGTCGATGTCCGTAGAACCTTTCCCTACCGGAATGGCGTGCAGCACCAACCACTCCGGGCCCAGCTGCTCAAGGATCCGCCCGACCGCAATCTCGCCGAGAGCTCCTTTGTACCAAGGCTGGCTCTCAGGACTGAGAGGACTGGAGCCGAACAGTCGCTGGAGCCAGGTACGGGGGCGCGCAAGGCTTTGGACCGCGATCAGTTCCTCCATAACGGCCTGGCCGGGCACCCGCCCGCCCAGGAGCATAGGAGTGCGTTCGAAGGTCATGGCCGGCCGCTCAAAAGTCGCATGTTCCAGAGCTTAGGGCGCGAGACCTGAGGCTGACGGCGACTGACAGGGCACCGCCCGAATCTTGCCGGAATCCTTGCTCAACGTGGCGCACTTCTTGCGGAAGGGGACCCACAGGTGGCGGCCAGCCTCGGATGGCTTCCACTGGGGGAACGCCGCTCAGGCAGTTCCGGTCCGGGCAACCGGCGAACGGGACAGTGCGAGTGCCCATCCACCGGCCACGCCGATGGCAAGCAGTACGGTCACGAAGCCGATCGCAGGTGCGCTCGGCCAAGTGAGGGCACTGCCATACCGCAGCAGGGCAAGCGCCTGCAGAATGACGAAAGCGACTGAGGTCAGGGCAACGGGGCGGACGGTGCGGAGGTCGCGGCCCGACTGGCCCTGCGCGGCCACCCACCCAAGACCGATCAGCCACGCACCAATCGCCCTCGCTGTAAGCTCGGACAGCTGCCACGGCCACCAGGTCGCGGCCTGAACGGGTGCCGCAAGGAGCGCTATGCCATATAGCAGCAGCACTCCGGCGATGCCCGTCAGGAGCATCCGGAGCGCAAGGGGCAGCACTGGCCGGCCCACTGTCACGGGCCTTGGGCCTGGACGCAGGGACCGGAGCTGCATCCAGCTGATCACCACCATCGCCACGGGCACGACGGCATAGATTGCCAACCATGCCCATGTGGCTACCTGGGCGAGAACGGCATTGCCCGGCCACAGGTGGAAGCGATCGAGATGAAGCAGCGTGACTCCGAGGGTCAGGGTTGTGAAAACGAACACCGGCCACACGGCCAGCCTCGCTGATTCCCAGCCCGCCGAGCGGGCGCCCGTCACCTCGAGGCCGGCGGCCGACCAATAGGCTGCACCGAGGAAAACGGCAGTCATGGGCGGATTGACTGTCCAGGCGAACCAGTCCGCAGTCCGGAGCGGGAACACAAACAGCACCAGCCCGGCAAGGAACACCAGGAAGGCAGCGACGTAGAGCAGCCACCGCATCGGCGCAATCAACGGTGTGAGCTCAGTCGGGGCGGACATCACCTGGCCGCTCCTTAGGCGGGGCTGCCTCACCACGGCCGGCGGGGTGACCGGCAGGCCCCCGGGTCTCGGCCAGGCAGGCATGAAGCATCGAAACCACGGTGGCGCCGTCCCCCACAGCTGTCGCCACTCTCTTGATCGAACCGGCCCGCACGTCGCCGATTGCGAATATGCCGGGCATGCTGGTTTCCAGTGCCAGTGGCGGTCTCCCAGTCCCGGCTGGGCCGGCGTCAGCGACATCCTGGCCGACGCCCGTGCGCAGAAAACCGGCCTGGTCACGCTGTACGGTTTCGGGCAGCCAGGAGGTCCGGGGCACCGAACCAATCAGCACGAACAAGCCGCCCGCTTCGATCTCTTCGCCCGGGGCTGCGTCCGCGGCTACCGACGACGCGACCTTGACCGCGGCAAGGAATCCGTCCTGGTCGCGGGCCCCCACGATCCTGGTGTTGTAGCGGATCGCAACGTTCCGGGTGGCCTCAAGTTGGGAGATCAGGTACTCCGACATACTGGCTGACAGAGTGGGTCCGCGCACCAGCAGTGTCACCTTCCTCGCGTACTTCGCGAGGTGCAGAACTGCCTGCCCTGCCGAGTTGCCGCCACCCACCACACAGACGTGTTTTCCAGTCATTGAGGGCGCCTCGGAGACTGTGGCCCCGTAGAAGACGCCCCTGCCCACCAGATCTTCCAACTGAGGTATGCCGAGGCGACGGTAATCCACCCCGGTGGCGACAACCACTGTGCGGCACCGCACCGCACTGCCATCGGAAATCGACACTGCGTACAGTTCTCCATCCAGCCCGAGCCCGTCCACCTTCCGCAGGAACAGGAAGTCCGTGCCCAAAGTCCAGGCCTGGTGAAATGACCGGTAGGCCAGGTGGGCGCCGCTCACGCCGCGGGAGAAGCCCGGGTAGTTGCGGATCAAGGAGCTGGTGCCGGCCTGTCCTCCCACAGCTTCTCCCTCCACCACCATGGTGGAGAGGCCCTCGGAGGAGGAATACACGGCGGCCGCGAGACCGGAGGGGCCGGCCCCCACCACCACCACATCGAAGATTTTGTCCGCCGGCGGGGGACGCGTCACTCCCATCGCTTCGGCGATCTCCAGGTCACTGGGGTTCTCAAGGACAATGGGGGGAGCCGTGAACTCCAGCACCATGACCGGCAGCACTGGATTGCGCAGGCCCAGGCTCTCCAAGGTGCGTTCGGCCATCTCGGACCCGACCGGGTGGAAGCCCACCGGAATGTGGTTCCGGTTGAGGGAGTCGCGCAACATATGCGTTCTCTCGTCGCCTACCTCCCCGATCAGCCGGACCGCCTCGAACCCGACACCCTGGGCCAGGTGCCAGTCATCGAGGGCGTCGGCGATCGCCCCGTGGAACTCTTCGTCACGCGATCGTTCGGGTCGTATGATCACCAATTCCGCATACCCTTGGGCAATGGCGCGGAATACAGTAGGGGCGCTGGCGAAGTCGCCCCATGTCACCACAACGGCACGCTTGGCGGCCGGGTGGAAGCCATAAGCACGCCGCAGGAAATCGAGTCCTCCCCGATCAGCCGGTCCGTAGCACCCGAGGATGAGGGCGACCTGGCGGTCCCAGCGCCGGAGCCCCTCAAGCACCGCCCGCCCGTGGGCGTGGCCGGCGCAGGTCAGCACCTCGTAGTCGGCACCGTAGCGTCGACGTAACTCATCTCCAAGAATTCGCCGGGAGGTCGGGTCTGGGGTGGCAATCAGCATGACCGGAACCGAGTGATCCATGGCCGCCGTCTTTCCGGTTCAAGGGTTCGGTGGCGCCCACGATACTCGCGCCGGGACATTGGGGACAAGGGGTCGCGTGGACTCCGAAAGGTAGTTCGGTCCGGGCTGAATCGTACCCCTATGGAGGACAGCCCTGCGTCGGGAATCAGCCTCACCGCAACACCCAGTGGACTCACCGCAACACCCGGTGGAACAGGGTGCCTGGAATGCCTGGGAGGTGATGGCCCGGGATGGTGGCTGCACCTTCGCCGCCGCCCGCAATGTCCCTGGGGGTAAGCACGGCCATCGAGCGGGTAGATAGGCTGGGTGCATGGCGACAGTTATTCTCGTGCGGCACGGCCGCACCACAGCCAACGCGGCCGGCCTGCTGGCGGGTCGGGCGGCCGGCGTCAGTCTGGACCAGGTAGGGCGCGAGCAGGCAGCTTTTACAGGAAACCGACTCGCAGTGGTGCCCCTGGCTGGAGTCGTATCGAGCCCCCTCGAGCGTTGCCAGCAAACTGCCCGGCTCATCCTCGACCGCCAGGCGGGCAATCCTCAAGCGCCCACCGATCCTGACCTCACTGAGTGCGACTACGGGCAGTGGCAAGGCCGCATGCTCAGTGATCTCGCGGCCGAAGACCTGTGGGCAGCTGTGCAGTCGCAGCCGTCCACCGTCGTTTTTCCCGGTGGTGAATCCATGGCGGCGATGCAGGCTCGGTCGGTAGCAGCCATTCGACGCCACGATGCAGCCTTTGAGGCCGAGTACGGGGCGGGGGCGGTGTGGGTGGCGGTGAGTCACGGTGACATCATCAAAGCCATCCTCGCCGACGCGCTCGGTATGCACCTCGACCTGTTCCAGCGCATCAACGTGGGCCCTGCCTCCGTTTCGATCGTGCACTATGGTGCTGTTCGTCCGAGCGTCTACGCGACGAACTCCGACGCGGGGGATTTATCGTGGCTATCGAACGGCATCAACTCCGGCGATGCACCGGTGGGCGGCGGCGCAGGGCAATCGGCGCGCTAGCCTCATGTGCCTAAAATACTGACATGCCCACACTTGTTCACGAGTTTTCCTGGCCTGACCGGGTCGTCATCGGCACCATCGGCGCGCCTGGGGCACGAACGTTCTACCTGCAGGTACGCACAGGCAGGCAAATGGTCAGCATCGCCCTGGAAAAGCAGCAGTCGGCCCAGCTCGCTGAGAAGATTGACGAAATCCTCGATCAGCTCATCACCCTCGAGGGCAATCCCTTCAGCATTCCTGCAGGTACGCCCGTTGAACTTGTCGACAATGACCAGCTGGAGGGGGTCGAGGAGCAGTTCCGGACCGGTGCCATGACCTTGGGTTGGGACCCGACGACGGCGCAGGTGGTGATAGAGGCATACCCGATCACCGATGTCGATACTGATGACAACGGCGATTCACTCGATGAGAACGACGTTGAGGCGCCCGAAATGTTGCTGGTGCGGATGCCGGTTGGCACTGCCCGCGCGTTCGCCAAGCGGACCCGGGAAGTGGTGGGCGCCGGGCGTCCCGCCTGCCCCCTGTGCGGTTATCCCGTGGATGCCGACGGGCACGTCTGCACCCTGCCCGAGGTCTGATGCCGGCACCCGACCTCCTGACTGGCGAACTGACGCTCACCGGGCGCATCACGACGGCGTCAAACGCCACTTTTGTAGGCAGCATCGGCGACACCACGGTCGTTTATAAGCCGATAGCCGGAGAGAAACCGCTGTGGGATTTTCCCGACGGCTTCCTTGCCCACCGGGAGGTCGCCGCCTACCTGGTTTCCGAGGTCCTCGGCTGGAACGTGGTGCCACGCACCTGGCTCCGCGATGGTCCCTTGGGCAAAGGAATGGTCCAACTGTGGCAGGAGACTGACCCCGACCAGAACGCGGTGGATCTCGTTGCGGCGGACGACGTACCGGACAGCGGGTGGAAACAAGTCCTCGAGGGTCAGGACGAGAAGGGGCGGATGGTCGCCCTCATACACGAGGACACGCCGGAACTCAGACGCATGGCGGTGTTCGACGTCGTCGTCAACAACGCTGACCGCAAAGGCGATCACATCCTTGCCATGTCAGGCGGACACCGGCACGGCGTGGACCATGGGCTCACCTTTCACCGCGACCACAAGCTGCGCACCGTGCTGTGGGGGTGGCTGGGAGACACACTGACCGACCAGGAAAGCGACGGCATCGATCGTGTCATCGACGGACTGCACGGTGAGCTGGGCCGAAACCTGGCGAACCTGCTCAGCGCCGAAGAAATCGTTTCACTCGCCGCGCGCTGCGCACGGTTGCGTTTGGCAGGGCGGTTCCCGGCTCCAAGCGGTGAGATGCCCTCGGTGCCCTGGCCGCTGTTCTAGAAAAGGACGGCGTACGGCATCACCTTTGGTGCAGCAGTCGGCCAAGCACGTGTTGCGGCCCCAAGTGCGGCGAGACGCCGCGAAGGGGTCATCGCCAAGGGATGTACGATGTAGCCCCGCCTGCACGTCGCGACGTTACATAACGGAGGCAGAAATGAAGACGCCACTTTTAGAGGGCAAGGCTGCCATCGTTACGGGCGGCGGACGCGGACTCGGGCAGGCGATGACTCTCGGTTTGGCGCGCGCCGGCGCCAGCGTCGTCGTCTCGGCCGCGCGAGAGGCGGAAGAGATCCGCAAGGTCGCAGATAAGATCAACGTGATGCTCGGCACTCGCCGCGTGCTGGCGCTGCAAGCGGACGTGACCCGGGAGGCCGACTGCCGACGCTTGGTCGACGAAGCACTCGCTGCCTTCGGCGGGCTTCACATCCTGGTCAACAACGCCGGACGCGGCATGAAGTACGTGAGCCCAACCTTCCTGACCGAACCTACGCGGTTCTGGGAAGTCGATAGCGACACTTGGCGGACTATCGTCGACACCAACGTCAACGGTCCGTTCCTCATGGCCAAGGCAGCCGTGCCTCACATGCTGCGCCAGCGCTGGGGCCGCATTATCAATATCACGATGAACCACGACACAATGCGGCGCGCCGGCTTTTCGCCATACGGCCCAACCAAGGCCGCGCTCGAATCCGAAACTATGATCTGGGCACAGGACCTCGCCGGATCGGGAGTCACAGTCAACGGCCTGCTGCCCGGCGGCGCGACGGACACAGGCATGATCCCCGACGGCGTATCGGAGGCTGTGCGCCGTCAATTACTGCGGCCCGAAGTGATGATCGAGCCGCTGCTATGGCTCGCGTCGGAGGACTCTGCGGACATAACGGGCACCCGTCTGGATGCGGCGCGCTGGGACAACACCCTTACGCCGGAACGGGCAGCCGCAGGTGCGCTCGAGGATGCTGGCTGGGCCAACCAGTCTCCGGAATGGAGTTCCCGAAGGCGCCGCTAGATCACTTCGAGCGCCCGCTTGCGGGTGGGCGGAGGATGGGCGCGATCCAGGTCAGCCAGGTCGCGGGGCGTGAGCCGAACGTCGAGGGCATGATGGCATTCCCGGACATGCTGCGGACTTGAGGTTTTCGGAATCGCCAGGACGAGCGGCTGCCTGAGCACCCAGGCGAGGGCGATCTGTGCGGGGCTGACACCGTGTTCAGTTGCGATGCGGACCAGCACGGGATCGTCCAGCATTCTGCCCTGTTCCAGGGGCGAGTACGCCATCACCGGGATGCCCCGCCCGGTGCACCCGGGCAGCAGATCGAACTCAATGCCCCGGCGGGTCAGGTTGTACACCACCTGGTCTGTTGCGACCTTCTGTCCGCCGGGCAGGCGCAAAAGCTCTTCCATGTCCGCCACGTCGAGGTTGCTGACGCCCCAGTGCCGGATCTTCCCGGCGCGTTGCAGGGATTCAAAGGCTTCGAGCGTTTCGGCCAACGGAACAGTGCCCCGCCAATGCAGCAGATACAGGTCGATACTGTCCGTCCCCAAGCGCCGCAGACTGCCCTCGCAAGCGGCGACGGTTCCGCGCAGCGTGGCGTGATGCGGCAGGACCTTGGTGACCAGGAACGCCTCGTTGCGGCGCCCTGCCAGCGCCCTGCCAACGAGTTCCTCGGCGGCGCCGTTGCCATACATCTCGGCGGTATCCACCACGGACATCCCAAGGTCTAGGGCCATCTGGATCGCCGCCGTCTCCCGGGCGGCGCTGCCAGGGTCCTCACCCATTCCCCACGTTCCGATCCCGAGCACCGGAACAGCTTCACCGGACGGAAGAAGTATCTCGCGCATCGTAACTCCCGTCAGAAAATGCCCGTTCCAGTAGTGGGACGCATGCCCGCCGGTTGATACTGCCGGATGGTCGGGTGGTGCTGCTGGCTGCACGGACAGTGCCCCTACCCGGCAGCAACGTGTTTGTTCAATGTACTCCCCCGGATCAGGACGTGATAGGTGCCCAAAGTCCGGGATCGGCGCCGTGCGGCTTCTGCGTCCCGGTGATTCCCGGATGCTCCACGTGCCCGCTTTCCCCGAATGGGTTAGGCCACCGTCGCCAGGGCTGCAGCGATGGGCTGGCTGCCGTCACGGAACCCGACAGTCCGGCCGACCGCGGCGGGCAGCTCCAGCACGGCCGCAGCGACGAGGGCAACGTTGGCGCGGCTGGTTTCGGCAGCCTGCCAGGTCTCATTGACGTGGACGTCTATCAGCCCGCTGCCCGGCTTGTCCGTGAGCGCGCCTGGGCCAAGGATGGTCCAGTCAAGGCTGGTGCCGCGAAGGTAGGAGTCAGCGGCCGCCTTGGCCTCCGCGTAGTGGAAGAAGGGGTTGTCCTGCGGCACTCCGTGGTCCGGTCCGGCTCCAAGATAGGACACCATGACGTAGCGGCCGACGCGGGACTGGGCAGCGGCGTCCATGGAGCGGATCGCGGCGTCACGGTCCACGGCGTAGGTCCTCGCGGGGTTTCCGCCGCCGGCACCGGCTGACCATACGACGGCGTCGTGACCGGAGAGCGCCTCGGCGATTTTCGCCGTCGTCGCGTTCTCCACGTCCAGGACAACGGGGGTTGCGCCGGTGGCCTCGACGTCGGACGTATGTTCCGGGTTGCGGAAGATGGCAGTGACCTCCTGCCCGTCCGCAGTCAGGACCTTGGAGAGTTCCCTGGCCACTTTTCCGTGGCCGCCGATGATTGCGATTCGCATCGATAGACCCATCCTGTCCTTGGTCCCGGCGTCGCGGCACCCCTTGCGCTACCAGATCCGGCGGCGTCCGAACTACGGGAAGTCCTAGTAGTCCGGGATCGCCCCGCTGGAGATGTTGACCGTGGCATTTGTTACGGCCGCCGCCTTGTCAGAGGCTATGAAGCATGCCGCGCTCCCGACATCCTCCAGGGTGGTGGTGCGGTTCAGGAGCGAGGCCTTCTTGATTCCCTCCTCGATCTCCGCGCGGCCTTCTGCCTGCCACGGAATGGTCTCGATGATTCCGCCGGTCACCATGGTGACCACGCGCACGCCGTGCGGGCCCAACTCGATCGCCCACTGCCGGCGCAGTCCCTCCAACGCGTCCAGGGCAACCTTGAACCCGCCCAGCCCGGGGAGCGTCTGCGGTCCGGAACCGCCGAACATCAGTACGACGCCGGAGCCTTGCTTGATCATATGGGTCGCCGCCGCGCGGGTGGTGAGGAAGTGGGTGCGCGTGGCTACAGTGATGGGAAAGGTGAAGTCATCAACATCTATCTCCATCAGCGGCTGCTGGATGTCGCCATAGGAGATCAAGTTGAAGGAGACATCGATCGACTCGCTTTTCCTCGCCACCCGGTCCACAAAGGCGTCCACCTGCTCTTCATTGAGGGCATCGACGACGGCGGTCTCGGCCCTGCCGCCCGCCTTCTCGATGTCCCGGGCTACTTTCTGCAGTGTCGACTCGGTGCGCCCTGCGAGGTGGAGCATTGCCCCTTCGGCGGCGAATGCCTTCGCCACGGCTCCGCCGATCGCCCCGCCCCCGCCGTAGATCATGGCGGTCTTGCCCTCAAGCAATCCGTGGGCCGGATTCCCGTTGTTCGCCATGGTCGCTGTCTCCTGCCGCGGAGCCGTGAATTCCCTCCACTATCTGCTTGCAGGGGGCCTGTGGCAACAGCTGATTTATAAGTGGGACTTTCGCGCCGATGACGGTCTGGCCCAACTTTGTTCAGGCACTGCAGCCTGCGCGTTTTCCGCGGGTGGGACGATGCGGTCGGCGGTGAGACAGCCAACCACCCCGACCGGACGGCTTTTCCCACACGGCGTGGAACTCGCAGCGCTTGAAGTGCCGGCTGCGGTCGGCTCTCAGGTCACCCTTTCGACCTGCAGAAAGAGTTCATAGTCCGGTATCCCCGCCACTTCGAACAGGAGGTCGCCCGTGTTCCCTCCGAACAGGAACCGTTCAACGTAGGAATCTCCCGGATTTTTGAGCAGCTTTCCGAGCCTGGACTGCTGGAGAAGGAATGTTTTGGCTCCCATGACCTCGTCCTCGACGGCGCCGACGACAGCTAATCCCACGACGCTCGCCACCTGGGCGGCCCAGTCCGTAAGCTGCGGCAGGTGTCCAATGGCGGACAACTCCTGTTCGGTCTTTTTCCGGGTCGCTTCCGCATTGCCTTGATCCTCCTCCCAGAGTTGGATGCTGAGGGCGATAGGACCCGGGGCACCGTCGATGTCCCCTTGTTTCGGCCAAACCACACTGTTTGGCGGAAACAGCCGGGTCCCGCCAGGGGACACTTCGGCGAAGACTCCCGACCGCGTGGTCTTGGTCTGTTGCGCGCCGGGGTCAAGAGCCGTGAAAATCCAGTACGGGTCGTCGGTCCCGCCCCAATCGGGCCCGGTGTCG
This sequence comes from Arthrobacter sp. 9AX, assembly GCF_902506095.1. Classification (GTDB taxonomy): domain Bacteria; phylum Actinomycetota; class Actinomycetes; order Actinomycetales; family Micrococcaceae; genus Arthrobacter. The sequence goes on from NZ_LR733293.1 coordinate 2,593,230, forward strand.
GCGACACAAGTGAACTTCAGGGCACGCACAATGTAGTTGCTCACGGTAGGATTCCTTCCGCCGGTAGCCCACGATCCGCCGGTGCGCCGTCGTAGTCAATACCAAAACAGCTCCATGCAAACCCTCATCAAAGAGGCCATCCAAGTGCAACATTGCCGGCGTGCGCATTAGCCCTGCCTCTCTCCGGCGATCCTGAAAGTTGCCCGGTTGCGGCCGGGTCATATCTGAGCTGCCGGGCATACGCTGAAGGGGTTGGGGCTTACGAAAGGCTGAACCAATGAGTGGCAGCAGTGATGACAGCTTCAACGGCTTTATAGTTCCGAACCCGTCAAAGTTCAGCGAGGACCTCCCGGGCGACATCGGCGCTGAAGCGAACGAGATCCGCTTCAGCGAAGAGGAAGCCCTGATCGAGGAACAAGCCCACGGCGTCTTTCCGGATACTTACAGCGTCCCCGGAATGCCTAATATGTCCGTGGCGATCGGGAATATCGACCTGCCCCCGGAGGACCTCGGCGCAACACCAGACAGCGACGCCAGCGACGACCCCCTGCACGGCGGCGCCGAGCAGTAGCTCCCCCACCGCAGCCCATCCCCAGGACCGGGCCAGGCCCGGTATGGCCGCGCGCCCTGGGAGGGCGCTCGGTGGCGGCACGTCAGGTGAGCGTCATGGGGTGCCGGGAATCCACGGCGTCGGTGCTGCGGCGCCCGTCTTGGGCGAAGAGCCCGGCCAGAAGGCGATCGGATTCCGTCTGTGCCATGACGTCGAAGGCTCCGCCGGTGATCAGCAACTCGTCAGCTCCGGAGGCCGCGAGCAGGTGCCGGACTTGGGTCCGCACCTCGGAGGCTGTGCCGTAGATCGATGTGGACAGGCTCCTTTCGACCGCTTCCTTTTCCCGGAGAGTCAGTCCGGCCCACTCGGCCGGCCCCACGGGCGCCAAGGCAGCGAATTCGCCGGTGGTCCTGGAGCGGGCCAACGCCACCGCTTCGGGCAGAAGCAGTTCCCTCGCCGCCTGGCGGGTGGCCGCCACCGCTACGTTGGCGGAAACCAGGATAGAGGGCCGCTCAAACCATCGTGATGGACGGAACTGTGAGCGATACCTTTCCAGCGCCGGGAGGGTGCCGTTCTGATCCGTCCTGAACACGGCTGGCCCGCCCAACACCACAGCCAGGCCGGCACGGGCTGCAATATCGATTCCCGCACCGGTGGCCAGCACGAATACCGGCGTAGCCGAATCGTTCTGCGGCCGGGCAGTGATGGACGCGGCGCCGGACAGGTAGGCAAGCAGTTGGGCCAGCTCCTCTTCAAACCGGTCCGCGTCCTGTTTCCCGGCACGCAGCGCATCCCGGATCGCCGGGGTGAAACCGACAGACCGGCCAACGCCCAAGTCGATCCGCCCGGGATGCAGAGCCTCCAGCGTGGCCGCCTGTTCGGCCACCACGAGTGGTTGGTGGTTGGGAAGCATAATGCCCCCTGAACCAACCCTGATGGAGTGCGTCCGGGCCGCAACGGCCGCCATCAGCACGGCCGGAACGGAACCGGCGATGCCTGGCACTGCGTGATGCTCCGCGACCCAAAAGCGATGGTAACCCCATTCCTCGGCCCGCTCAGCCCGCTCCAGCACCCGGTTCAGGGCGTCCGCAGCAGGAAACCCGTCCCGGGCGTTGGCACGGTCGAGAATGGAAATCCGGGGAAGGGGAAGGGCCATACTGCTGGAACCACTCCGGGCGGGGAAGAATTCCGCTTCGGAACGCGGGTGCGAAAGTCCGGGTCCGCCGACAAGCGGAGTTCTCAGCCTGCCCACAAGATGTCGAGCACCGCTGGGAACCTAGTCACGGCGTCTTTAGCCATGAAGTGGTCGCCCAGTCGTCGCGGCCCGACGTCGCTAGTTGTGAGGGTCACGTTGTGAGGGTCACGGCGCCGCTGGGTACTGTTCGGCAGCAAGCACCGGGCGTTGCGGAGCAGGAGCGGACCGGACCATTTCGCCGCAGCGGGCGGAGAATGGAGAGGAGGAACTCTTCTTCCAACGCCCCCTTCCCAGCGAGGACGGTAGCCATGAAGACTGGCAAGGTACGCGGATCGCTCCTATTGGTGACGGTCCTGCTCGGGGTGGGCGCCTGCGCCGGCGGTGGTGGATCCCCTCCCAAGCCGGAAGGAACGGTAGGCCCCCCGGTCGTGACCACCCCCGCGCCCAACAGCATGGCTATCAAGGACTTCGACTATGGGGCACCGGTCACGGTGTCCCCGCGTGCCGTGGTCACGGTGACCAATCTGGATTCCGCAAGGCATACCGTGACGGCCGATCCCGGCGGAACGTTCGATGTGGACGTCGCGGGCAATGGCGGGACGGCCACGTTCACGGCCCCGGCAACGCCTGGCAACTACCCCTTCCACTGCACCTATCACCCAAGGATGAAAGGGTCGCTGACAGTTAAGTGAGCGCGCTACGACAAGGGTGGCTAAGTCCAGGCTCGTCATGCGGCGGGCCAGGGCCTCACTTGAGCGTCAGAATCGCTCGCGCGACGACCTGCGCCTCCAGATTGGATCGCACCTCCGTGACCGCTTCCCGGATCGCCTGTTCGGCGCTGGGTCCGTCACTAGCGCCGGCCAGCCAGCGGACGTATCCTGCCAGGTCCTCAGCCTCGTTGTCGGTTATCTCTATCTTCACTTCATCGTTCCTCTCCGCGTCGGGATTGGGGAACCAATGCTAGCGCGCGGCTTTGGCTGCTCCCAGAGCTTTCTACGGACCCGATCGGGACGACTTCCGTCCCTTTACCGGAAGGCCACCTCCGCCGAGAGCGGCCTGAATCAGGCGGGCAGCTGTCGCCGGACGGGCGCTGAAGGGGCGATCCCCGGCTCTGGAATTCGAGGGCCTGGCATGCGAGCCTAGTCCCATGGACAAAGCAGCCTTGGAAGAGGCCGTGCGCCTGGCCGTGGACACGGAACGCATGGCCGCGGCAGACTACCGCCGGGAAATCGCCGAGCTCGATGCCACCGGGGTGGACCAGCTCACACCCAAGGGCAGGGTCTGGGTCGTCGCGTATGACGACCTCAAGGCCGCCCAGGACGCATATGAGTATGACGTCGGTCCGGACGAATGACCCGGAGGTGTGGCCCGGCGGTTCTCGGACTGAATAACTTTTGGAGACGGGAACAGCCGAGATCATCGAATCCAATCACTGACACAACACCATCTGGGGCGCCTGCACCTGCCCCGCCACCAGGGCAAAGGCGAGAACCATCTCGGCCTCTCCCTCATGAAGCTGCGCGCTGAGATCGCAGCGTCTCGGCCCTAACACTCCACCTGCCACCGCAACAGCAAGAAAGCCCCGACCGGGTCACCTGATCGGGGCTTTTTTGTCTCAACACGCTAAAGTCCACGGTACTTGGCCATTTCCCAACTTAGATGGCCACGTTTCACGGTAGTTGGCCAACTGTGATTTGCGGAGCTGGCTGAGATCTTGGAGTAAGCGGCTCGGAATGTGGGCAATCTCATGCACAACTGAGTCGTGAGTACGTTTTCAAAAGTCACGCAAACTTTGCCAAAGTCGCGACTAGACGTTCACGTCACAGGCGATAAAGAAGAAGAACTAGAAGTCCCAGTCCTCATCCTCGGTGTTGACGGCCTTGCCGATCACGTAGGACGAACCCGAGCCCGAGAAGAAGTCGTGGTTCTCGTCAGCGTTCGGTGACAGGGCCGAAAGGATCGCCGGGTTCACGTCGGTGACGGACGCCGGGAACATCGCCTCGTAGCCCAGGTTCATCAGGGCCTTGTTGGCGTTGTAGTGCAGGAACTTCTTGACGTCCTCGGCCAGGCCAACACCGTCGTAGAGATCGTGCGTGTACTGGACTTCGTTCTCGTACAGCTCGAACAGCAGCTCGAACGTGTAGTCCTTGATCTCCTGGCGACGCTCCTCGGACACCGTTTCCAGGGCACGCTGGAACTTGTAGCCGATGTAGTAGCCGTGCACGGCCTCGTCGCGGATGATCAGGCGGATCAGGTCAGCCGTGTTCGTCAGCTTGGCCCGTGAAGACCAGTACATGGGCAGGTAGAAGCCCGAGTAGAACAGGAAGCTCTCCAGCAGCGTGGACGCCACTTTGCGCTTCAGGGGATCGTCACCCTGGTAGTAGTCCATCACGATCTGGGCCTTCTTCTGAAGGTTCTCGTTCTCGGTGGACCAGCGGAACGCCTCGTCGATCTCCTTGGTGGAGGCCAGCGTGGAGAAGATGGAGGAGTAGCTCTTGGCGTGCACCGACTCCATAAAGGCGATGTTCGTGTAGACGGCTTCCTCGTGCGGCGTGAGCGCATCCGGTATCAGCGATACGGCGCCCACGGTGCCCTGGATGGTGTCCAGCAGGGTCAGGCCAGTGAAGACGCGCATGGTGAGCTGCTGCTCCGCCGGCGTCAGTGTGTTCCACGACTGGACGTCGTTGGACAGCGGCACCTTTTCGGGCAGCCAGAAGTTATTGACGAGTCGGTTCCAGACGTCGACGTCTTTGTCGTCCTGGATGCGGTTCCAGTTGATCGCCTCAACATGGCTCAGAAGTTTGAGCTTATCGGTCAATTTGCGTCCTCCACCTTATGGCTGTTCACGGGAGCAGGCCTCCGTGCATGTTCAATTCTAGATGGTTGTGTGGGTGCCCTCGTCCTCGGCACCCACACAACTAGGGCCGAGCCTAGACCCGCTGGTTTATGGTGCCACCGGGGTTCCGCTTGGCCGCCGCGTCAGTTACGAACTGCCCGTTTCCCGCCGAACGGTTAACAACCCGGGTGTTTGAAGTTCCAGCCCCCACGAATTCGGTTGTCGTCGAGGCTGGACGCCGCCGTGCAGTCGCGGGCGAGACAAACTCACCAGTACGGGCATCTCTTGAGATCTTCTGAGGCACTTGGGCCCCTTTCTGCCGAATGCTCGGCTGTTGATTCATAGCTGGCATTTTTGTCAGCTATCGAATCTCGCTCTGGGGTTGGACGTGGATCCAACATCCCTGATACATTCGACACTCCAGAGATCGTATTTTTGGAATGTCTCGTAAGCGAGATTCTTGAGGAGTCATGTTGACGCATGACTCCTCAGTCTTTTAAGTCTGAATCTTTGAACTGGGCCTATACGACGGTGGGCGGCTGCCCGCCGTCGTACTGTCACGGTCTGGTTGAAGCTACAGCATGCAGCTGACGCAGCCCTCCACCTCGGTCCCTTCCAGCGCGAGCTGGCGGAGGCGGATGTAGTAGATGGTCTTGATGCCCTTCTTCCAGGCGTAGATCTGGGCCTTGTTGATGTCGCGCGTGGTGGCGGTGTCCTTGAAGAACAGCGTCAGGGACAGGCCCTGGTCCACGTGCTGGGTGGCGGCGGCGTAGGTGTCGATGACCTTCTCGTAGCCGATCTCGTACGCGTCCTGGTAGTACTCCAGGTTGTCGTTGGTGAGGTACGGCGCCGGGTAGTACACGCGGCCCAGCTTGCCTTCCTTGCGGATCTCGATCTTGGACGCCACCGGGTGGATGGATGAGGTGGAGTTGTTGATGTAGGAGATCGAGCCGGTGGGCGGGACAGCCTGCAGGTTCTGGTTGTAGATGCCGTGCTCCATGACGGACGCCTTCAGCGCCAGCCAGTCAGCCTGCGTGGGGATGTGCACGTTCTTGAACAGCTCGCGGACCTTGTCGGTCTGCGGCACCCACTCCTGCTCCGTGTACTTGTCGAAGAACTCGCCGGAGGCGTACTTGGACTTCTCGAAGCCGCCGAAGGTCCGGCCGGTCTCGATGGCCAGCAGGTTCGAGGCGCGGACGGCGTGGTACACCACCGAGTAGAAGTAGATGTTGGTGAAGTCCAGGCCCTCTTCGGACCCGTAGTGGACCCGCTCACGTGCCAGGTAGCCGTGCAGGTTCATCTGGCCCAGGCCGATGGCGTGGCTCTGGTCGTTGCCCTTGGCGATGGACGGCACCGAGGTGATGTTGGACATGTCGGACACGGCCGAGAGCGAGCGGATGGCCGTCTCGATGGTCAGGCCGAAGTCCGGGCTGTCCATGGTCTTGGCGATGTTCAGCGAGCCCAGGTTGCAGGAGATGTCCTTGCCGGTGTCCGCGTAGGACAGGTCATCGTGGTACGTGGTGGGCTGGGAAACCTGGAGGATTTCCGAGCACAGGTTGGACATGATGATCTTGCCGTCGATCGGGTTCTCCCGGTTAACGGTGTCCTCGAACATGATGTACGGGTAGCCGGATTCGAACTGGATCTCGGCGAGCGTCTGGAAGAACTCGCGGGCCTTGATCTTGGTCTTCTTGATCCGGGAATCGTCCACCATCTCGTAGTACTTCTCGGTGACGGAGACGTCGGAGAACGGCATGCCGTAGACGCGCTCAACGTCGTACGGCGAGAACAGGTACATGTCCTCGTCCTTCTTGGCCAGCTCAAACGTGATGTCCGGGATGACAACGCCAAGTGAGAGGGTCTTAATGCGGATCTTCTCGTCCGCATTCTCGCGCTTGGTGTCCAGGAAGCGGTAGATGTCCGGGTGGTGCGCGTGCAGGTACACGGCACCGGCACCCTGGCGGGCACCGAGCTGGTTGGCGTAGGAGAAGCTGTCTTCGAGGAGCTTCATCACGGGGATAACGCCGGAGGACTGGTTCTCGATCTGCTTGATCGGGGCGCCGACTTCGCGGATGTTGGTCAGCGCGAACGCCACGCCGCCGCCGCGCTTGGACAGCTGCAGGGCGGAGTTGATGGAGCGGCCGATCGACTCCATGTTGTCTTCGATACGCAGCAGGAAGCAGGAAACCAGCTCGCCGCGCTGCTTCTTGCCCGCGTTCAGGAACGTGGGGGTGGCCGGCTGGAAGCGGCCCTCGATGATTTCGTCCACCATCTGCAGGGCGAGCTGCTCGTTGCCGCGGGCCAGGTGCAGGGCAACCATGCACACGCGGTCCTCGTAGCGCTCCAGGAAACGCTTGCCGTCAAACGTCTTCAGGGTGTACGAGGTGTAGAACTTGAACGCGCCCAGGAAGGTCTCGAACCGGAACTTCTTCTTGTAGGCGCGGTTGAACAGGTCACGGATAAAGTTCATCGTGTACTGGTCGAGGGTTTCGCGCTCGTAGTAGTCGTTCTTGACCAGGTATTCGAGCTTCTCTTCCAGGTCATGGAAGAACACGGTGTTGTTGTTCACGTGCTGCAGGAAGTACTGGTGGGCAGCCTCGCGGTCCGCCTCGAACTGGATCTCGCCGCTGGGACCATAGAGGTTCAGCATGGCGTTCAGCTCGTGGTAGCCCAGGCCCTTGTAGGCAGCGGGCATCTCGGGCTTCTGGGCCCTGGTTACTTCTGTGTCTGCGACAGTCGTGTCCAAAACGTATCCAATCCTTGGTTGACCCGGGTGACGTCTTCCGGCGTTCCCATAAGTTCGAATCTATAGAGGTGGGGTATCCCGCATTTGGCGGCGATGATGTCCCCCGCCATGCAGTAGTTGTCCCCGAAGTTTGTGTTGCCGGCCCCGATGACTCCGCGGATCAGCTGCCTGTTCTGCGGGTTGTTCAGGAACCGGATGACCTGCTTTGGAACCGACCCCTCTCCCCCGGTGCCGCCATACGTTGGCACCACCAGCACAAACGGGCGGGTGGCAAGGAGGGGTGCATCCTTGGGGAGCAGCGGAATCCGGGCCGCCTCACAGCCAAGCTTCGACACGAAGCGGCTGGTGTTCTCGGACGCCGAGGAAAAGTAGATGAGCTGGCTGCCGGTAACAACCGCGGGAACCGGTTCCGCAGCTTCCACGCGCTGAGCCGCGTGGAATGGCTGCGTTCCGTGGGTTCGCTGCGCCTTGTACGATTTCTGTGCTGCTGGTGCTGCCATGGGAGTCACCTCAGCTAATTGACGGTTGCCGGCAGGAAAAGGGTGCGGCCCCTTAGGCCACGGAGGAAACGGCGGAGAGCGCCAGTTCCTCGATCTTGTCGGGACGGAACCCTGACCAGTGGTCCTGGTCCGTGACCACAACGGGGGCCTGCATGTAACCCAGTGCCTTCAGGCGCTCGAGGGCCTCGGCATCCTGGGAGATGTCAACGCTCTGGTAGGCGATGCCCTTCTTGTCGAGGGCCCGGTAGGTGGCGTTGCACTGAACACAAGCAGGCTTGGTGTAAACCGTTACGGTCATGGTTCCTGTCCCCTTTTCTGGAAAACTTGCTCGTCCGGTGTTCCCGCCCAAGCTGTATGTAGATACTACATCTAGTGCAGGCGGCGCTTTGGAACCCCAAGATGATGTATTACAAGTATGTCATTTAATGCACTTTTAATCCACAGGGAGGTGCCGTCAAAATGTCCGTAATTCCGCAGTTTTTAAGGACGGAATCCACACCCTGTGGAGTACTTAGCCACATTTAACGCCCAGCGTGTCGTGGAAAAGACGGCGTGTCGCGCCTGCTGCCCGAAAGGCCGGGGGCACCAAAAAGGGGCTCCGAAGTGACCTTCGGAACCCCTTGAAGTGATCAAACGCACGACGACGGCGCGCGCCGGCAGTGCCGTACCGCCCGAAGGCCGCGGGCTGCTAGAGCTGGACCTCCCGGCGGTCCAGCACGATCTGCTGCACGTCCAGGTAGCCCGACTGGAATCCGGCGCGCGAGTAGCAAAGGTAGAAAAGCCACATCCGCTGGAACACCGCGTCGAAACCCAGTTCTGCCACCTCGGGTGCACGCTCCAGGAACCGCTCTTCCCACAGCCGCAGGGTGGCCGCGTAGTGGTCCCCCATGCCCATCCGCTCGCGCACACGCAAGGTGGTGTGCTGCTGCGTCACGCCCTCGATGGCCCGGACGGACGGCAGGAACCCGCCGGGGAAGATGTATTTGTGGACCCAGGTGTAGGCGTTCCGGGTGGCGAGCATCCGGCCGTGCGGCATGGTGATCGCCTGGATGGCAACCTTCCCGCCCGGCGCCAGGACCCGGTCGATGGTTTGGAAGTAGATGGGCCAGTACTCGTACCCCACGGCCTCGACCATCTCCACGGACACCACGGCATCGTACTCGCCTTCCACCGCCCGGTAGTCCTGCAGCGCCACGGTCACCCGGTCCGCGAAGCCGGCGGCAGCAATCCGCTCCTGCGCAAGTGCCTGCTGCTCGCTGGAGAGCGTGACGCTGTAGACGGTGGCACCGCGGGCCGCTGCGCGGAGAGCCAGCTCACCCCAGCCCGTGCCGATTTCCAGTAGCCGCGTGCCGGCTCCGACACCGGCTTTGTCCAGCAACCTGTCAATTTTTGCCTGCTGCGCTTCCGCCAGGGCATCCCACCCCACGGAAGTCAGTGGCCCCGCCCCAGGCCCAAACAGAGCTGAGGAGTAGCTCATGGTGGAGTCGAGGAAATTGGAAAACAGATCGTTGGACAAGTCGTAGTGCCGGGAGATGTTGCTGCGCGTGTTCTGCTCGGCGTTGCGTTCCTGCCGCGGGGTGCGCGGCAGGTACAGGCTGCGTAGCTTCTGCAGCGGCGCGGGAATCAGCGTGTCCACCGATGAGGCGAAGACCTCCAGGACGCCCGCCAGGTCGGTGGCCTCCCAGTCCCCGGCCATAAAGGACTCGCCCAGTCCGATCAGCCCGTTGTCCCCGATGCGGGTTTCGAATGCCTCCGGCCGGACCATCACCATCACCGGCGCATCCGGGCCGCCCGTCCCCAGCACCGAGCCGTCCGGGTATTCCACCCGCAGGGGCAGGCGTTTTACTGCCCCTTTAAAGAGGAGGCCTGCCGCCTTCCCGGCAACGGCGGCTTTGGCTCCCGACGGCGGTTGGGCCACTCCCGGCCACAGGTCCGGATCGATGATGGCGGGCGACGCCGGCACTTCCGTCCGGCCCCAGGCTGCGGCCAGGTGCATGGCGCCTTGGTCCGGCGCCGGGCGGGTGGCCTTGCCTGCAGCCTGGTCCCTGGGCTTCCCCCGAAGCGGAGGTGCAGGCGTCTCGTTGTGCTCCGTCATTGTCATTGAACTGCCTCCTGTGAGGGGTGATGTGGTCTGGCGACGACGGGCAGGCGTCTTGCCCAGAGTGTAATGCCCTGGACCCGGATGAGGGCGGATACCAGCAGCGGTGCGGCCGGGACGGCGAGCGCCGCCGCCAGGATGTTCCGGGTTGTAGCGCGCCGGCGTTTTCCGTCCATGCTGGCCACGAACGGCCGGTGGCCCTCGCGCTCCAGGACGATCGACACGGCCAGCCGGTCATCGGGCGCGGGCAGCTTCATCCGGTATTGACCGTCCACGTCGTTGAACGGTGAAACGTAAAAAGCCTTCGGAACGGAGGCTCGCCCGGCCGCGTCGGTCCGGAGCAGGTAGCAGTGGCGTTCCCCGTACGTGTTGTGGACTTCGGCGACCACGCACTCAAGCTCTCTGTTGGAGCGGTAGCACCAGAAAAGCGTCAGCGGGTTGAAGACGTACCCAAAGACTCGGGCGCTGGTCAGCATGTGGATGGGGCCGCCGTCAGGCTCTATACCTTGCGTGCGCAGGTACCGTTCCACGTTGCTGCGAAGGCTGGACTCAGGATCGCCCAGATGGTCGCCGGAGCGGAACACAGCCAGCGGCCGGAGGAGGAACGGAAGGCGCGGCAGATGGTCCACGTCCACAAACCAGCTGTAGCTGCGGTACGTGAAGGCGTTCTTCAACGGGGTGCGCCGCACATGCGAGATGGAGGTGCGGTAAATCGCTGCGCTCATGCAGGCTCCGCCGCGGAAAGAAGCTCCCGCTCCCCGCCGTCCGGGGACTCAATCGGATCAGCAGGCACGGCAACCGGCCAGGAGCGGCCCAGCAATTCCGCTGCCCGCACCCCGGACAGTGCACCGTCTTCGTGGAAACCCCAGCCAAGGTAGGCGCCGGCATAAGCGATCCGGTGGTCGCTGAGCGCGGCGATTGCCTGCTGGGCGCGAAGCGACTCCGGCGTGTACTGCGGGTGTTCGTACACCATGCGTTCCAGCACGGTGTGGTCGGCGATGAGTCCGGACTCCCCCAGGCTTACCAGGTACGGCCTGCCGTCCCCGGGGCTCAGCCGCTGCAGCCGCGTGAGGTCATAGCTGACCAGGACCCTGTCCGGCCGGGAGTCGCAGGACGGCAGGCGATAGTTCCAGGATGCTTTCGCGTTGTCGGCGGCCGGCAGGACGGCGGGGTCGCGGTGGAACACCGTGTGATTCACTGAGTACGGCATCCCGCCCAGCGCTTCCTTCTCCGCCGGCGTGGCATCGGGCAGGAACCCGAGGGCCTGCGTCGGGTGTGTGGCAATCACCACTGCCTCGAAGTCCTCCACGCCGGATTCCGTCACCAGTTCGACTCCGAGTGCGTGCCGCCGGAGTGCCGTGACGGGCGTATTGAGCCGGACATCCGCGAGGGTGGCGGCGAGCTTCTCCACGTACCGGGCCGAGCCGCCGGTGACAGTCCGCCATTGCGGGGAATCCTTGACGCCCAGCATCCCGTGGTGGCCCAGGAAGGTGAAGAGGTAGCGGGCCGGGTAGGCCAGAGCCGTGGTGGGATCGCAGGACCAGACGGCGCTGACCACCGGTGTCATGAAGTGGGATATGAAGTAGGGGCTGAAGTTCTCGCGGTCCAGGAACTCACCGAGGGTCAGTTCGGGAACCGCCACATCCGGGCTGACGGCGGCGACAGGCGCCGTCTTCAGCAGCGCCCTGGCCCTCCGGTAGAAACGCATTACTTCCAGCAGCATCAGCAGGTAGCGGCCCCGCAGCAGGCTGGACGGGCGGGCGATAATTCCGCGGCCGCCGTCGCGCGCTCCCGCGTACTCGAGGCCGCAGCCGTCGCAGCGGATGGACATGCTCATTTCAGAATCCTGGGTTTCCACTCCCAGCTCGGCAAACAGCCTCAGCAGGGTGGGGTACGTCCGTTCGTTGTGGACGATGAAGCCGGTATCCACGCCAAGCACGGAGCCGTCCGGCTGCGGCATGTCATGCGTGTGGGCGTGCCCGCCCAGCCGCGAGTCCGCTTCGAAGAGGGTGACGTCGTCCTGGCGGTTGAGGACATAGGCGGCCGTCAGGCCGGCGATGCCGCTGCCAATGACGGCCACCCGCCGTCGTCCGCCTCCGCTTGATGCTGGGTCAGGTGCCACTTCATGCTCCTCTGCTGAACATTTGCCAGTGATGGCTATACAGAGGGCAATTCGGTGCCCTTCGGCGGCCGGATGGGTGGGTGCTGCAGCTTCTTCGGCAGGAACCGGCAGAGTACTGTGGGCTGGTGGTAAATCCGGTGCACCTGAAGACCCTCCTGGAAGTTACGCGGCTTGGCTCGTTCACGGCCGCCGCGTCGACGCTGGGCTACACTGCCTCGGCCGTCTCCCAACAGATGTCCGCGCTGGAACGGGACACCGGCGTCGTCCTCTTCCAGCGCAGCGCGCGCAGCGTGGTTCCTACGGAAGCCGCCGTCGTCATGACCCGGCACGCTGCCAAGGTGCTCACGGACATCGAGGCGCTGATGGCCGCCGCCTCCAAAACTCAGGATTCGGCACACCAGGAACTGAGGCTCGGCATCTTCCCCAGCCTCGCCACGTTCGTCCTGCCGCGGATCCTGAAGAACCCCACATGGAAGAACCTGGGCATCGACCTGAGGGTCTCCGTCGCTGAGCCCGGCCAGACCATCCAGGGGCTGCGCGCCGGCGGCGACCTGGACGTGGCGGTGGTCTTCCAGGTGGGCCAAACCGGCTTCGCCTGGCCCAACACCATCAACAGGCAATGGATCGGTGACGACGACTACCGCGTGGTACTGCCCGCCGGCTGGGGCTTCCGTGCCGACGCGAAAGTGGCAGCCGACCACCTGTCCGAGATGCCCTGGATCATGCACCACCCCGGCACCAGCGACGCCATGGTGATTGAACGCCTCTTCGCCGGCTGCAACCTGCATCCCCGGGTGGTGGCCCACAGCGATGACTTCACCGCCAGCCTCGAAATGGCGGCGGCCGGCCTTGGCGCAGCGCTCGTCCCGGAGCTCGCCCTGCGCAACAAGCCCGCCGGGGTGGTGGTGCTGGACGTCCCTGAAATCCGGCTGGCGCGCAACGTTTTCGCGCTGCTGATCAATGACCGGAAAACCGCCCGTGTGCAGCTGTTTGTTGACCTGCTGGCCGAGACCTTCGCGGGGATGCGCAAGGCGGTGAATTAGGCCTGAACGCTGGAATGCACCGCTGTTCGGGTCTATGTTGAAACTATGAACAAGGTAGCGAGCCAGCACTTTGGAGAGATTGAGCTCAACCACGGCAGGGATCACTTCGTCGCCGCGAAACACGAACTGCGTGGCCATCCGCTGGAACTCGACCTGAACATCACCGCCCACGACCACTTCGACGAGGCCGCCCTGCGCAAGGTGGACTACCGCCTGCGTTTCCTGCCCGAACTCGTGGATGAGGTGCGGGACATGATCGCCGAGGAACTGGAGCAGGAAGGCACCAGCCCGCAGGAGTACCTCCACTTCCACTGCAACGCGCTCAAAGATGAGCATCTGCATAAGATTTTTGGGGTGGAGGACCGCAGCCAGCTCACCAACGACGTCTTCCTCAAAGCACTCAAACTCGGCCATGTGGGAATCTACCCCGGCCAGCCGGAGCGTTACTTCGTGATGGACTTCACGCTGGGCGAGCACTTTACCGATGAGGTCCTGGTGGCCTCCGCCGATGAAGACGGCGTAGTGGACGACGAAATCGTCTGGGAATCCTGAACTGGATACTTAACGACGGCGGCCGGTCACGTGAGGTGACCGGCCGCCGTCATCATTGTGAACCTACTTGGCAGCTTCCAGCAGGCCGGCGCGGACCGCCTTGGTGGCCTCCACCAGGTTGCGCAGGGATTCCTCGGTCTCGGCGTAGCCGCGGGTCTTCAGGCCGCAGTCCGGGTTGACCCAGAGCTGGCGGGACGGGACGTGCTTCACCGCGGTGCTGAGCAGCTCGGTGACTTCCCCGGTACCGGGAACGCGCGGCGAGTGGATGTCGTAGACGCCCGGACCCACACCGCGGCCGAAGCCGTGGGACTCGAGGTCGTGCACAACTTCCATGCGGGACCGTGCGGCCTCGATGGAGGTGACGTCGGCGTCGAGGCCGTCGATCGCGTCGATGATCACGCCGAACTCTGAGTAGCAGAGGTGGGTGTGGATCTGGGTGGCGTCGGCAGCACCGGCGGTGGCCAGGCGGAAGGAGTCCACGGACCACTTCAGGTAGTCGGCGTGGTCTGCCTTGCGCAGCGGGAGGAGCTCGCGCAGGGCGGGCTCGTCCACCTGGATGATCTTGATGCCTGCGGCTTCGAGGTCTGCGATCTCATCGCGCAATGCCAGGCCAACCTGGTTGGCGGTCTCGGCCAGCGGCTGGTCGTCGCGGACGAAGGACCAGGCCAGGATGGTGACCGGACCGGTGAGCATGCCCTTCATCGGCTTGCTGGTCAGGGACTGCGCGTACTCGGCCCAGGCCACCGTGATGGGGGCGGTGCGGGTCACGTCGCCCCACAGGATGGACGGACGGGTGCAGCGCGAACCGTAGGACTGGACCCAGCCGTGGACAGTGACGTCGAAGCCTTCCAGGTTCTCGGCGAAGTACTGCACCATGTCGTTGCGCTCGGGCTCGCCGTGCACCAGGACGTCGTAACCGAGCTCTTCCTGCAGGTCCACGACGCGCTTGATCTCGTCCTTCATGAGCTTTTCGTACTGCTCGTTGGTGAGATCGCCCTTGTTGTTGCGGGCACGTGCCGAGCGGATCTCGGACGTCTGCGGGAAGGAGCCGATGGTGGTGGTGGGCAGCGGCGGCAGGTGCAGTGCCTCTTCCTGCGCGGCTTCGCGGACGGAGTACTCGGAGCGGGAGAAGTCGGCTGCAGTCAGGGCCTCGGTGCGGGCACGGACGTCTGCGCGGCGCACGCCTTCGGCCGTGGCACGGGAGGCGATCACTGCGGTTGCCTCGTCGATGGCAGCCTGGGCAGATGTGGGATCTGCCAGGTAGGCGGCCAGGGTCTTGACCTCCACTGCCTTCTGGTCGGAGAAGGCAAGCCAGCTGCGGAGCTGCTCGGGCAGGGCGGTTTCCTCGGCGACGTCGTGCGGGACGTGCTGAGTGGAGGTGGAGGTGGAGACGGCCAGCTTGCCGGCGGCTTCCTTCAGCGCATCCAGCTTCGCGGCCGATGCGGCGAGGTCGTTGCGCCAGATGTTGTGGCCGTCAACGACGCCGGCAACCAGGGTCTTGCTGCCCAGTCCGGCGAGGGCCGCGGCAGAAGGAACGGCGCCCTTGAAGACGTCGATGTGCAGGGCCTCGATGTTGGTGGCAGCGAGGGTGCCCAGCTGGCCGTCGAGCGAACCGTACGGGGAGGAAACGAGGATCTGCGGGCGGTTGGCAGCAGCGGTGAGCACCTCGTAGGCACGGGCCACGGCTGCTTCGATTTCGGCGGCCGGGGTGTCCTGGTAAACCACCAGTGCAGGCTCGTCGAGCTGGACCCAGCCCGCACCGGCGGCGGCGAGCTTCTCGAGCAGCTGCACGTAAACGGGCAGGATGTCCTCGAGGCGGGTCAGCGGGGCGAAGCCGGCGGGGGCGTCGTCGGAGGCCTTGGACAGCAGCAGGTAGGTGACCGGGCCAACGATGTACGGGCGGGTCTCGATGCCGTTGGCGAAGGCGAACGCGAACTCCTCAACCTTGGCAGTGGAGGCGAGGCTGAACCCGGTCTCGGGGCCGACTTCCGGGACCAGGTAATGGTAGTTGGTGTCGAACCACTTGGTCATTTCCAGCGGCTGCTGTTCCTTGTTGCCGCGGGCCAGCGTGAAGTAGCCGTCGATGTCCAGCTGCCCGTCAGCGTTGAGGAGGTTGCCGAAACGTGCCGGAACAGCGCCCAGGTGGGCGGTGGTGTCCAGGACCTGGTCGTAGTACGAGAAAGCGCCCGGAACGGCGGCGGCTTCGGTCAGGCCGAGCTCCTGCAGTCGCTTGGCGATGGTCAGCTGGATGTCCTTCGCGGCAGCACCCAGGGCCGCGGCGTCGATCTTGCCGGCCCAGTAGGCTTCAACGGCCTTCTTGAGTTCGCGGCGGCGGCCGATGCGCGGGTAGCCCAGGAGGGAGGCGGACGGGAAGGGCGTGTTGTTTTCTGGCATGGCAAATTTCCTTAGGTAGAAGCTGGTTCCAAAGTTCAGGCTGCAGAGCTTGGGCCTATGGCAGTGCGGCTAATCCGCAGAAAATATTCAGCTGGCGAGCTGGCGCCGCGCGCGGGCGTCGTGCCGCGCACCGGAGCGCTGGTGTCGCGGGAGTGCGAGCTTGTCCAGCACTTCCAGCGCACTTTGGTGTTCGTTGAACGTGTAAAGGTGGATGCCAGGCGCGCCGGCATCGAGGGCGGCATTCGCTAGGTCAACGGTGGCGTCGACGCCGATGTGCAGCCGTTCGATGTCGTTGTCCGCGGCGGCCAGGCGTTCCATCAGCCTGGGTGCCGGCTCCACGCCCGCCAGTTCACCCAGCCGCGTCAGCCGGCGCAGGCTGGTGAGCGGCATAACGCCCGGGATGATGGGGATGGTGACGCCGGCACGCCGTGCCCTGGCGAGGAGATCCGCGTACTGCTCGGTTTCGAAGAACACCTGCGTGATAGCGAAGTCCGCGCCTGAACGCTGCTTGGCAAGCAGCACCTCAACGTCGTGCTCCTCGCTCGGTGACTCCGGATGGCGCGTGGGGTACGCCGCCACGCCCACGGCGATCTTTCCGGCGCAGAGCAGTGCCGAACGGCGCTGTTCCACCCGGCGGATGAGTTCGATCAGGTCCTGGGCGTACCGCAGTGATCCGGCCGCCGGTTGGCCGCCGTCCTTCGGAAGATCCCCGCGCAGGGCAAGGATGCCCCGCACCCCGATATCCAGCAGTTCGCCGATGATCCCCGCGAGTTCCTGGGGCGTGTTGCCAACGCAGGTCAGGTGGGCCAGCGGCCGGAGGGTGGTTTCGAGCAGGAGCCGGTTGATGAGTTCGACGGCGGTGTCCCGGTTGGAGCCGCTGGCGCCATAGGTGACGGAGACGTAATCGGGCCCGGTGGTTTCCAATTCCCGGATGGTCGTCCAGAGAGTTTCCGCGGCGGCCGGCGAACGGGGCGGGAAGAGCTCGTAGGAAAGTGCCACCGGGGCGGCGTCGGAGAGATTCGGGTGTGTGTCAATGAGGCTTGGTGGCGACATTTGCATCCTTGGCTTTGGGCCATTGGGGTTTCCCTGTCAGAAACTGGACGGGGAACCGGCAATGAATTTGAGTTTGGGGAACACGAGAGAACTCCACAAGGGCGCAACCGCGACTGTTACGCCTGGAATGAAGTTGTCCGTGAGCAAATGTCAGGCCCACATGGGGGCACCCACACCCTCCGCTACGGAGGATCGCTGACACGTTACCGCGGTAACTTGTATAGAACTCTAGGAGCGGCCGGAGGAGCATTCAAGTTGAGCCCCGAATTAAGACGCATATTTACGCCTTGTTTCGCCCACCGGCAGAATATTCTTCGCTTCGAGGCCAGGTAGCGGTGGCGCCGCCTTTGGGTCTCACCAGGGACGGTCCGGGCCGGCGGAAGACCTTGAGTCCTCGAGGTACTCCTTGCGTTCCCGCCCGCTGTTGCGTTCGCGCTGGGATTCGCGGGCGCGATCTTCCAGCTGTTCCAGCTGGTCTTGGGCCTTCGGCTCATCCGGCGCATCCTCCCCCGCCGCAGAGCCCTGTCCGTCGGAGTTGGCTGTGGCTGCCTCGAGTTTTTCCTTGAGCCGCCCTTCAGCCTGGGTCAGCTTGTCGCCCGCACCGTCGGCACCACCTGCGCCGAAGCAGCCCTCCGGCGCCGCGCCCGCCGCTTCCAGCGCTTCGGAAAACAGGGCAGCGGCCTGCGCGGGACCGTCCTGACGTGATTTTTCGTCGCCGAGACGCTCAATGGCCAGCACCAGGTTGAGCCGGATGACGCACGCATCCGGCGAGCCGGCCTGCGCGTCCGGGACCAGCCCCAGGGCTTCCTCGAACCGCAACCGCGCGGCCGCATAGTCGCCGGCGAGCGCCTCGGCGTCCCCGGCGGCGAACGGCGCCTTGTGCCGCTCCACCATATTTCCAGGCTGAAGCGCCTTCGCGGCCATTCCGGCGCCTGCCGCGTCCTTGGCATCAAAGGCGTGGGCGGCGTGCCCGGCGAGGGGGCCGAGGCTGAGGAGTTTTGCCGCGATGCACAGCACCAGCAGCGCGGGCACAGCCGACCACACCAACAGCCTCCTCCGGAGCCCGTCCTTCCGGACGGCGAGGGTGATACTGCTGTCCGGGCTGCCGGCGCCGGAGTCGCCGCGGCCAACACCGCGGCCCGGCCTGGACACCACAGGCTTGAGGCCGGTCACCGGACCGTCTCCTTTGCTTGGCTGTCGGCTTCCTTCCGTTGGGGCCGGGGCGCGGGCCTAAGGTCGCGCAGCTGCCGGATGATGCCCATCATCGCAGCCAGGCCCAGGGCAAAGGCTCCGGCGGCGAAGAACCAGTAGAACTCCATCCGGCCTCCAAGGGTGCCGTCGTCGGCAGCGCGTTCCAGGGCGCCGGGCCGCGCCTGCTGCATCATGGCCGGAAGAGCATCCCCGGCTGACCGGTGCACATACGGTACCTCCAACTGGACTGCGATCTCCCGGAGCCTGTCCTCATCGATGACGGACACGGCATCCCCCGGCGCACCCCCGGTGCTGTCCTGGATGTAGCGGGCATCGCCGTCGGACTCCAGCCCGGTATTTTCCTTCATGCGTCCGCCGGCGGCGGTTCCGTAACCCAGCACCGCTCCCCCGGCGACCATGCCGCCGTCCATTTTGATGGGCTCCGGCCCCTTCCCGCTGGTTTGTTCGCCGTCACCGAAGTAGAAGACAAGCCGGGGCCGATCGGGGTGGCTGTCCTTCGCGGCGGCCAGGCGGTCCGCGAGCACTTTGCGGGCGGCAGTGATGCTGCTGCCCTTGGCAAAGGCCGTAACCTGCGGCTGGAGGATGGCAGTGATGGTTTCCAGCGCTGTCGTATCTGTAGTCAGGGGCATCCTGACGTGGGCTTCGGTGTCAAAGGTGATCACGGAAAAACGGGCACCCGGCAGTTCCCCGGCGATGGCCATGACGTCCTGGCGGACGCCGTCCAGGCGTGGAGCAGCGTTGCCGTAGTCCACGGCCACCATGCTGCTGGTGGTGTCCACAACAAAGAACACGTTCAGGTCCGAGGTGGCGGCGTGGGCAGAACCTCCGGGGATCCCGGGCCGGAGGGCCGCCGCCAGGAGGAGCAGCACCAGCAGGGCGCTGCGTATCCGCGTCCGGCCGCCTGGATGCCGCCGTTCGGAAAGGATCCGCCAGCCAAGGAAAACGAGCGCGGCCGCGACAACCGGCAGGAGGAGCCACCCGGGCAGGATGGGCTGCAGCGTCATGGCCGGAGCCGCCAGGAGGCTATGGCAAGCACGAGGCCGGACAGGAGCGCAAGGGCCAATGGCAGGTCGGGCACCTCGGTGGCAACTGCCCGCGGGGCACCTCCGAGGGCAGTGGCCTCGGTTGCCTGTACGGCCTGCACAATGCCAGGCACTGCCTCCGGGTTGTCGAGGGCGTGATAGGCCCCGCCGCTGAGTTCGGCTGCTGCGCGGAGTTGCGCCCCGGGCTGGTGGGCGTCCGGTCCGTAGTCCAGGTCTCCCGGATGCAGTGCATAAACACGCACGGCGCGTTCCTTCGCGAGTCCCGCCGCTTCCTGGAGCGTCATGATCGGATCCCCGGAAACGAAGTTGTCTGTTGCCAGGACTACCGACCGCGAGCGCTGTTCCCGGCCGGGCGGGAAGCTGGTGACGCAGGAAGCCAGGCCGTCCCCGATCAGCGATGAGCCGCGGCCGCTCCAGGTGCCGTCCAGGAACCCGGACGTGCCGGGTTTTCCGTTGAAGGCGTCGCGCGCCAGGGTGAGCTGGTCCCGGGCGTACTCGTAGTCGTCGGTGAGGGGGAAAACCTGGATGGCTGTGCTGTCGAAAATGGTGAGGCCTATGCGTTCGCCTTTGAAGTCTGCGGCCAGCCGGGCGAACACGTCCACCACCTCTGCGTCTGCGCTGCTCATGGATCCGGAGGCGTCCAGGCAGAGGACGATGTCGCGGTTGTGCTGCTCCGGGTTGATGGTGTCGATGCCCACCGGCCGGGCGGCGGCCAGCAGGGTTGAGGCCAGCAGGGTGCCGCAGGCGATGGTCGCAACCGCCAACCAGCGGCGGTACCGGCGCAAGGCTGCCTGGTACTCGGGCAGCTGGGTAAGCCTTTCTACGTGGGCTGCCGGCCGCCGTCGTGCGTTGTTCCTCCGGCCCGGACGCAATGCCGCCCAGGCTGCAACCCCTGCCGTGGCAGCGCCCAAAGGAACCAGCCACCAGGACATCAGCTCCACGTCCGCACCGCCTCACGGGCCATCATGGCAGAGACGGCGACGGCGGGCAGGGGTTCAGGCCCGAACTCGCCGGGGTACAGCGCGCCGACGGCCGCCGCAGCAGAAGCCAGGGGGTGCCTTGCGAGGTCGGCGCGGGTCATCCTCGGCGCGTCCACCCCGGTGGCGTCGCGGACGAATCGGCGGAACAGGAGGCTGATCTGTTGATGGGCCGCACGGGCGCTGACGTTCCCCGCGGACGCTTCCTGCTCCACATCGGTGATCCGCTGCAGGTATGCCGCCCGGAGGGCCGGCAGGTCCGTGAGCGGGGCTGGTACCGCTGTTGCCTTCTGGCGGGGTGGCCGGGTACTGGCAAAAACGAAGGTGTACCAGGCAGCCACCAGGAGCAGCAGGGCAAGCCCGGCCCAGGTCCACAGCGGGCTGTATGGCAGCGGGCCGAGGAGTTCAGGTTCAGCCTGCACGCCGGTGCCTTTCCAGGAGTGCGAACAGCCCGGCGATGACGTCCTGGCTTTCGCTGACCGAGCCCTCGGTGATCCCTGCCCGGCGCAGCATGTCCTTCCGCCCGGCGTCCCTGACCAGCTCTGCCCGGGCGTAGGCTGCGGCCACGCCGGGAGCTCCGGCGAGGTGGCCCAACAGTGGCGAGGCATCGTGCACGCTGTACCACCGAGCTTCTGCCGTGAGCTGGGCGTCGCGGACAGTGAGCCACAGGATCTCGTGCTGCGCCCGGAGCCGGCGGAGCAGCCGCGCCAGCGGCGGGGTGGCCGCTATTTCGTCCGCCACCACGAACAGCAGGAACCTACCCTTGATGGTGCGGGCCACATGCTCCAGCTGGTCCTCCAGCCGGCTGGCGGCGGAATCGGGCGTGGCACTGGCGTGGACGTGGCGCAGGAGCCGTTCGAGGTGCGCCTCGCCGCTTTTGGCAGGAACGGATGTGGTGCGGTCGGCGTCACCGCACACCAGGCCCACGATGTCGCCGTGGCGGTGGGCAAGGTACCCCATGACCCCCAACGCCATAACGGCGATGTCCTTCTTGGTTTCGCCGCCCGCTGCTTCTGCTGCCATGTTGCGGCCGGTATCGGTGATGAGCAGGACTGTCTGCCGCCGTACGGCCACGTACCTCTTGATCAGCGGCGAACCATGGCGTGCGGTCGCCTTCCAGTCAAGGTCGCGCACCTCGTCGCCCGGAACGTAGGCGCGGAGGTCATCAAAGTCCAGGCTGCGGCCGCGAAACACGGAACCGTATTCGCCGTCGAGCATTCCCCGGGCCTTGCGGTGCGCGAAGATGGCCATCCTCGACTTCACCCGGTACAGGAGCCTGGTCATCTTTCGTCCTCAGGGCGTCTGGACGGCGGCGACGACGGCGTCGATCACCGTTTCCACCGGGACCTGCTCAGCCACGGCCTCGAAGTTCAGCATGAGCCGGTGCCGCAGGACGCGGTGGGCCAGCGACTTAACGTCCTCGGGGATGACATGGTCGCGGCCCTGCAGGAGCGCCACCGCACGGGCGGCCTGGCTGAAGGCGATGCTGGCGCGCGGACTGGCACCGAACTCGATGAAGCCTGCCAGCCGCGGATCGATGTACTGCTGCGCGTTGCGGGTGACGTAGACCAGCCCCACGATGTAGTTGATCACGGCCGGATCGATGTAGATGCGCTTCACCACGTCCTGGACCCGGACCACAGCATCCAGGGAGGCCGCGGCCGCCGGTTTCTGCTCGTCGGTGAAAACCCCGGCATCTATCCGGCGGATGATTTCTGCTTCCTCAGCCGGCGAGGGATAGTCCAGGACGTCCTTGAGCATAAAGCGGTCCATCTGGGCCTCCGGAAGCAGATAGGTGCCTTCTTGCTCGATCGGGTTCTGGGTGGCCAGGACCAGGAACGGGGACGGCAGCCGGTACTCCCGGCCGCCAATGGACGTCTGCCGTTCCTGCATGGCCTCCAGCATGGCGCTCTGGGTCTTGGCGCTGGAGCGGTTGATCTCATCCAGCAGCACGATGTTGGCGTGCACCGGCCCAAGCTGCGTGACGAAGGTTCCCTTGGCGGCGTCGTAGATCTGGGTCCCCACGATGTCGCTGGGCAGTAGGTCCGGGGTGCACTGGATCCGCCGGAACTCGGCGCTGATGGCTTCGGCGACGGTCTGCGCTGCAGTGGTTTTGGCCAGGCCCGGAACGCTTTCCAGCAGGATGTGCCCGCCGGCCAGCAGGCCCACCAGCAGCGATTCGCGCAGCCGGGACTGCCCCACCATTTTCGCCTCGAAGCTCCGGGAGATGTTGGCGGCAACCTGCTGCGCCCGTGCCAGCTCCGCCGGTTCGATCCTTGTGGACGAGCTGGTCTGAAGCACTGCGGTTCCCCCCCTGGTGGCTGTGTTGGGCGTGCGTTCCGGCCGGACCACATTCCGCCGCCATCCTATCCAAGACCGGCGCGCAGGCCCGGGCAATGGGGACCTCTCCCCACCGCGGCTGCCCAGGTCTATCCTTTTGACATGAGTGAGCTTCCAGCCAGTTACAAGGACTTTCTCGCGGACAAAAGCGAGATGTTCATCAACACTGTCAGGCCTGTCCTGCAGCAGTCAGCCGCGGACAAGCTTCATGGAGTCCGGGTTGTTTACAACCCTGGCTCAACCGGCCATCAGGCACACCTCGACGACAGCATCCCATACGGGGTGGTTGTTGAGGACATCGACTAGGCAGCTTCCCGGATGGGCGGCCCGTGCGCCTGCCGTGCTCCCGCGCGGCTCAGCCCCTGACCGCGCCCGACATCGCAAATGAGTTGCCGGCGCCCCTGGCCACAATGACGTACAGGGCCAGCACCGGCAGTGAGTACAGGATGGAGAAGGCGGCCAGCTGGCCGTACGCAACTGCGCCGTGCTGTCCGAAGAAGCTGAAGATGGACACCGCCGCGGGCTGCTTCGCCTCGGACAGGAGCAGCACAAACGGGACGAAGAAGTTTCCCCAGGCCTGGATGAACACAAAAATGAACACCACGCCCAGCCCCTGGCGCATCAGCGGCAGGACGATGGTCCGGAGCGCCGTCATCCTGGAGGCGCCGTCCACCCAGGCCGCTTCCTCCAGGGACACCGGCACGGCGTCCATGAAGTTCCTGGTCATCCAGATGGCCATCGGCAGGGCCGTGGCGGCCATAAACAGCATGGTGGCCGGCACCGAATCCAGCAGCTCCAGCTGGACGAAGAGACCATAGACCGGCACCATGATCGCCGTGATGGGCAGGCAGGTCCCGAGGAGCACCGCGTACATGAACGGGGTGTTGAACCGGGAGCGGTAGCGGGAGAGCGGGTACGCGGCCAGCACGGCGGCCGCCATGGTGACAGTGGCAGTCCCGGCCGAAAGGAGCAGGCTGTTCCACAGCGGCTGCAGCAACAGCCCGGGAGTCAGCACGGCGGCAAAGTTGTCCAGTGTCAGCGCGGCCGGAACCTTGGTCTCGTGGCCTGCACCCGCGTCAAGGGAAGCCAGGACCAGCCAGAGCAGCGGCAGCACAAAACAGGCACCCAGGACCAGCAGGGCAACGTCGGCGGGACTGCTGCGGCGGTCCCGCGGCCTGACCGGGTTGGCGGTTCCACTGGAAGGCGCCACCCTGGACGCCCTTGCCGGCGCGGTCACTGCTTTTCCTCCCGCAGCAGCCGGATATAGCCAACACCGAACACCGCGCCGATGAGGAGCAACACCGAGGCCACCGCCGTTCCGTACCCGATATCCCCGAATTTGAAGGCCTCCTGGTAGGCCAGGACCGGCAAAGTGGTGCTGGCGTTGGCCGGCCCGCCGGCGGTCATCACCCAGACCAGCGTGAATACAGCGAGCGTCTGCAGCGTGATCAGCATCAGGTTGGTGGCGATGCTCCTGCGGATCATGGGCAGCGTGATGAACGCGAGCCGCTGCCAGCCGCCGGCGCCGTCCACCTGGGCGGCTTCGGCTACTTCCGTGGGGATGTCGTTCAGTGCCGCGCGGTACACCAGCATGGAAAAGGCCGTGCCCCGCCAGACATTCGCAAGCACCACCGCCACCATCGGCCAGGAGTAAAGCCAGTCCGGCCGGCCCATTCCCAGGCCGCCGAGCAACTGGTTCAGCGTGCCGTCCCGGCTGAAGTAGGCGTAGGCGGCGAAGGCGGCCACGATCTCGGGCAGCACCCACGCTGCCACCACCGCCGTGCCCACCAGCGCGGACACGCTCCGGCGCGCGCGCCGCATCAGGACTGCGAGGGCAAGCCCCAGCAGGTTCTGGCCCAGGACGGCAGACCCTGCCACGAACAGCACTGTCAGCCCCAGCGACAGGGGAAACACCGGATCCAGCAGCAACCGCTGGTAGTTGTCCAGCCCCACCCACTCAGGGTTGCGGGCGTGCCGGCCCGTCAACCCGGTGTTCGTAAAGGACGCCTGGAAGGCCCAGAACACCGGACCGGCCAGGAAAACCAGCAGGAGTAAGACGGCAGGCAGGAGGGGCAGGTAGCGCAGCAGCCCGCGTCCCCGCAATCGGGCGGGCACCGCTTACTTCCGGACGGTCTTGTCGCCGCCCACGATCTCCGTGACGGCCGCGTCATAGTCCGCAGCCGCCTGTTCGGGCGACTTGGCGCCGGTGATCACAACCTCCGTAGCCTCCTGGACTGCGGCAGAGATGCGCGGATAGTCGGACGTGGCCGGCCGGTAACGGGTGACGGAGACGAGTCCGGAGACGTCCTTCACAAACGGATTTGCCGCCTGGTAGCCGGCGTCCCCCGCAACGTCGCTCCGGACCGCGATCTGCGAACTGTCGAGCGTGAATTTCAGCGAGTTGTCCCGGTTGAGCGCCGTGCTCAGGAACTTGAACGCGAGGTCCGGTTCCTTGGTCCCGGCCCCAACAGCCAGCGTCCAGCCACCGGACATGCTTACGGCTCCCGGGGCGCCGCCGTCCTGCGTGGGGAATGGGGCAACGGCCATGTCCTGCGCGTAGCCGGGCCATTCGTAGCTTCCGCCGTCCTGCCAGAACGACGGCGAGTAGGAACCTTCCACGGTTGCACCCAGCTTTCCGTTGGGGAACCACTCGCCGAAAACCTTTTTCCAGACGTTCGCATCGAGGGCCTCGGCAGGCGACACGGCCAGCCCCTCGCCATAAAGGGTCTTGAGGAAGCCGAGCGAATCCTTGAAACCGGCAGAGCCCACCACCCACTTCCCGGACTCCTCGTCGTAGAGGGTGGCGCCGGTGCCGTACAGCAGTTCGTAGAAGCCCTGCATCACGGTGCCCTCCCCGGTAGCTTTCCCGGCGTACATGTTGAAGGGGATGACAGAGGGATCGTCAGCTTTGATCTTCCGGGCGGTGTCCAGGATGTCCTGCCAGCTGTGCGGCTGCCAGGGAAGGCTGATCCCGGCGGCTTCGAAGACCTTTTTGTTGTACCAGATGGCCCGCGTGTCGGTGCCCAGCGGCACAGCGTACGTTCCGCCGTCGTCCGCACGGCCCGCCGCCTTGGCGCCGTCGTCGAACTTTGCCCAGTCCGCCCAGCCGTCAAGGTGGCTGTCCAGCTTCAGGAGGTAACCGGCGTCGACGTCGGAGCGGACCTTGAACGTGTCCTCGTAAAAGACGTCCGGCGCGGTGGACGGCGACCTGAGGGCAAGGGCCAGCTTGGTCCCGTAGTCGTCGTCGTTTCCCTGGATGGGCTGCAGTTCAACAGTGACGCCCTGGTTGGCCGCCTCGAATTCCTGCTTGGCGGTTTGGAACATGGTCTCCAGGGCGGTGAAGGAATCCGTTTTCTGGTACACCACCTTCAGGGTCTTCGAGCTGCTCTCGGGGGACTCCGGCGTGCACGCCGTGAGGATAATAAGCGCGGAAGCAATCAGGGACATGCTCTTCAGGGCCGGGCGACGCATGGTGCTCCATTCAATCGAAGGCTGCGGACCCCTTTGTCAGCGGGCCCCAGCCGCGGCAATACGCAAATGTTAGATGGGTGTCCGGCCCCGGACAAGGGCGGGCTGGCCCCTCAGCTCTCCAGGAGCAGCCTCTGTGCGCGCGGCGCCAGGGTGTGTTCCAGGACCAGCGAGGCCGCGCCGATGGCGCCGACGTCTTCGCCTACCCCGGTCCCCACCACCTCGATGGGGTGGATCAGCCGGGCTGCGCTGTTGGCGTCCAGCAGCGGGGGCACCTTCTCGAGATAGCGCTCGGCCAGGC
Organism: Arthrobacter sp. 9AX; assembly: GCF_902506095.1. Lineage (GTDB taxonomy): Bacteria > Actinomycetota > Actinomycetes > Actinomycetales > Micrococcaceae > Arthrobacter. Next base: position 2,619,660 of record NZ_LR733293.1, read on the forward strand.
GGCTCCAGAAAGGCCCGCCAAAAACCACCCGCTCAACGTCCAAGGTATTGGTGACCACCGACACCGCACGGGCCACCAGTACCGCGGACTTATCGATGATGGCCAGTGCGCGTTCGTCGCCCGCATCGGCAAGTTCGCACAGCCGGGAGAAGCTCTGCTGGATTTCGGCGCCGCTGTTACCGGACCGGGACCCGTCCAGGATGCCGGCTGCCTCAGCCTCGGCCACCAGGACCTGCGGGATGCAGGAGGACTTGACACAGCCGCGCAGGCCGCAGTCACAGGGCGGGCCGTCCGGGTCCACCATAATGTGGCCGATTTCGCCGGCGTTGCCGGATGTGCCCCGGACCACTTCGTCGTTGAGCACGATCCCGCAGCCGATGCCGGTACCCATGTACATAAAAATGAAACTGCCCGCTCCGCTGGGACCACCGGCCCAGGTCTCGGCCACGGCTGCGCTGGTGACATCCTTGTCCACCAGGACGGAATATCCAGTGGCCTCTGAGAGGGCGTTGCGCAGTTCCACCCGGTCCCAGCCGGGCAGCAGCGGCGGATCGACCACAGTGCCGTTGTCCAGGTCGATGGGCCCGGGGGCCGCCACGCCGAGGCCTGCGATCCGGTCCCGGTCCACACCGGACTGTTCCACCAGCTGGGAGATCTCCGCCGCGATGGTGGAAATGACCGCGGAGGGATCGTTCCCGCCGGGCGTATCGATGCGGGAATGCTGCACCACCGCACCCACCAGGTCCAGGACCACAAAGGTGGTGACGGCGGGGTCAAGATGGACGCCGACGGCGAACATTCCACGGGGATTAAGGCGGAGGATGGTGCGGGGTTTACCCGGGCCGCTGCCCTCCTTGCCGGCCTCGACAATGAGGTTCTGGTCCAGGAGGCGGCGGGAAATGTTCGAGATGGTCTGCGGTGACAGTCCCACGATCTGTGCGAGTTCCACCCGGCTCAGCCCGCCCGAGGACCGGCGGATGGCGTCCAGGATCACCGTGAGGTTGAAATCGCCCATCCGGGGCAGGTTGGTGCCGCGCCTCGGTGAGGATTGACGGATCTCAGTCACGGCGTCCCCTTCGTGTTCGGCACATAGTTACTGATGTCTGAATCGTACGTTACCCACCGGCACAGACCCATAGGAGCGGCCGGCGGCGCGGCGCTTCGTGCGGGAAAGCGCAGTGGGCTGCGGCGCGGGGCAGTTCGCTGCCGCGGCAATGGTTTCAAACAGGTCACCGGAGGCCTCGGCGCGTGCTCAAGGTCACAGTGAATTTGGAGTTTTGGCCTTTCACCACCGTGGGACCGACGTGCCGTTCCAGTGCCGGGAAATAGGCCAGGTGGCGGTTGAACACGGTCCATAGTTCACCGCCGGGAGCCAGCACGCGGCCTGCTGCTTCGATGAGCTTCAGGCCCGCTCCGGCATGCACCCCGGCGCCCACGTGGAACGGCGGATTGAGGAGGATCAGGTCAGCGATGCCTGCCGCAAGCGTGGCCATGGCGTCATCCTGCAGGACACGGACCTGCCCGGCGAGGCCGTTGATGCCGGCCGTTGCCAGCGCGGACGCGACTGCCGCAGCTGACTGGTCCGTGGCGGTGACAGTTGAGCCCGGGTGCTGCCTGGCATACATGGCAGCCAGGATGCCGGTTCCGCAGCCAAGGTCGATGGCGTGCTGAGCGGCGCGCATGGAGGGCACGAACGTCAGCAGGAACCGGGTGCCGATGTCCAGCTTCGGTCCGGCGAAGACCGCACCCTGGGCAGCAACGTCCAGCTCGATTTCGGCGAGGTGCTCGATGATCGGGAAGCGCTCCGGGCCGCCCGCCCCGCGGGGACCGCTGGCTGCGATGACACGCGATTTCTGCCGGGCCAGCTGGGGTGTCACGGAGCTGAAGTGGCGTTCCAGGACGGCGTTCATCCCCAGTGACATGTGCTTGACCCGGCCTCCGGCGAGGAGCACCACGTCCGGCCCGGCGTGGCGCACCACGGCCTCAGCAATCTGGTCCAGTTCGGCCAGGGTCTTGGGCAGCTGCAGCAGGACCAGTCCGGCACCCTCGAGCAGCTCCGGGCCAAGGGGCAGTTGGGTGAAGCCGGCGCCGGCATTGCCCAGGACCTCGGCAGCGTTCAGGCGCAGGGCCTGCTCACCGGTGATGAGGTCCTGGTGCACCTTCAAGGCCCCGGGATCGAGCACCGCCAGCGCGCCGAGGGTCAGCGCGCCGTAGCGGTCGCCGATCACCGTCAGGCCGAGTCCCGGCCGCATCAGTTCCGCCGCGGTGTCGAGGAGCAGGCGGTCGGTGGCGTCCCAGGCCTGCAGGTTGGGTGCTTCCACGTCCGGCCTGCGCCGAAGCTTCGGGAGGACGTCGTCGAGACTCTCTACTGCCACCTGGTTCCAGCCGCCTTCTCCTGTTGGAAACTTCCGTCCGGGTTCCAGACGGTCAGCCCCAATTTACCGTGCCGTCAGTGGGGCGGATTCCGGGGAGCTTCAGGATGGCGGCCACCGCGGCCCGTCCGGCGCGGTTCGCGCCAATGGTGGATGACGACGGGCCGTAGCCCACCAAATGGACGCGCGGTTCGCCCGCTACCTGCGTTCCGTCCATCACGATTCCCCCGCCCGGTCCCCGGAGGTGGAGCGGGGCAAGGTGTTCCAGTTCCGCGCGGAAACCCGTAGCCCACAGGATGACGTCCGCAGCCAGGTGGCTCCCGTCCGCCAGCCGGACGCCGTCGGGCTCTATGGCGGTGAACATGGGCTGCCGGTTGAGGGCACCGCGTGCAGCCGCCGCCCGGAGGGACGGCGTCCAGATCAGCCCTGTGACGGAAACCACGCTTTGCGGCGGCAGGCCTTGGCGGACCCGCTCTTCGACGAGGGCGACGGCGTCGTGCCCGGCCTTGGCATCAAATTCGGCGTCCCGCCACACCGGCTCCCGCCGGGTAAACCAGCTGGTGGTGGTGACGAGGGAAATTTCGTCCAGGAGGCCTACCGCGGAGATCCCGCCGCCCACCACGATGACGTGCTTGCCCACGAACTCGTCGGCAGAAACGTAGTCTGCCACGTGCAGCTGCCTGCCGCGGAAAGTCGACTGCCCGGGATAGATCGGCCAGAACGGCCGGGTCCAGGTGCCGGTGGCGTTAATCACCGCTGCGGCGCTCCAGTCCCCGGCGGACGTGCTGACCAGCAGCCTGCCGGCGGGATTGCCGTCTTCGCGGCTGACGGACCGGACCTGGACCGGGCGCCGGACCGAAAGTCCCAGCTCCTGCTCATATTCGCGGAAGTAGCGCGTGAGGAACTCCGAGCTCGGCTCCCGCGGGTCCACGGCGGGTTTGGCGATGCCGGGAAGATCGCTGATGCCGTTGACGGTTGCCATCCGAAGGCTCTTCCACCGGTGGCGCCACGCACCGCCCGGACCCTCCTCGGCGTCGAGCACTACGAAATCCAGCCCGCGGCGCTGAAGATGGAACGCGGCCGAAAGCCCCGCCTGGCCAGCGCCGATAACAACAACGTCGGCGCGGGGAGAATTCACCCACCCATGATAGTCGCGCGGGGTGTCCCTCCCTTAGTGTTGGCCCCAAGGACACAGGGAGGACGGCCATGACCACCAGAAACGGGAATGCAGATCGGCTCGCAAAGGCCTTGGCGATTGTGCTCGGCACCCCGGAAATCCCGCTCCGGCTCCGGGCGTGGGACGGCTCGGAGGCCGGACCGGAAGGGGCGCCCGTGCTGGAATTCCATTCCCGGCGCGCGTTACGGCGGATCCTTTGGTCTCCCGGGCAGTTGGGCCTTAGCCGCGCCTACGTTTCGGGTGACATTGATGCTCCAGGAGACATTTTTGCCGCCTTCACTGCGCTGAGTTCGGCCGGCAAGTTCGCTGAACCCGGTCCGTTCAAGCCGCTCAGCGCCGGTGAACTGTGGACGCTGTTCCGCACGGCCGTGAGGTTGGGAGCGCTGGGACCCAACCCCGCTCCCCCGCCGGAGGAAGCGCGCATCGCAACGAAGGGCCGTGTGCACTCGCGGCGCCGCGATGCGGCTGCCATCTCCCACCACTACGACGTGGGCAACGACTTCTATTCTCTGGTGCTGGGGCCGTCCATGGTGTACTCCTGCGCTGTGTGGCCCGAAGACGCCTGGCCCGGCAGCGGGGACGGACAGGTGCCCTCCGGTGCGGCGCTGGCCGATGGCCTGGATGCGGCCCAGGAAGCAAAACTGGACTTGGTGTGCCGCAAGCTGGGGCTCACGGCAGGGATGCGCGTGCTGGACGTTGGTTGCGGGTGGGGCAGCTTCGCACTGCACGCGGCTGCCAAGTACGGTGTCACCGTGGTGGGGGTGACCCTGTCCAACGAGCAGGCCATCCTGGCGCGCAAACGAGCGGCGGAAGCCGGTCTCACGGAACATGTGGACATCCGGGTGCAGGATTACCGGGATGTCCGGGATGGGCCCTTCGACGCGGTCAGCTCGATCGGAATGTCGGAGCATGTGGGCCGGGTGGAGATGCCCCGGTACACGGCCGCCTTGTTCAACCTGCTGCGCCCCGGCGGCCGGTTACTGAACCACGCCATTTCCTGGAACGCCGGCCCCACCGACCCCGATCCCGACTCGTTTATCCCCCGGTACGTGTTTCCCGACGGCGAGATGATCAGCCTGGGCGCGATGTCACTGGCCCTGGAATCCGCGGGTTTCGAGATCCTGGATGTTGAGGCCCTCCGCCGGCACTACGCCCTTACCCTGAGGGCGTGGGTCAGCAGGCTGGAGGAGCACTGGGACGAGGCGTCGAAGCTGACGAGCCTGGGCCGGGCCCGGGTATGGCGGCTGTACATGGCTTCCAGTGCCCTGGGTTTTGAGAACGGGCTGACCGGCGTGAACCAGGTCCTGGTCCAGCGGCCGGGCGGAGATCCGCCGCCGCTGCGCCGGACGCGCTGGCTGTAAGGCAGCCGGGAGTGCCCTCTCCGCGGGGTCCCCGAGGTTCCTCAGCCAGGTTCCTCAGCTTGTCCGCGGATCCAAATCTTCAAGGCAAGGATTTGCAAGCAAGCCCGAAGCCCTGCCGATCACTAACGAAAAAGGGAACCATCCCGCAGGATGGTTCCCTTACCGGTGGAGCTGAGGGGACTCGAACCCCTGACCCCCTGCATGCCATGCAGGTGCGCTACCAGCTGCGCCACAGCCCCGAACTTTGCTGCCTTTGCGGTGTCCCGCCGAAGCAACCTGATCAGCTTAATGCACTTTCGCCCGGCGCGCCAATCGGCGCCGTTGGACGTGTCTTCGCGGGCTGCCGTCACTGTCCCGGCCCTTGGATGGAATCACCGGAAACCAAAAAATCCGCCGGAATCAGATGATTCCGGCGGATTATCGGTGGAGCTGAGGGGACTCGAACCCCTGACCCCCTGCATGCCATGCAGGTGCGCTACCAGCTGCGCCACAGCCCCGAATTGTTGCTGCTCTGCGAGCTTTTCTTCCGGGTTTCCCCGAAGCAACTCAAATATCTTAGAACAGCAATTCCGAAAATTCCAAATCGGGCATATTCCGCGTGGTTCCGCGGATGTTACTCCGCGTCGGAGCCTGCGGGCGCCTTGGCCGAGGTGTCGTCGCCGAGCTGCAGGTCCACCACGGGGCAGTCCTTCCAGAGGCGCTCGAGCGCGTAGAACACGCGGTCTTCCTCGTGCTGGACGTGGATGACGATGTCCGAGTAGTCCAGCAGAACCCAACGACCGCCGGAACGGCCTTCGCGGCGCACTGGCCGCAGGTCCTGCTTGGCGAGTTCTTCCTCGATGCCGTCAACGATGGCGTTGACCTGCCGCTCGCTGGGCGCCGAAGCGATGAGGAAAACGTCGGCCAGGGCGAGGCGCTCGCTCACATCCAGCGCCACGATGTCCTGGGCAATCTTGTCCGCGGCTGCTTTGGCGGCGGCGCGGGCTGTGATGACGGATGATTCTGATGCAGTCACGGGACTCCTTGTTGGTTTATAAGTGTGGTGCCGGGCCGGACCGGTCAGTGGGACATGCCGCTGATGATCAGCACAATGCCGGAGATCAGGGCCAGGATCCCGAAAGCCAGGACGCAGAACTGCAGCATCCGGTTACGGTTGGCGCGGGCAAGGCCGGCCGTGGCGGCATCGAGGGGATCAAGCCCATGGGCGGACCGGGCCGGGATGCGTGGCAGGTCCTCGAAGACGTCCTCGGAGTCGCCACTGGCCACCGCTGCCGGCGGCTGTACCGCAGGCCTGGGGCGGGCGGCCGCCCGGGCAGCGGCTTCGGCGCGGGCAATGACCTGCGAGCGGCCGGTTCCGGCATCGGAGGCAGCTGTCCGCGCACCGGCTGCGGGGCGCCGCTTTTTGGTGCCGGCCGCAGGCGGGACCTTGGTGCCGGGCCGGGTGGTGACCGGAACATGGGATGTTGCCGGCGGCTTCATCACCGGCCGGTCCACTCCAGGCACCTGGACGAATTCCAGCGGGGTGACCATGGCCAGGTTGCTGGCGGCTGACGGACCCGGCCGTTGACCGGCAGCAGACGTCCCTTGCTGTGAGGGCTTTTGCTGGCCCTGCGGCGGCCTCTTGCCGGGTCCAGGCTTCTTGCCGGGTCCAGGCTTCTTGCCGGGTCCCGTCTCCGGGGCCGGGACCGGTTCCTGCCCAGGCACGATTTCCTGGCCGGGAAGTGGTTCCTGGCCCGCGACCGGCACACCGGCTTGTTCGGCCAGCTTCTGCCGGGCCATGGCCCGGCGGTTTATCACGGCGGCACGTTCGGCCAGTGCGATCTGTTCCGCCAGGATCTCCGGGTCCACCGCTTCCGGATCCAGGGAAGCGATGTGCTCCATCTTGGCGATCTGGTTCTTGGCCTGCTCAGCGAGCAGGGACCTCGCCGCCAGCGCCTGTTCAACGGTCATTCCCTCGGGAGCGGCAAAAGTGCGGGCGGGCGCAGCGGCGCTCCCGGGAACCTTGGGTTTTTTCTCCTCGGGGGATTCCTGCTGCCCGGGTTGCCCCTCGAGGGGACGGGCTCCCGGCGCAGTGGTGGCGGCAACGGCGGGCGCCACGATGGGGTTGGCCGCCGTCAACGCCTGCTCTTTGAGCTGCTGCAGGCGGAGTTGGCGCCGAGTGGGCGGACCGCCTGCTGCGAGCTGGCCCTCTTTTTCTTCGAGTTCCTTGAGGGTCCGCAGCGCGGCACGGTCCCGGGCGCGGATTTGGGAAGACCGCTGGGTGTGTGTCTGTTCCGGTACAGGGGAAGGGTTACGCGGGGACTTCGCCCCCGGGGCGGCGGCGCTGGAGGCATTGGCGCCGGCAGCACCTGCGTCCGGGGCCGGCCGGCTTGCCGCGGGCTGTTTTATGGCAGGCGAAAGCTGATCCGTGCCTGCGGACCCGGATGACTGCTGTGCATCCCTGGCCTTCCGGAGTTCCCGGCGGCTGGGGATGGGGGGCTGTTCCTGACTCATTGAGAACTCATTCAGTGCTGGCTGGTTCGCTTGCTTCGGAAGTGTGAGCATTCCCGCCTGCCGGGTCTTCCAGGTAAAGACCATACTTGGCGATGTACTGGACCACCCCGTCAGGAACGAGGTACCAGACAGGATTGTTCGCGGCGATGCGGACACGGCAGTCCGTGGAGGAGATGGCCATGGCCGGCACCTCAAGCAGGCTGACGTCCTCGCGTCCCATGCCGTCCAGTACGTGTCCAGGCCTGGTGACGCCGACGAAGTGCGCAAGTGACCACAGTTCGTCGATGTCTTTCCAGGACAGGATCTGCGCGAGCGCGTCCGCTCCTGTAATGAAGAACAGGTCCGCTTCCGGGCGCTGGGCACGGAGATCGCGCAGGGTGTCGATGGTGTACGTGGGACCCGGACGGTCAACATCCACCCGGCTGACCGTAAACCTCGGGTTGGAGGCCGTGGCAATCACGGTCATGAGGTACCGGTGCTCAGGCTCGCTGACCTGCTTGTGGGACTTCTGCCACGGCTGGCCCGTGGGAACAAAAACCACCTCGTCCAAATCGAACTCGGCGGCCACTTCGCTGGCTGCCACGAGGTGGCCGTGATGGATGGGATCAAACGTCCCGCCCATCACGCCCAGCCGCAGCCTGCCGTTGGCACCGTTACGGTGCAGAGCGCGGGAAATGTTAGTGGCCCTGCCCGTGGTCGTGCTTGTTCGGGTGCTGGCGGTGCGGATCCGCGTGCTCCTCGGTGACCGAGTGACGCTTGCCGAGGTTGGTGTAGGAGAGGGTGATGAACATCATGACCAGCAGTATCGCGAAAATGGACACCCCGAAGACCCACGGTTCAGCCCACAGCGGCGCGAGCTCTTCGTGTTCTCCGCCTTCGGCGACAGTTGCGGCAATCTGCTGGAACAGCATGTTCTCCCCTAGCTCAAGGATTGTGGCAGCGGAAAGCTCCGCCGTTTTGCGACTTCTGGTCTATGTTACCGCGTTGCTACCCGCGGACCTGGCCCTCGCCCTGCACGATCCACTTGGTGGTGGTCAGTTCGGTGAGGCCCATCGGGCCGCGGGCGTGCAGCTTCTGCGTGGAAATGCCCACCTCGGCGCCAAGGCCCAGTTCCCCGCCGTCGGTGAAGCGGGTGGAGGCGTTGACGATCACGGCGGCGGAGTCCACTTCGGCGATGAAACGCTCGGCGTTGGACAGGTTGTTGGTGAGGATCGCCTCGGTGTGCCCCGTGGTCCAGGTACGGATGTGCTGCACGGCCTCGTCCAGGCTGTCCACCATGGCCACGGCGAGGTCGAGGTCCATGTACTCGGTGCCCCAGTCCTCGTCAGTGGCCGGCTCCGTCTCGATCGACGCGGGCAGGGCGGCGCGGATGCGTTCGTCGGTGTGCAGCCGGACGCCTGCCTTGCTCAGGGCGGCGGCGACGGCGGGCAGCACCGTGGAGCCGGAGTGCACCAGCAGGGTCTCCACCGTGTTGCACACACTGGGGCGCTGGGTCTTGGCGTTCAGGAGGATCTCCACGGCCATCTCTTCGCCTGCTGACTCGTCAATAAAGATGTGCACGTTCCCCTCCCCCGTCTCTATCACCGGAACGGCGGAGTTGGTGACTACGGTCTGGATGAGGTCGCGGCCGCCGCGGGGAATCAGCACGTCCACCTTGCCGCGGGCACGCATGAGGACGTTGGCCCCGGCGCGCCCGTACTGGTCCACCGTCTGCACTGCGTCGGCGGGCAGGCCGACGGAATCCAGGGCCTCGCGCAGGACGCGGACCAGGACTTCGTTGGTTGCTTCCGCCGCGCTGCCGCCGCGCAGGATGACGGCGTTGCCGCTCTTGAGGGCAAGCCCTGCGATGTCCACGGTGACGTTGGGCCGGGCTTCGTAGATGGCGGCCACCACGCCCATGGGCACGTTGACCTGCCGCAGGCGGAGCCCGTTGGGAAGGGTCTGCCCACGGACCACGTTGCCCACGGGATCCGGCAGGTTGGCCAGGTTCTCCAGGGCAGCGACGAGGCCCGCGATCCGTGCCTCCGTCAGCGTCAGCCGGTCCAGCATGGCAGCGGAGGTTCCATTGGCCTTGCCTGCGGCGACGTCCTTGGCGTTGGCGGCGAGAATGGCCGCAGTATTCGCCTCGAGAGCCGTACCCACTGCACGCAGGGCGCGGTCTTTCCAGGCACGGTTGGCCATGGCCATCCGCCGGGCGGCATGACGGGAACGGTCCGCGAGGGCGTAGACCGCCGCTTGGACATCGGCGCCGCCGGACACCGGAGCCCCGGCCGGCACCTGGGCTGCGGGGAAGCCGGCCGGCTGCGCCGTGGAAGCGGCAGCGGTGTCTCCGGAGTTTTCGGCAGTGGTGTGGATCAGGGCCTCAGTCATGTTCCAAGTTTAGGCGAGCCCGGAGCTCAAACCAGCACCAGGTCGTCTGCATGAACAACTTCGCGGTCGTAGCCGCTGCCAAGGGACTCGCCGAGGTCGCGGGTGGAGCGGCCCAGCATCTGCGGGAGTTCGGCAGACGAGTAGTTGACCAGCCCGCGCGCCACCACAGTGCCGTCGGCACTTGCTATTTCGACGGCGTCGCCCGCTTCAAAATCGCCGTGCACGGCGGAGATACCCGCCGGGAGCAGCGAGGTGCGGTGGTGGCGTACAGCCTTCACGGCGCCGTCGTCCAGCACAAGCCGGCCCTGTACGGACGCCACGTGCGCGAGCCAGAGCAGGCGGACGGGCTTGCGGGCGCCATTGACGGTGAACCAGGTTCCTACGTCCTCGCCGTTCAGCGCCGCAGCAGCGTTGGGTGTTGAGGTGACCAGGGCATGGATCCCGGAACCGGCGGCCATGGTGGCTGCCTCCACTTTGGTCTGCATGCCGCCGGTGCCCACTCCGGCTTTGCCGGTTTTCCCGATGGATACGCCTTCCAGGTCGCGGGGTCCCGCAACGAGCGGGATCCTTTTGGCGCCCAGGGACGGCGGCCCGTCGTACAAGGAGTCGACGTCGGACAGCAGCACGAGTGCATCGGCCCGGACCAGGTGCGCCACCAGGGCCGCCAGGCGGTCGTTGTCGCCAAAACGGATCTCATGGGTGGCCACGGTGTCGTTTTCGTTGACCACCGGCACCACGCCCAGATTAAGGAGCCGGTCCAGGGCGCGGAACGCGTTGGTGTGCTGGCTGCGGCGCATCAGGTCATCGGCAGTGAGAAGCACCTGGCTGACAGTCACGCCGTGCGCACCGAAAGCCTGGGTGTAGCGCGCCATCAGCAGGCCCTGGCCCACACTCGCGGCGGCCTGCTGGGTGGCGAGGTCGCGAGGGCGCTTCGCCAGGCCCAAGGGGGCCAGGCCCGCGGCGATGGCGCCGGAGGACACCAGGATGATCTCCGTGCCGGTGTTGCGCTTGGCGGCCAGGGCATCCGCGAGGGCTCTCAGTGACTCTTCGGAGATACCGCCCTTGATGCTGGTCAGGGAGGATGACCCCACCTTGACCACGATCCGGCCCGCGTTGGCGAGCACGCTCCTGTCCACGGAACGGGTGAGCGGTTCCGCCGCTGCAGCCCTAGAACTCATCGCCTGCGTCCAGTCCACTCTCCTTGAGGGGCTTGGCCACGCGGCGGCTGCTCACGGACTCGGTCCAGATGCCGGCCTTGCGTTCCGCTTCCAGCTCGGCACGGGCGGCGGCCTTGGCATCCTTGCGTTCCTGCTGCTCTTCGCGCTTCTGTCCGCGGGTGGGGCGGTCGCCGATGTCGGCGAAGCGGACGTCGGTGCCGCGCGGCGACGCGAGGAGCTCCGCGCCGGCCATCATGGTGGGCTCCCAGTCGAAGACGACACCGTCGTCCTCGCCGATGACCACGGTGTCGCCCGGCTTGGCGCCCTGCTTGAACAGTTCAGTCTCCACACCGAGCTTGGCGAGCCTGTCCGCAAGGTAGCCGATGGCTTCCTCGTTGGTGAAGTCCGTCTGCTTGACCCAGCGCACGGGCTTTTCGCCGAGGACGCGGAACAGCGGCTCGAGGCCCTTCTCTTCCCGGCGGATCTTGAAGCCGGATTCGTTGACGGCGCGCGGGCGCAGCACGGCGGGCTGGACCTTGGGCGGAGCCGCTGCCACCGCATCACGGGCGGCCTTGACGATCCCGGCCATGGCGAAGCCGAGCTGGCGCAGGCCCTCATGGCTGGTGGCTGACACCTCAAATACCTGGAAGCCGCGGGATTCAAGTTCAGGCCGCACAAACTCGGCCATGTCCTTGCCGTCAGGCAGGTCCACTTTGTTCAACGCCACAAGGCGGGGGCGGTGGTTGAGCGGAACAACTTCCCCGTCCTGCCCGGCGTAGCTCATGTCCACGGCGTACTTTTCCAGCTCGGCCTCGATGATGGCCAGATCGGAGAGGGGGTCGCGGTCCGATTCGAGGGTGCCGCAGTCAAGGACGTGGACCAGGGCCGCGCAGCGCTCCACGTGGCGCAGGAAGTGGTGGCCCAGTCCCCTGCCTTCGCTGGCGCCTTCGATCAGGCCCGGGACGTCGGCGATGGTGAAGCGGACGTCCCCGGCCTGGACCACCCCGAGGTTGGGTACCAGGGTCGTGAAGGGGTAGTCGGCGATTTTGGGGCGCGCCGCGGACATGGCGGCGATGAGGCTGGACTTGCCGGCGGACGGGAAACCCACCAGCGCGATGTCCGCGATCGACTTGAGCTCGAGGATGATATCGCTGGATTCGCCCTCGATGCCGAGCAGGGCGAATCCGGGTGCCCGGCGCTTCTGCGAGGAAAGCGCCGCGTTGCCCAGGCCGCCGATGCCGCCTGCCGCCGCCACGTACTCGGCTCCTTCGCCCACGAGGTCCGCGAGGACAGCGCCGTCTTTGGACTTGACCACTGTGCCGTCCGGGACGGGCAGGATCAGGGTTTCGCCGTTCTTCCCGCCGCGCCAGTCACCCATGCCCGGGCCGCCGTTGGTGGCGTGGCGGTGGGGCGCGTGGTGGTAGTCAAGGAGGGTGGTGGTCTGGTGGTCAACGCGGAGGATGACGTCGCCGCCGTTGCCGCCGTTGCCGCCGTCGGGACCGCCCAGCGGCTTGAACTTCTCACGGTGGACGGAGACGCACCCGTGGCCGCCGGTACCGCCGGATACATGCAGTACTACCCGGTCTACAAAGCTGGCCACGTGGATCTCCTCAGTGCTGTTTTCTTTTGGCGCCGCTGGCGCCAAAACGATTGTAATGCGGTTAAAAGAACAGTGGAGCGGACCATCTGGCCCGCTCCACCGCTTCAGAACTGTTTGTTACTCTGCAGCTGCAGCAGCAACGATGTTGACGACGCGACGACCGCGGCGGGTGCCGAACTCAACGGCTCCCGGGGTCAGTGCGAACAGGGTGTCGTCGCCGCCACGGCCAACGCCGGCGCCCGGGTGGAAGTGGGTGCCGCGCTGGCGGACGATGATTTCGCCTGCGGAAACAACCTGGCCGCCGAAGCGCTTCACGCCGAGGTACTGAGCGTTGGAATCACGACCGTTGCGAGTGGAGCTCGCGCCCTTTTTATGTGCCATCTGAAATGCCTGCCTTTAATTCTGGAGAATCTGCTGAAAAACCTGAACAGTAACCGGTGGTTACTTGATGCCGGTGATCTTGACCTTGGTCAGTTCCTGGCGGTGACCCTGGCGCTTCTTGTAACCGGTCTTGTTCTTGAACTTCTGGATCACAATCTTAGGACCACGGAGGTCGTTCAGGATCTCAGCTGTAACAGTTACCTTGGCCAGGTCAGCAGCGGCGGTGGTGACTTTGTCACCATCAACCAGGAGCAGTGCGGGCAGCTGAATCGTGCTGCCAGCTCCACCGGCGACGCGGTTCAGGGTAACGAAGTCTCCAACGGAAACCTTCTCTTGGCGGCCGCCTGCGCGGACAATCGCGTACACCACTTGGGAACTCACTTCTCTCGACGTCTATAACTAAATTTGCGTGCGGAACCGACTATCAAAAGCCTGGTTTCTCGCTGTGCCTCAACGCCGTGGGGTCATAACCCAAGTGTTGGCGTAAGCACCGAAGATCTAGATTACGCTAATTTTGTCTTCGGCCGCAAATGAGGCTGGTTCCCGGCGGGTTGCTGTGATAGGTACCACAGTCCAGGTCCGGCGTCCGCACCCTGCCCCACAATAGTACCGGTCCGTTGGCCGGCCCCTGTTCAGGAGTACAGCCGCGGCGCGTCGAAGAAGTCCACTTCCAGCCGGCATGACTGCTTGAACGCCGTCATCATCGCCTCCCGGTCCGCGGCTGAGGCCCGGCGCCCCGCCGCATCCACGATCGCGATGGCCTGGCGGGTGGCAGCGGCGAAGCCTTCATCAGCGTACGTGCGCAGCCAGGCCGCGTACGGGTGCCCGGCGGGTTCTCCGGCGGCGAGGAAGCGGGCATGGAGTGTTGCGCCCACCTCCGCGTACAGCCAGAAGCAGGGCAGCACCGCTGCCGCCAGCACCGCATAACTGCCCGACGCGGACGCGGCCGTCAGGTGGTCAACGTAGGACTTTGTTACCGGGCCAAGCTCCGGCCGGACACTACGCGTGCTCAACCAGGAGCGGTGCAGTTCCGACTCGACCTCCAGGCACTGGCTCGCGGACCCTGCCCAAAAGAGCTGTTCGGCCTCCGTGGGCGCCAGGGCACTCGCCCTGGCCAGCACGCGTGAATAGCCGTTGAGGTAAATGGCGTCCTGTGAAAGGTAGTACGCGAACTCCTGTTCCTGCAGGCTGCCGGAGACCAGCCCGCGGATGAAGTCCAGGGCGTAGATATCGTCCAGGTCCTGCCGGGCCTGCGTCCACAGCAGGGCAGCGAAGCTGCCTTCGGAGGGATGCGGCGGCAGGTGGTGGAAGTGGTGGACCGGGCCGTTGCCTGTTCCCACCTCCAGCGTGCCGGACGCTTCCAGCGCCCCCGACAGCCAGGGCTTGACTTCGCGGAGGGAGGCCTCCCAGTCCCCCAGCCGCGCCTGGGCGGTGGCCATCGCGGAGGACAGCGAACACCCGGTGCCGTGGCTGTTGCGGGTGGGCACCCGCTCCCCCTCCAGGACCACCACTTCCGCGGACAGCAGGCCCGCGGTGTTGACCAAGGCATCCGGGCAGTCGCCGCCGTCGAGGTGGCCGCCCTTGACGAGTACCGTAGCCCCGGTGGCGGCGGAAAGCCGGCGGCCCTGTTCCAGGGCCCCGGCCCAGTCCTGCTGTACGTCCCCGCCCACCAGCATCGCGAGCTCAGCCAGGTTGGGCGTGATGAGGTGGGCGAGCGGCAGGAGCTCACGCAGTGCTGCCTCGGCGGACTGCTGCAGGAGCCGGTCACCGCTGGTGGCCACCATCACCGGGTCCAGGACCACGACGGCGGGACGGACCTTGCGCAGCCAGTCCCGCACCTCTTCGATCACCTCAGCGCTGCCGAGCATGCCGATCTTGACGGCGTCAATGTCGATGTCGTCGCTGACGGCCTCGAGCTGCGCGGCCAGGAATTGGGCAGGCGGTACGTGGACGGACCGGACACCGTGGGTGTTCTGGGCGGTGAGGGCCGTGATGGCAGCCATCCCGTAGCCGCCGAATGCCGCAATGCTTTTGAGGTCGGCCTGGATTCCGGCGCCGCCGGACGGGTCGGAACCGGCAATGGACAGCACCCGCGGTACTGGGCGGCCCGGGGCGGCGGGCGGCGGGAAGGCTGCCGGGGATGCTGATGGGGTGGCAGTGGGCATTGCAAGAGTCGCAGACAAGAGACATCCCTTCGCCGGTGCTAGCCGGACAGGTTCAACGGGTGTGGATCTCAGCCGGCCCTCTGCGCGGCACCCCGTGTCGGTTCCCCAGCCTAGCTTTTTTGGCGGCAACAGTCCGAAGGTGACAGAGTACGACCACCCCGCGGCCTTCACCCGCGCCTGCAGTCGATGCGGCTTTGCCGCAACGAAAATGCCCGGCCGGCCACTGTTTGTGGCCAGCCGGGCATTTTCGTGCTCATGCGTCGGGTCCTGCTGACTCCCTTAGAGCTCCGAAGCCGGAACCCCGACGCCGAGGATGATGGGCGCCTCGGCGGCCTTGGGAGCCTGTTTTTCGGCAGCCGCCCCGGGAGCCTTGGCCTCATGGGAATGGCCCGTGCTGGCTGCCGCAACGTTTTCGTGCTGCTCCACGGTGGTTTCGTTGGCAGCTCCCTGGGCGCGGCTGGCACTGCGGTGGCGCCGTGGCCGCCGGGTCCGCGACTGCTCCAGCGTGTGGTCGCTGTAGTCCTTTTCAGGTGCTTCAGCACGCGGCTCCACGCGCGGGGCCTGCTGCGCCGGCTCCGCCTGGGGCTTCTGCGCAGCTTCGGCCGGGGCACCGGGTTCGGGCTGTGTTTCCGGTTCGGTGGCGGGCTGTCCCAGGTGCGCGAAGGCTTCAGCGAGCCGGTCCAGTGTCAGGGCCGGCCGCGGCTGCTCCTCCTCAGCGTGCTCAACGAACGGCAAGGCCACCTTCTCGCCGCCGAAGGTGAGCACGGCAGCCGGACGGGTATCGGCGTCGCGCTTTTCAACAGCCGGCGGTGCGGGCAGCTTCTCCCCGGCCGCCTGCTTGGCTGCCGCCACTTCGTCATCGTGCAGGTGGGCTGCATGCGCCGCGGCAGCGATGTTGGCCAGGGCAAGCCTGGTGGCCTCCGCCTTGGCGTGCCGCTCGGCATCCGAGGGCTCCGGGTGGACGGTGTGGACCTGCACGGCAGGAGCCGGTGCGGGTTCGGGCTGCTGGCCGCGGCCCCGGCGCCGCTTGCGGTCCGGGCGGGTACCGGCCTGGTTGTTCTCCGGGCGCAGGCTGTCCGGGCGGTGGCCCTCGCTGCGCGCCTCCGGCCGGCTGTCCGACCGCTGCACGTGGTGTTCGGCGGCCACGATGTTGGCGCGGCGGTGTTCCACGGGATCGTCATGGGTGACGATGCCGCGGCCGGCGCAGGCTTCACACTGCTCGCCGAATACTTCCAACAGGCCGGTGCCCATCCGCTTGCGGGTCATCTGCACCAGGCCCAGCGAGGTGACCTCTGCGACCTGGTGCTTGGTGCGATCGCGTCCCAGGCATTCCACCAGGCGGCGCAGCACG
The DNA here is from genome assembly GCF_902506095.1 of Arthrobacter sp. 9AX. Lineage (GTDB taxonomy): Bacteria > Actinomycetota > Actinomycetes > Actinomycetales > Micrococcaceae > Arthrobacter. Next base: position 2,636,087 of record NZ_LR733293.1, read on the forward strand.
AGGTCGCGGTTGGATTCCAGGACCATGTCGATGAAGTCGATGACGATGATGCCGCCGATATCGCGCAGGCGGAGCTGGCGGACCACTTCCTCGGCAGCCTCGAGGTTGTTTTTGGTGACGGTCTCTTCAAGGTTGCCGCCGCTGCCGGTGAACTTGCCGGTGTTGACGTCAACCACGGTCATGGCTTCGGTGCGGTCGATCACCAGCGAACCGCCGGAGGGCAGGAAGACCTTGCGTTCCAGGGCCTTGTGGATCTGCTCGTCGATGCGCCAGGCGGAGAAGATGTCCTGGTCCTTGGTCCACTTCTCGAGGCGGCCCACCAGGTCCGGCGCCACGTAGGTGACGTAGGCCTCGATGGTGTCCCACGCTTCCTCGCCGGAAACGATCAGCTTGGAGAAGTCCTCATTGAACACATCGCGGACCACCTTGATGGTGAGGTCCGGTTCCCCGTACAGCAGTTCCGGGGCAAGGATCTTGGTGGACTTCGACTGGCCCTCGATCCCTTCCCACTGGGCGCGCAGCCGGTTGATATCGTGCGTCAGTTCCTCTTCGGACGCTCCCTCCGCGGCGGTGCGGACAATCACGCCGGCCTGCTCCGGGAGGCGGTCCTTCAGGATGCGCTTGAGGCGGTTGCGTTCGACGTCGGGCAGCTTGCGTGAAATGCCGGTCATCGAACCGCCCGGGACGTACACCAGGTAGCGGCCGGGCAGCGAAATCTGGCTGGTCAGGCGGGCACCCTTGTGGCCCACGGGGTCCTTGGTCACCTGGACCAGGACGGTGTCGCCGGACTTGAGCGCGTTTTCGATGCGGCGCTGCTTGCCCTCAAGGTTCACGGCTTCCCAGTTGACCTCACCGGCGTAGAGGACGGCGTTGCGGCCTCGTCCGATGTCCACGAAGGCGGCTTCCATGGACGGCAGCACGTTCTGGACCTTGCCCAGGTAGACGTTGCCGATCAGGGAGTCCTGCTGCGTCTTGGAGACAAAATGCTCGGCCAGGACGCCGTCTTCGAGGACGGCGATCTGGATTCTGTCGTCGCGCTGGCGGACGATCATCTGCCGGTCCACCGACTCGCGGCGGGCCAGGAACTCGGCTTCGGTGATCACGGTGCGGCGGCGGCCGGTGTCGCGGGACTCACGCCGGCGCTGCTTCTTCGCTTCAAGGCGGGTGGAACCTTTGACGCTGGTGACCCGGTTGCTGACTGCGGGTTCGCTGACCGCGCGGGGCGCGCGGACGCGGGTGACGGTGTTGGGCGGGTCGTCTTCTCCGCCGCCCGTCAGTTCGAGGTCCTGGTCACCGCGGCGACGGCGGCGGCGACGGCGGGACGTCACGCCGTCTTCGGCCTGCCCCGCAGTGTCCTCGTCGGCGTCCTCGGAGGCATCGACGTCGGCTTCCTCGCCGCCTTCAAGGTCGGCGTCTTCACGCTCGCCGGGTCGGCCCCGGTTGCGGCGTCCGCGGCCCCGGCGCCGGCGGCGTCCGTTGGCCTCATCGGTGTCGCCGTCCTCGGTCTCCTCCTCAGCTGCTTCCACGGCGGCGGCAGGCGCCGGCCGAACCACGGTGCTCAGGTCCGGGGCCTGGAACAGCACGGACGTGGGGGAAGCGGGTTCCAGGAACAGGGAACCGAAGGGGCTGGCCGGCGCGGCGGGTGCCTTCCCGGTGGTTGGTTCCCCGGCTGCTTGTTCCGCTGCAGGTTCTACTGTTTGTTCCGCTGCGGGCTCTTCTGCGGCATCTTCATCGGCCGGAGCCTCTACGGCTTCAACGACAACCGGGGCGGCCACGGCGTCAGCAGCCGCAGCTTCCGCCGCCACGGGCACTGCCACGGCGGATCCGGCTGCCGGCGATTCGGCTGCTGCCCCGGGGGCGGCTTCCGCTGCAACCGGTGCGGCTTCTTCTGCAACCGGCGCAGAGGTCTTACGGGTGGCCACCCGGCGGCGCCGGACCGGCTTCGCCTCGGGCTCAGCCTCTGCGGCGGCTTCCACGGCAGGCTCGGGAGTTGCCTCTACTTTTTCCGTGGCCTGGGCAGCGGCGGTGTCCTGCGGGGCTGTTTCGTCGGCAAAGGCCGGAAGCGGTTCAGCCGCGTCAACCTTCTTGCGGGAGCGGGAGCGCCGGGCGGGGACCTTTACCTCAGCTGCCTCGGCGCCTGCTTCGTTGGCGTCTGCCTCGGCGCCTGCTTCCTCGGCAACGGGCACGGGAATCAGTGCGTCATCAGCCTTCGGCGCGGCTTTCCGCCGGGTCCTGGTGGCTTTCTTCGGTACTTCGGCCTCCGTGGCCGCTGCATCCTCGTTAACGGCTGAAACTTGTTCATTATCCATATGTGGCAACACTCCTGCCCCTGACGTACCGCCACATCCGGCACCCATTGGGGCACATATTGTCAAAACCCGCAGGCGCTGACAGAAGTCAAGTGGATACCCCCAGGTTCGCACCGGCAGTGGGGTGCGGCAGCCCGTGGGGGCCGGCAGGATGTTCTAAAAACCCGTTGTTCTACGTGCCACAACCAGGTGCCGCCCAATGGAGCGGGAGACTGCTTCGGTGGAACCGATGCCTGCCCTGCTCATCATTGGCGGTCTTGGGAACAAGCCACCGGACCGGAGTCCGAATGTGGTTCGGCCTCCAGCCACGTTCATTCTCTCACACCCCGGGTAAATCGCCGCGGACGCCGGGCGGATGCCGTTTGTCCCGTCCCTGCGCCCGGATAGTCCTTCCAGCCTGCGGCGTTACAATCAGGGCAAGGAGCACCGGATGAAAAGGACGCCACACAAATGCCCAGCATCTCCCCCCTGAGCGGCACGCCCGTGCCGGAACGGAGCCTGAACCAGGACGCCGGTCCGGCCGTCAGCCCAGCAGGAGCTGTTCCAGCCATGACCCGGAACCGGCCGTTCGGCTGGCTGCTGGTGATCACGGGTATCGTCGGCTGGTTGGCCTCCGGAACCCTGGTCCTGGAAAAGCTCGAAGTCCTGAAGGATCCGAACCACGTCACTGTGTGTGATGTGAATCCCTGGATCTCCTGCGGCGAGGTGATGAAGACGTGGCAGAGCTCCCTCTTCGGCTTCCCCAATATGTTCATCGGGATCGTCGCCTTCGCAATCATCATCACCGTGGGCATGGCCTTGCTGGCCGGGGCAACGTTCGCCCGCTGGTACTGGGTGGGCCTGCAGGCCGGGGTCACCCTCGGGTTTGCCTTTGTGGTGTGGCTCTGGTCCCAGGCCCTCTACGCCATCCACGTCCTTTGCCCGTTCTGCATGATCGTCTGGGCGGCGATGATCCCGCTCTTCGTCTGGGTGACCGTCCGCAACATCACCGCCGGGGTTATTCCGGTACCCGGGAACGTTGCCCGCGTCATTGGCGACTCCGGCTGGATCATCACCGCGTTGCTCTATGTGGCCGTTACCGCCACGATCTTCTTCGCCTTCATCCAGGTTTTCGCGGGAACCTCCGGGTTCTAAGCCCGCTGCCGCGGCATAACGGACCGCAGAGTAAAAGATAAGGCCGATGTTCATGAAGAACATCGGCCTTATCTGTCTTTTCGGTGAGGTGTCCGGAGCGGTCAGCCCTGGAACCAGATCTTGATTTCGCGCTCCGCGGAGTCCGTGGAGTCCGAACCGTGCACCAGGTTCTGCTGGACCTTCAGGCCCCAGTCGCGGCCGAAATCGCCGCGGATGGTCCCGGGGGCAGCAGTGGTGGGGTCGGTGGTGCCGGCCAGCGAGCGGAAGCCTTCAATGACGCGGTGGCCTTCGAAGATGGCAGCCACTACAGGGCCGCTGAGCATGAATTCGACCAGGGGCTCGTAGAAAGGCTTGCCCACGTGTTCCTCGTAGTGCTGCTCCAGCAGTTCGCGGGTGGCGTCCACCTTCTTCAGTTCAGCCAGGGCGTACCCCTTGGCTTCAATCCGGGCCAGGATGGCGCCGGTGAGGTTGCGGGCGACGCCGTCGGGCTTGATGAGGACGAGTGTGCGCTCAGTAGTCACAACTGCTCCAATGCGTTGGTATGGGTTTCGGGGTCAAGTCTACGGGGATGAGGGCTGCTGGCCCGGCCCGGTGGCCTGGTCCGGATGGGATGCTTCCCATGCGGCCTGCTCCCGGGCGCGTTCGCCGGCTTCCCGGTCCAGCCGGATGCCTGTACGGATCCCGTACCACCAGGCGATGGCGAACAGTGCTCCCACCAGGAACATGGCGGGCTCGAAGATCCCGGTGAGGATCAGTACCAGTTGCAGGAGCCAGCCCAGTCCAATGCCCCATGGTTTGGAAAGGAAGGCGCAGGCAAGGATCATCAGCACGCTCAGGGCGATGCCCACACCGAGGATCAGTGCCGGCGGGAATTCACCCCGGCGCAGCCCGAAGACCGCGAGGGTGGCGAAAAACATTACAAAGGCTTCCAGCAGCAGCACCGTGGACGCGAACATCACTTTGGTGGAACGCCGCTTCTTGGGCATGCCCGGCCGCCACTCGCGCTGGGCCTTGGTCAGTTTGGCCACGGCCTAGGCCTCCGTCTTCCCGAGCAGGATGCGGGCTTCGGCCACCAGGGTGATGGAGCCGGTGACCAGCACGCCGCCGGAGAGGTCGTCGTTGGCTTCGGCGCGCTCCACGGCCCACTCCAGGGCGTCGTCGAGCTGCTCGGCTATGTGGACGTTGTCCTCGCCGAACCCCAGGTCAATGGCCAGCTCGGCAAGTTCGGCCGCCGGGATGGCCCGCGGTGAGTTGGACTGCGTGAAGCAGTATTCCTCCGCCATGCCGCCCAGGGATTCCTTCAGCTGGCGAAGGACCTCCTCGGCGTCCTTTTCCCGCAGGATTCCCACCACCGGGACAAGCCGCGTGAATGTAAATGCCTCCTGCAGCGCGGCGGCGGAAGCCTTGATGCCGTCGGGGTTGTGGGCGGCGTCCACCACGATGGTGGGGGCCGTGCGGACAACTTCGAGCCTGCCCGGTGACGTGGCTGCGGCGAAACCTTCCTGCAGCACGTCGAAACCGAGTTCCTTTTCGCCGCCGAAGAAGGCTTCCAGGGCTGCCACGGCCACGGCGGCATTCTGCGCCTGGTGGGCCCCGTGCAGCGGAACCAGCAGGTCCGGGTAGCGGCCGGCGATGCCCTGGATGGTGACCATCTGGCCGCCGACGGCAACGGTCCGGGATTCGACGCGGAACTCCACTCCCTCGAACTTGAACGGAACACCCACCTCCTTGGCCTTCTCCAGCAGGACCTGGGCCGCGTCAAGGGGCTGGGCGGCACTGATGAGGTAGCCGCCGGGCTTGATGATCCCTGCCTTCTCGTAGGCGATCTCTTCGGTGGTGTCCCCCAGCAGGTCCGTGTGGTCCAGGGAGATGGGCGTGACCACCGAAACCTGGCCGTCCCCCACGTTGGTGGCATCGGTGATGCCGCCAAGTCCCACTTCAATGACGGCCACGTTGACGGGCTGGTCGGCGAAGATGGCAAAGCCCAGGATGGTCAGGCATTCGAAGTACGTCAGCCGCGGCTGCCCCTCAGCCTCCAGTTCCGAGTCCACAATCTGCAGGTACGGCCGGATTTCGTCCCAGATCCGGACGAAGGTCTCATCCGGGACGGGTGCACCGTCGATGCTGATCCGCTCGGTGACCTTGGACAGGTGTGGGCTGGTGTACCGCCCGGTGCTCAGGCCGTGGGCCCGCAGGACCGATTCGATCATGCGTGCGGTGGAGGTCTTGCCGTTCGTCCCGGTCACATGGATGATCGGGTATGCCTTGTTGGGCTCGCCCAGCACGTCCATGGCCCGGAACAGCGGGGCAAGCCGCGGCTCCATCTTGTTTTCCGGCGCCCGGCCCAGCAGTTCGGCGTAGACGCTCTCTACCGAAAATTCATCCGTCATGGATTCAGGCCTCTACTTTTTCGACGGTGACAGCCGGTTCGGCGGCGTCCGAGGGTATTGCCGCGAGGTCCACGGAAAGGGTTTCGCCCTTCACCAGTTCCACGTTCGCCAGCAGGGCGTCGACGACGTTCTGCGGGGCAGCCACTGAAGTCCGGATCCGGTCGCTGACATTCAGCCCGGCGTCCTTGCGGGCCTGCTGGATGGCGCGGACCATGTCCCGGGCCAGGCCTTCGGCCTCCAGCTCCGGGGTGACTTCGGTGTTGAGGACCACGAAACCGCCGCCCGGAAGCACGGCAACAGAGGCACTGCCGCTTTCGGACCCTGCAACCACTGTCTCCAGCGTGTACTCCTGCGGTTCCAGCGGCAGCCCGCCCGCGGTGACCACGCCGTCGTCGGACACTGACCAGTCACCTGACTTGGAACCCTTGATGGCCAGCTGCACATTCTTGCCCAGGCGCGGACCGGCGGCGCGGGCGTTGACCACCAGCTTCTGCTCGATGCCGAACTCCTCGGGGGAGGCTGTGGCGGCGTCCAGCAGGCGGACGGAACGGAGGTTGAGCTCGTCCGCGACGACCGCGGCGAAGCTACCCAGCGCATCGGCCCCGGGCGCCACAACGGTCAGTTCCTGCAGCGGCAGGCGGACACGCAGGTTCGCTGCCTTGCGCAGCGAGGAGCCGGTGGAGCAGATCTGCTGCACCTTGTCCATCGCCTCAACCAGGCCAGGGTTGGCCGGGAAGAGGGCGGCATCGGGCCAGTCGGCCAGGTGAACGGACCGGCCGCCGGTGAGGCCGCGCCAGATCTCCTCGGAGACCAGCGGCAGGAGCGAGGCAGCCACGCGGGTGACCGTCTCCAGCGCGGTGAACAGGGCATCGAAGGCGTCCTGGTCCTCGTCGAAGAAGCGCTGCCGGCTCCGGCGTACGTACCAGTTGGTGAGCATGTCCAGGTAGCTGCGCAGTTCATCACAGGCACCCGAGATGTCGTAGGTGTCCAGCTGCTCCGTAACGTTGCGGACCAGGTCGCCGGTGTTGGCCAGCAGGTACTGGTCCAGGGTGTCGGCGTAACCGTCGTAGCGGAGCTTCGCCTCATAACCGGCCCCGCCGGCCGCGGCGTTGGTGTAGAGCGTGAAGAAGCTGTACACATTCCACAGCGGCAGGATCACCTGGCGGACGCCGTCGCGGATGCCCTGCTCGGTGACCACCAGGTTGCCGCCGCGGAGGATGGGGCTGGACATCAGGAACCAGCGCATGGCGTCGGACCCATCCCGGTCCAGCACCTCGGAGACGTCCGGGTAGTTCCGCAGGCTCTTGGACATTTTCTGTCCGTCAGAGCCCAGCACGATGCCGTGGCTGATGACGTTGCGGAAGGCGGGCCGGTCGAACAGGGCCGTGGAGAGGATGTGGAGCATGTAGAACCAGCCGCGGGTCTGCCCGATGTACTCCACGATGAAGTCGGCCGGGTTGTGGGTATCGAACCATGCTTCGTTCTGGAACGGGTAGTGCACCTGGCCGTACGGCATGGAGCCGGAGTCGAACCAGACATCCAGGACGTCCTCCACGCGGCGCATCACGGACTGGCCCTCTTCCGGGGTGCGGGGGTCGTCCGGGTTGGGCCTGGTGAGCTCGTCGATGAAGGGCCGGTGCAGGTCCACCTGGCCGTCGTTGTTCAGCGGCAGCCGGCCGAAGTCCGCCTCGATCTCCGCCAGCGAGCCGTAGACGTCCGTGCGGGGGTATTCGGGGTCGCTGGACTGCCACACGGGGATGGGGCTGCCCCAGTAGCGGTTGCGGCTGATGGACCAGTCACGGGCGTTTTCCAGCCACTTGCCGAACTGGCCGTCCTTGACGTTGCCCGGGATCCAGTTGATCTCCTGGTTCAGTTCGGACATCCGGTCCTTGAACTTGGTGACCTCCACGTACCAGGAGGACACGGCGCGGTAGATCAGCGGGTTGCGGCACCGCCAGCAGTGCGGGTAGCTGTGCTCGTAACTGGCCTGCCGGACCAGGCGGCCCTGGGCGCGCAGCACCTGGGTGATGGGCTTGTTCGCCTCAAAGACCTGCAGCCCAACAATGTCGTGCAGGTCGCCGTGCTTGAACAGCGGCAGGAACCTGGCGCCCTCGTCAACGGAGAGGACCACGGGGATGCCGGCTTCCTCGCAGACCTTCTGGTCGTCTTCACCGTAGGCGGGCGCCTGATGGACAATGCCGGTGCCGTCGGTGGTGGTGACGTAGTCGGCCACCAGGATCCGCCAGGCGTTTTCCATGCCGTACTTTTCGTTGTCGGCGAAGTCCTGCCACAGCGGCTGGTAGGCCAGGCCTTCGAGTTCCCCGCCGGTGTGGGTGGAAACGACGGCCGCCTGCGCTGCCTCGAAATCGTCGTACCCGAGGTCCTTGGCGTAGCTGGCCAACAGGTCGGCGGCCAGCAGGAAACTGCCGGTGACGGGTGCGTCCGCGGCGGCGGCCTTGATGCCGTTGGGTCCGGCCGGCAGCACGGCGTAGGTGATGGAAGGTCCGACGGCGAGCGCGGCGTTCGTGGGGAGGGTCCAGGGGGTGGTGGTCCAGGCGAGGGCCTGGACGCCGGCCAGTTGCCGGGACAGTTCAGACTCCCCAACCAGGATCGGGAAAGTGACAGTGACGGTCTGGTCCTGGCGGTTCTTGTAGACGTCGTCGTCCATGCGCAGCTCATGGTTGGACAGCGGCGTCTCGTCCTTCCAGCAGTAGGGCAGCACGCGGTAGCCGTTGTAGGTCCGGCCCTTCTCGTGCAGCTGCTTGAAGGCCCAGAGGACGGACTCCATGTATTCGACGTTGAGGGTCTTGTAGTCGTTGTCGAAGTCCACCCAGCGTGCCTGGCGGGTGACGTAGTTGCGCCATTCGTCGGCATACTTCATCACGGAGGCGCGGCAGGCGTCGTTGAACTTGTCGATGCCCATGGCTTCGATCTGGGTCTTGTCCGTCATGCCCAGCTGCTTCATGGCTTCCAGCTCTGCGGGCAGGCCATGGGTGTCCCAGCCGAAGCGGCGCTCCACACGCTTGCCGCGCTGGGTCTGGTAACGGCCCACCAGGTCCTTGGCATACCCGGTCAGCAGGTGGCCGTAGTGGGGCAGGCCGTTGGCGAACGGCGGCCCGTCGTAGAAAACGAATTCGTTGCTGCCGGGTTCGCCGCCGGGGACGTCCGCGCTGCGCTGGTCGATGCTGGCCTGGAAGGTGCCGTCCTGGTCCCAGTACTTGAGGATGCGCTCTTCGATTTCCGGGAACTTCACGGAAGCGGAAACGCCGCGCGTGCCACTGGCGGAGGCTGAGGCCTTGGGGTAATACGTCATTCTCGACATCCTGGGTTGAGCTTGGCGAACTGCCGGCTTGCGCCTTTCGTTCCGTTCAGGATGCGAGGACGGCTGCCGTGATGTCCTTCCGGACTCCACGCTCACCGCGGTACCACCTCACTTACCGGCGCTGCCGGTCCCCTGGGGAACCGTCCTGCTCCGGCCGCTCATTGACTGCTGTGACGGGCTTACCCGTCCGGTTCTACTGGCGCCGGCCCCAGGTACGGAGGTTGGCGTGTTCTTCCGGAAGCTCACCGGTGATTGCCGGGTCGTAGCCGTTTTCGAGTCTACTATTTCCACGGCCGGGCCACCAATAATGGAGCGTATGCAGAAGAACGGCGCCGGAAGGCGTGGCGGACGGCGCCCCCGCGGAGCCTGGTGGTCGATGACCGCCGCCGTGTTGGCCACGCCCGGTGCCGTGCTGCTGGTACTCCGCCTGGTTCCGTGGGACATCGGGACCTCGTGGATCCAGCTCGTGTCCTTCTTTCCTGCAGGAATCATCACGACGGCGGCCGCGCTGGCTGCCGCCGTCGTCGCAGCTCTCGTCCGTCCCCGTCCGGGCCGGACCCTCGTGGCAGCCCTGTCGGCGGCTTTGCTCGTGGCCCAGTTCGGCCTGGTACTGGACCGTGTCCTGCCCTTGGCCGGGACCGCCGGCCAACCGCAGTCGGCAGCCCTGCCGGCCGGGGTGCCCGCGGGGAGCCCGCCGGCCGGGCGGTCGCTCACCGTGATGGCGCTGAATGTTGGTTCCACCGGAATCGACGCAGCCGCCCTGATGGCGGAAGTGAAGAACCGCGAAGTTGACGTGCTGGCCCTGCCGGAGCTGGCACCGCCGGCTTTGGAGGCCCTGGATAACGCCGGCCTGGCGTCCGTCCTGCCCGGCCGCGCCCTCGATGTGGACTGGGCCGGTACAGGCAGCGCACTCTTCGCACGGTTCCCGCTGGAGCAGGTTGAACGGGTTCCGGGTTCGGCGTTCTACCAAAGCCGGGCAGGGGCCGACGTCCCGGAGGTTTCCGCACCGGTCCACCTCACCGCGGTGCACGTCGACTCCCCGCACCCCGGCCATACACCCATGTGGCGGGCGGAACTGCAGCAACTGGGCGAGCTGTGGCGTGCTGCACCGGAGGGCGGACACACCATCCTCCTGGGTGATTTCAACGCGACCGCGGACCACCGGGAATTCCGGGACCTGCTTGCCCGGGGACTGACGGACGCAGCAGCCACCGCCGGTAAGGGCCTGACGCCCACATGGCCGGCAAACTCACCGGCGCCCGCCTTCGCAGCCCTGGACCACGTGCTGGTCAGCCCCGGAATCAAAGTGGCGGGCTTCGACGTGGTCACCCTGCCCGGGACGGACCACGCAGCGGTGGTGGCGCGCCTGCTCCTGCCCTGAGTCTCAGCCTTTGCGGATCAGCTTGTGGTTTGCGGCCTGGGCCACCGGCCGGATCACGATCTGGTCCAGGTTCACGTGGTGCGGGGCCGTTACGGCGTACCGGACCACGTCCGCCACGTCATCGGCGGTGAGCGGCTTTTCCACACCCTGGTACACCTTGTCGGCGGCCTGCCGGTCGCCGAGCCGGTTCAGTGCGAACTCCTCGGTGTACACCAGGCCGGGGGCCACTTCGATGACGCGGAGGTTGTTTTCCGCTTCCTCCAGCCGCAGCGCCCCGGTCAAGGCATGCTGGGCGAACTTGGCGGCGTTGTAGCCGCCCCCGCCCTCGTAGGCTGCCAGGCCGGCGGTGGAGGTCAAGTTCAACACAGTTCCCTCGCCGTGGGCGCGGAGCATCGGCAGGAAGGCCCGGGTGAGCTTCATGGTGCCCAGCACATTGACCCGGTACATCCACTCCCAGTCCTCCGTGCTGGCCGCGCCCACCTTGTCGGCTCCCCTGGCGCCGCCCGCGATGTTGATCAGCGTGTCAATACCCCCTGCTTCGGTCACCCGGGCAAGGAGCCGGGACACGTCGTCGTCTGCGGAGATATCCGCAGGAATGCCGACGGCGCCTGTCTCGGCTTCCAGCGCCGCGAGCCGCTCCGCGCGGCGGGCCACCGCGAAGACTGTCCAGCCTTCCGCAGCCAGGGCGCGGACTGTTGCCTCGCCGATTCCGCTGCTTGCGCCGGTCACCAATGCTGCCTTTTTCAGGGAGTCCGAAGTCATGGCACCACCCTAACCTTCCCTGCCCGCGGGTCACGCGGGTGTGTTTCCCCGGATGACCAGCCGCCGGCGGACGCCCCGCCGGGCAGGGGGACGTGCGCGGACATGAAACAATTGGCAGATGGCTGAAGACAATCAGGGTACAGACACGCCCACCACCGCCCCCATCAACGTTCCGGACAAGCCGGCCCTCGAGGGCCTCGAAGCTGCCCTCACGCAGCGCTGGCTCGCGGAGGGGACCTACAAGTTCAACCCGGACACCACCCGGGAGCAGGTCTACTCGATCGACACTCCCCCTCCCACTGCCTCCGGATCGCTGCATGTGGGACACATGTTCTCCTACACGCAGACCGACGTGCTGGCCCGCTACCAGCGCATGACCGGCAAGAATGTCTTCTACCCGATGGGCTGGGATGACAACGGCCTGCCCACGGAGCGCCGGGTGCAGAACTACTACGGTGTGCGCTGCGATCCCGCCATCCCGTACAACCCGGACTACCGGCCCCCGGCACAGCCTGCCAAGAACCAGCGGGACTTCGACGTCGTCTCCCGCCGGAACTTCATCGAACTGTGTGAAGAGCTCGCCGTCGAGGACGAGAAGGTCTTCGAAAACCTCTTCCAGACGCTGGGCCTGTCCGTGGACTGGGAACTGACGTACCGCACCATCGACGACAACTCACGGGCAGTCTCGCAGCGCGCGTTCCTGGCCAACCTTGCTGCGGGCGACGCCTACATGGCCGAGGCCCCCACGCTCTGGGACGTCACGTTCCGTACCGCCGTGGCCCAGGCGGAGCTCGAGGACCGCGAGGTTCCGGGCGCGTACTACCGCTACCCGTTCTTCACCGAAGACGGAGAACGGATCTACATCGAGACCACCCGTCCCGAACTGCTGGCCGCCTGCGCGGCCCTGGTGGCGAACCCCGACGACGAACGGTACCAGCCGCTGTTCGGCAAGAAGGTCACGTCCCCGGTGTTCGGCGTCGAGGTGGAAGTGAAGGCCCACCCGCTGGCCAAGGCCGACAAGGGCTCCGGCATCGCGATGGTTTGTACTTTCGGCGACCTGACAGACGTCACCTGGTGGCGTGAACTGCAGCTTCCCACCAGGGCGATCGTAGGCCGCGACGGCCGGATCATCAGCGAGGCTCCCGAGTGGATCACCACGGACATCGGCCGCGAAGCCTTTGCCGCCATCGCCGGCAAGACCGTATTCAGCGCCAAGGAGGAGGTGGTGAAGCTCCTCACCGCCGCCGAACTGCTCGAGGGCGAGCCGAAGAAGATCATGCACCCCGTGAACTTCTACGAAAAAGGCGACAAGCCCCTTGAGGTTGTCACCTCCCGCCAGTGGTACATCCGCAACGGCGGCCGGGACGAGGACCGCCGCGAACGGTTGATCGCCCGCGGCCAGGAAATCGACTTCCACCCGGCCTTCATGCGCTCCCGCTACGAAAACTGGATCTCCGGCCTGAACGGTGACTGGCTGGTGTCCCGCCAGCGCTTCTTCGGTGTACCCATCCCGGTCTGGTACCCGCTGGACGCGGACGGTAACCCGGACTACGACTCCCCCATCGTGCCGTCCGACGCGCAGCTCCCCGTGGATCCCGCTGCGGACGCCGCGCCCGGCTTCGACGAGGCACAGCGCGACGTACCCCATGGATTCACGGGCGACGCCGACATCCTCGACACCTGGGCCACGTCCTCGCTGACGCCGAACATAGTGGGTGGCTGGAAGCGCGACGAGGAACTTTTCGCCAAGGTGTTCCCGTTTGACGTCCGCCCGCAGGGCCACGACATCATCCGGACCTGGCTGTTCTCCTCGGTGGTCCGCGCCGACGCCCTGGAAAACAGCGCACCGTGGAAGCACGCCGCCATCTCCGGCTGGATCCTGGACCCGGACCGCAAGAAGATGTCCAAGTCCAAGGGCAATGTGGTGGTCCCCACCGACGTGCTGGAGGAATACGGTTCGGATGCCGTCCGGTACTGGGCAGCTTCCGCGAAGCTCGGGGCGGACACCGCCTACGAGATCGCCCAGATGAAGATCGGCCGGCGCCTGGCCATCAAGCTGCTGAACGCCTCGAAGTTCGTGCTGAACCTCGGCGCCACCGAGGCCTCAGTGCTTTCCGATGACCTCTCCGTGCTGTCCAACCCCCTGGACCGGGCCGTCCTCGCCCAGCTCGCCGACGTTGTGGCGCAGTCCACCAAGGCGTTCGAGAACTACGATTACGCCCGCGCGCTGCAGATCACCGAGAGCTTTTTCTGGCAGTTCACCGATGACTACGTGGAGCTCATCAAGGACCGGGCCTACGGCGCCGCCGGCGAGGCAGAACAGGCTTCGGTCCTGGCTGCACTGGCCACCAGCCTGGACACCCTGCTGCGGTTGTTCGCTCCGTTCCTGCCCTTCGCCACCGAAGAGGTCTGGGGCTGGTGGCGGAATGGTTCCGTCCACCGGGCCCAGTGGCCTTCCCCGCTGGACATCCCGGGCGGCGACACCACCATGCTGGCCACCGTGGGTGTTGCCCTCAGCGGCGTCCGCAAGGCCAAGTCCGAAGCCAAGGTCAAGCAGCGCACTGAGGTCCTGTCCGCCACCATCACGGCTCCGGAGACCCTCACTTCGCAGCTGAAAGCCGGGCTTGCCGACTTGAAGGCGGCTTCGAACGCCCGCGAGATCACCCTTGTAGTGGGCGAGGGCGAACTGACGGTGAGCGATGTGTCGCTGGCTGCCACTGAGGAGCCGGCACAGGCCTGACCGGCAGCGCACTGATTCAGGAACAACCTGTTTCAGGGCAAAGGGGAAGCCCCATCAGCGTTTTGCCGTTGGTGGGGCTTCGACTTTTCGACTGTCACGTGACGTCTAAGACAATCTGGCAAGATCCTCGGATTTTCAGGTCTTCCTACCTCGTCACTGGTAGCCATCACCTCACTTTGCCGAAGGCTGCGTCAGATGAGTGTCACTGAATCTTTGGTCCCTGCGTCCCGCTTCTTTCGAAGTGGGTAATCTCTATTCTTGTCCGGCAGTTTCGGGCGCACAAGAGCCCCGGCAAAACTACATGAGAGTAGTTTTCCCGGGGCTTTTGATGCGCCCAACCAGTGGTCCGGCGGAGTGATTCGGCCTAGCTGAAGACGGGGCTTTCGGTGCGGCTGCGCTTGATCTCAAAGAAGTACGGGAAGGACGCAAGGGTCACCGTGGCGTCCCAGATCCGGCCGGCTTCCTCGCCGCGCGGGATGCGGGTCAGGACGGGTCCGAAGAAGGCGGTGCCGTTGAAGGCAACCACCGGCGTGCCGACGTCCTGGCCGACCAGGGAGATGCCGGCCTCGTGGCTGGCACGGAGCTGGTGGTCGAATTCCTCGCTCTGGCCAGCGGCGGCGAGTTCCGCCGGAAGCCCTGCCTCCGCGAGCGACTTGGAGATCACTTCGGCGATGTCCGTGTTGCCTTCGTTGTGGATCTTGGTGCCCATGGCGTCGTAGAGCGGCTTGATGTATTCCGTGCCGTGCTTCTCGGCCGCGGCCACTATGACACGCACGGGAGCCCAGGCCTTGGCCATGAACTCCCGGTATTGCTCGGGGAGCTCGTCGCGGCCCTCGTTCAGCACGGCGAGGCTCATGACGTGCCACTCGGTGGCGATGTCACGGACGCCTTCCACCTCGCCGATCCAGCGGGAGGTCACCCAGGCGAAGGGGCACATCGGGTCAAACCAGAAATCTGCTTTGTTGCTCGTGGTTTCAGGCACAGGTGTTCTCCTTAAGGAAGTCTGCGGGGAAAAAGCGCACCGGGCGCGTCAAAGGAGACAGCGACCGGCGCGGCGGATTTATTCCGGATCAGGCCGACTTACGCCGTTTGGTGACGTGCGGGACTACGGTGGGTTCGGCGCCCCGAAGGACCACGTCCTCGGTGATCACAACGCTGGCCACATCCTCACGGCTGGGGAGATCGAACATCACGGGAAGGAGCACTTCCTCCATGATGGCCCGCAGGCCGCGGGCGCCGGTGCCGCGTTCCAGTGCCTGTTCGGCAATGGCATCCAGGGCGGTGTCGTCGAAGACCAGCTCGACGCCGTCGATCTGGAACATCTTCTGGTACTGCTTCACCAGGGCGTTCTTGGGCGTGGAGAGAATCTGTATTAGGGCGTCACGGTCCAGGTTGGACACCGTGGTGATCACGGGGAGGCGGCCGATGAATTCCGGGATCAGCCCGAACTTCAGCAGGTCCTCCGGCATCACTTCACCGTAGGAATCGACCTTCTTGCTGGCGTCGTTGAGGGGGGCGCCGAAGCCGATCCCCTTCCGGCCGGACCTGGATCCGATGATCTCCTCCAGGCCCGCGAAGGCACCGGCCACGATGAACAGGACATTGGTGGTGTCGATCTGGATGAATTCCTGGTGCGGGTGCTTCCGGCCGCCCTGCGGAGGCACAGAGGCAACAGTGCCTTCCAGGATCTTCAGGAGCGCCTGCTGGACGCCCTCACCCGAGACATCGCGGGTGATGGAGGGGTTTTCGCTCTTGCGCGAAATCTTGTCGATTTCGTCGATGTAGATAATTCCCTGCTCGGCCTTTTTGACGTCATAATCAGCGGCCTGGATGAGTTTGAGGAGGATGTTCTCCACGTCTTCACCCACGTAGCCGGCCTCGGTCAGTGCCGTGGCGTCGGCCACCGCGAACGGGACGTTCAGGCGCCGGGCAAGCGTCTGGGCCAGGTAGGTCTTTCCGCAGCCCGTGGGACCGATCAGTAGGATGTTGGACTTGGCGATCTCGACGTCGTCGTGGTGGCCGCCGTCCGCGAGGCTGCCCGACTTGGGCGCGTGGCCCGCCTGGATCCGCTTGTAGTGGTTGTAGACAGCGACGGCGAGGGAGCGCTTGGCAGGCTCCTGGCCGATGACGTATTCCTGCAGGAAGTCGAAAATCTCCCGCGGCTTGGGCAGTTCGAAGCTGCCCAGATCTGCAACTTCGGCAAGCTCCTCTTCGATGATTTCGTTGCAAAGCTCAATGCACTCATCACAGATGTAGACACCGGGCCCGGCAATGAGCTTCCGCACCTGCTTCTGGCTCTTTCCGCAGAAAGAACACTTCAGCAGATCCGTGCTCTCGCCAATCCGAGCCATATGTGAACCCCTTAGTATCTTGCTGCCAGGCAGCCTTGCACCGTTGCTGGAATCTCCACCAGCCTGCGTGGACCGGTTGTGACAACATCCACTCTAGGTCACATTCGCTTCCGAGGGTGGAAGGAAAAGGCCGGTGGAGCCAAATGATTGGCGCCACCGGCGCTTTGCTGTACCGCTACCTGGTGATGGCCTGCGGCTTGATCTTGCGGGAATCCAGGACCTGGTCGATCAGGCCGTACGCCTGGGCTTCTTCCGCGGTCAGGATCTTGTCGCGCTCGATGTCGTTGTTGACCTGTTCGGAGGTCCGCCCTGAATGGTGCGCCAGGGTGTCTTCCAGCCAGGACCGCATCCGCATGACCTCCGCGGCCTGGATCTCCAGATCGGAGGCCTGGCCGCCCTGGCCGCCGGACAGGGCGGGCTGGTGGATCAGGACACGGGCGTTCGGCAGTGCCAGGCGCTTGCCGGGCGTTCCGGCCGCCAGCAGGACAGCGGCGGCGCTGGCTGCCTGCCCAAGGCAGACCGTCTGGATTTCCGGACGGATGTACTGCATGGTGTCGTAGATTGCCGTCATGGCGGTGAAGGAACCACCCGGTGAGTTGATGTACAGGGTGATGTCGCGGTCCGGGTCCGTGGACTCGAGCACCAGCAGCTGGGCCATGATGTCGTCGGCGGAGGCGTCGTCCACCTGGACGCCGAGGAAGATGATGCGGTCCTCGAAGAGCTTGGTGTACGGGTCCTGGCGCTTGAAGCCGTAGGGGGTGCGCTCTTCGAACTGGGGCAGGACGTAGCGGCTGGACGGAAGATTACCGGCGGACCACCCGAAGTTGTAGTTCATTTTAATTGCTCCTGATCTGAGTGTTCTTGTGCCGGTCTAGTTCGCGGAGGGGGTCTCGCCGGAGGCGCCGTTGCTGTTGGACGTACCGCCGCCGCCGGCAACCGAGCCGGCGTGGGCGGCGATCTTGTCGAAGAACCCGTATTCAAGGGCCTCGGCTGCCGTGAACCACTTGTCGCGGTCGTTGTCCTTGAGGATGGTCTCGACGGTCTGGCCGGTCTGCTCGGCCGTCAGTTCCGCCATGACCTTCTTCATGTGCAGGATGAGTTCTGCCTGGATCTTGATGTCCGAGGCGGTGCCGCCGATGCCGCCGGAGGGCTGGTGCATCAGGACGCGGGCGTTGGGGGTGGCGTAGCGCTTGCCCTTGGTCCCGGAGGAGAGCAGGAACTGCCCCATCGACGCGGCGAGGCCGGTGGCCACGGTGACGACGTCGTTCGGGATGAACTGCATGGTGTCGTAGATGGCCATGCCTGCGGTGACCGAGCCGCCCGGTGAGTTGATGTAAAGGTAGATGTCCTTTTCCGGGTTTTCGGCGGAAAGGAGCAGCAGCTGCGAGCAGATGGCGTTGGCGTTCTCGTCCCGCACCTCTGAGCCCAGCCAGATGATCCGCTCCTTGAGGAGGCGGTTGTAGATGTAGTTGTCCTGGGCTGCAGGATCGACAGTCGCCATCCGGGGGGCCTCTGCGTGCTGTGACATGTGTACTTACCTCTCACTGGTGACGGTGACATCACTGAAAATCTCTACTTGGACACTAACCCGTTTCACTGACGTTTTGTTCTCGCGCCGTGGGCTGTTCGCTGACGGCGCACGATCGGCGGGCACGGCCCCGGGGGCTGCCGGCACAAAGCAAACGGCCCCCGGATCCTGGGATCCGGGGGCCGTTCGCATCTGCTCTATGGCGTGGCTAGGCCTTGGCCTCTGCCTTGTCTTCCTCGGCTCCAGCCTCGGGTGCATCGGCAGTTGCTTCATCGGCCTCTACAGCGGGAGTTTCCTCGGCTGCGGGAGCTTCCTCTTCACCGCCGGGACGGACGAAATCGCTGAGGTCCACTGCGTTGCCTTCGGAGTCGGTCACCGTAGCCTGACCCAGGACAACAGCCAGGGCCTTGCGGCGGCGGACTTCGGAGACCATCATGGGGACCTGGCCGCTCTGATCAATGATCTGGGCGAACTGGTTGGGGTCCATGCCGTACTGGCCGGCGGTGGTGACGATGTAGTCGATCAGCTCGTTCTGGCTGACGTTGACTTCTTCCTTTTCCGCGATGGCGTCGAGGATGATCTCGTTCTGGAAGGCGCGGGCGGTGTTGGCCCGGACCTCTTCACGGTGTTCCTCGGTGTCGTGTTCGCCGTCGCCGTGGCCGTTGCCCTCCTTGAAGTGGGCGTCGAGCTGCTCTTCGACGACGGAGTCCGGAACCGGAACCTCGACGAGCTCAACGAGCTTGTCCAGGACCTTGTCGCGGGCCTCGACGCCCTGCTCAACAACCTTGGAGTCGGCGGCCTGCTTGGCGAGGTCCTCGCGGAGCTCGGCGAGGGTGTCGAACTCGGAGGCGAGCTGGGCGAAGTCGTCGTTGGCCTCGGGGAGTTCGCGCTCCTTGACGGCCTTGACTACCACCTTGACCTGGGCTGCTTCACCTGCGTGGTCGCCGCCCACCAGGGTGGTGTCGAAGATGGCGTCTTCGTCGGCGCTCAGGCCGGTGACGGCTTCGTCGAGGCCCTCGAGCATGGTGCCGGCGCCAACCTGGTAGGACAGGCCGGCAGCAGAGTCGACTTCTTCGCCGTCGATGCTGGCGGTGATGTCGATGGTGAGGAAGTCGCCGTCACCCGCGGGGCGGTCAGCGGGCTTCAACGTGCCGAAGCGGCCACGGAGTTCGTCCAGGGCCTTGTCAACGTCCTCGTCGGAGGACTCGGCCGCCGCAACCTCGACCTGGATGCCGGAGTAGTCCGGGAGTTCGATCTCGGGGCGGACGTCAACCTCGGCGGCGAACTTCAGGCCGCCATCGGTGGCGGAGGGGTCCGGAACCTCGGTGATTTCAACCTCGGGACGGCTCAGTGGGCGGATGCCGGATTCCTGTACGGCAGCCTGGTACCAGCCGTTGAGGCCTTCGTTGATGGCCGTCTCCAGGACGTAGCCGCGGCCGACGCGCTGGTCGATCAGCTTTGCCGGGACCTTGCCCTTACGGAAACCAGGGACCTGGATCTGCGAAGCAACGGTCTTGTAGGCCGAGTCGATGCTGGGCTTCAATTCCTCAAAGGGGACCTCAACATTGAGCTTGACCCGCGTGGGGGTGAGGTTCTCGACAGCGCTCTTCACGGTCTAAGTACTCCTGGGTTTGTTGGATGGGTTTCTGCAAACGCAATGTTTTGTCCAGGCCGAGAGGTCCGGGCCGCAGAGTCGGGGTGACAGGATTTGAACCTGCGACTTCCTGCTCCCAAAGCAGGCGCTCTAGCCAAGCTGAGCTACACCCCGTAAGTGCACAGGCAAGTCTACGGTGATACGCGCCGTCTTTGCACATTTGACACGTAGCCCATGGATTAGGTTTAGTTATATCCGGCTTGAACAGCCAGCCCGAAGTTCCCATCCGGCCCAGCGCTTGCGCACCAGGTTGAATGGATCTTCCTTCGGGGACGTAGCTTAATGGTAAAGCCTCAGTCTTCCAAACTGATTACGCGGGTTCGATTCCCGTCGTCCCCTCCAACAGTAAAAGGCCCCTCTTCGGAGGGGCCTTTTATTGTTGGCTGACTTTCTTAATTGTTGGCTGACTTTCCTAACGGCTGACTGTCCAGTGGGCCTCCGGCTACACCGGGTTCAGGCGGGCTGCTGGCAGGACGGGCACCAGTAGAGCTTGCGGCCCACCAGTTCGGCGATCAGGACCGTAGTCCGGCAGACGCGGCAGGGCAGGCCGTCGCGTTTGTAGACGAAGTGGGCATCCTCGCGGGCAGGGTACGTCTCGGTCCTGGCGGCGGCAGCACGTGCCGCGGCTTTCCCGTGGCCGGCCCAGAACCTTGGCGTGGTAGTGATAATCCGCCCGTCCGCCACGCCGTCGGTCATGACGGAGACGACGTCGCGCCACAGCTTCCGCGCCTCGGTCTCCTCCACGTTGCTCCCCGGAAGCCAGGGGTACAGCCTCCGCCGGAAGAGGACCTCGGCCCGGTATACGTTTCCCACCCCGGCGATGACTTTCTGGTCCATCAGCAGCGCGGCCAGCGGCGCCGTGCGGCTTTGCAGGTTGGCGATGAAGCGGCCGGCGTCTCCCCGCCGGTTGCGCAGAGGGTCCGGCCCGAGCCGACCCAGCACCGCTTCGGCCTCGGCGGCGGTGATGGTTTCGCAGGTGGTGGCCCCGCGCAGGTCCGCCCAGCCGTTGGCGCCCACCAGCCGGACGCGCACTGCCCCCACGGGCGCCGGCGGACCGTCGTAAGGGAGGCCACCAGCGCCGTCGTCGAAACTCTCCCGCTCCCCCACCCGGCGCGGCGCGCCGATGCTCGAAGAGCCCGCGAAGGTACTGTCGCCGCCGAAGCTCCAGGCTCCATAGAGGCCCAGGTGGACGTGGAGTACCAGCGAGTGGTCAAAGTGCAGGAACAGGTGCTTCCCGTGGGAGTCGGCCGCAACCAGGACGTGCCCATCGAGCAGCGCCGCGCCGCCGGCGAACCGGCCCTGGGGGCTGGACACCGCCAGCTGCTGGCCACCGAAGACGTCCGCGAACTGCCGTGCGAGGCGCCGGAGTGTATGCCCCTCCGGCACTACTCGATGACCTCGCCGGTGGTTTCGTAGGCGGCGATCTTGCCGATCCGCCGCACGTGGCGCTCATCGTCGCTGAACGGCTCGGACAGGAAGGCTTCGATCAGCTCCGTGGCTTCCTCAACAGAGTGCTGGCGGCCGCCCACGGCCACCACGTTGGCATCGTTGTGCTCGCGGGCCAGGGTCGCGGTGGAGCGGTTCCAGGCCAGGGCAGCCCGCACGCCCTTCACTTTGTTGGCGGCAATCTGTTCCCCGTTGCCGGACCCGCCCAGCACGATTCCCAGGGCGTGGACGCCGGCCTGCTGGTCCGCCACCACGGCGAGGGCCGCCTTGATGCAGAACGACGGGTAGTCATCCTGCGCGTCGTAGACCTTGGGACCGTGGTCCACCACCTCGTACCCCTTGGCGGTCAGGTGGGTCACGAGGTGGGCGCTGAGTTCCATGCCTGCGTGGTCGGTGGCAATGTGGACCCGCGGGAAGGCAGGGGAAGAAGTCACGAGCAGAATCCGTTCGGTGGGCGCTGGCGGCCGGCACGGACGGTGCAGGCCGGGGTCAGGACAACACGGACAAGGATACTAGGACTCGGGCCGGCCTGCCGCGGGTTCGGCGCCGCCGTCGCGGGCCCTGGCCGCCACCCGGGTCAGGACTTCCGCGAGCCGCGCGGCCGAGTCCCGGCTCCCGCCGCTGACCGCGAGCCGCTGCCCGTCGGTCTTCTTGACCACGACGGCGGGACCGCTGCTGACGAGCATGGCCGCTGTTCCACTGTGGTGCCGGTAGCCCCACCCGCCAAAGTCGGCCGCGCGCACGTCTGCCGCGCTGGCGGCCGAAATGGCGCCCGCGGGCACGTCCATCACCGGCACCACACCGGCCAGCAACACTTTCAAGCCGCGCCGGTCCGCCTTGATCCGTGCGCACAGGAACGCCGCGCCGATCACGGCCAGGACCACCAGCAGCGCGCCGAGCCAAGGCACGGCAATGGCGATCAGGGCGGCCGGAAACAGCGAGGCGATGCCGATCATCACAAAGACCGAGCTGCGGGCGTGCACCCACAGCCGGATGCTGTCCCGGGACAGGTCCGGATCCAGCTCCCTCGCAATGGCAAGCTGCAATGCCCGGTCGTCATCGGGCGACCACTGCTGGTCAGCTTTATAGACGAACGCGATGATCACGCCCAGGGATACAGCGGCCCCGCTGCCGAGCGCCAGGACGATCATGTCCACGCTGGAATCACGGGCGTCCGCCAGTCCAGCCTGGCCGATAAGTCCTGCAGCCAGGACGCTGGTGACGAACAGTGTCAGGAAAAGGCCGGCTCCCATCATGATCCGGCGCATCACCACCGGCCTCCGGACCGGCAGTGCCTGGGACAGGACCAGCCAGCCGGCGGCAACGATCATCAGCGCGCCCCCGGCCACGTAGGTGCCGAAGGGCGCGAAGGAGGCACCGCCGTCGTCCGTCCAACGGATGGCGAGCGGCTCGGGAAGGTCCGGCCGAAGCAGGAAGGCGCACACGACGAACCCCACCGCCACCAGCACCGGGAACCCCGCCACGAACCGTAACGCCCTGGTGTCCACCGCTTCCATGAACTTGCCCATGATTTAACGCTACTCCCGCAGCCGGCCGGTGAGTCCGCAACAGTCCAGCGGCGCGTGTGAGCCCTGCAACTTGTCACCCGCTGAGGGGATGCAAGAATGAACAAATGCCGCCGCTGGGCACCGCCAGCGGAAGTTGCCAATCTTTCGAAAGGCCCCACTTTGCCTGGTTTGAATCTGACGCGCGCTGAAGCCAGCGGGCGCGCCGAACTGATCACCGTCGAGTCCTACGATGTCAACCTGGACCTGACCCGGGGCGGAAAGGTCTTTGGCAGCACCACTACGGTGACATTCAGTGCCAGGCCCGGGACCTCCACCTTCATCGACGCCATCACGTCGGCGGTCCACAGCGTCACGCTGAACGGCCGCAGCCTGGACCCTGCCACGGTGTCCGACGGCGTCAGGATCCAACTGCCGGAGCTCGCCGAACACAACGAACTCACCATTGTGGCCGACGCACCGTACATGAACACCGGCGAGGGCCTGCACCGCTTCGTGGACCCGGTGGACAACGAGGTCTACCTGTACACGCAGTTCGAGGTTCCCGATTCGCGCCGGATGTTCGCCGTGTTCGAGCAGCCGGACCTCAAGGCCACCTTCGCTTTCACGGTCACCGCCCCCTCGCACTGGGACCTCATCTCCAACGCCCCCACCCCGGCACCGGTGGAGACCACGCCCGGGGAGGACGGCGGCGCCCGCTCGGTCTGGTCTTTCGCCCCCACCCCGCGGCTGTCCTCCTACGTCACCGCATTGATCGCCGGGCCTTACCAGTCCGTGCGCAGCGAGGTAACCAGCTCCGACGGGCGGGTCATCCCCCTGGGGGTCTTCGCCCGGAAATCGCTGATGCAGTACCTGGACGCGGAGAACATCTTCGCGCTGACCCGGCAGGGCTTCGCATTCTTCGAGGCGCAGTTCGGCTGCCCGTACCCGTTCGAGAAGTACGACCAGCTGTTCGTGCCGGAGTTCAACGCCGGAGCCATGGAGAACGCCGGCGCCGTGACTATCCTCGAAGGCTACGTCTTCCGCAGCAAGGTGACCGGGGCGCAGATTGAACGGCGTGCCATCACCGTGCTGCACGAGCTCGCCCACATGTGGTTCGGCGACCTCGTGACGATGCGCTGGTGGAATGACCTCTGGCTCAATGAGTCCTTCGCCGAGTACATGTCCCACCTCGCGGCGGTGGAGGCCACTTCCTTCACCAGCGCCTGGACCACGTTCGCCTCCGTAGAGAAGTCGTGGGCCTACCGCCAGGACCAGCTGCCCACCACACACCCGATCTTCGCCGAAATCAACGACCTACAGGACGTCGAGGTGAACTTTGACGGCATCACCTACGCCAAGGGCGCCTCTGTCCTCCGCCAGCTCGTGGCGTGGGTGGGACCGGAGCAGTTCATGGCCGGTGTGCGGGAGTACTTTGCCAAGCACTCCTGGCAGAACACCGAACTGCGGGACCTCCTCGTGGAGCTGGAGAAGGCCAGCGGCCGCGACCTTGATGACTGGGGACGGCAATGGCTTGAAACGGCCGGCGTCAACACGCTCAAGCCCGAGTTGGACGTGGACGGAGACGGCAGGCTCACGTCCTTCGCCATTGTGCAGTCCGCCGTGGAGGAGTGGCCCACCATCCGTCCGCACCGGCTGGCCGTGGGGTTCTACAACCTGAACGGTGACGGCAAGCTGGAGCGGGTGCACCGGGAGGAGCTGGACGTGGACGGCGAACGCACCGAAGTGCCCGCCCTTGCCGGCCTGGCCCAGCCGGACCTCATCCTGGTCAACGATGACGATCTCGCCTACGCCAAGGTGCGGCTGGACGAAAAGTCGCTGGCCACGGCCACCGCGCACCTGAAGGACTTCAGCCAGAGCCTGCCGCGGACCCTGGTGTGGAACTCCGCCTGGGATGCTGCCCGCGACGGCGAGACCCCGGCGCGCCGGTACGTGGAGCTGATCCTCGCGAACGTCGCGGCGGAGACGGACTCCTCCGTGATCCTGGTCCAGCTCCGCCAGCTGGCCACTACGCTGAACTTCTATGTGGCCGGGGAGCACCGGGAGGCCACAACGGAGGCTGCGGCGGACAAGCTCTGGCAACTGGCCTCCGAGGTGCCCGGCGGCTCCGACGCCCAGCTGCAGTTCGTGAAATCCTTTGCCCTGCTGGCCGGCAGTGAAACCCAGCTGGACAAGGTGGCGGGCCTCCTGGGCGGTTCGCTGGTCCTGGACGGACTGGCGGTTGACCAGGACCTGCGCTGGGAGCTGGTGACATCGCTGGTGGTGGGCGGCCGGCTGGGCCAGGACGGCATCGACGCCGAGCTCGAACGGGACAACACGTCGAGCGGACAGAACGCCGCGGCCCAGGCGAAGGCAGCCATACCCACTGCGGAGGCCAAAGCTGCGGCCTGGGAATCCATCGTCGATAAGGGCGAACTGTCCAACGCCCTCCAGGGCTCGGCGGTCAACGGCTTTATGCGGGTCCTGGACCGGTCGCTGCTGGAGCCGTACGCCGAAAAGTACTTCCGGGCCGTGCCGGGGATCGTGGAAACGCGCACCCACGCACTCGCCCAGCAGATCGTCGTCGGGCTCTACCCCTCGTTGCTGACCACGCAGGCCACCGTGGACCGGACTGACGCCTTCCTGGCGTCGCTTCCGCCTGAAAGCGCCGCGCTGCGGCGCATGATGCTGGAGAACCGCGACGGCGTTGCCCGGGCCCTGCGCGCCCGCGCGGCTGACGTGCTTCCCGGCGAGGCGGTGCCTGCCTGATGGGCCTGTCCGAGCACCGCTACGCGCTGACCGTCCAGTGGACCGGCAACCTCGGCGATGGCACGTCGTCCTACCGCGGCTACTCCCGGGACCATGACGTGCTCATCGCGGGCCTGCCGGTCCTCAAGGGCTCGGCGGATGCCACGTTCCACGGCGACCGGGAGCGCTACAACCCCGAACAGCTGCTGTTGGCTGCCCTGGCCCAATGCCACATGCTGTCCTACCTGCATGTGGCGGTGAAGCACGGCGTGGTGGTGACGGAGTACAGCGACAACGCTACCGGGCTGATGCGCCTGAACCGGGACGGCAGCGGCCAGTTCGAGTCCGTCACGCTGCACCCGTGCGTGACGGTGGCGGACGCGGGCCAGGTGGAGCTCGCCGGCCGGCTGCACCACGAGGCAAACCAGGTCTGCTTCATCGCGCGCAGCGTGAACTTTCCTGTGGAACATGCACCCGAGACGCTGGTGGCGGGCCCCTCCGCCCATCCGGCTTAGGCGCCGCCCCGCAGGGCGGCTACCAGCCGCGACTCGGTTTCCTGGGTGAGGCCGGCCTTCCGGGGCCGGCGCAGTCCGCGTCCGCGTTCGTCAGCCAGCGTGGCGGCCAGCGTTTCCTGCCAAGGCCGGAGGCGCAGGCCGGCCTCCACGGCTGCCCGGTTGCTGCGGGCCATGAACCCCTCATGCCCGGGCGGCAGCCAGAGCGGCAGGGAGTCCGGTCCCGCCCAGTAGTCCACACCCTGGTCCGCCAGCCAGGGCTCCGCTGCGGGCAGCACCTCGCCGGTGTGGCCTGCCAACTGCCGGGCGGAGTCGATGTATTTGCCGAAGGGAACCTGGTCTCCGAGTGCGTTGAATGCGCCGGTGATTCCCTGCTCCGCTGCCAGCAGGATCCAGGCAGCGAGATCGCGGACGTCGATTACCTGCGTCGGGTGCGCATCGATGTCCGGTACCAGGACAGGCGTCTGGTCCCGTGCGAAGCGGGCGGGCCAGTAGCCGTAGCGGTCCGAGCCGTCCCCCGGTCCGCCAATCAGTCCGGCACGGCAGATATGGGCTTTGCCTGCCGCAGCCCGGAAGGTTGCCAGCTCGATGGCTGCTTTGGACCCGCCGTAGTTCTCCGGCGTCGAGGGCGTACCCAGGCCCAAGGCGGGAAGGAGGGCTGAGTCCTCCCCGGTGCCGGGAACGGACGCATCTGCGTAGACGGAGCAGCTGGAGACGAACGTCCAGTGCGCCGTGCGGTGAGCGAGGGCCTGCAGGGCTGCCGACGCGGGCACAGGGTTGCGTGCCACTTCGACGACGGCATCCCACTCTCCCCTGGCCGCGTCCCCGTAGGCGTTCGCGGCCAGCGAACGGTCCACTTTCAGCCACACCGTCCCTTCGGGCGGTTCCGCCGCGGAGCCCCGGGCCAGGCACGTCACCTCATGCCCGGCGGCCAGGGCCTGCCGGGCGATTTCTGCGGACAGGAAGGCGGTTCCGCCGAGGACAAGAATGCGCATGCGGCCACGCTACGGCGCTAGGGTTGAAGGAGAACAGAGCCTTCCGCGCCGGGCTTAACCGGTGCCCCGGCCTCCGCAGCCCGGCCGCAGCCGGGAAACCCCCAGGAGTAATTCGCCCTTATGGTCAGTATGTTGTCGGTCCTTCCTTCCGCCGCCAGTGATCCGGACGGGGTGAGCATCACGGGCATCGTGATCAGCCTCGGCGTGGGCGTTGCGGTGTGGCTGGTTGCCACTTTCGTCATCTCCCGAATCACCCGGCGCGTGGCGTCGGGCAGCAACTTCTTCAAGACGCGCACGTTCAAGTGGGTTGCACCGGCCCTGCGCGCCCTGGACCACGAACGGCGCGTACAGCGGGCCGAAACCATCGGCTCCCTGCTGAACAGCGTGGTGGGGGTACTGGTGGTCATCATCACAGGTATGTATGTGCTGCAGAACCTCGACATCAACATCGCCCCGCTGCTCACCAGCGTGGGCATCCTGGGTGTGGCCATCGGTTTCGGCGCCCAGCAGCTCATCCGCGACTTCCTGGCGGGGATTTTTATTACCATTGAAGACCAATACGGCATCGGCGACGTTATCGAAACCAGTGAGGTTGTTGGTGTGGTGGAGTCCATGGGCCTGCGCATCACCCGCGTGCGGTCCGACGACGGCGCCATCTGGTACCTGCGCAACGGCGAGATCCTGCGCGTGGGCAACCGTTCCCAGGGCAACTACGTTCCCCTGCACGAGTCAGCCGATGGAACCACGGACCAGGCCAGCGACCACGGCGCCGAGAACAAAAAGACTGACCAGAAAGCCGGAGACTAGCCATGACCATCCCCGTCGAACCGCAGCGGCCCCGGCAGCTCATGCAGAACGATCCGTTCAGCCAGCCCGGCTACACCGACAACTTCTATGACGCCGTGGGCGGCCACGAGACCTTCGTGAAGCTGATCGACGTCTTTTACGACGGCGTGGCAACGGATCCGCTGCTGCGTCCCATGTACCCGGAAGAGGACCTGGGCCCGGCCAAGCGGCGGTTCCTGATGTTCCTTGAGCAGTACTGGGGCGGTCCCACCACGTACGGGGAAGAGCGCGGCCACCCCCGGCTGCGGATGCGGCACATGCCGTTCAAGGTCACGCCGGAGGCGAAGGACCGCTGGCTGTTCCACATGCGCGCCGCCGTGGATGCCCTGGATCTGCCGCCGCTCTACGAAGGAACCCTTTGGGACTACATGGAGCGTGCGGCCCTGTCCATGGTGAACAGCCCGGCCGCTCAGTGATGCCTGCCGGCCCGAACCTTTGCTGCTACAGCAGCCCGCTGCCCGTCCGGGCCAGGACGTGTCCGCGGGGACCGGACAGCCGGAACCAGCGCCCGGCGCGGTAGAGCTTCTGGTCACCGTTGCCCAGGAACCCCAGGGCGAAGGCCGCGAAGGCAGCACCTGCCGGGAGCCCGGTCTCATCAAGTTGCCGGCCCCAGACAGCGGCCCGGGCGTTGTTCACCATGATGGCGCCGGGCTTGTCCGGCACCATTCCAGCCACCTCTGCGATGCCGGCCTCTGCGGCATCCCGCAGCGCCGCGTCGCTGCGCGAACCCAGCAGTTCCCACCCGCTCCTGGGAGCGCCCACCCCGGTCCAGGATTCGGTGACGGTGGACGGCGGAACCGGCAACTCGACGTCGTCCTCCCCTGCCCGGGCGAGGCGGTCCAGTACCGCCGCCAGGGGGACGGTGACGTCCGCCCCGGACGGCTCCGCCAGTTCCATGGTGCGCAGCCCCAGGATGGTGGGCGTCGCTTCGCCGAGAATCCGTGGCCGCAGTACGCAGACGTATGCGGCGAGGACGGAACCTGCAGCCTGAAGCCGGATGGCGCCGTCGTCGATTGACTTGGCCCGCGTGGCAAAAGTCTTCAGGTCGGCGAGATCCCGGGGATCGGCGAAGCGGAAGGACGAGGTGAGTAGATCAGACACACCAAGAACACTACCGGCTGGACCTTTGTTGAGCAGTGCCGGGGTGCCGTCTAGAGTCAAACCATGACAGAAGCCGACGCTGAAATCCTGGCGCTTACCGACCCGGATCCCACCTCATCGCTCATCACCCTTCTCGACCTTGGTGAGCTGGAGGGTGCCCGGACGGACGAGGACATCTTCCTGGGCCCGTCCCAGCAGCAGCCGCACCACCGGGTGTTCGGCGGCCAGGTGCTGGCACAGTCACTCATCGCGTCCATCAGGACGGTGGCGCCGGACCGTTTTGTGCATTCGATGCACGGCTACTTCCTGCGGCCGGGAGATGCGAACAAGCCCATCACCTTCGGGGTGCAGCGCCTCCGGGACGGCAGGTCCTTCTCCGCCCGGCGGGTCCACGCCTACCAGGAAGGCGTGCCCATCCTGTCGATGATCGCCTCCTTCCAGGGAGAAGACGAAGGCATCGAGCACGAATCGGCGATGCCCAGCGGCATTCCCGACCCCGAGTCCCTGCCCAGCACCGCTGACCTGCTGGGCAAATTCGACCATCCGGTGGCGAGGCACTGGGCCTATGAACGGCCCTTCGACATCCGGCACGTTGATCCGCCGCTGTACGTGTCGGCCCACGGCGAGAGGGAAGCACGCAACGCCGTGTGGATGAAGACCTTTGGTCCCATGCCGGACAATCCCAACCTGCACCGGGCGGCGCTGGCGTACGCGAGCGACTACACCCTGCTGGAGTCCATCCTGCGGCGGCACGGGCTGAGCTGGATCACGCCGGGGATGAACGTCGCGAGCCTGGACCACGCCATGTGGTGGCACCGGCCCGCCCGCGTGGACGAATGGCTGCTCTACGTGCAGGAATCGCCCAGCGCCCAAGGCGCCCGCGGGCTGGCCACCGGCAAGATCTTCAACCGGGCGGGGCAGCATGTGGCGTCCGTGGCGCAGGAGGGGATGGTCCGCGTACCCACTGACTTGAAGAACAAAGTGGTGGGCGCCTTCCAGGCAAAGGTGATGGAGCACCAGATCCGCAAGGCGGCCAAGGACTGACATTGCGGCCTCAACGTCAACAGGCCGGCACCTTTCGAAGGTGCCGGCCTGTTGTTTGTTCGCTCTGCCGCTGCTTGGTCGCGGGTGAGGCTTAGTCGCGGGTGAGGCGTCGGTGTGTGACGCGGTGCGGCTTGGCCGCGTCCGGTCCCAGCCGCTCCACCTTGTTCTCCTCGTAGGATTCGAAGTTGCCCTCGAACCAGTACCACTTGGAGGGGTTCTCCTCGTCACCTTCATAAGCGAGGATGTGGGTGGCCACCCGGTCCAGGAACCAGCGGTCGTGGGAGACCACCACGGCGCAGCCCGGGAATTCCAGCAGCGCGTTTTCGAGGCTGCTGAGGGTTTCGACGTCGAGGTCGTTGGTGGGTTCGTCCAGGAGCAGCAGGTTGCCGCCCTGCTTCAGGGTGAGCGCGAGGTTCAGGCGGTTGCGCTCACCGCCGGAGAGCACACCGGCCTTCTTCTGCTGGTCCGGGCCCTTGAAGCCGAAGGCGGCAACATAGGCGCGGGACGGCATCTCCACGTGCCCCACCTGGATGAAGTCCAGGCCGTCCGAGACAACTTCCCACAGCGTCTTGTTGGGGTCGATGCCGCCGCGGCTCTGGTCAGCGTAGGAGATCTTGACCGAATCGCCGATCTTCAGGTCGCCGCCGTCGAGCGGCTCCAGGCCAACAATGGTCTTGAACAGCGTGGTCTTGCCCACGCCGTTGGGACCAATGACGCCCACGATGCCGTTGCGGGGCAGGGTGAAGGACAGGCCGTCGATCAGGGTCCGGTCCTCGAAGCCCTTCTGCAGGTTCTTGGCCTCGAGCACCAGGCCACCCAGGCGGGGTCCCGGCGGGATCTGGATTTCCTCGAAGTCCAGCTTGCGGGTCCGGTCTGCCTCGGCGGCCATCTCCTCGTAGCGGGCCAGGCGGGCCTTTGACTTGGTCTGGCGGCCTTTCGCGTTGGACCGCACCCAATCCAGTTCCTCGGCAAGCCGTTTGGCCTGCTTGGCGTCCTTCTTGCCCTGGATTTCCAGGCGGGCGCGCTTCTTTTCGAGGTAGGTGGAGTAGTTGCCCTCATACGGGTAGAGGTGGCCGCGGTCCACTTCGGCGATCCACTCGGCCACGTGGTCCAGGAAGTACCGGTCGTGGGTGACGGCCAGGACTGCGCCGGAGTAGGTGGAGAGGTGCTGTTCGAGCCACAGCACGCTTTCGGCGTCCAGGTGGTTGGTGGGCTCGTCCAGGAGCAGCAGGTCCGGCTTCTGCAGGAGCAGCTTGCAGAGTGCTACGCGGCGGCGTTCACCACCGGAAAGGTTGGTGACGTCGGCGTCGGCCGGCGGGCAGCGGAGGGCGTCCATGGCCTGTTCCAGCTGGGAGTCCAGGTCCCACGCATCCGCGGCGTCGATGGCTTCCTGCAGCTGCCCCATCTCCTCGAGAAGGGTGTCGTAGTCAGCGTCGGGGCTGGCCATTTCCTCGGAGATTTCGTTGAAGCGCTGGATCTTGCCGTAGATCTCGCCCACGCCTTCCTGGACGTTGCCCAGGACGGTTTTTTCTTCGTTCAGGGGTGGTTCCTGAAGGAGGATGCCCACGGTGTAGCCGGGGCTGAGCCGGGCCTCACCGTTGGAGGGGGTGTCCAGCCCGGCCATGATCTTCAGGATGGTGGACTTACCGGCACCGTTCGGGCCCACAACACCGATCTTGGCGCCGGGAAAGAAGGACATGCTTACGTCGTCAAGAATGAGTTTTTCGCCAACGGCTTTTCGGGCCTTGGTCATTGTGTAGATAAATTCCGCCATGGTTCCAAATCTAGTGGGTCGGCGGGCATATCTCACATTCGGTGCAGCACGGTCAGGAGCCTACAAAGCACTTGCCGCTGGCCAGTACCGGCAGGACGGTTACCGTGACAGCGCCGTCACGGACCTGCCCGATGACGCAGTCCTTTCCGTGGAGGACTGCGGCTTCGATGGCGTCGGCTTCAAGGCCGGTGGGTGTACGGCTTTGCGAAACCTGCAACGACGCCGGCGCGATCCCCGCCCCCGTGAGGGCATCTGTTACCTGCGCGGTGGCCGGTTTTGGCGATCCCGCGGCCAGCCTTCCCAGCGCGTCCGTCACGGTCTTTGTGACCGTGACGGTGGCGGCGGCCTCCGCTGCCATGGCGGACGGCACTCCGGATGCATCGGCCAGTGGTCCGGCAGCCCCGGTTTCCGTTGCTGCCGGAGCTGCACCGGCTGATGCTGCCGCGGTTGCCGGTCCGGATGAATCATGCTGGACTTGGGGCGTTCCGCCAACACACCCGGACAAACCCGCCAGCAGCGCGACGGCGGCGGTTGCCAGGACCAAACAGCGTGTGGCGGTGGGCCAAACAGCTGTGCGATCGGCTGCTGCTCGTCGGATTGCGGCAGGGACTGGAGCTTCAGGGACCTGAGCTGCAGCGGCCGGGAACGCTGCTGCCGAAGCCGCAGGGGCGGCAGACACTGCACCGGCTGTGGTGTTCTGCCGGTGGTCAGGGGTAAGCCGCATGCTGCCATTCTGCCACGCCTCCACAGACCAGCTTTCCGTCCTGGGGTTCATGACCTTGGCGGACAGGGTGCAGCCGGGGGGTGCTGCAACCCTGACCGCCAAGGAGCCGAGGGAGCCCAGGGGCGTTGACAGGGGGCACCTCAAACCGGGGAGTCGGCGAGCTCCCCCGTTTCGAGGTCGAGGGCGAGCAGGTCGCCGTTGGCGTCCTCGACATAGGCCGCAGCCGGATCTCCGCCCTCAGCGCTGTCATCGTCGCTGTCCGCGGGTTCATCAAAAGGTCCTTCCTGCCCGGCCTGACGGCTGGCGTCGAGGGGTGGCTCCGGTTCCACGAGCGAAAGGAGCGGCTTCTTGGAGGACCGGGTGAAGTTGGCCGTCCCCAGCGTAAGGTCATGCCCAACGGCGTCAGCATCAATGGTGTGCGAGTAATAAACCCTTCCGTCCCTCTCCCAGCTGCGGATCCTCAGCGTGCCCACCACGATGACGGGATGGCCTTTCCGGATGCTGCAGCCCATGTTGCCGGCGAGATGGCGGTAACCCTGGACCGTGAACCAGTTGGTGTGACCGTCCACCCACTGTCCGTCCTTGTCGCGCCGACGCGAGTTGGAAGCGATCCGGAATTCGGCGGTGGCCACTCCCCCGGGTGTTGTGCCGCTTGTGATATCGGTGGCAACAAAGCCCTTGATCGTTATGGTGTCGTTCATCTCTATGTCCTGTCTCCATGTGGTTCTGCCCTAGCTGGCAAGACCAGCATGGGCCTGGCGCAATCTGCGGGGCAGGCAGGAGTCCGCCTATGTGCAAAACCCGGGCCCGCCGCGGCCTGTGGAGGATCAGTGGGTGCCGCGCACAAAATGACGGCGCCCGGACGGCGGGCAATGTAAACTTTTTGAGGCTCCGGAATTCACCTCCGGAACTGCCTCAGTAGCTCAGGGGATAGAGCAGCGGCCTTCTAATCCGCCGGTCGGGGGTTCGATTCCCTCCTGGGGCACCAATGGCGAAACGCCCCGGTCCAAGGACCGGGGCGTTTCAGCATTTTCTGCCGGATGCTACTTACAGTCGCCAAAAGGGCAGCGAACCAGCAATAAGCGATGGAGCAACGCGGAGCGGGACCATATTAGGGCTGCAGGCGGTGCGGCGCTTCCACCAGGGAACGGACCACGCTCCCGGCGGCGCCCAGCAGCGCCCCGCCCTCTTCCACGGCTGCGATGGTGATGTGGTCGGGGAAGACTTTTCCGGGTGCGTACTTTGCCAGGCTTTCGCTGAGGGAAGGGCGAAGCCACCGCTCCAGGACGGCGAAGTGGCCGCCGAGCACCACTGCCTGGATGTTCACCACCCGGGCGGTGGATGCTACCGCCACTCCGAGTGACCTCCCTGCCCCCTCGACCGCGCGCAATGCTTCCGGCTTCCCCTCAGCGAGCGCAGCCACCAGCGCGGACATACTCTCCGACCTCGGCTGCCCTTTCGCGTCAATGCCGGCAGCCGCGAAGATGGCGTCCTGCCCCGCGATGGTCTCCAGGCAGCCTGTGCCGCCGCATGAGCACAGGATGCCCTGGGGGTCGACCACGATATGGCCCACCTCGCCGGCATGTCCTTCCGGGCCCGTGAAAAGCTCCGACCTGATGACCAGGCCGCCACCGACGCCCACCTCGCCGGAGAGGAACAGGAAGTCGCGCCTGTCGGCGGGTCCACGGGCCAGCTCAGCGAGGGCGGCAGCATTGGCCTCATTAAAGAGGGTCACGCCCAAGGGCAGGTTCGGCAGCAGCCGGTCAAGGTCGAGTTCGACGTCCAGCCAGCCGAGGTTTGGCGCGGCAATGACAGTGGCGTTGCCCGCGTCCACAAGTCCGGGAACGGCCAGTCCGCCCCCGAGGACTTCCACCCCCCTTTCGAGGGCAGTCTTCCGGACCTCCGCCGCGAGGTCAGCGAGGGCGGCCATTACCGGAGCGCTCTCACTCTCCCGGTTGTCCCGCTCGCGGATTTCCTGCAGGACCACCGCCCCGGAAAGGTCCGTCACGCCCGCGGCGATGTAGTCAACGTTGATTTCCATGCCTATCACCCCGCGGGCCGGATTCAACTCCAGGCCGACTCCCGGCCGGCCACGTTCCCCATGGGAGTTCAGCCCCATTTCGCGCAGGATTCCGGTACCAAGAAGGTCCAGGACAATGCTCGACACCGAGGCCTTGGTCAGCCCTGTGGCTCCCGCGACCTGTGCCCGGGTCAGATGCGACCCTGCCGGGGCCTGCGCAATCCTGCCCAGGACAAGGGCGAGGTTGCTCCTGCGTACGTCGCCCATGCTTCCCGGCACGCCGGCGTCGGGCGGGGCAGGTGCTGCTGCGGTATTGGCCATGCCTGCCTCCTGGGATAAATAGTGCTTCGAAAGGTGTCCGTCGCTATTGACCCTAGCCTAGCGTCGCTTATATAGTTCAATGAATAAACTAAGTCGCGCAAAAGGCTGCGGCATTCTGACTGCAAGGACGCATCATGACCCTCACCCCGACCCCTGCCGACAAGTTCACCTTCGGCCTCTGGACTGTTGGCTGGACCGGTGCTGACCCGTTCGGTGTCGCCACCCGGGCAGCCCTCGACCCGGTGGAAGCCGTCCACAAACTCGCCGAACTCGGCGCGTACGGCATCACCTTCCACGACAACGACCTGGTCCCCTTCGACGCCACCGCTTCCGAGCGTGACCTGATCCTGAAGAACTTCAAGGCAGCCCTGGCAGAAACCGGCCTGAAGGTCCCCATGGTCACCACCAACCTGTTCAGCCACCCGGTCTTCAAGGACGGCGGCTTCACGTCCAACGACCGCTCCATCCGCCGCTTCGCGCTGTCCAAGGTGTTGCGCAACATCGATTCCGCAGCCGAATTCGGCGCCGAAACCTTTGTGATGTGGGGCGGCCGCGAAGGCAGCGAATACGACGGTTCGAAGGACCTCGCTGCAGCGTTGGACCGGATGAAGGAAGGGGTGGACACCGCCGCGGCCTACATCAAGGACAAGGGCTACAACCTGCGCATCGCGCTGGAGCCCAAGCCGAACGAACCCCGGGGCGACATCTTCCTGCCCACCGTGGGCCACGGCCTCGCGTTCATCGCCCAGCTCGAACACGGCGACATCGTGGGCCTGAACCCCGAGACCGGGCACGAGCAGATGGCCGGGCTGAATTTCACCCATGGGATCGCCCAGGCCCTCTGGGCCGGCAAGCTCTTCCACATCGACCTCAACGGCCAGCGCGGCATCAAGTACGACCAGGACCTCGTCTTCGGCCACGGCGACCTGACCAGCGCGTTCTTCACCGTGGACCTGCTCGAAAACGGCTTCCCCAAAGGCGGCCCCCGTTACGAGGGCCCGCGCCACTTCGACTACAAGCCCTCCCGTACCGACGGCTACGACGGCGTCTGGGAATCCGCCAAGGCCAACATGGCCACCTACCTGCTCCTCAAGGAACGCGCCCTGGCCTTCCGGGCGGACCCGGAGGTCCAGGCAGCCCTGACCGCATCCGGCGTCGGAGAACTCGCCGAACCCACCCTGGCTGCGGACGAAACCGCTGCGGACCTGCTCAAGGACGCCGCAGCGTTCGAGGATTTCGACGCCGACAAGGCCGCCGAGCGCTCCTTCGCGTTCGTCCGCCTCAACCAGCTCGCCATCGAACACCTGCTCAACGCCCGCTGACCATGGCCCTCGTAGCAGGAATCGACAGCTCCACGCAGTCCTGCAAGGTGGTGATCCGCGACGCTGACTCCGGAGCGCTGGTCCGCGAGGGCAGGGCAAGCCACCCGGAGGGTTCGGAGGTCCATCCCGACCACTGGTGGGACGCACTGCAGGAAGCACTGCAACAGGCGGGCGGCCTGGAAGACGTGGCAGCGGTCTCGGTGGGCGGGCAGCAGCACGGCATGGTCTGCCTGGACGCTGAGGGCCGGGTGATCCGCCCGGCGCTGCTGTGGAATGACACCCGCAGCGCCGGCGCCGCCGGGGAGCTGATCAGGGCCGCGGGAGACGGCGATACTGCTGCCGGCACCCGCTACTGGGCCGGCGCCACGGGCACCGTCCCGGTGGCGTCGCTGACGGTGACCAAGCTGCACTGGCTGGCGGCAAACGAGCCGGAGAACGCGGCAAAGGTGGCGGCCGTCTGCCTGCCGCATGACTGGCTGACCTGGCGGCTGGCGGGCCACGGCCCGGGTTCCGGACCGGGGAACCTCGAGTCGCTGGCAACCGACCGGTCCGATGCCTCCGGCACCGGCTACTTTTCGACGGCGGCCGGCACGTACCTGCCCGAGGTCCTGGCGTCCTCGCTGGGTCACGTTCCGCTGCTGCCCGAGGTGCTGGGCCCGCTGGACGTGGCCGGCAAGACTCCTGACGGCGCCCTCCTGGCTGCCGGCGCCGGTGACAACGCGGCGGCAGCGCTGGGGGTGGGTGCCGGCGTTGGGGACGTGGTGATGTCCTTGGGCACGTCCGGGACCGTCTTCGCCGTTGCGGACGCGCCCGCCGCCGATCCGTCAGGACTGGTGGCAGGCTTCGCCGACGCCGCCGGACACTACCTGCCGCTGGTGTGCACGCTGAACGCCACCCGCGTGTTCGATGCCACGGCCGCGCTGCTGGATGTGGACATCGCGGAGTTCAATGAACTGGCACTGTCCGCCGGACCCGGAGCCGGTGGACTCACCCTCGTCCCCTATCTCGACGGCGAGCGCACGCCCAACCTGCCTGACGCCACTGGATCCCTGCACGGCATCACCCGCGCCAACTACACGCCGGCGAACCTGGCGCGGGCCGCCGTTGAGGGAGTGGTCTGTTCGCTGGCGGACGGCCTGGCCGCCCTGCAGGAACAGGGCGTGGTAGCCCGGCGCATTATCCTGGTGGGCGGCGGCGCACAGTCCACCGCGGTCCAGTCGGCAACTGCACAACTGCTGGGAATCGACGTCACCGTGCCGCGGCCGGGCGAATATGTGGCCGACGGTGCCGCACGCCAGGCAGCTGCCGCACTCACCGGACAATTTCCGCAGTGGGCGCTCGACGCCGTCGGCCTTCCTGCCGGGAAGGACGACGGCGGCGTGCTGGCCCGATACCGCCGGTACGCCTCCATGTACGCCTGACACCAACAGCCGAAAGGACCCGGACCGCTGATGCGGTCCGGGTCCTTTTTGGTGGTAGGGCGCAGGCTGCCGGCAGCCATGTTGGGAAAGCGTGGCAGCAGCCCGCGGTCCGGATCAGGCCAGTCCGGGCAGTGTCAGGCGTACGGGAGGACAAGCTCCGCGTAGCGCTCCTTCACCGTGGCCAGGACGGTATTGCCGTCCGTGTCCCAGATGTCCTGATTGAAGATTTCGACTTCGATGTCACCCGTGTAGCCCGCGTCGCGCACCCAGGTGCCGATGGTGGCGAAGTCCACCACGCCGTCGCCCATGTAGCCGCGCGAGAGCAGCGGATCGGCGGCGATGGGCATGTTGAAGTCGCACACCTGGTAGGAGGCAATGCGGTTCTCCCGGCCGGCGCGCTCGATCTGCGCCTTCAGTTCGGGATCCCACCAGACATGGAAGGTGTCGACGGCGACGCCCACCGTTGCGGCATCGAACGGCGCCGCGAGGTCCAGCGCCTGCCCCAGGGTGGAAATCAGGGCACGGTCCGCAGCGTACATCGGGTGCAGCGGTTCCAGGACCAGGCGGACGCCGTTTTCCGCGGCGAAGGGAACCAGATCGGCAAGCCGGTCCGCCACGCGCCGGCGTGCCGCCACCACGTCCTTCTCCCCCGGTGCCAGGCCACCAACCACCAGGAACAGCTCCTTGGTGTCCAGGGCAACGGCTTCGAGGATGGCGGCCCGGTTGTCTGCGAGCGCGGCCGCCTGCCCCTCGGCGTCGGCAGCCGTGAGGAACCCGCCGCGGCACAGGGACGAGACCCGCAGTCCCGCGTCCTTGATCAGGCGCGCGGCCTTGTCCAGGCCGGCTTCCTCCACACGGTCCCGCCAGGGTCCGATGGAGGGGATGCCGGCGTTGACGCAGCCGTCAACCACTTGGGCGAGGGTCCATTTCTTGGTGGTGGCGCTGTTGATGGACAGACGGGTAAAGTCGCTCAAACTCCCACCCCGTTAATGCGCAGGTAGTCGGACATCCGGAAGGCAGCCAGCGCGGGGTCGCGGAGCAGGCCGGCCTGGTCCGCCAGTTCAAAGGTCTTTGCCAGGTGGCACACAGAGCGGCCGGAGTGCAGGCCGCCCACCATCTGGAAGCCCTGCTGCTTGCCGTTGAGCCAGGACATAAAGGCGATCCCGGTTTTGTAGTAGAACGTGGGGGCGCTGAAGATGTGCTTGCCCAGTTCCCGGGTGGAGTCCAGGATTTCGCGCGCCTTGGCTGGATTCCCGGCGTCGTAGTTCTGCAGTGCCACCGACGCGGCGGGGTAGATCGCCGCGAAGATGCCCAGCAGGGCGTCGGAGTGGTGGCTGCCGTCACCGTCGATCAGTTCGGGGTAGTTGAAGTCGTCGCCGGTGTAGAGGCGGACGCCGTCGGGGAGGGCCGCGCGGAGCGCCACCTCGTGGCCGGCATCGAGCAGCGAGACCTTGACGCCGTCCACCTTGGCCGCGTTGTCCTTGATGAGGCCCAGGAACGTGTCGGTGGCGGTTGCGACGTCTCCGGAGCCCCAGTAGCCGGCGAGGGCGGGGTCGAACATGGTGCCGAGCCAGTGGAGGATGACCGGCTGGTCCACTTCCTGCAGCAGGGTGGAGTAGACGTTCAGGTAGTCTTCGGGACCGCGGGCAACCTTGGCGAGGGCGCGGGAGGCCATGATGATGATCTTGGGCCCGGCCTCGGTGATCACGGCGATCTGCTCGCGGTACGCCTCGAGGACAGCCTTGAGGCCGGCTTCACCGGCGGGCAGCGCGTCGATGTCCAGCTGGTCGGTGCCGGCGCCGCAGGACACGAGGTCGCGGACCGACTTCCCGGCTGTGGCCGCGTTGCCGGATGAAACTACCGAGGCGGCTTCCACACCGGTGCGCTTGATGAGCTGCTGGGTGGCTGCCCAATCAAGGCCCATGCCGCGCTGGGCGGTGTCCATGGCGTCCGCGACACCGAGGCCGTAGGACCACAGCTCGTGGCGGTAGCCCATGGTGGCTTCCCAGTCGAGCCGGGCAGGGGCGCCGGGGGTGTTGTCTGCCAGGACCTCGGGGATCACGTGGGCTGCCGCGTAGGCGCGGCGCGCCGTGAGAGGGGCGGTGGGGCGTGCCCAGGACGTGGCACCCTGGAGCCGGTATTCCCGGGTGCCGCCGTCGTGGGAGGGAAGGATGAGTGAGGTCATTAGAGGGTGATCTCCGGGATGTCGATGGTGCGGCGTTCGTCGTTGGACTGCAGGCCGAGCTCGGCAAGCTGGACGCCGCGGGCTGCGGAGAGCAGGCCGAAGCGGTGCTCGCGGCCGGCGACGACGTCGCGGAGGAACTCTTCCCACTGCAGCTTGAAGCCGTTGTCCAGCTCGGCGTTGGCCGGGACTGCCTGCCACTGGTCGCGGAAGGACTCCGTAACGGGCAGGTCCGGGTTCCAGACGGGCTTCGGGGTGTGGGCCCGCTGCTGGGCGACGCACTTGTTCAAGCCGGCGACGGCGGAGCCGTGCGTGCCGTCGATCTGGAATTCCACCAGTTCGTCGCGGTAGACGCGGACGGCCCAGGAGGAGTTGATCTGGCCGATGACTTCGTCGCCGCCCGGGGTCTCGAGTTCGAAGATGCCGTAGGAGGCGTCGTCGGCGGTGGCCTTGTATTCCTTGCCTGCTTCGTCCCAGCGGGCGGGGATGTGGGTGGCGGTCTTGGCGTTGACGCTCTTGACTTTGCCGATGATGCCTTCGAGGACGTAGTTCCAGTGGCAGAACATGTCCGTGGTCATTCCGCCGCCGTCTTCTTTGCGGTAGTTCCAGGACGGGCGCTGGGCTGCCTGGATGTCACCTTCGAAGACCCAGTAGCCGAACTCGCCGCGGATGGAGAGGATGCGGCCGAAGAAGCCTTCGTCCACCAGGCGGCGGAGCTTGACCAGGCCGGGCAGGTAGAGCTTGTCGTGGACAACGCCGGCGGTGACGCCGGCGTCCTTGCCGATCCGGGCCAGCTCAATGGCTTCCTCGAGGGTCTCGGCCGTGGGCTTTTCAGTGAAGATGTGCTTGCCGGCCTGCATGGCCTTCTTCAGGGTTGCGGCTCGGAGGCTGGTCATGGAGGCATCAAAGACGACGACGACAGTGGGGTCGTTGATCACGGCATCCAGGTCCGTACTCCACTCCGAGACCTTGTGCTTTTCGGCGAGTTCACGGATCTTGGCTTCGTTGCGGCCCACCAGGATGGGCTCAACCTGGACGCGCGTGCCGTCCTCCAGGGTGAAGCCACCGGCGTCCCGGATGGGAAGGATCGAGCGCAGCAGGTGCTGGCGGTAGCCCATGCGGCCGGTGATGCCGTTCATGGCAATGCGGATTGTTTTTGTCTCGAAGCTCATAAGTCCTCCACGGTGAGTTGAGCAGTTCTACTCAAGCTGAATCGGGAAAGCGCATTCCCACTACCTCCATGATGCACCCCGCCGGACATATTGGCAAGCGCTTTCCAGCACCGCCCGAAAACTGCCATAATGTGGTTACGCTTAATGACCCTACAAAGCCGATCAGGAGACGCTGTGGCTGCAAGTACCCTTACCGAGGTGGCGCGGCTGGCCGGGGTGTCTCCGGCCACCGCCAGCCGGGTCCTCAATGGTTCCGCCCGCAAACCGGGGCCGGACATTGCCGACCGGGTCCGCCAGGCCGCCGACTCGCTCGGATACATCCCCAATGCCCAGGCCCAGGGCCTCGCAAAGTCCAGCTCGGGGCTGATCGGCCTGATCGTCCACGACATCGCGGACCCCTACTTCGCCGCCATCGCCAGGGGCGTGCAGGAGGCCGCACGCGAGCAGCGCAGGATGGTCCTGCTCGCCACCACGGGTGGAGCGCCGGCGGAGGAAAAGGAAGCAGTTGCCGCTTTCGCCGCGCGCCGCGCTGATTCCATAGTGATCGCAGGCTCCCGCTCCGCCCAGCCGGAAAACCAGGAGGGAAATGCTGAGCTGGCTGCCGAGCTGGACAGGTACTGCCGCAACGGCGGCCGGGTAGCAGTGGTGGGCCACGCGGTGGTGGGCGCGACGGCACCGGAGGGCTACCATGTGGTGGCCGTGCCCAACGAGGAGCTCGCCGCGGCACTGGCGCGCCAGCTCGCCTCCGGGTGGGATGGCGATTTTGTGATCATCGGCGGACCGGAAGGACTGTTCACCTCCGACGACCGGATCCGCGGCTTCCAGGAAGGCCTGGCGTCCGCGGGGCGCAAACCCGCCAAAGTC
This sequence comes from Arthrobacter sp. 9AX, assembly GCF_902506095.1. Lineage (GTDB taxonomy): Bacteria > Actinomycetota > Actinomycetes > Actinomycetales > Micrococcaceae > Arthrobacter. Next base: position 2,677,655 of record NZ_LR733293.1, read on the forward strand.
CTGCGCACCTCCTTCAACCGTGCGGGCGGGTACGAGGCAGGCCTCACGCTCGCCCACCGGGTCAAGGCCGGCCAGGCAGAGTCCGCTGATGAGCCTGCCGCCTCAAAGCTGTGCATCTTCGCCGTCAATGACGTGATGGCCATCGGTGCCGCAGCCGCCCTCCGCGAACAGGGGCTGCGGATTCCGCGCGATGCCACCATCGCCGGTTTTGACGACATCGAAACGCTCCGGGACTTCCGCCCCGCCCTCTCCACGGTTCGCCTGCCCCTGGAAGAAATCGGGCGCCTGGCCACCCGCGCCACGGCTCCCGGCGCGGCCGGCACTGACCGGGACGGCGAAGAGAGTGCCGGTTCCGCCGAGGAAGGGCACGACGCCGGGCGGCAGCAGCGAATTTCCGGCGAGGTCACGCTGCGGCGCAGTACCGAAACGGCCACCTGAGGGTGGCGTTGCAGCTGACCGGAGTGCCCTCCCGTGCGGGCTCCGGGGAGCGGCCCGCCATACTGGTGCTCCCCGGCGGCGGCTATGGCCACCAGGCAGACCATGAGGCCGAGCCCGTGGCTGAATGGCTGGCCGGGCTGGGAATCCACGCTTTCGTGCTGCGGTACCGGGTAGCCCCCGACCGGCACCCGGCGCCCCTCGAGGATGCAAAACAGGCAATGCTTAAGGTCCGCGGCGGCGCGCACCGCCTGGCTGTTGATCCCCGTCGCGTCGGCGCGCTCGGGTTTTCCGCGGGCGGACACCTCGCGGCCACCCTCGCCACGGCAGTGGCCACCGGCAACGCCGCACTCGACGTCCCCGGCGCAGTCCCGGACCTGACGGTGCTGTGCTACCCGGTAGTGTCCTATACCCAGGCCGTCCACCAGGGCTCCGTGGACAACCTTGTTGGCCCGTCGCCGTCGGCGGACCTCCTGGCCGAACTGTCCGCTGAGCTGCGGGTCACGGCGGAAACCCCGCCGGCATTTGTCTGGCACACGGCCGACGATGCAGCCGTTCCGGTCAGCCACAGCCTGGCCTACACCGCGGCCCTGCTCAACGCCGGGGTGTCCGCCGAACTCCACGTCTTTCCCGAGGGCCGGCACGGGCTGGGGCTGGCCGGGGAACAGCCCGGTGCCGACCAATGGCCCACCCTCTGTGCCGGCTGGCTTGACCGGGCGGGTTGGACGGCTTCCTGACCCGGAAGGCTTTCCGTCCCGGACGATTTCCTGGCCCGGACGGTTTCCTGGCCTGGACGGCTCTTGGGCTAGCCAAGCGCCCGGATGGTCCATTCAGCGCAGTGCGCCTGGCCAGGCTGCAGGTGGACCAGGTCAGTTCCGGAGTTGAAGGCGTCCGGCGGGCAGGTCATCGGCTCAACTGCCAGGCCGAGCCGGTCCGGCCCCACCGGCTTGTCCGCCGTGTGGATCTGGACCCAGGGCCACTCGCGGCCCCATTCCAGCTCAACACCGGTTCCCACAGGATCCTGGACGCGGACACGTGCCCGCCCGTCCGTCCCGCGGATGATGCCGGTGAATGCGTGGTCGATCCTGACCTGGCCCAGCCGGCGGGGGCTCCTGAAGTCGAACCCGTGCCGGTCAACGCTCCGCATACCCACGGGAAGCAACCGGTCCTCCGTCACCTCAAGGAACTCCGAAGCCGGCAGCTCCAGCGACCATTCATCCAGTCCGGACGGACCCGCCACCAGGTAGGGGTGGGGACAAACACCATACGGCGCAGTTGCGGTACCGGTGTTCACAGTCCGCACCGTGCTGGTCAGGCCGTCCTCCGTCAGCCTGTACGCGACGGAAAGGTCCAGCTCCCCCGGATATCCCGGGCCGGCAGCTATCCGGCAAACCAGGACCACCTCGTCACTGGAAACCTGCTGCACTTCCCAGAGGCGCCCGATCGCCAGGCCATGCAGCGCCGATCCCCGCTCCGGTTCATTGATGTCCGCCTCGAATGCACGGCCGGCGTACGTGTAGGTGCCGTCGGCAAGGCGGTTGGGCCACGGCGCGCAGATGACTCCGCGATAGTCAGGAATCTCCCCGTCCGCGCCAAAGCCCACCACCAGGTCCCGGCCCTCGTGGCGGAGTTCCCGGAGGGCCCCTCCCCGCGCCGTGATCACCGCGGTGTAGTGGCCGCTGGCGATGCTGTACTCAGTACCCGGCATGGAAATCCTCCAGTGAACTATCTCGAATTGTTAGCGCTAAACATCGTAGCGCGAAAAGCTGCGTTTTATTCGCCGGCGGGCCGTCCCGCGGTCGCCCCATGGCTAAAGTTGCAGGATGGTGAACCGGGAACTCCTTGAGGCCATCCGCAGCGGGCTCCACGGACTGGCGGATCCGGCCCGGGCGGCCGGGGCGCAGGCGTACATGAAATCCACGCTCCCCTCGCTAGGGGTCCGGGTACCCGAGGTGCGCCGACTGGCTGCGGCGGCGGTTGCCCGCCATCCCTTCGGCTCGGCGGAGCAGGTCCGGGCCACCGCCCTGGAACTCTGGCGCGCTGCGGGATTCCGGGAGGAACGGTATGCCGCCATCGACCTGACCGCAGGCAGGCTGGTGGCCACGGATCTGGAGATGCTCCCGGTCTACGAGGAAATCATCCGCCAGGGTGCGTGGTGGGACTTCGCCGATGGTGTTGCCGGCCGCATCTGTACGTTGCTGCAGGCCCACCGGCCCTACATGACCGCCGTCATCCTGGCCTGGAGCACGGATCCGGATTTCTGGATCCGGCGCGCTTCCCTCACCGCACAGCTCAAGGCTAAAGCCAACACCGATCCGGAGCTGCTCCGCCGCGTCATCGAAGCGAACCTGGCTGACCGCGAATTCTTCATCCGGAAAGCCATTGGCTGGTCGCTGCGGGAGTACGCCAAAACGGCACCGGACTGGGTGGCGGACTTTGTGGCCGCACACCAGGACTGCATCAGCCCGCTGTCCCGCCGCGAGGCACTGAAAAACCTGGCTAAATGACCGGCCGCTCGAGGACCGGTTCACCGGTCTTACGGAAGAGGCTGCGGGTGCGGGGGTCCCAGAAAATCAGGTAAAGGCCAAACAGCAGCCCCGTGACGGCAGCGGCAACACGCGCCAGGGCAAGGGCCAGCCCCAGGTCCGCCGTCTGGAGGTACGGGAAGACTTCCAGCTGGTCCGAAATGGCATAAATCATAAAGAACGAGACTACGAAGTACAGGGCCTTGACCTGCCAGTCATTGCGGATGCCTGTCACGGCGAACAGTGGAATAAGCCACACCACATACCAGGACTGGATCATGGGGGCCAGCACCACGATCGCCGCAAACGCCAGGGTGAGGCGCCGGATGAGGCGGTCGTGCTCACCGCGGAAGATCTGCCAGGCGACGATGCCCACGGCCAGCAGCTTCCCGGCGTCGAACACCCAATCGGCGAGGACCCACCCGTCCACCCCGAACGCATTGGCCAGCGAGGCCACCACCATGCCGATCAGCCCCACCGGCGCGTACCAGATGAAGATGCTGCCCGGAGCGGAGAGCCCGTTGATCCAGCCAAAACCGAAGCCGTTCACCAGGCTCATCACCGCCAGGAGCCCCAGGCTCAAGCCTGCCGTCAGGCCCCAGAAGGCAAACTTCCGAAGCCATCCTGCGTTCTTCCCTGCCCAGAGGAGACCAATGAAGGGCAGGAACACAATGGTGATGGGCTTGACGGCGATGGAGAGCGTCACCAGGACAATGCCCCGGACCACGCGCCGGGTGGCCGAGTAGTAGAGGCCGGCCAGGGCCAGTCCGATCATGAGGGCGTCGTTGTGGACGCTGGCGATGAAGTTGGTGAGGAACAGCGGGTTGGCCGCCGTCAGCCACAATGCCCGGTTCGGGTTCACTCCGTGCAGTTCGGCGAGCTTGGGCACATAAATCACGCACAGAACCACTCCGGCCAGCGCCACCAGCCGGAACAGCATCACGCTGGCCTCCGGCTGGACGTTGGTGGACCACACCACGAACTGTTCGATCCACAGGAACAGCTGGCCATAGGGTACGGGGGCCTCGGTCCACATCTTGTCCGCACCCAGCTGGAAGTAGTTCGACAGCGCCGAAATACCGTTCTCGTAAGGGTTGAAGCCTTCCACCATCAGGCGGCCCTGCCCGATGTAGGCGTACACGTCCCGGCTGAACAGCGGGACGCTGAACATCATGGGCAGGCCCCAGGCCACCACTGCCATCAAGGTGGCCTGGCGGGCCTGGTCTCCCCAGACCCTGATGTGCTGGCCCAGCCGCAGCCAGGCGCGGACCAGGAGCATCCCGCCCACCGCGAGCAGGATGATGGACAGGGCAACGCCGGCCGCCTCGGCCCGCATCCAGATGAACAGCGGCATCCTGCGCAACTCGGAAACGGGGGCAAGCCAGCCCACGCCGAGGGATCCGATGAGCATAAACAGCGAGCCCGCGAATCCGGCCAGGAGCGGAGAGCGGGGATTATCGACGTCGGCCCCGGCTGCTGCAGCAGAGTCCGCGGCCGCCAGTTCCCCCGCTGCAGGCACAGGCGCCGTCATCTCAGGATGGTCCAATCTCTTGCGTTTGCGCGATTCTGCCCGGCGGGCGGGATGGCCGGCGCAGGCGGGTTACAACGACAGCAAGTTGTCCCGCCGCGTACCCGAAATCCTAGCACCGGCAGGCGGTCCGGGGGTGTAACGGTAGGCTTGTCCGGTGCCTATATCTAACGAACGAATCGTCTGGATCGACTGTGAAATGACCGGCCTGGACATCAAGAACGATGCCCTGATCGAGGTCGCCGCACTGGTCACCGACTCGGAACTGAACATCCTCGGCGACGGCGTTGACGTCGTGATCAAACCGGATGACGCTGCCCTCGCCCAGATGAACGACTTCGTCCGGGACATGCACACCAAATCCGGCCTGCTCAAGGAACTCCCCCACGGCACCACCATGGCGGAGGCCGAGGCGGCCGTTATGGAATACATCTCCAAGTGGGTTCCGGACCCACGCAAGGCCCCCTTGGGCGGCAACTCCGTGGGGACGGACCGCGTCTTCCTGTCGCGCGACATGCCGGCCGTGGTGGACCACCTGCACTACCGGGTGATCGACGTCAGCACCATCAAGGAACTCTCCCGCCGCTGGTTCGCCCGGGCCTATTTCCAGTCGCCGGCGAAAAAGGGCGGCCACCGGGCCCTGGGGGACATCAAGGACTCCATCGACGAACTGCGCTACTACCGGGAAGCGGTCTTTGTGCCCTCACCCGGCCCGGACAGCGCCACCGCCCAGCAGATCGCCAAACGCATCACCGCTTCCGCGGACGGGCAGCAGCCGGAAACGTAATCTGCGCCACGTTTGCCGGAAATTTTGGTGAAATGGGCAAAAGTGGACGAAGCACCCCTGAAGAGCAGGTAAGCTATTTGAGTTGCCTTTCCAGAGAGCCGGTCAGCCGGTAGATCTGCAGGGCGCATGGTGGGCTTAGCTCAGTTGGCAGAGCGCCTGGTTGTGGTCCAGGAGGTCGCGGGTTCAACCCCCGTAGCTCACCCTCCATCAAGGAGGCCGTATCGGATATCCGGTGCGGCCTCCTTTGTTTTGCATAAAATTGCTTCTGCACTTCGATACCGCCGTAAGGACCGCGAGATGACTGTTCTGCCAATCACCATCTGGGGAGAGCCTGTACTGCACCGCCGGGCTTCCGAAGTTGAGGTCTTCGACGACGAGCTGCGGACACTGATCGCTGACATGTTCGAAACCAATGACGCCGCCAACGGTGTGGGCCTTGCTGCCCCGCAGGTGGGGGTCGGGAAGCGGATTTTCGTCTACAAGTACGCCAATGACGACGACGCTCCCCCCACGGGCGTGCTGGTAAATCCCGTCCTGACGCTGTCAAAGGTCTCCGGCGCCGTCCCTGATCCCGACGAGGAAGAGGAGGGTTGCCTGTCCTTCCCCGGCGGGGTCTATCCGCTCAAGCGTGCCGAGTGGGCGCGGGTGGAGGGTTTTGACGGTTTTGGCCAGCCGGTCAAGTTTGAGGCCACGGGCTGGTTCGCCCGGGTCATCCAGCATGAGTACGACCACCTTGACGGGAAGCTGTACGTCAACCGCCTGATGGACCGCTATGCGCGCAAGGCCCTGAAGCTGGCGAAGAAGAGCGGCTGGGGAGTTCCCGGGCTGACATGGATGCCGGGCGTGGACCCTGACCCGTTTGGCCATTAGGCCCGACGTCGGGGCGTCGCCTCCGGCGCCTGGGTTTAGTTGGCTGACACCGTCCGCTGCTCCGGGCAGGATCCCAGGACGCGTTCCATGGCGTCCTTCTCCGCTTCCGTGACCCAGAGGCCGTAGGCAGCCTTGACGGAAATCTGGCGCGCCACGTAGTGGCAGCGGATCGACTTGTTTTTGGGCAGCCAGGTGGCGGCGTCCCCCGCGCTTTTCTGCTGGTTCGCCGGACCGTCGGCGGCGATGAGGTTCAGCGGATCGTTGGCGAGGCCTTGCCGCTGCGCGGCAGTAAGCCCCTGGGCACCCTTTTGCCAGGCGTCCCCAAGCGCTACCACGTGGTCAATCTGGACGGCACGGCTGCTTTCGGAGCCGCGCTGAAAATCCACGAACTGCCCGGTGTAGGGCTCCTGGAAAGAGCCTGCCGCAACCCGGCACTTGGAGCCTTCGACGAACAGCACGCCGGCCAGGTCCCGCCGCAGGATGTCATTGCGTGTGTCGCAGCCGTTCCGGTCAACGTCCTTCCAGGCCTGGCCAAAGGCTTCCCGGTTGTAGTTGTCCTTGGCCGCCCGTCCCTTCACGGCCAGGCCGTCCAGTGCGGCGATGGCGGTGCCCCCGGGCACTGGGTGCACCGGCACTACCGGTTTCATCCAGGCCGGATCGAAGACCGGCGCCTCCGTGGGCCCGGAGGCGGCGGGCTCCGCCGCGGCGAACTGCCCGTCGGTAAAGAACCAGAACAGGGCAGCAAGGACCGAGACGGCCGCCACGGCCAGGACTGCCCACGCTTGCCCGGAACGGCGGCGGGCACGCCGGTAGGCGGACCAGCTCACGGTCACGGGGCTCCTGCCCCTCCGGTAACGTCATGCACCAGACGAGCCTAGGGCACCCGCCTGGCATCCCCCGCGATATCCACACTGTGCAGGGCAAGTGAAGAGTTACATGGGGCGGCGGCTATTGTTCCCGCGTCACCCGCCGAAGATCCTCCTCGGCAATGGCCAGGAGTTCCTCAAGCTGGCGCACCCTGTCCGCACTGACGTCGCCGGATGCGTGGGCCGCCCGGGCGGCTTCAAGCAGCCGTACGGCTTCCTTGTGGTTGGCCCTGGCCACATCGAGGGCGTGTTCCAGGGTGGTTTCGTGCTGGATCGTGGTTTCTTTTTCCATGGCACAAGTGTGGTCCCGATTCCCGGCTGATTCCAGCGAATCAGCCGGGAATTCCGGGGGAACCCCGGCGGGTGGATCAGACGGAGATGGCTGCCAGGGCTGCTGCTGATTCCTTGGCGGGGAAAGACGGCGGGTTGACGCCAGCCATTTCCTCCATGACCCGGACCACCTGGCAGCTGTAGCCGAACTCGTTGTCGTACCAGACGTAGAGCACCAGGTTCTTGTCGGTGGACACGGTGGCGAGGCCGTCCACGATGCCGGCGCGGCGGGAACCGACGAAGTCGGTGGAAACCACTTCGGGCGAGTCGATGTAATCGATCTGCTTGCGCAGGTCCGAGTGCAGGGACATCTCCCGCAGGTAGTTGTTGACCTCGTCCTTGGTGGTCCCGTTCTCCAGGCTCAGGTTCAGGATGGCCAGCGAAACATCGGGGGTGGGGACGCGGATGGAGCTGCCGGTGAGCTTGCCCAGCAGTTCCGGCAGGGCCTTCGCAACGGCCTTGGCTGCGCCTGTCTCGGTGATCACCATGTTCAGGGCTGCCGAGCGGCCGCGGCGGTCGCCCTTGTGGAAGTTGTCGATCAGGTTCTGGTCGTTGGTGAAGGAGTGGACGGTCTCGACGTGGCCGTGGATGACACCGAACTTGTCGTTGATGGCCTTCAGGACCGGAGTGATGGCGTTGGTGGTGCAGGACGCCGCGGACACAATCTGGTCCGTGTCCTCGATGCTGCGGTGGTTGATGCCGTGGACGATGTTCTTCAGGTCGCCCTTGCCCGGCGCGGTCAGCAGCACCCGTGCCACGCCCTTGCTCTGCAGGTGCTGGGACAGGCCTTCGGCGTCGCGCCAGCGGCCGGTGTTGTCCACCAGCAGGGCGTTGCTGATGCCGTAGGCGGTGTAGTCGATGGTGGCGGGGTCGTTCGAGTAGATGACCTGCACCTGGACGCCGTTGGCGGTGATGGTGTTGGCGGCCTCATCGATGCGGATGGTGCCCTCGAAGGAGCCGTGGACCGAGTCGCGGCGCAGCAGGCTGGCACGCTTGGAGAGGTCGTTGTCCGAACCCCTGCGCACTACGATGGCACGCAGCCGCAGTCCGTGGCCGCCGCCTGCCTTTTCGATCAGGAGGCGGGCCAGGAGCCGGCCGATGCGGCCAAAGCCGTAGAGCACAACGTCGGTGCTGGTGCGGTCATCGCCGCCGCGCTTGCCCACGATCTCGGCCAGCTCTTCGCGGAGGAATTCCTCCAGGGTGGCGCCGCCGCCCTCTTCCTTGAACTTCTGGTTCAGCCGGGCGATATCGATCGCCGCCGCGCCGAGCTCCAGCTGGGCCAGGGTGTTCAGGAGGGGAGCGGTCTCCTCCAACAGCAGTTCGTCCTTGCTCATCCTGCGCGCAAAGCGGTGCGCCTTAAGGATGTTCATGGTGGACTTGTTGATCAGGCTCCGGCCATGGATGCTGGTCACCACGTTGTTTTCGCGGTACAGCCGGCCGATCACCGGAATCATGGCCTCGGCGAGGGCCTCCCGGCCCATCCACGTATCAAGACAAGAATCTGACGTCTGGCTCACAGAAATACCTTCCTTGGTTCACCGCGTACGTCCTCGTACACGGATGTCGGCCACCTGATGGTGTCCAGGGGCGCCGGCGCCTGCGGGGTTCGGCCCCCAGGCGCCTGGATCGTGGTCAAAGAAAAACCGCCGGCTGCGAACGCAACTCCGGCGGAAGAACTCCTACGTCCTGTGTCTATTCTAATTTGGCGCACTGTCCGGGAAAGGCCCGGACTGCGTGAAATCACTCACACAGGGCAGGCGCCGCGGCCGGATCAGTTGTGAAGGGCCATATAAAGGTTGAGGCTGGCGGAAAAGATGAGCCAGGAAAAGTAGGGCAGCACCAGCAGCCCGGCCAAGGCATGGACCGGGCCGACCCGGAGAATCAGCACGGCCAGGATGCAAGCCAGTGCGCAGATGATGGCGAAGCCCAGCCACAGGGCAACGGACCCGAGCACAGGGAACATGGCGAAGAACACAAACGGCCACGCCAGGTTCAGCATCATTTGCAGCCCGTAGTACCCCAGGACACGGCCTCCCAGCGCTCCCCTGCGCCACACCAGCCAGGCCGATACGCCAATGCAGGCATACAGCGCTGTCCACACCATCCGGAACACCACCCCGGACGGCATCCACGGCGCCCGGGCCGCGGTGGCAAACCAGCCGCCTGAATGCAGGATGATCGGGATCGAGGCCAGCATGCACACGGCATAGGAAATGGCCAGAAACCCGGCCAGGGCGGACACTTGCCTCCCAGTTGACGGGAGGCGCCGCCATGTGGACCGGGGGGCGGATTGTCCATCAGTATTCGCGGGCACGGTTCAGCATCCCCAACACAGCGTCCAAGGTCAAACCGGACTGGGTGGATGGGTTGACCGATACGCCGGGTTCTGTGTTCCCGCCCCGTTGCCGGTGCGGGAGTAGCGGCCATCCATCTACGAACGCCGTTGCCGGCGCCCTCCAGCGGCCTACCCGGACACTCGGGCGGGCAGCCCTCAAACGTGTCCTGTCTGGCCTTGCTCCGGGTGGGGTTTACCTAGCCTTCCCGGTCACCCGGGAAGCTGGTGGTCTCTTACACCACCGTTTCACCCTTACCTGTTTCGTGCCGCTTTCAAAACCGGCGCGACCCAGGCGGTCTGTTTTCTGTGGCACTGGCCTGCGGGTTACCCCGAGTGGGCGTTACCCACCACCCTGCCCTGCGGAGCCCGGACGTTCCTCGAGCCACTTGCGTGACGCGCGGCCGCCTGGTCAACCCATCCGGTTACAGTCTACCGGCGACGGATTGCTTTCCCTGCGCCGGTAGGATCGGACGGTGCTGATTCTGCTGCCCCCTTCCGAAGGCAAGACACCCGCGGTCCGGGGATCCGCCGTCGACTGGCCTTCCCTCAGCTTCCCCCAGCTCAATACTTACCGGGCCAAAGTGCTCGACGCCCTCGGTACTGTGAGCGCACACGAGGATGCCCTCGCCCTGCTGGGCGTCGGCGCGTCGTTGAAGGACGACGTCGACCGGAACACCCGTCTGCATGTGGAACCTGCCGCCCCGGCGCACCAGATCTATTCCGGGGTACTTTATGACGCTTTGGGCTACAGGACGCTGACGCCGGCGCAGCGGCGCAAGGCCGACGAGTCCGTGCTGGTGATTTCGGCGCTGTGGGGCGCCCTGCGCTTCAGCGACAGCGTTCCCGCCTACCGCCTGTCCATGGGGACTGGACTGCCCGACGTCGGCCGCCTCGCCTCATTCTGGAAGCCGCAACTTTCGGAGGCGCTGGCTGAGTCTGTGGCCGGGCACCTGCTGGTGGACTGCCGTTCCAGTACTTACGCGGCCGCGTGGGCTCCGCCGGCGGCACAGACCGTCACCGTGAATGTTTTTACCGAGGCCAACGGGGTCCGGAAGGTGGTGAGCCACTTTGCCAAGCACACACGCGGTGAGCTGGCCCGGCACCTGCTGGCGCGGCGGGGCAAAACGCCTGCGACGCCGTCGGACCTGCTGAAGGCCGCCCGCGACAAATGGGAAGCCGAACTGGTGGAAGGTTCAGCGCGGAAGCCGCACGCGCTGAACATCATCCTGCCGGGCTGACTGCTCCCAAGCAGGCAGCACCAGGTGTCGTTTGACCCTCTAAAGGGTCACTTGGCGCTACCCGGTTGGGTCAGCCCCATTCCTCCGAGCGGACCAGGATGGCGCCGGAGTCCGGGCAGAAGACGATGTCGTCGGCCGCGGCGGCCTTGATCTCGGCGAGGTCGCCGGGGCTCAGCTTCATTCCCGAAGCCTCGGACGTGCCGTGGAACAGCCGGGCAGCGCCAACACCACGCTTGGCCAGGGTCTTTTCGTAGATGGCCAGCATTCCCGCGTCGATTCCGGCGGCGAATTCGGCCCGACGGGTGCGCAGGCCTCCGGCTTCCGCCTCCACCTCAGCCAGCTCAGCATCGAGTTCAGTCCGGATCCCCCCGAAGGACCCCTGGATGTCGTCCACGATGGCCTGCTGGGCCGCCCGTTTGGCGCGCAGTGAGTCAAGCCGCTCAAGGACTTCAAGTTCCACGTCCTCAAGGTCCGAGCGGCGTTTGTTAAGGGATGCGATGTCCTTTTGCAGGGCAACGAGGTCCTTGGACAAGCCAGTGCCGCTGTTGAGCCTGGCCTCGTCCCGCTCGATCCGGGAGGCAACCTGCTCCACGTCCGCCTCGGCTCGCTTCAGTTCGGCCTCGGCGTCGTGCACAGCCACCTTGGCGGCGCCCAGCTCACCGTTGGCCACGGAAAGGGCGGCTTCCAGATCCTTGATCCGGGGATCGTTCTCCAGTGTGCGGCGGCGGTTTGAAAGCGACTTGAGCCGGGCGTCCAGCGCCTGCAGCTCAAGCAACTTCAACTGTTCCGCCGGTGCTGCCTTCGCCACTGTTACCTCCGATTGTTCCCTGCCGGCAGGAGCCGGGCACCGTACCGGCGCTTCCTAGACTCTAGCGCCTGGCCCACTCCCCTGCTTCTGCCTCCCCTAGCCCGGAGTCAGAATGAAGTCCCAGGGATCGCTGTTGGTGGTGCTGACCTGGATTTCCACCTCGTGGCCCTGGTCGGCGAGGACGTTGCCCAGCGCCGCCGCCGCGGCGGGCAGCCACAGCCACTCGCTGGCGAAATGCGAGACGTCCACCAAGTACGGACGGCCGTTTAGGGCCGCCTCCCGGGCCTCCGAGGCGGGGTGGTGGCGCAGGTCCGCAGTGACGTAGACATCGGCGTTGCTGGCGCGCACCTGATCAAACAGCGAATCTCCCGCGCCGCCGCAGACGGCAATCCGCCGCACCAGGCCGTCTTTGTCCCCGGAGACACGCACTCCCCCGGCCACAGAGGGCAGGATGCCAAAGACACGGGCGGCAAAGTCACCCAGCGTCATGGCGTCCGCGAGGTCGCCGACGCGGCCGATCCCCTCTTCCGGGAGCCCGTTCGCGGCGACGGTGAGCGGGGCGACGTCCTGGAGGCCGAGGGCGTCCGCGAGGACATCGGAAACACCGCCGACGGCGGAATCACCGTTGGTGTGTACGGTCAGAAGGGCGGTTCCCGACTCGATGAGCCGGTGGACGGCCCTTCCCTTCGGAGTGGTGGCTGCCACAGTGGTGACACCCTTAAGCAGCAGCGGATGGTGGGTGATCAGCAGTTCGGCACCCCATGCCACGGCTTCGTCGATGACCTCGAGGGTGGGATCCACGGCAAACATCACCCGGGTCACCGGAGTGGAGGGGTGCCCTGCCACCAGGCCCACCACGTCCCAGTCCTCCGCCAGGGATTCCGGCCACAGTTCCTCCACCGCCAGGAGAAGCTCACCCAGCGTGGGAGCCTGGGGCTGCTCAACCGTTGCCTCCTCGCCGGAGGGGGCACCGTCGTCGTGATTTTCGCCGTCGTGTTTCTCCGGGCCGGTAACGTCGGTGTCCACAGGTTCCATAGTCTTAGTTTTACCCCATCGCGCCGTCCGGGAAGCGCCTTTGAAGCGTTGCCGCAGGACAGGCGGGAATCATCCGGCGCCGCAAACCATTGAAGAGGTCATGAAAACTTTCGTTTTAGGCGGAGGCTGCTTTTGGTGCCTTGACGCTGTTTACCAGAAGACCAAGGGCGTCAGCTCCGTAGTGTCCGGCTACACCGGGGGCCACGATCCGAACCCGGACTACTACTCTGTCTGCAACGGCACCACCGGACACGCCGAGGTGGTGGCTGTAACCTTCGATGAAGATGTCATCCCGGCGGAGGTCATCCTGGACATGTTCTTTGCCCTGCACGACCCCACAACGCTCAACCGGCAGGGGTACGACGTGGGAACGCAGTACCGCTCGTCCATGTTCTACGAAACCACCGAGGAGAAGGTCCTGTTCGAGGAGGCCATCGAACGGAACCAGGCGTTGTGGGCTCATCCCATCGTCACCGAAGTGGTGCGTCTCCCCCGGTTTTATGTCGCCGAGGAATTCCACCAGAACTACTACGCAAAGCATCCGGAACAGGGGTACTGCCAGGTGATCATCAACCCCAAGCTCGCAAAGGCGAGGAAATATTACTCTGCGTGGCTTAACGCTTAGCGGGGTGTTACGCGGCCTCGTTAGGCTGACCTCAGTATTCACCCCTTACTAGATAGGCGTATCTACATGGCACGGATTTATGACGATGTGACGCAGCTGGTCGGCGGCACCCCGCTGGTTAAGCTCAACCGGCTCAGCGAAGGCCTGGGGGCCACCGTGGCCGTCAAGCTCGAGTTCTACAACCCGGCCAACAGCGTGAAGGACCGCATCGGCGTGGCCATCGTGGACGCCGCTGAGAAGTCCGGCGCCCTGAAGCCCGGCGGAACCATCGTTGAAGGTACGTCCGGCAACACCGGCATCGCCCTGGCCATGGTGGGCGCCGCCCGGGGCTACAAAGTCATCCTCACCATGCCGGAGACCATGTCCACGGAGCGCCGTGTGATGCTTCGCGCCTTTGGTGCCGAGATCGTCCTGACCCCGGGTTCCGAGGGAATGCGCGGCGCTGTCGAGAAGGCCCAGGAAATTGTGGCCAACACCGAGAACTCCATCTGGGCCCAGCAGTTCGCCAACGAGGCCAACCCGGAGATCCACCGCAACACCACGGCTGAGGAAATCTGGGCCGACACCGACGGCGCCGTGGACATCTTCGTTGCCGGCGTCGGCACCGGCGGAACCGTCACCGGCGTCGGACAGGTCTTGAAGGAACGCAAGCCCGGCGTGCAGATCGTGGCCGTCGAGCCCAAGGACTCCGCCATCCTCAACGGCGGCGCACCCGGCCCGCACAAGATCCAAGGCATCGGCGCGAACTTCGTGCCCGAAATCCTGGACACCAACGTCTACGACGAAGTCCTGGACGCCACCCTGGAGGACTCAGTCCGCGTAGCCCGTGATCTCGGCGTCAGGGAAGGCATCCTGGGCGGCATTTCCTCCGGTGCCATTGTCTGGGGCGCCCTGGAACTGGCCAAGCGCCCGGAGAACGCGGGCAAGCTGATCGTTGCAGTGGTCTGCGACTTCGGCGAGCGTTACATCTCCACCGTGCTCTATGACGATATCCGCGGCTGATGAGAACCGCCGTCCGCCCGTTTCCTGTAGAAAGAACTTTGTGGGCTTTTTCGCAAGACTGAAGGAAGACCTCGACGCCGCCCGGTCCCACGACCCGGCGGCTCGAGGTTCTTTTGAGAACTTTTTCGCTTATTCCGGCCTGCATGCCATCTGGATCCACAGGGTGACGCACCGCCTGTGGCAGACCCCCGGCCTGCGTTTTCCGGCGCGGCTGATCTCCCAGCTGGGCCGCTTCCTCACCGGGATAGAGATCCATCCCGGTGCCACGATCGGCCGCAGGTTCTTTATCGACCACGGCATGGGGGTGGTGATTGGGGAGACCGCCGAGATCGGCGAAGACGTGATGATCTACCACGGCGTCACGCTCGGCGGCCGTTCCCTGGCCAAGATCAAACGGCACCCCACCATCGGAGACCGGGTGACCATCGGTGCCGGCGCCAAGGTGCTGGGGCCAATCACCATCGGACGTGACAGCGCTGTGGGCGCCAACGCCGTGGTGGTCAAGGACGCACCGCCGGAATCCATCGTCACCGGCATCCCTGCCAAGTGGCGTCACCGGGACGCCCAGCGGGAAACCAAGCCTGCCGTGGACCCGGCTGAATACGACATCGAATACCGGATCTAGGCTCAGCCTCCGGTGTCCGGGCATTGGCCCGGGATTGCCGCCCATGTGGCGGTGGTCCCGGGCTTTGTTATGCCCCTGGTGTGGTGGCAGCACACGGAAACGGCCGGCGCCCCGCGGATGAACCCGCGGGGCGCCGGCCGTTGCTGCTGCGGGTCAAGCCCTAGTGCGTGTCCACTGCTTCAATCTCGGACTTGTCCTCGCCCCAGAGGGTGTGGAACGTGCCCTCGGCGTCAACACGGCCGTAGGTGTGGGCGCCGAAGAGGTCGCGCTGGCCCTGGATCAGGGCAGCGGCAACGCGCTTGCGGCGCAGGCCGTCGTAGTATGCCAGCGACGAGGAGAACACCGGAACCGGAATGCCCAGCTGGACGGCGGTGGCAACAACACGGCGCCAGGCCGGAAGTGCCTCTGCGATGGCCTTGGTAAAGGTCGGGGCGAACAGCAGGTTCGCGGGCTTCTCATCGGCAGCGTAGGCCTTGGTGATGTCTTTGAGCAGTTCGGCGCGGATGATGCAGCCCGCACGCCACAGCGATGCGATTTCATCGAGCTTGAGGTCCCAGCCGTATTCCTTGGATGCCGACGTCAGCATGTCCAGGCCCTGGGCGTAGGAAACCAGCTTGGAAGCGTACAACGCCTGGCGGACATCCTCGATGAAGGTCTCCGGGATTTCCACGGAGGCTTCGTTGCCGGCCAGAAGTTCCTGGGCCAGCTTGCGCTGGCCGGTCTGGGAGGACAGTGCACGGGCGAAGACGGATTCGGCGATGCCGGAAACCGGGGAGCCGAGTTCCAGGGCCGAGATGACTGTCCAGCGGCCGGTGCCCTTCTGGCCCGCGGCGTCCACCACCACGTCCACGAAGGGCTTGCCGGTTTTTGCGTCGACGTGTCCCAGGACCTCGGAGGTGATCTCGATCAGGAACGAGGAAAGTTCACCCTTGTTCCACTCGGAGAAGATCCTGGCCTGCTCGGCCGGTTCGATGGCGGCGCCGGAGCGCAGCAGGTCGAAAGCTTCGCCGATCACCTGCATGTCCGCGTATTCGATGCCGTTGTGGACCATCTTCACGAAGTGGCCGGCGCCGTCAGTTCCCACCCACGCGCAGCACGGCTCGCCGTCAACCTTGGCGGCGATCCTTTCCAGCATCGGGCCCAGGGCCTTGTAGGACTCCCTGGAGCCGCCGGGCATGATGGACGGGCCGTTCAGTGCGCCTTCTTCCCCACCGGAAACACCAACGCCCACGAAGTGCAGGTCCTTCTTGGCCAGGGCTGCTTCACGGCGGCGGGTGTCCTCGTAGTGGGAGTTGCCGGCATCAATGATGATGTCGCCAGGTTCGAGCAACGGCTCGAGCTGTTCGATCACGGAGTCAACCGGCTTGCCGGCCTTGACCATGATCAGGACGCGGCGCGGCTTCTCCAGGGAGTCCACGAGTTCCTGCAGGGTTTCGGTGCGGACGAAGTCACCCTCGGAGCCGTACCGTTCGAGCAGGGCGTCGGTCTTCTCCACTGACCTGTTGTGCAGTGCGACCGTGAAGCCGTTCCGCGCGAGGTTGCGGGCCAGGTTGGCACCCATCACCGCAAGGCCGGTGACACCGATGTGTGCAGACATCAAAACTCCAATTCATACTGTGCGATGGATGTGCAGTGGCTCCCTTTGCGCGGAAGCACGGTTGCAGACCTAGGGTCTGAATAAAGCATATATATTCGGCCGGTAACAGGAAAGTAACGCCACCTATTGGAACCCTTTGTGTCACTGGGCGTCCAGCATAAAAGGGAGTCCGGATACCTGGTCCCACTAGGCTTAGCACCATGACCACCAGCCTGCACCACCGTGCCATCGAGAATCTTGGCACCCGGATCGTCTCGGGCAACCTGCCCGCAGGCCACGTTATGCTGGCGGAGCAGCTGGAGGTTGAACTGAAGGTCTCGCGGTCGGTGATCCGGGAGGCGGTCCGGGTTCTGCAGTCCTTGGGCCTGGTGGAAACCACCAAACGGGTGGGCATCCGGGTGCTGCCGCCCAGCCGCTGGAACCCTTTTGATCCGCAGGTGATCCGGTGGCGCCTCGCCAGTGACGCCCGCGGCGCCCAGCTGCGCTCACTGGCAGAGCTGCGTGCCGCCGTCGAGCCCGCGGCTGCGGAACTGGCGGCCCAAAACGCACCGGCGCCGCTGCGCCTTGAGCTGGTGGACGTGGCCTATGCCATGCGCGACGCCGGACACAACGGTGAGGTGCCACGCTTCCTGGAGCTGGATATCCAGTTCCATTCCCTGCTGCTCTCCGGGTCCGGTAATGAGATGTTCGCCAACCTGATGGGCCAGGTTGCCGAAACCCTGACCGGCCGTACCGTACACGGCCTGATGCCCGACCATCCCCACGAGGCCGCCCTGCAATGGCACGTGGATGTTGCGGAAGCCATCTCCAGGGGCGACTCTGCCGCGGCACGGGACGCCTCGGACCGGATCATGCGCCGGACCATGTCCCAGATGTCGGATACGTGGACCGAGCAGCCAAGGGTTTTCATTCCGGTGCGCCACTGACGGCGGGCATGGTCCCCTTAGACCACCACCGTCATTCCGCCGTCGATAAAAATGGTCTGCCCGTTCACGAAGTCAGAACCGCTGGAAGCCAGCCACACGGCCGGTCCGGCGAGGTCCTGCACGGTCCCCCACCGGTTGGCCGGGGTCACCCGCTCCCAGTCCTTCACGTCCAGGTCCAGCATCGGCACCCGGTGCTGGATCCCGGCGTTGTTCACCAGGATCTCCAGCGGGCCAACATGCTCCTCCACCCAGGCAATGCCGCGGGCAGCCTCAGCATCGCTGGTGACATCAAACGCAACACTGTGAACGCGGCCCGGCGCGAAGCCGGCAGCCATCGCCGCCGCGGCGGACTTCAGCCGCTCCTCATTAACACCGTTCAGCACCACTGTTGCACCGGCGTCGGCCAGTGCCCTTGCCAGCGCGCAGCCAATCCCGCGGCTCGAACCGGTGACCAGCGCAACCCGGCCCGTCAGGTCAAAAAGTGAACTCATGGTGCAACTGATCCTTCCGCCGCGGCTTCCGGAGTTGCCTGGCTGAGCCGGGAGATGGCCTGGCGCACTGCGGCGAGGTCCTGCTCGCCGAGGCCCTGACGCTTGAGTTCCGCGTAAAGTTCGACGCCGGCCGTCGCCATGGGGACAGCCGTTCCTGCCGCGCGGGCTGCTTCCAGGACGAAGGAAAGGTCCTTGTGCATAAACTTGGCAGGCCCTGTGGGCGTGTAGTCCTTGCTGACCAGCCGCGGTCCCACGACGTCCAGGACCCGGCTTCCGGCCAGGCCGCCGGCGAGCACCTCGAAGAGCGCTGCAGGATCGAGCCCGGAACGCCCGGCGAGCTCAGCCGCCTCGGCGAGCGCCGCCGTCGTGGTTCCGACCACGAGTTGGTTGCATGCTTTGGCGAGCGATCCGGCACCCAGCGGGCCCAGGTGCCGCACGGTGGTGCCCATGGACTGCAGCAAGGGTTCAACATTGCGGAAGGCCGCTTCGCTTCCACCTGCCATGATGGCCAGGGTGCCATCCACTGCTCCCTTTGTTCCGCCGCTGACGGGGGCGTCGACCACCTGCGCGTTGCCGGAGGTCAGGGTTGTTACCCGGCGCCCGAAGTCCTGGACGCGGGTGGGCGAGACGCTGCTCATGACCAGGACGGTGGTCCCGGTGGCCGGTGGCCGGCGTTCCCAGCTCTCGAGCAGGCCGGCGGCGGCCTCCTCGATGTGCGGAAGGTCCGGCAGCATAAAGATGATTACCGGCAGGTCGCGCATGTCGGCCACCCGGACCAGGGTTTCCCCGCCAAGCCGCTGGAGCTCACGGAGCGGCCCCGGCGACCTGTTCCAGCCCAGGACCGGCCACCCCTTGCTGATGGCGTTCGTTGCCATGGGTAAGCCCATCAACCCCAGGCCCACAAAGCCCGCCCTCTTGTCCTGCATTCGCCAGCCCGTCGTTGTGCCTACAAGGTGTTCAATATCCTAGCCGCTATTCAGTATGATGAACACTATGACTCCTCCTATCACTGTGGCCATTGCCGTCCCGCTCGAGGCTGAGCTGGTGGACCGCATCCGCGCCGTCGACCCTTCCGTCACTGTGCTTTACGACCCCGAACTGCTGCCGCCGGAGCGCTTTCCCGCAGACCACGCCGGTGATCCCGCGTTCCGGCGGACGCCCGAGCAGGAGGAGCGCTACTGGGCCATGGTCAACCAAGCCCAGGTCCTTTACGGCCTGCCCAACGAGAGCCCTGCCGGCCTTGCCCGCGTGGCACGCGGCAACCCGCACCTGCAGTGGGTTCACGCCATGGCAGCGGGAGCCGGCGGAGCGGTCAAGGCATCCGGGCTTGACCAGGAAACCCTGCAGAAGTTCAAAGTGACAACTTCGGCTGGAGTACACGCACTGCCGTTGGCCGAGTTCGCCACGATGGGCATCCTTAACGGCTTCAAACGGACCGCGGAGCTGGCCCGGGACCAGGAAGCCAAGGTCTGGCCTGAGCTCCGGATCCCCACGCGGCTGATGAGCGGCTCGACGCTTGTTGTTACCGGCCTGGGCGAAATTGGACTGGAAACCGCCCGCCTCGCCCGCGCGCTGGGGATGAAGGTCATCGGCACCAAAAGGACGGTTGAACCACTGGCGGGGATCGACGAGGTATCCACCAATGACGGCCTTCCCGCCCTCCTCGCCGGCGCCGACGCCGTGGTCAACACACTGCCCGGCACGCCGTACACGGAGAAGCTCTTTAACCGCGACGTGTTCGCTGCCATGAAGCCCGGCACCGTGTTCGTCAATGTCGGACGGGGAACGGTGGTGGATGAGGAAGCGCTGCTTGAGGCCCTGGACAACGGCCAGGTCTCCTACGCCTGCCTGGACGTCTTCGCGGTGGAACCGCTCCCCCAGGACAGCCCGCTGTGGAGCCACCCGAACGTACTGGTCTCGCCCCACACCTCCGCACTCAGCGCAGCCGAAAACCGCCTGATCACCGGTCGCTTCTGCGGCAACCTTCGGATTTTCCTTGACGGCGGCGAGCTCCCCCACCTTGTGGACACCGTGCACTTCTACTGATCCTGCAACCCGGCACGGCAAAGGGCGGCTCCCCAGCAGGGGAGCCGCCCTTTTGTTGTCTCCGGACCTAGCTGGCGTCCTCCACCAGGAGCAGGTCACGGCCCACGGTTTCAGGGGTGAAGAACGTGGCCACGAAGGAGATCGACGCCAGGACCAGTGAATAGATAGCCGGAACCAGCCACGAGTGGTTGGTCGCGGCCAGGAGGGCGACGCCGATCATGGGGGCAAAGCCTCCGGCGAGTACTGCGGACAGTTCCCGGCTCAAGGCCACGCCGGTGAAGCGGTGCTGGGAGCCGAACAGTTCCGGCAGCAGGGCGCACTGCGGGCCAAGCATCGACTGCACCCCCAGGGAAATGCCCACCACCATGACCACCCACACCAGGGTGACGTTGCCCAGCGTCACGAGGTAGAAGGCCGGGAGGGCGATGACCGCCTGGAACAGTGCGCCGTACCTGTATACGGGGACACGGCCAAAACGGTCGGAGAGGGCGCCGAAGGTCACCACCATTACCGCAGCGAACCCGGCAGCGATCAGCAGGCCGGTGGGGCCGATGAACTTGTCACCGGCGAACACACCGGCAGGCATGCTGATGAATGACACCAGGAGCGCGGAGTAAATGGAGGAGTTGCCGTTCTCGCCCATCCGCAGGCCGATCCCCACCAGGACACTCTTCTTGGAGTGCTTCCAGATCTGGCCCACGGGGTTCTTCACCACGGCCTTGTGCTTCTCAAGCTCCTGGAAAACCGGAGTTTCCTTGAGGCGGAGCCGGATGAAGACGGCAATCACAATCAGGATGAAGCTGGCCAGGAACGGCACCCGCCACAACCAGCCCTGCAGGACGGCCTTGTCAGCCAGCGCCATCAGGGCAAAGGTGCCGGCGCCAAGGAGCGTGCCCAGCTGGATGCCGACAAACGGAAGCGAAGCGAAGAAACCACGACGGCGGCGCGGGGCGACTTCCGAGATCAGCGTGGTGGCGCCGGCCTGCTCAGCGCCGGCACCCAGGCCCTGGACGATGCGCAGCGCCACCAGGAGGACTGCGCCCAGCATGCCCGCCTGTTCAAAGGTGGGCAGCAGGCCGATGGCGAAGCTGGCCATGCCCATCAGGCCGATGGTGAGGATCAGGACCATTTTGCGGCCGAACCTGTCCCCGATGTAACCGAACACCACCCCGCCGAACGGGCGGGCTGCGAATCCGACGCCGTAGGTGGCAAAGGAGGCAATGACCGCTCCGCTCTCGCCGAGCGGAGCAAAGAACAGCGGCCCGAAGATCAGCGCCGAGGCCAGGCCATAGATGTAGAAGTCGTAATACTCCAGTGCGGAGCCCACGGAACTGGCAAGAGTTGCCCTTCGCAGCTGATCCGGTTCGACGACGGCGCCGTCCGCGGCCTGCGGTGCTGTAGTACGAGATGTCACAAGAACTCCCTCATCACACTCCAGGCCCCCGTTGGCCTGGTGGGTCAGTGACGGCACGTATTGTGCGGATCACTATGCTGAACAGAGTACAGCAAGTTGAACAGCTTGCAAATGCCTTGGAGTGGTGACCTGTTGTAGCTGGTTTTCGGCCTCGGCCTAGCCCATGGGATTTCCGAGGGAACGGGCCAGTTCCCGCAGTTCCTTGACCATCTGGGACCCTTGCTCATCGGTATAGGTCGCCTTGAGGGCGGTAACAGAAAGTCCCAGGCTGGGACCGTGGGCTCCCCTCGTGGGCACGGACACCGCAAGGCACACCACTCCCGTGGTGGACTCCTCGTCTTCAAAGGCGTAGCCCTGCTCGCGGATGGTGCGCAGCTGGGCTTTGAGTTCTTCGCCGGTCCGCAGGGACTTGGGCGTCATAACGGGCAGCTGCGCATCATCGGGGAACATGTCATCGATGTCGTGCACGTTCAGCCGGGCGATCAACGCCTTGCCCACCGCGCACAGCGACACCGGCATCTTGTCGCCGATGTTGGAGGTCAGCCGGACAGCGGGATGGCCTTCGTAGCGGGCAAGGTAGATGACGTTCGTTCCGTCCAGCATAGCAATCCGGACTGTTTCCCTGGACAGCGTGGGAGCCTGTTCGCAGTACCGGTAGAACTCCTGCACCTCGTCCAGCCTGCTCAGGTATGCGGCACCAAGCTCCACCAGTTTGCGGCCAAGGGTAAACTCGGCCCCCTGCCTGCTGATCAGGCGGGCTTCCTCCAGCGCGAGGAGCAGGTTGGATGTTGAGGACTTGGGGATACCGAGTTCGCGGGCGAGGTCGCTGAGGGTCAGTCTTCCGGTCGCCGAGGCAGCGAGGGCGTCCAGCACAGCGGCTGCACGGGTGACGGCTGGCGCCGGCGAGGCGCTTCCCAGGCCGTCTGAGGATCGGGAGTTGCGGGAATCGGCCATGATTCTCCTTAGGTTGGCGCTGCGCTGTTGTGCTGTTCATCCAGCTGAACACTAACCATCATAATGGCTGGCGCCCGGCCGACGCTGATGCCATTCGCCGACTGCCTGCCACGCCGCCCTGCACACTTTTGGGCAACTTCATGTTTCCGGCAGTTCACGGTATATTCATGTCAGGCCCTCCACCGCGGCATCCCCCAATAGTCGCGGTGGAGGGTTTTCCAATGCCCGGCCACACACGCCGCCCAGCGTGGCAGTCGCCGGGGCCTCATCTCAGGCCGCGTCTGCCACGGCCTGCCGCACACGCCATCCGCCGCCGAGCCCGTCCCGTTCCAACAGCAAGGTGGTGAGGGCTGAGCCGCTGTTGCTCCCCAGCCTGACCTGGAGCTGGAGGACCTCCACATCCACGCGGCTGCGGCCCTTCGGCATCCTCCGGTTAACTTCCCACCAGTTGACGCGCTCGAACCAGCGGACCGGTTCGGCACCCACGGCCCATTCCCTGCCCTTGCTGACGACCGTCGTCGGCCTTCCGTTAATTCCCGTCCGCACCATCACATGTTCCATACCTGCAAGCTACGGGCAGGCACTGACATTCGCGGGCGGCCTTCCGGTACGAAAAAACCCTGTTGCTTCCGCACTGGGGCGGTAACAACAGGGTTTCCTTGTGGGTCCTACCGGGATCGAACCGATGACATCCACGGTGTAAACGTGGCGCTCTACCAGCTGAGCTAAAGACCCAAAGCGTTGCACCGGCGCTTCAACGCCGCAACCAACGAACATAGACTCTACCTGACCCATGCCGCCAAACGCGAATCGGCGGGCCGGGCACACCCTTAGAGCGGCGGAAGCCCTGCGGCAAGCCACGTCAGGGCTTCGCTGACGCCTGCTTCCAGCTTGATGGCTGCCTTGTCGTCGCCGCGGGTGATCCCGCGGTTGATGATGACAACAGGCTTTCCATCCTTGGCCGCGTGGCGGACAAAGCGCAGTCCACTCATCACCATCAGCGATGATCCCGCGGCTACCAGGGCTGCCGCCTCGTCAACCATCCGGTACGACCGCTCAACCCTGTCCTTGGGTACGTTTTCACCAAAGAAGACGAAGTCGGGTTTGAGCGTTCCGCCGCAGGCGGGACAGACGGCAACAACAAAACTGCTGATCAGCGCCTGGTCCTCCACGGTGGCATCTGCATCAGGGGCCATCTCCACCAGGCCGGATTCCTCCGCACGGGACAGGAAACCGGGGTTGAGCTCCTCCAACACTCCTGCCAGGAGGCGCCTGGAGTACGTGCGGCTGCACGCCAGGCACACCACTTGGTCATACCTGCCGTGCAGGTCCACCACATTGATGCTCCCGGCGTCTTCGTGGAGCCGGTCGACGTTCTGGGTGATCAAGCCCGTGAGGTAGCCGCGGCGCTCAAGCTCTGCGACCGCAAAGTGGCCCTGGTTAGGATCGGCGTGCCGCAGGTGTGACCAGCCGATATGGTTCCGCGCCCAGTAGCGTTGACGGTTGGCGGCCTCCTTGACGAACTCCTGGTAGGTCATGGGCGCCCGGGGCGGCGAGCCGGGCCCGCGGTAGTCAGGGATTCCTGAATCCGTGCTCAGTCCCGCGCCGGTGAGCAGGGCAAACCGCCTGCCTGCCAGCACATCCCGGATCCGGAGGAGGACCTCGAGCTCCTCGCTGGAGGGATTCGCTGCAGCCACGGGAGGCATGCTGGCAAAACCTGTCAGCCCCACCCCCGCCCGCTGCGTCATGGGATGCTCAGGCCTGCCCCAGGCCCGCCAGCGCGACACGATATTCCTGCAGGTCCCGGGCCTGGCCGCGCGGGTTCACCACGGAGTACCTGACCATTCCGGCCGCATCGATGATAAAGGTGCCGCGCCTGGCCATGCCGCTGTCTTCATCAAAGACTCCGTAAGCACGGGCTACCTCGCCATGCGGCCAGAAGTCCGCCAACAGATCAAAGCCGTACTGCTCCTGCCCGGCGTAGGCGCGGAGGCTGAACTTGCTGTCAACGGACACGGCCAGGACCGTGGCGTCCGCGTTCTCGAACAAGGACAGGTTGTCCCGTATCTCGCACAACTCCCCCGTGCAGATGCCGGAGAAAGCAAACGGATAAAAGACGAGGACCACGTTCCCGCCGCGGAAGGATGACAGCCGGACCGGCTCGCCGTATTGGTTGGCGAGCTCGAAGTCCGGTGCCGGCACGCCCAACCCGGGCACCGTTGAAGAGGCAGCGCCAAGCGCTGCGGTCACTTGTTTTTCCTGCTCACCAGGCGGGCAGCGCTCCAGTCCTTCGAGACTCCCGCGGAAGTTGTCACGTGGAGGCCCGCGGTGGGCGCAGCTTCCTGGATATCCGCCGGCGACACGTAGCCGTCCCGGCCGGACTTCGGGGTAAGCACCCAGACCACGCCGTTTTCACCCAGGGTGGTCAACGAATCCATCAGGCTGTCCACGAGGTCCCCGTCGCCGTCGCGCCACCATAAGATGACGGCATCCGCCACTTCATGGTCGTCTTCGTCCAGCAACTCGGAGCCTGTGAGCTCCTCAATATCGTCACGCAAGTCGAAATCGACATCGTCGTCGTAACCGAACTCCTGAATCAGATCCCCGTTCTTGAAACCCAATTTTTCCGCCACATTTACCGAAGTGGCGGCGTCGGCCTCGCTCACGTGTTCCTCCAATGCCTCATTATGCGGTGCGCATAGTGATTTCCATTACTCCCAAGCCAACACCCTTTGTGCCTGCGCTTCAAGCTGCCGCCCCCGGTGACGGGCATATTCTGCGTCACACCGGGACCGGCAACCGCGTCGCAGCGGCTTTTCGTCACACAACCAGTATGACGGCGAAATACAACCCGGCCGCCCAACCCGCGGCTACGCATCGCGCTGACGTGAGAGTTAGAGTGGCAGGTGACAACTATGCCTGCAGGGGCAACAACCCTGTAACTCCATTGCAGACGTAGGAATGCTAGGACCCTGCCCGGCACACATGACCGGGCTGTTGTAACCGATACGTCGCACACGGCGTATGTACGCCGGGCGGTCACCCTGCCCGGCCTGAGTGCGCCTCAATGCGCGCAAAGAGAGGTTGGACGTGGCTGCAGGAGAAGATACCTCCCATATCCTCAGCGGGTTGACTAACCAGCTGCCTGATCGTGATCCGGAAGAGACCGCCGAGTGGGTTGAGTCCCTGGATTCGTTGATCAGGGAACAGGGCACCGAGCGTGCCCAATACATCATGCGGAGCCTGCTGCAGCGTGCCGGTGCGCAGAGCGTCGGGGTGCCGATGGTGACCACCACCGATTATGTGAACACCATCCCGGTGGACCAGGAAGCACCGTTCCCGGGCAACGAGGAATACGAGCGCCGGTACCGGGCCTACATGCGGTGGAACGCCGCGGTGATGGTCCACCGTGCGCAGCGGCCGAACATCGGCGTGGGCGGGCATATCTCCACCTATGCCGGGGCTGCGACCCTGTACGAGGTCGGGTTCAACCACTTCTTCCGCGGCAAGGACCACCCCGGCGGCGGGGACCAGGTCTTCTTCCAGGGCCACGCCTCCCCCGGCATGTACGCCCGCGCGTTCATGGAAGGCCGCCTGTCCGAGGAGGACCTGGACGGGTTCCGGCAGGAAAAGTCCAAGGAGGGCCACGCCCTGTCCTCCTACCCGCACCCAAGGCTGATGCCCAAGTTCTGGGAATTCCCCACCGTGTCCATGGGCATCGGCCCGATGAACGCGATCTACCAGGCCCAGTCCAACCGGTACCTGCACAACCGGGGCCTGAAAGACACCTCCGACCAGCAGGTCTGGGCGTTCCTGGGCGACGGCGAAATGGACGAGCCCGAATCCCGCGGCCTGCTCCAGCTCGCCGCGAACGAGAACCTGGACAACCTGAACTTCGTCATCAACTGCAACCTCCAACGCCTGGACGGGCCGGTGCGCGGCAACGGCAAGATCATGCAGGAACTCGAAGCGTTCTTCCGCGGCGCGGGCTGGAACGTCATCAAGGTCGTCTGGGGCCGGGAATGGGATGACCTGCTGGCCAAGGACACCGACGGCTCGCTCGTGAAGATCATGAACGAAACCCCCGACGGTGACTACCAGACCTACAAGGCCGAATCCGGCGGGTTCGTCCGCGAACACTTCTTCGGCAAGGACCCCCGCACCAAAGACCTCGTCGCGGACCTCACCGACGACCAGATCTGGAACCTCAAGCGCGGCGGCCACGACTACCGCAAGGTCTACGCCGCGTACAAGGCCGCCACCGAATTCAAGGGCAAACCCACCGTCATCCTCGCCAAAACCGTCAAGGGCTACGGACTCGGACCCCACTTCGAAGGCCGCAACGCCACCCACCAGATGAAAAAACTCACCCTGGACGACCTGAAGAAGTTCCGCGACCACCTGCGGATTCCGGTCACTGACGAGCAGCTGGAAAAGGATCTGTACCAGCCGCCGTACTACCACCCGGGTACTGATGCCCCGGAAATCCAGTACATGATGGAGCGCCGGGCAGCCCTGGGCGGTTCGGTACCGGAGCGCCGCAGCAAGCACGCCGCGATCACCTTGCCGGACGCGAAGTCCTACGAGGTGGCCAAGCGCGGTTCGGGCAAGCAGCAGGCCGCCACCACCATGGCCTTTGTCCGGCTGCTCAAGGACCTGATGCGGGACAAGGAGTTCGGCAAGCACATCGCCCCGATCATCCCGGATGAGGCGCGCACGTTTGGCATGGACGCGTTCTTCCCCACGGCGAAGATCTACAACCCCAAGGGCCAGAACTACTTGTCCGTGGACCGGGACCTCGTCCTGGCCTACAAGGAATCCCCCGCCGGCCAGCTGATCCACCCCGGCATCAACGAAGCCGGCGCCGTGGCAGCGTTCACCGCCGCCGGAACCGCCTACGCCACCCACCTGGAACGAACTGCGCCGCGACGGTATGGCAGCCGAAGAGGAAGCATTCCTCAACCCCGGCCAGCCCGCCCGCGTCCCCTTCGTCGCCAAGCAGCTCGAAGGCGCCACCGGCCCCGTCGTGGCCGTGAGCGACTACATGAAGGCCGTCCCGGACCAGATCCGCCAGTTCGTGCCCAACGAGTTCGCCACCCTCGGCGCCGACGGCTTCGGCTTCTCCGACACCCGCGCCGCAGCCCGCCGGTTCTTCAAGAACGACACCCACTCCATCGTGGTCCGTTCGTTGGAGATGCTGGCCCGCCGCGGCGAAGTTGACGCCCAGGCACCGAACAAGGCGATCGACAAGTACCGGCTGCACAACGTGAACGCCGGTTCCACCGGCAACGCCGGCGGCGAGGCCTAGACACCTCCCTGGAGTTTCTGTCCAAAACGCCGGCTTCCGGGCCCCGGAACTGGATAAAAACTCTTCGGCAAGCAGAGAACGACGGCGGCTCCCACCGAAAGGCGGGGGCCGCCGTCGCCTGTTCTGCAGGGAACCGGCTGTGACGCACAACCAACCGGATTGTAGCCTTCGCACAAATGGAGCTTGCCGGGCAGTGGCCGTATGCTCAAAGAATGCCAGCACCAGCCACACCGTCCGCGAAACGCAAACAGACACTGCCCAGGGTCACTCCGGAAAAGTCCGAAACCCTGAAAAAACTGCGCGCCAACGTGGGCCAGCTTTCCACCACCACCATGCGGGAGCTGGAAAAATCGCTGCCCTGGTACAGCCGGCTCAGCTCGGACGAACGCTCCGCCCTCGGAATGGTGGCGCAGAACGGCATCGCAGCCTTTGTCACCTGGTACGAGCGCCCCAGTTCGCCCTCATGGATCCTCACGGACGTCTTCGGCACCGCACCCACCGAGCTGACTCGGTCCATCAGCCTGCAGAAAGCGCTGCAGCTGATCCGGATCGTGGTGGAAGTGGTGGAAGACCAGGTGCCGGTGATCGCACCCGAGGCTGACCAGCCATCCCTGCGTGAGGCCGTGCTCCGCTACTCTCGTGAAGTGGCCTTCGCCGCAGCGGATGTCTACGCCCGGGCGGCTGAGTCCCGCGGTTCCTGGGACACCCGGCTGGAAGCGCTGATCGTGGATGCGATCCTGCGCGGCGAAAACACCGATGCCCTGCGCTCCCGGATTGCCGCCCTGGGCTGGAAAGCGCAGGAACGCTTCACGGTGATGGTGGGCAACTCCCCCTCGGAACCGAGCGCCAGTTACGTCAGCGAATTGCGGCGGATGGCGGGCCGCTACGCCGAGGATGCGCTGGTGGGGATCCAGGGCGACCGGCTGATCCTGATCCTGGGCGGCGTTTCAGACCGGGAAACCGCCTACGTGAAGCTCAGCGACATGTTCGCCCCGGGCCCTGTGGTGTACGGGCCCGAAGCCGGCTCCCTGCTGGAGGCCAGCGGCTCGGCCCAGTCCGCATTCGCCGGCCTGACCGCCGCCCGTGCGTGGCCGTCCGCCCCGCGGCCGGTTGCGGCCGACGACCTTCTTCCCGAGCGCGTGATCTCCGGTGACGATGCCGCCCGGCGCTCCCTCGTCAAAAACATCTACCGACCACTTCTGGCAGCGTCCAACGGGTTGGTGGAAACGCTCGGAACCTACCTGGAACTGGGCCATTCCCTCGAAGCCACCGCCCGGGAACTTTTTGTCCATGCCAACACCGTCAGGTACCGGCTGAAGCGTGTCTGCGACGTCACTGGCTGGGATCCACTCCTGCCGCGGGAGGCCTTTGTCCTCCAGGCGGCCCTCGTGGTGGGCCGTCTTTCAGCCCCGCCCAAAGCGGCCGCGGAGCGCCTTCCGTCGCGGAACCAGCCCTAAGGCGTTGTAGACTTCCTACAACCTGACCCCGTGAGCTTGGTGCGGACAAACACCGCTCGATCACACAGTAATTTGGAAAGCTGGTTAAGTGCTTGCAATAGTCTGCCCTGGACAGGGCTCGCAAACCCCGGGTTTTCTGGCCCCTTGGCTGGAACTGCCCCCGGTGGCAGGCCAGCTGGCCGCGTTGAGCGACATCGCAGGCATTGACCTGATCGCCCATGGAACCACTTCGGACGAAGAAACCATCAAGGACACTGCGGTGGCGCAGCCCCTGATCGTTGCCGCCGGCCTGGTGGCCGCCGCGTCCCTCTTCGACGTCGAGCTGAACTCCCTGCCGGTGATCCTGGCCGGACACTCCGTCGGTGAAATCACGGCGTCGGCACTGGCCGGTGTCCTCACCGAGCAGGAAGCCATGACCTTTGTCCGCGAGCGTGCCAACAGCATGGCCGCCGCCGCGGCAGTCACTCCCACCGGCATGAGCGCCGTGGTGGGCGGGGACCCCGCGGAGGTCCTGACCGCCATCGAAGCAGCGGGCGCCACCCCCGCAAACGTCAACGGTGCGGGCCAGACGGTCGCCGCCGGGACGTTCGAACAGCTCAAGGCCCTCGCTGACAACCCGCCGGCCAAGGCACGCGTTATTCCGCTGAAAGTGGCCGGCGCCTTCCACACGAGCCACATGTCTCCGGCCGTCGCCACACTCAAGGCGCTGGAGCCGCAGCTGAAGCCGCAGGCCCCGAAGGTTCCCCTGCTGTCGAATTACGACGGCGGGGAGGTCACCGACGGCGGTGCCGCCGTCGAAACCCTGATTGCCCAGGTGTCCCGCCCGGTCCGCTGGGACCTCTGCATGGAGTCCCTCCTCCAGCGGGGCGTCACCGGCGTCATAGAACTGGCTCCCGCAGGCACCCTTGCCGGCCTGGCCAAGCGGGGCATGCCGGGCGTCAAGACCGTAGCGGTCAAGACCCCCGATGACCTTTCCGCCGCCCTGGCGCTTTTCGCAGAACTGGAGGGCAACGCATGAGCGTCCCCACGCTGAAGCAGGCTCCCCTTCAGGAGCACACCCGGATCCTTGGTCTGGGGGCGTACCGTCCTGACGTGATCGTCACCAACGAGGACGTCTGCCAGTGGATCGACTCCTCGGATGAATGGATCCGGCAGCGCACCGGCATCGTCACCCGCCACCGTGCACCCGCCGATGTCAGCGTCATCGACATGGCTGAGGGCGCGGCCCGCGAGGCGATGGAGAAGGCTGGGATTGAAGCCTCCGACCTGGGTGCCGTCATCGTCTCCACTGTCACCCATCCCTACGCGACGCCGTCGGCCGCTGCAAGCCTCGCGGACCGCCTCGGCGCCACCCCGGCACCTGCCTTTGATATCTCCGCCGCCTGCGCCGGATACTGCTACGGCATCGCCCAGGGTGACGCGCTGGTCCGCTCGGGAACCGCCAAGTACGTTCTGGTGGTGGGTGCCGAGAAGCTCTCGGACGTCATCGACAACCGTGAACGCACTATTTCCTTCCTGCTCGGGGACGGTGCCGGCGCCGTCGTCATCGGCCCTTCCGATACCCCCGGAATCGCGCCCTCAGTGTGGGGCTCGGACGGAAGCAAGTGGGACGCCATCGGCATGACACGGTCCATGCTGGATGTACGCGACCTCGGCATGGCTGCCCGGCAGTCCGACTCCACCGGTGACCTTGCCCTGCTCGAAGAAGCACAGGAGCTCTACCCCACGCTTCGCCAGGACGGCCAGACGGTGTTCCGGTGGGCTGTCTGGGAGATGGCGAAAGTGGCCCAGCAGGCCCTGGACGCGGCCGGTGTGGAGGCCGAGGACCTGGTGGCGTTTATCCCCCACCAGGCCAACATGCGCATCATCGACGAGATGGTGAAGAAACTGAAGCTGCCCGAGACAGTTACAGTGGCACGGGATATCGCCGACGCAGGAAACACCTCTGCGGCGTCCATCCCGCTGGCTACCCACCGCCTGCTGGCGGAAAATCCGGAGCTGAGCGGCGGGTTGGCCCTGCAGATCGGGTTCGGCGCCGGGCTGGTCTTCGGCGCCCAGGTAGTTGTCCTTCCCTAGAAGCGCCCCCAACAGGCCGCAACCGCGTCCTGAACCATTTCCGGCATCCTCTGCCGGCAATACAAGAAAAGGAGCCATCACATGGCTAGCAACGAAGAGATCCTGGCCGGCCTGGCTGAAATCGTCAACGAAGAAACCGGCCTGGCCCCCGAGGCTGTGGAGCTGGACAAGTCCTTCACCGAGGACCTGGACATCGACTCCATCTCCATGATGACCATCGTGGTCAACGCTGAAGAGAAGTTCGGCGTGCGCATCCCCGACGAAGAGGTCAAGAACCTCAAGACCGTCGGCGACGCCGTCAGCTTCATCGCTGGAGCCCAGGCCTAGCCACAGGCTTTCGCCGTAACTACGGCCTGGCGGGCTGCCGGTCCCGGATGACCGGACCGGCAGCCCGCCGCTTTTTCCGGCACCCTGCGCGCGCAGGTGGGCCGACTATCAAAACGCGGGACCCTCCGGCAGACGGATTCCCACCGACGAAAGAGTGATCCCATGACACGCAAAGTAGTCATTACCGGTCTGGGTGCCACCACACCCATCGGCGGCGATGTACCCACGATGTGGAACAACGCGCTCAAGGGGGTCTCCGGTGCCCGCACCCTGGAGGACGACTGGGTAGCCAAGTACGAACTTCCTGTCCACTTCGCAGCCCGCTGCAGCACTCCTGCCCTGGAAGTGCTCAGCCGTGTTGAGGCCAAGCGGATGGACCCTTCCACCCAGTTCGGCGTCATTGCCGCCCGCGAAGCCTGGGCCGACTCCGGCATCACAGAATTCGACAAGGACCGCCTGGCAGTGGCCTTCGCCACCGGGATCGGCGGAGTGTGGACCCTGCTGGACGCCTGGGACACGCTGAAGGAAAAGGGCCCCCGCCGCGTCCTGCCCATGACTGTACCCATGCTGATGCCCAACGGTGTTGCCGCCGCCGTCAGCCTGGACCTCGGCGCCCGCGCCGGTGCCCACACCCCCGTATCCGCCTGCGCATCCGGCACCGAAGCCCTGCACCTGGGCCTGGAACTGATCCGCTCCGGCAAGGCGGACGTGGTGATGTGTGGCGGCGCCGAAGCCGCCATCCACCCGATGCCGCTTGCCGCATTCGCCTCCATGCAGGCATTGTCCCGCCGAAATGACGATCCCCAGGGCGCCTCGCGCCCTTATGACACCGCACGCGACGGCTTTGTGATGGGCGAGGGCGCAGGCGCCCTGGTCCTCGAAGCCGAAGAGCACGCCCTCGCCCGTGGTGCCCGCATTTACGGTGAACTCGCCGGCACTTCCGTCACGGCCGACGCCTACCACATCACCGCCCCGGACCCCGAAGGCCTGGGCGCCACCCGGGCGCTCAAGGCAGCGATGTTCGATGGCCGGGTCCAGGCCGAGGACGTGGTGCACGTGAACGCACACGCCACCTCCACCCCGGTGGGAGACAAGCCCGAATATACCGCGCTGCGCGCCGCCCTGGGCAGCCACGTGGACAACGTGGCGGTCTCTGCCACGAAGTCGCAGATGGGTCACCTGTTGGGTGCCTCCGGTGCTGTTGAGGCGGTGCTCACCGTGCTGGCCGTTTACGATCGCAAGGCGCCGCTGACGATCAACCTTGAGAACCAGGACCCGGAGATCCCGCTCGACGTGGTCACCTCCCCCAGGGACTTGCCCGCCGGCAGCATCGTGGCGCTGAGCAACTCCTTCGGCTTCGGCGGCCACAACGCAGTGGTGGCCGTCCGCAGCGTGTAGCAATTCGCCGGAGACTACCGTCGGACACCAAACAGGAGGCCCCGCCCGCAGGCGGGGCCTCCTGTTTTGCTATGGAGACTTCTTGGTGTGGCTTGCTGTGGCTTTACAGCAACGGCGGCAACTGGCCTTGCGTTGTGCGGCAGTTACCCCACTTGGTGCAGCCAGCGGACGGGAGCGCCTTCGGCAGCGTGCCGGAAGGGCTCGAGTTCCTCATCCCAGGCCTCGCCGAGTGCCAGGGAGAGTTCGTGGTAAACAGCCGCAGGATCGCCCGCACCGGATTCATAGGCGTAGCGGATCCTGTCCTCGGACACCATGATGTTGCCATGGACGTCCGTGACGGCGTGAAAGATGCCAAGCTCGGGGGTGTGGGACCAGCGCCCGCCGTCCACGCCCTGGCTTGGTTCCTCGGTGACCTCGTAGCGGAGGTGGGCCCACCCACGCAGCGACGAGGCAAGCTTCGATCCTGTCCCGGGGGCACCGGTCCAGGACAGCTCCGCCCGGAACATTCCGGGCGCGGCCGGCTGAGGGGTCCACTCAAGATCCGTCCGTTTGTCAACGACGGAGCCGATGGCCCACTCAACGTGCGGGCACAAAGCAGTCGGGGCTGAGTGAACAAACAGCACACCGCGGGTCATTGCAACAGACATTCCATCCTCCATAGCTCTAGGTACGTCTTCCCCAACGACCTCTGCCTGGATGGAACTGCTGTGCCGTGCACTGCGGGCCTGTTTCCCTGCCTCAATATTCAGTTCAGATTAAGCGGTGTCCGGTACTTGCTGGTCCGCGGGAAGCCATGGAGCTTCAAGCGGGACTTGAAAGTTGCCGGACGTGACTCTTATTGTGCCGTACGCCGCGTAATTACGCCAGTGCGATTCCTGTGTGGTCCTCTTGGTCCGGTCACGCCCTGGGGTGTGCCTGCTGGTAGCTTTTCCGCAGCCGGTCCACGGAGACGTGGGTGTAGATCTGCGTGGTGGCCAGGCTGCTGTGCCCCAGGATCTCCTGGACGGCCCGCAGGTCGGCGCCGCCGTCCAGCAGGTGGGTTGCTGCCGAGTGCCGGAGAGCGTGCGGGCCCGAGGCCGAAGTGTCCCCCAGCGCTTCGAACAGTGTGTTGACCAGGGACCGGACCTGGCGCTGGTCCACCCGGCCGCCGCGCGGGCCCAGGAACAGGGCCGGACCGCTGTTGTCTTTGGCGAACTTGGGCCTGCCCCGCCGGAGCCAGTCGTCCAGCGCAAGCGCAGCGGGGACGCCATAAGGGACGGTGCGTTCCTTGTTGCCTTTTCCAAGGACCCGCAGAGTGCGCCGGTCCGGGTCGAGGTCGTCGATATCGAGCCCGGTGAGCTCGCCGACGCGGACACCCGTGGCGTAGAGTAGTTCCACGATGGCCCGGTTGCGCACGGGCAGGGGCCCGCCGTCCGCGGCATCTGCCTCCAGCCCGGCCAGGAGCCGGGTGAGCTGCTGGGACTGCAGGACGCCGGGCAGGGACTGATCGCTCTTTGGTGCCTTGAGCCGCAAAGCAGGGTCCGCGGCGATGTGATCTTCCCTGAGGGCCCACCCCGTGAAGGCGCGGGCCGTGGCGGCCCGGCGTGCCAGGGTGGAGCGTGCGACGCCCGCTTGGCTCTGCACACCCAGCCAGCGCCGAAGGGTCCCGAGTTCCAGGTCTGCCAGGCGGGTTGCGCCTTCGGATGCGGCGTGGGACAGCAGGCTGCGCAGGTCTCCCTCATAAGCGCGCAGCGTATGCGGCGACAAGGCCCGTTCCCCCGAAAGGTATATCGAGAAGGCGGTCAGCGCCTGGCTGAGTTCCCGGGGCAATTCCTGCTTCTCCACCCTCCTACTGTCTCAGGCGTTGCCTCCGATCCCCCGCCTGACACGGTCCCGTCAGGCGTGGTCTTTGCCGCGTTTCCAGCCGCCCCGTTCCGAGACCGCCAGCCCAAGGAGCCCCAGCCGGCCCAGTCCTGCCCGCACTGATTCCGGCCCGAGGCCTGCCACGGTACACAGCTTCTCCACGGACGTGGTGGACCTCAGGGGCAGCGCATCCAGGAGGATCAGGTCCTCCAGGGTGAGCCCGTCCTGGACTTGGGATGCGCCCTGGCGGAGCTCGGGAAGGCCCGCCCCGCTTGGCCCGGCCAGCTCGGCGACTTCTGCTGCGTCGGTGACACAGACAGCACCGCCGTCCCGAAGGAGCCGGTGGCAGCCTGCAGAGTTGGCGCTGTGGACCGATCCGGGAACGGCGCCCACTGCCCTGCCGAGCGTCTCTGCGTGGTGGGCGGTGTTTAATGCCCCGGACCGCCACCTCGCCTCCACGACGACCGTCACCCCGGACATGGCGGCGATGAGCCTGTTCCGTTGCAGGAACCGGTAACGGGTAGGTGCAGACCCCGGAGGAACTTCCGCGATGACGGCACCCTGGTTGCAGACGGCGCGCAGCAGGTCTTCGTTTCCGGAAGGGTAGAACCGGTCCACACCTCCGGCCATGACCGCGATGGTGGGCATCGCGGCCGAAGCCCCGGCAAGCGCAGCGCGATGCGCGTGTGCATCGATGCCGTACGCGCCGCCGGACACAATGGTCAGGCCCCGTTGCGCCAACGAATAGGCGATGTCTCCCGTTACCGATGCGCCGTAGCTGGTGCTGTCCCGCGACCCGACGAGGGCGATGCACTTGTCCGCGCCGGGAAGAGGTTGTTCCTGTCCCCGCCACCAGAGGCAGATGGGTTCCTGGATCCCCAGGTCGGCGAGCTGGGCCGGCCACAGGTCGTCGCAGGGGATGATGAGCCTGCCGCCGAGCCTCGCCATCGTGGCTAGGTCCCGCTCCGGGGCCAGGTCCGGAATCCGGGGCTGCCAGCGCTTGAGGGAGGAGGCCATTCCGGACCACGTGCTGGCGGAGCCGCTGTCCATGAGGAGCGAGGTGATCCCGCGTTCCAGGTCAGGTCCGGCAGCAACCTGCCCGGTGGCGATCCGTAGCGCATCCACGGCGCCGCAGATTTGCACCAATGCGAGGCCGGCGGCGTCCTGGGGCTCCATCAGCCGGGCGAGTGCGGCGCGGGACAGTCTTTCTGCGTCGACCTTTGGCTCCCTCATGCCGCCACCGCCGCGGCCTGCCGCAACCCCAGCGCCTGGCCGATATCGTTGGTGTCCGGCCGTTCCCGGTGCCCGAGATCCGCCATGGTCCAGGCCAGCCGAGGTACCCGGTCATAGCCGCGGGCGGTGAGGACCCCGCGTTCCAGGGAATGGTCGAGGATGCGGGTGGATGCCGGTGGAAGCCGCAGCTCTCCGCGCAATACCCGCCCGGGTACCTGTGCATTCGTTTCCAGTCCGAAGGGCTCCAGCCGTTCACGCTGCCGGCTGCGTGCGTCGCACACCCGTGCGGCAACGGAGGCCGTGTCCTCCTCGGCGCCACCCTGGCCGAACTCCGCGAGGGAAACCCGCTCCACCTGGAGCTGGATGTCCACCCGGTCCAGCAGCGGGCCCGACATCCTGGCCAGGTACCGCCGCCGCATCATCGGTGTGCAGGTGCAGTCCAGCCCCTTCCCGGACGCCTTGCCGCAGGGGCAGGGGTTGGCTGCCAGGACCAGCTGGAACCGGGCAGGGTAGGCGGCGGTGCCCGCGGACCGGTGAATCACCAGTTCGCCGCTCTCCAGCGGCTGGCGCAGGGCGTCAAGGACGCGGCGCTCATACTCGGGTGCCTCGTCGAGGAACAGCACGCCGCGGTGCGCGCGGGAGGCCGCCCCCGGCCTCGGCAGGCCCGAGCCGCCTCCGATGATGGCGGCGGCGGTGGCCGAATGGTGCGGGCTTTCAAAGGGCGGCCGGCGCAGCAGCTGGGCTGAGGAAGACGGCAGGCTGCACAACGAATGGATGGCGGTGACCTCCATGGCTTCGTGGTCGGCGAGGTCCGGCAACAGGCCGGGGAGCCGCTCGGCCAGCATGGTCTTACCTGCGCCCGGCGGACCCATGAGGAGGAGGTGGTGGGCGCCCGCGGCTGCCACCTCAAGGGCCCGGCGTGCATCGCCCTGGCCGGAAACGTCAGCCATGTCAGGGAAAATCCCGCCGTCCTCCTGCTCATCGGCCGGAAGGTGGGGATCCTCCGGTTCAAAATCCAGGGCAAGCTCCTGCGGGTCCGCCCCAAAGTCCAGGGCAAGGCGGGCCAGGGTGCGGTAACCCCTGACTTTCGCGCCGGGAACCAGGGCAGCCTCAGCAAGGTTGGCCTGGGCCACTACAATGTCCGGGTAGCCGGCCTGTACGGACGCCATCACGGCCGGCAGGATACCGCGGACCGGGCGCAGCCTGCCGTCGAGCCCCAGCTCCGCGATGAAAACGGTCTTGCCGGTTTGCTTGATGTCATTCGCCGCACGGAGCACGGCCATGGTGACGGCCAGGTCGAAACCCGAACCCCGTTTGGGCAGCGATGCCGGGATGAGGTTGGCAGTAATCTTCCGGCGACTCAGCGGAATCCCGGAGTTCTTCGCCGCCGACCGGATACGCTCCTTGGCCTCATTCAACGAGGCGTCCGGCAACCCCAGGAGGATAAAGGCAGGAAGCGTTTGGCCGATGTCCGCCTCGACCTCCACGATGTAGCCGTTCAGCCCCACCAGGGCGATGGAATAGGTCCTGCCCAGGGCCATTCACCCCACCCCCTTGAGGTGCTCCACCAACGGTTCGCCGCCGCCGTCGTCTACTACGGCGATGACGTCCACCCGCCGCAGCGGCATCCGCAGCTCACGGTCGCGGCACCAGGCAGAGCCGAGCCGGTGCAGGCGGGCGAGCTTCTGCGGGCCCACGGCCTCAAAGGGGTGGCCGTAGTCCAGGGACCGGCGGGTCTTCACCTCGGCAATGACCAGGGCATCGCCGTCCAGGGCCACGATGTCGATTTCGCCCTCGGTGCAGCGCCAGTTGCGCTCCACCACCAGCATTCCAAGGGACTCAAGATAGCCGGCGGCGAGGTCCTCGCCGCGGCGGCCCAACAGGTCTTTCGATTTCATTTCTACCTCCGCAACCAGCCTGCGGCCGCGGGGTTGCGGAGGTAAGGGAGCCCAACCCGTATGTGCACAAATCAGCGGCCGACCGGAAATGTGGAGGACCAGTCGCCGGCAGCCCGCCAGGTACTACTGGCCGAGGTCAACGTCCTTCGGCAGGGCCAGTTCCTCGTTGCGGGGCAGCTCTTCCACGTTGACGTCCTTGAAGGTCAGGACCCGGACACTCTTGACGAACCGCGCCGAGCGGTAGACGTCCCACACCCAGGCGTCCTGCAGGGTCAGGTCGAAGTAGACTTCGCCGTCAGCGCTGCGGGCCTGCAGGTCCACGTGGTTGGCCAGGTAGAAACGCCGTTCGGTCTCGACAACGTAGCTGAACAATCCGACGACGTCGCGGTATTCACGATAGAGCTGCAGCTCCATGTCGGTTTCATAGTTTTCAAGATCCTCAGCACTCATGCTTCCATCTTGCACCATGTCCGGCGCAACTGGCGCCGCGGA
The DNA here is from genome assembly GCF_902506095.1 of Arthrobacter sp. 9AX. Taxonomy (GTDB): domain Bacteria; phylum Actinomycetota; class Actinomycetes; order Actinomycetales; family Micrococcaceae; genus Arthrobacter. The sequence goes on from NZ_LR733293.1 coordinate 2,716,123, forward strand.
CCTGGCACGGAGCCGTGTTGGCCATGGACCCCGTCGCGGCCGCGGCTTAGTCCTGCACTGAGGGGGCGTCGTCCCTGTCCGCGTCATCGGGAACGATGTCCACTCCGCCGTCCAGCAGCTCCCCGCCGAGCAGGCGCCAGCTCACCCGGTGGTAAGGGGTTGGCCCCGCCGCACGAAGGACGTCCCGGTGCAGCACAGTGGCGTAGCCCTTGTTGATGTCCCATCCGAAGTCCGGGTATTCGGCATGCAGTTCCCGCATTTTCCGGTCACGCTCCACCTTGGCGATCACACTTGCTGCGGCCACGCTGAGGCACTGCATATCGGCTTTGACCTTGGTGTGCACCGGGGCATCGCACACGGCTTCGGGTACCGGCTCGTCAAACAGGGACAACTGTTCTGCAGGGGACAGCCAGTTGTGGCTGCCGTCCAGGAGCACCATGTCCGGGATCACGCCACCGGCAAGAATCTCCTGCCATGCACGGGTCCCGGCCAGGCGCAGCGCGGCAATGATGCCCAGGGCGTCAATTTCCTCTGCTGACGCGTGGCCCACGGCAGATGCCACGCTCCACCGGCGGACCAGCGGGTCAAGCCGTTCCCGTTCAGCCGGGCTGAGGAGTTTGCTGTCCCGCACGCCGGCCAGTGGCCGCTGGCGCTCCAGGTCCACGACGGCGATGCCCACGCTGACGGGTCCGGCAAGGGCGCCTCGGCCCACCTCGTCCACGCCGGCGACGAGGCGCACGCCCTGGGCCTTGAAGGTCCGTTCGTGCCGCAGGGTGGGAGCCTTCGCAGGACGGGCCACCTTGGCGGCACCGGTCCGCCCCTTTACCGTGCCGGCCACTGCAGGGCCGGCTTTGACTGCAGGGGTCATGGTCAGGGTGCCGCCGGGACAGTCCGGAACACGTCCGGGTAGTTGTCCAATGTTGTGATCCGGTTCAGCGGCCAGGCGATGACGGCGGCTTTGCCTTCGAGGTCGGCGATGTCGATGAAGCCGCCGTCGGCGTCCATGTGGGCGCGGGAGTCGGCGGAGTGGTTCCGGTTATCGCCCATCACCCACACCTTGCCTTCGGGGACAGTGACATCGAAGTTGCGGACCTGCGGGACCTCTGCCGCGTTGATGTATTTTTCGTCGATGGCGGTCCCGTTAATGGTCAGTTTACCGCCGGCGTCACAGCAGACCACATGGTCCCCCGGCAGCCCGATGACCCTTTTGACGAGGTGCTGCTCGGAGTTGTCCGGCAGGAGGCCAACGAACGTCAGGCCGTCCTGCACCCAGGTGAAGGGCCCCTCACTCTTCTCGGGTGCCGGGGGCAACCAGCCCTTGGTGTCGCGGAACACCACAACGTCGCCACGGCTCAGTGCGAAGGGTTCGGGCACCAGGAGGTTAACGAAGATCCGGTCGTCAACATCCAGCGTGTTGACCATGGATTCGGAGGGGATGAAGAACGCCCGGAACAGGAAGGTCTTGATCAGGAACGAGAGCACGACGGCGATGACCACCACTGTGGCGATCTCCTTCAACCAGGCGAGCACCTGGCTGCCGCCGGCCTTTTCCTCCGCGGCTTTGGCTTCGGCCCGGCTGCCTGCGGCCGGGGCAGGCGTTTCGGGACCCGCGGCTGCCTCCGGCACAGCGTTGGCCGGGGAATCCGGGGCGCCGTCCGGACGCGGCTCGGGGGTCCGCGGGTGGTTCTCGGGCATCTACTGTCCGTTCTCTGTTGTGGGTCCTGCCGCTGCCGGCCGAGGTACTGCAGCAAATCTATCAAGCGGCCAGACGATCTGGACCGGCCTGCCGATCACCCTGTCCACTGGCACCATTCCCCCGCCCGGGGCGCCGAGCAGGCTCCGGGAGTCGGCGGACACGGAACGGTGGTCGCCCAGGAGCCACAAGCGCCCGGCCGGCACTTCGGCGCTGAACCTCTGGGTACTGGGCACATCGCCGGGAAACACGTAGGGTTCGTCCAGCGGCGCGCCGTTGACGGTGATTTTGCCACCGGAGTCGCAACAGACCACGGTGTCCCCGGGCAGACCGATGACGCGTTTTACGTACGTGGTGTCGCTGCCCGTGAGGCCGAGCCACTGGCTGATTCCCACGGCGGCATCCACAAACGGGCCTTTGCCGCTGTTGAGCGGCGCGAAGGTTCCCCGGCCGTCGAAGACCACGATGTCCCCGCGCCGGACGGGCCCCGCCTGGAAATCCGTGCGTGAGACGAGGATCCGGTCCCCGCCCTGGAGGACCGGTTCCATGGACTCGGACGGAATGTAATAGACGTCGAGCCAGAGTGAGCGGACCAGGCCGCTGACCGCGACCGCCAGCACCAGGGCCAGGAACACAAAACGCCAGCCCGTTTTTGGGGGCTGGCGTTTTGTCTGGTCCATTAGTCCGTATCCTGGGCGCTGGTGCATGGCTCCGGCGCTGGCCGGTTACGGCTGCGGCCCTGCCTCGGTAGGTCCGTAAAGGACTTACTTGGCGGTGCTGAAGTCGCGCTTTTCCTTGATCTTCGCAGCCTTACCGCGCAGTGCACGCATGTAGTAAAGCTTGGCGCGCCGGACGTCACCCTTGGTAACGACCTCGATCTTTTCGATGATCGGGGAGTGTACCGGGAAGGTACGCTCCACGCCTACACCGAAGGAAACCTTGCGGACGGTGAAGGTCTCGCGGACGCCTTCGCCCTGGCGGCCCAGGACGAAGCCCTGGAATACCTGGACACGGGTGTTCTTGCCTTCGATGATGTTCACGTGAACCTTGAGGGTGTCACCCGCGCGGAACGCCGGAACGTCGGTGCGCAGCGAGGCTGCATCTACGGAGTCGAGAATATGCATGATGTGCACTCCTGGTGAACGCCACAGGTCATTCACTTTGGGTCACGGCGGCCAAGCCCGGACGCTGTTGGGCGACCGGAGATTGCTGCCGAAAGTTTGGTGGTCCGGCCGCTTCACTGATTGACGTGGCCGGTTGCCTTAGCTGTTGGTTGCGCTCCCCCTGTGGCAGGTGCGGACCCAGCAGACACAAGGACTAATTTTGCCACAGTCCGCGGCGGACAGCCAATCCCGGGCAGCGTCGGCAGGCGGCGCAAGGGAAGCCGGTCAGTCCTGCTGCTCTTCCGGCCGCGCGGGGCGGGGCTGCAGGCGGCCGTTGACGACGACGTATCCCAGGTCCTGCAGGGCGGTGCGGTCGGCACGGGGCAGCTTTCCGGCGTCGAACGCTTCGAGCAGGTCGGGGCGGCGTTCCGCTGTCCGCCGGAACTGTTCGTGCCTGCGCCACTGGGCGATCTTTCCGTGGTTGCCGCTGAGCAGGACCGGCGGCACTTCCCGCTCGCGCCAGACGGAGGGCTTGGTGTAGACCGGGTACTCCAGCAGCCCGTCGGAGTGGGATTCCTCCACCAGCGACTCCGGGTTGCCCACCACGCCCGGCAGGAGCCTTCCAATAGCCTCAACCATGGCCAGGACCGCCACCTCGCCGCCGTTCAGGACATAATCCCCCAAGCTGACGGGTCGGACGGTGAAATGTTCATGGGCCCATTCGATGACCCGCTCGTCAATGCCCTCGTAGCGTCCGCAAGCGAAGGCGAGGTGCTTCTCTTCGGCCAATTCGTAGGCGAGGGCCTGGGTGAACCGCTCCCCCGCCGGCGACGGGACGATCAGGACGGGCTTGCCTGGGCCCTCCGGCCGTTTCTCCGCGATCGACGACAGGGCCTGCGCCCAGGGCTCGGCCTTCATCACCATGCCGGCACCGCCGCCGTAAGGCGTGTCATCGACCGTCCGGTGCCTGTCGGTGGTGAAGGCCCTGAGATCATGGACGTGCAGGTCCAGCAGCCCGTCCTGGCGGGCCTTTCCGATCAGGGAGAGTTCCAGGGGTGCCAGGTACTCGGGAAAGATGCTGACAACGTCGACCCGCATCTAGGCTTTGCTTTCCGGGCCGGCGCCGGCGTCCTGGTCCGAGTTCAGCTCGAACAGGCCGTCCGGCGGGGTGAGGAGCACAAACCCTTCCTCGATGTTGACCTCGGGCACGATCTGCTCAACGAAAGGAATGAGGATCTCCTCCCCGCCGGGGGTAGTGACCACCAGCAGGTCCTGGACGGGCATGGTGTTCAGCGCGGCGACCTTGCCCACTACCTGCGATCCCACCCGGGCCTCAAGCCCCACCAGCTCGTGCTCGTACCAGCCTTCGTCGTCATCTTCGTCCAGCTCTTCGGTCTCGATGAAGAGTTTCGCGCCACGGAGGGTTTCGGCGTCATTGCGGGTGGCGATCTCCTCGAAGCCCAGCAGGAGGATGTCCTTGTTCCAGCGGGCACTGCTGACGATCAGCGGGCCTGCGGAGGCCGGTTCGACCACAAATTCGGTGCCCGGCACAAACCGGTCCTCAGGTGCGTCGGTCAGGACCTGGACCGTTACTTCACCCCGGATGCCGTGGGGTTTTCCGATTCGTGCCACCTGAAGCTGCATGTGTTCCTCTGTTCCGATGTGTCTGTTCCGTGTGGAGCGCGGGTATCCGGTGAAAGCACTCCGGCCCCTCCACCATGGGTGGAGGGGCCGGAGCAAAGCTGATGTAGCCGAGCGCTCAGCGGCGGCGGTCTGTGTCGACGACGTCGACCCTTACCGGCTCGCCCCCGGCCAGGGCTGCCACAACGGTGCGCAGTGCGCGTGCCGTGCGGCCCTGGCGGCCGATCACCCTTCCGAGGTCGTCCTGGTGAACGCGCACCTCGAGGGTATCCCCGCGGCGGTTGCTCTTGGAGCTGACCTTGACGTCGTCCGGCGAATCAACGATTCCCCGGACCAGGTGTTCCAGCGCCTCTGCCAGCAATTTACTCAGCCTCGGTGGTCTCTGCTTCGGCCGGCGCCTCGGCTGCGTCAGACTTGGATGCCTTCTTGGTGATGGCTTCCGGGATGATCACAGAACCCTTTTCGGGAGCAACAAAGGCTGCCTTCTCGGACTTGGTCCGGAGGGTGCCTTCCTGGCCCGGCAGGCCCTTGAACTTCTGCCAGTCACCGGTGATCTTCAGGATCGCGGCAACCTGCTCGGACGGCTGGGCGCCGACGGACAGCCAGTACTGGGCACGCTCGGAGTTAACCTCGATGTATGAGGGCTCTTCGGTGGGGTGGTACTTGCCGATTTCCTCGATGGCGCGGCCGTCACGCTTGGTGCGTGAGTCTGCAACGACGATGCGGTAGTACGGTGCGCGCATTTTGCCAAAGCGCTTAAGGCGAATCTTTACGGCCACTTTTGTGGTCACTCCTGTTTCAGAAAAGGGGGTGAACCCGGCGTTCTGCACCCGTGGGGCGGGCCGTACTTGCGGGCTCGAAGGACAGGATCCGGACGCGGAGAGAGGGGCCACGCAGATCGAGTACCTGTTTATTGTGCCAGATGAGCGCCCGGATTTCGACTTGACACCCCGCCCCGTGCCCGCGAGGCACGAAGCTCAGGAAGTCCAGACGTACAGGCCGCTGCGTTCAGAGTCGTCAATTCCGCCGGCGAGTTCCGCCAGCTGCCGCACGTAGGCCCGTGCCTGGGCGGAATCGAAGGGCATGTCCTCCTGGGCCGCCCATTGTTCGGCGACGTCGTCCAGGACATTGCCTTCCCCTTCGATCTCGTAGGTCAGCAGGTCCGCGAGCGCACGGACCATGGCCGGTGGGACCGCCAGGAGCGAGTCGCTGGCCACGTCCACCATAGTCAGCTCGTAGTCCGCCCCGCCGGCGTGCACGGCAGTGCCGGCAAGGTCACCGAGCTGCTCAACTTCGAAGTCGCTGATGTCCGGGATGCGCACCGCCTGGGCGGCGGGCTGGCCGCTGCCCTGGTCCAATACACCGGCGCGCTTCAATGCGCCTGCATGGTCGGCAACAAAGATCTCGGTGAAGCCCATGGGAAGTGCCCTCATTCCGTCGACGGTACGGCCGCTCCTGCAAGCGGCGCCTGCCGCGCCGGCCGTTCGGCATCAGCCTAGTACACGGCCCGGCTTTCACACGGCGCCACGTGGCCAGGTTCAGCGGACGGCGACCCGGATGTTGTTCCGCCACGGATCCTCGAACCGCAGTTCCGCACCCGTATGGTGGGCCGGCACCGAGGCGACCTTCAGCCGGTCTGCCAGCGCACCGACGTCGTCCCCCGACGGCACCTCGATGAGCACCTCACCCAGGCCCAACGTGTCCTTGCGGGGGCCGGCACCCCGGCTGTTCCAGACGTTCATCGCCATGTGGTGGTGGTACCCGCCCGCGGAGACAAACAATGCCTGCCCATGCCAGCCGGCGGTCTTTTCAAAGCCGAGGATTCCGACATAGAAGTCGCGGGCAGACTGGACATCGCCCACCTGGAGGTGGACGTGCCCCACCCCCGCCACGGCTCCGCGCTGGCCTTCCAGGGATTCTTCGGTGAGGTGCTGCTCAAGGTACCTCTGCGGCGGCAGGGCGAGGCTGTCCATCACCACGTCGGTGCCGTTCCACGACCAGTTGCTCCGCGGGCGGTCCCAGTAGAGCTCAACACCGTTGCCTTCGGGATCGGTGAAGTAGAAGGCCTCGCTGACGAGGTGGTCCGCGCTGCCGGTGAACGAGCGCGGCTCGAACTGCGCGGCAGTGGCGATGGTGGCGGCGAGGTCTGTCTGGTTCTCAAACAGCAGTGCCGTATGGAAGAGTCCCGCTTCTCCCCTGCCGGGAAGATTCAGGCCGGGAGCCGGCGCGAGGTGGACCAGCGGCTTCCGGAGCCGGCCGAGGTAGAGCCCGCCGTCCTGTTCGGCAACAACGTCAAGCCCCAGGGCACGTTGGTAGTAATCGGTCATGACCTTCATGTCGCCCACCTTGAGCATCACGGTGCCCATGGTGAGGTCGGCAGGAAGAAGATCCTGGGTGGCGGCTTCTGCAGTCATTGAAAACTCCCGGTGCTGTGGCCCGTCGGGTTGGTGGGCCTGTCACTATTAAAATTACTTGAAGCTTCAATTTATTCCAAGTAGCAGTTTGGCGTTGTCCATCTCTCAGCGGACGAGGCGGCCGCCGAGCACCACGTGGTCCAGATCCCGCACCGTCTCCGGTATCTGCCGCGGGTCCTCCCGGCACACCACGACGTCGGCCCGGGAGCCTTCCTCAACCCCCTCGGCGCCCAGCCACTTCCGTGCGCCCCAGCACGCGGCGTCGAGGGCCGCGGTCATCGGCAGGCCGGCATGATGGAGGGCCAGGATTTCATCACCGATCCGTCCGTGCCTGATGACGCTGCCCGCGTCCGTGCCCGCGTAGATCCCTACCCCGGCTTCGAAGGCCTCCAGCACCCGCTCGGCGCGGCGTTCCCACAGCGCGCGCATATGTGCCGCGTACCGGGGGAACTTCGCGTCCGCCTGCGCGGCTATGTCAGGAAATGTGGCGATGTTGATGAGGGTGGGCACGATGGGAACATCCTGTTCCACGAACCGCGGCAGGTGGCGCGGCAGCAGGCCGGTGGCGTGCTCGATGCAGTCGATGTCCGCGTCCAGCATCTGGTCAAGGGTTTCCTCGGCGAAGCAGTGCGCAGTGATCCGGGCACCTTCGTCGTGCACTGCCTGGACCGCGTCCCTGACGACGGCGGCAGGGAACGACGGCGCCAGGTCACCGGCGTCGCGGTCGATCCAGTCCCCCACAAGTTTGACCCAGCCGTCGCCTTCGCGTGCTTGCTTCCGGACGGCTTCGACCAGCGCGTCGGGTTCCACCTCTTCGGCAAAGCCGCGAAGATAACGCCGTGTCCGGGCGACGTGTCTTCCGGCGCGGATCAGCAGCGGGGCGCCGCGGCTGCCCTGGAGGAAACGCGTATCCGCGGGCGAACCGGCATCCCTTGCCAGCAGCGTGCCGGCGGTCAGGTCCGTTCGTGCCTGTTCCTCCGCGGTGGCTTCATCCACGGCGCCTCCGGGGCCCAAGCCGATATGGCAGTGGGCGTCAACGAACCCCGGCAGCACCCAGCCCTCCAGGAACCTGTCCGGTTCCGCGGCCGGCCGGCGGAACGTCAGCCTGCCGTCCACGGACCATAGCCCGCGCTCCTCCGCGTCGGGGCCGGTCAGGACGGCGCCGTTGAACTGGATAATTTCTGCCATGGTTTGCCTCTTTCCCGCCCCGACAGGCTAGCACCGCCGAATGTGACAGGGCCCCTACGGACAGCTGTGGTAGCTTCTTTGTGACCACACGGGTGCCCTTGCAGGGGCTGAGATCGGGCTGACGCAGCCTGCGACCGTTGAACCTGTCCGGGTAATGCCGGCGAAGGAAGTGAGTATTCCTTGAGTACATCAAATGCACGGCTTGACCCTGCCCAAATTCAGTCCGGCGCCGCCTCCGAAGGCCTTGAAACGCCGCCTGTCACGCAATCCCTGAAGTCCCACTCCCTGGCGTTTGTCGAGGATGCAGCCGCTGAAATCCGGGTACCCGTCACGGAGATAGCACTGGCGGAGTCACCCAATGGGCAGCCCAACGGGCCCTTCCGCGTCTACCGCACCGCCGGGCCGGGCAGTGATCCGGTCCGCGGCCTCACGCCATTCCGCGCGGAGTGGATAGCAGCCCGCGGCGACACCGAAACCTATGGCGGCCGCGGGCGGAACCTGCTCGACGACGGCCGGTCGGCGGTGCGGCGCGGGGCCGCCAGCGCGGAGTGGAAGGGCGGCCGGCCGGTGCCCCGCCGCGCCGTCGACGGCAGGACCGTGACGCAGATGCACTATGCGCGGCAGGGCGTGATCACCCCGGAGATGCGGTTCGTGGCCCTGCGGGAGAACTGTGACGTCGAACTGGTCCGCAGTGAGGTCGCTGCGGGCCGGGCCATCATTCCCAACAACATCAACCACCCCGAATCCGAGCCGATGATCATCGGCAAGGCATTCCTGGTAAAGATCAACGCCAACATCGGCAACTCGGCGGTCACCAGCTCCATCGCCGAAGAAGTGGACAAACTGCAATGGGCCACCCAGTGGGGCGCGGACACGGTGATGGACCTGTCCACAGGCGATGACATCCATACCACCCGGGAATGGATCATCCGCAACTCCCCGGTGCCGATTGGAACCGTCCCCATCTACCAGGCGCTCGAGAAGGTCAACGGCGAAGCGAACGCACTGACCTGGGAAATTTTCCGCGACACCGTCATCGAGCAGTGCGAACAGGGTGTGGACTACATGACCATCCACGCCGGAGTCCTGCTCAGGTACGTTCCCCTGACAGCCAACCGGGTGACCGGGATTGTGTCCCGGGGCGGGTCGATCATGGCCGGCTGGTGCCTGGCACACCACCAGGAGAACTTCCTCTACACGCACTTTGACGAGCTCTGCGAAATCTTCGCCAAGTACGATGTCGCGTTTTCATTGGGCGACGGACTGCGCCCGGGGGCAACAGCGGATGCCAACGATGCGGCGCAGTTCGCCGAGCTGGACACCTTGGCTGAGCTGACCCAGCGGGCGTGGGAATATGACGTCCAGGTAATGGTCGAAGGACCTGGCCATGTTCCGTTCCACCTGGTCCGCGAGAACGTGGAGCGCCAGCAGGAACTGTGCAAGGGCGCCCCGTTTTACACGCTTGGGCCGCTGGTGACCGACGTCGCGCCCGGCTACGACCACATCACCTCTGCCATCGGTGCCACCGAGATCGCCCGGTACGGCACGGCGATGCTGTGCTACGTCACCCCCAAGGAACACCTGGGCCTGCCCAATAAGGACGACGTCAAAACCGGGGTGATCACCTACAAGATCGCAGCGCACGCGGCAGACCTCGCCAAGGGCCACCCCGGCGCGCATGAACGCGATGACGCCCTGTCCAAGGCTCGTTTCGAGTTCCGCTGGCGCGACCAGTTCGCGTTGTCCCTTGACCCGGTGACGGCCGAGGCCTTCCACGACGAAACGCTTCCTGCCGAGCCGGCCAAGACGGCCCACTTCTGCTCCATGTGCGGACCCAAGTTCTGCTCGATGCGAATCAGCCAGGACATCCGGGACGAATACGGTTCCGCCGAATCCCAGGCGGCGCTGGCCGAGGCTGCCGCAGGGATGCGCGGCAAGAGTGAGGAATTCCTGGCGGCCGGCGGCAAGGTCTACCTGCCGGAGCTGAACGTTCCTGCCGGAAAGTAGGACGTCAGGATGCCCGGAGTGACTGGATTCTGTCCACATCCCGGATGAACGAACGGATGATGCGGTCCCCCTCCATGGAGTCCTGGGGCCGGTGCCCTCCCGCCGCAGTGCGGTGCAGGGCACCGGTCTCGCGCAGGTATCCAGCGATCTCTTCGTAGAGCGGCTCCCATCCGCCGGTGAGGACCAGGGTGGGCACGCCGGGAACAATGTGCAGCGGGGCCTCCCATGCCGGGGCCTGAAGCCGCAGCCGCCTGGCGGAACGCTTCTCCTCGGCGGTGGCAGGCTGCTGCAGGTCGGTGGCATACACGCGCCGGACGAACTCGCGCTGGAAATCCTGGTCGCTCATCCGGTGACGCGCATCGAACAACGGCTGCATGAGGCCGATGTGGGCTGCGGTGGCCGGGAGTTCGGCGGTGAGCGAGAGGCACGCCGGTTCCACCAGCGTCAGGGAATAGACCAGGTCAGGGCGTTCGACGGCGGCCAGCATGGCCGGGATGGCACCTTGGGAATGTGCAACGACGTGCCCGCCCGCGGCGCCCCGGCCGTCGTCGGCCAGCGACCGCAGCACAATCCCGGCGTCCTCTTCGAAGGAGGATTCAACGGGCTCGGCCACCGGATCATAGCCGTAGCGGCGGAGGAACAAGGCGTCATGGGACAGTGCCATACCGTGCTGGCGCGGCCAGGCCGCGGAGCCGAAACTGCCGGCACCGTGCACGAACACTACCCTCTGCTTGAACATGACCCAACCCTATTCCACTGCACCGACATCTTAAGTGAGTAGCGCCAAGTGTCGTTGACGGTTCAAAACGACACTTGGCGCTGCTTAATTGGGCCCTGGGGCTACTTGCCGAGGAATTTGTCGAAACCCTTGGGCAGGTTCAGCTGCGAGGGGTCGAAGTCGCCGCCCTGCTGGCCAAAAGCGGCACCGGTGGGCAGGGCCTTGGCGGCGTTGGCGCGGCGGGCCTCGGCGTCCTTGCGCTCCTGGGCCGCCTTGGCCGGATTGCCCGACTTGGCTTTCTTCTTCGGGGCGTTCTTCGCGTTCTTGCGGGCCCCGCCGCCGGCACCCGGCATACCAGGCATCCCCGGCATACCTGGCATTCCGCCCTGGGCCATCTTCTTCATCATCTTCTGGGCTTGCGCAAAACGCTCCAGCAAGCCGTTGACCTCGGAAACGTGAACGCCGGAGCCACGGGCGATGCGGGCGCGGCGCGAGCCGTTGATGATCTTCGGTGCCAGGCGCTCGTGCGGCGTCATGGACCGGACAATGGCTTCGACGCGGTCAATTTCACGTTCGTCGAACTGCTCCAGCTGCTGGCGGATGTTCTGCGCGCCGGGCATCATCATGAGCATCTTCTTCATGGAGCCCATGTTGCGGATCTGCTGCATCTGGGCCAGGAAGTCCTCGAGGGTGAAGTCCTCCTGGTCAGCGAATTTCTTCGCCATCCGGGCAGCTTCGTCCTTGTCCCAGGACTTCTCGGCCTGCTCGATGAGGGTCAGGACGTCGCCCATGTCCAGGATGCGCGAGGCCATCCGGTCGGGGTGGAACAGTTCGAAGTCGTCCAGGCCTTCGCCGGTGGACGCAAACATCACGGGCTTGCCGGTGACCGACGCAACGGACAGGGCGGCACCACCGCGGGCATCGCCGTCGAGCTTTGACAATACGATGCCGGTGAAGTTGACGCCCTCGTCGAAGGCGAGCGCCGTGTTCACGGCGTCCTGTCCAATCATCGAGTCAATGACAAACAGAACTTCGTTGGGGACGATGGCGCGGCGGATCTGGCGTGCCTGCTCCATCATGTCCGCGTCAACGCCGAGGCGGCCTGCGGTGTCCACGATCACGACGTCGTGCAGCTTCTGGCGGGCTTCTTCAACACCGGCGCGGGCCACCTGAACGGGGTCGCCGGCAGGGTGCTCCAGTTCGGAGGACGTGGCTCCCGGGTGGGGCGCGAAAACGGGCACCTTGGCCCGCTGGCCCACTACCTGGAGCTGGGTGACGGCGTTGGGGCGCTGCAGGTCGCAGGCCACCAGAAGGGGGCTGTGGCCCTGGGATTTCAGCCACTTGGACAGCTTGCCGGCAAGGGTGGTCTTGCCGGCACCCTGGAGGCCGGCGAGCATGATGATGGTGGGGCCGTTTTTGGCCAGGCGGATCCGGCGGGTTTCGCCGCCCAGGATCTCCACGAGTTCCTCGTTGACGATCTTGACGATCTGCTGGCTGGGATTCAGCGCGCCGGAGACCTCGGCACCCAGGGCGCGTTCGCGCACCCGGGCCGTGAATTCACGGACCACGGGAACGGCAACGTCCGCGTCCAGGAGGGCGCGGCGGATCTCCCGCACTGTGGCATCAACATCGGCCTCGGTGAGGCGGCCTTTGCCACGGAGATTCTTGAAGGTTGCTGTCAACCGGTCAGAGAGTGAATTGAACACGTGCCGTGCACTTCTTTCAGTGGATGATCGGGACTCGACTATCTAGAGTACCAAGCCGGCCCGCAAGGTGGCATGCTGGCGAAATGACGAGCCAACCTGCTGTGAAGACCCTGCTCATCCTCGGCGCCACCGGTGACCTCACCGGCCGGCTCCTCCTGCCGGGCCTGGCCCAGTTGGTGGCCACGTGCCGGGCACGCGGGCTGAAGCTCGCCGGAGCGGGTTCCAGCCCCTGGACACCCGGGCAGTGGCTGGACCGCGTGGACACCTCTTTCGCTGACGCCGGGCTCCGCGCCGATGCGGCGGGCAAGCTGGAACTGAAACGCGTCCTGGAATCGACGAGCTACCACCAGGTCGACGTCACCGCCCCGGGACTGCTCGCGGCCCTGCTGGCCCGGCTCGAAGCCCCGGTAGCCGTATATTTCGCCCTCCCCCCGCAGGTCAGCCAGAAAGCCTGCGAGGTCCTCCACCCGCACGACGTCCCGCCCGGAACCCGCCTGGTGATGGAGAAACCGTTCGGTTCGAGTCAGGAATCCGCGCGACAGCTGAATGAACTCCTGCGGACTCTGGTCCCCGAGGACCACATCCACCGGGTGGACCACTTCCTCGGCAAGGCCACCGTGCTGAACATCCTGGGCCTTCGGTTCGCCAACACCTTCCTGGAGCCAATCTGGAACCGGAACCACATCGAAAAGGTGGAGATCATCTTTGACGAGGACCTGGCCCTGGAAGGCCGGGCACGTTATTACGACAGTGCGGGCGCCCTCCGCGACATGATCCAGAGCCATCTGCTCCAAGTCATGGCTTTGATGGCTCTTGAGCCGCCTGCCTCGGTCAATGAACGGGATTTCCGCGAGGCCGTGGGAACCGTGCTGCGGGCCAGCAGCATCAAGCCGCCGTACAGGATGAGCACGCGCCGTGCACGCTACACCGCCGGCTCCATCGGCGCACGAAGGGTGCCCAGCTACGCCGACGAACCGGGCGTGGACCCCTCGAGGAACACCGAGACCTTGGCCGAAGTGGAAGTCCACGTCGACAACTGGCGCTGGCAGGGCGTTCCCTTCATCCTCCGCTCGGGGAAGGCGCTGGGTACTAAGCGCAAGGAGGCCCTTGTCACCTTCCTGCCGGTGCCCCATCTCCCCCAGGGCTTCACCGGCGTGGACTCCCCCAACCAGCTTCGGATTGGTTTCGGTCCCGACACGCTTGAGTTCGACGTCGACGTCAACGGGCCCGGAAACATCTTCAGCCTGGACCGGGTCACGCTGGAAGCGGAGCTGAATGCCTCCGATCTCCTGCCTTACGGTGAAGTGCTGGAGGGGGTTCTCACAGGCGACCCCCTGCTGTCCGTCCGGAGCGACACTGCGGAGGAATGCTGGCGGATCGTTGAACCGGTCCTCGAGGCCTGGGAGCGGGGTGAGGTGCCTCTGGAGGAGTACGACGCCGGCTCGTCCGGTCCGGCGTCATGGGCAGGTTCCGCGCGTCCACGGCAGCCTCATGGAGCCGTGGAGGCCGGGCAGTAGGCCACCCGGCGGGGAAGATCAGCGGCAACCACAAAGGACGGGCAGGAAACCTCTTCGGTTTCCTGCCCGTCCTTTGTGGTTGGTTTGTGCTGTTGCCAACTAAATGGCTGCGACTCCGCGTTCCCCGGTGCGGACGCGGACGGCTTCGAAGACGTCCATGGTCCAGACCTTGCCGTCTCCGGCCCGGCCGGTGTTCGAGCTGGCGATGATGACGTCCAGGATGTCATCGGCCTGCTCGTCGGTGGCCAGCACCTCTACCCGGATCTTCGGCAGCAGATCCACGTTGTACTCGGCGCCGCGGTAGACCTCGGTGTAGCCGCGCTGCCGGCCGTAGCCGCTGGCCGCGCTGACCGTCAGGCCCTGTACGCCGTAGGCTTCCAGGCCTTCCCGGATGGCTTCAAGCTTTTCCGGCCTGACGATTGCGGTGATCAGTTTCATGCCCCCACGCTTTCCTTGCCTGTTGCTGATTCCTTCTTCTGCGCATCCGCCGGGGCGGCCTGCGCAGAGTCCTGCTGCGTTTTGCCCGTAATCATGTCGTGCAGCGGCTGGAAGCTTCCGCCGTGGCCGCTCAGGCCGAACTCGTAGGCGGTCTCGGCGTGCAGGCTCAGGTCCACACCCACCGTTTCCTGTTCCTGCGAGACCCGGAAGCCCATGGTCTTGTGGATGGCCAGGGCGATGATGGCGGTCAGGATCGCTGAGTAGGCGATGGCGATGCCGGCTGCTGCGAGCTGTGCCCACATCTGGGTCATTCCGCCGCCGTAGAACAGGCCGCCACCCACGCCGTCGGCGGGCAGTGCGATGAAGCCCAGGGCGACGGTGCCGATGATGCCGGAGACGAGGTGGACGCCGACGACGTCCAGCGAGTCATCGAAGCCCCACCGGAACTTGAGCCCCACTGCGAGGGCGGAGGCCACGCCGGCTACCACGCCGAGGCCGAGGGCGCCGACCGGGCTGACGTTGGCGCAGGCCGGGGTGATCGCGACGAGGCCAGCGACAACGCCGGAGGCAGCACCCAGGGAAGTGGGGTGGCCATCGCGGATCCGTTCAGTGATGAGCCAGCCGAGCATCGCGGCGGCCGGGGCGGCGAGGGTGTTGATCCAGATCAGGCCACCCTGCTCTGCCGTGGTCGCTGCACCGCCGTTGAAGCCGAACCAGCCGAACCAGAGGATGGCTGCCCCGAGCATTACGAATGGGATGTTGTGCGGGCGGTGGTTCGGGTCCTTACCGAAGCCCTTGCGGTTGCCGATGATGAGGACCAGCACCAGGGCCGCGACGCCTGCGTTGATGTGGACCACCGTGCCGCCGGCGAAGTCGATGGCGGGTCCGAGTGCCTGTCCCACCGCGCCTTCGGGGCCGAACAGTCCCCCGCCCCACACCATGTAGGCAAGCGGGCAGTACACCAGCGTCACCCAGACGGGGACGAAGACGGTCCAGGCGCCGAACTTGGCACGGTCGGCGATGGCACCGCTGATCAGTGCGACGGTGATGATCGCGAAGGTGGCCGCATAGCCAACCTTGATCAGTCCGTCAGGGGTGTCGATCCCCTCCAGGCCGAAGGTGGCGAAGGGGTTGCCCACCATCTGCAGGAAGCCTTCGCCGGAGCTCATGGATGCACCCCAGAGAACCCAGACAACGCCGACCATGCCGATGGAGATGAAGCTCATCATCATCATGTTCAGCGCGGCCTTGGCCCGGGTCATGCCGCCGTAGAAAAATGCCAGACCAGGTGTCATGAACAGCACAAGCGCTGCCGCCACCATAATCCAAACGTGACCTGCGGTAAGTTCCATGGTGCACGTCCTCTCTCATCGAATCTTGCGGAATCGTCCGCCTGCCAACGCCTTTTTGCGTCCTGTAACGAGTGTGTCGTCGGCGTGTTTCGCCCGCGGAGGATTTAGATTGCCGGCCTGTTACAACAACCTCTAGGAAGTAAATGGTGCATATCGCGCTTGTTAC
Organism: Arthrobacter sp. 9AX; assembly: GCF_902506095.1. Lineage (GTDB taxonomy): Bacteria > Actinomycetota > Actinomycetes > Actinomycetales > Micrococcaceae > Arthrobacter. The sequence continues at coordinate 2,732,066 of NZ_LR733293.1, forward strand.
GGTTGTGTTTCATCGTTTCCGCCGGCACCCGGCCTCCTCCACTGCAAGGAATTGCGCACCATGACGGCAGCACCCCGCGGAAGCGGCGCCACTTCAAGGATCCTGGCCCGTCTAAGGCCGCAACGGGACCGGCTTCCGCGCGACATCAAGGTGATGCTCGCCGCCGCGTTCCTGATTGCGCTGGGATTCGGGCTTGTTGCCCCCGTATTGCCGCAGTTCGCCACAACTTTCGGGGTGGGCAACACCGAGGCGTCGGTGATAGTTGCCATCTTCGCGTTCATGCGGTTGGTGTTCGCCCCGGCCGGCGGGAGCCTGATCGGCAAGGTGGGTGAACGGCCGGTCTACGTGGCAGGCCTGCTGATCGTGGCGTTGTCGACGGCGGCCTGCGCCTTTGCCCAGGACTATTGGCAGTTGCTGCTCTTCCGCGGGCTCGGCGGTGCCGGCTCGGTGATGTTCACGGTGGCGTCCATGGCCCTGGTGGTCCGCCTGGCACCGCCGGAGAGCAGGGGCCGGGTTTCCGGGGCGTACGCGTCGGCGTTCCTGGTGGGCAACGTGTGCGGCCCCATTGTGGGCGGGCTGCTGGCAGGGTTCGGCCTGCGGATACCGTTCCTGGCGTACGCTGCGGCCCTGATTGTTGCCGCGCTGGTGGTCCAGACGCAGCTGAGCCACCAGCGCCGCGGACCGGCGGACACGCAGGGGCGTGCACCGGACATGAACTTTGGTGAGGCGCTGGCTACAGGGCCGTACCGGGCCGCGCTGGCGTCCAGCTTCGCGAACGGCTGGGGCACCTTCGGGGTGCGGATGGCCACCGTTCCGTTGTTGGCCGCTGCCGTCTTCGGCGCAGGTCCGGAGGCGGCCGGGCTGGCGTTGGCCGTCTTCGCCGCAGGCAACGCCGCGGCGTTGACCTTCTCCGGCCGGCTGGCGGACAGCATGGGGCGCAAGCCCTTGATGATCGCGGGGATGCTGGTGGCGGGCACTGCCACTGCGGCCATCGGCTTCGCTGACCAGCTCGGATGGTTCCTGGCCGCCTCCGCGGTGGCCGGCGTCGGCTCCGGGCTGTTCGGGCCGGCCCAGCAGGCCGCCGTCGCAGACATTATCGGGAACGGGCGGTCCGGCGGAAAGGTACTGGCGGTGTTTCAGATGGCGTCCGACGTCGGCGCGATCGTTGGGCCTGTCGCGGCCGGCCTGCTGGCGGACCGGCTGGGTTATGGCTGGGCTTTCGGTGTGACCGGCGGGGTCATGGTGGTTGCGGCCTGCGTGTGGCTCGGTACCAGGGAGACCCTCAGGCCGGTCCAGGCCTGAGGGTCTGCGGCGGAACTAGTTGAGCAGGGCGTCAACAAACGCCTCGGCTTCGAAGGGTGCAAGATCGTCGGCGCCTTCCCCCAGCCCGATGAGCTTGACCGGAACGCCGAGGCTCCGCTGGATAGCGACAACGATGCCGCCCTTGGCAGTGCCGTCCAGCTTGGTGAGGACGATGCCGGTGATGTTGACCACTTCGGAGAACACACGTGCCTGGTTCAGCCCGTTCTGGCCTGTGGTGGCATCGAGCACCAGGAGGACTTCGTCCACCTCTGCCAGTTTCTCCACAACCCGCTTGACCTTCCCGAGCTCGTCCATCAGGCCAACCTTGTTCTGGAGCCGGCCGGCGGTGTCGATCATTACGACGTCCACCTCCTGGTCGATGCCGGCCTTGACCGCTTCGTAGGCAACCGAGGCGGGGTCAGCGCCGTCGATATCCGATGTCACGGTGGGCACACCCACGCGCTGGCCCCACGTGGCCAGCTGCTCGGCGGCAGCGGCACGGAAGGTGTCGGCGGCGCCAAGGAGCACGTCCTTGTCCTCGGCCACCAGCACACGGGCAAGCTTGCCCACGGTGGTGGTCTTGCCGACGCCGTTGACGCCCACCACCATCATCACAGCCGGCTTGTCGTCGTGGCGCCGGGTGTTGAGGGTACGGTCCATCGAGGGGTCAACGAGCTTGATGAGTTCCTCGCGGAGCAGCACCTTGACCTGCTCGGGGGTCCGGGTGCCCAGCACCTTGACGCGCTCACGCAACGCATCCACCAGCTGCATGGTGGGTTCGGTTCCCAGGTCTGCCAGGAGGAGGGTTTCCTCGACTTCGTCCCAGACGTTTTCGTCGATCCTGTCGCTGGACAGCAGCGCCAGGAGCCCCTTGCCCATGATGTTGTTGGAGCGGACCAGCCGTTCACGGAGGCGCATGAGCCGTCCGGCCACCGGCAGGGGTGTCTCCACCGGGATGACTTCCAGCCCGGCCGCATCGTCCGGCACCGTAGCGGTGTCCACGTCCGCCGTGCCGGCGGGCGGGATATCCGTTGTGGTTGCCGCCCTGTCCTCAACCGCAGTGCCGCCGCTCCGGGGCAGTACGGGATCGTTGGCATCCCGGGTCCCCGGGTACTGGTTGATGTTTTTCCGGGTCTTGAGCAGGACCGGAATCAGCCCGCCAATAACCGCCAAGGCAGCAACAATGGACAGAATTATGGGGAGGATGTCATTCACTCCCCTAGCTTCTCACACGGCTGTCTACACCTCTGCGCCGAGGCGCTGGCTGATCACTGTGGAGACGCCGTCGCCCCTCATGGTTACGCCGTACAGTGCGTCGGCCACCTCCATGGTGCGCTTCTGGTGGGTGATGACGATGAGCTGGCTGGACTCCCGCAACTCCTCGAAGATGGTGATGAGCCGGCCCAGGTTGGTGTCATCCAGGGCAGCTTCCACCTCGTCCATCACGTAGAAGGGCGAGGGACGCGCCTTAAAGATGGCCACCAGCAGGGCGACAGCCGTCAGCGAGCGCTCACCGCCGGACAGGAGGGAGAGCCGCTTGATCTTCTTGCCTGCGGGGCGGGCCTCCACTTCGATGCCGGTGGTCAGCATATCCGCCGGGTCCGTGAGCACCAGCCGTCCTTCCCCGCCGGGAAAAAGCCGGGCAAAGACGCGGATGAACTGCGCCTGGGTGTCTTCGAAGGCCTCGGTGAAGACCCGCTGGACGCGGTCGTCCACTTCCTTGATGATGTCCAACAGGTCCTTGCGGCTGGCTTTCAGGTCCTCCAATTGGGTGCTGAGGAACTGGTGGCGTTCTTCGAGCGCGGCGAATTCCTCCAGTGCCAGGGGGTTAACGCGGCCCAGGCTGGCGAGGTCCCGTTCGGCTTTGCGAAGCCTTTTCTCCTGCTCCTCGCGGACGTAGGGCTTGCCCTCGACGATTTCCGTTCCGCCGGCGTCCACGGGGGCCCGCAGGGCGGCCCACTTGTCGCCGTTTTCTTCGGCCGGAACGGGTACGGGCACGTCCGGGCCGTAATCGGCCACCAGCGCGTCCGGAGTGATCCCGAGTTCGTCAATGGAACGGCTTTCCAAGGCTTCGATCCTGGCCAGCTGCTGTGCGCGGGCCAGTTCATCCCGGTGGACGTTGTCCGTCAGCTCAGCCAGTTCCTTGGCCAAGGCGTCGTTGGCGGTCCGGAGCTGCAGCAGTTCGCGGTCCCTTTGTTCCCGGTTCTCCTCTGCCAGGTCGCGTTCATGCCGTGCCAGGTCCACGGACACGTCCATGTACCGGAGGGCGAGCTCGACGGCGGCCGCAACGGCCGCGGCCCGTGTGGCCTGGGCACGGCGGCGGCGGGCCCGCTCGGCTGCTTCTTCACGTGCACGGCGCTCCGTGGCCGCCGCGCGTTCCAGTGACGAAACCCGGTTTTGGGTGGCGGTGAGTTGTTCTTCGGCACTGCGCAGCGAGAGGCGGGCTTCGACCTCCGCGGTGCGGGCCGTTGATGCTGCCGCGGCCAGGGCGTCCCGGTGTTCGGTGGAAGGCTCCTGCTCCAGCGGGGCTTCCTGCGCAGCGGCCAGCCGCGTGGCAACGGCGGCGAGCGCTTCCTCCTCCGCCGCAACATTCTGTTCCGCCCGGTCCAGCGACGCCGCGAGCCGTTCGCTTTCACCCACGGCGCTGCGGAGGACGGAATTGAGGTGCCCAAGCCGCTCTGCGACAGCCGCCAGCCGTGCATCTGATTCGTGCAGCCGGTCAAGGGCGGCGTCGGCCCGTTCCTGGGCCTCAGACCGCCGGGCCTCCGCGCCGGCCAGGGCGAACCTGTTCCGCTCGAGCCCGGCCGTGACGGCTGAAAGCTGCCCCTCGGCGTCGTCCACTGCCGCCTGGACTTCCAGGAGCGACGGCGCCTTGGCTGATCCGCCGGCGGCGGACACCGCGGTGAAAATATCCCCTCCCCGGGTCACCGCAGTGACAGTTGGGTGGGCCGACACCACGGCGGCGGCCGCCTCGATGCCGTCAACGACGGCGACGCCGGCCAGCAAGTGCCGCACCGCAGGGGTGAAGCCGCCCGCGTTCCTGATGAGTCCCGTTGCCCACTCGGCTCCCCCGGGGAGGGCCTGCGCCGGGAGGGCCTCCGCGGGGCGGGCCCCGGCCGGGAACGCGGCACCTGCGGAAGCCAGCAGGAGCGACGCCCGGCCGGCGTCGTCATCCTTAAGAACCTGAACCACTGCGGCAGCGGCTTGCCCGTCGCGGACCAGCAGCGCTTCCGACGCCTCGCCGAGGGCGGCGGCTATTGCTGTTTCATAGCCCGGTTCCACGGTGAGCTCGGCGGCCAGGGTTCCCATCACTCCGTCCACGCCCGCCTGCAGGACATGCCCGGCGCCGTCCTTCCGGGTGAGGCCGAGCTTCAGGGCGTCCAGCCGCGCCGCGAGGGCGTCACGCTTCCGGATTCCCTCGCTGACGGCGGCGTTCAGCCCGGCGATTTCCTGCAGTATGGCGTCCAGGGCGGCACTGGCGGCCTCGTAGTCGGCATCCAGGGATTCCTCGCCCTCTTCCACCCCGGCCACCTGGTTTTCGAGCGCCGTGAACTCGGATTGCGCCCGGGCCCGCCGCTCCAGCCCGGCGGCCTGGGATTCCCGGAGCCTGCCCAGCTCGGCCTGCGCGGATTCCACCCGTGACCGCGCGGCGGAAACCTGCCCGGCCAGCCTCGCCAGTCCTTCGCGCCGGTCCGCCGCAGCCCGCAGTACGGCCGTCAGCCGCTTGTCTTCGGCGAGCGCTGCGGCTTCGGCGTCTGCCTTGGCTGCGGTGGCGGCCGCCAAGGCGCTGCGCCTGTCCAGGATGTGGCGTTCGAGTTCGGCGAGCTCTTCGCGGACCCGGGCGGCCTGGCGTTCCAGTTGTTCCGGGTCCCGGCCGGAGGGGGCGGGTTCTGTGGAACCGAGCAGGCGGCTGCGTTCCTGGGCAAGGGATCCGAGGGAGCGAAGCCGCTCACGCGTGGCTGTGAGCCGGTACCAGGTGTCGCGTGCGGCGTTAAGTTTCGGCGTCGCCTCCGCCGCGAGCTGTTCCAGGGCGGCCTGCTGCCGGCGGCCGCTTTCGAGGTCGCGTTCGACGGCGGCCCGCCGGGTTTTCAGTGCGGCTTCGTCCGCTACATCCTGCTCCAGGGCCTGCTGCAGCTGGACAAGGTCGTCCGCCAGGAGGCGCGCACGGGCGTCGCGGACGTCGAACTGGACGCGCTGGGCACGGCGGGCCACCTCAGCCTGTTTGCCCAGCGGGGTCAGCTGGCGCCGGATCTCTCCGGTGAGGTCGGTGAGGCGCTGCAGGTTGGCCTGCATGGCTTCCAGCTTGCGGACTGTCCGTTCCTTGCGGCGCCGGTGCTTCAGGATGCCAGCGGCTTCCTCGATGAAACCGCGGCGGTCCTCCGGGGTGGCGTGCAGGACCCTGTCCAGCTGGCCCTGGCCCACGATCACGTGCATCTCGCGGCCGAGGCCGGAGTCGGACAGCAGTTCCTGGATGTCCAGCAGGCGGCAGCTTGCCCCATTGATGGCGTATTCGGACCCACCGGCACGGAAGAGCGTCCGCGAGATGGTCACCTCGCTGTACTCGATGGGCAGGGCGCCGTCGGTGTTGTCGATGGTCAGCGAAACATGGGCGCGCCCGAGCGGTGGCCGGCCCGAGGTTCCGGCGAAGATGACGTCCTCCATCTTCCCGCCGCGGAGGGTCTTGGCGCCCTGCTCCCCCATGACCCAAGCCAGGGCATCCACCACGTTGGACTTGCCGGAGCCGTTCGGGCCCACCACCGCGGTGACACCCGGTTCGAACTCGAAGGTGGTGGCGGACGCAAAGGACTTGAACCCCCGGACGGTCAGGCTTTTGAGGTGCAAGGCTTTTCGGATCTCCTGGATGGCGTGGGGCGAAGGCTTCTTCCCTGCACCAAATCTACTGCGTCGCGTCGGAATGGCCCGGATTTACGGGCGCTCCCCGCCGGATACCGGGATCCGTGGCGGGGGATTGACCCTCAGCGCACCACTGCGGGAGACCAGGCGTGTTCGATGAACAGCCGGGGAGCTGCCCCGGCCTCGGCGGAAACTGCCCAGACATCGCTGTCCTGGCCTGCGTCATCCCGGGGTACCCCGTAGACAACTGTGCTGTTGTCCAGCCACTCCAGCTGGTCGTCGATGTCGCGCTCTTCAGCCAGGACTGTCTGGGTCCCGGATGCGAGTTCCAGCACGGCGATGTTCCGGTGCCCCACCAGCGTGCCGGTGGTGCTCTTTTTGAAAGCGATCCGGGTTCCGTCAGGTGAAATCGACGGGCACTCGACCCCCGAGGCCAGTACCGTCAGGGTCCTGGCGGCGAGGTCACCACGGACCAGCCAGATGTGGCCCTGGGATGACGCCGTGGCGTAAAAGCCCGTGGGAGCACCGGGTACGAAGGTGACGCCCCAGATGTTCCGGTCCGAGGCCTTGATCCGTGTTCCGTCAGAGATCAGGGCAAACTCTTCGAGGTTGCCGTGGGCGGTACCGTCCCTGCCGCGGATAACGGTTTCGGTGGAAAAGCCGGCGGAGGCATAGGAATGCCCGGCAACAAAGACCGTGGTGGCGATCAACGAACTGTCTCCGCTCAGCCGCGTCCTGCTGGGGATGCCTCCCAGTGTCCAGGAATCAAGGCGCCGCAGCGACGCATCGTAGGTTTCCGCTTCGTACTTCGTCGGAATCCCGTTGATGGTCCGGAGGCAGCTGACCAGCTCCTTTGAAGCGTAGACACGGTCACAGGCCTGGCCGCTCAAGGCCCGTTCGCCGGATGGATCGGCCAGGGCAACAGTGGCAGCCTGCCCGTAGCCCTGGCCAGGCGCTGTGTTGCGGAACATCACAAAAGGTTCCCCGGGCAAGGACGTGGCCAAAACCACCTTCACCGTTGATGCGGCCTCGTGGCTGGCCCGTTCCTGAAGGAACGCCGACAATCCGTAGGATCCTGCCCCGGCCACGGCGAGTGCGGCTACAACCAGCAGGAGCAGCAGCCGGCGTCGGGGTGTGCCGGACACTTGTGTATCGCTGAGGCTGCTGTCCTCTGTGGCCTCGGGGACGCGGGCGGCAGTTTCTGCCGTGGACCTGCTCAAGGTGCCACCGGCCTTCCGGCCGACCCGCGAAGGACAACCGCTGCGGCCGGTACTGCCAACGCCAGCAGGCCTGCCACGCAGGCCGCAGCGGCACCGGGCCCCAGCAAGTACCAAAGCAGGCCGAAGCAGGCAGCTGCCGCCATCCTGCTGAGTGCCACCACTGTCTGGGCGGTTCCGAGGGCGGTTCCCAGCCGTTCCGGCGGCGCCAGTTGGCTGACGAGCGCCGACAGCACACCATCCGTGGCGGCGTAAAACACTCCCAGCAGCAAAAGGCAGCCAAGCGTGGCGGCGGTCCCGCCCAGCGGAAGTACGGCCAGTACGTAGCACACGAGTAGTGCGACGTGGCCGGCCAAAAAGACCGGGACCCGTCCCCAGCGGTCAGCCAACCGGCCCAGGGGAACCGCGAAGACCAGGAACGCCACATTCGTTCCCACATAAAGGAGCGGAAACCACTGGACGGCAAAGGCTTCCCGGTTCTGGAGGAGAAGATAGACAAACCCGTCGCCAATGGTGAGCAGGCCCAGCAGACCTGTGACTGCCACCAGGCGGCCCAGGCCCTGTTTCTTCAGGTACGTCCACTTCAGCCGGTACCAGCGGAAGGCGGGCCGGGACGTCGCCCCGGCCCGCCTTGCCGTGACCTTGATTTTGTCCGGCACCACCAGCACCAGCACGGCCACACCGATCGCGGCGAAAGCCAGGGACACCACAAAGACCGTGTTGAACCCGTTGGGTATCAGCATCAGGATGAGGAAGGCAATCAGCGGTCCGGCGGCGGCGCCGATGTTGTCCAGCATCCGGTGGATCGCGAAGGACCTCGCAAGGTATTCGGGTTGCGCGGCTGCCGATATCAGGGCGTCACGGGGGGCGGTCCGGATCCCCTTGCCGATCCTGTCTCCGGTCACTATTCCGGCGATGGCCCAAAATCCGCCGGCGAAGAGGAAGCCAACCCTGGCCGCCATAGAGAGGCCGTAACCGGCCACGGCAACCCGCTTGGGATGGCCGGTACGGTCCGACACCCATCCCGCCCCGATCCGCACAATGGCACTGGCTCCCTGGTTGATGCCGTCGATGACACCAAAAGCTATGGTGGACAGCCCTAGAAATCCCGTGACATACAGCGGAAGGATGGCGGCCGCCGACTCTGAGGAAATGTCGGTCAGCATGCTCACGATGCCGAGCCAGATGATCACCGGAGACAGCCTGAACGCTGTCAGGGCAGCGCGGCCATCCGTTTCCTGAAGGTCCTGCTGGCCGCCTTTGCGGTCCGACATTGAGATGTACAAGGGCTGCCCGTTCCTTTGTCCGCCAAGGGAAGCCATACGCGGCCGGGCCGCGACAGGCCTTCATCGACAAAGTGTCGCAGCCAGGTCCACATTGCGGAACCGAAGAAACCGCAGAATAAGCCGCGGCGGGACTACCAGCGGCCGTTGCGGGGACGGGGCTGGCACACCGGACAGGTGTGCGAGGAACGGTTCATGAACTGGTCCCGGCGCATGACTGAGTGGATTCCCGCAGCGGCACACCGCTGGCACGGCTGCCCCTCCCGGCCGTAGGCGTTGAGGGACCGGTCGAAGTACCCGGAAGCGCCGTTGACGTTGACATAGAGGGAGTCGAAACTGGTCCCGCCGGCGGCAAGGGCATCGAGCATAACGTCGCGGGCGCTGCCCAGCACCCTTTCCGCTTCAGCCCGGCGGAGGGTGTCCGTGGGCCGGGCGAAGTGGAGCCGGGCACGCCACAGAGCTTCATCGGCGTAGATATTGCCGATGCCGGATACGAGGCCCTGATCCAGCAAGGCCCGCTTCAATCCCGTTTTGCGTTTGCGCAGGCGGCGATAAAAAAGGTCAAACGAAAAGGCAGGGTCCAAGGGATCGCGGGCGATGTGCGCCGCTTCCTCGGCTATCAGCGGGAGGGGTGATTCGGCGAGTCCGCCGGGGCCGCCGTCGTCCGTCGGCACCAGGGAGGTGACAAACAGCCCGCCGAAGATCCGCTGGTCCACGAACCGCAGTTGTCCGGGCAGGCCGTCGCCGGGACTCAGCCGGATCCGCACCTTGAGGTGCTTTTCGTCCGGGACGGCGCCGTCCTGCACCAACAACTGGCCGCTCATGCCGAGATGGGCCATCAGCGCGATGGCGGGACGTCCGTTCGCCGGCGCCCCTCCGGCAGCAGGGCCGGCGGAGGCGTCCAGCAAAGGCAGCCAGAGGAACTTGCCCCGGCGTACGACGTCGGCGACGGTGGCGCCTTCGAGGTTCCCTATAAAGTCTTCTGTCCCGAGCGCGTGGCGACGGATGGAGCGTGGGTCCAGGACGTCCACCGATTCGATGGTCCGGCCGCGGACCCAGCTGACCAGGCCGCGGCGGACCACCTCAACTTCGGGAAGTTCGGGCACAATGCCTACTTGGCGGCTACGGAGCCGGTGGACTTGCCCTGCACGGTGGAACCAGTGCCGGAAAGTGCCCGCCAGGCGTCAGCGGCAGCTTCCTGTTCCGCTTCCTTTTTCGAGTGGCCGGTTCCCCTGCCATAAGCCGTACCGCCGATGTGCAGGACGGCTGTAAACACCCGTGCGTGGTCCGGGCCGGAGCCCTCCACGGCATAGTGGATGGTTCCAAGCTGGCGGCTCGCGGCGAGTTCCTGGATGCTGGTTTTCCAGTCGGTCCCGGCGCCCAGGGCAGCCGCGTCCTTCAGCAGGGGTCCGATCAGCCGCATCACGAGCTGGCGCGCCGTCTCGATGTCGTTGGACACATAGGTGGCACCGATCAGGGCCTCCATGGTATCGGCCAGGATGGACGCCTTGTTTTTGCCCTCGGTGAGCTTTTCGCCCTGCCCGAGGTAAATGTATTCGCCGATGCCCAGGCTGCGCCCGATGCCGGCAAGGGCACGGGTGCTGACCACCGCCGAGCGGCGCTTGGCGAGATCACCTTCGGGGAGGTCCGGGTTGTCCCGGTACAGGGCGTCCGTCACCGAGAACCCGAGGATGGAATCACCCAGGAATTCCAGCCGCTCGTTCGTGGGGATGCCGCCGTTTTCGTAGGCGTAGGAACGGTGTGTGAGCGCAAGACGAAGCGTCCCGGCGTCAATGGAGACACCGAGACGCTTCAAAAGCTCTTCAGTTGAAGACATCATGTCAGCCTGAGGGGCCGATTAGACGTCCGCGACCTTGCGGCCCTTGTACTCAAGGAACAGCGCGGTACCGGCCGAGTCGGTGACGACCTTGGCCTGGTGCGGCAGGCTGTAGGTAACCTGGCCGTTCTCCACGGTCTTCACCAGGTGGGGGGCGGTCGCCTTCCACTGCGAGCGGCGGGCGCGGGTATTCGAGCGAGACATTTTCCGCTTGGGAACAGCCACGGCTAACTCATTTCTCTCTAGACAAACACGTACAAATCAATTTTGCCGGTCAGGCTTAGCCATATCAGCTAGGGCAGCCCAGCGAGGATCCAAGACCTCGTGGTGGTGCCCCGGCTCGTCTTCCAGGCGAGCTCCGCATTCGGAGCAAAGGCCCTGGCAGTCTTCCCGGCACACCGGCTGGAACGGCAGATTGGTGACAACCGCGTCCCGCAACACCGGTTCAAGATCGATTACATCGTGCTCGACTCGACGTTGCTCTTCATCATCTTCTCCGTCCGAAAGCTCAACGCCCTCATAGAAGAAAAGTTCTTGCACATTGACCTCAAGGTCATACGCAAGGGGATCCAGGCATCGGCCGCATTCACCGGTTACTTCGGCAAGCGCGGTTCCAGATACCAGAATTCCTTCGTGTACGGCCTCAAGCCTCAGGTCCAGCTCGATCTCCGAGCCTTCCTGAACACCAATGAGCGCCACACCAAGATCACCCGGTGCGGGTACATGTTCCTTCAGTGTCCGCATGCTTCCCGGACTGCGTCCGAGGTCCTTGACGTCGAACGCCAGGGGCGAACCAGCATCTCTTTTAATGAGAACTCCTGTTGAACATATGACCGACGTACCATCTTAGCCTGAAGACCCGTGGGGACTCAAACCAGCCGGCGGTGGCCGCCGAAGTACCTGAACAGCCTACCCTCTTGGCTGCTGATCGGCCGCCGACCCGCCCGACAACAGCCGCCGGTGCACGGATCTGGGGACGTAGTCGGACACGCTGCCGCCCAGGCCGGCGACTTCCTTGATCAAGGTGGAGGACAGGTGGATGTAGTTGGCCTCCGCCGGGAGGAAGACCGTTTCCACGCCGCTCAGCTGGCGGTTCATCGTGGCCATGGGCAGTTCATAGTCAAAATCAGAGGAGGAACGAAGGCCCTTGACGATTGCCGAGACACCCCGCTGCCGGCAATACTCCGCGAGGAGTCCTTCCCCGACAGGCTCCACCACAATGCCCTTCAGCGACGCCAGGGTTTCCCGTGCCATGTCCAGGCGCTCGGCAAGCGCGAACCTGTAGTTCTTGGCCGGGTTGGTGGAAACGGCGACGATGACTTCATCAAACAGGCCGGCCGCCCGTGCAATGACCTCGAGATGGCCGTTGTGGATGGGGTCAAAGGATCCGGGGCAGACAGCTCGTCTCATGCTCCGAACCTACCCCATCAAAAGGCCGGGATACCATGACTGGATGCATCCTCGACGGGAACTTTCCACCCCCACGGCCCCTGCCCCCTGGCAGCGGACCGCGCTCGGAGCCAACCTCCTCGGCTCCGACGGCGGCCTGGGCGTCACCATCTTCGAAGAGATGACCACCCTCGCAGCGCAAACCGGTGCCATCAACCTGGGCCAGGGCTTTCCGGATGAGGACGGGCCGCTGGACATCAGGGAAGCTGCCCGCGCCGCCATCGCCGCCGGCGCGAACCAGTATGCGCCCGGCAAGGGAATCCTGCAGTTGCGCGAAGCGGTGGCTCAGCATCAGGAAAGGTTCTACGGCCTCTCCCCCGACCCGCAGACCGAAGTCCTCATCACCACCGGCGCCACCGAAGGCATCGCTGCCGCCCTGCTGGCCTTTGCCGGTCCCGGTGACGAGGTCCTGACCTTCGAGCCGTTCTATGATTCCTATGGTGCGGTGATCGGGCTGTCCGGCGCCACCCACGTGACGGCTCCCCTGCTGGCCCCTGACTTCATGCCGGACCTGGCCGCCCTGGAAACGGCCTTCACCGGGCAGACACGGATTGTGCTGCTGAACAACCCGCACAACCCCACAGGCGCCGTCTTTCCACGGAGCGTCCTGGAGCGGATCGTTGAACTGGCCCGCAGGCACAACTGCCTGATCATCAGCGACGAAGTGTATGAGCACCTCACTTTCGGCGCGCGCCACATACCGGTGGCCTCCCTGCCGGGAGCCGCAGACCGGACCCTTACCATTTCCTCCGCCGGGAAGACGTTTTCGCTCACGGGCTGGAAGATCGGCTGGGTGACAGGTCCGGAGGATCTGGTAGCCGCCGTCCGCACGGTCAAGCAGTTCCTCACCTACAGCTCCGGAACCCCGTTCCAATCGGCCATTGCCACAGCACTGGGGCTGCCGGATGCCTTTTACGACGAGGTTGCCGCCACCTTGAAACACAAGCGGGACATCCTCAGCGAAGGGCTGAAGGCCGCAGGGTTCGATGTCTTCTCACCGCAAGGTACCTACTTCGTCAACGTGGACACCGCACCGCTGGGAATCCATGATTCCGTGGACCTGGCCCGCAGGCTTCCGGGCCTGGTGGGCGTTGCCGCCATCCCGGTCCCGGTGTTCTGCCACCCGGGAGGCGCGGAGAGGACACGAAGCCTGCTTCGCTTCGCGTTCTGCAAAAAGACGGAGGTCCTTGAGGAGGCTGCCGCCCGGCTGGCCACCCTTGGCGGGCTGGTCTGATGGAGCCGGTCAGCAAGGGGCGCGCTGCGCGGTTCCTCCGCACCACCGGACAGCACGCTTCCATCGAGCCGGACGCTTTCACCGAGGGCAGTTACGTACTCAGCATCGGGGGCGCCGAGCAGTCCCATGTAAACCTGGTGCGCCCGGAAGAGATTTTCTACGAGTACCTGCGGCGGATCGGGCACGTGGTTGATCTGGCGGCCCCCGCAGGGGAACCGATCACAGCGCTTCATCTGGGCGCCGGGGCCCTGACGTTGGCACGCTACATCCAGGCCACCAGGCCCGGATCCCTACAGTACGCAGTGGAGCTGGAACGTGAACTGCTCGATTTCGTCCTGCGGCAACTGCCCCTCCCCGAGGGGACAGACCTGCACACCATCATCGGGGATGCCAGGGACGCACTGACCGGGCTTAATCCCGGCCTCCGCTTCGACGTCGTCATCCTGGACATCTTCTCCGGCCCGGAAGCCCCCGCACACCTTGCCTGCGCGGAGTTTTACGGCGAGCTAAGGGAACGGCTTGCCCCACAGGGAATCCTCATCGTCAATGTGGGCGACGAGCCCGGCCTCACCCTCGTCCGCAGCCAGGTGGCGGCGATGCGGCGGGCCATGGGTGCCGTGGCCGCCGTCGCCGAAGCCGGCATGTTCGAGGGCCGCTACCCCGGGAACATCATCCTGGCCGGTACCCAGGAAGCCTGGCCTGCCGGCTGGTCCGAAGAACTGGCCATGAGGGGGCCGCATCCGGCCAGGGTCCTGGCAGGAGTGGACCTGGACGTCCTCGCACCCTAAGCCTCCACGTCCTCGCTTCCAAGGGCCTCCGGATCGATGGCGTCCGGCACAAAAGGCTCAGCGAACCACAGCCGGGTTTCGCCGTACTTCTTCTCCGCAAACCGCGCCAGCCCGCCCGGCCACCCCGGTTCAGGCGAGCGGGAGGACCGCTCCACCACCACCACAGCCGCGGGCGCCAGGTGGGCGGCCAGCTTTTCGAGCACGGCTGACAACGCCACCTCCTCCAGCGGATAGGGCGGGTCCAGAAACACCAGGTCCCAGGCGGCCGACGCAGCCGCGCGCTCCAGGAAAGGTTCCACCTTGGACCTGTGCACCGTCACCGCCTTGCGGCCGAGGACTCCGTTGATCAGGTCACCGTTGCGCTGGCAGACGGCACTCGCTTTCGCGTCGGACTCCACCAGGTCCACCGACCGGGCTCCCCTGCTGCCGCTCTCCACCCCCAGGGATCCTGAGCCGGCGTAGAGGTCCAGCACCCTGGCGCCACTGATGACGTCAAAGGCATCAAGCCGCGAAAAGAGCGCCTCCTTAACCCGGTCCGTAGTGGGCCTGGTCAGGGAGCCCGGGACGCTCTGCAGCGGTGTGCCGCCCGCCGCGCCTGCGATGATCCGGCTCACTGGATGCCTGCGTTTCCGCCGCCGCGCCGTAGGGGTCCCGCCGTGCTAACCGCGTTCAAGGAACGCCTCCTTTTCGGGGTTGAGGTACTTGTGGATTGCTTCGGCCAGTTCCGGGTGAGCAGCCAGTAACGGGTCCTGGGACACGATCTGCTGGGCATCGTCCCTGGCCCGGCCGATAACGGCCTCATGCTCAAGCACCCGCAGCAGCCTCAGCGTGGAGCGGCCGCCGGACTGGGACGCGCCCAGGATGTCGCCCTCGCGGCGCAGCTTGAGGTCCTCCTGGGAAAGCTCGAAACCGTCAGTGGTGGCAGCCACCGCCTCCAGCCTCTTCCGGCTCGGGTGGCCGGGCTCCAGGGCAGTGACCAGCAGGCAGGTGCCGGGGAGCCCGCCCCGGCCCACCCGGCCGCGCAGCTGGTGGAGCTGGGAGATGCCGAACCGGTCGGCGTCAAGGATCACCATCAGCGTGGCGTTGGGGACGTCAACGCCCACCTCGATCACCGTGGTGGAGACGAGCATCTTGACCTGGTTGTCAACAAACCCTGCCATTACAGCAGTCTTCACCTCCGGCGGCTGGCGCCCGTGCAGAGGTGCGAGGCTGACACCGGAGAGTGCCGGCTCGGACTGGAGATGTTCGACGACGGCCGTCACCGAAGCAAGTTCGCGCCCGTTTTCGCCGTCGAGGCCCTCGGCCGCGTCAGCTTCCTCCGGACTGAAGTCGCCGTCGTCGTCGGCCCCGATCTTCGGGCAGACAACGTACACCTGGTGTCCGTTGTTGATTTCCTCGCGGGAACGGGCCCAGATGCGTCCGGCCCATGCGGGGTTTTCGGCCAGCCCCACCAGATGTGTGCTGATAGGGGCGCGGCCCGCCGGCAGTTCGTCCAGCACGGACGTTTCAAGGTCCCCGAAAACGGTCATGGCAACGGTCCGCGGGATGGGAGTGGCTGTCATCACCAGCAGGTGCGGGGGCTTGCGCGCCTTGGCCCGGAGCGCGTCCCGTTGCTCCACACCGAAGCGGTGCTGCTCATCCACCACAATCAGGCCGAGGTCGTAGAACGTCACATTGCCGCTGAGCAGGGCATGGGTGCCGATGATGATCCCCGCCGTCCCGGAAGCAGCATCAAGCAGGGCCTGCTTGCGGGCAGACGCCGGCATGGAACCTGTCAGCAGCGTGACCTGTACCGAGGCGCCGCCGAAGCCGCCCAGCAGTCCGTCCCTGGAGAGCGCTCCGAGGGAACGGCGGATGGATTCGTAGTGCTGGGCGGCGAGGACTTCGGTGGGTGCCAGCAGCGCGGCCTGTCCCCCGGCGTCCACCACCTGCAGCATGGCGCGCAGCGCCACGATGGTTTTGCCGGACCCCACTTCGCCCTGCAGCAGCCGGTTCATTGGCGAGTCGCGGGAGAGTTCGGATGCCAGCGTCTTTCCGATGGCGTCCTGCCCGGCAGTGAGGGTGAAAGGCAGGTTCGCGTCAAAGGCGGCAAGCAGCCCATCGGGAATCCGGCGCCGTGCGGTGGCTTCCTCCGCGGCCAGCTGCGCCCGGCGGCGGGCCAAAGCGGACTGCAGCACCAGCGCTTCGTGGTACCGGAGACGGTCCCGCGCCCGGCGCCAGTCCTCGGCGGATTCCGGTGCGTGGATGAGGCGGTATGCCTCGGCCAGGGGCAGGAATTTTTCGCGGCGGGCGACGGCGGACGGAACCGGATCAGGCAAAGCGTCCAGGTCCAGCGTTTCCAGCAGCGCGTGAACGGCATTCTGGATCTTCCAGCTGGGCAGCTTGGCAGTTGCCGGGTAGACCGGGATGGGCATGGCGGCGAGTTTCTCCGGATCCTGGCTGTCCTCGCTGAAGGGGTCGTCATCCAGGAGCTGGAAGTCGGGGTTGGTGAGGCCAAGTTGTCCTTTGAACTTGGTCACTTTTCCGGAGAACAGGGCCCGGCGCCCCTGCAGGAGATCCTTTTTTGCCTTGAACCCGTTGAAGAAAGTGATTTTGAGGGTACCGGGGACTTTCCCACGGTAGTCCGTCCCGCCGACCAGCCGGAGCCCTTGCTTCCCGTCGTCGTCGGACACAATGACATCGGTGATGGTCCCGCGGCGCGCCTGCATGTTCCGGGTGGTGCTGGAGAGCACCCTGGCGATGAGGGTGACCTCTTCGTCGAGGGGGAGCCCGCTGATGGGCGTAAGCTCGCCGCGGCTCATGTAACGGCGCGGGAAGTAGTTCAGCAGCCCGTCAACCGTGGTGATGCCCAGGTGCTTTTCGATGACGGTTGCGGAACTCCTGCCGATCCGCCGTTCCAGCGCAAGATCAAGTTCAGCGGTCATGCCCACTGGAGTTCACTGCATCTGTGTGGGGTTCGCGCGGCAGCGCGAGGTCGCTGATACTGATGTGGGACGGCTCGCCCAGGGCCCTGATGATGCTGACGGCCGGCTCCGGGTCCGGAACGTGCACGTGCACCCGCCAGCGGTAGTTTCCGTCCGCGTCTTCGTTGCCGCCCACCTGGCTCATGATCACGGACTCCCCGATCTCGTCGAGCTGCTGCCGGAGGGTGGCAGCATGAAGCGGCGACAGGTTGATGGTGCACATGACTTCAACGCCGTCGTCATCCGGCAAGGCCGCATGGATGTGGGGATCGGAAACGTCATAGCCGTGCAGTCCGTCAAGCAGTTCGCTTTGGAGTTCCTCGCCCAGGACTGCCGAACGGAGGCAATCCAGGATCAGGAGCATCCCCACACCGCCGGCGTCCACCACGCGGGCTGAGGTGAGCGCGTCCAACTGGTCCTCGGTGCGGATCACAGCGGCCAAGGCCCCTTCAACGGCGGCGTCGAGCGCCAGTCCCAGCGCGTGGTTGCTGTCATCGCCGTTCTGCCCGGCATCCACCGCGGCCGCCGCCCGGGCCGCAGCCTCCATCACGGAAAGCATGGTTCCGGGAACAGGCTCGCTGAGGGCCGACCACGCCCTGATTTGGGCCCGGTTAAGCGCTGCGGCAAGCAGGGTGGAGGTCAGCCGGGTGTGGCCCGCGAGGGGTTCCGCCGCGGCACACAGGAACACGGACAACAGCGTTCCCGAGTTGCCGCGGGCCTCCTCCATGGCGGCCTGCCCGGCGGCGGCCAGGACGACGCCGACATCCAGCTGGGCGGGCTCGTGGTCAGCTGCGGCCGCAGACCGGGCGGCCGCGCGGACGGTCAGATACAGGTTGGTGCCTGTGTCCCCGTCCGCTACAGGGAAGATATTGATGGCGTTAAGGCGGTCGCTGTGGTTTCCAATAACGGTCTCAGCCTTGCCCAACCACCTCTTCATCGCTTGCGCGTTGGCGGCAACCTTAGTGTGCAAAGTGATCCCATCCCCCGGCGTCCGCGGGCCGGCCCGCAATCATTACGCTCGGGCTTTCATTGCTTCCCAATGCTAATACTGAGCCTATCGCAGCGAATCCGGGAGGCAGCTGAACGCCGGCAGGGAATGTGGCCAGCAGGCCGTGGTCTTCCCCGCCGCCGAGTACCCACGCCATCGGATCGGCTCCTAGAAGCACCGACGCCGGCCGCAGCACTTCCGCCAGGGCCTGCAGCCGGGCAGGATCGAGATCGACGGTGGCCTTGCTGGCAGTTGCCAGCCGCAACCCGTCCCGGAGCAGTCCGTCCGAGATGTCCAGCATGGCAGTGGCTCCGGCTGCCCGAGCGGCGGGGCCTGCCGCCAGTGGCGGCCGTGGCCTGCACTGCAAATCCAGGAAGACCCGTTCGCTTTCACCCAGGGCATCAACGTTGACGGTGGATTCCAGGAGGGCCAGGCCGGCGGCAGCATGTCCGGCTGTGCCGGCCAGTGCCAGGACGTCACCCGGACGCGCTCCGGACCGGAGCACCGCGGCGTTCCCTTCAAGGGTGCCGAGGACGGCAACGGTGACGGAAATTTCCCGGCCCCGGCCGAGGTCGCCGCCGGCCACTGAACATCTGGCGGCCCCGAGGCCCGTGATCCCGGCCGTGAGTCCGTCCGCCAGGTCCTCCACCCAACTGACCGGGGTATCGGGCGGAAGGGTGAGGCTCACAACGAGGGACGTTGCCGTGGCGCCCATGGCATTGATATCGCTGAGGTTCTGTGCGGCGGCCTTCCAGCCGACGTCGAACCCGGTGGTCCGATAGCCGTTGGGCCATTCCAGGCGGAAATCCTGGTCCTGGACCTGCGTGTCGATGCTGATGACGGTTTTCCCGTCCGGAGCGGCCACCACGGCGGCATCATCCCCCGGGCCCAGCAGCGTGGCCTCGGAGTGGGCCCCTGCCATGGCCAGGCGGGGAAATATCCGTGCCAGCAGGTCGGCTTCGGAAAGGGCAGCGACGGAGGCTGGCTGCCGGTGGACGGTCAAACGATTCTCAGGCACGCCACTACGCTACAGCGGGCCCCCGACATTGGCTGCCCGCAGCATCCGTCCCGTGTCCCGGGCGGCGTGGATGCAGCGATAGGCTTGGAGTATGCACCGCCCCCATGCTTCCCTGACTGCCCGCGCTGCCAGGATGGCACTTATCGGGGCTTTCGCAGCCCTCCCGCTTGCTGCCTGCTCGCCGGCGGTGGACGTGCCGCCGGCCGCCGATGCCGCGAACCCGGCGTGCGCCCCCATGATGGTGGCGCTGCCCGAAGCCATCGGGGACTCCGGGCTGCGGAAAACGAACAGCCAAGCCACCGCCGCTTGGGGAGACCCCTCCTTGGTGGTGCTTCGCTGCGGCGTGAACGTGCCCGGCCCCACCACGGACCGCTGCGTGACGGTCAACGGGATCGACTGGGTCATCAAGGAAGGCGACCCGGTGTGGACGCTGACCACCTACGGCCGGGAACCCGCCACGGAAATCCTGATGGACCCGGACAAGATCTCTTCAGCCACGGTACTGGCCGACCTTGCCGCCAGCGCTGCCAAAGTTCCGGCCAGCAGGAACTGCGTGGGCCAGGAAGACCTGCAGAACCTGCCGCAAAGCCAGTAGGGTTTCGACGGGTTCGACCACCGAAAATTCAGCGGAGTCCGGTCTTCCGGTTCAGCGCCAGGTGGATGAGTTCGTCGATCAGGTCCGCGTAGTCCAGCCCTGAGGCAGCCCACATCTGCGGGTACATGCTCTTGGGGGTGAAGCCCGGCATGGTGTTGATCTCATTGATGATCAGCTGGCCGTCAGGGGTGTAAAAGAAATCCACCCGGCTCAGCCCTTCGGCACCTACCGCGTCAAAAGCAGCCGCCGCAAGTTCGCGCACCCGGGTGATCGCTTCCTCAGGAAGGTCTGCGGGGCAGCTGAGTGCTGCGGCGTCGTCCTCAACATACTTGGCGGTGAAATCGTAGAACTCGTGGGTGCCGCCGGCAACGGAGATCTCGCCGGGCATGGACGTACGGGGGGCGTCGGCACCCCTGCCTTCCAGCACCGCGCACTCGATCTCGCGGCCAACAATTCCCGCCTCGATCACGAGTTTGAGGTCGTGCCGCCGGGCTTCCTCGATGGCAGCGTCCAGCCCGTCCAGCGAGTCCACTTTGGAAATTCCCATCGAGGATCCCGCCCGGGCAGGCTTGACGAAGACGGGGAATCCGAGCCGGTCAACCTGTTTGCGCACGGACTCGGCGTCGTTTTGCCACTGCCTGTCGGTCACGGCGATGTAGGGGCCCACCTGCAGGCCGGCGGCTGCGAAAACCACCTTCATGTAGTGCTTGTCCATGCCCACTGCGGAGGCCAGGACGCCGGCTCCGACGTACCGGGTGTCCGAGAGTTCCAGCAGCCCCTGGATGGTGCCGTCCTCCCCGAACGGGCCGTGCAGCAGAGGGAAGACCACGTCCACGGCCCCGAGCTCCTGCGGGACCTCGTTCGGGGCAGCCACGATCAGCTGGTGTTCACCGCCGATCTGGGCCAACGTCACGGTCTGCTGCGATGGGACCACCTCGGGCAGCGATGTCCCGGAGAGGGACCACTGCGCGGTATCGTCCGCGGCGAGGACCCACTGGCCCGTCTTGGCAATCCCGATCGGGATCACCTCGTATTTGTCCTTGTTGATGGCGCCCAGGACGCCGGCAGCGGTCACGCAGCTTACGGCGTGTTCACTGGAGCGTCCGCCGAAAAGTACTGCCACCCGGGGCTTTGCCCCGCCGGCCGGCTCTGCTGCGGTCAGTTTGTGGTGGGACATGGGTCAGTTTTCGCCTTCAGGTTTCAGTTCCCGGGCCAGCAGGACGGGGCCCAGTTGGTCAACGGACAGCTTGCCGGCCAGCACAGCGACGACGGCGGCCGTAATGGGCATCTCGACGCCGAGCTTTGCTGCCAGTTCGTGCACGGCCTGGCCGGATTTGATGCCTTCGGCGGTTTGGGTCATTTTTTGGCCCACTTCCTCCAGCGTCAGGCCCTGGCCCAGCAGCCGCCCGGCGGTGTGGTTCCGTGAGAGGGGCGACGAGCAGGTGGCCACGAGGTCGCCCAGGCCCGCCAGCCCGGCCATGGTTTTCGCGTCGCCGCCCAGCGCCAGCGCCAGGCGGGACGTTTCGGCGAGGCCCCGGGTGATGACGGAGGCCTTGGTGTTGTCGCCCATTTGGCGGCCCTCGCAAATACCGACCGCCAGGGCGATCACGTTCTTCACGATGCCACCGATCTCCACGCCCACAATGTCCGCCGTCGTGTAGGGCCGGAAGTAAGGCGCTGTGCAGCTGCGCGCAATCCAGCCGGCCGCAGCGGAATCGGTGCAGGCAACCACGGATGCCGTGGGCTCCTCGCGGGCGATCTCCATGGCCAGGTTGGGACCGGAAACGACGGCGATCCGCTCGGTGGGAACGCCGAGTTCCTCGCTGATGACCTCACTCATCCTGGCGTCGGTGCCCAGTTCCAGGCCCTTCATCAGGGAAACCACCATGGCACCGGGGGCGATCATGTCTTTCCAGTCGCGCAGCTGCGGCCGCAGGGACTGCGCCGGTACGGCGAGGACCACCAGGTCAGCCCCGGCCAGGACGTGGCCCACCTCGGTGGACGCCGTGATGCTTTCCGGCAGGGCGATGTCCTTGAGGTATTGGCTGTTGCGGTGGAAGGTGTTAATTTCCTCCACGACTTCAGCACGCCGCCCCCACAGCCGGATGGCTCGCGGCGCGCCGGCCGCAGCGGCGTCGGCCAGGATCTTCGCAAACGTGGTCCCCCACGAACCGGCCCCGAGCACAGCAACGGAACGGGCTGCTCCGGCCTGTTTTCCCTCAGGATTCACCGGGGGTCCGTTCGCCGGCCTGCTGCCCGCGCTCCACGAAGCGCCCGTGCTTTGCCTGCTGTTGCTTGGCCGGATCCCAGCGCACCGCCGGAGGCTTTTCTCCCCTGAGCTCCGCCAGGAGGGCAGTGATGGCGTCCATGATGGCGTCAGTGGCCCCGCTCAGCGTTGCCTTGTCCAGGGGGCGGCCCGTGAACGCGCTCAGGTCCACCGGGTCTCCCACCACAACGCGGGAGGTCTTTCGCGGGAAGAGGTGGAACCGCTTGCCGTAGCGCGGGAACACCTCGTGCGCACCCCAGTGCGCGATCGGCACCACGGGAATGCCGCCCTCAAGGGCCAGGCGCGCCGCGCCGGTGTGGCCCTTCATTGGCCACAGGTCCGGGTCGCGGGTCAGCGTGCCCTCGGGGTAGATGATGATGGCGCCGCCCTCGGCGACGATCTCCTGGGCAACCTGCAGCGAGCGGTTCGCTCCCGCCGTCGAACGCTCCACCGGGACCTGCTTGGTGGCGCGCAGCAGCCATCCCAGGGCGGGCACCTTGAACAGGCCCGCTTTCGCCAGGAAGTGCGGGGCGCGCTTCTGGTTGTACAGCATGTGGCCCACAACCAGGGGATCGATTTCCGTGCAGTGGTTCGGAGCCGCGATGAAGCCGCCGGCGGGAAGCTTTTCGGTCCCCTCCCACTTCTTGTTCATCATGGCGTTCATCAGGGGGCGGACAACGCCGGCGATGAACACGAATGTGGCCTTGCTTTTCGCAGACTCTTTCATGCCGGTGCCGCTACTTCGTGGTGGTGATGTCGAAGTCGGCGCCCAGGCCGGCCAGCTTTTCGGTGAAGCGCTCGTAGCCCCGGTTGATGATGTCGATTCCGGTGACCCGCGAGGTTCCCGTGGCGGCAAGGGCCGCGATCAGGTGGCTGAATCCACCGCGGAGGTCAGGCACGTCGATGTCGGTTCCCTTGAGCTGGGTGGGCCCGGAAATCACTGCGGAGTGCAGGAAGTTCCGCTGGCCGAACCGGCACGGCACGCTGCCCAGGCATTCGCGGTGCACCTGGATGCCGGCGCCCATGCGGATCAGTGCGTCGGTGAAGCCAAACCGGTTTTCGTACACCGTCTCGTGGACGATTGAGACGCCTTCGGCCTGGGTGAGCGCCACCACCAGCGGCTGCTGCCAGTCGGTCATGAAGCCCGGGTGCACGTCCGTTTCCAGCACCAGGGGGTTGAGCTTGCCGCCGTGGTGGTAGAAACGGATGCCGTCTTCACCGATGTCCATGCCGCCGCCCACCTTGCGGTAGGTGTTCAGGAACGTCATCATGTCCCGCTGTGAGGCGCCTTCAACGAAGATGTCGCCCTTGGTCACCAGCGCGGCCGAGGCCCACGACGCCGATTCGTTGCGGTCCGAGAGCGCCCTGTGGTTGTAGCCGCCGAGGTCGCGGACGCCTTCGATGCGGATGGTGCGGTCTGTCTGGACGCTGATGATTGCGCCCATCTTCTGCAGCACCGCGATGAGGTCGATGACTTCCGGTTCGGTGGCAGCTCCGGAGAGCTCAGTGATGCCTTCGGCACGGGTGGCGCTGAGCAGCACCTGCTCCGTGGCACCCACGGAGGGGTACGGGAGGGAAATTTTTGCTCCGTGCAGTCCCCTGGGCGCGGAGATGTGGATGCCGCCGGGACGCTTTTCCACCACGGCGCCAAACTGGCGCAGGACGTCCAGGTGGTAGTCGATGGGCCGGTCGCCGATCTTGCAGCCGCCCAGGTCCGGGATGAACGCTTCGCCGATCGCGTGGATCAGGGGTCCGCAGAGCAGGATGGGAATCCGGGAGTCGCCGGCGTGGGCGTCGATCGCGGTGCTGGACGCGGTCTTGGCTGCCTTCGGGTCCAGGGTGAGATCCCCGTTGACGGGGTCCTTGACCACCGTGACGCCGTGCAGCTGGAGGAGCGAGGTAACAACCTCCACGTCCTTGATTTCCGGCACGTTCCGCAACACCGACGGTTCGTTGCCCAGCAACGCTGCCACCATGGCCTTGGGGACGAGATTCTTGGCCCCCCGGACCGTGACGCGGCCAGTAAGCGGGACTCCGCCGCGGATTGTCAGAACACTACTCATATACCGGTTTCCTCACGATAACTAGCCCCCAAAACCTTGCAAAGGCTCCAACCAAGCATAGGAGGTCGCGTTACCGAACCGAAATACGCCGGCGACGGCGGCAGGGCGTGGCGGACCGCCGTCGCACAGTCAGAGGTACTTCCGCCCGCTCAGGAAAGGCGCGCCGGCAGGGTTTTCGGCAGGAAGGCAGGGCGGGTGGCCTCGTAGGCAGTGATGTCCGACTCGTGCTGCAGGGTCAGCCCGATATCGTCCAGGCCTTCGAGCAGGCGCCAGCGGGTGTAGTCGTCGATCTCGAACGGCGCCACGATGTTGCCGCACACCACGGTCTTGGAGGTGAGGTCCACGGTGACCTGCGTGCCGGGAGCGTTCTCCAGCTCCTTCCAGATCAGTTCGATGTCGTCCTGCGCCACCTGGGCTGCCAGCAATCCCTGCTTGCCCGAGTTGCCGCGGAAGATGTCGGCGAACCGGGACGAGAGCACAGCCTTGAAACCATAGTCCTTCAGCGCCCAGACGGCGTGTTCGCGGGAGGAGCCGGTGCCGAAGTCCGGGCCTGCCACCAGGACGGAGCCGGCGTTGAAGGGCTCCTGGTTCAGGATGAAGGAAGGATCCTTGCGCCACGCCGAGAACAGGGCGTCCTCGAAGCCCGTGCGGGTGATGCGCTTGAGGTAGACAGCGGGGATGATCTGGTCAGTGTCAACGTTGCTTTGGCGCAGCGGGACGCCGATTCCGGTGTGGGTGGTGAACTTTTCCATGGCGGTCTCCTAGGCTGCGTCGGTGCGGATGGCGGCGGATTCGGGAGCCGGATCAAGGTCCGACGGCGAGCTCAGGGTTCCGCGGATGGCCGTGGCCGCTGCCACTACCGGCGACACCAGGTGCGTCCGGCCGCCCTTGCCCTGGCGGCCCTCGAAGTTGCGGTTGGAGGTTGAGGCGCAACGCTCCCCCACGTCCAGCTGGTCCGGGTTCATGCCCAGGCACATGGAGCAGCCGGCGAATCGCCACTCGGCGCCGAAGTCCTTGAAAACCTTGTCCAGGCCCTCGGCCTCGGCTTCGAGGCGGACGCGGGCCGAGCCGGGAACTACGAGCATCCGGATGTTGGGATCCTTCTGCCGCCCGCGGATGATGTCCGCCGCGGCGCGCAGGTCCTCCATCCGGGAGTTGGTGCAGGAGCCCAGGAAGACGGTGTCCACCCGGATGTCCTTCATCGGTGTTCCGGCTTCAAGCCCCATGTACTGCAGTGCGCGCTCGGCGGCGGCCTTGGCGTTTTCGTCGCCGAAGTCCTCGGGGGACGGTACCGCCTCAGACAGGGAAACGCCTTGGCCGGGGTTGGTGCCCCAGGTGACGAACGGCTCCAGCGTGTTGGCGTCCAGGTCCACCTGGACGTCAAAGGTGGCGTCGTCGTCGGTACGCAGCGTGTTCCAGTACTCGACGGCGGCATCCCAGTCAGCGCCCTGCGGAGCGTGCGGACGGCCCTTCATGTATGCGTACGTTGTCTCATCCGGGGCCACCATGCCGGCGCGGGCGCCGGCCTCGATGGACATGTTGCAGATGGTCATGCGGGCGTCCATGGACAGGGCGCGGATAGCGGAGCCCCGGTATTCCAGGACATAGCCCTGGCCGCCGCCGGTGCCGATCTTGGCGATCACGGCCAGGATGATGTCCTTGGCCGTAACGCCCGGACGGAGCGTGCCTTCAACGTTGATGGCCATGGTCTTGAACGGCTTGAGCGACAGCGTCTGGGTGGCCATCACGTGCTCCACCTCGGAGGTTCCGATGCCCATGGCCAGCGCTCCGAAGGCGCCGTGCGTGGAGGTGTGGGAGTCGCCGCAGACCACCGTCATGCCCGGCTGGGTGAGGCCCAGCTGCGGACCCACCACGTGGACGATGCCCTGCTCCGCGTCTCCGAGGGAGTGCAGGCGCACGCCAAACTCGGCGCAGTTGTTGCGCAGCGTCTGGATCTGGGTCCGGCTGGTGAGATCGGCGATAGGCTTGTCGATGTCCAGCGTGGGAGTGTTGTGGTCCTCCGTGGCGATGGTCAGGTCAGCGCGGCGCAGCTTGCGGCCGGCCAGGCGCAGGCCTTCGAACGCCTGCGGGGACGTGACCTCATGGACGAGGTGGAGGTCGATGAACAGAAGGTCGGGCTGGGCGTTGGCGCCTTCGCCGTCGCCTTTGCGCACCACGTGCGCGTCCCAGACTTTCTCGGCCAATGTCTTTGCCATGGCCATCTCCCTTCACTGCTGTTTGGCTGATGAGTTCCACTGAACCAGTACGGCTTCGCACTGCGCCAGCCGAAAGATTTGCATCTCAGATAATGAGACGGCAATATCATTACATGGACAATTCTAGTGGAGTCGGTGTCATAGATAAAGCGGCCCATGTGCTTGATGCGCTGGAGGCGGGACCCACCACGCTGGCGCAGCTGGTGGCGGCTACGGGCCTGGCCCGCCCCACCGTCCACCGCCTTGCCCTGGCGCTGGTTCACCACCGGCTGGTCAGCCGTGACATCCAGGGCCGCTTCGTCCTGGGCAGCCGCCTGGTTGAACTGGCGTCGGCTGCCGGCGAGGACCGTTTAATTGCGTCCGCCGGCCCCGTGCTGATGCAGCTGCGCGACGCCACGGGCGAGAGCGCGCAGATCTTCCGCCGCCAGGGTGACTGGCGCGTCTGCGTTGCTTCCGCCGAGCGCCCCATCGGCCTGCGCGACACCATTCCGGTGGGCACGCAGCTGTCCATGAAAGCAGGGTCCGCCGCCCAGGTGCTGCTCGCCTGGGAGGACCACGACCGCCTGCTCGAAGGATTGCAGTCCGCCCGCTTCACGCCCACCGTCCTGGCAGGAGTACGACGGCGGGGCTGGGGACAGAGCCTCGGCGAACGTGAGCCTGGGGTCGCCTCAGTCTCGGCACCGGTCCGCGGACCGTCCGGCCGGGTGATTGCGGCGGTGTCCATCTCCGGCCCGATTGAGCGCCTCACCCGCCAGCCCGGGCGGCTGCACGCCGAAGTGGTCTGCAACGCCGGCCGCATCCTCACCGAGGCGCTGCGCAAGAACAACGACTGACGTCCCCAAGCGCCTTACCCTCTCAGCCGTTCCGCGGACGCTAGGATTTCGCCATGGGCAGCTTTGCAGTGTTTCTTCGCGGCATCAACGTGGGCGGCATCAACATCAAGATGGCGGACCTCCGGGAGGGCCTCAAAGCGGCCGGTTTCGCGGACGCCCGCACGCTGCTTGCCAGCGGCAACGTAGTGCTGACCAGCAGCCTCGAACCCGCAGCCCTGAAACGGACATGCGAAAAATTCCTCCGGGACGCCTTCGGCTACGACGCGTGGGTGGTGGTCCTCGAGGCAGCCCGGGTGGCTGAGCTGGTGGCCGCCTGCCCCTACCCGGACGACGACAAGACCACCCACACGTACATCACGCTCTCCTCGGACGAGGCGATGCTGGACGAACTCCATGCGGCCGGAGCGGCCATCGAGGGGGCAGAGCAAACGAGGCTGGGCCCGGAAGCGCTTGCCTGGCTGGCACCCGCCGGCGGAACGCTCGACAGCCCCTTCAGCAAAATCACGGCCAGGACCAGATTCAAGGCCTCCACCACAACACGGAACCTGCGCACGCTCATCAAGGTCAGGGACGCCGCTGCCGAACTTGCCGCCGCGGGCAGCTGACCGCGGTGCTTCCTACCCGGCAGCGGCCTTCAGCGCCGCATGAAAGGCAGCAAGCCGGCTGACTTCAACCTCCACCGGTTCCACAATGAGCTCGCCGGCCACCGCCGCCACCGCCGTGTTCAGCCGCTTCCGTGCCCGTGCCGCCCGGGCGTTGGCGGCGGCCGCCGCAATGAAGCGTCCCGTGATGGCCAGGAAGATCCCCATGACCACCCCGGAAGCGATCATCAGCGTAGGCACCGGCCAGCCCTCCACCCGGGGCACCTCCGGTACGGGCAACTGGAAATAGCCGAGGGCTGCCAGCACACCGAGCCAGCCCAGGCCCCCCAGCACGGCGAGCAGGGCAAGCCATTGAGTCACGTTGAACAGGGCCCACCACCATGATTTGCGGTTGGCAGCCAGGTCGGTGCCGGCAATCGCCTGGTCCAGCGCATCCGGCAGCCGCTCCCGTCCCTCCCTCGCCGCGCTCCGGATGGCTGCCCGCCAGGGACCCGGCGCGCCGGCGCTGGCGGCGTCGGCGAATTCCCGTACCGCCGCATCAGTCCGCGCGCGTTCCGGCGCGCCGGCAGGAGGCAGCGAGGTGCGGTTCAGCCCGGAGGGTGCGGTGCTGCGCAGGCTAAGCCGGCGGAGCGGGTCGGGGCGGAACCGGGAAAGCCACCGGGTGACGGGCCAGCCTGTCCGTTTCACTGACTCAAGCCGGTAGGACTGGCCCACGGCCCGGACCACTGCGGGCACATTTGCCGCAACGGCCAGCTCCTCCGCCAGGCGTGACCTGGCGCCGGACCGGACCCCGGCCGCGTCTCCGCCGCCGGACGCTGCGGCCAGCTCCGCAGAAGCCCTGGTAATGTCCGCAGCGAGCCGCTGCGACTGGGCTTTGCGCTTCACCGCAACGCCCCGGATAGCGTCGCGGACCTTGTCCACGCCGGTTCCAGCCACGGCGGAGGCCGGCAGCACCCTAACGTTGGCCAGGCCGTCGCGGGCGAGGATGGACCGCAGGGATTCCAGGACGGGCTGCACATCGTGGGCCGGCAGGCGGTCCACCTGGTTGAGGACCACCAGCGTGACGGCCCCGTGCGTGGCCAGGCGCGACAAGAAGTCATTGTGTACTGCCGCGTCTGCGTACTTTTGGGGATCGAGGACCCAGACCAGGACGTCGACGAGTCCCACCATCCGCTGGACCACTTCCCTGTTGGCTGCCTTGGTGGAATCGAAGTCGGGAAGGTCCAGCAGGATCAAGCCCGTGTCCTCGTCGGCGAACCCGTCCACGGGTACCGCATGGTGCCGGGTGCGGACGTCGAGCCAGTCCAGCAGCGGCTCGCTGCCCTCCGCTCCCCATACCCCCGCCAAAGGTTCCGATGTGGTGGGACGGCGGGCGGCTGCCGTCGCGATTTCCGCGCCGCTCACCGCATTGAACAGGGAGGACTTGCCGCTGCCGGTGGCACCGAAGAATCCCACCACTGTGTGGTCCGCGGACAGCGACCGCCGGGAGCTGGCACGCTCGAGCACGTCGAAGACTTCCTGGAGCGATTCATCGGGAAGGATGCCTTCGGCAAGCTCCCGGGCGTCGTTGAGGGCAACAAGCCGCCGGTCCAGCCGGGACGCGTCCCGGGTGTCGCTGTGGCGGCTCACGCGGTGTCCGCCAGCCGGGCCAGCCCCTCGGCGTGGGCGGCGAGGGACCCGGCGGAAGCGTCGGCGCTCTCCGGCAGGCGGGACAGGAATTTCTGCTGTTCATCCTGCAGCAGCCGCTGGCAGCGGAGGTGCAGGTCCCCGCGCGCTTTTTCGGCCATCCGCCGGACCGCGTCCTCACCGAAGACCGCCTCCAGCAGCCGTTGGCCCACCACGGCGGTTCCGCCCGCCACCCCCACTTCGAGTCCCGTCAGCCCGGCGGTCATCGAGAACACCACGATCATCAGGGCGGCGCCCAGTCCGTTGATCCCGAACGACAGCCAGCGTGCCTGGGTGCGTTTTCCCTGGCCCTCGGTGCGGATCAGTTCCATCAGGGCTTCCTGCCAGGCCCTGATTTCAGCAGCTGTCCGCTCCTCGAAGCCCGCGGTGGTTCCGGAGAGGTCGTCCGTTCCCAGCAGGTGGCGTCCGGCGGGGTCGGTCCGCCAGCGCTGGTCCGTGTCCTCGGCGGCAATTGCGGCTTCGTCCACGATGACCGCCTGCAGACCGGTCTCGATGGCCGCTTCGACCCGGATGGCCGGCGGCGGTTCTCCGCGGAAAAAGGCTCCCAGCCGGTCGCGGAAGCGGCCAACGTTCTGTTCGAGGCTCCGGAAGAACTCTCCGGTGCCCACGAAGTCCTGCCAGCGGGCCAGGACTTCGCCGCGAAGCAGCGAGCCGTCCTTGGTGGCTTCGAGGATGCGGTCAACCGCGGCGCTGTAGGCCGAAACAGCGGCGGCTTCGAGGTTGTCGGCGGCCCGCTGCTGCTCCCGGGCTGCCTGGGCCACCGCGGCGACGCGGCCGGACAGTGCCCTGACGGTTCCGTTCAGGGTGCGCCGGGCGATGGCGGACCGGCCGGCGGAATCTGCAGCAAGTTCCCCCAGCCAGGTCCGCAGCGGGAGGACTGTGCCGGCGGGCAGCATGCCCAGCGGGTCCAGCGGCGTTTCCGGGATGATGAACAGCTGGGCGGAGCCCAGGCCTTCACGGTCCAGGAGGCCCCGGAGGTCCTCGCTCACATCCTGTTCGGCCCCTGCGGGGACACGGTCCAGCACCACTGCCACCATGATGTCCCGGGCGGCGGCGTCGAGGAGCAGTTTCCAGGGAACGGCGTCTGCGTAACGGTTGGCGGTGGTGACGAAAATCCACAGGTCGGCAGCGGCGAGGAGCTGTCCGGCGAGCTTTCGGTTGTCATCCGAGATGGAGTCGACGTCGGGGGCGTCCAGGAGCGCGATTCCGGCTGGAACCGCAGGGTCGGCCACGAGGACGAGGGAGGACATTGCGCCGGGGTCAGGGATGGGGCCTGCATTGTTTGCCGGTACCGGGCCGGCGGCGACATATCCGCGGATCCTGCTGAGGGTGGGCAGGACACGCTGGCCCTCGAACCAGGCCGCCTCTGGCGGGTGGTGCAGGAGGATGGGCTGCCGGGTGGTGGGGCGGAGGGCCCCGGACCTGGTCACCGGGTGGCCCACCAGTGCGTTGACCAGCGTTGACTTGCCCGCTCCTGTTGAGCCCCCGACGACGGCGAGCAGGGGGGCATCCAGGCTGCGGTACCGCGGGAGGATGTAGTCGTCCAGCTGCGCAACAGCGCCGGCGGCATCACGCCGGGCCTGTTCCGCTTCGGGCAGGGCCAGCGGCAGCGCCGCGGCTGCAAGGTCGCCGCGCACCTCTTCCAGCAAGGCAACCGCCGCCAGCGTGGGCGGGGCCGGCTGTCCGCCGTGCGGTGGGTCCTGCTCGTTCCGGGAGGTCACAGGATCATCATGCCAGTTCAGGGCCGCGGGGGTACCGTTTCCCGCGGACGCGCGGTCACTTTTGGTCCGGATCTGATAAACGCTCGCGCACTCCCGGTCGGGATTTGCCAGAGGCGCGCTCTCGGCTGCCTGGCAGCGCACAGTCAGTGAGCGCGCGTCGCAGGAAAAGCCGCACCAATTGAGCGGGCGGTTGTAATAGAGCGAAGGAAATTTTGAATGTTGGGCGGTAACAAAAAAATGGTCCCGGGCGTTTGCCCGGGACCATCTTGCTGGTGACCCCAGCGGGATTCGAACCCGCGTTACCGCCGTGAGAGGGCGGCGTACTAGGCCGCTATACGATGGGGCCGTGTACTTTACCGTACGTCTGACCGGCGTTTCCGCTGGTCAAGCTCAATGATTGTTTCACACACTTCGCTGCAGTTTCAAATCGGCGGACCGGGTGAAACCTTCTGCTTTGTCCCAAATAATTGGGCTCTCAACAGAGCTGGGATACCAGGACTCGAACCTAGAATGACGGTACCAGAAACCGTAGTGTTGCCAATTACACCATATCCCAATGGCACTTTCGGGCCGGTTTTCAGGGCGTTCTCCCTGCTCCGTGCGCCTCAGCACGAGAAATTACTTTACCCGAGACTTCCCCGTCGCACAAATCGGCGTCGTCCGGGGCCGGCGCAGAGCCGGCGGGCGATACACCCGAACCCTTGCCCACCATCCTCCCTATGGCTACTCTCGAGACGTTACCCATCGGTAACACACCCACGAGGATCAAAGGACCAGATCGCCGAGCTGGCCGACGGCGGCGGCCGGCCTATGCAGGGGCGGGGCAACCCGATGCAGGGGCAGCAAAGCTGAACGGCGGCGCAGAGGGCAGCTGAAGGCCGGAACGGAAAGGTTGAACACCGGTGCCGGCCAGTTGAACGACGGTGTGGGCCTGCGGAAGGCGGGCTTCGCGGCTTTGGCTGAGAAGCTCAATGCGACGGACCTGCAGAACCCGGGCGTGGTGCTGGGCACGTCCATGCTGGCGGACGGCAATGCACGGATCGCTGCCGGTACCCGCGAACTCCCTACGAAGGTGGCTGCCGTATCGCCGTCGTCCTGGCTGGACAACCCGGCAATCGCGCTGCTGCTGATGGCACTCCTGCTGGGCGTCGCCGTCGTGGCCTACCTGGCCATTCGCCGGCGTGCTATAGCGCTGCGGGCCGGCTGAACAGCACCCGATCCGGTGGACGCGGGCGCAGCGGCCCTTCATGAAGGCCGCGGCCCTGCGGTCCGAAGGTCAGCCCAGCAGCTGGGCGAGGGAAGCGACCATGCCGCCGTCGAACCCCTCTACCGGCTCCCCCACGCGGTTGAGCCAAACACCCAGGAGGCCGGCCGCCGTCGAGCCTTCTGCATCCAGCAGCCGGTTGTCACCCACATACAGGGTGTGGGCGGGGTCCGTGCCCAGCAGGCGAACCCCTTCCAGGTAGATGGCCGGATCCGGTTTGGCCACGCCCAGGGTGTCCGTTCCCACCAGGCGGCGGACACGCTCCAGTCCCGCCCCGTCCAGCTTCGCGCGCTGGTAGTCGTGCACGTTGTTGCTGACCGCGCCGTAAGGAATGCCCGCCCGGTCCAGCCTGTCCAGCAACGGCATTACATCCGGAAACGGCTTCACGTAGGCGGGCTGCTTCTCCATATACGCGCTGAGCCATTGATGTGATTGCTCACCTTCGGCCAGTTCAACCCCGAAGTGTCCCAGGGCCGCGCGGCCGCGGAGCAGGCGCTGTTCGTTGAACGTCAGCTCACCGGCCAGGTAGCGGTCGTAGTAATGCGTCGTCTCATGGGTGAAGATCCGCCCGAACCGCTCCCACCCGGCCTGGTCCAGGCCGGGGAGGAGGTGCTCACTGACTTCCCGCAGGGCGGTGGTCATCGAGTATTCGAGGTCAACCAGGGTGTCATCGATGTCGAAGAGTACCCCCCGGACCGCGCCGAAGGGTGTCTCCAGGACGGCGCCCTCTGCCTGGCTGGGAGCCGTCATCAGCCGCGCAACGTCTTGAGCCGGCGCAGGGATGACTCCTTGCCGAGGATCACCATGGACTCGAACAGCGGAGGCGAGATGCGGCGGCCGGAAACCGCCGTGCGCACCGGCCCGAAGGCAAGGCGGGGTTTGATCCCCAGGTCCTCGACGAGGGCCTGCTTCAAGGCGGCCTGGATGGTCTCCGGGGACCAGTCCTCAAGGGGTTCGAGGGCCGCGATGGCGGCATCCAGGACTTCCGCCAGGTTCTCCGGCAGGCCCTTGAGGGCATCGGCGGCTACATCGACGGCGTCATCGGCCTTGAAGAGGAAGGCCAGCATTTCGGGCGCCTCCCCCAGCAGGGTAATGCGCTCCTGGACCAGGGGTGCTGCCTCGGTAAGGATCTGCTCTTCACGGTCGGTCAGGATTTCACCCACCAGGCCGGCGGCGCGCAGATACGGGGCCAGGCGGTCGCGGAAAACCTCCGGTGCCAGCATCCGGACGTGCGTTCCGTTAATCGCTTCTGCCTTCTTCAGGTCGAAGCGCGCCGGGTTGCCGAGCACATCGTGAATGTCGAAGTGCTCCACCAGCTGTTCAACGGTGAAGATGTCCTCATCCGCGCTCAGCGACCAGCCCAGCAGGGACAGGTAGTTCAGCAGGCCTTCGGGAATGAAGCCTCGCTCCCGGTGCAGGAACAGGCTGGACTCCGGATCACGCTTGGAGAGCTTCTTGTTGCCCTGCCCCATCACGTACGGCAGGTGGCCGAACTCCGGCATGTACTGCGCCACACCCACTGCATACAGGGCCCGGTACAGGGCGATCTGCCGGGGCGTGGAGCTGAGCAGGTCTTCCCCGCGGAGCACGTGGGTGATGCCCATGAGGGCATCGTCCACGGGGTTGACCAGCGTGTACAGCGGCGCGCCGTTGGCGCGGACCACGGCGAAGTCCGGCACGGACCCGGCGCGGAAGGTGATGTCGCCGCGGACCAGGTCGGTGAAGGTGATGTCCTCGTCCGGCATGCGGAGGCGCAGTACAGCTTCGCGGCCCTCGGCCTTGTACTGGGCGAGCTGCTCCTCGGTCAGGTGGCGGTCGAAGCCGTCGTAGCCCAGCTTGGGGTCGCGCCCTGCCGCGCGGTGGCGGGCCTCGATTTCATCCGGCGTGGAGTAGGACTCGTAGATGAACCCGCCCTCCCGCAGGCGGGCAATCACATCCTGATAAATGCCGCTGCGCTGCGACTGCCGGTAGGGCTCGTGCGGGCCGCCCACCTCGACGCCCTCATCCCAGTCGATGCCGAGCCACTTCAGGGCATCCAGCAACTGGTGGTAGCTTTCCTCGCTGTCCCGAGCCGCGTCGGTGTCCTCGATCCGGAACACCATGGTGCCCTTGGTGTGGCGGGCGTAGGCCCAGTTGAACAGGGCGGTACGGATGAGCCCGACGTGCGGGGTGCCGGTAGGCGAAGGGCAGAAGCGCACCCTGACGGGCGTCTCCGCGGTGACGGGCGGGATGGAGGCAGCATTCGACGCAGAAGCAATAGTCATAGTGGCTTCAACTTTACCGTCTGCCGCCTGCCGCCACCGCGGCAGGGGGTCAGCGGCGGACGATGGGGTTGGACAGGCGTCCGATGCCCTCGATCTCCACCTCGATGCGGTCGCCCGGGCTCACCAGGCCTACACCTGCCGGCGTCCCGGTCATGATGACGTCGCCGGGCAGCAGGGTGAAGGCCTGGGAGACCACGGACACCAGCTCGCGCACTCCCCTGATCATCTGGCTGGTGCTGCCGTCCTGCCGCAGTTCGCCGTTGAGCCGGGCCTGGATCCGGATGTCCTCCGGATCCAGCTCGGTCTCGATCCACGGACCGAGCGGCGCGGACGTGTCAAAGCCCTTGGCGCGGGTCCACTGGAGGTCGCTCTTTTGGACGTCCCGGGCGGTGAGGTCGTTTCCGCAGGTGTAGCCGAAGATGACGTCGTCAACGCGGTCCTCGGGCACGTCCTTGCAGATCCGGCCGATGACTACGCACAGTTCCGCTTCGAAGGAGACTTCCTCGGAGAACTCCGGCAGCACCACAGGATCATTCGGGCCAACGACGGCGGTGTTGGGCTTGAGGAAGAGGAGGGGCTGGGCCGGAATTTCGTTGCCGAGTTCGTGTGCATGCTCCACGAAGTTGCGGCCGACGCCGATCACCTTGCTGCGCGGAATGATGGGGGCGAGCAGCCGGACGTCTTCCAGCTTGTGGCGGACGGAGGTACGCTCCACCCCGCTGAAGAAGGGGTCTCCATGGATGACAGTGACGACTTCACTGCCCGTGTCACCTTCAACAACGCCGTAGAGGGGATCAGAATCGACGACAAACCTGGCAATACGCATGGCTCCTACCCTACCTTCCCGACCGGCAGCGGCCGGGCAAGCTACTCCTTGGCCGCTTCCCGGCGCAGGTAGTCAAGCTGCGCCGCTACGGAGGTCTCAGCGGCACGCCGGACGGAAGGGTCGACGTCGGCATAGACGGCGTCGGTGACGTCATCTGCGGCTGCGTCCCGGCCCAGCCCGTCCAAGGCCTCGCGGATCTGGGCCAGCCGTTCCATGCGGTGGCTGCGGTAGGCCTGCGCGATGTCCGCCACGGACGGCAGCACCGGCCCGTGCGCGGGAAGGACGGTTGCACGTCCCAGCGCTTCGAGCGTGTCCAGCGAGGCGAGGTAGTCCGCGAGGGTCCCGTCAGGATAGTCGAGCATGGTGGTGCCGCGGCCCAGGATGGTGTCACCGGAAAGAACTGAACCGTGCGGGCCGTCGCCGGGGAGGTGGAAGCACACGGAATCCGAGGTATGCCCCGGCGTGGCCACAACGCTGACCTTGAGGCCGGCGGCGGAAATCACCTCGCCGTCCACCAACGGCTCCCCTGTTCCATGGCAGTGCGCGGGGTCCGCGGCGCGGACGGGAGCCCCGGTCAGCTGGTGCAGCCGGGCAGAACCGGCGGTGTGGTCGGCGTGGCGGTGCGTGACGAGGATGAGTTCCACCGATCCGGCGCCGGCAAGGACCTGGAGGTGGGCTTCGTCCAGCGGCCCCGGATCCACCACCACCGCACCTGCATGGCCTGGCGCCCGCAAGACGTAGGAGTTCGTTCCGTCCAGGCTCATGGGCCCCGGGTTGGGTGCCAGGATGAACTGCGTCAGGGCCGAGCTGCGCTGGAGGACGGGGCCGGAAGCTGAAGTCACCATCCCATCTTTGCACCGGCTGGCCGCCCGCCGTCGAAATCCGGCTGGAATAGAACAGTCAACCTGCCGGGTTGTCTCCACTGAAGACCACATCACTCCACCAGGAAGCCGGACCCGCACACCATGAGCGCAACAACAACACTCGCAGACCTCCTCGCCCACGCTGATGCCGCCGGCCACGACCATGCCGTGACAGAAAAGAACAGCGGGCTCCAGCACATCCACAACCACGCCACGGGAGGCATCGTCTGGTTTCCCACCTGGAAGAAATTCCGTGAGACGGCTGACTGGACGGAAGCTGTGGAGGGCGTTGCGGAGGGCCTGTCCGCGGCTCCGGTTACTGCTGAGGAGCAGGCGGCCGCCCTCCTGGCCGAAGAACTCGACGCCCTGCTGAAACGTGCCGCGGAGTCCCCGGATGCCGCCGTGTTCGCGGGCGGGAACCTCACGCACCACCTGACCCGGACCTGGGCGGTAAGTGACGCCGTCGCGAAGGCCACGGGCAAGGAGCTGGCTACCGGCTCCAGTACCCCGGCGTTCCTGGCCGACTATCCCTACGACGTCTACGCCCAGGACGGCGGCGTCTTTGCAACAGCCCTGTGGAACGACATCATCGATGCCCGCCGCACCAGGGCCCTGGCTGACGAAGCCGCCCGGAAAGCCCTGAAGCCGGTCTCCCGCAAGGCCCTCAAGAACGCTGCCCGGAAGGCGTCCCGCCGCTGACTCCACGCTCCCTGTATGGACGCAGACGGCGGCTGCCGGGACCAAAGCCCGGCAGCCGCCGTCGTACGTCAGGAGTGCCCCGGATCAGGCGAGGCGCGTAAGCCAGCCGTGGGTGTCGGGCACAGCGCCGGTCTGGATGCCGAGCAGCTGCTCGCGGATGGCCATGGTGGTCTCCCCCGCTTTGGCATCCTCGGAGCCGATGAACTCGGTGGTGTCCTTGAGCACGCCGATGGGGGTGATCACGGCCGCGGTGCCGCAGGCGAAGACCTCGGCGATCTCACCGGAGGCAACGCCGTCGCGCCACTCATCCAGCGTGATCTTGCGTTCGGTCACCTCACGGCCCATGTCCTTGGCTACCTGGATCACGGACATCCGGGTGACGCCTTCCAGGATGGTGCCGGTCAGGGCCGGAGTCACCAGCGAACCGTCCTTCATCACGAAGAACACGTTCATGCCGCCCAGTTCTTCAACCGCGTCGTCATTGAAATGGTCGAGGAAAAGAACCTGCTTGCAGCCGTTGGCTTCGGCTTCCTGCTGCGCGATCAGCGATGCGGCATAATTGCCACCGCATTTCGCGTCGCCGGTGCCGCCGCGGCCCGCACGGGCGTACTCGCGGGAAATCCAGATGGAGACCGGCGTCAGTTCGCCGCCGAAGTAGTTGCCCGCGGGTGAGGCAATCACGCGGAAGGACACCTCGCGGGCCGCGCGGACGCCCAGGAAAGCCTCCGTGGCGATCATGAACGGCCGCAGGTACAGCGCCTCGCCGTCGCCGCCGGGAACCCACTCCCTGTCGGCGGCCACCAGTTCGCGGATCGCTCCGAGGAAGTACTCTGCCGGCAGTTCCGGCAGCGCCAGCCTGCGGGCGGATTTGTTCAGGCGCGCCGCGTTGGCCTCGGGGCGGAACGTCCAGATGGAGCCGTCCGCGTGGCGGTAGGCCTTGAGCCCCTCAAAGATTTCCTGGCCGTAGTGGAAGACAGCGGCGGAGGGATCCAGGACGATCGGGCCGTACGCTTCAATACGGGCATTGTGCCAGCCGCCGTTGCCGTTCTCGTCCACGCTGTAGTCGACGATGGCGGTGTGGTCGGTGAAGTAATTGCCGAATCCCGGGTTCGCCAGGATGGCTGCACGCTCTTCAGCAGACTTCGGGTTGGCCGAGGGCTGCTGGCTAAATTCGACGCCATGGGCAGTCTGAGTCATGGTTCCTCCACGATCGGCCGCCTTGGTTTCAGCGTTGAACGGCAAGGCGGCATTTGGTGATTCGAGACAAGCTTACGCCCGTTGCCGGCAGGTCCCGGGCGCGGCTAGAGGTCAGCGGCGATGGCGTCGCCTACGGCGCTTGTGCTGCGTGCGCTGCCGTCGCGCTTTTCGACGTCGGCAACTACTGCCGCTTCGATCCTGCGGGCCGCCGTCGCGTATCCGAGGTGGTCCAACAGGAGTGCCGCCGAGAGGATGGCGGCCGTGGGATCAGCCTTGCCCTGGCCGGCGATGTCCGGGGCTGAGCCGTGGACCGGCTCGAACATCGACGGCGCGGTCCGGTCCATGTTGATGTTCCCCGAGGCGGCCAGGCCGATACCGCCGGTGATGGCTGCGGCGAGGTCGGTGAGGATGTCGCCGAAGAGGTTGTCCGTGACGATCACGTCGAAGCGGGACGGGTCGGTGACCATAAAGATCGTGGCGGCGTCAACGTGCAGGTAGTCGTGCGTGACCTCGGGGAACTCCTGCGCCACGGCTTCGACCGTGCGCTTCCACAAGTGGCCCGCGTAAACCAGGACGTTGTGCTTGTGGACGAGCGTGACGTGCTTGCGCTCCCTGGCGCTGGCGCGGCGGAAGGCGTCCCGGACCACACGCTCCACACCGTGGGCGGTGTTCAGCGAAACTTCCGTGGCCACCTCGTGGGCAGTGCCGGCGCGGAGCGTACCGCCGTTGCCGACGTACGGGCCTTCGGTGCCTTCGCGCACCACGATGAAATCAATGACGCCGGGATTGGCCAGCGGACTGCCCACTGTTCCGTAGAGCCGTGAA
Source organism: Arthrobacter sp. 9AX (assembly GCF_902506095.1). GTDB lineage: Bacteria > Actinomycetota > Actinomycetes > Actinomycetales > Micrococcaceae > Arthrobacter. The sequence goes on from NZ_LR733293.1 coordinate 2,770,919, forward strand.
GGCCGCAGGTTCACGTAGTGGTCCAGGCTGAAGCGGAGCTTGAGCAGCATTTCGCGCTCGATGATGCCCGAGGGGATACGGGTGTCGCCGGGGGCTGCGCCCACCGCGCCGAACAGGATGGCGTCCCGGGTGCGGAGGTCCGCCAGGACCTCGTCCGGAAGGGTCTCCCCCGTGGCCAGCCAATGCTCCGCACCGAGCTTGTAGTGCGTCTGCTTGAGCTCAACACCCTCCGAGGCCACAGCCTTTTCCAGCACCTTCAGTGCCTCCGCAATGACCTCAGGGCCAATGCCGTCGCCGGGGATAACTGCAAGATCGATGGAGGATGCGCTCATACTTTCAGGGTAGCCAAGTCATCCATATGCTGGTCAAGCCGTCTCATTATCCGAACAAGCACTACCCGGCGGCGGGCGAAGCCACCACCACCACGTTGGTCCCCCACGGGTCGTCCGTGTAGCAGGAGATCAAAACAATCCTGTTGGGCGCGACTTCCCAGATGGGGCTGTCCTTCAACCCGGACTTAACATAGGTGGTCACCGAATCCACCTGGTACACCAGTTCCCCTGTGCCGGTTGCCACCGTGAGCCTGTCTCCGGCGGCGGCGCGCGTACTGAGGTGGTTGAAAGGCGCATCGCGGTCCTGCCAGCTGTGGCCCACGATGTAGGTGGTGTTCGTTGACCCTGCCCCGGGGCTTCCGTAGGGCGTCAGCCAGTACCCGTCCATGGTGGCCGGGGGAACGATGGTCTGCGTTTCCTTGTCTTCAGCCGTGGGCTCGAGCGGATTGACCACTACGTCGATGCCCGCTGCAGGGTAAAGAAGGTGCTGCGGAGATGCAGCCGGCGGCCCTGCGGGAACGGGTGCCGTCGAAGGCGTCGCCGTCGGTGGCGAGGCCAGCGGCGTGTTGCCCGCCGGTGCAGTGGCGGCGGGCAACTGCGTCTCCGCGACGGTAGGTGCCGCGGGTCCCGCACTTTGCCCGCTGAGGAGGGCAGGGGCAGCGAAGACAACATATGCCAGCAACCCGCACAGGAACACGAACAGAATGCTCCTGGCAGACAATATCCTCCCCCGCCGGACGTCAGCGGACACCTCGGCAGGATCGGACAGTGGAAGGTGCATGGTCGGGGGCGCACCCTCTTGCTGTGTCTGGTGTTTGCTGACCATCTGATTCCCTCCTGCGTTGGTGGGAACTTTACGTGTTGTTGGCAGGCGGCGGGCCTTGTGGGGTGCACCGCCTGCCGCATTGTTACCCGGCACCTTGGCCGGGGCGGGGTCCCGGGGTCAGACCTTGCTGGCCAGGGAACCTCTGCCGGCCAGCAGTACCCTGCGGGCTGCTAAGCCGCCAACCGAGAGCAACATCGCCGCCAGGCCCGCGGCCCAAGGAGCAATCGCCGGGCCGGAAGAAGGCGCTACCGCCGTCTGGACGTTGAACCCCGGGTTGTTGACCACCCTGGCGGGGGCGGCCGGAGGCGCAACCACAGCGCCGATGGGAGCGACAACCGGCGGTACAACAACGGGAGGTACAACAACCGGAGGCTGCTCCGGTGTGACAACCGGCGGTACAACAACCGGAGGCTCCTCGGGTGTGACAACCGGCGGTTCCGGTTCTTCAACCGGTGGCACCGGGCAAGGCTCGCACCCGTTGTCGAAGATCGCGCGTCCTGCATCGTCCCAGTTCTGCCGCCACGGGATGATGTCGCCGCCGTGCTCGTCCAGATGGCCCTTCAGCGAGTGCTTGTCAACAGTCACCGATACATACGGATTGCTTTCCGAACCGGTCGCGTGGCAAATAGTGATTTTGTGGTCAGATTCTTCGTCGTCACCCGCTACGGCGGGAGCCGTGGCACCGAGTAATGCGAGGCCGCTGACACCTATGACCGCAAGGATCCGTTTCATTTCTCCGTCTCCGTCCTTCGTCTGCGTCAAACTGATCAGACGTAAGGGAGAAAAGCGCCCGCCCCTGGTGACGGCCAAAAAACGCAAACAGACGGCATCGGGGCGGACGGTTCTCCCAGATGCGAATCGTCAGTTTGCTAACAGGAACAGGCTATGTTGGGTACTGTTTCGCAGTCTCCAGTAGCCGGTACTCATATCAGGACGGGCTTACCACTTGGACGGAGGGAGCGGCGGCCCGGGCAGGGAAGCCCCCGCCCGGGCAGCGGGCCTAGGCCTCGGCCGGTTCCTCGTATTTCGGGAACACCGGAGTCGGCGCCGGCAATTGAGTCCCGGCCACAATGGGCGTGCCGATGGCAGCGAATTGCCGGGCCTCCCCTTCGGCCTGGCCCAACGCATCCAGCAGCTTGCCGGTGGCCGTGGGCATTACCGGCTGGGCCAGGACAGCGACGATGCGCAGGACTTCCAGCGTTACGTACAGTACGGTGTTCATGCGTTCGACGTCGGTCTTCCGCAGCACCCAGGGGGCCTGCTCGGCGAAGTAGGCATTGGTGTCGCCGAGCACACCCCAGATGGCTTCGAGGGCGCGGCTGAACTCCTGCTTTTCAAATGCTGCCCGTGCGGCGTCCAGCAAACCGGCCGCCTGGGCAAGGATGGCGTTGTCCTCAGCAGTGAAGGCCCCGGGAACGGGCACTTTCCCTTCGCAGTTCTTGGCCACCATGGACAGTGAACGCTGGGCGAGATTTCCGAAGTTGTTGGCGAGGTCGGCGTTCATCCGGCCCACGATTGCCTCATGGTTGTAGCTGCCGTCCGCGCCGAACGGGACTTCCCGCAGGAAGAAGAAACGCACCTGGTCCAGGCCGTACTGCGCCACGAAGTCGGCCGGGGCCACCACGTTGCCCAACGACTTGGACATTTTGACGCCGTTGTTGTTCAGGAACCCGTGGATCATGACCCGCTTGGGCAGCTCCAGGCCGGCGCTCATCAGGAAGGCCGGCCAGTAGATGGCGTGGAAGCGGGAGATGTCCTTGCCGATGACGTGGACATCGGCCGGCCAGAACTTCCGGAATTTCTCCGAGTCGATGTCCGGGTAACCCACGCCGGTGAGGTAGTTGGTCAGGGCGTCCACCCAGACGTACATCACGTGCTTGTCGTTACCGGGCACCGGGACGCCCCAGTCGAAGGTGGTGCGGCTGATGGACAGGTCCTCCAGGCCGCGCTTAACGAAGCTGATGACTTCATTGAAGCGGTATTGCGGGGCGCCGAACTCAGGCTGTGCCTCGTAGAGCGCCAGGAGCTTGTCCTGGTAGGCCGACAGCCGGAAGAAGTAGCTCTCCTCCGCCGTCCACGTGACCTCGGTGTCCGTCTCCTTCGAGTAGCGCACGCCGTCGTCCTTGACCACGGTCTCATCCTCGCCGTAGAACGACTCGTCCCGGACGGAGTACCAGCCCTCGTACTTGGAAAGGTAGATGTCCCCGTTGGCCTCCATCTTCTTCCAGATGGCCTGCGAGGCGGCGTAGTGGTCCTGGTCGGTGGTGCGGATGAAGCGGTCGTAGGTGATTCCCAGGGCTGAATGCGCAGCCTTGTAGACCTCGGCGTTCCGGTCCACCAGCTCCTTGGGCGTGATGCCTTCCTTCTCCGCGGTCTGCGCGATCTTCATCCCGTGCTCGTCCGTGCCCGTCAGGAACATCACGTCATAGCCGTCCAGGCGCTTGAAGCGCGCCATGGCGTCGGTGGCTATGTATTCGTAGGCGTGGCCGATGTGGGGCACGCCGTTGGGGTAGGTGATGGCCGTGGTGATGTAGAACGGCGTTTTCTCTGAAGCAGTCACGGGCGGACGTTACCTTCGGTGCGGAGGGACAGGCTAGATCAGTTCAGTCAGGGTATCGCTGAGCCGGACGAGTTCGTGGTCGTGCGAGGCCACCAGCACTGCGATCCCGTCGGACGTGGTGTCCTTCAGGATGCTGATGATGCGGTTGGCCGAGGCGCGGTCCAGGCTCGCGGTGGGTTCGTCAACCACCAGGACCCTGGTTCCCAGGATCAGTGCGCGGGCGATCGCAACGCGCTGGCGTTCACCGCCGGACAGCTGGGCGGGGCGGTGCCGCATGCGCCGGCCCAGGCCCACCAGGTCCAGCAGGTCCTTGGCCATGTCCCGGCGCTGGTCCACTTCGCCGTCGGGAACGGCCGGCAACAGCACGTTCTCGAGGGCGCTCATTCCGTCGATCAGCGCGCCGCCCTGGTCCACGTAGCCGATGAGCCCACGACGGCGGTCGGCGATTTCGTCATCGCCCATGCTTTCGAGGGAATCACCTTCCCAGAAGACACGGCCCGACGTCGGCAGGGTCAGTCCCGCGCTGACGGTCAGGATGCTGGTCTTGCCGGAGCCGGACCGGCCGGCGACGCAGTGCATCTCCCCCGCGTGCAGCGTCAGGTCGAAGCCTTCCACCACGCTGACGGCTTCGGCACCGCCCTTGCCGCCACCGTAGCGGATGGTGATGTCGCTCAGTTCCAGCGGCGTCCCGTGGTCAGCGGCCTTGACGATGGTGTTGGCGCGCGTCTGCAGGGGGACGTCGCCGGAGCCGGACCGGCGGCTCCGCTGGACATTCGTCTGGTTTGTCATTGGACCACTTTCGTTGCAATCGGTATCCAGCAAAGTACAGCCACAAGCCCGGCCACGCCTGCCCACAGGGCGGCGTATGGAGCCAGCAGCAGGCCGATGCCCAAGGCGCCCAGCACTCCCAGCGGCAGGGCCACGGTTCCCACCAGCGCATTCTCGAACAGCCGGACCTGCCGGAGCATGTCCGGGTTCCAGCCCATGGCTTCGAGGATGCCAAGGTACTGGCGCTTGGCATTGAGTTCAAAACGCCCGGTGACCAGGGTGAGCACCAGCCCCACCACCACACCGGAGAGCGCCAGCAGGATGCTGGGCAGGGCAACGCTGGCAGCGGCGAGTCCGCTCAGTGCGCTGGCGCCGGCTGCCCGGGGAATGTCGATGAGCAGTGCGATCAGCCCGCCCACGGCGGCGCCGAAGACACCCACCGCAACGGCGAGGGACAAGGTGTTGAACTTATTGGTGCCCAGCTGCCGGTTCGCGAAGGTCAGCGGCGAGTCCACCGGGATGAGCCTCTCGTCGTGCTGCGGTTCCTGGTCAATCTCGTCGCGGTGGCGCAGCTGCTGCGCGGCGAAGAAGGCCGCAGCCGCGTAAAGGACCAGGACGGAAACGGACACCAGGGCGGTGGACACGCTCCAGCTGACCAGGCTCAGGACCAGGCCGGCCACGGCAAGGAGGACAGCGCCCACCCCGAATTCCTCCAGCACCCAGCTGCGGATCCGGCGTTGGGTCCAGCCCATCGCCCGGAGGGTTCCAGCTTCGGACCGCCGTTTGCGGATGTAGCTGACTGTGGAGGCTCCGGTAAGGAGCGCAGCACCGCACAGCGTCAGGAACAGCAGCGTGATGTTGGTTCCGGAGAGGGAGCCGGCCACGGCGTCGGCGGCGTTCTGCCGGACCCAGGACTGCTGGACGGTGCCCAGGGCCGACTCCTTGCCGGCGCCGTCCTTCGAGTATCCGGGCACGAAGATGCTGGCGTCCTCGCGGGCGGAGCCGGCCACAATGGTGGATTCCAGGCCCATGCCGCGGATCTCGGCGGCAAGCTTTTCAACCTCCGGCTGGGCCTCTTTCCAGCTGCCGGGGGCGGCTGCACGGACACGGACGGCGTCGATGACCGCGGCGTTTTGGGTGTAGCCGCGGGCGGCGGCGAGGCCGTAGTAATCGGTGATGGCACCGGCGGACTGGCTGGCGAGCCCGGTGGCGCTCAGGGACGGCTTAAGCTCAGCGGCTGGAACGTCCTTGCCCCCGGCGTCCTTGACCAGGCTGAAGGGGGTGGGGTCGTAGCCGCCCAGGGGAAGCTTGTTGACATCACCGGCGGCCTGCGCCACTGCGGAGGGGTCGAATGTTCCGTAAACCATGGCCAGCGGCGCTGCGGCCTTCTTCCCGCCGGTCGCCAGGTTTTCCCGGTAGGACCGCTCGTCCACGGGTTCGCGCTGGGTCTGGTCCACGGGGGCACCGTTGGCGCTCTTCTCGGGCAGTCGGTTCACGGTGACCCATTCGCCGGGCACGGCGGTCTTGTCCACGGCACCGTTGGCCTCGGTCTTGCCATCGGTGTACTGCGGCGCGGCCGCGAAGTCGGTACTCCACGTGGTCGGGGTGTAGAGGCCCTGGTTGAAGTTTCCGGTGGCGCCCAGGAGTGAGGTGTGGTCGGTGGAACCGGGCCAGGAGAGGACAAAGGGGTCCTTCGAAACAAACGGCAGGTAGTCCTTGCCCAAGGACCTGGAAACTGTTCCGACGTCCTTGACTACCTTGCCGGCGTCGTCGATTTCCTCGATCTTGACGTTGTACTTAAGGTCCAGGGACGTGCCCGAGCGGACCACCAGCGGGATGGCCTGGGAATCGGCGGTGAGCTGGCCGGTGCGCTTGGCCTGCTGGTACTGGGTCATCAGCGGTGCCCAGTATTTGAGCTTCACGCCCAGAAAGTCCGGTCCTTCCTCCAGCTGGTCCAGCCCGATTCCATTGGTGAAGAGGCCTTCCAGGTACCGGCCGACGGCCCCGGCGTTGCGGGCGTCGGCAGGCGGAGCCTTTTCGAGCGGAGCCAGGAAATCACCGGACGATCCCAGCAGAGCGCGCTCGGCGGCGGGATCGACGGCCACCACAGACTCCGTCACTTCCGGGGCGAGGGGCAGCGACACCGACAGGTTGAAGAGGTTGTGCTCGGAACCGCCCGCCGGTGCAGCAAACTTGATGCCCGTTTCACCTTCGGGTGCAGCGATGCGGATGCTGCTGCCGCCGGCAGCCTTCTCCTCGACAAGTTTGGCTTTGCCCAGGCTGCCCTCGGCGGTGGACTTGAACAGCGTCTGCTCGGAAACGCCGTCTGAACTCACGGCGCTGGCCGTGAGGCGGTACTTCTTCGTCTGGTCGCTCAGCACGGACTCTGCCGCGGGCCACTGGGCCGGAGCGGTGGCACCTGCGGCTTGGTCCGCCGTCGCGGTTCCTGCCAACCCGGCGTTGTAGCCCAGGTAGTCCATGGCGTCCAGCCGCGGGGCCTCAAGGTTCTGCGTCACGCGGGACACCAGGCTGATGGGAGCGGCCACCGAGGTGCCGGACAGCTTCTTGATGGCGTCCAGCTGCTCGAAACTGATGCCGCCGGTGCCGTTGGCAATCTCCGGCTGCAGCAGCGCACCCGAGGGCGCCTTTGCCTGGACCAGGACGTCGTAGAGTCCCCGTGAATTTTCATCGACGGTCCGGCTGAGTGCAGCCTGCGACTGGCTTTGGACGACGACCGACAAGCACATTGCTGCGATCAAGATGGCCGCGGTCAACAGCAGCACCCTGCTTCTGATGAACCTCTGGACGGCGTTCATGGAACTCCCTGAAACCTGGATTGCGTGCGCACATTCGAGTCCGCGGACGTAGACGATTACGGACGGATGTGCAAAAGGTATTGGCCGGCCTGCCGGCACGGTCCTGAACCAGGACCGTGCCATTGTAAGCAGACCGGCCAATCATACGTGGCCTCGCCGGGACGCGCCGAGCGGAGGCCGACGCTACGGCGTTTCCCGCTGGACCTAGTCCTCCAGGTCCACTTCGCGGACCATCTCGGCGCCGATGCCTGCCTTGATGGCATCCAGCACCTGCTGCGGCACGGAGCTGTCGATGGTGAGCAGCGCGAGGACCTGGCCGCCCTGGTCGTGGCGTGCCACCTGCATGCCGGCGATGTTGATGTTGTTCATGCCCAGGATGTGGCCGATGGTACCGATGACGCCGGGGCGGTCGGTGTAGGCGACCACCACGAGGTGCTCACTGATGGGGATTTCAACTTCGAAGCCGTTGATGCCCACCAGCTTCTCGATCTGCTTGGGTCCGGTCAGGGTGCCGGCCACTGAGATCTGGCTGCCGTCGCTGAGGGCTCCGCGCAAGGTCAGGACGTTGCGGTAGGACTCCGTCTCCGGGGTGGTGATCAGGCGGACGTTGATGCCGCGCTGCTCGGCGATGACGGGGGCGTTGACGTAGGAGACCTGCTCGGTGACGACGTCGGCGAAGATGCCCTTCAGTGCCGCCAGTTCCAGGACCTTGACGTCCAGGGAGGAGATCTCGCCGGCCACCTCGACGTCGAACTGGGTCAGGGAGTCGTGGGTCAGCGCGGTGAAGATCCGGCCCAGTTTCTCGATCAGCGGGATGCCCGGGCGGACGTCCGGGGCGATGACGCCGCCGGCGACGTTGACGGCGTCGGGAACCAGCTCGCCTGCGAGGGCGAGGCGGACGGACTTAGCCACCGACACGCCGGCCTTTTCCTGCGCTTCGTCGGTGGATGCGCCGAGGTGGGGGGTGACCACCACGTTGTCCAGCTTGAAGAACGGCAGGTCCGTGCTGGGCTCCTTGGCGAAGACGTCCACGCCGGCACCGGCGATTTCGCCGTCCTGCAAGGCGGTGAAGAGGGCTTCCTCGTCCACCAGGCCGCCGCGGGCAACGTTCACCACATACGCAGTGCTCTTCATCTTCTTGAACGCGTCGGCGCCGAGCATGCCCACGGTTTCAGGGGTCTTGGGCATGTGGATGGTGATGAAGTCGGACTGGGCCAGGAGTTCGTCCAGGGTGACCAGCTGCACGCCGAGCTGCGCTGCCCGGGCGGAGGTGATGTAGGGGTCGTAGGCGAGGATCCTGGTGTCGAAGCCCTTGAGCCGGGCTGCCACGAGCGCACCGATGCGGCCGAGGCCGATGATGCCGATTTTCTTTTCGAACAGTTCAATGCCCGTGTACTTGGAGCGCTTCCATTCGCCGTCCTTGAGGGCGGCGCTGGCCTGCGGGATGTGGCGGGCGAGGCTGAGGATGTGGCCTACCGTGAGCTCTGCAGCGGAGACGATGTTGGACGTGGGAGCATTCACCACCATCACGCCGGCCTGGGTGGCGGCCTTGATGTCCACGTTGTCCAGGCCCACGCCTGCCCGGGCGATGACCTTCAGGTTCTTCGCGGCGGCGATTGCCTCGGCGTCCACCTGGGTGGCGGAGCGGACCAGGATCGCGTCAACGTCACCGATCGCAGAGAGCAGCTGGGCGCGGTCAGCGCCGTCGGTCTGGCGGATTTCGAAGTCCGGGCCGAGGGCCTCGATGGTGGCGGGAGAAAGTTCTTCGGCGAGCAGTACTACGGGTTTTGACACGGCTGATCCTCTGCGTTGCAGTCCTGGGGATGGAAACAAGTCTAGGCCCACGGAAAGGCCGGGCTCACATTGTTAAGAGTGAACCCGGCCTCACGTTGCCTTGATGGCGCCTCAGTGGCGGCCTTTAGCGGGCGGCGGAACCTTCGACGTAGTCCACGTCCTGCTGCTGCCAGGAGAACAGGGAGCGCAACTCGCGGCCAACGGCCTCGATGGGGTGCTGCTCAGCCTTGGCGCGCAGTTCCTTGAACTCAACGCCGCCGTTGTCCTGGTCTTCGATGAAGCGCTTGGCGAAGGCACCGGACTGGATGTCGGCGAGGACAGCCTTCATGTTTTCCTTCACCTCGGGGGTGATGACGCGCGGGCCGGAGACGTAGTCGCCGTACTCAGCGGTGTCGGAAACGCTCCAGCGCTGCTTGGCGATGCCGCCCTCCCACATGAGGTCCACAATGAGCTTGAGCTCGTGGAGTACCTCGAAGTAGGCGATCTGCGGCTGGTAGCCGGCTTCGGTCAGGGTTTCGAAGCCGTACTGGACCAGCTGGGACACGCCGCCGCAGAGGACTGCCTGCTCGCCGAAGAGATCGGTTTCGGTCTCTTCGGTGAAGGTGGTCTTGATGACGCCGGCGCGGGTGCCGCCGATGGCCTTGGCGTAGGACTTGGCCAGCTCCCACGCTGAACCCGTAGCGTCCTGCTCCACGGCGATGATGTCCGGGATACCGCGGCCGGCTTCGAATTCGCGTCGGACCGTGTGGCCGGGAGCCTTCGGGGCGATGAGGATGACGTCAACGCCTTCCGGTGCCTGGATGTAGCCAAACCGGATGTTGAAACCGTGCGCGAAGGCGAGGGCCTTGCCGGGCGTCAGCTTGTCCTTGATGGAGTCGTTGTAGATCGAGCGCTGGTGCTGGTCCGGCGCCAGGATCATGATGACGTCGGCCCATTCGGCGGCGTCCGCGACGTTCTTGACGGAGAAGCCTGCGTCTTCGGCCTTGGGGGCGGACTTGGAACCGTCCTTTAGCGCGATGACAACCTCGACGCCGGAATCGCGCAGGTTCAGCGCGTGCGCGTGGCCCTGGGAGCCGTAGCCAACGATGGCAACCTTGCGGCCCTGGATGATCGACAGGTCGGCGTCGTCGTCGTAAAACATTTCAGTCACTTGCGTAACTCCTCTTGAGTGGATTGTAGATAGGTGTTCGGTGGTGCGGTTACGGGCGTCGCGCCCTGCCGGGCGGCATGCCCGGCAGGTTCCTACGCGGAGCGCAACGCCCTGTCACTCATGGAGCGGGATCCCCGTCCAACGGCCAGGGTGCCGGACTGCACGATTTCGCGGATGCCGAAGGGCTCAAGCACTGAGAGCAGCGCGGTGAGCTTTTCGGGGTGGCCGGTTGCCTCAATGACGACGGAATCGGTGGACACGTCCACCACTGAGGCGCGGAACAGGTCTGCGGCCTGGGTCACCTGCAGACGAGTTGCGGCATCCGCACGTACTTTAACCAGGATGTGGTCACGCTGTACGGAAGATTCGGGGGTCAGCTCAACAATCTTGATGACGTTGATCAGTTTATTGAGCTGCTTGGTGACCTGCTCGATGAGGTCGCCATCGGCGTCGACCACCACCGTCATCCGGGAGATGCCCGGAACTTCGGTGGGGCCAACGGCCAGGGAGTTGATGTTGAAGGCCCGGCGGGCGAAGAGGCTGGCAACCCGGGTCAGCACGCCCGGCTTGTCTTCAACCAGGACGGAAAGTGTGTGGCGGCTCATGGTCAGTCCTCTTCTTCCCATTCCGGGGTCATGTTGCGGGCAACCTGGATCTGGTCGTTGCTCACGCCGGCGGGCACCATCGGCCACACCATGGAGTTGGGGCTCACCACGAAGTCGATGACCACGGGGCGGTCATTGATTTCCAGGGCCTTCTGGATGGTGGCATCGATGTCCTCTTCGCGCTCAACGCGGAAGGACGCGCAGCCGTAGGCCTCCCCCAGCTTGACGAAGTCCGGGATGCGGACGGTGTCGTGGCCGGTATTGAGGTCGGTGTTTGAGTAGCGGCCCTCATAGAAGAGGGTCTGCCACTGCCGCACCATGCCCAGGGAGGAGTTGTTGATGACGGCAACCTTGATGGGGATGTTGTTGATGGCGCACGTGGCCAGTTCCTGGTTGGTCATCTGGAAGCAGCCGTCGCCGTCTATGGCCCACACTACCCGGTCCGGCTCGCCCACCTTGGCGCCCATGGCGGCCGGGACGGCGTAGCCCATGGTGCCGGCTCCGCCCGAGTTCAGCCAGGCGTGCGGGCGCTCGTACTTGATGAACTGCGCCGCCCACATCTGGTGCTGGCCAACGCCTGCTACGTAGATGCCTTCCGGTCCGGTCAGCGCACCGATCCGCTCGATGACTTTCTGCGGGGCGGTGAGTCCGTCTTCCGGCTCGGTCCAGCCCAGCGGGTAGGTTTCCTTCAGGTTGTTCAGGAAAGCCCACCAGGTGGTGAGGTCCGGGGTGCCGGAGGCCTCGAACTGGGTACGCACTGCTTCTGTCAGTTCCGGGATGATTTCCTTGACCGAGCCCACGATGGGCACATCGGCCGCACGGTTCTTGGAGATTTCCGCGGGGTCGATGTCCGCGTGGATGACCTTGGCCATGGGTGCAAATGTCTTCAGGACACCGGTCACACGGTCATCGAACCGGGCGCCGAGCGTGATGAGGAGGTCGGACTGCTGCAGGGCGGTCACCGCGGACACAGTTCCGTGCATGCCGGGCATGCCCACGTGCTGCGGGTGCGAGTCGGGGAAGACGCCCTTGGCCATCAGGGTGGTGACAACGGGAGCCCCGGTGGCCTCGGCGAGGGCCAGCAGTTCGGCCGAGGCGTGGGCCTTGACCACGCCTCCGCCCACGTACAGTACGGGCTTGCTGGCAGCGGCGATCAGCTTGGCGGCTTCGCGGACCTGCTTGTTGTGCCCGCGGGTGACAGGGCGGTAGCCGGGCAGGTCCACCCGCGGCGGCCAGGAGAAGGTCATCTGGCCAACCTGGGCGTCCTTGGCAACGTCCACCAGGACCGGACCGGGACGTCCGGTGGAGGCAAGGTGGAAGGCTTCAGCCATCACATGCGGGATGTCGTTGGGGTCCGTCACCAGGAAAGAGTGTTTGGTGATGGGCATGGTGATGCCCACGATGTCGGCTTCCTGGAAGGCATCGGTGCCGATCACACCGCTGGACACCTGGCCGGTAATGGCCACCAGCGGCACGGAGTCCATGTGGGCATCCATGATGGCGGTTACGAGGTTGGTGGCGCCGGGGCCTGAGGTGGCGATGCAAACGCCCACCCGCCCGGTCACCATGGCGTAGCCTTGCGCGGCGTGGCCGGCTCCCTGTTCGTGACGGACCAGGACGTGATTCATGCTGGAGGCCATCAAGGGGTCATAGGTGGGCAGGATCGCGCCACCGGGCAAACCGAAAATATCGTCGACGCCGAGTTCTTCGAGCGAGCGGACAATAGCTTGCGAGCCGGTCATCACCGTTGGGGGTACAACGTTGTTCGGCCCAAGGACAGGAGAGGCAGCAGCAAGGTCGGCGACGACGACGGCGTGGTCTGCCGTGCGGTCGGCGCGTTCCGGAGCCTTGGGGGCTCCAGCGGACTTGGTAGCCATCAGCGAGGGGCTGATCGGCGATCCTTTGCTCATCGGACTCTTCCTTGTGGATCATCTGTGGTTCATCGAAACTGCGGGAAATAAAAAAACCCCTCAGCCTGGCGGCTCTTCGAGGGGTTTGCGCGTGACGGTTCGTTACCAGTGGAGGCTAATGTGCCACGCGCTTGGTAAGGACGACGACGGTGCCGGCGGTAACGAAAGTCATGCGTTCAGTTTTCCCTCTGGGCAAGATACGTGTCAACGAGGCATCGCACGATCTCACCATGTGGACTCCATTGTCCACTAATTGATCCCAGCAGCGAAGGGATCAACCCTCAGCGACCCACCCACGCCGGGAACGGCTTGATAAGGGTGATGCCGAGGGGCCCTTGCATCGGGCGCTCAGCGCCCCACGCAAGGGGAAGACGTCACCCGCAGTATGCGCCTGTTGATGCGCTGTGCACCAGCTTGGCGTACTTGGCCAGGACGCCCTTGGTATATCTGGCTGGCAGCGGCTCCCAGCCCACCTTGCGGGCTTCGAGCTCGGCCTCGTCCACCAGGAGGTCGAAGCTGCGGGCTGCGATATCCACGCGGATCCTGTCGCCGTCCCGGACGAATGCGATGGGGCCACCGTCCACCGCTTCGGGCGCAACGTGGCCGATGCACAGGCCCGTGGTGCCGCCGGAGAAGCGCCCGTCGGTGAGGAGCAGGACGTCTTTGCCCAGGCCCGCACCCTTGATAGCCCCGGTAATGGCGAGCATTTCGCGCATGCCCGGCCCGCCCTTGGGGCCCTCATACCGGATGACCACGACGTCGCCGGCGTGGATCTTGCCGTTGTCCAGCGCGTCGAGTGCGCCCTGCTCACGCTCGAAGACGCGCGCCGTGCCTTCAAAGACGTCGGCGTCAAAGCCCGCGCTCTTCACCACCGCGCCTTCGGGCGCCATGGTGCCGTGCAGGATGGTGATGCCGCCGGTCTTGTGGATCGGGTTGTCCAGTGCGCGCAGGATCTTGCCGTCAACGTCCGGCGGGTTGATCGCCTCAAGGTTCTCCGCGACGGTCTTGCCGGTGACGGTGAGGCAGTCGCCGTGCAGCAATCCGGCGTCGAGCAGCGCCTTCATGATCACCGGCACGCCGCCGATCCTGTCTACGTCGGTCATCACATAACGGCCGAAGGGCTTGAGGTCGCCCAGGTGCGGGATCTTGTCGCCGATGCGGTTGAAGTCGTCCAGGGTGAGCTCCACCTCCGCTTCGCGGGCGATGGCCAGCAGATGCAGGACGGCGTTGGTGGAGCCACCGAAAGCCATGGTGACGGCGATGGCGTTTTCGAAGGCCTTCTTGGTCATGATGTGGCGGGCGGTGATGCCCTGGCGGAGCAGGTTGACTACCGCTTCGCCGGACTTGCGTGCGAATTCATCACGACGGCGGTCTGCCGAGGGCGGAGCGGCGGAGCCGGGCAGGGACATACCAAGTGCCTCGCCGATGCAGGCCATGGTGTTGGCCGTGTACATGCCGCCGCAGGCGCCTTCACCCGGGCAGATGGCTTTTTCAATGCGGGTCAGGTCTTCCATGCTCATCTTGCCCGCGGCGCAGGCACCCACAGCTTCGAAGGCATCGATGAGGGTGACTTCCTTTTCGGAGCCGTCCTCGAGCTTGACCCAGCCGGGCATGATGGATCCGGCGTAGAGGAAGACGCTTGACAGGTCCAGGCGGGCTGCCGCCATCAGCATGCCCGGGAGGGACTTGTCACAGCCGGCCAGCAGGACCGAGCCGTCGATGCGCTCGGCCTGCATCACGGTCTCCACGGAGTCGGCAATGACTTCGCGGGAGACCAGTGAAAAGTGCATGCCTTCGTGACCCATGGAGATGCCGTCCGAGACGGAGATGGTACCGAATTGCATGGGGAAGCCGCCGCCCGCGTGGACGCCTTCCTTGGCACCCTGGGCAAGCCGGTTCAGGGAGAGGTTGCACGGCGTGATTTCGTTCCAGGAGCTGGCGACACCCACCTGCGGCTTGGCGAAGTCGTCGTCGCCCATGCCCACAGCCCGGAACATGCCCCGCGCGGGGGCCGCGTGGATGCCGTCGGTCACTACCCGGCTGCGCGGCTTGATGTCAGGCTTGCTGTCCGTTGCGGTCTGGGTGTCCTCACTCATAGGGGAAAGTCTATGGCTCCGCAGAACAGCGCGACGACAGGCTCGGGCCGGTTAAGCAGGAAACCGGGAATATTTCAGACCAAAGGCGGACAGCGATCCCGAATATTGAGATGACGGCCCGCGACTCCTTTGTCTTCTGTGGCTTGCGTTACCCGTCAGTCACGCATGCGGACCGCAGTGGGCCCCCTTAGCGCGGCCCATGGCAGCAGCGGGTGAACGGGCGCCGCCAAAATACGGCGTCCCGGCAGGTCAAAGTGCTGGACAGTGATGTTGACCCGACGTAGCGTCGGGGCAAAGGACCTTGTCAAACCGTCTGAAGGGATTGCCATGGAAGCCGTCTTCCTGATCATTCTGCTCGCTGTTCTGGTGGGTGTTGTGTGGTGGAGGCTGAACGCCAGGAAGTCCGCCGATGCCGGCCGGGCCGCCGGCCAACCTGAAGGGACCCGCAGCACCTCGGGAACCCGGGCCGACGGTGCTCTTTCCGGGGGCAGCGCTGCAGCGTCCGCCGAGGCTGCCGGCACGTCCGGCATAGCCAGCGCGGCAGGCTTCGGCCGCCCGGCAGAACCGGCGGCGCCCACCACGGCCGATGAGCCGGCGGAAACAGCCGCCCGGGCAACCGCTGACGCTGCTGCCGCTGGGGCGGAGCGCGGAAGCGAAGGACCGCACGCACCCGGCACGGCAGGGGCCGCGGGCAGCCCGGAAGCTGCCGCCCGGACGGACCACCGGGTGCAGGACGACGCTGAATGGGAGACCCAGTGGTCTGAAGCCTCGGGCGCAGCCCCCTCCCCTGAAGGCGCGGCCCATCGCGACAGCGCGACGCTTCGTGAAGGAGCAGCGCTTCGGGAAGGAGCGGCGCACCAGGATGATGCCGGGGGCGCCCCGCAGCCGGTGGTTCACCACCCCGAGTACACCGCGCCGCAGGCACCTACCCTCCCGGGGGCCGAAACGGCCGCCTTGGAGGAACCGGAGGACAAGCGGACCGAAGCCACGGCGTCCCCGGCCGTGGCCGGCGGCGCAGGCATAGCCCTCCCCACCGACGCCGCGGCAGCGGAAACACAGGACCGGACGCAATCCTCTGCTCTGGTGGAAACGGGAGCGGACAGGACAGAGGGCCAGGCCCCTGCGGCGATGTCGGCACAAACGCGGCCGGTTAACACGGAGATGGCACCGGCGGTACAGGCACCAACGGAACAGGGATCCACGGAATCGACCGGGCACTTGGCCGCCGAAGAGCCCTATGGTGCGGGCTCGGCGTCGGCAGCTGCTGATGGCAGCGGGCCGGCCGATTACACCGTGAAGGGCGACGCCGGCGGAATGGTCTACTACGAGGAGGGACACGCTGAGTATGAGCAGGCCAGGGCCGACGTGTGGTTCGAGTCGCCCGCCCATGCCGAGGCTGCCGGGTTCAGGGCGCCGCGGCGGAGGCGGATCTAGCACAGCAGGTTTGCGTCGGCGGTTACCCCCGGGTGCATCCGCACTGGCCGCCGTTGCCGCCTGCGCCGCCCTTTTCCTGGCTTCCTGCACGGGCCACCCCGACGAAACTCCCACGGGAAGCAGTCCGTCCCTGAGCGCATCCTCGGATCCGGCGCCGGGAACGCCGCAGCGCCTGGATCTTCAGCTGAACATCCCTTGGGCCGCGGTATTCCTGCCGGATGGTACGGCGGTCATCTCGGAGCGCGACACGGCCCTGCTCAAATCATTCCGGGCCGGTGCTGCCAGGGAACTGGGTGCAGTGCCCGGCGTGGTTCCCGGCGGCGAAGGCGGCCTGCTGGGGTTGGCTCTCTCCCCCGGGTTCGCCACCGACCGGTACCTCTACGCCTACTTCACCTCCGCATCCGACAACAGGATTGCACGCCTCCAACTGGCGGCGTCCGGTGACGGCACGCTCTCGCTGGGAGAGCCGGAGGTGATCTTTACCGGGATTCCCAAAGCCTCCACGCACAACGGCGGCCGGATCCGTTTCGGCCCGGATGGCTTCCTGTACGTCGGAACCGGGGACTCCCAGCGCAGGGAGCAGCCGCAGGATCCCGAGGCGCTGGGCGGTAAGATCCTTCGCCTGACAGCCGACGGCGATCCCGCCCCTGGCAATCCATTCGGCAACGCCGTCTACAGCCTGGGACACAGGAACGTCCAGGGACTGGCGTGGGACGGTGACGGGCGGTTGTGGGCCAGCGAATTCGGGCCCGATGTCAATGACGAACTGAACCTGATTGTGCCCGGCGGAAATTACGGCTGGCCAGCCGTCACCGGCGCCCCGCACCGAACGGAGTTCCGCGACGCAAAAGTCGTTTGGCCGGCAACCAGCGAATCCTCTCCCAGCGGCCTGGAAATTGTGGGCTCCACGGCTTACCTGGGCGCCCTGCGCGGCCAGCGGATGTGGACAGTGCCACTGGCAGGCGAGGAAGCCGGCACTCCTGTGGCCTATTTCACACGGGAGTTCGGGCGGATCCGGGACGTGATCCACACGCCCGACGGCGGTTTTTGGCTGCTGACAAACAATGAAAACCCCGACTTTGTGCTGGTTTTGCCCCCTCCAGGCTGACCAGCACCCTGCCCGGCGCCCTCGATTTCACATGCATCAAAAGTTCGTGTAGAGTTTCATGTCGTTGCGGAGATCAACGGGGAAAGAAAAAGCCCCAAACGATCGAAACAAAAGATGCACCTCTAGCTCAATTGGCAGAGCAATTGACTCTTAATCAATGGGTTCCGGGTTCAAGTCCCGGGGGGTGCACCACTGGGAAAACAGCCTCCGGCTTGCGGAAACGCAAACCGGGGGCTGTTTTGTTTTGCCCGTGTAGTAAAAGGTGACTGGCTGGGTTGAATTGCTGGGCTCGACGGCGGTGCTGCCGCCAATCGTGAGCGCGCGTTCGTTTTGCGGCGGCCACAAGTGAGTGCGCGTCACAGGGGGCCGCACGAAAAAATAAAGCGTGACCACAGCCGGAAGCTGGGATCACGCCTGGGCCGGCTGTGCCGGCAGATATGGCTTTTGCGGCCTTTACGGGGTCATGGACGGGTTCTCTACCAGCGCCGCTGTAGTGGACGATCCGAACTGGCTTGCAAGTTCCCGGACAACGGCTTTGAGTTCCTGGCGGAGGACGTCCGGATCGACGGTGGCGGCTGCCAGGACAGTGCGTTCCATTTCGACGGCGGCGGCAACGGCTTCCTTGCCCCGCTCCGTCAGGGACACCACGTGGCTCCTGCGGTCGGAGGTGCTGCGGACCCGCGCGATGTGGCCGTGGGCCTCAAGCCTGCTCAGGGTCTTGCCCATGGTCTGGGCCTGCACGCGCACATATTGGGCCAGCTGCGCCTGGGTCATGGGGCCTTGCGCGTTGAGAACCTCAATGGCAATAACACCGGCATGGGTGAGACCGATGGCGCCGAGTTTTTCGTTCCAGGAATGTTCGACGAGGCGCGCAGCGGTGGACAAGAGGCGCCCAGTGGGCCATTGATCCATATCAGGCATAGCAGCAAGTATAGCCAAGTGTCGATTAGCACTGCTCCGGGCTGCTTACTAGGCTGGTGTGTCCCGCCCGCAACAAGGAGAAAAACAATGGCTGACAGACTCGTAACAGGTGACAAAGCACCGGGCTTCACCCTGAAGGATTCGACCGGCAAGGACGTCAGCCTGGCGGCGCGGCCGGGCCGCAGCACCATCGTCTACTTCTACCCGGCTGCCGCAACGCCGGGCTGCACCAAGGAAGCCTGTGACTTCCGGGACAACCTGGCCTCACTGCAATCGGCGGGCTACGACATCCTGGGCATCTCCCCCGACCCGGTGGAAAAGCTCGCAAAATTTGCCGCCACCGAGGAACTCACCTTCCCACTGCTCTCGGACGGGGACCATGCAGTGGCCGAGGCCTACGGCGCCTGGGGTGAGAAGAAAAACTACGGCAAAACATACGAAGGCCTCATCCGGTCGACCATTGTGGTGGACCCCGAGGGCAAAGTGACCCTGGCCCAGTACAACGTCCGCGCCACCGGCCATGTGGCCAAGCTTCGCCGGGACCTGAAGCTGGACGCCTGACCCGTCCCCCGGACACAGGTCCCGCCTGGGCGACGCTACAATGAATACTGGCATCCGCCGTCGTACGTTTTAAGCCCTGAATCAGGTGCCTGACGCACAGTGCGGACAGCCACGCGCGAGTGGTGAAATTGGCAGACACGCAGGATTTAGGTTCCTGTGCCTTCGGGCGTGGGGGTTCAAGTCCCCCCTTGCGCACTCAACGGCAAAAGATCCTCCGGCCCAGGCCGGGGGATCTTTTTTATTTCCTCCTTGAATCTGACCCATCCGCATTCCGGCACCGGCCGAATACCCAGTGAGACACCAGCCAAGGGCAGGTGCCCACCAGCCAGAAGAAACAGCGCCGCGGTCATCCGTCCACGGCCAGGCGAAAATGTTCAACCAAGGAGAACCGAAATGCAGACCATCAAGCGCACCTCTCTCAGCGTCGCCGGCGTTGCAGCTGTAGCTCTGCTCAGCCTGACAGCATGCGGCGGCTCAGCCGGCACCTCAAGCTCCTCCGCAACGGCCGCGGCGCCCTCCGCCACCAGCATGGCCCCGTCCCCGTCGGCGAGTTCCTCCGCCAAAACCATGGATCCGGCCGCCAACCTGGTTGGCCCCGGCTGCGCCGCCTACGCCCAGCAGGTCCCCACGGGCGCAGGCTCCGTGGAAGGCATGGCACTGGACCCCGTTGCTGTGGCAGCGTCCAACAACCCCATCCTGACCACCCTCACCGCCGCGGTCTCGGGCAAGCTGAACCCGAAGGTGGACCTGGTGGACACCCTCAACGGCGGAGAATTCACCGTCTTCGCACCGGTGGACGACGCCTTTGCGAAGATCGATCCGGCCACCATCGAAACCCTGAAGACCGATGATGCCCTCCTGAGCAAGATCCTGACCTACCACGTTGTTCCCGGCCAGATCACCCCTGACAAGATCGCCGGCACCCACGCCACGGTCCAGGGCGGCTCTGTCACCGTCACCGGCAGCGGCGACGCCCTGAAGGTGGATGATGCCAACGTGATTTGCGGCGGCGTCAAGACCAAGAACGCAACGGTCTACCTCATCGACTCAGTGCTGATGCCCAAGTAATCGTGCACAGCTTGGCCGGGGCCTGTCCGCAAAGGACGGGCCCCGGCCTTCTTAATTGGCGTCCGCCTGTGCCGCGCGGGTACCGGAAACGGGAGTGCCGGGTCAACTAGACTTGGTCCCGGCCCGCAGTCGGCGGCGCCGGCAAGATCCCGAGGTGATAAACGAGTGCCCAGCAGTCCATCCCGGCGGACGGTCCTCACGACCGGCGCCGCCCTCCTGGCGCTGAGCGTCACCTCCTGCACGGCGAGCCCGGCCCCGTCGCCGTCGTCTGCTTCCCCTTCTCCGAGCACGACGACGGAACCCACCGCCGTCTTCAATTTCGGCACCGCAGTGCAGCCGCTGGGCCTGGACCCGGCTTTGTCCAGCGATGTTGAGTCCCAGCGCATCACGCGGCAGATCCTGGAAGGACTGGTGGGGGTGGATCAGACCACCGGCAAACCCACTCCGCTGCTGGCCACCGAGTGGACTGAATCGAACGAGGGCCGCTCCTACACCTTCAAGCTCCGCAGTGGTGTGACCTTCCACGACGGCACCCCGTTCAACGCCGATGCCGTGTGCACCAACTTCAACCGGTGGTTCGCGTTCTCGGAGGACCTGCGCCGGCAGGCGCCCGGCAGCTCCTTCAAAGGCGTGTTCAAGGCGCACTCGGACCAGCCGGAGCTGTCCATCTTCAAAAGCTGCACCGCGCTGGGACCCGATTCCGTACAGATCGACCTCACCCAGCGCTTCACCGCATTCCTGCAGGCCCTGACCATGCCTGCCTTCGCCATCGCCTCGCCCGCTGCCCTGGCCGCGGGAAAGGCCGACGTCCTGGACCAGAACCGCGGCGGCCAGGCCATTTCCGCCTTCGGCGCCAATCCGGTGGGCACCGGGCCCTTCACGGTGAAGTCCTGGGACGAAGCCAGCGTCACCCTGGCCAGCAACGCCTCCTACTGGGGAGACCGCGGCCAGATCGCCACCATCAACTTCGTTGCGTACAACCACCCCCAGGCCCGCCTACAGGCGCTGCTGGACGGCAAGATCGACGGCTATGACGCCGTGACGGTGGGCAACTTCGATCAGCTGGTGAAGCGCGGCAAGCAGATCGTCCAGCGTGACCCGTTCTCGGTGATGTACCTGGGGATCAACCAGGGAATCCCCATCCTGCAGAACCAGAAAGTACGCCAGGCCATCGAACTGGCCATCGACAAAGAAACCCTCATCCGCAAGTTCTTCATTGACAACACCGCTGTTGCCACCCAGTTCGTCCCTCCCAAGATCAGCGGGTTCAACAACAATGCCCCGGCCCTGGGACACGACCCCGCCAAGGCCAAGGAATACCTCAAAGAGGCCGCGTACGCCGGGGAAGAACTGAGGTTCTACTACCCGCTGAACGTCACCCGGCCCTACCTCCCCACCCCGGAGAAGGTCTACGCCGAAATCAGCCGGCAGCTCACCGCGGTGGGGTTCAACATCAGGCCTGTCCCGGTGGACTGGTCAGAGGGGTACCTGCAAAAGGTCCAGTCCCCCGGGGACCACGGGCTCCACCTGCTGGGCTGGAACGGCTCCTACGCGGACGCGGACAACTTTGTGGGCCCCCTCTTCGGCGAGAAGAACGGTGAGTTCGGGTACCAGGACCCGCAAGTCTTCTCGAAGATCAACAGGGCGCGCGGAATGCCGGAGGGCAAGGAACGCGATGAGCAATATCACACCATCAATGCCCAGATCGCAGCCACCATTCCCGCCGTTCCCATCGCCTTCCCCATCTCGGCGCTGGCCCTGTCAGACCGTGTGGTCAGCTACCCGGCGTCGCCTGTCTTAAACGAAGTTTTCACCAAAGTACAACTGAAGCCTTGACGGGCCAGCCCAATTTCAGTAGTAGGGCTGCCCGGGGATATTCTGTGACAGCCAGAGCCGCTGCAATCGGAGACTGATCGTGACCTTCATTTCCAAGACCCCACATGCCGACGTCGTCCTGATTGGCGGCGGCATCATGAGCGCCACGCTGGGGGCATTTCTCAAGCAGTTGGAGCCGGACTGGACCATCTCCATGTTCGAGCGGCTGGACGAGCCGGGACTGGAAAGCTCCGGTCCGTGGAACAACGCCGGAACCGGCCACGCCGCCCTCTGTGAACTCAACTACTCCCCCGCAGCCAAAGACGGCTCCGTGGACCCAACCAAGGCGCTGCTGATCAATGAGCAGTTCCAGCTTTCCCGCCAGTTCTGGTCCCACCTGGTGGACCAGTCCCTGATCGGTTCGCCCAAGGGCTTCATCAACACCGTGCCGCACATGAGCTTTGTGATCGGCGAGGAAAACACCCGGTTCCTGAAGAGCCGCTACGAGGCCCTCAAGCCACATCCGCTGTTCCGGAGCATGGAATACTCCGAGGACCACGGCCAGATCGGCAAGTGGGCTCCGCTGATCGTCAAGGGCCGCGACCCGCAGCAGCGGATCGCTGCCACCCGCGCCGCCGAGGGCACCGACGTGGACTTCGGGGCACTCACCCGCGAGCTGACCACTTACCTCGGGAACAACGGCGTCGAAATTAACTACGGCCACGATGTCACCGGCATCTCCCGGGCGTCCGACGGCGGCTGGAACCTTTCGCTGAAATACCCCAAGTCCGGCGAACACGGCAAGATCCACGCCAAGTTTGTTTTTGTGGGCGCCGGCGGCGGCGCCCTGCACCTGCTCCAGGCTTCCGGGATTCCGGAAAGCAAGGGCTACGGCGGCTTCCCCGTCTCAGGGCAGTTCTTCCGCTGCACTGACGAAACCCTGGCTGCGCAGCACAGTGCCAAGGTATACGGCCAGGCCTCAGTGGGTGCCCCGCCCATGTCCGTGCCGCACCTGGACACCCGGTACGTCAAT
This sequence comes from Arthrobacter sp. 9AX, assembly GCF_902506095.1. GTDB lineage: Bacteria > Actinomycetota > Actinomycetes > Actinomycetales > Micrococcaceae > Arthrobacter. The sequence goes on from NZ_LR733293.1 coordinate 2,793,716, forward strand.
GGCAAGCGTTCGCTGCTGTTCGGCCCGTATGCCGGGTTCTCCACCAACTTCCTCAAGAACGGCTCGTACCTGGACCTGCCGCTGTCCATCCGGCCGAGCAACATCATCCCCATGCTGGCGGTCGCCAAGGACAACATGGACCTGACCGCTTACTTGGTCAAGGAAGTTGCCAAAAAGCACGCGGACAAGGTGGAAGCCCTGCGGGAGTACTACCCGGAGGCAAAAGCGGGCGACTGGGAACTCATTACTGCCGGCCAGCGTGTACAGATCATCAAGAAGGACCCGCAGAAGGGCGGCGTGCTTCAGTTCGGTACTGAGGTGATTGCCGGCCGTGACGGCTCCATCGGCGCGCTCCTGGGTGCGTCGCCCGGAGCCTCCACTGCAGTGCCCATCATGATCGAACTGCTCCGGAAGGCCTTCCCCAAGAACTTCAAGGGCTGGCAGGCCAAGCTCAAGGACATGATGCCCGGCTACGGCGTTAAGCTCGACGACAACCCGGAACTTGCCGCGGAGCTTGAGAAGGCGACCGCCAGGTCCCTCCAGCTGGAAAGCGTCACCGCCAACCACTGACCCTGCGGGGCCGGTGGCCGGCTGCTTGGCCCGCAACAGTCAGTCACTACACCACAGGAGACCATGCGATGTTCCGGCTGGCACAACTTTCACTGGCGAACCGGGCACTGATCGCACTCATCACGGTCTTCGCCTCGGTGTTCGGCGTGATCACCATGTCGTCGCTGAAGCAGGAGCTCATCCCGTCGATCGAGTTCCCCCAGATCACGGTGTTGACCGCCATGCCCGGCGCCTCTCCGGAGGTGGTGGACAAGCAGGTCAGCGGACCGCTGGAAACTGCGCTGAACGGCGTGGAGGGGCTGGAATCCACCTCCTCCACGTCGCGCAACGGCGTTTCCCAGATCACCATGGTCTTTACGTACGGCTCCAACCTGGACCGGGCCCGGAACCAGATCGACCGGGCCATCTCCAACGCCAAACGAAACCTCCCGGAGGACGTCCAGCCGCAGGCCATCGCCGGCAGCATCAGCGATTTTCCCATCGTGTTTTTGGCGGTGTCTTCGGATAAGAGCCTCAGCGAACTGAACGCTGATCTCCAGCGGTTGAGCGTTCCCCGGCTGCAGAAGATCGACGGCGTCCGCGGCGCCGAAGTGACCGGCGGCGCCAGCCAGCACATCGAGATCCTCCCCCGCCCCGATGCCATGGCGGCCTCCGGTGCCACCATCACATCCATCCGGGACGCCCTGGCGAACAATGGCGCCCTCATCCCGGCCGGCACGCTCGAGGAGCAGGGAAAAACGCTGTCGCTGCAGATCGGCAGCCCCGTCGATTCCCTGGATGCCGTCAAGGCCCTGCCACTCACCGGAGCAAAGAACGCAGCCACCGTCGGCAGCGTGGCCGACGTGTCCGTCAAGGACGACGAACGGACCTCCATCACGCGGACCAACGGCGCCGAAACCCTTGCCGTCTCCGTCACCAAAAAGCCCGAGGGCGATACCGTGGCCATTTCGCACGCGGTCCGGGACACCCTGGACGGGCTTGAGGCCGAACTGGGATCCAACGCCAAGTTCACGCCGGTGTTCGACCAGGCCCCGTTCATCGAAAAATCCATCAAGGACCTCACCACCGAAGGCCTGTTGGGACTGGGTTTCGCCGTGGCCGTCATCCTGGTCTTCCTGATGTCCACCCGCTCCACCCTGGTGACGGCGGTGTCCATCCCGCTTTCGCTCCTGATCACGTTCATAGGCCTGTCAGCCACCGGCTATTCGTTGAACATCCTTACCCTTGGTGCGCTCACCATCGCCATCGGCCGCGTCGTGGACGACTCCATTGTGGTGATCGAAAACATCAAGCGGCACCTCAGTTACGGCGAAGACAAGGTGACTGCCATCCTGACCGCCATCCGGGAAGTGGCCGGCGCCATCACGGCATCCACATTAACTACCGTGGCCGTCTTCCTGCCCATTGCCTTTGTGGGCGAACTCGCCGGTGAGCTGTTCAGGCCATTCGCCCTCACCGTCACCATGGCGCTGCTGGCATCACTGCTGGTTTCGCTGACCATCGTTCCCGTGCTTGCCTACTGGTTCCTGCGGAATCCCGGCCTCACGCCCGACGGCGGGGCAGCCCAACGCGATGCCGCCGCCGCGCGCGCGAAGGCTCAGGACGCGGAACAACGCAGCAGGCTCCAGCGCGGATACCTTCCCATTCTCACCAGGACGCAGAAGCATCCAGTCATCACTTTGGTTGCCGCCGCCCTGGTCCTGTGCGCCACCGGGGCCATGGCACCCCTGCTCGCCACCAACCTGCTGGGCAACTCGGGGCAGAACAGCCTCACGGTGCGCCAGGTCCTGCCGGCCGGCACCAGCCTCGCGGACACCAGCGCCGCCGCCATCCGCCTTGAGGAAGTCCTGCGCGGGATCGACGGCATCCGGGACGTGCAGGTAACGTCCGGGAACGCGCAGGCCGGTTTTGCCGCGCTCACCTCCACGGGATCCTCCAACTCCACCTTCACCGTGGTGACGGACGAAAAAGCGGACCAGGACCAGTTGCAGGAAACCGTCCGGGACGAACTGGCAAAAGTGCCCGATGCCGGCAAGATTTCCGTGGGCACCCAGCAGGGCGGCTTCGGGACATCCTCCACCGTGGACGTCACCATCAAGGCCGCCACCACCGCGGACCTCCAGACAGCCAGCGATGCCATGGTGGAGGCCATGACCGGCGTCCCCGGAACCAGCGAAGTGGCCACCAACCTGGCGGCGAGCCAGCCGGTGGTCCAGGTGAAGGTTGACCGTGCCAAGGCAGTGGCGGCAGGGCTCAACGAGGAACAGGTGGCGGGCGTCCTCGCCTCCACTATCAGCCCCATCCCCGCCGGAACCGTACGGATCGATACCAACGACTTCCCGGTCCAGATCGGCAAGGGAACAAAGTTCACCAGCATCGACGCCGTTCGGGCAATCCCGCTGCCGGCCGCCGGCGCTCCCGTGACGCTCGGCAGCATCGCCGCGGTGGAACAGGTGGACGTGCCGGTTTCCATCACCGCCAGCAACGGCCAGCGCACCGCCCGGGTGTCCGTGACGCCGTCGGGATCCAACCTGGGTGCCGTCAACACCGAAGTCCAGAAGCGCCTCTCCGAGGTCCGGCTGCCTGCCGGGGTCACCGCCGAAATCGGCGGTGCCACCACCCAGCAGCAGGAGTCGTTCCAGCAGCTGGGGCTCGCCCTGCTGGCCGCGATCGCCATTGTCTACGTGATTATGGTGGCCACCTTCAAGTCCCTCATCCAGCCCCTGATCCTGCTGGTTTCGGTGCCGTTCGCCGCCACCGGTGCGGTGGCCCTGCTCCTGGTGACAGGGGTCCCACTGGGCCTGCCGTCGCTGATCGGCATGCTGATGCTGGTGGGCATCGTGGTCACCAACGCCATCGTCCTGATCGACCTCATCAACCAGTACCGGCAGCCGCGGGACGGCCGGCCGGGGATGACCGTTGCTGACGCCATCACCCACGGCGCCCGCCAGCGGCTCCGCCCCATCCTGATGACAGCCCTTGCCACGGTCTTCGCACTGACGCCGATGGCGCTGGGGCTCACCGGCGGCGGCGGCTTTATTTCGCAGCCGCTGGCCGTAGTGGTCATCGGCGGCCTCGTCTCCTCCACGGCCCTCACGCTTATCCTGGTTCCGGTGCTCTACCGGCTTGTGGAAGGGCGCCGCGAAAAGAGAGCACTGCTCCGGGACCTGCAGGCGCGTCCTGAGTTCGGGGCCGGCGCCGACGTCGACGAGGAGTTCCGCGACTGGACCACAGGCATGATCCCCAAGGTCAGCGGGCGGCGCGCAGCACCGGGAAACCCCGGGTAAAAACAGCGGAATATTTCCGGCGCGGCAGCGTTGTATGCGGCGATAGATGCAAATGCATCTAAATTGGTTTACACTTAAACCAAGTCAGCAAGCAGCAACGGAAGGGCACATCATGCAGATCGGTGTTTTCAGCGTCAGCGACATCACCACGGACCCCACCTCGGGCCGGACCCCCACCGAGAACGAACGCATCAAGGCCTCCGTCGCCATCGCAAAAAAGGTCGAGGAAATCGGCATGGACGTGTATGCCATCGGCGAGCACCACAACCGGCCCTTCTTCTCTTCCTCCCCCACCACCACCCTTGCCTACATCGCGGCGCAGACCGAACGGATCATCCTGTCCACGGCCACCACGCTGATCACCACGAATGATCCCGTCAAGATCGCCGAAGACTTCGCCATGCTCCAGCACCTGGCCGACGGCCGCGTGGACCTGGTCCTGGGCCGCGGCAACACGGCGCCCGTCTACCCCTGGTTCGGCAAGAACATCCAGGACGGCGTGGAGCTGGCCATCGAAAACTACAGCCTGCTGCGCAAGCTGTGGGACGAGGACACCGTCAACTGGTCCGGCAAGTTCCGCACCCCGCTGCAGAACTTCACGTCCACCCCGCGTCCGCTCGACGGCGTGGCACCCTTTGTGTGGCACGGCTCCATCCGGACGCCGCAGATCGCCGAAGTGGCCGCGTACTTCGGTGACGGATTCTTTGCCAACAACATCTTCTGGCCCAAGGAGCACTACCAGCAGCTGATCGGCCTGTACCGGGAGCGCTACGAGCACTACGGCCACGGCACGGCAGACCAGGCGATCGTGGGCCTGGGCGGGCAGTTCTTTATGCGGAAGAACTCGCAGGACGCCGTCAAGGAGTTCCGCCCGTACTTCGACAACGCTCCGGTCTACGGACACGGGCCGTCCCTGGAGGACTTCACCTCGCAGACGCCACTGACCGTCGGAAGCCCGCAGGAGGTTATCGAAAAGACCCTGACGTTCCGGGAGTACTTCGGCGACTACCAGCGCCAGCTGTTCCTGATCGACCACGCCGGCCTGCCGCTGAAGACCGTCCTGGAACAGCTGGACCTGTTCGGCGAGGAAGTCCTGCCCGTCCTGCGCAAGGAGTACGCGGCCCTCAAGCCGGCACAGGTGCCGGAACCGCCCACCCACTCCAACCGGGTTGCCGCAGCACTGGCCGCCCAGGAACAGGATGGCCAGGACGCCGGGGCCCAGGACACCGAAAAGTCCCGCGCGGAGGCATGATGGCCGGCAACAGTTCCGAATCACCTGTCCGCCTGGCGGCAGAGACCTGGGAGTCCTTGTTCCGGGCCCAGGTGGCGGTGATGCGCAAGCTGCAGGCAGGTCCGGCGTTCCGGAAACTGGCGGTGAACGAGTATGACGTGCTGTTCACGCTGTCCCGCTGCCCCACCGGGTGGCTGCGGCTCAACGAGCTCAACGACAACGTGCTCCTGAGCCAGTCCAGCCTCAGCAGGCTGGTGGAGCGGCTGGAGAAGCGCGGGCTCGTGGCCAGGATGCCTGCACCCGACGACGGCCGCGGCATCCTGCTGCAACTCACGGAGGCAGGCCGGGAGCTGCAGAAAGAGATCGGCCGCGAGCACGTCCGGGACATCTCCAGCCTTATGGAGCCGGCACTGACCCCGGAAGAGCAGAAGGAGCTGCGGCGGCTCACCGAGAAGCTGCGGAGCTCCCTGGGGCCCAGGCCCCTCCGGTAGGAGCCCGCGGTTGCCGTAGGGTCCGGCAAGCGCAGCGAGGGGAATCCTCTGTGGAATCAGCCCAGCTGAACCAGCCGGGCCGGGTCCTCGGCAGGCAGGTCACCGTTTACTACGGCGGTGACCTGCAGCTGGTTAAGGATCAGGCTTCCGCCCACAGTGGAGAGGAAGGCGGTATCCGCCGAGTCCCTGCCGGCAGTGATACGCAGCATCGATTCCCTGGGCGCGAGCCCCGTGGGATCGATGACATGCCATGCCCCGTTGACGTACGCTTCGGCCACTGCGTGGAAATCCATGGGATTGAGGCCCGGCGCGTACACCGCGGCAAGCCTGGCGGGAATATCCTTGGAGCGCAACAGTGCGATGGCCAGGTGGGCAAAGTCCCGGCACACGCCGCGCCTGCTGAGGAGGGTTTCCACAGCTCCGTCCGTTCCCCGCGATGACCCGCTGAGATAGCGCAGCTCCCCATTAACCCAGTTCCGCACGGCGTGCAGCAGCTCCGCGCCCCGGACGCCGCCAAATTCGGCATAGGCCGTAGGCAGCAGCCGGTCTGACTCGGCATACCGGCTGGGCCGGACATAGCGGATCCTGTCCGCCAACTCTGCCTCTTCGGGGTCGGCCTTACCGCCCACCGTGGCGGCATATTCCACCGTCACCTCTGCGGGTTCGGCGAACTCCATGTAGTGGAACCGGCCTCCGTGGTGGTCCTCCACCTCTGTCAGCGGAACCTGGCCGCCGCCTGCCGTAACGGAAAGGGATTCGTCAAACGTGGAGTAGCCTCCGTTCCTGGCTACAGCGACGGCCATCGCCACCTTGGTATTGGCTACGGTCTTGAAGACCAGTCGTGCGGAAACACTGCGTTCCATGGCTCTTTCGGGTGGTTGTGGGCGGTAGAACGGGGCCTGGTTTGCCGCGGCGCAGGATGGGGCCGGGCGCAGGACTAGTTTTTGATCTTCAGAGACATTAGCATCCGCTGGACGTTGGCGAATTCGCTGCCTTCGTTGACATAGCGGGCGGCCTGGTCAAGGGTGTCGAAGGCCTTGGCGGGCGCCACTTTTTCGTCCGGGGCGAACGCCCGGACGGAGACGACGTCGCCGAACGAGTAGTCGCCCTTTCCGGCCGGGCCCCGCAGGATGTTGCGGAGCTCGCAGGCCTGGCCGTCCGCGCCGCCCACCAAGTTCGTGACCCCGTAGGAGCCAAAGTATTTGTATCCCTGGATCACGCGGAAGACCACCCTGGGCGGTATGGTCCCCTCTCCGCCCGCGGCGGAAAGTTCCACCGGCACGCTGCTGACCACCGTGTACGCCCGCCGGGCCGGTTCGGGGCATTCCACGGACGACGGCGGCAGCCCGGTCCGCAGCGCTGCCATAAATGTTCCGTCGGGCTTCTTCACTTCGATCTTCAGCGCCCCGGGCAGGGTGCCTTCCTCCGGCGTGACGGACTGCGCGATCCAGTCCTCCGGCAGGTCGAAACTTACGGTTTTACCGGGGTCCGAGAAACTCTTCCAGGCAGCGGCGGTGGCCACTGCCTGTGGCGCGCCGGATGCGGTGGCAGTGGACCCGCTGGACGGGGCCGTGGACGATGAGCCGTCCGCCGAAACGGGCGCGGCGGCGCCGGCACTGCCGGAGGGGCCCGGCTGCGCTGTCCAGCCCGGCTGGCCGGACTCTCCGCCGGAGCAGCCCGTCAGGAGGACGCCGGCCAGCAACAGAGATACACCGGACAGCACCGTCGTCGTCGCCTTGCCTCTCATGCTGCCAGCCTAACCGGAGGTGACCGGCAGCCAAGTCTGGGCGGAGGGCGTTTCCTGTCCTCCCGCAGCGAAGACACCCAAGCCCGTGTCGCCGTCGGACGGGTTCTGTCCCTTCCGGGGACTAGGCTGGTGGACATGGCGGAAGAGCAGCACGGCGCAGCCGAAGAATCCCTGGCGAACATCTCCGCCGTCGACATCGCCGACTGGCGGCTGCGGACCTTCGCCCTGTACGACAACGTCCGGAAGCTTTCGCTTGAAAATCCTGCCGAGGCCCATTCCTACTGGCGGCACCAACGCGACCTGATGTTCGCCACGCACCCGGCCTCGGCACTGACCCTGCAGGACAAAACGCACTTCTCCGGGCTCAAGACCGCAGACTACGACCCCATCTACCGCTTCCATGTGCCGTTGACCAAGGAAGGTGCGGGGCGTGAGATGAGCGTGGAGACCGCCACGGACGGCGTGGTCCGGTTTGTCCGGCTGGGAACCTTTGACCTTCCCGAGATGGGCCAGCTCGGGGTGTGGAAGCTGCACGGTTACGGCGGCGGCATCTTTGTGCCGTTCCGCGACGCCACTGCCGGCCAGCCCGGCGGCAGCTACGGGGCGGGGCGGTATCTGCTGGACACCATCAAGGGCGCGTTCCACGGTGTCCACGGCACAGGTCCGGACGCCACGTTCGTGCTGGACTTCAACTTCGCCTACAACCCGTCCTGCGCCTACAACGAGGCCTGGGCCTGCCCGCTTCCCGGGCCGTCCAACCGGCTGGCCGTGGAGATTCCGGTGGGCGAGCTCTACTGAGCGAACGGCGACGGGTCCGAAGGGCTTCCCGCAGCACCGTAGGATTCCCTCATGACTGCCCTCCCCCGCCGCATAGCCCGCGTCCGTCCCCTGACCGCTGCCCAACCGGCGGAACAGTTTTTCGTTGCCAGCGGGGCGTTGGACTTTGGCAGCGTGGACGGCAGCACGTGGACGGTCATGGACAGTCCGTTTCCGGCCTCCCCGGCCAACGCAGAAAGCCAGCCGCGGCAGGGGTGGGAGCCCGGGGACCTGGTGAGGGAGGACTCTTTCACCTTCCTGGCTCCGAGCGTGCCCAGGAACGTCCTGGGGATGGCGCACAATACCGGCCAGCCGGGCCGGGACCTGCCTCCCCAGGCGTTCCACAAGGCCGCCACCAGCGTCATCGGGCCCGGTGACGCGATAGAGCTGGCGCACGGGATGCGCCGGGTGGATCCGGAAGCGGAGCTGGCCATCGTCATCGGCAGCACGGCGCGCGGCCTGACCCTCGCGGATGCCCGCGGCGCTGTCCTCGGATTCACCATCGGGAACGATGTCACGTGCCGTGACCGGCAGGAGAGCGATGAACTCTGGATCAGTGCCAAGAGCCAGGACACGTTTACGCCGGCGGGCCCGTGGGTGGTGACCGGCCTGGACGAAACCGACCTGGCCGTGGACGTGGTGCTCAACGGCACCCCCCTGAAGGCCGCCGGCACGCAGGACCTCGGCTGGAAGGTCGACGAAATCCTGGTGTACCTGACGTCCTTTATGACCCTGCACCCGGGCGACCTGGTGCTGACCGGGTTCCCGGCCGAATGTGCGCCGCTGAGCCCGGGTGACACCGTGGCGTGCAGGGTCCAGGGCATTGGCGAGCTCGTGAACCCGGTGGTCGCCTCGCCGTGGCCCGGGCAGACGATCTGACGGGGCGCCGCACTAAGGCCGGCTTTGGTTAGGCGCCGAGCGCCCTGACCCGTCCGACGGCGGCTTCCACCGCGGCTGCCGCTGCTGCAAGGTCCGCGCCGGTCACCGCTGAGTCGAAGCTGAACCGGACCGCCGTCTGCGCCACCTCCGCCGGAATGCCCAGGGCCGTGAGGACTGGTGACGGTGCGTCCGAGCCGGCTGCGCAGGCTGAGCCGCTGGAGCAGATCACGCCCTGGCGTTCCAGTTCGAGGAGCACGGACTCGCCGCTGGTCCCCGGGAAGCAGAAGGAGGCCACCGATGGCAGCCGTTCAACGGGATGTCCGGTCAGCACCGCACCGGGAACAGCGGTGAGTACAGCATGGATGAACGTGTCCCGCAGCGCCGCCACCCGGCGTCGTTCGTCCTCCTGGCGCGACTGGGCGAGCGCGAGGGCAGTGGCCAGGCCAACGGCGCCGGCCACGTTTTCTGTTCCCGAGCGGCGGCCGCGTTCCTGCCCGCCGCCGTGGATCAGCGGCTCCAGCTTGGTGCGGCCTCGGACGAACAGCACACCGCAGCCCTTGGGCGCCCCGAGTTTGTGCCCGGAGATGCTCATCGCGTCCACGCCCAGGGCTTTGGTGTCCAGCATGTGCCACCCTGCAGCCTGGACGGCGTCGGTGTGGAAGGGGATGCCCAGTTCGCGGGCCAGGGCTGCCAGTTCTGCGATGGGCTGGACCGTTCCCACCTCGTTGTTGGCATACATGACGCTGGCCACGGCGGTCTCCGGCCGAAGGGCTGCGCGGAAGGCTTCGGGCGTCACACGCCCCGTCCCGTCAACGGGAACCACGTCCACGGCGAACCCGTGGAAGCGTTCCAGGTACCGTGCGGACTCCTCCACTGCAGGATGTTCGACGGCGCTGATCACCACCCGGTTGAGCTGCGGGTTGGCAGCCTGCCGGGCCAGGGCGATGCCCTTCACCGCCAGGTTGTCTGCTTCCGTTCCACCCGCGGTGAAGATCACCTCGCCCGCCCGGCAGCCCAGTACCGCTACCACCGTACGCCGCGCGTCCGCGAGCGCAGTGGCTGCAGCCTCGCCCAGGGTGTGGTGGCTGGAGGGGTTGCCGAACTGGCCGGTGAGGTAGGGCCACATGGCGTCCAGCACTTCACGGCGGACGGGCGTTGTGGCGGCGGCGTCGAGGAAGATCATGGGGTCACTCCACCGTCAGTTCGACGTCCAGGCCGAGGTCCAGGGCCGCCACGGTGTGGGTCAGGGCTCCGACGGAGATGACGTCCACGCCGGTGGCGGCGATCCCTGCGGCGGTAGTGAGGTTGACGTTGCCGCTGGCTTCCACCCGGGCCCGCCCGGCCACGAGGGCCACCCCGGCCTTCAGCTCTTCAATGCTGAAGTTGTCCAGCATGATGGTGTCCACTCCGGCGGCCAGGACAGGTTCGATCTGGTCCATCCGGTCCACTTCCACCTCGAAGTGAGTGGTGTGCCCCAGCTGGGCCTTGGCTGCTGCCAGCAGTTCCGTCAGCCGCGCAGGGTCTCCTCCGGTCATCACGGCGAGGTGGTTGTCCTTGGCCAGGACGGCGTCGGAGAGACTGTACCGGTGGTTGGCGCCGCCGCCGCAGCGCACGGCGAAGCGTTCGAGGATCCGCAGCCCGGGGGTGGTTTTGCGGGTGTCGGTGATCCGGGCGGAGGTGCCCTCCGTCAGCCGGACGAATTCTGCGGTCCTGGTGGCGATGGCGGACATCCGCTGGACGAGGTTCAGGGCCACCCGTTCGGCGAGCAGCACCGAGCGGGCGCGGCCGCTGACCCTCGCAAGGTGCGTGCCGGCGTCGAACATTTCACCGTCGGCCAGCAGCAGTTCCACCTCCGTTTCCGGGTCCACCAGCAGCATGGCGTCCCGGAAGACCGTGGCGCCGCTGAGGACGCCCGGCACGCGGGCATTGAGCACGGCGGTGGCGCGGGCTTCGGCGGGGATCAGCAACTGCGAGGTGATGTCCCCGGCGGGGGCATCCTCGGCGAACGCCCGCTCCAGGATGTCCTGCACCGGCGCGGAGGGCAGCGTCAGGTCCAGCCGGAGAACGCCGGCCCGCACGGGCGCGGTCAGGGCGGTGGTGTCAGTCATGGAGGAGGCTCGCTTTCGGGCGGGTTCGGGAAGGTTCTTCAAGTTCGGCGGTGACACCGGCGGCATCGGCCGGATCATCGCTGCGGTAGTGGGCCCCGAGCGACTCGGCGCGCCGCTGGGCGGCCGCCACGAGCAGCTGCGCGGCGAGCAGCAGGTTCCGGTCTTCATGCAGGTGGCAGTCCATCCCAGCACCAGCAGTGTCAGGACGAACGACGCCGGCCCACCGCCCCAGCGTTTGGGCAGCAGAGTCCAACAGCTCCCCGGAGCGGAGCACCCCGGCCTTGGCAGTCATCAACCGCCGGAGAGCATCCCGCGAGAACGTAGGGTCAGTGCCGTCACCACCATCGTCCCCACCGAAGTTGGCCAGCAGAGTTCCGCCTTCAGCATGCGTTTTGCCCGTATCGCCATCTAAAGCAACAGGGAAGGCAACAGCGCCCGTGGTGGGTTGCCCGACGTCGGCCGAGGGTGTTCCGGAAGCGAGCGTCAAGGGGAGGCCGCCCGCGGCCGAGACAGCGAGCGGAGGAACAGCCTCGGACGGCGCCCCCCAGCCACCGCCATCAGTCGACACCCAGCCACAGTCCCCGGCCAGGAAGTCTTCAACAGCGCGGCGGCCGAAGACAAGTCCCTCAAGGAGGGAGTTGCTGGCCAGCCGGTTTGCTCCTTGGACGCCCGTGCAAGCGACTTCCCCGGCAGCGTAGAGCCCGGGCACGGTGGTGCGGGCGTGGAGGTCGGTGGCGACGCCGCCCATCCAGTAGTGGGCGGCCGGCGCTACGGGGACGAGGTCCTGGGTCCAGTCGATGCCGGCGGCGAGCGTCCGCTGGGTGAGAGTGGGGAACCGCGTGGCCAGGAAGCCCGGACCCTTCGCCTCTTCGACGAGGCGCGCGTCGAGGTAGACGTGGCCGTTGGGGTCGCCGAGCTTGGCCAGGTGCAGGGCGATGCTGCGGGAGACGACGTCGCGCGGGGCGAGTTCGGCGTCGGGGTGGTAGGCCCGCATGAACCGTTTGCCGTTGCCATCAACGAGGATGGCCCCTTCGCCGCGGACGGCTTCGGAGATGAGGAGCGGATCGTGGTCGGGTTCGGGTGCGGTGCCCGGTGCCGAGGTGGCGGCTGGGACCAGGCAGGTGGGGTGGAACTGGAAGAATTCCAGGTCGGCCACTGCTGCCCCTGCGCGGACTGCGAGCGCCAGGCCGTCGGCGGTGGCCACGGCAGGGTTGGTGGTCTGCGCGAACAGTTGGCCCGCCCCCCCGGTGGCCAGCAGGACTGCGTCACCGTGCAGGGTGTGCGTTTGGCCGTTCTGCAGGAACTCCACCCCGTTGACGCGGCCTTCCTGTTGGAGGAGCCCGGTGGCGTGGGCGCCTGTGCGGATTGTCAGGACACCGTCCGCCTGGCGGGCAAGCACGGCATCGATCAGGGCCGCGGCGACCTTCGCGCCGGTAGCGTCCCCGCCCGCGTGCAGGATGCGGGGTGCGGAGTGGGCGGCTTCCAGTCCCAGTGCACGGCCGCCGTCGGCACCGGGATCGAAGCGCAGGCCGAACCGTTCCAGCCCGGCGATGTCCCGGCGTGCCTCCGTGCACATGAGCCGGACTGCCTCTTCGTTGCAGTGCCCCGCTCCCGCCTGAAGGGTGTCGGCGATGTGGGCCGCAACGGTGTCTCCGGGGGCGGGCTCATCCAGTACTGCCGAGATGCCGCCCTGGGCGTACCAGGTGTTGCTTTCGTGCAGCCGGCCTTTGCTCAGCAGCGCCACGTGGGTGCCGGCGCCGGCAGCCAGCAGTGCGGCGTAGAGTCCGGCGATGCCGCTGCCGACGACGATCAGCCGCCGGTGCGCGGACCCGCGGCCGCGGGCCCTGGCGCCGCTGCAGGCCAGGGCGCCGGAATCCGGTTTTACACTGCCTGCAGGGGGAAGCATGATCGGCCGCCTGGACATTACGGCCTGGCGGCGAGCATGCGCTCAAGGGCGGTGCGGGCGTTGTCCTGCACGGAGTCCGCCACCGTGATCCGGTTGACGATCCGCCCGGCGACGAGCTCCTCAAGGACCCATGCCAGGTAGCCCGGGTGGATCCGGTACATGGTGGAGCACGGGCAGATCACCGGGTCGAGGCAGAAGATGGTGTGCTGCGGGTATTCGGCGGCGAGCCGATTAACCATGTTGATTTCAGTGCCGATGGCGAAGGTGGTGGGCTCGGCGGCCGCGGCGATGGCCTTCTGGATGAAGTCGGTGGAGCCGGCCGAATCGGCGGCGTCCACCACTTCCATGGGGCATTCGGGGTGGACAATCACCTGGACGCCGGGAAAGTCTGCCCTGGCCTTCTCGATTTGCGCCACGCTGAAGCGCTTGTGCACGGAGCAGAATCCGTGCCACAGGATGACCCGGGCGTCCAGGAGCGCCTGTTCGTCGTTGCCGCCGAGGTCCTTGCGGGGATTCCACATGGGCATCTGCTCCAGCGGCACGCCCAGTGCCTTGGCGGTGTTGCGGCCCAGGTGCTGGTCGGGGAAGAACAGCACCCGCTGGCCGCGCTGGAAGGCCCATTCAAGGACCGTTTTTGCGTTGGAGGAGGTGCAGACGATGCCCCCGTGCTCGCCGCAGAAAGCCTTCAGGGCTGCGGAGGAATTCATGTAGGTGACGGGGATGACCGGAACCCGGCCTTCGGCGTCGGGCTCTGTTCCGTAGATTTCCTCCAGCTGTTCCCAGCACTCGGCGACGGAGTCGGCGTCGGCCATGTCCGCCATGGAGCAGCCGGCTGCGAGGTTGGGCAGGATGACGGCCTGGTCAGGGGCCGAGAGGATGTCGGCGGTTTCGGCCATGAAGTGGACGCCGCAGAAGACGATGGCTTCCGCGTCCGGCCGGGTGAGGGCTGCGTTGGCAAGCTGGAAGGAGTCGCCCACGAAGTCGGCGTATTGGATGACTTCGTCGCGCTGGTAGAAGTGTCCCAGGATGACGGCGCGGTCCCCCAGCGCTGCCTTGGCGACGAGGATCCGTTGGCCCAGTTCGGCGTCGCTGGCTTGCTTGTACTCCTCGGGAAGCTGCCCCTGGCGGGGGGTCGCGGCGGGGGCCACGTCCGCGCTGGAGGCGCCGGGGCCATAGGCGGGAACGCCGGCGAGCGCCTCGGCGAGGTCGTAGTCCCACGGGCCCTTGGCCAGGGCCGGGCTGCAGGTGGCGCCCGCGGCCGTGGTGCCGTTCTCGGCCTGTTCGCGCGTGATCAGCTGGATTGCTGTGTTGACGCTGCTCATAGTGTGCTCCTGTTGTCTGGGTCGAGGCCGGGCCGGCCGGTAAAGCGGTAGAGGCGGGGAGGGCGGTGTTTGCCGCCCTGGAGGTATTCGCCGGTTTCCTCGATCTCCGGCGTGGATTTGAGCTGACGCCGGAAGTTCGCGGGGTCCAGCTCACGGTCCAGCACAGCCTCGTAGACTTCCCGGACCTGGGCCAGGGTGAAGTACTCCCCCAGCAGGTGGTAGGCCACGGATCCGTAGGCCAGTTTGTTCCGCAGCCGCCAGAGCGCGTAGTCCACGATGGCGTTGTGGTCGAAGGCGAGTTCGCCGAGCCGGTCCGCGCGGAACCAGCGGACGTTCTCTGACTCGTCGGCCAGGGCAGCTTCGGTCGGCTGGACCAATGCCCAGTAGACGATGGAGACCACCCGCTGCGTGGGTGAGCGGTGGAGGCCGCCGAAGGCGTACAGCTGTTCAAGGTAGCTGGGCGCGAGGCCGGTGGTCTCGCGCAGGTTCCGTGATGCAGCGTCCTGCAGTGATTCGGAGTGGCTGAGGGGGCCTCCCGGCAGTGCCCACAGTCCCTTGAACGGCTCCCGGATCCGCCGGACCAGCGGCAGCCAGAGCGTGGGCCGGCCGGAGCTTTCACTGGGCCGCAGCGCGAAGATGACGGTGGAGATGGCAAGTGACGGCGGCGCGGCCTGGCGCTCGGAGACGTTCGCTGAACTCGAGTACATTTCCCACCGCCTTCCGGGCCTGCTGGCCGCCGTTGATCCCACCGAGTTATGGTCAAACTGACCATAACTGATTTTACGGGCAACTGCCCATCAATTGCCAAATATTTCTGCTGCATGCCCGGAGACGGTAAATTCGATAGGTCCCACGAGGAGCCACCATCCATACCCCAAGAAGGTTCAGCAGCACATGACGATGAAGTCCACCCAAGCCCGTCCCCAAGGCCACCTGGGCCACAACATGAAGCCGCGCCAGCTCACCATGATGGGCCTTGGCAGCGCGATCGGCGCCGGCCTCTTCCTGGGCTCGGGCGCCGGAATCCAGGCCGCCGGCCCTGCCGTGCTCATTTCCTACCTGGTGGCCGGCACCCTGATCATCCTGGTGATGTGGGCGCTGGGCGAAATGGCGGCCGCCAACCCGAACAGCGGCGCCTTCTCCGTCTACGCCGAACGGGCACTGGGCAAAACGGCCGGTGCCACCATCGGCTGGCTCTGGTGGCTGCAGCTGGTGGTAGTGATTGCCGCCGAGGCGCTCGGTGCTGCCGGGCTGCTCTTCACGGTCTGGCCAGTGCTCCCCGTCTGGGCGCTCGCGCTCATCTTTATGATGCTGTTCACCGCCATCAACCTGGCGGGGGTCCGGAACTTCGGCGAGTTCGAGTTCTGGTTCGCCATCCTCAAGGTGGTGGCCATCGTCCTGTTCCTGGTGATCGGCGCCGCCCTGCTCCTGGGGCTGCTGCCGGACGTCGCCTCTCCGGGGCTGGCGAACCTGACCTCCGACTTCGCCCCCGCTGGACTGGGCGGGATTGCCGCGGCCCTCTTTGTGGTCATCTTCGCTTTCGGCGGCACGGAAATTGTCTCCGTGGCGGCGGCCGAGACCGAGGACCCGGAACACAGCGTGGGCAAAGCCATCCGGACGGTGGTGTGGCGGATCCTGGTGTTCTACATCGGATCCGTCCTGGTGATCGCCGCCGTCCTGCCCGCCACGTCGGAAAGCCTTGCCTCGCCCTTCGCCGGCGTCCTGGACGCAGCCCGCATCCCCGGTGCCGCCACGGCAATCACCCTGGTGGCCGTCGTCGCGCTTCTCTCGGCACTGAACGCCAACCTCTACGGCGCGTCGCGGATGGTCTACTCGCTTGCAGAACGCGGCGAGGCTCCGGGCTTCCTGACCCGGCTGAGCGGTGCGAACGTGCCGATGCTGGCCGTAGCTGTGTCCGTCGCCTTCGGCTTTGCGGCCACCGTGCTGGAACTGCTCTTCCCGGAGCGCATCCTTCCCGCCCTGTTCCAGCTGGTGGGGTCCACCTGCCTGGTGGTCTGGGGCAGCGCGCTGGTCTCGCAGCTGATCCTGCGGCGCCGGGCTGACCGGGACGGCACTGCCCTGCCGCTGAGGATGAAGGGTTTCCCGGCGCTGACGTATGTGGGGCTCGTCCTGCTGGGCCTGATTTTCGCCGTTGGCTTCAGCGCAGAGGACAGCCGTATCCAGCTGTTCAGCACTTTCGCGCTGATTGCGGGGATCGCCGCGGCTTGTGCGGTGGGCGCCCGGCTCACCGCCCGGAGGCACCAGCCTAAGTAAATAGCGCCCAGTGTCGTTACGAACGCCCGGAACGGCACTTGCGCTACCCGGTTTGGCCGGTGCGTGCGGGAAATCCGCCGCGGATCGAGCGGGCCTTCCGGCAGGTAGAGTAAATCCCGAAGCACGAGGTTCCGATGCGCCGGGTCTCCCAGGGCGCCGTAGTTGATGAGGACTGACACCATGAGCGGCAGGCACACCGGCGAACAGCATTCGCACACCGTGGAGGGCACGGACCCCCAGCTGTATGTGGCGGTGCAGGACCCCGCCGTGGACGCCGGACTGCGGCCGGTCCTGCTGCTGCACGGCTTCTCGTCGTCCAGCAAACTCAACTGGGAGGACACCGGCTGGGCGGCCGCGCTGCTCGACGCCGGCCGCCGCATCATTATGGTGGACCTGCCCGGGCACGGCCGCAGCGGCGCCCCGGAGGACCGCGACTCCTACTCGCCCAGCCGGATCCGCGCGGACCTGCTGCAGGTAGCGTTCGACGCCGGAGTGCGGCCTTTGCAGGCCGGTGACCCTGCCAGCGGCCTGGACGTTGTGGGTTATTCCCTGGGTTCGCGGCTCGCCTGGGAGTTCGCCGCCACCCAGCCGGAGCTGGTGCACCGCATTGTCCTGGGCGGGCCGAACACCGCTGACCCGCTGGCGGAGTTCGACCTCGTGGCCGCACAGGACTACCTGGCGGACGGGACTCCCATCGCCGACGAGTCCACGGCCAGGCTCCTCAAAATGGCGCTGCTGCTGCCAAGCAACAACATCTTCGCCCTGTTGTCGCTGGTGGAGGCCATCAAAGCCGAACCCTACGACCCCGCCGAAGCGGTTCCGCACGTCCCGATGCTTCTGGTGGCCGGGGACCAGGACGAGCGCGTGGGCAGCCTGCCGAAACTCGCCGGACTCGCACAGGGCGCCGGCGCCATGGCCGAACAGCTGACGCTGCCGGGGCGCAACCACACCAACGCCGTGACCAGCCGCGCCTTCAAACAGGCAGCCATTTCCTTCCTGGCCGTCTGATCCGTCGGAAGCAATTCCCGCCCGCCGGGACCCCTCCTGCCGTCCGGCCCACGGCGGTAGGCTGAAAGCGGGGGCTGGAACAGCCGGGAGGGCCACATGGATATGCGTTTCGAAGACCGCACCGAGGCCGGCGAGCGGCTGGCTGCAGTCCTGACGCAATTCCGGGAGCGGCCCGGGACCGTTGTCCTTGGCCTTGCCCGCGGCGGGATCCCGGTCGCGGCGGCAGCAGCCAAGGCCCTCTACCTTCCGCTGGGGGCCGTCCTGGTACGCAAACTCGGCATTCCCGGGCACGAGGAAACGGCGTACGGTGCCTTGGCATGGGCCCGCGGCCGGACTGTCCGCCTGCTCAATAAACCACTGCTGGACCGGGTCCTGGAACACGGCGTCCGCCGGGAACTCCTTGACGAGGTGGAGAAGCGCGAGCGCGGGGAACTGCTCCGCCGCGTGGACCTCTACCCCGGAACGGAGCACGGGGTTTCCGGCAAAACGGTCCTGCTGATCGACGACGGACTCGCCACCGGCGCCACCATGAGGGCCGCCGTCGAGGCCGTCCGCGAAGGTGGTGCCGGCACCGTGGTGGCCGCCGCGCCCGTGGGCTCCATAGAAGCGGAAGCCTCGGTGGAGCGCGTGTGTGACGCCGTGATGTGCCTGCATCTGCCGGGCAAGTTCCGCGCGGTGGGCAGTTTCTACCGGCACTTTGAACAGCTCACGGACGACGACGCCATCCGCTTCCTGAAGCAGTAACCCCATGACGACGGCGGGCCCGGACCTTTGTGGTCCAGGCCCGCCGCTGCCTAAGGGGACGGTGGGAACTAGTGGTGGCTGACGCCGAGCGGGCGCCCCTTGGTTTCCTTGGCCAGCAGCACACCGATGGCTGAGATGACGCACAGGACCATGATGTAGATACCGATGGACCCTGCCCATTTGGTGGCCTGCAGGAGGGTTTCGGCGATGGTTGCGGCGAACGCCCCGCCCAGGATGGCGCCGAAGGCGTAGCCGATGGAGATGCCGGAGTACCTCACATTGGCCGGGAACATCTCCGCGTACATCGCGGACATGGGTCCATAGGACAGTCCAAGGCCGATGGTCAGGACGAACAGAGCAACGCCGTACAGCCAGATGTTCCTGGTGTCGATCAGTGCAAACATGGGGATCATCCAGGCGAAAACAATCGCGTAGCCGGTGAGGAACGTCCTGACCCGGCCGATGCGGTCAGAGAGCCACCCGCCCACCAGCGTAAAGATCAGCCAGCCAAAGGACGCAAGCGTCGTGGCCAGGAGAACCTGGGGCGTGGGCATCTGCAAGGACCTGGTGGCGTAGGAGATAAAGAACGCGATGAGCAGGTACCCGGCGGCATTGTTGCCGATGAAAATCATGGTGGAGTACAGGACCGGCTTTTTGTGGCTCCGGACCAGTTCACCCAGGGGCGCTTTGCTTTCCTGCTTCCGCGCGGCCATCTCCTGGAAGACCGGGCTTTCCGCGACCGCCCGCCGGATCAGGTAACCCACCACGATGAGGACGATGGAGAGCAGGAACGGCACCCGCCAGCCCCAGGCCGCGAAGTCTTCCTTGGACATGCTGCTGTTGAGGAAGAAGAGCAGGCCCGTGGCGAGGATCATCCCCACCGGCACACCGATCTGGGGGTAGGCGCCGAAGAGGCCGCGCTTGTTCAGGGGTGCGTGTTCCACGGCCATCAGAGCCGCGCCGCCCCATTCGCCGCCTGCCGAGAATCCCTGGACGACCCGAAGGAGGATCAGCAGGACCGGCGCCCAGGCGCCGATCTGGGCATAGGTGGGCAGCATGCCGATCAGGGCGGTGGCGGCGCCCATCATCACCAGGGTGAAGACGAGCATCGCCTTGCGTCCCAGCCGGTCGCCCAGGTGACCTGCCACCACGGCGCCCAGCGGCCGGAACAGGAAGCTGATGCCGATCAGGGCGAAGGAAAGGATCTGTGCCAGGCCTGGGTTGGACTGGTTCAGCGGTGCCAGGAACAGCGGCGACAGCAGTGTTGCTGTCAGCTGGGCAAAGATGAAGAAGTCGTACCATTCGATGGTGGTGCCGACCAGGGTGCCGGCCAGGACTTTGCGTTCCTCGCGCCGGGTGCTGGGCCCGGAGAGAGTATCCACCTTGGAAGGTGTGGTCATTGAAACTCCATTGTTCATTGGCAGCGGGGCTGCGGACGCCTTAAGGATTACCGACAGAACGGTCAGTTAGTTAGTAGGGTACTACGAAAATGTGAGCCAGGGCACGCATTCCTGGCAATTTGATGTTCATGGCTTGCTCCCCGCAAAGCGGGAGCCGCGCCTGGAGGCGGGGTGCCACGAGTTCCATATGCGAACAGACGCTTCGCTATCCGGATGCCGCCGCCTAGGATGGACACCATGACTTCCACCGCTGCTGCCCCCGCCGGACCTGCGCCGGCGCCGGCTTCGCCCTCCCAGACGCTGTCGCGGGGCATCCGCGCCCTGGAAATCCTGGCAGCGGCCCCCGGCCCGCTGACCATTGCCGAACTTGCCGACGCCATGGGTGTCCACCGCTCCGTGGCTTACCGGATCCTGCGCACCCTGGAAGACCACTCCCTGCTGGTCCGGGACGACGCCGGGCGGGTCCAGCCCGGTCCCGGCCTTGCTGTCCTGGCGCGCGGTGTTTCCAGAAACCTGCAGAGCGCGGCCCTTCCCGAACTGACGCAGTTGGCCAACACTTTGGACATGACAGCTTTCGTGGCGCTGTGGGACCACCACGACTGCATCACCCTGGTCACCGTGGAGCCCAGGCACTCCGGGGCCACGGTGGCGCAGCACCCCGGCACCCGGCATCCCATCAACGCCGGCGCACCCGGCATCGCCATCCAGTCGGCGCTGACCGAAGCGGAGTGGGACCGCCTCGAGACCGGCGTCGCGTACCGGCCGGAGGCTGCCGAGGCCCGGCGCACCGGATACTCCGCCAGCCACGACGAAGTCATCGCGGGCGTCTCCTCACTGGCGGCACCGGTCCGGGTTCCGGGCGGACGCCCGGCAGCGCTCGCCGTCGTCTACATCCGATCGGCCCACGATCCCGCGGTAGTGGGCGCGGCGCTGGCGGAAAGTGCGGCGAGAATCGAGCGGCAGCTCGCGTAAGACGCGGCCGCTCACACCCAGTTCAGGCGCGGCGTCGTTGAAGTACGACGGCGGCCCCGGCACCCAGGAGGGCCAGGGCACCTGCCGCGCAGGCGGGGACGAGGAATGCCGCCGCGTAGCCATGATCCTGGGCGAGCCGGCCACCCACGGCTGAACCGATTGCGGTCCCCGCTACGATGCCGCTGGCCAGGGCAGTCATCACAACCCCCAGCCGCTCCGCAGGGGCCACCACCCCGCCGACAGCAAA
The DNA here is from genome assembly GCF_902506095.1 of Arthrobacter sp. 9AX. Classification (GTDB taxonomy): domain Bacteria; phylum Actinomycetota; class Actinomycetes; order Actinomycetales; family Micrococcaceae; genus Arthrobacter. The sequence continues at coordinate 2,814,718 of NZ_LR733293.1, forward strand.
GACGGTGACCATCACCGGCCCTACCGGGGCCCCGAGGATCAGCAGCACCACCACCATGGACCCCAGTGACGCAGGCACCAGCAGGAGTACGGCCAGCGCTGCCATCAGCACAGCAGACACCACCCAACGCCAGGACAGGCCGAACTGCTGCGGCCAGTAGGCAACAGAGAGGGCGGCCGCGGCGGAGCTGAGCCCCATCACGGCATACAGCAGCCCGGCGATTTCAGAACTCGCGAAGTGCGCGGAAAAGGAGCTCAAGGCCGCCTGGGTGGAGCCAAAAAATGTGCCCATGCAGACCATGGCCGCCACCGGGACGGCGACGGCGGCGGGCACCCTGTGCGCACCCCCTTGTCCGGCCGTTACTTGCCCATCCGTTACTTGCCCATCCGTTCGCTGGCCGGCCGGCAGAGCCGGGCGTTGCCGTCCGGCGGCAGCCGGGCGCCGGATTCCTCGGACTGCCCGGTGGGTGGGGTGCGCCGCGAAAGCGGGCACCAGCGTGATGGTCATGGCTGCAGCCAGTGCAAGCGGCAGCCAGGGCGCCAGGAGGCTTGCCAGGATTCCCACGAGGGCCGGGCCCAGCACAAAGGTGATTTCATCGGCGGTGCTCTCGTAGGACAGAGCCGTGTCGAGGTCGCGCCTGTTATCGGGCGCGCTCCCCTGTGAGGTCATTGCCATCCACCGCACCCGGGCCAGGGGTCCCACCTGGGGGCAGCTGGCTCCGGAGAGGAACGCGGCGGCCAGCACCCCGGCAGCCACACGTCCGTCAGCGGGACTCCCAGGCGTTCCCAGGACAGCGGCGGCGAGGATCAGCGCAACCACCGCCACGGTGTTGAGGGCAGCCGCGGAGAGCAGCACGGGACGCTGGCCGCGCCTGTCCGCCAGGGTTCCCAGGACCAGGGCGCCCAGTGCAGAGCCGATGCCAACAGCGCCAGCCGCCGTGCCGCCCAGGGCGTAGGAACCGCTGTTCGACGTGACCAGGGTCAGGGTTCCCACCGTGAGCATGGCCAGAGGCAGGCGGGCGAAGAGGCCCAAGGGGATAAAACTGCGGCCGGCAAGGTGCGGGAGCCTGGCGAACCGGCTGCCGGAAACGCCGTCCGGGCCACCGGAAGGGCCGGCGGCACCCGGGGGAAGATCCTTGGTGGCCGGTACATTCGGCGAAGGCTGGTGGGGAGAAAGGGAGGTCGAAGGTTTCAATTCCGGGCTCGTTCAGTCGTTGCGCATCGTCCCTCCTCCCGATGCGCTGAACCCGGTAACTGTCCCAGTATATCGGCCGTTTCCTGGCTACGGGGTTGCCGTGACCGGGCCTGCCTTCCGGGTCAGGCCGGGACGTCCAGGGCTTCGGAGATCCGCAGCGTGGACCCGTTGCGCCCCTTGAGCACCTGGAGCTGCATGCCGATCCGCTGCTTCATCTCCGCCACATGGCTGACCAGGCCCACCACCCGGCCGCCGTCCCGCAGGCCTTCGAGGGCGTCCATCACCTGTTCCAGGGACTGTTCATCCAGGCTCCCGAATCCCTCATCAACAAAGAGCGTCTCAATTTCCACGCCACCGGACTCCTGCTGGACAACGTCGGCCAGTCCGAGTGCCAGGGACAGCGACGCCATAAACGACTCGCCGCCGGAGAGCGTGGACGTGTCCCGGTGGTAGCCGGTCCATTGGTCCACCACTTCCAGGCCCAACCCTGACTTGGCGCCGCGTGCCGCTTTCGCGTCGCTGTGCTGCAGGAGGTAGCGTCCGTCACTCATGGCCACCAGCCGTTCCGAGGCGGCCAGGGCCACCTGCTCCAGGCGTGCTGCGAGGACATAGCTGTTCAGGCTCATACGGTAGGTGTTCTCTCCCCGGCCGGCTGCCGCATCCGCCAGGCCGGCGAGCATCCGGGCGCGGGCGGCGGGGCCCCGGGAGGAGCCGGCGAGTTCGTTGAAACCGGCAGCGATGGCTGTCAAAGATTCAAGGCAGCGCGCTGCCAGGCCGACGGCCACCTCGGCGTCCCGTGCTTCCTGCAGGGCAGTGGCAGCAGCTGCCTGCAGGGCGGGCAGCCGCTGGTGGTCCACCTCAATCCCGGCCTCCGCTTCCTCCAAGGCGAGCACCACCTCGTCCGAGGCGAACAGTTCGGCCACCCGGGCTGCCTCATCCTGGGCGGACCGTATGCCGGCTGCGAGTTCGGCCGCCTCGTTGCCCGGCAGCAGGTGTGCACGGGCTTCCTCCGCAGAAGCGAAGCCTGCCTGGGGCAGCGCCAGTTCCAGCTGCTCCCGGGCTTCCGCGGACTGAACCCTGGCCGTGGCAAGACCAGACTGGGCTTCTACGGCTTTGTTCAGCATCGCGGCCGCGTTTTCCAGTGCCCGCAAACGCTGGGCAAGGTTGCGGTGTCCTGCCCTCAGCCCGGCCAGCGCCTGGTCCAGCGACGACGACTGTTCGGCGAGGTCAGCCAGGGACGATACCACTGTTGCGAGCTCGGCCTCAGCACTGGCCCGGGACGCCTGGGCTGCGGCGATGCCCGTTTCAAGGGCCTCAAGCCTCGACCGTGCGGCAGCGAGTTCGGCCACTGCCTGTTCGGCATCGGCTGCGGCCCGGCGTGCTTCCTCAGCCCCGCTGACGGCCTCTTCCATCGCGGTCCCGCCGCCTTGGCCGGCCAGGACCGCCACCAGCTGGTTTGCCTCGGCCAGCTGCTGGCCGGCACGGGCGAACTCGGCGTCGGCAGACTCATACAACTGATGCGCAGCTTCCTCTTCCTGTTCCAGCCCCGAGCCGCCTCCTCCGCCTGCCGCCGGCGAAGGGTGATCAAGGCTGCCGCATACCGGGCACTCTTCCCCGCCCACCAGCTTGGCGGCGAGCTCAGCTGCGGCATTGGCCAGTCGCTGCTCCCGCACATCGAGCCAGCGCTGTTTGAGCTCCAGCTGATTTCCCCGTGTGCGGTCGTGTTCCAGATGTGCCGCATCCCGCTGTGCCACGGCTGCAGCGTAGCGCCGGACCACGTCCAGCAGTTCCACTGCGGCCGTTGCTTCCTTCGTGCGCAGAGCGGCCGCCCCTGCCCGGACTTCAAGGGTTTCCAGCCCGGAAGTGAGGTGCGCCCGCTCGTCGAAAAGGGCCTGGACGCGACCGTCCAGTCCGGTATTGGCTGACTTGAGTTCCTGCTGTTTTCCTGTCAACTGCCGGTGCTTTGACCGGAGCGTCTTGAGGCGGTCTTCGTCGGGAAGCCTCGCCTCCACAACGGCCAGGAGGGAACGAAGCCGGTTCAACTCATCCGCGGCGCCGGGAAACAGCGCCGGTCCGCTGTCCTCATCAGCGGCAGGGTGGCCGGAACCCAGGTCCAGCTGCGCGAGTTCCGGGTCTTCGTCGGCGGCGAGGCGAAGCAGTGTGAACGCCGATTCCATCGCCTCAGCTGCCCGCCGGACTTTGGCAGCGCCCGCGTCCACGCTGCGCAATTGCCCGGCAAGAACTTCCGCCTGGCGGTGCCGGCCAAGCCGAAGGCTCAGGTCCTCGACCCGCGGCAGGGCGTCCTGCACGGCGGCCTGCCTTGCTGTTGCCTCCTCCAGCCTGCGGTGACGGTCCCGGAGCGCAGCCTCCGCTTCAACGGCCCGCCTGCACTCCTGGTTTGCCGACTCTGCGGCCAACGCCAGCTTCGAAAGTTCACTCTTGCGTTCAGCAGCAGCTTCCACCAGCCACTCAAGGCGCGCCGCCCTGGGGTCCAACGCCGGTTCATCCGCCGCTGCGGCGTCCCCGGCCGGCCCGTCAGTGTCCCCGAGCTGCAGCGTTGCCGCTTCCGACTCCGCCCGGGCCGCCAGGAGTTCAAGCTGGCTGTTGAGGGCGGCCACTTCCTCCTTTGCTGCCTGTGCCTGCCGGGAGAGTTCCTGCTCCACGGCTTCGAAACGCTCAGTGCCGAAGAGTTTCTGCAGGAGTTCCAGCCGGTCTGTGGCCTTGGAGCGCAGGAAGGCGGCAAAATCGCCCTGCGGCAGCATCACTACGCGGGTGAATTGCTCACGGTCCATCCCCAGCAGGGCGAGGATCTCTGCCCCCGCTTCGTCATTGCGGGCGGACTTCTCCACCCATGCTCCGTCAACGCGTTCACGCAGGAGGGTTTTGGCCTGCTGGGTAGTGAACCCGTTTTTCCCCCGCGCGCTGGGCTTTTCCCAGGCGGGCGAGCGGGTGACCTCGAAACGGCGGCCCTGGGCGGAGAATTCACAACTCACGGCGGGTTCCTGGCCGGGCTCGGCGTGGTCGCTGCGGAGCCGTTTTCCGTCCTGGCGTGCTCCCGGCACTGAACCGTACAGCGCAAAGCAGATGGCGTCGAGCACGCTGGTTTTACCCGCGCCGGTGGGTCCGTTCAACAGGAACAGGCCATGGGCGCTGAGGGTGTCGAAGTCGATCTCCTCCGTACCGGCAAAGGGACCGAAACCGGAGATGCGGAGGCGGTGGATCCTCACAGCGAAGCCTCCTGCAGCCGGACGTTCTCCAGTGCGGCTGCGAGCGCCGCCTTTTCGGCGCCATCCGGGGTCCGTCCGCGCACGTGCTCCAGGAAGCCGCAGCACACGGCGTGGTCGTCCGGTGCTTCAGCCAGCCTGCTGCTGTAGGTGGAGGAGTTGCTTGCGGCGGCGCCCTGGGGATCGAAGGCGAGGACCAGGGTGTCCGGGAACCGTGTGCGGAGCTGGTCCATGGCCCGGGCGGGACGCTGGGGGTCGGTGAGGGTCACCTGGCAGTAGGCGGTTTCAGCCCATGAATGTTGGGGCGACTCAAGCAGTTCGGACAGGGGCCCCCGGAGCACGGCCAGTGTGCGCGGGGCGTCCCACAGGATTTCCTGGACCCCGTTCACACCGCCGGCATCAATGTCGATGAGCCAGGCGCCCTTCTGGTGCGACGCTTCCGAGAAGGAGTAGGCGATCGGCGATCCCGAGTACCGGACCCGGGGCGAGAGGGACTGGCGCCCATGCAGGTGGCCGAGGGCCGTGTAGCTAAAGCCGTCGAAGAGGTCCAGCGGCACTGCTCCCACCCCACCGATGCTGAGGTCGCGTTCGCTGTCCGAGCTGATCCCGCCGCTGGCAAACGTGTGCGCCAGCACCACCGAATGGACAGTTGCCGAAGCAGAGCGCCGTTCAATGTCCTGCCGGATCAGTTCTGTTGCCGCCCGGGTCACCTCGAAGTGGCTGGCAGCCTGGACGCCCAGCTGGTCGGCCACAAGCCGCGGCTCAAGCCACGGGATACCGTAAATGGCCACCACGGCTCCGTCTGCACTGGAACCGTCTTTGGCAGCCGCGCTTCCGGCCGGAAGCAGCAGTGGCTGGTCCAGGCTGTCCAGCCGGGTCCGCAGGTGTACCCCGCCACGCTCCAGCAAGCGCGAAGCGAATCCCAGGCGGATGGCGGAGTCGTGGTTGCCGCTGGTCAGCACCACCTGGGCTCCTGCGGACGTCAGCCGGACCAGGGCGTCGTCCAGGAGGTGCACCACATCGACTCCCGGCAGTGCGCGGTCGTAGACGTCCCCCGCGATGAGGACAACGTCCACGGCATGCCGGTCAACGGCATCCACGAGCTGGTCCACAAAGGCCCGCTGCGCAGCCAGCATCCCGACGCCGTGGAAAGACCGGCCCAGATGCCAGTCCGATGTGTGAAGTAACCTCATGGTTCTAAGCTATCGGCTGCCACTGACAGTTCCGGAAACCGCCGCAGCTGCCGGGATCCCGGCAGGGTCAGCCGCGCCTGCCGTCGAAGAATTCCTGTGCTTCGCTGGCTTCATTTTTTGTGGCCTTTGCGGCAGGCTCTTCCACCGTGTCCCCGGTCGGCTCATCAATCGGCGCCTCACCGTCATCGTCCGCACCGGCAACCAGGGTTTCTCCGGACGCGGCAGGACCTCCGCTGAAACTCCGGAACGCCAGCCCGGCGATGACCGCACCCGCCAGAGGAGCCACAACGAACACCCAGAGCTGCTCAAGAGCCCAGCCGGAGCTGAAGACTGCGGAGCCAATGGCCCGTGCAGGGTTGAAGGGCAGGTTTCCCACGGACAGCCCCAGCTGCAGCAGAACGGCGAAGGTCAGGCCAACAGCTACCGGTGCCGCGGAACGTCCATTGCTGTCCCGCCGGGCTGTCCCCAGGAAGACGGCGGTGATGATCGCGGCCCCGATCATCTCCAGCAGCAACACTGCTGCCAGCGGCGCCTGGATGATCGAATGCTCGCCGAAGCCCGCCGTCACCGTATCGAATGCCGCCCGGCTGTCCGCGATCCCGGGCAGCGTGCGCAGGACGCCATACAGGGCGAGCGCAGCCACCAGGGCACCGGCCAGCTGCGCTCCGGCATAGGCGGCGGCAGAGCCCGCGCGGATCCGGCCGGCCACCAGGTGGGCGGCCGTGATGGCCGGATTGAAATGGCCTCCCGAGACACGCCCGAAAGCAAGCATGGCCGCGGTCACGGCAAGCCCGGCAGCAAGTGCCGCAGGCAGCGGGCTGGACTGCGGGATGCTGAACAGCGGCACGCCGAGTCCGGCGAAGGCCAGGAAGAAGCTGCCGAACGCCTCGGCGACAAGCCGCGGCAGAAGCCTCGACTCCACTGCTTCAGCAAGGGAAGGCTCAAGTGCATCGTGACGGGCCGGAACGGGCGTGCTCATGGTGGTGACCTCAGAGGTAGGCAAAGGGGAAAGTCGCGGTCAGGCAACCCGGACATTATTCCAGCGCAGGCTGTGCGTTCGCTGGACAGCGGTCCCATACCGGACCAACAGCGGCGGCCGCCGGCGTCAGGCAACTGACGACGTCCACGGTAAATTTACAACCATGAGTATCGAGCCGGACGCTTCGCCACCCTCCCTCAAGTCCCGTATCCACGGATCCCTGCTCGGTGGCGCGCTCGGGGACTCCCTGGGCTACACCGTGGAGTTCGACACCATCGAGCAAATCCGTGCCCGCTACGGCGCGGCAGGCCTGCGGGGCTTCGAAGACCTCACCGGCACCAGCCACTTCTCCGACGACACCCAGATGACGCTTTACACGGTGGACGCCCTGGTGGAGGCACTGGAGTGGGCGAACTCAGGTGTCGGGGCGGACGTCAACGCCTGCCTGTGGCTCGCCTACCTTCGCTGGCTTGCCACGCAGGGGGAAACGGCGCCGCCGTCGGCACCGGTCCCCCAGCCGCGCTGGATCGATGGCCAGCAGGTGCTGCGCCAGCGCCGTCATCCCGGCAAAGCATGCATCTCCGGACTCGCCACCGGGGAAATGGGCACCGCCGCACGTCCCGTGAACCCCGGTTCGAAGGGCTGCGGGACGGTGATGCGCTCGGCCCCGTTCGGACTTATCCCGCATATCACGCCCGACGCCGTCTATAAGCTGAGTGCCGACGCCGCCTCGCTCACGCACGGCCACCCGTCAGCCCGCCAGAGCGCGGGGACATTCAGCTTCCTCATCCACCGCCTGGTGGCCGGCGACGGGCTTGCCGAGGCAGCAACCAGGGCACTGGCCCAGGCTGCCGGACTCGATGGCGTGGCGCCTGAGCTGCCGGAACGGCTGGAGGCCGCCTTCCTGCTGGCGGGCAAGGGCATTGTGACGCCGGAGGAACTGGTCCAGGCACTCGGCGAGGGCTGGGTCGCTGAGGAAGCATTCGCCGTCGCGCTTTACGCTGTGCTGGCCTCGCTCCCCGATGGCGCGGCGGCAGATCCTGTGCAGCACTTCCGCGATGCAGTGGCCTTGGCCATCAACCACAGCGGCGACAGCGATTCCACCGGCTCCATTGCTGGAAACATCCTCGGCGCCTACTACGGCGAGGCCTGTTTGCCCCCGGAATGGCTTGCGTCGCTGGAAGGACAGGACGTGATCCGCGGCATGGCCGATCAACTGGTAAAGGTCACGACCGGCGAAGGCTGATGTTGTTGCAGGCCTCGCAGACGTCCTCCGGAATCAGCCCGCGCCGCTGCAGAAACCCGAAGATTACGCAGCCAAAGCAGAAGCCGGCGAACGCTTCCAGCGACGCCGCCACGATCAGCAGGCCCAGCACAGCCCAGGCGGCAGGGGCAGCGCCGGCCGCGAAAAGGACCAGTGCCGCGGTGGAGACAACAGCCCCCATGCCCTGGGCAAAGCGTTTGGGCGGCCCGGGAACCAGCTTCACCCGCCCCAGCCGGGGAGTGATGACTTTCACGGACAGCAATGCCAGGGGCGAGATCCGGGGTCCGAAAAGCACGCGGAGCCAGAACCCGGCGGCGATGGCCAGCAGGCCCCATCCGGATCCGGCCGCCACCGTCACGAGCGCCAGCACTACCACCAGCCCTGCCGTCACGCGGGCAGCATACTCGTTCACGGGATTGGGGAAGGCAAAAAGGGTGCGCATGAGGCAAGGCTAGGGTGCGGCCGACGCCGGGCGGAAAGTTTGTTGCGCCGCGTGAACACGGGCGCGTGGCAGCTCAGGCGCTGACGGCTCCGGCGAAACTGCCCACCATCTGCAGGAACTCGCCCTCGGAGAGAACCTCGATTGTTTGTCCCCGCTCGTGGAGTTCCAGCACCCGCCGGGCCTTGCCGGTGAGCCTGCCCGAGCGCAGGTCCGAGGCCACAAAGCCGTCCCCCACCACAAGGACCGTGGTGCGCCCCGTGACGCGGCTCTCCGGCCGGGCGCCGAAATCGGCAGTCCGCTGCTTCGCTTCGGGCCGGCCGATGGAAAGCTGGCCGGTGAAGACGACCGTCTGGCCGTAGAGCGGGTGCCCGGGCTCGGCAAGAGGGTTGGGTTCGGGGTTGGCGCCCTCTTCCGGCCAGCCGCCCTGGAACTGCCGGACCAGCCCGGCGCCGCTGCCCGCCGCGCTGGACAGGGCAGCGAGACTGGGCTTGGACAACGTATCCCGTGCGGGATCGAACGCCTCCTGGCGGGGCATCACGAGTCCCAGTGAAAGGTAGAGTTCGGCGATGCTGTTCGCCCCGTTGCGGCCGGCGATGTCGATCAGGATACCCGCGCAGGCACGGGCGTCCTCGGCGGCGTCGTGATGCTTGACCAGGGGAACCCCGGCCTCTTCCGCGGCAAAGGGCAGGGAATTGGACACCAGGGAGTAGCAGCGCCGGGACAGCATGACGGTACAGACGTAGTCGTAGGCCGGCCCGGGGAGCCCCGACACTTCCAGGCCGGAGCGGATCACACCCAGGTCGAAGGCGGCGTTGTGTGCAGCCAGGATGTCAGCACCAATAAAGGCGCCGATCTCCGGGAAGAGCTCACCAAAGCGGGGCCTGCCTGCGACATCGGCCGCGGTAATGCCGTGGATGCGGACGTTGTGGTAGTCGAAGTGGTCGTGGCTGGCCGGCGGACGCATCAGCCATGAGGCTTCCTCGACTACCTTGCCGCCCCGGACTTTCGTCAGGCCCACCGAACACGGTGAGCCCCGGAATCCGTTCGCAGTCTCAAAGTCGATCGCCGTAAAGTCCAAACCCACGGGCCCCACCTTACCGCCGGACCCGGCCCTTCCCGTGTCGCCGCGGCGGCCCTGTCGCGGAGATCACCCACCCGATGCCGGCGGCGGGGCCAGGGGGCGTACTAATCAGTGCGACCTGCGCCCCGCAGCCTGTCAAGTACCCTTGAAGGGTGAACTTTCCTGTGATGAACGACTTCGCTGTGTCCATGCTGGGCGGTGCGGGACCGGTGCAGCCACAGCTGGCATCCTTCCTCCCCGACTGGCTGAACCCCCAGGTCTTCCTGGCCGATCCTGCCCTGGCACCCTGGGTGGTCCTGCTCGTATGCGGCATCGTCTTCGCGGAAACCGGGCTGCTGGTGGGCTTCTTCCTGCCGGGAGACTCAATGCTCTTCACCGCGGGCCTGCTGGTGGCCACCGACACCATCAAGTTCAACGTCTTCCTCTTCGCGCTGCTGATCATCGGTTCGGCCATCATCGGCAACCAGACCGGCTACCTGATCGGATCCAAGGCAGGCCCGGCCATCTTCAACAAGCCGAATTCACGCCTCTTCAAGCGCGAGAACGTTGAGAACGCCCACGCCTTCTTCGAAAAGCACGGCGGCAAGGCGCTGATTCTGGCCCGCTTCGTCCCGATCATCAGGACGTTCGTCCCGGTCATTGTGGGTGTGGCCCAGATGAGCAAGAAGAAGTTCTTCCTCTACAACGTCATCGGCGCGGTCCTCTGGGGCGGCGGCGTCACGCTCCTGGGCTACGTGCTGGGCGACCGTGTGCCGTGGGTCCGGGACAACCTGGACATCATCTTCATCGCCATCGTCCTGGTCTCGGTCCTGCCCATCGGCGTGGAAGTGCTGCGAGGTATGTCAGCCAAGCGGCAGGCCAAGGCCTATGGCACCGACCCGGTGGACGAATTCATCGAGGAGCACGCTCCCGAGGACGAGCACAAGACGCCGCGCCACCCGTAACCCCCACGGGCAGGAGTTTTTGTCCGGATATGCAGGCCTCAACGCCTTGCAGGTCCGCATATCGGGACAAAAACTCCTGAAGCGTCAGGAATCGGCTTCCTGCAGGGCTGCAACGATGGCAGGCAACAGCGACCGGAAGGCCTTGCCGCGGTGGCTGATCGCGTTCTTCTCTTCGGCGGACAGCTCGGCGCAGCTGCGGGTCTCCCCCGCCGGCTGCAGCACGGGGTCGTATCCGAACCCGCCGGCACCGCGGGGTTCGCGCAGCAGGACGCCCTCAAGTTGCCCGTACTCCACCACTTCACGCCCCGAATCACCGGCAGTCCCGGGGACCGCCAGCGCGGCCGCGCACACAAAGGCGGCCCCGCGGTGTGCGTCCGGCACGTCGGAGAGCTGGTTGAGCAGCAGCCGCAGGTTCGCGGCGTCGTCCCCGTGTCTCCCCGCCCACCGGGCCGAGAAAATGCCGGGCGCTCCGCCCATCACATCAACGGCAAGGCCGGAATCGTCGGCGATGGCCACCAGGCCTGTCGCTTCGGCAACGGCCCGCGCTTTGAGAAGGGAATTCTCGGCGAACGTCACACCCGTTTCGACGACGTCCGGGGCACCTGCCGCGGCGGCATCCACCACCTGGGTGTCGACGTCGAGCCCGGGCACCTGCCCGCGCAGCAGCTCTCGGAGCTCCCGGAGCTTCCCCTTGTTATGCGTGGCCAGGACCAGGCGCGGAGCCGTGCCTTGCCCCGGGGCGGCGGCAGGCGCCGCGCTCACAGCGTATCTGCCAGGGTCTCGCGCTGGATGGCGGCAAGCTGGGCGGTGCCGAGCAGGGCCAGGTCCAGGAGCTGGTCCAGTTCGGCGCGGTCAAAGGGTGCGCCCTCGGCAGTGCCCTGGACCTCCACGAATTTGCCCGAACCGGTGACCACCACGTTCATGTCGGTTTCCGCCCGGACGTCCTCAACGTAGGGCAGGTCCAGCATGGGCACGCCATCGATGATGCCCACGGAGACTGCTGCGATGGTGTCAATAAGGGGCTGCGCGTTCTTGGCGATCAGTTTGTTGTCGCGGGCGAACCGGATGGAGTCGGCCAGCGCCACGTACGCGCCGGTGATGGCCGCCGTCCGGGTGCCGCCGTCGGCCTGCAGGACGTCGCAGTCCAGCACAATGGTGTTTTCGCCCAGGGCCTTGGTGTCGATAATGGAGCGCAGGGACCGGCCGATGAGCCGGGAGATCTCGTGTGTGCGGCCGCCAATCCTGCCCTTGACGGATTCGCGGTCGGATCTGGTGTTGGTGGCACGCGGCAGCATGGCGTATTCGGCGGTGACCCAGCCGCGGCCCTCGCCCTTGAGCCAGCGGGGAACTCCCGGGGTGAGCGAAGCGGTGCACAGGACCCGGGTGTTGCCGAACTCGATCAGGGCCGAGCCTTCAGCCTGGTTGGACCATCCACGGGTGATGCTGATGGGCCGGAGCTGGTCCGGGGCGCGGCCGTCTGCGCGCACGATGGGCAGTGCAGTTGCTTCAGAAGTCATGCCATTAGCTTATCCACTGCGGGCCCGCCGATGTTCCGGGCAAGAGCCGCAGCGAAGCGCCTAGATGGTGTAGTGCACGCCGGCCACGGCAACGGCAACGTCGCCGCCAAACACCGGACGGGCTTCCGCCATCACGGTGGCGGGGGACGTCCATACCGGTATGTGGGTGAGCAGGAGCCGGCGCGCACCGGCTGCGGCACCTGCTTCGCCGGCCCGCTTTCCGGTGAGGTGGACGTCCTTGATGGCGTCATCGCGGCCTTCCTCGAACGCTGCCTCGCAGAGGAAGAGGTCAGCGTCCTTGGCGGCCTCCTCCAGGGCGGCACAGGAATCCGTGTCGCCGGAGTACGTCAGGGTCTTGGCGATCCGGTTGCCTTGCTTGTCCGGCTCCACCACTTCCACCCGGAGTGCATAGCACTCCTCGATCGGGTGGTTTACGGCAAACGGGGTCACGGTGAACGGCCCCACGGTGACCGGCTCGCGCTCAGCCCAGTTAGTGAAGTCGAATTCCTCGTGCATGCCCGGGTCCAGCTCCAGGCCGTAGGCGGTAGCCATCCGGTCTGCCGTAGCGGCCGGTCCCCACACCGGAATCCGACCTCTGCCCCAGCCGCCGGGCTTCCAGCGGACCGCAACGTGCAGCCCACAGAGGTCCATGCAGTGGTCGGGGTGCAGGTGGGTGAGGAAGATCGCGTCGATGTCTTCCAGGTCGGTATACCGCTGGATGGCGCCCAGCGCGCCGCTGCCCAGGTCCATGACAACTTTCCAGGTCCGCTCGCCGTCGTGTGCCGTCAGCAGGTAGCACGACGCGGGGGAACCGGGTCCCGGAAAGGACCCCGTGCAGCCAACGATGGTGAGCTTCACTGGCCGGGACCCCCGGTGACGGAGCTGCCCACAAAGTTGGAGATCCGGGAACGGGTGCCGCCGCGCTGCGCCGCCGCGATCATTTCCGGGGTGATACGTGCCAGGCTGCCCGTGGGATACTGGGCGGCCACGTGATCCACGTGCCGGACCGAGAGGACCTCCGGGCCCAGGAACCTGCGGGCCAGCGCCTCGAACTGGGCGGCGTCGCCGGTGGCTACGAAGTGGTGTTCGGGCGGAGTGCCGTCCGTGCGCTGGAGGTCATGGGTGGCCAGGGCACGGTAGACGTCCTTGGCGGTTTCCTCCGCGCTGGATACCAGGGTTACGTCCCCACCCATGACGTAGGAAATGACGCCCGTCAGCAGCGGGTAGTGCGTGCAGCCCAGGACCACGGTGTCCACACCGGCGGCCTTGAGCGGGGCAAGGTATTCCTCCGCCACCGCCAGCAGGGCGGGGCCGGTGGTTATTCCGGCCTCGACGTAGCTGACGAACTCCGGGCAGGCCACGGAGGTGATCTGCAGATCCGGGGCGGCGGCGAACGTATCCTCGTAGGCCCGCGAGCCCACAGTGGCGGAGGTGCCGATCACGCCCACCCGGCCCGTGCGCGTCGCGGCTACGGCACGCCGCACGGCCGGCTGGATGACCTCGATGACAGGGATGCCGTACTTCGCCGTGTACCGTTCCCGGGCGTCGCGGAGCACGGCGGCCGACGCCGAGTTGCAGGCTATGGTGAGCAGCTTGACGCCGGAGTCCACCAGTTCGTCCATCACGCCCAGGGCGTTCGCCCGGACTTCCGCGATGGGCAACGGGCCATAGGGCCCGTGGGCGGTATCCCCGACATAGAGGATGGACTCGTTGGGGAGCTGGTCGATAATGGAGCGGGCCACCGTGAGGCCGCCTACTCCCGAATCGAAGACACCGATGGGCCGTGATTCCACGGCGGCGGCCGGCAGGTCGCTGGCTTCGGACCCCGCTGCGGCAGCTGACGGATCCATGCTCGAGGCTGTTGTCATGATTATTCGAGGATAGGTCTTCCCCGGTGCCTCAGCCATCATGTTGTGGCCTGCGACTCATGTCTAATTTGTCACACGGCTCATAGGGACGGCCGGGGCCACCGCTCAACGGCGCGTGTCCAGCGACTGCAGCATGGCCTGGACCAGCGACTCCTGGAGCCAGGTGGCGAAGTTGTAGACCAGGGCCAGGTAGCTCTCCACATCCTCGGCCTGGGACCAGTCCTGCATCAGGTGGACGTGTTCGGCGTCCTCCTCGTCCTGGATGTCCAGCCGCTCCGCCAGGACCAGCCGGACATCGTTCAGCGCCATGGACCAGTGCCGGGCACCCTCGGGCGTCAGGACGATTTCGTCCTTGTCCAGATCCAGCGCCGCCGCCCGGAGGGCGCCGATTTTTGTCTCCCGCAGCGAACGCTCGGTGAGCTGGCGGAACTCAAGGGACGCGGCGCCGTCGTTCTTCACCACGTTGGGAAGGAGGCGCTTGACTGCCCTGTCCGTGGGCTCGGCAACGTCCATGTCGAGGCCGATCATGGCCGCCAGCGGGTCCTGGCCCTCGCGTTCCTCCGGCTGGAGCATGGAGATGACGTCGTCGATCAGGCTGCGCAGCAACTCCCGTTCGGTGGGTTCCAGGTAGCCGGTGATGCCCTTGAGTCCGTATTTGAACGCCTTAGCCACGTTTCCCCTTACCCTGGCCGGACCCGCCGGACTTCCCTGAATTGCCGCCCGGTCCGCCGCTTGCCTTCTCCACCGTGGCCCACAGTCCGAAGCCGTGCATGGCCACCGCGTGCCGCTCCACCTGTTCCTTGCTGCCGGAGGCAACGATCGAGCGGCCTTTTTTGTGGACCTCCATCATGAGCTTGTTCGCTTTGGTTTCCGAGTAGCCGAAGTAGCTTTGGAACACGTAGCTGACGTAGCTCATGAGATTAACGGGGTCGTTCCAGATCACCAGGTTCCAGGGGATGTCCGGTGCGGCCAGGAAGTCGGTGGACTCCGCAGTGCCGGTCCGGGTGCCCTCTTGCGTATCAGGGCCGAGCGCAACGCTTAAGGTCATCTGTCCATTCTATGGGCTGGGAGGGGCCACGCCTCGCTGCGGGGCCCCGCAGCGAAGCGCAGCGAGACGTGGGAGCCGGTGGGTGGGGCCACGCCGGCGAGGGCCCCGCGGCGAAGCGCAGCGAGACGTGGGAGCCGGTGGGTGGGGCCACGCCGGCGAGGGCCCCGCGGCGAAGCGCAGAGAGACGTGGGAGCCGGTGGGTGGGGCCACGCCGGCGAGGGCCCCGCGGCGAAGCGCAGCGAGACGTGGGAGCCGGTGGGGACTAGAGTGATTTTCGTGAGCACCTCTGCCGGCTGGGACCATCCCCGCACGTCCTTTTACACAGACCACTACGAGCTGACCATGCTGCAGGCATCGCTGCATTCGGGCGCCGCGCACCGCAAGTCGGTGTTCGAGGCCTTTGCCCGCCGGCTCCCGGACGGCCGGCGGTACGGCATTGTGGCGGGCACCGGCCGGCTGCTGGAGGGCATCGCGAACTTCCGGTTCAGCGAGCCGGAACTGGATTTCCTGGCCCGCACCAACGTGGTGAACGACCAGACGCTGGAGTACCTGGCGTCCTACCGTTTCTCAGGCGACATCTGGGGCTACCCCGAGGGCGAAGCCTACTTCCCGTACTCCCCTATCCTGATCGTTGAGTCCACCTTCGCCGAAGCCTGCATGCTGGAGACCTACCTCCTC
The DNA here is from genome assembly GCF_902506095.1 of Arthrobacter sp. 9AX. Classification (GTDB taxonomy): domain Bacteria; phylum Actinomycetota; class Actinomycetes; order Actinomycetales; family Micrococcaceae; genus Arthrobacter. The sequence goes on from NZ_LR733293.1 coordinate 2,830,150, forward strand.
TCGGTCCTCAACCACGACAGCGCCATCGCGTCCGCCGCATCCAGGATGGTCAGCTCCGCCGGCGGCCGTCCGTGCATCGAGATGGGCTCGCGCCGCACGCATGAGGAAGCTGCCACCGCCTCCGCCCGGGCAGCCATCATTGCCGGCTTCGACAGCACGTCCAACCTCGAAGCGGGCATCCGCTACGGGGTCAAGACAGTGGGCACTGCCGCCCACTCCTTCACCCTCCTGCACGACACCGAGCGCGATGCCTTCGAGGCACAGATAGCGTCCCTCGGCGAGGGGACGTCGCTCCTGGTAGATACGTACGACGTCGAAGCGGCCGTGCGTGCCGCCGTCGACCTTGCGGGTCCCAGCCTGGGCGCGGTCCGGCTGGACTCCGGCGACCTCGTGGCGCAGGCCCAATGGGTGCGCCAGCTCCTGGACCACCTGGGCAACGAGAACACCAAGATCGTGGTCACCTCGGACCTGGATGAGTTCGCCATCGCAGCGCTCCAGTCCGCCCCGGTGGATTCCTACGGCGTGGGGACATCCCTGGTCACGGGATCAGGCGCGCCAACCGCCAGCATGGTCTACAAGCTGGTGAGCCGCACCGACGATGACGGGAACTTCGTGTCCGTGGCCAAAGCCGCCAAGAACAAGGCCAGCGTGGGCGGCCGGAAATACGCCCTGCGGAAGCTGAACGAGCGCGGCACCGCCACGGCGGAAGTCGTTGGGGTGGGCCACCGACCCGAGGACGACGGCAACGACCGTCCGCTGCTGCAGCAGTTTATGAAAAACGGCGAACTCATGCCGGGCTGGACCGGCCATGAAGGCGTGGTCCGTGCCCGGCGCCGGCACGCCGAAACCATGGCTGAACTGCCGGCCGTGGTCAACCGCCTCCAGCGGGGTGAGGCAGCCATTCCCACTGTTTACGAGGAGAACTGATGTCCCGGGCCCTGATCATCGTTGATGTCCAGAACGACTTCTGCGAGGGCGGCTCGCTGGCCGTCGCCGGCGGCGCGGACGTGGCCGGCGCCATCAGCGAGTACGTGGACGCGCACCACAACGAGTTCGACCACATCGTGGCCACCCAGGACTGGCACATCAATCCCGGGGACCACTTCTCCGAGAACCCTGATTTCGTCGACAGCTGGCCGCCGCACTGCGTGGCCGGGACCCGCGGTGCGGAGCTCCACCCGGACCTGGACACCGAATACATCGAGGCCTATTTCCAGAAGGGGCAGTTTGCGGCCGCCTACTCCGGGTTTGAGGGCTTGCTGGCGCCCGAGGACGCAGTCCCCACCGGTGAGCGGAACCCCGGCGCGCTGCCCGGTCCGGGAAACCCGGAAAGATATGCCGCCGCTGAAGACGCCATCGGCCTGGACGACTGGCTCCAGAGCAATGACGTGGAGGACGTTGTGGTGGTGGGCATCGCCACTGACTACTGCGTCAAGGCCACATCCCTCGATGCCGTGCAGGCGGGTTACTCCGTGACGGTCATCCGTTCTTTGACGGCGGGAATCGCGGAGGACCTTGAGGACACCATCGCCGAGCTGGAACTGGGCGGCGTGGACGTCGGCTAAACGCCCGTACAAACGGATGTGGCCCGGTGCTCTGCACCGGGCCACATCCGTTTGCCTGTCATTTCCTGCCGACGAACCAGTCCTGAAGCTTCCGCAGGCGGGACTGCAGCTGTTCCTCGTTTGCCTGGGCTACCGGCGGACCGCCGCACACGGTGCGCAGCTTGGTGTGCACCACTCCGTGCGGCGTACCGGTACGGGCTGACCACGCAGCGACGTTCTTGGCCAGCTCGTTCCGGAGTTCCATTAGCATCCTGTGGTCCGGAACCGCCGGCGCCGGGGCTTCCGCGGCCGCGGGCGCACGCCGGTTTTTCCGGTTGAGCTGCTCATGCTGGCGCTGGCGCAGCAGGGTGCCCACCTGTTCGGCGTCCAGGAGCCCGGGAATGCCCAGGAAGTCCAGTTCCTCCTCGGAGCCCACCTCACCGCCGGTCCCGAACTCGCCGCCGTCGAACAGGACACGGTCGAAGGACGCCTGCGAGTCCAGGGCCTCAAACTTGCCCTTGGTCAGGCTGTCGGAAGCCTTCTCCTCGCGGTTGGCCTCGTCCATCAGCGAGTCTTCGGGGTTGAACAGCCCGTCCCCGTCCTCCTTCTCCGGCCGGTCCAGGGCATGGTCCCGTTCGGCCTCCATGGAGTTGGCCAGCGCCATAAGTTGGGGCACCGAGGGCAGGAAGACCGACGCCGTCTCGCCCCTTTTGCGGGCACGCACGAAGCGGCCCACGGCCTGGGCGAAGAACAGCGGGGTGGACGTGGAGGTTGCGTACACACCGACGGACAGCCGCGGGACGTCCACGCCTTCAGACACCATCCGGACGGCCACCATCCAGCGCTGTTCGCCTGCGGAGAACTCCTCGATCTTGCTGGAGGCCTTCGCGTCATCGGACAGGATGACGGTGGGTGATTGCCCGGTGATCTTTTTCAGCTGCCCCGCATAGGCCCGGGCGTCCTCGTGGTCGGTGGCGATGACCAGTCCGCCGGCGTCCGGCACGGTCCGCCGCACTTCGCTGAGCCGCTTGTCGGCACCGGCGAGGACGGCCGGAATCCATTCGCCGGCCGGGTTCAACGCGGTCCGCCAGGCGTGGGAGGTGATGTCCTTGGTCACCGCGGACTCGCCAAGGGACGCCGCCATTTCCTCGCCGGCACTGGTCCGCCAGCGCATCTGGCCGGAGTAGGCCATAAACATCACCGGCCGGACCACGTGGTCCCGCAGGGCATTGCCGTAGCCGTAGGTGTAATCCGCTTTGGAGCGCCGGATGCCGTCCCGGTCCTCGGCGTACTCCACAAACGGAATGGGAGAGGTGTCCGAGCGGAACGGGGTACCGGTCAGGGACAGCCTGCGCGCCGCGGGGTCGAAGGCCTCACGCAGGCCGTCGCCCCAGGACAGTGCCTCGCCGCCGTGGTGGATTTCGTCCAGGATCACCAGTGTTCGCGCGGCCTCGGTTTTAGCCCGGTGCAGCATCGGTTTGCTGGCCACCTGGGCGTACGTGACAGCGACGCCGATGAAGCCGCGGCCGTGCTGGCCGTCGGAATTCTTGAAGTTGGGGTCGATGGCGATGCCCACTTTGGCCGCCGCATCCGCCCATTGGCGCTTGAGGTGGTCCGTGGGCGCAACGATGGTCACGCGGTTGACGGCGCCGGAGTCGATCAGCGTGGACGCGATCCGGAGTGCGAAGGTGGTCTTACCCGCGCCGGGCGTTGCCACGGCCAGGAAGTCCCTGGGACTAGTCCTCAGGTAGAGGTCCAGGGCTTCCTGCTGCCAGGCACGGAGTTTCGGGGCGGTTCCCCAGGCTGCACGTTCCGGATAAGCCGGAGGCAGGGTGGGGCCGCCAAAGAGCGTCTCCGTCACTACTTGTTGTTGCCTGAGTCCCCTCCGGGACCCTTGCCGCCGTCGTTGCCCGGGCGGAGGCCGTCATAGACCTCTTTGCACATCGGGCATACCGGGAACTTCTGCGGATCCCGGCCGGGCGTCCAGACCTTGCCGCACAAGGCGATGACAGGCTCACCTGTCAGCGCGGACTCCATGATCTTTTCCTTGCGCACATAGTGCGAAAAGCGCTCCCGGTCCCCGGGTTCCACCTCTTGGCGCAGTTCTTCGCGCTCAATGGTGGCTGTGGACGATCCAGCCCCGGAAAGCTCACGCATCGGGTCGTTGTCGAGAGGGTCCGTCATGCTAGTCATGCGATCCATCTTAGCCGTTCCGGAGGGCGGACGTTCGACGCCGGAGGCTCCCGCCCCGCCGCCGTCGAACCTCCCGCCGTCGTACTTCTCCCGTGGTTGCCAGGCTGCCGGAACCGCGGTCAGAGGCCTTGCCAGGCAGGCTTGTTGTCGTAGGTGTGGCGGTAGAAATCCGCCAGTTTCAGGGCCGAGGCGGCCGCCTCGTCCAGCAGGACGGTGGCATGCGGGTGGAACTGCAGCACCGACGCCGGGCAGATGGCAGCCACCGGACCTTCGACGAAGTCGCGGACAGCCTGCGCTTTTTGCGCCCCCGTTGCCACCAGGATCACATGCCGGGCCTCCATGATGGTGCCCAGGCCCTGGGTGAGGACATGGTGCGGGACCTCGGCCAGGCTGCTGAAGAACCGGGCGTTGTCCCGGCGTGTCTGTTCGATCAGGCTCTTGATCCGCGTGCGGGAGGCAAAGGAAGATCCCGGCTCGTTGAAGCCGATATGGCCGTCGGTGCCCACGCCCAGGAGCTGCAGGTCGATGCCGCCCGCTGCCGCGATGGATTCCTCGTAGGCACGGCAGGCGGCCGGGATGTCCGTGGCCGTTCCGTCGGGGCCGTGGACGTTTTCCGGGGCGATGTTCACCCGGTTGGTGAATTCGCGCCGGATGACTTCGCGGTAGGACTCGGGATGGCCGGCCGGAAGGCCAACATATTCGTCCAGGGCAAACCCCTGCGTCCGGCTGAAGTCCAGGCCGTCCCGCTCGTGCCGGGCCGCCAGCTCATCGTAGGTGGGCAAGGGCGAGGAACCTGTGGCCAGGCCCAGGACGGCGTCCGGCTTCCGCCGGACCAGCTCCTCGATGGCGTCGGCCGCCAGCTTGCCGATCTGTTTGCTGCCGCTGAGGATAACGACTTCCATGCTGTTCCTTCCGGGGGTTTTCAGCGGTTGACGGTGACCTGGGCCAGCAGCTCGGGACCCCGGGCATCCAGCCATTTGCCGCCCAGCTTTACACCGGCCACCAGGAGTCCAAGCCCCAGGAGGAGCCCCGCGGCAAGGTTCAGCCAGCCGAAAAGGCTGTTGCCGGTGACGAGCTGGGCCACCAGGAGCGCCGCTTCGGGCAGGACCAGGACAAACAGGATTCCCATTCCGGCAAACTGCACGGCCAGCGTCTGGCCCACGTTGCCCGGCGGCTTCTTGAAGGGGCTGTCCCCCGGCAGCGGAACGGCCACCGTGTAGCGGGCCGAGACCACGGAGGACAATCCCACGCCGGTGAAGAGGATCCCCAGGCTCAGCCCCAGCTGGCCGGGCAGAGGTGCCCAGTCGCTGCTCACGGCGGAATGGCCGATCGCGAACACCAGGACCACCGGCAGCGCGAAGGCCAGGCAGGCAAGGGCGCGGCCCAGCCTGTCGTCCACGCCGCGGACTCCGCTGGCCAGGTGCAGTGCGAAGGCAGTGTTGTCGTAGGAGACGTCGGCAGAGATGGACCAGGCGAGGATGAACGCGGTCAGCGGGGCAAGGGCAGCAAGAGTGCCGAAGTCACCGGTCTGGCTTCCCTGGAACACCAACAGCACCGGGAGCAGCGGTACCACGATGAGCGAGCCGGAGTAGCGGGGATCACGGATCCAGTAAGTGAGGGACCGGGCCATCACGGCGCCGGCTGGAACGGCGGGCAGGAGACCGAACAGTCCCAGCTTTCCACCTTTGCGTTTGCCGCTGCCCGAGTAGGGCGGATTGACCAGGGCCCGCTCGAGCAGCAGCTTCCAGCACCAGGCAAGCCCGGCAAGGACCGCAACGGAGATCATCAGCTTCAGGGCAGCCTGTCCCGGCTGCCCGGCATCGAGGTCTCCGGCGATGGCCCACGGGGCGCCCAGCGGAGTCCACGACACCGTCTGCGCAAATTCCGGCAGGAAGCCGGCAGAGGCGGAGATTCCCCGACCCACCCCCGCCACTATCGGGCCGAGGAGGACCAGGGGCACCATAAACGCGATGGCGCTGACGTCCTTGAAGCGCCGGGAGGCGGCCAGGCTTGCCGTTGCGGTGGTCACCACCTTGGACAGCACAATGCAGGTCAAGACACCCAGCACGGCACCGATGAGGGCTGCGAGCGCGGGCAACACCCCGCGGGACCAGGTCACCACCGTGGACAGTGCCACCAGCGTTGTGGCGAGGCCCGGAATGCCGATCAGCCCGCCCAGCGCCAGCCCGGCCAGCATCTGCTTCATGGGAATGGCGAAGGTGGTGAAGCGGGCAGGATCGAGGGTCATGTCCGTGGCTGACGCAACCACCGGAATGATTCCCCAGCCGAGGATGGCCGCCGCTCCGCCAAGGACCACGGCTGTCTGGACCAGCTCGTGGTCAGCACGGCGCAGCAGCACCAGCACCAGCACCAGCGTGGCCACCAGTCCCAGCGCATAAAGCCCGGCAAAGGCCATGCCCACCAGCTGCCAGGGGCTGCGGCGCAGGCCGTTGCGCAGCAGCGTCAGCTTGAGCCTTAGAAGGTGCGCAACCATTTCAGCCCCTCCGTACGGCTGCGGCCGCCCACCAGCTGGACGAATCGGTCTTCCAGTGATGCCCCGGCCCGCACCTCGTCCACGGTGCCGGCCGCCAGCAGCCGGCCCGCAGCCACCACGGCAACGTGGTCGCACATGCGCTGCACCAGGTCCATCACGTGGCTGGAGACGATGACCGTCCCGCCCGAGGCCACGTAGCTGTCCAGGATGGAGCGGATGTTGGAGGCTGAAACCGGATCGACTGCTTCAAAGGGTTCGTCCAGCACGAGCAGCCGGGGCGCGTGGATCAACGCGGACGCCAGGGCGATCTTTTTAGTCATGCCGGCGGAGTAGTCAACCACCAGGGTCCCTGCGTCCTGTGCCAGGTCCAGGGCTGCCAGCAACTCGCCCACGCGGCTGGCCACCACGTCCTTGTCCATGCCGCGCAACAGGCCGGCGTACGTTACCAGCTGTTCACCGGTGAGCCGGTCGAACAGCCGCACGCCGTCGGGCAGGATCCCCATCAGGCGCTTGGCCTCCAGGGGCCGGGCCCAGACGTCCACCCCATGCACCACGGCTGTGCCGAAGTCGGGGCGCAACAGCCCGGTGGCCATTGAGAGGGTGGTGGTCTTGCCGGCTCCGTTCGGGCCCACGATCCCGAAGAAGGAACCCGCCGGCACCTCCAGGCTGAGTCCGTCCACCGCAATCTTCTGTCCAAAGCGCTTGGCCAGTCCGCGGATCGAAAGGGCGGCGACGGGGCCGTCAGGCCCTGCCGGGCCAGGTTGCTGAGCAGTCATGAAGCCAGACTAGTCCTCGGGCTGCGGCAACGGGGTCCTCCTGCAGGAGTAGTAAGAAAGGCTTAGAACTGCCCTTCCGGACGACTGCTCATGGACCGGTCCGGGACTACCGCGCCTTGCGGATGCGGATGGGGCCTTTGGCGGCGGACGGATCAACCACCGAGCCGCCCTGGGTGATCTCCACCTCGCCGGCGTCCACCAGCCGCCGCGCCGCCTGGCGGGCAGGTTCCATCAGTTCCCGCCAGTTTTCGTCACCGACGTCGCGTGCGGCATCGGACGGGCAGATGGTGGACGTGGGTGCCCGGGCCGCCAGGAGCGCCAGGATGCTGGCCTCCAACCGCTGGCCCAGGGTGCCGCCTTGGGCTTGCGCCCCCTCATCCCGCCCGCCGGCCATCACACACCCTACTGTCAGAAAGTCCGGCGCGGCACGGCGCGCTCATACTGCGGCACCCACGCGATGTTGTGGCCCAGTTCAAACGCTGCGCGCAACCACCAGTGCGGGTCCCGCAGGGCCGCCCGGGCTATGAAAACGCCGTCGGCCTGGCCGGTGGCGATGGCGTGCTCGGCCTGGCCGGCAGAGGTCAGCAGCCCCACGGTTCCGGTGGGCACGCCCGCCTCGCTGCGGATCGCGGCGGAGAACCCGGTCTGGTACCCGGGACCGGCCTTGATCTGCTGATGGGCCACTGCTCCACCGCTGGAAACATCGATGAGGTCCACACCGCGTTCGTGCGCCAGCCGGGCAAGGCGAACGGAGGCTGCCAGGTCCACCCCGCCCTCGGCCCAGTCGCTTGCGGAGATCCTCAGCAGCAGGGGCATCGAATCAGGAATAACCTCCCGCACCGCATCCACCACCGCCAGCATCAGCCTGTTCCGGCCTGCTTCGTCCCCGCCCCACGCATCGGTCCGGGCGTTGATCAGCGGGCTCTGGAACTGGTGCAGCAGGTAGCCGTGAGCCCCGTGGATCTCCAGGGTGTCGAATCCGGCGTCAACGGCACGGACTGCGGCCGCGGCGAAGTCGCTGATGACTCCCCTGATCTGTTCCTCGGTCATCTCGGCGGGCACGGCGTAGCCATCGAACGCGGAAGGCGAGGGTCCCACGGTGGGCCAGCCGCCCTCGGACTCCGGAACACTGCCCTGCCGGCCGGAGAAGGGCCAGTACGTGGAGGCCTTCCGGCCCGCGTGGGCAAGCTGGGCGCCGATCTTCGCGTCCGCGGCCCCGTGGCGGTGCACAAAGGAGGTGATCCGTTCCCAGGCCTCCGCCTGGGCATCGTTGTAGAGGCCGGCGTCGCGGGGGCTGATCCTGCCTTCGGCGTTCACGGCGGCCGCCTCGGTGAGGATCAGGGCAGCGCCGCCGGCGGCGAAGGAGCCCAGGTGCATCAGGTGCCAGTCGTTGGGGACCCCCGGGGCGTCGTCGGGATCGCAGCTGTACTGGCACATGGGCGAGAGCCAACCGCGGTGCTGCAACTCGAGCGAGCGCAGCTTGAGCGGTTCAAACAGTGCTGGCACTAGAAGAGCACCCGGGCCAGGGCCTGCCGCGCCTTGGCAACCCGCTCGTCCGACGTTCCCACCACTTCGAACAGCTCCAGCAGGCGGACGCGGGCAGTCTCACGCTCCGGCCCGAAGTTCCTGCCGATGAAGCTGACCACCCGGTTCAGCGCATCTTCCACATGCCCGCCGGCCACGTCCAGGTCGGCAACGGCAAGCTGGGCGTCCAGGTTGTCCGGTTCGTCGGCTGCCTGGGTGCGCACGGCCTCGCTGTCCTGTGCGGTGAGGGGCTGAAGCCTGAGCATCAGCTCCACCTGGGCCAGCCCCGCCTTCGCCTCGGGGTCGGACGGCATCTCGTTCAAGGCCTGGCGGTAGGCGTCAGCCGCGGCGGCGTAGTCGCCTGATTCGATGGCGTCAAAAGCGGCCTGGTGCAGCGGCGGCAGCGGGGCGGGCTCGGCTTCGGTGCCGGCTCCCCCGCCGAGGCTGCCCGTCACGCCGTTTGCGGCCGCGACCTTCAGCAGCTCGTCAAAGAGGCTGCGGACCTGCTGTTCGTCGGCGCCGCCCTGGAAGAGCGGGACAGGCTGGCCCTTCACCACGGCAACTGCAGTGGGCACCGCCTGCACCTGGAAGGCCTGGGCAAGCTGCGGGAACGCTTCGATATCGGCGGCGCCGAGAACCAGCCGGCCGCCGTAGCTGTCCACAACCCGGCCCAGGACATCAAGCATGCCGGCCGACTCCGGCGAATATGAGGCCCAGAGGGCGAAAACCACCGGCACCTGTGCCGAGAGTTCCACCAGCTGCTGGAAGTTGCCTTCTGTGACGTTGACCTTCAGTTCGGGACCGCCGGGAGCCGCACCGGGTTCCGCTCCGGGGGTTCCGGACGGCACGGCGGGCGTCGCTGGGCGGGGCTGCTTCAGCGAGGAAAGGTCGACGGCGCCGCGCAGGTTAAGCAGGCTGGCAGCGGCAGGAGGGACTGGGCGGGAAGCTGGCGAACTCATGCTTTCCACTTTAGCCACTCCGGCCGCTGCCGGGGGTACTGCAGGTGGGGCCTACTTGAAGGTTGCTCCCACCAGGCCGCGGGTTGCGGCCACGAGCTTCATGGGGTCGCTGGATCCTGCGGGCGGAACATACACGGCCATGGATTCGGCAAAGCTGAGCACCATGCCGGTGGTGGTTTCCTTGCCGCCGGCCAGGGCCGCGGCGTCGTCACCGATGGTCAGTTTGTCGCCGGCGGCCTTGGGCGTGCCCTCAAAGCCGAAGTTGATCCTGCCCAGGACCAGCGCGCCGCCGTCGGCAGTCCGGAACACCACGGTGCTTTCCGGAACAACCTTGTGGGTGAACGAGAAGTTTCCGTTCTCGCCGGCCTTGACCACCTCTGCCTGGTAGGACAGTGTGTCGGCGATGTACGGAGAGGACTCGCCTTCGACGAGCCTGTCCTTGAAGGCGGAATCTGCGGTGGTGAGCCGGTCGGCCAGGCCGGCCATGGCCTCTTCACCGCTGTAGAGCAGTCCGTTCTTGTCAGCGGGGGCGAGGGTTTCCGTTCCGTCACGGTTGATGGTGGGGAAGGTGGTGCCCGGCTGCAGCGGATTGGTTTCCACCAGCTTGTAGTTCTCGCGCGGTGAGGCCTGGACGAGGGTCAGCAACTGCGGCACAACGTTGCCGTCACCCTGCGTTACGGCCAGGACAGAGCGGGGCCACTCCCGGTCCTTGGTGACCACGGTGGTGAGGAGCTTGGTGGAACGTACGGGCATGCGTGCCTCGTAGGATGCCACCTGGGAGCGGATCTTGTAGTTCTGCGTCCGCACCTCAAGTTCGGTTCCGCCCACGCGCTCGGCGAGCTTGGCGGCGTCCTTGGCTGCATCACCGGCATCGGCCGCGCTGGAGACCTGCTCCAGGATCCGGCGGAACTGGGCATCGAGCAGGACCGGCGAGGCGGCCTGCTGCTGCGGGGCGGCGGACCCTGCAGGGTCCGATGAGGGCGCCGGCGATGCGGCGGTGGCGGCGGTACCGGCACCGGCCACCACGGCGACGGTTACCACGCCGGCGGCCACCATGCCCAGGCGGGAGGATGAGCGGGCTTCGGCGCGGACTCGCGCACGCTGGGCAAAGCCGCTGCCCTGGCCGTCGCCTTCACCGTCGCCCTTGCGTGCCGGGAGCAGGGCCAGTGCGATGCCGCCAAGGATCAGGAGCGAGCCCAGCACCATCAGCGGGATGGCCCACGGCGTGGAGGTATCGTTCGGGAACGTCATGGAGATGGAGGCGGGCGCCGGCTGGGTGCCGTCCGCGGCCAGCAGGAGCGTCCAGTCGCCGTCGGCCGGCGGTGTCCAGGAGTACTCCAGTTCGCCGCTTGCGTTCTCCGTGGATACCCAAAGATCCGAGCCGGCAGGGCTCGGCGAAGTGGCCTCGCCGTCGGCATGCTCAACCTGGAGGGACTTGCCGTCCTCGGAAACCCCCGTCACGGTGTTGTGCGCTGTCTGGCCCACCCAGGCGTCCACGTCGTCGGGGCGGCCTGCCGCGAGCAGGAAGTTGCCGTCGCCTTCCACGGTGATTTTGACGGTTCCGCCGTGCAGGGTCCGCAGCTTTTCGTCTATGACGGTCAGCGGCGCTGCCTGGGCATCAGCCGGCGCAGAGGCCGTGAACGTCTCGGAAGGGGCCCAGATGGTTCTCTGGCCGATGCCGGCCAGCAGTGTCAGGAGGCCGAGCAGCACGAGTGCGACTGCAGTCTTTAAACGCAAGGGAACACCTATCATCAGCGGGGGTTTAGGTTCAATAGTAACCGTTTTGTTACCAGGCCCAGGGATCGATGGCCAGAACGGTGCCCGCGGCCGCCGCCCGGGAAGGGCCCTCAGCGGGTGTTGACAAGGCTGCTGATAGTGTTTGCGATGATCATCACACCGGCCCGCAGCAGCGGCGCCACGCATCGAACAGGCCCACATTTCAGTGACTGACAAGACGGACGAGTCCTCCGCGGCATACGAGAATCCGGAGGGCGCAGAGCCTTCGGCCAAGGCGTCGCAGGAGCCTGCGCCGGCACCCCGGAGGGGACCGGGCGCTGCCCTCGTGATGGTGGTCCGCCGCCTGCGCCAGCCGCTGCCGGGGGCCCAGCCGCGGCTCAGGTTCGAGATGCCGCCGGAGTACCTGCAGCAGGAGGAATCCAGCGAGGACCCGGACGGTGTGCCCCGCCCCCAGTTCGGTGATCCCGGCCCCCGGATGTCGCCCCAGCACCCGCTCTACATGGGCTTTATGGGCACTGTGGGCGTGGGCGTGGCGCTGCTGGTCTACTGGATCGGCTCCCACACCACGCAGCTGCTGCTATGGATTGTCGCGGCGCTTTTCATCGCGCTCGGCCTTGAACCGGTGGTCGGGTGGCTGGAGCGCCGGAGGATTCCCCGCCCGGCCGGCATCCTGGTGTCCGTCAGCGTGCTGGTGGTCGGCGTCGTCGGCTTCTTTGCCACCCTGATTCCCACCATCGTGGAGCAGGTCACCGAGATCGTGGAGCAGGCGCCCATCTGGGTCAGGGACTTTATGAACTCGGACCTGTTCCGTACCCTGGATGACCAGTTCGGCGTCCGCGACAGGATAGCCGAGGAAGTGAACAAGTTCGTCAACGACCCCGAGGCCATGGGCGGGATCGCGGGCGGAGTAGTGGGGTTCGGATCCACGGTGGCGAACGGTTTGTTCGGCGCCCTGATTGTCCTGGTACTCAGCCTGTACTTCCTGGCGGCGCTGCCGGCCATGAAGAAGTGGGGCTACCGGCTGGCTCCGCGCTCCAGGCGCCACCGGGTGGAGGCCCTGTCCGAGGAAATCACCAAGTCGGTGGGCAACTACGTCATCGGGCAGGCCTGCGTGGCCGCGCTCAATGCCACGTTCGCCTTCATCGTGATGTCCATCGTGGGCGTCCCGTTCGCCCTGCTGCTGGCGTTCGTGGTGGCGCTGCTCGCCTTTATCCCCCTGGTCGGGGCCATGATCGCCGGTGTGGTGGTGGTCCTCGTTGCCCTCACGGTGGGCTGGCAGACAGCCACGCTTTACGGCATCTGCTACTTCGCCTACCTGCAGTTCGAGGCGTACTTCATCTCGCCGCGCATCATGCAGAAGGCCGTGGCCGTTCCGGGAGCGGTGGCTGTCATCTCGGTTATTGCCGGCGGCAGCCTGCTGGGGGTCCTCGGTGCCCTGATCGCCATTCCCACCGCTGCCGCCATCCTGCTGCTGATCAAGGAGATCTACATCGTCCGGCAGGACAAGCACTGAACCTGCACGGGCACTAGGCCGGCGCGCTGGCCACCGGCCCGTCCCACTCCTGCGGAATGGCGTCTTCCGCCGGGCCTGCGCCGGTGACCTCGTGCACAATCTCGTTCAGCACGCGCCCGGCGTACTTCTCCCCGACCCACAGGTGTTTAGCACCCTTGACGCCAACAACGCTGGCCTGCGGCACCAGGCTGAAGCGCTGCGACGCAGCCTCGGGCTGCAGGTAGTCATCATGCTCGGGCACCAGCACCTTGAGCGGTTTGCCGGACCGGGCCCACTGCTCAAGGTGGGAGTCCTTGGCCCGGTGCAGCGGCGGCGAGAGCAGGATGGCACCCTCAATCTCCGACGCCACCGGCTCAACCGCACCGTACATCAGGGCCAGCTCAGTGCCGAAGGACCAGCCCACCAGCCAGCGGTTCGGCAGGCCGCGTTCGACGGCGAAGCGGACTGCCGCCTCCACGTCATGCTGCTCCCCGATGCCCTCCTCGAACGCGCCCGAGCTCGTGCCGCGGGGGGACTCCGTGCCGCGGGTGTTGAAGCGGAGCACAGCGATCCCGGCCAAGGCCGGCAGCCGGTAGGACGCCTTGCGGTAGACGTGCGAATCCATAAAGCCGCCGTGCGTGGGCAGGGGGTGCAGCGTGATCAGCGTGGCCTTGACCGGGCCGGACTCCGGCAGGGCCAGCTCACCCACCAGGGTGTGCCCGTCCGCTGTCTGCAGCTCCACGTTTTCCCGCTTTGCGGGCAGGACAGTGGAGGCACGGATGGGAGTGGGGCCGGTGGACTGGCTGAATTCATACGACGCCGGATCAAAAGTCATGCCTGCCAGCTTAGCGACAGCCGCTACCGGTACCGGTAACTGCGGCTCATCCAGCAGTTGGTGTGCCAGTGCCGCCGTTCAGCCAGGCCGGCGGCCGCACCGAACAGATGGTCGTCCTTCCAGACCACCAGGTGCGCGACTCCGGGCAGCACTGCCGTGGAACACTCCGGGCAGATGTAGGTCTTTTCGGCATTTTTGGCGGTCATGGTGCGGACCATCCACTCGCCGTCCGGGGCGCTTTCCCGGCGGGCGATGCCCGCCCGCGCGCGTTCCAGGTCCAGTTCGGGAACCTCGCCGCTGCCCTTCTTTCCTGCGGCCCGGCCGGAACCCGCTCCGGCTTTTCCGGACACTGGGCGGCGGGGTCGGTTGGAACGCGGCATGCCTCCATTCTGCCCCAGTCCCGGCCCCTGCCACTGCCTCCCTCCCCTTCCGCCACAGGCAGGCCGGCCATGGCAGGGGGCCCGTCGCTACCACGCGTCGAGGCAAGGGCCGCCGGCGCCAGACGGTAGTCTGTACGGCGTGCGACTTGTCATAGCCCGATGCTCTGTTGATTACGTTGGCCGGCTCAAAGCCCATCTCCCCCTTGCCACCAGGCTGCTGCTGGTCAAGGCCGACGGCTCCGTCCTGGTCCATTCGGACGGTGGCTCGTACAAGCCGCTGAACTGGATGAGCCCGCCGGCCACCCTGCGCGTCTCCTCCCCGGAGGACGTGGACCTTGAACTGGGCGTCGTTGAGCAGTGGACCGTGCAGTCGGCCAAGACCGACGACCGCCTCATCATCAACATCCATGAGAAATTCAGTGAGTCCTCCCATGACCTGGGTGTCGACCCGGGCCTGATCAAGGACGGCGTTGAGGCTGACCTGCAGCGGCTCCTGGCCGAGCAGATTGAAACGCTTGGCGAAGGCTACTCGCTGATCCGCAGGGAGTACTTCACCGCGATCGGACCGGTGGACATCCTGGCCCGGGACGCCGACGGGGCAACGGTGGCCATCGAGCTCAAGCGGCGCGGCGACATCGACGGTGTGGAGCAGCTTACCCGCTACCTTGAACTGCTCAACCGCGATCCGCTGCTGGCTCCGGTCCGCGGGATCTTCGCCGCCCAGCAGATCAAGCCGCAGGCAAAGGTCCTCGCGAACGACCGCGGGATTGACTGCATAACCCTCGACTACGACGCCATGCGCGGTGTGGACGATATTGAGTCCCGGCTTTTCTGACGTTTCGTTTCGACGGTTCGCGTGATAATCAGCAGGCTGCCCTTTCGGCGGCGCTGAATTCGTTCCGACAAGGACATTTAACCGCCTTTTTACCCAAAATTTATGCGTTTAGCCGCCCAAACCGTTGACCTCCGCCGACCGGCGTGAAATTCTTATCTCAGTCTTTGTGTAGGTGTTTTTCATGCTCGCAAGACATGTTGCGAGCGCGAAGCTCCTGCAGCGCCGGTCCCTTTTCCGGACGGGCAATCCAGGATTCTTCTCGCGGAGTGACCAAGGCCGGCACGAAGTGTGCCGATCTTAAAAAGTTCCACAATGAGGAGAAATAAATGGCACAGGGAACCGTCAAGTGGTTCAACGCTGAAAAGGGCTTCGGCTTCATCACCCCGGATGACTCCGATGGTGATGTCTTCGTTCACTACTCCGAGATCCAGACCGGTGGCTTCAAGACCCTCGACGAGAACCAGCGCGTTCAGTTCGAGATCGGCCAGGGTGCCAAGGGCCCCCAGGCTACCGGCGTCACGCTGGTTTAGTCCCCGCCGGATGGCCGCGTAATGCGGCCAACAGCGAAACAATGATCCCCGGCAATTGTGCCGGGGATCATTGTTATTAAAGGGTTATAAGACAAACGTGTAAATCGGGGCTCCGCGTTATGGGAGCAGGCTGTCGCAGGCGGCCACCACTATTGGCGGCTGACGCGAAACCCGCCATCACCTTTCGCATCAAATCCGACGACGCCCCATCACCTTTCGCAGCAAATCACCGAACGCTCCGTCATGTGATCCATCTCGCGAAGACACCCCGGCACCCTCCCGCGGCATCACCGCCGTCGAACCCGCCCGAAGGTGATGGGGAGTCCGGAGGGCGGGAGCCTTCCCAGGCCGGACGCGGCCGGGTCAGTTCACCAGTTTGCGGACCAGCCTGGCGCCCTGCGGAAGGGAAAGCCCGGGCAAGTAGGCGCGCGTCAATGCCCTGCCGATCGCAGGCAGATACAAGGCGTCCTGGTAATACAGGTAAAGTGCGCGATACTCCGGTTTGAAACGCGACTTAAATGCGGCCAGGGAACGGAACCCGTAGACCGGTTCCAGCGCGTGCCCCACGAGGTCCAGGATCCGGACAAGGTTGTCCGCCCGGTGTCCATTGGAGCCAGCATCCGGCGCGGCACCGGATGGTTGTTCGGGAAGGCTGGCCAGCGGCGACCCCGACAGCGAGATTACTTCCACCGAAGAGCGCAGTTCAAGCACTGCGGAAGCTATCAGGAACTCCATCACGCCGGGGAATCCTTCAGCGCCCCTGCGCATCACATCAAGTGTCCTGCTGACCAGCACGCCGTCCTCGTAAACCGGTAGCCAGCTGGTCACCCCGTGGACTGTACCGTTGCCGTCCACTGCCAGGCAGCACGACACCTCCGGGTCATCGAGCTCATCGATGCCGCCAAGGGTGAAGCCCATCTCGGGAACGGTTTTGCCGGCGGCCCATTCTTCGGAAACTTCGATCAGCCTGGCCCGCAGCGCCGGCGGCAGCGTCTGGTACGTGCCCCATACAGCCTGTACACCCAGCTTGGCGGCCCTGTTCAGGGCTGTTCTGACGTTCTGCCATTCCTTGCCCTTGAATTCGAGTTCGCGGATGGCCAGACGGGTCTCCTGCGCAACAGCCACCCGGGAGAATCCGCGTTCCTGCAGCATGGGCCACAACGAATCGTCGCAGGAATAGAGGGCGGGTATGAGGGCCTCGCGGCTGCAATAGTCAAGGAAGCCTTCGGTCACCTGCCCCTGGGCCGCCGTCGGTCCGAAGGCCCCGCCCAGCGTCAGTGCCACACTTCCGTGCCGCTGGTATGCCACGCCGCCGCGGCCGTCGGGGCTGAACCAGTATGTGTTGGGTTCCCACAACGCCATCCAGGACAGCGGTCCGCCTCCCCGGTGAAGCAGGTTGCGTGCCCGGATCCGGTCCTGCCTCCCGGAGTCGTTGCCATGGTGGCCACTGAGTAAGGCCCACCAGACGGCAACCAGGGCGGTTACCCAGAACACCGGGCCGGAATAGGCGAAAAGGACAGCTTCCAGGGTGTTCCGGTCGGCAAAAACACGGTGGTAGTGCTGCGGGATGGGAACCGGAACATACTGCCGGGCGAGCTCCGCGAATAAGCCCAGAAGGCCGCCGTCGCGCATTAATCCACCGGCCCAGAACCACGCGATTGCATATGCACCGGCGAGGACAAGCCATGATCCGGCCACGATCACTGCGAGAGTCCTGCGCGCCGAAGGCCTGGTCTGGACACGGAACTGCCGCCGGTTCAACCACAGGAGTACGGCCAGTAACAGGGGTACGAAAACCAACGGCAGGACATGGGCGAAGGCCGAGCCCATGGCCGGAGCGGAAGTGCTTTGCGGCCTGGACGGAATGAGGGCAAACAGCGCAAGGTAGACCGCGGCGAGGGCGGTGACCGCGAGTTGGATGACGATCGCGATATTCAATGCGAGGCGCCTGCCGCGGCGGATGCCATCCGCGCAGATCAGGAGCAGGACCACCGGGACCACAGCAAGCGCCAACCCGAAGGGGCCGGCAAATCCTGCCCTGCCCGCTTCGAGGCACGATGATTCAACAGTGGCGCCGCAGTTGAAGGCCAACTGGCCCAGTGTCGGCATGGGATTGAGCACCACATCGCGCAGCAGCGCCAGGGGCCCTGTGGGCGCCCTGGCAATTCCCGTAAGGATAGGTCCAACGGCAAAAACGGCAACAGTCAGGGCTAAGAGGTTTCGCGCCTCGCGGCCGGTGGAGCGGTGCCGGTGAAGCTGGCCGTGGTCGCCCTGGATCCACCATCCGGCCAGCAGGCCCAGGACGGCGCCTATGAGGCCGATCACGGTTTCTGCGTGGCCGATATAAAGCACCTGCAGCAGTGAAATAGAGAGCACACCGGTCCGCAGCCGCCGCTGCCACAGGACCGGCAGTTTTCCGGTGGCGGCCAGTACTGCCGCCAGGACTGCCGGGTAGGGTCCGATGAGGATGTCGTCGGCCATCCGGTCAAGCCAGCCGTCACCAACGTAGACCGCCAGTTGCGTAATGAGCAGGAAGACCGTGACGGCACCGAACTGGCCGCCAAAAAAGAACGCGGCGGCCGTGCGGCTGCCCAGTTTGCGTTCGGCGAGACCGAGCAGCAGGAGGATCATGAGCGACGCGGCTACATACGCCAGCGGGTTGGTGGCGAAAAAGAGGCTGGTAAACAGGGACCACCAGTTTCCCGCCCGCAACCCCGGTCCGCTCACTCCCGCTGTGTCGAGCAGGTGCTCCGGGGGCCCGGCGAGGAAACTGCCGGTGATGGCGCCGGTGACGAGGAATACTGCCAGCACCGCCACGGAAAAAGGCATCAGCTTGAGGGCAGCGATGCCCCGATCCAGCGCCGGACGGACCACAGTCGCCCACGCAAGGGACGCGGTACGCACCTGGTTGCCTGTTGTCATTGTCCCAGCCCCCAGCGGCCGGCAAGGAACTGCAGCGCATCGGCTATGCGCTTGGACGACGTATCCCAGGAATGGCCGGTATGTTCCACCTCGTATGCGCGGACGTCGAACCCCGCGTCCCGGGCGGCGGCGGCCAGCGTACGGAGATAGCCCACAAATTCAGTGTCGTTCTGCCCGGCGGTCAAGTACAGGGCGCTGGAGTCGAAGCGGCTCTCTTTCATGATGGCGAGCGGCGTCTGTCGGTCAAACTCCTCCGGGCGGCCGGGGAAGGCTGCCTCGATGGTCTTTTGCCGTTCCTTCGCAATGGCGGGTTCGGCTTCGCCCGAAAAAGAAAGGACGGAAGGGTACAGATCGGGGTGCCGGGTGCCCATTTGCAGGGCACAGGTGCCCCCGAAGGAGAAACCGCCAATGGCCCACTGATGGTGGTTGGTGTCCACGAAGAGGGTGGAACTGATCCAGTCAGGAACATCACGGGAAAGATAGGTGTCAGCCTGGGCGATCCGGCTGTCCATGCACATGGTGTTGGCGGTCTGGGATCCGTTGGGGTCAGGGATCACCACCACCGGCGCCAGGCCTCCGTGGGCCGCGGCGAAGGAGTCCATATGTCCGTCCAGGGCGCCTCCGGTCAGCCAGTCGGGCGGCCCGCCCGGCTGGCCCGCCACCAGGACCAGTACCGGGAGGGCCGGCCGGTTCCGGGCGAAGTAGGCCGGCGGCAGGTAGATGTACGCGTCGCGGGCTGCCACACCGGACGCGGTGCCGGGGATGGCAGCCTTGCGCAGGACTCCCCCGGCCGGAAGGTCACCCTGCGGTGCCCACCCCAGGAGAGGGACGCCGTCGTCCGCTCCCTGCTGCCGCATCAGCGAAGGTTCCAGCGTGGGGATCCGCGCCACGGCGGTGCCCAGCAGATCGCTCACAGTACGGTTCAGCCCAAAGTAGGCGTTGACCTGCACGGACGACAGCGCTGCCACAAGGAGTACTGCCGCCAGGCCGGCGGCGCGCCGTCCCCAGCTGCTTCGCGGCAGCCGGAGCAGGAGGAGAATAAGGGCCGCCACACCGGGAACCACCCACAGCAGGACGGCGTCCGGGATGTTTTCCGGGAACACGGAGAAGATGTTGATGAGCGCCCAGTGGACCGTTGCCACCAGCGCGAAGGCTGCGGCGGTGGCAGCAACGATTTGAAGGAACCAGCGCCGGCGGCGGGTGGGTGAAGGCGGCACCAAAAGGTACAGGGCGCCCGCAAGGCCCAGGACCAGGGAGGCCCAGTACACCGGGCCGTCGGTCAGGCGTACGTCAAGAATCCAGTCCACGTGGGCTAGCGCCAGGTGCCTATGCCGATGACCGGCCCGGCTTCCAGCCAGGACGACAGTCCGGCATAGGCGTCGAACTTCATGGCCAGGCGGAGGTCCTGCCCCTCGTACCGCAGTTCGACGATCACGACGTCGGGCTGGACCTTTACTGCCTCGGCCTCCGTGGGCTTGCGGCGGCCCAGCAGCTCCAGCGAGTGGCGCTTGAATTTGTGCTTGGGCCGGACACTCAAGGAGAGCAGCCGGAACCACTCGAGGTCGTTGTCCTGATAACGACAAACCCCCATTTGCCAGCTGTTTCCAGCCATGCAAATGGAGGCGTCCACCGTGCCGAGGGCACGCCGCAGGTTGAAGCGGCGCACCCCCGAAAGGCACAGTGCAAAGATCAGCAATCCAAAAGTGATTGCTATGGCGATGAACGGAAGACTTGGTGCGCCCATCAAGGTGGTGCTAGCGGATCCCAGCGGTAGCCGAGCCGCCCAGGTGGGCGTTGTCAGCAACAATAACCACGCGGTCGTTGTCCACGGAGAAGAACCCGCCGTCAACATCTACGGCGATACGGTCCCCGGACACCGGCTGGATAGCCAGTTCACCCTCGGCCAGGATCGCCAGCAGGGGCGAGTGGCCGGGCAGGATTCCGATTTCACCATCGCTGGTGCGGGCCTTGACCATCTTGGCCGCTCCGGACCACACGAAGTGGTCCGCTGCGACAATCTCAACCTCAAGCTCAGCCATATTACTTGGTCTGTTCCTGGATCTTGGCCCACTGGCGCTCAACGTCATCGAGGCCACCGACGTTGAAGAACGCCTGCTCCGCGATGTGGTCCAGCTCGCCGTCGCAGATGGCGGAGAAGCCTTCAACGGTGTCCTTGATGGAAACCGTGGAGCCCTCGACGCCGGTGAACTGCTTGGCCGTGTAGGTGTTCTGCGAGAGGAACTGCTGGATGCGGCGTGCACGCGACACGACGATCTTGTCCTCTTCGGAGAGCTCGTCAACACCAAGGATGGCGATGATGTCCTGGAGTTCCTTGTTCTTCTGCAGGATCTGCTTCACACGGACAGCCGTGTTGTAGTGGTCCTTGCCGATGTACTGGGGATCCAGAATGCGGGAGGTGGACGTCAGCGGGTCAACAGCCGGGTACAGACCACGGGAGGCGATTTCACGGGAAAGTTCCGTGGTCGCGTCGAGGTGTGCGAAGGTGGTTGCCGGAGCCGGGTCCGTGTAGTCATCTGCGGGAACGTAGATGGCCTGCATCGAGGTGATGGAGTGGCCCTTGGTGGACGTAATGCGCTCCTGCAGGAGGCCCATCTCGTCCGCCAGGTTGGGCTGGTAGCCCACGGCCGAAGGCATGCGGCCGAGGAGGGTGGAAACCTCGGAGCCTGCCTGGGTGAAGCGGAAAATGTTGTCGATGAAGAGCAGCACGTCCTGGTTCTGCACATCGCGGAAGTACTCCGCCATGGTCAGTGCGGACAGGGCCACGCGCAGACGCGTTCCCGGCGGCTCGTCCATCTGGCCGAACACAAGGGCGGTGTCCTTGAGGACGCCTGCCTCTTCCATTTCAACCCAGAGGTCGTTACCTTCGCGGGTACGCTCACCCACGCCGGCGAATACCGAGGTACCACCGAAGTTGCGGGCAACACGGGTGATCATTTCCTGGATCAGAACGGTCTTGCCCACGCCGGCGCCGCCGAACAGGCCGATCTTTCCACCCTTGATGTACGGGGTGAGGAGGTCGATGACCTTGATGCCGGTTTCCAGCATCTCGGTGGAGCCTTCGAGCGAAGCGAAGCTCGGCGCCTTGCGGTGGATGGGCCAGCGTTCGCTGATCTGCAGTTCCGACTCTTCGACGTCCAGGGGCTGGCCCAGGACGTTGAAGATGTGGCCTTTGACGCCGTCGCCGACAGGCACGGAGATGGGGGCACCGCTGTCCACTACTGACGTGCCGCGGACGAGTCCGTCGGTGGCCTGCAGGGAGATGGCGCGGACGAGGTTGTCACCCAGGTGCTGGGAGGTCTCAAACGTGATGGTCTTGGTCTCACCGTTGAGAGTGATCTCGGTGGTGAGTGCGTTGTAGATGGACGGGATTGCGTCAGCCGGGAATTCGACGTCGACAACCGGGCCGATTACGCGCGCAATGCGGCCGGTGGCACCGGACGTTGCGGCTACGTGTTCGGTAGCAGTGGCAGTCATCTCTCTCACTTCACTCAGTAGATGGCGTGGGTTTAAGTTTATCTGTGGTGTTGCAGGTCCAGCGGAACCGGGCGCTGCAGGCTAGGACGCGAGGGCGTCGGCGCCGGCAACAATCTCGGAAAGCTCCTGCGTAATTTCAGCCTGGCGGGCCGTGTTGCGCAGACGCGTGTACTTCTTGATGAGGTCCGTGGCGTTGTCGCCGGCAGACTTCATGGCCCGCTGGCGTG
This sequence comes from Arthrobacter sp. 9AX, assembly GCF_902506095.1. Taxonomy (GTDB): domain Bacteria; phylum Actinomycetota; class Actinomycetes; order Actinomycetales; family Micrococcaceae; genus Arthrobacter. The sequence goes on from NZ_LR733293.1 coordinate 2,852,093, forward strand.
CAGCGAGCTCGGAAGCCGCTGCCTGCAGCATGGCTGCGAAGATACGCGACTCGATGTAGCGCGGCAGCAGGGCGTCAAGAACCTGCTCGGTTTCCGGCTCGAACTCGTACAGCGGCAACAGGTCCGACTCAGAGGCAGCCTGCTCTTCCACTACTTCCAGCGGAAGCAGGCGGATGACCGTGGGCTCCTGGGTCACCATGGACTTGAAGCGGGTGTACACCACGTGGATCTCGTCCACGCCGCCCTCTTCGTAGTCGGTGGCGAATTCCGTGAGCAGCGCCTCGCCGATTTCACGGGCGGTGGCGAACTCCGGTGCGTCGGTGCCTCCGGTCCAGACCCGTGCATATTCACGGTTCCGGAACTCGAAGTAGGCCTGCGCCTTGCGTCCGACGAGGTACGTCTTGACTTCCTTGCCTTCAGCGTGGAGCAGCTCGTTGAGACCTTCCGCCTGCTTGAGCACGCTTGCCGAGTAGGATCCGGCCAAACCGCGGTCCGAGGTGATTACCAGGACGGCGGCACGGCGGATCTGCTCCGGCTCAGTGGTCAGCGGGTGGTCGATTTCGCTTTGGCTGGCGACAGCAGAAACGGCGCGCGTGATCGCGTTCGCGTAAGGCAGTGAAGCTGCTACGCGCGCACGGGCCTTGCCGATGCGCGAGGTAGCGATCAGTTCCATCGCCTTGAAGATCTTGCGCATCGACGTGGTCGAGCTGATCTTCTGGCGGTAGACCCGGATCTGGGCTCCCATACTTATCCTTTCCTAACATTCCGTAAACCGGGTGTGCCGGACCTTGGCGGCCCGGCACACCCGGTCAGTGGAACTAGCGCTTCTGCTTGACGATCTTTTCCTGGTCGACTTCGCCCTCGGAGATAGCATCATGCTCCTCGTGGCCGGCGCCTACCAGGTGGTTGTCGCCCTCACCGAAAAAGCCCTTCTTGAAGTCCACGATGGCGGACTTCAGAGCTGCGACGGTGTCATCGTCCAGCACGTTGGTCTGCGCCAGCGTGGTGAGGATCGAGGACTTGTGGGCGAGGTGCTCCAGGAACTCGGACTCGAAGCGGCTGATGTCCTCAACCGGCACGTCGTCGAGGTAGCCGTTGGTGCCTGCCCAGATGGACACAACCTGGTTCTCCACCGGGAACGGCGAGTACTGGCCCTGCTTGAGCAGTTCCATCAGGCGTGCACCGCGGGTGAGCTGCTGGCGTGAAGCGGCGTCCAGGTCCGAGGCGAACATGGCGAATGCCTGCATGTCCCGGTACTGGGCGAGGTCCAGCTTCAACGTGCCGGAAACCTTCTTCATGGACTTCACCTGTGCGGCACCGCCCACGCGGGACACCGACACACCAACGTCAACAGCAGGACGCTGGTTGGCGTTGAAGAGGTCCGACTGCAGGAAGATCTGCCCGTCGGTGATGGAGATCACGTTGGTGGGGATGTAGGCCGAAACGTCGTTTGCCTTCGTTTCGATCAGCGGCAGGCCGGTCATGGACCCTGCGCCCAGCTCGTCGGAGAGCTTTGCACAACGCTCCAGCAGGCGGGAGTGCAGGTAGAAGACGTCGCCCGGGTAGGCTTCGCGTCCCGGCGGGCGGCGGAGCAGCAGCGACACTGCACGGTATGCCTCAGCCTGCTTGGACAGGTCATCAAACACGATGAGGACGTGCTTGCCGCCGTACATCCAGTGCTGGCCGATCGCCGAGCCGGCGTACGGTGCCAGGTACTTAAAGCCTGCGGGGTCAGATGCGGGAGACGCCACGATGGTGGTGTACTCCAGCGCGCCGTTGTCCTCGAGGGTCTGGCGGATGGCGGCAATGGTTGACGCCTTCTGGCCGATCGCGACGTAGATGCAGCGGACCTGCTTCGTAACATCGCCCGAAGCCCAGTTGGCCTTCTGGTTGATGATGGTGTCGATCGCGATCGCGGATTTGCCGGTCTGGCGGTCACCAATGATGAGCTGGCGCTGGCCGCGGCCGATCGGAATCATGGCGTCGATGGCCTTGAGTCCGGTCTGCATCGGTTCGTGCACCGACTTGCGCTGGGTCACGCCGGGAGCCTGGAGCTCCAGTGCGCGGGTGGTCTCAGCCTTGATCTCGCCGAGGTCATCGATGGGCACACCCAGCGGGTCAACAACACGGCCGAGGAAGGCGTCGCCGACGGGGACAGACAGAACCTGTCCCGTCCGGTGGACTTCCTGGCCTTCTTCGATGCCGGTGAAGTCGCCGAGGATAATAACGCCGATTTCGCGGACGTCCAGGTTCTGGGCAAGGCCCAGGGTGCCGTCCTCGAAGCGCAGCAGCTCGTTCGCCATGACCGAGGGAAGGCCCTCAACACGGGCGATGCCGTCACTAGCGGTGGTTACGCGGCCGACCTCTACGCGCTCTGCGTTTCCGGGTTCGTAGGACGCCGCGAACTCGTTCAGCGCATTACGGACGTCGTCGGCGTTGATGGTCAATTCGGCCATCTGCAGTCCCTGCTCTCCTGTTTTGTGATCATCGTTGTCCACGATGACCGGGGTTTCTATCAGTTGTGTTGTGCTTGTCCGGCTAGCCGGCCAGCTGGCGTTGCAGCTCGCTCAGGCGGCTGATGACCGAAGCGTCGAGCACTTCGTCGCCGACCTGGACGCGTACGCCGCCAATAAGTGACGGATCAACGTTGATGTTGATCTTCAATTCCCGCCCGTACAGTGCATTCAGGCCCGCCTGGAGGCGATCCAGCTGCGTCTGCGTCAGGGGACGGGTCACGCTGACCGTTGCAATCCAGCGCTGCTGCCGCTTGGCTGCCAGCTCGGCAAACCGTTCCACCAGGCGCGTTGGCTTGATGCCGCGGGGCTGGGTAACTGCCTGGATGATGAGGACCTTTGCTTCCTCACTGGCACCGGGCACCAGCTTCTCGGCCAGCTTCGCCTTGGCTGCAGCGCTTGCCTGTGGTTCGGACAGAGCACGTTGTACCTCGTGGCTGGAGGCAACAGCCTGGTTGAAGGAGAACAGCTCGTTCTCCAGCTCTTCCAGGCCAGTGATTCCGGAGGCAGAAACGGCCGACTTGTTTTCAGCAACGGAAATGACCACCGTTGCGGCAAGAGTCTCGAGTGCATCGCCGATATCCCGGGCATTGGCCCAGCGTAAGCTGGCCACTTCGCCTGCGATCTCTGCAGCATCAGCGGAGACTTTTCCGCCAACCAGCCGCCTGACCAGCGCCGCCTTTTCGTCACCGTTACGGGACGGGTCAGTCAGGGCGCGGCGCAAGCCGGCCGAGCTGTCCACTATTGCCAGAATTCCGAAGAGTTCCTTTGCCAGCTGCAGCGACGCCGTCGGAAGCTTTGCTTCCAGCGAGGCCAGGGCTGTTGCCAGCGATTCGCTCGATACGCCTGCCATTACTTAGCTGCACCTGCGCTCTGGGTCTCCAGATCTGCAAGGAAGCGGTCCACAACCCGTGCTGCACGCTCGTCGTCGGTCAGCGCTTCGCCGACGATGCGGCCGGCGAGGGTGGTGGCCAGGGTGCCGACCTCCGCACGCAGGGACACAACGGCCGCCTGACGTTCGGATTCAATCTGGGCGTGGGCCTGGGCCGTGATGCGGGCAGACTCTGCAGCTGCCTTTTCCTTGAGATCCGCGAGGATCTGGGCACCTTCGGCGCGGGCTTCTTCCCGGATGCGGTTGGCTTCGGCGCGGGCGTCGGTCAGCTGCTGCTTGTACTCTTCGAGTGCAGCAGACGCCTCAGCCTGGGCCTTTTCAGCCTTTGCGATGCCGCCTTCAATGGCTTCGGCACGCTCGGCGAAGGTCTTTTCGAACATCGGGACAACGAACTTGACCACGATGAAAAAGAGGATGGCAAAGCCTACGAAGACAACGCCCATTTCCCAGATGTTGGGCATCAGGGGGTTGACTTCACCCTCAGTGGCGGCTGAGATGATCAGCTGATTCATATTTCACCCGTCCTTATCTACTCGGTTCTGTTAGTTCGCTTCGTTCTAAGGACTAGAGAACGAAGGCGAAGACCAGGCCGAGGATGGCGAGGGCTTCGGTCAGCGCAAGGCCGAGGAATGCGATCGGCTGCAGGACACGCTGTGCTTCCGGCTGGCGGGCGACGCCGTTGATGTAGGCAGCGAATACGAGACCAACACCGATACCACCGCCGATTGCGGACAGACCGTAACCTACGAGGTTGAGATTGCCTTCCATTTTTCTTCCTTTCAAGATGCCACCCATGTGGCAGGTTGTTTGGGTTGCTTCATCCCCGCGAGGGGAAGCTTAGGGGTGCCTAGTGGCTGTCGGCGTGAAGTGCGCCTTCAATGTAGATCGCTGTCAGCAGGGTAAATACGTAGGCCTGCAGGACCATGATCAGGGCTTCAAGCATGTACATGGCGATGGCACCGGCCAGGACCAGGACGGAGGTTCCCTTGAGCAGGACGTTCTCCTGCATGATGAGGAACTCGATGCCGTAGCCGGCGATCATCACAATGAGGTGTCCTGCGAGCATGGTCGCGAACAGACGGAGGCTGTGCGTGACGGGCCGGACCAGGAAGTTGGAGATGATCTCGATCGGGATAACGATCGGGAGGATGAACCAGGGAACACCGGAGGGCACAGTGGCCAGCTTGAAGTAACGGAGTCCGTTCTTCTTCACGCCGATGGCGATCCAGGTGAAGTAGACAATGCCCGCCAGGACGTAGGCGCCGCCAACGTGCGAGAACGTGGGGAGCTGGAAGAACGGGATGGCGCCGTAAATGTTGTTCACCAGGATGAAGAAGAACAGGCTGAACAGCAGCGGGACGTACTTGATGAAGTCCCTGCCGCCGATGATGTCCTTGGCGATTCCGTTGCGGACGAAGCCGTAGGCGGCTTCACCCGCGAACTGGAGCTTGCCGGGTACAAGCTGCTGCTTGCGTGCGGCGAGCACGAAGAAGACGGCGATAAAGACGACAGAGAGGAGGACCAGCAGCATCTGCTTGGAGAATCCTTCTGCAGCACCCCACGGCAGGATTGCCGGCAAATGCATTTCGTTAATACCAGGAGGAGTGAACTCTCCTGAATCTTGGGCCGGGAGCGCAAGCGCGATCAACGCGTTTCCTCTCTGCAGTGTCCATCATTGGGCGTTGGGCGGGGACCGGCAGCCGCAAGGCCTGCAGTTCCCCCTGTGAAATTATTTGGCATTAGTGTCGCCGTCCTGGGACGGCCCGCTGGCAGCATGGCGCTCCCCAGCATTTTTTCGAGAACTGGTCAGGCCATGCATGTGGGAAAGGTAAAAACCTCCGACGGCTCCAAGCAGAGCGCCTGCGAGCACGATCCAGCGCGTTCCCCACACGTAATCCAGTCCCCACCCTATCAAACTCCAGACGATGATTCCGCCAATGATGTAGCTGAATACGGCCATGCCGGCGTTGTATCCGCCACTGGATCCGTCGCTCGAGACACCGGGGGCAGAACCGTTCGATCCGCTGTTGCCGTTCGAGCCTTCCTTGGGCTTTTGGGAATCACGCATCGGGGGTTTCCTTGGTTTCTGGATCGTTGTAGATCTGCAGCCGGGCTTTGCTGAAACCATGGATCTCAGCAGCCTGCCACAGGACAACGGCGGTGACTGCGCCGGCGACGAACCAACGGCCGTGCAGCCACGCTGGAGTACCGACCACAAAGAGGACCGCGGCGAAGCCAACCACTTTGACAAAGTAGGTGGCCACAAACATACCGATGGCCCCGGAAGGATTGTTGCGGCCCATGACGTGGCCCACCAGGAGGCTGATGCCGAAGAACAGCATCACCAGCAGGCCGCCGGCTGTGCTGGACAGCGCCCCGGCGGGGCCTTCGAGGACAGCAGCGGCAAGTGTGCAGACTGCGAGTCCGGCCGCGGCCGCCACCGAACTCCGCTTCAGGAGGTTCAGCCACAGGGAGGGGGTGGGACCGGATGCGCCAACGATTCCGTTGCCGGACTCAGGTCCGGACTCGGCGTTGGAGGTCATTCGATCCCAATCGTCGGCACCAACAGGCAGGAGGCCAATCGGCAGGTTTTGGAGGGCAGCTTTGGCTGCCCTCAAATTCTACACGAGATAGAACACTGCTACGTCACCGGCTGGCGGGTGACCTTTGACGGCCGCCGGTAACGCCGGATCAGGTCGGGGCTGGCCAGGTACAGGGCGAGCACCAGCACGCTCGAGACCACGCACAAGGCGACGACGGGAAGCGCAGCGGTGGCGGCAATGAATCCGAGGATGATGACGGCGGCGGTGCACAGCGTAACAGTGGCGGCTGACTGGAGGTGCGAGAAACCGACGTCAGTGAGCCGCTGGTAGACGTGCTCCCGGTGCGACGCGTACCACCGCTCCCCTGCCTTGATGCGGCGGAGCAGGGTGTAGCCCGTGTCAGCCGCGTAGACCAGGATCGGTGAGAGGACGTACTCGACGTAGACGCCGCCGAGGAAGCCGGCCACGGCGAGGGCTGCTATCGAGGCACCCAAGAGGTAGCTGCCGACGTCGCCCAGGAAAACGGAACCGCGCCCCAGGTTCCATGGGAGGAACCCCAGGAAGGACATGGCCAGTACCGTGCCGCCGGCAGTCAGCCACGGCTGCCCGGCCAGCATGCCGGCCACGGCGTAGGCCACGCCGGCGGTGACACCGTGCAGGCCTGAGATGCCATTGACGCCATCCATGAAGTTGGCAATGTTGACGTAGGCGGCGATTGCCAGGGCCCCCAGCGGCAGCCACCAGAACGATTGTCCCGTCAGGACGATAAGCACCGCAGAGCCGGCCGCCCCGATGCCCAGCTGGGCAGCAGCGCGTCCGCGGATGGACATGCCGCGCAGATCTTCGATCCAGCCCACGGCCGCGCAAGCGGCAATGATGCCAAGCACCACGGCGGCTACGGAGCGGTCCACCGTGACAACCCCCAACAGCAGCGCCGCGGCGTAGCCGATGGCGGTGGCCAGGGCCACGGCCACTCCCATGCCGCGGATGGTGACTTTCACGTGCGATGAACGGGCGGACGGAACATCAACCACGCCCATCCGGACCAGCCAGGGCTTCACGGCGAAGGGAAGCAGCAGGCTGGCTGCCAGCGTGATCACGGCCACGAGCGCCAGCGGCATCATGATGCCACCCGGATCTCACCGGCATCGTTGGCCTCGTCATCTGGAATGACTGTGATGGCGCCCTGTTCTGCCTCGCAGCGGGCCAGCCAGACGTTCAGGTCAAGCTTGTCCGGGTCCTGCTCCGTTGCCCGGGTGTGCGAAATCTTCGGATGCAGGGGGCGCTTGTCCAGCTCACCGGTGCCCACCAGCTCCTCGTGCAGCTTCTCCCCCGGCCGCAGGCCGGTGTAAATGATCTCCACATCCTTGCCCGACATCGCAATCATCCGCTGCGCCACATCCAGGATCCGGACCGGTTCGCCCATGTCCAGGATCAGCACGTCTCCCCCGGTGCCGATCGCACCTGCCTGGATCACCAGCTGGCAAGCCTCGGGGATGGTCATAAAGAAGCGCGTCACATCGGGGTCTGTGACCGTGACGGGACCGCCGACGCGGATCTGCTCGGTGAAAAGCGGCAGCATCGAGCCACGGCTGCCCATCACGTTGCCGAAGCGGACGGATACGTATTTCCCGGACGTCTGCCCTGCCATCCAGGCGGTCAGCTTCTCGGCGACCCGCTTGGAGTGGCCCAGGGCGGTGGTGGGGTTCGCCGCCTTGTCCGTGGAAATGTTCACAAAGTGGGAGACGCCCACGAGCTGGGCGGCGCGCAGGACGTTCAGCGTGCCGCAGACGTTCGTTTTCCACGCTTCCACCGGGTATTGCTGGAGCAGCGGCGCGTGTTTGAGTGCGGCGGCGTGGAACACCACTTCAGGGCGCCGGTCCTCGAAGATGTCCTGCAGGGCCTGGCCGTCGCGGATGTTGGCCAGTACCGTGTCGCGGCCGGCCAGCAGGCCATGGCCGGTGATGGAGATCTGGGTCTGCTGCAGGCCGGTCTCGTCGTGGTCCAGCATGATCAGTTCTGCGGGGTCGAACTGGACGATCTGCCGGCATAGTTCCGAGCCGATGGAGCCGCCGGCTCCAGTCACCAGCACACGCTTGCCCTTGATGTACCCGGCGATTTCGTCCACCTCGATGTCCACGGGGCGCCGGCCGATCAGGTCCTCCACCGCCACGTCGCGGAAATCGGAGAAACCGGCGGGTGCGCCGGTACCCAGCATGTCCCGCAGCGGAGGCAGAACCAGCACACGCACGTTCAGGCCGGCGACGGCGTCCGAGATGCGCCGGACCACGGTGGCCTCGACGTTGGCGAAGGCCAGGACCAGGACTTTGGCGCGGGTGCGGCGGATAATCGCGGGCAGGTCGTCGCCGCGGCCCTGGACCTGGACCCCGGAGAGCCGCAGATGCTTCTTGGCGGGGTCGTCGTCGACCAGGCCCACAGGGAAGTAAGGGGAATCCGGGTCCTGCAGCATTCGGGTCACCAGCGAGTTGCCGAGGAAGCCGGCGCCGTAAACCAGCGTGTTTTGCGCCCCGTCACCGGGCCGGGTCTTGCCCTCGACGTAGAGGCGTTTGGCGTAGCGGGCGGCGCACATAAAGAGGCAGGCGAAGGGGAAGGCGATGAGGCCGACGCTGCGGCCGATGTTGATCTCCGCGTAAAGCACCAGCAGGCTCGCGGTGATGGTGGCCGCCACGATGACGGTGACGAATACCAGCGCCCTGGCTTCCTGGAAGCTGCCGAACGGGTACCTTCCCCGGTACAGGGCGAGGGAATAACCGGCCAACATCTGTGCCACTACGGCGATGGCAGCGATGAGGCAGGCTCCGGGGAGCTGTTCCACCCGGATGCCCATCTCGTAGCGCAGGAGCAGTGCCAGGCCGATCGCCACCACCCAGGACATGGAGTCGAGGAAGAGCTGGATCCAGATCCAGAGGGCGGGCTTCTCGTCCCGTACTGCGGCAGGTGCGCGCGTTTCTGATTGTGTACTCAACGAAAGATGCAACCGACTTCCACTACCACGGCGGCCAGGCGCCTGATTCAAAATGCCCCGCCGCGACACTGTCGGACGGCGTCGGGGCTTAGAACGATACTAATCGCTTCGGGTTCCGCTGCCCGGAAAGGCGGGCAGCGAAGGCATGGGTTTCCAGTCCGCGTCGGCAAGGATGGTGCGTGATTCACGCCATCCCTGCCAGAGCGCACCGGTCCCTTTGAGGGTCCGCTCAACGAGGACCAGGCGGACAAGTTCCTTCAGGAAGGTCAGCGCGGTGCCGGTCGCGAAACCGGCCCGGTTGAACTTGCCGTGGGCCCGCAGGTAATGCGCCACATGCCCGCGGTTGCGCATCACGTAGCGCCGGCTGAGGTCGGAGGAATCATTGAGATGGCGCAGGCCCAGGTCCACTTGGCGCTGGGCCCGTACCTTCTTGATCACAAAGGCGTTGACGTACACCACCGGGGTTTGTTGCGCGGCAAGCCAGCCGTAGATCAGGTCGTCCCAAGTGATGAAGAAGCGTGGATCGGGCAGGCCGATGGTGCGGGCCACGGACGCGTGGATAAGCATGCCTTCGAAGTTTCCGACGTTCGTGGGGAACACTTCGGAATGCCGGAAAACATCGCGCGAGACCGGGAGGAAGATGCCCAGCGCCTCGACAAAGTGGTGCTGCCAGAAGAACGGTTTGCCGCTGGCGTCGTAGCGCCGGCCGATCAAACAGGAGTAGTCCGGCGTGAATCTCTCCAGCGCCTGCACCGCGCCGGGAAGGACCTCAACGTCGTCGTCCATGAGCCACAGCCATTCGGCTCCGGCGTCCAGCGCCAGTTCCACGCCACGGGAAAACCCGCCGGCCCCGCCAATGTTCTGCTCCAGCCGTTCGTACTGGATGGGCAGCCCGGCCGCGGCTGCTTGGGCAACAACATCCGGGGTATGGTCACCGCTCGCGTTGTCCACCACGAGGATCCGCGCCTGCGCAGTGTCCAGCCGGGCGAAGGAATCGAGCAGGTTGCGCAGGAAGTCGGCGCGGTTGTAGGTGACGACGACGGCGTACAGGTTATCCACGGCAGCCTAGCTGTTGGCGGACATCAGTTCCGCGGGCGAACCGAAGCCCTTGCCGCGGAAGCCGGTGGAGTAGGCCCTGAACCAGCGCGCGAGACCTTTGAGGTCCCCGGCCTTCAGGAAGTAGTAGGGGAAGCCCACGATGTCCGCACTGAACCACCGCAGGTTCCGGTATTTGCGGGTCAGGTAGCCGCGGTTGCGGAAATAGCAGTAACGCTTGAACTCACCCTCGGGGATGACAGGGGTGATAAATCCGCCGAACACCGGTTTCATCTCGGTCCAAGTCGCGGGGTGCTGCACCGCGACAGTGGCGAGGGTGCCGTACTTGAGGCCGGCCTTTTTTACGCGGGAGAGGAAGTCCACCTCGTCTCCGCGGATGAAGAACTTCACATCGGGAATCCCGATCCGGTAGAAAACCTCGGTCCGGATAAGTGCCCCGTTGAAGAAGTGCACCATGTCCGGAAGGTAGCCCATCGGCGCCAGCCGGGACCGGTCGTTGGTCAGCAGTCCGTTGATGCGGAAATTGAAGGACAGCCGGTTGGGGTCGGCCGTGGCGGCTACCAGCGGGCTGATGATGTCCAGCTGGTGCTCCTCGGCGGTGCGGAGCAGCTCGGCCAGGCAGCTGGCGTCTTCGGGGTGCCCGTCGTCGTCCATCATCCAGATCCACTCGGCGCCGCTGGCCATGGCCGCCAGGATGGCGTAAGCGAAGCCGCCCGCGCCGCCGAGGTTGGCTTCGGAGCGCAGGTAGTTGATGTTCTGCGCTCCCCCGGCGTTGACGACGTCGGCAGCAGGGGCAGTGCCCGAGTCCACCAGGGCAATCGAATGGATCGGCGCGGTCTGCGCGGCCAGGCCCTTCAGGAGCAGCGCCAGCTCTTCGTGGCGGTCAAAGGTTACGGCCGCAACGGCTACTTTGGGCTGCATGTCAGTTTCCCGCCTTGTTGTCGGTGGCGCTGACAGCACTGCTGCCGCCGGTGGTCCGGGCTTCGGCCGCGGGGGCAACGGGTGTTTCGACAGGGACCTCCGCAGGGACCTCTGCACCCTTCGGCGCGGCAGAGGTCTCCGATGCGTCAGAAGTCCCGGGTGCGTCAGCCGCTTCCGGTTCTCCGGCAGCCATAGGGATCTCGCCGAGGCCCAGGACACCCGGCACGTGTTCCCGCAGCTGTTCGAGGCTGACTGCGCCGTTGCGGACAACGCGCAGGAGCGGGCCGGTGGCGTCCACGATGGTGGACGGAACGGCGGTCTCGCCTTCCACCGGCCGGAAGCCGCCCTCGAGGTAGACCTCAACGGACTCTGCCAGCTGCTCGCGTGCGGCGGCAGCGGTCTGTCCCGGAGCGTGGCCGGTGCGGTTGGCAGAGGAAACGGCAAGCGGGCCGGTCAGCGTCAGGAGCTCAAGGGCAACATCGTCAGCAGGCATGCGCAGCGCCACGGTCCCCTTGGTCTCGCCGAGGTCCCAGTCCAGCGACGGCTGGGCGTGCAGGATCAGGGTCAGCCCGCCGGGCCAGAATGCCTCGGCAAGCTTGCGGGCATCGGCCGAGACGTCGGTGGCCAGCCCGTCCAGTGCGTTGATGCGCGGAATCAGCACGGGCGGCGGCATGGTGCGGCTGCGCCCTTTTGAGACGAGCAGCATGGTGACGGCCTGCGGCGAGAAAGCGTCGGCGCCGATGCCATAGACCGTGTCCGTGGGAAGTACAACGCACTTCTTTTCGCTGATGGCGCGCTGGGCATGTTCCAGGCCCCGCGCCCGCTCGTCATCGCTGGTGCAGTCATAGGTTGTGGTCACTGGCCCATTCTTTCATTCCGTATGGTCTGGTCCGCGAGCACGGCGCTGGTGGCGCGCTCCTTGCCGTTGAGGTCGGTGTGCGTGGTGATGCTGCGCCAGAATCCTGACCGGCCCAGCATCGCCGCGATCCACCCAGCCTGCACTTCTGCGTGTTCCATCACGAAGTAGCCGCCGGGTACCAGCAGCCGGGCAGCCGAGGCGGCAGCCGCCGTCGGAAGTTCCATGCCGTCCGCTCCCCCGCCGTAGAGGGCTTCAGGCGGGTCGTGCAGGGCTACTTCGGGCTCGTTGGGGACGGCTTCCGCCGGGATGTACGGCGGGTTGGAAACTACGACGTCGAAGGTCCCGTTCAGCTCCTGCAGTGCGTTCCGCAGGTCCCCCAGGATGAGGTGGACGCCCAGGGGGGCGAGGTTTTTGGCTGCCCAGGCGTGGGCGAAGGCGCTGAATTCCACCGCGTGGACTTCGGCACCGGGCACTTCATGGGCAATGGAACCGGCGATGGCGCCGGACCCCGTTCCGAGGTCGACGATCCGCGGATGCGCCATGTCCTTGACGTGGTCGATGACCAGCTGAACCACGGATTCAGTCTCGGGCCGGGGAATGAACACGCCGGGCCCCACGGCGAGTTCGAGGTAGCGGAAGTACGCCACGCCGGTGATGTGCTGCAGTGGAATCCTGCTGGCGCGCTCGGCCACGAGCGCGCCGTAGCCTTCCGGCGCCGGCGTGTCACCGAGCATCATGGCGCGAAGCCGGCCCAGCCCCACGTTCAGCAGGTGGTCAGCGAGCAGTTCCGCGTCCACCCGCGGGCTGGGGACACCGGCATCCCGGAGGATGGCTGTGGCCTCGCTGACGGCGTCAGCGAGCGACTGGCCTGGCCCGAATGTCATGTCCTGAATGTCGTGTCCTGGTACCGGGGACGGACTAGTCGCCGATGGCGTCCAGGCGGGCCTGTTCGTCCATCTCGATGGCGGACTGGATGACCGGCTCAAGGTCGCCGTTCATCACCTGGTCCAGGTTGTACGCCTTGTAGCCGGTGCGGTGGTCCGCAATGCGGTTTTCCGGGTAGTTGTAGGTGCGGATGCGCTCCGACCGGTCCATGGTGCGGATCTGCGACTTGCGCTGGGCCGAGTTTTCGGCGTCGATCTGCTCCTGCTGGTGGGCCAGGATACGGGCGCGCAGGACGCGCATTCCGGCTTCGCGGTTCTGCAGCTGTGATTTTTCGTTCTGCATGGCCACCACGATGCCCGTGGGAAGGTGGGTGATCCGCACCGCGGAGTCGGTGGTGTTCACGGACTGGCCGCCGGGGCCGGACGAACGGTAGACGTCGATCTTGAGGTCGTTCTGGTTGATCTCGAGCTCTTCGGGCTCGTCCACTTCGGGCAGGACCAGCACACCGGCCGCCGAGGTGTGGATGCGGCCCTGCGATTCGGTGACGGGCACCCGCTGCACGCGGTGGACGCCGCCCTCGAACTTCAGCCGGGCGTACACACCTTCGGCGGGATCGTTGGAGCTGCCCTTTACGGCCACCTGGACGTCCTTGTAGCCGCCAAGGTCCGACTCGGTAGCGGAAATGATTTCAGTCTTCCAGCCCCGGGATTCCGCGTACCGGGTGTACATGCGAAGGAGGTCACCGGCGAAGAGGGCAGCCTCGTCGCCACCTTCACCGCCCTTGACCTCAAGGATCACGTTGCGGGCGTCGTCCGGATCGCGGGGAATGAGCAGGCGGCGCAGTTTCGCCGCGGCAACCTCAAGCGCCTCCTCCAACTCAGGAACCTCGGCAGCGAACTCAGGATCCTCGGCAGCCATTTCCTTGGCAGCAGCAAGGTCATCCTGGATGGATTCCCACTTGTGGTAGGCCTCGACAATGCCGTTGAGCTGAGCCGACCGCCGCCCCAGCTTCCGGGCAAGCCGCTGGTCAGCATAAACAGCAGGATCCCCCAGCTGCGCCTGGATAGCATCATGCTCATCAAGCAGGCCCTGTACGGACTCAAACATTTTTCAAAACCTCTTTCGTTCTGTGCCTAGTTTAGTCAGGCACAGGAATCCCATCCCAAAGCGTGGCGGGCACCCGGTGAGCTGGCGCCGGCCGCGCGGGTTTTCCGCCCCGGGAGTGGCATCGGGCCTGCCGGAGCGTGGCGGCTCACGTCCGTCAGGACTGAGCCGCCACGCGAAGGGGCGGGGGCGGAAAATCCGCGCGGCCCCAAGCCGCGGGACTTACCGCACCCCGCCCCTTTACTCAGCTACTTGTCGTTATCCGACTTCGCACCAAGCGTCGTCTTCTGGACCTGCATCAGGAACTCAACGTTGCTCTGCGTTTCCCGGATCTTGTTGGTGAGCAGTTCAAGGCTCTGCTGCGTTTCGAGTCCGGAAAGGACGCGGCGCAGCTTCCACATGATCTTGACTTCTTCGGGCGAGAGCAGGTTTTCCTCGCGGCGGGTGCCGGACGCGTTGACGTCCACAGCCGGGAAGATGCGCTTGTCTGCCAGCTGGCGGGACAGGCGGAGCTCCATGTTACCGGTGCCCTTGAACTCTTCGAAGATGACCTCGTCCATTTTGGAACCGGTCTCCACGAGGGCGGTGGCCAGGATTGTGAGTGAGCCGCCGTTTTCGATGTTGCGGGCTGCACCGAAGAACCGCTTGGGCGGGTACAGTGCGGCAGAGTCCACACCACCGGACAGGATGCGGCCGGAGGCCGGTGCTGCCAGGTTGTAGGCGCGGCCCAGGCGGGTCATGGAGTCCAGCAGGACAACCACGTCCATACCCATTTCCACGAGGCGCTTGGCGCGTTCGATGGAGAGTTCGGCCACTGTGGTGTGGTCATCGGCGGGACGGTCGAAGGTTGAGGCAATGACCTCACCCTTGACCGTGCGCTGCATGTCCGTGACTTCTTCGGGACGTTCGTCAACCAGCACCATCATGAGGTGGACCTCAGGGTTGTTGGTGGTGATCGCGTTGGCAATGGACTGCAGGATGAGCGTCTTGCCGGCCTTGGGCGGGGAGACGATCAAACCGCGCTGGCCCTTGCCGATGGGGGCGACGAGGTCGATGACGCGGGGGCCGATCTTTTTGGGATCCGTTTCCAGGCGCAGGCGCTCTGACGGGTAGAGCGGAACCAGCTTGGCGAATTCGACGCGGTCCTTGAGCTCTTCGGTCGTCTTGCCGTTGACCGAGGTCACGCGGACCAGGGCGTTGAACTTCTGGCGGGCTGACTGCTGGCTGCGGTCTTCGCCGTCGCGGGGTGCGCGGATGGCGCCAACTACGGCGTCACCCTTGCGGAGGTTGTACTTCTTGACCTGTGCCAGGGAGACGTAGACGTCGTTGGGGCCGGGCAGGTAGCCGGAGGTGCGGATGAACGCGTAGTTCTCCAGGACGTCCAGGATACCTGCGACGGGCAGCAGGACGTCGTCCTCGGTGACTTCGACGTCGTCGACGTCGGGTCCCTGGGCGCGTCCGCGGCGGCGGTCGTTCCGGTCGCGGAAGCGGTCGTTGCGTGAGCTGTTGTCCCGGTCCTGGCCGCCGGAGCGGTCATTGCGGTCGTTCCGGTCGCGGCGGTTGCGGCGGTTGCGGCGGTTGCCGCCGTCTGCGTCGTCGCCGTCGCGGGAGTCGCGGTTGTCGTCGCGGCGGGCGCCTTCGCGCTGGCCTGCCTCGCGGCTGCCGGCGTTGTCCCGGCCGCTCTCGGCGCCATCACGGGTGTCGCGGCCACGGCCGCGGCCACCTTCGCGGCGGTCGGTGCGCTGCCCGGCTTCTTCGGTTTCAGTGCGCGTCTCGGCCGCACGCTCAGCGGTGCGCGGCTCGGCGGTGCGCTCAGTGTTGCGCTGCTCTGTGTCGGCCTGCTCTGCCGGCGCTTCAACGGCATCGGCCGCCTGCGGTGCTGTTGCGGCTGCTTCGCCGCGGCGGCGGTTGCGGGTACGGGGCTGACGGCGCTCGGCGGCACCTTCAGTTGTTTCGGGAGCTTCCGCGGCGGCGGGAGCCTCAACCGGAGCGGCAGGAACTTCGGCGGCGGTTTCGGCAGCTGCCGGTGCCACAACTCCGTCGCTCACGGCGCGGCGGCTGCGGCCACGGCCCCGGGCACGGGTGCCTTCGGCGGGTGCTTCCGCAGTTTCGGCCGGCGCGGAGGCTGCGGGAGCAGCAGCAGCGGGGGCTGCGGCTGCCGGCGCTGCAACGCTTTCGGTGCGCTTTTCGGCTGACTTGGCCGGAGCCTTGGTCATGGGAGTGCCGGCGCGGTGGGCGGAGATGGCCGCAACCAGGTCCCCCTTGCGCATCCGGGAACCGCCGGAGATACCGAGCTGGCTGGCGAGTGCCTGCAGCTGGGCGAGCTTCAGGCCGGCAAGGCCGCTGCTCTTGGCGGGTGCTGCCGAATCGGCAGCAGAAGATGATAGTTCCACAGCTGGCGACAGCTCAGTGGTTTCGGTCACGAAGGATCCTTCCCCCTCGACGGCGTCCAGACGAGGAGCTGGGCGCGATGATTTGATCTGGGCTGCAGTTCAGATCTGCAGCCGGGATTGTTCGGCCTTGCCGGTTGGATATCGGCCAGCAGGGCCGGATACTGATTCACGCTGCGCTCCGCCCAAGGTGGAACTGTGGACTGACGTTTCAGGGGCAGTTTCAATGCTG
The DNA here is from genome assembly GCF_902506095.1 of Arthrobacter sp. 9AX. Lineage (GTDB taxonomy): Bacteria > Actinomycetota > Actinomycetes > Actinomycetales > Micrococcaceae > Arthrobacter. The sequence goes on from NZ_LR733293.1 coordinate 2,868,474, forward strand.
CAGATTCCTGCGACAGACCAAGCAGGTGGCACCGGAATAGATTGCGCAGTAGGAGATCAGGTTGCAACTAAGTGCATATGCAGATCAGATAGGCGTCAATTACCGCCGGTGCAACTCCACCTTAGCACCTTCAACGTCCACTGCCAGCTTCAGTACGCGCCATCCGATGTCCGGCGTGTTCGCTGCGGTGAACTCCTCGATGAAACGGACGACGGCGGCCGCATCAGCCTGTCCCTCAGCCAGTACCAGCACGGTGGGCCCGGCCCCGGAGACAACTGCTGCATGTCCGGCCGCGCGGAGCGCCGAGATCAGGGCGGCGCTGGGGCGCATGGCTTCGGCCCGGTAGCTCTGATGGAGGTAGTCCTCGGTACCGGCGAGGAGGAATTCGGGTTTTGTGGTGAGGGCGTGGATCAGCAGGGCTGCGCGCCCCGAGTTCATGGCCGCGGCGTGGTGCCCCACGGATGCCGGAAGCAGCGCCCGGGCGGTTTCCGTGGACAGCTCAAAGTCAGGAACCGCTACTACGGGAACCACAGTGCCGGACACAGCCGCGCTGGTGCTGCTGTACTGGTCACTGTCCTGCCACGACAGCGCCAGTCCGCCGAAAATGGCGGGTGCCACGTTGTCCGGGTGGCCCTCAATCTCACTGGTGAGCTGCAGGATCCATTCCTTCCCGCGGCGGCTGGCCTCCGGCACCAGCGCGTTTGCTGCCGAAATCGCTGCCACCACCGCTGAGGCGGAAGAACCCAGGCCGCGGCCGTGGGGAACCACGTTTTCGGCTGTCACCTTCAGGCCGCCGTGCCGGAAGCCCAGCCGTTCGAAGGCGGCCTCCATGGCGCGAATGACGAGGTGGCTGGCGTCCCGGGGAAGCGTGTCCGCGCCCTCGCCGGTGAGCTCGAACACGAGTTCCTCGGATTCGAGGCTCTCCACCGTCAGGGTGTCGTGCAGGGCCAGGGCCAGGCCCAGGCTGTCGTAGCCTGGGCCCAGGTTGGCGGTGGTGGCCGGAACGCGGACCGTTACGCTTTGTCCGGCTTCAATAAGCTGCACGCCGACGGTGGCCTGCGAGGTGGTGTCCAAGGTTATTTTTCTTCCAGTCCCAATTCAGCAGCAACGGTGACAACGTCGTTGGACACCTTCACCGGCTGGACATCGCTGCCGTCCTCGGTGCGCAGGGCCCACTGGGGGTCCTTCAAGCCGTGTCCGGTGACGGTGATAACGATTGTCTTGCCGGACGGTACCTCACCGGCGGCGTGCTTTTTCAGCAGTCCCGCTACGCCCGCGGCGGAACCGGGCTCCACGAAGACGCCTTCGCGGGCCGACAGCCAGCGGTGGGCGTTAAGGATTTCCTCGTCGGTGACCGCGTCGATGAAGCCGCCCGACTCATCGCGGGCCGCGATGGCGCCGTCCCAGGAAGCTGGGTTGCCGATCCGGATGGCGGTGGCGATGGTGTCCGGCTCGGTGATGGGGTGGCCGGCAACGAAGGGCGCGGCCCCCGCGGCCTGGAAGCCCCACATGGCGGGCGTCCTGGTGGAAACGGCGGGGAGTGTGCCGGCTGTGTCGGACTCGAAGGGAGCCGAGTACTCCTTGTAGCCCTTCCAGTAGGCAGTGATGTTGCCTGCGTTGCCAACGGGCAGGACGTGGATGTCCGGGGCGTCACCGAGCGCGTCCACGATCTCGAAGGCGCCGGTCTTCTGTCCTTGGATGCGGGCCGGGTTGACGGAGTTCACCAGGAAGACGGGGTAGGACTCCCCCAGCTTCCGGGCGATGTCCAGGCAGTTGTCGAAGTTGCCGTCCACCTGGAGCAGGGTTGCGCCGTGGGCGATGGCCTGGCTGAGCTTCCCCATGGAGATCTTGCCTTCGGGCACCAGGACAGCGCACTTCAGGCCGGCCGCCGTGGCATACGCAGCGGCAGAGGCGGACGTGTTGCCAGTGGAGGCGCACACAACGGCTTTGGCCCCGGCCGCCACTGCGGCGGTCATGGCCATGGTCATGCCGCGGTCCTTGAACGAGCCGGTGGGGTTCATGCCCTCCACCTTCAGGTACACCTCGGAGCCGGTGAGCTCGGAGAGCTTCTGCGCGTGCACCAGCGGGGTGCCGCCCTCACCCAGGGTGATGACCCGGGTGGATTCCGTCACGGGCAGACGGTCAGCGTATTCGCGGATGACGCCGCGCCATTGGTGAGCCACTTAGACTCCTTCTACCCGCAGAACGGATGTAACTGAATTGATGACGTCCAGGCCCTTCACGGCCTCGACGGTGGCTGCAAGGGCAGCCTCTGACGCGCGGTGCGTAACGATCCGCAGTTCGGCCGACTCCACGTTGGACTCAGCGTCACGGTGGATGGTCTGCCGCATGATTTCAATGGATACGCCGTGCTCGGCAAACAGCTGGGCGATCCGTGCGAGCACGCCGGGCTGGTCGGCCACGTCGAGTCCGATGTAGTAGCTGGTGACGGCTGCATCGATGGGCAGCGCCGGCACATGGCCGGTGGTGGTCTCGGTGCGGCCGGGACCACCAAGGACCAGGCGGCGGGCAGCCGAAACGAGGTCGCCCAGGACAGCAGAGGCCGTGGGAGTGCCGCCGGCGCCCTGGCCATAGAACATCAGTTCGCCGGCGTTCTCCGCCTCGATGAACACGGCGTTGAAGGCACCGCGGACGGCGGCCAGTGGGTGCTCGCGCGGAAGGAGCGTGGGGTGGACCCGGACGGAAACGCCCTCGCCGCCGTCGGCATCCGAAAGCTTTTCCGCGATGGCCAGCAGCTTGATGACAAACCCTGCGTCCTTGGCTGCGGCGATGTCGGCAGCACTGACGGAGGTGATGCCTTCGCAGTGCACGTTTTCCAGCGCGAACCGGGTGTGGAACGAGAGGGAGGCGAGGATCGCGGCCTTCGCGGCGGCGTCATGGCCCTCGACGTCGGCCGTGGGGTCGGCTTCGGCGTAGCCAAGGCGCTGTGCTTCGGCCAGAGCGTCGGCGAACTGGGCCCCCGTGGAGTCCATCTGGTCCAGGATGTAGTTGGTGGTGCCATTGACGATGCCCAGCACACGGGTGATGCGGTCGCCCGAAAGGCTGTCGCGGATGGGGCGCAGGATGGGGATGGCACCGGCCACGGCGGCTTCGTAGGACAGCTGGACGTGGGCCTTGTCAGCCTCTTCGTAGAGGGTGGGCCCGTCCTGGGCGAGGAGGGCCTTGTTCCCGGTGACCACGCAGGCACCGTTGCGCAGCGCGGAGAGGATGAGCGTGCGGGCCGGCTCGATGCCGCCCATCAGTTCGATCACCAGGTCCGCGTCCTTGACCAGGGTCTCGGCGTCGGTGGTGAACAGGTCCTGCGGCAGTTCAACGTCGCGGGGAGCGTTGACGTTTCGCACTGCAATGCCGCTCAGCTGCAGGCGTGCACCGGTGCGGGCGGCAAGGGCATCGGCGTCCTCAATGAGAATCCGCGCAACCTGGGCCCCAACGTTGCCACAGCCCAGCAGGGCTACTTTCAGGGTTCGCAATTCAGTCATTCAGACTCCCATGTCGCGGTTGAGCAGATCTTCTTCGGTTTCCCCGCGGACAATCAGCCGGGCAGATCCGTCGCGCACCGCGACAACGCCCGGCCGGGCCAGATAGTTGTAGTTGCTCGAGAGGGCCCAGCAGTAGGCGCCGGTTCCCGGTACAGCAAGCAGATCACCGGCTGCCACGTCCTCGGGCAGATATACATCTCTAACAACTATGTCGCCGCTCTCGCAATGTTTGCCCACCACGCGGGACAGCTGCGGCGCGGCGGACGACGTGCGGGAGGCCAGAACGGCCGAATAATCCGCGTCGTACAGCACCGGCCGGGCGTTATCGCTCATGCCGCCGTCCACCGAAACATAGCGGCGCGGATACGTAACGTTGTTGCCGCCGTCACTGGCAGTCCCGGGCGCATCCACGCGCACGGTTTTCAGCGTGCCGACCTCATAGAGGGTGAAGGTGGTGCTGCCAACGATGGCGCGGCCCGGCTCAATGGAGATGCGGGGCGAGTCAATGCCCAGTTCAGCGCAGGTTGAACGCACGACGGCGGCCATCGCTTCCGCGATCTCGGCTGCTGGGCGGGGGGTGTCCACCGGCGTGTAGGCAATGCCGTAGCCGCCGCCGAGGTCCAGTTCCGGCATCACGATGGAGTACTTTTCCTGCATGGCTGCAAGGAAGCGGAGCAGTTTCTCCGCGGCCAGCGCGAAGCCGTCCGGTTCGAAGATCTGCGAGCCGATGTGGCAGTGCAATCCCAGCAGTTCAATGCCCGGGTGCGCTGCGGCAGCCGCAACGGCTTCCTCCGCGGCTGACAGGCCGGCCTGCCCGGTGGTGTCCTCCGCCATGGAGAGGCCGAACTTCTGGTCCTCGTGGGCGGTAGCGATGAATTCGTGGGTGTGGGCATGGACGCCCGGGGTAAGCCGCAGCATCACCTTGGCTTCTTCACCGCGGGCCTGGGCGGTTGCCCCGACGCGTTCCAGCTCGGCGAGGCTGTCCACCACGATGCGGCCCAGCTTCATGTCCAGTGCCCGGTTGATCTCGGCGTCGGATTTGTTGTTGCCGTGCAGGGCCACACGCTCCCCCGGAATCCCGGCACGCGCGGCCACGGCCAATTCGCCGCCGGAGGCGGTGTCCAGGCGCAGCCCCTCCTCCTCCACCCACTTCACCACGGCGGTGCAGAGGAACGATTTCCCGGCGTAGTAGACGTCCACGCCGCCGCAGATATCGGCAAAGGCGGCGTCAAAGGAGTCTTTGAAGGCACGTGCCCTGGCGCGGAAGTCCGACTCGTCCATCACAAACAGCGGCGTGCCGAACTGTTCCTTCAGGGCGGCGACGGAAACGCCGGCAACTGCCAGGCCGCCGTCGTCGTTCCGTTCAACAGTCCTGGCCCACATCGGTTCCTGCAGGGCATTCAGGTCCCTGGGGACTGTGAGCCATTCAGGGGCCAGCGGTGAGGCGTTGGTGGTGTCCTGTGCAGTCATGGGGCTACATCCGTTCCGGTGCGGAGACGCCGAGCAGGTCAAGGCCGTTTGCCAGCACCTGGCTGGTGGCGTCATTGAGCCACAGCCGGGTACGGTTCACGTCCGTCACCGCCTCATCGCCCATGGGGGCGATACGGCAGGCGTCGTACCAGCGGTGGTAGGCCCCGGCGATGGCCTCGAGGTGCCGTGCCACACGGTGCGGTTCGCGCAGTTCGGCGGCTTTGGCCACGATGGAGGGGTAGCTCCCCAGGTAGGAGAGCAGCTCGTTCTCAGTGGCGTGGTCCAGGAGCGAAGCGTCGAAACTGTCCTTACCGTCCACACTGCGCTCCACACCGGCGGCGACGGCGTTGCGGGCAGCCCCGCGGGAACGGGCGTGGGCGTACTGCACGTAGAACACCGGGTTTTCGTTGCTGTGCTTCTTCAGCAGCTCCGGGTCCAGCGTCAGCGGCGAATCGGCCGGGAACCGTGCCAGCGAGTAGCGGACGGCGTCCTTGCCCAGCCAGTCGATCAGGTCCTTGAGCTCGATGATGTTGCCGGCGCGCTTGGACAGCTTGGCGCCGTTGACGGACACAAGCTGGCCGATCAGCACCTCAATGTTCACTTCGGGGTCGTCCCCGGCGCAGGCGGCGATGGCCTTGAGCCGGTTGATGTAGCCGTGGTGGTCTGCGCCGAGCAGGTAGATCTTCTCGGTGAAGCCGCGGTCCTTCTTGGAGAGGTAGTACGCGGCGTCGGCGGCGAAGTAGGTGGGCTCGCCGTTGGCGCGGATCATCACCCGGTCCTTGTCGTCGCCGAAGTCGGTGGTCCGCAGCCAGACCGCACCGCCGTCGTCGAACACATGGCCCTGCTCGCGAAGGCGGGCAACGGCACTTTCGATGGCGCCGGCGTCGTGCAGTTCCTGCTCGGAGAAGAACACGTCGAATTCGACGCCGAAGTCCGCGAGGGTGGCCTTGATGTCCTTCATCTGGGCCTCATAGGCTGCCGCACGGATCACCGGCAGCGCGGCAACTTCGGTGAGTTCACGGATGTCCGGGTGAGCCGTGAGTACATCGTGGCCAAGGTCCGCGATGTACTGTCCCGGGTAGCCGCCGTCGGGCACGGGGAGGCCGTGCAGGCGGGAGTACACGGAGGTGGCAAAGGTGTTCATCTGCGAGCCGGCGTCGTTGATGTAGTACTCGGCCGTGACATCGGCTCCGGAGGCACGCAGCACGCGCGCAATCGCATCGCCCAGGGCGGCCCAGCGGGTATGCCCGATGTGCAGGGGGCCGGTGGGGTTGGCGGAGACGAACTCCATGTTGACCGTGTGCCCGGCGAGCGCGGTGTTGGTGCCGTACTGTGTTCCGGCCTCGACGATGACCTTGGCGAGGGCGCCGGCGGCGGCCGCGTCCACGGTGATGTTCAGGAAGCCGGGCCCGGCGATGTCCACGGCGGAGACGCCCTCGATCGACTTCAGCCGCGTGCTCAGGACCGTGGCGAATTCGCGCGGGTTGGTGCCGGCCTGCTTGGCAAGCTGCAGGGCAATGTTGGTGGCCCAGTCGCCATGGTCGCGGTTCTTGGGTCGCTCCACGCGTACCTCGTCAGGCACTGCTGATGCTGAAAGGGCAATTTCGCCGGCGGCGACGGCATCTTTCAGGCAGGCGGATATGGCGAGGGAGAGTTCTTCGGGAGTCACCCCCCTAGCCTACCGGGGGCCGGTGACAGCAAAAGAATTGGGGCTGCACCCGCACTGCAGGCAATCCACAGGAAAACTACAAGCCGGACACAACCCCGCCACAAGTTGAACCAATACGCTGGGTTCTACGTTGACACCAGCGTAGGCAAGCCTCAAACACTTAGACGAAATGAGAGCCTTTATGAGACCGTCAGTCCGCAAGAGTGTTTTCGCCGGCATCGCTGGCCTGTCCCTCGCCGGAACCGTGGCCGGCTGCGCGCCGTCCGCGGCCGAGCCCGCGCCTGCTGCCACCGGCGGCGCTGCTGGGACCTCGGCCGCCACCCCGTCGGCAGCGACGTCGTCGCTGGCCAGCAGCGGTTCCACGTACAAGGACGGGACCTACAGTGCGGACGGAAACTACGTTTCGCCCAACGGCACCGAGACTGTGGGCGTGCAGCTGACCCTCGCCGAAGGCAAAATCACCGACGTCAGCATCACCCAGCACCCGTCCAACCCCAACACGCGCAAGTTCCAGGGTGAGTTCGCCGGCGGAATCGCAGGGCAGGTGGTGGGGAAGAACATCGACGAGCTCAACGTGTCCAAGGTCGCCGGCTCCTCCCTGACCAGCGGCGGCTTCAACGAGGCCGTGGAAAAGATCAAGCAGGAGGCGCAGTAGACGGTGCCGGGTTCGGGCTGGGCGGACTTCGCGTTTGAGGGGATCGGAACGCAGTGGGAGATCTCGACCCCTGAGCCGCTGGGCGGGCCGGTCAAGGCGCGCCTCCTGGACCGGGTAGAGCGGTACGACGCCGATTGGTCCCGTTTCCGTTCCGATTCCCGCGTCAGTGCGCTCACCCGCGGGCCGGGGCAGTATGAGTTTCCCGACGAGGCCGTGCGGCTTGGCGTGCTGTACCGGACGCTGTACGGGATGACTGGCGGCGCCATGACCCCGCTCATTGGGGCTTCCCTTGAACAGTTGGGGTACGACGCCCGCTACACCCTCAAGCCCGCGGGTTCCCCGTTCGCGGCGCCTCCGTGGGACGACGTCCTGGAGTGGACCGGCTCCACCATCACCACCACCGCCCCGGTGGTACTGGATGTCGGAGCGGCGGGCAAGGGCCTGCTGGTGGACCTGCTGGCGGATGAATTGGCTGCCGAGGGCGTCGAGGCGTTTGTCATCGATGCCAGCGGCGACCTGCTCGCCCGCGGTCCGCAGCCCACCCAGGTGGCCCTGGAACACCCCTACAACCCGGCCCAGGCTATCGGGATCGTACCCTTGGCCGGCCGGGCATTGTGTGCCTCCGCAGCCAACCGCCGCGCCTGGGGTGACGGACTGCACCACGTGCTGGACGGAACCACCGGGCAGCCGGTGCGGACCGCCGTCGCCACCTGGGCACTGGCCGACACAGCCATGCTGGCCGACGCCCTGGCCACCGCACTTTTCTTTGTCCCCGGGGACCGGCTCCGGGAGGAATTCGAATTTTCCTGGCTCACAGTGTTTTCCGATGGCAGCGCAGTCCATTCCGCCGACTTTGAAGGGACACTGTTCACATGAGCCCCGTTGAAACGCCGAAAACACGGCCGGTTCCCTCCGTTGCCGGCCGGCTGGACACGATGCTGGGCCGGTTCACCATGTACCGGCTCATCCTCCTGGTCCTCGCTGCACTTGCCGCTTACAGCCTCCTGCTCGATGCCCTTGGCTGGCTGACGTTCGGCATCCCCGAAATGCTGGGGCATCTCGTCCTGTGCCTCGGCCTGACATACGCCTCGAACCGGGCCCTGGCCGCGCTGTTCCACGTGCGGCCGCACTCGGAATCCTCATTGATCACCGGCCTGCTGCTGTATTTCCTGTTTTGGCCGTCCTTTGCGCCCATGGATGTTGCCGGCATTGCGTTGGCCTGCGTGCTGGCGTCGGCGTCGAAGTACGCGCTGGCGTGGCGCGGGCGCCACATTTTCAATCCGGCCGCTGTCGGTGCGTTTGTGGCAGGACTGACGGGGCTGAACATCGCCACGTGGTGGGCAGCTACCCCGGCGATGCTGTGGCTGCTGGTTCCCGGCGTCCTCCTGGTCCTGTACCGCACCCGGAAATTCCTGATGGCCGCCGTGTTCCTGGTGGTGGCCACCGCCATCATCGGCGCGGAACTGTTGCAGGCCGGCATGTCGGTGGGGATGGCATTGTGGCAGGCCATTGCCCAGCGCCCGCTGCTGTTCTTCGTGGGCTTTATGCTCACCGAACCCCTGACGCTTCCGCCGCGCAGGTGGCAGCAGCTCGGGCTCGCGGCCGTGGTGGGTGCGGTTTTTGCCGTCCCCTACAACTTCGGATTCCTGGCGAACTCCCCCGAAGCCGCGCTGCTGCTGGGCAATCTGCTTGCCTTTATGGTGGGCCAGCGGGGCGGGGTCAGGTTGCGGTTCACCGGGACGAGGCCGCTGACGCCCAGCACTACCGAGTTTTCCTTCGAACCTTCCCGGCCCGTCCGTTTCCAGCCCGGGCAGTACATGGAGCTGGACCTTCCGCATGGCAAGGCGGACGGGAAAGGCCGACGGCGGGTGTTCAGTTTGACGGGCTCCCCCAGTGAGCAGCTCGTGAAGTTCGGTGTGCGGACCGCGGAGCCGATATCGGCCGCCAAAAGAGTCCTGCTTTCACTCAAGCCGGGCGACCAGGTGACAGCCACATCCGTGGGCGGCGACTTTGTGCTCCCCCGTGACCCGCGAGCTCCGGTGCTGTTGATCGCAGCCGGAATCGGCATCACGCCCTTCCTCTCGCATCTGTCCTCCGGCGGCCTGCAGGATCGGGACGCCGTCCTCCTCGTGCTGGCCAGGAGTGCCGACGAGGTTGCCTATGCCGAAGAACTGAAAGCCCCAGGGGTCCGGGTGGTCGCCCGGATCGCCGACGGGTCCGAGCCGCCGTCGCACATTACGGCGGCCCCGGCTGACGGATCCAGGCTGGACGGCGACGCCCTCAAATTGTTGGTCCCGGATGCCGCCAGGCGCGAGATTTATATCTCCGGTTCTCCGGCCAGTGTGGCTTCGTTGCGGCGCGCGGCGAGGCAGGCGGGGGCGCGGCGGGTGCACGTGGATTCGTTCTCGGGCTACTGATTTTTACCGTGCGGACGTGGCTCGTTATTGGGCTCTTATTGCCTGGCCCGGGTGCTCGGCCGAGCGCCACAGGGACACGGTTCGTCGTGGCGATTTTCCGTTGCGGGCCACCTTCCTGCTAAGCTCTAGGACGTCCCGCCAGCAACGGCAGGAACCCCCGGATTGCCCTCGTAGCTCAGGGGATAGAGCGTCTGCCTCCGGAGCAGAAGGTCGTAGGTTCGAATCCTATCGAGGGCACCATCAGAAGCACCCTGGTCTCACGGCCGGGGTGCTTCTCTTTTTGCCCGCTAACCCAGGTTCTGACCCACATCCTCCTGACACTGACCAGTGCCGCCGCTTTTGGGTCAGACGGCTTTGTCTGGATCAGAGGGTGTCGGTGACGGTCGGGCTAGTGGCCGCAGGCCCATCCGGACCACGCCCACATCCTTTTTTCGGTGGCCGGCATCACGTCTTCCGCGGCTCCTCCGGCCACACCGTTGCGAGGCGCCACTGAGTGGGGCTGCGTTATGAGATGACAGCGTTGGCTCCGGGGGTCATTGCCCGCCATGTGTCTTCTGGTATGGGGTCTTGGGGTGGGCGGTATCCGGGCTGGAACCAGCCGGCGTAGGTGTCGTCCTGGACGTCCTCTTCGGAATGCAGCTCATGCGGGTAAGGGTCTTTGGCGGCGTGCCATCAGCGGGCGGGTCTTCTGGCCGGGCCCATTGTTCGGCTGGGGTTCCGGGGGTTGACCGTCGGTCGAGGAGGTCGTCGAGTTCCCGGATGTCGGTTGGCACGGCGGCGTCTGGCCAGTGGGGTGGTTCCCAGTCCTGGTGTTCGCTTGTGTAGTGCCTGCCGGTGGGTGAGGTCCAGCCTGGTGGTTCGGTTTTGCTGGCCGGGGTGGGTTTCCAGCCGCTGGTGTGGCGGAGCTTGTGGTGTTTGGGGCAGGGTTGTCCGAGGTTCGATATCCCGGTGTTGCCGCCGTGGTGCCAGGCGAGGAGGTGATCGGCTTCGTTGTCGAGCGAGTTGTTGTTGCAGCCGGGGAATGGGCATTTTCCGTCCCGCAGCCTGAGCCAGTTCCGCATGGCCTTGCTGACGCGGTAGTTCGTGCGCCCGATCTCCAGCGGCGCCCCGTCCCTCGGGTCGACCAGGACCCGGTAGAACGAACCCGCACCCTCGGCGATGAGTTGGCGTGCCATCGAGGGCGGGATCGGCCCGTACCCGTCCAGGACCGCCGGCTCATCGGTCAATCCCAGCAGGGAGAACACCGGCACGGTGACCAACACCTGGGCCCTGATCCCCGAGGACAGCCCGGCACCGCTTCCCGCACCGAGCCCATCACCGCCACAAGTTCCTGTTCCTGCAGCGGTTCCGTCATGGCCGCCCTTAGCCCCTGGGCTGGTGGTCCCGCGGTGGTGGATGCTGTTGGTGGTGCCGCTGGTGAGGAGTGCTTCGGTGTAGGTGTCGGCTTTGAGTGGGGTCAGGGTGCGGGGCTCGTGGGGGCCTTGCTTCCCGCGGGCGATGGCGGTGAGCCGGTTGCAGATCGCCGAGGCCTGGTCCGCGGGCAGCAACGCCGCGACCCAGGCCATCCCGTCACTGTCGGGCCAGAACTCCACCCGCCGGTCCGCGACACCCCGGGTGTGGCGTTTCTCCAGGCTCTCCGGGTGGTGGCGTTCGCGCCAGTGCCGGGCTTTGGCCTTGAACCGGTACGCCGGGATCTGCCCGACAGGGCAGCCGCGGGCGGCGCCGGGCGCGTCCGGGTCCAGGAAATGCGCCTCCAACGCCCCGGCCGCGGCCCGGTCAAGGCCCACGGTCTGGTCCACCATGGTCTTCGCGTGCGCCCAGGACATCGTCCCGGCCCGCAACGCTGCCAACGACCGGGGCAGCGACGTGGTCAGGGCGTGGGCATCGGCCAGCAACCGGCCCGCGGCCCGGTCACCAATGGCCAGTACACACCCGACCTCGGCCACCAGGCTCCGCTCCTGCGCTGACGCCTCATACGGGGAGGCAGGCGGAGGATTCAGGGCCTTCGTGGCCCCGGCCAGGACCGCCGCGGCCGTCGCCTTCACCGCCGCCAGCTTCGCCTCCGACCGCCCCACCGAGGCCAGGACCTCCAACGCCCCATCAACCACCCGCTGCACCGGATCATCACCACACCCGCCAACATCAAACCCACCCGCACCGGCACCGGGACCAATGCCACCGGGATCAGCGCCACCGGAAACGGCTGCCGAAACGGCCGGCGCCCTCCCACCAAGGGCAACCAAAAACGAAGCCACAGCAGCACCAACCGCTCCCTCCGCCTCCACCACCGGATCCGCTCCCATACCCACATCATCCCCGGAGGGTACGACACTCCCAGGTGCGGCCCCAGTTCCAGCGGGCGCGGCAAGTGGCACAGCGGCACCGCCAACCGCTTCCACCGCCTCCACCACCGGATCCGCTCCCATACCCACATCATCCCCGGAGGGTAAGACAATCCCAGGCGCGGCCAAAGACACAGAGGCAGCCCCAACCGCATTTTCTGCCTCGGGCGCTGCCCGGCTCCTGTCCGTACCTCCATCATCCTGAGGGGTCTGACAAAACAGACCCCCGAAGCGGAACCCCGTCAGAGCCTTCCAATCCCTTGCAGGGCTTCCATCGAAAGAAACAGAGCATTGCCCAGATGCGGCGTGCAGGCGGCGTGGCCCTGCGTGCTCCCACGCTTTGTCAGTGCCCCCTCGTAGGCTGTTCACACCAGCAGAAGCAAAGGGGTCTCACATGTACTGCTCCATCATTCCGCCCTACCTGTTGCGGCGCCTGGCCAGACAGGATGCGCCGGAGTTTTCCGCGGCAGCCAGAGCCGCCAGGGAAGCGCTGGGCCATGTCCGTTCAGTCCACGCGGCACGCACTCAGGCCACTCCCGAGGTTCCCGCAGGAGTGCGCCAGGCGAAACCGGGGCCATCGAACCGCACCGTCTTCGACGCCGCGGGTTCAGAAGTGCTCCCCGGCAAACTCGTCCGCAAGGAAGGCGAAACCGCAACCGGGGACCCAGCAACCGATGAAGCCTATGACGGGCTGGGCCACACGCACCGGCTCTACGCGAATGTCTTCGGCAGGAACTCCATCGACGGCCGCGGGCTGCCTCTGAACGCCACTGTGCACTTCGGCAAGTTGTATGACAACGCCTTCTGGGATGGCACGCAGATGGTCTTTGGCGACGGCGACGGCGAGGTTTTCGAGCGCTTCACCAGGTCCCTGAGCGTCATCGGCCACGAGCTCGCCCATGGGGTCACGCAGTATTCGGCCGGACTGCTGTACCGGAACCAGGCGGGCGCCCTCAACGAGTCGATGTCAGACGTGTTCGGCGCCCTCGTTGAGCAGTACGTGAAGAACCAGTCCACCGCTGAAGCCAGTTGGCTGATCGGCGAGGGCCTGTTCACGTCCAGGGTGGAGGGGCAGGCGTTGCGCTCCATGAAGGCCCCGGGCACGGCGTACGACGACGACGTGCTGGGCAAGGATCCGCAGCCGGACTCCATGGACTCGTACGTGAAGACCAGCGCTGACAACGGCGGCGTCCACATCAATTCCGGCATCCCCAACCGGGCGTTCTGCCTGCTGGCGGAACAGCTGGGCGGCAATGCCTGGGACTCCCCCGGACGGATCTGGTACGAGACACTCACCGGCGGTTCATTGCCCAAAGGCGCCACGTTCACCGTCTTTGCCCGGGCAACTGCCGCCACCGCCGTCGAGCTTTTCGGCTCCGGATCAAAAGAGCATGACGCCGTGCGGAACGCGTGGGAAACTGTGAAGGTCAAGCTTTAACAAAGATGCCTGGCCGCCGTACCTCGGGCCACCAGGCTCGAGGTACCCCAGGAACCAGGCCATGAAGATCAGTGTGGAGCGCACCGGCGGCATCGCGGCGATGACCCGGGTATGGACTGTCAACGCTGCGTCGGAGACGGCGAGGAACCGGTGGCAGCCCATTGTGGAAGCCTGCCCCTGGGACGCCGTGCCCCGGACCCCGAGGGCTGCTGCCGCGGAATTCTTGGGAGCGCAGCCGGACCGGTTCATCTACTCCATCCGCGCCGGCCAGCGCCGCGCGGCCCTGCCCGAGCAGGCGGTCACAGGACCTTGGCGAGTATTGGTGGACAGCACCAGGGCGGCCTCTGAGGAATCACGCGGCTCAGAAGCGCCGGCTTAACCTACTTCCGCCAGCTGCCCGCGGAAAGCCCGGCGGTAGGACTGAGGGCTCGTGTCCAGTACTTTCGCGAAATGGTGCCGCAGCAGCACCGGATGCCCGAAACCTGATTCCCGCGCGATCTCCTCGATATTCAGGTCGCTGGACTCGAGCAGTTCCTGGGCCCGAAGCACCCGCTGGGAGTTAAGCCAGGCCGCCGGCGTTGCACCGGTTTCGGACCGGAACTTCCGGGCAAACGTCCGGGGCGACATGTGCACCCGCGCCGCCAGTTCATTCACGGTGTGCTCCCGGTCCAGGTGCTCCACCATCCAGCGGAGGAGCTGTTCCATCGGGGCTGAGCCGCAGGTGGGCATCGGCCGGTCGATGAACTGGGCCTGGCCACCGTCGCGGTGCGGGGGAACCACCATGTCGCGGGCAATGGCGGCAGCCACGTGCGCACCGAGTTCCACCCGGACCAGATGCAGGCAGGCGTCGATACCGGCGGCGGTGCCGGCGGAGGAAATGATGTTGCCGTCCTGCACATAGAGGACGTTTTCGTCCACTTGCACCTGCGGATACCCGGCGGCCAGCTGACCCGAATAGTGCCAGTGCGTGGTGCAGCGCCTGCCGTTCAGGAGTCCGGCCCGGGCAAGGGCGAAGGCGCCGGAGCAGATGGACATCACCCAGGCTCCCCTGGCGTCGGCAGCGCGCAACGCTTCAAGGACCGACTCGGGCAGCTCATCCTCCCTGCCGTAGGGCGCCATGATGACAAGGTCGGCGTCGGCCGTGGCTTCGAGGCCCAGCTCCACGTTCATGGACAGGCCGGACTTGAGCCGGACGGTACCCGGGGACGGCGTGCAAATGCGGAAGTCGAACGCGGGGACGCCGCCTCCCCGGCCGGACCTGTCGATCCCGAACACTTCGCAGGCAGTGCCAAATTCGAACATCGAGAAGTTGGGAACCACGATGACTGCTACTGATTTCAGCATGCTTCCATTGTGGCAGGAATTTTAGCTTTTTGGGCATTTCTGCCACTTTTTCTTGAACCTGCACCGGAGAAGCATGGAGGCATGGAAATCCTCATAACCCTTCTCATCGTCCTCCTGCTCGTTATCCTCGCCGCCACAGTTTCAGCGCTCCTGCGCGACGGCCGGGGACACACCCCTCCCGTGCAGTCGCACGAGGCCTGGTCCGCCCTGGACCTTCCCAGCACCAACTACACACTCCGCATCTTCTAGAACCACCGCCCCATCAGCCCCCCCCCAAGGGCGCAACAGCTGCAAGCAGTCGAAACGGGAAGCCCGGGCTCCCGCAGTAGACTTGCAGCAGCCATGACACTACACATTTCCTATCCTGCCGAGCTGCCGGTCTCCGAGCGTCGCGAAGACCTGATGGCAGCCATCGCAGCGAACCAGGTCACCATCATCGCCGGCGAGACCGGCTCCGGTAAGACCACCCAGATCCCCAAGATGTGCCTCGAACTTGGCCTGGGCGATAACGGCCTGATTGGACACACCCAGCCGCGCCGGCTGGCGGCCCGCACCGTGGCCGAGCGCATTGCCGAGGAACTGGGCGTGGACATCGGCCAGGAAGTGGGCTTCCAGGTCCGCTTCACGGGCGAGGTCAGCCGCGCCACCAAGGTGAAGCTGATGACCGACGGCATCCTGCTGGCGGAAATCCAGCGCGACAAACTGCTGCGCAAGTACAACGCCATCATCATCGACGAAGCCCATGAGCGAAGCCTCAACATCGACTTCATCCTCGGGTACCTCAAGCGCATCCTGCCCCAGCGGCCGGACCTGAAGGTGATCATCACCTCCGCCACCATCGACCCTGAGCGGTTCGCCAACCACTTCGGCACGCCGGACAAACCCGCGCCCATCATTGAGGTCTCCGGGCGGACGTACCCGGTGGAAATCCGCTACCGGCCGCTATCGCAGCCGCCCGTCGGAACGGACGAAGAGGACGCCTCCGACGACGAACTCGAGGAGGACCGGGACCCGCTCGACGCCGTCTGCGACGCCGTGGACGAACTTGCCCTCGAAGCGCCCGGCGACATCCTGGTCTTCTTTTCCGGCGAGCGCGAAATCCGCGACGCCGCTGACGCCCTGCAGGCACGCATCCAGTCCAATCGAAGACTCGCAGGCACCGAGGTACTCCCCCTGTTCGCCCGCCTGAGCCTGCAGGAACAGCACAAGGTGTTCCATCCGGGCAACAAACGCCGGATCGTGCTCGCCACGAACGTGGCCGAAACGTCGTTGACCGTGCCGGGCATCAAGTACGTCATCGACACAGGTACGGCGCGCATCTCCCGGTACTCGCACCGCACCAAGGTCCAGCGCCTGCCCATTGAGCGCGTCTCGCAGGCGTCGGCGAACCAGCGCTCGGGCCGTTGCGGCCGCGTCTCTGACGGCATCGCCATCCGCCTCTACTCGGAGGAAGACTTCGAATCCCGCCCCCTTTTCACCGATCCGGAAATCCTCCGCACCAACCTTGCCGCCGTCATCCTGCAGATGACCGCCATGGGAGTGGCCCGCGGTCCCAAGGACGTCGAAGAGTTCCCCTTCGTGGAGCCGCCGGAAACGCGGGCAATCAACGACGGCGTCACCCTTCTGCGCGAGCTCGGCGCCTTGGCGCCGGCTACGCTGCAGAACGGAAAAGGCGGCCCTAAGAGCGGCGGCGGCCTTACCGCCGTCGGGCAAAAGCTCGCCCAGCTGCCGGTGGATCCCCGCCTGGGCCGCATGATTGTGGAAGCGGGCAAGCGCGGCTGCGTCCGCGAAGTGATGATCCTGGCAGCGGCCCTCACCATCCAGGACCCGCGCGAGCGTCCCACGGACAAGCAGCAGCTCGCGGCGGAAAAGCACAACCGGTTCAAAGACGAGAACTCGGATTTCACCGGGTTCCTGAACCTCTGGAACTACCTGCAGGAAAAGCAGCAGGAACTGTCCTCCTCCGCGTTCAGGAGGCTGTGCCGGGCAGAGTTCATCAACTACCTTCGGGTCCGCGAGTGGCAGGACCTGTTCGCCCAGCTGCGCCAGCTGGCCCGGCCTCTGGGCATCAGCCTGGACAACAAGCGCCTCGTTGACCCCGTAGGGAACCACGACAGCGTCCACATCAGCCTCCTGTCCGGTCTGCTGAGCCACATTGGCATCCTGGACGAACGCAAGCGCGAGTATGTCGGCGCCCGCGGCAGCCGGTTCGCGATCTTCCCCGGCTCGGCACTGTTCAAAAAGCCGCCCACGTTCGTGATGGCAGCGGAACTGGTGGAAACCAGCCGGCTCTGGGCCCGGGTTGCCGCGAGATTCGATCCCCTCTGGGCCGAGCTGGTGGCTCCGGACCTCGTGAAGCGAAGCTACAGCGAGCCGCACTGGTCCACCCGCCAGGGGTCCGTCATGGCCTACGAGAAGGTCACCCTGTATGGCGTGCCGATCATCGCCCAGCGCAGGATCAACTACGGCAGGGTGGATCCGGTCGTAGCCAGGGAGCTTTTCATCCGGCATGCCCTGGTGGAGGGTGACTGGAAAACGCACCACAAGTTCTTCCACCGCAACCGGGCCCTCCTGCAGGAGGTGGAAGAGCTGGAAGCCCGTATGCGCCGGCGGGGCCTCCTGGTGGATGACGAGACACTTTTCGAGTTCTACGACGAGCGGATTGGCCCCGACGTCGTCTCCGAGCGGCACTTTGACAAGTGGTGGAAGGAGGCCCGCCAGGATAACCCGGACCTCCTCGACTACGACAAATCACTCCTCCTCAGCGATGACGCGGACAACCTGGACGAATCCGCCTACCCCAAGACCTGGCTCCATAAGGGCTTTGAACTCCCGCTGACCTATGAGTTCCATCCTGTGGCTCCGGGATCACCGCCGGATCCGTCCGACGGCGTGACCGCCGAAGTGCCGGTGCTGTTCCTGAACCAGTTGGATGACAAGGCGTTCCGTTGGCTGATTCCCGGCCAGCGGGTGGAGCTGGTGACCGCCCTGATCAAGTCCCTGCCCAAGCAGATCCGCAAGAATTTCGTGCCCGCCCCGGATGTGGCCCGGCAGGCGGTCGCGGTCCTGGAATCCGATTTCGATCCGGCCTCCGATGAGCTGGAACCGTCACTTGAGCTGGCGCTCCGCCGGATCCGGGGGCACATCATTCCTCCGGGTTCGTGGAACTGGGACGCTGTTCCCCCGCACCTGCGGGTCACCTTCAAGGTAGTGGACAGCCAGGGCAAAGTCCTGGGCGAAGGCAAGGACCTTGCTGCGCTCCAGGAGGAACTGGCGCCGGCCACCCGCCGCGCGATTGCCGAGTCCCTGGGAGCCACGCCTTCCTCTACCGCTCCGCGCGGCAAGGCGGGCCGTGCGGCCGGGAAGTCCGACGACGGCGGGACTTCCGGGGCGCAGGCTCCCACCCAGGTGCCGGCAGGCTCAGCCCCTGCCGGGCTCCGCGAGCAGGAGGGCCTGACCGAGTGGAGCTTCGGGACCATCCAGCGCCAGGTCAGCAACATCGTCAAGGGCCACACCGTCACCGGCTATCCGGCCCTCGTGGACCAGGGCAAGACCGTGGCGCTGCGGGTTTTCCAGACGGCCGACGAGCAGCAGGACGCCATGCGCGGCGGCGTGATCAGGCTGCTGGCCTTGCGGGTCCCGGCTCCTGACCGCTACGTGCTGGAGCACCTGAGCAACACCGAGAAGCTGACATTCAGCCAGAACCCGCACGGGTCAGTTTCGGCCCTGATCGCAGACTGTGCCCTTGCCGCCATCGACAAGCTCACGCCGGCGGAACTTCCCTGGGACCGGAAGTCCTTCGACGCGCTTTACGAAGTGGTCCGTGCCGAACTCATCGATACGGTATTCAGCGTCACCGCCGTGGTGGAGCGCATCCTGGCCAGCACCCGGCGGATCGAAAAACAGCTCAAGGGCACCACCAGCCTGGCTCTCATCAGCGCGCTCAACGACATCAAGAGCCAGCTGGAGCATCTGGTGTACCCCGGTTTCGTGGCACGGACGGGCTACGCCCAACTCAGCCAACTCCCCCGCTACCTGGCGGCCATCGAAAAGCGCCTGGAGCGCCTGTCCGGAAACGTCCAGCGGGACTCCCTCAACATGGCAGTCGTGCAGCGGCTCGAGGATGACTACGACGACGCCGTGTCCGCCCTGCTTCCAGGCAGGCGGGCCGGGGGTGAACTCGCCCAGGTGCGGTGGATGATCGAAGAACTCCGGGTGAGCCTGTTCGCCGTCGAACTTGGCACCGCCTATTCGGTATCCGAGAAGCGGATCCGGGCAGTTCTCAATAAGGCGCTGGCCCCGGCCTAGGAGGACGGGGCCAGCTGGCCAGGTGAGCGGCCACGGCAACCGGTTCAGGCCGGGACGAACTCGCCGTACCCGGCGTCCCGCAGCCCCTGCCGCAGTTTCTCGGCGTTGGCGTCCAGGACCTTGGGATCGGGGTTCTGGTCCGCGGAGGCAAAGTTGAAGTCGGCCATGCTCCTTGAAGGCCACACGTGCACGTGGAGATGGTTGATCTCGTACCCGGCTACGATGAGCCCGGCGCGGGGCGCGTCAAAGATGTCCACCTGGACGGCGCCGATGCGGCGGGCAACCTCCATGACCTTTGCCAGGGTTTCAGGGGAAGCGTCCGTCCAGCGGTCCACTTCCTCGGTAGGGACCACCAGTGTGTGACCGTTTGCCAGCGGACCCGTGGTGAGGAACGCGGACACATCATCTTCGCGCCACACGAACCGGCCGGGGATTTCGCCGTTCAGGATCCTCGTGAATAGCGTGCTCATGCGTCTGCCTCCTCGGCGGGTGCCCGCAGGGTGCTGGTGTCCAGCACAAACCGGTATTTCACGTCGCCTGCCACCATCCGGTCGTAGGCCTCATTCAGCTGTTCGGCGCGGACCACCTCGATGTCCGCCACCACCCCGTGCTGCGCGCAAAAGTCCAGCATTTCCTGGGTTTCAGCAATCCCGCCGATCAGTGAGCCGGCATAAGCGATCCGGCGCCGGATCAGCGCCCGCGGGTTCACGGGCGGCATGGCCTCGGACGGCAGGCCCAGCTGGAAGAGCGCGCCGTCCACCCGGAGGGTGCGGAACAGCGGGTTCAGGTCGTGCGGTGCGGCAACGGTGTCGATGATCAGGTCGATGGTGCGGTTGGCTGCGTCCATGGCGGCTTCGTCCCGGGACAGGACCACCTCATCGGCGCCGAGCTCCAGGGCGGCAGGCACCTTGGACTCGGACGTAGTGAACACCACCACTCGCGCTCCCATGGCCTTGGCTAGCTTTACGGCCATGTGTCCGAGTCCGCCCAGACCCACCACACCCACAACGTCGCCTTCTTCGACGTCGAAATGCCGCAGCGGGGAGTAGGTAGTGACGCCGGCGCACAGCAACGGAGCCACAGCCTTCGGGTCCAGGGAGTCCGGCACCCGAAGGACGTAGCGGCGGTCCACCACGATGGAAGAGGAATAGCCGCCTTGGGTGATTGCATCGCCGTTCCGGCGGTCAGCGGCACCGTACGTGCCGGTCATCCCGTTTTCGCAGTACTGTTCCAGGCCGTCCAGGCAGCTCTCGCATTCGCGGCAGGAGTCTACGATGCAACCCACTCCCACCCGGTCCCCCGGAGCGAAGTCGGTGACGGCCGCCCCGACCCGGCTGACGGTCCCGACAATCTCGTGGCCGGGTACCAGAGGCCAGGCCTGGCCGCCCCATTCCCCGCGGACTGCATGGACATCCGAGTGGCACAGGCCGCAGAACTCGATGGCAATTTCGACGTCGTCAGCCTGGGGTGAGCGCCTGGCAAGGGTCAGCGGGACCAGGCCGCTGTTCGCGGACGTGGCGCCGTACGCGGCGGCCAGGCTGCCGTCGTCGGAATCATTTGATCCGGTAGTAACGGAACCGGGCGCGACCGTTTCCGGGGCAGCAGGTTCGGGGGTGGCAGGTTTGGCAAGGGGCGGCGGCACGGGACGTCCAGGATTCATACTGCGACGCTACCCTTGCGCCCCTGGGTCTTTCCACTTCGCGGGCCCATCGCCGAGAGGACCAGGGCCTGTCACCACCGGCAGTCCCGGGTTGTTGGACCACTCCGAGAAGGAGCCCGGGTACAGTGCGGCGCGGAATCCCGCCAACTCCAGGGCAGCCACTTGGTGCGCGGCCGTGACGCCGGAACCGCAATAGACTCCCACCTCGACGTCGCCGGTGATGCCCAGCGCCTTGAAGCGGCTCCGCAACTCTTCCGGGGGAAGGAACCGTCCGCTGCCGTCCACGTTCCCGGTGGTGGGTGCGCTGACAGCGCCGGGAATGTGGCCGGCCCGCGGATCAACAGGCTCGGTCTCGCCCCGGTACCTCTCCGCCGCCCGCGCGTCGAGGAGGAGCCGGCCAGGCCGCGGGCTATCCATGCGGGCCCCCTCCGGGTTCGGCTGTTTTTCCATCCACGCGGCCACGGCGCGTGCGTCCAGCACGGGCATCCGCCCGTCCGCGAGTGCCACATCCCCGGGAGGAGGCAGGACCTCGCCCTGTTCGAGCGGGAGGCCGGCCGCGCGCCAGGCTGCCAGGCCGCCGTCGAGCAGGTAAACCTCGGTAAGGCCGGCGTTCCTCAGCATCCACCAAGCACGGGCCGCGGCCATGTTGGCGCTGTCGTCGTACGCCACCACAACATCACCGTTGTTGATGCCCCAGCGGCGGGCCGCGTCCTGGAACTTCAGTGGCGACGGCAGCGGGTGCCTGCCGTGCTCCGGCACGGCGGGGTCCGCAAGTTCGGTGGCCAGGTCAACAAACACGGCATCCGGGAGGTGCGCCTGCAGGTAATGGTCGTGGCCGTGCGGGTCGCCCAGCGCCCAGCGAACATCCAGCAGCACCGTTCGGCTGCCGCCGGCACGGCGCTCCTCCAAAGCGGCGACATCCAGCAGTGGCTTCATGGTGCTCCTCACGTCGGGCGGCCAACCCTTCCACTCTAACGGCGGCCCGCGGAGCCGCAGGTAGGCTGGTCCGGTGAAGATCGAGCGCAGCGCAGGCAGGGCCTGGGCGGACGAAGCCATCCGGAAAATCACGGCAGAAAACAACCGCTCCGCCGATACCCACCTCTACTCCGTGCCGCTGCCGGAACACTGGGGCGTCCAGCTCTACCTCAAGGATGAATCGACGCACCGCACGGGCAGCCTTAAGCACCGGCTGGCCCGCTCCCTGTTCCTGTTCGGGCTGGTCAACGGGTGGATCAGGGAGGACACCACCATCGTTGAGGCCTCCAGCGGCAGCACGGCGGTGTCCGAAGCGTACTTCGCCCAACTGCTGGGGCTGCCGTTCATCGCGGTCATGGCACGTACCACCAGCCGCGAAAAGATCGACCTGATAGAACGGTTCGGCGGCTCCTGCCTCCTGGTGGACCACGCCTCAGAGGTTTATGCCACCGCGGAAGAGGTAGCCGCCACGTCCGGCGGGCACTACATGGACCAGTTCACGTATGCCGAACGGGCCACGGACTGGCGCGGCAACAACAACATCGCGGAGTCCATCTTCGGCCAGCTGGGTCTGGAAGAACACCCCATACCTGACTGGATCGTGGTGGGCGCAGGGACCGGCGGAACGAGTGCCACGATCGGCAGGTACCTCCGCTACCACAGCCACCCCACCCGGCTGCTGGTGGTCGATCCGGAGAATTCGGCCTTCTACCCGGGCTGGCACGGCACGGCGTCCGGCACAGCGTCCGGCCCTGCCACCGGCCTGCCCTCGCGGATTGAGGGCATCGGCCGGCCCCGCATGGAACCCAGCTTCGTTCCGGCCGTGATCGACCACATGCTCCAGGTTCCGGACGCCGCCTCGGTTGCTGCGATGCGCCACCTCCGCACCCTTGCCGGACTCCACGCCGGCCCCTCCACCGGGACCAACCTGTGGGGAGTCTGGCAACTGGTGGCCGGGATGGTCGCCGAAGGCCGGAAGGGCAGCATCGTTTCGCTGATGTGCGACGGCGGGGAACGCTACGCGGGCAACTACTACAGCGCCGGCTGGCTGGCGTCCCAGGGCCTGGACCCGGCACCATACGAATCGGTGATCAAGCGCTTCTTCCACACCGGCTCCTGGGACGGGGACGCCGTTTAGACTTCCACCTGCTCCCGCGCTGCCAGGTGCCGGTACTCCGTGCCGTACTTTGCCCCCAGCCGCGTGACATGGCCCTCCACGATTTTTAGCCCGTTGTCATTGAGCAGGCCGTCGTGGATCTGGAAGGCCCGGGGGGCGCGGACGCCGATCACAAAGTCCACCACCTCCGCAGACTTGCTCCACGGTGCATGAAGCGGAACCAGCAGTGTCTGCACGGTGATGCCGTCCGGGATAACAAACGAATCGCCGGGGTGGTAAACGTTCCCGTCCAGGAGGTAGCCGATGTTCGCCACCACCGGGATCTGCGGATGGATCAGCGCGTGTTGCCCGCCGAAGCTCCGGACCCCGAAGCCCGCCGCCTCGAAGGATGATCCGGGGTCCACCGTGCTGATCCGGCCTACGGCATCGGGGGCTTCGCTGCGCAGGTTCTCCGCCACCCCGGCCGGCGCGAAGACTGCCAGGCTTCCGTTGTCCTTTAAGGCACTCACTACAGCCGGGACATCGATGTGGTCGGCGTGTTCGTGGGTGACCAGGACGGCGTCCGCACCCGCCAGCGCCTCTGCCGATTCCGAGAACGTCCCGGGGTCCAGCACCAGGACGCCGGTGTCCTTCTCGAGGCGGACGCAGGCATGGGTGTATTTCGTCAGCTTCATAGCGCCAGCCTAGGGTCCGGCCCGAACCGTGTCCATGAAGCTCCGGCTGGTAATCTGGATCTTTGCCACCATCCTTAGGGAAGCGAGTCCATCCATGCCGTTCGGCACCAAGGCTGAGTCCACCAAGCCTGCTTCAGCGGCGGCAACCGCCGCGGGAACGGCGGCGGGCACGGCCGTTCCGGGCGCGGTCAAGGAACAGCGGGTCACCAAGCAGCGCTTGGCAGTCAGTGCCGCGCTGGACCAACTCGACGACTTTGTCAGCACCCAGGAGCTCTACCGCATCCTGCAGAACCAGGGTGTCTCGGTGTCCCTCGCCACCGCCTACCGGATCCTGCAGTCCCTCGCCGACGAAGGCCTGGTTGACGTCCTGCGTAACGGCGACGGTGAGGCGGTCTACCGCCGCTGCGCCGTCACGGGCCACCACCACCATCTGCTCTGCCGGAACTGCGGAAAAGCGGTGGAAGTGGAAGCGCCGGCCGTGGAAACATGGGCCGCCCGGACCGCCAGCGAACACGGCTACACCGAGGTGGCGCACACCGTAGAGATCTTCGGCCTCTGCCCGGAGTGCACCGCGCGCAAAGCAGCCGGGACCCTCTAAGTCACTGCGGCTGCAGCACCCGCCCGTTAATCCCGCGGGAAGCACGGACGGAACCGATAATCCGGCACACCACATAGATCAGGAACGAGAGCGTGGTGACGTAGGGACTGATGGGGATGCGGCCGCCCAGCGCCAGCAGGATGCCGCCCACGGTCGCCGTAATGGCAAAGGCTACGCTGAGCACCACCACTGCCACCGGTGACGAGGTCACCCGGAGGGCTGCCGCAGCCGGTGTGATGAGGAGCGCGAGCACCAGGAGTGCGCCCACCACCTGGATGGACAGGGCCACGCTGATGCCCAGCAGGACCATAAACACGATGCCCAGGGTCCGGACCGGAACGCCGCGGGCCTCAGCCAGTTCGGGATCCACACTCGCGAAGTTCAACGGCCGCCAAATGGCCGCCAGGACCAGCATCACCACTACGGCAGTCCCGGCCAGCGCCTGGAGCTGAACGGTATCCACCGAAACAATCTGGCCGGTCAGCAGCCCGAACTTGTTGGCGGCACGGCCCTCATACAGGGACAGGAACAGGATCCCGAGGCCCAGCCCGAAGGGCATGATCACCCCGATGATCGAATTCTTGTCCCTGGCCCTGACTCCCATGAGAGCCAGCAGCAGCGCAGCAGCCACCGAGCCGATGAGAGAACCGAAAACAATGTCCGCGCCAATCAGCAGGGCGAAGGCCGCGCCGGCGAAGGACAGTTCCGAAATGCCATGCACAGCGAACGCCAGGTCACGCTTCATCACGAAGGTGCCCACCAGGCCGCCGAGCAGTCCCAGCACGGCACCGGCCCAGATGGAGTTCTGGACCAGGACCAGCAATTCGCCGTAGTTCTCGAAACTGAAGATCGCGCCGATGATGCTGTCGGCGTCCATCAGGCCACCTCCCCGGCGAGGGCATGTGCCTCGGTGTGATGGTGGGTGGTGGCGTCCGGCAGGCCAACCACCACGATGCGCCCGTTGGCATGGATGACCTCAACGTGGCTGCCGTACAGGTCGGAGAGGACCTCGGTGGTCATCACTTCCTGGGGCGTGCCCACCTTGAAGCGGCCGCCGGCCAGGTACAGGATCCGGTCTACGTACTCGATGATGGGGTTGATCTCGTGGGTGACAAAAACCACCGCGCTGTTTTGCTCGTGGCATTGTTTGTTGATCAGCGCACTGACGGCCTGCTGGTGATGCAGGTCCAAGGAGAGCAGTGGCTCGTCGCAGAGCAGGACTTTGGGGTCTGTTGCCAGTGCCTGGGCTACCCGTAGCCGCTGCTGTTCGCCGCCGGAGAGCTGGCCCACCGGGACCTTGGCATAGTCTGCAGCGCCCACCTGCTCCAGCAGCTCGTCAATCCTGCGGTTGGCCCTGGCCGACGACAGTCGAAGTCCCCAGCGGTGACCATCCACGCCGAGGCCCACCAGGTCCCTTGCCCGCATGGGCGTGTCGAGAGCGAACGATTTCTGCTGCGGGATGTAGCCGATCAGGCTGCTGCCGCGCTCCACCGGGTGTCCGCCGAGCGTGGCCTTGCCCCGGTGCAGGTTCTGCAGGCCCAGCAGTACTTTGAGGAAGCTGGTTTTACCGCTTCCGTTGGGGCCCAGCACGGCGAAGAACTCGCCGGGCATGATCTCCAGGTCCAGGTCCTCCCACAGCTTCCGCTGACCGAAGGCGAGGGACGCCCCGGCGAGGCTGACCACGGGTTTCAACTATTTGTCTCCAGAATTTTGCTGACGTTGTTCACATTGTCCGTCATCCACTGCAGGTAGGTCTTTCCTTCGGGCAGTGTTTCACTGAAATCGACCACCGGCACGCCGGCAGAATCGGCTGCCCTCTTTAGCGCTTCAGTCTGCGGACCTTCGGTCTGCCCGTTGTAGGCGAGGAACCGGACGGACTTGGAGGCCACCAGGTCGGTTGCGGCCTTGAGCACGGCCGGCGGTACGTCCGAGCCCTCCTCAATCGCAGCAGTGTAGCCCTCGGGTGTGGCGTTCTCCAGCCCGGCATCGGCCAGCAGGTAGAGCGGGACCGGCTCGGTGACGGCGACGGTGTCCCCGGCTGCTTCCGACTTCAGTGCGGTCAGCTTTCCGGCCAGTCCGTCCAGTTCTGACTTGAAGGTGCCGGCATTTGCCGTGAAAGTGGCGGCGGAGGCAGGATCCAGCCCGCCGAGGCGTTCGGCAAGGTCGTCAGCGAGCCGGCCCATGGCGTCCAGGCTGTACCAGACGTGCTCATTGAACCCGCCGTGGTCGTGTGCGTGGTCATCGGCTTCAGCGGATCCGGCAGGTGTCGCTTCACCCGTGGCTTCGTCCTCGGGGTGCGCCATGCCGGAGAGTTCGACGGCGTTCAGCACGTTGTGTGCGTCAATGCTGCTGTCCTCCACCAGGGTGTGGAGGAAATCGTCGTAGCCTCCGCCGTTCTCGATCACCAGGTCAGCTTTGGAGACTGCCAGCCGGTCCTGGGCGGTGGCCTCGTAGGAGTGCGGGTCCTGGCTGGTCTTGTTGATGATGGCGGTGACGCTGACTTTATCGCCGCCCACCGTCTTGGCAATGTCCCCGTAGACGTTGGTGGTAGCCACCACGTTGATCCCGTCAGCTGTTTTCCCGGCAGATGCCTCAGGCTGCGGGCTGCAGGCGCTGAGCAGCAGGCCAAGCCCGGCGAAGACGGCAAGGGACGTTCGGGCGGCGGCGGAACGGCGCACGGAAAACCTCGGTTCAGTGGTGGATCGGAGAGGACCATTCAAGCTTATACCTAAATAGGAATGATTCCTATTTAGGTATAAGCGAAACGCTAGGCCCCGTTGGGCTGGCCCAACCGTCGGACACCCCTGGCCTGGGTGGCGTCACGGATCTCACCCACCAGCTGCTCGATCACGTCCTCAAGGAAAAGGACGCCCTTGGTGTTACCGTCCGGACCGATCACCCGGGCCAGGTGCGAACCTGTACGCTGCATCACCGACATCGCCTGTTCGATTTCGTCGTCCAGGGCGAGGTTGGCCAGGGACCTGATCCGGCTCTCGGCGATGGGCCGCTCATAAGCTTCCTCGGGAATGGACAGCACGTCCTTCACGTGAAGGTAGCCGTAGAGCATGTCGTCCTCGTCGAGCATCGGGAAGCGGGAGAATCCGGTGCGGCTCACTGCCTTCTCGAACTCGACCGGCGTGGTGGCCGCCCTCAGCATGACCAGTTTGTCGAGGGGCACCATGATGTCCGCCGCGTTGTACTCGGAAAATTCGAGCGCACCGGTAATCAGCCCCGCCTCGTCATCCACCAGGCCGTGCCGCGTGGACTCCTGCACGATCGATTGCACTTCCTCCAGGGTGAAGGAGGAGTTCACCTCATCCTTGGGCTCAATCCGGAGCAGCCTGAGGATGCGGTTCGCCGACCAGTTGAGGATGGAAATCACGGGATTGACCAACCGGGCAACGAACATCAGCGGCGGGGCGAGGAACAGGGCGGCCTTGTCGGCCACGGACACCGAGATGTTCTTCGGCACCATTTCCCCGAAGGTGACGTGCAGGAACGTCACCAGCATCAGCGCCACGGCGAACGCCGCCACGTCAGCGACCTCCATGGGCACGCCAAGGGCGCCCAGCGGCACTGCCAGCAGGTGGTGGATGGCCGGCTCTGCCACGAGCAGGATCAGCAGCGAACAGACCGTGATGCCCAGCTGGGCGCAGGCCAGCATCAGGGAAACGTTCTCCATGGCGCGCAACGTGGTCTGGGCCCGCTTGGAACCGGCCTCGGCCAGCGGTTCGATCTGGCTGCGGCGGGCCGACATCACGGCGAACTCGGCGCCAACAAAAAAGGCGTTGGCGAACAGGAGGACAACCAGCCACAGAATCCCGGCCCAGTCGCTCATCATTCCGTCCTGTCGTGGTTGGTGCGGCCGCGGCCGATCCTGCCCTCATCGGTTTCCCCGTCAGGAGTTCTCCCTGCAGTGT
This sequence comes from Arthrobacter sp. 9AX, assembly GCF_902506095.1. Lineage (GTDB taxonomy): Bacteria > Actinomycetota > Actinomycetes > Actinomycetales > Micrococcaceae > Arthrobacter. The sequence goes on from NZ_LR733293.1 coordinate 2,896,561, forward strand.
CCCCGGTCCGGGGTTCGGGCCTGGCCGGGCGGAAGCAGATCCGGTCGATCCGCCGGCCGTCCATCCTGGTGACGCTCAGTGTTCCGCCTTCCACGGGGACGGTGTCCCCGACTGACGCGATCCGGCCAAGCTTGCTCATCACATAGCCGCCCACAGTCTCGTAGGCTGCCTCGTCCGGGACGGTCAGGCCGGGAATCTGCTCGGACAGTTCGTCCGGACGGAGCAGGCCGGGAAAGTACCAGTCGCCGGATGCGCTCTGCAACAGGCCCGGGCGCACCTTGTCGTGCTCGTCAGACACCTCGCCCACGATTTCCTCCACGAGGTCCTCAAGGGTTGCGATCCCGGCGGTTCCGCCGTATTCGTCGAGCACCACCGCAAGCTGCAGGTTGCCTTCGCGCAGTTCAGCCAGCAGGGCATCCAGGTGGATGGTTTCCGGGACACGGAGGACCTCGGTCATGATGGCGCCGGCTTCGAGGTTTTGCCGGCGGTCCCATGGCACAGCCACGGCCTTCTTCACATGGACCAGGCCCCGGATGTCATCGGCGGATTCACCGATGACAGGAAATCGTGAGTACCCGGTGCGGCGCGCGGCGTCCACAATGTCGGACACTGGCTGGCCCGCCTCGATGGTTTCCACCCGGATCCTGGGAGTCATCACATCGGCCGCCGTACGGGTGGAGAAATTCAGCGTGCGCGCCACGAAGTTGGCGGTACCGGCATCGAGCGTTCCCATGGCCGCTGAGCGCCGTACCAACGATGCGAGCTCGGCAGGGGTCCGTGCACCGGAAATCTCTTCCTTCGCTTCGAGACCAAAAACGTGCAGGACTTTGTTGGAGAAGCCGTTCAGGACCACGATGGCAGGCTTGAACACCGCCGTGAACATCAACTGAGGCCCGGCCAGGGCGCGGCCCACCGGGAAGGACAGGGCGATGGCCATATTCTTGGGCACCAGTTCGCCCAGGAGCATGGAGAGCAGAGTGGCGAGCACCATCGCCAGGACAAGGGAGATGGACGCCACGGCAACGTCAGGAAGTCCGACGGCGGCCAGCGGGGCTTCCAGGAGCCTGCCCACCGAAGGCTCCATCACGTAACCGGTCAACAAGGTGGTGAGGGTAATGCCCAGCTGGCAGCTGGAAAGCTGCGTTGAGAGCGACTTGAGGCATCTCAGCAAAGGGATGGCGCCGTCGTCGCCGTCGTCAATGGCTCTTTGGACGGTGGCCTGGTCAAGGGCAATCAGGGAAAACTCGACCGCGACAAAGAAGCCCGTGCCTGCGATCAGCAGCAAGCCGGCTGCGAGGAGAAGCCACTCCATTCAGCATCCCGCCTGTACGGCCATGGCCGAGGGCATCAGTTTGGTGGTAGAAGAGCGGCGCGGGCGGTACCGGTCCGGCGGAGGGTGGTCAGCGGAGGCCGACGCAGCTTCCTTTGCAGCTCCTGCCGGCATTGCCGGCGAGTGGTGATGGGCGCGCGTTCGGGGTTTGCCGGCACTGCGGGTGGACTGTGCGGCGCTGCTTACGCCCCGCTGACAGCCCCCAGGCCGGCACCTGGATTTACTGTCCATAAGAATTTCAGTCTACAGGAGCAGGCTTCCTCCCCCGTGCTCACTTGTTCGGCCGCGAGGCCCGACAGGCCGGGGCAGCCGAACAAGGAAAGCAACCGTCCCGCGGCCGCCATATTCAGCTCATTTCGCGTCTCATCATGATTTGGGTCACCCTTATTGGCAGTTACCACAAGATGCTCACTAGACTGGCAATGGTCTGGGTTCAGAGGACGCAGAAACCGGTTGAAACGTAGTGTTGAAGCACCGTGGGCCGGAGAGAAATCAAACTCATGGAAGAGGCGTATTTCAAGTGCCAGAGCAGCCTAGCCACCGTCTACCAGAGGAATTTGGCGGAAACGAGTGGCTCGTTGACGAACTGTACGAGCAGTACCAAAAGGACAAGAACGCTGTCGATGCCAAGTGGTGGCCGCTGTTTGAATCCTTCGGCTCGGGCAGCAGTTCTTCTTCCAACGGAAATTCGGCGCAAGCCACAGCCCACCCCGCAACTAGGGAAATTCCGGTCGTGAACACGGCTCCCGCAGCACCGGCAGCGCCGCCGGCTGCAGCCCCGCCTGCTCCGTCCGCACCGCCCGCCGCAGCTCCGGCACCTGCCGCATCCGCACCGGCGCCGGTCACGAAAGCCCCCGCCACGGTGGCTCGGGACGGCGCAAAGAAGACTGAACCTGGCACCGGTTCGCAGCCCATCCCGGCCCAGCTCCCCAAAAACGTCAAGGCCCCCACGGCTCCGGAAGAGGACGTTGTGTCGGTCCTGCGCGGACCGGCCAAGGCCATTGCCACCAACATGGTCACCAGCCTTGAGGTGCCCACCGCCACCAGCGTCCGGGCCATCCCGGCCAAGCTGCTGATCGACAACCGCGTTGTCATCAACTCCAACCTGGCCCGCGCCCGCGGCGGCAAGGTCTCCTTCACGCACCTGATCGGCTACGCCGTCATCCGTGCGCTGTCCCAGTTCCCCTCCATGAACGTGTACTACGACGAGGTGGACGGCAAGCCCTCCGCAGTCCAGCCGGCACACGTCAACTTCGGCATCGCTATCGACATGCCCAAGCCCGACGGAACCCGCCTGCTGATGGTTCCGAACATCAAGAAGGCCGAAACCCTTAACTTCTCCGAGTTCTGGCACACCTACGAGGACCTCATCAAGCGCGCCCGCAACGGCAAGCTGACGGCCGACGACCACCAGGGCACCACCGTCTCCCTGACCAACCCGGGCGGCATCGGCACCGTGCACTCTGTGCCCCGCCTTTCCAAGGGCCAGGCAGCGATCATCGGCGTCGGCGCCCTTGACTACCCGGCCGAATTCCAGGGCGCCAGCGAGAAGATCATCGCCCAGAACGCCATCAGCAAGGTCCTGACCCTGACCTCCACCTACGATCACCGCGTGATCCAGGGTGCCGGCAGCGGCGAGTTCCTCAAGCTCGTCCACCAGCTGCTGCTGGGTGCGCAGAACTTCTACGACGAGATCTTCGAGTCCCTCCGGATCCCGTACGAGCCCGTCCGCTGGAGCGCGGACAAGCAGGTTGACCCGGCCGACGAGATCAACAAGGTAGCCCGGATCCAGCAGCTGATCCACTCCTACCGCGTCCGCGGCCACCTGATGGCGGACACCGATCCGCTGGAGTACGTCCAGCGCAAGCACCCGGACCTCGACGTCCTCACCTACGGCCTCACCCTGTGGGACCTGGACCGCGAGTGGCCCACCGGCGGCTTCGGCGGCAAGCCGATGCTCAAGTTCCGCGACATCCTGGGTGTCCTGCGCGACGCCTACTGCCGCACCACGGGCATCGAGTACATGCACATCCAGGAGCCTGCCGAGCGCAAGTGGTTCCAGGACCAGCTCGAGCACCCGTACTCGAAGCCCAGCCGCGAAGAGCAGCTGCGGATCGTCTCCAAGCTGAACGCTGCCGAGGCCTTTGAGACCTTCCTCCAGACCAAGTTCGTGGGCCAGAAGCGCTTTTCGCTTGAAGGCGGCGAGTCCCTCATTCCGCTGCTGGATGCCATCATGTCCGACGCCGCCGACGACGGCCTGGACGAGGTAGCCATCGGAATGGCCCACCGTGGCCGCCTGAACGTGCTGACCAACATCGCCGGCAAGACCTACGCTCAGGTGTTCCGGGAATTCGAGGGCACCCAGGACCCGCGTTCGGTCCAGGGTTCCGGTGACGTGAAGTACCACCTGGGCACCGAGGGCACGTTCACCTCGGACAATGGCAAGGAGACCAAGGTCTACCTGGCCGCCAACCCCTCACACCTTGAAGCGGTGGACCCCGTCCTCGAGGGCATCGTCCGCGCCAAGCAGGACCGCCTTGACCAGGGCGAGTCCTTCCCGGTCCTCCCCATCGTGGTCCACGGTGACGCCGCATTCGCCGGCCAGGGTGTGGTTGCCGAGACCCTCAACCTGTCCCAACTGCGTGGCTACCGCACCGGTGGAACCATCCACATCGTGGTCAACAACCAGGTGGGCTTCACCACGGCGCCGTCTTCGTCCCGCTCGTCCACGTACTCCACGGACGTTGCCAAGATGATCCAGGCACCGGTGTTCCACGTGAACGGTGACGACCCCGAGGCCGTAGTCCGGATCGGCCAGCTCGCCTACGAGTTCCGCCAGCGGTTCCACAAGGACGTCGTCATCGACATGGTCTGCTACCGCCGCCGCGGGCACAACGAGGGCGATGACCCCTCGATGACCCAGCCGCTGATGTACAACCTGATCGAAGCCAAGCGTTCGGTGCGCAAGCTCTACACCGAGTCGCTCATCGGCCGCGGCGACATCACCGAGGAAGAAGCCGAGCAGCTGCTCCGCGACTACCAGGAGCGGCTGGAGCGCGTCTTCGCTGAGACCCATGCAGCCCAGACCTCACCGATTCCGATCATCACCGCGGATTCGGCAGCAGTGTCCGACATTGAGCGCCCCATCGCCCAACAGTCCGATTCCGGCACGAACGCACCGGTTTCCACGGCCATCTCCGCTGACACGCTGGCCCGGATCGGCAAGGCGCACGTTGAGATCCCCGAAGGCTTCACAGTCCACGCCAAGCTCAAGCAGCTGCTGGAGAAGCGCGAGCAGATGTCCCGTGAAGGCGGCATCGACTGGGGCTTCGGCGAGATCGCGGCCTTCGGCTCGCTGATCATGGAAGGCGTCCCCGTCCGCCTCGCGGGCCAGGACTCGCGCCGGGGCACGTTCGTGCAGCGCCACGCAGTCTTCCACGACCGCGCCAACGGCAAGGAATGGCTGCCCCTGGGCAACCTCTCCGAAAACCAGGCCAAGCTGTGGATCTACGACTCCCTGCTGTCCGAATACGCGGCCATGGGCTTCGAATACGGCTACTCCGTGGAACGCCCGGACGCCCTGGTCCTCTGGGAGGCCCAGTTCGGCGACTTCGTCAACGGTGCCCAGACCATCATCGATGAGTTCATCTCCTCCGCCGAGCAGAAGTGGGGCCAGCGTTCATCGCTGGTGCTGATGCTCCCGCACGGCTACGAGGGCCAGGGCCCGGACCACTCCTCCGCAAGGATCGAGCGATTCCTGCAGCTGTGTGCCGAAGAGAACATCATCGTGGCCAACCCCACCACGGCGGCCTCGCACTTCCACCTGCTGCGCCGCCAGGCGTACAGCCGGCCCCGGAAGCCGTTGATCATCTTCACGCCCAAGCAGCTGCTGCGCCTCAAGGCCGCTGCGTCGTCCGTCGAGGACTTCACCAACGGCACCTTCCGCCCGGTCATCGGTGACCATGAGCAGCTGGCAGCAGACGCGGTCGAGCGCGTGCTGCTGGTCTCCGGCCGCCTGTACTACGACCTTCTGTCCACCCGGCAGAAGACCGATGACAAGACCACGGCGATCGTCCGGGTGGAGCAGCTTTACCCGCTGCCGCATGCAGAGATCGCAGCGGAACTGGCCAAGTACCCGAACGCCGAGGTTGTCTGGGCGCAGGACGAGCCTGCCAACCAGGGACCGTGGCCGTTCATGGGCCTGAACCTTCCGGATGCGCTTGGCCGCAGGGTCCGCCTCGTGTCGCGCCCGGCCTCGGCCTCCACGGCTGCGGGTTCCATGAAGCGCCACGCCGCGGAGCAGGATGCCCTGCTGAAGCAGGCATTTGCACGGTAGGAACCAGTAAGGCTGCCCGGCCGGACGTCGAAATACCAGACTCCGGCCGGGCAGTTCTGTTTAATGGGAAGAACAGCGCCTGCCCGGTCAGGGAAACAACCCCGGGTGGCGGCCGGCAGGCACCGAAGTAAAGAGGAACGTGTGGAAGACAGGAAGCTGCGCATCGCAGCTGTAGGAGACGAACTGCTGGCCGGACTGGGTGACCCCCGCGCGCTTGGCTGGCTGGGCCGCGTACTGGCCCGCACTCCCCAGGACGGGATGGTCCTGGAAAGCTACGCACTCCCCTGTCCGCAGGAAGGGACGGAAGGCCTGGCTGCCCGCTGGCTGGGCGAGGCCGGCCGCAGGTTCAGTGATCAGGCCGAGAACCGCCTGGTGATCGGGCTCTCCGGCCGCGACATCGAATTCGGGCTTTCCACGGCACGCAGCCGGCTCAACCTGGCCAACATCCTCGATTCCGCCTCGCAGAACCGGCTGGAGGTGTTTGTTGTTGGGCCGCCGCCAACCCTGGACCCGGCTCAGAACCGTCGGCTTGATGAGTTGAACACCGCCTTCGCCGACGTCACTACGCGCCGCAAGCACCTCTACGTGGACACCTTTTCCCCGCTCCTGAACCACGAGCAGTGGCGCCAGGACCTCGCCGCCAACGGGGGAACCCCGGGGCAGGCCGGGTACGGACTGATGGCTTGGCTGGTACTCCACCGCGGCTGGTTCCAGTGGTTGGGGATGGCAGTTCCGGAATAGGGGCTTTTCGCGATATATCTTGAAGTCCGTCCGCAGCCGGAGTAGGTTGGGACAAACACGATATATCGTCTTTGGAGGAACCATGGCTGATCAGAGCTGGACTGTCGCCGGCGCACAGACCATCGACGTCGAGTCTGTCTCGTCGCTGAAACTGGGAATTGTGCGCGGCCGGTTCGATGTCGTAGCCCATGAGGAGCCCTTCACCCGGATCGAGATTTCCGAGGTGCAGGGTGATCCCGTGGCAGTTTCGCTGGAAGACGGCCGGCTGGAAGTCCGGCACCAGCTGCACGGGCCGCAGGGCTGGTTCAAGAACCTGATGGGAACGGTCAACCACAACAGCGAGAACTATTCCGTCATCAGCATCGCCCTTCCTGCCACCGTTGATGTCGAAGCCGGCACGGTCAGCGGCGACGGCCTCGTGTCAGGCATGGCCGCCCGCACGCGCCTGAACACCGTCTCCGGTTCCGTGATGGCCGACAGCACCGACGGCGAACTGTTCGTCAGTACGGTCAGCGGCGAGGTCAGCGCCCGGCACCACAGCGGCGTCCTCACCGCCAAGACTGTCTCCGGCGAAGTAACGGCCTCCGGCCACCTCAGTCACATCCGGGCCAACACGGTCAGCGGCGACATGAATTTCGACCTGCTCGGTTTCACCCAGGATTTCGGCGCGAATTCCGTGTCCGGAGACCTGACCATCAGGATCCCGTACGACGTCGGAGTGGATATCGTGGCCAAGTCGGCCAGCGGGGCAGTAGTGATCGGCAACCAGCACTACCATGTGGCGGGCGGGAAGGTGGAGACCATCGCCGGACCGGACGCGAAGCTGATGCTGGTCAGGACCAACTCGGTGTCCGGCAAGACCTCTATCCTCCACGGCGCGCCGCCCGAGGGCGTGAATGGGAATCCCACCGGGTCTTCGGAAGAACGGCGCTGATGCCCGCTGTTTTCGCCCACGGCGCCCTGCGGCTTTACCTTCTTGCCCTGCTGGAGTCCGGGCCCAAGCACGGCTACGAACTGATTAAGGCGCTCAAGGAGCGGTTCGGCGGCACCTACTCCCCCAGCGCCGGTACCATCTACCCGCGGCTGGGGAAACTCGAGGAGGAGGGGCTGGTGGCCACCGAAGCCTTCGGCCGCCGCACCAACTACCGCATCACCCCCGCCGGCCTGGCAGAACTGAACCTTCGCCGTGAGGAACTTGCAGCGGTGGAACAGGAAATCTCCGCTTCCGTCCGCCGGCTGGCAGACAACCTCCGGGAAGACATCCGCAGCAACATGCGCGGGCTCCGTGCTGACCTTGCGGCCACCGCTGAGGCTGCCCGGGCCGGTGCAGCGTCAGCAGCCTTTACAGCCCTCAAAGGCGGGGCAGCAGCGGAGGGCAAAGGGACCCTCAAGGAAGCCGAGCTCATGCTCCAGGCGTTCCGGGATGACCTGCGTGCTGAACTCCGGCTACAGGCAGGCAAGCAGCCACTGAGTCCGGTGGCCCTGGAAACAGTCAGGACCGTGCTGGAGCAGGCCGGTATCGCCATCCGCAATTCGCTCCGCGATTAGGCCCGGACCGGGGTCCTCCGCCGGCAGCGGTCGAACCGCAGGTCATGCGGCGGTTGCCGGTTCGCGGGGCGCCTGATGATGTGGGAGACTTGAGGGCAGCTCTTTTGAGTACAACATTAAGGAGGCCAGCTATGAGCAAGCGTGCACGCAAGCGTCGTGACCGTAAGCGTGGCGGCGCGAACCACGGGAAGCGCCCCAACACCTAGGCAAATGCCAGGTACAGCGGTTAAAGCGAAGGACCCCGGAAGCCATTGTGGCATCCGGGGTCCTTTGTGTTTAATCCTTCGGTTCGCGGCCCGCGCGACCGGTGCTGCCGATGTGAAGCGCTATGCATCCACCGGACGGATCGAGTGGATCCGGTCCAGGATGGCATTCTTCAGGTTCTCCGGAGCAGCTTCGGTACAGGAACGCTTGACCATGTTGCGGATCACGCACTCAAGGTCGTACTGCTCCGTGCATTCCGGGCACTCATCAAGGTGGGTCTTGATTTCCGTAATGTCCTCACGGGTCAGCGCGCCGTCAAGGTACTCGTAGATGCGTTGCATCCGGGTATCGTCGCAGTCGCCCAATCCCTGGCAGTCGCTCATTTCCTGTTCTCCTGTTGTGTGCTTTCCGCCGCGGCCGGTGTGTCTGCGGCTGTTTTGAACCCTCGCTCGGCGGCGTATTCCGCGAGCATGTCCCGCAACATTCTCCGGCCGCGGTGAAGCCGGGACATCACTGTGCCGATGGGGGTGTTCATGATGTCTGAAATTTCCTTGTACGCGAACCCCTCAACATCCGCGAAGTACACCGCGAGGCGGAATTCTTCGGGGATAGCCTGAAGGGCGCGCTTGACGTCGGAATCCGGAAGGTGATCCAGCGCCTCTGCCTCAGCGGAACGCAGCCCGCTGGAGGTGTGTGATTCAGCCCGCGCCAACTGCCAGTCCTCGATGGTGTCCGAGTTGGACTGGAGGGGTTCGCGCTGCCGTTTGCGGTACAGATTGATGTAGGTGTTCGTCAAGATCCGGTACAGCCAGGCCTTGAGGTTGGTTCCGGGCTTGTACTGGTGGAACGCGGAGAAGGCCTTGGTGTAGGCCTCCTGGACGAGGTCTTCAGCGTCTGCCGGGTTCCGGGCCATACGCATGGCTGCCGAATACAGCTGGTCGACATACTGCATCGCATCGCGTTCGAACCTGGCGCGGCGCTCCTCCGCGGATTCCGTGGAAACGTTGACCGCTTCCTCGGCTGATTCCGCGGGCTGCACGGAGTCTTCCGTTGGCTCTGCCGGCTCGGGCCGGTTACCGGCGCTGCTCTTGGTTTCGCGTTGCGAAGCCTCATACATGGCCGAAACGGCCGGATCCAGGGTGCTCATTGCCTTCAAGTCTACTGTCAGGCTTTGTGGGCGCGGCGACCCGTACTCGGGGGGTTCGGTCCCCAACGAGTCCATGGCTACCGGGCCTGCTGCATCGATTCCGTCCAACACCCGCCTCAAGGGCCAACTCCGCTCTGCTGTCCGGTGGTTTGTCTTGTGGGCCCGGCTTAGCAGGGTCCAGCATCCATAACCCCGGCTTTCGGGCAAATATTCCCTAAAAGTGCAAGACTAGAACGGACTCCGCCGCACCCGACGCGGTTCGTCCACCCAGGAGGAAATCCATGTCCTTTGTCCGCACGCTCGCACGGCCCATGCTGGCTTCCAGTTTTGTTCTTGCCGGACTGGATAAGCTCAAGAACGCTGACGATACCGCGCAACAGCTCTCGCCCCTGTTGAGCAAGGCCGCATCCGCGCTGCCGTTCCAGACAGACGTGAAGACTCTGGCCCGGATTATCGGCGGCACGCAGGTGGGCGCCGGCGTCCTGTTCGGGCTGGGGAAGTTTTCCCGTCTTTCCGCCACCGTCCTGACCGTGGTTTCGCTGCTCAACACGTTTGTTGAGTGGCGCAGCGCAGACATCAGCAGCAAGGAAGGCCGCGGGAACCGCCGCAGCCAGCTGTTGAAGAACCTGTCCTTGAGCGGCGGGGCACTGCTTGCCTCCGTGGACACAGCAGGCAGGCCTGGACTGGCCTGGCGGGCCGAGCACCTGGCGGCCGACGCGAGGAAGGGCGCCGCGCACCTCGCCGCGGATGCCCGCAAGACCACCAACAAGAAGCTGCACAAGGCCGACAAGGTTGTCCGCCGCGCCGTCGAACACGCCACGGGGGCATAAGCAGGACATGACCGCACCAGCCGCCGCCCGGGACAACGCCGGAGCGTCCTTCCCCCACTGGCCTGCCCCTTTCGCCTCCCGCCCTGTGGATGCCACCGTCACCGTGCCGGGTTCGAAGTCGTTGACCAACCGGTATCTGGTGCTCGCGGCACTTGCCGACGGGCCGTCGCGACTGCGCGCACCGCTGCATTCCAGGGACTCCGCGCTGATGATCGAGGCGCTCCGCCAGCTTGGCGCCACTATCACCGAGGTGCCCGGCGACGGCGCCTTCGGGCCTGACCTTGAGGTCCTTCCGCTCACGGCCGGCGGGGCACCCACCGCCGCTAAAATCGACTGCGGGCTCGCCGGAACCGTGATGCGGTTCGTGCCGCCGCTGGCCGCGCTGCGGAACGGCACCAGCCTGTTCGACGGCGACCCGCACGCCCGGAAGCGTCCGATGGGAACCATCATCGAGGCGCTGAAGGCCCTGGGCGTGGCAGTTTCCGCGGAAGATGGCGGCACGCCGTCGTCCTTGCCGTTTGTGGTAGAAGGCTCCGGCAACGTCCGTGGCGGCCACCTGGTCATCGACGCCAGTGCCTCATCACAGTTTGTGTCCGCCCTCCTGCTGGTGGGTGCCCGGTTCACCGAGGGCCTGCACCTGGAGCATGTGGGCAAACCCGTGCCAAGCCTGGACCACATCAACATGACCGTTGCCGTTCTTCGCGGCGCCGGCGTGCTGGTGGATGACTCGGTCCCCGACCACTGGGTGGTTTCGCCCGGGCCCATCCGCGCCTTCGACCAGCGGATCGAGCAGGACCTGTCCAACGCCGGGCCTTTCCTTGCCGCTGCCCTGGCTTCCGGCGGAACCGTCAGGATTCCTGGCTGGCCCGAGCACACCCAGCAGGTAGGGGATCTGTGGCGCACCATCCTGGCCGACATGGGTGCAGAGGTCAGCCTTCGCGACGGCGTCCTCACCGTTACGGGCGGGCCGGAGATCAAGGGGGCTGATTTTGCGGACACCAGCGAACTGGCTCCCACGGTCGCAGCGCTCTGCGCCCTGGCCACCGGCCCATCCCGGCTCACCGGCATCGCGCACCTGCGAGGGCATGAGACGGACCGGCTGGCTGCCCTGGTCACCGAGATCAACCGCCTTGGCGGGGACGCCGAGGAGACCAGCGACGGCCTGGTGATCCGGCCCGCAAGGTTGCACCCCGGCGTCGTCCACAGCTATGCGGACCACCGGATGGCAACCGCCGGAGCCATCCTTGGCCTGGCTGTGGAAGGGGTCCAGGTGGAAGACATCGGGACCACCGCCAAGACCATGCCGGACTTTCCCCGGCTGTGGGCCGACATGCTGGCCCAGGCGGGCGCCTCCGGCGCCGGGGCGAAAGGTTCAACCGGTGGCGCGGAGCACTGACTCCTGGGACGAGTCGGATGTCCGCATCCGGCCCAGCAAGAAGGGATCCAGGCCCCGCACCAAGGACCGGCCAAGCCACGACGACGCCGTCACCGGCCGGATCGTCACCGTTGACCGCGGCCGGTACACGGCAGTAGTGGGCGAGGACTCGGGCAAGGAGCGCGTTGTCATCGCCGCCCGGGCGCGCGAGCTGCGCCGGAACCCCGTGGTGGCCGGCGACTTTGTTTCGCTCGTGGGCGACGTGTCCGGCGAGCCGGACACCCTGGCGCGGCTGGTGAAAATCCAGGACAGGAAAACGCTGCTCAGGCGCAGCGCCGACGACACCGATCCTGTGGAACGGGCGGTGGTGGCCAACGCCGACCAGCTGGTCATTGTGGTTGCTGCCGCCAACCCCGAACCGCGCACCGGTTTCATTGACCGCGCCCTCGTGGCTGCGTACGACGCCGGCATCGAGCCGATCCTGCTCGTCACCAAGGCGGACGTCAAGGACCCCGCGGAGCTGTTGTCCAACTACACGCACCTGGACTTCCCCGTGATCATCAGCCGGACGGCGGACTCGGCGGCTTCGGGCATTGATGCCCGCTCCGACGACGGATTGTCGGCCCGGCTGGACAGCAGGGCGGTAGCGGAACTGCGCGGCCACCTGGACGGAAAAGTCACCGTGATGCTCGGGCATTCGGGCGTGGGCAAGTCAACCATGGTGAACGCGCTGACCGGGGCCGAGCGTGCCACCGGCGGCGTCAACGCGGTGACGGGACGGGGCCGCCACACGTCGTCGTCTGCCCTGGCGCTGAGGCTGGCGGACGCACCGTCCGGCAGCTGGATCATCGACACTCCCGGCATCCGCTCATTCGGCCTGGCCCACGTGGACCCGGACCGGATCCTGCGGTCCTTCCCGGACCTCTCCCCCGGCATCGAAGACTGTGAACGGGGCTGCAAGCACACCGCCACGGCCGTTAACTGCGGCCTGGACGCGTGGGTGGCGGGCGGCCATGCCGGAGCCACCGGAGAAGCCCGGCTGGCCTCCCTGCGGCGGCTCCTCGGCACCGATCCCCGTATGGAGGCCCAGGAGGCCAAGGAGCTTGGCAGCGTTAACTGACAAGGCCGATCTCCCAGCAGAACCGCAGGCAGACGGTAGTTTGGAAGCATGATCCAACCCGCCTCGAGCTACAACGATGACCTGCGCCTGGCCCATGTCCTGGCCGACTCCGTGGATGACCAGACCATGAGCCGCTTCAAGGCCCTTGACCTCCAGGTGGAGACCAAGCCGGACCTGACGCCGGTCACCGACGCAGACAAGGCCGCCGAAGAAGCCATCCGCGGCCAGTTGTCCCGCTCCCGCCCGCGCGATGCCGTGCTGGGCGAGGAGTTCGGCAGCACCGGGCACGGATCGCGCCGCTGGATTATCGATCCCATCGACGGCACCAAGAACTTTGTCCGCGGCGTGCCGGTCTGGGCCACCCTGATTGCACTGGTGGATGAGGGCGAGCCGGTGGTGGGTGTGGTCAGCGCGCCGGCTTTGGGCAAGCGCTGGTGGGCAGCCAAAGGTATGGGCGCCTACATGGGCCGTTCTCTTGCTTCGGCCACACGGCTGCGGGTCTCAAACGTCTCCCAACTCTCCGACGCCTCGCTGTCCTATTCCAGCCTCAGCGGGTGGAAGGAGCGGGGAAACCTGGACCAGTTCCTGGGCCTCACCGAGGACGTGTGGCGGACCCGGGCGTACGGCGATTTCTGGTCCTACTGCATGGTGGCGGAAGGCTCCGTGGACATCGCCTGCGAACCGGAACTGAACCTTTACGACATGGCCGCACTGGTGCCCATCGTGGTGGAAGCCGGCGGCCGCTTCACATCGCTGGAAGGGGACGACGGGCCCTTCGGCGGCAACGCGCTGGCCACCAACTCCATCCTGCACTCCGAGGTGCTCCGCCGGTTGAACCCCGGCCTGGACGACCTCCTCTGAACCCACTTCGCCGAAGAATCCGCCGCGGGCGCCTCCACAACGGAGGCGCCCGCCGTCGTTTCTTCGGCAAAAGGAGCCCTTTTCATCCGGTGCGTAACAAAGCGCTTAACATTTATCCCGGCTACATACCAATACGCCCCATGTTTTACGCTCTTAAGCAGGTCACGAGTGCCAGCGCGAAACCCCGGTTTGCTGGCCGGCAACCCTCCAACCGCGGTGGGGTGCCCCGGGTGACGACCAGGCCGGTCCGGAGCGGATGCGGCAAGCGCGGATTCCCGGGTGAGGGAGTCCTTTTGAAGTGAGGTCTTTCGTGACAACTGCCACCGTCTCTCCCAATGCCACCGCCGCAACTGAAATTCCCGGATCCGAGGCCGGCTTTGATGCCCGCCGCGCCGCCGCCGGACGTCCGCTCGCTGCCGTCACCGGCGCTGAGATCCAGGCTCCGCTGATCCACGGCGGCCACATCCGCTACGCAAACCTTGACTACGGCGCCTCGGCTCCGGCCCTCTCCGTGGTTTCTGCATACCTCAACGAGATCCTCCCGTACTACGCCAGCGTCCACCGCGGCGCCGGTTACGCCTCCCAGATCAGCACCTCCGTGTACGAAAACGCACGCAACATCGTCCGCGAATTCGTGGGCGGACGTCCGGACGATTCCGTCATCTTCACCCGCAACACCACGGATTCGCTGAACCTGCTCGCAGGCTGCCTGCCCGTCACCGACGGCCGGCCTGACGGCGACGTCCTCTACCTGGACATCGAACACCACGCCAACCTGCTGCCGTGGCAGGGCGTCCCGCACCGCAGCATCGTGGCCGCCGACACGATCGTTGGCACCATCGCCGCCGTCCGTACGGAGCTGGAGCAGGGCGGCGTCAGCCTGCTCGCCGTCACCGGCGCGTCGAACGTCACCGGCGAGATCCTGCCCATCCGCACCCTGGCCGCCCTGGCCCACGATCACGGTGCCCGGATTGTGGTGGACGCCGCCCAGCTGGCGCCGCACCGCCGCGTGGACATCGCCGCGGACGACGTCGACTACCTCGCCTTCTCCGGCCACAAGTTGTACGCACCTTTCGGTGCCGGCGTCCTGGTGGGCCGCCCCGACTGGCTCGACGCCGGAACGCCGCACCTTGCCGGCGGCGGCGCCGTTAAGGAAGCAAGGCTCGACGGCGTCAGCTGGGCCACAGGACCGGCCCGCCACGAGGGCGGCTCCCCCAACGTCCTCGGCGCAGCCACCCTGGCCCGTGCCACCCAGGTGATCGCCGGGCTGGACCTGGAGCAGTGGCACGCCCACGAATCCGCCATCCGTTCCTTCCTGGTGGAAGGATTGCAGCAGATCGCCGGCGTTACTGTCCACCAGATCTTCAAGGACACCAACCCGGACACGGACACCATCGGCGTGGTCAATTTCTCGGTGGAAGGCTACGACGCAGGACTGGTGGCGGCTTATCTGTCCGCCGAGCACGGCGTGGGCCTGCGCGACGGCCGCTTCTGCGCCCACCCGCTGCTGAAGCGGCTGGGCCTGCCTTCCGGTTCGTTGCGCGCCAGCTTCGGCGTGGGCTCCCGCCTGGAGGACGCCGAACGGCTCCTTGCAGGTATTGCCGCACTGCGCAGCAACGGGCTCGGCTGGGACTACGTGGTGGATGCCGGGCGCTGGGTTCCGGCGAACGACACACGGACCTACCCGCAGTGGGCACCTAACACCCCGGGCACTGCCGGCGCCGCTCCCTGCATCGACGACTAGGCACTTGCGGTAAATTCGGAGGATACCCAAGGGCATCAAACGAAGGAGGCCACACGTGGTACGGGGTGGCCCCAAACTGGATCACGGACGGCGCCGGGAGCTCGGCCAGAGCTTCCAGGATGGCGGCGAGCACTACCAGCAGGTCCGGCCGGGCTACCCGGCAGAATCAGCCCAATGGCTGGTGCCCGCAGGGGCCCGTGATGCACTGGATGCCGGTGCCGGCACCGGCAAGTTCACCGAACTCCTGCTCGGCATGGGGTTGAGCGTCACCGCTGTGGACCCCTCCGGGGACATGCTCGAACAGTTACGCGCGCACTGTCCCGCCGCCACGGCTGTCCAGGCCACCGCCGAGGCGACCGGCCTGCCCGCGGCGGCGTTCGACGTCGTCAGCGTTGCCCAGGCCTGGCATTGGTGCGATGCCCCCACGGCGAGCACCGAACTGGCGCGGGTCCTGCGCCCGCACGGAACGCTGGGGCTGGTATGGAACCAGCTGGACACCTCGGTTCCCTGGGTCCATCGGCTTTCACGGATCATGCACGCCGGAGATGTGTACAAGCCAGGTTTCCGGCCTCAGGTGGGGCCGGAGTTCCGCGACCTCGAAGGCCATGTGACGCACTGGCAGGACCGCGTGACCACCACTGATCTCGTGGAGCTGACGAAGTCGCGGAGCTATTACCTGCGGGCCGGTGAAGCCACCCGCGCGAAGGTGCTGGCCAACCTCGACTGGTATCTGCACGACCACCTGGGCCACGCCACGGAGGAAGTGTTGGAGCTGCCTTATCTCACGCTGGCCTGGCGGGCCACCAAAACATAACGGATGGCGGTCAACGGGTACGCTTGATGCTGTGAAGACCAGCGCGCCCTCCTCCTCCATTGAGGATTACGTCAAGGTCATCTACTCGTTCACGGAATGGCAGGACAAGCCCATCACGTCCTCCCAGCTCGCCCAGCGCCTGGGCGTGGCCAATTCATCGGTGTCCGAAATGGTCCGGAAGCTGAAGGACCAGGGCCTGGTGGACCACAAGCCTTACAGCGCCATCACGCTCACGGACCAGGGCGTCCGGCTGGCCCTTTCCATGGTGCGCCGCCACCGCCTGATCGAGACCTACCTTGTCCAGCAGCTGGGCTACAGCTGGGACGAGGTGCACGACGAAGCGGAACTGCTGGAGCATGCCGTCTCGGACACGTTCATCGAGCGCGTCGCCGCCCAACTCGGGGACCCGCAGCGGGACCCCCACGGGGACCCCATCCCCACTGCAGACGGCAAAGTCCTGATGCCGAGCGCCCACCGGATGGGCGAGCTGGACCAGGGGCACACCGGCCGGATTACCCGCATCAGCGACGAGAACCCGGACCTGCTGCGCTACCTCTCTGCTGAAGAGATCGACCTCGACGCCGAGGTGGAGGTGGTGGGCCGCAAGCCGTTCGGCGGGGCCCTGGTGGTGCGGATCCGGAACTCGGGCAGGACCCGGGACTACGACCTGGCCGATGAGATTACCTCCGCCCTGTGGGTGCAGAGCGACCACCCCCACCCCGGTTGCCTGCTCGGGGACAGCTGACATTGCCCGCGGGACTTCCTGCGGCCCGGGCCTGGTTTGCCGTGGCTGTCGGAGGCCTCGTTGGCACTGAATTGCGGTACGGGCTGGGACTGGCATTTCCGGAACTGCCGGGGTCCGTACCGTGGGCCACACTGTGGATTAACGTGGGCGGCAGCTTTGTCCTGGCGTTGCTGACCACGGTCTGGATGGCCCGGCCGCAGACCGCGTTCTGGCTCCGCGCCGGGCTCGGGCCGGGCCTGCTGGGATCCTTCACCACGTTCTCCGCGGTGGTGTTTGCAGTGGACCAGCTGGCGCGCGCAGGTGAACACTTTGTTTGGGTTTTGTACTTGGTGCTGTCACTGCTGCTGGGGCTTGCTGCTGCCGGCGCGGGGTGGCGGTCCGGGAAGGTCGTTGCCGCCAGGTTGGACGGGCGCAATGGAAGGTCCTCCGGGGGCCGGCCATGATGGCTGCCGCCCTGGTGGGCGTCTTCGGCGTTGCCGGCGCGCTGCTGCGTTTTGCCGTGGACAGCTGGTTCGCGCAGCACACATCCGTCCGTTCTATCCAGCCTGCCGCGGGTTCCCCGGGCACCGGACCCGGGGAACGGCTGCACTGGCCCTGGGCCACGCTGGTGGTGAACGTTGCGGGGTGCTTCATCATTGGCGCCGCCCACGCCTTGACCCTTCGGCTAGGGCTGGCTCCGGAATGGCAAACGGCTCTTGCTGCCGGGCTGGCCGGCGGGCTCACCACCTTCAGTTCCTGGACCACTGCAACGGTGCGCCTGCTCAGTGAGGCACGGTTCGGATCAGCGGCGCTGAACCTGGCCGGCAACCTGGTCCTTGGTTTTGGCGCGGCCGCGGCGGGCCTCGCGGTGGCTTCCTGAGGCTGCTGGTGTTAGCCCGGAAGGAAGTAGCCCGAGA
Source organism: Arthrobacter sp. 9AX (assembly GCF_902506095.1). Classification (GTDB taxonomy): domain Bacteria; phylum Actinomycetota; class Actinomycetes; order Actinomycetales; family Micrococcaceae; genus Arthrobacter. Next base: position 2,914,252 of record NZ_LR733293.1, read on the forward strand.
CATCCGCCACATAGTGGTTCGCGGCCGAGGAGCGGTTGAAGAGAATCACTTTGCCGAATGAGCCGATAGGGACAGTCACCGAGTTGGGCACGATCTGGCCCGCGCTGAAGTTGATGTTCGAGGCGTTGGGCATGGCCGGTCCCATGGGATAGGCGGTGACGAAACCAAAGGAGTTCGCCTCGGCTACCGTCAGGTTGAACACTACGGCCGATGCTCCGGCAGGAATTCCGTGCTCCCCTGTCATCTGGATGGCAGTGCTGTTGTCCGCCCGCACAGGATAGCCGGCCCGAGTATCAAGGAAGCGCGTGGGCGCGATCGGTTGGAACGTGCCACCTGCTAGGGGCGTCCCGGGCATGTAGTAGCCCGAGACGTCGGCTAGCAGGTGCGTTGTCCCGGAAGACCGGTTGAACAGGGTCACCCTGCCGTCCTTGCCTACAGGAACAGTCACGGAGTTGGGGATGATCTGCCCGGGGCCGAAGTTGACGTTGGAGGCGTTCGGACGGTCCGTCCCCGAGGCATGGGCAGTGATGAAACCGAAGGACTTTGCCTCGGCCACGGTCAGGTTCAGAACCACCGCGGAAACACTCCCCGGCACCCCGTCCACCCCTGCCACCTGGAAGGAAATCGACGAGTCGGAAGCGACGGGAGCGCCGCTCCTGGTGTCCAGGAACCGCGAAGGGGCGATGGGCTGAAAGGCGCCGGCCGCCGTCGGAATTCCCGGAAGATAGTACCCGGAGACGTCCGCCAGCAGATGCGTGGCCCCTGCCGAGCGGTTGAACAGAGTAACTTTGCCGTCGGCGCCGACGGGAACGGTGACGGCGTTCGCCACGATCTGGCCCGAACTGAAGTTCATGTTGGAGGCATCCGGACGGGCAGCGCCGGAGGCGTAGGCGGTCACGAAGCCGAAAGACTGGGCCTCGGCCACCGTCATGTTGAAGACGACAGAAGATACCTTCGCGGGAACCCCTCCCTGCCCGGCCACTTGGAAGGAGACCGTTGAATCCGGCGCCACCGCCGAACTGTTCCGGGTATCCAGGGCGCGGAAAGGGGTGACTGGAATCAGCGAACCCGGGACCGGGGCGTAGGTGGCAGTGTAGGTCTTTGACCACTGCGAGGCAGCCCCGGCCACCAGGATGTAGCCGGGCAGCGCCCGCGCGGAGACCGTCACGGTGCCCGCGCCAGGGCGCACTCCGGCGGGCACCACCGTCCCGCCGGCCAGGTATTCCACCCCCTGGGAGGTGGGAACGGTGAACGTGTCCTGTGCTGTGCCGTCCTTGTCGCTGAACGTCACTGCAGCGGGCCTGACAGTATTGGCGGGCAGGTCCGCGTCAGAGAAGTTCAGTGCCTTCGTTGCGTCCACCAGCCCGGCCCCGCATCCTTCCGTGCATGCGATGGCCGTGGGACGCGCAGTCGCCTTGAGGCGCTGCTCGACGGCGGCCGGGGTGTAAGTGCCGCCGATCTCGGACATCATGAGGGCGGCAATGCCGGCCACGTGCGGGGCCGCCATGGAGGTCCCCTGCAGGTACTCGTACGCTTCGGTTTCGGGCGTGGTACTGCCGAAGTTGGACGTGGACAGGATCCCGGCGCGGTAGTCGTCGCCGGACAGGTCACCGCCGGGTGCGGTGACATCCACGGCCGCTCCGTAGTTCGAGTACGGAGCGCGGCCACCGTTGCGGCCGGCTGCCGCCACGGTGATCACGTTCTGGCAGTTCGCCGGACTCACGTCCGCTGCGGGGCGGGTTGAGTTCCCGGCAGCCACCACCACTGCGGAACCGGCGTTGTGTGCGAAGTTAATGGCAGCTTGCTGGGTCGCCGAGCAGGGCGCGAGGCCGCCGAGGCTGAGGTTGATCACGTTGGCACGATTGGGGTTGGCGGGGACGCCGGCCACCTGCCCCCCTGCCGCCCAGACGATCGAGTCCGCGATGTCCGAGGAATAGCCGCCACAGGCGCCAATGGCCCGGATCGGCAGGATTTTAGCTTCGGGCGCGACGCCGGAGATGCCGTCATTGTTGTTGGCAGTCGCCGCGATGATGCCCGCAACGTGGGTTCCATGCCAGGAGGAGATGCTTTCGGGCGTGCCCGGGTCGCACTGGCCGGCGGTAGTCCAGTCGCCTTCGTCCTGCGGGTTGGCGTCCCGCCCGCCGCCGTCACGGCTCCACACGGCGTCGGACATCATGTCGTAGCCGGGCAACACCTTCCCGTTCAGCTCGTAGTGGCTGGTGATGCCGGTGTCCACCACAGCCACCACGGCACCCTCCCCGCGGTTGACGTCCCAGGCGCCGGGAATGCGGACGCCGGCGGGTTCTTCCCAGAGTCCCCACTGCACCGCGTAGCCGGGGTCGTTCGGCTCCGCGGCCTGAGTGTGCATGATTACATCCGGCTCGGCGTACTCCACCTGCGGGTTGGCTCGGAGGGCAGCCAGGAAAGTTTCGGCCTCAGCGGCGGGAAGAGCCTTGCTGGTCCTGACCACCTGCGCGCCGGTAGCCGTGCCGCGGACGCGCTGGGCGGCTACGCCCAGTCCGGCCGCAGCTGTCCTTGCAGCCTCCGCTGTTGCAGCAGCCTCGGACGCGATGCCCGGCCGGGTCTTGAGTCCCACGATGAACTGGTCCGTGGCGGTGGCCTGCGCGGTCCCGGTGCGGGGGCTGGCCTTCCGGACCTCAAGGTTGGCATCTGCGTGTGCCGGGACTGCCATTACGACGCTGGCAAGGATGGCGGACAGGGTCAATCCCAAGACCGGGAGCTTCGATGAGCGCGGTATTCTGTTGGGCATGAGCAGGGAATCCTCGGGAACGGGCACCAAGCAACAGCGGGACTCGGTACAGGCAGCCGGGAATCACCAGCTGACCCCCGCTTGATTCTAGCCAGAAACGGCCGTCGCAAGCGAGGGTCAGGAGGATAGGTGCTGTGTCGTTGGGAAAACCCGCAGTGCGACTGGGCCAGCAGGGTGCCTGCCCGGCCACCCCTGGTCAGTTCGGGAGGAAGTAACCGGAGACGTCTGCCAATAAGTGGGTGGATTCTGTGGACCTGTTGAAGAGGCTGACGCGACCGTCTGTTCCTACGGGAACGGTGACCGAGTTAGGCACGATCTGACCAGCGCCGAAGTTCAGGTTCGAAACTGCGGGTCGGCTCGTCCCGGTGGCGTGGGCGGTTATGTACCCGAAGGAATTCGCTTGTGCCACCGTCAGGTTGAATACAACTGCCGCAGCATTAACGGGAATCCCGTTGGCCCCTCCCACCTGGAAGGACACTGTTGAATCCTTTCCTGCCGCGGTAGTATCCCGCGTGTTAAGAAACCTCTTTGGCGTTACCGCCTGAAACGTTCCCGCCGCAGTCGGAGTGCCGGGCAGGTAGTAACCCGACACATCCACCACCAAATGCGTGTTGCCGGAAGACCGATTGAACAGAGTCACCGTCCCATCAGCACCTACCGGCACAGTTGCGGAGTTAGGGATGATCTGCCCAGCACTGAAGTTCACGGTTGACGCATTGGGCCGGTCCATACCGGTTGGGTAGGCCGAGACGAATCCGAAGGATTGTGCCTCCGCAACTGTCAGGTTTAACACAACGGCTGACACGCTGGCTGGCAAACCATTTGCCCCTGCCACCTGGAAAGTAGTCGTCGAATCGGGACTGACGGCCTTACTGCTCCGCGTATCCAGGAACCTTGTGGGCGCCACGGCCGCAAACGCACCCGCAGCTGTCGGCGTCCCTTGCAGGTAGTACCCCGAGACGTCCGCCAGCAGGTGCGTGGTCCCGGCGGACCTATTGAACAGCGTGACCTTCCCGTCGGCACCGACAGGCACCGTTACAGCATTCGCAACTATCTGACCGGCACCAAAGTTCAGGTTGGACGCATCTGGCTTGTCAGTTCCGGATGCATAGGCCGTGACGAACCCATGCGACTTTGCCTCTGCCACCGTCAGGTTGAAGACGACGGCGGACACTTCCGCAGGCAACCCGTTCACGCCGGCGACTTGAAACGAAACACTTGAGTCCGCCCCGACGGCTGTGCTGTCGCGTGTATCCAAAGCCCGGAACGGTGTCACCGGCATTAGCGAACCCGGCACTGTCGCTACTTCCCCACGCGGCGGGCAGCCGCCCATCCCGGGGCCGCCTACCTCGCGGAACTCGGCGATGGTCAAGCCCTGCCGGTTGTCGTTGGCATCCTGCGCCTCCCAGGCCAAGGCACTCGCGCCAACAGCCTCGGCGGCAAGTCTGGCGGCATTTGGTTCGTCAAAAATGTAGGTAGCGGTGAAGGTGTTCGGGCCATCAACATCGAACTCAAGGCCGGATCGGTAACCCGCGTCGACCGTCAGCGGTCCGGGGACTGCACGAACGTCACGCCGCCCCACGCCGGTGTCCTTCAAGGCAGGTTCCACAATGCGTTGTTCCATCTGGTTTTTGTTCACGCCCGCCGCTACATATCCCCTCACAGTCACGGTGGTGCCGTCCAGCACGGAGTCCGCATTGACGTAAGCGTCCTGTACAGTGGTGGCCCCGACCTCGGTCGGGCCGAACCTGATAGACACCACGTCGCCGGGCCTAATGTCCGGAGTGACGTTGAGGCCTGTCCCTGCACCCCAACAGACTCCGCCCGGGTGGTTGACTTCAAAAGCCACATCACCCGCCGCGACGACGCTCTGGGCAGAGCCTACTATCCCGCCTCCGGGGCGCCTGACTTCCACGGTGGCTGTCTGGCCGATCCTGTCCTGGTAGCCCTCAACCGTAACGAAGTCCCGGTCGGGGAAAACCACCAGGTTGTCCGGGAACGACGGGACAGCCGCGCTGGCGGCGGGGATGGCCAAAAGAGAAGTGGTGCAGAGTACCGTAGCGACCGTTGCGACAATTCCAGCTTTGCCTTGCTTGGTCACCCGATATCGCGCGTCTGACGATTCGTACAATTGCCCATTCATGACAACCTCACTGATCCTGAGTCCTGGCGTACGGCTGTACGCTTAGGGCACAAGCTAGGCTGCGCACCTTGGGAAATACTCGTCATTCAGTCCGCTAAAAGATCGGCCGCGCCTCTAGGTGAGGAAATATTCACGAGGTATTACCAAGATATGAGAAAGATCAACTTATTTAGCCCAAACTTGTCAATCAGGCCGTCCCTAGGAATTCACAGGAACCGTCAGGAGTCGCCGTACCGTGCAAAGGTGGCGGTCGGAAGTTTTGTGCGACGCCGGCGAGCATATGGTTGAACCTGAGGATTTATTCGGCGGTCCCACCGACTGCGCCGCCCGGAACGCAGACGTTCAACACAATCTGCTCTGCCCGGTGTTGAGATCCAGGTTCGACGCGTTCGGCCGGCATGTCCCGGGGTCGCGCGGGATGATGACCCGAGCGGCTTCCCTTTCCCCGCCGTCAGACTGACACCGCCCAGCTCGGGCGGGAATCCCCCGGGTACAGTCGGAACGCCGAGGCCGCGGCGCAGCATTACTGTTACGGGTAGCCCGGTTGTGGACCTCGCTATCATCCCAGGCCCATTGGCCTTCCATGGAAGATCAGGTTTTGCACGTTGCTGCAGAGGCTCATGAGGTCTGCAATTTGGCGGCCTCCCGTATCGTGGATGGTGATGATTAGCAGACGCGATGCGGCCATTGCCCTTGATGTACCCATGGAAATGGCCCAGCGCCATGGCCTTCCCAAGTGGATGACCGAGGCCGAGCTGGGGAAGATCCTGGACAACCCCCCGCCATGGCTTGTCCAGTCCCGCGCCAACCGCACCGGCAAACGCCCGGTCTGGGTACACCTGGAGTGCGCCGTCTGCGGTTATGAGGAAGCGGCGCGCCCCAAGAAGTGGTGGCCGGAATTCACGTACGTCGTCTGCGCGCACCACAACCCTGCCGATGTACCCCCGCTGCGCCAGGGGTACGTCCGCAGCGAGTTTGACGGCGTCGGCACACGTTTCGTAGGCATCGCGGACGTGGCAGGCCAGGACTAGGTCCGGCTGCTTCAGTCCTTTGCTGCTCGGGCCGAACGGGGCTGGCTACTTTCCGTTGCTGGTCATCTCTTCAGGCAGCGCGACGAGATGCATTTCCTTCCCGTCCCGCAGCACGGCGAGCTCGAGCCGTTCGCCGATGGCGTCAGAGAACAGCAGCCGTTGCAGGCTTTCGGCGTCACTGACGGGCCGGCCGCCCGCCGCGAGGAGGATGTCACCGGCTGTCAGGCCCGCCTTGTCCGCCGGTGAGCCGGCCAGCACCTCCACCACCCGCAGGGCGTCGTGTTGACCGGTCCTGATCACGGCGCTGGGGCTGAGCCGGGTGGGTGTGCTGACCAGGCCCAGGTAGGCCCTGCGTACGCGTCCGTCCGCCAGCAGCGCCGAGATGATCCGCTGGGTGGTGACGTTGATGGGGATGGCCAGGCCCAGTCCGGCTCCTGCCACCGCGGTGTTGATTCCCACGATCCGGCTGTGCGTGTCGGCCAGCGCTCCCCCGGAGTTTCCGGGATTGAGAGCGGCGTCGGTCTGAATGACGTCCTCAATGACGCGCCGGTTGCCGCCGGACCACACCGGGATGGCGCGCCCCAGACCACTGACTACCCCTGCCGTCACTGACCCGGCCAGGCCCAGCGGATTACCCACGGCCACCACCAGCTGGCCTACACGCAGGGACTCGGCGTTTCCAAATTGCGCCGGCGGGATCCTGGGCGGCCGCCCGTGGACTACGGCGAGGTCCGACAGTGGGTCGGCGCCCACCAGTTCCAGGTCCATCCGGCTGCCGTCGGCGAACACCGCGTGGCCGCGGTCGGTGCCGGCCACCACGTGGGAATTCGTCAGTAGGTAGCCGTCCTCCGTGAAGAGCACCGCGGAACCTGCGCCTACCCGGACGCGTCCGTTGCGGCGGCTGGCCGACATCTCCAGGGCAGCCACGTGGGGCGTGACGGTGGCGGCCACCCGCATGACGGTCTCTGAATACGAGTCCAGGGCGTCGACGTCGGACGCCTGCGAAACTGGCTCGCTCCCCTGGTTCATGGGGCACCTCCTGGCGTTGCCGGATCCCGGCTTTGTTCCGGGTCCTACCGGAGACAACGATCCGCGGCGGGCTCCTAGTCCCCCGCGCGCTACGCCGTCGGTGAACGGACGCCGCCGCTACGTAACAGCGCCCGCAGGGCAAAGAAAAGCACCCCGGTCCGAAGACCGGGGTGCTGTTCCGATGAGTCCATCCGAGAGGGATGAACTCATCGCAAATGTGGAGATGGGGGGAATTGAACCCCCGTCCGATGTCGTGTTGTCAGGGCTTCTCCGGGCGCAGTTTGCGTCGGACTTTCTCGGCCCCAGCCATGCTGCAAACAGCTGGCTGATCCGGGCCCAGTCACCTAAAAGTCCCATTCACTCCGGTGACGGGAGTGAACAGCAGTGGCTATCTAAATGACGCCAGGATCCGGGGCAATAGCAACCTCGGGCTGACGGACTGTCTTACTGCTTAGGCAGCAAGAGCGAAGTCAGTGCGCTTAGATTCGGCACTTATTGGTTTGCAGAAAGCGTTTACGAGATAATTCTGCATCCTCGGCCCGCTTCACCTGTCGCGACTAACATCGTCGAAACCGATCATCCCCATATTTTGTTACCAAACCGGCAGGCAAGCCCGCCGGACTACCTATCATAACGCATCATGGACGGGATTCATTCCACCCTAGCGGCGGCGGTTGCGCTCCCGCATTTCGCGCTGCGCTTCGCGGTTGTCCTGCTGTTCGCGGAGGGTCTGGCGCTTGTCGTATTCGCGCTTACCGCGGGCAACGGCAATTTCCACCTTGGCCCTGCCGTCCACGAAGTAGAGCTGCAGCGGCACTATGGTGTAGCCGGCTTCCTGGACTTTGCGGGAGATCTTAATGAGCTCCTCGCGGTGCAGCAGGAGCTTCCGGCGGCGGCGCGCGGCGTGGTTGGTCCAGCTGCCCTGGTTGTACTCGGGAATGTGGATGGCTTCCATCCACAGCTCGTCGTTGTAGAAGGTGCAGAATCCGTCCACCATGGAGGCATGCCCCTCGCGCAGGGACTTCACTTCGGTTCCCATCAGCGCGATTCCAGCCTCGTAGGTGTCCAGCACGTGGTAGTCGTGCCGGGCCTTGCGGTTGGTGGCCACCACTTTACGGCCACTTTCTTTCGGCAAGGGAAAGCTCCTCAGTTCAAGAATCGGATGTCCTCCGGGCCAGCCGGCGCGGAGTCATACCAGTGTACGGCAGGCTTATGAGCCCTACAGCAGCCCCATCGGATCCACGGCGTTGCCGTTCAGCCAGGTTTCAAAGTGGGCGTGGCAGCCGGTGGAATTGCCGGTGTTGCCTGAATAGGCAATCAGCTGCCCCTGCGAGACGCGCTGGCCGTTCGACACCACAATGCTCGAGTTGTGGTAGTAGATGGTGTTCAGCGTATTGCCCTGCACCAGGCCGTGCGAGATCTTCACCCGCCAGCCGCCGCCGTCGGCCGAGTTCCAGCCGGAGCTGAAGACCTCGCCTGCTGCCGCCGCGTACACGGGCGTGCCGCACGCCGCGCCGAAGTCGATGCCGGTGTGCAGGTAGCCTCCCTGGCCGTAGAAGTCGATGGTTCCGGGCGGCGTTGCACGCCAGCCGAAGCCGGACGTGATGGGAACGCTGGACGCGAAGGGGTGGCGTAGTCCAAAGGCCGACGGCGAACCGACGGGCGGCACGAACGGCTGGGCCGGTGGGGGTGCTTGGCCCTTCGCTGCTGCTGCAGCGGCAGCCGCTGCAGCTGCTTCTGCGGCCAGCCGGCGCTGCTCGGCTTCCCACGCTTCGCGCAGCTTCCGGTCGCGTTCTTCGAGCTCCGCCGCCACCGCGTTCTGGCTGGCCTGGACGCTGGCAAGCTGTGACTGGATGCCGGGCTTGGCGGCCTGCAGTTCGGCGTCCAGGCGGGTGGTGTCGGCGATCAGCCGGTCCACTTCGTCCTTCTTCGCTGCGGCTTCATCCCGGGCTGCCTTCTCCCGCTCCAGGGCGGCGTCAGCCTTGGCCTTCAGGTCCTTGATCTCGGCTTCAACTGCCTGGAGGCGTGCCTCGGAGTTCACGTTGGTGGCGTTCTGCTGGGACAGCTTGTCCATGGCGGCGTTCTGGCTGCGCATGGCCTGGTCGGCCAGGTCCATGGTTTCGGTCAGGCTTCCGCCGTTGTTCGAGCCAAAGAACAGGGACAGGTTGGAGGGAACGCCACCCGACTTGTAGGCCTGGGTGGCGATCTGGCCGATCAGCTTCTTGGTGTCGGCGATCTTTTGCTTGTCTGTTTCAAGCTGCTGGGTAATTTTGGCCTTGTTCTGCTGGGCCATGTCCACCCGCGCGGACAGCGCCTCAACTTCCTTGACGGCTCCTGCCACGCGGCCCTGGGCTTCCAGCAGGGACTGCTGGGCGCCCGGCAGCTGGCCCTGGTAAATGACCAGGTCGCCTGCGGCCTTGGCAATGCGGGAATCAACGAATTCCAGTGACTGCTGGACCCTGGCCGCCTCCGCTTCGAGCGCCTTCTGCTTGTCTTCGAGCTCATCAGCGAAAGCCACCGGGGTGGAGGATGCGAGGCCTGCGGCGAGGACAACAGCGAGCACAGCGCTCACCAGGCCGGCACGGCGCGGTGTCTTCCGCAGGCTGGTGTGTCCGCTGTGCGGGAACATGTGTTCCGTTAAGTTCATGGGCATTCCTTGTTCGGTTTGCATACCTAGACGCGAAGGTATCGGCGCAAGGTCAAGAGAGACGAAATTCCCGCCAAGGATCCGCCAAGGATTATCAAAACCGGCGCCAGGATCAGTGTCTGGCCTGCGGAGATGAAGGCCGTGTCCGGGTATTGCTGTGACATGTACTGGCCCAGGAAGAAGTGCGCAACGGCCCACAGTGTGGCGGAGGCCAGCGCGGCGCCAACAACGGCCGCGATGACGCCCTCAAGGATGAACGGCAGCTGGATAACTGTCTTGGAGGCGCCCACCAAGCGCATGATGCCCGTCTCACGGCGGCGGCTGAAGGCCGAGAGCCGGATGGTGGTGGCTATCAGCAGGATGGCACAGACGATCATCACACCGGCGATGCTGACCGCCACCAGGGACGCGCCGTTCATGACCGAGAACAGCCGCTCGAGGAGCTGGCGCTGGTCAATGACGGTTTCCACGCCCGGCTGGGAGGCGAAGGTCTCGCTGATGATCTGGTATTTTTCCGGATCCTTCATATTGATGCGGAAGGAGGCCGGCAACTGGTCCGGCGTCACGGAGTCCACGATGGGCGAATTCGAGAACTGCTCCTTGAAGTGCTTGTAGGCCTCATCCTTGGACTCGTACTGGAAGTTGTTGATGTACTGGGCCACGGCCGGTGACTCAAGGAGGGAGTTGAGGCTTTCCTGCTGCTCGGCGGTGACGGGCCCGCTGGCGCAACCGGCCGCCGTCGACCCTTCACTGCAAAGGAAGATGGCCACCTGGACTTTGTCGTACCAGTAGCCCTTCATCTGGTTGATCTGCATCTGCAGCATGCCGGCCGCGCCCACGAAGGTGAGCGAGACGAAGGTGACCAGGATGACCGAAACCACCATCGAGACATTGCGGCGCAGGCCGCTGCCGATTTCACTGAGGATGAACGCGAGCCTCATCGCTGTCCCTCGCCTTCGCCGGACTGCCCGGCGTCGGGAGTGTCCCGGCCGCTGGCGTCCTTGAGCCTGCGCGACTGGCCCACCACGGGGATCATGGAGGTGTACAGAGCCTTGGCCTCATCGCGGATGACGACGCCGTTCTTGAGCTCCACCACGCGTTTGCGCATCTCGTTTACGATGTCGTCGTCATGTGTGGCCATCACAACGGTGGTGCCGTTCTGGTTGATTTTGTCCAGGACGCCCATGATGCCCATCGAGGTAGTGGGGTCCAGGTTTCCGGTGGGCTCGTCGGCGAGGAGGATTCCTGGCCTGTTGACCACAGCGCGGGCGATGGCGACGCGCTGCTGCTCACCGCCGGAGAGCTCGTGCGGCATGCGGTGCTCTTTGCCCTCCAGGCCTACTGTTTTCAGGACCTCGGGAACGGTATCCCGGATGACGCTGCGGCTCTTGCCGATGACCTGCATGGCGAAAGCTACGTTGGCGAAGACGTTTTTCTGGGGCAGCAGCCGGAAGTCCTGGAAGACGACGCCGATCCCCCTACGGAGCCGCGGCACGCGCCAGCTGGAAATCTTGGCGACGTTCTGGCCGGCGACGTAGACCGCGCCGGAGGTTGCCCGGTCTTCCTTCAGGACGAGCCGGAGGAAGGTGGACTTGCCGGAGCCCGAGGCGCCAACGAGGAAGGCGAATTCGCCACGGTCAATCTCAAGGTTGACGGAGTCCAGCGCAGGCCGGGCCTTCTGGTCGTAGACCTTGGTGACATTTTCGAATCGGATCATGGCCCTAAGTACCCTGCAGGGCATAGCTGATTCTGTGCAGCCCAGTTCTGCAGCCGGCGCGCGGGTTTCGTTTGGGGGAAGTAGGGCCCCGGCCCCTCGACTATACGCAGGCGAACCTGGGAATCAGGCGGCTTTCCAGGGGCGTGTCGCCGGCTGCTGCTTCTCTTGCAGCTGCCGCGTGCTACTTCTCTGCGTTGCGGTTGTCGGTGCGCCAGCGGATACCGGCGTCGATGAAGTCATCGATTTCGCCGTCGAAGACAGCAGCGGTGTTGCCCACTTCGTGCTCGGTCCGCAGGTCCTTGACCATTTGGTAAGGGTTGAGGACGTAGGACCGCATCTGGTCACCCCATGATGCCTTGACGTCTCCGGCGAGGGCCTTCTTTTCGGCGTCTTCCTGCTCTTTCTTGAGGAGCAGGAGCCTTGACTGCAGAACGCGCATGGCGGCGGCGCGGTTCTGCAGCTGAGATTTTTCGTTCTGCATGGAGACCACGGTCCCGGTGGGAATGTGCGTCAGGCGGACGGCGGAGTCAGTGGTGTTGACGGACTGTCCGCCGGGCCCGGAGGAACGGAACACGTCCACGCGGATCTCGTTGTCCGGGATCTCGATGGAGTCGGTCTGCTCGATGAGCGGGATGACTTCGACGGCGGCGAAGGACGTCTGGCGCCGGCCCTGGTTGTCGAAGGGGCTGATCCGGACGAGCCGGTGGGTTCCGGCTTCAACGCTGAGCGTCCCGAAGGCGTAGGGTGCCTTGACTTCGAAAGTTGCCGATTTGAGGCCCGCTTCCTCGGCGTAGGACGTGTCCATCACGGTGGTGGGGTATCCGTGGCGTTCGGCCCAGCGGAGGTACATCCGCATCAGCATTTCGGCGAAGTCGGCCGCGTCTACGCCGCCGGCTCCTGCGCGGATGGAGACCACCGCCTCGCGCTCGTCGTACTCACCGGACAGGAGGGTGACGACTTCGAGTTCTTTCAGGGCCTTCTTGATCGACTCGAGTTCGGCCGCCGCATCTGCCATGGAATCGGCGTCGTCCTCATCCTGTCCCAGCTCCACCAGGACTTCGAGGTCATCGATCCTGGAAACAAGCCTGTTGAGGCGTTCCAGTTCGGACTGCCGGTGGGACAGCCGGGAGGTGATTTTCTGGGCCGCCGCTGGGTCGTCCCAAAGGTCCGGTTCGCCCGCACGCTCACTGAGTTCAGCGATGTCTTCCTTCAGCGTTTCTACGTCGGAGACTCTTTCAATGGAGTCGTAGGTGGCGCGAAGGGCGCGGATTTCAGCGGAAAAATCAATATTGGCCATGGTTGTTTAAGCCTACGCTATCCGCAGGAAGGGGCTTGCCCCTGGCGTTTCCGCTTCGACCTTGGCGCGCTCCTGGCCCGCTACCGGGTGAGGCGGGAGCGTGCCGTGGACGTCGCCTCGATGGTTATCCCGCCGGGCATCACGAAGTTCACCACCGGAGGGTGCACAACCGCCGTGAGGACCACGACGGCGGTGGAACCGTCAGGCGTGCCCGTCGCCCCTGCGATGGAGAGGCCGTCAAAGCGCTGCGACGCCGGGGTCCGGGACACGAAGTCTGCTGCCACGTTCCTGACCCTGGCGGGGTTGAGGACCGCGGAAGGGGTGCCGCCCTGCGTTGCCACTTCGCCAAGGCTGTAGCTGTCCGCGGCGGCGAGGGATGCACCGTCGGCCAGGGACAGCAGCCGCTTGTGTTCGAGGTACACCGAGGAGATGCCGATGACCACTGTGGTGACCAGTAAGGCCAACACGACGTAACCCAGGATCATCACCATCATCTGGCCGTCTTCGCCTCTCCGGAGTGTCCTCACCGGAACCGACCCACGATTTGGGTGGATGAGGCCTCTACCTCGCTGGCGTTGAGCCGGAAGTCGTCGTTGAAGGGCAGGAACGGAAGCGGCACGGTGAGGCGCACCGTCACTGTGACCGTGCTTCCGGCCGCCTGGCAATCTGCCGGACTGCATGTTGTTGCCACGCGGGCTCCTTGTGCCGAATGGCCAAAGTCCGCCAGCGCTATTGTCACAGCCTGTTCAGCGGCAGCCTGCGCGGCGACCGCATCAGGCTGGGCTATGTAGACCTTGGCCGCCTGGTCCGCAGCGCCCACCACCGCGAAGGAGCCGGCCTGGATTTGGCTTACGGTGATGATGAAGTACACCAGCGGAACCATCAGCAGCAATGCCAGGAACGTGAACTCAACCACGGCACTCCCCCGTTCGTGGTGGTGGCCGTGCCGCCGCCGACTCTCAGGACAGCGGCCCAAAGCTTCGCTGAATCGGGCACGGAATCTGCCGTGCACCGGCTTAGGGCTGCACCGCTGCATGGCCCTTCACCTCCAGCAGGTCCCTGGGTCCGATAAGCCCAATCACCGGCATGGGCGCCCGGACAGTAACCTCCAGTGTCCGCAGTCCTTGGTAGTTCACCTCGCTGGTGCTGACATGTTCGGCGAACCCCGGGTTCAACGCTTTTTGAATCAGGCTTCGCGTGCGTTCCTCTGCGTCAGCTGCCCCTCGGTCGGCGAGGGTTCCATAGCGGGCTCCCGAAGCCGCGGCATCAATCAACGTATTCCGAATGTGCAAGACCAGTGTCAACTGGATGATCGCGAGGAAAAACAAGGTGAGCAGGCTGCCCACGAGGACGAAGTCCACCACAGCGGAACCCCGCTCGACGGGTTCGACCCCGGCTTCACGTTCAAACTTGAGCGGGCTCTGCCGCTTGCTGTCCAGAAAGCGGCAGGTGTTCCCGCCGCTGGTGGACGGCGTCATCGGCTAGCTTCCGACCTTGTCCATCGCCTGGTTGAACATGGCTTCCAGCGCGGGGCCTGCGAGCGCCAGCAATGCGGCAACCAACACTGCGGACATGAGAGTGATCATGACCCAGCCAGGAACGTCCCCCCTCTCGGGATTATCAAGGTACCCAGCCCTCCTCGAAGGGCTGCCAGCTGGTTTCCCGCTTCGGTTCCTCTCCTGCCCGAGTCTCCCGCGCCTCCCGGTCTTCGTCCCGGAAAGGAACACTGCCCCCAGTGAAAGGAACAGCACCGTGCAGCGAATCCCCATTTTCTCAATCATTTCCGTCCTATTCCTATCCCTGCGCTGTATTGCAGCACTGATCTGTATGCCTTTTTGCTCTTGCGCTCAGAAACCCAGGTTGATCGCGGCGATGCCCGGAAAGACTGCAAAGACCACGGTCAGTGGCAGCACGCCAAATACGAGCGGCACCATCATGGCGATTTCTTTCTTTCCCGCTGCCTCCATCAGATCCCGCTTGGCCGTATCGCGTACGTCCTGTGCCTGCGCACGGAGCACATCCGCCAGCGGTGTGCCGCGCTCAACAGCCACCACGATGCCGTCCACAAACCGGACTAAGGGTGCCAGGTCCGTGCGCGCCGAGAACTCCTGCAGCGCCTGAACCAGTGGTTTACCGGCCCTGGTTTCCGCAAGAACCTTCGAGAATTCCTTCGTGAGCTCGCCTTTGGCGCTGCGGCAGACCCTGTCCAGGGCGCCCGTGGCGCTCTCCCCGGCGCTGACGGCGAGGGCCATCAGTTCGGCAAGGCTCGGGAATTCAGCCATCATCCTCGACTCCCTGCGCTTGATCTGGACGCCGAGCCAGTAGTCGCGGAACATAAAGCCGCCGACGGCGCACCCCAACACGGCCGCGGCTGCCAGCAACGGGTTGAACCTCCCGGAGGCGGCACCCACAACAACGAAGGTGGTCGAAAGAGCGAATCCGGCGGCTGCCCACATCAGCTGTTCTGCCCGAAAATCGACCGGCGACTTACTGATTCCCGCCTGCGCCAGCCTTCGGACCGTAGCTTTCGAGACCGGGTTCAGCCTGCCTAGAGCAGCAAGGCCGTCCCTCAGCAGGGGGCTAAGAATCCGCTCCAGAGGACCGAATGGTGTGACGTACTGCTCGCCTGCCCGGAGCAACCGGGACTCGAGATTTTGGGACTTGAGCTGCGGTTCAATGCGTTGGGAGAGCGTAACGGCACGCATCAAGGGCGAACGGAAAATGATCAGCCACAGTCCGATGCCCAGCAGCACTCCGCAGACGGCGGCGGGAGCTGAAATTTCCATCACCGGAGCACCCTCTCATCCTGCGGCAGGGCGCCGATTCGAAGCATGATTGAATAGCAGACCAAGGAAACCACCAGGCCGCCAAGGAGGACGCCCGCGCCTATCGGGGTGTTGTAGGCCTGCACGGCCTCCGGCCTGGTGGCCAGCAGCATCATCACGATCCACGGTGCGGCGACGGCAAGCCTTGCCGCGTTGATGGTCCACGACTGCCGTGCTTCCAGTTCGCTGCGTGTGCGGGCGTTTTCGCGCAGAAACTCGGCCAGTGTTCCAAGGAGCTTGCCAAGGTCCGAGCCGCCCACTTCCCTGGTGAGGCGAAGGGCTTCAACGATCCGGTCTGCAACGGGGTCAGCAAGTCGGTGCTTGAGCTGGTTGAGCGATGCATCGAACTGCCCGCCCGCCCGGTAATCCGCACCGAAATCACGGAATACGTGCCGCAGTTCCTCGGGTCCTTTGTCGCCCAGTTGTATGAGGGCCTCCGGCAGGGGCAACCCTGCCCGGATGCCTGACCGCAGATGGTCTACGACGTCGGGCCAAAGGGTCCGCAGCAAGGCGCTCCTTCTCTTTGCCCTCCAGCGCAGGACAGTGATGGGCAGCCAGGCGCCGAAAAGTCCGAAGCAGAAAGAGATCGGCCAAGTGCGGGTTACGGCGAAGAAAACAAGAGCAACAAAAAGTCCCAGGCCGATACACGTGCCGACCAGACCGCCCGCGGAAACTTTCTCGATGCCGGCCGCTGCAAGCAGGTCCGCGACACGGCTGGCCCTTTCTTTGGGAACTGCCCGTTGTGGTGACTCCCAGAAGGACCACCAGATCAGGAAAAAGCCAATGCCGGCGGTTATTCCAAGAAGGGCCGACATCATCGCGGATCCAGGAGTGCGGCAACGTCATAGCCTGCCCTGGCGAATTTCTCCTGTGCGGGCATGGAGCTGGCCCGTGGCTGCAGTACGCCGTCCGTCATGGCGAACACCGGCGATGATTCTATAATGCCGTTCTCCACACGCCGGCCCAGCGACAGAATTTCGGTCACTTCCCGGCGTCCGTCCGCCCGGCGGCTGCAGTGGACCACCAGGTCAATGCAGGACGCGACGGTGGGCACAACGAAGGCAGAGGATATATTCTCGCCTGCCAGCAGCGGCAGCGTGCATATTTTGGTCACGGCGTCATGTGCTGAATTGGCGTGGACGCTGCACATCCCGGGAAGCCCTGAATTCAAGGCGATTAACATATCCAGGCTTTCCGCTTCCCGGACTTCGCCGACTACCAGTCGGTCGGGTCGCATTCGGAGCGCTTCCTTGACGAGCCGACGGAGCGGGATTTCACCCTCGCCCTCGAGGTTTGGCTGGCGGCACTGCAAGCCCACAACGTCCCGCAGGGGAAACTGCAGCTCGAAGATCTCTTCCACGGTGATGACACGTTCCCGGCTCCCGATGCTGGCTGCCAGGCAGTTAAGCATGGTTGTTTTGCCTGCCTGGGTCGCTCCGGAAACGAGGATGTTGAGCCCGCTGGAAACGGCAGCGCCCAGAAACCGGGCGGACTGGGGCGTCAGGGTGCCAAGCTCAACCAAGTGTTCAAGCCTGCTCGCTTTGACCACGAACTTCCTGATGTTGACTGCCCAGTGCCGCCGCGTCACGTCGGGTATGACCACATGCAGCCGGGACCCGTCAGGCAGGGCAGCATCAACAAAAGGAGAAGACATGTCCAAGCGGCGGCCGGAGCTCTTGAGCATCCGCTCCACCAGGTCACGAACTTGCTGCCCGGTGAGGCTCAGCGAGGTTAGCTCCGATTCACCGTTCCGGGCGACGTAGATTTCGTTCGGCGCGTTGATCCAGACTTCTTCAATAGTCGGATCATCCAGAAGCGGTTGCAGCACACCGAAGCCGGCGACCGCGTCGAAGAGGAACTTCCGGGCGGCGTCCAAGGGACCAATGGGAGGCAGCGGCCCCATGAGGGCACGTTCGTCGTAGTCGGTCACTGCGGCTTCAACGAGGCGGCGGACCTCTCCTGCCTGATGCAGCGGATCCAGTCCCCTCCGACGGATCAGTTCGCGGACTTCGTCCTCGACAATTCCCAGCGCGTCCATGCGTTCCCCAATACAACTGCCGCCCCCGGCGGAGGCAGTGCAACTGGGTCAAGCCTAGGGAGGGTACAACACGGCGACAAGTCATTCCGCAAGCCTGTTGATAACAGTCGCCTACCTCTATCACACCAGTAACACAAGTACCACTGGTTACGTTGGTAACAGCAATGCTATGGTGGGCGCGTTAATTGTCAGTTACCACCTGTCGGGTGTCTTCCTTAGGGGACACACCCTGAGCAGCAACCAAAATGAGCGCTCGCCGGAGCGCCGCATTGTTTCCGGAGCAAACATGAAGCGGAACCTGTCTCAGTCACGTCGCCCCGTACTGAAGTCCGTGGGGATAGCACTCCTGGCTGCCTCCCTGGTAGCGGGTCCAGGTCTGGCGGGTGTTGCGACCGCCGTTGAACCATCTCCCACGCCGACAGCCTCCCCGTCGTTAACTAGCACGCCGGAGACGGCGGCACCTTCTCCCGCCGTTCCGTCGGGTCCCTTAACACCGGAAGCAACGGCCCCTGGGGAGACGCGAACTGCCCACCCCTCCCCCGAGGCTACACAGTCGATGGCGGACGCCGTCGGGGTGGGCGGAGCTGAAATGGGACAGCGGTCCGCCCGCGTCACCGCGTCTTCGCCCGCCAGTGCAGTCAAGAGGCTTAGCACGGAGTCACTATCCACCGAAGGTACATGGATGCCCACCTTCGGCATTCAGGGACTGGACGTCAGCGGTCACCAGCCCAGCGTCGACTGGCAGCAACAGTGGAACATGGGCGCGCGGTTCGCATACGTGAAAGCTACGGAAGGCAATTACTACACGAACCCCTCTTACAGTTCGCAGTACCAGGGGTCCCGGAGCGTAGGGATGATCCGGGGTGCTTACCACTTTGCTATTCCCAACTGGTCCTCTGGAGCCGATCAAGCCAGGTACTTTGTCCAGAACGGCGGAGGCTGGTCCGCGGACGGCTACACCATGCCTCCGGTGCTGGACTTTGAGTTCAACCCCTACGAGGGCCGGACCATCAACGGCTTCTACTTCGGCAATACCTGCTACGACATGTCACCCGCGCAGCTCCAGTCATGGGTGCGGGACTTCGGAAACACAATGCGGGCTCTGACCGGAAGGCTTCCGGTCATATACACCAACACAAGCTGGTGGAACCAGTGCCTCGGTAATCCCGCAGGATTCGGTGACTACCCCCTCTGGATCGCGGCCTACCCCAGTTCCGCAACAAATAATGCTGGTCCGGTTCCCACTTCAAGCTGGAGCAGCTACAGCATCTGGCAGTACAGCAGCACGGGCCCATTCGCTGGCGACTCAAATGTCTGGAACGGGGACTACAACCAACTGAAGACATTTGCCTCAAGCGGTGTCCCAGTTCAGCCTCCGGCGCTTTCCACTTCATTCAAAGTTACCGCGGTAGGAGACTCCAACAGCGACGGGAAACCGGATCTAGTGGCGCATCGATCGGATGGATCGTTGTGGTTCTACGCCGGAGCCGGGAATGGCGGTTACCAGACCGGACGTCCTATCGGGACGGGCTGGAGTATTTATGACCGGATTACCGGGGTCGGAGATTCAAATAGGGACGGTAAGCAGGACCTGATAGGGCGCCGGTCGGACGGCACGTTGTGGTTCTACGCCGGCGACGGCGGAGGAAACTACCAGCCAGCACGCCAGATTGGCACCGGCTGGCATATCTTCGACCAGATCGTCAACGCCGGCGACTCGAACGGAGACGGCATCCCGGACCTGGTCACACGCCACCCCGATGGTGGCCTATGGTCCTACGCCGGCGACGGCACCGGCAGCTACAAGACCGGACAGAAAATCGGCACCGGCTGGCACATCTTCGACCAACTGATCAATACCGGAGACTTCGACTCCGACGGAATATCGGACCTGTTGGCCCGCCACCCCAACGGCAGCATCTGGTTCTACCCCGGCAACGGAACCAGCGGATACCGCACCGGCCGCCAAATCGGCACCGGCTGGACCATCTACGACCAAATCCTCGGCGTAGGAGACAACAACAACGACGGTAAAGCCGACCTCCTCGGCCGCCGCGCAGACGGAACGCTATGGTTCTACCCAGGCGACGGGATGCGCACCGACGGCTACCAGGGCGCAAAGGCGGCCGGAACCGGGTGGAACATCTTCGACCGCATGACAAACGTTGGCGATCTAAACAGCGACGGACAGCCGGACGTAGTGGCCCGTCACTCGGATGGATCGTTGTGGTTCTACGCCGGAGCCGGGAATGGCGGTTACCAGACCGGACGTCCTATCGGGACGGGCTGGAGTATTTATGACCGGATTACCGGGGTCGGAGATTCAAATAGGGACGGTAAGCAGGACCTGATAGGGCGCCGGTCGGACGGCACGTTGTGGTTCTACGCCGGCGACGGCGGAGGAAACTACCAGCCAGCACGCCAGATTGGCACCGGCTGGCATATCTTCGACCAGATCGTCAACGCCGGCGACTCGAACGGAGACGGCATCCCGGACCTGGTCACACGCCACCCCGATGGTGGCCTATGGTCCTACGCCGGCGACGGCACCGGCAGCTACAAGACCGGACAGAAAATCGGCACCGGCTGGCACATCTTCGACCAACTGATCAATACCGGAGACTTCGACTCCGACGGAATATCGGACCTGTTGGCCCGCCACCCCAACGGCAGCATCTGGTTCTACCCCGGCAACGGAACCAGCGGATACCGCACCGGCCGCCAAATCGGCACCGGCTGGACCATCTACGACCAAATCCTCGGCGTAGGAGACAACAACAACGACGGTAAAGCCGACCTCCTCGGCCGCCGCGCAGACGGAACGCTATGGTTCTACCCAGGCGACGGGATGCGCACCGACGGCTACCAGGGCGCAAAGGCGGCCGGAACTCTTTAGGACTCGTAGTCGAAGGCTGTGGCACGCTAGCTGGGAACCCGCGGCCTTAGCTGGCAGCCGTTAACTTATGACGGGGCACGAAGCCGCACCGATGCGATCACAATCCGCCTGGCCGCATCGCGAACGGAGTCGCCGCGCGGGCGGACCAGCAACGCCGCCGCATCCCGGGACTACGTCGCCGGGAATGCGCGCCACCCCTCGAAACGGCTCTTCACGGTCGATGGTGAACAGGTTCCGTGTCTTGAAAGCTGGAGGGCTCGTAGCCCTGCTGTGATGGATGTTCTCTACGCATTCATCAAGAGTCAGGAGCTACGAGCCTTGAGCGAGCCTATTTCGCTGCGCGCCGATGCTGCCACTGCCATTTTCAACCTCCGGACAGCGGCGGATTCCGAGTCAGTTCAACCCGCAGAGGCGGGCTGCCCCTCCTGCGGAGTGATCAGCAGCAGGTTGCATTCGCGCCGGCAACAACGGCTGCGCGGTGTACCTCTCGCCGGCCCGGTTGAGGTGGTCTGGACCAAGCGGCGGCTCTTCTGCGCCGAGGGCCTGTGCCCGCAGCAGACATTCACCGAGGAAACAGCCCAGGTCCCGCGGCGGACCCGGTCCACCCGCCGGCTCCGTGACGCCCTGGTGGCCACCGTAATACGAGCCGGAAGGGCGGCCACGGAGGCGGCGTCCTCGTTCGGTGTCTCGTGGTGGCTGGTCCAGCGGGCCCTGGACTCAGGGGCGCTGACGCTGCCGGATGTCGGCGCCCTGGAACCGCGAATGCCGGGCATTGACCAACACCGCTATCGGTCGGTGCGGTTCTTTCGCGACCCGGCCACCAAGGCCTGGAAACCCTCCGAACCCTGGATGGCCACCATCGTCGATCTGGACACCGGACAAGTGCTCGGCCGCGACAGGGAGGGTCTCGGAGACTGGCTCTTCGCCCGGCCCCTTGAATGGCGTCTGGGCGTGCAGGTCGTCGCCATCGACCCCTCAGCTGCGTTCCGCAAGGCGTCGCGGATGTGACTCCCGCGCACCGCAGTCCCGGTCGACGCGTTCCACCTGGTTAAGCTCGGCAACGACACGCTCACAGAAGTTCGTCAACGCCTCACAGAGCAAGTCCACGGCCGGTGGTACGCCCGATCGACCGGGTCTGGGCCAACCGGCGGCTGCTCCTGCGGGCCGGGGACACGCTGGCCACCGTGTTCGCGACCGACGACGCCACCGGGACGCTGCAGGCCGCCTGGCTGGTGAAAGAGCAGCTCCGGTCGCTGCTCGCCACCGTGTCTCTCGCCGACGCAGCCAGGGCAACGACCTGCTGCAGGCTCTGGTCGAGAAAGCCGCCCAGCCGGAATCTAACCGGCTCCGGCACACCATTTGCAGGTGGTGGAAAGAAATCGAAGTCCTCATCGTTACGGGCGCGACAACGACCAAAGTAGAAGCCAACAACACCGCGATCGAGCGCATAAAACGGACAGGCCGGGGATTCACCAACGCAGGCAACCAGAACTCGTATCCTGGTGTGCAGTCCCGCCGGAACAGCGGCATGAACACCCATCACGGCAGAACATTCACCACGAACCGTGACGAGCCGTCAAAACGGGGTGGGGGATTGGTCTGTACTGCCGCTGGGCTCTACGCGATATGGCAGCGGAAACCCTCAAGCGCTCATTTTTTGCGTTTCCGCGGCAGAAGAGGAACCTCGAAATATCCAGTGCTTATACAGGAGAAAGTTCCAGGCAGTGATCATTACGGTGGAAACGACTTTTCCCACCTGATAGCCTGCCCCAAGCCAGTCAATGAGATTGACGATGACATCCACGGCCAGAGTGTTGAAAACAACGAGAAGGCAGTACTTCAGAAAACTGACACTCTTACCATTCGTCGCGCGGAACGTAAAGACCCGCTGGAGCGCAAAATTGAATGCCAAGCTGGTCAGAAAGGCAATAGGAGTGGCAATCCACAGCTCCACGAAAAAAACCTCATGGAGGAGCATTAAAAGGCCAAGATCAATCGCGAATGACAGGCCGCCTACGATGACAAATCGAGCCAGCTCATTATTCAGTACACGCTTTGAATGCCTTCTAAGCACTTATCCTCTTAATTTTCGAGATATAGGGACGTCCGACTCGCCGCATCATGACGCCGATGACGCGCTGAGCAACGCTTGGCTCAGGGAGGACAAGAGCGGATTGTCGTAAGACCGCCATCGCAGCTTTGCCGCGGCTCGTGTAGGCGGAGATGGTGACGGTGCCGATGCTCCGTCTTCGACAAGCCATGCCACGGTATAGGCTAGCATACTGGGCTCCAGCCAAGCTTTTACCGGAAGAAGGCTCCGCGCAGGCCTCTTTTCGCACCGCCACATCGACACCGAGGACTTTTAGGTTGACATTATTACAATCACGTTCTTCTCTCGCCGTTCCTAATAAGCGGCGGATAAAAGAGTGGCTGATACGGAATGACAACATACTGAAACTACTGGTGATTGTGGCATATATTTTGGCCACACTTCTCGGCGCAACGACTTCTTCGATCGGAATGTCGACCCTGCGGCAGGATCCGGCTAATCCGCTTGGTTATCAGGTGGGCGACTCCTCGCCTATTCGCGCGGACGAATATAACGCTTTCTCACCGATAGTGCTTTCGATTATGGCGACGGGAGGTGCTCCGACAACGAGTGTTTTGGCCGCAGCAGCCGACCTCGTCCACCGCTATCCCTCCGGCGGTTTTTTCGAGACGTTCGTGTTCTTTGACTCAACCCTCCTAAGAACCGCCCAGTTCCTGCCGGATGCCATGGTGTTCGCCGCGCACTGGTGGCTTCCGGCGCTCGTTCTCTTCTTATTCTTGCCGAAATGGTTCACTCAGATCGGAGCCGGACGACGTTGGGGTTGGCTGGCTGCCACTCTAATAGCACTTTCCCCCGCCGCTTCCTGGTGGACAATGATGCCGATTCAATTGATTGCATACACCCTGGCCGGGTCGAGTTTGCTGCTTTCCGCGTACAAGCGATTTGCTCTAGGCCAGCGGCTCATCCCTGTGGCCCAGTGCATCACCTCGGGAATTCTCTTAGCCGGGCTGCCGAGTTTTTATATTCCCTGGTCCTTGGTCCTCGGCCTGCCGTTGCTTTCGGCGAGCGTCGCTTGGATCTTTGCCGCGCGGGGCGCCTGGCGGCCGAAGATTATGGCGTTGGCGACCGCGGGATCTGTTGCCGTTATCTTCGCGGCGGGCATGCTTTGGGAAAATCGTGCGGGCATTGCTGCCTTGCTGGAAACGGTATACCCCGGGTCGCGGCGCTCGACCGGGGCGGCGCAACCATTCGGCATGCTGTTCGGAGCTCCAGCGCTTGGTTCTTTGCGTGATATGACACCTGTCGGAAGCAATGAAAGCGAACTTTCCACTGCTTACACCATCACATTTGTCCTTGCCGCCCTGCTACTCGTAGGCCTCAGGGAGTTCGGTAAGCTGCGGGACAACGTCGTCCTCATCGTGATGTCAGTATTTGGCTTGATATGGCTGGCGTGGTGCACGGTCAACTTCGGTGACAGAGGCGCAGCTATACCGCTCCTCAACTACGTGCAGCCTGCACGGGCTGCACAGGTTTGTGGAATCCTCGGGGCGATACTGGTTTGCCTCGTCCTTTCCCGCCTGCAACAGGGGAAGAACCTTCGGATTGCCGCGGTGGCTGGTGTGGTGTGCGGCCTAATCTCCGCATACGCTGCATCCGCACTGCAGCAGTCCTACCTACCCGTTATTACACAGCCACTGATACTTGCCGTTGCTGCTGCGGTGGCTTTGGCTACCTTTTGCCTTGTGCGTTTCCACACTAAGCTTTGGCCCCTGATTCTCACAGCAGCCCTGGTCACGCTGCCTGTGATCGATACGAATCCCCTGCTCTTTGGACTGGGAGACCTAAGGGCGTCGGATACCGCAACATATTTACGCGAGGAGGGCAAAACCGCGGCCGCCCGCGGTGAAGTCTGGGTATCCGACTCACCTGCTCTGGACACCGTCATGCTCGCCAATGGCGTCCCCTCCCTGAGCGGGGTTCAAAGGTCGGGACCGAATAAAGCAGCTTGGTCAAAACTCGACCCGGAATCAGAGCATGCCCATGAATGGAACCGCGGCGGCGGGTTCATTTACTTCCAGTGGTTGCCCGGACAGCCAGTGACATTCGATAATAACGGCTCCGATTCGGCGATAGTTCGCGCCGATCCTTGCGAGCTGAAACAAAAGGTTCCCAACCTCGCCGGCATAACTTCTCTCCAGGTCCTGACCAGCAGCTGTCTGGTACCGGGGCGCGTCTTGACCTGGTCGGGACAAACAATGTTTGTCTACAAGTTCCTCTAGGACCGGCCGGCCGGCTCCAGTTCAGGTTGTCACGGGCTTGGCCTCAACTCCGCACATTTGAGTGCCAGTCCCCCCTTTAGCCAATCGTCCGGCGCTATGTCTACGAATGCGTTCTGAAGGGCAGGATCGTTGGTGCACTCCTGGCGGGCAGCCCGCACACCCGTCTGCCAGTCCGGCCCGTCGTTCCGTGCGGTGTTTTGGGGAAAGAAATACACCAGCTGTAACAACACGAACCCGGTGAGCAGCGTTACTCCCGGCCAGCGGATGGGGTCTCGACCACACAACGCCCCGAGGGGAAGCAATGCCAAGACAAACATGGACGGCACCGTTGAATAACGGGACAAGAAGAACGTTTTCCAGCGTTCAGCGTCAAAGGCCGCATAGTCGAAGTACTCCTGGAAATTCACGAATTGCGTCATAATCCAAACACCAGCCGAAGCGTAGAGAAAGAGAATGCCCAGCGCTTTCTGTTGCCGCGAGCCCTTCCAGAACACGAACCCCACGGCAAATGCGAATGGCGCAGTCGCCACCACAACAGCCCAGGCCCCGTGATGTTGGATCGAGCTGATGATGGTGGCTGAGTTGCCGTAAACCAAGGCAGCCGGACTATTGAGAAACCAGCCAATAATGACGGATGGAAAACTTAGCGGGAAACTTTCGGGATGCGATCGAGGACTGGCCACTGTCGCAATAGCTTGGAAGGTGAGCCCTGCAGCCAATCCGAATCTCGCCGGCCAGAGTGTCCTGTCACGGATCTGGAATGCAAGCAAAGGCAGGAACAGTACGGCGACGATTTCGGTAAGGGAAACAGCCAATGCCGCAAGGAAAAGCAGTGCTGCTGAAGTTCGCGAACTTGCCCGCTTCAAAAGAAGCCAGGGCGTTAACCAAAGGAAGTATGAGTGGATGTTCGCGAAATTTCCCAGCGTTTCCAAGGGCGCAGGTGCAACAAGTACAGTGATCGAAGCCCACGCCAATCGGGCATACAGGTTGGACGTCAATTCCTTCGAGCAGTAAAACACCGCCACAGCAACCGTTGCCGCCACAAGACAACCAAGAAAGTTCATCGCCAGTGCATAGTCATCCACGCCGAAGAAACGCACAACGATTTTGGCAGCCAGCCTGGGTATGAGGTGCAGGTACCCATCATAGGGAGCGGTGATGTCCAGGAGGCCTCTCCTGGCCATAGCATCACGGAGAAAGATGCCACCATCCTCCGCCCAGAGGACACCCCTGGCGGACGCCGGTATCCTGCCAAAGGCGACGAGCGACAACATGAGGATCGCCAATGCAACGAGCCAGGCACGGCGGAGGCTCGTACGGAGATCAAATGGCCGTAAGAGGCCCATCTGGAACTTCACGGTTCTCCTTCGCGTTCGTGGCGATACCAGGCAAACGGAGGCTGCTACTCGTACAGACGATTCCGGCGGCACACGACAGCAACGCTAGTCTAGTGAGAGCCGGTAGCCGATATCGGTCCACTTTGAATCCAATCCAACAGAAGGGAATTCCTTGTGTTTAGCCGGCGGTCCACGAGGTACTCATGGTCAATAGGTGCCTGCTGCCTTGCATTGCTCACAGGCTGTGCCTCCGCCGGAAGTCCAGACACGGTACGCGGCGCCTTGATCATAGTCGGCAGCGGCACGCAGCAAGGCGCCATCAATGCTTGGAGCCGGGAATGGTCAAGCCTGAATAAGGGGACTTCAGTAAGTTACTCACCCGACGGGCCGGAAGTGGGCCTACAGGCATTGCTTAGCGGGGACACCTACGTAGCGACCACAGACGCACCACTAAGCGAGGCGGACGCAGCGGCGTCGACCGCACAATGCGGACCCAAAGGAGCTTTCTCGCTGCCTACCTCCGTAACTCCTATTGGCGTCGCCTACAACCTCGGCGCCACCCGCGGACTGAAGTTGGACACTCCCATTCTCGCGGCAATCTTTTCGGGCACCATCCAAGAGTGGGATGACCCGGCCATTGCAGCGCTCAATCCCTCGCTTGACCTTCCCCAAGACGACATAGTTCCGGTTACGACAAAGGAATCAACAGCGCTCACCATGGCTGCGACCGCACATCTGGCGGCGGACGGCGGCGGCGAATGGACTCAAGGTGCGTCACGAACCTGGCCCGGCTCTCCGCCGGGCACTGCCGTTGAGAAGGAAGGTGATATCGCGCAGGAGGTGGATGACCACTTCGGAACTATTGCCTTCATGCCCATCGGCGACATCGGAACCCGCTTCAATACGGTGGCAGTCAAGTTCGCCGACGGATTTGCACAGCCAACTACGGAAGCCATCAACGAAGCCATCGCGGCAAGCGGAGTTGCCATTAGCCCCAACGGCGTATCGGTGAACACGGAGTCGGCCACCGGCGGATACCCTCTGGCAATGGTGAATTACCAAGTGTTTTGTTCGGGTTACGGGAACGAGGTGATCGCCACGCTAGTGAAGTCCTGGGCGCAATACACAGTCAGCGAGCCAGGCCAAACCAAGGGACGTATCCTGGCAGGAATTTACTCTCCGAGCGATGACGCACTTAGGGCTTCCCGGGGGCTCGCTGGCACAATAGAGCCCTTACGCTGACCGATGGCAGTCCCGGATCCCCGGCCAACCAACCACGACACGAGCAGACGGAGTAACATGTCGGCCTCATCACTCGCGGACAGGACGAATGCCTTGCGCGCTCGTCTTTCCGTGGCTATACCGCCACAAGCCGGGCAGCGTTCCTTCGTCCGTCTATTTGTGCTTTTCGCAGCCCTAGGCACCCTGTGGGCCCTTGCGACTCCCCTCATGGCTTATCCGGATGAGCCGTCACATACGATCAGGGCGGCGGCGGTGGTACGCGGCCAGGTCGCCGTAGAACCAGGGCAATCGTTTGGGAATGGCGTGCATGCCCAGGTGCCCTCTCAGATTGCTAACCTCGAGGCGCAGAAATGTTTCGCGTTTTATCGTGAGCGCACGGCAGACTGTGCACCCGAAATTCCGGCAGGGGACAACTTTAATGTGATTGGCGTTACCTCGGCGGGAACATATAACCCCTTGTACTATTGGGCGGTTGGCCTGCCAAGCCTTGTGTTGACGGGCGCCGCCAATATCTACGCGATGCGAATTGTCAGCGTAGTTGCGTCTGCCCTCTTCTATGCGGCGGCGTTTAGGGCGTTGGGTCAGCTTCGAAAACCGAAGTGGCCAACCCTCGCCGCCTCTGTCAGCGTCACTCCTATGATTCTTTTTCTGTCGTCCGGGATCAACCCAAACTCCATAGAAATCGCAGCAACCATGGCAGCCTTCTGTGGGCTTCTTGCAGTGCTGGACAACTCAAACAAATTACA
This sequence comes from Arthrobacter sp. 9AX, assembly GCF_902506095.1. Taxonomy (GTDB): domain Bacteria; phylum Actinomycetota; class Actinomycetes; order Actinomycetales; family Micrococcaceae; genus Arthrobacter. Next base: position 2,942,299 of record NZ_LR733293.1, read on the forward strand.
GACGGTCGTGCCCGCGATATTCACTGTCGGGGTCAGCGCAGCAGTCCTCGCCAACACGCGCTCAGTATCATTGGTCTGGCTTTTTTGCGCTGTAGTTACTGCAGCCCTCTTTTTCCGATGGTCGCAGATACGGCCCCTTCTGGCCAACCGATATGTCTGGGGAGCCAGCTGCCTGGCCGCCATAGGTGTGGTACTTGGGCTGGTCTGGATATTCGTGGGCATGAACGCCCCGCCCTCCACTGGCACCGCCCCGGAGGGGATCGCCAACCCTGCACCCGGGGTACCGCTGTACCGGGCCTTCCTGACAATGCTGGACCGAACCTTCGATTTCATCCCACAGTATGTAGGCGTGGTTGGGTGGCTGGACACTCCTGTACCCCAGGCCGCCATCGCCTATTGGAGTCTGTTGTTCATCGCTCTGCTCCTACTGGCCTTACTTGCCAAGCCGCGGAAACTTCTTTGGGGCGCGCTCTTTGCACTTGGTGCGCTGGCGATTGTTCCTGCGGCTCTTCAGGCATCGCTGGTGACTACGGTGGGGTTCTTCTGGCAGGGACGATACAACTTGCCTCTAGTGCTGATCGCTCTTGTTTCGGCTGGAATGGCCATGCGCACACAGCACTTTCCCCAAGGATCAAAAAGCCGGGCGATCGCACGGATCCTCATAGTTACCGCAGTCGTGGCGCACGTATTATCCTTCCTCTACGTTCTGCGCCGCTATGTGGTTGGGATCGAGGAGATCAGTAACTGGCAAACCATGATCAGCCAGCCAAGTTGGCAGCCGCCCCTGGGCTGGTTTGCCCTGACGGTCCTGTACGCAGTTGTGCTTGCCACTGCGGCTCATCGGCTTTATGCATATCTCTATCCGGGTCACCGCCTGCTGCGTGTTCCTGTGCGCAGGACACGGTTTAAGCCAGGAACAGAACCAGGCAAGCGGTAGCGGCAACAAAAGTGCCGGGTGCAGTTCCTAAAAGGAACCACACCCGGCACTTTTTTGTCAGCGCCCGGGCTCAGCCCAGGTACTCCCGGAGGCGCTTTTGTGCAGACTCTGGACTGAACCCTGTTGCCTTGATGCGGGTAAGGTCCAGGAGACTGTTAAGGGGCCTGGGAGCAGCAGCCTTCCCATTGAAGTACTCTGCTGTACTCACGCCCGTCACGGCGTCACGCCCCGCCCCCGCCAGAGCGTATACATCGGCAGCAATGTCTGCCCACGTCTGGGGTTCACCGTCGTTGCTTAGGTTATAGGTTCCATGCGGGGCATTGCTGTCAAGTAGGTGCCGGATGCCCGCAGCGATGTCCTGGGTGAAGCTCAACCGCCCGATTTGGTCGTTTACCACTGAGGGTTTGACTCCTCGGGATGCGAGGGACGCCATGGTCCGGACGAAATTATTCCCGTCACCGATAACCCAACTGGTGCGAACGATGTAGTGTTTTGGCACTACGCTGACCACAGCATCCCCTGCGGCCTTTGTCTGACCGTAGACGCCAAGAGGCGAGACTTTCTCGCTCTCATCATGCACGTCGCGAGCCCCGTCGAAGACATAGTCGGAGGAAACGTGGACGAGGACCAGATCATGTTCGACGGCGGTTCTCGCCAGGCGTGCCACACCAGACACGTTGTGGTCCCAGGCCGCCGTCCGGCCTTCTGCGCTTTCAGCGGCATCCACAGCCGTGTACGCCGCCGCGTTAATAATCGTCGAGTAGTTCTTCCAGTCACGGTGGGCGAAGGCCTCGGCGCTGGTGATATCAAACTCACGGCGACCAGCGAACTCGACTGACGCATCGCCGGCATACTCTGCCCGCAACGCCCTACCAAGCTGGCCGTCCGCACCAACAACAAGGACCTTCTTTGGAGGCATGGGCACGACGTCACCCAGCCTCGGATGGGCCTTGTCTTTATCAGAGAGCTCTGCCCGGTCCAAGGAGATAGGCCACTGAATGGCGGCTGACTCGTCGGCCAGATTCAGGAAAGTGTATTTTCCCTGGGCGTCCGCCGACCAATGGTCATTCACCAGGTAAGTGTAGGCAGTGTTATCTACCAATGTCTGGAAAGCATTGCCCACGCCCCGAGGAATGAAAATCGCCTGACTCGCGTCCAGTTCGGCAGTGAATACAGCGCCGAACGAAGGACCCTCCCGAAGATCAACCCAAGCCCCAAAGATCCTCCCGGTAGCGACAGAAATGAACTTGTCCCACGGCTCGGCATGGATGCCGCGCGTGGTACCGGCCTTCTCGTTGAAGGAAATATTGTTCTGGACCGGCCGGAAGTCGGGCAGCCCTAGGGCGACCATCTTTTCCCGCTGCCAGTTCTCCTTGAACCAACCGCGGTTATCTCCGTGAACAGGGAGGTCATAAACGACGACGCCAGGGATGGGAGTTTCGTGGGTTGCCAACTTCTTCGCGAACTCGATGGACATCCTCTACTGGCCCTGTTCCTTGTACTTCGCTTCCGTCTGGGCTTTCTGGGGGCGCCACCAGTCTTCGTTCTCGCGGTACCAGGCGATGGTGTCTTCGATGCCGGCGTCGAAGTTGGAGAACTGCGGTTCCCAGCCGAGTTCGTCGCGCAGTTTGGTGGAATCGATGGCATAGCGCAGGTCGTGGCCGGGCCGGTCCACGACGTGATCATACGCATCGGGCGACTGGCCCATGTGCTTCAGGATCAGTTCGACGACGTCCTTGTTGTTCTTTTCCCCGTCCGCGCCGATCAGGTAGGTTTCGCCGATCTTGCCTTTGGCGATGATGGCCAGGACCGCGGAGGAGTGGTCGTTGGCGTGGATCCAGTCCCGGACGTTCTCGCCCTTGCCATAGAGTTTCGGGCGGATTCCATCGATCACGTTGGTGATTTGCCGCGGGATGAACTTCTCCACGTGCTGGTACGGGCCATAGTTGTTCGAGCAGTTACTGATGGTCGCCCGCAGCCCAAAGGAGCGTACCCAGGCGCGGACCAGCAAGTCGGAGCCGGCTTTTGTGGACGAGTAGGGGCTGGAGGGGTTGTACGGTGTCTGCTCGGTGAACCGCTCCGGGTCGTCGAGCTCCAGGTCGCCGTAGACCTCGTCCGTGGAGATGTGGTGGAAGCGCTTGTTGTGCTTCCGGGCCGCTTCAATCAGCGTGTACGTGCCGATGATGTTGGTGTCCAGGAACGGGCGCGGGTCGTGCAAAGAGTTGTCGTTGTGCGATTCAGCGGCGTAATGGACCACAACATCTGTCTCGGCCACCAGCCGGTCCACCAGGCCCGCATCGGCAATGTCGCCCTGGACGAAGCTGAACCGGTCCCCCGGCAAGCCCTTCAATGATTCCAAGTTTCCGGCGTAAGTCAGCTTGTCCAACACCGTGACGTGGTCCCCGGTATTCTCAAGGACGTAGTGGACAAAGTTTGAACCGATGAAGCCGGCACCACCGGTCACAAGAAGTTTCTGCATGCGACCAGCCTACCCAACGTTTATTCGGGGACTCTAACTTCCTAGGCCGGCGACCAGCGCGTCTTGCGCCTCCGCTTGAACGCCTCGACCATGAGCCTGACCAGCATGATGCGCGCGGCTACGATCTTACGCAGGGAGCGCCAGCCCGCGGGTGTTTGGTTATCGTCGTGAAGCCTACGGAGTACTGTCGACTGGTCCAGGTGGGCCACGGAGCGGATCATGTTCCCGCAAATAGCCAGCCACAGGTCGTGCGACTCCCGCACATACGGAGGGATCGGCACCACCAGTGGCAGGGCTTCCCGCCGAAACCCCATGGCGCAGCCGTAGTAGGCGCGATAGCCGATGAGTATTCCCCAAAGGTTAGCCACGTTCCTGGTCGAGTCCGATGAGCGCAATTCGGGGATCCAGGGGCGCGGCCCTCCGCCCAGAATATCGAAGTTGCTTGCGACGACCTGGTCAGATTCCAGTGCTGCCACCATGCGATCCAGGCGCCCCTGGATCCAGATATCATCCTGGTCGGAGAGAAAGATGAACTGACCACGACTGAGCCGGATTGCTTCTTCGAAGGTGCGCACATAACCCTGGTTTTGTTGCGCGACTACCAGTCGGATCCGGCTGTCGTCGATGCCTCGGACGACGGCGGCGGTTTCATCGGGTGACGCGTCGTCCACGATGACCAGCTCATCGTCGGGTCCCAACTCCCGGAGAATGGAGGTTACCTGTTCCTCGACAAACTGGGTTCCCCGGTAGGTGGCCATGCAGACGCTTGCCCGAATTTGTGCAGGATGCCCGGACGTTGCATCGTTCATTTTTCACTACTCCACATGGGTTTGGTGACGGAGGTCAGCCGTAACCGATCGCGTATCATCGAATGGTCATGCCGTCGAGCAATAGGATTCTACCTGCCATGAAACCCGTACTGCTCCGGCTGGCAGGCTTCACGATCCTCCCCCTTCTCGCGCTGGTACTTCCCTTCCTTCTTTTGCCTGTCATTGCACGGGTGGTTGGGGCGCCGGGATGGTCAAGCATCACGGCGGGGCAAGCCATCGGTGTCTTTGCTGCCACGTTCATTCTCTGGAGCTGGAACATCGCGGGGCCTGTGGCTGTTGCCCGGAGCCGGACGCCGCAGGAGCGCGCTGCGACGTACTCGGCAAGTATGCGTTCCCGCCTGATCATTGCCTCCGTCGTTCTGCCCGTCATGAGCGTCTTGGTGATCTTCGTCGCACATGATGGATACCGGCTGGACGCCGTGACGATGGCATGGGCAACGGCCCTGACTGGATTTTCGCCTGCCTGGTTCGGGATTGGCATTGGTCAACCGCGTATCCTGGCAATCTTTGACACCCTTCCCAGGTTCCTGGCCGCCCTGCTCAGCGCCCCTCTAATACTTGCAACAGGGCAGATCTGGATATACGGAGTACTTTCTGTCGTCGCCACCGTCTCAGCGCTGACCAGCTTTCAGCGGAGATTCGGCGAGAAGGGCTCCTGGTTCCCCAAAAGCCCGGTTGCGGCCTACCGCGAACTCATTGCCCAGGCCGGCACGGCAGGAGTTAATCTGACTGGGAGCGCCTATGCTTCCTCGCCTGTACCGATTGCAACCTCAACAGTTCCCACAGCCGCCGACACTGCAGGTTTTGCTTCAGCCGACAGTATCTATCGTTTGGGCCTGTTCAGCATCGTGGCACTCGGGAATACCTTTCAGGGTTGGGCGCTGGAACACGATGCACTCAATCCAAAGCGACGTCACGCTATCGCCTTGACCTCACATATCCTGCTCGGTGTAGGCGGCGGGTTGGTGCTTGCACTCCTATGTCCCTGGATTTCCAGCGTGATGTTCGGCGAGGATGTCAAAGCGGATCACCTGACCTCACTTTTTTACGGACTCTCCTTTTTGTTTCTCTCAGCTTCCACCCCGTTCATCCGCAACGTCCTGATACCGGCCGGGCGTCAAAACACTGTTCTTCGATGGACAGCAGTCTCGGCCGTGATCGGCATATCCCTCATGGTGGCCTCCGGGTTAAGCTCAAATGTTCCCGGCGTAGCCCTGGGGATGGCGGTCAGCGAGGCGGTGCTGTTCGTTGGCCTGCTCATACCTGCCGCAGGCTTGCTGCGCGCAATGCCCGGGGAAAGTCAGAAAGTAGGATCCACACTTTGACAACACGACAGAGGCGCATCGGCGCCGTGATCGCAGCATATAACCCCGATACCGATCTCATTGCCAACGCTCAAGCAATCCTGAAGCAGGTAGATGAGCTGGTCGTGGTGGATGACTGCAGCGGTGGATCAAACGCCGAAAGCATCTTCGCCGATCTCGCGGCCCTTGGCATAACCGTTGTTCACCAGCCTGAGAATTCGGGTATTGGCGCAGCACTGAACCGTGGTATCGAGGCTCTGGCAAGCAACGCCACTCCTGACTTTGTGCTGACCTTTGACCAGGATTCAATGCCGGTGCCCAACTATGTCTCGTCTGCCCTGAATACTTACGACGACGCCGTTGGGGCCGGCATCAAAGTCGGCTTTGTAACTGCAGAGTCCTTTTCTGGCCACCGGGTACCGACGGTCAAGGCCCGGCATCAGTTTCACGAAGCCTTCGACCCCATGCAATCAGGCTTCTTCGTTCCTATGGAAACAATCGATTCCTTGGGTCAGTTCGAGGCAGGGTTTTTTATTGATTGCGTGGATTCTGAATACACCGCCCGCGCCCGAGCTTCGGGTTTTTCGGTTTTGGCAGGACAGGGATGTGAGGTGGCCCATCGGCTGGGGCGGCGATTGCCTGCACGCTTGATGGGACATGCCGTGCGGCTTGGCGGATCTGAGTTGTCCTTCAACTATTATCCGCCGCTAAGGATGTACTACATCATGCGCAACGGAACAACGTTGGCCCGGCGCTACCTTGCGAAAGCGCCACTGTGGGTGCTGCGCCGGCTGATTGAGGATGCCAAGGCCCAGCTGTTGAGGTTTACCTTCAGCCCTGACCGCGGTCAACTCGCCGCCGCCGCCTGGGCTGGCCTGCGGGACTCCTTCGGTGGCCGGCAGGGGCGCATCAGCAGCGAACTGGCGAGCCGGGTCACGAGCCGTTGATATATTGGAGCCCTATGAATACTGATACCTCTGCGCGGGTCCTCGTCATTATGCCTGCCTGGAATGAGGCAGAATCTGTTGGCAACACTGTTCGCGAGGTTCTCTCGGTGGGGATGCCTTATGACGTCCTTGTGGTGAACGACGGCTCCCGGGATGAGACCGCGGAGCTCGCTGCAGCAGCGGGTGCCACTGTGCTGAACCTCCCCTTTAATCTTGGGGTGGGTGGAGCAATGCGTGCTGGATTCAAATATGCGCAACGGGCGGGGTATCGGCGCGTCATCCAGGTCGACGCTGACGGGCAACACGACCCGCGAAACATTGAAGAGGTCCTGGCCGGCCTTGACCGTGCAGACATTTCCATCGGTGCCCGCTTCGCTGATCGTGGTGACTACGAAGTGAAGGGTCCCCGCAAATGGGCCATGCAGTTTCTCGCCCGCGTTATCTCTGGACTGGCCAAGACCCGACTCACGGACGTAACGTCCGGTTTCCGTGCCGCGAATGAAAGAGCTATCGCCCAGTATCTTGACCACTATCCGGCTGAGTATTTGGGCGACACCATTGATTCCTTGGTTGTCGCCGTACGTTCTGGCTGCAAAGTGACGCAGATACCCGTTGCCATGCGTCCGCGGCAAGGCGGGACCCCGAGCCACAACCCCGTAAAGGCGGCCATCTATCTTGGCCGCTCCGTTTTCGCATTACTTTTTGCCCTGACACGCAAGCGGTCCAACATCCAAACCAGCAGCGTAGTCAGTCAGGAGCCTGCAGCATGCTGAACCTAGCCGCCTTTGTTCTCGCCCTCGCCATAGTGGGTGTTGTTTTTGAGATGCTGCGGCGGAAGAAGCTCCGGGAGAAGTATGCAGCGCTTTGGCTGATTGTCGGCACGGGCACCCTGGTTTTGGCGGCATTTCCACGGCTGCTGACCATCGTTACCGAATTCGCTGGGGTGCAGTTGCCCTCCAACCTGTTGTTCATCATCAGCATTCTCCTTCTCCTCGGAGTCTGCCTTCACTTGTCGTGGGAAATCTCGGTTGTTGAGGACGAGACCAGAACGCTTGCCGAAGAGGTAGCCATCCTCCGGGCCATAGTTGAAGCACTGCCCGCGGCAGAAGAGCACAAAGGCGACACCGCAACTTCGCCCAGCTCTCAGTAAGGAAGCACGCGCGAATGGCACTGGACATCTTCATTCCCTATTGGGGCGACCCCAACTACATGAAGTTGGCAATCGACAGCGTTTTGGCCCAAGACACTGACGATTGGTTACTTACGATCGTCGATGACGCTTACCCCGACGACGAAGTGCAGCTATATGTCAAGACCTTGGAAGATGAACGCATCACCTACATTCGCAAAGAGGCGAACCAGGGCATAACGGAGAATTTTCGCACCTGCATCTCCTTGGCCAGCCAGAACATCGTCGTTGTCATGGGTTGCGACGACGTGCTTCTTCCGAACTACGTCAGCACTATTCTCCGGGCCGGCAGGAACTACCCCGATGCCGCCATCATTCAGCCGGGTGTTTGCGTTATTGATGAAGCCGGAAACCCGACGAATCCACTGACGGACGTGGTAAAGCAGCGCCTTGTTCGGCCGCGCGGACGTGGTGCCAGGCTGGTTGGCGGTGAGGATCTGGCCGTCAGCCTCCTCCACGGAGACTGGCTGTATTGGCCCTCCTTGGCCTTCCGCCGCGAAAGCATCAGCAGGTTTGATTTCCGCGACGGCTTCCCCGTTATTCAGGACCTTGCTCTGGTAATGGACATGGTCCTCGACGGTGCCGCGCTGCTCATCGAGCCCGAAGTCTGCTTCGCCTATCGGCGGCACACCAGCAGCGCTTCAGGCGCGAAGCTGTTGGACGGATCCCGTTTCGACGGCGAGCGCGACTATTTCGACCTCGCAGCCCAACTCTGCGAAGCGAAGGGCTGGCAAAAGGCAGGGCGGGCAGCCCGTCTTCGCTTGACGTCCAGAGCTCACGCCCTTCTTTTTGTGCCTTACGCCGTCCGACAGAAGAAACGCGACACATTGAAACGATTGGTGGGTCATGCGTTCGGCAGATGAGAGGCACAACGAGGGCCTCCCCGCCCACGAACTGTCAGCTGACGTGGCATGTGTGGTCACAGCATTTCAACCTGCACCGCAACTGGTAGAAAACGTTAGGGCCCTGCTCGCGCAATCTCCCAACGTTGTAGTCGTGGACGACGGCAGTGGGCCCGGCTACAGCCACATCCTGGACCAGCTCACGGACGCCGGTGCCGACGTCGAACGCCTCCCGATCAACTCCGGCATCGGGGCCGCGCTCAACAAAGGGATAGAACGGGCGCGCCAGTCCGCAACAGTCCGTTACGTCCTCACGGTCGATCAAGACTCCACCCTGCCCCCTGGCTATATTCAGTCACTGCTCGCCGGGGAAGCTGCCGCTCGGGCACGGGGCCTCCGAACGGGACTTATCGGACCGGCCCGTATACGCGGCAACCCGGTAATGTCCGCCGGACGTCGAAACGGCATTCTCCTGGGCAAGGAACCAATCCAGTCCGGCCTGATGATCACAACAGACGTCCTCGATGCCGTGGGCGCCTTCCAGGAGGAACTCTTCATCGACTTGGTAGATACTGAGTTCTACCTTCGTGCAAAAACTGCGGGGTGGGCAACTGTCCTTGCCGAAGCCGAGTTCGATCATTCTTTGGGGACATTCGTTGACGCGCGAATCCTGGGCCGGGGCCTCCGGCTTCCATCCGGCCCCCTCAGGGTCCGGACCGCAGCCACTTGGCGGTATTACTACATCTTCAGGAACCGTGTTTTGGTCTCGCGACAGTACGCGCGCAGGCACCCGCTGTGGGTGGCTGCCGGTTACTGGGCCGACCTCCGCCATCTTGCAGTGGTGACACTTTTGGCACCTGGACGGGCAGCGCGCCTTGCTGCGGCAGGAGCGGGCCTGCGGGACGGGCTGCGTGGGCGGACGGGCAAAAAGCCAGGCGCGTGAAGGCAAGCGGCCGCCCCTGGCCTGCTCTGGTTTGGTTCACCGCTGAGCCGTGGGGGAGGATATAGTCCATGCGCGGAATTATTCTTGCCGGCGGGACCGGATCACGTCTTCACCCCATCACGCACGGCATCAGCAAGCAACTGGTCCCGGTGTATGACAAGCCGATGATTTACTACCCGCTGTCAACTCTGATCCTGGCGGGTATCAGGGACATCCTTATCATCACCACCCCTCACGACGCAGAGCAATTCCAGCGGCTGCTCGGGGACGGCTCCCAATTCGGCATCAATCTCACCTACGTCCAGCAGCCTTCGCCGGACGGCCTCGCCCAGGCCTTCATCCTTGGGGAGGAGCATATCGGCGGTGAAACCGTAGCGCTGGTGCTCGGCGACAATATCTTTTACGGCCAGGGCATGGGCACCCAGCTGCGGAAGTACGCAGACCTTGAAGGCGGGGCGGTCTTCGGATACTGGGTCAAGGACCCCAAGGCATACGGCGTCGTCGAGTTTGACGGACAGGGCACAGCCATATCGCTGGAAGAAAAACCTCAACAGCCTAAGTCGCACTACGCGGTGCCAGGCCTCTACTTCTACGATAATGACGTCGTCGAAATCGCTAAGAACCTCAAACCTTCGCCCCGCGGCGAACTTGAGATCACCGATGTAAACAGGACCTACCTTGAGAAGGGCAACCTAAGGGTGGAGATACTTCCACGCGGTACGGCATGGCTGGACACCGGAACGTTCGATGACCTCAATGATGCTTCAAACTTCATCCGTACAGTGGAGAACCGGCAAGGACTCAAAATAGGTGCACCGGAAGAGATTTCCTGGCGCCAAGGCTTCCTGACGGATGATGAACTTCGACAGCGGGCTGAACCGCTGGTCAAGAGCGGTTACGGAGCGTACCTTCTCGGCCTGCTCGAACCGTAAAAACCTTATGTGGTTGCCGCTTGTCCCCCAAATAGTTCTCGCCGCTGTCCTTCTGCTCGCTCCCGGGCTGGCTATCGCTTGGGTGCTGCGCCTTAGGTCCTTCGACGCTTTAGCGCTTGCCCCGGCCTTGTCGGTGGGCGTCATTGTGCTGGCTTCCACTGCCACGCCCTTGTTGGGACTGCGTTACGGTCTCCTTCCCGTGGGTGCCGTGACGATCCTCCTGGCGGTAGCGGGATTTCTCGCAGGCAGGCTCACCCCAGTTGCGGTCAGGCCTCCGGAACCCGGGGCCAGCCCATCTCAAAAGTGGAGGCAGCTGGCACCGTTCGCGGCGTTTGCTGTGGCCGGAGCACTCACCGCGTTAAGGACCCTGCAGGTCATTGGGACTCCTGGATCCATCTCCCAGACCTACGACGCGGTGTTCCACCTCAACTCAGTCCGCTTCGCCCTCGATACGGGGCAGGCGTCGTCGCTGACTATCGGCGCAATGACCGGAGGCGGGTTCTACCCAGCAGGTTGGAATGCTGTAGCGACCTATGTCGCGTCGATAACTGCAACCGATGTTCCGGTTGCAGTGAACATCACCAGCGTCATCCTTGCCTCGGTTTTTTGGCCGTTGAGTTGCCTGCTCATGACCACCTGGATTGCAGGACGCCGGACAGCACCGACAGTCTTGGCCGGCATCGCCTGCGCCTCCCTGGGAGCCTTTCCGTTGCTGATGATGGACTTTGGAGTTCTGTACCCTAACTTGCTGGCAATCAGTGTCCTACCGGCATGTGTTGCCTTGGCAGCACGCCTGACAGGCTCCGGCGCGGCAACGGGCGGCCCCGGACAAGTGCCGGCTGTCCTGGCGCTCCTGTTATCTCTTTCGGGTTTGGTGGTTGCGCATCCAACGACGTTCATGGCCTGGCTCCTGTGGACGCTTCCCATGGCCGCTCTCTCGGTTTACAGGTCCGCTCCTCAATTCTGGAAAGACCGTGCCATCGCCCGGCGCCGATTCAACATCTACGTGTCTGCAGTCTTTGCTTATTGCGCACTGTTCCTCATTTTGTGGTTAACCCTTCGGCCCCCTGAAGAAGCCTCCTTCTGGGGTCCCTACCATACGGTCGCGCAAGCCCTGGGCGAAGCGATTCTCGTAGCCCCCATGGGGCTGGCCCCCGCCTGGCTCGTGGCGCCACTGGCGCTCCTTGGTTTGTGGTCGTGTTTTCAACGCCCCCGCAGCTTCGCCTGGGCAGGACTCGCGTTCGTGATTTTTTCGGGGATCTTCGTCCTGGTCGCAGGGTTCCCGAGTTCACCGATCAGAAATTTTGTGGCAGGCGTCTGGTACAACGACAGCTATCGTGTCGCAGCGCTTCTTCCCGTGGGTGCCGTTCTGATGGTGGCCTTGGGAGTGGACTGGGCGGAGTCCCAACTCAGGTGTGGCCAGTGGCGTGTGCCAGCAGCGCCACTCCTGCGACGTCTTCGGTTGCCCGCTTCCCTTGGAAGGAGCCCTCTGATCCGCCTGGGAGGGCTTGCAGTTCTAGTTGTGATCGCCGTCGCCGTGGGCCAGCAGGGCAGCGTGAAGCACGAAGCTGGACAGGCCTCCACGCGTTACGCCATCAGCAGCGACTCGCCCCTGGTGTCGGCAGACGAACTGGAACTGATTCACCGGCTGCCGCAAACCGTTCCTTCAGATTCCACTCTTATTGGAAACCCCTACACTGGTGCGGCGCTCTCCTACGCCTTGAGCGGCCGGAAAGCCGCCCAACTTCACATCCTCAGCTACGTGTCACCTGAGCTTGAAGAAATCTACAACAACCTTGGCTCAATTGCCGCGGATCCTGAAGTTTGCGCCGCCGTCGAGCACGAGAAAGCGTTCTACGTCCTCGACTTCGGAACCAAGGAAGTTCACGGCGGCGAGCACACGCCGCGGGGACTGACGCACTTGGACAGCAACCCGGGGCTGCAGCTGATTGACAGCGAGGGTGACGCGAAGCTCTACGAGATAACCGCCTGCGGTGCATGAGTGCGCTCATGCACCGCAGGCGGGGGGCAGCACTCAGGCATCCGAGCGACTCCGGAGCTCTGCAACAACCTCATGTACCTCGCCGTCCATAATTACTTTCCCGTGTTCCAGGAGAACTCCGCGCTCGCACACAGTGGAGACCAGGTCAAGATCATGGCTGACCACAAACAGGGTCTTGCCGTGATCTGAGAGTTCCTTGATCTTTGCGATGCATTTTCTCTGGAAAGGCTCGTCCCCCACCGCCAGAATCTCGTCGATGAGGAAGACTTCCGGGTCCGTGTGGACGGCGATGGAAAACGCCAGGCGCAGGTACATCCCCGATGAATAAAACTTCACCTCGGTATCGATGAATTCGCCAATCTCCGAGAACTCAACGATGGAATCAAACATGTCATCGATCTGCTGCTCGGTCATGCCGAGGATGGCCCCGTTCAGGTAGACGTTGTCGCGTCCACTGAGGTCATGGTGGAAGCCGGCACCAACCTCGATAAGGCCTGCTACGCGTCCGCGGGTACGCACGGAGCCTCCGTCCGGCTGAAGTACACCGGAGATCAGTTTCAACAGAGTGGACTTGCCGGAGCCGTTGAGTCCAAGGAGGGCCACCGTCTCACCCTGCTTCACCTCCAAGGAAACGTCCGTCAACGCCATAAACTTCTTGGACAGATCCCCCTTGCGGCCTTTGACCAGCCATACAAGGGCTTCCTTCAGGGACCTGGTATGCCGAAGGACGAACTGTTTGCGGACGCCAATGCAGCTGATTGCAACGTGGCCGTGCGGCGTCATGTCAGAGCTCCTGGGCGAAGTGGACGGAAAGTTTACGGAACATCAACTGGCCAAGGAACAGGATGGCGAGGGAAGTAAACAATGAGATGGGCAGCCAGAAGTTCAGCAGATCGGGAGGCATGGTATCGCGGACCACCTGGTCTGCTTTCAGGGTCGGTTCCCAGAATGCCCAGTGAAAGACTTCCACGGCGGTTGTGATCGGATTCAGCTGGTATATCCAGTACCAGGGTCCCATGACGCGTTCCACCATCGTCCAGACATAGAGCACCGGCGAGGCCCAGGTGACAACCATTACGATCATGTCCACGATGTTCTCGGAATCGCGGAAATAGACGTTAGCGGCGCCGAACATCAGCCCGAGACCAGTGGCAAGCACCGCCATCATGACGAAGATCAGCACAGCGGCGGCCAGTTGCAGCACAGATGGCGTCCAGCCCACAACCAGGCATGCCGCGATCAGCACCACAAGCTGCGGCAGGAAGTGTGCGGCCGAGACCCACACGGTCGCTGCGGGGAACAATTCCCTCGGCAGGTAGATCTTCCGGATAAGGTCCCGGTTGTCGACGATGGACCGCGTGGCGTTTGACAATGATTCGGTGAAGAAGTTGACCAGCACAATCCCCGAAAAGAGGTAAACCGCGTAGTTGGGCGTCCCGTGTTCAAGGTTCAGGAAGATCCCCAAGGCGATGAAGTAGATCAGAAACTGCATCAGCGGTTTCACGTAGGACCACATCAGGCCGAGCACCGATCCGCGGTAACGGATTTTTATTTCTTTCCGGACCAGCAGCTTCAGCAGGAAACGGTCGCCGTAGATGTCGAGGAGGCCGCGGCCCACCCCAGGTTTGACTAGCTGGTCCAACTGTCGGGCCATCTAGCTGTTGTCCTTGGAATCGGCGTCGAACGTCTTCTTCCATGCTGCAATCGAGGTGATCTCGGGAACAGCAGCGCGGTATTGCTCGGCCAGCTTGTCCCATTCCCTGTAGAGCCGGAGGTGCAGTGCTGTGGCTTCAGCCAGCATTGACTTCAGTTTCTTGGGGTCGCGCCGGTACCAGGATGCCCCCGTGCCCTCAGCATTGGAGACAATGACGCTGTCGTAATGGGCAAGCCGGAACCAGCGATTATCGCGATGCGCCAGGAAGCCCTGGGGGCGTTCCGAGCTCTCCGGCGCAGGAGCCTTGATCAGCTGCCGTGACACGGTTTTGATGCCCCATGAAACCAGGTCCTTCTTGCGGGGCATGCCAATGGCGGCGCCGCCCATGGGACCCCTGCTCAGTTTTGGTGCAGGGAAGTCGTCAACGTCCTCCTTCAGCTGGGCATCCGGGTACTCGGACTTCAGTGCGTTGATCTCCGGAAGCCTCGTGGCAAGGACCCTGTGCAGGTCGTCGGGTCCCTTGAGGAGATCCTTCAGAGCCTCAATCCGGCCGTGCTCGGTGAAGTACTGCATGGACACCAGGTGCTTGACGTCAGCCTGGACGGATTCCCGCAACACACGGCCGCCCTTGGCGTACGGGCTGTGGATGAGGGTGGTGATGAGCCGGTTCCGCCCGTGGAAGTAGGACTGCCAGCCAACCATGTCGTCTTTGTCGGCCCATGAGACATGCCACACCGCAGCACCAGGCAGGGAGACGGTTGCAAAGCCAGCTTCCCGGGCACGGAGGCCATATTCGGCGTCATCCCACTTGATGAACAACGGAAGGGACAGCCCGATTTCCTCGATCACCTTGGTGGGAATCAGGCACATCCACCAGCCGTTGTAGTCTACGTCCACGCGGCGGTGGAGCCACGCAGTCTGTCGGAGGTTGGCGACACTGAAATCGTGGCGCAACTCCATGTCGGCATGCGGTTGTGCCGGCACAATGCGGTATGGGTCGACGACCTCGCCAAAGGTGTGCAGGACACTGCGGCTGTAGAGGTCGAACATGTGCCCGCCGACAATGGTCGGTTTACGGCAATGGTCAGCGAAGGTCAGCAGCCGGACAATGCTTTCGGGTTCAACTACGATGTCGTCGTCAAGCAACAGGACGTAGTCACTGCCGTTCCCGACAGCCTCGTACATGCCCCGGGCAAACCCGCCGGAGCCGCCCAGGTTGGCCTGGTTGATGACGCGCAGCTTGCCGCCGAGGGACGCTGCAACGTCGGCAAAACCGGGCTGGTCCTGCACCTTCTGTGTACCCTGGTCGACGATCAGGATCTCCTTGACATTTGACAGGACGTCCAGGTTCTCCGCGAGGATTCGGGCGTTGTTCAAGCAAAAGTCAGGCTTGTTCATCGTCGTGATTTCCAGCGTGACCTGGCCACTTTCACGGGCGGCTTCCGCGGTCTCCCACTGTCCGCCTTCAAGAAGCAGCCCCTCGGCGCCCGCTGCGAGATCGAACCAGTACCAGCCGCCATCGCCAAAAGGTTTGAGGGAGAGCTCAAAAACGGAGGTGGTGTCCCCTTCGACGTGCCGGCCGTCGACGCGCTGGATCGAGCCCCGGGCGTTTGACTTGTAGACCGTGACCGTTCCGGCGCCCCGGGTTCTGACGACGAGCCGAATATCCCGGACAGACGTCCAGCGCCGCCAATAGCTTGCGGGGAAGGCGTTGAAATAAGTGCCGAACGAGATCTGCTCGCCGGATCGAACGCTCATGGACTCACGTGACAGCAAGTCTTCGAAATGCGCCTGGCTGACCCCGGAGCTGAACATCTGCAGCTTGTCTTCAGGCAGCTTCGGCGCGCGCGCCAGTTCGTCGTTCTCCCGCAGGCGGATCCCACTGGCAGGGCCGGCGTCCACGTAGAGCGGGATGGTGTCCGTCTGGTCGGCGGAAGGCAGGATCACCCGTTGGATCGTGCGCCAGTCAATTACTTCGTCCGCGGCACTCATGCGGTGACTCCTCCACTTACGATCTTGGCGCCGCCATCAAAATGCGGACGGATAGCGTTATCGAACATAGTCAGCGCTGACCCAATGGCCATGTGCATGTCCAGGTACTTGTAGGTGCCCAGGCGGCCGCCGAACAGCACATCGTTCTCTGCGGCAGCGAGGTCGCGGTACTTGAGCAGGCGTTCGCGGTCCGCGGAGGTGTTGACCGGGTAGTACGGCTCGTCACCCTTCTCGGCGAAACGCGAGAATTCGCGCATGATGACCGTCTTCTCGGTCTGGTAGTCACGCTCGGGGTGGAAATGGCGCGGTTCGATGATCCTGGTGAAGGGCACGTCCTCGTCGTTGTAGTTCACAACGGACGTTCCCTGGAAATCACCGACCTCAAGAACCTCTTCCTCAAAGTCAATGGTGCGCCAGGAGAGGTCGCCCTCCGCGTACTCGAAATACCGGTCGACGGGGCCTGTGTAGACCACCGGGATGTTCCCGACGACCTTGTTCTTGCTGTATTCATGCGACTCGTCAAAGAAGTCGGTGTTCAGCCGCACTTCGATGTTGGGGTGCTCGGCCATCTTCTCAATCCAGGCGGTGTAGCCGTTGGTGGGCAAACCCTCGTACTTGTCATTGAAGTACCGGTTGTCGTAGTTGTAGCGCACCGGGAGCCGCGAGATGATGCCGGCCGGAAGATCCTTGGGGTCGGTCTGCCACTGCTTGCCGGTGTAGTGCTTGATGAAGGCCTCGTACAGGGGGCGGCCGATCAGCTGGATGCCCTTGTCGTTGAGGTTCTGTGGATCAGTCCCTGCAAGCTCGCCGGCCTGCTCATGGATGAGATCCTTCGCCTGGCCCGGGGTGAGGTTGGCCCGGAAGAACTGGTTGATGGTCGCGAGGTTGATCGGCAGGGAATACACCTCACCCTTGTGCACGCCATAGACCTTGTGCACGTAGTCGGTGAAGGTGGTGAACCTGTTGACGTACTCCCACACCCGTTCATTGGACGTGTGGAAAAGGTGGGCCCCATACCGGTGGATCTCAATACCGGTCTGCTCTTCCTTTTCGCTGTAGGCATTACCGCCGATATGGTGGCGGCGGTCCATCACAACGACCTTCAAGCCGAGCTCAGTGGCAGCCTGTTCTGCGATTGTCAGGCCAAAAAAGCCGGACCCTACAATGACGAGGTCAGCGGTCACAAAATCTCCTGGTTTGAATGCGGGCAGCACAATGTCGTCCAAAGTCTGCTGTTCTAGCCTACCCGAGCCACCACAGCCCACGTCGAATCAAGGCGGCCGGGAACCCGCCCAAAAGACGCGGTTCAGGCCTCGGTCAGAAGCCCGTCCTGCTCAAGGTACCGGGCCCCGGAGTGGGGGCACACCCATTCCCCGCCGTCCTGCTTCAGCGGGTGCCCCGCCTTCCCCACCCAGCCGACACGCCGGGCAGGAACACCCGCCACGAGCGCGAAATCGGGCACGTCCTTGGTGACAACAGCGCCTGCGGCGACCGTTGCCCATGCCCCGATGGTCACCGGCGCGATGCACACGGCCCGCGCCCCGATCGCCGCGCCCTCGCGGATGGTGACCCCCACTTTGTCCCAGTCATCCTCAGTCTTGAGGGCGCCGTCGGGAGTCACCGCACGGGGGAACACATCGTTGGTCAGCACCACAGCGGGGCCGATGAAGACCCCGGCCTCCAGCACTGCCGGCTCGTACACCAGCGCATAATTCTGCACCTTGCAGTTGTCGCCCAGCGTTGCGCCGGGACCAATGTACGCACCACGGCCGATGACGCAGTTCTCCCCCACCCGCGCAAACTCGCGGACCTGTGCCAAATGCCATACTTTCGTCCCTGCCCCGATCACGGATTCATCGGACACATCAGCGCTGGCTGCAACAGTGCTCACAAGGGCTCCTTAGTGGCAGGGACCGCGTCCGCGATCGAAGTTGTAGCGATCCTAACCGAGCGCCGCCGGAGATTGTCCACATAGAGAAAGTCACCCGGGCGGCGTGCCGCTCTGCTTGGCTAGCGTGGGTTCAAAGGCCGTGAGGATCTGTACCCATGAAATTCCATTGCACCCTCGTCTGCAGCCCGGCATCCGGGGCAGGTGACGAACCCCTGGAACTCACCATCCAGGCTTCCGAAGGCACCCCCGGCGCCCTCCTCCAAGCCGAACTCACCTGTCAGTTCGGCACCGGTCCTGTCTCCATCAAGGGTAAGGACCTCAGATCACTCACCGTAGGGGCCGCCCCATTAACAAACGGTGCCGTGCTGGTGAACGGGGCCTCCCACCCGGGTGCCCGTAAATTACGACGTCGGGCGCCCACCGAAGATGCGCGCCTCGCCCTTGCGGTCCACAGCGGCGTCGGCGCCGGCACCGTGGTTCCACTGCGCCGCGGTTCGTACACCATCGGCCGGAGCGGTACCAGGATTGTTGTCCCCGACCCCGAGCTCTCCCGCGAACACGCCCGGCTCGATGTCAGCGATACGGACATAGTGCTCGTCGATCTGGACAGCGCCAACGGCATTCACGTGGACGGTCAGAGGGTCCGGCACGCCGTTATCTCAACCGACTCCGCCGTCCGCTGCGGGAACACCGCAATGTCATTGGCCCTGATGGACCCGCCGGCATACGCGCTCGCTGACTCCGGAATGTCGACCCAGGAGCCCGTCGTCGTCACCGGCAGAGCTGAGACAGGCAACCGGGCCACGCTCATCCTGGCGGCTGCCCTGCCGCTGCTGATCGGGGTGGTGCTTGCGGTGGCCACAGGCATCTGGATGTTCCTTGCTTTTTCGGCCGCCTCGGCCGTGTCCGTCCTCGTGCCCCTTGCATCCGGCCGCCGCCAGCGCCGTGAACTCGCCAAAGCCGTCGCGGCTGCGGTGGCCCAAGACCGCGAACGACGACGGCGGGCGGGTCCGTCGTTGGCCTGCCTGGTGTTGGCTGAACGTCAGAAGCAAAGCCCCCAGGCACAGGGCGAACGGAAGCAGGGCAGCCGTCCGCAGGAAGGCCCCGAATCACCCGCTGAAGGCAGCGAAGTGTGGCTGCGGCTCGGTGAAGCGCCCCAACCTGCGAACGTGAAGATTGAGCCGGCCGGTTCGTTTGTCAGCATTCCGTCCGCGGGCACCGTCCCCGTTGCCTTGGATCCGGGCATCTCCAGGACGACATTCCGCGGGCCACTTGTTGTTGCTGACGGCCTGATCCGCTCGCTCATGATGCAGCTCGCGGGATACCCCAGGGCGCGCGGCACCCGCATCCTCATCGTGGGCGAGGCGCATCGCCTTCCCCTCGGGGCGCGGTACCTGCCCCGCACTGCCCTTACCGCTTCCCCGGACGAGGCGCGCCGGATTCTGGGCGAAGGCTTCGGACACGGCTGCCAACGCGGTGTCCTTCTGCTGGTGGGCAGCGCGCGGCCAGACGACGACGTAACGGCGGCCCTGGCCACACGGCTCGGCTGGCAAGTCCTTCAGTTTGCCGTGGCTGACGCCGGAAATGACGGCACCTGCCAGGTACAGCTTTCGGAGCGGGCATCCATCCTGACGAGTCCGACAGGTGACGTTGTCTTCGTCCCTGATCTGGCCGCGGAGGAGACCTTCAACGATTTCTGCCGAAAACTCGCTGGACATCCGGCGCCGGCAGACACTGGCCAGCGAGCTGTCCCCAGTTCCGCCTCACTCCAGGACCTTCTGGCGCTCTCTCCGGAAAGTATTGCTGCCCGATGGCAATTGAGCGGCCAAACCAACGGGCTGCCCGTACCTTTGGGAATGAGCGCTGCCGGAACGCGCAGCCTTGACCTCATCGCCGACGGCCCGCATCTGCTGGTCGCGGGGACCACCGGCTCGGGCAAGTCAGAACTGCTGCGTACCCTCACCCTCGCTTTGGCCCTCAGCCATCCACCTGACCGGGTCAACTTCCTCTTCGTGGATTTCAAGGGCGGGTCCGGGCTCGGTCCGCTGACAGACCTGGTCCACTGCGTCGGCATGCTGACGGACCTGTCCAGCTACGAACTCGAACGGACACTGGCATCCCTCAGAGCGGAAATCAGGCTGCGGGAGGAAACGTTGGCCGCCGCCCGGGTGCCGGATCTGGCCGCCTACCGCTCCACGGATCACTCACTCAGCTTCCCGCTCCCCCATCTGGTCATCCTCATCGATGAGTTCAGGATGCTTGTTGATGATGCGCCCGACGCACTCCGGGAATTGATGCGGATCGCAGCCATCGGCCGCTCGCTGGGAATCCACCTGGTTATGGCCACCCAGCGGCCGCAAGGTGCCATCACTGCGGACATCCGGGCAAACGTCACCTCCAGCATTGCCCTCAGGGTGCAATCCGACATGGAATCCTGCGACATCATCAACACGAAGGACGCAGCCGGGATCAGCGTGGACACACCCGGACGCGCCTTCGTAGTCCGCGGCACTGAAGCTGCGGAGGAATTTCAGGCCGCGACAATCGGGACGCCTCCGGCCGGCTCCGCCGAAACAGGCATTGTTACAGTGCACCTCGCCATCGACTGCCTGGGCTCAAGTGGATCTGAGGGCCCGGGCAGCAGGGGTGTTGAGGGCCAGCTCAACGTCGCTCCTCAGCCGGCCGGGCCGCAGACACCCGCCCAGGCCGCCCTCCCACTGGTGACGCGGGTTCAGGACCTGTGGCACGGACAGGAGGGACCGGCGCCGCGGTCACCGGTGGCCACTCCACTGCCCACTGACCTTCAGGCCCCTTCGAAGAAATCGCCGGCAGTCCGGCCGGGGGTCGGAAACACGGACTGGTTGATCGAACTCGGCCTCATGGATCTGCCGGAACAGCAAAAGGTTGTCCCCCTCGACTGGAGGCCCGCGCAGCACAGCCATCTGGCGTTCATCGGCGGCCCATCCTCCGGTGCACCGGAGGCGCTGGAGCTTGCCGTCACCGGACTGCTCCTCGACCCGGTCGAGGCACACTGCTACCTTCTGGATGCCGGAAACAACTTCCCCGGCTTGGGCGGTCACGGACGCGTCGGGGCACACGTTGGCCCCCACGAGCTGAGACGGGCAGTCCGGGTGCTGGAGCGACTGAAACAGGAGATGGCGCGCAGGCTGGGTGACGGCAACACGGAGGGCGTGCCGCCACTGGTGCTTGCGGTTTCCGGGTGGGGATCGTGGATCTCGGCGTTCCGGGCAGGCCCTTTGGCCTGGGCCGAAGACCTCATCCAGGACCTGGTCCGGGACGGAAGCCGCGCCAACATCGTAGTCCTGATCGCGGGTGACCGGGAGCTTGTCAATTCCCGCGCGTTCGCTTCCCTTCCAAACCGGCTCTACTTCCCCACCGGATCCAACGCGGACAGCCAAATAGCGTGGCCGCGCCTGCCAGCGACGGCCGCACTCAAGGGACGCGCTGTGGCGTTCGGTCCGGTCTCCGGTGGTGGCCCGGCTGTTTGCCAGCTCTACAGTGCGGGTCCGCAATCCGGATGGCAGTCCGACGCCGCCCCGGGGAACGCTCCCGCCCACCGTCCTTTCCGGGTCGAGCCGCTGCCGGCGCTGGTGCCGGCCACGAAGATCAACGCAATTCCAAGATCAAGCAGCGGCCGGGCCACATACCTGGTGATCGGCGTCTGCGGCGATGAACCCGTGCCGGCGTTTGCCAGGTTGACGGACGGAGGAGTGCTCACCGTCCTGGGCGGGCCCGGAGCCGGGAAAACCAATGTCATTCAGGCGCTGCCCCTGATGAATCCGGAGGGCGGGCCATGGCTCCGTCCCGCAGACGGAAACGACCCGGAAGTCTTCTGGCGGCAGTCGTTGGCAAGTGCAGCAGCGGGCGGCCTTCCATCCGGGACAGTGGCGCTCGCCGACGATGCTGACCTCCTCACGGCCGGGGCGCTGCAGTACCTGACAGAGTTCAACGCGTTGGGTTACCCAGTAGTGCTGACGGCCAACTACAGCCCGTTGCTCCTGCAGCGCGTGCCATTGGTGATGAAGTCACGCGGGGCCGGCACAGGAGTTTTGTTGGCGCCGCGTTCGCTCTCGGACGGCGATCTGTTCGGCACCCGGTTCGAAACGGAGGCCAATCCACCAGCCGGGAGGGGTGTGCTCATCACTGACGGCATAGCACGGAGCATCCAGGCGGGCCGGGCTGCAGGCAGCCCGCAACAGAACTGACCGGCCCCACGCCAAAACGGGGCGCAGCATTCAGGCTCCGTCCGGCAAAGGTACAGCCCCCCCGTCAGAGGGCCGGCGTCGAGCTTCCCGTGCGGGAGGCGAAACTGATGACCTTGTTGTGGAACAGGAGCACAACCGCGGTGGCAGCGGGGAGCAGCATCGCCAGCCCCGCGATGGGAAGGCCGGCACTCAGTGTGGGGAAGCCTATGGTGAGGACAAACAACTGGGCCACCAAGGCAGCGGCCCTGGTCCACCGGTAACCCCGGTAGAGATACAGTGACACCGTGTACAGCCAGGTCGAAAAAGCCAGCAGCAGCCCCAGGGTAAAGACAGCGCCCCAGAAAGACATCACCGGGCTTCCAGCAAACAGCTGGTAGCCGTACCAGGCCGCCGCCGCCAACAGGGCAGTTGCCTCGGCGGCGACAATCACCGCCACCACAAGCACAGCGGGCGGCCGTACCCGGCTGGCTCCCCCATCCGGCTGCTTCGGCCAGGACCCCTCTGACGGATTCCGGGGGTCTGCGGGGTTTTCGGGAGCTCTTGACACACTGGCACCCTACCGGACATAGTCGGACAGTGGTGAGGCCCAATACCACCACTGTGATGTATCGCTCAGCTCTCCGGGGATTTCAAGCCTAATTACCCCTTGTTTACACAGCGTTAACATGACAGGCTTGATTCAGATGACCAACGGGGCCCTGCCGGGCCCCTTTCCTTTGTAGCTACTAGTGAATAATTTCACAAAGGGCACTTCCCAGAAATGGAGCAACTGATCAGCATGGATTGGCGTAACCGCGCAGCGTGCCTCGAAAAGGACCCGGAACTGTTTTTCCCCGTAGGAAACACAGGTCCGGCGCTCCTGCAGATCGAGGAAGCCAAAAGCGTCTGCCGCCGGTGTCCGGTAGTGGACACATGCCTGCAGTGGGCTCTGGAGTCGGGCCAGGACGCCGGGGTATGGGGCGGCATGAGCGAAGACGAGCGCCGCGCCCTGAAGCGCCGGGCAGCCCGCGCCCGCCGGGCCTCTTGATTATTCGAAGGCACCTTAACGGCTGAAGAACTTAGAAAAGGCCCTGGCCGCAACCCGCAAGGGATGCGGCCGGGGCCTTTTTATGGCTCCAGCTTACTTGGCCGTCAGGTTCAGCCGGATCTGGACGGAGGTGCCGCCGCCGTCGCGGGGCAGCCACTGGATGGTCCCGCCAAGCTCGCTGGTGACAAGCGTGCGGACGATCTGCAGCCCCAACCCCTCAACACGGGGTGTATCGGGAAGGCCCACGCCGTCGTCGGCAATGGTGACGGTGAGTTCCTCGCCCTCATCACCGTCGGAACGATCGGCCAAAAGCCACACCGTTCCCGTCCTTCCCTCAAGTCCATGCTCCACAGCGTTGGTGACCAGCTCGTTGATCACCAACGCCAGCGGAGTGGCGAAATCGCTCGGCAGCTCGCCGAACATTCCGGAACGTTTAGTCCGCACTTGCTGAGATGGCGACGCAACCTCCGCCGACAACCGGAACTGCCGGCCGATCAGCTCGTCGAAATCCACGCTCTGCGTCAGGCCTTGGGACAATGTTTCGTGAACCAGGGCGATGGTGGCCACGCGGCGCATCGCCTGCTCGAGCCCCTGTTTCGCTTCGTCGCTCACCATCCGGCGGGACTGCATGCGCAACAGCGCGGCAACGGTCTGCAGGTTGTTCTTCACCCGGTGGTGGATTTCGCGGATGGTGGCATCCTTGGTCACCAGCTCCATCTCTCGGCGCCGGAGCTCGGACACGTCGCGGCAGAGGACCAGCGCGCCGAAGCGCTGCTGCTCGTCACGCAGTGGAATGGCCCGAAGTGACAAGCTCACACCCCGGGACTCGATTTCGCTGCGCCACGGCATCCGGCCCGTGACTACGAGCGGCAAGGTCTCGTCCACCATCCGGCGGTCCTTCAGCAGGCTGGCCGTGACCTCGGCAAGCGAGCGTCCCTCGAGCGATTCGCCGTCACCGAGGCGCCGGAAAG
Organism: Arthrobacter sp. 9AX; assembly: GCF_902506095.1. Classification (GTDB taxonomy): domain Bacteria; phylum Actinomycetota; class Actinomycetes; order Actinomycetales; family Micrococcaceae; genus Arthrobacter. The sequence goes on from NZ_LR733293.1 coordinate 2,966,465, forward strand.
CTGACACGCCGTTGGGGCTCGCGTACTGCACCACGCCCTCGGCGTCCAGCCTGATCAGCCCATCCCCCACCCGCGGGGCGCCGCGGCGCGAACCCGTAGGCGAGGCGAAGTCCGGCCACAGCCCCAGGGTACCCATCCGCAGCAGGTCATAGGCACATTGCCGGTACGTCAGCTCAAGCCGTGAGGGCATCCGCGAACTCGAAAGGTCCATGTGCGTGGTGACCACGGCGAGGGTGCGCCCGTTCCGCACCATCGGAACGGCTTCCACCCGAAGCGCCATGTCGCTGCTCCAGTTGGTTTCGCTGGATCGCTCGATGGACCGGCTGTTCCAGGCCTTGTCCACCAGCGGCTGGAGATCCGACCGGATGGGGTCGCCCACGAAGTCGCCATGGAACACCGTGTGGGTGGTGGATGGCCGGACGTGCGCCAGAGCCACGTACCCGTGGTCTGGGTGGGGGAACCAGAGTGCCAGGTCAGCGAACGCCAGGTCCGCCACCATTTGCCAGTCCCCCACCAGGAGGTGCAGCCATTCGGCATCGCCCGGCCCGAAATCAGCGTGTTCCCTGATAGGGTCCGTAAAGATTGCCACTGCACCTCCATTTGCGACGCCGCACCGGCTAGCGTCGAACGATTGACCTCAAGAGCCTCAATGCTACCGACAGTGAGGCCATATCGTCGGCCTCGAGGGCATTGACCTCATCGAACATGCTCTTCGCCCTGCTCAGCTGCTCGGCGTTCTGCGCTTCCCAGTCCTTCAGCCGCGCCTCCGGCGAGTCGGACGCGGCGGTGGCGTCCAGCACCGCCGTCGTAATGTCCGAAACGGTGGAGTACAGGTCATCGCGCAGCGCGGCACGGGCCAGTGCCTGCCAGCGGTCCTGCCGCGGCAGGCTACTGATCCGTTCCAGGAGCGAATCAGCGTGGAAGCGGTTGAAGACGGTGTAGTAGACCGCCGCTATCTCCTCCACGGGGTTCTTGCGCACCCGGGCGATCTTGGCGATATCCAGCAGGGCAAAGCTCTCGAAGAGCTCCGCCCAGCGCAGCGCCAGCCCTTCGGGAAGCTCCCACTCACGCGCTTTTTCAAGCCACCCGGCCACCCGGTCCCGGTCATCGCCGCGCAGGTAGTCCAGCAGGCGGGCCCGCATCGGCTCCACGAGGGGCTTGACTTCGTCCACGACCTCCGCGATGGGCCGGGACACACTGCCCTGTCCCAGCAACCAGCGGACGGCCCGGTCAAGCAGCCGCCGGATGTCCAGGTGGACGTTGCTCCAGTGCTCAGTGGGGAACGACGCCGGCAGGCTGTTCAGCTCCTCCACCATCTCATCAAGCTCGTACACCTCACGCAGGGCAACAAATGCTTTGGCCACAGCGACTTCGGAGGCCGACGTCTCTTCCATGGTCCGGAAGGCGAAGGTGATGCCGCCGAGGTTGATCATGTCGTTGGCCACCACGGTGGCGATGATTTCGCGGCGCAGCGGATGCGTGTCCAGGTCCGCGTCGAAGCGTTCCCGCAACTGCTCAGGGAAGGAGGCACGCAGCGTCTTCCGGAACCAGGGATCGTCCGCCAGGTCACTGTCCCGCAGCGCGGACGCCAGTTCGATCTTGGCGTAGGCGGCCAGCACTGACAGCTCCGGGGAGGTCAGGCCCTGGCCTTGCTGGAGCCGCTCGTGCAGTTCCTCCGTGGTGGGCAGTGCCTCCAGTTCCCGGTTCAGGTCGGCCTTCTTCTCCAGCCAATCCATCAGCCGCTCGTAGCTCGGGCTCCACTCAGCCACGCGGGTACGGTCATTCAGCAGCAGGATGTTCTGGTCGATGTTGTCCTCAAGGACCAGGCGGCCCACCTCATCGGTCATCGAAGCCAGGAACCCTGCACGCTCTTCCGCCGACAGCTTCCCGGCGGCCACCATCCGGTCCACGAAGATCTTGATATTGACCTCGTGGTCCGAGCAGTCAACGCCGGCAGAGTTGTCGATGGCGTCAGTGTTGAGGATGACCCCCTGCAGCGCTGCTTCAATACGGCCACGCTGCGTCATGCCAAGGTTTCCACCTTCGCCGACCACCTTGACCCGCAGGTCCTTGCCGTCCACGCGGATGGCGTCATTCGCCTTGTCCCCCACGGAGGCGTTGGATTCGGTGCTCGCCTTGACGTACGTTCCGATGCCGCCGTTGTACAGCAGGTCCGCGGGCGCCAGCAGGATGGCGCGGAGGAGTTCGGGCGGGCTGAGTTCCGTGGTGTCCGCAGGAAGCCCCAAGGCCGCGCGCACCTGGGCTGACAACGGAATCGACTTCGCCTGGCGGGCGAATACTCCCCCGCCTTCGCTGATCAGGGACTTGTTGTAGTCGTCCCATGAGGACCTGGGCAGCTCGAACAAGCGCTGCCGCTCCACAAACGAGGTCTCCTCGTCCGGGTTGGGGTCCAGGAAGATGTGCCGGTGGTCAAACGCCGCGACCAGCCGGATGTGGCGGGAGAGGAGCATGCCGTTGCCGAACACGTCGCCGGACATGTCTCCCACGCCCACCACGCTGAATGGCTCCGTCTGGGTGTCCAGGTCGAGCTCGCTGAAGTGGCGCTTCACTGATTCCCATGCGCCCCGTGCGGTGATGCCCATGGCTTTGTGGTCATAGCCCACCGATCCGCCGGAGGCAAAGGCATCGCCCAGCCAGAACCCGTATTCGCCGGCCAGCCCGTTCGCGATGTCGGAGAAGGTGGCGGTTCCCTTGTCGGCCGCCACCACGAGGTACGAATCATCGCCGTCGTGCCGTACAACGTCCGACGGCGGCACGAGGCGTTCGCCGTCGCCCTCCGTGAGCAGGTTGTCCGTGAGGTCGAGCAGGCCGCGGATGAACGTCTTGTAGCTTTCGATGCCTTCGGTCATCCAGGCGGAGCGGTCCACGGCGGGGTCCGGGAGCTGCTTGGCGAAGAAACCGCCCTTCGCACCGGTGGGCACGATGACGGCGTTCTTCACCGTCTGCGCCTTCACGAGACCAAGGACCTCGGTACGGAAATCTTCGCGCCGGTCGGACCAGCGCAGGCCGCCGCGGGCCACCTTTCCGAACCGGAGGTGGACGCCCTCGACGCGGGGCGCGTAGACCCAGATCTCGAACATCGGGCGCGGGAAGGGCAGGCCCTTGATCTGTGCCGGATCGAGCTTGAAGCTCAGATGCGGCTTGTACTGGTAAAAGTTGGTCCGCAGGGTTGACTCGATCAGGTTCACGAAGGTCCGCAGCACCCGGTCGGCGTCAAGGGTTGCCACCTTTTCAATGGCCTCCGACAGCTCCTCGTGCACGGACGCCTGAGCCTCAAGCCGCTCTTCTGCACTCAGCGAGGGATCAAAGCGGGCGGCGAACAGCGCACTGAGGCCCCTGGTCACATCGGGGTTCGCAAGGAGGGTGTCCGCCATGAACCCGAAGGAGTTGGTGTTCCCCATCTGGCGCATGTACCTGGCGTAGGCACGCAGCACCGTGATCTGCCGCCACTGCAGGCCCTCCCGGAGGACCAGCCTGTCAAACGCGTCGGACTCGGCTGCACCGGTCACCGCGGCACCAAAGGAATCGGCCAGCAGTTGGCTGGTGGCCAGCGGATCCACCCCGGCCGGGTACTTCAAGCCGAGGTCATAAAGGAAGAAGTCGCGGCGGTCCGCTGTTTCAATTTCGAACGGGCGCTCGTCCAGCACTTCCAGGCCAAGGTTGTGGAAGAAGGGAAGGATCTGGCTCAGGCTCTTCGGCTCCAGCATGTAGAGCTTGACCCGGGCGTCCTCCTCCAGCGTGGCGCCCGCCCCTTCCGGAAGGTAGACGTGGACGCCGGGGCGTTCCTGTTTAGCACCTGCCGTCCGTTCCGCGGCCGCACCGTACTTTTCGAAGCGGGCGATGTCCTCGAGGGCATCCTCGACTTCGTAGTCCACCCGGTAGCTGGCGGGGAAAGCCTCCGACCAGATGGCCGCCAATTCCTTGGCGTTGGGGACGTCGCGGCTTTCACGCAGCACGTCCGCGATGCCTTCGCTCCAGGAGCGGGCGGCGAGAACCAGCCGTTTTTCCAGTTCTTCGGTGTTGACGTGGCTGACGTCGGCGCCCTTGGGCAGGCGGATGCGGAAGAAGAGCCTGGCGAGGGCGGACTCCGTCATCCGGGCTTCGTAGTCGATGGACACGGCCTGAAAAGTTTCGCGCAGTTCCTGCTCGATGCGGAGCCGGACGTTGGTGGTGTACCTGTCCCTGGGCAGGTACACCACAGCGGACATGAAACGGCCGTAGATGTCCGGCCGCAGGAACAGCCGGGTGCGCCGGCGCTCCTGCAGTTTCTGGATGCCCAGGGCTGTGGCGGCAAGGTCCGGGACTTCAATCTGGAAGAGTTCATCCCTGGGGTAGGTTTCAAGTATGCCCAGGAGGTCCTTGCCTGAGTGTGAGTCCGGCGGGAAGCCTGCGCGGTTCAGGACGGCGTCCACCTTTTCCCGGACGATGGGGATGCTGCGCACAGAGCCGGTGTAGGCGCTGGTGGCGAAGAGGCCGATGAAGCGCTGTTCACCGTTGACGTTGCCCGCCGCGTCAAAACTCTTGACGCCGATGTAGTCCAGGTATGCGGACCGGTGGACAGTAGAGCGGGAATTAGCCTTCGTGATGACCAGGGCACGCTTTTCCCGGGCCTTCTTCCGGCCGGTGTCCGTGAGGTGCTGGATGTGCGGTGAATCCGCGGCCGGGCGCAACAGCCCCAGGCCGCTGCCCTCGCGCAGTTCCAGGACGTCTTCCCCATCCACCGTCACCAGATCGTATTCGCGGTAGCCCAGGAACGTGAAGTTGCCGTTGTCGAGCCAATGCAGGAGGTCCTGGGCCTGGCGCAGCTCCGCTATCTGCGCGGGGTTGGCCACCTTGTCCAGGTTCTCGGCGATTTCCAGGGCTTTCTGGCGCATTTTCGGCCAGTCTTCCACCGCGGCCCGGACATCGTTGAGGACCCGCCGCAGGCCTTCCAGCAGCGCCGCTTTGGCTTCATCGGAAACGCGGCTGATTTCGACGGCGATCCACGACTCCATGTACGAGGCGTTTTCGCCCTGGGCAATGAGGTGGGAAAGATTGGGCATGGCAGCGGTGTCACCGCTGGAGATGCCGATGTGGGACGGGACCTTGTTGACCTTCACCAGGGCGCCGGTTTCCCGGTTTCGGGTGGCAACGAACAGCGGATGGACCACCAGCCGGATGGCAGCGTGCTGACGGACGAGCTCCGCGTTGACGGAGTCAACGAGGAAGGGCATGTCGTCGGTGACCACGAAGACCACACTGCTGTCTTCTTCGTCCACGATGGAAATGTTGGCTTCGCCGGGCTTCCGGAGGGAAGCGACGTTCCGGTGGCCTTCGGCCCGGGCGGTCAGCACGTTCCCGGTGTAGCTCCGGGCGTCTTCTTCGGCGAGGTGCTCATAGTAGTCCCCAAGAAAGCCTTCATGGCCGTCAATGGAAAGGGGCTGATCCTCCACGCTGGATCCAGACGACATCGACAAACGCCTCCATCACAAGTCTTCGCTGCACCGTCGCAGCTCTTACGGCGAGCCTAGTCTTTTAGTTTCCGCCGTGCTGTGGAAGAAAATACAAAGGTTTTTGACTTTTGCTGGGCGGGTGCACAAACGAGTTGGGCAATGGCGCGGCGAAGCGGCGAATCGGGTGCCGCCTCCAGCAGCAGCGATCCGCCGAGCAGCGCCGCGTCCGTCGCTGCTCCATCGTGGGGCAGGAATGCTTTGAGCTCCGACGCCGGGCCGTACCGCGCCCAGGCATCCTGCAACTGCCGCTCCGGACCCCGTCCGACGGATGAGGAGCGGACCTTGTTGATCACCACGACAGGCGCGGCCTGCGGCACCGCAGCCTCGAGCTCCGCAAGGCCACGTACCAGCCGCGGCACGCCAACGGGGTCGGCGGCGCCCACCGCGTAAACAGTATCGGCAAGTTCAAGGGAGCGCAGGGTGGCCGCGTTCCGGCGCGGAGCCATGGTGTCAAAACTCAGCTCCTCATCAGCCTCAAGGCAGAAGCCGGTGTCCACCACAACAACGTCGGCAACCTGCCTGGCGCATTCAAAAACCAGTGCGAGTGCTGATGCCCGAAGTTCCGTCCAGCGGTCCGCGCGCGTGATTCCGGTGAGCACACGAAAGGAGCCGAGTTTCGTGGCGACGGGAGTGGCCACCCTCCGCAGCGTTTCTGCATCCAACAGGCCTTGGTCAGCGAGCCTGCAGGCCTGGGCGAGTCCGGCGGATTCATCCATCAGCCCCAGCACCGCCGCGATGCTTGCACCGTAACTGTCGGCGTCCACGAGGAGGACCGATTTTCCTTCGGCGGCCAGTTCCCCCGCGATATTTGCTGCAACGAGCGTCCGTCCCGGGGAGCCGGCGGGACCCCAAACTGCGATGATTTCCCCACGGCCGGGGGCGTGGGGATTCTTCCCCGCGTCCGCTTGAACGGGGGTGAGGGCCGCGCCTGGGTCGGCAGTGGCGCTTAGGGATCCGGATCCACCCCCCGTCAGGTGGGCCACGGCCTCGGCAATCCTGTCCGAGAGGACCGCTGATTCCACCCCGGTCAGGGCTGAGGCCACTCCTATCCCCCGCAGCCGGGCAGCTTCTTCAGCCGAGTCGGTCAGGGCGATGACGGCCACGCCGACGGCACCCAGGCGGTCTACCAGGGAGGCGGTCAGGTCCTCGGATCCGTCGGCCACCACCGCAGCCCGCGCCAGGCCGCTTTGGCAGGCCGCCAACAGTTCGGTCAGTTCCGCACATCGTCGCACCACGGTCACCGGACCGTGCAGGCGTTCCAGCCCGCCCACCACGTCCTCGCGGCTTTGCCCGACGGTGACGACGGGAATGCTCATCGGGTGCCGCCTCCCGGGTTCCAGACCACGGAGATTTTCGCCTCATTGGCTTGCGCGCCGAGAAGGGCCGGCATCCGGGAGTCCTCGACGAGCACCATCATTACAGTGGTCCGGGACGATCCGAGAGCAGTGGCGCCTTGGGTAACCTCGGCAATCTCAGCCCCGGGGAGCAGGAGTTTGGGTTCACTGAATCCATTCCGGGCGTCGGGTTGTGCCACCCACACGTCAACCCTGGCGCCCGGGACAGCCTGGGCCGGCAGGGTTTCCTCAATCGTGAGGGCGACGGGCTTACGGTCGAGTTCATCCACTGCTCCGAGGCTGGCCCGCGGAACGAGCTGGTCCTTGCCGATCCGTTGCACGGCAACCATGCCCTCGGGCAACCCCGACTCGGCCGTTATGTACTGGGACTCGGTTTCCCCTAGCCTGACCTTGGCCCGCACGACGTTGTCGGATGTGAGCTTTTCCCCCACTGCGATGCCGTCCCGGGCAGCAAAGACTTCCGTGGTCCGGTCCGCGCTGCCCACCAGGAAAACTACGCCGGCCACGGATACCAGCACGAGGAGCACACCTACCAGCAGGCGCGGATCCTTCCAGGAAGGCCGCTTCAGCCTGGCCGCCGCAGCAGATGACTCAGGAACCATGACTTTTCTCTCCCCCCAATGTGCCCCGGGACTGCACAGTGTGCCCGGACTTCCAATTGTTGCCGCGGGTGCCCAGGAACGAAAGTCATAACCACAAACAAGGTCAAATTGTGGATAAGGCCAGCAAAGCGCACCCACCGGTGGCAAAATGGATGCATGCCCAGGTTTCTAACGCTCGCAGATGTCGCGGAACAGCTCCAGATCAATTCCCCGGCTGCATATGCCTTAGTGCGAAGCGGCGAGCTCAAGGCCATCCAGGTGGGCGGCCGCGGACAGTGGCGCGTCGAGGAAAAGATGCTTGAGCAGTACATCGAGGAACGCTATGCGGAGGCAAGCCGCATGATCCAGGAGTCCAGGTCCAAGTCGGTCTGACTCCCGCCCGCTGTCGATCCCTTGAACGCGGGCCCGCGCTCACTCCGCTGTCCGGCGTGACCTGATGGCGGCCAGGGCCGCAAAGGGAATGGTGGCAACCTGGCTGACTTGGTTGCTGCGCCTCGCCTCACCGGGAACAACGACAGCCAGGTCCAAATAGTCCTTGCCTACCCGGTCAATGACCCCGGCCAACCCAACAGACCCCGACGCATTCCCCACGAGGACCGTAAGTACCGCCCTGTCCCGTGCCATCGAACGCAAAGCATGGGAAAGCCCCAACCGCCGCCGGACCGACGACGCTTCCGTGGCCGAGAGCCTGCCCAACCCCAGGTAACGCGCTGCCGCCGCATAGGGAATAAGGATCTGATGCTGCTCCTCGTGCAGGACCAGGGCATCTCCGCCTACGTGCATCAGCGTGCCTGAAAACGAGTCCCCTGCCGCCAGGTGGACGGTAATGCGGCAGCCCAGCACCCCGCGCAGCCGGTCCGCAAGTTCCAGTCCGACCATTTCCACCCTGGCCCGCTCGTTGACTTCCGCGTCGATAGCCAGCCTGTCCGCCTCGGTGAATTGGCTTTCCAGGTCATAAAAGAGTGCATCCCAGCGCATTCGGCCAGCGTAGGGCGCCGCTGGCGCCGGGTCAACGCACCCGGGTTTTTCTCTCCAACGTCTGGACAAAGCAGGAAAACTCAGGGCAAACTGAACCCAGTTGCATCAAACGACATCAAACTGCATCAAAAAGGAATTATTCATGGCAAAGCAATCAGCATCGGCTACCCGGGCGGACGCCGCAAGCGCCGTGGCAATACTGCTGCTTGGGGTCCTGCTTTGGTCTGCGGGAGCCGGTCTGCTTGAGCAGTGGCACCTGTCCTCCGCCCGCGGACAGGGGCGCCATGCGGAGGACCTGCTGGGCGCGGCGGCGGCCGTCAGCGGAACCGTCCTGGTGGCCTGGTGGTTTCTCTCCCTGCTTCTGGCCGGAGCTACGGCAGCCCTCCAGAAGATGGGACAATTCCGCGCCGCAGCAATAACGCGCAGGCTCTCACCGGCATTCATGCAACGGCTGGTTCTGGCCGCCCTTTCAGTCCAGTTGGTAAGCGGGCCTGCTGCGCACGCCGATGCGGCCGTTCCAGGTCCGCAGTGGGCTCCTACCCAGGAGTACGTGTCCGGCGCGCCGGCACCTCACACAAACCCCAGCAGTCCAGCGGTAGCTCCTCCACCGCTGGAAAGAGCGCTAACGGACGCCGCAGTTGCCCCTTCCACAATCGATCCGGGCTGGCAACCTGCCGCCCCGGTGGTGAGCCCGGGGCTGCTGGCCGCCCCGGCAGCACGCAGCATCAATAGCACGGGAACAGACTCCGCAGCAGTGACGGTCCTCGCCGGAGACACGTTGTGGGACATTGCCGCCGCCGCCATGGGGCCGGGCGCGTCGGACGTGGAAATCGCCATGCAGTGGCCCCGATGGTACGAGGCCAACCGGGCCGTCATCGGCATGGATCCCGATGTATTGCTTCCGGGACAAATCCTTCAGCCGCCCTCCGCGGCATAACCAACCACACGGCTCGGGACCATCTCAGCCGCCAACTAAGGGGAAAGCAATGACTGCAGTGACACCGATCCGGGCCGGCCACGAACTTGCCAGAACAGCGAACCCACCGCGGAGTGTCCTGCCGGGTCCCGGCCGCGGATTGACACCAACCCACTCAGGGCCCCCGGCAGGGTTGCGGCCTATTGACGAGCTCCCCGAGGTGCGTGCCGTCGCCCGCAGCACCGTGCAGGCCGCAATGGAAGTACTGGCCGGTATCCGTCCCATCCACCAGCTTGCCGGCCGGCTCGATCCGCGGTGCCTGTCGGCACTGCAGCACCGCGCGTGCCTGATTAGGCGCGAAGCCGCCCGGACGAACAACCCCGCACTGGCACGGCTGCACAGGAATTCCGCGGTCCGTGCGGTCCGTGTCTGTGAGGTGGACGAGGGCATATATGAGGCCAGCGCCGTGGTGGTGGATGACGTCCGTGCCCGCGCCGTGGCGATCCGGCTGGAGCGGAGCAAGCAGGTATGGCGGGTAACCGAGCTTGTTATCGGCTGAGGGGCCGGCCTGGCGGGAGCGCTGCGGTAAATGCCGCGAAAAGCGGAGCAGGGCCGGAAGACATTCATCCCGGCCCTGCTCCATTATTCTTCTGCTTCCGCCCGCCTGTTCAGCCTGCGGTCAGCGCTTCTTCTTCTTGGCAGGACGCTTTGCCGCATCCTGCGCTGCCGCCTTGGCGGGGTTCCCGGAGCGTCCGGAGGACCGGGTTTCCACCCGGGTCTGGGTGCCGCCATCCTCACGGGGGGCCGTGTACTGCAGCTGGGCAGGCTGCGCCGGGGCTTCCAGGCCGGCAGCCCGCACCTGCGGCTCGACATGCTCGGTGTGCCCGCCCTGGTCGTCGGCCACAACCACGTCCTGGGCGGGGGTGACTTCGACTTCGAGGTTGAAGAGGAACCCTACGCTTTCCTCGCGGATGGCTTCCATCATGCTCTGGAACATGGCGAAGCCCTCACGCTGGTACTCAACGAGCGGATCCCGCTGGGCCATGGCCCGCAGGCCGATGCCTTCCTTCAGGTAGTCCATCTCGTACAGGTGTTCCTGCCATTTACGCCCGATAACAGACAGCACGACCCGGCGTTCCAGCTCCCGCATACTCTCGGAGCCGATTGACTCTTCCCGGGCCTGGTAGACCACGCGGGCGTCGGAGAGCAGCTCTTCCTTCAGCATCTCCACGGTGAGCCTGGACTTTCCGCCGGCTTCTTCGATGATCTCTTCGGCGGTGACACTGACCGGGTAGAGGGTCTTGAGGTTGGTCCAGAGCTGGTGGAAGTCCCAGTCATCCCCGTTGCCTTCCGCCGTTGCCGCGTCGATCAGCGCCGTGATGGTGTCCTCCACGAAGAACTGCACCTTCTCGTGCAGGTCGTCGCCCTCGAGGATCCGGCGCCGGTCGCCGTAGATGGCCTCGCGCTGGCGGTTGAGGACGTCGTCGTACTTCAGGACGTTCTTGCGCTGCTCGGCGTTGCGGCCCTCCACCTGGCCCTGCGCGGACGCGATGGCGCGGGAGACGAGCTTGGACTCCAGTGCGACGTCGTCCGGCACCGAGCTGTTCATCAGGCGTTCCGCCGCGCCGGAGTTGAAGAGCCGCATGAGGTCGTCAGTGAGGGAAAGGTAGAACCGGGATTCTCCGGGGTCGCCCTGGCGGCCGGAGCGGCCGCGGAGCTGGTTGTCGATCCGGCGTGATTCATGCCGTTCCGTGCCCAGCACGTAGAGGCCGCCCAGGTTCAGTACTTCCTCGTGTTCATCCTTGACGGACTGCTTGGCGGCTTCCAGGGCTGCCGGCCACGCCGCCTCGTACTCCTCCGAGTTCTCTTCCGGGTCCAGGCCGCGTTTGGCCAGCTCGGCCACCGCAGTGAATTCAGCGTTACCGCCGAGCATGATGTCGGTACCGCGGCCGGCCATGTTGGTGGCAACGGTGACGGCGCCCTTGCGGCCGGCCTGGGCCACGATGGCGGCCTCGCGGGCGTGGTTCTTGGCGTTCAGGACCTCGTGGCGGACGCCTTCCTTGGCAAGGAGCCGTGACAGGTACTCGCTCTTTTCCACGCTGGTGGTGCCCACCAGCACAGGCTGGCCGTTTTCGTGCCGCTCGGCGATGTCCTTGACCACGGCGTCGAACTTGACGGTCTCGTTCTTGAAAACGAGGTCTGACTGGTCGATGCGCTGCATGTCCCGGTTGGTGGGGATCGGCACCACACCGAGCTTGTACGTGCCCATGAATTCGGCTGCCTCGGTCTCGGCAGTACCGGTCATGCCGGAAAGCTTGTGGTACATGCGGAAGTAGTTCTGCAGCGTCACCGTGGCCAGGGTCTGGTTCTCGGCCTTGATTTCGACACCTTCTTTGGCTTCGATGGCCTGGTGCATGCCTTCGTTATAGCGGCGTCCTGCGAGAATACGGCCGGTGTGCTCGTCAACGATCAGGACTTCGCCGTCAAGGATGACGTAGTCCTTGTCCCGCTTGAACAGTTCCTTGGCCTTGATGGCGTTGTTCAGGAACCCGATCAGCGGCGTGTTGGCGGACTCGTAGAGGTTCTCGACCCCGAGATAATCCTCGACCTTTTCGATGCCGCTTTCCAGGACGCCGACGGTGCGCTTCTTCTCGTCAACCTCGTAATCCTTCTCGGGCTGAAGCCGCAGGACCACCTTCGCGAACTCGCTGTACCAACGGTTGGTGTCGCCCTGGGCCGGACCGGAAATGATCAGCGGTGTCCGGGCCTCGTCGATGAGGATGGAGTCCACTTCGTCAACAATGGCGAAGTTGTGCCCGCGCTGGACCAGCTCGGCCTTGTCCCACGCCATGTTGTCGCGGAGGTAGTCGAAACCGAATTCGTTGTTGGTGCCGTACGTGATGTCGGCGGCGTACTGCTGGCGTCGGACGGACGGATCCTGGTTGGCCAGGATGCAGCCGCTGGTGAGGCCAAGGAAGCGGTACACACGGCCCATAAGGTCGGACTGGTATTCGGCCAGGTAGTCATTCACGGTGACCACGTGGACACCCTTGCCGGTGAGCGCATTGAGGTAGGCAGGAGCGGTTGCCACCAGGGTTTTGCCTTCACCGGTCTTCATTTCCGCGATGTTGCCCAGGTGCAGTGCAGCGCCACCCATCAGCTGGACGTCGAAGTGGCGCATGCCCAGGGTCCGTGAAGACGCTTCACGGACCGCGGCAAAGGCTTCCGGAAGCAGGTCGTCCAGCTTCTCACCGTCCTGGTGGCGTTCGCGCAGCCGGTCCGTTTCCTCGCGGAGTTCGGCATCGGTGAAGGTCTTGAATGAGTCTTCCAGGGCATTGATGGAGTCGGCATAGTTCCGCAGTTGCCGGAGGGTTTTTTTGTCACCCGTGCGGAGAAGTTTTTCGATAAGTGATGCCACGTGAAGATGCTCCCAGTCTTTGCCGCCGAATTCTGGCGTTTTTAGTCTACGGGAGAGACACCGGACCGGTACTTGTTTTCCCTCAGAGCGGAGAGCGGACTATCCGCCGGCCACCGCCCTGGCCAGTTCTCCGGCGAGGTCGCCCCGGGGGCAGACCTGCACGCCGGACAGTCCCAGCCAGCCGGCCATCAGCCAAAGTTCCGCCGCGAGTTCGACGGCGGTGTCCGGCGGGGCGCCAGGCTCGGCATAGGAGGACTTCACCAGCAGTGTCCCGCCTGCGCGGTCCGCCTTCAGGTCCACGCGCCCCACGATCCTGTCCCGCAGGAGGAAGGGAAGGACATAGTACCCGTACCGTCTCTTGTGTTCCGGCGTGTAGATCTCGATCCGGTAGTGGAAGCCGAACAGTTCCTCGAGCCTGCGCCGTTCAAAGACCAAGGAGTCGAACGGGCTCAGCAGGGCCCGGCCTGTGGCACTCCGCGGCAACCTGGCCTCCGTGTGGAGGAACACCTCACGGTTCCAGCCCGTCACCGTGACGGGCTTCAGCCTGCTGGCATCCACCAGATGCTGCACTGATGCCACCGCTGCCTTAACCGGGGTGCGGAAGTAGTCAGCAAAGCACCGCACGGTGCCGATGCCGTGCGCCTGCGCAGCTGCATCGATCAGCCGGTGCAGGGCAGGTGTGGGGTCCAGATTCCCTGGTTCCGCAATGGGCAAATCCGGAAACACCTTCGCGGCCAGCGTGTACCGCCGCTCGAACTGCTCAGTCCTGGAGGCCGCCGACACCAGGCCCTCCTCGAAGAGGTGCTCCAGCACCCGCTTGACGGCGCTCCCGTTCCACCCCCAGTTGTCGTTCAGCTTTTCCTCGACATGGCCGATCCTGTCGGCAAGCTGGGAGGCGGTCAGAGGCCGTGCCGTGGCGAGCGTTTCCAGGATCCTGGCGGAGATGGTGGCACGCAGGGCTGGGTCCATGCTGTGGGCGCCGACCCAGGTGCGCTTCTGCCACAGCCGGAGGTCCGGGAAGTGCTCGGGCCGGATGTAGCTGGCTTCATGCGCCCAGTACTCCACCATGCGCCGCGGATGACTGGCTGACATCCTCTGAAGGATGGTGCGGTCGTAGTTCCCAAGGCGCGAGAAGAAGGGGAGGAAATGACTCCGGGCGAGCACATTGACGGAATCGATCTGGACCAGCTGGAGCCGGGCAAAGGTCCGGCCCACCGTCCGTGATGTCACGGGGCCGGTGGGCCGTCCTTTGTCGAGTCCCTGTGCTGCCAAAGCGATCCGCCGGGCCTGGTCAAGGCTCAGCGTCGCCACATCAGTCCTCTCTGTGGGTGGTGATTACCACCTAGGCGTTGGCTGCTGCGTCGTCGGAACGGTACGCGAGAATTTTTTCCTCAACCACAGTGTTGCCCGGTTCGCACTCGTGGTCCAGGGTGATGACCCCATAGGTCCAGCCGCGACGCCGGTACACAACAGACGGTGTATTGGTGGCCTTATCCACGAAAAGGTAGAAATCGTGGCCGACCAGTTCCATGTTGTCCACGGCATCGTCGAGGGAAAGTTGGGATGCCGGGAAGACCTTGCGCCGGATCAGGACCGGGGAATCGCCGGCCGGGATGTCGTTGTCGACATCGTAGGGAGACTTCTCTGCGGTGGCCTGGGCAGCTTCGCTGCGGTGGCTCGCCTCGACATAAATGGGTTCGTGGGCGCTGGCAGGTTCCAGCGTGGCAGTGGCTTCACGGACGGCTTTCGGTGTGTGGCGTCCGTGGTGGACCTTCTTGCGGTCCTTCGCGCGGCGGAGCCGCTCAAGCAGCTTGTTGTATGCGAGGTCGAATGCGGCAAACTTATCAGCGGCGCTTGCTTCAGCGCGGATCACCGGTCCCCTGCCCAGTACTGTCACTTCAACGGTCAGCTGGTCGCCGGTCTGCCGTGAATTGGTCTCCTTTGAAACTTTTGCATCGACGCGCTGGACCTTGTCCCCCAGCGATTCAATTTTTGAGATCTTCTCACCGGCATATTCGCGGAACCGGTCTGAGACTGTCAGATTTCGTCCGCTGATCATAAACTCCATGGTGCCCTCCAAATGACTTCGGTGACACGACGGCAGCACTTCGCTGGGCCGATCTGATTGACAGTCAAGCCCCTTTCCGAGCCGCCATCGACAGGTACATTCTGTTCTTGGTACCCACCACCGACGTTAGTTCATAGCCATCCGTTATTCATCCTTTCCTGGTTTATTTTTTTCTAAGTCATGCTCATCGCCGCGGGCTTGAGGGGATGCAGCGCCGGAGCCCGCGGAATCGGGCGGGCGTGTCGCGGCGAGCACCACCGCGCCAGTCACAACTGCGCCCGCCAGATGCAGAGCCCGGGCCGCTTCGGCCAGTGTGGCACCCGTGGTGAGGACATCGTCGACAATGACGCACCGGCGTCCAGCCACCCTGCTGTGCAGCCGCCGTCGGACCCGCATGGATCCCCGGACCCTGCTCGCCCGGCCGCCGCGGTCCAGGCCTTTCTGGCCTCCGGGCAGCTGCAGCAATCCCGTTCCGCTCTTTTCCAGGACGTTCTCCACGGAGAGTATCGGCATGTGCCGGGACACGTTGCGCAGGAGCAGGTGCACCGGGCTGAAGCCGCGCTTCAGGAAGGCTGCGTTACTGGTGGGGACCGGCACCAGGCAGGCCGGGCCGGTCCCGTCGGTGGCCGCCCGGACGGCAACGGCGAGCGCCCGCCCCAGGCTGTCGGCGAGCTGGTGCTGGCCGTGCCGTTTAAAGGACAACAAGGCTTGTGCCAGTTCCTCCCGGTACACCCCGGCGGCCACCACCGGCAACAGCACCCTTCCCCCGACATCCACCAGGGCCGGAGCTCCCTGTTCAGCACGGAACGGCTGGCGTGTCAGCCGGCGGACGTTGCGTCCACATGGGATGCACAGGGCGCGGTCCTCGGCACCGCAGCACACGCAGTCCACCGGGACAGCCAGCGCGAGGAGATCTCCCGCCGCGCCTGCCGCCTGGTCCAGCAGGCGCAGCAAGGTGCTCCGGTGCCCGGACCTGTGCATGGCAGGCCACTCCGCCGCCGGGACGAGGTCCGGATCCACCCGGACGGTCCGCGGTGTTCCGGCTGAAGCCCTGGCCTTGTTGCCCACGGATCAAGCATTGCTTGCCTTGCCCGTGTGGGACATACGCAGGGGCATGTATGTGGACAACGCCGAGGATCGGGAAAAGAGTCAGCCGGGGAACGACGGATCGATGGGTCCCTTGATTTGCGGCGACCAACCGTTGCCCAGCCGCTGGAAGACGCCCTCCGCGGACTGCGCGTAGATTTCCTCCGGGCCGTTGCCGGCGCTGAGTGCCACAAGGCCCGGCCAAGGTGCGAGCTGCTGCGGCTGTCCCGATGTGAGCGAGAGCAGCTCCGGCGTGACGTTCGAACCGGCTGCCCCCTTCATGACGGCTACGGTGGTGTCGCTGACCCACACGCCCTGGTCCGGTGCGCTTTCGGTGGCCAGGGTGGCAGGAGGAGTGAGCTCGCGGGGCGTGCCGTCTCCGCCGCGGATAATTCCGGTTACCTGCACCCGCGTCTTTCCGTTTTGTTCAGAGATCACCAGCGCGCGTACTCCGTCACGCGAAATCCGGAACTCCTTGACCGTCCGCCCGGCCAGCCAGGCCGGCGTCAGGGTGGCCGAGGGAACGTTGGCGCCCTCAGCCACGCCGGTGGGGCGGAACGCAACGACTTCGGTTCCGCCGGTGGCTCCGGGGCCCGCCGACCACAGCCAGCCGTTGAGGCCGAAGGATGGCCTGGTCAGGGTGCTGCGTGTTGTCAGGGCCCGTGCCGGCTGGCCGGGATTGATGCTGTAGAGGGTGGTGCGGCTGTCATTGAGGAAGGCCGCCGTCTGCGATACCGGCGATTCAGCAGGGAACCGCGGGGTCAGCGACGACACCGGCTGCATGTCCGGCAGCGGTGAAATCCTGTTGTTCTCGTACCGGACCAGCTCGTTGCCGCTCACCGCGATCTGCCGCGACGGCACGCTCTTGTCCACCACCGGCGGCAGGACTGAGCCGTTGTCCTCCACCCGGACCAGGTCCTGGTTGGCGCGGAGCTCGACGTTAACCACGTCCGGCTGGCTGCGGAAGGTCAGCGTCAGCTGCATCTGCATGCGCAGCCGGTCTTCCGGGGACGTTTCAGTCAGTTCCTTCGCGGTCAGGTCCACCTGGGCTGCCCCGGAGACAACGGGCACCGATTCCCGGGCCAGTTTGATGCCTGAGGGAAAGGCACTGGCCACGGCGCCGCGCAGGTATGGTGCCGGGCCTGCGAGCAGGGCGCTGGTCATCGCCTTGACGGTCTTGTTCTTGATGAACCACCGCACGTCCGGCACCGCGTACGTGAAGCTGGGGTCGTAGAAGTAGATGGGGTAGGCGCCGTAGATCACCTTGAACGTTTCCTCGGCGATGGCCGTCCCGTCGGGAAGGGAAGAGATGCGCCATTCCCCGTCCACCTGGGTGAGGGTGACGGGAATCTTTTCGATCGTCCCCTCAGGTGACTGGGTGGCGATGCCGTCGGCGTCAACGGTGTAGGCGACGTCGAGCTCGTAGTTGTAGACGTTCTCGGCCTCTCCGGGGACCACCCGTGCTTCACGGTAAACGAGCGCGCGCTGGTCCGGCTTCCAAGAAACCGAAGATGCCTGGGTCAGGTACTGGCGGGCCACAGCGTAGTCGTCCTCGTAGCCGCTGCCGGCACGGTAGAAGTAGTCGATGATGGTCTCGGGTGACGCACCGGGCTGCGGCGCTGCCGGCAGGAACACCGGTGCGCTGAGGTTTCCGGCGCTGCTCTCGCTGCTTTTGCCCACCGGCCCGGACGTGGGAATCCGTGCACAGCCTGCCAGCACGGCAAGCAGGAGTACCAGCGCTGAGGCAGCGAGCCTGGCCCGGGGCGTGGCGCGGCCGGTCATGGGGTTTCCTTCGAAGCGGACGCCGGTGCCAGCGGAGTGCCGGCCTCAAGGACCAGCATGTTCCTGTTGTCTGTTCCGCCAGGGATGGTGATGTCCTCCGGTTCCAGCTGTACAGGTGACTTATCGATCTCTTCCCCCTGGCGCAGTGGCAGCGTCAACCGGAAGTTGGCACCGCTGCCCCTTTTGCCCCACGCCTGCAGCCATCCGTTGTGGAGCTTGGTGTCCTCCATGGCGATGGACAGTCCGAGGCCGCTGCCCCCGGTTGTCCGGGCACGGGCAGGGTCTGCACGCCAGAACCTGTCAAAGACGCGGGCAGCTTCGGCGGGCGTCATGCCAATGCCGTGGTCCCGGACGGCAATTCCGACGGCGGTCTGGCTGGCTGCGACGGTAACGGTTACCGGCCTGCCCTCGCCATGTTCAACGGCGTTGAGGATGAGGTTGCGCAGGATCCGGTCAATCCTGCGGGCATCCATTTCGGCAACGACGGCACCGGCGGGGGCGCTGAGGATGATCTGGGAACCGTATTCGGCGGCGACGGGCGCCGCCCCTTCGATCACATGCGCCACCACCTGCAGGATGTCTTCCGGCTCGGCGTCGAGCATGGCAACGCCGGCGTCGAAGCGGGAGATTTCCAGCAGGTCCGAGAGGAGGGACTGGAACCGCTCCACCTGGTTGTACAGGAGTTCCGCCGACCTCTTATTAATGGGGTCGAAATCGTCGCGGGCGTCGTACAGTACCTCGGCGGCCATCCGGACGGTGGTCAATGGTGTCCGCAGCTCATGCGAGACGTCGGAGACAAAGCGCTGCTGCATCTGGGACAGTGTGGCCAACTGGGTGATCTGCTCCTGGAGGCTGGCTGCCATGTGGTTAAAGGAGGCGCCAAGGCGTGCCACCTCGTCTTCACCCCGGACCACCATCCGCTCCTGCAGTTGGCCGGCGGCGAGCTTCTCGGAGACCATGGCCGCGTGGCTGACCGGGCTGACCACGTTGCGCGTGACGTACCAGGCAATGGCGCCGATCATCAGCACCAGCACTGCTCCGCCGGCCCACAGGACGCTCTGAATTTCGTTGAGGGTCTGCTGGGCGGTGTTGAGGTCGTAGATCAGGTAGAGCTCATAGACGGTGCCGTTGAAGGTCACCTTGTTGCCCACGGCGATGCCGGGACGGTCCTCGGTGCCTACCGGGATGACCGTGGATGCCCAGTACTGGTCCTTCCCGGATTCCTGGACGGCTTTGCGAAGTTCCGGGGGAATGACACTGACGGTCAGCTGGTCCGAAGCCCGTGACTCCACCCAGCGGTTCCGCGGTTTTGTCTGCTCAGGCATGGCCTCGAAGACGTACCTCCGCTGGATCACCGAGCCGCGGCCCTCCACTGCGTTGAGGGTGTCGTAGACCAGGGTGATGACGCTGGACTGGTCGGTGACCTGGGCGCCGTCGAACGTGTCCTGCACCTGCTTCACGTTGTAGCGCGTCTCGGACTCCGCCTGCGTCAGCCTCTCCTGGAAGAGGTTGTTGGCGATCTGGTTGGAAAGGTAGGCGCCCACCACAGCGAAGGATGTAATCGCCAGGAGCAAGGTAGTGAGGACCGTGCGGAACTGCAAGGACCGGCGCCACCGCGTCTGGACTGCCCGAATGATGTAGCGGAGGGCCGGGAGGAACCTGCGGATGCCTGTCCGCACAAGCCGTGCCACGCGCAGGCTGACAATCACGGCACGGCGTCGCCAGATCCCGGCCTGGAAGGACAGCCGCCTCAGGCCTGCGGTGCGGGCGTCAGTGTGTTCGGGAACATTGTGATGCTCCTGCCGGTGGGGCCCCCCGAGGGGCTCGGCAGGGCGTTCCATGGCGGGCTCGTTGGCAGGTCCCCCGGGGGGAACTGCGGGCTCAGGCCCCTGCTTTGTAGCCGACACCACGCACCGTCAGGACAACTTCCGGGGCTTCCGGATCCTGCTCGATTTTTGACCGGAGGCGCTGGACATGGACATTGACGAGCCGCGTGTCCGCGGCGTGGCGGTAGCCCCAGACCTGTTCAAGCAGCAACTCGCGGGTGAACACCTGCCAGGGTTTGCGCGCGAGTGCCACCAGGAGATCGAACTCCAGGGGCGTCAGGGAAATCCGCTCGCCGCCGCGGCTCACGGTGTGGCCGGCGACGTCGATGGTGATGTCGGCGATCTTGAGCGTCTCGGGGGCCTTTTGGTCGCCAGGACGCAGCCGGGCACGGACGCGTGCCACGAGTTCGGCCGGTTTGAACGGCTTGGGCACGTAGTCGTCGGCCCCCGATTCAAGGCCACGGACGACGTCGGAGGTGTCCGACTTGGCGGTCAGCATCACAATGGGCACGTCGGACTCCGCGCGGACCTGCCGGCAGACCTCGATGCCGTCCACGCCGGGAAGCATCAGGTCCAACAGGACAAGGTCCGGCCTCGATGAACGGAAAATGTCCAGCGCCTTGGCGCCGTCAGCGCAGAAGACCGGTTCGAAGCCATCATTCCGAAGAACAATTCCGATCATTTCGGCCAGCGCTTCGTCATCGTCTACCACCAGAATGCGTGCCTTCATAGTTATATATTCCCTTATCGGGCAGGCTTTGTCCTGTTCAGTGCGTTGCGGCATGGCGGAATGCTAGGTGGCCGTGCCCGCGGAACTATAGGCTGGGAGCATTGCCGGACGTTCCCGGTGCCCACCGTGCTCGAGCGGTCCGGGCCTGGCTGCAAAGGCGCTGGTACAGGGGGAAGGAACACGGGTGTCAGAACAGGATCCGGGCGCGGAGCGGCCCCAGGGCCCGGGTGGGCAGCCTGGGTGGGGCCAGCAGCCCCAGTGGGGCCAGCCACCCGCGCCCGGCGGACCACCAGCGTGGGGCCAGCAACCAGGGTGGGGCACGCCCCCGGCCTGGGGCCAACCCCAGTACAGCCCCTACGGCCAGCCGCGTTACGTGGCGCCGCCGAAGCCGGGGATCATCCCGCTTCGGCCCCTGATGTTCGGCGAGATCCTGGACGGCTCTTTCCAGACAATCCGGCGCAACGCCAAAGCCATGCTCGGCGGTTCCCTTATCGCACAGTCGTTCGCTGCGATCCTGGCGGCCGTCATCACGGCCGTCACCGCCACTTCGATGGTCTCCATCGAAGCCTGGGCGGAGAGCGCCACTCCTGCCGACTTAGCATCAGTTGGTTTGGGGTTCCTGGCCGCCGTCCTGCTGGTCACAGTCCTGACACTGTTCATCTCAGCCGTGCTCCAGGGAGCCATGGTGGTGCCCGTGGCACGGTCCATCCTCAACCGCCCCACCGGGTTCCGTCAGATGTGGCTCTTGTCACGTTCCCGCGCCTGGACGCTGGTCCGGCTGGCGGTTCTGATGATGCTGGCAGGGCTGCTGGCGCTGCTGCTGCCCGCAGCAATCGTGGTGACGGTGTTCGCCACCATGGAACGCGCGGGAATTCCGGTGCTCATCCCCCTCCTGCCTGCCGTTATGGCCTTGCTCTTGTGGATCTATATCAAACTGACGGTGGCACCCGCCGCCGTTGTCATCGAGGAGCTGGGCGCCCTGGCTGCCCTGCGCCGCTCATGGTCGCTGACCGGCGCCAACTGGTGGCGGATCTTCGGGATCACCCTGGTGGTGGGCATCATGGTGGGCGTGATAGGGCAGGTGGTGATGATCCCGGTGAGCCTGCTGCCCACGTTCCTCTCCGGTTTCCTGTCACCGCACGCGGGCAGTGAGCAGGAGATCACGGTGGCAGTTGCCGTGGGGGTGGCCACCGCCGTTGTGGGCGCCCTGGTGGGAGCAGTGGGATACGCCTTCCAGACCTCGGTGATGGCGTTGATGTACATGGACCTGCGGATGCGCAAGGACGGACTGGACATCGCGCTGCTCCGCCAGCTGGAAAGCGGCGCGGACCCGGACGGCATTCCGGGCCGTGGCATCGCGGTCACCAGGCCGGGTCCGGTTTCCGGTCCCGGACAGGCCGGGGTTTGGCCGGATGTCCGCTGAACCCCCGGTGCTCCCTGGAGCCGAGGAAGCCCGGCGCTGGGCCGCCGAGGAACTGGCCAAATCCGAATACCGGGACGCGGAATCCGGCTGGCTCGACTCGCTCTGGCGCAGCTTACTGGACTGGCTGCAGTCACTCGACGGGCCGTCCGCATCCGACGCGCCCGTGCCGGGCCCCGTCATAGGGATCGTCATCGCCGTTGTGATCGCCGCAGCCGTAATCCTGGCCCGGCCCCGCCTGAACCCCAAGTCCCGGCAGGCCAAGGACGTCTTCGAGCCGGACAGCGCACTTACTGCCGCGGACTACCGGCAGCGCTCAGAAGCTGCCGCCGCGGCCCGGAAGTGGGGGGACGCCGTCGTCGACCGTTTCCGGGCCCTGGTCCGTTCAGCCGAAGACCGCATCCTGCTCGAAGCGCAGCCGGGCCGGACCGCGGACGAAGCCGCACTCGCCCTCGCGGGGCCGTTCCCTGCGGACGCAACGCGCCTGGACCGCGCTGCGCGGACATTCGACGCGGTGCGCTTCGGAAACTGGACGGCGGACCGTGGTGACTATGAGGCAATGGAGCGGCTCGATACGGACCTGGAGGCCGCCAGGCCCGTACGGCTCGAGGCGCTGCCATGACGGACGCGGTCCAGGAAGCAGCACCACGGGAGAACACTGGGGACGAAGGCAAGAGCCCCCAGGCGGCGGCGCCCAGGAACCCGCTGCGCCGGGTCCGCCGGCACCGCGGTCTGGCGGCCCTGGCTGCCGTGGTGGCTACCGCACTGGCATTGGTCATCTGGGGGCAGCTGGCTCCGAAAGGCGACGGCCTCCCCCTGTCCGTCCAAAACCCCGGACCGGAGGGAGCGCGGGCCGTCAGCGAAATCCTCGGCCGCCACGGGGTTCAGGTGCACGAGGTGGCGAATTTCGAGTCCGCCATGGCGGCACTGGAGGCCAGCGGCTCGCCCACCCTCCTCCTGTACGACAGGAACGGGTTCCTGGACGAGGACCGGATCGGCGAGCTGGCAGCCTCCGCCGGACGGGTTGTGGTGATTTCACCCCGGCTGCAGACCCTCACCGCCCTGGACAGCGGCATCCGGCAGGCAGGCGTGGTGCCCGAATCGTCGCCGGTGCTGGAGCCCGGTTGTTTCCAGCCGGATGCCGGAGCAGCCGGTGCGGTCACCGGGGAGTCGGGCTTCTTGTACGACGGCGGGACGTCCTGTTACCGGCCCGCAGGCTCTGCCGCCGGGCTGCTTGCCGTCAGCGGCGACGGCCGGTTGACGGTGCTGGGCAGCACCGCTGTGCTCAGCAACGAAAAGCTCGACGAACTGGGGAACGCTGCGCTGGCAATCCGGACGCTCGGCAGCTCCGCGGACCTGGTCTGGTACCTCCCGTCCGTAGAGGACCTGGACACCTCCGGTTCTCCGCAAACACTCAATGAGCTCGCGCCGGACTGGTCTCGTTTTATTGGGCCGTGGCTTGCCCTCGTGGCACTGGCGGCCATTGTGTGGCGTGGCCGGCGGCACGGGCCCCTGGTGTTCGAGCCGCTGCCCGTGGTGGTCAAGGCAGTGGAAACAGCTGAGGGCAGGGCCCGGTTGTATCACGACGCGCACGCCGTCGGCCAGGCACGGGACAACCTGCGGGCCGGGACCCTGGTGCGGCTCGCCGGGATGCTCCGCCTTGGCCCGGGCGCCACCGCCGACGACGCCGCCGAAGCGGTGGCCCGGTACCTGGGCCGGCCTCCGCACGAGATCAAACAGCTCCTCAACGAACATCCGCGCTCCGAGGCCCGGCTTGTGGCCTGGGCGCAGGATCTGAACACCCTAGAGAAAGAGGTCAGTAGCCGATGAGCGAACAAGGCAGCGGACCCCCGGTCCTGGATTCCACCGGACAGGATCCTGCGGGGCACGGCCCGGCCGGGCATGACCCGGCCCGGCAGGCCCTCCTGGATGTCCGCCGTGAGGTGGCAAAAGCCGTAGTGGGGCAGGATGCCACGGTCACCGGCATGTTGATCGCTCTGCTGTCGCAGGGTCATGTGCTGCTGGAAGGTGTGCCCGGTGTGGCCAAGACGCTGCTGGTGCGCGCCTTGTCCGCGGCTCTGAGCCTGGACACCAAGCGCGTGCAGTTCACCCCGGACCTGATGCCAGGCGACGTCACCGGATCACTGGTCTACGACTCCCACACCTCGGAATTCTCGTTTCGGGAAGGTCCGGTGTTCACCAACCTCCTCCTGGCCGACGAGATCAACCGGACGCCGCCGAAAACCCAGGCTTCGCTGCTTGAGGCCATGGAGGAGCGGCAGGTCTCCGTGGATGGCGCCTCCCGGCCGCTGCCGGCACCGTTCCTGGTTGCCGCCACCCAGAACCCGGTGGAGTACGAGGGAACTTATCCCCTCCCCGAGGCGCAGCTGGACCGGTTCCTGCTCAAGCTCACCATGCCGCTGCCGGAGCGCCGCGAGGAGATGGAAGTCATCCGGCGGCACGCGGCGGGCTTTGATCCCCGCGACCTCGCAGCGGCCGGAGTCCGTGCCGTGGCGGGTGCCGCCGACCTGGAACGGGCCCGGCAGGCGGTGGCCGCGGTGTCCGTGGAGCCGGAGATCATCGGCTACATCGTGGACCTGGTCCGGGCCACCCGTTCCGCGCCGTCATTCCAGCTGGGCGTTTCGCCCCGCGGTGCCACGGCGCTGCTGAATGCGTCCCGTTCCTGGGCGTGGCTCTCGGGCAGGAGCTTCGTCACCCCCGACGACGTCAAGGCCCTGGCGCTGCCCTGCCTGCGGCACCGGGTGACACTGCAGCCGGAAGCCCAGATGGACGGGGTCCGGGTGGATGACGTGCTGGGCAGTATCCTGGCATCCGTGCCCGTACCCCGCTGATGGCCGTCTCGGGGCGTTTTGTTCTCCTGGCGCTCGTGGGCCTGGTACCGGTCCTGCTGCTGCCAAGGTGGGGAACGTTTTTCCTGGTGGCCGGCACCCTTGTGGCCCTTGCCGCCATTGACCTGGTCCTGGCGGGTTCGCCGCGCCGGATCCGTATCGTGCGCCGGGAGCCCGGCAACGTGACCCTGCACGCCACGGCAGAATCGGTGCTCACTGTCACCAACGCCGGCGGGCGGCGGCTGCGCGGGACTCTTCGGGATGCCTGGCAGCCGTCGGCCGGAGCCCACAATCCTGTGCAGAACATGGACATTCCGGCCGGTGAAAGCCGACGGGTCACCGTGCGCCTGCTGCCCGTCCGGCGTGGTGACCTCAAGGCCCCGCACGTCACCGTGCGCAGTTTTGGACCGTTGCTGCTCGCAGCGCGCCAGCGGACCATTGACTGCCCCGGAATGCTGAGGGTCCTGCCACCCTTCCATTCCCGGCGGCACTTGCCATCCAAGCTGCGGAAGCTGCGGGAGCTGGATGGCAAGGCTGCCGTGCAGATCAGGGGCGCCGGCACGGAGTTCGATTCCCTGCGTGATTATGTCCGCGGCGATGACGTGCGGTCCATCGACTGGCGTGCCACGGCCCGGCGGTCCGCGGTGGTGGTGCGTACGTGGCGCCCTGAACGCGACCGGCGTGTGGTGATGGTGCTGGATACGTCCCGGACCACCGCGGCCCGGATCGGTGACGAACCGCGGCTGGACACCGGAATGGAAGCGGCCCTGCTGCTCGGCGTCCTCGCAGAGCGGGGCGGGGACAGGGTGGACTTCCTGGCCTTCGACCGGCGGACCCGGGCACGGGCCGGATCCGCCGGCAAGGGGAACCTCCTCGGCCAGCTGGTGCAGGCAATGGCTCCGCTGGAAGCGGAACTCATCGAGCTGGACTGGTCCGCCATCCCCGCCCATGTCCGCAGCCTGTCCGCCCACCGGTCCCTGGTGGTGCTGCTGACCTCGCTGGAGGGCGGCGCACCGGAAGAAGGCCTTATCCCCACAGCTGTGCAGCTGGCCCGCCGGCATGTTGTGGTGGTGGCGGCCGTGCGGGACCCCCAGCTCGGCCTGATGTTGCAGGAACGCGACACCGCCGCCGGAGTGTTCCGGGCAGCCGCGGCCGAACGAGCCCTCCTGCAGCGGGCAGCGGTCACGGCCGAGCTGCGGCAGCACGGTGTGGAAGTGGTGGATGCGGAGCCACAGGAGCTTCCGCCCCGGCTCGCCGACATGTACATCCGGCTGAAGGCGGCAGGTAGATTGTGAACGTCCCGGCTGTCCGTCCCCGTCCCGAGGAGGTCCTCCCTTGAACGTCCCCATCTACCAGCAGGCCCTCGGATCGGACTTCAACCTGCTGCAGCCCGAAGTGCAGGAGTATTTTGCCCTCGCACCCGGCTCAGGCCAATACGGTGTGGGCGAAGGAACGTTCGATGTGGTGGGCTGCCGGCAGGACTGGCTGCGTCCCCTCCTGCGGCTCACCGGCGGCGAGGAAGCGTTCTTTCCCGAATACGGGGAGAACATAGCGTTCCGGATCGAGAACCACGCCCACCAGGATCCCTTCGGCCGTTCCAGCCTGACCGCCCGCCGCGAAATCCGGTTTCCCGGCCGGACACGCATTTTCCAGGACACCACCAGCGTCACCACCCGCAACGGTGCCCCACAGCTCGTTGACTATGTGGGCCGGTACCGGCGGCTGGTGACGGACCTAAACCTGGGTGTGACGGCGGAGGGACGGCTGCGCGGGGTCTCGGAAGCCTCGCGGCTGTTTCTTGGCCCCCTGCGCATACCCCTTCCCGCCGGCCTGGATGCCAAGGCCTATGCGGAGCAGTGGTGGGACCCGGGCAGCGGCAAGCACCGCATCCAGGTCAAAGTCATCCAGCCCCAGATCGGACTGGTCCTGGTCTACGCCGGCAGCTTCGACTACCGGTTGCGCCCCTACTCCGGCGGGAGCTCCGCGCAGAGCTTCCTCCCGCGGTACGCGCAACCGGACCGCTGGGAGAACCGGGTCTAGAGCCTAGTCCTGCGCCAGCTGGTTCAGGCCATCCGCTATCTGGGTCAGCCGGCCAAGGACCGCCGTGGCTTCTGCCGGTGTCCGGTCCGCGAGGCCGGACGAGGGGGTGACCCGCACGGTGCTGAGACCCGCCGGGGCCAGCCCCAGCTGCCGCCACGGGCGCCATACCCTGTCCACACAGTCAGCGGTCCGGGGCAGGGACTGCCCCGATACGTCCAGCGCTCCGATCCACAACCGCTTGCCTGCCTCTGCTGCTCCGGCCAGCTGTTCCCACTGCCGGGACGTCAGTGACCGCAGCGGCACGGCAATACCATCCGCTCCCGCCGCCAGGATCTGTTCGAACGGGGCCTCGATCCCGGGAACGGAGATCACCACTTCAGCGGCACCGGCTCCCCTCAACGCGTCCAGCACCACCCGCCAGGATTCCCGGGCTTCCGAGGACGGGACCGCCCGCAGGGTGCGGTAGCCGCTGGAGGTGGGAATGGTGCCGGCCAGGACTGCCGCGATATCCGGCTCATCAACCTGCACCACCAGCCGGGCCCCCGGAACGGCAGCCGACACCCGGGAGACGTACCGGCCCACGCCGGCCGCGAGCGAGGCGGCAAGGTCCCGCCGGGCACCGTAGTCGATCAGGGCGCGCTCGCCGTTGTGCAGGTGGAGCCCGGCGGCGAGGCTCAGCGGCCCCACCAGCTGCAGTTTGATCTCGGCCGCAGGCCTGTCCTCGGTGCCGGCTACGTCGGCCAGGATGTTGATGTCGGTGGCCAGGGCCGAGGCGGCCCGGCGGTAGTCCTTGCCGGGCCGGTCCACCAGGCGCCAACCGTAGGGCTGGACGTCCACGGCGAGCTCCTCCAGCATGGACGCCGTGCGGCCCAGGGCATCTGAACCAACACCCCGGTCCGGCAGTTCGGCCAGGAAGGGAAGGTGCGGGCTGCCGAGCTCACCGCGGATGATCCTGGCCGCCTCGACCGGGTCCTCCCCCGGCCAACTGCCCAAGCCGGTGGCTGTTACCTCCCGCGGCGGTGCCGGGACCTCCGCAGGCCTGGAACCGGCGTTGTGCCGTTGCTCCGTCACGCGAGTGCTGATGCCTGCGGGTGCTGGCCGGAGGCGGCTTCATGGTCCTCGGCGATCGCTTCGTGATGCCGGATAACCTCACCAATGATGAAGTTCAGGAACTTTTCCGCGAAGGCGGGGTCCAGGTGCGCGTCTTCCGCCAGCCTGCGGAGCCTGGCAATCTGCGCCGCTTCACGGCCCGGGTCCCCTGCCGGCAGGCGGTGGGCGGCCTTCAGGAACCCCACCTTTTGGGTTGCCTTAAAGCGCTCGGCCAGGAGATACACCAGCGTGGCATCAATGTTGTCGATGCTCGAACGGATGGACAGCAGTTCAGCCATCACCGATTTGTCCACCTGGCCGGCCAGTGAGCTGGCCGAAGGATCAAAGTCGTCGGAGTCAGGAGCGTGAAGGTTGTGCTGCGTCATGGTTCAAGTCTATGGGCAGCGCAAGCAATCACCCGGGTGGCGCCGGTGCCGGCATGCCGCCGGCACCGGCGCTGTTCACGTCAGCCGGAGCTGTATCCTGAGCCCCAGGTTGTCAGATACCCAGCAATGCCCTGTTTTCTTCACGCCGTTTTGCCTGCTCCTGCGGGTCGGGCACGGGCAGGGACGCAATCAGCCGCCGTGTGTAGTCGTGCTGAGGGTCCCCCATCACCTGGCTGCCGATGCCCTGCTCCACCAGCCTGCCCTTGTACAGCACCCCCACCCAGTGGGACAGGATGTCCACTACCGCGAGGTCGTGGCTGATGAACAGGCACGCGAAGCCGAATTCCTGCTGAATATCCCTGAACAACTCCAAAACCTTCGCCTGCACTGAAACGTCCAGAGCCGACGTCGGCTCATCAGCTATCAGCAGCCGCGGGTTAAGGCTCAGCGCCCGCGCCAAAGAGGCGCGCTGCCGCTGTCCGCCGGACAGTTCATGCGGATACCGTCCCGCGTACGACGCCGGCAGCTGGACTGATTCGAGCAGCTCACCAACACGTTTGCGCGCCTGCGTCGGGCTTGGCCTGGTGTGGATGAGCATGGGTTCGGCAATGCATTCGCCGATGGTCAATTGCGGGTTGAAGGAGGCAGCGGGGTCCTGGAACACGAAGCCGATATCCTTCCGGAGCGGCTTGAAGGTCCGCTCCCGAAGGTTGAGCATTTCGTATCCCAGCACCTTAAGGCTGCCGCCCGTGGTCCTGTTCAATCCGGCGATAGCCCGGCCGATGGTGGTCTTACCGGAGCCGGACTCCCCCACGAGCCCGAAAACCTCGCCCCGGGACAGGGTGAAACTCACCCCGTCCACTGCTTTGAACGCCGGAGTCCCCAGCCTGCCCGGATACTCGATGGTGAGGTTGGTCGCTTCCACCAGGATTTCCTCCTCCTGGTGGGCACGGCGGGCGAGCCCCTCGGAGGCCGAATTGTGGCCCAGGTGCGGCACCGCGGCCAGGAGTTTTCTGGTGTAGTCCTGCCGCGGTTCGGCAAACAGGGTGCGGGCCGGCGCCTCCTCAACCACGTCACCCTGGTACATCACCACCACACGGTCGGCGAGGTCCGCCACCACACCCATGTTGTGCGTAATCAGCACGATGGAAGTGCCGTACTTGTCCCGCAGGTTCCGCAGCAGCTCCAGGATCTCGGCCTGGACGGTGACATCCAGGGCGGTGGTGGGTTCATCTGCCACGATCAGGCCGGGGTTCAGTGCCAGCGCTGCCGCAATGACTACCCGCTGCTTCTGCCCGCCGGAGAACTGGTGGGGGTAGTAGTTGACGCGGTGCTCGGGATCGGGGATGCCTACCTTGCGCAGTGCTTCGATGGCGCGGGACTTCGCTTCCTTCGCCGAAACGCGCTTTCCGCCGCCCGCATGCGCCCGGATGCCTTCGGCGATCTGCCAGCCCACGGTGAACACCGGGTTCAGTGCCGTGGACGGTTCCTGGAAGACCATGGCGACGTCGCGGCCGCGGATCTGGCGCAGGCGTGCGGCGCTCACACTGATCACGTTGGCCCCGTTGATCAGCACGGTGCCGGAACTGGTGGCGGTCTCCGGGAGCAGTCCCAGGATGGTTTTGGCGGTGACCGTTTTGCCGGACCCCGACTCCCCCACAATCGCCAGCACTTCACCTTTCCTGACTTCGAGGCTGACATCCTTCACCGCATGGACGTCACCGGCGTCGGTAGCGAACGTGACCTTCAGGTGGTCGATGTCGAGGACCGGATGGCCGGCGTCGGGCTGGTGGCCCGGTGACGGATCGGTATTGGCGGTCATGATGCACTTCCTTCCGCGGTGATGACCGCAGTGTTAGCCGGCGCCGTGGACGTGCCGCCGGCGCGTTTCCGGCCTCGGAGCCGCGGATCGTTCAAATCGTTGATGCTCTCGCCCACCAGGGTCAGCCCGAGGACCGTCCAGACGATCGCGAGGCCGGGGAACAACCCCGTCCACCAGATTCCTGAGGTGGTGTCAGCCAGTGCTTTGTTCAGGTCGAAGCCCCACTCCGCGGCGGAGCTTGGTTCGATGCCGAATCCGAGGAAGCCCAGCGCGGCAAGCGTCAGGATCGCTTCGGAGGCGTTGAGCGTAAAAATCAGCGGCAACGTCCTGGTGGCATTCCGGTAGATGTGCCGGGTGATAATGCGGAGATTCGAGGCGCCCACCACCTTTGCCGATTCCACAAAGGGTTCCGCCTTGAGCCGGATGGTCTCGGCACGGATCACGCGGAAGTACTGGGGAATGAACACCACGGTAATGGAGACGGCGGCTGCCATGATTCCGCCCAGCAGGCTTGACTGGCCACCGCTGATGACGATGGCCATCACGATCGCCACGAGCAGTGACGGGAAGGCGTAGATGGCGTCCGCCACCACCACCAGGACCCGGTCCAGCCAGCCACCCAGGTAACCGCTGACGAGGCCGAGAACAACACCGGCGAAGATGGACAGGACCACGGCAACCACGATGACCAGCAGCGCGGTCTGGGTTCCCCAAATGACGCGGGAGAGGACATCGTAGCCACCCACAGTGGTGCCCAGGAGGTGTTTCCCGCCGGGCGGTTGCTGGGTGGGAAAGCTGCCGTCCGCATCAGAGAGCTGCGAGAAGCCATAAGGGGCGACCAGCGGGGCAAGGAGGGCAGTCAACAGGAACAGGCCGGTCAGGATCAGGCCGATGACCAGCATTCCGCGTTGCAGGCCCACGCTCTTGTTGAAATGCGAAACCACCGGCAGGCGCCGGTAGAACGGGGCGCGCGGGTTGGCCACGGGCACGGGAACGTCAGGTGTGCTCATGGTCAGTACCTCACACGGGGATCGATCAGCGCGGCAATGATGTCCACGATGAAGTTGGTCATGGCAACGATGACGGCCAGGAGCACCACGATGCCCTGGACAGCCACGAAGTCCCGGGCAGTGAGATAGGTGGCCAGCTGGAAACCGAGCCCCTTCCATTCGAAGGTCTTTTCCGTCAGCACCGCGCCGCCCAGCATCACGGCGATCTGCAGGCCCATCACGGTGATGATGGGGATCAGCGCCGGCTTGTAGGCGTGCTTGGTCACCAGCCGGAACTCGCTCACGCCGCGGGAACGGCCTGCCTCCACGTAGTCCCTGCCCAGCGTTCCAATGACGTTGGTCCGGACGAGGCGCAGGAAGATGCCGGCCGTGAGGAGTCCGAGGGCAACGGCGGGCAGGACGGCGTGGGCCATCACGTCACCCAGCGCGGCCATGTTTCCGCTGCGCAGTGCGTCCAGCCAGTAGATTCCGGTGGGGGCCTGCAAGGATGTCAGGGCAAGCTCGCTGGAGGTTTTGGCACGGCCTGCAACGGGCAACCAGCCGAGCCATACGGAGAACGTCAGCTTCAGCAGGAGGCCTGCGAAGAACACCGGGGTGGCGTAGCAGAGAATCGCGAAGATCCGCAGGACGGCGTCGAGATGGTCGCGGCGGTGTGCCGCCAGCATGCCCAGCGGGATCCCCACGAGGAGTGCCACGATGAGGGCATTGATGCTCAGTTCCAGGGTGGCCGAGCCGTAAGTGGTGAGCATTTCGGTCACCTTGCGGTTATCGGAGAGGGTGGTTCCGAAGTTTCCGGTGGCAAGCTGGCCGAGGTACTCGATGTATTGGGTAAAGAGTGGCCGGTCGTAGCCGGCCGCGTGGATCCGTTCCTGCAATTGTTCCGGCGGGAGCCGCCCGCCCATGGCTGCGGTGATCGGATCACCGGTGATCCGCATCAGGAAGAAGACCATGGTGACCAGGATAAAAATCGTGGGGAAGATCAGGAGGAACCGGATAAGGATGTATTGGCCAAGTCCCCCGCCGGAGGACTTCTTTTTGGCCGGAAGCAGCCCGTCCGCGTCTGCGGGCGGGGATTCAATCAATGTGGTCATGGCTTACCTAAAATTTGGTGCCCGGCCAGCCGTCCCCCGATGCTGGCCGATGGCCGGCAACGGGGCGGGACGCTCTTGGCGTCCCGCCTCCACCGCCGGCCAGGGCCGAATGAGTGTGGGACTACTTGGAGATGACACCCAGACGGGTCTTGAAGGACGCGTCGAGGGTGGTCTCCACTCCCTTCACATCCGCTCCGGCCACCAGGACCTGGGCGCCCTGCAGGAGCGGCAATGTGGAGAGATCCTTGGCAACGGCTTCCTGCGCCTCGCCGAGGGTCTTCACGCGCTCATTCTTGTCCACCGTGGTCAGCTGCTTCTGGATCAGTGACGCGACCGTGGGGTTGTCGTAGTGGTTCTTCAGGAAGTTGCCCGGCACGAAGAAGGGCGTGAGGTAGTTGTCCGGATCCGAGTAGTCAGGGAACCAGCCCAACTGGTACACCGGGTAGGCGTCGGCGGTGCGGTCCTTGGAGTAGGTGACCCATTCGGTGGACTGCAGGTCAACAGTGAACAGCCCCGACTTCTCCAACTGCTCCTTCACCATGGCGTATTCGTCTCCCGACGAGCTGCCGTAGTGGTCGGGGTTGTACTGGAGCTTGATATTGACCGGCGCAGTCACACCGGCGTCGGAAAAGGCCTTCTTGGCCTTGTCCAGGCTGGGCTTGCCGCCCTCGCCGTACAGGTCCTTGAGCGGCTGTTCAGCTCCGAGGAAGCCCTCGGGCACAACCGAGTATGCGGGCAGGTACGTGCCCTTGTACACCTGGGTGGCGATGGCGTCGCGGTCAACGATGTTGGCAATGGCCTGGCGGACGGCCAGTGCCTTGGCGGGATCCGCTTCCGGCGTCTTGGCACCGAACGGCATGGTGTCGAAGTTGAAGACGATGTAGCGCAGCTCCCCGCCTGGACCCTTGTGGACCTTGACCTTGGAATCCTTCTCCAGGTCCGCCACGTCCGTTGCCGTCAGCGACCGGCCGGCAACATCGATGTTGCCCTGCTGGACGTCCAGCTTGAGGTTGTTCGCATCGGCGTAGTACTTGATGTTTGCCCCGCTGTTGGCGGGCTTGCCCAGCAGGCCCTGGTAGTCCGCGTTGGGCTTGAGGCTGACGAGCTCGTTCTTTTTATAGCTGTCGATGCTGTAGGGGCCGGCGAAGGGCTTGCCCTTGACGATGTCGTCATCGCCCAGGACCTTGTCGGCGGGGAAGACTTCTTCATCCACCACCGGTCCGCAGTTGGACGCGAGGACGCCGGGGAACACCTGGTCGTTGGCGGCCTTGAGCTTGAAGACCACGGTGGAGTCATCAGACGCTTCCACCGAATCCAGGTTGGCCAGCAGGGATGCAGGCCCGTTGGGGTCGGCGATCTTGACCACCCGGTCGATGGAGAACTTCACGTCGGAGGAGGTGAGGGCGTGGCCGTTGGCGAACTTGAGGCCGGACTTGAGTTTGACGGTGTACTCGGTAGGGGCCGTGAAGGAGGCGGATTCGGCGATGTCCGGCGAGGCGTCGGCGCTTCCGGGTTTCGCGTTGAGCAGGAACGGGTACACCTGGTTCATCACCAGGAAGGAACCGGCGTCATAGGAGCCGGCCGGATCGAGCGTGACCACCTTGTCAGTCGTTCCGAAAGTAATGGCGCCGCCCGCTGCGTCGCCGGTTGCGGTCCCGCCACCACCCGACGGGCCCGTGCAGGCCGTCAGTGCGAGCGCGGAAATGCCTGCCAGCGCGATAGCGCCGTGCAGTGCCTTGATGCTCTTCGTCATCTGTGAACTTTCTGTTCGATGAATACGTGCCCGCCGGCCACTGCTGGATACCTTTGGCCAGGCGGGAGCACGCTGTGCTGATGCCTAGATTCAATCAGAGAGTCAACCCTCACGGCGGCCCATTTAGTGAGTTGAGACACAAAATTTACCTGACCGGCGGCGCTTCCCCCGTGGCAGGGGCACAACGAACAAAACCGCCCCGGCCAGGCCGGGGCGGTGAAGGAAATTCGGGAGGCTAGAGCGCGGCGCGCTGAAGTGAACGGGCGGCGTCGATGGTTGCCTGGCCCAGGACCCTGCTGCCCTGGTAGAGGACCACCGTCTGGCCGGGCGCCACACCGCGCAACGGGTTGGTGAGGGTGACCACCAGCTGGCCGGCGCCGTCCGGCTCCATGCGTGCCGTCGCGGGAACGGGGTCTCCGTGCGCACGGACCTGCGCGTAGCATTCGAACTCCATGCCCGTTTCCACTTCGGCGATGGGCAGCCCGGCCCAGGACACCTTGATGCCGCGGATCTCATCGATCGCGAGCAGCGCCTCCGGGCCCACCACGACTTTGTTTTCCTTGGGCCGGATTTCCAGGACAAAGCGGGGCTTTCCGTCGGCGGCCGGTGTGCCGAGCTTCAGCCCGCGCCGCTGGCCCACCGTGAAGGCGTTGGCGCCGGGGTGCTCGCCCACCTTCGCGCCGCTCTCGTCCACGATGTCTCCGGTGGCCATGTCGATTTTTTCTGCCAGCCAGCCGGCGGTGTCGCCGTCCGGGATGAAGCAGATGTCGTGGCTGTCGGGCTTGTTGGCTACGGACAGGCCGCGCCGTTCGGCTTCTGCCCGCACTTCAGCCTTGGAAGGTGTGTCCGCCAGCGGGAACATGGAGTGCTTGAGCTGCTCATGGGTCAGGACACCCAGGACATAGCTCTGGTCCTTGGCCCAGTCGGCGGCGCGGTGGAGTTCGCGGTTGCCGTCGGCATCCTCGATGACCTTGGCGTAGTGGCCGGTGCAGACAGCGTCGAAACCCAGTGCGATAGCCTTTTCCAGCAGCGCGGCGAACTTGATCCGCTCGTTGCAGCGCATGCAGGGGTTGGGCGTGCGGCCGGCAGCGTATTCGTCGATGAAGTCCTGGACCACGTCTTCCTTGAAGCGCTCCGAGAAATCCCACACGTAGTAGGGAATGCCCAGGACATCGCAGGCCCGCCAGGCGTCGCGCGAGTCCTCGATAGTGCAGCAGCCCCGGCTTCCGGTGCGCAGCGTGCCGGGCATGCGGGACAGCGCCAGGTGGACGCCGACGACGTCGTGCCCTGCCTCGACGGCGCGGGCGGCTGCGACGGCGGAATCAACGCCGCCGCTCATGGCTGCTAGAACTCGCATGGTGGCTTCCTGTTGGGGTGGTTCCGGCTCCGGGCCGGTGGTTGCTGCCGGCATTGGCTGGATGCGCCGGCTGGTGGCGCCGCCGGGGCATCAGTCCTGCGCCCCGGAAACGATCTTCGCCTATCTATTCTACGGCCTGCCCGCAAGAGCCCCCTCAGCGGCCGGTCAAACCCTGCCGCGCTACGGTGCCGGCGGTCTGAATGGATGACTCGTGCCCGGCCATTCCAGCTTGCCGGGCCCGGGCATAGGCGCCCGGAAGGGCCGCCAGCAGCGCATCGATGTCCTGGTCCGTGGAGGAATGCCCCAGCGTAAAGCGCTGCGCTCCGCGCGCTGTTTCCTCGTCCAGCCCCATGGCGAGCAGCACGTGTGAGGGCCGTGGCACACCCGCGGTACATGCCGAGCCCGTGGACGATTCCACTCCCGCAAGATCCAGGAGGAAGAGGAGGGAGTCGCCCTCGCAGCCGGGAAAGGTGAAGTGAGCGTTGCCGGGGAGGCGGCCGTTCCCTGGTGCGCCGCGAAGGACCGCCTCCGGTACACGTTCCCGCACGCCGTCGATCAGCCGGTCGCGAAGGCTGGAAATCCGGGCAGATTCCACGCCGAGGTTAGCGACGGCATGTTCCGCGGCCGCAGCGAAAGCGGAAATTGAGGCAGTGTCCAGGGTGCCGGAGCGGACGTCGCGCTCCTGCCCGCCGCCATGCTGGACGGGGGTGAGTTTCACCGACCGCCCCAGCAGCAGCGCCCCCACTCCCACGGGCCCGCCGATCTTGTGCCCCGAAACGGACATGGCGTCCAGCCCGGAGGCCTTGAAGTCAACCGGCAGGGAACCGAAAGCCTGCACGGCGTCGGCGTGGACGGGAATGCCCGCCGCGTGCGCCAGTTCCACCACGCGGTGGATGGGCTGGATGGTCCCCACTTCATTGTTGGCCCACATCACGGTGACCAGTGCGATGGAATCCGGGTCCCGTGCAAGTTCAGCCTCCAGCACCGCAAGGTCCACCACACCGTCGCCGTCCACGGGAAGCCACGTGACGTCGGCGCGCTCGTGCCGCTCCAGCCACTCCACGGTGTCCAGTACCGCATGATGTTCGACGGCGGAACACAGGATGCGCCGCCGGGCCGGCTTTTCGGCCGCGCGGGACCAGTACAGTCCCTTGACCGCGAGGTTGTCCGACTCCGTGCCCCCCGAGGTGAAGATCACCTCGGACGGGTGCGCGCCGGCCGCTGCGGCGAGCGCCTCGCGGGCCTCCTCCACCGCACGCCTGGCACGGCGGCCTGAACCATGGAGCGATGAGGGGTTGCCGGTGCGGGCAAGTTCGCGCGTCAGTGCTGCCAGCGCCTCAGGCGAAAGAGGGGTGGTGGCAGCATGGTCGAGGTAAACAGGCACCCTGCAATTCTAGCCGCCGCGGCCTCTCCGGTTCAGTTGGCCGGTGTGATCCTGGCGCAGCAGTGGCCCGGAAGATCGGCGGGCTCCACCCTCCCGCCCGACGCGTCCAGGCGGGCTGCCGCCCCCCGCAGGAAGGCCCCGTTCATGGCGCACACCACGCCCGCATGTTTGTCGGAAAGGCGGTGGAACGGGCAGTTCGCCAGCAGTAGGCCGCCATCGCCGTCAGGCTGCGGCCGGTAGCCTGCCTGGACCAGGAACTCCTCGAGGGTTGATGCCCCCTCTGCCATGGCGTTCCCCAACCTGAACGACTCTTCCGGCAGGGTCTCTGTGACGGGTTTGCCCGCGGCTGTGGATTTTTCGATGGCCGCGGCCATGAGTTCCCCGGCGAGGTCGTAGTTGCGGTCCGGGACGGAGGCCCCGATCTCGCCGGCGACAGGACGGTACATCTTCGCCGGGCGGCCCGAGCCGGGGCCGGTCTTTCCTGCCGGTTTGTGGAATTCGACCGCGAGCAGGCCGTCCTGCACCAGGCGGTCCAGGTGGAAGGAGACCGTACTGCGGGGAATGCCGGCGATCCGCGCAACATCGTCACGGCCCAGGGCCCCGGCCGAAGACGCTACGAGCTCAAAAAGCCGGCGGCGCTTCTCGTCACCGAGGGAGGCGAGCGCCGCCATGCGGTCCGCCCAGGAAAGTCTGGCCATTGCTCCACCAATCCAAAGTCAAGATGCATTGATTATAAACCCGCTACGATTCTAAAATAGTAGAACCTACTTTTAGAAGGAGTCAGTTGTGAAAACCACATCAGCACTTCGTGCCAACGTCACCACCATGGACCCGGCCAGGCAGGCGTTCCTGCTGCTGCGGACTGTCTTCACGGTGGCGCCGGTGCTCTTTGGGCTCGATAAATTCACGAACATCCTGGCGGACTGGACCATCTACCTTGCGCCGCAGGCCACAGCGGTGGTTCCGCTGCCTGCCCAGACCTTTATGTATGTGGTGGGCGTGGTGGAAGTAGCGGCCGGCATTGCCGTGGCGGTCCGGCCACGGTTCGGGTCGCTCCTGGTCGCAGCCTGGCTGGCCGGGATCATCGTCAACCTCCTGCTGCTGGGAGCATTCTTCGACGTGGCGCTGCGCGACTTCGGCCTGCTGGTGGGCGCCCTGGCCCTGAACCGGATATCCCGCCTGCCCGCCCGGCAACCAGGTATCTAGGCCGAAGGAGGCTGGACCGGGAGGAACCGGACAGCGTCCGCCCTGGCCGCAGCCAAGGCGGACGCGTCCGGGCATGAAACAGAAATGTAGACCGACGATCCGGACGTAGCGAAAAGCCTGGCAAGCACCGCTGTGGCCTTGCCACCCGGCGCCGCCTCTTCCAAGGCCAGTACCTCCACCGCGTGGCCCGGGGTGGACTCATCACCGCCCCACCGCAGCGTTGCGGTCTTCAGGTACTCAGGGAGGATGGTGGGATCAAGGTACTGGAAGAGCGCAACCGTTGACTCGCGGTCGTCAGCACGTGCCAGCGCCGCCTGGTTGGTCCGGACCTTTGCGGCGACCAGGCATCCGTCGGCCTTGAGGTACTGGCTTTCGCCAGCAACGTTGTCCTTGACCAGCTTCCAGCCGGGGGCCTTCTCCAGGCCGCCCGCGATGCCCACCGGCACTCCCCTGGCCAGGATGCCGCCGGACCCGAACGGCAGGTCCTGGCCGGCCACGGCCTCGGCGTCGTGGCCCGGCGTGATGGTGGGGGTGGCCAGCGTGGATGCTGTTTCCACGG
This sequence comes from Arthrobacter sp. 9AX, assembly GCF_902506095.1. GTDB lineage: Bacteria > Actinomycetota > Actinomycetes > Actinomycetales > Micrococcaceae > Arthrobacter. The sequence goes on from NZ_LR733293.1 coordinate 3,004,705, forward strand.
GTCGGGGCGCAGATGGGTCGGGAACGCCAACGCTGCACCCGGCAGTCATCACGGAGGCGAGAATTGCTGCCGCAAGCGGCAATCGCCGGTGCCGGATCCTGCCGGCCGCTGCCGCCGTCGTCCGTCCCTCCACGTCCGCCCCCACTGTTCCCCCTACCTGCCTTTCCTTGCCGCTCCCGCGGCTGTTATCTGACGAGTCTAGACTTCCGCCGCATCCCTGCGGGCAGGGAACCCGAACCCTCGGGGCGGACGTTGTCAGGTCGAGGGCCGATAAGCTGGCCGGACCGGGCTGCCCATTCGGGGCCTGGCCGTTTCAACACGAAGGATGAGTGCTTGACCGAGGGCAACTCCCACTACCAGGTGCTGCGCGTGGCAGTCACCGCCACCGAGAAGGAAATCAAGGTGGCCTACCGCCGCGCGGCCCGTCTGGCCCATCCCGACCACGGCGGCGACCCTGCCGCGTTCCGCCGGGTGACCAGCGCCTATGAAACCCTGATCGACCCGCAGCGCAGGAAAGCGTACGACCGCTCCTACGCCGCCGGAACCGCCAACAAGCCCGACGCCGAGCCGCACTTTGACGCCCCGCCTGCGGGCAGCAGGGCATCGGCCACCGTCCACAAGACCGCGGGAACCCGGAACACGGCCGGGGATCCGCCGGTGTACGTTCCACCCTATGGCCCAGGGGAGGGCGTCCCCCTGATTCCAATGGCACAGGCCAGCCAGCAGGTCCACGGCATGCCGCGGAAGCGGGGCATCTTTGGCGCCGAAGCGCGGATCCAGCGGGAGATGCGGACAGTCCAGCTGCTGACCCGCCAGGTGCTGCCGGCCATTCCGGCGGCGCGCCTGATCAACGGGCTCCAGTCGCCGGCGGACAACAGCCACATCGACCACGCTGTGCTGTCCGGGTACCGGCTGGCGCTGGTGGGCTCCATGCTGCTGCCGAAGGGGGCGTATGCGTGGGACGGCAGGACCCTGAACCACGGCGGACGCTCCATAGCTCCGCCGCAACTGGCGCTCGTGGTCCGCGCCATGCAGGAAATCTTTCCAGAGCTGAACGTGACCGGCTGGACAGTGGTCCTCAGCCCGGGCGGCAACCTTCACGAGCCGGTGATCGACAACCACCGCCGGTCCTCCGGCGACCTGGAGACCGTACGGATCGTTAACGGGGCCGGGGTAGTGCGGGGCATCAAGGAGTTCCTGGCCTCTGGGCCGGCCCCCAACACCGTCAACGTTCCAGTCCTCGCCAGGCTGCTGCGCGGCATGCACTGACCGGGTTGACTAGGATGGGATGGTGTTCCGCATCCTCTTCCACGAACCCGAAATTCCCGGCAATACCGGGAACGCCATCCGGCTGGCAGCCATCACCGGCGCCGAACTGCACCTGGTGGAACCCCTGGGGTTCGACTTCTCGGACGCCAAACTGCGGCGCGCCGGACTCGATTACCACGACCTCGCCGTGGTCACCGTGCACAAAACCATCGAGGACGCGTGGCAGCATCTGCAGCCTGAACGTGTTTACGCCTTCACCTCGGACGGAACCTCCAGCTACACGGACATCTCCTACCGGCCCGGCGATGTGCTGATGTTCGGGCGGGAATCAGTGGGACTGCCGGCCGAACTGAAAGCGGATTCCCACGTGACCGCCACCGTGCGGCTGCCCATGCTCCCGGCGCTGCGCTCGCTCAACCTGGCCAACGCGGCCTCCATCGCCGTCTACGAGGCCTGGCGCCAGCAGGGCTTCGCCGGCGCCAAAGTGTAGGGCCGCCACGCCCGGAGCCGCCGGCACACTCCGCGAAACATTTTTCCAGCCTGCCCCATCCGGATACCCACCTGCGCCGAATCCCTTCTGAGAACAGTCCATTAGACGATCAAGGAGCCGCAGGTGACACTTCTCCGGGCAGGTTCCAGGACCAGCCGGGGCATCCCCGGCGGCACCGCGGAGGATCCGTCACCTCCTGGAGACTTATGCTTGGTAGTGATGGATACTCCCGATGCTCCGGCGGTCACAGACACGCCGGCCGAGCTCAGTCAACGACTCGCAGTCCTCCTGGGGCAGATTTCCCGGGGCGACCGCGCAGCGTTTGCCGAGTTTTATCAGCTGACATCCCGCAGGGTTTTCGGCATGGCACGCAGGGTCCTGATCGATGCCGAGCTCAGCGAAGACACCACCCAGGAGGTCTTCCTGCAGGTCTGGCAGAACGCAGGCCGCTTCGATCCCGCCGCCGGAAGCCCGCTCTCGTGGCTGATGACCATTTCCCACCGGCGGGCCGTGGACCGGGTCAGGTCCGCGCAGTCGGCCACGGACCGGGAAGCCCGCTACGGCGCCAGCACCCAGGACATCGACCACGACACCGTTTCGGACGAGGTGGGCAGCAGGCTCGAGGCCGAGGCCGTGGTCCGGTGCCTGGGAACCCTGACCGAAACGCAACAGGAATCTGTCCGCTTGGCCTACTACGGCGGCCTCACGTACCGGGAAGTCGCCGAACGGCTGAACGCAGCAGTTCCCACCATAAAGTCCCGCATCCGCGATGGACTGATCCGCTTGAAGACCTGTTTGGGGGTGAGTTGAAATGACAGAAATGAATCATGGCCGAGGCGGCCGCCCGGGTGCCTTCGGCGATACCGTTTCAGCTGACCTCGCTTCCGGCCGTGCCGTGGACCTGGCAGAGCTCTACGCCCTGGATGCGGTGTCGGACGAGGAACGCCAGGCCATCGAGGAGTACATTTCAGCTGCCCCGGCAGCGGAGCGGGACTCTTTCTTCGAACGCGTCCGCCAGTCGAGGGAGACGCTTACCCTGACGTTCAAAGCCGAGGAAGAGCCGCCGTCGGACCTTTTCGACCGGATCGTTGCCCACCTTCCGGCCCAGGAGACCCCCCAGGAAACCGCGGCCCTCGACACTGCAGCCGACCAGCCAGCCGGCGACGAGGCGGCCGGCGACGAACTGGCTAAGGCCCGGCAGCGCCGTGAGGAACGGCGCCGTCCGGCAGGAACCCGCCGCTGGCTCGCCGGAATCGCGGCCGCTGCGGCGATCGCCCTGGGCGGTGTCGGCGTGGGATCCTACATTGCGGACCAGAACGACCCCCTGAACCAGGTGGTCCGGGCCGGAGACGTGCGGGAGGCATCAGTGGAAGTGGCCGGCGGAGGTACCGCCACCCTGCTGATTTCCACCTCGAAGGACGCCGCGGTGGTCAAGATGAACGGCGTTGCCGCCCCGCCTGCCGGCAAGGTCTACCAGATGTGGCTGATCCCGAAGGACGGCTCCGCACCTGTCTCCCAGGGCCTGATGGACGCAGAGGCCCTGTCCAAGCCGGCTGTTGTGGAGGGCATCCACTCGGCAGCGGCGCTGGGCATCACGGTGGAGCCCGTCGGCGGGTCCGCCTCCCCGACGCTGCCTACCGTCGCAGCCGCTCCCTTGGGTGCGTAGCGGGCCGGCATATAAAGGACGCCCCGCGATCCTCCGAAAGGAAGGCCGCGGGGCGCCTCTTTTTAAGACTCCGGCGTCGAAGGCTCAGAACCCGGCGATGGTTCCGGGCCCGTTGACGGCTACTACGTGGAACGCTTCGGCGCTTCGCCCGGCCGGCAGCCCGGCCCGTTCAGCGTTGGCCAGCATCCCCTGGCGGACTGCTGTTTCCATCGCCTCGACGTCGGGATGCTGGCTGACGTGGACGTGGATGGCCTTTAGCTTGGCCCCCACGTGCTCCGTCACATCCACAAAATGGTTCTCCCGCTCATCCGGCCCCGCGTACAGCCACAGCCAGGGAAGCTTGTACGCCTCCAGACCGGCCTCGGCCAGTTCCGGGTAGGCGAACGGATTTTCCAGCGCCGGGTAGACGGCCCGCGTCACGGCCTCCCCCACCGCCAGATGGTCCGGGTGGCTCTTCTGGATCCGCCGCCAGTTACGTTCCGGATGCATGGAAAGTACGACGTCGGGACGCAGTTCGCGGATCAGCTTCACCACGCCGCGCATCACCTCGTGCGAGGGTTCGAGGTAGCCGTCACGCTGGTGGAGGTAGTGGATGTCCGAGACTCCCACCAGTTCGGCGGCGCGGCGCTGCTCGGCGTCGCGCATGGCGATGATGTTGGCCCGGTGCGCGGGATCGAAGCCGCCCGCGTCGCCGTCGGTCATGATGCAGTAGCTGACCTGCACGCCGGCTGCCGTCCACGCGGCAATGGTTCCCGCGGCGCCGAAGTCGATGTCGTCGGGGTGGGCCGCAAAACAGAGCACCCGCCCAACCCGGTGCGTGGCCGGGTTGAACGGGCTCTGTGCCTGGCTGGCTGAGGCAGTCAAAAATCAGCCCTTGCGCTTCTTGATCTCTGCCGTGGCCTGCGGGAGAACGTCGAAAAGGTCTCCGACGATGCCGAAGTCCGCGATCTCAAACACCGGCGATTCGGCGTCCTTGTTCACGGCGACGATGACCTTGGCGGTCTGCATGCCTGCTTTTTGCTGGATGGCGCCGGAGATGCCAGCCGAAATGTAGAGCTGCGGAGAGACGGTTTTGCCCGTCTGGCCCACCTGGGCATCGTGGCTGATCCAGCCGGCGTCGGTGGCTGCACGCGATGCGCCCACGGCCGCGCCGAGGGCGTCGGCGAGTTCCTCCACCGGTCCGAAGTCGCCGTCCACGCCGCGGCCACCGGCCACCACAATGCGGGCGTCGGTAAGGTCCGGGCGGCCGCTGGCCACCTTCTGCTCCCGGGCGGTAATACGCGCGGCCGCAGCGGTGCTGCCGGCCGGAACGTCAACCGTGGCGGTTTCCGGCGTGCTGGCTGCGGCGGCCGGCTCGGGGATCACGTTGTTGGCCTTGACGGTCAGCACGGAAACGGGAGTGCTGGCCTTGCAGGCCGTGTTGTAAGATCCCGCCAGGACGGACTTGTGTGCCGTGCCGTCTGCGTCCACTCCCACCACGTCGGTGATAACACCGGCGTTGAGGCGGATGCCAAGACGGGCCGCGATTTCCTTGCCCTCGGGCGAGTTGTCGAGCAGGACGATGGTGGCCCCGGTGCTCTGCGCAGCGGCGGCCAGGTAGGCCGCCTTGGGCGCCACCAGGTAATCGTCCAGGTCTTCGGCCGAGGGTCGGAGGACCGTGCCCACACCGTACTCCGCGAAGGTGGCAGTTACGTCGCCGTTCAGGTTTCCGTTGACGGCCACAACACTCTCGCCGAGCGAACGGGCGAGGGTGAGCAGCTCCAGGCTGCTCTTCTTGAGCGCGTTGCCCGGGTTGTCAATAAATACAAGTACTTTTGCCATGTCGGTGATCCCTCTTAGAGCAGCTTCTGGGCGGCCAGGAAGTCAACCAGCTTGATGCCGGCGTCGCCTTCGTCGGTGATGATGGTGCCGGCGGTCCGGGCCGGGCGTTCCTCCGCGCTGGTCACCGCAGTCCAGGAACCGGAGTGTCCCACCTGGGCAGCGTCCAGCCCGATGTCTGCCAGGGACAAGGTGGTGATGCTCTTGCGCTTGGCGGCGATGATGCCCTTGAAGTTGGGGTACCGGGGCTCGTTGATCTGGTCGGTAACGGACACCACTGCAGGCAGGGTGGCTTCCACGGTTTCCGACGTTGTGTCGGCATCGCGGCGGGCCACGAGCCGTTCGCCGTCCACGTCCAGGGACGAGGCGAAGGTGACCTGGGGCAGGCCAAGGCGCTCCGCCAGCTGCGCGGGCACCAGGGAGGTTTCGCCGTCGGTGGAGGCCATTCCGGTGATGACCAGGTCCACGGGACCGTCCTGGCCCAGCCGCTGGACGGCAGCCGCCAGGGCCAGCGAGGTGGCTGCGGCGTCGGAACCCGCCAGGGCGTCGTCGGTCAGGTGGACGCCTTCGGTGGCGCCCATCTGCAGGGACTTCTTCACGGCGTTGACAGCACCGGCCGGGCCCATGCTCAGGGCAATGACCTGGTTGCCGGCCTTGCTGCCGCCCCGCGCCTCCGCCAGCTGCAGTGCGGCTTCCAGGGCGTATTCGTCCAGCTCGGACAGGATGCTTTCGTCACGGTCCGTCGTGTAGCGCTCCCCGTTGAGGTGACGGTCGAACTGGGCGTCCGGTACATGCTTGACCAGGACGATGATCTTCAATGTCTTCTCCACTGTATCGACAGCAGCCTTCCATGCTTGTGGACAGCCAGCCGGGTAGGGTCATGGCCGCGGAATGCCCGGGGTACGGGTAGCTCCTAGCTAACCATATTGGGCTCGTCATATGACGCCCCGTTAACGCCTGTGTCAGATCATGGCCGACGGCGGCATGAAACGCGACGGCGGCGCCCCCACCTGGGTGGGAAGCGCCGCCGTCGAACCTGCCTTAAGGTTGCCCGCGCAGAGCCGCTGCTAGCTCGCGGTGCCAAGCGTGACGTCGAGGGTTTGTTCTGCGCCGTTGCGCAGGACGGTGATCTTGACGCCGGAGCCGGCGGACTGTTCCCGGACGGCTGCCGTCAGCTGCTCGGGTTCACCGATGGCGAGGTCGTTGAACTTTGTGATGACGTCGCCCACCTTGATCCCTGCCTTTGCGGCGGCCGAATTTGCCTCCACGGTGGCCACTTCGGCTCCCACCGAGAATTCGGAGGCGGCGCTGGAGGCGGCCTTCTTCTTGACACTGACGCCGAGCTGGCCGTGCGATGCCTTGCCGGTGTCGATGATTTCCTGTGCCACCCGCTTGGCGTGGTTGATGGGGATGCTGAAGCCCACGCCGATGTTGCCGCTGGAGGAGGACGATGAACCTGATCCGGCCGAAGCGATGGCCACGTTGACGCCGATGATCTCTCCGCTGCTGTTCACCAGGGCACCGCCCGAGTTGCCCGGGTTGATGGCGGCGTCGGTCTGGATGACGTTAATGGCAATCTCGCCCGTGCCCGTCTGCTGGCTTTGGCCGCCGCCCGGAGGGGCGAACTGGAATCCGCCCCCGTCGCTGCCTTCCGCGCTGTCCTCTTCAGGAGCCGCGGAGGAGGAGACGCTGATGGTCCGGTTGAGCGTGGAGACAATACCGTCCGTGACGGTGCCGGTCAGGCCCAGCGGAGAACCAATGGCGATGGCGGTGTCCCCCACATTGAGCTTGCCGGAATCACCCAGCGTGGCCGGCGTGAGGCCGGCGGCGTTGTCCACCTTGATCACCGCGAGGTCGGACAACGGGTCCGTACCCACGAGCTTGGCGGTGAGTACCTTGCCGTCACTGGTGCGCACTTCGAGGGACGCGTTGGCTGTCTGGCCATCCAGGGTCACGACGTGGGTGTTGGTGAGGATGTGGCCCTGGTCGTCCAGGATGATGCCGGAGCCCGTGCCGCCGGCGCTGCCGCTGGTCGCGCTGATGGTCACCACACTGGGGGACGCCTTCACAGCTGCTGCGGTGATGGCATTGACGTTGTCCTTGTTGTTGACGATGACTGTGCCGGGCTGGCTGTTGCTGCTGGTGATCGCGGTGGAGCCGGCGCCGCTGCCGAACAGTTCGTTGGAGCCGACGGTGGCCACTCCCCCGCCCACCAGGCCGGCGGCGAGGATGCTGGCTACCAGGGTACCGACGCCGAAAGATGCCTTTTTACGCGGAGCGTCCTTGGGATTCGGAGCCAGGCCGACCGGGGCGCCGGCCGCGGTGTGATGGCTGTTGTGCGGGCCCGTGTGATGCCCTTCATGTCCGCCAGAAGCCTGCCCGTAGAAGGGCTGGTGCTGCGGGTAGGGCTGGTGGTTCGGGTACGGCTGGCGCTGGGGGTACGCCGGGCGCGCTCCGGGAAGTTCCTGGGTGGGATTCTCCGGGGACTGCGCCCGGTCCCGGCCGGCCGGGTCCGGACGTTCCGTGGAGTCCAGTCGTTCGGTGGGGTACTGACGTGGACCCGCTGCTTCATTGGCCGCGGCCGGAGTCGAGGCTCCTGGGTTATCCGCATCGTGAACCTCTGCAGGGTTGTTCCCGGGCTGGGCACCGCGCTGCTGCCAGGGGTCCTGCCGGCCCGGGCCGCGGTTCTCGGGACCGGCGCCGGGGGTTTGGTTCTCAGTCATGGGATTTCCTTTCATCCTCGTCTGCCATTAACTATGGACTCCCTCCCTGTAACAAGCTCGGATGTTTGCTGAGAGCTTGCTGAACCAGGTTTTCGCCGGGATTTCCATGCCTTCCGCCGTTTCGCTGGTGGCATATTCAGCTCAATGGACTGCTTTCCGGGTGCACCATAGAATCAAGATGATTGCCACAGCGACCTGCGGCTTTACACCATGCGTGGGGGCGCTGCTGCATTCTGAGACGACCGGTTCGTCCCGAATCGGTGTCAGGCGTGCTGAAGGGTTGCACATGCGGTCAAAGTTCAAGCGTATTCTCGCCGTGATCGGCCTTACCGGGCTGCTGGCGGTTCCCGCCGGTGCGGCCTGGGCCGAGGACCCGGTCACACTGAATCCCACAACCAAGATTGTGGATTCCGCCGGTGTCCTGGGTGGGAGAACGGCTGAGGTGCAGGAAGCCATCAAGAAGCTTGGCACCGAACACGCCTTGGTGCTTCACGTCGTCACTGTCAAAAAGTTCGAGAACCCGGCCGACCGGGAGGCCTGGACGGACGCGGTGGCTGACAAGGCCAAGCTCGGCTCCAATGCCCTGATTCTCGCAATTGCCACCGATACGAGGCAATACATCCTGAACAAGGGCGGCAGCAAAATCACCAACGCCCAAGTCGAAAACATCAAGAGCAAGGCCATCGGCCCGCAGCTGGCCAACGACAACTACGCGCAGGCTGCCATCAACGCGGCTTCAGCAATCGGCGATGCAGCCGGCGGCGGCAGTGGAAACGTCCCCTCCGACGGGAGCGCCGGGGCGGCCGTCCTGGTGGGCACCGGCGTAGTGGCTGCAGGGGGCGCGGGTGCGTACCTCTACTTCCGCAACCGGCGGAAGAAGGCTGCCGCAGCCCAGTCGTCCAGCGCAAGCTACGGTCCTCAGGGCGGCCAGGTGGATCCGCTCGCGTCCCTCAGCGTTGAGGAACTGCGCCGCAAGAGCGGGTCGCTGCTCATCGAAGCGGACGACGCCATCAAGTCCAGCGAACAGGAATTGATGTTCGCACAGGCACAATACGGCGATTCGGCCGTCGGCAACTTCACCAAAGCCTTGGAAGAAGCAAAGGGCCACATGACGGAGTCGTTCAAGCTGCAGCAGCAACTGGACGACCACATCCCGGATACGGAAGAGCAACAGCGCACCTGGCTGGGCGAGATCATCCGGCGCTCGGAGGCCGCGCTGGCTTCGCTGCAGGAGCAGAAGGCGGACTTCGACTCCCTGCGTGAACTGGAGAAGAACGCGCCGCAGGCACTGGCCCGCGTCAACGCCGGCGCCCGCGAAGCGGACGCCAAAATCTCCAGCGCCGAACAGTCCCTGACCACGCTGCGTGCCAAGTACGCAGACAGCGCCCTGGCGCAGGTCTCGGACAACATCCTGCAGGCCAAGGAGCGGCTCGCTTTCGTCCAGAACGCGTCCGCCTTGGCGGAGCAGAAGCTCGGCGAAGGCGAAGGAAGCCTGGCGGCGGTGGCTGTCCGGGCGGCGGAGGAAAGCCTGCATCAGACGAACGTACTCCTCGATGCGATCTCCAAGGTCTCGTCAAACCTTGATGACGCCCGAAACAGCCTGGAGGCCGCGGTGGTGGATACCTCCCAGGACCTCGCCCAGGCACGTGCCATGATCCAGTCCGGCGCGCACCCGGAACTGGCAGGTCCCGTCGCCGCCGTGGAAGCCGCGCTCGCCCAGGTCAAATCGGAGATCCAGGGCGGGAAGATCGATCCCATCGCAACCCTGCAGCGGGTGGAAACCGCCCACCAGTCGCTGGACCAGGCCCTGAGCGGGATCCGGGACCAGCAGGAGCAGGCACGCCGGGCACAGGCGTCGCTGCAGCAGACCATCATGTCTGCCCAGGCCCAGATCAGCGCCACCTCCGACTACATCACCGCCCGCCGCGGCGGTGTGGGAACCGAAGCCCGCACCCGCCTGGCGGAGTCGCAGCGCAACCTGGATTACGCGCTGTCCATCGCGCGCACAGATCCCGTAACAGCCCTGACGTACGCCCAGCAGGCACACGCACTCGCTGCCCAGGCAGCGCAGCTTGCACAGGCGGATGTAGACCACTTCGACGGCTACGCCAACCAGGGCTACGGCCGGGGCGGCATGTTCGGCGGAGGTGGCGGCGGTGGACTCGGCGGCGCCATCCTGGGCGGCATCCTGATCAACTCGATCCTCAACGGCGGCGGTGGCGGCGGCTGGGGCGGCGGCCACAGCGACGGCGGCGGTTGGGGTGGCGGAGACTTCGGCGGCGGCGGAGACATGGGCGGCGGCTGGGGCGGAGACTCCGGCGGCGGCGGAGACTTCTAGGCCTTGGATGGCTCGGCCCGGCCGAACCACAACGGTTTGGGAACGACACAAGCAACACACAACTGTTCACTGATTTCAGTGGTCATCACAGAGCAGGACGAAAGGTAGCACCATGGTTAAGCAGTCCATTTTCGGCCGTATCGCGCAGCTGGCAAAGGCAAACATCAACTCCTTGCTGGACAACGCTGAGGATCCGCAGAAGATGCTGGACCAGATGGTCCGGGACTACACCAACAACATCGCCGAGGCGGAGTCGGCCGTGGCGCAGACCATCGGCAACCTCCGGATGCTCGAGGACGACTACAACGAGGACGTCAAAAACTCCCGCGATTGGGGCAACAAGGCCCTGGCTGCCTCCCGCAAGGCGGACGAGTACCGTGCCAGCGGCAACGTGTCCGACGCCGAGAAGTTCGACAACCTGGCCAAGGTGGCACTGCAGCGGCAGATGTCAGCCGAGAACGAAGCCAAGGGCGCTGAGCCTGCCATTGCGTCCCAGCGTGAAGTGGTGGACAAGCTCAAGACCGGCCTGGACCAGATGAAGGGCAAGCTCAACCAGCTGACCAGCAAGCGCAACGAACTGGTGGCCCGCTCCAAGACCGCCGCTGCCCAGTCCCAGGTGCACGATGCCATCAAGAGCATCGACATCATGGACCCCACCAGCGAGGTGGGCCGCTTCGAAGAGAAGATCCGCCGCGAAGAAGCCCGGGTCCGCGGGCAGCAGGAACTCACCGAGTCCAGCCTGGACGCACAGTTCAACCAGCTGGAGGACCTCGGCGAGCAGGTTGAGATCGAGGCGCGCCTGGCTGCCTTGAAGTCCGGCGGCACCACAAAACCCGCCATCGGTGCAGGTAGTTCTGCAGGCGCTGAATCCACTGTCAACGAAGCCGATTTCGACAAGCTCTGACAGCCACGGCAGGGTTTCCTGCGGCACACCATCAGGAACCTGAATGAAAGGCCGGGGCCGTAGCCCCGGCCTTTCATTGTGTCCTTGTGTAGCGTGGCTTCATGGCTTCTTCCCACCCAACATCGCTTGTCTGGCTGCGCGATGACCTCCGCCTGGATGACAACCCCGCACTCTCCGAAGCAGCAGAGTTTGGCCTGCCCCTGACGGTGGTCTACGTTTTGGACGAGGCGTCTGACGGCATTCGGCCCCTGGGTGGCGCAACACGCTGGTGGCTGCACCACTCCCTAGCGGCCCTGGCTGCAGCCTTGGAGGCCAATGGCTCGTGCCTGGTACTGCGCCGTGGACCGGCTGCCGAGGCCATCAAGGACCTGGCCACCGAAACCTCTGCAACGCATCTGTTCTGGAACCGGCGCTACGGGCTGCCCGAGCGGACCGTGGACGCCGCCATCAAGGAGTGGGCCGGCAACAACGGCGTGCAGGCTTCGAGCTACCAGGCCAACCTCTTGTTCGAGCCGTGGACCGTACGCACCGGAGCCGGGGGCCCGTACAAGGTCTTCACGCCGTTCTGGCGCTCGTGCCTTGCCGGCGGCGAAGTCCGCGAACCCCTGGAACCACCCCGGCAACTGCCGTCCCCCGCCACCGGGGAGAGCGGAGGCCTGCCAAAAAGCGAAGACCTGCACAGCTGGGACCTTCTGCCGCACTCCCCCGACTGGAGCGGTGGCCTGGCCGACACGTGGGAGCCCGGAGAAGAAGGCGCAGGGCGCCGCCTCGACGACTTCCTGGACGGCCCGGCCGAGGACTACGGAACCGGCCGCAACGTGCCGGGTGTGGAAGGCACCAGCCGCCTCTCACCGCACCTGCGCTTCGGCGAGGTCAGCCCGTTCCGGGTGTGGCGGGAAATCAGGCGACGGTTCCCGCACAAGATACCGGCCGACGTCGGGATCTTCCGTTCGGAGCTCGGCTGGCGGGAATTCTGCTGGCACCTCCTGTACACCAACCCTGAACTGGCCACCCGGAACTACCGTCCCGAGTTTGACAGGTTCCAGTGGCAGTCACTCAACCGGAGCGAACTGGCGGCCTGGCAGCAGGGCCGCACAGGGTACCCGTTTGTCGATGCCGGGATGCGCCAGCTGTGGCAGACAGGCTGGATGCACAACCGGGTGCGGATGGCGGCGGCGTCATTCCTGGTCAAGAATCTCCTGGCGGACTGGCGCATCGGCGAGGAATGGTTCTGGGACACCCTCGTGGATGCGGACGCCGCCAGCAATCCGGCGAACTGGCAATGGGTGGCCGGCTCAGGAGCGGACGCCTCCCCGTACTACCGGATTTTCAACCCGGTGACGCAGAGCAAGAAGTTCGATTCCGCGGGCGGGTACCTTCGCCGGTTTGTTCCGGAGCTCGCAGACCTCGACGGGAAGGCGATCCACGAACCCTGGAAAGCCGGAGACGTGCCCGGCTACCCCGATCCGCTGGTGGGGCTGCCGGAATCCCGCGAGCGGGCGCTGGAGGCTTACGCCAGGCTCAAGGACTGACCCGCTCCGGCTTGGCGTGACCTGGGCGGCCCGCCTGGCGGCTCTAGCGGCTGACCTTGCCCATCAGGGACGCAATGGGCCGCAGGAAGATGGGGCGGGCCAGGAACCAGGCAGCAACCATAACCACCACGGAGGCGAGGAAGACCCAGAACCCGAACCAGCCGTCGTCGTCCCTGACGCCGTACATGTGGTTGAGGTTGCGCAGGGCCCCGGTGGCGAGCACCAGGAAGACGTGCACCACAATAAAGGCCACGAAGTAGATCATCACCGGGAAGTGGACGGCACGCGCCCATTCGATCGGGTACGCCTTGTTGAGGCCGGCCGCCTTCTTGGGCCAGGCGGAGGACATCCGCAGGCCGGTGATGAAGGCCAGCGGCGCCGCGATGAACACCGTGAGGAAGTACGTGAGGAGCTGGAGGGCGTTGTAGTTGATCCAGCCGTTTTCCGTGGGCCAGTCCAGTGACGCGTACTGCAGGGCGGCCGAGAGCGCGTTGGGGAAGACGTCCCAGCTGGTGGGAACGATCCGCATCCACTGCCCGGTGGCGAAGAGCAGGACGGCGAACACCAGGCCGTTCAGGATCCACAGCGCGTCAAGCGTCAGGTGGAACCACAGCTCCAGGCTGATCTTTGTGGGTGGGGTCTTGGTTTTGATCAGGCCCTTGTTGTTCCGGGTCCAGTGGCCGCTGGGACGGGTGGTGGTCCGCACCTGCCAGCCCGTCCGGATGATCAACAGCAGGAAGAATGCGTTCAGGAAGTGCTGCCAGGCCAGCCAGGCCGGAAAGCCTTCCGGGGCCCCCGCCGGAAGCTCGGAATGGCCCGGGTACTCCGCGATGAAGGAAGCGACAGCGGGCAAGCCCACGAGCCATTTGGCGACCAGCACCACCAGCACCAACGCCACGAGGACGGCGGGCACACCCCAATAGAGACGGGTCCGCTTGCCCGCCGCGGTGCCGGGCTTCTTCGTGGGTGTGGACATCGAGCAACATTCCTCTCGAGAATGACGTGGTGCTCACGGTCTGTGAGGCTCTGCGAAAGAGAATACTAGGAACTGCCGGCATTCAAGGAAAAAGAAGACCCCGCCCGGCTTGTCTGCCGGTCGGGGTCTTCACATAAGTTGCGGGGACAGGATTTGAACCTGTGACCTCTGGGTTATGAGCCCAGCGAGCTACCGAACTGCTCCACCCCGCGTCGCAGAATCAACACTACCCTATTTCTGCGGCAGGTTTTTCCACCCCGCGATTCCGGGGTCTCTGCCCGCCGATTTTGGTGCGGGAGGCGATGGGGCGTCCGCCGATTTTGGTGCGGGAGGCGATGGGGCGTCCGCCGATTTTGGTGCGGGAGGCGATGGGGCGTTTTGTCCTGCAAACCGGACTGGCCCCACTAAGCGTCACCGGCGGTCGGTGGTTAAAGCAAAAGGTCCGGGCACTGTTTCCAGTGTCCGGACCTTTTCTCCAGTTGCGGGGACAGGATTTGAACCTGTGACCTCTGGGTTATGAGCCCAGCGAGCTACCGAACTGCTCCACCCCGCGTCGCAAGAACTACTTTACCGGGAGGTGAACAGCAGGCCAAATCGGGAGGGCGTGATCTCCGTCTCGCCGGCCCGGCACCCGCTCTGCAAGGAACGGGTGCCGGCTGCCGCCGTCGTGATCAGTTGCTGTCCGTCAGCTGCTCGGCGAGGGCGACGGCGTCGCTTCCGGGCCAGGCGAGGAAGCAGGGGCCGGGGTGGCCTCGGGAGCCGCCACGGGGATCTTCGCCTCAGCCTGGACCGCCTTATCAAGGGCCGCCGAAAGCCGCTTCTGCGCCTCGCCATAAGCGGCGAAGTCGCCGCCGGCCAGTGCTGCCTGGCCGGCCTTGATCGCGGCGTTCGCTTCGTCCAGTGCCGCCTTCAGCTCAGCCTTGGCGTCAGCTCCGGCCGGAGTGGCAGGAGGACCCGGATTGGCAGGCGTCTGGCCGTTGTTGTCGGAGTCCCCAGCAGCAGCCCCGGAATCACCACCGAAGAGCTGCTTCAGCGCCTCGTCAAGGGTGGGGGCAAAACCAACCTTGTCACCGAACGCCACGAGGACGCGCTGCAGCGTGGGGTAGGAAGTCTCACCTGTGGACTTCAGGTAGACAGGCTGGACATAGAGGATGCCGCCGCCCACGGGAAGGGTCAGCAGGTTGCCGTTCAGCACGTCCGAGGCGCCTTGGCGGAGCAGGTTCAGGGCCTGGGACACGGTGGGATCGGAGTTGAACTTGTTCTGCGCCTGGCCCGGCCCGGGGACCTGGATTTCCGGCGGAATCTGCAGCAGCCTCAGTTTGCCATAGCTGTCGGCTTTCACACCGGCCTGGTTGCCGGCATCCGAGTCGGCGGCCAGGAAGCCGTAAAGCACGTTGCGCGCGTTTCCATTGACGATCTGTGGAATGTACGACGACGTCAGCTGGAAGGCGGGTTTGTCCTGGTCCGGCATCTGCAGCGACATGTAGAACGGCGGCTGCTTGACGTCGGTGTCTACGGTGGGATCCGCGGGCACGCTCCAGGCGTCATTGGTCTTGTAGAAGCTGGACGGATCAGTAACGTGGTACTGCCCCAGGAGCTGGCGCTGCACCTTGAACAGGTCCTCCGGGTAACGGACGTGGCTCATCACGTCGCCAGACATCTCCGAGTAGGGCTTAAGGGATGTGGGGAACACCTTCTGCCAGGACTTCAGCAGTGGGTCCTGGTCGTCCCACGCGTACAGGGTGACCGAACCGTCGTAGGCGTCCACCGTGGCTTTGACGGAGTTGCGGATGTAGTTGACGGTGCTGTTGGGCAGCGCGACGGCGCGTCCCGACGTTGTTTGGGTGTCTGCGGTAGCGTTGGACAGCTGTTCCTGCTGGGAGTACGGGTAGTACTGGCTGGTGGTGTAGCCGTCCACGATCCACTTCACGCGCCCGTCCACCACGGCGGGGTAGGCGTTGCCGTCCACGGTCAGGTAGGGGGCTACCTTTTCCACGCGTTCACGGGGATTGCGGTCGTACAGGATCTGGGACTCCGCGTTGACGCCGTCCGAGAGCAGCAGGTCAGAGGACTGGAACTTGATGGAGTACAGCACCCGGTTGAAGAACGTCCCCACGTTGGGGCCGCCGTTGCCTTCGAAGGTGTATTGGGTCTCCCCCTCCCCTTCACGGCCGGAGGGCCGGTCCTGCTCACGGGCCGGGGCACCGTCCGGAGCACCCACGATGGAGTATTCCGGCGAGGACTCGCCGAAGTAGATCCGGGGCTGGTACGTCGAATCGTCGCCCAGCACACCCGTCGACGGAATGCCTGACTGCAGGAAGTCCGGCTTGCCGTCCACGGTGAACTTGTTGCCCTTGGCCGCCACAACGCCGTAACCGTGGGTGTACACCACGTGCTGGTTCAGCCAGCCCTGCTGGTTGGTGGCCACGTTGGTGGGGTTCAGCTCGCGGACAGCGATCACCGTGTCCTGGATCTTGCCGTCCACCTCGTAACGGTCCACGTTCAGGGCTTCGGGAAACTGGTAGTACGGCCGGTACTGCTCGAGCTGCGAGAACGCATCCGAAATCAGGTTCGGGTCCAGCAACCGGATGTTCGCCGTGGTCTGCGCATCCGGAGCGAGGGCTCCGGTGGTTGCCGTGTTGGTGGCGTCGTACCGGTTCACCTGGATCTTATCCAGGCCGTACGCCGTGCGGGTGTTGTTGATGTTCCGCTGGATGAATTCCTTTTCCAGCGTCTCTTCGGAGGGGCGTACCTGGAACTGCTGGATCACCCAGGGGTACACGCCGCCGGCCAGGATGGAGGTGATGACCAGCATGGCGGTGCCGATGACGGGCAGGCGCCAGCGGCCAATGACCGCCGCCACGATGAACAGGATGGCCACCAGTGCGGCCGCCACAGCCAGGATGGCTTTGGTGGGAATCACGGCGTTAACGTCCGTGTAGAGGGCACCGGCCCAGCGGCCGCTGTTGCTCTGCACGGCGGAGTAACGGTCCAGCCAGAAGTTGATGCCCAGGAGCACCAGGAAGGCGGCACCGGTAACGGCGATGTGGATCTGGGCGGCACGGCTGGTGAAGACGCCCCGTTCCATCAGCCGGATGCTGCCGTACAGGTAATGGGTGAGGATGCCGGCGATACCGGCGATGACTACAACGCTGATGAGGAAGCCGGTGACGAACCCCAGGAACGGCAGGGTCATCAGGTAGAAGCTGATGTCCAGGTTGAACTGCGGATCCTGCTGGCCGAAGGGCTCCTGGTTGAAGAAGAGCAGGACCTTCTGCCATTGGCTGGCCGCGGCGCTGCCGGCGAAAAGGCCGAAGAGGATGGGCAGGCCCACCATCACCACGCGGCGGACCGGCTCCAGCTGTGCCTGGTAGCGGTTGAGGTTGTCGCGGATTTCAGAATCCGGTGCGTAGACCGGCCGGGACTGGTACGCGATGCGGATGGCGAAGAAGACCCCAAGGAACATCACGGCGAAGCCGGCCAGGAAGATGCCGATTCTGGCCAGGTTCTCGGTGACGAACACCTCGATGAAGCCAAGCTGGCGGTACCAGAGGACGTCAGTCCAGACGTTTGCGAAGAAGATGAAGCCCACAACCACCAGGGCAACAACGATCAGGGTGGGCGTGAGCGCGCCGCGTCTTGAAGGGGGTTTACCTGTGGACATGGTGCTGGCAGGTCGGGACAAACTCGGTACCTCATAGCTGGTCGGTCAGAATATTCGAAGCGTGCGTGCGAGCGACGTCCTTACCGGTCAAACACTGGTTTAGCCGTCATATTTGCCACGAGTGGCGGTAGAGCTTAGTTCCTGCCCAGTCTAGTTGGTTGTACATGCGGGGAGGCCGGTGGTGTCCTGGCCGGAACCGGCGAGTTCGACGGCGTGCCTTGCCTCCGCGAGGCTCTCCACCTTGACCACTTGCAGGCCGTCGGGAACGTGGCCTGCCACTTCACCGCAGTTGGCAGCGGGGGCGAGGAACAGCGTGGCTCCTCCGGACCGGGCACCCTGCATCTTCTGCCCGATGCCGCCGATGGGTCCGACGGTGCCGTCCGGGGTGATGGTTCCCGTTCCGGCGATGTGTTTCCCGCCGGTCAGGTCGCCCGGGGTGACGGTGTCGATGATGCCCAGCGAGAACATGAGACCGGCGCTGGGTCCGCCTACTTTGTCCAGGGAGATCTTCACGTCAAAGGGGAAGGTGAACAGGTATTTGAGCATGACACCCAGGATGAAGCGCCCTTCGCCGTTGTCCTTCGGCGTGATGGCCTGGCTGATTTCCCGGCCGTCCCGCTCCACCACCACTGTGGCGGGCGCTCCTTTGCCTGCCGCCAGTTCCCCTTGGATGACGGCGAGGGTGGTGATCTCCTTGCCGTTGATGGTCTTGAGGATGTCCCCGGGCTCGATTTTCCCGGCAGCGGCGGAGCCGTCGGAGAGCCCTGCCGCCTGCAACTGCTGCCCGAACGGAATATCCAGCTCGGTGAGGGCGGACGCCACCGCGTTCTCCTGGGAGGTGGTCATGGCCACCGAGCTCTGTTCTTCCGCCTGTTCCTTGGTGGTGCCCGTGGGATAGATCATCTCCACGGGATACACCGCTTTTGAACGGTCCAGCCATGCGGAGAACACGCCAAGGATACTCACCGGACCGTTGGGGCCGCCGTCGACATAAACGGTGGTCAGGTCGAGGTTTCCCGCCGCGGGGTAGGTTTCCCGGCCCGTGACGCTGATGACCGGGCTTCCCTGGCTCTGCCCCAGGGTGTTGAATGTGGGGCCCGGTGATTCGATGACGTAGGGCACGGGCAGGGTGCCAACTGCGACTCCAAGGCCCAGGGCCGCCACGCCGGCCACCATCGTGGCCGAGACTTTCGGGTTTCGGCGCTCCCGTGTGCCGGGGGTCCCCGCGGAGGCGAAACCGGCTGGCCCGGCCTGCGCACCGGCTGGCCCTTGCCCGGCGTCGTACGCTTCTGTTTCGGCATGCCAGGAGCCGGACTGGAGGTCGGCGGCGCGGTCCTCGGAAGGGTGTCCGCCACGGGTTGTAGTCACTGCACCAACACTACGCGGTGCCCGGCAGCTGCAGTTCTTTGCCTACAGCGAACGGTAACGCAGTGCGGCAGACAGCCGCCCGGCACCGGGGTACCGTGAAGGTTGAGCACCAGTCACACCGACGATCGGCGGGATCATGACCTCCAACCCACTTAATCCGTCCAACGGCGACGACACCCCCAAGGACCCGTTGACCGAGATGCTGCAAAACCTCATGGGCGGCAAGGGGATGGAGAATTTCGACCCCGCCGAACTGGCGAAAGCAGCAGGCCTGCCCAACGACCCCAACCTGCTGGCGCAGATGTTCTCCCAAGTGCAGGCCATGATGTCCGCGCCCTCCGAGGGGCCGGTCAACTGGCAGCTTGCCCACGAGAATGCCCGGCGCGTGGCAGCGTCCAGCGCCGACCCGTCCGTTACCTCGCAGCAGTCCCGCGAAGTGGATGAGGCGCTGCGGCTCGCTGAACTGTGGCTGGACCCGGTCACCGATCTTCCCGCCACCGGCCTGATCGGCCGGGCATGGTCCCGCGCGGAATGGGTTGAGGCCACCTTGGGCACCTGGAAACGGCTCACCGAGCCGGTGGCGAACAGCATCGCCAATGCCCTCTCCTCCGCCATGACCGAGCAGATGCCCGAAGAGATGAAGTCGATGATGGGCGGGGCATCGTCCATGCTCCAGAACATGGGCGGCGCAATCTTTGGCATGCAGCTGGGCCAGGCCATCGGCGCCCTCTCCCAGGACGTGGTCAGTTCAACTGACATCGGCGTTCCGCTGGCAGACCTTGAAATGGCACTGTTGCCCGTGAACATCACCGCTTTTGGCGAGGGTCTCTCCCTGCCTGAAAATGACATCCGCCTCTTCCTCGCCGTCCGGGAAGCTGCCCACGCGCGGCTCTTCGTGCAGGTCCCCTGGCTGCGGGGCCACCTGCTGGGTGCCATCGAGGCTTACGCCCGCGGCATTCATATCGATACCTCCCGCATTGAAGAACTGGCCAGGGACCTGGACCCCAGCAACCCCGAGGGCATCCAGGAAGCCTTGTCCCAGGGCGTGTTTATGCCCCAGCGGACGCCCGCCCAGGACCAGGCCCTGGAAAAGCTGGAAACAGCACTGGCCCTGGTGGAGGGATGGGTGGACGAACTCACGGCAGCGGCCACCGAAAAGCTGCTCCCTTCCGCCGCGGCGCTGCGGGAAACCGTCCGGCGACGCCGTGCCACCGGCGGGCCGGCCGAGCACGCCTTCGCCGCCCTGGTAGGGCTGGAACTTCGTCCGCGCCGGCTGCGGGACGCCGCAACACTCTGGGCCACTTTGAAGGACGAACGCGGCATCGAAGGCCGCGACGCGATCTGGCAGCACCCCGACCTCCTGCCCACCGCCGAGGACCTCAACGATCCGAAGGGCTTCAGCGGACGCCGCAAACTTGCCGAGGCCAGCGACAGCGAAGTGGACGACGCCCTGCAGAAGCTGCTGAGCGGCGGCTTTGACGAGCCCCCCTCGGGCGCGACGGACGAGGCCGACGACGGCACGGCCCGCGGCGGCGACGCTGGCGGGAACGGCACGGCTGGCGGCGGCCAGGATGGCCCGGACAGTACGCCGAAAAGCTAAGCCGGCCTAGTCGGCGTCGTCCGGCCAGTCCTCGTCACGCCAGAGTCCATCCGGCCAAGGGTCGCCGGGCCAGCGTTCATCCCGCCGGGTTCCTGCCTTGGCCGGGGTTCCTGCGCTGGCCGGACGGCACCAGGTGCCTCTGGCGCTGCTTCGTCTTTCAGGCCGCGGGCCATGGCGAAGCTAACCCCCTCAAGAAAGGCTTTCGCCCGTGCCGTCTCGGGGTAGGCCTCCAGCAGCTTCCAGAAGGCAGCGTTGTGCCCGGCTACCAGGAGATGGGCGAGTTCGTGGAGGAGCACGTAGTCGATGACCCACTGGGGCATGGGACGCAGCTTGTCCGAGAGGCGGATGGTGCCCTCTGACGGTGTGGCCGAACCCCACCGTGAGTTCTGGTTACTGACCCAGCGCACCGACACAGGCCTGGAACGCCCGCCAAGGTACCGTTCGGACAGCTGGGCTGCATGGGCGGCGAGGGCGGCGTCGGAGGCTGGGCGCTTCCGGCCGGAGGCTGCGCGCCGTTCCCCCTGCTTGTGCAGTTTGGCCAGCATGCGCTGGACCCATTCCTTTTCCTGAGCTGCCGTGAACCGCGCCGGGATGGCCACCACCGCCGTACCGTTCTCCCAGAAAGCGGCGACCGTCCGTGTCCGGCGGGCAGAGCGGCGCACTTCGACGGGAGCCCCGCCGGCCGTGGTCATCACAGCGAGGTGCTTTCCACCAGGACCCGGAGGACGTCTTCGCCGTAGCGTTCCAGCTTGGACGGTCCCACGCCGGCAAGTGCGGCAAGTTCCTCAAGAGAAGCAGGCCGCGCCTCGGCGATAGCGGTGAGCGTGGCGTCGGTGAACACCACAAAGGCCGGCACGTCTGCGGACAGCGCCGTTTCCCGCCGCCAGTTCCGCAGGGCCTCGAAGGTCTGTTCCTCATAGCTTGGCGGGCAGGCGTTGCACCGCCCCACCTTGCGCTCCGCGCCCGTGCTCAGCATGCTGCCGCAGACCCTGCAGACCGCCGGCGTTGCGGCTTTGCGCCGGGGTGCCGGCCCTTTGCCACGGGCGCTTGAGCTGGCCACCGAATCAGGGCGCAGCCCGTCCAGGAACCTGGAGGGCTTGCGGTTGGCCCGGCCGCCGGGAGTGCGGGCCGTGGACCAGGACATTGCGAGGTGTTCGCGGGCCCGGGTAATGCCCACATAGAGGAGCCGCCGTTCTTCGTCGACGGATTCGGGCGAGTCCGCGAAGGAGATGGGCATCAATCCTTCACTGAGCCCCACCAGGAACACGGCATCCCATTCCAGGCCCTTGGCAGCGTGCAGGGACGCCAGGGTCACTCCCTGAACCGTGGGCGCGTGCTGCGCCAGGGAACGTTCCTGGAGTTCGTTCACGAACTCGGCCAGGCCGAACTCCGGCCCGCGTGACTGGACGAGTTCGTCGGCGAGGGCCACCAGGGCCGCCAGCGATTCCCAGCGTTCGCGCAGCGCTCCGCCGTTGTGGGGAGGCGACTCCGTGTAGCCAAGGGAAGCCACGATATCGCGGACCAGCTGGCCGAGCGGTTCCGGTGATTCAGCGGAGACGGCCCGGGTGGCGGCGCGCAGCTGAAGGATGGCGTCGCGGACCTCCTTGCGGGCAAAGAACCGTTCACCGCCGCGCAGCTGGTAGCCGATGCCTGCGGCTGCCAGGGCCTGCTCGTAGGCTTCGGACTGGCCATTGGTGCGGAAAAGGACCGCGACCTCGCTGGCCGGGGTGCCGGCGTCGAGCAGTGCCTTGATCTTCTGGGCCACCGTGGCGGCTTCCGCTTCATCATCCGAGCACTCAGTGAACTGCGGTGCCGGCCCGGCGGGGCGCTGGGCCACCAGCTGCAGCGGGGCAGCCCAGGCGGAGTCGGCAACCGGTCCGCCGCTGCGCCTGCCGGCCAGGAGGTCGTTGGCGAGCTTCACCACCTGGGGCGTGGAGCGGTAGTCCCTGATCAGTTTCACCACGTTGGCCTGCGGGTAGCGGGCCTTGAATTCCAGGAGGTGCTTCGGGGAGGCGCCGGTGAACGAGTAGATGGTCTGGCTGGCATCACCCACCACGCACAGTTCGTCGCGGCCGCCCAGCCACAGTTCCAACAGCCGCTGCTGGAGCGGGGAAACGTCCTGGTACTCGTCCACCACGAAGTGCCGGTACTGCTCGCGGACGGTGGCGGCGACTTTCTCGTCCTCCTGCAGGATGCCCACCGTGATCAGCAGGACATCCTCGAAGTCGATGACGTTGCGGTCCGTCTTGACGTCCTCATAGGACTGGAAGACCCGGGCGACGGCGGTGAGGTCGAACCCGCCGGGAGTCCCCCTGTCCTGCGCGTTCTCCAGGTAGTTGGCGGGGGTCAGCATGGACACTTTGGCCCATTCGATTTCCGAGGCGAGGTCGCGGATGGACGCCCTGTCCGTGCTCAGCCGCAGCCGCCGGGCAGCTTCGGCAAGCAGCTGGGCCTTGTGGTCCAGCAGGTTGGGCAGCGTCCCGCCCACGGCCTGCGGCCAGAAGAACTGCAGCTGGCGCAACGCCGCGGCGTGGAACGTGCGTGCTTGGACGTTGCCTGCACCGAGGTCGCGCAGCCGGCTGCGCATCTCCGCGGCCGCGCGGGCCGTGAACGTCACGGCCAGCAGCCGCTGGGGTGTGTAGACCCCCGAATGGACCCCGTAGGCGATGCGGTGGGTGATGGCCCGGGTCTTGCCGGTGCCGGCACCGGCAAGGACGCACAGCGGCCCGTTCAGGCTACTGGCGACCTCGCGCTGTTCGGCGTCCAGGCCGCCGAGGATACGGTCCTCCAGGGATGCTGCGCCGTCAAAATTCTGTGTAGTCACTTTGCTGCTTTTTCGTCTCGACTACCGCGTACTGGAGTCTGATGGATAAGGCTTCAGTGGCCGGTAAGGTCCTGAATCCGCCCGCCGAACCAATGCTCGATGAGGGAGCGGGCAATCGACAGGCGGGTGGAAATGGTGATCTCGCCGGCGAGCACTGCTTCCTGGAGTTCCTCCCGGCTGAACCAGCGCGCCCTGGTGACCTCCACGCCGTCGGGCGTTGCCTCGGCGTCTTCGGTGATGGCGGTAAATCCAAGCATAAGCGAGGCCGGGAAAGGCCATGACTGCGAGCCCAGGTACTGGCATGCAGTAACCCGGACCCCCACTTCCTCGTAAATCTCCCGGACGACGGCCTGTTCCAGGGACTCCCCCGGTTCCACAAACCCTGCGAGGGTGGAAAAGTTCTTTGCATCACGTGCCCCGCCTCCGCCCAGGAGCAGGCGGCCGTCCGGGCCCACGACGGTGACGATGATGGCAGGATCGGTCCGCGGGTAATGCTCGGACAAATCTGCGGGGCAGCGCCGAACCCACCCGCCGGCTTCGATGTCCGTGGGGGCGCCGCAGCGCGGGCAATGCGTATGGGTGGCGTGCCAGTTGGCGATTGCGCTGGCTTCGATGAAGAGTGCTGTGTGCGTGGGAGTGAGCCCGCCCGCGACCTCCCGGAAACCGGCCCAGGCAGCATCCTCCGGGATCCCTGCCGTCCCCGGCTCCACTGCCTCCGGCAGGACGAACAGCAGCAACGGAGTTCCAGGGGACAGGTCCGAATCCGGCAGGGCGGAGCCCAGGTAGACCGTCAACTGGGGAACGGAACCTGCGGCGGCGAGTGCGGACTGCAGCTCGCGGGCGTTGGACAGGTAGAGTCCGCCGCCATGGACCAGGCCCTGCCGGCCGGCGAGGAGAACGGCCAGGGTGTCCGGCCCGGCGAGCAAATCCTCCACCATTCCCGGCCTGGCCCGTGCCACGGACCCCCGGTCAACCAGCGCGGGCGGCACTGGTAGTACTGTGTCCATCAGGTGGTTGGCCGGCAGCCGGGCAGCGTTGCCCTGATGGACCGGTGTTGCAGACTCCGCGTGGCTCATGTGTCCACCGTACTGACTGGGACCGACAATTGATATTTGGGCGCATCCCTATGTGGAGTGCTGCGCCTCCCCTGTTTTGGACTATATCTGGAGACTCGCCGTCCTTGGACCGGTCTCTTGGACTGCGCGCAATCTACCGTGGAACAGTGAGAAGAAAACCGATTGAACTGGCAGCCGTTGCAACCGCGGCAGTCCCCGGACTGACCCCGACGGCCGTTAGCTCTGCCCCGGATGATCCCGCCGACTTCGACTCCGCCCTGCTGCTCGATTCCGAGGGCAAGCGCTGGCGCGTCCGGTCGCCCCGGCATGCGGAGGCCAGCGCCCGGCTGGAAACGGAGTTCCTGGTGCTGCGTGCCTTCGCCCCGGCCATCCGCGCCGAACTTCCCTTCCTCATGCCCACCGTCGCCGGCAGCGTGCGGCTGGGGACCCTGAGCACGTTTGTGTACTCGCACCTGGCCGGGTCCACCCGCAGCGTCGAGGAACTCACGGCCGGCCCGGATGTCCTGGCCCGCGAAATCGGCGTTGCCCTGGCCGCCATACACGACCTTCCCCGGTCTCTGGTCAGCAACGCCGACCTTCCCAGCTACACGCCCAACGAGTTCCGGCAGCGCCGCTTGAATGAACTCGACCAGGCAGCAACCACCGGAAAGATCCCGCCTGCCCTGCTGCTGCGCTGGGAGCACGCGCTCGAAGACGTCTCCCTGTGGCGCTTCAATCCCAGCGTGGTGCACGGCGACCTGCACGAGGACAACCTCCTGGTGGAAGGCCAGCGCGTCACCGCCGTGACCGGGTGGACCGATTTGAGGATCGGCGATCCGGCGGACGATTTCGCCTGGCTGGTTGCCTCCAATGAGCAGGACTTCGTCGATGCGGTACTAAACGCCTACACGGGCGGCCGCAAGGACACGGTTGACAACCACCTCCTGCGCCGCGCCGCACTGTCCGCCGAGTTCGCCCTGGCCCAGTACCTGGTGAAGGGCATTGCCTCGGACGACAGCAGCATGGTTTCCGAGGCGGAAGAGATGCTTGAAACCCTCGCCCGGGATATTGAAGAGCACGGCGGGCAGCCGATCAGTGTGGAGCCGCAGCGGGCTGCGGCCGCTCCGGCTGCAGCCGGTACAACTGCCGTTGCCCCGGCTGCCGGCGCTGCGCCCGTAGTGAGGGCGGCCGACGCCGGTCCGGCCGGTTCCGTGCCGTCCGTTACGGTAGTGCCGCTGCCCGTCCCCGCCCCGGTCCGGCCCGCGGTGCGCGTCACCCCCATTCCCGTGGAGCCTGAGGCCGGGGCCGACGGCGGAGTCGGGTCCGGGGACGCGTCATCAGCCGGCGGGGATGCAGAGGACCACAGCAGCGATCCGGACCGGGAGAACCCGGACAACCCCGGCGGCAAAGCAGAGGTCGCCGCAGGGCCGGACGATACGTCCACCGCCGCGATCTCCATCATCGACATCACCAAGAACTAAGGCAGTTCCGGAGAACCCAGTGCGGCGCTGACGATCTGCTCCAACTCGCGGGCTGTTCCGAGATCGTGTGGCCGCACTACCTCGTTGTCCGCGACGTAGAAGAAGGCTGCCCGCACCTCCTCCAGCGGGACGCCCTTCAGCCGTGCCCAGGCCAGCCGGTACACGGCAAGCTGCACGGTTTTTGTCTTCAACGCTGCAGCGGAGGGCCGCCGTCCGGTCTTCCAGTCCACCAGGTCCCACCGGCCGTCCGCATCGCGGAAAACGGCGTCAATGCGCCCCCGCACCACAACATCGGCCACGCGGGTCTCCACCGGTACTTCCACGAACGCCGGCGACCGGTCTGCCCACGGGGACGCCTTGAACGTTGCCACCATGGCGTCGAGGTCATAGGCGGCATCGATGTGGTCGTCGGAACCGGGAGCTTCGTCGAGGTCCAGCATGCCTGCGGCACCGAAGTATTCCTCCACCCAGGAGTGGAAGGCAGTGCCCTTCCGGGCTGACATGCCTGGTTCCCGCGGCACCGGCCTGCGGAGCCTCCCCAGCACACCTGCGGCGTCCTCGCGCAGTTCCACCAGCGTGGAGGCCGAGATGTGGCCCGGAAGGTGTACGTCGCGGCCGGCGGACCGCCTCGACCGGCGTTCCAGCAGCAACGCCGCTTCGCGTGCCCATCCCCGGGCCACCCCGCTGAGGTTCTTGCCGCCGGCCGGATCCCCGCCGGGAGTTCCTGCCCCCGCCGCGGCGGGAACGGTTCCGTGGTCTTCCAGCGCGGCCAGCACCTTGGCCGCCGCAGCCTCCATGGCCACCCGCCGTCCGGACGAAAGACGGAGGCGCTCCCCGGTTCGAGGATCCACCGGGCCCTCGAGGGGATCGTAGGGCCAGTTGGCAATTTCCGCCTCCAGGGTGAGCGGGCTCGACTCCGGAAGGGAAGCCTCATCCTGCGATGCGGGATGGACCGTGGCGTCCCGGGGCCTGCCGTCGGCCGCGTGTGCCAGCGGCTCGAGCTCGGCAAGGAACAGCGACATGTCAGCCCGTCCAGCCCGGGATCCCACCCACGCCGCGCTGGAGACCCAGAGCACGTGCTTTGCCCTGGTGTAGGCAACGTAGGCGAGCCGGCGTTCCTCCGACTCCCCGTGGACCTGGACTGCAGCCTTGAAATCCTTTTCCGCGTCCAGCCAGCCCTTTTGGTCCGGCTGGTCCAGGTCCCACTGCGGAAGGTCCGCCCGGTCTCCACGGAGCGGCCAGGGCAGGGCAGCCGATCCACTGCTCCAGCGGGAGTCCCTGTCGCTGGGAAAAGCCCCTGCATTGAGTCCGGGAACAAAAACAACATCCCATTCCAGGCCTTTGGAGGCGTGGACCGTCAGGAGTTGCACCGCTTCGCGGTTGACGTCCGCAGCCGGAGCTTCCAGCCCGTTTTCTTCCGCGGCCGCAGCCTCCAGCCACGACAGGAAAGCGAGGATGTCCACCCGCTGGGACGTCCGCAGGAACCCCGCAGCCGCCTCCTGGAAAGCGTCGAGGTTGCGCCGGGCCTGGTGGATGCTGACGCCCGGCCGGGCCGCCACCTCGATGTCCAGCAACATGGCCCGTTCCACTTCACCCAAAAGCGTGGTGAGGTCATCCCCCAGGTAACCCCGGAGCTGGCGCAGTTCGGCTGACAGGCGGGCAAGCCTGCTCCGGGCAGCTTCACTGAGCGACCGGCCATGGGCAGACACCCAAGCCTCCCGGGGCAGCCAGTCCAGGGCTTCGACCAGGCTGGCACCATCCGTCAGGTCCCCTTCAAGGACGGTGTCATTGGTTTCGTCCGCCAACCCGTCCACGGCCAGTCCGCCGCCGGCAGGCCCGGGCCCATGTCCCCGCCGGCGCGCCAATTGGCTTGACCAGTCGCGCAGGGCCATCAAATCTGCCGGGCCGATGCGCCAGCGGGCCCCCGCGAGGAGGCGCATCAGCGAGTCGGAGCGGCCCGGGTCCGCGAGGACACGCAGGGTGGCCACCAGGTCAACGATCTCCGGGGTGTCCAGGAGCCCGCCAAGCCCGACGATTTCATACGGGATGCCCCGCGCCTCGAACTGGCGCCGGACAGTTTCCATCTGGGCGCGGCGCCGGCACAGGACCGCGATGGCCGGCGGCACCGGAGTTCCGTCCGGTTTCAGCTCAAAGTCGGTGACCCTGTATTTGAGGACGTCGTCCGCCAGCGAGGAGGCTTCGTCAGCATCGGTGCCGAAGCGCCCCATGACCACCGTGCCCTGCACCGCGAACGGGCTGGCCTGCAAAGGCGGAACATCCGCTGCCGCTGCCGTGCCCAGGGCCGGTGTAGTGCCCCCGCCGGCCGGTCCGCGGGCCGCCGCGGCCTTGCCCAGGGATTCCGACATCACGTTTGCTGCCGCCAGGATGGACCGCCCGTTGCGCCAGGCCGTGGTGAGGTAGGACGTAGGTGCCGGAGCCCAGTCCCCCGGTGAATCCCCCGGACCGGTGCGCACAGGAAATTCGCGGACGAAGTGGAAGAGCTGCCCGGCCGACGCCCCGCGGAACCCGTAGATGGACTGGTTCGGGTCACCCACGGCTGTCACAGCATGGCCGCCGCCAAAGAGCCGTGAGAACAGCACCAGCTGGGCATACGAGGTGTCCTGGAACTCGTCGAGCAGCACCACCTTGTACCGTTGCCGCTCCATCTGCGCGGCCAGGGGAACATCCTGCGCCACCCGGGCGGCGAGCGCCACAAGGTCCCCGAAGTCCAGGGCCCCCCGGGCGCGCTTCGCGGCAGCATAACGGCCCACCATGTCGGCCACACTGGCCCGGGTGCGCAGCATCCCGGCGAGCTCGGCGGCCGCCTGGGGAGGGTTCTTCTTTTTGTCCGCCATGTACGGCAGGGACTCAAACTCCGAAAGCCGCGCCATCAGCCAGGCTTCCACGTCCTCAGGCTCCTGGAGGTGCTCCGCGCATTCCCCGGCGAGCTGGATCACGGCCTTGACCAGGGTGGATTTCGCGGCACGGAAGTGGGCGTATTCGCCGTCGTACGCTTCCACCACTTCGCTGGCCAGCTGCCAGGCCTGTGCGCCGCCGAGCAGGACCACGTCCCGTTCCACGCCGAGCCGCAGCCCGTAGTCGGACACGATGCCGCTGGCGAACGAGTGGTAAGTAGACACCTTGGGTTCGAGTGAATCGCTGGAGACCGGCTGTTCGGGGAACAGGCTGCGGGCGCCGTCCTGGGCGGCCAAGCGTTGCAGGGATGCCAGCTTCGCCCTGATCCGGGACGCCAGCTCACCGGCGGCCTTCCGGGTGAACGTCACCCCCAGGACTTCTTCCGGCCGTACCCAGCCGTTGGCGACAAGCCAGACCACGCGGTCGGCCATCGTGGCTGTTTTGCCTGAACCTGCGCCGGCGATGACCAGCCGGGGCGTCAGCGGTGAGCTGATGATGGCGGACTGTTCCGGGGTGGGAACGTTCTTCTCCCCCAGCAGCCGGGAAAGCTCCTCCGGGGTGAACCGCGGTTCGGGAACACCAGGGGCGTCCATAGGTGGCTCCGGCCTCATTCCGTGACCTGCCTTCCCCGCACGCATAATGGACACACTTCGGGCAGCCGGCAGCCATGACCGCCATGACTCCCCTTGGAGGGATCATGCCGTGCCTCGAAGACGCTCCCGCCCATCACGGCAGCGGCCTCTGTCACGATGTCCATGGCCCAGTTCTCCTGCGGATCCAGGGGCGCCTGCTGCTGGATGCCCGGGCTCTTGGCCACCGTCCCCAGCTGGGCAAGGACCGCGCCACCTGGAACACTGGAGGCGCCGTTTTCCCCGGCGTTGAAACCCCCTGCGAGGACCGCGGCCTGGTAGGCGCCAAGCTGCGGATGCGCGGCCAGTTCCGCTTTGCCGGGCTGGCGCTTGCCTGTTTTGAGGTCCACGATGACCAGCCTTCCTTCACCGTCGATTTCCAGGCGGTCCACCTGGCCCCGAAGGACCGCCGCCCGGGGCGTGCCATCACCAACCACGACGTCCGGGAGTGCCACATCAAAGTCCTGTTCCACGCCCAGCAGGCTCCTGCCTTCACTCCGCATGACCAGCACATACTGGGCAAGCTTGCGTACCATCGCCTCCGCGCGCTGATAGTCGAGCCTGCCCTCCCAGTTGTCCTTCATGCCCAGGGCGGGCCAGCGCCTGACCAGTTCCGCAACGTACTCAGCCCCGGAGGCATCGGGAAGTTCCTGCGCGATGGCGTGGACCAGCGTGCCCAGGCTCCTGGCGAAATCGGTGGCCGCCTCACCGCCGGCGGCCTGCACGAACCAGTCAAGCGGGGACTTCTGGACCGTCTCCACCTTCGACGGCGACACAAACACTGTCCCGCCCGCAGGAACCACCGCTGCCGACGATGTCAGCGGCGGCAGTGCCCACCAGCTGTCCGGATGCGCCCCCGCCACCGGCGGCTCGGCAGCCGCGAGCCCCGCGAGGACCTTCACCGCTTCGGTGGCCTCCGCCTCATGCTTGCCGTCCAGCTGGGCGTACTGCCGCAGTTCGGCCACGAGGGCCCGCAGGGTCATGGGACGTTCCACCGGGGTGAAAGCCCTGGCGTCCCGGCCGGGATCCAGCGGGGCCACGTAATCCAGGAAGGACGACGGCTGATCGTCCTCGGACGAGACTGCAGTGCAGATCAGGAGTTCGCGGGCGCGTGACACCGCCGTGGAGAAGCTCCTCAGTTCGTCGTAGCGGATGTCCCTGAGCCGGCTCAGCGGGTCCCGCTGAAGCGCATACTCAACTCCGTGCTCCACCGCGTCGGCGTAAAGGGTGCTGCCCAGGAGCTCGCCGCGGAGCCGGGTATTGGGCCACACGCCCTCCTGCAGACCGGCCACCAGGACAACTGGCCATTCCCGCCCGGCCGCGCTGGCGGGTGTCATGAGTTCGACGGCGTCATCCACCTGGGCCCTTGCGGCCAAGGTATCCATCGGCAGCTCCTGGTTCAGCAGGTACTCCAGGAACTGCTCCGGCCCGGCGCCGGGCACTTGGTCGACGTAGCGCTCCGCCGTGTGGAAGAGCGCCATCATGGCGTCAAGGTCGCGGTCGGCGCGGGCCCCGTGCGGTCCGCCCGCGAGCGCTGTTTCTGTCCAGGCAGCAGCGAGGCCGGTGGAGTTCCACAATGCCCACAGCACGGACTCGGCATTGGCTCCGGGCTCGACGGCGGCCTGCCTCCCGGCCTGGATCATGCGTGCCGTACGGCGCGCCGCCCGGCCCTCCATACCGAGGGCAGACAGGGCGCCCGGGGCCAGGAGTGCTTCGACGAGCAAAGCATCGCTGGCGCGTCCTCCTCCGCCCAGCAGCTCTTCGCGCCGCAGCGATTGCCGCAGCCTGCGCAGCTCGATGGAGGTGGCGCCGCCGATCCGCGAAGTGAGGAGGGAGACGGCAGTTTCCGGGGTTAACCGGTCAGGATCAACGGCAATGGCGAACGCGTCCAGCAGTGGGCGGACAGCTACCTCGTCCCGGACGGCGGATTCCGCTACCGGAACACGCACGGGTATCCCCTGGCCGGAGAGGTACCGCTGCAATTCGCTGACCTGGGCCCCGTTGCGCACTATGACCGCGATCCCGGCCAGGTGCCGGCCGTGGTTGATGTGCTGGTCAAGGATGCGCTGGGCTACATACCGGAGTTCGTGCACGGCGGACGGCACCAGGTGCGCTTCCACTATTCCCTGCGGCCGGTCCCCTATCGGCTCAAGCCGCCTGGCCAGCTGCCCGCCGGCCCGCTGCGAAATCCGGCCCGCAACACCCAACCACGCTTCGGTCAGCGCCGGCGCATGGCGGTGCGCATACTGCAGGGGACGTTCCAGGACCGGGGAAGCCGGTGAGAGCAGCCGGGGCAGTTCCGCGACCAGGTCCGGCCTGGCCCCCCGGAAGCCCTGGACCACCGTGTCCGGCGAGAACGCCACATAGCAGTCCTTCCCGCGGGCAATGTCTGCCAGGAGCTCGAACACGGCAGGGTTGGCCTCCTGGACGTCGTCCACCACAACCAGCCGCAGGCGCGCACGTTCGGCCGCAAGGAAATCCGGGGCGTCCTGGAAGACATGGCGGGCCGCGGTGATGATGCCGGCCGGATCGAATGCCTCGGGCATCCGCAGGTCAAGGACATCACGGTACTCCGCATACAGTGCGGCGGCGGCCGTCCAGTCCGGTCTGCCGCATCGCCGGCCAAGGTCCGCGAGGTCCCCGGCCGTGAGCCCGGACTCGATGACGCGGTCGAAGAGCTGGCGCACCTCATGGCGGAAACCGCGTGTCTCCAGTGCTCCGGCGAGATCCTGGGGCCAGGGCAGCTCCAGTCCCGGCAGGCGGTGGCCTTCGAGGAGTTCCTTGATGATGAGGTCCTGTTCCGGCCCGGAGAGGAGCCGCGGCGGCCTGGCGAGCGGCAGCACGCCCTCGGCCTTGGCCCGCCGGATCACGTCAAAGGCGTAGGACGCCCAGGTCCGGGCGGGCGTGGTGCTGAGGCTTCTGTCCAGCCGGGCCGTGAACCGGTCCCGCAGGGAATCCGCCGCGAGCCGGCTGGGGGCCAGGATCAGGATCTGTTCGGGATCCAGGCCGTCGCGGAGAACCCGGGTGACGGCCGCTTCGATGAGAACGGTGGTTTTGCCCGTTCCCGGCGCGCCCGGTACCAGGACCGGCCCGGACCCCTGTGCGACGTCAACGGCTGCCTGTTGATCCGGCGTCAGGGACGGGGCTTCGGCCTGGAGGTGCCGCGGCGGCAGCAGCCTGAGCCCCGCAAAGCCCGGCGCACGCTGGTGCCCTGCGTCCCGGGCCCAGGTGCCGGCGTCGTCCGTTGTTCCGGGCAGGTCATCGAAGCCGGCCCCGGAATCTGCCGGCCCACGGTACTCGTCACGTGGACCTGTAAAAGGAACTGTTACTGTCACGCCGACATTCCATCATCAGCCACTGACAATTCCCGGAGCCCACGCTCCAGCTCCGCCGCAATCGCGTCGATGTGGTCAAAGTCATCCTCCGCAGGAGCCCACCGGGCGGCCCGCAGATCCACACGCCAGGAGCCCTCTCCGGTCCGCAGGTAGGACTCGTGGGCGCCGCTAAGGGCGGTTCCTTCCTGGCGGTAGTGGCGGAGCGCTTCTGCTTCGTGCCCCTCGGGCGCGTGCCCGCTCGCCTTGAGGATCCGCCACCAGGGGACGCCGCTGCCATAGTGGCTCATCACCGAGCCAACCTGCCTGGGCCCGCCTGATCCGAGGAGTTCGGCGACGTCGCCGTAGGAGACTGCGGACCCTGGCGGAACCAGCCTCACGATGGCCAGTACCGCCTCCACATACTCAATCCGCATTGATCCAATGTATCCGCAGTGGCGCTCCCGGGAATTGTCGGTGGCCCCCGTTAGCGTGGATCCATGAGCACCTGGAACACCCTTCCCCGCGCAGCCTTCGACCTTGAAACCACCGGCCGCAACTCGCGCGCCGCCCGGATCGTCACCGCGTCCGTCACCGTGGTGGACCACCAGGGCGAGGTCATCACCGAGCATGAGTGGCTGGCGGATCCAGGCGTGGAGATTCCCACCGAAGCCAGTGACGTGCACGGCATCACCACTGAACAGGCCAGGCGGGACGGCCGGCCGGCGCACGAGGTGACGAAGGAGCTCGCGGCGGTGCTGCAGGGCCTGTTCGACGACGGCGTTCCCGTGATCGCGTTCAACGCCAGCTACGACTTCACGGTGCTCGCCGCCGAATCGGCCCGCTACGGGGTGCCGCAGCTGACCCGGTTTCCGGTCCTGGACCCGTACATCATGAACAAGCAGGTGGACCGCTACCGGAAGGGCAAGCGCACCCTGACGGCCTTGTGCGAGGAGTACGGCGTGGTCCTGGACAACGCCCACACATCTGCAGCCGATGCTCTGGCAACCCTGCGGGTCCTGGACGCCATGGCCGGAAAGTTTCCCAAACTCAGCATGCCGGCAAGCCAGCTGCACCAGTTGCAGGTGGACTGGGCCGTGAGCCAGGCAGCGGATTTCCAGGGCTATCTCCGCAAGACCAAGCCCACCGCCGTCATCGAAGGCGACTGGCCGGTACTGCCGCCGCAGGACGCCAGCACCGGCGGCTTCTAGCCTGGCCGGCCACTTTCCGCTGGAGATATCTGTCACACCGCTCCATAGGCTGACTGATTTCCTGGCCTCTTGATTCGCCCAACCTTCTGCCCATCAGCGTCTTGGCATGCCTCTCGACCCTGCCCACCGAATTTAGTTCGGCATAAGGCTCGCGGGGTACTCGTTCCTTCATCTCACGGCCACAAAACCCCAAAGTGAGACAATAAAGTTTTGCGGTCACCCCTGCCCTGGCCGTGCTCGACCAGCACCGGGCAGGTGCCAGGCGCCACCAGCGCAGCCTTGCGGCCCGGTTGACTCAACACTGAAATGAAAGTGACAACCTGATGAAAATCAAAGCGATGAAGTGGCTGACTGCCGCTCCTGTGGCTCTCGCCCTCGCGGTTTCCCTGGCGGCCTGCGGCTCCGGATCGTCCGCGCCCAGCGGCACCCCCACGGACGCCCTCGCCGGCAGCGACCAGCAGACGCTGGACAAGTACACCACCGCCGACGTCACCCCGATCGACAAGATCGACAAGACCAAACTCGGCCTGAACACTGAAGGCAAGCTCGAGGTGGGCACCCTCTCGGACGCCCCGCCGAACATCTTCATTGACCCGTCCGGCAAGTTCACCGGCTACGACAACGAACTGCTGCGTGCCATCGCCGGCAAGCTCGGCCTCGAGGTCGAATTCGTTGCCACGGACTTCTCCGCGCTGCTCTCCCAGGTATCCACCAAGCAGTTCGACGTGGGGTCCTCCTCCATCTCCACCACTGACGCCCGCCGCCAGAACGTGGGATTCACCAACGGCTACGACTTCGGCTTCATGGCAGTAGTTGCCAAGACTGACAGCGGCATCAAGGGCTTCGCCGACCTGAAGGGCGATCTCCGCATCGGCGTCGTCCAGGGCACCGTCCAGGATGACTACGTCACCAACACCCTCAAGCTCGAGCCGATCCGCTTCCCGGACTACGCCACCGTGTACGCCAACGTGCGCAACGGCCAGGTTGACGCCTGGGTGGCACCGTCCCAGCAGGCCACCGGCCAGGTCAAGGAAGGCGACGGCACCGCGATCGTCGAATCCGTGGTCAACACGCAGAACTTCACCGCCTACGCCGTGGCCAAGGACAACCAGCCGCTGATCGACGCACTGAACTCCGGCCTGGACGCCGTTATTGCCGACGGAACCTGGACCAAGCTGACCAAGGAATGGTACCCGGACCGCGAAATGCCGACCGACTGGAAGCCGGGCAGCAAGGCCGCCACGCTTCCCCAGAGCTGATTGAGCCGGGACGTTCATGGATCTCTTGGACCAGCTGGCTGACACCTTCTTCAACTGGGAGGAAATGGCCAAAGTCATTCCCGCCCTCCTCGCGGTGGGCTTGCCCAACACCCTGATACTGGCCGTTGCCTCCGGGATCTTCGGCTCCCTGCTCGGGCTCGGGCTGGCCATGATGGGCATCTCCCGCAACGCTGGTGCCCGCTGGGCGGCACGCATCTACACCGATATTTTCCGCGGCCTCCCGGCCATCCTGGTGATCCTGGTCATCGGTATCGGCCTGAGCCCCATTGCCAGGGAAATCACCGGGTCCCGGAACCCGTACCCGCTGGGCATCCTGGCTTTGACGCTGATCGCTGCGGCCTACATCGGTGAGATCTTCCGCTCCGGCATCCAGAGCGTGGAGAAGGGGCAGCTGGAGGCATCGCGGGCGCTGGGGTTCAGCTACGGCAGCTCGATGCGCCTGGTGGTGGTTCCGCAGGGTATCCGGCGGGTCCTTCCCGCGCTGGTGAACCAGTTCATCTCGCTGCTGAAGGATTCCTCTCTGGTGTTTATGCTCGGCCTCGCTGCCTCCGACCGGGAAATCTTCCGGATCGGCAACGATGCCATGGCCAACACGGGCAACCTGTCTCCGCTGGTGGCTGCAGGCGTGCTGTACCTGATCCTGACCGTCCCGCTCACCCACTTCGTGAACTTCATCGACAACCGGCTGCGCACCGGCAAGCCGGAAAAGAAGGAACCGGATGAGCTCGCAGCACCTATCGGCAAGGGGGCACAGGCATGACGGAATTCGCATCCGGAACCCTGACCGGCAAGAACCTGCACCTCTCGTTCGGCCACAACCATGTTCTCCGCGGCATTGACCTGCACGTGGAAAAGGGCACCACGGCCTCGGTGATCGGCCCGTCCGGGTCCGGCAAGTCCACCCTGCTTCGGGTGATGAACCGGCTGATCGAGCCCGATCAGGGCGACATCCTCCTGGATGGCCGCTCCGTCCTGAAGGACAACCCGGATGAGCTCCGGCAGCGGATCGGCATGGTGTTCCAGCAGTTCAACCTGTTCCCGCACAAGACGGTGGCGGACAACGTGTCGCTGGCGCTGCGGAAGCTGCGGAAACTGTCCAAGGACCAGGCGCGTGCCGAGGCCCTGGAGCAGCTGGACCTGGTGGGCCTGAAGCACAAGGCCGATTCCCGCCCGGCGAACCTCTCCGGCGGCCAGCAGCAGCGCGTGGCGATCGCCCGTGCACTGGCCATGAAGCCGGAGGTGATGTTCTTCGACGAGGCCACATCCGCGCTGGACCCCGAGCTGGTCAAGGGTGTCCTGGCGCTGATGACGGACCTCGCCAAGGGCGGCATGACCATGGTGGTGGTGACCCACGAAATGGGCTTCTCCCGCAACGTCTCGGACACCGTGACGTTTATGGACGCCGGTGTGGTGGTGGAGTCCGGTCCCCCGGAGCAGCTCTTCACCGAGCCGCGGACTGACCGGCTCAAGGGCTTCCTCTCGGACGTCCTGTAACCCCTGAAGCACCTACAGAAAATCCCCGGTTGCGGAATGCAACCGGGGATTTTCTTTTGCCGCGCAAGGAATGGACGACGGCGGGACCCGCCTGGGTGCCTAGCCCTGGGCTGCGGCGGCGGCTTTAGCCGCGGCAGGCAGGGCGTCGAAGATGCGGTTCATGGCGGCGTCGTCGTGTGCGGCGGACAGGAACCAGGCTTCGAAGACGGACGGCGGCAGGTAGACCCCGGACTCCAGCATGGAGTGGAAGAACGGTGCGTAGCGGAAGGCCTCCTGCGCCTGGGCGTCGGCGTAGTTGTGGACTCCGTTGGCCGAGGTGCCGAAAGCCACCGAGAACAGGTTCCCGGCGAACTGGATGGAGTGGTCCACTCCGGCGGCGTCCAGGGCACTGGAGAGTGCTGAGGACAGTTCCAGCGAGCGGACGTCGATGAAGGAGTACACGTCCCGGGTGGCGTGGGTCAGTGTGGCCACACCGGCGGCCATCGCCACCGGGTTTCCGGAGAGGGTGCCGGCCTGGTAGACGGGACCGGTGGGAGCGAGGTAATCCATCACGTCGGCACGCCCGCCGAGGGCTGCCGTCGGCATTCCTCCGCCGATGACCTTCCCGAAGGTGAGCAGGTCCGGGGTCCACGGCTCTGCGGCGTCCGGCGCGCCTCCGGTGAGGCCCCAGTAGCCGGAGTAGCCGGTGCGGAAGCCGGTGAGGACTTCATCCACGATCAGCAGCGCGCCGTGTTCCCGGGTGATCCGGGACAGGCCCAGGTTGAAGCCTTCGCCAGGTGTCACCACCCCCATGTTGGCCGGTGCGGCCTCGGTGATGACGGCGGCGATGTTGGGGCCGTGAGTGGCGAACGCTTCCTTGACGGCGCCGAGGTCGTTGTACGGCAGCACCAGGGTTTCCGCAGCCGTGGCTTCGGTGACACCGGCGGAACCGGGCAGCGCCAGGGTGGCAACGCCCGAGCCTGCCGCGGCGAGAAGCCCGTCCAGGTGGCCGTGGTAGCAGCCGGCAAACTTGATGATGAGGTTGCGGCCGGTGAAGCCGCGGGCCAGCCGCACAGCAGTCATGGTGGCCTCGGTGCCGGTGGAAACCATGCGGACGCGTTCGACGGCGGGCACGCGTTCCTTGACGATTTCCGCCAGGTTGGCTTCGTCCGGGGTGGAGGCGCCGAAGGAGAGGCCGCGGTCCACGGCTGCGTGGACCGCGTCAAGTACGGCGGGGTGCGCGTGGCCCAGCAGTGCCGGACCCCACGAGCAGACGAGGTCCACGTATTCCTTGCCGTCGGCGTCCGTGAGGTAGGGGCCTTTGGCGGACACCATAAAGCGGGGCGTTCCGCCCACGGACCCGAAGGCGCGCACCGGTGAGTTGACCCCGCCCGGCATCAGCTGGCGGGCGCGGTCGAAGAGTGCCTCGTTGCGAGGATTGCTGGAAGTCATGGTTCCTATTCTCTCAGTTGGCCGGCCGGTCATTTTCGGCCAGCAGTTCGGCCACGCGGGGCGCCACCTGGGTACCCAGCAGCTCGATGGAGCGCATCATGGCCGAGTGAGGCAGCGGGCCGTTGCTGTATTTGAAGTCGAAACGGTCCACACCAAGGTTCTGCTTGAGCTCGACGATTTTCCGGGCCACGGTTTCCGGTGATCCCACATAAAGGGCACCCTCCGGAGCGCACAGGGCATCGAATTCGCCCCGGCCGGCAGGGCCCCAGCCGCGCTCGGCTCCTAGCTTGTTCCGCAGCTTCAGCCAGTGCGGGAAGAGTTCCTCCCGGGCCTGCTCGTCCGTCGCGGCAACGTGGCCGGGCGAGTGCGTGGCAACCTGCTGCATCGGATGGCCGTATTTCGCCATGGCTTCGCGGTACAGGTCCACCAGCGGGCGGAAGGCGCGCGGCTGGCCGCCGATGATCGCGAAGATGATGGGATAGCCGTACTGCGCGCACCGGAGCACGGATTCAGGGGTTCCGCCCACGCCAATCCAGGTGGGCAACAAGTGGTGTTCCAGGGGCGGATACACGCTTAACCCGGCGAGGGCGGGCCTGGTGCGGCCATCCCAGTGCACCGGCTTCTGTGCCCGCACCTTGTCGAACAATTCGAGTTTCTCCTCGAACAGGACCTCGTAGTCGGCAAGGTCAAGCCCGAACAGCGGGAAGGATTCGATGAAGGAGCCGCGGCCCAGCATCACCTCGGCCCGGCCGTTGGAGAGGGCGTCCACGGTTGCGAACCGCTGGAACACCCGGATGGGATCGTCGGAGCTGAGCACGGTCACGGCGGAACCAAGCCGGATCCTGGTGGTGCGGGCGGCGGCTGCTGCCAGGAAGACCTCGGGCGCGGACACCGCGTAGTCCTTGCGGTGGTGCTCCCCTACCCCAAAGGCGTGAAGTCCGACGGCGTCCGCCAGTTCCGCCTGTTCCAGCAGGTTCCGCAGCACCTTGGCGTGCAGCTGCGGGCTTCCGTCTGCGTGCTCACCTACGTCGCCGAAGGTGTTCAGGCCAAGCAGGATCCGGTGCGGGCCAACCGGCGCGGTGGGGTTCGGCGGGACGTCAGTCATCAGGACTCCTTCAGCCAGCCGGCCAACTCGGCGGCCCAGTAGGTCAGGACCATATGGGCGCCTGCGCGGCGGATACCCAGCACCGATTCCGTGATGGCTGCGCGGCGGTCGATCCAGCCGTTGGCGGCGGCTGCCTCGATCATCGCGTACTCTCCGGAGATCTGGTAGGCAGCCACCGGGACCGGGCTCATAGCCGCCACGTCCGCAACGATGTCCAGGTAGCTCATGGCCGGCTTCACCATGATGATGTCCGCGCCTTCGGCGAGGTCCAGTTCCACCTCGCGGAGGGCTTCGGTGCGGTTGCCGGCGTCCATCTGGTAGGTCCGGCGGTCGCCCTTGAGCTGTGAGTCAACGGCCTCGCGGAACGGTCCATAGAAGGCCGAGGCGTACTTGGCGGCGTAGGCAATTACCGAGGTGTTGGCGTGCCCTGCCTGGTCCAGGGCAGACCGGATGGCTGCCACCTGGCCATCCATCATGCCGGACGGGCCCAGCATGTGAGCGCCGGCCTCGGCCTGTGCCACTGCCATCCGGGCGTAGATTTCAACGGTGCGGTCATTGTCCACATAGCCGTCGGCGTCCAGCACCCCGCAGTGCCCATGGTCCGTGAACTCGTCCAGGCACACGTCGCTCATGATCACCAGGTCATCGCCAACCTCTGCCCGGACATCCCGGATGGCCTTGTTCAGGACACCCTCCGGGTCCAGCGAGGCGGTCCCCTCCGCGTCGCGGGTTTCCGGGATGCCGAACAGCATGATTCCGCCGAGTCCCAGTTCAACGGCTTCCGCCGCGGCACGTTTCAGGGTATCGGTGGTGTGCTGGACCACTCCGGGCATGGAGGTGATCGGGTTGGGCCCGGACAGGCCTTCGCGGATGAAGGCGGGAAGGATCAGCTCGGCCGGTGCCAGCCGGGTTTCTGCGGTCAGCCGGCGCATGGCCGGTGTGGTGCGCAGGCGGCGGGGGCGTTGGCTCGGAAATGTCATGTTCGACGTCCTTCACGTTGTCTCTTGAGTGTGTTCGTACCCGCGGGCGGCCGATGACAACCCTGCGGCGTGGATTGGCCCGTCACCCTGGGGTGAGTGCCTCTTCGACGGCGGTCACCAGGCCAGGCGGGGTCGGTTCTGCGGCGATTGCCGCTACGGGCAGGCCAAGCGCGGCGGCCTGTTCCGCCGTCGACCGTCCAATGGCCACCAACCGGCAGCCGTGCAGCGGCGAGAGCGCATGGATCCGCCGCACGGCGCTGGGTGAAGCGGCCACCACCGCGTGGATCCGTCCGGCGGCGATTTCCGCGGCGGCAGCTTCGGCGGTCAGGAGGGAGTACGACGGCGTCGCCTGGCCGGGATCCCCGTCCTCCACCGGGATGGAGAGCCTGCGCTCCGCTGCCGCCGGGTAGTCGACGGTCCGGTAGGCGGTGACTGCCGTGACGGTGCTGCCTGCAGCCTTCAGCCCTTCGGCGAGCCGGGCGGGAGCGATGTCTGCCTGGGGCAGCAGGACCTTACCGGGCCCGGCCGGCCATACCTCCAGGAGGCCCGCGGCGGACTGTTCGTCTCTGGGTGTCAGTTCTACCGGCAGGCCGGCCGTTTCCAGGAGGCGGCGCGTGGCCGGTCCCACTGCTGCCATCCGGGTGCCGGCCGGGATCCACTCCCGCAGGCTGAGGCCGCGTTCGGCGGCTTTGGACAGGAGCACATGGACCGTGGTGGCGCTGGTGACCACCAGCCAGTCAAAGGCGCCGGCGCCCAGGGCGTCGCAGGCCACGTCCAGTGAATGCTGGTCGGCGGCGCGTTCGAAGTCGATGAGCGGCAGGAGGACCGCCTGCGCGCCGGCCCCCTGGAGGGCCGCCACGAGCGGCAGCGAACGTTCGGGGCTGCGGGTGATCAGCACCCGGAACCCCTCAAGCGTGTTGCGGCCGGGCCCGCTGCCGGCGCTGGGCGCCATGGTCAGCTGCCCCCGCGGACGGGGTTCCGGTGGCGGGAGAGCAGTCCCATGGCCGGCTCAGGAAGCCTGCAGGTCTGCGATGTCCGCGGCGCCTGCGGCGAGCAGGACCTCGGCGAGCTCAATGCCCAGGAGGGTCGCGCCGACTTCGGTCAGGCCGTCCGTTGCCCGCTTGTCACGGACCGAGGCGGTGCCGTCCACGGCGCACACCACGCCTTCGAGGTGGAGCATGCTGCCTTTGCGGTACGCGTAGGCGCCCACCGGCGCGGCGCAGCCTGCTTCGAGCCGGGCCAGAAGGGCACGTTCGGCGGTGACAGCCAGCCGGGTATCCGGATCATCCAATGCGGCCAGTGCCTGGGCCAGGACTTCCCTGGACCCTTCCGCTGACCCGGGCCGCGGCGGGGCGTCGGCGGTGCGGCACTCGATGGCAAGCGATCCCTGGCCGGCGGCAGGCAGCATCACGTCCGTTTCCAGGAATTCGCTGACGGCGTCCAGCCGGCCGATGCGTTCCAGTCCGGCCGCGGCCAGGACCACCGCATCGAGGTCGCAGGACTTCCCCGGAACCACTTCCGCCACAGCGTTGCCCGGCAGCCCGGGGACCCTGCCCAGGCGGGTATCCACGTTGCCGCGGATGTCCTTGATGTCCAGGTCCGGACGGGCAGCGCGGAGCTGGGCTGCCCGCCGGGGCGAACCCGTCCCTACAGTGGCGCCGGACGGGAGGTCGGCGAGCTTGAGCCCGTCACGGGCACACAGGACATCGCGGACGTCCACCCGCCGCGGCGTGGCTGCCAGGCTGAGCCCCACTGCGGCGCCGGTAGGCAGGTCCTTGAGCGAGTGGATCGCGACGTCGCACTCACTGCGCAGCAAGGCATCGCGAAGGGCGGCGACGAAAACGCCGGTGCCGCCCATCTGGGACAAAGAACCGGTGAGGACATCGCCGTCGGTGCGGATGTGGACCAGCTCCACGGGGAAGCCTCCGACGGCGGCCAGCTGGTCCGCCGTCTGCTGCGTCTGGGTGAGCGCGAGCTTACTGGCGCGGGTTCCGATGCGGACCGTCACTGGTGCGGCGCTCCCCCGGCAACTCCGGACTGCACAGCGCCGGCTCCACCTGAGGCTTCGCCCGGGTAGGGGTCGTGACCCCTACCCACGGAGGTGTCCGCTCCGGCGATGGTGGGCTTTTCGCCGCGGAAGTTGGCGCAGCAGCCGGGCCGGCAGACGTCGTACCAGGGGCCGAGGCCGGTCATGGCGGGACGGTCGCTGATGTTGTTGGCCCGGGTCCGTTCGGAGATCAGGTCAACGAGGCCGCTAACGAATGTACGGTGCGTGCCGGGGGTGGGCACCCGGGTAGCGGCCAAGCCAAGGTTGGCGCAGGTTTCCAGGGCTTCGGTGTCGAGGTCCCAGACCACTTCCATGTGGTCGCTGACGAACCCGAGCGGCACGATAACGATGCCCTTCACGCCCTGGCCGGCGAGTTCCTCGATGGCGTCGTTAATGTCCGGCTCAAGCCACGGCACGTGCGGGGCGCCGGAACGGGACTGGTACACCAGGGACCAGGGTGCCGAAAGGCCCGATTCTTCTTCCACCCGCTGCATCACCGCGGCTGCGGTGGCCAGGTGCTGGGCCACGTAGGCGGAACCCTCTTCGAATTCGCGGGGCTCCTCCGCGGACCTGCCCGCTGCCTCCGCATCCCGGGTGGGGATCGAGTGCGTGGCGAACAGGATCTGGACCGGCGCGTCCGGAGTGCCAGCCGCGGCCAGTTGTTCACGGACGGTGGCCAGGCCGGCGGCGGTGCCTTCGATGAAGGGTTCCACGAAACCGGGGTGGTCGAAGTACTGGCGCACCTTGTCCACCTCGAGCCTGCCGTCCAGGCCGGTTTCCGTCAGGGCCATGCCAATGTCCTCGCGGTACTGGCGGCAGCTGGAGTAACAGGAGTAGGCACTCGTGGTGAGCATCAGCAGGCGGCGGTGGCCGGCGTCGTACGCGTCCTGGAGGGTCTGCGGAATGTACGGCGCCCAGTTGCGGTTGCCCCACAGCACGGGCAGGTCGATGCCGCGGGCCGACAGTTCGGCTTCCAGGGCCGCCTTGAGCTCACGGTTCTGCTGGTTGATGGGGCTGATGCCGCCGTTGGCCCTGTAGTGGTGCGAGACCTCTTCCAGCCGCTCATCGGGGATGCCGCGGCCGCGGGTCACGTTGCGGAGGAACGGGATCACGTCCTCCTGGCCC
Organism: Arthrobacter sp. 9AX; assembly: GCF_902506095.1. GTDB lineage: Bacteria > Actinomycetota > Actinomycetes > Actinomycetales > Micrococcaceae > Arthrobacter. Next base: position 3,047,942 of record NZ_LR733293.1, read on the forward strand.
TCGGGCCCGCCGAAAGAGGCGAGCAGCACGGCGTCGTAGTCCTTGGGGGCCATGCGCCCGGCCTCGGTAACGGGATTCACGGCCGTCAGGCCGGCCGCATTCCGGGCTTCGAGCGGGCTCATGCCAGGACCTCTGCTACCTCGGCGGCGGTGATGCGGCGGCCGGTGTAGAACGGGATTTCCTCCCGGACGTGGTTGCGGGCCTCGGTGGCGCGCAGGTGCCGCATCAGGTCAACGAGGTCCACGAGCTCGGGCGCCTCCAGGCCCAGGATCCACTCCCAGTCGCCCAGGGCGAACGAGGACACGGTGTTCGAGATGACCTGCGGAAAGTCGCGGCCCAGCAGCCCGTGGTCGCGGAGCATCTTGCCGCGCTCGGCTTCGGGCAGGATGTACCACTCGTAGGAGCGGACAAACGGGTAGACGCAGAGCCACTCGGCCGGCTCCACGCCGCGGGAGTAGGCCGGGGTGTGGTTCTTGGCAAACTCGGCCTCGCGGTGCACGCCCATGGCGGACCAGACAATCTCGGTTCCGGCGAAGAGCGTGCTGCGGCGGATGTCGCGGATGGCCTGCTGCAGGGCTTCAGGCTTGGGGCCGTGGAGCCACACCATCACGTCAGCGTCAGCGCGCATGGCTGAGACGTCATAGCTGCCGCGGTGTGTCACGCCCGCCGCGGTAAGCCGGCCCAGCAGGGCTTCGAAGTCAGTGGCCGCATCAGCGCTGCGGATCAGGGTTTCGGAGCGCTTGAAGACCGTCCAAAGGGTGAAGAACTGCTCGGCTGATTCTTCGGTTTTAGTGACAGATTCGGCAGAAGTGTGGCTCATGGTTACCAGTTTGCCCCTTCGTACCCGCCAAGTCGAAACCGACGAGTTCTACAACCGGTAGAAGTGGTTAAAGTCACAGAAAGGTCCGCCGTCCCGCCACCGGGGCCCGGGGGTCAGGGATTCCGCAGGCGGAAAAAGACCAGTCCCGAAGCCCCGGCCACACCCACCAGACCCGAACCCAGCCACACCAGAGCTCTCTTCGGCTCGGGCTGCGCGTTCAGCTTTGCGTTGCTCCGTACGCTGTTGCCCTGCGCGGCCACACTGTACGAGGGGGTCCATGCCGGGTTGGCCTGCGGCACCGCATAGATCGGCACGTAGGACGCCTGCCCGGCCGCCGCTGCCCTGCGTGCGGTTCCTGCGCTGGCTGGAATTCCGGACACGCCCTTGGCGGTCTCCGGAAGCGGAGCCGCGCCGGATCCGGGCCCTGCCTGTGCCGACGGTGTCCCGGCGGCACCCGTTGCCGGGTTCTGCGCAGCGCTGCCCCCGGCGGCTGGAGTTCCCGCGGCCGGCGGACCCGCCGCCGGGGTTCCCGTGGCCGGTGACCCCGCAGCCGGATTCCCCGCTGCGTCCGATGCTGGCGCAGAAGCCGGGACGGTGGAGGCCGGGGTCGTTCCCGGCGACGCCGGAGCGGATCCTGCGGGAGAGGTGGCCGGGCGGGTTGCCGTCGGAGCGCTGGTTGCACCGGCCGTCGGAACAGGTGAAGGCGTGGCGGTGGGCGCCGGCCTGGAGCTGGGCGACTGGGTAGCACTGATGGCCGGCAAAAGAGCTGAGGGAACCGCTGAAGCGGAAGCCGAAGCACTGGCCGCCGGACGGGCACCGGCCTTGCCGTTCCCGCCGGCGTTGGGGTTCTTGCTGCGGTTCTGGCCGGGCGCATCCTCCTGCGCGGACTGGCCTGTCAGCGAGGACACTACCGGGAGGGATTTGGTGTCCACGGCCGGGGCCGCGGAGTCGCCGGGGTCCGGTGTTCCTTCCTCGGCTTGGGACGCCGAGGCGCCTGTGGTTAGAACCAGTACCGCTCCGATTGCCGCGGCTGCAGCGCCGCGCCGGATTCCCCCATGGATACCAGTCCGGGACGTTGAAAGCTCGGACTTGTGTTGGACCATGGTCATCGACCCTATCCATGCCGCGCGGGGAATTGAAAGCCGGCAAGGCCGCCGGACGGCGGCCCTTAAATGGCCCGCCCCTCGGACTCGCCGCGCTGACCAGTAACGACGTTTAGGCGGAAAGTTTCCGGACTTGTTGCAGTGTGTCGGATACCACTGCGGTGAGCCCGTTGCCGGCCACCCAGCCGCCCACCACGGCGAGGCCGCCGGCGGCGCTGCAGGCTTCCCGGATGCCAGTCACCCGTGCACGGTGTCCCACGGCGGCAAACGGCAGGGACCCGGGCCACCGGACAACGTCCCAGTCCACAACGTCCTGCGCGACGATGGAAACCTCCAGCAGTGCCGAGGCGTCCCGCAGCGAAGCTGCCAGGAGTTCGTCATCAGCATCAAGGCCTGCGGGCTGCTGGCCTGCACCGTCAACGCGCCCGTAGGAGAGCCGGAGGACATGCCGCCCCGGGCCCGCCGCGTCCGCGAGCCAGTCCCACTTCCCCGTCGCATGGGTCAGGGCCTTTGCCCGGATGCCTGGAGTCTGTGGTGCCACGAGGATGCCGGTGCCGCGGGGACGGTCATCCAGTTCGGCCTTGTCCAGCACCAGGGTGACAAGCTGCACGTCGGGCCCGGCGCCCGGCTTCCTCCCCGCGATCGCGGGGACTGATTCCTCCAGCAGCCCCACGGCGGCCGGGCCGTCCACGGCAACTACCAGCAGGCCGCCGTCGTACGTCTTTCCTGCGGTGCCTACTCGCCATCCTTCGCCAACCCGGGTCACCGAAAGGGCGCGCGTGCCGGACAGGAGCGTCACGCCCCGGCCGCGGAGATCACTGAGCAGCGCGCCCACCAGCGTATGCATGCCGCCGTCCAGGCCGGCGACGGCGGAACCTGCCTTGGCGGGTCCGGTGCTGTTGCGCCGTTGGGCGGCCACGGCTGCGGCCAGGGAGCCGTGCTCGCGAAGTCCCGCGCGGAGTCCCGGTGCCACCATGTCGACGTCGAGCAGGGCGGGGTCAGCCGAGTGGACGCCTCCCACCACTGGCTCCACGAGGCGCTCCAGGACGCGGCGGCCCATCCTTGCCTTGACCAACGCTGCGACGCTGACAACATCGGCGGCCGCCACTGTCGACGCGGGGAGGATCCTGTCCAGCGAGGCGCGCAGGGATCCCAGCAGGCCCAGTGACCGGCGCACCTCAGGGTCCCAGGGATTCGCCGGGATCCCCAGGACACCGGCTTTGGGAAGTTCGCGCGGACCGTCCGGGAGCTGCACCCAGGCGCCCCCGGGGCGCGGGTGGACAATCCTGCCGGCCAGGCCCAGTTCGCCGGCCAGGCGGGCAACGGCGTCGGACCGCGTGGCGAAGGATTCGGCCCCGCTGTCCAAGGTAAGGCCGGCCACCACGTGGCTGCCCACGCAGCCGCCCCACTCCTGGCCCGCCTCCAGGACGGTGACCCGGTACCCGGCAGCGGCAAGTTCCCGCGCGGACAGAAGCCCCGAAATCCCCCCACCCAGCACCAGGGCGTCCACGGTCCCGGCCTGGCTGGCGTCCACGATCTACTCCGGGGAGATGGAGTGGATGAGGTCTACAACCCGGGTCAGGACCGCAGGATCGGTTTCCGGAGGAACGCCGTGACCGAGGTTCAGGACGTGGCCCGGCGCCGCGGCCCCGGCTTTGATGACGTCGCGCACGTGGGCCTCCAGGATCTCCCAGGGGGCTGACAGCAGGGCGGGGTCGATGTTGCCCTGGAGCGGGACTGACCCGCCGAGCCGGCGGTTGGCTTCATCCAGCGGGAGGCGGTAGTCAACACCCACCACGTCAACGCCCACGTCGCGCATGGCCACGAGGAGTTCGGAGGTGCCGGTGCCGAAGTGGATCAGCGGCGCGCCCAGGTGCCGCACGTGGTCAAGGGCGCGCGCGGATGCCGGTGCGACATATTTTGTATAGTCGGCAAGGCCCAGGGAACCTGCCCAGGAATCGAACAGCTGTCCCGCGGAGGCGCCGGCCTCAAGCTGGGCCTGCAGGAACATGCCGGATGCGTCGGCTGCCCAGTTGGCCAGCGCGTTCCAGGTTTCGGGGTCGGCATGCATCATGGTGCGCGGGCCGAGGTGGTCGCGGGACGGCTTGCCCTCCACCATATAGGCCGCGAGGGTGAACGGCGCGCCGGCGAAGCCGATCAGGGGTGTCTTGCCCAGTTCGGCCACGGTGAGGCGCACGGCTTCGCGGATGGGTTCCAGCGCCTCCCACGTCAGCCGGGGCAAGGCGGCAACGTCCGCCGCCGTGCGGACCGGCTTGTCCAGGACCGGACCGACGCCCGGCACAATGTCCACGCCAACGCCGGCCAGCTTCAGGGGAATCACGATGTCCGAGAAGAAGATGCCCGCATCAACGTCGTGCCGGCGGACAGGCTGGAGCGTGATCTCCGACGCCAGTTCCGGCCGCAGGCAGGAGTCCAGCATGGCGATGCCTTCACGGAGCTTCAGGTACTCGGGAAGGGAGCGCCCGGCCTGCCGCATGAACCAGACGGGGCGCCGGGATGGCTTCCCGCCGCGGTAGGCAGTGATCAGCGGCGAGTCAGCGGTGCGCCCGTCCACGAGCGGATGGTCTGCAGCGAGGGCGCCGGCAGCGTACATGGCAGGGCTGGAAGTCATGCCTTCGATTGTGCCCAAAAACAGCCACAAAAGATAACGACAGGCTGTCACGCAGAACGCCCCTGGCGGCCCAGTGTCAGGAATCACAGCATCAACCGGCGGCTCCCGCGCCCAACAGTTGTTCTACCTGGGAACGAAAAAGCTATGATTGATCCGCTGTGGTTCTTTTTTCATTGGTGGCAACACACGCCGACATCGATCTTGAAACCGTTGCTCAATTGAGCAACGGTGCTTCGGGGATCGCCACATCCGCCCTCTCCGGATCGCCGGCAGTGTCGGGTGCGGTTGTCCTTGCCACCTGCAACCGCTACGAAATCTACGGCGAGGCCCCGCATCCGGACGATGTTGAGGCTGCCCGCGCCGCCCTCGTTGCCCAGATCAGCGAAGCCAGCGGACTGAGCGAACCGCTCGTCTCCCGTTCCTTCAGCACCCGCACGGGCCCGGAAGTCACCCAGCATCTCTTCGCCGTGAGCGCGGGACTGGATTCCGCCGTCGTCGGGGAACGGGAAATCGCGGGCCAGGTACGGCGCGCACTGATCACCGCGCAGCACGAGGGCACCGCCAGCTCCGGACTGGTCCGGCTGTTCCAGGCAGCCTCCAAGACGGCCAAGGACGTGGGCGCCCAGACCGCCCTCGGGTCCCGCGGCCTCTCCATCGTCTCGGTGGCCCTCGACCTTGCCACTGATCTTTCCGAAAGCCCGGACTGGTCCACCAAAAAAGTGGTGGTCTTCGGCACTGGAGCCTACGCCGGCGCCACCATGGCACTGCTGCGCGAACGCGGCTGCACCGACATTTCCGTCTTTTCCTCCTCCGGGCGCGCCGAAGGCTTCGTCGCCACCCGCGGCGGCACCGCCCTGGACGCCGATTCGCTCCGCCCGGCTGTGGCGGCCGCCGATGTGATGATCGGCTGCAGCGGTTCGGACACCCGCGTTGAGGCCGATGAACTGGCCCTCGTGCGGGCGGACTCACCCCAGCCGCTGATCGCCATCGACCTCGCCCTCACCCATGACTTTGATCCCGGCGTGGGCGAACTGGACGGCGTTGAGCTGCTGACCCTGGAGTCCGTGCGGCTGGCTGCACCGCAGGAACAGGCTGAGTCCCTGACCCAGGCAAGCGGAATCGTCAGCGGCGCTGCCAAGGCTTTCGAGCAGGAGCGGGAGGCCCGGTCCGTGGACTCCGCGATCGTAGCGCTGCGGCGGCACACCATGAGCGTCCTGGACGCCGAGATGGAAAAGGTCCGGGCCAGGCACGGCTGCACCGCCGCTGCCGAGGAAGTGGAGTTCGCGCTCCGCCGCATGGTCAAGCAGCTCCTGCACGTCCCCACCGTCCGCGCCCGCGAACTGGCCGCGAACGGCCAGCAGGACGAGTACGTGGCGGCCCTGGAAGCCCTTTACGGCATCACCGTGGAACAGCCCGCGGTCCGCGCCGTCCCCCAGGCAGAGTGCCCCGTGGACCACAGCGGCAACGGCCGCGAAACCGCCTGAGCACCCGACGCTCTCTCGCTTAACGCTCTTTACCGGCCGATGCTCTCTCACTTAACGCGCTTTACCGGGCGACGCTCTCTCACTTAACGCGCTTTACCGGGCGGCGCTCTCTCACTCTCTTCAGGGAAGTGAGAGAGCGTCCTTCAGAAACGCGCATTAGATGAGAGAGGGTCCGATGGGAATCAGTAGACGGGCTTGTGGGGTTCCACGTCGCGCACCCAGGCGAGGATACCGCCGTCGAGGTGGCTCACCCGCTGGTAGCCCGCCTTCTGCGCCGCGGCCAACACATTGGCTGAACGGGTTCCGGCTTTGCAGTGGAACACTATGTCCCGGTCCTGCGGGAGTTCATTCCAGGCTTCCCCGGCGAGGATCCGCCCCTGCGGGATGAGCTTCGCGCCGTCGATGCGGACGATGTCGTACTCACCGGATTCCCGGACATCCACCAGCTCGAAGTCCTTCAGTCCCGCCTTGCGCGACGCGAGCATGGTGGCCAGCTGGGTTGCCGTGACAGTGTGTTCGGTGTCCGACGGCGCTGCCGGCGCAATGCCGCAGAACGCCTCGTAGTCCGTCAGTTCCGTAATGGGCGCCGCTGCCGGGTCCTTTGACACGCGGATCTCGCGCCAGCTTCCGCCCAGGGCATCAAACAGTGCCACGCGGCCCAGCAGGGAACGTCCGACGCCGGTGATCAGCTTGACTGCCTCCGTCACCATCAGCGATCCCACAGCGGCGCAGAGCATGCCGAACACACCGCCCTCACCGCACGAGGGCACAGAGCCTGCCGGCGGCGCCTCAGGGTAGAGGTCGCGGTAGGTGGGGCCGTGCTTCTCCCAGAAGACACTTACCTGGCCGTCGAACCGGAAGATGGAGCCCCAGACGTAGGGCTTTCCCAGGATGGCGGCGGCGTCGTTGACCAGGTAGCGGGTGGCGAAGTTGTCCGCGCCGTCCAGGATGAGGTCATAATCCGCGAACAGCTCCAGGGCGTTGGAGGCATCCAGCCGGACATCGTGCAGCCGGACGTCCACCAGCGGGTTGAGGGCGGCGATGGAATCCCGTGCCGACTCGATTTTGGACCGGCCCACGTCCGCCACCCCGTGAATGACCTGGCGCTGCAGGTTGCTGAGGTCCACGGCGTCGTCGTCGATGATGCCCAGCGTTCCTACCCCGGCGGCCGCCAGGTACAGCAGTGCCGGTGACCCCAGCCCGCCGGCGCCGATCACCAGCACCCTTGCATTCTTGAGCCGCCGCTGCCCCAGCGCACCGATCTCAGGAATGATGAGGTGGCGTGAGTAGCGTTCCACCTCCGCAGGTGTGAGCTCACCCGCCGGCTCAACGAGCGGATCCAGTGAAACTGTTGAAACATTTGCGGTGAATGTCGAAGCCATACTTCAATGTATGCCCCGGGATACCGCCGGGTCATATTACCCCGACGTAGAGTGGGGGTAACAGCAAGGGAAAGAAGGACAACCGTGGTCCATGAAGCACGGGCTGGCCGCCCGGCCGCAGCCGAACCGCAAACCGCCCCGCGCCCCGCCGGGCAACGGTCCGCCCGGCTGCCCAGGGACGAAAGACGGGCACAACTCCTTTCCGCAGCACAGGAAGTTTTTGTCGCCAACGGCTACCACGGCGCGGCGATGGACGAGATCGCCGAGACCGCCCACGTCAGCAAGCCCGTCCTCTACCAGCACTTTCCCTCGAAGCGGGAACTGTACCTGGCCCTGCTGGAAAGCCATCTGGCATCCCTGACAGACCTGATGCTGGGGGCCCTGAACTCCACCACTGACAACGATGAACGCGTCCAGGCCGTCATGCGCGCCTATTTTCAGTTCATCGCCAATGATGACCAGGCCCACCGGCTGGTCTTCGAATCGGACCTCATCAACGATCCCGATGTCAGCTCGCGGCTGGAAACCTTCAACCGGACGTTCGCCGATGCCATTGCCCGCGTCATCGCCGAGGACACCAAACTTCCCCACCTCGAAGCCGAACTGCTGGGCCGCGGACTGGCCGGCATGGCCCAGGTCAGTGCGCGTTACTGGCTCGAAACGGACGGCAACCTGGACATCAATGTGGCGAGCGACCTCATCTACCGTTTAGCTTGGCGCGGAATCTCTCGCTTCCCCAAAGAGTCCTAGACTACAAATAAGACATACCCAATGAAACGTAACTGGCTGGGAGGCCCCCTGTGGAAGTAAAGATCGGCGTTCAAAACGTTGGCCGTGAAATTGTGCTGGAGTCGAACCAGGATGCAGACGCCGTGGCCAAGGTCGTCGAGGAAGCCATCAGCAACGGCGGTGAACTGCGCCTGAAGGATGACAAGGGACGCCTCATCATTGTTCCGGGCAAGGCCTTGGCGTACGTGGAAATCGGTGCTGAAGAGGTCCGCCGCGTTGGGTTCGGCCAGTTCTAGCCCGCCCGCCGCGAGGCGAGTAATCCGAGGAGGGCCATGCTTTCGCTGACTATCGTGGTGCTGGTGACAGCCGCCGCAGGTTTCATCGTCTGGGCCAACGACAAGCGCCACACCAAGTACGGCATGGCCGTGCCGGCCGCGGTTGCCGTTGGTGTGGGGGCGCTGAGCTGGATCATCCTGGTAACCGCCGGTTTTGGCTACAGGCCCGGGCTGACCTGGATGCCGTGGGTCCTGCCCATGGTGCTCGGATCAGCAGCGGCCGTGGCGGCAGTCATCTTTCTGGGCCGCACCCGCGCCAAGCGGGATCTGGAACGGCTCACCGCGGCGCTTAAGCTCTAGCCGGAGGAACCACCTCCAACGCAAACCGTGACCACTGCCTGGGGCAGTGGTCACGGGCGTTTAAGGCAACCGGCAGGATCAGGCGCTGGCCGGATGCTTGGCCGGCTCGGCGACGGCATGGACCGCTGCGGCGGCTTCACTCACTGCCTCCGCCGCCCCGACGTCGCGCGCGGTCACCTCTCCCCCGGCGTCATGGGAGGTATAGCGCAGGTACACCCTGTTGTACCGCCAGTCCAGGTCCGGGTGGTGGTTTTGTTCCTCGGAAAGGCGCCCGACGGCGGCAATCAGTTCGAGTGCGGCAGCCGACGTAGGCGCTTTGTAGACGGTGAGGAGGGCGCCGCCGCGGTAGCGCCAGTCGGGCAGCACCGCCAGGGCGTCCTCAAGCCGTTCGGGGGAAAGAACGTCGTTGCCGGCCATGACTGCTCCTCTTCTGCCGTGCGCGCTGGCATGGATGCCGCCGCGTGCCGGACGGGCTACAGGAACTCGGCCCGGCCTTCCATGGCCGACGACGCCAGTGCATGTTCGCGGCGCGGTATCCTGCCCGCCGCTTTCGCCAGCCTACCGGCGATCACCGCGTGTTTGAAGGCCTCCCCCATCAGCGCAGGATTCTGCGCCCGCGTGACCGCCGTGGCCAGCAGGACGGCATCGCAGCCCAACTCCATCGCCAGGGCCGCGTCCGAGGCAGTGCCGATGCCGGCATCCAGTACCACCGGGACCGATGCCCTGGAGACAATCAGTTCAATATTGTGCGGGTTCAGGATGCCCAGCCCCGTACCGATCGGCGCGCCGAGCGGCATCACGGCGGTGGCCCCGAGGTTCTCGAGCCGGAGGGCAAGGACAGGATCGTCGTTGGTGTACGCGAACACCTTGAAGCCCCTGTTGACGAGCTGTTCGGTGGCATCCACCAGTTCGACGGCGTCCGGGAGCAGGGTCTGTTCGTCCGCGATGACTTCGAGCTTCACCCAGTCGGTTTCCAGCGCCTCGCGGGCCAGCTCCGCCGTCAGCACGGCGTCCCGGGCCGTGAAGCAGCCGGCGGTGTTGGGCAGCACCCGGATGCCGTGGTCCACCAGCAGCTGGAACAGCGAGCCTGTCTCCGCCGTCGAGTAGCGGCGCATGGCCACCGTGGTGAGGCTGGTCCCCGAAGCCAGGAGCGCGGCACCCAGGCCGTCCAGGCTGGGCGCGCCGCCCGTGCCCATGATGAGCCGGGATTCCAACTCCACGCCGTCGATAACCAGCGGGTCCTGCAGGGCCGCGGGGGTAATGGTTCCACTCATGGGTCAGCCTCCCTGAACTGCCGTGACGAGTTCAACCTCGTCGCCGTCCGCGAGCGCAGTGGCGAACCACTGGCTGCGGGGAACTACCTGCGCGTTGTGGGCCACGGCCACGCCGAGCTTCTGCCCGTCGGTTGCCTGGCCGTCCGCACCCAGGGGGCGCCCAGTGACCTGGCTGACGAGCAGGGTGATGGAAGCACCATCCGGCACGGGATGCGGGGTTCCGTTCAAGGTGATGTTCATACTGTTTCCTTTGTGGGCGGTTGGTGGCTCAGGCGGCCGGTTGGGGTGGGCGTTGCAGGTGCGCCGCTGAAGCGGGCCGGGTTGAAGGGCGCCCAGCGGGGGTCCCCGCGGCCGTCCAGGAGGTCCCTGCAGATGGCGGCGGCGGCCGGTGTCAGGTGGACGCCGTGGCGGAAAAATCCGGTGGCAATGATGAGGCCGGAAATGTGCCCGGCGTGCGCAGGGCCGCCGGCCGGATCCGCCCCGCCGCCCGCGGCGGGCACGCGTCCCAGCAGCGGCGCATTGTCAGGGGTTCCGGGACGGGCACGGGCTGTGCATTCCAGCAGTTCGAGTTCGGCGACGGCGGGAAGCAGCACCTGCGCGTCGCGGAGGAGCTGGTAGACACCGCCGGCGGATACCGCGCCGGGTGAAGAGGGCGCGTCCTCCCGCTGGGTGGCCCCGATGACCACTGTGCCGTCCCGGCGGGGAACGATATAGACCGGGACACCGCGCACCAGTCCGCGTACGGTGGATGCCACCAGCGGCTGCAAATGCCTGGGCACCGCCAGGCGCAGGATGTCCCCGTACACGGGCCGCAGCGGAAGATGGAGGCCTTCCGGGAGCGACTCCAGCCCTGCAGCATTCAGTCCGTTGGCCACCACCGTTTCGCCGGCGAGCACAGTCCCACCTCCGGCGAGCCGCACGCCGGTAACTGTCCCGCCCTGCCAAAGCAGCCCCTTGGCTTTGTCCGGCACCGAGTAGCCGTCGACGGCGCCGGCTACTGCTGTCCCGTTATCCCCGCTCCCGGGGTGGGCACCTTGGTTGCCGGTTCCGTTCACGCTGTGGCCGGCGAGCGCGCGCCGGAGGCAGTCCACGAGGAGCCGCGGGTCCACCTGGTGGTCGGCCGGGGTGTCCAGCGCGCAGGCGATCGCCGGGCTGAGCAGTGGCTCACGCTGGCGGGCCTCGCGGACGGTGAGCGGTTCCACGGTGAGGCCGTTGGCCTGCTGGACCGCGCGCAGGTCCATCAGCGCGCGACGGTCGGCGGCGTCGGCACCCAGGGCGAGGGTCGGCGTCGTGATGTATCCCGGGTCAGCGCCTGATGCTGCCCGGATACCGGTCACAAAAGCCGGCCAGCGGCCCGCAGCGTCCAGCATCAGCGGCAGGAGGTCCTCCTCCTGGTAGTGCAGTTCGCTGACCGCGGCAAGCATCCCGGCGGCCGCCCAGCTGGCCCCGGAGCCGGGTGCGTCATCGATAACCACCACGGAACGGCCCGAGCGTTTCGCCTCCCAGGCGATGCCGTGTCCGATCACTCCGCCGCCGATGACCGCGACGTCAGCCCGGACGGTGGGCGCGGCTTGCTGTGCGGTTGCCGCGGAGATTGATGGTGCGCTCATGCGCCTCCTTCCCTACGCCGGTATTAGCCGGATCAGGTCAAGCGGTCGGCTCTGACGCCCTCTCAGCCCGGCGCTTTGTGACAGCTGCCGCGGGCTCCCGCAGTACGAGGCCAGTGTAGAGGAACTAGGCTTGCCCCCATGAATGTGTCCCACACCCCTGCCGCCGGCACCGATGTCCTCAGTACCACAAGGATCAGCAACGGCCTGAGCACCGCGCGCTTGTACCTCTGCACGGACGCCCGCAAAGACCGCGGCGATTTCGGGCAGTTCGTTGACGCGGCGTTCGCCGGTGGCGTGGACATCATCCAACTTCGGGACAAAACCATCGAAGCCGCCGAGGAACTGGAACTCCTGGCCGTGCTGAAGGAAGCGGCGGAGCGCCACGGCCGGCTGTGGGCGGTCAACGACCGGGCGGACATCGCCGTGCTGTCCGGGGCACCGGTGTTCCACATCGGCCAGAAGGACCTGCCGCTGGCTGCTGCGCGCACGCTGCTCAACGGCAATGCGGCCATCGGCCTGTCCAGCCATGCACCGGAGCAGGTGGATGCCGCACTCGCTGCAGCCGCCGGGCCCGCCGGGCTGGACTACTTCTGCGTTGGCCCGGTGTGGGCAACACCCACCAAACCGGGGCGGGCGGCGGTGGGGCTTGAGCTGGTGAACTACGCCGCAGCTGCTGCGGCCGCGCAGGAAGGGCAGTCCGACGGCGGTGTGCCCTGGTTTGCGATCGGCGGCATCGACCACGGCAACGTGGAGCAGGTGGTGGCAGCGGGTGCACGCCGGATCGTGGTGGTGCGTGCCATTACCGAGGCGGACGATCCCGCCGCAGCTGCCGCGTCACTGCTCGCCGCCCTGGACGCCTCCGTTTCCTGAGGCTCCGGGCCCGGCGCCGCATGCTGCGCCGCTCCCGGCCCCGGTGCCTGCATTCCCGCCGGAATTCGGGCTAGGCTGATTTTCGTGTCACACCATCGGCTGGCTCCCAACGTCCACGAGCACAACAACGCGCTTGAGGCGGCGCTCAGTGCGCTGCGGACCGAGCTGGAGCTGCCCGGCACCTACCCCGACGACGCCGTAGCGGACGCGAAGGCAGCCGTGGAATCCTTGGAGCTTCCCGGCTACGACCTGACCGCCGTCGAGTTCATCACCATTGACCCGGCATCCTCCACGGATCTGGACCAGGCCCTGTTCATAGAGCCGGACGGCGACGGATACCACGTGCTCTACGCCATCGCCGACGTGCCTGCGTTCGTTACTCCCGGCGGCCCCCTGGACGCGGAAACACGCCGCCGCGGGCAGACCTTCTACGCTCCGGACGGGCGGATCCCGCTGCACCCGGAAGTCATCAGTGAACAGGCCGGCAGCCTGCTGCCGGACCAGGTCTGCTCGGCGTTCGTCTGGGATTTCCGCCTGGACAGCGCCGCAGAGGTCACGTCCGTCGCTGTGCGGCGGGCGCGGATGCGCAGCCGTGCAAAGCTCAGCTACAAGGGAGCGCAGGCGGAACTCGACGCCGGCACTGCCAGGCCGGTGCTGCGCCTCCTGAAGGAGGTGGGCCTTAAGCGGGTGGAGCTGGAGCGGGCCCGTGGCGGCGCCAGCCTGAACATGCCCGAGCAGGAGATCGTCCAGCTTCCCGACGGCGGCTACCGGATCGCCGCGGCTCCCCAGCTTCCGGTGGAGGACTGGAACGCGCAGATCTCCCTGATGACCGGCATGGCGGCGGCCCGGCTTATGCTCGCGGGAAAGGTGGGCATCCTGCGCACCATGCCTTCCCCGGACGAGCGCTCCCTGAACCATTTCCGGCTGCAGACCGAGGCCCTGGGCAAGCCCTGGGACGACGGCGCCGTCAGCTATGGCGAATACCTGCGGAGCCTGGACCCTACGGATCCACGGCAACTGGCCATCCTGCATTCGGCCGGCACGCTCTTCCGCGGCGCGGCCTATACGGCCTTTGACAGCTCCGTGCCGGAGGACGCCGTCCAGTCAGCCATCGGGGCCGCCTACGCGCACACCACTGCCCCACTGCGCCGCCTGGTGGACCGCTTTGTCCTGGTGATCTGCGAGGCGTTGAGCAACGGCGGCCAGGTGCCGGCCTGGGCACGGGAGGCCCTGCCGTCGCTGCCGGAGATCATGGCCGGGTCCGACCAGCTGGCGTCGCGGATGGAGCGCATGGCCCTGGACACGGTGGAGGCTGCGCTGCTGGTCAACCATGTTGGCCAGGAGTTCGAGGCGATCGTGATCTCCGGATCAAGACCCCAAAAGGACAACGGAAAGAACGGCAACGGAAACGGGAAGAACGGGAACGGCAATGGCAACGGCGGGTCGGGCATCATCCAGATCGCGGACCCTGCCGTGACGGCCCGCTGCGCCGGCGAACTGGAGTCCGGAACCAAGGTCCTGGTGCGCCTGGTCTCCTCCGACATCGCCACCAGGGAAGTCCATTTCGAGCTGGTGCAGTAGCAGGGGCTTGGCTCCGTTGAGGGGCCAAAGCCGGGATTTCGGCTCCCTGCGGCTAGACTGAAGAGGTAGAAATGGATGCCCGGTCGTTGATTTCCTTGATTTGAAACCAACAAGCCCGCCCCTACGCGATCTTGAGATTTACCCGCTGGTCACCAGTGCCAGCATTTAGATAGCCCGCGATCGGCTTCCACTGGAATTGCTTGTGCGCCCGAGCGTGCTCCGGAACAGCCTTATGGCAGGCCCGTTGAGCAGGCAGCGCCCATTGCCCAAATGAATAAGGAAACTCCCCAGTGAGTGAATTGCATACCCACCAGCTTCTGACCGACGACTCCGGCATCGAAACCATCGAGCCCGAAGAAACCATCATCTCGGACGAGAAGCCGCACGAGATCGCGGAGAAGTCCTTTGCGGACTACAACGTGCGCGCCGACATCGTGGAGTCCCTGGCCGACGCCGGGATCACGCACCCCTTCCCCATCCAGGCCATGACCCTTCCGGTGGCCCTGTCCGGCCACGACATCATCGGCCAGGCCAAGACCGGTACCGGCAAGACCCTCGGTTTCGGCATCCCGGCCCTGCAGCGCGTGGTGGGCCAGGACGATCCCGGCTACGAAAAACTTGCGGTCCCCGGCGCCCCGCAGGCCCTGGTCATCGTCCCCACGCGTGAACTCGCGGTGCAGGTGGCCAACGACCTCCAGACGGCGTCGCGCAAGCGGAACGCCCGGATCGCAACCATTTACGGCGGCCGTGCATACGAGCCCCAGGTGGAAGCCCTGAAGAACGGTGTGGAGGTTGTGGTAGGCACCCCCGGCCGCCTGATCGACCTCTACAAGCAGAAGCACCTGAGCCTGAAGAACGTTAAGATCGTCATCCTGGACGAAGCGGACGAAATGCTGGACCTCGGCTTCCTGCCGGACGTCGAGACCCTGATCGCGGCCACCCCCGCCGTGCGCCAGACCCTGCTGTTCTCCGCCACCATGCCCGGCCCGGTCATCGCCATGGCCCGCCGCTACATGACGCAACCCACCCACATCCGCGCCGCGGATCCGGAGGATGAGGGCCTGACCAAACGCGACATCCGCCAGCTGATCTACCGGGCGCACAGCATGGACAAGACCGAAGTGGTGGCCCGCATCCTGCAGGCCAAGGGCCGCGGGCGCACCATCATCTTCACCAAGACCAAGCGCACCGCTGCAAAGGTGGCCGAGGAACTGGTGGACCGCGGTTTCGCAGCCGCCGCCATCCACGGCGACCTCGGCCAGGGCGCCCGCGAGCAGGCGCTCCGGGCTTTCCGCAACAACAAGGTGGACGTCCTGGTGGCAACGGACGTGGCTGCCCGCGGCATCGACGTTGAGGACGTCACCCACGTCATCAACTACCAGTGCGTTGAAGACGAGAAGATCTACCTGCACCGGGTGGGCCGCACCGGACGCGCCGGCAACAAGGGCACTGCCGTCACCTTCGTGGACTGGGACGACATGCCGCGCTGGGGCCTGATCAACAAGGCCCTGGGCCTGAGCGTGCCGGAGCCGGTGGAAACCTACTCGTCCTCGCCGCACCTCTACACGGACCTGGACATCCCCGAAGGCACCAAGGGACGCCTGCCGCGCGACAAGCGCACCCTGGCCGGGGTTGACGCCGAAGTGCTGGAGGACCTGGGCGAAACCGGCAAGAAGAACAGCCGCGGCGCACGTGACACCGGCCGCTCACGCGAGCGTGAGGGCCGTGGCCGCGAAAGCCGGAGCGGCAACCGCGACGCCGGACGCAGCGGTGACGCTGCCCGCTCAGGTGAGCGCCGCCGTCGTACGTCCGACGCAGCTGCCGCCCCGGCAGCCGCTGAGGCTCCTGCAGCCGCCGAGACCGAACAGCCCTCGCGTACCCGCCGCCCGCGGACACGCACCCGCCGCCGCAACGGCGAGGTAGTGGCCGGCAGCGACACAGGGACACAGCCCGGCAGCGCCGAGGCCTAACCCCCTTCATGACTGACACTGTCTGGGCGCCGGACGGCAGCAGCCTGGTGGTTCACGCGGACAACGCGGAGTTCCTCCCCTCGCTGCCGGACGGCGCCTTCACACTGATTTACGTGGATCCGCCGTTCAACACCGGCCGGCCCCAGCAACGGCAGCAGACCACCATGGTGGCCAATGCTGAGGGCACCGGCGACCGGGTGGGGTTCAAGGGGCGGTCCTACGACACCATCAAGGGCGCACTGCACCGCTACGACGATGCTTTCAGCGACTACTGGTCCTTCCTTGAACCGCGGCTCGTGGAAGCCTGGCGCCTGCTGGCCGAGGACGGCACACTGTACCTGCACCTCGACTACCGCGAAGTGCACTACGCCAAGGTGATGCTGGATGCGATCTTCGGCCGCGAGTGCTTCCTGAACGAGATCATCTGGGCCTACGACTACGGGGCCCGGGCCAAGAACCGCTGGCCCACCAAGCACGATAACATCCTGGTGTATGTGAAAAACCCGGCGAAGTACCACTTCGACAGCGCCGAGGTGGACCGGGAACCCTACATGGCACCCGGCCTGGTCACCCCCGCCAAACGCGAACTCGGCAAGCTGCCCACCGACGTCTGGTGGCACACCATCGTCTCCCCTACGGGCAAGGAAAAAACCGGCTACCCCACGCAGAAACCCGAAGGCCTGGTGCGCCGCGTGGTGGCAGCTTCAAGCCGGCCCGGCGACTGGTGCCTGGACTTCTTTGCCGGTTCCGGGACCCTGGGGGCTGTCTCCGCCAAGCTTGGCCGGAAGTTTGTGTGCGTGGACCAGAACCAGCCCGCCATCGACATCATGGCCAAGCGCCTGGGTGCGCACGCCGAGTTCACGTCCTTCCCAGCCACGTAGGTAGTTGGGCTGAACGGCTCAGGCGCGGACGACGGCCGTCCCGGTCCCCAGCTCCTCGATGCGGGCCAGGACCTCCGGGGTGGTGAGGTTCTCGCCGAGCAGGTTGGGTTTCCCGGTTCCGTGGTAGTCCGAGGACCCGGTGATCAGGAGGTCGTGCTTCGCGGCGAGCCTGCGCAGGAACCCGCGGCCCTCTTCCGGATTGTCGCGGTGGTTGATTTCCAGGCCGGCCAGTCCCGCGTCGATCATTTCCTGGTACACGCGCTCCCCCACGATCCGTCCGCGCGCCGAGGCCACCGGGTGGGCGAATACGGGGACGCCGCCTGCCGCACGGACAAGTTCGACGGCGATGGCCGGGTCCGGCGCGTAATGCTGGATGAAGTAGCGGGACCGGGAGGTGAGGATGGACGCAAACGCCTCGGAACGGTCCTCCACCACGCCGGCGGCCACCAGGGCGTCGGCGATGTGCGGGCGGCCCAGGGTGGCGCCGGGAGCCACATGGTGGATGACGTCGTCCCAAGTGAGCGGGTAGTCCTCGGCCAGCAGGGTGACCATCCGCTCCGCCCGGGTGAGGCGGGCGTCCTTGGCCTTGGTGATTTCCTCGAGCAATCCGGGGTGTTCAGGATCGTGCAGGTAGCTCAGGAGGTGCACACTGATCCCCTGTTCCGTCCGGCACGAAACCTCCATGCCCGGCACCAGGGCAACGCCGTACTCCCTGGCAGCAACGGACGCCTCCGCCCAGCCCGCCGTGGAGTCATGGTCGGTCAGCGCCACCACATCAAGCCCGGCACGCGCCGCCGAGGCCATCACGTCGGCCGGTTTTTCCGTGCCGTCGGAAACGTTCGAGTGCGCATGCAGGTCAATCCTCACCTGTCCAGCCTAGTTGACCCCGGGCTTCCTTCATGCGGGTATTCGCCCAAGCCTTCATGCTGGTGAGACGATGGTGCCGTGAACGATGCCGATAACACCCCCGATTCTGCTTCCCAGCCCCTGGACGAGCGCGTCAACAACCGCTCCCAGCGGCCCAGTTCCGACGCGTTCAAGGCCTTCATGGCCAGTAACTGGGCGCCGTCCAACCAGGAACTCCCGGCGCGCGACGCCGTGGCCAGCTACGCCGCGACCCGGCGCAAAGCCATCTCCGGCCAGTTCAAAGGCGAACGCCTGGTCATCCCCGCCGGCCCCCTGAAGGTCCGGTCCAACGACTGCGACTACCGCTTCCGCCCCCACTCGGGCTTCGCCCACCTCACCGGGCTGGGCCTGGACCATGAGCCGGACGCCGTCCTGATCCTGGAGCCGGTGGAAGAAGGAAAAGGCGACGACGGCGGGAACCACCGCGCCACGCTGTACTTCCGGCCCCTGGCCGGGCGCGATACCGAACAGTTCTACGCCGATTCAAGGTCCGGCGAGTTCTGGATCGGGGCACGCCCCACGCTGGCCGGGTTCGAGGCCCGGCTGGGCCTGGCCACCGCCCACATCGACCAGCTCGAAACCGCCATCACCAAGAACGTGGGGGCCCCCGAGATCGGCGGCATCTCCATCCGCCTGGTGCGCAAGGTGGACGAGAACATCGACGCCCTGGTGGACACGGCCCGCTACAACACCGCCAAGGATCCGGACAACCTGGACCTCGGTGTCCTCGATGCACTGGACGAAAAGCTCAGCGAAGCCCTCTCCGAACTGCGGCTGCTCAAGGATGAGTGGGAGGTGGAGCAGATGCAGCTCGCCGTCGCCGCCACCGTGGAAGGGTTCGAAGAAGTGGTGAAGGCGCTCCCCCGCGCCCTGACGCATGCCCGCGGCGAACGCGTGGTGGAGGGTGCCTTCTTCGCCCGCGCCCGCGAAGTGGGGAACGAACTGGGCTACGACACCATCGCGGCCGCAGGCAACAACGCCACGATCCTGCACTGGACCCGCAACACCGGCAGGATCAACGCCGGCGAGCTGCTGCTGGTGGACGCCGGGGTGGAGGCCGACTCCCTGTACACCGCCGACATCACACGGACCCTGCCCGCCACCGGTGTATTCAGCGACGTCCAGCGCAAAGTGTATGAGGCCGTCCTGGACGCGGCAGATGCCGGGTTCGCCGCGGCGCAGCCCGGCACCAAATTCCGCGACATCCACACCGCCGCCACCACAGTGCTGGCCGAACGGCTCGCCGAGTGGGGCCTCCTGCCGGTCAGCGTGGAGGAGGCCATCAGCCCGGAGGGCCAGCAGCACCGCCGGTGGATGCCGCACGGCACCAGCCACCACCTGGGCCTGGATGTCCACGACTGCGCGCAGGCCAAGCGGGAGCTCTACCTGGACGGCATCCTCACCGAGGGCATGGTGTTCACCATTGAACCCGGCCTGTACTTCAAGGAAGAGGACCTCGCGATCCCGGCCGAGTACCGCGGCATCGGCGTGCGGATCGAGGACGACATCCTGATGACCGCCGAGGGGCCCGTCAACCTCAGCGCCGCCCTGCCCCGCAAGGCGGAGGACGTGGAGAACTGGATGGCCGGCATCTACCGTGAAGCCGAGGGGACCCGCTAAGGAACCGCGCAACGCAAAAGCGGGGCCACCGGAGATCATCCGGTGGCCCCGCTTTTTGCGTTGGCGGAACTGCTACTGCCGCGGCTCGCCTGAGGGGCGCTGCTCATCGGCGGGGCGATCGTCGGCCGGGCGCTGGCCTTCGGAAGCCTGGACGGGAGCGTGGTGCGGGGCCGCCTGGGCACTCGCGTCCGGACCATTCTCCGGGAGCCGGACCCCGTACTGGGGCCGGCCGTCGGGCAGGTCCGGGTACCGCACTGCCCGGGACGGGGCCGGGGAAGCCGGCTGCGCGCCGGCGTCGGGCTGCTGCTCGGCGGGCGCCCCATACGCCGGGTTATCCTGCACGGGCGAACCGGGAGCCTGCCCGTAGGGGTCGGTCCAGCCGGACGGGCGGGCCGGGCCCTGGCCGGGCTGCTGGTAGGGCTGGTTATGGAAGTCCCGCTGCGTGTAGGGACCGCCACCCGCGGCAGCATCGGAGCGGGTCATGGGCAGCTGCTGCAGGAGCCTGCGGGCCTCGTGCGCGGCCTCGGGGGCGACGATGACGTCGTAGTTGGTGGCCACCACCTGGCTGGTGGAAGTGAAGTCGCGCTTTCCGCGCTGCATGGCGTAGGTGACGATGCCAAAGAGCATAAAGAATGCGGCACCCATCAGCACGGACGTCAGGATGGAGAAATACCCCGGCGACGGTGCAAAGAAGGAAAGCATCACGCCGACGAACAGGCCGAACCACATGCCGCTCAGCGCACCGGACAGGGCAACGCGGGGATAGCTCAGACGCCCGGTAACCCGCTCCACCATCTTCAGTTCGTTGCCCACGATGGATACCATCTGCACGGGGAACTGCTGGTCCGCGAGGTAGTCCACCGCCTTCTGGGCGTCAAGGTAGGAAGTGTAGGAGCCGACGGTGTCGCCGGTGGGAACGGCCCTGGCTTCGTCCATGCCGTTGGGGCCACCTGCCTTGGGAGCACCAAATATGTTTGCCATAGTCCCATTCTTGCCCATCAGTATGGGTGCTGCCTGTAAATTCAGCTAAAAGAGAGCAGACTCGGTAGCCTGTAGGAGTGAGCACAACACCTACCCGCGTCTTCGTGGCGCGCCTGCTGGGCCTCGACGTCTTCGACCCGCTGGGCGACCGGCTGGGCCGGCTGCGCGATGTTGTTGTGCTGTCCCGGGGAACCCAGGGAGCCCCGCACGTGGTAGGCATCGTGGTGGAAGTTCCCGGGAAAAAGCGCGTCTTTGTGCCCATGACGAGGATTACCTCCATCGACCAGACGCAGATCATCTGTACCGGCCTGGTCAACCTGCGCCGCTTCGAACAGCGCGGCGCCGAGACGCTGGTGGTCGCCGAGATGTTCGACCGCCGCGTTACCCTGCGGGACGGCAGCGGCGACGCCACCATCGAGGACATCGCCATGGACCAGAGCCGCTCCCGCGACTGGTTCGTCAGCAAGCTTTTTGTCCGGCGCGGCCATTCCCTGTCCCCGCTGAGCCGGCTGCGCCGCAACGAGACCTTGATCATCGACTGGGCCGACGCCCTGCAGGGTGCACGCACCGAGCCCCAGGCCGCCACCCAGTTCGTGGCAAACCACGAGGACCTCAAGCCCGCTGACTTCGCCGAAGCACTGCAGGAAATGAGCGACAAACGCCGATTCGAGGTGGCCAGCGAGCTCCAGGACGAACGGTTGGCCGATGTCCTGCAGGAACTTCCGGAGGATGACCAGGTGGAGATCCTCTCCGCCCTTGATGTCCAGCGCGCCGCCGACGTTCTGGAGGAGATGGACCCCGACGACGCTGCGGACCTCCTCGGCGAGCTCCCCTCCGCGCAGGCCGAAGAGCTGCTCCAGCTGATGGAGCCGGAGGGCGCGGAGGACGTCCGGCGCCTGCTGGAATACGACGAAGACACCGCCGGCGGCCTGATGACCCCGGTGCCTGTGATCCTGCCACCCGAGGCAACCGTTGCCGAAGCCCTGGCGCACGTCCGGCGCGAGGAACTCTCCCCCGCATTGGCCTCCTCCATTTTCATCGCCCGGCCGCCGCTGGAGACGCCCACCGGCAGGTTCCTGGGCGTGGTCCACATCCAGCAGCTCCTCCGGTTTCCGCCCTTCGAGTCGCTCGGCAACCTGGTGGACAAGAACCTGGAGCCGTTGTCCGACCAGGCCCACATCAGCGAAGTGGCCCGGACCCTGGCTACCTACAACCTGAACTCGCTTCCGGTAGTTAATGACGCCGGCCGGCTTGTGGGGGCGGTGACTGTCGATGACGTTTTAGATCATCTGTTGCCCGATGACTGGCGCGCACACGACGGCGAAGCCCCGATAAGAAGGCTCGGTGGCCGCATTGGCTGACAACAGCATTCCGAAGAACCCCGGCCAGCGCCCCGCCTCCAAGCCGGGGCCCGCGGGGAGCCTGGATACCCCGCTGAGCGGCCGCCAACGGATCCTGCCCAAGTTCTCCCCGGACCCGGACGCCTTCGGCCACGCCACTGAGGGCTTTGCCCGGTTCATGGGTACGCCGCAGTTCCTGGTGTACATGACGGTGTTCGTTGTCATCTGGCTGGCCTGGAATACGTGGGCGCCGCTGGACTGGCAGTTCGATTCCCGCGACCTTGGGTTTACGCTGCTGACCCTCATGCTGTCCCTCCAGGCGTCCTATGCCGCGCCGCTGCTGCTGCTGGCGCAGAACCGCCAGGACGACCGTGACCGGGTTTCGCTGCAGCAGGACCGCCAGCGCGCCGAACGTAACCTGTCCGATACCGAGTACCTGACCCGGGAGCTGGCCTCGCTGCGCATCGCACTGCGGGAGGTGGCGACACGCGACTACGTGCGCGCCGAGCTGCGTTCGCTGCTCGAGGACATGCTCGAAGCCCAGGAGGAACTCCGGACCCACGAGCCGGCCGGGCAGGGGCAGCACGAGTCCCCACGCGACAAAGTGCGGGAAAAACTCAAGGAGCAGCGTGACCGGCAGCGGAACCCGCGCACGCAGCAGATTCCCCGGGTCAAACCGGGCCATTCAACCCAGGAACGTTAAGTGAGCGCACCCATTGCCGGCCCCCTGTCCGAGGCGGCCAATGCCGCTTTGGCCACTGTCATCGATCCCGAACTCCGCCGCCCCATCACCGAACTGGGCATGGTGGAGTCGGTGCGAACTTCCGACGATGGCAGGGTCACC
Source organism: Arthrobacter sp. 9AX (assembly GCF_902506095.1). Classification (GTDB taxonomy): domain Bacteria; phylum Actinomycetota; class Actinomycetes; order Actinomycetales; family Micrococcaceae; genus Arthrobacter. The sequence continues at coordinate 3,070,604 of NZ_LR733293.1, forward strand.
GTTGCGGTCCTGCTCACCATCGCCGGCTGCCCGCTGCGGGACACCATCACGGCCGACGCCACCAAGGCGCTGCTGGCAGTGCCCGGAGTGACCGCCGTCGACGTTGAACTGAAGGTGATGACCCAGGAACAGCGCGACGCCCTCAAGGAGCTGCTCCGCGGCGCCGGAGGCCAGCGGGGCATCCCCTTCAACCAGCCCGACTCCCTCACCAGGGTTTACGCCGTGGCCAGCGGCAAGGGCGGCGTGGGCAAGTCCTCCGTGACCGTCAATCTGGCCTGCGCCCTGGCCGCGCAGGGGCTGCGCGTGGGAATCGTGGATGCGGACGTTTACGGCTTCTCCGTGCCCGCCCTGATGGGGATCACGCAGGCGCCCACCCGGGTGGACGACATGATCCTTCCGCCGGTGGCCTACGGCGTGAAGGTGATCTCCATCGGGATGTTCGTCAGCGGGAACCAGCCGGTGGCCTGGCGCGGGCCCATGCTCCACCGGGCGCTGGAACAGTTCCTGACTGATGTGTACTTCGGCGATCTGGATGCCCTCTTCCTGGACCTGCCGCCCGGCACCGGTGACATCGCCATTTCCGTGGCCCAGTTGCTGCCGAAGGCCGAGATCCTGGTGGTCACCACGCCCCAGGCCGCGGCGGCGGACGTCGCCGAACGGGCCGGCGCCATCGCCACGCAGACCGGGCAGAAGGTGGCCGGCGTCATCGAGAACATGTCCTACCTGGAAATGCCCGACGGCGGCAGGATGGATTTGTTTGGCAGCGGCGGTGGGGCGGTGCTTGCTGAGAGGCTGACCGTGACGGTGGGCGAGGAGGTTCCGCTGCTCGGACAGATTCCGCTGGACATCAAGCTGCGCGAGGGCGGCGATGCGGGGACGCCGATCGTCCTGGGCCAGGCGGGAACACCTGCTGCTGACGCATTATCGGGGATTGCCGGCCGGCTGGCGGCGAAGCCGCGCGGCCTGGCAGGAATGAAGCTGGGCCTCCAGCCGCGCTGAGCCGCCGCGCCTGGCGGGGTTGGCGGGTGCGCCTACGTGGCTTCTGTATCGAACGGTGCGGCTTCGCCGGCCGGAAGGGACTGGATAACACGCTCCGGCCGTACGGGTGCTGCGTCGGTCCCGGCGGCTGCGGCGCCGGCGACAGCCGCAACGGCGGCAGGCGCGCCCGCGCTGACAGGCTTGGGATCGTCGTCGAGAAGGGCTTCCTTGATGATGCGCCGGGGATCGTACTGGCGGGGGTCGTACTTCTTCCAGTCGACATCGTCGATGTCGATCCCCACTTCTTCCTTGATCTGCTCGCGCGCGCCGGAGGCCATCCGGCGGACTTCCTTCACCAGGTTGGCCAGTTTCTGGGTGTATTCGGGCAGCCGCTGGGGTCCGATCACGAGGACGCCAATGATCAGCAGAAGAAAGAACTCCGGGCCGTTGATTCCAAACACTTTAGGAAGATTACCCTCTCCGGGCTGCCAGTGACGATTCCCGTCCATGGGCGGCGGAAACTGTCTGCACTACTGGATAAAAAGGGCCACGATCTTGTTCAGTCCGCGCTGCAGCCGGGTTGTCACCGGTTCCCCGCCCTGCGGGGTGGTCCCGTCCGCGGCGTCGGCGGAAACACCTTCCGCTGCGTAGTCGCTGAGCTGCTGCAGGATGGGGACGGCGTCGTCGGCCTGGTCCGCGGGCAGGTTGGACTCGTAAGTGAAAGTCCGGCCAGCCGCACGGTACGTTGCAGCCCAGGGTGCGGAGCCGAGGACCTGCAGCCGCTCCCCGACAGAGGCGATGGCCTGGTCTTGTGCCCCAGCCGACGTATGGCGTTCCGTGAGGGTGGCGTAGTGCGTTCCGTCGGAGAGCTTCAGCTCGACGGCGGGCCCGCCGTCGAGCACCAAAGCCCGTGCCGACTCAAGGCGGAAACCCATTTCCTCCAGTTCCGGGCACAGCCAGCCTTCGGAGCGCAGCGCGGACAGCCGTTCGGCGCTGAGTGCCCTGCCGTCGGCCGGAGTCTGCGAGGAAACGTGGGCAAGGGTGGCCGCAGCTGCGGTACCGCCGGCCCGGGCGGGGTCGCCGGCAACGGCAAAGGCCCCGGCGGCGAGGACACCGGCTGCCGCCACGGTGCCGCCGGCCGACATCGCCAGAATTCGGACTGCCGTGCGGGGCGCCTGCCGGTGGGGACCGGGACGCGCCGGCCGCGCCGCGAGCTCCTGCGTCCTGGCCAGGAGCCGGGCGGTCAGGTCATCGCTGGCGGGCGGAATGGGGGCGTCCCGCAGGCGCTCCAGGTACTGGCGCTCCCGGCGCACGGCAGCTGCGCATTCATGGCACGACTGGATGTGGCTGGCGGTGCGCTGGTGCCTGCGTCCGAGCGGAATCCGGGGCCTCATGCGCCGTTCAGAGGATGCCGGCAATGCGCGGCAGGGACAGCTTGGGCCGGGACTGCTGCGGACGCGGGTCGCGGTGGGCCAGCTTCTCGCGGAGCATGGTGCGGCCGCGGTGGATGCGTGAACGCACCGTGCCGAGCTTGACGTCCAGGGCTGCTGCCACCTCGTCGTAGGACAAGCCTTCGAGATCGCACAGGACCACTGCGGCGCGGAAGTCCGGCGGCAGTTCCTCCAGGGCGGCCTGGACGTCGAGGTCGAGGTTGTTCAGCTCGAAGCTCTGTTCCGGTCCGGGCTCGCGTCCGGGGATCCTCGACTCGGCATCCTCGGCAAGGGCATCGAAACGGATACGTGTTTTCCGGCGGGCCTGGTCCAGGAAGAGGTTGGTGGTGATGCGGTGCAGCCACCCGTCCAGCGTTCCGGGCTTGAAGTTTTCCAGCGAACGGAAGACGCGGACGAAGACCTCCTGGGTGAGGTCTTCGGCGTCGAACTTGTTTCCGGTCAGGCGGTAGGCGAGCCGGTACACCTTCGCGGAGTGGTTGGTCACCACTTCTTCCCAAGTGGGGCGGACCCACTCGGTCTCGGGATTATGTGCTGCAGGGACAGGTGCCACAACTGGTGATGACATCGTCCACTCCCCTCGTGGAATGCTAACGCCCGGATACTGTTGACATCTCTGATTCGGCGCCGACCATCCGATGGATGAGCGGATAATAATCATTTCAAACTTGGCTGGGAATTTCCTGACTGCGGGAAAACTTCAGCCGTAGGCGCAACAGCCCGCCTTCCCTGTTGCCGGCACCTGACACAGTAGGCTGTAGAAGACACTCCCCCTTCCGCCCAGAAAGCGAAAATCCATGAGCGCCGACAAGTCCATCAGCTGGTCCTATGCAGAAGATCTGCCCGCTGAGGATGAGGTCATGCTTCGGGCCCGGGAGCGCTCTTTCGAACTCGGAGTAACCCCTATCGGGCCCGGGGTGGGAGCCGTCCTCACGGTTCTGGCCGCTGCCTCCAAAGCCCAGACCGCCGTCGAAATCGGTACCGGCGCCGGGGTCTCCGGGGTCTGCCTGCTGCGGGGCCTGGGCCCGCACGCTGTCCTCACCACCATCGACGTGGACGTTGAACACCTTAAGGCTGCCCGCGAGGCATTTTCCGAGGCGGGCAGCCCGGCCAACCGGACGCGTACCATCTCCGGCCGCGCGGGCGATGTCCTGCCGCGGCTCACGGACGGCGCCTACGACCTCGTGTTCATCGACGCAGACAAGCCCGGACTTCCCGGCTACGTGGAGCAGGCCATCCGGCTCCTGAAGCGGGCCGGGCTGCTCATCATCAATGACGCACTGGACAAGGACAAGGTGGCAAACCCTGCCGGCCGCGACGCCACCACGGTAGTCCTGCGCCAGATAGGCAAGAGCATCCGCGACGACGACCGGCTGGCCTCCGCCATGCTTCCCACCGGCGACGGCCTGCTGGTAGCGGTCAAAAAATAAGACAGGATCCGCAGCCTTGCGAGGCTGCGGATCCTGCCCACACACTTATTCGGTGACGCCGACGAGGCATTCCTTAAGGTTGGCCGCTTCGGCGGCATTCAGTTCGACCACCAGGCGCCCGCCGCCTTCGAGCGGGACGCGCATGATCAGGCTGCGGCCCTCCTTGGTGACTTCCATTGGGCCGTCGCCGGTGCGTGGTTTCATAGCCGCCATGAGGAATTCCCCTCCATTTAGTCCCAGGACTGATCAGCCCGGGCGGGCTGTGTCCGCATGTAGATCAAGCTGCCACGGCAGGTGAATTGACACCGCCAGGGCCTCGCGTATTCTGAATGCTTTTTGTCCTTGCTTACCTACCATTATCGCGGAATTACCCGCGCGTAGCTAATCGATGGACATTTCCGGCGGGGCACAATTTGCACCCTGACCTGCAAGGAAGTCCAAAATACTACGGCGGATAATCGCCCCCGCCGGGCAACTGGGCCCAGGCCCACAGCCAGACAATCCAAACAATCTGCAGCAGCAGGAACATCACCACCACGGTGCCCCGGTACGCCCTGGACCGGGATAGCAGCGCAGCCCCCAGCGCCAGGGGAAAAAGCGGCAGCAGCATGCGGAAGGTGCTGGTCTGCGGGTGGAGGAAGGTGATCAGGTAGCCCATGTAGCACGCGCACCACAGCCGGAGCTCGACGCCGAGCCTCATCACCGGGGGCAGGTACAGCATCACGGCGAAAAGGACCACAAAAATGAACGGTGCAAGGATGCCCAGCACAGGGCCGAAGAGATCGACGCCGGTATCGAACCAGGGCTTGAACGGGACCAGGTCGTGGCCCCGCCATACGGTCTCGGTCTTGGTGTAGGCCTCGATATCCCCCGTCGCCGCCCAGGCAGCGGCAGGCCAGGCAAGGGCTGACAGGCCTGCTATCGCCGTGAGGCCGGTCAGGGCGAGGAGGTCCCGCGTGGTATGGACGTCCGCCTGGCTGCGCCGAATGCGCTGCACCACACGGAAGATCAAGAGGAGCCCGAGCATGGCAGCGAAGGGAACGCCCACCGGCCGGGACAGGCACAGCAGCACCACCACCGGGACGGCCCACAGGTACTGCCGCCGGATCACCAGCAGCAGCGCGGCCGCGAGCAGCAACAGTGACAACGGCTCGCCGTAAGGGACCTGGAGCACGGCGGACACAGGGAACGTGGCAAAGAACGCCACACCCCACAGCGCGGTTCCATGGTCGGCCTTATGCCGGAACAGCAGGTACGTCACCAAGGCGGCGCCGAGGCCGGCCAACATCGCGATGATGGTCAGTGAGGCGGCGGGCGCCAACCCGGTGAGGCTGCTGAGGCCACCGGCCAGGGATGGGTAGAGGGGATAAAACGCCCAGGTGTTCTCCTGCACGTTCCCCGCTGCATCCACCGGAAGGGTGGTGGGGTAGCCGTCCTCGATCACCCTGGCGTACCACCGGGCGTCCCAGATATTGATGAAGTTCCAGTAGTCAGGTTTGGGCGGGAACCAGGGGTTGGTTCCCTGCTGCAGGGCGGCAGCCATAAAGATTCCGGCGCTGACGAGCCGGGCCGCGACATAAAGGGCCGCGACCTGCATCCACCACGGCCAGGCCCGCACCGTTGAGCGGTAGCGGAGGACCAGCGCCTGGATCGACGCCGGAACTCCTGTTCCGCCTCGGGTGGCGGTACTCAAGCCCGGTCCTCCCCGGCCTGGGCTTCAACTGCTCCGGGACCTACTGCTCCGGGCTTCTCCGCCGCCGGGCCGGATGCGTCCGGCAACTCCGCCGGAACGCCGCCCGGATGCGCCGGCTGCTCCAGCGCGGCCAGCCGCCACTTCAGGGTTTCCACTTCCTGCCGGCTGGCAGCCAGCTGGTCCCGCAACTCATCGAGTACCTGGTCCACCTGGTCCATGCGATAGCCCCGCAGGCCAAGGGCAAAGCGGACGCTGTCCACGTCCTGGGGCGCGGCGTTGGCGGGCAGCAGGACCGGCGGCAGGTTTGCCTGAGGCTCCTCGAAGCCGGCCTCCAGCAAGGCAGGCAACTGCCGGCCGCCCTTTTTGCCCGGGCGGCCCCCGACGCTTGCCCACAGGACCGCGCCGATCAGCAGCACGGCAAGGAAGACCAGAAAAAAACTCACCACCCCATCGTGCCAGACCTGGCGGCCACCGCTACTCCGGGCGCTGCTCGCCGTTCAGGGACGGGGTGATGGCCCCGTGGAGCACACGGTCCACCGCTTCTGCGGGGTCGTCCACCACCTGGATCAGGTCCAGGTCCTTCGCCGAGACCATGCCCTCGGCAACGAGGGTTCCTTTGATCCACTCAATCATGGGGCCCCAGAAGTCCACTCCCAGCAGCACGATCGGGAATGAGGTCACCTTGCGGGTCTGCACCAGGACCATGGCCTCGAAGAGTTCGTCCAGTGTGCCCAATCCGCCCGGCAGGACGATGAATCCCTGCGCGTACTTGACGAACATGGTCTTGCGCGCAAAGAAGTACCGGAAGTTGATGCCCAGGTCCACCCACTGGTTGAGGCCCTGCTCGAACGGCAGTTCGATGCCCAGCCCTACGGACACCCCGTTGCCTTCAACGGTGCCGCGGTTCGCCGCCTCCATGGAGCCCGGACCGCCGCCGGTGATCACCGCGACGCCGGCCTCTGCCAGCTTCCGTCCCACCTCGACGCCCATCTCGTAGTAAGGGCTGCCGGGTTTCGTCCGGGCGGAACCGAACACGCTTACAGCCGGGCCGAGGTCCGCCAGGGCGCCGAAGCCTTCCACGAATTCGCTTTGGATCCTCATGACCCGCCACGGGTCGGTATGGACAAACTGGCCGGGCCCCTTGGTATCAAGCAGATGCTGGTCAGACATTTCCACGGCCGCCTGATTGCGGCGAAGCTCAAGGGGTCCCTTACGGCGCGGCTGGATGTTTTTGGCCGGATCTGCACTGATGCTCATTCCCCTAGGCTAACCTGCGCCTGCGAGGTATCTCTTGAATCACGATCCACAGGAACCTGTGGTGATTCGCGTCATAAGCTGCCGTTGTTCGCTAGATTCGTTCTATGACTACTCATGTGCCCGGCGATGCCCTCGTCTCCCTGAACGCCGTAAACAAGCATTATGGCCAGCTGCACGTTTTGAAGGACATCAATCTGCAGGTCCGCAAGGGCGAGGTTGTTGTGGTCATCGGGCCTTCGGGCTCCGGTAAGTCCACCCTGTGCCGCGCCATCAATCGCCTTGAAACCATTGAAGGCGGCACCATCAGCATTGACGGAAAGGTCCTTCCGGAGGAAGGCAAGGAGCTCGCGCAGCTGCGTGCCGACGTCGGAATGGTCTTCCAGTCGTTCAATCTCTTCGCACACAAAACCATTCTCGAGAACGTCACCCTGGGCCCCATCAAGGTCAAGGGCGTAGCCAAGGCAGCCGCGGACAAGGACGCCATGGCATTGCTTGAGCGTGTCGGCGTCGGGCACCAGGCTCCCAAGCTTCCCGCCCAGCTGTCCGGCGGCCAGCAGCAGCGTGTCGCCATTGCCCGGGCCCTCGCCATGAAGCCCAAGGTGATGCTCTTCGATGAGCCCACTTCCGCCCTGGACCCCGAAATGATCAACGAGGTCCTGGACGTGATGGTCCAGCTCGCCAAGGAGGGCATGACCATGATCGTGGTCACCCACGAGATGGGCTTCGCCCGCAAGGCCGCTGACCGCGTCGTCTTTATGGCGGACGGGCAGATCGTTGAGGATGCCACGCCGGAGGAGTTCTTCACGAACCCCAAGAGCGACCGCGCCAAGGATTTCCTCTCCAAGCTCCTCACCCACTGATTTACCCACCGGACAAACACTCCCAGTTCGCATCCAGGCCCGTGACCCACGGCCACCAATGAAAGGAATGTCATGAAGGCATTTTTGACCCGACGGAAGTCATTCGTCGTGGCGGCTACCGCTGCCCTCGCCTTGTCCCTGAGCGCCTGCGGCGGTGGCGGAACCGGCACCACCAGTGATCCCACCGTGGCCGAGAAGCCCACGTTCGCTGCCGGCACCACCATGGAAAAGCTCGCCTCCGCGGGCACCATCAAGATCGGCACCAAGTACGACCAGCCCCTCTTCGGCCAGGTTGGCCTGGACGGCAAGCCTGTCGGCTTCGACGTTGAAATCGGCAAGCTGATCGCTGCCAAGCTGGGCATCGCCGCGGACAAGATCGAGTGGTCCGAGACCGTTTCGGCCAACCGCGAACCCTTCATCGAGCAGGGCAAGGTTGACCTGGTGATCGCCACCTACACCATCAACGACAAGCGCAAGCAGGTTGTCAGCTTCGCCGGACCGTACTACGAGGCCGGCCAGGCGCTGATGGTGAACAAGGACAACGACTCCATCAAGAAGCCCGAGGACGTTGCCGGCAAGAAGGTCTGCTCCGTGACCGGCTCCACCCCTGCCGCCACCATTGTGGACAAGTACAAGGCCGAACTGGTTCCGGCCGCCACGTACTCCGCCTGCCTTGAGCCGCTGCGCAACAAGCAGGTTGAAGCAGTCACCACGGACAACGTGATCCTCGCCGGCTTCGTGGACAAGGAACCGGACGCCTTCAAGCTCGCCTCGGACGAGACCTTCACCAAGGAGCCGTACGGCATCGGCCTGAAGAAGGACGACACCGAGTTCCGCAACTGGATCAACGACCAGCTGGAGGCCTTCGACAAGGACGGCTCCTATAAGAAGGCCTGGGAAGCAACCGCAGGTTCAGTCATCAAGACTGCTCCTCAGCTGCCCGCCATTGACCGCTACTAGGTAATGCCAGTGGTTGCCGGGGCCGCATCCAGGCCCCGGCAACCACCGCCTTCACCCCCGTCCACGCCCACAGCCGAAGGATCCAATGGACGTCATTCTTGAAAACCTGCCCTTGTATTGGAACGGTTTTCTCCGCACACTTTTCCTCTCCGCAGTTTCCGGAGTCATCGCACTGGTGCTTGGGACCCTGCTCGCGGCAGCCCGCGTTTCCCCGGTGGCAGCCCTCCGCGGCTTCAGCACCGTCTACGTGGAAGTTCTCCGGAACACCCCGCTGACCATCGCCTTCTTCTTCGCAGCCATCGTGCTCCCCCGGCTCGGCGTGAAATTCGAGCAGTTCGAAGTGGCCGCCATCATCGCCCTCAGTACCTACACCGCAGCGTTCATCGCCGAAGCTGTCCGCTCAGGTGTCAACAGTGTTCCCGTTGGCCAGGCCGAAGCCGCCCGCAGCATCGGCATGAACTTCGGCCAGGTCCTCAACCTCATCATCCTCCCGCAGGCCCTGCGGACGGTGATCCCGCCGTTGATCAACATCCTGATCGCCCTGGTCAAGAACTCGTCCGTGGCCGGCGCCTTCTTTGTCCTCGAACTGTTCGGCTACGGCCGCCAGCTGGCCAATGCCAACGGTGACGCCGTGATCCCCGTCCTGCTCGGCGTTGCGTTCTTCTATCTGCTCCTCACCGTTCCGCTGGGCATCCTGGCCAGCACGGTGGAACGAAAGGTGGCGATTGCCCGATGAGCTCGGTACTCTACGACGTTCCCGGCCCCAAAGCCCGGCGCATCTCCCTGATCGGTTCGGTGGTGGGCTCGCTGCTGATCCTGGGCCTGCTCGCCTGGATCATCATGACCCTTGCCCAGCAGGGGATCTTCGAGGGCCGCCGCTGGCAGATCTTCACCCGCGGCGATGTCTGGACGCTCCTCGCCAACGGCCTTGGCGCCACCCTCAGCGCCGCGGCCCTGGCGGCAGTCATCGCCTTCCCGCTGGGACTGGCGCTGTGCCTGCTGCGCATCTCGGATGCCGCGTTCATCCGGGTTCCCACGCGGGTGGTGCTGGAGTTCCTCCGCGGCATGCCGGTGGTCCTGATGATGCTGTTCGTCCTGCTGGGCTTTGGCACGTCGTCCTTCGTCGCCGTCGTGACCGGCCTGGTGCTGTACAACTCCGCGGTGTTCGCGGAAATCATCCGCGCCGGCATCCAGTCCCTCCCCAAGGGGCAGCGCGAAGCCGGCATGGCCATCGGCCTGACCAGCTTCAAGTCGCGCATGCTGATCGAACTGCCGCAGGCCATCCGGCGCATGATGCCATCACTGGTTGCGCAGATGGTGGTCCTCCTGAAGGACACCTCACTGGGCTACATCGTGGCGTACGGCGAACTCCTGCGTGCCGTCCAGGTGATGGCGGACTTCCTGGGCACCCAGTTCCTGTTCCCCATCTTCTTTGTGGCCGCGGCGATCTACATCGCCATCAACATCCTCGTATCCAGGATTGCGGTCTGGATCGAGCGGCGCGGTTCCAGGAAGGCCGCCGGTGGGGTTGCCAAGGCCGAGCCGGAAGCAGCCGAAGCAGCCGTCCCCTAGCGGATCAAACAGCGATGGCCCGGACCTTTGGCCCCTTTTGGGGGCGGCGGTCCGGGCCATTTGTGTTTGAGGGCCTGTCTTCTCGGGTCAGCCCGCCAGCCAGGCCTGCAGTGCCTGCAGGCACTTCCGGATGGCGTCCGCGTGCACGTGTTCGTTGTCCTTGTGCGCCAGCAGGGGGTCCCCCGGGCCGAAGTTCACTGCCGGGATGCCCAGTTCACTGAAACGCGCGACGTCGGTCCAGCCGTATTTGGGCTTGGGCTCGGCTCCCACTGCGGCCACGAAGGACGCGGCAGCCGGGTGCTGGAGCCCGGGACGCGCCCCCGCGGCAGCGTCAGTGCGCACCACGTCAAAGCCCTCAAGCAGTTCCCGCACCACGGCTTCGGCCTGGTCCGGCGTTTTGTCCGGTGCGAACCGGTAATTGATCTCCACCACGCACTTGTCCGGAATGACGTTGCCCGCAGTCCCGCCGTTGATCCGGACCGCGTTTAAGCTCTCGCGGTAGTCCAGTCCGTCCACGTTGACTGTCAGCGGTTGGTACGCGGCCAGCCTTTCGAGGATGGGAGCCGCCGCGTGGATGGCATTGCTGCCCATCCAGGCCCGGGCCGAGTGGGCGGCCTCGCCCACCGTTGTGGCTTCGAACCTGCTGGTGCCGTTGCATCCGCCCTCCACGGTGCCGTCGGTGGGTTCGAGCAGGATGGCGAAGTCGCCGTCGAGCAGGTTCCCGTGGTTACGGACCAGCCGACCCAGGCCGCTTTTCACGGCTTCCACTTCCTCATGGTCGTAGAACACAAAGGTGACGTCGCGCTTTGGGGCGGTCCCGCCGTCGAACATTCCCGCAGCGAGGGCGAGCTGCACGGCCACCCCGCCTTTCATGTCCGTGGCGCCGCGGCCGTACAGGACCCCTTGCCCGGGGACCCCAGACTCCCAGGTGATCGGAACCGTTCCCAGCGAACCCTCTGTCAGGGGCAGCGGGACGGTGTCCAGGTGTCCTGCGAGGATGACGCGTTCGGGGTTGCCCAGTTCGGTCCGGGCGATGATGGCGTCGCCGTCCCGCACAATGTGCAGTTCCGGGATGGTGCGCAGGGCAGCTTCGACGGCGTCGGCCAGCTCCGTTTCGTTGCCGGACACACTGTTGATGTCCATGATGGCGGCAGTCAGGAGGGCAACGTCCTGGCGGAGGTCAAGGGGAAGGATGGATGAGTCCGGGGCGGTTTCGGCAGTCACGAAGCCAGTCTAGTTCGGAGCAGGTCCCTGCCCGTCGATAGACTGGGGCAATGACTGAGACTGCTTCCTCCGCTGTGCCCGAAACACTGAACGCCACCACCGACCACCGCTCCGCCTACGGCTTTGGCGTGGCCACCATTGCCACCGGCAACGGTGATGCCACTGTCCTGGACGTCTGGTTCCCCGCACCGGCCCTGGGCGTCGCTGCAGAACACCTGCGCGCAGTGGAGAACGCGGAAGAAGCGCTCACCCGCATCGCCGAAGCCGGCACGGACGAGGACCGCGGCACCGAACAGAAGGTGGTCTTTGTCCAGATCAACCTCGACGAAGCCCCGGCTGACACCGCTGACGCCTACCTGCGCCTGCACCTGCTCTCGCACCGCCTGGTCCGGCCGAACACCATCAACCTGGACGGGATCTTCGGCAAGCTGCCCAACGTCGTCTGGACCAACTTCGGCCCGGCCGCCGTGGAGGGCTTCGAACTGACCCGCGCCCGGCTGCGGCGCCGCGGCGCAGTCACCGTCTACGGCATCGACAAGTTCCCGCGCATGGTGGACTACGTTGTGCCCACCGGCGTCAGGATTGCCGACGCCGACCGGGTCCGCCTGGGTGCGCACCTTGCTGAAGGCACCACCGTTATGCACGAAGGCTTCGTCAACTTCAATGCGGGCACCCTGGGCACGTCCATGGTTGAAGGCCGCATCTCCGCCGGTGTGGTCACCGGCGACGGCAGCGACGTGGGCGGCGGCGCCTCCATCATGGGCACCCTGTCCGGAGGCGGCAAGGAAAAGATCACCATCGGCGAACGCGTGCTGCTCGGTGCGAACTCCGGCGTGGGCATCAGCATCGGCGACGACTCGGTGGTGGAAGCCGGCCTTTACGTCACGGCGGGCACCCGCGTCCGCATCCCCGGCCCCAAGGACGAGGTGGGCGAGGACACCACCAAGATCGTTAAGGCCGCGGAACTCTCCGGCGTCCCCAACCTGCTGTTCCGCCGCAACTCCACCACCGGCGCCGTGGAGGTACTCCCCCGCGCCGGCCAGACCGTGGAACTGAACGACGCCCTGCACGCCAACTGATCCTGGATGTCACGACGACGCGGTCTGCGCCGCCTTCTGGTGCTGCTGCTCACGCTCGCACTGGTGGCTGGCGGCGTCTATGCGGCGGTGTTTTTTGTGCAGCGTTCCGAGACCCTCGTTTCGGAGCGCTGCACCGCCGTCGTTAATGGTCAGACGGCGGAACTGGCTCCCGACCAGGCTGTCTACGCCTCCCTGATCACCGCCGTGGCCGTCCAGCGGGGCCTCCCGCCGCGGGCCGCCACCATCGCCCTGGCCACCGCGATGCAGGAATCCAAGCTGCGCAACATCGGGCACGGGGACCAGGCCGGCCCGGATTCGCGGGGCCTCTTCCAGCAGCGTCCCTCACAGGGCTGGGGAACGGAGGAGCAGGTCATGGACCCCTTCTACGCCACCAACGCCTTCTACGATGCACTGGTGAAGATCCCGGGCTACGAGTCGCTGGAAATCACGGACGCGGCTCAGCGCGTACAGCGCTCCGCCTTCCCCGCCGCGTATGCCCAGCATGAGCAGATGGGACGCTTCTTTGCCTCTGGCTTGTCCGGCCAGACTCCTGAGGCAGTCCAGTGCACCCTCCGCTCGGCAGGTGCCGCGGGCGATCCCGCGGCCGTTGCCGACAAGCTTGCCCAGGCCTACGGCGTCCCGGCGTCGGCCCTGGACAGTCAGACGCTGGTGGTGGACGCTGACGGCAGCCAGGCATGGTCCGTGGCGCAGTGGGCCGTAGCCAACGCCAAGTCACTGGACGTCACCGAGGTGGAGGTGGCCGGGCGGAGCTGGAACCGGACAGAGCGGGACGGCTGGCAGGAGTCTGATGCCCCAGATGGCCAGGTGCGGATTACGGTGTCCCCGGCCAACGCCTGAGATCCGCCCGCCGGTCCTTTAGACGAGGATTTCCACCACGGGCTGGACATAGCTCCGGAACAGCTCCGGCTGGCCCATCAGCTGGCGGCTCATGATGATCTTGTCCGGCTCGAGGTACCAGGCCCGCTGCTCATTCAACGGCAGTTCGATAATGGTCAGCTTGAAGTCCCTGGCGTTGCGGCCCACTTCCATCAGTCTGTCGTCCACCATGTCCTCCAGCAGCTGGTCGGCACCGTTGGCGGCCCGCTCCGCTTCAAGTTCGGCGTACTCGCTCCGGCGTTCCCGTGCCCAGGTGAGGGCAGAACCGAAGTGCGCCTGGAGGACGCGCTGCAGGGCCGGCGAGTTGCCGAAGGCCTCGAAGCCGGGCGGGGACAGTTCCGGCGACGTCTGCGGGTAAGCCTTCAGCAGCTGCTCCCACCAGGCCTCCCATTCGGTCTTGAGTACGCTCAGCCCGCCCACATCGGCAGTGAGATGGGAATGGTCGGCAGGGCGGACCTTGGGAGCTGCATGGGAAAGGGCCGGATGGCCCGCTCCGTCGAGTCCGGCGGTATCGCGGATGAACAGGGCGATCATCATCGGTCCGGACGTGTCGGTGGTGATCTGCCACCCGGAACCGGTCTTTTGCTGCATCCGTGGTCCTTCCCTGGCGCGCTCCTGCCGGGTCTGGTGATCCCGTGTTACGCCCCGGCTATCAGTCTATTCCCACACCTTGCCGAGGTTAATGGAATTCACCGTGCCAACCCGTTGAGGTGCCGCTCCAGGACATCGGTGCACATCCGGGCCGTCATCCAGCCCGGCTGAAGGAGCGCGTGCATGCACAGTCCATCCAGGGTGGCCAGGAGCCTCTCCGCCTCCACCACCAGCGCCTCCTCGGATTCATCGGCAGGCACCAGCGCGGTGATGACCCGGCCCATCAGGGCGGCCACCTCCCGGTGGCTGCGGTCGGCCTCCGCGGCAAGGAAAGGGCGGATCCTGGCGGCGTTGCGGAACGCCATCCACACGCACGCTTCCACCGCGCGCTGCTCGTCCAGCGGCAGGAGTTCGCCCAGCAGTGTTAAAACCGCCCCCAGATGTTCGGGGCTTGCGGGGGCGTGGCGCTGCAGTTCGGGCAACGCCTTTTCCACCCTGGCCACAATGCTGTCGATCACCGTGGCAAAGGAGAAGGCCAGCAGTTCCTCGCTGCCGGCAAAGTAGTGCCGCACCGAGCCGACCGCGAGACCGGCCTCTTCCGCCACCTCACGGAGGGACGCCCTCTCCAGTCCGTCGACGGCGATGATCCGCCAGACTGCTTCCACCACTTCCTGGCGCCGGGCTGCGGCATGAACAATTTTAGGCACTGTTCTTATTTAGCACACCCGTGCTCACATCCAGGTTGTGGGCACGGCTTCTGCCGTAAAGCCCCGTCATCCTGCCCGGAATTCGAAAGGCACCGGCGGAACCGGCGGCTTGTGGGATAGCGTTGGGACCATGAAAATTCTGGTCACAGGGGGCACCGGGTACATCGGTTCCCACACTGTTCTGTCCCTGCAGGAAGCCGGCCACGACGTGCTGGTCATCGACAACCTGGTCAACTCCAGCGAGGAGTCCCTCCGCAGGGTCGCCGAACTCACCGGCAAGACCGCGGATTTCCATAACGTTGACCTCGTGGACGAAGCCGCAGTCGAGCGTGTCTTCGCCGGCAACGATGTGGATGCCGTCATCCACTTCGCCGGCCTCAAGGCCGTGGGCGAATCCGTGCGTGAACCGCTGAACTACTACTACAACAACCTCGTTGGCACCCTGAACCTGATCCGGGCCATGGACAAGCATGATGTCCGGTCCATCGTCTTCAGCTCCTCTGCCACCGTCTACGGCGAGCACAACCCCATCCCCTATGTCGAGAAGATGGAAATCGGCGCGAACAACCCCTACGGCCGCACCAAGGAACAGATTGAGGACATCCTCTCCGACCTCGGCGCCGCCGACTCCCGCTGGCACATCGCACTGCTGCGCTACTTCAACCCCGTCGGCGCCCACCCCTCCGGCCGGATTGGTGAAGACCCCCAGGGCATCCCCAACAACCTCGTGCCCTTCATCGCCCAGGTAGCCGTCGGCCGCCGCGAGAAACTGATGGTCTTCGGCGGCGACTACGACACCCCCGACGGCACCTGCCTGCGCGACTACATCCACGTCACCGACCTCGCCGAAGGCCACGTCGCCGCCCTGAACCACATCGCCGGCCGCGCCGGGGTGTTCCGTTGGAACCTCGGCTCCGGGAAGGGCTCCTCCGTCCTGGAGGTCCTGCGCTCTTTCGAAAAGGCCGTCGGCAAGCCCATCCCGTACGAGATCACCGGCCGCCGCGCCGGGGACCTGCCCGCCTTCTGGGCCGACGCCACCTCAGCCCTCGCGGACCTCAGCTGGTCCACCACCAAAACGGTGGACGAGATGTGCGAAGACCACTGGCGCTGGCAGAAAAACAACCCCCAAGGCTACAACGCCTGACCATTTCCGCGTCGCTTGCTCCGTAACTGCCGTTTGAGCCCTCAAAACGGCAGTTACGGAGCAATCGATGAGATAAAGCCGGTAACTAAAGAAAACGGCCGCCCACCTCAGTGAGGTGGGCGGCCGTTGTCGTTATTCGGCAGGTCGGGATTTAGCGGGCGGGGTAGTCGCGCTCGGGCTCACCGATGTACAGCTGGCGCGGGCGGCCGATCTTGGTGTTCGGGTCGCTGATCATCTCGCGCCACTGGGCGATCCAGCCGGGGAGGCGGCCGATGGCGAACAGCACAGTGAACATCTTCTCCGGGAAGCCCATGGCCTTGTAGATGAGGCCGGTGTAGAAGTCGACGTTCGGGTAGAGCTTGCGCTGGATGAAGTAATCGTCGTTGAGCGCCTTCTCTTCCAGGCGAAGGGCGATCTCCAGCAGTTCGTCGTTGCCGCCGAGCTTGGTGAGGATCTCGTGGGCGGTGGCCTTGACGATCTTGGCCCGGGGGTCGTAGTTCTTGTAGACCCGGTGCCCGAAGCCCATGAGGCGGACGCCGTCTTCCTTGTTCTTGACCTTCTCCATGTAGTCCTCGGGCTTGGTGCCGTCGGCCTGGATCTGGCGGAGCATCTTCAGGACGGCCTCATTTGCACCGCCGTGGGCCGGACCGAAGAGGGCATTGATGCCTGCGGAGACGGACGCGAACAGGTTGGCGTTCGAGGAACCCACCAGGCGCACCGTGGAGGTGGAGCAGTTCTGCTCGTGGTCCGCGTGCAGGATGAGGAGCAGGTCCAGCGCCTTCGCCACGATCGGATCCACCTCGTACTGCTCAGCCGGAAGCCCGAAGCTGAGACGCAGGAAGTTCTCCACGAGGTTGTGCGAGTTGTCCGGGTACAGCATGGGCTGGCCGATGGACTTCTTGTGCGCGTAGGCCGCTATGACCGGAAGCTTGGCCATCAGGCGGATGGTGGAGACTTCCACCTGTTCAGCGTTGAACGGATCCAGCGAGTCCTGGTAGAACGTGGACAGCGCCGAAACGGCCGAGGACAGGACGGGCATGGGGTGCGCGTCCCGCGGGAAGCCGCCGAAGAAGCCCTTGAGCTCCTCGTGCAGCAGGGTGTGCCGGCGGATCTTCTGGTCAAATTCGTCCAGCTCGGTGGGAGTGGGCAGGTTGCCGTAGATCAGCAGGTAGGACACTTCGAGGAAGCTGGAGTGCTGTGCCAGCTGTTCGATGGGGTACCCGCGGTAGCGCAGGATGCCAGCATCGCCGTCGATGTAGGTAATAGCCGAAGTTGTGGCTGCTGTATTCATGAAGCCGGGGTCAAAGGTGACTGCGCCCGTCTGCTTCAGCAGTTTGGAAACGTCGTAGCCTTCGTTTCCTTCAACAACCTGGATGCGCGGGAGCTTCAGCTCGCCTCCTGCATGGAGCAGGGTCGCAGCATTGTTGGTCTCAGTCATGGAGTCCCCTTCATGAGGCGTCTGGGCCTCTGTCGAAAGCTTGATCCAATATCAGGTGAGCCGCGCACTGACCCTGAGGACACAGGTTCCAACACCCGGGCTGCCTTCTTGTAGAAAGCCACCATTGATCAGTTAAAAAGTACCGCCCCTTGGCGGGTGTCACTAATCGGCGACCTTCCAAAATGGCCTAAAGTGGAGCGGATGTGTCCGGAGTCACACCTTTGTTACGGTGCGGCGCCGGCTGCAGTACGTCGGATCATGACGCCGAAGCCAGACGGGCCACGGCTGCGTCGACCCTTTCATCCGTCCCGGTGAGTGCCACGCGGACGTAGCCGCTGCCGGCCTCGCCGTAGAAAACGCCCGGGCCCACCACGATGCCGCGCTCCGCGAGCCGCGCCACGGTGTCCCAGGTACTCTCCCCCGCCGTCGACCAAAGGTAGAGGCCGGCGTCGGATTCCTTGATCTCCAGCCCGAAGTCCAGCAGCGCCGGAACCAGCCGTTCCCGCCGGCCGCGGTACAGGTCCTTCTGGGCCTCCACATGAGCGTCGTCACCCAGCGCCACCCGCATGGCTTCCTGCACGGGGTAGGGAACGATCATGCCGGCATGCTTGCGGCTGTTGACGAGGTTGGGCATGAGGTCCGGATCGCCCGCGACGAACGCTGCCCGGTAGCCGGCCACGTTGGACTGCTTGCTCAGCGAGTACACGGCAAGCAACCCCTGGTGAGAACCGCCGGCCACCCGGGGGTCCAGGATGCTCGGGACGGCCTGGCCGCCGCGCTGGACGTCCCAGTCACCCCAGCCCAGCTCTGCGTAGCATTCGTCGGACGCCACCACGGCACCCAGTTCCCGGGCCTGCGCCACGAGCGCCTTCAGGGATGCGACGCCGCGGACACTGCCGGTGGGGTTTCCGGGGGAATTGACCCAGATCAGACGGACGCGCGAGCGGGTGGCGTCGTCGAGCTCGTCCAGGTTGTCTGTTGCCACGGACGTGACACCGGCCAGGGTGGCGCCGATGTCGTACGTCGGGTAGGCCACCTTGGGGCGGACGACGACGTCCCCTGGCTTGAGACCCAACAGCAGCGGCAGCCACGCCACGAGTTCCTTCGAGCCCACCGTGGGCATGATGTTACGCGGGTCCAGGCCGGCCACCCCGCGGCGGCGCTCGAACCATCCGGCGATGGCTTCGCGCAGGGCGGGGGTGCCGTGGACCGCGGGGTAGCCGGGGGCGTCCGCGGCAGCCTTGAGGGCGTCCTGGATCAGGCCCGGCGTGGGATCCACCGGAGTGCCGATGGACAGGTTGACGGCTCCGCCGGGGTGCTCCGAGGCCTTCGCGAGATACGGCGCCATGGCCTCCCACGGGTAGTCGGGCAGGTCAAGGCCGAACGTATTCACTGCTGCGGTCACCGGTCCTGCCTGCGTCAGTGGTCTTGGTTCTGCGGTGGCAGTGCGGCGATCATGGGGTGGTCCTTGCCGGTGTTGCCCACCTTGGCGGCACCGCCCGGAGAGCCGAGGTCGTCGAAGAACTCCACGTTGGCCTTGTAGTAGTCCGCCCATTCGTCCGGGGTGTCGTCCTCGTAGTAGATCGCCTCGACCGGGCAGACCGGTTCGCAGGCTCCGCAGTCGACGCATTCGTCCGGATGGATGTACAGCGAACGCTCACCCTCATAGATGCAGTCGACCGGGCACTCTTCAATACATGCCTTGTCCTTGACATCTACACACGGCTGCGCGATTACGTACGTCACGTCCCTGGCCTCTCCACGTTGGGTCCGGCTTCCCGCCGGTTCTCGCGTCCGGCAACCTGGGCCGGACTCTTGACATCTCAGCCTATTATCTCCCAGGCTCTTACCGCGAACCTAGCCGGGCACCTAGTGTGAAGCCGCTTAGTATGAAGTGGTGAGTAGACCTGCCCCCACCCCCGCCGGTTTCCTCTCCGCCGCCGTTCCCGGAACTAGGGTGGTAGTGCGGTACAGGATCGAGGGCGGGCTCACCGATGCGCTGGGCCTCCTGGTGACGTGCGAGGCCGGTGCGTGCACCGTCCGTACGCGGCAGGCCGACGTCGTGATTCCGCTGGGGCAAGTTGTGGCAGCCAAGGAGGTCCCGCCGGCCCCCGAGCGGCGCCGGCCGCGCGCCTAAGGCCACTCCCGCTGCGCAGGGACTGTCGCTGCGCAACGAACCCGAATTTCACTGCGAACGGCGGTACATGGCCAGAGCCTGGTGGACCATCCTCACGAAATCCTGGGGCTCGTCAAGCGCGAAGGTCAACCCATTGCCCAGCTGCCGTGGCCGCCATGACAAACCCGGGAACCGCGTAATGGCGACCCAGTGCTTGGGTGACAGTTCGCATGAGTGCATGCTGCCCGCCGCGAGGCCCAGATACAGCGGCCAGGATCGCCTATGTGGAGAATGGCCCGGCGCGGTGAAGCCGCGGCTCACTGCGCCCGGACCGCCCCTGCGCAGTAAGCCCGCGTTTCACGGCGCAGTGCGCTACGAAACAGGGCGGAACGCAGAATGCCACCGGCATGGTGCCGGTGGCATTCTGTGGAACTACGGGGTAATTAAGCCTTGGCGCGGGCGCGGTTGGCCTTGGCACGCTCGTTGGTGTCCAGGATGACCTTGCGGATGCGGATGGCTTCCGGGGTAACCTCGACGCACTCGTCCTCGCGGGCGAATTCGAGTGACTCTTCGAGGGTGAGGTCGCGCGGCGGCGTCAGGTTCTCGAAGGTGTCCGAGGAAGCTGCACGCATGTTGGTGAGCTTCTTTTCCTTGGTGATGTTCACGTCCATATCGTCGGCGCGGGAGTTCTCGCCAACGATCATGCCCTCGTACACCTCGGAGGTGGGCTTGACGAAGAAGGAGCCACGTTCCTGCAGGTTGATCATGGCGAACGGAGTCACCACACCGGCGCGGTCAGCGACCATGGAGCCGTTGGTACGGTACTCGATGGGGCCGGCCCACGGCTCGTAGCCCTCGGAGATGGAAGCCGCAATGCCGGCACCACGGGTGTCCGTGAGGAACTTGGTGCGGAAGCCGATCAGGCCACGGGCGGGAACGATGAATTCCATCCGGCACCAGCCGGTTCCGTGGTTGGCCATGTTGGTCATGCGGCCCTTGCGGGCTGCCATCAGCTGGGTCACAGCGCCGAGGTATTCCTCGGGCACGTCGATGGTCATGTGCTCCATCGGCTCGTGGATCTTGCCGTCGATGGTCTTGGTGACAACCTGGGGTTTGCCCACTGTCAGTTCGAAGCCTTCGCGGCGCATCTGCTCCACGAGGATGGCCAGGGCGAGCTCGCCACGGCCCTGGACTTCCCAGGCGTCAGGACGCTCGGTGGGGAGCACCTTAATGGAGACGTTACCGATCAGTTCCTTGTCCAGGCGGTCCTTCACCTGGCGGGCGGTGACCTTTGCACCCTTGACCTTGCCGGCCAGCGGCGAGGTGTTGATACCGATGGTCATGGAGATCGCGGGATCGTCCACGGTGATCAGCGGCAGCGGCTGCGGGTTCTCGACGTCGGTGAGCGTTTCACCGATGGTGATGTCCTCGATGCCTGCGACGGCGACAATCTCGCCGGGGCCGGCGGATTCGGCCGGCACGCGCTCCAGGGCCTTGGTGGCCAGGAGCTCGGTGATCTTGACGGTCTTCAACTCGCCGTTCTGGCGGGCCCAGGCAACCTGCTGGCCCTTGCGGAGGGTGCCGTTGTAGATGCGGAGCAGTGCCAGGCGGCCCAGGAACGGAGAAGCGTCCAGGTTGGTGACGTGAGCCTGCAGGACACCTTCCGGGTTGTAGGTGGGGGCCGGGATGTGCTCGATGATGGCCTTGAACAGCGGCTCGAGGTCCTCGTTCTCCGGGGCGGAGCCGTTGGCGGGCTGCTCGAGGGAGGCGCGGCCAACCTTGGCTGCTGCGTAGACAACCGGCACTTCGAGGACCTTGTCCAGGTCCAGGTCCGGAACTTCGTCCGCGAGGTCGGAAGCCAGGCCCAGGAGCAGGTCCATGGACTCGTGCACCACTTCGTCGATGCGGGCGTCGGGACGGTCGGTCTTGTTGACCAGGAGGATCACCGGCAGGTGCGCGGCAAGGGCCTTGCGGAGCACAAAGCGGGTCTGCGGCAGCGGGCCCTCGGACGAGTCAACGAGCAGCACAACGCCGTCAACCATGGAGAGGCCGCGCTCCACCTCGCCGCCAAAGTCGGCGTGGCCGGGGGTGTCGATGACGTTGATGGTGATGGTCTCGCCGTTGGAGGACGGACCGTTGTAGGCCACCGTGGTGTTCTTGGCCAGGATGGTGATGCCCTTTTCGCGCTCAAGGTCACCGGAATCCATCACGCGGTCTTCGAGGTGGTTGTGCTCGGCAAAGGAGTTGGTCTGCTTGAGCATGGCGTCGACCAGGGTGGTCTTGCCGTGGTCAACGTGGGCCACGATCGCGACGTTGCGCAGGTCACTGCGCGATGCAGTGGCTACCGCGGTGTTGGTGGTGGTTTCAGACATGCGTGAGGGCTCGATTCAGTGGTGAAAGTCAGCTGTTGTATCGCGACATTTCCAACTGGAACGCACGACGGATAAGGCCCTTTGCACAGGGCTGCTTCCCCCAGTCTAGCGTCTGTGGCATTAATAGGCCTAAATTTTCCGGCAGCCTGCAGGTGGGGCGGCCGCTCCACCGCTGCGCAACGCGAATAGATTAGTGAGCAAAATCACTGGCTATTCCTGCATGCGTGCCACATGATTGCTCTGACACTTTATGCAAGCCTGAAAGACACCACATGCGAAAAGCCATGGCCCGGACCCGTGCTTCCATGTCCGGAGCCGCCGCCGTCATGGCGGTGTCCAGCCTTATTGGGTTGTCCGGCTGCGCCACGCCTGCCCGGTCTTCTGCCGTTTCCCCGGTGCAGGCCGCCGCTTCGGGGCAACCTGGGGCCGGTGTGGTCAACCAGGCTTCCGCCGGTTCGCGCATCCTCAATCCAGCCAATGGGCGGCTCGAAGCCGTGGTTCCAGACATCAGCCGGACCGTCCTCCTGATCGGTGATTCGCAGTCAGAACCTTCGGACGGCTGGCCCCGCCAGGGCCTGGAGGCGGCCGGATACAAAGTCTATTACTGCGGGCGGGGCGGCACGGGGTTTGTCTCCGCCAACGGAAAAACCGGCAACTACATTGATGCGCTCCTGCGTGGCGACTGGCTCCTGCCCTCCGGCACTCCGGCGCTCATCGTGGTCCAGGGCGGCGGCAATGACGCCGCCGGCGGGGCATCCGACATCAGGATCACCGGAAACGCCGAGCGGCTGCTCGCTGCGCTCAAGGCCCGCTACCCCGGAACCCGGATTGCCATGATTGGAACACTGGCCCGGGGCGAAGCCAACGGCGGCGGACGTCGCACGGAGGTCGATGCCCTGCTGGGCTCGGTTGCAGCGGCGCACAACCTGCCCTTTGTTTCCGTGGGTGACTGGCTGACCAGGTACGGCCTGGAAAAGGATCTGGCGGACGCGGTACACATGAATCCCAGCGGCCGCCGCGTCCTGGGGACCTTGCTGGAGCGCAGGCTCCGCGACCTGGGCCTGGAGCGGAAGCCGGCATCGGACCAGCCGCCGGCACTGGCTACGGGCGGCGGCACCGACTCGTTCCAGGACTGACAGCAACACAGTATTTGACCGGTTGGAGCCGGAGCCGAATGGCTCCGGCTCCAACCGGTCAACAGGGAAGGGCTGCTAAGCCACTTCCGGCGGAAGCATCAGCTTGGCGCCCGGGATCGCGTTGAGCAGCGCCTTGGTGTAGTCCTGCCGCGGTGATTCAAAGACGTCATCCGTGGACCCGGTCTCCACCAGGCGTCCCTTTTCCATCACGCAGACATGGTCGGCGATCTGCCGGACCACAGCGAGGTCGTGGGTGATGAAGAGGTAGGTCAGCCCCAGGTTGGCCTGGAGGTCTGCCAGCAGGTTCAGCACCTGTGCCTGCACCAGCACGTCCAGGGCGGACACCGCTTCGTCGCAAATGATGACTTCGGGATCCAGGGCCAGGGCACGGGCGATGGCAACACGCTGCCGCTGCCCGCCGGAGAGTTCGTTCGGATACCGCTGCATGGCGGACTGGGGCAGCGCCACCTGGTCCAGCAGTTCCCGGACCTTCTTTTCCCGGCTGGCCTTGTCACCAATTTTATGGACCCGCAACGGTTCTTCGATGGTCCGGTAGATGTTGTACATCGGGTCCAGGGAACCGTACGGATCCTGGAAGATCGGCTGCACCCGACGCCGGAACTTGAACAGGTCCGCGGGTTTCAGGACGGAGGTGTCCACGCCGTCGAACAGTATCCTGCCGTCGGTGGGCTTCTCCAGCTGGAGCACCATCTTGGCCACGGTGGACTTGCCGGAGCCCGACTCCCCCACGATCGCCGTCGTGGTTCCCCGCTTGACGTCGAAGCTGACGCCGTCCACGGCCGCGAAGTCCGAGGATTTCCCCAGGCCCTGGCGGAGCTTGTAGACCTTCCGCAGGTCCTGGATCTGCAGGACGTTGTCAGCCGCTGCAGGCTCGGCGGCCGGAGCAAGCAGATCCGCAGTTTCCACGCCTTGTTCCTTGGCGGCCTGGATCCTGCGGCTGGCCAGCGACGGCGCCGATTCCACAAGCCTCTTGGTGTAAGGGTGCCGCGGGTTCCGCAGCAGTTCGAGGGAAGGCCCTGCCTCCACTACGCGGCCCTGGTACATCACCACTACCTTGTCGGCACGTTCCGCTGCCAGGCCCAGGTCGTGCGTGATCAGCAGCACCGAGGTGCCCAGTTCGGTGGTCATGGTGTCCAGGTGGTCCAGGATTTGCCGCTGCACCGTGACATCGAGGGCGGAGGTGGGCTCGTCCGCAATCAGCAGCCGGGGCTGGCAGGAAAGCCCAATGGCGATCAGGGCCCGCTGCCGCATGCCGCCTGAGAACTCGTGCGGGTACTGGCCGGCACGCCGGTGGGCGTCTGGCAGGCCGGCCTGCGAAAGTACCTTGGCGACGTCATCCGGACCGTTGGGCTGGCCATTCGCACGCAGCGTTTCCCGGACCTGGTAACCGATCTTCCACACCGGGTTCAGGTTGGACATCGGGTCCTGCGGCACCATGCCGATGGTGTTGCCGCGAAGCTCGATCATGCGCTTTTCGGGGGCATGCGCGATGTCTTCGCCGTCCAGCAGGATCTGGCCGCCGGAAACACGGCCGTTGGAGGGCAGGAGACCGATTGCGGCCAGCGCGGTAGTGGACTTGCCGGATCCCGACTCACCCACAATCGCCACGGTTTCGCCGGGCATGATGGTCAGGTGCGCATCACGGACCGCCTGGACTTCGCCGCCGCTGGTCTTGAAGGTAATGGCGAGGTCGCGGATCTCAAGCAGCGGCCTGATCCCCGTGGTGCCGGCCTCCGCGATGCGTATTTCTGGAGTTGTCATCTCGTTGTCTCTCATCGCTGGCGGCTCTTCGGATCAAGGGCGTCACGTACGGCGTCGCCCAGCATGATGAAGCTCAGCACCGTGATGGACAGTGCCGCGGCCGGGAACAGCATGATCTCCGGCCTGGTACGGATGGATGCCTGCGCGCCTGCGATGTCGTTACCCCAGGACATGATGCTCTGCGGAAGGCCGATGCCCAGGAAGGAAAGCGTTGCCTCGGCGACGATGAAGACGCCGAGTTCCAGGGTGGCCAGGACAATGATCGGCGCGAGGGCGTTCGGCAGCACATGCCGGACCAGTGCGCCGAACTTGGACACGCCCAGCGAACGGGCCGCGGTGACGAAGTCGGAGTTGCGCACCTCGATCACCGCTCCGCGGGTGATGCGTGCCATCTGCGGCCAGGCCAGGAGCGAGATCACGAACACGACTGTCCAGACGCTTTTGTTCTCGCGGAACAGGGGCAGCTGGGTGATGACCAGCGCACCGAGGATCAGGGGCAGGGCGAAGAAGATGTCACCCAGCCGGGCCAGCACCGCGTCGATCCAGCCGCCGTAGTAGCCGGCGAGGGCGCCGAGGGTCACACCGATCACCAGGACGCACAGCACCGAGAGGATACCGACGGACATGGAGGCTTGCGTGCCGTGGATGACGCGGGAGTAGATGTCGCAGCCCTGAAAGGTAAAGCCGAAGGGGTGCCCGGCAGTGGGGCCGCCCTCGGAATTTGCCAGCTCGCAGCCTTCATTGGGGGCCACGGACGTAAACAGGCCGGGGAACAGGGCAACAACCGTCAGTGCCAGGATCAGCAGGGCCGAGATAATGAACAACGGACGACGGCGGAGCTTGCGCCAGGCGTCCGCCCACAGGCTGAGGGGTGCCTGGTCAGTCTTGACGGCATCGGTTGCCAACAGCGGGGTTTCCTCGATGGGCGCCACGTAGTGGCTGTTATTACTGGTCATAGCGGATCCTCGGGTCAAGCCAGGCATACAGGAGATCAACAAGCAGGTTGGCCACCACGAAGACCAGCACCAGCACGCTGACGATGGAAACGATGGTGGGTCCTTCGCTGCGGAGGACTGCCTGGTAGAGCTTGTTGCCTACGCCGGGAACGTTGAAAATGCCTTCGGTGACGATGGCACCGCCCATTAGGCCGCCCAGGTTGGCGCCAAGGTAGGTCACCACTGGGATCAGCGAGTTGCGCAGGATGTGCGCCAGGACCACCCGGGGCCGCGAGAGGCCCTTGGCGGTGGCGGTCCGGACGTAGTCGGCGTTCATGTTCTCGCTGACTGACGTGCGGGTCAAGCGGAGCACATAAGCGAAGGACACGAGCCCCAGAACAACTGCCGGGAGCAGGAGGCTGCCCCAGTCGGCGTTGGCGCCTACGGTCGGTTTCGCCCATCCCAGCTGCACGCCGAAGACGAGCTGGAACACGAAGCCGAGGACGAACGTAGGGACAGCGATGACCACCAGGGACGCCACGAGGACGGTGGAGTCGAACCAGCCGCCGCGGCGGAGGCCGGCGAAGACGCCGAAGGCTACGCCGAAGATTGCCTGGATGGCCAGTGCTTCGATCGCCAGCATGGCGGTCACGGGGAATACCCGGGCCAGGGCTGCGGCGATGGGCTGGCCGGTGAAGTCGTTGCCCAGGTTGAAGGTAAAGAGGTTCTTCAGGAAGATTCCGTACTGGACCCAGAAAGGTTCGTCGAGGTGGTACTGGCTGCGCAGGGTGTCAATGACTGCCTGCGGAGGCTGGCGGTCGCCAAACAGCGCCGCGATGGGGTCGCCGGGAAGGGCGAACACCATGTAATAGACCAAAAGGGTGGTGCCGAGGAAAACAGGGATCACCTGTAGGAGCCGGCGCAGAATGAAGCGGACCACGGGATCACCAGCCTTCCGGTTGGGAAGAATGCAGGTTCATTGGTGCCTTCCTGCCGTTGCAAGCCAATGGGGGCCCGGCCGTGACCGGACCCCCAATGCACCTGGCGGCAAGTTAGATCTGGGACTTACTTGGCAGTGACGTTGTAGTAGAGAATGCTGCCGTTCCAGCCGGTTTCGGCCTTCACAACGTTATTGCTCCATACGATCGGGCGTGCCTGATCCCAGAGCGGCAGGCCCGGCAGGTCCGTGAAGAGGACTTCCTGCGCCTGGTTGAACTTGTCGTTTGCTTCGTCAGTGCTCTTGGCTGCGAGGCCTTCCTTGAGCAACTTGTCGAACTCGGGGTTGGAGTACTTCTCGTAGTTGGAGGAAGCGTTCGTGGCCCAGACCGGTCCAAGGAAGTTGTAGAGCGACGGGTAGTCACCCTGCCAGCCTGCACGGGTCAGGCCCGGCAGTTCCTGGGACTTGCGGAGGTTCAGGACTTCGGCGAACTTGGCAAACGGCTGGATTTCAGCCTGGATGCCGAGGTTGTTCTTGAAGCCGTTGGCAACAGCGTCGATCCATTCCTTGTTGCCGCCGTCGGTGTTGGAGGCAATCTGCAGCGGCTTGGAGGAATCGTACGGCTGGATCTTCTCAGCCTGGGTCCACAGGTCCTTGGCCTTGGCGGCGTCGAACTTGAGGACTTCGCTGCCCTTCAGGCCTTCTTTGAAGCCTTCGATGACCGGCGGGACGAAAGCCTTGGCCGGGGTACGGGTCCCGTTGAAGACGACCTTCGCGATTTCCTCGCGGTTGATGGCGTAGGAAAGAGCCTGGCGGCGGAGCTTGCCGGCTTCACCCTGGAAGTTCGGGTTGTACGGCGGGATGTTCAGCGTGGAGTTCGTGGCAACGGCCTTGGTGGCGTTACGGTCCGGGAAGTCGGAAACGTAGGTCTTCAGCGCGTTGGACGGAAGGACGTCCGTGACATCAAGGTTGTCGGACTGCAGGTCGGTGTAAGCCGGGCCCGGATCCGTGTAGAACTTGAAGGTCACGCCGCCGTTCTTGGATGCGCGGGGACCGCTGTAGTCGGCGTTCTTGACAAGGGCGATGGAGGTGTCGTGCACCCAGGCGCCCTCCTTCTCGAACTTGTACGGGCCGTTGCCTACCGGGTTCTCACCGAACGTCTTCGGGTCCGCGAGTGCGGCCGAGGGAAGCGGGAAGAAGGCGGAGTAGCCCAGGCGCAGCGACCAGTCAGCCTCGGGCTGGGCCAGCTTCACGGTGATGGTGGAGTCATCGGTGGCCACCAGGCCGGACATCGTTTCGGCGGTGGGCGCCGGCGTGGTGGTGGTCTTGCCGTCCGCCGACTTCTCGGTGGTTACTGCCGAGACTTCCTCGTAGCCCGCGATGGATTCGAAGAAGAAGCCGTTGTTCTGCAGGTTCTTCGAGTTGGCCGCGAAGTTCCAGGAATCCACGAAGGTCTTGGCGGTGATTGCCTCGCCGTTGGTGAACTTGGTGCCCTGCTTGACCTTGATGGTCCAGTTCTGGGCGTCTGCGGATTCGATGGATTCTGCCAGCGCATTGACGGGCTTGCCGTCGGCGTCGTACGTCCGCAGGCCCTCGAAGAGGAGCTCGACCACGCGGCCGCCGTAAACTTCGTTCGTGTTTGCCGGCAGCAACGGGTTTTGTGGTTCGTTGCTGTAGGCAGTGATGACTTTGTTCGGGTCGCCGGCAGCGTCGCTGGCACCGTCATTGCTGCCGCCTCCAGCGCCGCAGCCGGTCAGGGCAAGTGCGGCGATTGCCACGATGCCCAGTGCTTTGGAAGTGCGCGCAAAACGCATTCCGCCTCCTATGAGTTGTGGGAGAAAACGAGGGGAATCATTGTGCTTCCCCGCAGGCTAGACGCAGCTTTTGGACTGTGACGCAGCCTACATATACGAGTAGCCTAACTGCACGAAGTCCAGATACTGGTACTCCGTTGCCAAACCGTGACCGGACTGCTCCAAGGGCTTTGTCGGTGAACGGAAGTTGTGCAAGTCACATGCTACTCGCCGGTAGTCGGATCGGCGAATTGAAAGTGTGAAGCCCGCCACTAGAGGAGCGGCGGTGCTTTAAGGCCCTTTAGGCGAGGCGCCAGTCCCAGACATTCCACCAGACGCCGAGCGGTCCCGGGCTGGGTTTCACCCCGGTGACGCGGGCGCTGTACGCCGTCGTGCCGACGGTCTGGTACAGCGGCAGGCCGTAGGCACTCTCCCATACCTTTTTGTCGATTTCGGCGAGCAGTTCGTCCTGCTTGGCGAGGTCGGTGGTGCCGGCGAGCTGTTCCATCACTTTGTCCGCGTCGCCGTCGGAAAATCCGTTGAAGTTGCTGCCCGCCCCGGTGCGGAGGATCTGCGGAACGCGGCTCACGCCCACCCCGGTTCCGAGCCACCCCAGGAGCGCCGCGTCATAGCCGCCGCTCCCCAGGGCCTTCGCCCAGTCCGCGCTGCCCTGGCCTGCGTCAACTACCTGGAAGCCGGCCAGCGCCGCGGAGTCCCGGATCAGGGCAAAAGCCTTGGCGCGGTTGGGATTGTCGCGGTTGTACAGGATGCGGACGGAGGGGGTTCTGCCGTTGAGGAGCGCTTTCGCAGCGTCGATGTCCACCTCCGCGTAGTCACCGGAGCCGTTGTTCTTCGCCGTGTCCGCGTACTTGGGCTGGCCCGGCAGGAACACGTGGGAGTCGAGGGGTTTGGCATCAGGGAGGAGGTCGCCCACGACGGCGTCAACGATAGCCTGCCGGGGCACTGCCTTGAGGAACGCCTTCCGGACGTCCTCGGCGGCAAAGGGTCCGGAAAAGTCCAGGTCCAGATGGTCATAGCCGGCTTGGCTGTAGCGGTCCACCGTGTTGCCCTGCTCGGCCAGGCCGGCGAAGAGGCTGTCTGCTTCGGCGGAGGGCTGCGGCGAAATGATGTCCGCCTGTCCGTTCCGGAGGGCGTCCACAGCGGCAGGCAATGCGCCGGTGAACCGGACGTTGATTTCATCCAGCCAAGGTTCCTGGCCCCAGCTGTAGTCGCGGTTGCGGACCAGCTTCATGGACGATTCCGGGACGATGTCCCGGACGATGTAGGGGCCGCTGGAGAGGTAGACGGAGGGGTCCGGGGGCAGCGACTTGGTGTCGAACCCGGAATTCCAGAAGTCGCTGACCTGCTTCAGGGCGCTGTTAACGGCAGGCTTCCCCACGTCCCCGCGGGGTGAAGCCTTGATCAGGTCGATGAGGTCGGCCTCATCGTTCAGGCCGCTTTTTGCGGCCACCACGTGGGCCGGCAGGCCGACGTCGAACGCCACTTCCCAGTCGGCGTACGGTTCGGCGTATTCCAGGGTGATGGACCGTCCGTCCTCCCCGATCCCGGGGAGGCCGGTTCCTGCCAGGCCGTTGGTGTCAGCAGCGGTGGTGAAGTAGGTGGTTCCTGTTCCGGCCTTGGGATCGGCATCGTTGAAGTAGCCCGAGCCCGCGGCCCAGCTCAGCAGGAGGTCACCGGCGTCGATGGGGTCGCCGTCGGACCATTTCACGCCCTCGTTGACGGTGTACCGAACCTTCAACGGATCATCGGAGACCTTCTCGATGCGTCCGAACTTTTCGTTCCGGACCACTTTGGAGGCATCGTCGAGGTAGTAAAACCCCGAGTGTGTGATCGAGCCGATCTTCGAATTGATGTCCGTGTTACCGTCGGCACTGTAGGGATTGAACGAGGAGAACGCATTGACCTCGGCAACGGTGACGCTTCCGCCGCGCTTGGCCTCCCCCGCAACAACGGGCGTGCTGCTGCCGCCCTCGCCACCGGAGCAGCCCGAAAGCACCAGGGCAGCGGTTGCCGCCGCGGTGATGAACTGCATCAGACGCCTGACCGGCATGCCGCCTCCTTGTTTTGCTTTGCCCGGGCGGTCCAGCCGAAAGCGCCGGGAGCACGCTCCTGTAGTCAGGATAAAGTCCCCGGCGAACCCATCAGGAGTTGGAACGAACGTACCTTATGTACCCGCCGGCCGCCGCGTGAAACGCGTCAGACGTTGAAGCGGAACTCCACCACGTCGCCGTCGGCCATCACGTATTCCTTGCCTTCGATCCGGACCTTGCCCCGCGATTTGGCTTCAGCCATGGAACCGGCATCGATGAGGTCATCGAAGGACACTACTTCGGCCTTGATGAATCCGCGCTGGAAGTCGCTGTGGATCACGCCTGCCGCCTGGGGAGCCGTGTCGCCGCGGTGGATGGTCCAGGCGCGTGCTTCCTTGGGACCGGCCGTGAGGTAGGTCTGCAGTCCCAGGGTGTGGAAGCCGACCCTCGCCAGCTGGTCCAGCCCCGACTCTTCCTGGCCGTTCATTTCCAGCATTTCGCGGGCTTCTTCCTCGTCCAGTTCCACGAGGTCGGCTTCGAGCTTGGCGTCGAGGAAAATGCAGTCGGCAGGAGCGACCAGGGCACGCAGCTCTTCCTGCTTCCCGGGACTGCCGAGGATCCCTTCATCGGCGTTGAACACGTAGATGAAGGGCTTGGCCGTCAGCAGGCTGAGCTCCTTGAGGTGCTCCATCTCCAGTTTGTCGCTCTTGATGGAGGAGAAAATGGTGTCGCCGCGCTCAAGCACTTTCTGCGCGGCCAGGATGGCGTTCAGCTCCGCAGCTTCGCGCTTTTTGATCTTGACTTCTTTTTCGATCCGCGGAATGGCTTTTTCGATGGTCTGCAGGTCCGCGAGGATCAGTTCAGTGTTGATGGTCTCCATGTCCGAGCGCGGATCCACTTTGCCGTCAACGTGGATTACATCCGGGTCGTCGAAGACGCGCACCACCTGGGCGATGGCCTCCGCTTCGCGGATGTTGGCCAGGAACTGGTTTCCGAGGCCTTCGCCCTCGCTGGCGCCCTTGACGATGCCGGCAATGTCCACGAAGGACACGGCTGCGGGCAGGACGCGCTGGGAGCCGAAGAGTTCACCGAGCTGCTGGAGCCGCGGATCCGGCAGGCTGACAACGCCCACGTTGGGCTCGATGGTGGCGAACGGGTAGTTCGCTGCCAGCACCTGGTTGCGGGTCAGTGCGTTGAAGAGGGTTGATTTGCCGACGTTGGGCAGTCCGACGATGCCAATAGTAAGAGCCACGAGCATTGATTCTACCCGCAGCGGGCATCATGCAGGTTCGGCGACGGCGGCCGGAAATGTCGCTTCGGCAAAAATGTCGGAGCCCCGTGCGACAGTGGGCACATGGATGCATTCGCGTTGATTTTGGCTTTGTTCATGCTGTTACTGGGCGCCCTGGCTGGCGCTGCGGCCACGTACTTTGTGCTCCGGAAAAGCACCCGCGCCGTGGAGGAGGACTTCGACGCCGTCTCGTCCCGGCTTTCGGAGGTCAGCGCCCAGTTCGCAGCGGCCGACGCCGAGCGGCGGCTTTTGGCGGCACAAAACCGGGAGCTGGGCGAATCACGGTCCCAGGACGGCAGCGTGCTGCGTGCCCTTGCGCCCGTGGCAGAGAAGCTCACGGCAGTGCAGCAGCAGGTGGCGCTTTTGGAGCGGGACCGGCTGGAACAGTACGGCCAGCTCGCCCAGCAGCTGCAGGAGGCCAGGCTCTCGGACGAGCAGTTGATCCGGTCCACGCACGCCCTGGAGTCCGCGCTGCGGTCCAACAGTGCCCGCGGCCAGTGGGGCGAGGTCCAGTTGCGGCGCGTGGTGGAAGCGTCCGGCATGCTGCGCCACGTGGATTTCGTCGAGCAGGTCCACAGCACTGGCGGCGAGTCGTCCGTGCGCCCCGACCTTGTAGTCCAGCTGCCCGGCGAAAAGCAGCTGGTGGTTGACGCCAAGGTGCCGCTGTCGTCCTACCTCGAGGCCCAGGAGCTGGGGCCGCATGAGTCCCGGGCGGGGCTGGCCGGGCCCGGTTCGGGGATCGACCGCCGCTCGCAGCAAACGCTCCTGGCCGCGCACGCCAAAGCGCTGCGGGCACATGTGGACGCACTCGGAAACAAAAAGTACTGGGACATTCCCGGCAACTCCCCGGAGCTGGTGATCTGCTTCATCCCGGCCGAGTCCATCCTGGCTGCCGCCCTCACCGCCGACGCCGAACTCCTGGACCACGCGTTGTCCCGGAATGTGGTCCTGGCCTCCCCCAGCACCCTGCTGGCGGTGCTGAAGTCCGTTGCCTTCACCTGGCGGCAGGACGTCCTGACAGACAGTGCCCGCGAACTGTTCGACCTCGCCCGGCAGCTGTATGACCGGATGGGAACCCTGGGCGAGAACGTCAGCAAGCTGGGGTCATCGTTGAAGACATCGGTGGACCGCTACAACTCGATGGTGGGCACGCTGGAAGCCCGCGTCCTGCCCACCGCACGGAAGCTGAACACCCTCGAAGAGTCCGGCCTGGCCACTCCCCCGCTGGTGGACGTCACACCGCGGGCCGTGGCCGCCCCGGAACTGCAGAGCCAGGACGAGGCCGCCTAGGACAAGTTTGCTGACAGGGGAAAGGGCCGGGCAACTGTTGGTCGCCGGGCCCTTTTCCTTGTGCTGTTTGCCGTCAGCTGCGCGGTTTGCGGCCGCCCAGGGCGCGGCTGACGTCGCCGGCCTGCTTCAGGGTTGCGCGCAGCTCCTTGGGCAATGAGAACAGCAGGTCCTCTTCGGCCGTAACCACTTCTTCCACGGTGCCGTAGCCGTAGTCGGCCAGCAGCCGCAGCACGTCCTGCACGAGCACCTCGGGAACGGACGCCCCGGAAGTTACGCCCACGGTGGCCACGCCCTCAAACCACGCCTCATCAACTTCATTGGCGAAGTCCACGCGGTAGGAGGCCTTCGCCCCGTATTCGAGGGCAACCTCCACCAGCCGCACGGAATTGGACGAGTTGGCCGAGCCCACCACGATGACCAGGTCCGCCTGCGGGGAGATCTTTTTGATGGCCACCTGGCGGTTGGTGGTGGCGTAGCAGATGTCGTCGCTGGGGGGATCCTGCAGCGTGGGGAACCGGTCCTTCAGCAGGCGGACGGTTTCCATGGTCTCGTCAACGCTGAGCGTGGTCTGCGAGAGCCAGATGACTTTTTCCGGATCCCGCACCGTGACCTTGTCCACTTCGTGGGGGCCGTTGATGATCTGGATGTGTTCCGGTGCCTCGCCGGCTGTGCCTTCGACTTCCTCGTGGCCGTCGTGGCCGATCAGCAGGATGTCGAAATCGTCCTTCGCGAACCGGACGGCTTCCTTGTGGACCTTCGTGACCAGGGGGCAGGTGGCGTCAATGGTGCGCAGGCCGCGGTCCTCAGCGGACTGGACCACCGCCGGCGACACGCCGTGGGCAGAAAATATCACCAGGGCGCCTTCCGGCACCTCGTCCGTTTCGTCGACGAAGATGGCGCCCTTTTCCTCCAGGGAGCTGACCACATGGACGTTATGCACAATCTGTTTGCGCACGTACACCGGAGGGCCGTAGTGTTCCAAGGCCTTCTCGACGGCGATCACGGCGCGGTCCACACCGGCGCAGTAACCGCGGGGAGCAGCGAGCAGCACCTTCTTGGCTCCGGATACCGGGGCTGCAGCAGCTACGTCCTCAGGTGAGCGGCGCCTACGCGGGATGGTGGGCATCGAAAGGGAAACAGCTGAGGGGGTCATTACTCCATGCTACCGGGTTGCCTGCGCCCGCTTTCGCGGTATGAACCCTGCCACAATCCCCACCACCAGCAGCGCTCCGCCCGTGATCGCCGCCGCCAGTGTCCAGCCCTGGAAGTCCGCGCTGGCGGCCGCAGCGAACCCGTCCCGGAACATGTTGGCCACTTCACTTCCGCTGTCCCTGGCCAGCACGGCGGCCGAGGCCAGCTGCGAGCCGAATGTCCAGACCGCTGACAGTAGAAGGGCACCGATTCCCGCGCCCACCAGCACGGTCCACCGGCGGCGGGCTGCCACCAGGGCCAGCAGCAGGGCCACACCTGCTCCTCCGGCCAGCAGGTAGCCGGCCGGGGCAAAGGAGCTCAACCGTTCAGTCCATTGCTTCTGCTCGGTCTGCCCCACGTTGATCAGGGTCTGGTCGGGCGGGTCGAGGGGAAGCCGGGTGGTGCGCGAGATCTCTTCGGCGCCCAGGGCTACCAGCGGCGCCACGTCGAGGGTCAGGGACGAGGCGGATTCGCCGCCGGTGGCCTCCGGCGCGGCAAAACTGAGCCGGTGGCTTCTGCGCAGTGTTTCTTCCCAGGCCGCCGGGTACCCGGGAAGCCCGGTCATGGATGCGGCGGCGTCTTCCAGGGCCGGCCGGACCAGGTCCTCGAGGAAACCGGGAACGGCACTGGTATCGATGGTTCCCACCGCTGCCGTGGCAAGCCCCCGCTGGAATTCAGAGTTCGTTCCCAGCGGGGCGGCCAGCTCCACGAAGCCCTGCTCCTGGACGATATTGCGGTCGAGCCAGATGGCGGGAACCGCCACTGCTGCCAGCAGTATGGCCAGCAAGGTGGCGACAGCGGAAACAAAAGTACGCACAGCAGATCCTTCGGGTCGATGGCGGTCACCCCATCCTAGGCGGGCATGCTGGCCGGACACTGTCAGTCCCGGATGGTAGAGCTTATGGATATGGTTGAATGACCGCCGCACAACAGACAAAGGACCTCATGCCCTCAGCTCCAGCCCCGCAAGGGTGCCCGCATGTCTGAACAGGCCGCGCTTCCGGTGCCAGGCCAGCAACTGGCCGCCCCCACCACCCTTCCGGCAACGGCGGCGGAAACCAGCCCGGACAATCCCTGGCCGCTCCAGCTGCTGTCCCAGAAGCTGAAGGCCCACATCGACCGGACGCCGTCGGCCTGGGTGGAAGGGCAGGTCATTGAACTGAACCGGCGCGGCAGCAACGCCTACCTCACCCTGCGGGATGTTGATGCCGAGGTTTCGCTGCCCGCTTCGGTGTGGACCAAGGTGCTGGAGCGCCAGAACCTGCCCTTGGAGCGCGGGTCCCGGGTGGTTGCACTGCTCAAGCCTGAGTTCTGGATGAAGACCGGGCGGCTGAACATGCTGGTCAGGGACATCCGCCCGGTGGGACTGGGTGACCTGCTGGCCCGGATCGAACGGCTCCGCCAGGCGCTTTCCGCCGAGGGGCTTTTCGCTGACTCACGCAAGAAGCCGCTGCCGCTGCTGCCCCACCGCATCGGCCTGATCACGGGCAGGGACTCGGACGCCAAAAAAGACATCCTCCGCAACGCCGCCCTGCGCTGGCCCGCCGTCGAGTTCGAAATCCGGGAGGTGGCAGTCCAGGGAAACACGGCCGTGGCCCAGGTGATCCGCGCGCTGCGGGAGTTGGACGGCCGGCCGGAGGTGGACGTTATTGTGATCGCCCGCGGCGGCGGAGCCCTTGAAGACCTCCTGCCCTTCAACAGCGAGGAGCTGGTCCGCGCCGTCGCTGCCGCCGCTACTCCCGTGGTGAGCGCCATTGGCCACGAGGCGGACCGGCCGCTGCTTGACGACGTCGCCGACCTCCGTGCCTCCACTCCCACGGATGCGGCCAAACGGATCGTGCCCGAAGTCTCCGAAGAGCTGGCCGGTGTGCGCCAGGCCCGGGAGCAGCTGCGCCGGTGCATGGAGCGCCTGGTGGACAGGGAAACCGACAGGCTGGCGTCGCTTCGCTCACGGCCGGTGCTGGCAGCGCCTGAAGGCCTGGTGACCATCCGTTCCGAAGAGGTGGAACGGCTGTTGCGCAGGTCCTCCGCCGCGGTGAGTTCCACGGTGGTCCGCGCCGCTGACCAATTGGAGCACCTCAAAGCGCAGGTCCGCGCCCTGTCGCCGCAGAAGACGCTCGACCGGGGGTACGCCGTCGTCGAACTCGCCGATCCGGAGGCAGCACGCCGCAGCAGCGCCGGGCATGCCGTGGTGCGCCGCCCAGCGGAAGCCCCGGCCGGAATTGCCCTGTCCGTCCGCGTGGCCGAAGGCCGCTTTGGCGCCACCTCCACCGGGGCCGTTGAGCACGCGGGAACACTTGACCAGCACCACCCCGAGACCGGAGAACCCCATGACTGAGCCCACGCCAGGAACCGATGTCGCAGCGCTGAGCTACGAGGAAGCCCGCGAGCAGCTCATTGCCGTGGTGGGCAGGCTGGAAGCCGGAGGTGCCAGCCTGGAGGAATCCCTGGCGCTGTGGGAGCGGGGCGAGGCGCTGGCCGCACGCTGCGAGGAGTGGCTGGAAGGTGCACGGAAACGGCTGGCCGCCGCCCGGGACCAGCCGATGTAGTACCCGTCCCCTTCAGCCGGCAGACGGCGGACGGCAGACCCAGCCCGCGCCAGGAAGAAGGGTCAGGAGCGAAGGACCAGCTCCCGCTCGGTGGCGACGTCGAAGTCGGCCTTGGGCCATTTGAGGTTCAGTCCGCCCAGCGCGCCCAGCAGCAGCTGCTGAACGGCGATGCGGGCGTACCACTTCTTGTTGGCGGGAACCACGTGCCACGGCGCCTCGGCAGTGCTGGTCTCGGCTATCGCCGCTTCGTACGCACTCATGTAGTCGTCCCAGAAGGCCCGCTCGTCCAGGTCGCCCCGGCTGTACTTCCAGTGCTTGGCCGGATTGTCCAGCCGGGCCAGCAGGCGTTCCTTCTGCTCCTGCCCGCTGATGTGCAGCATCACTTTGACCACTTTGGTGCCGGAGTCGGTCAGCCGTGCCTCGAACTCATTGATGGCCACATACCGGCGCTTGATTTCCGCCGGACTGGCCCAGCGGTGGACCCGGTGGATCAGGACATCCTCGTACTGGGACCGGTCAAACACACCCACCATGCCGGCGGCCGGAACTTCCTTCTCGATCCGCCACAGGAAGTCGTAGGACTTTTCCTCCTCGGTGGGGGCCTTGAATGCCTTGAACTGGACGCCCTGCGGGTTCATGGCCGCCATCACGTGGTTCACGATGCCGCCCTTGCCTGCAGTGTCCATGGCCTGCAGGATCAGCAGGATGCGCTTGCGCCCGCCAAACCGCGACTCGGCAAACAGCTTCTCCTGCAGCTCGGTGAGTTCATCATCCAGCTTGGCGAGGAGGGCGCGGCCGTCTTCCTTGGTTCCCTTGTAGCCAGGGGTGGAATCGGGATCCATCTCACTGAGCGAAAACCCCTCCCCTGCCCGAAGCGTCTCGGAGGGGTGCTGATCGAACTGGACGGGGCCGGCCATGGGGAATCCTTCCGCAAAGGTTCACGGGTCCGAAGCGCCCGTGACCACAGGCTAGTTCCCCTGATACCTGCTTAGGAAGTCCCCCATCCGCCCCACGGCTTCTTCAATGTCCTTGACGTTGGGCAGCGTGACCATCCGGAAGTGGTCCGGGCGGACCCAGTTGAACGCCCGGCCGTGCGAGACCAGGATTTTTTGCTCCCGGAGGAGATCGAGGACAAACTTTTCGTCATCCCTGATGTGGTAGACCTCGGGGTCCAGCCGGGGGAAGAGGTAGAGGGCGCCCCTGGCCTGCTGGGTGCTGACGCCGGGGATCGCGTTGAGCATGTCGTAGGCCTTGTTGCGCTGCTCCAGCAGGCGGCCGCCCGGGAGGATGAGGTCGTTGATGCTCTGGTAGCCGCCGAGCGCCGTCTGGATGGCGTGCTGGGCCGGGACGTTGGCGCAGAGGCGCATGTTGGCCAGGAGGCTGATGCCCTCAAGGTAATCCGCGGCGTCCTTTTTGGGTCCGGAAATGGCCATCCAGCCGGCGCGGTAGCCGCACACCCGGTAGGCCTTGGACAGTCCGCTGAAGGTGAGGCAGAGGACGTGGTCGCCGGTGAGCCCGGCCAGGTTCACGTGGACGGCGTCCTCATAGAGGATCTTTTCGTAGATCTCGTCAGCGAAGATCACCAGGCCGTGCTTCTCGGCGAGGGCCACGATCTTCTTCAGTGTCTCTTCAGGGTAGACGGCGCCCGTGGGGTTGTTCGGGTTGATGACCACGATTCCCTTGGTGCGCGGGGTGATTTTGGCTTCCATGTCCTCAAGGTCCGGCTGCCAGCCGGATTCCTCGTCGCAGAGGTAGTGCACCGGCTTGCCGCTGGCGAGTGCCACCGATGCCGTCCACAGCGGGTAGTCCGGGGTGGGGATGAGGACTTCGTCGCCGTCGTCGAGCAGCGCCATCAGGGACATGGTGATGAGTTCGCTGACGCCGTTGCCCAGGTAGACGTCGTCCACATGGATGTTCTGGATCCCGCGGGTCTGGTAGTACTGCGAGACGGCGGTGCGCGCGGAGAAAATACCCCGGGAATCGCTGTAGCCCTGGGCGTGCGGCAGGTGGCGGATCATGTCCACGAGGATGGCATCAGGCGCCTCGAAGCCGAAGGGTGCGGGGTTGCCGATGTTCAGCTTGAGGATCCGGTGGCCCTCCGCCTCCATCTGCTGGGCGGCCTGAAGAATCGGTCCACGGATGTCGTAAAGGACGTTGTGAAGCTTCGTGGACTGCCTGAATTCTGCCATCCATCAAATATGCCACAGGGAGGATGCATCTCCGGTGAGACGTCAGCCACACACGCCGGTGCCTCCATAGGCGCCGTCGTACTGCTTGGCGGGCAATGCCTACTTGACGATGCCCTTGTCCTTGAGCCAGGCATCGGCCGCTTCCTTGGCGCCCTGTTTCTGGCTGCCGCTGACGGCACGGTTGAGGTTGATCAGGTCCTCGGTGGTGAGGACCCTGGAGACCGAGTTGATGGCATCCTTGGCCTTGTCCGTCATCTTGGCCTTGTTGTACAGCGGGATGACCTGCTGGGCGATGAAGTTGTTCTTCGGGTCCTCCAGCACCAAGAGGTCGTTGTCCGCGATGGACGGCGTGGTGGTGTAGATGTCAGCCACCTGCACCTGGTCCTCGAGCAGGGCCTTGAGCGTCACGGGGCCGCCGCCGTCGCTGAAGGGCTCGAGCTTCTTGGGCTCGCAGTTGTAGTTCTTCTTCAGCCCCGGCAAACCGTAGGCGCGCTCGGCGAACGTGGCGGGTGCGCCCACCACAATCTCGCTGCAGACTTTCGCGAGGTCCTCGATGGACTTCAGCTGGTACTTCTCGGCGGTGGCCTTGGTGACCACCATGGCGTCCTTGTCTTCGGCTTTGGCTGCATCTAGCACGGCCAGTCCGTCCGGCAGCTTGCCCGGCAGCGCCTTGGCGATCTCGTCCGCCGCGATCTCGGTGGCTTCCTTGTCCACGTGCAGGAGCAGGTTTCCGGTGTAGTCCGGGACCACGTCCACTGAACCGTCCTGGACTGCCTTGAAGTACACCTCGCGGGAACCGATGTTCGGCTTGGTGGTGGCGGTGACGCCGCCGGCGTTCAGTGCCCCGGCGTAGAGTTCGGCGATGATCTGGCTCTCGGGGAAATCAGCGGAACCGATTACCAGCGAGGTGGTTCCCCCGGAGGCGGTGCCGCTGGTGGCCGGGGCCTTGCTGAGTGGATCGGACGATCCACCGCAGGCGGAGAGCACAACGGCCAGGCCCACTCCGGCGGCCAGGCCACCGAACGTCCGCCTGCCAAGGCCTTGAGGTCGGCTTTCTTTCATGATTTACCTCCTTGTGCCGCAGCCTCCGCGAGGACGGAGTCTGTGCGATCGACCGCGGCCTGCTGGCCGCGGTGGGACTGCTTCGAGGGCCCTGGGGTCAGGAACAGCCTCTGGAAAAGGGACAGGACGAGGTCGACCGCGATGGCCAGCACGGCGATGAGCAGCGACCCTCCGAGCATCCGCGGGAAGTCGCTGAGGACCAGGCCGTCGAACAGGTAGCGGCCCAGGCCGCCGAGGTTGATGTACGCCACCACGGAGACCGTGGCGATCACCTGCAGCACACCGGTGCGGAAGCCGCCGAACATCACCGTCAGTGCGTTGGGCAGCTCCGCCCGGAACAACACCTGAAGCTCGGTCATTCCCATGGCGCGGGCGGCGTCCACCACGTTGCGGTCCACGCTGGAGATCCCGGCGTAGGTGCCCGCAAGGAGCGGCGGCACAGTGAGGATCACCAGCGCCCAGATGGGCGGCATCAGTCCGATTCCAGCCAGCAGGACAAACAGCGTCAGCAGGCCGAGCGTGGGCAGGGCGCGCAGGGCACCGGCGATGGCCACGACCGCTACCCTGCCCCGGCCCGTATGGCCCACGTACAGGCCGGCCGGGACGGCGATGGCCGCCGCGATCAGCATCACGAGTCCCGTGTACTGGAGGTGTTCGGCCAGCCGCGCAGGAATGCCGGCACTGCCGGTCCAGTGCAGGGGGTCTGCCAGCCAGGCGAAGGTATCGGCGAAGACGTTGCTCACGCGTTTCCTCCTCCGGTCTTAGGCCCGGCCAGCCGCCGGGCCGCGTCCGTTGCGTCTCCTGGGCCGGCTGCCGGCTGCCGGTGTCCTGGCCGGCCGGCCCGTTCCCATGGCGTGAGGATCCGCTCGAGCAGGACCAGGAGTGCATCCATCAACAGTGCAAGGACCAGGATGGCGATGATGCCCACCACCACTTCGGTGACAAAGTCGCGCTGCAGGCCGTCGGTGAAGAGCATGCCCAGGTTTCCCACGCCCAGCAGTGCCGCCACGCTGACCAGGGAGATGTTGCTGACCGACACCACACGGAGGCCGGCGAACATCACGGGCAAGGACAGCGGCAGGTCCACCTGCACGAACCGGGCCAGGGGTTTGTACCCCATGGCGACGGCGGCCTGGCTCACGTCCTTGTCCACTGAGTCGAAGGCGTCCAGCGCTGCCCGGACCAGCAGGGCCACAGCGTAGATGGTCAGGGCCACCACCACATTGAGCGGGTCAAGGATCCGGGTGCCCAGGAGAGTGGGCAGGATGATGAACAGTGCCAGCGAGGGAATGGTGTAGAGCAGCGAGGAGGCGGTGAGCACCACGGAGCGGAGCACCGTGTGGCGGCGTGCCAGCTGCGCCAGCGGGATGGAGATCACCAGGCCCAGGACCATGGGCACCAAGGCAAGCACCAGGTGTTGGCCGGCCCGTTCCAGGACCATGCCGCTGTTCGCCAGGAACCAGTCCATCAGAGGGCAGCCTGCCTGACCTGGCGCGCCTCTTCGATCAGGGCCAGGACTTCGCCACCCCTGACGACGCCGAGGACCCTGCCTTCGGAGTCCACCGCAACGCCGAGGCCCGACGGCGAGGACAGGGCTGCGTCCAGTGCGCGGCGCAGGCTCTCTCCCGCACGGAAGAGGGAGCCGCCCGGGATGAGTCCGGCACCGTTTCCCGGTCCGGTCCATCCCAGCGGACGCCCTGCGTGATCCACCACCAGCTGCCAACCGGCCCCCGGCCCGGGCTCCGGGTCCAGGGAGCCTCCGGGGCTGCGGACCACCGTGGGCACCGGGTGGACTGTCACGCCGTCGGACGCGGTGAATCCCAGGTGGCGAAACCCGCGGTCCCGGCCCACGAAGGAAGCCACAAAGTCGTTCGCCGGAGCCCGCAGGATCTCCTCCGGTGTGGCGTACTGTGCCAGCTTTCCTCCGGTGGCAAAAACGGCCACTTTATCGCCCAGGACCGTGGCTTCGTCGATGTCATGGGTGACAAAAACGATGGTCTTGGCCAGGTCTTTCTGCAGCCGCAGGAGTTCCTGCTGAAGTTCGTCACGGACCACCGGATCCACAGCACTGAAGGGTTCATCCATCAGCAGGACCGGCGGATCCGCGGCGAGGGCACGGGCCACGCCCACGCGCTGCTGCTGGCCGCCGGAAAGCTGCGAGGGGTAGCGCTTGCCCAGGACGCGGGCCAGGCCAACGACGTCGAGCAGTTCCTCCGCACGTTTGCGGGCCTCGGACTTCGGGACTCCGTTGAGCCGGGGCACCGTGGCGATGTTGTCCAGCACCGAGCGGTGCGGCAGGAGGCCGGAGGACTGCATCACGTATCCCATGGAGCGGCGAAGCTCGGATGCCGGCACGGAGGTGACGTCCTTGCCGTCCACAGTGATGACGCCTGAGGTGGGCTCCACCATCCGGTTGATCATCCGCAGCGAGGTGGTTTTTCCACAACCGGAGGGCCCCACAAACACGGTGATGGACCCTTTGCTGATGGACATGGTGAGCTGGTCCACGGCAGGTTGCCCGCCTTGGTACTGCTTGGTGACGCTCTGGAACTCGATCATGGCCTGGTCCATGGTGCGGACTTACCTGTTCTGTTGGACGGCTTTCGAAAGCAACGCAAATTTGTCACAGCACGCTGATAGTTACGGTAGCCCAAACCGGACCGGGCAACACCTGCATTGCTCCCCATTTCCGGCAAAGGAATCCCTACTGTAATCATTCGGGGCCGCCGGGCCGGAGGATGGGCCCGATTCGGACGAGGGCGCGGGCGCGTATGGCGGACGTACCGCCGGCTCCCGACCCGGCCTAAAGTGGGAAGGTGACCAACCTGGAAGTATCCCCACAGCAGGAAGTCTGCCCGCCGGCAACCCCGGAAGGGAGTGCCGGCCCCTGCCTGCAGTTGTGGCCGGAGCGCGAGGTGCCGCTGGGCGGCGTGCGGGCCATGAACGTGCAGCGGACCCTGCCCCAGCGCGGGCTGCCCACCATTGGGGCGTGGTGTTTCCTGGACAGTTTTGGCCCCGACCGCACGGCCATGTCAGTGCTCCCGCACCCGCACATCGGGCTCCAGACAGTCACCTGGCCGCTGGCCGGCACCATCCGCCACCGGGACAGCGTGGGAAGCGACGTGTTGGTGCGTCCCGGCGAGCTGAACATCATGACAGCCGGGCACGGGGTATCGCATTCGGAATTCGCCGTGCTCCCTTCCGATGGCGTGCTGCCGGTGCAACGCGGACTCCAGCTGTGGGTGGCGCTTCCTGACGAGCAGCGGCACCGGAAGCCCGCGTTCGAGCAGCACCGTAATCTTCCGAAGGCCACGGGCGAAGGTTTCACGGCCGCGGTGATGGTGGGTGAATTCGGCGGTGTGGTCTCCCCGGCCACCATGTATTCGCCCATTGTGGGAGCCGAGGTTTCCTGCGCCGGCAGCGGTGTGCTTCCCTTGAACGAGCATTTTGAGCACGGCATTCTGGTGCTCGACGGCGCCCTGGCGGTGGACGGTCAGGACATCCCGCCGGGACCGCTGGGCTACCTGGGCATCGGGCGCCGGGAACTGAGGATTGAAGCGGCGCCGGACACCCGTTTCCTCATCATCGGCGGCGAGCCCTTGCAGGAGGAGCTGCTGATGTGGTGGAACTTTGTGGGCCGCACGCACGAGGAAATAGAGCAGGCCCGGGACGACTGGGAGGCGCAGGCCGGAATGCCGGATGCCAGGGCAGCGGCGGCCCGGTACGGGCTGGTCCTTGGGCACGGTCCTGAGGCCGGCGCAGAGGCCGGCCGGATTCCTGCTCCCCCGCTGCCCGCCGTGCGGCTCACCCCGCGCAAGCGCGCGGTGTAGTTCGTCAGGCCTTTTCCGCCAGGAGCTGCAGCACGCCGAACACGGGTTCCCGGTCCAGGACCCGGGTATCGGTGACGCCCCCCTCCGCGAGGTGCCGCCGGAAGGCATCCTGCAGTGGCACCACGTTCATTCCCAGCCCGCTGCCCAGGATCACCGGGCCCGGGATGCCCAGCTGCTGCAGCACTTGCAAAGCCAGTGCGGCAAGGTCCTTCCCCGCCTGCTCCAGCAGTTCCTGGCTGGCGGTATGTCCCGCCGCCGCCGCTTCCACCACGAGCCGTGCCTGCTGGGCCCAGAACCGCCGGCCGGTGTCCGGGGAGTGGAACAGCGCAATCAGCTTGTTGGGGTGGTCCACGCCGCAGGATTGCAGCAGGGCCGCCGTGAGCTGGTCCACCTGAAGGCCCTGGTTCATCCGCCGCAGGCTGTGCCGCACCGCTTCGCGCCCCAGCCAGTAACCGCTGCCTTCATCTCCGAGGAGGTAACCCCAGCCGCCCGCCCTGGCCTCGCCGCCGTCGGCGTTCCTGCCCCAGGCTGCCGAGCCCGTGCCGGCAATGACTGCCACGCCGGTGCTGGCATGGCCGGCGGCGAGCAGCAGGCGCGAATCGTGGACCACCGTGATCTGTGCACCTGGGACGTGAGGTTCAATCAACGCGGCGAGGGCGGCCGCGTCCTCCTCGGTATCGATGCCACCCGACCCGGCGTAGACGCGGGAAACCCCT
Organism: Arthrobacter sp. 9AX; assembly: GCF_902506095.1. Lineage (GTDB taxonomy): Bacteria > Actinomycetota > Actinomycetes > Actinomycetales > Micrococcaceae > Arthrobacter. The sequence continues at coordinate 3,115,122 of NZ_LR733293.1, forward strand.
TCGCCGCCGATCCGCTCGAACAGGCTGGCCAGGTTGCGCGCCGCCTCGTCGCGGGTGACGTTCTGCACGTTCGAGCTTCCGACGGACTCGTCCATCACCGGAACCCCGTCCTCGAACCGGACGCCTCGGGTCTTGGTCCCGCCGATATCCATGCCGATCACCACGCCGCGCGGAGCGTTGAGCGGCGGGGTCGGATCTGCGGGCAGGGACTGGGGCTTCTCGGTGTTCGTCACGTCACAAGATTACTGGTCACGGGTGGGTGGTTCGGCGCCGGGCGGGCGGGACCGCCGCTTGACCAGCCCGGCCAGGAGTCCCGGCCCCTCCGTGAGGACCATGCCGCGGAACAGCCGGACTCCCAGTGGTTCCAGGTCCGGATTGCGCTGCCTCCAGCTCAGGCCCACATCGCGGAAGGCAAGGGCTGAATCAAGGGGTACCTCCACCCACCCCAGGTTGCCTGTCTCGGCGCTGACGTGCCGCCCTGGAGCATCCCCGCCCGGCGGCAGGATACTGACCCCGAGTCCGGCCGAGACCAGGCCCCGGACCGTGTGCGTGTCCTGGCTTTCGAACGCGATCCGGGGCCGGTAGGCGGCTTCCCGGAACAAAGCATCCGTGAGGGAACGCATGCCGTACCCGGGACCGAGCGCCACGAACGGCTCGGAGCGGATGTCGGCCATCGAGGCCAGCCGGCGCCCGGCGAGCGCGTGGGTGTGGTGGACCACCAGGCGGAGCGGCTCACGGTACAGCACGGCAGACAGCAGGTTCCTGCCTTCGGCGGCGACGGGCGCGGTCAGTGCCAGGTCGGATTCACCGGCGGCCAACTGGGCCAGGCACGTATCGCGCGCTCCCTGGGTCAGCGTGAAAACTGCTTCCGGGTGGCGGCCGCGGAAGGCGCTGATAAGCAGCGGCAGGGTGGACTCGCCGAACGTGTGCTGGAAGGACACCGGAATCCTGCCCCGGACAACATCCGACTCGCTGCGGACCAGGTCCAGCCCGGCCTGGAACTCCGACAGCGCCCGCTCGATATAGGGCAACAGGGAGCGGGCTGCGGGAGTGAGGCGGACTCCCCTGCCGTCCCTGACCAGCAGTTCAGTTCCCACGACGGCGCTGGCCCGGGACAGCGCCCTGCTCACCGTTGACTGGGGTACTCCGAGGAGTTCGGCCGTTTCCGTAACATGCTATGTCCGGCCCAGCTTGGCCAGCACCGGCAGGAGCGGAAGGAGCTGCACCAGTTGTTTGTGGTCGGGCTCCATGGGGCCTCCTCGCTGCGGCCCGGCAGGGCCACTATTCCGAATTTGCTATGAGTTTTGCATAAAACATGCATTGGAGCCTTATGTCCGGCCGGGGCTACGCTGGCCGCATGCAGCAAAGTTCCCCCCGCCCCGTTCCCCAGGCTTCGAACGAAGGCTGGGACGGACATCCCAAAGGATCCACGGGCTACGGCCGGATCATCCTCGGCCTGGCCTTCGCCGGGGTAGCTACCTTTGCACAGCTGTATTCCACCCAGGCGGTCCTGCCGATCCTTGCCTCGGACCTGAAAGTCACGGCTGCCGAGGCAGCACTGACCATTTCGCTGGCCACCGTCGGCCTGGCGGTCACGGTGATCCCCTGGTCTTTCCTGGCAGACCGGATTGGAAGGGTCAAGGCGATGGCGTGGGGCATCTCGGTGGCCACCGTCCTGGGCCTGCTGGTTCCCCTGGCCACCAGCTTCCCCGTGCTCCTGGGCCTGCGGCTCCTGGAAGGCATGGCCCTGGGCGGCATCCCGGCCATCGCCATTGCCTACCTCAACGAAGAGGTCACCAAAGCCCACACCGCACTCGCCGCGGGAAGCTACGTTGCCGGCACCACGCTGGGCGGACTTGCGGGACGGCTTGTGGCGGGCCCTGCCGGAGAACTGTGGGGTTGGCGTGCCGCCGCCCTGGCCGTCTCCGTGCTCGCTACTCTCGCCGCCGTCGCCTTCCTGGTCCTCGTTCCGCGGGCTCAGGGCTTTACGGCAGCCAAGGCGCCCGGACTCCGCGGTGCCGCGCGGAACCTCGGCGGCCACGTGCGCAACATCCGCCTGCTCGCCCTGTACATCCAGGCATTCCTGATGATGGGCGGCTTCGTGGCTGTGTACAACTACCTGGGGTTCCGGCTGTCCGGTGCACCCTTTGGCCTGCCCGCCACCGTGGTCAGCCTGATGTTCCTGGCCTACCTGTCCGGGACCTTTACATCCCGCTGGGCCGCGGGGCTGACCATGCGTTTCGGGCGCCGGAACGTGCTGCTCGCCGGTCTTGCGCTTTCGACGGCGGGCCTTGCCTTGACCCTGGCCCCGGCCCTTCCGTTGATCCTGGCGGGGTTGGTGGTCTTCACGGGCGGTTTCTTCGCCGCCCACAGCATCGGCGCCGGGTGGACGGGTGCCATCGCCAGCGCGGGCCGGGCCCAGGCGGCCTCGCTGTACAACCTTGCCTACTACCTCGGGTCAAGCATCATCGGCTGGGCCGGCGGGCTGCTCTTCCAGTCGTTCGGCTGGAGCGCCCTGGCCGCCGCGGTGATGATCCTGGCCTGCCTCACCGCGGTGACTGTCGCCGTCGTCCATCCACGGGAAGCAGCCCAACCGGGGGAAGCAGGTGCCGCCGCCTGAACGCCGCCGCGGGGCGTCTAGGATAAACGCAGGAACTTTGTGAGGAGCCGCCGTGAGCACGAATGCCAGGAACATCAGGCCGGGAGTGCATCTGGAGCCCCTTGACGCCATCGACGAGCGCCTGCTGGCGGCCCTGGTGGCGGATGCAAGGATCTCCAACAAGCAGCTCGCCGAACTTGTGGGCATCGCTCCCTCCACGGCCCTGATGCGGACCCGCGCGCTCTCCGAACGGGGAATTGTGCAGGGTTACGAGGCGAAACTCAACCTGTCTTCAATTGGCAGGTCCGTCCAGGCCCTGGTGGCCGTGCGGCTTCGCGCCCACGACCGCGACCAGATCGACCGCTTCACGGCCCGCGTCCCGCACCTGCCGGCCGTGCTGTCCACGTTCCACACCTCAGGTTCGGTGGACTACCTGCTGCACATTGCCGTCGCCACCACGGAGGACCTGCGCGATTGGGTGCTGGACAACCTGGCCACCGATCCCGTGGTGGGGCACACGGAGACCACGCTGGTGTTCGAACATATCCAGGGCAACCACGGGCCGCTGCCGGAGTAACCCGGCTAGGCGTGGCCCGGCGCCTCGCAGCTGTGCACGGCCCGGCGCCATGTGACGGCAGCCAGAATAAATGCTGCCGAGCCGCACAGCACCACGAATCCTGCAACGGACCGTTCCAGGCCGAAGACGCTCGAGGCCCAGCCAAGGCCCAGCACGGGAACGGCGCTGCCGAGGTAGGTGATGACGTACAGCGAGCTGATGGTCTGGGCCTGCCGTGCGGGCTCCACGCGGCAGGCCACATCGTTGAAGACAGTGCGGAAAGCGAGGCCCTGCCCTGCGCCTGCGGCAAGGCTGGCCGCCACCAGCAGCGCCGCGCTGTTCCAGGCCCCCGCTGCGCCGAGCAGCAGTACTGCGGAACCCAGGACTGCCAGGCCGCCGGGCACAACGAACCGGCTGCGGACGGTCACCAGCTGCGTCAGCGCCGATGCCGCGAGTGTCAGGCAGGCAAGGACACCGATCAGCGGACGGCTCTCCACGCCCATCATGCGGGCAAAGTAGCCCGGAGCCAGCGAGAGGCAGAAGCCAAAGACCGCAAAACTCAGGAAGCCGACGCCGGAGGCCAGCCAGAATGCGCCGCGCGCCTCACCAGTGACGGAGGGGCGGCGCGGGGCCAGCAGCTGCAGCGGGCGCGGGCCCGCCGGCAACTGGATGGCGGGGCGGGCCCGCAGCAGGTACAGCGGGACCAGGAGTGCGGCGAGGACTGCGGAGTGGACGTAGTAGGGGGCCGAGGTAGCCCGGGGGAGCAGTGACAGCAACCCGCCGATGACCGGGCCCGCCGCCACTCCCCCGGCTGACGCCAGCAAGGTGAAGCGGGAGGCCCATTCCGGGCGTGCCGGCAGCAGCTCCCGCAATGCAGCGGCGCTGGCACCGGTGGCGAGGGCCACCGCGGCACCCTGGAGCGCACGCGCGGCACACAGTTCGGCCAGCGTGTGGGCCCCGGCGAACAGCCAGCCGCCTGCAAGGCCTGCCACCACAGCCAGGATCAGGGCTGCCCGGCGTCCAATATGGTCAGACCAGTGGCCTGCCAGAATGAGCACAGCAACCAGCGCCAGGACGTAGGTTGCAAAGGCGGCTGTCACATCCAGCGGGGACAGGCCCAGCTGGACCTGCAGCAGCGGATACAGCGGCGTTGCCAGGTTGGCGCCCACCAGGAGCGTGAAAATGACAGCACCGGCCAACACCAGGCGCGCGGTGGTGGACGCGTCCCACCCGGCGGTGGTGGCTGGAGCCGGACGCATGCGGAGCTCGCTGAAGACCGTCATAGGGGTTGCCTTTGCTGCTGCCACGGCGGGTGGTCCTTGTGGGAGCCCGGGGCGGATGGATACTGGATAGCTCCAGCGTGGAGCAATCCTGCTCATTTAGACGGTGTAAGGTGCCAGAATTGAGCATGATCGTCAAAAGATTGATGTGCATGTGACGGAGAGTGATCATTTGGACAATTTGGACTCCACGGACTTGAAGATCCTCCTGGAACTCATCCGCGATCCGCGGATCCAGATCGGGGAACTCAGTGATTCGCTCGGTGTTGCCCGTAATACAGCCCAGTCCCGCGTCCGGCGCCTGCTCCGGGCCGGGGTGCTGCGCGCCGGCGGACGTGAGGTGGACCTGGATGCCGTCGGCTACGACGTGGTGGCGTTTGTGACCATTGAGGTTTCCCACCGGGAGCTGGACGGGGTGGTGGGTGCGCTGCGGATGATTCCGCAGGTCCTGGAGGTGCATGAAATTTCGGGCCGGGGTGACGTCTGGTGCCGCGTGGTGGCCACGGATACGCACAACCTCCAGGCTGCCCTGCGGCAGGTGCTCAGGATCAAAGGCGTCATCCGGACCGAAACCGTACTGGCCCTGCACACACACATCCCCTACCGGACAGAGCCGCTGATCAGCGGCCTGGCCAAGGCGTCCGCAGCGGGCCAACGCGGTCAGGCCAAGGCCTCACGGACCGGCGGCGAAGGGGCGGACGGCTAGGATTTCGAGAATGGATTGGCTCTCTTACATCTTGCAGAACGGCTTCGCGGGCCGGCCTGCCGCCGTGACCCTGATCGACTCCGGCCACCACCTCGTGGCCATGACGGTGGCAGGGGCCATCATCGGCGGGGTGTCCTGATGCCGCTGATGAACCGTCCTGCGAAGGGAATCCTGGCATGACGATCATTGACAACGCCGTGTACGTCAAGGGCGTCCGCCACGCCGAGCCCGAAAGCCTCGAACAGACCTTTGAGACGCTGGCAGAGCACGGTGGCATGGCCTGGATCGGCCTGTACCGGCCCACGGCCGACGAAATGGCGGCGGTGGCTAGGGAGTTCGGGCTGCACGCGCTGGCGGTGGAGGACGCCATCTCGGCGCACCAGCGCCCGAAGCTTGAGCGGTACGAGGACAACCTGTTCACGGTGCTTCGGCCCGCCCGGTACCTGGACGCCACCGAAACGGTGGAGTTCGGTGAACTGCACATCTTTACGGGCAGGAACTTTGTGGTTACTGTCCGGCACGCGGAAACTGCGGGCGTGGCAGAGGTACGGGAGCGGCTGGAAAGCAGGCCGGATCTGCTGCGGCACGGGCCCGAGGCCGTCCTGTATGCGTTGCTGGACCGGGTGGTGGATGACTACGGGCCGGTGGTGGCGGGGCTGGAGAACGACATTGACGAAATTGAAGACCAGCTTTTCAGCGGGGACACCGCGGTATCACGCCGCATCTATGAACTCGCGCGTGAGGTCATCCAGTTCCAGCGCGCTATCCACCCGTTGCCGGACATGATGCGCCAGCTTAAGCGCGGTTTCGAAAAATACGATGTGGAAAGCGACCTGCGGCACAGCCTGCGCGATGTAGAGGACCACGTGGAGCGTGTCATCTCCCGGGCGGACTCCTTCCGGGACCTGCTGCAGAACGCCCTGACCCTGGACGGGACCCTCACCGCCAACCGGCAGAACGAGGCCAGCGCGGAACAGAACGAACAAGTCAAGAAGATCTCGTCCTGGGCAGCCATCTTCTTCGCGCCGTCGTTCGTGGCCGGCGTCTATGGCATGAACTTCGACCATATGCCCGAACTGCACTGGACGCTGGGTTATCCGATGGCCATCGTTTTGATGGCAGCGACGGCTGCGGTGATGTATGCGATCTTCAAGAAGAAGGGCTGGCTGTAGGCCCGCCATGGAAAAAACCTGTGGAGCTAAGGGGATTCGAACCCCTGACCTCTTCGATGCGAACGAAGCGCTCTACCAACTGAGCTATAACCCCGGAACCAGCCGCCCTGCAGGTGCCGTTCGGCGCCGGTGACCTTAGGCTACAAATTTTCCGCGCCCAATGCCAACTGCACACACCACGGGCACACAAAAGGCGGCCGGAATGCCCGGCCGCCTTCGCAAAGTGTCAGGCGCGGCGGCGCTGCAGGACGTCGTCGAGATTGCTCAGTGCGCTCTGCGCCTTGGTGAGCTGCTCGGCTTCGGGGGCCGTTGCCGCGGGGACGCCCGCGGCACCCTGCTTGAGGGACGGCTTGCCGGTAGCCTTGGGCGCCTCGGGCAACTCAAGGGGCTCGGGAGCCGGACGCTCAGCCTTTGCCGCCTCCACGTAGACCGGCTTGGGAACCTCCACCGGCTCCCAGGTGGATCCCGGCGCGGCCTGTGCAGCGCTGGTGTCACCGGCGGCCACGGCAACGGCCAATGCCGCCTCGCGAAGTTCAATCGCCGTCAGCGGTTTGACCTGCGGCCGGTGGGCCTCGGCGTCAAAAAGGGGGCTTTCGGGACGCGCCGGCGCAGTCTCGGGCTTCGGCGGTACGTGCGTGGCTGCGGGCTTTGGAGCGGGTGCGGCCATGGCCGAGCGGAAAGCCGCGTTGACCTTGGACTTCCGGTCACGGACGGCAAGGGTGCGGAGCAGGACTACGGACGCCACCGTCACTGCGGTGCAGGCCAGCGGGAGGACCGGGCTTCCCAGCCCGAACGCCAGCAGCACGGCAGAAACGAACGCTGTCAGGAGGGACAGCAGGCCCACCAGGGCAATCGCCGTGCGGCCGTACCGGATCTTGAAATGACCCGTGGTAGCCGTGCTGCCTGCCGGCGTCGCGGATCCTGTGCTTTTCCTGGTGTCCATGGCATTCTCCTGCTGGGCGGCGATCTTCAAGACCAGCCCGGCTCGCGGGTCCGGCACATCCTCGGCGGGGGTGTCTGCCAGGAAGTCGCCGGCGGGCTGGAACTGGTGCCGGCGGTTCCGGAGGACGTAGGGGGCAACCCATACAATCCAGAGCACAACGGCAACCACAAGGATCACTGAGCTGCTAAGGGGGAAGTCCACACTCAAAACCGTATGAGCAACACGCGGGCCGCAGCCGCATTGGCTACGGTGTGTCGTGGCGCGGCTGGCAATTCATTGGATTTATGACGTTTTTGACGCCAGGAAGGGCTTCAACAGCCCGTCCGGGACTTCCTCGGACGTCAGTGCGAACGAACGGTGGTCCGCCCAGTCGCCGTCGATGTGGAGGTAACGGGGCCGGTATCCCTCGTCCCGGAATCCCAGCTTCTCCACCACCCGCAGGCTGGGCCCGTTCTCGGGGCGGATGTTGATCTCCATCCGGTGCAGGCCCAGCGTCCTGAAGCAGTGGTCCGTCACCAGCGCTACGGCCGTGGGCGCTATCCCTTGCCCTGCCCGAGCCTGGTCCACCCAGTACCCCAGTGTTGCCATCAGGGCCGAACCCCAGACGATCGACGAAACGGTCAGCTGCCCCACGATCACCGGGTTCCGGGCGGCCGGTACACGTTCGGTGATCACGAAAGGCAGCGCGGTGGCCTGGGCGGCCTGGGCGTTGAGGGAACGGACCATTTGCCGGTAGTCGGGAAGCCCTCCGGCGGGATCCGGGTTGGAGGCCTCCCACGGCGCGAGCCATTCGCTGTTGCGGCCCCGCACTTCCGTCCACTCTTTTTTGTCCCGGTACCGGATGGGCCTCAGGACCAGGTCGCCGCACTCCAAGGTGACGGGCCAGATAGGGCCGGGGCGCACTGGGCTACTTGGACAGGCCGGCGGTGAAGCCAGGCAGCCATTCCCGGAGGCCGGGACCAAGGTCGTCGCTGTCGATGGCGAGCTGGACGCAGGCTTTGAGGTAGCTCAGCTTGTCGCCGGTATCGTAGCGGCGTCCCCGGAACACCACACCGTAAACGCCCTGCCCCCCGCCCTTTCCGGAGGCGAGCTCCTGAAGCGCATCGGTGAGCTGGATTTCGCCGCCGCGCCCCGGGCCCGTGTGTTCCAGGACATCGAAAACGGCGGGGTGAAGCACGTAGCGGCCAATGATTGCCAGGTTGGACGGAGCTTCATCAGCGGCCGGCTTTTCGACCAGGCGATTGATGCGGACGTAGCCCTCGCCGTCGATCTCCTCGATGTCGGCGCAGCCGTACGCACTGATCTGGGACGGCTCCACCTCGATGAGGGCGACGACGGAGCCTCCCGTTTTTTCGTGCACCTCAATCATGGTGCTGAGCAGTTCGTCGCGGGCATCAATGAGGTCATCGCCCAGGAGGACGGCGAAGGCCTCGTGACCCACGTGCTGCCTGGCCCGCAGGACTGCATGGCCCAGGCCGTTGGGATCTCCCTGGCGGACGTAGTGGATGTCGCCGAGGTTGCTGGCGGCCTGGACGGATGCCAGCTTCTCGGAATCCCCTTTGCCCTCAAGGGTGGACTCCAGGGAGGGAACGCGGTCGAAGTGGTCTTCCAGGGCCCGCTTGTTGCGTCCGGTGATCATCAGGACGTCGTTGAGGCCCACGTTCACGGCCTCCTCCACCACGTACTGGATGGCAGGCTTATCCACAACGGGGAGCATTTCCTTGGGCATGGCTTTGGTGGCAGGCAGGAACCGTGTGCCAAGTCCGGCTGCGGGGATAACGGCTTTGCGAACTTTCGGGTTACTGGTAGTCACCCGACTAATCTAACGTCAGCGTCAAGCAATCAGTAATCATTGAAGGGCTTCCGGCCGCTCGTGGCCGGGGCAGGACCGCCGCGCCGGCGGGCGAGGGAGGAATGGACATGCTGGAGGATGCCAGGGCTGTCAAGGACAGAATCCGCACTTCGCACCGTGAACGGCGGGCGGCGCTGACCGAGCATCAGCTTGAGGCGGCGGGCGCCGCACTGGCACGCCACGGTGCAGCCTGGGCCGATACCCTGACCGGCGGAGCACCGGCGGTCCTCTGCGTCTACTTCGGTGTGGGCGTGGAACCGCCAACGCTGCCACTGATCAGTGCGCTGTACAACAACGGTCACAGGGTCCTGCTCCCCGTGTGCGAGCCGGGCCGGGAACTGGCCTGGGTCTTCTGGGACCCTGCTGCGGTTTTCGAGCGCAGCCGGTTCGCCCCGATTCTCGAGCCCAGGGGCGAGCGGCACGGACCGGACGTGGCAGGAACAGCTGCTGCGCTCTTTATCCCCGCAACCGCCGTGGACCTGGCAGGTAACCGGATCGGGCAAGGCGGGGGCTATTACGACAAGTTCCTGGGCCACTTGGCCACGGCCGGGAAGAATATCCCGCTGGCTGCCGTTATCTACGACGAGGAACTGCTTCCCGCGGGGCAGATTCCCGAGGAGGAGTTCGACCGTCCGGTACCTGCCATCCTGGCGCCGTCAGGAATGCGGGTCCTGGGCGGGCAAGGCCAGGGCCAACTCCCCTGGTTCCTGCGGGGATGATAGAATTAGCACTCAGGCCCTGCGACTGCTAACGGACGGACCATCCGGCCGGGCAGCACGGGACCTCTCGTTTTGTCCAAGAGGAGGAGCACCAGTGCCAACGTATGCATACGCCTGCAAGGATTGCAGCCATGCCTTCGACATCGTCCAGTCGTTTTCGGACAGCACGTTGACCTCATGCCCCGAGTGCCAGGGGACACTGCGCAAAAAGTTCAACAGCGTGGGTGTCGTCTTCAAGGGATCGGGCTTTTACCGCACCGATTCCCGGGACGCCAAGGGAAGCACCGTCTCGGCCGCTCCGGCCGCGGCTTCCCCGGCCCCGGCGCCCGCAGCGGCACCTGCCGCAGCTGCCGCCAGCTAGGGCCAGCTCAACAGCACTGTTCGACGCGGCCGGCCGGTTTGTCCACATAGGGCGCCTTGCGCCTGTTGTTGGCATTCCGGCCGGCCTTAGCGTTGGCGCATGCCTGCAAACCTCCTCCGTCCCGGCCGCGGCGCTTCAAACCATCCGCGCGGTTCACGGGGCCGGGGCCGCCAGCCCTCAGCGGCCAGGCCGGCCGGTGCCCGTTTTGCCGCGCTGTTGAGCCGGAACCGCCGGCTGGCTGTTGCCCTGCTGCTGTGCGTGGCGGCCGCAGTCACCGTCCAACAGCTCACTCCCGCCCCGGTTTACACGGTCACTGCCCTTGCTGCCTCGAGGGACCTTCCCGCCGGCTCTGCCCTGGCGTCGTCCGACCTGGCGCGTGTGCAGGTGCCGCCGGACATGATGTCTGCAGGCTTCCTGGGCCAGGAAAGCAACGTGGCAGGCAAGCAACTCGCGGCTCCGCTGCGGAAGGGCCAGTTGCTGACCGACGCCCAACTGCTCGGCCCCGGGCTGTTGGCCGGGACACCGCCGGGGTCGGCCGCCGTCCCCCTCAGGATGGCTGACCCGTCATCCATCCAGCTCGTCTCCCCGGGGCAGCTGGTCAACGTGGTGCTGACAGCCGCCAACGGTTTCGACCAGCAGGCATCCCCGGAGGTCCTGGCAACAGCCGTACCGGTGCTCTGGACCTCGGGCAAAGGCGGGCAAAGCGGCCAGTGGCTTGGCACCGCCGAGACCGAGGGCCTCATCGTGGTGGCGGCAAGCGCCGAGCAGGCCGCCCGCCTGGCGGGCGCCTCAACGCAAGGAAAACTCTTCTTCGTCCTGGTGGGGCCATAAGCGGCGGTGCCCTGATACCTCATGCTCCCAGTACCTGACGCCTCACTACATGGCCCCTCAGTACGTGGCCTGCAACGTGGTGATTCCAGACCATGTGCACTTCCGGGCAGGGTATTCCTAGCCCCAGTGCGGCGGCCTCTGCTCCTTCAACCAGGCGTCGTGATCGTCGTCGGCATCGCCCCAGCGGCGGGGGTCATCTTCGGCAGCCTTGGTGGGCAGGATTCCGCTGATGCCGGGCTGTGTCTTGTCCTTCGCCGGCCCCTGCTCCAGTTCCTGACCCTCGTCCGGGGCCCGGCCTTCCTCCTGGCCCTGCACCTGGTCCTCGTGCAGTGCGGCAGCGGCCGGCGTGGACGGCTCCTGCGCGGAGCCGTTGTTGTTATCCTCGGTGGCCACGGGGACCGCCTCCTTGCTGTCCTGGTGAATTAGCTGCAGGTGGCCCCGGCCCCCACGGGGCAAATATTGTTCCGGGCTGTTGCTTCGCCGGGACCGCTGCTCCCCGGCATCTATACCATTGAGCGCCTGGTCCACGTCGTCATCCAGGAACCCGGTCGACGTGGCGCCCCTGCCCGGCAGCGCCAGCCGCTCCAGGCCCAGGTACCCGGCAATGCGGTCCGCGCAGGCGGACGGGTCGGTGAACACCTCGATGGTCCACAGTGGCATGTACCGCCAGCCCAGCCGCTCCAGCAGCTGCGGGCGCAGCCGGCTCCGTTCCCGCACGCTCATGGTGCGGTATTGTTCGGTGCCGTCGGACTCGATGGCCACAGGCCACGGCAGGTCTGCATCCTCCTGGCCCATGGTGCCCAGCGGATCCGCGGCGGCCACCACGTCGATGGCGCCGTCGTACTGGTGCCATACCCGGGCGCCGCGTGCCCGGAGCCTGTCACCCAGGTCGGCCACCAGCGGGTCGGCGCCCAGGGCCTGCTCGCTCGCCGCCGCGCGGGACGCCGGCGTTCCAAGGTCCGTGTTGCCCGAGATCTCGCGGTCAAGCAACGAATACAGGTCAACCGCGCCGTAAGTCAGCCGGGTGTGGTCCAGGTCCTCAGGCCGGAAGCAGGTGAGCACGTGGATGGACCGGCGGGCACGGGTCATGGCCAGGGCGAACTTTTCCCGGCCCCCTTCGGCGGAAAGCGGGCCGAAGTTGTGCAGCGCGCGCCCGTGCGGGGTGCGGCCAAAGCCCGGGGAGAAGATGACGTGGTCGCGCACCAGGCCCTGCGCCCGTTCCAGGTCAACCACCCGGAAGGACTCGGGCCCGGCACCAAAGAACCCTGCCAGGCCGGGGTGGTTCGGCAGCTGCAGACGGATGGATTCGCCGATCCGGGCGGCGTGGCGAAGGCTGGCGGTCACCACTGCCAGGGACGTTCGGGGGCGGGTCCGGGCGTGTTCGAAGACCAGCTGCACCACGCGGTTGACCTCGGCCACCACGGACTCCACACCTTCATGGTCGGCGCTGGGAAGTCCGGTGCCGTCCGGAAGGTACTCCACCAGGAGCGAACGGTCCAGGCCCGTGGCGGACTGTCCCTCGGGCAGCCGGCGGAGGCCGCCGTCGTAAAAGTTCTTGCTCAGCTGCAGGACCAGGTCCTCGTCCACCGCACGGTAGACGAAGTTGAGCCGCCATATGGGAAGCACGGCGGACAGTGCGTTGAAGGCACTCTCTACCCGCTGGTGGGCGGTCTCCCCTGCCGCCAGCCGTTCCACGCCCACGGTGAAGGTGCGCGGGCTGGCGATCCTGGCGTCGCCGAAGGCGATCACCTGGCGGGCGCGGGCGATGGAGGGCAGCACGGCCTGCAGCGATGTGGCCTCGGAGTCCAGGATCACCACGGCATCGAAGTGCTGTTCCGCCGGCAGGAGGCCCGTCATCAGGTAAGGGCTGACGGACCAGACGGGCACCAGGGTGCCGATGAGGTCAGGTGCCTGCGCAGTCAACGCCGGCAGCGACACCCGGCCGTCCTTGAGCAGGCTCCGCAGCAGGTCGGCCTGGCGGGGATGGGCGGCGATGGCGGCCCGCCACCGTTCGGCCAGGTCCCACCGGAGCCGGGCGGCGCCGCTGGCGATATGGGCGTTGTCCGCCAGCCGGTATTCGGCCTCAAGCTGCCGGAGGGCGTCACCGTCGGACATCGCCAGGTAGTCGTCGCCGCTGATCATGGCTTCCAGCGCCGACTGCCACCACGCGAGTTCCAGTTCTGCCGCTACCGAATGTGCGGGAACTTCGCGGTCCGCGAGGTCGGCCAGGAGCTCGCCGAGCCCGTGTTCGCGCATATTTTCGACCAGGAGGGTCCGCTCGGGCAGGGTCTTGAGGGTGCCGGTATCCGCCACCAGCCGCTCAAGCCGCTCCATAAGCACCTCATACCGGGCAGTGGACAGGTCCCCACCGGCTTCGGTGTGCAGGAGCGCCTGGCCCAGTTCGGACAGCTCGCGCTCCAGGGCACGGTACATAACACTGATTTCCGCGAGCCCGGACGGCACGGCCGGATGCCGCTGGGTGGTGGCGTACCCTGCCCACAGCGCCCGCTGCTCCTGCACCAGGACCAGGGAGCTGTGCAGGTCCGCGATGTGCACGCCGGGCCGGACATATTCCTTGGCCACCCGGCGCAGCCTGGACCGCTGCATGGAGGTCATTTCGATGCCCCGCTCGCGGCGCCACGCAGACGGGGCGGTGGCGGAAATCAGATCCGTGACGGGCCGGTCGAAAATGTCCGGCGTGAACTTGTCCAGGCTCCCCCGGACAGCCATCAGGAGTTCGAGCTGTTCGCCCCATTCGGCAAAGGATGCGCCCAGGCGGATTTCGGCGTGCTCGGCCACCGCGTTCATCCGTTCCCGCAGGGCGGGAAGGCTCTTTTCAACGGACCGGACCAGGTCCTGCGCCTCCTCCGTTTCCTTGCGGGTCAGCAGCCGCGCGCCGTGCCAGGGACTGGTGGTGGAGGCCTTGCTGAAGCTGCCCAGCTCCGCGGCCCGGCGAAGGCGTTCGGCGAGCTCGTTGCGGTCCCGGATGCTGTCCAGGACGCTTCGCTTCAACCGGACGGTGGTGGCAGGGGCCGGGTGAATCGAGGTCAGCTCCGCAAGGGATTGCATGGCCTGGTACGGCGAGCAGCCCCAGCGCTGGCGCACGTTGTGCAGCGACGCCACATGGTCCATCAGGGCGTGGCGGTGCTCGGTCAGTGTGTTGTGCAGGTTCCCCAGCTGGGGTTCCAGGGATTTTTCGTTCCGCACAATGGCCCGGACCAACTGCCCCTTGAGCTGCTGCGGCGTGACGTTCCCGGACAGCTGGAACAGGATGGACTCCAGGCCCAGCGATTCGAGCTGGCCGGACACTTCGTTGAGGCTGGCCCGGCGGTCACCCACCACCAGGACGGTCTTGCCGGCGTCCACAAGGGCGCCGATGGTGTTGATGGCCGTCTGGGTCTGGCCGGTGCCGGGAGGGCTGCTCACCACCAGGGAATCACCTGCCCGGGCGGCGTCGATCACGTACTGCTGGTCGACGTCGGCATCGAGCAAAAGCATCTCGTCCTGCGGGTGCCTGGTGTCCAGCGGCGGGAACCGAGACGGATCCGGCTCCTCAACGTCCACCACTTCGCCGCCGGCGGCAGTGGCCAGGGCCGCGACGATGGGGTTGGAGTCCTTGATCCAGGGGTCATCCAGGTTCCCGGAAAGATCCGCGAAGGTGGACACCAGCAGGTTGTGCTGCGCCTCGGCCCCGTGGATGGGCCGGATGAGTGATGCGAGCCGGTCCAGGACCGGCTGCGGATCAAACCGTGCCGTGCTGTAGGCGAGCCGGGTGACGGCGTTGACGTCAAAAACGATGCCGTGGATGCTCTTCAGGTGCCGCACCAGGGCCGGGTTGATGTGCGCCTGCTCGGTCAATTGCAGTTCGTAGTCGTCCTCGCCGGGGCGGACGGTGAGCGAGATGGCCGTGAGCATCACCGGCGCGGAGATGCGCTGCGGTTTGCCGCCCACTGCGGAGGTCCACACCACGGTGCCTGCCGACAGGTAGCCCGCGTCGATGCCGCGGTCGTTGGCAAGCTCGAAAATCTTGGACCGGATGTTCCGGGAGGCGCGGGCCGCCACCACGTACTGCTGGCGGTCGCGGATGAGGGTGGAGAGCCGCGTGCGGCGCCCGGCCATGAGCTGGGCCAGGCCGGACGGGTGGGCGTGGGTCAGGTCGATGGACCCCTCGGGAGTCTTGGTGAAGCGCAGCATAGTGTCCGCCCCGGTGACGGGTTTAAGCCCGGACAGCCATTTACGGAGCTCCTCGGAGCCTTCCGGGTGGGCTTGACCTACTGACACTACTGCCTTCTTTTCTGCGCTTGCGCGTGACGCCCTGGACCATACCGGCATAGATTCGAGAGTAGCCGCTCCAGCGCCGGACTGAGAGACCGCAACACTGGGGCAGGCTAAATTGCCGAGGATTTCACCGGAAGAAACAGCAATGGCCGGCCTCTTTAGCGGAGGCCGGCCATTCATGCTGCTATTCCCACTCGATGGTTCCCGGCGGCTTGCTGGTGACATCGAGCACCACGCGGTTGACGCCGTCCACCTCGTTGGTGATGCGGTTGGAGATCCGTGCGAGCAGTTCGTACGGCAGGCGCGACCAGTCCGCGGTCATGGCGTCCTCGGAGGACACCGGACGGAGCACGATGGGGTGCCCGTACGTCCGGCCGTCGCCCATCACGCCGACGCTGCGGACATCGGCCAGGAGGACTACCGGCATCTGCCACACCTCGTTGTCCAGGCCGGCTGCGGTGAGCTCGGCGCGGGCAATCGCGTCGGCCTTCCGCAGCAGGTCCAGCCGCTCCTTATTGACTTCACCCACGATGCGGATGCCCAGGCCCGGGCCCGGGAAGGGCTGGCGGCCTACGATTTCCTGCGGCAGGCCCAGCTGGGCGCCGACGGCGCGGACTTCGTCCTTGAACAGGGCGCGCAGCGGTTCGACGAGTTCGAACTGCAGGTCCTCGGGGAGCCCGCCCACGTTGTGGTGGCTCTTGATGTTCGCTGCACCTTCGCCGCCACCGGATTCGACGACGTCCGGGTACAGGGTGCCCTGAACCAGGAACTTGATCTTCTCGCCGTGCGCGGCGGCGTCGGCGATGATGGCGCGCTCGGCTTCTTCGAAGGCCCGGATGAATTCACGGCCGATGATCTTGCGTTTGGTCTCGGGATCGCTGACCCCGGCCAGGGCCGAGAGGAAGCGTTCCTGCTCGTTGGCCACGTACAGGTTGACGCCGGTGGCGGCCACGAAGTCGCGCTCCACCTGCTCAGCTTCGCCTTCGCGCAGCAGTCCGTGGTCCACGAACACACAGGTGAGCTGGTCGCCCACGGCGCGCTGGACGAGGGCAGCGGCGACGGCAGAGTCAACACCGCCGGAGAGCCCGCAAATCACGCGGGCATCGCCGACCTGCTGGCGGATGCGCTCCACCTGCTCCTCGAGGATGTTGCCGGTCGTCCAGTTCGGTTCCAGCCGGGCTCCCTTGAAGAGGAAGTTCTCCAGGACCTGCTGGCCGTAGGCGGAGTGCTTGACTTCGGGGTGCCACTGCACGCCGAACAGGCCCTTCTCCTCGTTGGCGAAGGCGGCCACTTCGGCGCCGGCCGTGGTGGCAAGGACTTCAAAGCCTTCGGGAGCCTCATGGACGGAGTCGCCGTGGCTCATCCAGGTGTTCTGGTCCTGGGGCATGCCGGCCAGGACCGAGCGGCCTTCGCCGAGGAGGGTGGTCTGGGTGGAGCCGTACTCCCGCAGCCCGGTCTTGTCCACCTTGCCGCCCAGTGCGTTGGCCATGGCCTGGAAGCCGTAGCAGATACCAAAGACGGGGACGCCGGCTTCGAAGAGGTCGGCACCTACGCTCGGGGCGCCGTCGGCATAAACGCTGGACGGTCCACCGGAAAGGATGATGGCGGCGGGGTTCTTGGCCAGGAGCTGCTCGGTGGTGTAGGTATGCGGAACCACTTCCGAATACACGTTCGCTTCCCGGACGCGTCGGGCAATCAGCTGCGCGTACTGGGCACCGTAGTCAACAACCAGCACCGGCTTCTGGGAAGTCTGGGATGCAGTGGGAGTAGTCACCGTACTAGCCTACTGGGCGCCGTTGCACCGGCGCACCTTGAGAAGCCGCGCTGTGACGGAGCGAACTCCCCCGCAGCGCAGCACGCCCGGCCGCGCCGGCCCGCGGCGTCAGTACCGCTGGGGTGCCTGGGGGTTGGCCGCGAGCTCGGCCTCCACCTCGGCGTGGAACTTCTTCTCCACGATGAAGGACAGGAACGGGACAACGCCGCCCAGCGCCAGCAGGATCAGCTTCAGGAACGGCCACCGCATCAGCGACCAGAGCCGGAAGTTGGAGATCAGGTACACCACGTACATCCAGCCGTGGACAATAAGGACCGCCACGGACAGGTTGACACCGCCCAGCACGCCCTGGGGATCGGCGTCGGCGAATCCGAAGCCGAACGGCTGGCCCGTGACAGCGTTGGTGCCGCCCGCGAACAGGTACTGCCCGAACCCGTACCGGGCGATCAGTTCGGCGCAGAGCAGCAGCAGCATGGTTCCCGTGAGGTAGGCCAGCACCTTGTAGAACTTCAGCGCGGACCGGATCTGCGCCTCGGTGCCGCCGAAGCGCCGCTTCCTGCCCGACGCCTTGCCGCTGGTGCCGGCGTTATTGCCTGCGGCCGTGTTGGTGCTTCCAGCCGGACTGGCGGGTTTGGGATCAATCATGGCTTTACCTTTTGCTGGTTCTGTTCGGGTTGCTGGTGCTGGCCGTGTCCGGCGGGCGGCTGGCTGTCCTCGGCTTCGTCGAGGGCTTCCTCGAGGTCGCGGTGGTAGTCGTCCTTGACCAGCCGCCACCAGATGAAGAGCGCGAAACCTGCAAAGACAACCCATTCGAGGGAGTAGAAGAGGTTCAGCCAGTTGATTTTCTGCGCGGGCGGCTGCGGACCGATGTCGAGGGGAAGCATGTCCCCCGGCACTGCCGCGGCGCTGACGTCCACGCCGCCGGCCACCTCTGCTGTGGCAGCGACGAAACCGGGATAGCTGCTGACGTCCCAGTAGTTGATCAGCTCGGCCACCGACACCGCGGTGGCCTGGCCGGGCGCGGGAGCCGTGCCGGCCAGTGGCGCCTCTGACGGCAGGAGCCGCCCTGTGAGCTCAACAGTGCCCGACGGCGGGGCGCCGGCCTTTGCGGGATCGGCCACCCATCCCCTGGCCACCGGGATCCACGTCTGGGGTGAGGCGGCGACACCGCTGAGGGCGGGGGCACCGGAGACGGCGAAGGCGGAAACCACCCAGTAGCCGGTCCTGCCGTCGTGCAGCCTGCCGGGCACAAGGACCTGCCTGGCGGGGTCGTAGGTGCCCTGCGCACTGACCATCTGGTCGGCGTCGGTCCCGTGGAAGAAGTCCCCGGGCTCAAGGGTTTCCGTGAGGGGCTGCACCTGTTCGGTGGCCGGGTTGACCGGCGCTTCCGGCTGGGTGGAGCGTCCAAACTGCCATTGGCTGAGCAGCACGAACACCCCGGATACCACGATCGCAAAAACAAAGCCTGCGATCCATCGGGGCTTGAGGGCAGTTTTCCACACGTCTTAACCGTACTTCGTCGCGCTGTAGAACAACTAAACGCCAGGTGGCGGGGCCAGGGCGTCAGTGGTCGAAAAACACCAGGCTGGAGTTGATGAGCTCCGCGATGACTTCGGGGTCATAAGCCCGCCGGAGCGATTCCCGGAAGGACTCCTTGGACAACGATCGGGCCAGGGTGGCCAGGACTTCGAGGTGGTCGGAGAACGAACTGGCGGGGGTGGCGATCAGCAGGATCACGGTTGCCGGGCCGTCCGCCGCGCCGAAGTCCAGGGCGTGGCCGTACTTGGCAATGCCAACGGCTATCGAGGTGCGGGACACGAATTCGCTGCGGGCGTGGGGCAGGCCGATGCCGCCCGGCAGCCCGGTGGCCAGCTGGTGCTCACGGGCGTTGACGTGCTCAAGGAACCCGGGCAGGTCCGATACCCGGCCCGCGGCGAAGAGCCGCTCCGCGAGCTGGGTGGCGGCGTCCGCCTTGTCCGTTGCCTCCAGCTCCAGGATCACCATCTCGGGGGTGGTGAGTTCGGCATCGTACCGGTCAAGTGGTTCCGCCAAGGCGTTTCCCTTCAGTGAGGAGCTGGTGCCGCGGGCCCCTCAGCGCAAGGGCACGATGTCTTCCACGCCCAGGCGGGCGGCGTCTGCGGATTCGTCGTCCGGCTGTTGCTGGCTGAGGCGTTCTGCCTCAACCCTCGCGATGTAGTGCCTGACCTCGTTTTCACGCTGGGCGTCACTCCAGCCAAGGACGTCACCCATCAGTTTAGCGACTACGGGAACGGCTGACACGCCGCGGTCCCACGCCTCGATCGAAATCCGGGTCCGCCGGGTCAGGACGTCGTTGACGTGGCGCGCGCCCTCGTGGGTGGCGGCGTAGACGGCCTCGGCCTGCAGGTAGTCGTCCGCGCCGGGAATCGGTTCGGCGAGTTCCGGATTTTCCTTGATGATGGCCAGGACCTCGTTCGTCATGGACCCGTACCGGTTGAGCAGGTGTTCGATCCGGGCCACGTGCACGCCCGATTCCTCGGCCGTCCGGTTCCGCCGGTTCCAGGCCGCCTTGAATCCGCTTGCACCCAGCAGCGGGATGGTTTCCGTGCAGCTGGGCGGGACCCGTTCGTCCATGGTGCGGGTGGCCTCGTCAACAGCGTCCTTGGCCATCACCCGGTAGGTGGTCCACTTTCCGCCGGCCACCACCACCAGGCCCGGGACAGGGTGCGCCACCACATGTTCCCGGGACAGCTTGGCCGTGGAGTCGTTTTCGCCGGCCAGCAGCGGGCGCAGGCCGGCGTACACACCTTCCACGTCTTCCCTGGTCAGCGGCCGCTTGAGGACCTTGTTGACGTGCTCCAGGATGTAGTCGATGTCCTTGCTGGACGCCGCGGGATGGGCCTTGTCCAGGTGCCAGTCCGTGTCCGTGGTGCCGATGATCCAGTGCCGCCCCCAGGGGATAACAAACAGCACGGACTTCTCGGTGCGCAGGATCAGGCCCACCGTGGACTGGAAGCGGTCGCGGGGAACCACCAGGTGGATGCCCTTGGAGGCGCGGACCTTCAGCTGCCCGCGTTCGGTGACCATGGCCTGGGTTTCGTCGGTCCAGACGCCGGTGGCGTTGATGACCTGCTTGGCCCGGAGGTTGAACTGCGTTCCGTCCTCGTGGTTGACCACCCTGGCGCCCACCACGCGTTCGCCTTCGCGCAGGAAGTCCACCACGGCCATCTGGTTCACGGCGTGGGCGCCATAGTAGGCGGCGGTCCGGATGAGGTTGGCAACATACTTCGCGTCATCCACTTGGCCGTCGTAGTACCGGATGGAGCCCACGAAGGCGTCGTCCTTCAGGCTGGGCGCCGCGCGCAGCGTTCCGCGCTTGCTGAGGTGCTTGTGGAACGGCACTCCCCTGCTGTGGCCGCTGGAGACCGACATGGCGTCATACAGCGCAATGCCGGCACCCACGTAGGGGCGCTCCACGAAAGGCTTGGTCAGCGGGTACAGGAACGGGACGGGCCGGGCCAGGTGCGGCGCGAGTTCGGAGAGCAGCAGCCCGCGTTCCTGCAGCGCCTCCTTGACCAGGGCGAAGTCCAGCATCTCCAGGTAGCGCAGGCCGCCATGGATCAGTTTTGAGGACCGGGAGGATGTTCCTGCCGCCCAGTCGCTTGCCTCGACAATGCCGACGTCCAGTCCGCGCGTTACGGCATCCAAGGCCGCACCCGTGCCCACGATGCCGCCGCCGACGATGAGGATGTCCAGTTCCTGGCCTGGCTCCGCCGTGGCCTTCAGCCGCGCAATTGCAGCCTCCCTGGCTGCAGGTCCCAAGGCTCCGCCGTTGTC
Organism: Arthrobacter sp. 9AX; assembly: GCF_902506095.1. Lineage (GTDB taxonomy): Bacteria > Actinomycetota > Actinomycetes > Actinomycetales > Micrococcaceae > Arthrobacter. The sequence continues at coordinate 3,136,009 of NZ_LR733293.1, forward strand.
AGGAAAATTCTTCATTGAACGCCTCCAGTGCCGCTAGTCCCGGTAGTGGAACCACACTACTTCGTTGCGGCGCGCTTGTGCAGGTCAGGGCCGGGAACGTTTGTGGCCCTGACCTGCACGTCAGTTCCCGGCGTAGGGGGAAACGACGACGTCGACGCGCTGGAATTCCTTCAGGTCCGAATAGCCGGTGGTCGCCATGGAACGGCGCAGGGCACCGATGAGGTTTGCCGTTCCGTTGGTGTGGTGGCCGGGTCCGAAGAGGACCTCTTCGAGGGGCCCCACCGTTCCGACGTTGACGCGGTCGCCACGGGGCAGTTCCAGGTGGTGTGCCTCCTGGCCCCAGTGCCAGCCCTTGCCGGGCGCCTCTTCCGCGCGGGCCAGGGCGCTGCCCAGCATCACGGCGTCGGCGCCCATGGCAATTGCCTTGACGATATCGCCCGAGGTGCCCATGCCGCCGTCGGCAATCACATGCACGTACCGGCCGCCGGACTCATCCATGTAATCGCGGCGGGCCGCGGCGACGTCGGAGATGGCCGAGGCCATGGGCGAGTGGATGCCCAGGGCACGGCGGGTGGTGGTGGTGGCGCCGCCACCGAAGCCCACCAGGACGCCGGCAGCACCCGTGCGCATGAGGTGCAGGGCGGGCGTATAGCCTGCCGCGCCGCCCACGATGACGGGAACGTCGAGTTCGTAGATGAACTGCTTGAGGTTCAGCGGCACGTGGTCCTTGGACACGTGCTCCGCGGACACGGTGGTGCCGCGGATCACAAAAATATCGACGCCGGCAGCCACGACGGTCTTGTAGTGCTCCTGGGTGCGCTGCGGGGTGAGCGAGCCGGCCACCGTGACGCCGGCGGCGCGCATCTCGGCCAGGCGGGAGGTGATCAGTTCGGGCTGGATGGGAGCCTTGTACAGCTCCTGCATCCGGCCGGTCACGGCGGGGCTGTTGACCTCGTCCTCAAGGGCGCCGATCTCGTCCAGGACGGGCTGCGGGTCCTCGTACCGGGTCCAGAGCCCTTCGAGGTCAAGCACGCCCAGGCCCCCGAGCTTGCCCAGGGCGATGGCTGTTGCCGGGGACATGGCCGAGTCCATGGGGGCGGCGATCACCGGCATCTCGAACTGGTAGGCATCAATCTGCCATGAGACGGAGACGTCCTTCGGGTCGCGGGTACGACGGTTAGGGACAATTGCAATGTCATCCAGGGAGTAGGCACGACGCCCACGCTTGCCACGGCCAATCTCGATCTCGTAAGTCACTGCTCTAGGTTATCCCAGCCGTGCTGCTGTCCTTGGCTACAGTGGCTCTATGGGCACGCGCTGGATCTTCGACGGCCACATCGCCGGCATCGGAACGGCCTCCGGCCTGCGTTTGGTGGTGGGCGTCTGGAAGTCATCCCCGTTCGGGCCTTTCTCCGACGTAATGCTCCAGGAGCCCTCGGGGCACCGGCTGCTGCTCGCTCCCGGCGCGGAAGTGGCTGACTTCATCGCCGGCACCTATACCTTCGATGAGGTCCGTGTGGTGAAGGTCCACGCCACCCTGGCGCCGGGGCATTTGACGGTCGACGCCGGCCCGCTGGCTATCAGCGCGCGTCTCGGCGGGCGGTCCCTCCTGGGCCACGCCCTCAGGTGAGTCCCCCGGCCACTTGCCGTCCAGCCGTGCTGGTTGCGTGCGGTGAGCCCGGCAGCAGGCCTGTTGAGCGGAGGATCCCGGACTGCCGGCACGGCGGGAAGGGGACGGCGGGAGTTCTATGGGGTGAGCGACCTGCACAACATCACCGCCGCAGTCGTTCGCTGGAACAACACTGATGCCGGCACATTGGCACCCATCACGCCGCCTGTGACCTTTGGCTTCAGCAGTGTCCCGCCCAGGCCAAACATCGCCCGGGTCCGCACCACGGTGGAGGAACCTATACCCCTTCGGCTGGGCCCATGCCAGCAGGGTTCCCTGGCCGAGCGTGCGAGGTTAGGGGGCTGGTGGGAACGCTGAGCTGGGATTCGAACATCCGGAAGTAGCGGCCCCGCAGTGATACCAGTTCCTTGTGCGTGCCCTGTTCGACGATCTGCCCGTCCTCCAGCATGTACACAATGTCCGCCTTTTCGATGGTGGCCAGCCGGTGGCTGATGGCGATGATGGTGCTGCTCCGGTCCGCGAACAGGCGGGTGAAGATGCGGTGCTCGGCCAGGGCGTCGATGGCCGACGTTGGCTCGTCCATCACCATGAAAGAGGCATCGCGGTAGAAGTTCCGGGCCATCGCCAGCCGCTGCCACTGGCCGCCGGAGAGTCCGCTGCCCTTGCGTCCGCGGGGATCCTCCATCCAGTTGCTGACGTGGTTGTCCAGCCCGTTGGGGAGCTTGTTGATGAAGTCGAGCGCCTCCGCGTCCCCGGCAGCCCTGCGGATGCGGTCCTCGTCCCGGGGCGAGTCGACGTCGCCGAAGTAGATGTTTTCCGCTGCCGTGGCGAACTCGTACTTGAGGAACTCCTGGCTCAGCACGGCCAGGTGCCGGTGCCAGGAGGTGACGTCGACGGCGGCGAGGTCAACGCCGTCGAGCATCACCCGTCCCGAGTCCGGGCGGTACAGGCCCGCGAGGATGCGGATCAGGGTGGACTTCCCTGCGCCGTTCTCCCCCACGATGGCGATGTGCTGGCCTTCCCGGATGGTCAGGCTGATGCCGCGGATGACTTCGATGTCGCTGCCCGTATACGTGAAGCGGATGTCCTTCAGCTCAACGGTTTTCGGGGATCCGAGCAGCGGCGGGGCGTGCTCCGAATGCACCGGCAACGCCATAAACAGCTCGTAGTCCTTGAGGTTGGCCAGGTCCTCGTCGATCGAGCTGAGGGACGAAACCAGGTTGTTGGCCGTGGACAGTGCGCGGCTGACGATCTGCTGCACGTAGAGGAACTGGCCCACCGGCTGGGCGTGGGCGATGATCTGCCCCACCACCCAGATCAGCGACACCACTTCCGCACCGTACTGCAGGGCGTCGGCGGCCAGCTGCTTGGGAATGTAGCGGCGCTGGAAATCAAGACGGCGGCGCTCGTCTGCGTCGCGCAGGCGGGAGCGGAGGTCCATCAGGAAGCCGACGATGCCGTACAGCCGCATTTCGGCGATGTGCTGCGGCCGGAGCAGGTTTTGTTCGATCATCCTGCGCTGCCGCCGGGAGTCCACCTGCGTGTTCCAGTGCGCGATCTGCTCCCGGGAGAGCTTGAACTGCAGGTAGACGCTGGGCACGATGGCCACCAGGACAATCACGGCGATCCACCAGCTGACCAGCAGCAGTGCGCCGATGGCGAGGACCACGGAGACGAGCTGGGTAAAAATGGCGGCGATCCGGTCCAGTACCCGGGCGTACGAGTCGGAGAACCGCTTGGCACGGTCGTACAGGTCAACGGTTTCTTTGTCGTCGTAGCGCCAGAACTCGAGGGCGAGGAACCGCTCGTACATCTGGTCGCCCACGATGGCGCCCACCTTGAAGCTCATCAGCTGCTGGATGTAGCGGTCCACGCTGTTGAAGGCGCCCCAGAACAGGCCGAGCGCGGCGGTGATGATCACATAGACGATGGCCAGCTGCCCTGCGCCGGCGTCACCGCCGTAGGCCGCTGCCAGCGCCGTGGTGGTGAGCGCGGCGAAGTAGGTGGTCACCAGCGGAAGGACGGCGGAGATCAGCGAGCCGAGCACTTTCATGACCACAGCGCCCGGGGAGGCACGGAAGCTGACCCGCAGTACCTGGGCTACGGCGCGGGCGTATGGGCGAAGGGCCAGCCGCCGCGAGGGTTCCCGCTTGGGGGCCAGTTCCGCCGGATGGCGTGAAGGGGGCATGGAATCAGCCTAGTGCCGCGGCCCCGCGTACAGAGGCGGGTGTCAGTACTCCTCGCCGTACTGGTACTCCGGGAAGTCGAAGCAGGCACTGTAGCCGGACACCCTGAGGGTCTCGGGTGAATCCCGGAAGGACACAAGCAGGTGGGTACCGTCACTGTGCAGCAGGTCGATTCGCCGTTTTCCGCCGGCGGTTTTGCCGTCATCCACCGTCCAGCCGTCTTTGGCGGACATCGATTCCAGGACCTCGTCCAGGATTACGTCGCGGTCAACTCCCGGAGCAAGCTCCGCCTCGGCGTCGCCGGTCCACTTTCGTTGCTCGCCGGAACAGGGCATCAGCGGCGAGGTGTCGTGGGCGAATCTCGACAGCACCTTGTCCTGAGGCAGCAGGCCCAAAATCTCCTGTTCGGTGGACATGACTTTGTCCTTGGCTGATTCCAGGGTGATGTCCATGTTTTTTCCATTCCCGGCCTGCCCGCACGAGGCCACCGTTGCTAGCAGTACTATTGCTCCGGCAATCCGCCAAGCAGGAGCGCACCTGGACTTACCGGCCGCTGATTTTCTCTTCGATGTCATCAAGGGCTTTCTCGTTTTCGGGATCCGTGGTGGCAATCAGCTTGTGATTGTCGATACTGTAGAGCTCCCCCACCGTGATGCCGCCCGGCGGAGCATAGATGTGTTTTTCAAAAGCGGGCTCCCGCATGGGGTAGTTTTCGCCGACCAGGCCGTTGGCCTCGGCGGTGAGCAGGATATCGGGATAGGTGTAGCTGGCATAGTCGGTCCCCGGGGTGGGCGTCCAGCCCGGCCGCATGGCGGCACCGGAGAGCGCGAGGACCTTGTTGTAGGACGCGCCCTCCATTTCGGAGCCCGTCACGTTGCGTGCTCCCCAGCTGTGCCCTATGCCAACCGTCTGGGCCTGCGGCGGCAGCTCCAGGTCAACCGCCTTCTGGAAGGCTGCAAGGACAGGCGCCGATGCAGCCACGAATTCGTCGCTCTTGGCCTCGTCCAGGAATGCCTCCACGGGACCACCGTCGGGGAACTCGGATCCCTTGTAGACGAAGGCCGCCGTGCCCCCGGACGTGTCGGCCTTGACCAAGTGGCCTGGAATGGCCTGCGGGCCGCGGCCATCATAGAACGACGCCTCATTGCTCAGGGTCCCGGGAACGTAGGTGATGATCGTCGTTGTGTTCTCGTCGTACGTACCTTTGAGCTCCACGATGGAGTGGTTTCCGGGATCGTAGGCGGCGAGCTGCACTTTGCCGTCCACAACCTGTTGGAAGTATCCGATCCCGTCCTGGCGCTTGCGCCACTCCTCATGCTGCTCAGCGAAACGCGCGGGATAGCTTGAGTCGAGGATCCAGGGATTCAGTTGGGGTTCAGGATCGTTGTTCCGCAACCAGTCAATCCGGTCCTGCGCATTGTGCCGGTTGGCCTGGATCCGTGCATCGAACGGGATCCCGTTGGTGTTTCCCACCAGCTGCGGGTGGTTGCGGATAAACGCCTCCTGCTGGCTGCTGGACAGCCCCAGCCACCAGGCCCTGATGTCCGCGGCGGATTTGCCCTCCAGGTCCTCCGGCCGGGGCTCCGGTAACCGCTCGACGCCGGGCAGGGACGGCATTGCTGAGGCACCGCCTGCCGCACTTGCTGACTGCTGTTCGTCCGCCTGCCGCGTCAGGTCCTCCGCGGCCTGTTGCAGGAGCGTCACGACAGCCCCCAGCGACCGGCTGTGGACCGACTTCCACTCCTGCCGGAATACCTCCGCGTCCGGCCCGGGCCACGGCGTGCCGGCCACACCGCCGTTCAGAGCCAGCCGCTGTGCGTCCAGCTTGCGCCCCGCCGTCCGCATGGTGGTTGCCAGCTGCCTCAGCTGCTCAACATCGGCTCCGTAGAATCCGCCGCCCAAACCGTCCCCCAAATGCCCGAATGTTTATCCATCGAATGTACTTTATGGCTCAAAAAGAAGGGATGGGCAGTAGTGCCCATCCCTTCTCGATGATCAGCGGGATCCGTAGTTCGGCGCCTCGACGGTCATCTGGATATCGTGCGGGTGCGATTCCTTCAGCCCGGCCGGGGTGATGCGGACGAACTTGCCGCGGGCCTTCAGCTCCGGGACGGTGGGGGCACCGGTGTAGAACATGGTTTGGCGCAGGCCGCCCACCAGCTGGTACGCCACCGAAGCGAGCGGGCCGCGGTAGGCTACACGGCCTTCGATGCCTTCGGGGATGAGCTTGTCATCGCCGGAGACGTCGGCCTGGAAGTAGCGGTCCTTGGAGTAGGACGTGTTCTTGCCGCGGGACTGCATGGCACCCAGGGAGCCCATGCCGCGGTAGGACTTGAACTGCTTGCCGTTGACGAAGATCAGCTCGCCCGGCGACTCGTCGCAACCGGCCAGGAGGGAGCCGAGCATCACGGTGTCGGCGCCGGCCACCAGGGCCTTGCCGATGTCGCCGGAGTACTGCAGGCCGCCGTCGGCGATCAGCGGAACTCCGGCGGGAATGGCTGCCTTGGCGGATTCATAGATGGCGGTGATCTGCGGGACGCCTACACCGGCCACCACGCGGGTGGTGCAGATGGAGCCGGGGCCCACGCCCACCTTGATGCCGTCAGCGCCGGCGTCGATCAGTGCCTGGGCGCCCTCGCGGGTGGCAGCCTGGCCGCCGATGACGTCAACGTGTGCTGCCACAGGATCGGACTTGAGGCGGCGGATCATGTCCAGCACGCCCTGGGAGTGACCGTTGGCGGTGTCCACGAACAGGGCGTCCACACCGGCGTCCACGAGGGCCATGGCGCGCTCCCAACCGTCCCCGAAGAAGCCGATGGCAGCGCCCACGCGGAGGCGGCCTTCGTCATCCTTGGTGGCCAGCGGGTATTGCTCGGCCTTGGTGAAGTCCTTGGTGGTGATGAGGCCCTTCAGCCTGCCCTGGTCGTCCACCAGCGGCAGCTTTTCGATCTTGTTGGTGGCCAGCTTGTGCGAGGCCTCCTCGCGGCTGATCCCCACGTGCCCGGTGACCAGGGGCATCTTGGTCATCACGTCGCTGACGAGCCGCAGCGGGAAGTCCGCCTCGGGCACAAAGCGTGTGTCGCGGTTGGTGACGATGCCGAGCAGGCGGTTGTCCTCGTCCACCACCGGCAGGCCCGACACGCGGTACTGGGCGCAGAGGTCGTCCAGTACGCGCAGCGTGGCCTCGGGCCGGATGGTCAGCGGGTTGGTGATCATGCCTGATTCGCTGCGCTTCACGCGGTCCACCTGGTCCGCCTGGTCCGCGATGGACAGGTTGCGGTGCACCACGCCAAGGCCGCCGTGGCGTGCCATGGCGATGGCCATGCGGGATTCGGTGACCGTATCCATCGCGGCGGAGAGCAGGGGCGTCTGCACGGTGATCCGCTTGGAGATCCGGGAAGATGTGTCCGCTTCCGAAGGGATGACCTCAGTGTGGCCGGGCAGGAGCAGGACGTCGTCGTAGGTCAGGCCGATGAAGCCAAAGGGGTTGTGTTCGGGCTCGGTCATGAGTGCGCCTCTTACCATGGTTGCGTGCGGGTAGGGGTTGCAGCCGATGACCAGCCCGTCATTACGGGACTGGCCTGTGCAGAAAATCGTGCAGGCCACCGCGTGGTGCGGCGGACCGGAGGTCAGAAAGTGTTGAGTAAATATTAGAACCTCGGCGCCGATCCCCCTATTCCAGGTGCCCAATGTGAGCAACCGCACGAACTCTCCGCGGCAGGCCGTCAGGGAAAAGGGCTACTTCCAGCCCGTCGCGCCGAGGAGGCGCTCCTCAAACATGGGGATCATGGTTTCCACATAGGTGCGGGTGAGATGGTTGTCGTCCTTATAGACGTACACGTTTCCCACCACTCCGGGGCAGATCCCGCGCGCGCAGATGAAGTCGCTCAGGTCCATCAGGTGCAGTCCGTCCACCGTGCCCCGGTAGCCCTCCAGCGGTGAAGGGTCCGCCAGGGACTCCTCCAGCGGCACGCTGCACTCGTGGGCGTCGGCACCGTTGCGCTGCACACACTCCGGCATGTTGAACGTGAACCGCGGGTTGTCCCGGATCCCCACGATCTCAATTCCGGCGTCGGCGAACGGCCGGACGCCGTCAAGATAGGCCGGCACCTCCGTCTCGAACGGTGCTTCCTCATGCGTCAGCGATGCCACCGTGAACACGGCATCGGGCCGGTGCTCCAGGACGTAGGCAGAGCTGGCCCGGTTGTACGCGTTGCACTCCGCATTCCGCGTTTCCGATTCGGCGCCGAAGCGGCAGGCGGGCATCAGCAGGGTCACAAGTTCCCAGCCCCGCGCGGCCGCGATGGGGGCCAGGGCGCCCAGGTACTGCTGCGAGTGCGAATCGCCCAGGACCACAATCCGCTTGGTCACTTCGCCGTCCGGGAGCTCCTGCCGGCAGCCTTCCAGGATGGGGTCGGCGGTGGCATTGGCGCCGACACACGGGGCCTGGATGCCGGCCCAGTCGTTGTCCAGGGCGGCGGGGCCGGGAATGATCCGCGCATCGGGAGCCGGTGCGGCGGCGTTCCCGGGGGTGAGTGCCGCGGCCCCCGGCGTCAGCTCGCGGGGTTGTGCCGCCGTCGCGCTTTCCTCGGCGGTGAGCGTGGTCTGCCAGATGGCCACGGGACCAGCCAGCACGGCACCGCAGGCAACAATCACGACGGCGGTGCGCCAGGCCTGCCGTTTGGGCCAGTGCCAGTCCCGGAGCGGTTTTTCCACAAAGCGTGTGGTGAGGACGGCCAGGACCACGGAGGCGCCGGCGATGGCCAGGCCCTGGACCAGGTTGGGCGCCTCCACGCCGGTGGCTGCGAGGGCCAGGACGAGCACGGGCCAGTGCCACAGGTACAGGGCGTACGAGTTGTCGCCCAGCGCCACCAGCGGCTTGCTGCTGAGGATCCTGTCCACACCGTAGCGGCTGCCGGACTGCCCGGCGGAGATAATGGCGGCCCCGGCAAGTAAGGGCCACAGTGCAACATACCCGGGGAAGGACCGGTCCACGGTCAGCAGCAGCCCGCACGACAGCATAGCGGCCAGCCCTGCCCAGCCCAGCACCACGCGCAGCGCCCGTGCGGGTTTGAGGTACGGCAGCGCCAGCGCCAGCAGGGACCCGAGGGCGAACTCCCAGAGGCGGGCCCTGGTGTCGAAGTACGCGTACGCCTGGTTCGTGGCGGTCTGCTCTACCGAATAGGCGAGCGAAAAGGCGAAGACGGCTCCGAAAACCAATGCCAGCAGGCCGCGGTAGGTCAGCCCGGCACAGGCCGGTACGCGGCGCACGAGCGCCAGCACTCCGGCAGCGCCCGCGAAGATCAGCGGCCAGAGGATGAACACCTGGCCCTGGATGGAGAGAGACCAGAAGTGCTGGAGCGGGCTGGCCCCGGCATGGTCCTGCGCGTAGTAGTCAACGGCGGTGTCGGCGAGCAGCCAGTTCTGGCTGTACAGCAGCGACGCCCAAGCCTGGTCCAGCACCTGCGGCCAGCGGCTCTGCGGCAGGATCAGCCACGTTCCGGCGAGGACGCCGAGGATCACCACGACGGCGGCCGGCAGCAGCCGCTTGAACAGGTGCAGCCAGTGCGCCAGGAGTCCGAACGGGTGCCCCGCCTCGGCTTTCCGGACGAAGGACAGCGTCAGCAGGAAGGCGGAGACCAGCAGGAAGATATCCACGCCGCCGGACACCCGGCCCAACCACACGTGGTAGGCAACCACCATCAGGACGGCGAGCGCCCGGAGCCCCTGGACCTCGGGCCGGAAGGTTGGTTTCCGGTCCTTGGCACTGGCTCCGGGCAGCGGTTTTGCTGCAGCCTCTGTTCTCGCTATCGACACAAATAGACCTCACTGGCGCATAGGCAAAACATCAATTCTACCCAATTGCGGTATTTTCCCGGCCAGGTACCGCGCGTCGCGACCCGCTCCGGGCAGCGTTGCGGACGCCGCCGCGTACAGGAATTCCTGTCCCAGGAAGAACAGTCCCGGGGTGTCGAGGGCCACTCCCCGGTGCTGCCGGGGCAGCGCGCCGCCGTCGAGCAGCTCCGGATCGATCCAGCTGAAGTCGTCCCGGAATCCCGTGCACCAGATGACGTTTGCCACCTCCAGCCGCGTTCCGTCCGCCAGGACCGGCTGACCGTCCTCCACACCGGTGACCCGTGGCACCAGCCGCACTCCCGCTGCGGCGAGGTCCTTGGTTTTGGTCCTGATCAGCGGCGCGGCGTGTGCTTTGAAGGCCGGTGCCGCCTTGCGTCCCACCGGCGTGTCGAGGGTCAGGACGTGCAGGCCGAGGAAACGCACTATCGGCAGGGCGTAGCGGGCGGCGGTCCGGCCATGCTTGACCGGCAGTTCACCGCCCGGCTTCCCCGCAGCAATGGTCTGGTGTGTCCGGCTCACTTCCAGGGCAATCTCGGCGCCGGAATTTCCCAAGCCAACCACCAGGACAGGGCCGTCCTGCAGCTGTCCCGGATTCCGGTAGGCGGCTGAGTGGAACTGGACAGTGCCGGCTGCCAAGTACGTGGCGAAAGCCGGAACCTTGGGTTCCTGGCTGACCCCGGTGGCGACGACGGCGTTCCGCGCCTCCCAGCGGCGGCCGTTGGACGCTGCGACGAAGTGGCCGCCTTCACGCCACAGGCGTTCCACCCTGGTTCCGTGGAGCACGGGAAGGGCGTTCCGTTCGGCGTAGCCTTCCAGGTATCCGGCCAGTTCGTCCTTAGTCGGGAAGGACAGCGGGTCGGCCGGGAACGGCTCCCCCGGCAGGCCGTCGTACTTGGCGGGCGTAAACACCCGGAGTGAATCCCAGCGCTGGCGCCAGGCGTCGCCGGCACGCTGGTTCGCGTCCAGGATAAGGAAGTTCCGTTGTTGCTCCTTCAGGTGGTAGCCCAGGGTGAGGCCTGCCTGGCCGCCGCCGATGATCATCGTGTCCAGCATGCCGGTCACGCTGTTGTTGTCCATGGCTGTGCTCCTGCGTTCCTGACAAGGATCCCTGCGCTCTGCAGGTCCATGTTTTGAGGCTACGGGCGGGCCACCCGGGCCCGCGTCGGGCAGATGATGCAATGGTGCAAAGCGGCCGAATGGGCAATTTTGTGCAGTCCCCGCTACCCCGCGATTCCATGTTCGAAGGCGTACCTGGTGGCCGCGGCCCTTGAGGAGAGGCCCAGCTTCAGGAAGATGTTGCTGATGTGCCTGGCAACGGTTTTCTCGCTGAGGAAGAGGCCTGCCGCAATGGCCCGGTTGCCCTGGCCCGAGGCCACGAGCCGAAGCACCTCCGCCTCCCTGGCTGTCAGCGGTCCGGAAGTGCCGCCGTCGTCCTTCCGCATGAGCGACGCCGCCCACGCGGCGGCCGGAGCCGCTCCCAACTCCAGGAATTCGGCATGGGCCGCTTCGAGTTCCATCCGCGCCGAGGTTTCGTCGCCGAGGTCCCGGCAGGCCCGCCCGGCCAGCGCCCGGCAGCGGGCGGCCTCATAGGGGACGCCAAGCTCAAGCCAGAGCTGCCAGGCCTGCCGCAGGGATTGGGATGCACCGGCGGGATGGTGTTCCGCCAGCAGGACGGCGCCGTCGGCCTGGTGCGCCACCGCGCGCACCATGGGGACGGGGCACTCACGGGCGAATCGGGCCAGCTCCTCGGCGCCCTCACGCGCGGCCGCCAGGTCAGGCACGGCCAGTTCGATGTCCACCAGTGCGGGCAGCAGGTGCCGGCGGGTGGCCGTGTCAGCGAGCGCGGCAGACCTGCGGATCATTGTTTGGGCCTGCTTCACGTCTCCCCGTGCCAAGGATACGAGGGCGAGTCCGGGCTGGGGCTCGTAACCGCTGCGCGCCGCCTGCATGAAGGACTCTTCTGCCAGGCCGAGTTTCCCGGTCAGCCGCTGCACTTCCCCCTGTTGGTAATAGCCCCCGTACCGTGCCTGGGGGTCACCGTGGCCGGACCGCTCCCGGGCTGCAGCGGCCGCCTCCAGCGCTTCCGCCCAGGCCCCGTGCAGCCGGAAGAGCTCGGCCCGGTGTGCCTGGCACTGGCCGCTGAAGGCCACCATGTCCGGACGGTCCCGGCACCAGCGGTCAAGGGCCGCCGTCCATTGCATCGCCCGTTCAAGGTCGAAGGCAACCTGGCAGTTTCCGATCACCGCACAGTAGGCGATCCCTGAGGGCACCGCTGAGAGTTCCCCCGCCGTGACGGCCACCATCACCTCATCGAACATCCGCAGGCCCTCGGCGGGACGGCCCAGCTCGAGGGTCGCCTGGCCGGTGCCGATCATTGCGAGCGCGGACAGGTCCCGGTCCTGGAACCGCTGGCCGATGTCCGCGGCCCGGGTGAACAGCAGGAGCGCGCCCTGGGGGTCCCCGCCGTACAGCTTGCCCAGGCACTCCGGGATGAGCAGGAAGCCTTCCACTGCGTCCGGTTGAGCGAGTTCATTCGCCAGCCTCTGGCCCCGCGCCAGCCAGCCCCCTGCGCGGGCGCTCTCCCCCGTATTCATCAGGTGGAGCGCCATCCAGGCCGCGCACCGGGCAGCGCCGACGATATCGCCGATGACCAGGTACTCCTCGTGGGCGCGGGTGAGGGACTCGAGTCCGGTGACGGCCTTGCCGGTCAGGATCTCGGCAGTGGCGAGCCGTTCCAGGTCCGCGGCGGGCAGTCCCCCGCGCTGGTCGGCTTCGTGCAAGCTTTCGAAGGCGTCGGTCCAGCGTTGCTCACGAAAAGCAGACCGGCCCTGGTCCAGCCCCGTCTCAGCTGTCACCTGGCCTCCTTCCGGATACCACCCCAGCCGGCCGTCGTCGTGAATGACATCCCCGCCCTGAACGGCGGGCCGTACTTAAGCGCCACGGTACGCCCGCGGGGCAGCTGAGACAACAGCCCGTCCGGCTAGGTGCGGAGCAGCCCGCGCAGGGTCTGGATGGTGTCTGCCTCCGCCGCGGTTTTGTCGTCGCGGTAGCGCTTGACGCGTGCGAAGCGCAGGGCGATGCCGCCCGGATAGCGCGGAGACTGCTGCACGCCGTCGATCGCAATCTCGACGACGGTGACGGGCTCCACCCAGACGGTGCCGGCAGTGCGGCGGACTTCGAGTTCCTGGAACCGTTCGGTCTGCCATTGGAGCAACGCATCGGTGAGGCCCTTGAAGGTTTTGCCCACCATCACGTAACCGCCGGGCGGGCCGAACTCGCCTGCCGGGTCCAGGGCGCCGAGGTGCAGGTTGGAGAGCATTCCGGTGCGTCGTCCCGAGCCCCACTCGCAGGCGAGGACCACCAGGTCGTAGGTGAGCACCGGTTTCACCTTGATCCAGTTGGACCCGCGCCGTCCGGCGGCATAAGCCGATTCCACCGCTTTCACCATCACACCCTCATGGCCTGCGGCGAGCGCGTCGCGGGACACACGCTCGGCCACGGCCACATCGGCGGTGATTTCCCCCGGGATGCGGTGCCCGGGCGCGATGCGTTCGAGCTCGGCAATGCGTGTGGCCAGCGGTTCGTCCAGGAGGTCGCGCCCGTCGAGGTGCAGTACGTCAAAGAACCATGGATGCAACAGCGTGGTGCCCTCCGCCTCCGCCCCGAACCGGGACATCGTTTCCTGGAAAGGCCGGGGGCCGCCGTCCTCATCAAGGGCGAGGGTCTCGCCGTCAAGGATCACGTCCCGTACCGGCAGTCCGCGCACCACCTCCACCACCTCCGGCAGCCGGTGCGTCACCTCTGCGAGCGTGCGGGTGTAGATGCGTACCTCATCCCCCATGCGGTGCACCTGGATGCGGCACCGTCGAGCTTGTATTCCACGGACGCTTCGCCGGTGACTTCCAGCGCCGCGCCCACGCTGGCGGCCGTGGAAGCAAGCATGGGCTGCACGGGACGGCCGACGACAAGGCCAACCGCGTCCAGCTCTGCCGCCGTGCCCGTCAGCGCCAGCAGGGCGGTGGCCCCTAGATCGCCCGAAAGCATGGCCGCGCGTCGCACGGCCTCGGAGGGCCGGTCAGCAGCGCGCGCCACCGCATCCGTCAGGACGCCCTCCAGCGCACCGGTCCGCAGCTCGCCCAGGAGGACGCCGGCGATGAAGTCCTGCTCCCGTTGGGTGGCCGCCGCCGTGAGTGTCCGGAGGGTGACGGCGCGCCCGGCGGCGGATCCGGCGCCGGCGGTGGCGAGCAGCCGGTCCAGCGCGGCGTCGAGGTCGGCCACGGTGAGGCTGGGTTCGGCGGCCGGCTTCCCCATGGCCGCCGACATGCCGCGCCAACCGACCCCCACCCGGCCCTGGCGCGGCCTGGCACTCAGCAGGCCCACCGCCGTCGGGATCTCCGCAGCGTCCAGGCGGCGCAGCAGGTCCGCCAGCGCTTCCACCTTTGCGAGCCGGGAGCGGGTGGACGCGACTGCGTCCGTGGTTTTCACGAGCTCGTCGAGCAGCATGGGATCAGTCTGCCACGGGGATGCTGGACAGCGCCCGGAGGCTGTTCCAGACTGGACGGGTGGGAATCATCGTCGCGAACCTGTTCCTTACCCTTGACGGCGTGTACCAGGCGCCCGGCGGCCGCGAGGAGGACGCTGAAGGCGGTTTCGCCTTCGGCGGGTGGCAGGCGCCGGTGTCCGATGACGAGGCCGGTGCGGCCATTGGCGCGGAGGTCGCGAAGATTGATGCCCTGTTGCTCGGCCGGAAGACCTACGATATCTTCGCCGCCTACTGGCCGCACCAGTCTGACGAGATCGGCGGAACCCTCAACCGGGTGCCCAAGTTCGTTGTCTCCCACAGCCTTTCAGCGCCAGGCTGGGAGGGCACCACGGTACTGCCGGATGCCATCGCTGCCGGCAGGCTCCGCGAGGAGTACGGCGAGGTGCACATGTTCGGCAGCGGTGTCCTCATCCGCTCACTCCTCGCTGCCGGGGTCCTGGACCGCCTCCATATCTGGCTGTATCCGGTGACCCTGGGCCAGGGCAAGCGGCTTTTTGATGCCGGGACCATCCCCGCCTCCTTCCGGCTCGCCGAGCCGGCGCGCAGCTTCCCCAAGGGGGCGGTGTCGCTGGTGTACGAACGGGCCGGCGAGGTTGAGACGCAGGAAATGGTCCCCACCGCCCCCTAACCTCGCTTCGCCCGGCCAGCGGACCCTGACGGCGCGGTCCAGCCGCTGTCGCAAAAAACCGGCCCAGCGGATGCTGGACCGGTTTTTTGTGCGGCTGCAGGGCCACGCCGGCGAGGGACCCACGTCGAGCGTAGCGGGACCCGGGAGCCGGCGGAAATGCTAGTGGCTGTGGCCTGCGTGCTCGTCTTCGTCGGCAGGCTTCTCTGCAACGAGGGTCTCGGTGGTGAGAACCAGGGCAGCGATGGAGGCTGCGTTGCGGAGGGCTGCGCGGGTGACCTTGACGGGGTCGATCACGCCGGCGGCGATCAGGTCCTCGTACTCGCCCGACTTGGCGTTGAAGCCATTGTTGGTGTCGAGGTCGGCAACCTTGGCGGTGATGACGTACCCGTCGAAGCCGGCGTTCTGGGCGATCCAGCGCAGCGGCTGGACCAGGGCGCGGCGGACGATGCCCACAGCAGCGGCAGCGTCGCCTTCGAGTGCCTTGACGGCGGGGTCCTCATCCAGTGCCTTGAGGGCGTGGATCAGGGCCGAACCGCCGCCCGCGACGATGCCTTCTTCGAGGGCAGCCCGGGTGGAGGACACTGCATCTTCGATGCGGTGCTTCTTTTCCTTCAGCTCAACCTCGGTGGCTGCGCCAACCTTGATCACGCCGATGCCGCCGGCCAGCTTGGCCAGGCGTTCCTGGAGCTTTTCCTTGTCCCAGTCGGAGTCGGTGCGGGTCAGCTCGGCGCGCAGCTGTGCCACACGGGCCGCCACGTCCTCTGCCGTACCGGCGCCGTCGACGATGGTGGTGTTGTCCTTGGTCACCGTGATGCGGCGGGCAGTACCCAGCACCTCGAGGCCAACGGTGTCCAGGCTCAGGCCCAGCTCCGGGGAAACAACCTGCGCACCGGTGAGGGTGGCGATGTCCTGCAGCATAGCCTTGCGGCGGTCGCCGAAGCCCGGTGCCTTGACGGCAACAACGTTCAGGGTGCCGCGGATGCGGTTCACGATCAGCGTGGACAGGGCCTCGCCGTCGACGTCTTCAGCGATGATGAACAGCGGCTTGCCGGCCTGCAGCGCCTTCTCCAGCAGCGGCAGGAAGTCCTGCAGCGAGGAGATCTTGCCCTGGTTGATCAGGATGAGGGCGTCCTCGAGGACGGCTTCCTGGCGGTCCGCGTCCGTGATGAAGTACGGGGACAGGTAGCCCTTGTCGAACTGCATGCCCTCGGTGAGGACCAGCTCGGTCTGCGTGGTGGAGGACTCCTCGATGGTGATCACACCATCCTTGCCCACCTTGCCGAAAGCCTCGGCCAGGAGCTCGCCGACCTCGTCGCTCTGGGCGGAGATGGCGGCAACGCTGGCCACCTGGGTGCCTTCGACGGGGCGGGCGTTCTCCAGCAGGCGGGCGGCGACGGCTTCAACGGAAACCTCGATGCCGCGCTTGATCTGGCCGGGGGCAGCGCCTGCCGCAACGTTGCGCAGGCCTTCCTTGACCAGTGCCTGGGCCAGGACCGTTGCGGTGGTGGTGCCGTCGCCGGCAACATCGTTGGTCTTGGTGGCAACTTCCTTGGCCAACTGTGCGCCAAGGTTCTCGTACGGGTCGTCCAGCTCGACTTCGCGGGCAATGGTGACGCCGTCGTTCGTGATGGTGGGCGCGCCCCACTTCTTGTCCAGGACAACGTTGCGGCCGCGCGGGCCCAGCGTTACCTTGACGGTGTTGGCGAGCTTGTCGATGCCGGCTTCAAGAGACCGGCGTGCAGCGTCGTTAAACGCAAGCTGCTTTGCCATGATTCAGTCCTTTCAAGACAGAACCCCGCGCAGCTGACCAGCAGAAGGCATGACCAGCGGCACGGGGATCCGAAAGAGTTACTTTACGACGATCGCCAGGACGTCGCGGGCGGACAGCACGAGGTACTCGGTGCCACCGGTCTTGACTTCGGTTCCGCCATACTTGGAGTAGATAACAACATCGCCCACGGCGACGTCGACCGGGACGCGGTTGCCGTCTTCGAAGCGGCCGGGGCCTACTGCAACAACTTCGCCTTCCTGCGGCTTCTCCTGTGCGGAGTCCGGGATGACCAGGCCGGAAGCCGTGGTCTGCTCGGCTTCGAGCGGGCGGACAACAATACGATCCTCAAGAGGCTTAATAGAGACCGACACTCGGACCTCTCCTTTTCGTCAGCAAATTCGTGGACTGGAAAGCCGTCCCGCCGTTGGCTGGCAAACCGTCGTCGCGGTGCCGGCAGCAGCCTGGCTGGAAGCTCTTCATGTATTAGCACCCTCCTGGGAAGAGTGCTAATGAAGACTCTATGTAAGGGTTAGCACTCGGTCAAGGCGAGTGCCAGCATTTCGTCATCCGCGAACCTTCTTTGTGTAGATTTGACCGGTGCGAGCCGCTGCCTACCTGATCCTTGCCACCCTCTTCTGGGCCGGAAACTTCGTCGTCGGCCATGCCGCCATGGAAACCATGCAGCCGCTGCAGCTGACCTACTGGCGGTGGGCCCTTGCCGCGGCGCCGCTGCTGGTCCTGGCGCATGCGGTGGAGCGCCCCGACTGGCGGAGCGTCCTTCGCCGCTGGCCGGTCCTGCTGCTCCTGAGCTGCCTGGGCATGAGCGCCTACACACTGCTGCTCTACAGCGCGCTGGGCCACACCTCAGCGTTGAACGCGTCCCTGGTGACGGCGGCAAACCCGGCCCTGATTGTGGTGCTGGCCGTGGTCCTGCTGCGGGACCGGCCGCGCCCGCTGGGCTGGGCGGGAATCGGCCTGGGCCTGGCCGGCGTCCTGCTGGTCCTTACCGGCGGCGACCTCCACCGGCTGCTGACGTTCTCCATCGACGCCGGCGAACTGCTGATCCTCGCAGCCATCACCGTGTGGGGCTTCTACACCATCCTGGCCCGACGGGTGGACATCCCCGCGATCACGTCCACGGCGCTCCAGGTGGCGATGGCCGCCGTCGTCCTCACTCCACTGGCCCTCATCACCGGCGCCGGCCTGCCCGCCACGGCCCCGGAGGGCTGGTCCCTTGCCTTCATCGCCCTGTTCCCGTCACTCGGTTCCTACCTGCTCTGGAACCTGGCCCTCAAGCGCACCACCGCAGCCAATGCGGGCAACTACCTCAACCTGATCGCCGTCTTCACCGCGATCATCACCATTGCGTTGGGCCAGCCCATCACCCTGCCGCAGGTCCTCGGCGGCCTGCTGGTGATCTCCGGAGTCCTGCTGACGAGCGCCGGCGGGCCTCAGCGGCCGAGGTCGTCGAAGTCGACGTCTTCCCCGCCGTCACCCTCGCCGGCGGCCGAATTCCGGGCCCGGTAGAGCAGCGCACCGGCCGCCGCAGCCACCAGCAGCGCGGCAACCAGCACCGCGATGCTTCCGGCCCGGGCGCCGTCGTACAGTCCGCGGATGTCCTGCGCCTCCTGCGTGTCACTGGCGATGTCATTTCCACCCACGGAGTAGACGGTGGCGTTGAACGTATCGAGGAAGAAGATGACCACCAGGAGCCCGAGGCAGACTACGGCCACCAGGGAGCCGGTAATCAGCGCCGTCCTGGCGAATTTGGCAGGTCCCCCGTGCCTGGCTGGTTCATTGGACTGCTGGGGGACCGCGCTCTCTTCCATGCTTTCAACACTATCCCGCATCGCGGCCGGACCTCCTCCACTAGGCTGGAACGCATGTCTCACGCTGCCCAGGACCAGATCGCGCCGTTACTCACCCCTGAAGGCTGGGACCTGCTGGCGTCGCTGGGCCCGTACCGGGAAGACACATCCTTTGAGCTCAATTCGGCGCTGCGCAAGGCCGGGCACTCCCCCGGGCTCGTCTCCGCCGTCCTGACCCAGTCCAGGCTCCGCACCAAGGCCGAGGCGAAATTCGGCGAGTTCGCCCGCCGGATGCTGTTCACCCAGGCCGGCCTGGAGCAGGCCACCCGGCTCAACGTCGCCGCGCGCCACGCCCAGAGGTTTGCCGCGGCCGGCATCAGCTCCGTGGCGGACCTGGGGTGCGGCCTCGGCGCGGACTCGTTGGCCCTGGCATCCCTGGACATCAACGTCACCGCCGTGGAGATGGACGAGACCACCGCGGCCTGCGCCACGGTGAACCTCATCCCCTTCCCCAATGCCACGGTGGTCCACGCGGACGCCACCTCTGTTCCGCTGGAGGGTATCGACGGCGTCTGGCTGGATCCTGCCCGGCGCGTCACCTCCACCTCCGGTACCAAAAGGATCTGGGATCCCGAGGCGTTTTCGCCGCCGTTGTCCTTCGCGGAGTCCCTCGCGGCGGCAGGGAAGGCCGTGGGAGTCAAAATGGGCCCGGGCATGCCGCATGACTCCGTACCGCCCGGCTGCGAGGCCCAATGGGTGTCCGTGGCCGGTGACGTGACCGAGGTTTCGCTGTGGTTCAACGCCGTCCGCCGGCCCGGCATCCGGCGCGCCGCCCTGGTCCTGGGTCCGTCCGGCGCGGCCGAGCTGACCAGCGGCGAGGACTTCGGCGCCGGACCCGCCGCCCCTGTCGGTCCGGCAGAGGGCTACCTCTACGAGCCCGACGGTGCCGTGATCAGGGCAGGGTTGGTGGCCGACGTCGCGCTCCAACTGGGCGGGCACCTGGTGGACGAACACATCGCCTACATCTTTGCCCCGCAACTGGTGGACACACCGTTCGCCCGGGCCTACAGGGTCCTGGACATGATGCCGTACAACGTCAAGGCGCTCAAGGCCTGGGTGAAGGCGGAGGGCATCGGGGTGCTGGACATCAAGAAGCGCGGCGCAGCCGTGACGCCCGAGGAACTGCGCAAGCAACTTCTTCCCGGCGGAAAGGCAGCAGCGAAGAAGGCCGGAAACAAAACAGCCACCCTGGTCCTGACCCGCATCGGGGAGGACCGGGTGGCCATCGTGGTGGAGCCGGTCTAGCGTTCTGCCAGATGCTCCCTACTGGGCGCGCATGAAATCCTCGGCCGCGCGCACCTGCTCGTCAGTGGGCCGCACACCGGTGTAGAGCACGAACTGCTCCAGCGCCTGGATGGTGGCCACTTCCGCGCCGGTGATCACCGGTTTCCCGGCGGCCCGCGCTGCCTTGACCAGCGGGGTTTCCGCTGGCAGTGCCACCACGTCGAAGACCACCCGTGCGGCGTCGATGGTTTCCTGCGGGAACGCCAGGGTGTCCGCGTCCGGTCCTCCGGCCATCCCCAGGGGCGTCACGTTGACGATCAGGTCCGCCGTCCCGCCGTCGAGCCCTGCACGCCACTGGAAGCCGTACTGGTCAGCGAGCGGCCGGCCGGTGGCTTCGTTCCGGGCGAGGACTGTGACGTCGGTGAACCCGGCGTCCCGGAGTGCGGCCACCGTAGCCTTGGCCATGCCGCCGGCGCCCTGGACCAGCACGGAATAACTGGCGGGGACCTTGTTGGATGCGAGGAGCTGCTCGATCGCCGTGTAGTCGGTGTTGTACGCCTTAAGGTGCCCGTCCGTGTTCACGATGGTGTTGACGGAGTCGATGGCCTTGGCGGAGGGGTCCATCTCGTCAACCAGGGCAATCACATCCTCCTTGTACGGCATGGACACGGCGCACCCGCGGATACCCAGGCCGCGGACCCCGGCGATGGCCTGCTCCAGGTTGGTGGGGGCGAACGCCTTATAAATCCAGTTCAGGTCCAGCTGCTCATAGAGGTGGTTGTGGAACCGGGTCCCGTTGTTGCTGGGCCGGGCCGAGAGCGAGATGCAGAGGGTCATGTCTTTATTCAGAATGGGCACCCCACCATTTAACCCGCTCCTTCCCTGCCAGGTCGCGCTATGTGTCCGTTTCGACCCGCCAAAATGACACGTAGCCACCCAGTGGGGCTCAGGGGCAGCCGGTGCCGGCCGGGAAGCTCCCGACGGCGGCAGGCAGCTTCCCGGGGGCGGTCGCCTTTCCGGCCAGGACGGCTGCGAGGGAATCAAAGGCGCCCTGGCTGCGCCCGTACAGTGCAACTTTGACCGGTGCTGTGGCGTCCTGCAGCGGCCAGGGAGCATCGAGGGACACGGCGATGTCCCCGCCGGCGGGCCGGCCGCCGTACCCGATCAGGTTCACCACGGGTCCGGAGCCGACGGCGAGACCCGCCCCCGCAGCAGCCGCCGCGAACCGTTCCCTGTCCATAGGGCTACCGCCTGCCACCTGCACCGCACCATTCACCAAGGGCCCCGAGCATTGGCCCGTCAGGACCGTCACTGCGGCGGCCGATACCTTGGCGGACAACGCGGCCCCGCTCCCGGCGGGGGCGCCTTGCGGCGCGGCTGCTGTGCGGGCGTGCCAGGTCATCATGGTGGCCACGCGCAGGGCCGCTTCATCGAGGCGGGCTGCCGGAAGTGCGCCGGAGGCCACAGCGCCAACAATGGCCGCGTGGGCCTGCTGGACATCCACCGGCATCAGCAGGAGGTCGGCCCCGGCGGCCAGGGCCTTCACCGCAGCGGACCCGGCCGGGTACTGCTTGCTCACCGCCCCCATATTGAGGGCATCGGTCACAGCCACCCCCTTGAAGCCCAGCCCGCGCAACGCGGCATACGTGGGCGCGGAGAGCGACGCCGGGACCCCGGGTTCCAGCGCCGGCACCGCGATGTGGCCGGTCATCACCATGGGTGCGCCGGCGGCGACGGCGGCCTCGAAAGGCTTCCAGTCCCGGCCGCGGAGCGCTTCCACCGAAGCAGGCTGCACGGGAAGGTTCAGGTGCGAATCAGCTGAGACCGACCCGTGTCCGGGGAAATGCTTGACGGCGGGCAGGACCCCCGCGGCGAGCATGCCCTGCGAGAACGCCACGCCCAGCCCCGCGGCCGCGCCGGGATCGCCGGACATGGAGCGGGCACCGATGGTGGGATCCTTCGGCCCGACGGTCACGTCAGTGTCTGGAGCGAAATCCGTGTTGAAACCCAGCGGCACGAGCTCACTGGCCAGCCCTTGCCCCGCTTCCTGCGCGAGGGGGCCGCTGCCTGAAGCACCGTAGCTCATGGGCGCCGGCCATTCCGTGAGCGGCGCCCCCAGCCGGGCCACCATCCCGCCTTCCTGGTCCACTCCGATGAGCCCGGGCCACGGCCTGCCATCGGCCCGGAAGGCCTGCGCGAGCCGCTGGTTGACCGCGGTCATGGCGGCAATATCCATTTTCCCCTGCGGATCCAAGGGGATGTTGTCGCCCATGATGATGGTCCCGGCCAGATGCAGGCGTTCGACGACGGCGGCATGGGCGGCTGCGTCCGTGCCGGTAAAGAAAGGAAGCAGTACCTGGCCCGCCTTCTGTTCGGGTGACATCGCGGCAACTGCCGCGGCAGCGGCATCCTGGTCCCCCTGCCGGGGCCCCCATCCCAGCGGCCGCAGGGCAGGGTCAGCGGTCGCGGAAGGTGACGGGGAGGCAGTGCCGGGTGCCGGCGTCGTACGCGGTGGCGCTGAAGGTGCGGCAGAAGTTGACGGTGCCTGCGAAGGGACCGGCGCCGGAGCTGCGGTGCAGGATGCGAGCACGATCGCGGCGGAGGCTGCAGCCAGGACGGGGAGGGATTTGTGAAAACTGTCACGCAGGTCTTGGAACGGAGCCATCAATACGATGCTACCCCTGCACTAGACTTGGAACACCCGTTCGACTGCCAGAGCAGCCTGTCAGCGGCGTGCTCAGCGGCAAACCGGACAGTGAGGATAGGCGTGAAGATTGACTTCGCTTCATCGAGGCAATCGACCCTCGGTGTGGAATGGGAGCTCGCGCTGGTGGACGGCCGGACCGGCGAACTCGCCTCCGTTGCCAACCAGGTGCTGCGCGGAGTGGCCTCCCGGCACCCCGAGCTGAACGAGGACGACGAGCACCCGCACATCAAGCAGGAACTGCTGCTGAACACCGTTGAGCTGGTCACCGGCATCTGCGAGACCGCCGGCGAAGCCAAGGAGGACCTCACCCGGTCCCTCGCGGCCGTCCGTGAGATCACCGATCCCATGGGCGTGGAGATATTCTGCGCCGGCAGCCACCCGTTCAGCCCCCCGCAGCTGCAGCCGGTGACGGACAAGGAACGCTATGCCAAACTGATCGACCGCACGCAGTGGTGGGGCCGCCAGATGGTGATTTACGGCGTGCACGTGCACGTGGGGCTGGACCGCCGGGAGAAGGCACTTCCCGTTCTGGACGGGCTGGTCAACTACTTTCCGCATTTCCAGGCGCTCTCGGCGTCGAGCCCGTTCTGGGGCGGTGAGGACACCGGGTACGCATCGCAGCGTGCCCTGATGTTCCAGCAGCTGCCTACCGCCGGGTTGCCCTTCCAGTTCAGCTCCTGGGAGGAATACGAGTCATACGTGCAGGACATGTTCACCACCGGGGTGATCGATACCATATCGGAGATCCGGTGGGACATCCGGCCGGTGCCTGCCTTGGGAACCATCGAGATGCGCATCTGCGACGGCCTGGCCACGCTGGAGGAAGTGGGGGCCATCGCCGCCCTGACCCAGTGCCTGGTGGATGAGTTCTCCACCACCCTGGACAACGGCGGCACCATCCCCACCATGCCGCCCTGGCACGTCCAGGAAAACAAGTGGCGCGCCGCCCGGTACGGGATGGACGCCATCATCATCCTGGACGCTGCAGGCAAGGAGCAGCTGGTCACCGAACACCTGCTGGAGACCCTGAACCGGCTGGAGCCCGTTGCCGCCAAGCTGGGCTGCCCCGATGAGCTGGCCGACGTCGAAAAGATCATCCGCCGCGGTGCCGGCTACCAGCGCCAGCGCCGGGTGGCCGAGGAACACGGCGGGGACCTCCAGGCCGTGGTCCTGGACCTGGTGAAGCAGATGCGGAACGGCCCCACCGCCTGATACTTTCGGGTCTTCAGGCGGGGAGGGAGACCGCGGTGACCGGCATCGAAGAGTCCGGGGCGAAACCAATTCCGCTCGGTGCCACTCCTGCCATCACCAGTTGCGCCCCCAGGGCCGCCACCATGGCGCCGTTGTCCGTGCACAGATCCAGCGGCGGGACGTGCAACCTGATACCGGCAGAGGCGCAGCGCTGGCCGGTCAGCTCCCTGAGTCGCGAGTTGGCAGCTACACCGCCGCCCAGCAGCACATCCTCGATGCCGTTTTCGCGGCACGCCAGCACGGCTTTGGACGAGATGATGTCCACCACGGCTTCCTGGAAGGCAGCCGCAATATCGGCGACCGGAACTTCCTGGCCGCGCGCCTCGAACTGCTCAACGCATCTCGCCACTGCCGTTTTGAGGCCGCTGAAGGACCAGTCGTAGCGGTGCGGGCCCGGCTCTTCGGCAGTCCCCATGTACTTGGGCTGGCTGAGGCCGCGGGGGAAGCGGATGGCCTTGGGGTTGCCGGTCCGGGCCATCTTGTCGATCGCGGGCCCGCCAGGGTAGCCGAGGCCCAGGATGCGGGCCACTTTGTCGTAGGCTTCGCCGGCGGCATCGTCGATGGTGGAACCCAGCAGTTGCACGTCATCGGTGATGCTGTTGATCTTCAGTATCTCGGTGTGCCCGCCGGACACCAGCAGGGCGCCGAGGTTCCCGGGCAGTTCCGGGGCTTGGCCTTCCTTGCCGTCCAGCAGGCCCACGCCCACGTGCGCCACCAGGTGGTTGATGGCGTACAGCGGCTTGCCGGTGGCCACTGCCAGCGCCTTCGCGGCGCAGACCCCCACCATGAGGGCACCCGCCAGTCCGGGGCCGGAGGTGACGGCGAGGGCGTCCACCTCGTCGAGGGTTACGCCGGCTTCGGACAGTGCCTGCTCAAGGGTGGGGACGAAGGCGTCCAGATGCGCCCGTGACGCGATCTCGGGAATCACCCCGCCGAACCGGACATGGTCATCCATCGAGGAGGACACCGTGTTGGTCAAGAGGGTGGTCCCGCGGACGATGCCCACGCCGGTTTCGTCGCAGGACGATTCGATGCCGAGCACCAGGGGCTGCGCGCGGTTCATGGTTGGCCTGCTTCCGTAGATGTGTCGGCTGCGGTGCCCTGTTGGGCATCCGCCCCCGCGGCCGGTTGGGCATCGCCGGTGAGCTGGAGCCGCATGATGAGGGCGTCCACGCCGTCGCGGTAGTAGCGGGGGCGGACATGGATCTGTTCGAAGCCGAACCGCACATAAAGCTGCTGTGCGCGCGGATTATCGGCGCGGACTTCCAGCAGGAGGTCCGCGGCGTGCCTGCTGCGCGCCTCCTCGATGAGCCGGGTCAGCAGTGTGGTGCCAATGCCCCGCCCTTCGTATTCAGGCACGACCGCGATCGTCTGGACGTCCGCGATGGGCTCGATGCACATCAGGCCTGCATAACCCACGATGCCGTCACCATCCTCGGCCACCAGGTACCAGCGGGTTTCCGGCTGGGCCAGTTCGTCGTAGAACATGTGCAGTGGCCAGGCATCCACCGGGAACAGCCGCTGTTCCAGAACACTGACGGCGATGACGTCGTCTGGAGTCATCTCGCGCACGGACACGCCGTGGCTGCTGATGTCCGGGGCGGTGCTCACAGTGCCCTCTTCCTCGGTCCGGGAACCTGGGCGTCCGATTCGCGCAGGTACAGGGGCGTGGAATCCAGCAGCTCATCACCCGCGGCGAGCCGGGCCAGCGCGAACTGGCCCAAATACAGGGCGTCCGGCTGTTCTGCCGCAAACTCCGCGTCCGCCTTCAGGGCATCTGCGTAGAGCCCGGCGCCGGCACCGTAGGCGGGCAGGTCCGGCAGGTCCGCAGCGAAGCTGACGTGCGGGCCGTCCTCCAATACCGGGAGCTGTCCTTCCGGCAGGCTGTAGCGGGCCCAGTAGACCTCCTTGCGCCGGGCATCGGTCACCACCAGGAATTCCGGGGCGGCGGCGGTGGACTCGGCCACTTCCAGGGCCACGGCGTCCAGGCTCATGAGCCCGTAAAGCGGCTTGCCCCACACAAAGGCCAGGGTGCGCGCAGTGGCGATTCCGGAGCGCAGCCCGGTGAACGGGCCCGGACCAACGCCCACCACCAGCGCGTCGATGTCAGCCCCGCTCACGCCGGCCTCGGCAAGCATCTGCTCAATGCCGGGGGCAAGGACTTCGGCGTGGCTGCGCGTGTCCTCCGTGGAGAAGCCAGCCACCACGCCTTCCAGTGCGTCATCGGAGACCAGCGCCGCGCTGGCCACGGCGGACGTGTCGATGGCGAGGATCAGCATCAGGATGTCCCTTCAAAGGTGGCCACCGGTTCCGGAACGGCGGGCCAGCGCGGACCGTACCCGCGCAGCACGATAGTCCGGGGCTCGTCGGTGTCCTCGTTTTCGAAATCGAGGGTTTCACCGGGGCTGTCTGCGGGTCCGGATCCGGCTGGCAGCGCTGAGCTGAGCCCTATTGCCCGGTGCAGGTCAATTTCCAGCCGGCTCTCGCTCAAGTGCTCCACCCTGTCATGGCCCCACTCGACCACCGTAACGGAGGAATCCATGGTGTTTTCGAGGTCGATGTCGTCGATCTCGGCGGCCGAACCCAGGCGGTACGCGTCCACGTGCACCAGGTCCGGTCCGCCCGGGCGGGGCCCGTCTGGCAGATTGGGGTGGATGCGGACCAGGACGAAGGTGGGCGAAATGACGCCGGAACGAACACCCAGCCCCTCCCCCAGTCCCTGGGTGAAGGTCGTTTTCCCGGCACCCAACTCACCGGAAAGCACCAGCAGGTCCCCGGCATCCAGGACCCCCGCCAGACGCACGCCGAGGCTGTGGGTCTGGTCCGCCGTCGTCGCCCTTATCGTCTTTTCCCAGTTGGGAAGCAGCTCAGCGGCTTCTTGGCCGGGCAGGCCGGACGCGCTCATGCTGCCCCCTCGCCGCCATGCACGACGGCGGCTGCTCCGCCGGGAGCCGGCGCCTGTTCATTGATGAAGCGGCGCGGAACCCGGGGGCTGATCCGGGTGACGATCTCGTAGTTGATGGTCCCCGCGGCGCGTGCCCAGTCGTCAACCGTGGGTCCGCCGTCGGCTCCGTTACCGAACAGCTCGGCCTCGGCACCGAAGAGGCCAGCGCCCGCCGGGCCAACGTCCCCGAGGTCGATGACCATCTGGTCCATGGCAATCCGCCCCACCACGGGGTAGGTTTTGCCGGCCACCCGGACCGGCCCGCCGGTGGCGACACGCGGGATCCCGTCGGCGTAGCCCACCGGGATCAGGCCCAGGGTGCTGGCGCCGTTCGTGTGGTAGCGGAGGCCGTAGGACACGCCCTGCCCGTCCGGTACTTCCTTGCATTGGGACACCACGGCCCGCAGCGTCATGGCCGGCCGGAGTCCCAGCTCGGCCGAGGTCTGCCCGTCGAACGGCGACAGACCGTAGATGCCCAGGCCCACACGGACCAGGTCGAAGTGGGTGTCGGGACGGGACAGCGTGGCCGGGGTGTTGGCCAGGTGGCGGACCTCAGGGTCCACCCCGGCGTCCGCAGCAACGGCCAGCACGTCCCGGAACGCGGCGAGCTGCTGGTCTGTCTCGGGCCGCTCCGGTTCGTCCGCGACAGCAAGGTGGGAGAAGATTCCCACCACGCGCAGCAGCCCCTGGTCCTGGTATTCCATGGCTTCGCCCACCAGGTGGTCCCAGGTGTCCATGGTGGCGCCGTTGCGTCCCAGGCCAGTGTCCACCTTCAGGTGGATCCGGGCCGGGCGTTCCTGCTCCCGGGCCGCCGCCACAATCCGTTCCAGCTCCCAGCCGGAGCAGCCAATGTCGACGCCGGCAGCCACTGCCGCGCCGAAGTTGCTTTCCGTGGTGTGCAGCCAGGCGAGCAGCGGCGCATCGATGCCGGCCGCCCGGAGGGCAAGGGCCTCGGAGATGTGGGCTACGCCCAGCCAGGCTGCGCCCGCTTCGAGTGCCGCCCGGGCCACAGGTACCGCACCGTGCCCGTAGGCGTCAGCCTTCACCACGGCCATCACCTTTGCCGGGGACGCCGTTGCGGCCAGCCGGCGGACGTTGTGCCGAATGGCATCAAGGTCGATCACGGCAGACCGTTCGTAGCGGGGGTCCTGTGCCGGGGCAGCGTCGAAATCTCCGGTTGCAGCGCGGTAAGTCACCTTAGTGATTCTAGTGCTGGCGCTTCAGGCCGAATAATCACGCATCCGAGAGGTGGGCGATGGTGGCTGACGCCCGCCGCTGGGCGGCGAGTGGAACGTCGTGGACGATGTCCGCCAGGAAGGAGAAGCGCCGCAACCATTGGCTGCTTTGGCGCTCAGGGCGGGCGTTGGCGCGCTTCCACCAGTCGGCGATGTCGCCCCAGCCGGGTGCGGCCAGCGATCCGCCCACTTCCTGGACGGCAAGCGAGGCACACAGGTTCGCGAAACGCAGCCTGTTCCCCAGGGGCCAACCGGCCAGGCTCCCCACAATGAACGCGGCGTCGAAACAGTCCCCCGCGCCGGTGGGGTCATAGGCCTTGACGGGCAGGGAGGGCACCCACTCCTCCTCCCCCGTTTCGGAGTCCACCGCCATGGCACCTTGGGGCCCCAGCGTCACCACTGCCACCGGGACACGGTCGGCGAGCGCATACAGGGCAGTCCAAGGATCGTCCTTGCCCGTGAAGGCCATCGCCTCGCGCTGGTTGGGCAGGAACGCGTGGAAGTACTGCAGGTTGTCCAACCGGACCGGCGCCCAGACCCCGCTGGGATCCCAGCCGACGTCGCCGAACAGCTTCACCCCGGCCTGGTACGCCGACTTGGCCCAGGGCTCCACCTCCATCCCCACTTCCGCGATGCCGGCGAGCGCGGGCGGCGGGTCCCCGATGAGCTCCGAGGACGTCACGGGGGCGGCATGGCCGTGCGTCACCAGCGACCGGTCCTTGTCCACGCACAGCGAAACGGTGACCGGCGAATGCCAGCCGGGGACCTTCTTCGACAGACTCAGGTCCACGTGCTCCTGCCCGGAGAGGATCTTCCAGTTAAAGTCCCCGTAACCGTCGTCCCCGAACGCGGCTGCCAGGCCTGTGCGCAGCCCCAGGCGCGCCGCCGCAATGGCCTGGTTGGCCACCCCGCCAGGGCAGCTGCCCATGCCGTCGCTCCAGATTTCCGTTCCCGGTTCCGGGCCGTGCGGCAGCCCGGTGAAGATGATGTCCTGGAACACCGTCCCGGCGAGCAGCACATCGAAACCAGGGTCCGAGGGCGAGCGGACGGCGGCCAACGGATCAAAAGGGCGTGCTGGTATCGCGTCCATGTTCGGCACACTACGCCGTGCTGCCGACAGGCGATAGGGGCGGCCGCGGGTGCTGCCGCAACCCGCACCTCGAAGGCAGCAGGGCGCAGTAACTGCCAGGACATGATGCGGACTTCCGTGAGATCCCCCACCTTATTATGAGTTACTCAAATTAACTCGGTAGAATTGAGGGCAGGCCGTCGAAATCCCCAGATGGTGCCCCAGCGCAGCCCCAGCGCACTGGACCCGGCCGCCACAATCCCGCCGCCGTGAGCCCGTACCCATCCCAAATGGCGCGCCCGGCAGTACCGGCATCGACAACGCCGACAAGCCCCCCAAAAAAACAGGAGAAAACCATGACCCTGCATTCTGAACTGGCCGTAACCCAGGAAACCCAAGCGACCGTCCGCAACACCACACCGCGGGGCGGCAGCTACGTCACCCTGCCGGCTGACCGGGAACTTCCCGTCCGCTACCAGGGAAGCTACGTTTCGCTGCCCGGTGTCCTTCCCGGCAATGCCAACAAGGCCCAGGGCACATACGTGACGCTTCACTCAGCTCCTGCGGGAGAGACGGAACTGAGCTACACGCGCGTCGGCTGACGCGCCAAAGCACCACGGCGCCTGCCGCCCTTTCGGACGAAAGGGCGGCAGGGGCTTTTTTGTTGCCGGCAGTGTCACGTCCGGTCCCGCGTCCGGCCCTGGACGCGAAGCTAGACTGCTGGTTATGCGGCTTCTGATTGTGGGCGGCGGGGGCTTCCGGGTTCCGTTGATCTACCGGGCGCTGGCCTCCGGGCCCTTCTCCGGCCTGGTTTCTGAACTGGTGCTGTATGACGTCGACCTCTCCCGCCTGGCCGCGGTGACGGCGGTCCTGCGCAGCATGCCGGGTCCTTCCACCCGGCTGCCGGTCCATCCCACCACCAACCTCGCCGAGGCATTGAGCGGTACCCGGATGGTGTTTGCCGCGATCCGGCCCGGCGGCACGGCAGGCCGGATGGCGGACGAAACGGTGGCCCGGGACCTCGGCGTGCTCGGCCAGGAAACCACCGGCGCCGGCGGCATCTCCTACGCGCTCCGCACCATCCCGCACATGCTGGACCTCGCGCGCCTGATGAAGGAACACTGCCCGGACGCGTGGCTGATCAACTTCACCAACCCCGCCGGCATGGTCACCGAAGCCCTCGTGCCCGTGCTCGGCCGGCGCGTCATCGGGATCTGCGACTCGGCGGGCGGCCTGGTGCAGCGCGCGGCACGGGCGGCCGGCGTCAGGCTGCCCGAGGGAAAGCTCGACGGCGTGGGCTACTACGGGCTGAACCACCTCGGGTGGCTGTACCGGCTGGAGTCCGGGGGGCGTGACGTGCTGCCCGCACTTTTGTCCGACCCGGTAGCCCTTCAGTCCTTCGAGGAAGGCAGGCTGTTCCCCCAGCCGTTCCTCGAGAGCCTGGGCGCCCTGCCGAATGAGTACCTGTACTACTTCTACGAACACGACAAGGCCCGCAACGCGATGCGGGCCATGGGCCAGACCCGCGGCGAGTCCATTCACAGCCAGCAGCAGGAACTTTATCCTCGGCTGGCCGCGGCCGGCTCCGCGGCGTTCGGGTTGTGGGAGGCGGCCCGCCGCTCCCGCGAGGAGGGATACCTGGCCGAAGCCCGCGGCAAGGATGAGCGCCGGGACGAGGATGACCTCGCAGGCGGCGGCTACGAGCGGGTGGCGCTGGCAGCCATGCGGGCCCTGTCAGGTTCCGGGGAAGCCCAGCTGATCCTTAATACGCGGAACACTGCGGCGCCTGCCCGGCCAGCCACCACTGCCCCGGCCACCCCGCAGGCCGCGATTCCGGGGCTGCCGGCGGACGCCGTCGTCGAACTTCCCTGTACGGTGACGGCCGACGGCGCGCTGCCACTGCCCCAGGAGGGTCCCCCTGCAGAGCGGCTCACCCTGCTGCAGCAGGTGAAGGACGTGGAGCGGCTGACCGTGCGGGCTGTGACCGAGGGCAGCCGGGATGCGGCGCTGCAGGCCTTCGCCCGGCACCCGCTCGTGGCGTCCGAGGAGCTCGGCGCGTCCTTGCTCGCAGGCTACGAGCAGGCGTTTCCTGCCTTGGGGAAGATGTGGCGCGGTTCCGGGCGTTGACACAGGAGTAGTGTTTTATCGAATGCCCAGCACTGAACCGGCGCGTACGTCTTCGCCGGCCGGAAGGAGGTCCCGTGGCGCCTGTCCGCAGGGTGGCCCTGCTGTCCCTCCACACCTCCCCCATGGAGCAGCCCGGTTCCGGCGATGCCGGCGGGATGAACGTCTACATCCGTGAACTGGCCTCGGCCCTGGCCGAGGCGGGCGTCGAAGTGGAAATCTTCACGCGATCCACGTACGTCGGCCAGCCCGCCGTCGAGCACCCGGACCCCGGTGTCTGCGTCCACAACGTCCTGGCGGGGCCGCCTACCAAGATCCCCAAGGAAGAGCTTCCCGGCCTCCTGCACCACATGGTGGAGGAGGTGGAGCAGATCCGGCAGCGGCAGCCGCACGGCCACTACGATGTCATCCACTCCCACTACTGGGTGTCCGGGATCGCCGGGCTGGAGCTGTCCGGACTCTGGGGCGTGCCGCTGGTCCACACCATGCACACCATGGCCAAGGTCAAGAACCTCCTGCTCGAGTCCGGTGAGCAACCCGAGCCGCGCCGCCGCGAACTGGGCGAGCACCGGATCGTGGACGGGGCCGCGCGGCTGATCGCCAACACCAGTTCCGAAGCCGCCGAACTCGTGTCGCACTACGGGGCCTCATACGACCGGATCGATATCGCCCCGCCCGGCGTGGACCTGAGCACCTTTACTCCTGCGTTCCGGGCCCGGTCACGGACGGAGCGGGGCATCGGCCCGGACACTTTCCACCTGGTGTTCGCCGGGCGGATCCAGCGGTTGAAGGGGCCGCAGGTCCTGGTCAAGGCAGCCGCGCTGCTGCGGAGCCGCCGCCCGGACATCGACCTTCGGCTCACCATCCTCGGCTCGCTGAGCGGCAACAAGGAGTTCAACCTGCGGCGCCTCGTGGCGGAAGCAGGAATGGACGACGTCGTCACGCAGCTTCCGCCGGTCAAGGCACCTGAGCTGGCAGCCTGGTTCCGTTCGGCGGACGTGGTGGTGATGCCCTCCTACAGCGAGTCCTTCGGGCTGGTGGCGCTCGAGGCCCAGGCCTGCGGCACGCCCGTGGTGGCAACCCGCGTGGGCGGGCTGTCCCGGGCCATCTTCCATGGCAGGACCGGGCTGCTGGTGGACGGCCACCACGCGGCTGACTGGGCGGATACGCTGGAGGCTTTGTACGACGACCCCGTCACGCGGGACGATATGGGACGGGCCGCCGCCATCCGGGCCCAGAGCTCAGGATGGCAGCGCACTGCCGCCATCACGCTGGAAAGCTACCATGCCGCCGTCGACAATTTTGTCCGGCCCCATCTGGCCGGCGCCCTTCCAGCCTCCTGAACCTGCCGCCCCGGGCGTGCGCACCTGTTAGCTTAGGGGCAGGTGTCCGGCGCCGGCCGGGGCAGGAAAGGACAAGGATGTCTGGTCTTCCGATTGATCTTGAGATTGCCAGGGCTGCCCGGATCCGGCCCATCGACGAGATTGCCGCTGCCGCGGGCATCAATCCGGAAGCCCTGGAGCTGTACGGACGGTACAAGGCGAAGATCGACCCTGCACGGCTTTCGGCGCCTCCACCACACGGGAAAGTGGTCCTGGTTTCGGCCATGTCCCCCACACCCGCCGGTGAAGGGAAGTCCACCACCACCGTGGGGCTTGCGGATTCCCTGGCGCGGGCCGGGCACCGGGTGATGATCGCCTTGCGGGAGCCCTCGCTTGGTCCTGTCCTGGGCATGAAAGGTGGAGCCACGGGCGGCGGCTATTCGCAGGTGTTGCCGATGGACGAGATCAACCTGCACTTCACCGGCGACTTCCATGCCGTGACGTCGGCCAACAACGCCCTGATGGCGCTGGTGGACAACCACATCTACCAGGGGAACGGGCTGAACATCGATCCCCGGCGGATGACCTTCAAACGGGTCCTGGACATGAACGACAGAGCCTTGCGGGAAGTGGTGATCGGCTTGGGCGGACCGGCCCAGGGAGTCCCCCGCGAGGACGGCTTCGACATCACGGTGGCATCGGAGATCATGGCGGTTTTCTGCCTCGCCACGGATCTGGCCGACCTCCGTTCGCGCCTGGGCCGGATCACGTTCGGCTACACCTTTGACCGGTCTCCTGTGACGGTGGCCGATCTCGGAGTGCAGGGGGCACTGACGCTGCTCCTCAAGGAAGCCATCAAGCCCAACCTGGTGCAAACCATCGCGGGTACTCCGGCGTTGGTCCACGGCGGTCCTTTTGCAAACATCGCGCACGGCTGCAACTCGCTGATTGCCACCCAGACGGCCCGGCGGCTGGCGGACATTGTTGTGACGGAAGCCGGCTTCGGTGCCGACCTGGGTGCCGAGAAGTTTATGGACATCAAGGCCCGGTTCGGTGGCCTGGCTCCTTCAACGGTGGTGCTGGTGGCGACGGTGCGGGCCTTGAAGATGCACGGTGGCGTGGCGAAGGACCGGCTCACCGTCCCGGACCTGGCGGCGCTTGAGGCCGGTGTGGCCAATCTGCGGCGGCATGTGCGCAACGTGGAGAAATTCAATGTGGTGCCGGTGGTGGCCATCAACAAGTTCTCCTCTGATACTGCCGGGGAGCTCGAGTGGCTGCTGGCGTGGTGCGCGGCGGAGGGAGTTCCCGCTGCCGTCGCCGATGTCTGGGGCCGCGGCGGCGGGGGTGACGGCGGCGATGAACTCGCGGCCCTGGTGGCCCAGGCGGTGGCGCGGCCGAGCAGCTTCCGGCACTTGTACCCGCTGGAGTTGCCTGTGGAGGAGAAGATCCGCACCATTGCGCAGGAGATCTATGGGGCGGACGGCGTCGAGTTCTCCGTGCCGGCCCTGAAGCGGCTGGCCGACATTGAACGGAACGGCTGGTCCGGGCTGCCAGTGTGCATGGCCAAGACGCAGTACTCGTTTACCGACGACGCCTCACGCCTGGGCGCACCCAAGGGCTTCACCATCCATGTCCGCGACCTGCTGCCCAAGACCGGCGCCGGATTCATCGTGGCGCTGACCGGTGCCGTGATGACCATGCCGGGCCTCCCCGCAGCCCCGGCAGCGATGCGCATGGACGTGGACGACGCCGGCAACCCCATAGGCCTCACCTAACCCCGCCACCTCCCGCACCCAACCCACCAACGCCCCACCACCTGGGGCATCAGACAAGAAGCGCCTGTGGATAACTTCTGCGGGGTCGCGGACATTTGAGCCAGAATGCCAGCATGCGTAATCCCGCTGATCTGCCTCTCCGCTTGGCCAGTGCCCCGTTTACCTTCACCTCGGCGATAGCCAATGGTGTGCCGGCCACTAGATTGCGTGGACGTGATGTCGTCCATGTAAGCCGGGAGTTGTACCGACCGTCGGACTGGAGCTTTGACCTGGAAGCCGCCGCGCGGGCGCTATCCGAAGTGTCACCAGGTGCCTGGATCTCCCATGTCACTGCGGCGCGCCTGCACTGCCAACTATTGCCGGCATGGCTCTCGGACTCCACCGAACTGCATCGAAGCAAGCCCAATCAACTACCCCAAGTGCGGCGAAAGGGCGTGATCGCGCATAGCGTCATCGCGAGGGAAACCGAGATTGAATCAGTCAACGGCATCCGGATCAGCACCCGCTCGCGGACCTGGCTCGACTTGGCCCGCCGGCTGTCTCTGGTTGAATTGGTCTGCCTCGGAGATCAAATTATTCGCACTCCACGACCGCAATTCGAGGGCAGATCGAAGCCTTATGACACTCTGGACGGGCTCCAGGCCTTGGTTGGCCGACACCCCAACCTTCAGGGCATCGTCCGCGCGAGGAAGGCACTCGAGCTGATGAGGGTTGGCGCTGACTCGGCTCCCGAGTCAATGCTGCGGATGGCCATGGCGGACGCGAATTTACCGGAGCCGGACCTTCAAGTCGCGCTTCGGCCGGATGACGCTGCTTCGCCTACTGCCGATGTTGGCTACCGTCGCCAGCGCCTCGCTATCCAATACGACGGAGGGCATCACCTTCTTGATGCTCAGCAACATAGGGACCGCAGACGGGACAGGGCCTTCGAAGCGGCCGGCTGGACCGTACTGGTACTCACAAAAGACGATGCAGCTGACGGCTTCGAACGCGCCACTAGGTTGATCAAGCGGTGCCTGCGCGCGGCATGGACTGATCATCCGTACGCCGCTGGTTTTGTCAGTACTGGGTGAAGCACTCGCGGGACGGCTCAGGAAACGGTGCCGCTGGACTGCCGCACTTCTTCCGATTGACCCGGGTGGATCGTTTTCCGCCCGCGGCTGCCCTGTTTCAGAGAAACGAAAACGACCACCGCGGAGATCATTACGGCGCTGGCAACAAACATTGCGGTGGCGGGGTCCTTGGAGAGGAGCTGCGGAATGGCCCGCCCCGGCACGGTAACAGCAAAGGCAAAAGCCGTTGCGATACCGAGATAACTACCAACCATGTTTCCCAGGTGGGCGCGGATGTTCCCGCGTATGGCGCTGATCAGTCCCAACGTGACCGTCAAGATGGTGAATGCTGAGAGTCCGTGCAGCCAGGTGAAATGCCCGGCCGTCACGATCCAAAAGCTGCTAAAACAGACGTAGTACATGGCCAGGACCCACACATATCCCATCGTCCGGTGGACGCGGTCACGGCGTCGCCGAAGAATCTGAATCGGGCCGATTGCCAAAACAAACAGTGCTGCGATCACGTGGCTGGCAAGCAGCGCATTCCCGTGCTCCATGCTCATAGGATAGAAGCACTATCTATGGATGTATATCTGGATAGATATCGGGCCAACTACTATCCAAGAGCTTGGACAAAGCAGTAAGGAGGTGCCGTGCAACTGCAGGAGCTGAGCGAGCGGGCAAAAACACCCACTGCCAGCATAAAGTTCTATCTGCGGGAGGGGCTGTTGCCTGTGGGTGAGACTATCCACGCCACGCGTGCGCAGTACTCGGAACGGCACGTAGAACGCTTGGAATTGATACAGGTTTTGCGCCGCGTGGTTGGACTCACGATCGAGCAGATCCGCTCGCTCGTCAGAATGGCGGATGACCGCGCCCCGCGACTTTCGCTGTTGGCCGCAGTTCAGCGAGTGGTGCTGAAGCTGGACGCCCCTGGCACCGGCAGCGGCGAGGCAGGCGCAGCGCCGTCAGACGCCGTCGTGCGCCTCAGGAGATGGCCTGACTATCCCAGCGAAGCGCGAGATGCCCTGAATGCTCACCTGCAGCTGATGGACAGCCTGAACATCAAGGTGGGTGAAGAGTTGCTGGACATCTATAGCAGAGCGATGGACGACGTCGCTCGATTCGACATCGCAGTCACCGCTGCCCCGGGGAGCGCCGACCGGCTTATCCTCACAGCCGCCGTCGGCATGCATATGCACAGCCAACTGCTGCTGAGACTGCTTGCCCTAGCCCAAACCAGCCACAGCATCCGTCGTTTTGAACCGGGCGCTGGTTAGCCGGCCGGAAGGTGATGGCGCGTCCCTGCAAACCCGCGGAAGGTGATGGCGCGTCCCCAGCAAACCTGCGGAAGGTGATGGCGCGTCCCCAGCAAACCCGCGGAAGGTGATGGCGCGTCCCCAGCAAACCCGCGGAAGGTGATGGCGCGTCAACGACGGACGCTCCCCCACCGATCACGGTGAGGGAGCGTCAGGTCAAAAACTGCAGTAGGTGAAAGAGCGTTGCGTGAAAACCTGCAGGAAGTGAGAGAGCGTTGTGGGGCTTAGCGCTCGAGGTCCCCGCGGATGAAGGCTTCCACCTTTTCGCGGGCGAGGTCGTCGTTGAACTGCTCCGGCGGGGACTTCATGAAGTAGCTCGATGCGGAGAGCAGCGGGCCGCCGATGCCGCGGTCCAGGCCGATCTTGGCGGCGCGGATAGCGTCGATGATCACACCGGCAGAGTTGGGTGAGTCCCAGACCTCCAGCTTGTACTCCAGGGACACCGGGGCGTCACCGAAGTTGCGGCCCTCGAGGCGGACGAAGGCCCACTTGCGGTCATCGAGCCACTGGACGTAGTCGGACGGACCGATGTGGACGTCCTTGGCAGCCAGCTCGGCCTCGACGTTGGAGGTCACGGCCTGGGTCTTGGAGATCTTCTTGGACTCCAGGCGGTCGCGCTCCAGCATGTTCTTGAAGTCCATGTTGCCGCCGACATTGAGCTGGTACGTACGGTCCAGGGTAACGCCGCGGTCTTCGAACAGTTTGGCCATCACGCGGTGCGTGATGGTTGCCCCGATCTGGCTCTTGATGTCGTCGCCCACGATCGGCACGCCCGCGGCGGTGAACTTGTCCGCCCATTCCTTGGTGCCGGCGATGAACACGGGCAGGGCGTTGACGAAGCCCACGCCGGCGTCGATGGCGCACTGGGCATAGAACTCGGCAGCTTCCTGCGAACCAACGGGCAGGTAGCAGACCATCACGTCAACAGCAGCGTCCTTGAGCGCCTGGACAACGTCCACGGGCTCTTCGGTGGACTGTTCGATGGTCTCGAGGTAGTACTTGCCGAGGCCGTCGAGGGTGTGGCCGCGCTGGACAGTGACGCCGGTGGGCGGCACGTCAGCGATCTTGATGGTGTTGTTTTCGCTTGCCAGGATGGCGTCGGCCAGGTCAACGCCCACCTTCTTGCCGTCGACATCGAACGCGGCGACAAACTGAACGTCGCCGACGTGGTACTGGCCGAACTCAACGTGCATCAGGCCCGGAATCGTGGCCTTGGGATCGGCATCCTTGTAGTACTGGACGCCCTGGACCAGCGAAGCGGCGCAGTTTCCTACGCCGACGATTGCAACACGAATCGGATGTGAAGACACGGAACTCCTTTAGGACAAACGTCAGCCGGCCGGTTCGGCTTCGAGGGGAAGTACGACGACGGCCGGCAGGCTCGGCGCCGCGCGGCGCCTTTTCATATTACCCAACACAGCGGGACGGAGGCTTGTTCCCCCGTCCCGCCTCTTGGAATGACAGAGCGGAAGCTAGGCGGGCTGCTTCCACAGGTTGATGTCGGATTCCACAGCGAACTCGTCGATGGCATTCAGCTCGTCGGCCGTGAAGTCCAGGTTGTTGATGGCGGCCAAGGTGTCCTCCAGCTGGGCGACGCTGGAGGCGCCCACCAGCGCGGAGGTCACCGGGGAGCCCTTGGGCTGGTCCCGCAGGATCCACGCGATGGCCATCTGGGCCAGGGACTGCCCGCGGCCTTCGGCGATCGCGTGCAGGCCGCGGATCCGGTCCAGCTTCTCATCGGTGATCAGGTCCTGGTTCAGGGATTTGTTCTGTGCCGCCCGAGAATCCGAGGGTACGCCGGTGAGGTAGCGGTCAGTGAGCATCCCCTGGGCCAGCGGGGAGAAGGCGATGGAGCCGGCGCCCACCTGGTCCAGGGCCTCATAGAGGTTGGGGCTGCCGTTCTCCGTCCAGCGGTTCAGCATGGAGTAACTCGGCTGGTGGATCAGCAGGGGTGTCCCCAGTTCCTTCAGGATCCGTGCGGCTTCCAGGGTCTGCTCCGGAGTGTAGGAGGAGATGCCTGCGTAGAGCGCCCTGCCAGAGCGTACGGCCTGGTCCAGGGCTCCCATGGTCTCTTCCAAAGGAGTTTCAGGGTCCGGGCGGTGGCTGTAGAAGATGTCCACGTAGTCCAGGCCCATCCGGGCCAGCGACTGGTCCAGGCTGGCCAACAGGTACTTGCGGGAGCCGAAGTTGCCGTACGGGCCCGGCCACATGTCGTATCCGGCTTTGCTGGAGACGACGAGTTCGTCGCGGTACGGCTTGAAGTCGTCCTTGAAGTGCCGGCCGAAGTTGGTCTCAGCGGCTCCGTAGGGCGGGCCGTAGTTGTTGGCGAGGTCGAAGTGGGTGACCCC
Source organism: Arthrobacter sp. 9AX (assembly GCF_902506095.1). Taxonomy (GTDB): domain Bacteria; phylum Actinomycetota; class Actinomycetes; order Actinomycetales; family Micrococcaceae; genus Arthrobacter. Next base: position 3,174,861 of record NZ_LR733293.1, read on the forward strand.
CAGGTCGAAGGCGCGCCTCAGGATGGCGCGCTGCACCTCGAAAGGTTTGTCGTCACCGAAGTTATGCCACAGGCCCAGGGAGATGGCCGGAAGTTTGAGGCCGCTGCGACCGACGCGGCGGTAGGGCATGGTGTCGTAGCGGTTTTCCGCCGCGGAATAAGTCATACGTTCCATCCTGCCAGTTGTGACCGGCGCAACAGAGGATGCCGGGAAAGTTACGCCGCGGGCTGACAGGCGGCAGCACGCGGCGTAACTTTCCGGCAGGAATCAGGACTTCAGGATCGCCGCGCTCCACGGCGCCAAGGCGAGGGCCTCGCCATCCAGGCCGGTTGCCTCGTCGGTGGACAGCAGCACCGTTCCGGAAACATCGTCCAGACGCACCTTGGCGTCGGAGAAGTTCAGCAGCACCTCGACGCTCCCCCGCCGGAACCGCAGCCAGCCGGCGTCGTCGTCGAACGTTACGTCCGTCTCCCTGAACCCAAGACCGGCCAGCTCGGAATGCTCCCGCCGCAGCGCCGTGAGAGCGCGGTAAAGCTCCAGGAGCCTGGCGTGGTCTCCGCCGGCGGCCTCGTTCCAGTCCAGCTTGGACCTGCGGAAGGTTTCCGGATCCTGGGGATCGGGCACGACGGCGGGATCCCACCCCATGCGCTCGAACTCCTTGATGCGCCCTTCCGCAGTCGCCTTGCCAAGCTCCGGTTCCGGGTGCGAGGTGAAGAACTGCCACGGCGTGCTGGCGGCGAATTCCTCCCCCATGAACAGCATCGGCGTGAAGGGCGACGTCAGCGTAAGGACTGCGGCCACCGCCAGCTGCCCGTGGGACAGCGACTGCGAGAGCCTGTCCCCCGTGGCCCGGTTGCCGATCTGGTCGTGGTTCTGGTCGCACACCACCAGCGCCGCCGGGTGGACCAGCGAGGCGTTGATGGGCCGTCCGTGGTGCCGGCCGCGGAAGCTGGAGTAGGTTCCGTCGTGCAGGAAACCGTCCTTCAGGACCTTTGCCAGGACTGCGAGTGATTCGAAATCAGAGTAGTACCCGGTGGTTTCGCCGCTGACGTTCACGTGCACGGCGTGGTGGAAGTCATCGCTCCACTGCCCGTCCAGCCCGTAGCCGTTGGCGTCCCGCGGGTAGATCAGGCGCGGGTTGTTCAGGTCCGATTCGGCAATCAGGATTTTCGGCAGCCCGGTTTCGGCCGAGACCGCGTCGCCCAGTGCACCGAACTCTTCCAGGATGTGCACGGCCCGCTCGTCGCGCAGGGCGTGTACGGCGTCAAGCCTCAGCCCGTCCACATGGTAGTCCCGGAGCCACAGCGCCAGATTGTCCAGGATGTACTCCCGCACCACGTCAGAGCCGGGACCGTCCAGGTTCACGGAGTCGCCCCACGTGTTGGCGTCCCCCTGCTTCAGGTACGGGCCGAACCTGGGCAGGTAGTTGCCGCTGGGGCCGAGGTGGTTGTACACCACGTCCTGGATGACGCCGATGCCGGCGGCGTGCGCTGCGTCCACGAAACGCTGGTAGGCCGCAGGCCCGCCGTAGCCCTCGTGGACGGCGTACCACTGCACGCCGTCGTAGCCCCAGTTGTGCGTGCCGTTAAAGCCGTTGACCGGGAGCAGTTCCACAAAGTCGACGCCCAGGTCCGCCAGGTAGCCCAGCTTCCCGGCGGCGGCGTCCAGCGTCCCCTCGGGCGTGAAGGTGCCCACGTGGAGTTCGTAGATCACCGAGCCCCGCAGGTCCTTGCCCTTCCAGCCGGCGTCCTGCCAGACGTGCGCGGAGGGATCAAAGGTTCGGGAGAGCTCGTGGACTCCGGCGGGCAGCCGGCGCGAGCGCGGATCGGGCAGCGGGTGGCCGTCCCCGTCCAGCAGGTAGCCATAATCCACTTCAGCCTCATCCGGAGCGTCTGGAGCGGTCCACCACCCCTCTGTTCCCGGTGCTGTCTCTTTCTGAACCATCGGATACTGCCGGCCGTTCGCCTGCAGGATCACCGATTGCGCGTCCGGTGCCCAAACGTCGAAACGCCCGGGCCCGCTGTTGACGAGGGTCATGCTTTATCTCCGTCCACGGGTACCAGCAAAGCCACCGGGTAGGTACCCAGCACATCAGCCACCGAAACCGCGCCGGGCCCGTACGCGGCGCCGGTCAGCTCGTCAAGGACAGGGACTGAAAGTTCGACGGCGGTGTCCCGCCAGCCGCCGCCGGCCGCCAGTCCGGCGGGCAGCCGGGTGGCCAGCGTCAAGGCGCCGGGCGTTCCTTCCGTTCCGCGGTGGAACGCGAGCAGGTGCCCTGCCGCAGTGCCGGACGCGCTCACCGCGGTGTAGCCCTGGAACAGTTCGGGCCGGTCGCGGCGCAGCCGGAGGGCGCGCGAGGTGACCAGCAGCTTGCTGGCTTCCGTTCCCGCGTCAGGCAACGTGCCGCCGTCGAGCTTTGCCAGCTCCTCCTGGCGGACTGCGAAGTCCACCGGGCGCCGGTTGTCCGGATCGGTCAGGGACCGTTCCCAGAACTCACTGCCCTGGTACACGTCCGGAACACCCGGCATGGTCAGCTGGACCAGCTTGGCGGACACCGAGTTGGAGGCGGCGTAGGAATCGATCCGCGCCACGAAGTCCTCCACCACCCTGGTGACCCGCTCGTCGTCGAACACCGCATCAACAGCGGCCTTGACCCGGGACTCGAACTCTTCGTCAGGGTCCGTCCATTTGGTGGAGTTCCCTGCCTCCCGGGCAGCCTTTTCGGCATACCCCTGGAGCCGCGTCCTGCTCGCCGGCCACGCGCCAATAATGGCCTGCCATAGCAGGTTCTCGTAGGGCCCGTCCGGAATCGGGGCTAGCTTGCGCAGGGTTTGCAGAGCTTCGCTCCACTCCTGCGGCACCTCGGCAATGACGGAGATCCGGGCCCTGGCGTCCTCGCTGCGCTTGGTGTCGTGGGTGGACAGGGTGGTCATGGAGTGGGGAAGCTCCTGTTGGCGCCGGACCATCCGGCGGTGGAATTCCTCCGGTGACACGGCGAACTCGGTGGGTTCAGCACCCACCTCCGTCAGCGTGCCCAGCCGGGTATAGCGGTAGAACGCTGTGTCCTCCACGCCCTTGGCCATCACCATGCCCGAGGTCTGCTGGAAGCGGACCGCGAGCGGGTCGGCCGGGTCCAGGAGCAGCGGCAACAGCGTACCCACCGCGACCTCCAGCTCGGGCCGGTATGCCGCGGCGGACTCGCAGGCTTCCTTGAGGACGTCAGCGCCAGTGGGCAAGTACGACCGGTACACCGGGAAGGCGGCAATGATCTCGGCGAGGGCATCAGCCGCCGCCTCCACCGAAAGCCCGTGGGAATCGGGAACCAGCCGGGCCAGCCGCAGCACCTCGGACCGCAGGATCCCGTCCGCGATCATCCGCTTGGTGCCACGGATCATCTCCGCGTAGTCTGCCGGAACGTCAGAGCCCCGCAGCGCGGCATCCAGCGAGTCCAGCGCCTGCTCACCGGCCGGGTCAACAAAAACCCGGTCCACGTCAGCCAGGGCGTCGTACCCGGTAGTCCCTTCCGTGGCGAACTCCCCCGGCAGGGTCTCGCCCGGCTCGAGGATCTTCTCCACCAGGATGTAGGCGCCGCCGCTGAGGTCCTTCAGCCAGCGCAGGTAGCCCACAGGGTCGGCCAGGCCGTCCGGGTGGTCCACCCGGAGGCCGTCCACCAGCCCCTCGCGGAACCAGCGGCCCACCTCGGCATGGGCTTCCTCGAACACGTGCGGGTTTTCCACCCGGATCCCGGCCAGCGTGGTCACGGCGAAGAAGCGCCGGTAGTTCAGCTCGGCGTCCGCCCGGCGCCAGCCAATCAGCTCGTAGTGCTGGCGGCTGTGCACCTCCTGCGGCGAGTCCCCTTCCGAGAACGTGCCGGGAGCGATCGGGAAGCGGTGGTCGTAGTAGCGGAGCTCGCCGTCCTTGATCTCCAGCTTGTCCAGGTCCTCATCCGAGCCAAGCATGGGCAGCCGGATCTTGCCTCCGGCCAGTTCCCATTCGACGTCGAACGCCTCGGCGTACGGCGACTCCCGCCCAAGCCGAAGCAGGGACCACCACCAGGGGTTCTGCACCGGGGTGGCAACACCGACGTGGTTGGGCACGATATCCACCAGAACGCCCATACCGTGCTCCCGTGCCGCGCGGGACAGCGCCAGCAGCCCTTCCGGGCCGCCCCGCTCCGGATCAACGGCGGAGGGATCGGTCACGTCGTAGCCGTGGTCCGAGCCCTGCTCCGCCGTCAGGATGGGTGAAAGGTACACCCAGTCCACCCCGAGCGACTTCAGGTACGGGACCTGCTCGGCGGCATCAAACAGAGTGAAGCTGCTGCGGATCTGGAGGCGGTAGGTGGAGGCCGGGACCCTCACTGTTTGCTGTCCTTCCGCGAGCCCACCTTTGTTGTTTTCCCGGGTTCAGCGATCACAGGGGTGCTGATGGACTCAGCCTCGCTTGTAGTGGCCTGGGTCAAGGCTGCCAGGGAGGCGGCCACCGAGTGGTCAGGCTCTACTTCCTCGACTTGGTGGGCTCGCAGAACCACCAGGGATTTGGCTTCCACGGGCAGGGAAACCCCGGCGGTAACCGGCTCGGTGTCCGCGTTGTGCCCGGCGGTGTCGATCATGATGTCCCAGGCAGGAGCGAACTCGTCCGAGGGCAGCGTGAACTTGACGGTGTCGTCGTGAGCGTTGAAGTACAGCAGGAAGTTCACGTCGGTGATCCTGCGGCCCCTGCTGTCCTTGCCCTGGATGCCGTCTCCATTGAGGAACACGCCAACAGACCGGCCGAAGCCGCTGTCCCAGGCCTCGGGCTTCATGATTTCGCCCTCGGGGTCCAGCCATACGATGTCCGGCAGCCGCTCACCTTCGCCTCTCAGGACGGGACGGCCGTCGAAGAAGCGGCTGCGGCGGAAGGTTGGGTGCTTGGCGCGCAGGGCGTTGACTGCGGCGGTGAATTCCACCAGGGGCTGGTCGATGGTTTCCCAGTTGATCCAGGTCAGCTCGGAGTCCTGGCAATACCCGTTGTTATTGCCCTGCTGGGTGCGTCCCAGCTCGTCACCGTGCAGGAGCATCGGCACGCCCTGGGACAGGAGCAGCGAAGCGATGAAGTTCCGCTGCTGGCGGGCCCGCAGTGACAGGACCTCGGGATCGTCCGTAGGGCCTTCAACGCCGCAGTTCCAGGACCGGTTGTGGGATTCGCCGTCGTTGTTTCCCTCGCCGTTGGCGTCGTTGTGCTTCTCGTTGTAGGACACCAGGTCCGCCAGGGTGAAGCCGTCGTGTGCGGTGACGAAGTTGATGGATGCCACAGGCCGGCGGCCGGAGTGCTCGTACAGGTCAGCGGAGCCGGTAATGCGGGAGGCAAACTCGCCCAGCGTGGCAGGCTCGCCGCGCCAGAAGTCGCGGACGGTGTCGCGGTACTTGCCGTTCCACTCCGTCCACTGCGGCGGGAAGTTGCCCACCTGGTAACCGCCGGGCCCCACGTCCCACGGCTCGGCAATGAGCTTGACCTGGGAGACTACGGGGTCCTGCTGGATGAGTTCGAAGAAGGTGGACAGTTTGTCCACGTCGTAGAACTCGCGGGCCAGGGTGGAGGCGAGGTCGAAGCGGAAGCCATCCACGTGCATCTCGGTGACCCAGTAGCGCAACGAGTCCATCAGCAGCTGCAGCGAGTGCGGCTGGCGGACGTTCAGCGAGTTGCCGGTGCCGGTGTAGTCCATGTAGTGCTTTTCGTCGCCCTCCATCAACCGGTAGTAGGCGGCGTTGTCGATGCCCTTGAAGGACAGCGTGGGGCCCAGGTGGTTGCCTTCGGCGGTGTGGTTGTAGACCACGTCCAGGATGACCTCGATGCCGGCCTTGTGCAGGGAACGGACCATGGCTTTGAAGTCCTGGACCTGCTGGCCGGTGTCGCCGGTGGAGCTGTAGGTGTTCTGCGGCGCGAAGAAGCCGATGGTGTTGTAGCCCCAGTAGTTGTTCAGGCCCTTGTCCTGCAGGGTGCCGTCATTGACGAACTGGTGCACGGGCATGAGCTCGATGGCGGTGACGCCCAGCTTCTGCAGGTGCGAAATGACGGCCGGGTGCGCCACGCCGGCGTAGGTGCCGCGCTGTTCCTCGGGAATCTCCGGGTGCAGCTGGGTGAGGCCCTTGACGTGGGCTTCGTAGATGACGGACTCGTGGTAAGGGATCCGGAGGTTCTGGTCGCCTTCCCAGTCGAAGAACGGGTTGATGACCACGCCCATCATCATGTGGCTGGCGGAGTCCTCGTTGTTGATGGAGTCCGGCTCGCCCAGGTTGTACGTGAACAGAGACGGGTCCCAGTCAACCTGGCCATGGACGGCCTTGGCGTAGGGGTCCAGCAGGAGCTTGTGGGGGTTGAAGCGGTTGCCCGAGGCGGGGTCGTAAGGTCCGTGGACCCGGTAACCGTACTTCTGGCCCGGCTGGACCTGCGGGATGTAGCAGTGCCAGACGTACCCGTCCACCTCGTCCAGGGTGATGCGGGTTTCCTCGCCGTCCTCGTCGAAGAGGCACAGTTCCACTTTTTCGGCACGTTCGCTGAACAGCGCAAAGTTGGTGCCGGTTCCGTTAAACGTGGCGCCAAGGGGATAAGCCGATCCAGGCCAGACTTCCATAATGCTCCTCATTTATGATTCGACAGCAGAGGCCCATGGAACGCTTCTGCTGTCCGTGCGAACTTATGCCTACCGTAACGGCTGGGTGTGACTATTACGTTTCCGGACCCCAGAGTTACTAAGCGTGCTTACTTTACCCCACACTTGAGGTAAAGAGTCGGCGATTCCGCCAGCAGCGATCGGGCCGCCGGAGTTCGTGTCCGACGCCGCCCTCCCGGCTCTGCCGTGCAGCGCCGCTCCCAGCGCGGCCACCGCAGCCCAGCCTGCCTCAGGCGCCAGACCAACCTCATGAAAGCGTTCGACGTCGGGGGCCGCTTGGGTGAGCAGCGCACCGATGATGCCCGCGAGCACGTCGCCGCTGCCGGCAGTGGCGAGCCACGGCGTCCCGTCCGCCTGGCTGAAGACATCCCCTCCCGGTGCGGCCACCAGCGTTGTGGCCCCCTTGAGCAGGACGGTGGCACCGGTCAAGGCGGCGGCCCGGCGGACAGCGGCAAGGGTTCCGGCTTCCACCGCCGGGCGGTCCCCATCGCGGCCGAGCCTTGCCAGCAGTGCGGCGAGTTCGCCCGCATGCGGGGTGAGGACCACGTGGGGGGCCAGTGCGTCGGGCAGGGCGGGCAGGGCGCCGGCATCGGCAACCACCGGCAGGCCGGACGCTACGGCGTCCCGGGCGCGCTGCAGCTGGTCATGGTCCCCCGGCCCCATTCCGGAGCCCACCAGCCAGGCCTGGACGCGGTTGTCGGCCACCGCGCCGCTGCTGCAGACCACTTCGGGGCAGGATTGCCGCACCAGGTCCGCGACCTCCGGCGGCCCGAGGTAGCGCACCATTCCCACGCCAGCGGCCAGGGCGCCGCGGCAGGCAAGGACGGCGGCGCCCGGGTAGTCTGCGGAGCCGGCAACCACGCCCAGGACTCCGCGCGAGTATTTGTGCGCCCGCCGCGCCGGGTGCGGCAGGAGGCGGGCCATGTCCATGTCTTCGAGCCGGCGCAGCTCCGGGGTTTCCAGGTGGTCTTCGATGCCGATGGTGACGACTTCCACGCGGCCCGCAAAGTCGGCGCCGGGATCCGCGAGCAGGCCTGATTTGGCAGCTCCGAATGTCACGGTGAGGTCCGCGGGAAGTACCGGTTCCGAGACTGCGCCGGTATCGGCATCCACGCCGCTGGGCAGGTCGCAGGCCACCACAAAGCCCTGGCCGTGTTGTGTCCGGGCCTCCGCGATGGCTTGGACGAGGTTGGCGGCGCTCCCCCGCAGGCCGCCTTTGGCACCCGTCCCCAGCACAGCATCAATCACCACGGCGGCGTCCGCCGCTTCGGCGGCCAACTCAGCGAGTGCCGTTTCACTCAGGTGCCGGACCCGGCCGCCTGCCCGCCCAAAAGCAGCCAAGGCCTGGGGATGGGCAGCGTCTGCGGTGAGTACCGCCGTCGTACGCATTCCCCGGCCGGCGAGGAATGCGGCGGCGTACAGGCCGTCTCCGCCGTTGTTGCCTTTGCCGGTGAGCACGGCGACGCGGGCGCCGTAGGTGCGGAGGCCGCGGGCCTTCAGCTCCCGGATGACGGCGTGGGCCAGACCGTGGGCGGCGCGCTGCATGAGGACATCACCAAGGCCGGCAGCGAGGAGGGGTTCCTCGGCGTGCCGGACCTGCGTTCCGGTGTAGGCGCTGATCACGGTGTCGGTGGCGTCGGCCCGCCGGTCAGCCTTCCGCCACGACAGTGGCCGTGGCGATGCCGCCGTCGTGGCTGATGGAGAGGTGCCAGCGCTTGACGCCCTTGGCCTCGGCGACGGCCAGGACCGTGCCTTTGACCTGGACGGTGGGCCCGTTGTGGTCCAGGCCGATCCAGCAGTCCTGCCAGTTCATGCCGGCCGGCGCACCGAGGACCTTGGCCACTGCTTCCTTCGCGGCGAACCGCGCGGCCAGGGACCGGGTGTTCAGCTCGCGCTCGGCGGGAACGAACAGCCGGTCACGCAGGCCGGGGGTGCGCTCAAGCTGGCGGCCAAACCGCTCGATGTCTACAACGTCTACGCCAATGCCAACAATCATGCGGCTTATTCTACGGTGACGCCCGTTACCCTCCCTGCCACCGCGCAGCGCAGGAGCCGTTAAAAGCGGAAACCCCGGGCTGTTGGGCCTGGGGTTTCCGCTGTCCGTGAAAACCGGTTACTCGACCGTGACGCTCTTGGCGAGGTTGCGCGGCTGGTCCACGTCGTAGCCCTTGGCTGCGGCGAGTTCCGCGGCGAAGATCTGCAGCGGGACGGTGGTCAGCAGCGGCATGAGCAGGGTGGGGGTCTCGGGGACGTAGAAGACGTGCTCGGCGTAGGCCTTCACGGCTTCGTCGCCTTCCTCGGCGATGACCAGGGTGCGGGCGCCGCGGGCGCGGACTTCCTGGATGTTGCTGATCACCTTGGCGTGCAGCGATTCGCGGCCGCGCGGGGACGGGACGATCACGAACACCGGCTGGCCTTCATCGATCAGGGCGATGGGGCCGTGCTTGAGCTCGCCGGCGGCGAAGCCCTCGGCGTGGATGTACGCGATTTCCTTGAGCTTCAGCGCGCCTTCGAGGGCTACCGGGTAGCCCACGTGCCGGCCCAGGAACAGCACCGACTTCTCGTTCGCCATGCTCCGGGCGAGCTCGCGCAGCGGGCCCGCGCCGTCCAGGATGGTCTGGATCTTTTCCGGGATCTTGGACAGGTCCGCCAGGACGTCCTTGATCTGGCCGGAGAAGATGTTGCCGCGCAGCTGGGCCAGATACATGCCGAGCAGGTACGCGGCGGTGATCTGGGCGAGGAACGCCTTGGTGGAGGCCACCGCGATCTCCGGGCCGGCGTGCGTGTACAGCACGGCGTCGGACTCGCGCGGGATGGTGGAGCCGTTGGTGTTGCAGATCGAGATGGTCTTCGCGCCCTGCTCACGGGCGTAGCGGACGGCCATCAGGGTGTCCATGGTCTCGCCGGACTGGCTGATGGAGACCACCAGGGTGTTCTGGTCCAGAATGGGATCGCGGTAGCGGAACTCGTGGGCGAGCTCCACCTCCGTGGGGATCCGGCACCAGTTCTCGATCGCGTACTTGGCCACGGTGCCGGCGTACGCGGCGGTACCGCAGGCCAGCACGATGATCTTGTTAACCTGCTTCAGCAGTTCCGGGTCGATCCGGATCTCATCAAGGGTCAGCTTGCCGTCCAGGTCGGATCGGCCCAGCAGCGTCTGCGCCACGGCGTCGGGCTGGTCATGGATTTCCTTCTCCATGAACGAGCTGAAGCCGCCCTTCTCGGCAGAAGCGGGGTCCCAGTCCACGTGGTATTCCTTGCCCGCGGCCGGGTTGCCGAAGAAATCGGTGATCTCCACCGTATCCGCGGTGATGGTGACGATCTGGTCCTGGCCCAGCTCTACCGCGCGGCGGGTGTAGTCGATGAACCCTGACACGTCCGAACCGAGGAAGTTCTCGCCCTCGCCCAGGCCCACCACCAAGGGTGAGTTGCGGCGGGCCGCTACCACGACGTCCGGCTGGTCAGCGTGGACCGCGAGGAGCGTGAAGGCGCCCTCGAGCCGCTGGCAGGCCAGTTCCATGGCGCGGGTCAGGCGACCGTTGGAGGCATCGCCGTCGAGCTTGTTCCGGAAGATGTCCGCCAGCAGCGCCGCGGCCACCTCGGTGTCCGTTTCGGAGAGGAAGGTGACGCCCTTTTCGACCAGCTCAAGCTTGAGCTCGGCAAAGTTTTCGATGATGCCGTTGTGGATCACGGCGAGCCTGCCGTCGTCGGCCAGGTGCGGGTGCGCGTTCCGGTCCGTCGGCCCGCCGTGGGTGGCCCAGCGGGTGTGCCCGATGCCGGTCACCGTTTCCGGCAGCGGGCGCTCCTCCAGTTCGGCGAGCAGGTTGCTCAGCTTCCCCGACTTCTTGCGGGACTCAATCAAACCCTGGGACACAACAGCGACCCCTGCGGAGTCGTAGCCCCGGTACTCCAGGCGGCGCAGTCCTTCAAGAACCACGTCCAGCGCACTGTGACTTCCGCCGTTAACAGAACGGCCCACGTATCCTACGATTCCACACATAGGCTCAAGACTATCGGCAGGGGCCGCCAGATCTAAACCAGGCAGCCGTGCACAGGGCCGCTTGTGTTGCGTTCAACAGTGCGCGCCAGGCTGCCCGCATTTCGCTCTCAGCCGGGCTGGGGGCAGAATCTCTAAAGTGACTGTGCAACGCAACGAAGCGAACGGCGAAGGTGTTTCCCCGTTCGTTGAGCTGGACCGGCAGACCTGGTCCCGGCTCGCAGACGAGATGGAACAGCCTCTTAACGAGGAGGACATCTTCCGTCTCCGCGGCCTTGGCGACCCCCTGGACCTGAAGGAAGTCCGGGAGGTCTATCTGCCGCTCTCCAGGCTCCTCCACCTGTATGTCGAGGCGGCCGGCCAGTTGCATGCCGCCACCACCACCTTCCTGGGCGAGCAGACCCAGCGCACCCCCTTCGTGATCGGCGTGGCAGGCTCTGTCGCTGTGGGCAAGTCCACCATTGCCCGAGTGCTCCGCGAGATGCTGCGGCGCTGGCCCGGCACCCCGAACGTGGAACTGATCACCACGGACGGTTTCCTGTACCCGCTGGCCGAGCTGAAGCGGCGGCAGCTGCTGGAGCGCAAGGGCTTCCCGGAGTCATATGACCGCCGTGCGCTGCTGCGTTTTGTGAGCGAAATCAAGAGCGGTGCCGAGGAAGTGCGGGCGCCCTGGTACTCGCATGTCACCTACGACATCGTCCCCGGCAAGGAAGTGGTGGTCCGCCGCCCCGACGTGCTGATTGTTGAAGGGCTGAACGTGCTGGCCCCGGCGCGGCCCCGGCATGACGGCAAACAGGGGCTGGCGCTGAGTGATTTCTTCGACTTCTCCATATATGTGGATGCCAAAACCTCCTACATTGAGGAATGGTACGTGGACAGGTTCCGCAAGCTGCGCAGCACGGCGTTCGCTCAGCCGGAGTCCTACTTCCACCGGTACGCGAGCCTCTCCGACGACGAAGCCGAAAGCACTGCACGGGACATCTGGAAGCGCATCAACGAGCCCAACCTGGAGGAGAACGTCCTCCCCACGCGTGGCCGGGCCCAGCTGGTGCTCACCAAAGAAGCGGACCATTCCATCCGCCGCATGCTGCTCCGGAAGGTCTAGCACAGGTGTGCTACCACTGCCCACCTACTTCCGGACCCGGGGAGGCGGCAACCACCCGGCGCACCTTCGCCCGCTTCCTCGCGGTGGGGGCAGGACTAACTGTTTTGACTGCCTGCACGCCTGAAGCACCCAAGGCGGTGGCGCCGTCGTCGGCCTCCCCTTCCGCGTCACCCTCTATCTCCTCGGCGACTACGACGGCGGAGGCGGCCACTCCGGCTCCCCCGCCTTCTGAGCCGTCCCCCACGCCGTCGCCCTCCTCTGCCCTGCCGCGGCAGTACTCGCTCACTGACCCGGCGAGCCCGTGGCTGGTGGTCAACAAGCGCCGGCCGCTTGTTCCCGCGGACTATGTCCCGACGGACCTGGTGCAGCCCGCCGTGGCGACCACCGCGTCCGGCGAGTCCGTGCTGCTGAACGGCACGACGGCGGCCGCGGCCGAGTCGATGTTCGCGGCGGCCGCGCAGCAAGGGGTGGCGATGGTCCTGGCGAGCGGCTACCGGTCCTATACGACGCAGGTGGCCACCTACAACGGATATGTCGCCTCGCGCGGGCAGGCCGACGCGGATACGGCCAGCGCGCGGCCCGGCTACTCGGAGCACCAGACCGGCTGGGCGTTCGACATTGCCGACGGCGGAGGAGCGTGTGCTTTCCAGCCGTGCTTCGCGGAACAGCCCGCGGCGGTGTGGGCGAAGGCGAACGGTCACCGGTTCGGGTTTGTGGTGCGGTATCCGTGGATGTTCCACCCCATCACCGGCTACTACTACGAGCCCTGGCACCTGCGGTACGTCGGAGTGGAGGCGGCCACGGACATGGCGAACCGCGGCATCAACACGCTGGAGGAGTACTTCGGCATCGAGGCGGCACCGGGGTATTTATGAACGGATGGGCTAGCGTGATTCCTATGCTTACAGGATTCAAGAACTTCATTATGAAGGGCAACGTTGTTGACCTTGCTGTTGCTGTCGTGATTGGCACCGCATTCGGCGCCGTGGTGACGGCGCTGGTGAACAAGGTCCTGATGCCCTTTGTTGCCGCTATTGTGGGCTCCCCCAACTTCGACAGCTTCGCACGGGTCGAACTCAACGGCAACGCCATCGAGTTCGGCGTCCTGCTGACGGCAATCGTCAACTTCCTGCTGATTTCGGCCGCCATTTACTTCGTTGTGGTGATGCCGATGAACCTGATGATCGAACGCCGGAACCGCCGGCTGGGGATCAACCAGGACGTGAAGAAGGAGTCGGCGGAGGACCCACAGATCGCGCTTCTCACGGAGATCCGCGATGCGCTGAAGGAACGCAGCCTGTAACTTACTGCACTTACAAAAGCGGCCCGGCTCCTGACGGAGGCGGGCCGCTTTTGTTTGGTCTGGGTTATTCGGAGACAAGTTCCAGGGCGAGCTCTGCACGGACCACCTGGGCGAGGTGCTCGGCGATGGACTGCGCGGTTTCTTCGTCAGCTGCTTCCACCATCACGCGGACCACGGGTTCGGTGCCGGAGGGGCGGAGCAGAACGCGGCCGGTGTCACCCAGGGCGGCTTCGGCGGCGGCTACGGCCTGGGCCAGGACTTCGTTGCTGCGCACCTTGGTGCGGTCCACGCCCTTAACGTTGATGAGCACCTGCGGGAGCTTGGTCATTACCGTGGCGAGTTCCTTGAGCGGCTTCCCGGTGAGTGCAATCTGGGCGGCGAGCTGCAGGCCGGTGAGGACGCCGTCACCCGTGGTGGCGTGGTCGGCGAAGATGACGTGGCCGGACTGTTCGCCGCCCAGGTTGAACCCGCCGTCGCGCATTTCCTCGAGGACGTAGCGGTCCCCCACGGCCGTTTCGCGGATGCTGATGCCCGCGTCCCGCAGGGCGATCTTCAGGCCGAGGTTGCTCATCACCGTGGCGACCAGGACATCGTCCCTGAGTTTGCCGGACTTTTTCAGGGCCAGCGCGAGGATGGCCATGATCTGGTCACCGTCCACCTCATTGCCTTCGTGGTCCACGGCGAGGCAGCGGTCCGCGTCCCCGTCGTGGGCGATACCCAAGTCAGCGTGATACTTCACCACAGCTTCCTTGAGGGGGCCGAGATGGGTGGAGCCAACCCCGTCGTTGATGTTGTGGCCGTCCGGGTCGGCCCCGATGACGACGACGTCAGCGCCGGCGTCCTTGAAGACCTGCGGGGAGCAGCCGCTCGCGGCGCCGTGGGCGCAGTCGAGGACCACCTTGAGGCCCTCAAGGTTGTGCGGGAGCGTCTGGAGAAGATGGACGATGTAGCGGTCCTCGGCGTCGGAGAAGCGCTGGATGCGCCCGACGTCTGCACCCACCGGGCGGACCGCTTCCTTGGACATCTGCGCCTCGATGGCGTCCTCCACTTCATCGGGGAGCTTCTGGCCGCCGCGCGCGAAGAACTTGATGCCGTTGTCCGGAGCCGGGTTGTGGGAGGCGGAGATCATCACGCCGAAGTCCGCGTCCAGGTCGGCCACGAGATAGGCCGCCGCGGGGGTGGGGAGAACACCCGCGTCATAGACATCAACGCCAGAGCTGGAGAGCCCGGCCTCCACGGCGGCGGCGATGAATTCGCCGCTGGCCCGCGGGTCACGGGCCACCACGGCGCGCGGCCGGGAGCCGTTGGAGTTGCGGTCGTGGCCGAGCACGACGGCGGCCGCCTGGGCCAGCTGCATGGCAAGCTCCGCGGTCAACAGACCGTTCGCCAGGCCCCGGACACCATCAGTTCCAAATAATCTAGACACCGGTCAAGTCTAGAGGATGGGTACGGGGAGGCTTGAAACGGCAGGTCAGCAGTCAATTGGGCGTCGTAGCAAACCCGCTGTTAACGGCAGAAGCCCGCCCCGCCAATGGCGGAACGGGCTTCTGGGCAAACGTGTTTAGCGCTTGGAGTACTGCTGGGCCTTGCGGGCCTTCTTGAGACCGGCCTTCTTACGCTCGATGACGCGGGCGTCGCGAGACAGGTAACCGGCCTTCTTCAGCGTGGCGCGGTTGTTCTCGACGTCGATCTCGTTCAGCGAACGGGCGATGCCGAGGCGCAGGGCGCCGGCCTGGCCGGAGATGCCTCCGCCGTGGATGCGGGCGATGACGTCGTAGGCACCTTCGAGATCAAGGATCTTGAAGGGCTCGTTGACGTCCTGCTGGTGCAGCTTGTTCGGGAAGTAGTTGTCCAGCGCACGGCCGTTGATGGTCCACTTGCCGGAGCCGGGGACAACGCGAACGCGTGCAACGGCTTCCTTGCGGCGGCCAACTGCTGCGCCGGCAACGGTCAGTGCCGGGCGCTCCTTCTTCGGCGCAGCTTCAGCAGCTGAGCTTTCAGACGTGTAGCTGGTCAGGGTTTCCTCGGCCTCGACGGCCTCGGTGGTCTCTTCGTTCTGAGCCACGGTTCTCCTTGTATAGATAAGTTGTTTGGTGGCCAGGACTACTGGGCGACCTGGGTGATTTCGAAAGTCTTGGGCTGCTGGGCGGCGTGCGGGTGCTCAGCACCGCGGTATACCTTCAGCTTGCCCAGCTGCTGTGCAGCGAGCGAGTTCTTGGGGAGCATTCCCTTGATGGCCTTCTCAACGGCGCGGACCGGGTTGGATTCCAGGAGTTCCGCGTAGTTGACGGAGGTCAGGCCGCCCGGGTAGCCGGAGTGGCGGTATGCGCGCTTCTGCTCCAGCTTGGCGCCGGTGAGGGCGACCTTTTCAGCGTTAATGATGATGACGAAGTCGCCCATGTCCATGTGGGATGCATAGGTGGCCTTGTGCTTGCCGCGCAGCAGGATTGCGGTCTGGCTTGCAAGACGACCAAGGACAACGTCTGTGGCGTCAATGACGTGCCACTGGCGGTTGATATCGCCGGGCTTCGGGGTGTACGTACGCACGGTGTTTGCCTCGTTCTTGTTCTGGCGTTCTTGTTTAGGTGTCACTAGCTCGTGCACCTACTGTCTGCGCGCTACCGGAACAGAGGTGAGGGCTCTATGTAACCAGTCATCCTGAGGTTCCGAATGTGCACGTTGAGTAGTCATCCTGCAACCGGATTCTCAAGCGGGCACGCACCATCGGAATAGGACACGCACAACGACTACCAAGATTAGCGCGTTAAGGGGTTCGGGGTCAAAATGGGGTAGCCGGATGCTGCGTCAGCGCTGACCGGCCTGACGGACGCAGGGGGTCGCAGTGTTTATGACGGGTCATGACGGTTCTCCAGAGTGGCTCTTGGTCGTCGGCGCCGGAGTCCTGGGCTTTGCCATCTCCCCCCTCGCCGAGGTCCTCATCGCCAAGCGACTTCCCCGTTTGGGCGGGCTTCCCGCCCTTCCTGTCAGGATCACGACGGCGGCACTCACCGCCTTGGCGTGCGCAGCCTTTACTCTACGCTTTGGAGTAAGCCTTGCCCTGCCGGCCTTTATATTTCTGGCCGCATTGGGCGTTCAACTCGCCCGGATTGACGTGGCACTGCATTTGCTGCCGAACCCGCTTGTAATAATGCTGCTGGCGGGTGGTTTTTTACTCTTTTTAATGCCCGGGTTATTCGATAAGCATGCTGATGATCTCTTGCGTGCGTTTCTTGGGGCAGTCGTTCTGTTTGCCAGCTACCTAATCTTGGGTCTAATTTCGCCCGGAGGCATCGGGATGGGCGATGTAAAGCTCGCAGCGCCCGTCGGTCTCTACCTCGGGTACTCAGGCTGGAGTCAACTGCTCTACGGAGGCCTCTTGGGCTTTATCCTGAACGGCCTCATAGCAGTCATGATTCTGAGTCAAAAAAACCGGAGCAAAGCCACAGAGGTAGCCCACGGCCCCTCGATGCTAGGCGCCACGCTGGTGGTCACCCTGCTGCTCCCGTAACTTTCTCCGGCGCCATTTCGGGCGCCACCTCTGATCAGCTGCGCGCCCGGTCCAAGTAGCGTGGCAATTTACTTGCTTACCTTTCCGAGTACTGCGCCAATCTTTCGAGTACGTACTTTTTTTACCCCATAAGAAAATCGAGTACCACTACGCATTGTTGGCCCAGCCCCCGAATGACAATCTCTTCTTAGCGAAGTCCAGCCGCTAAGGACTTATGGGGGCAGCTGGAAATTCGTTGAAATCAAACAACCCATTTCACCGAATTAAAGGAAAATACAATGGCTTCTCTCATGGTCTCGATGATGGCTTTCGTCGCCAGCGTCAAGGATCGCTTCTCCTCCGAAAAGGGTGCCACAGCAACCGAATATGCACTCCTGGTTGGGCTTATCGCTCTTGTCCTCGTGGCCGGCGTTGGAATCTTTGGAACGGCGTTGAACACGTGGTTCACCAACCTCGGTGGCACCGTCGGTGGCTGGGTAACCAAGACGGGCACCCCTGCCACCTGATTGGTCAAGGGCTCGCGCGTCACACGACGCGCGGGCCCTTCGTCATTTTGCCAACCGACCAGGGAGCCACGGTGAACCGCAGGTACAAAAATGTTGAGCAAAAGGAGCGAGGCGCAGTCGCCGTAGAGTTCGCCCTTGTTGCTCCGATCCTAATCGCACTCATCATTGCGATAGTCGAATTTGCCAACGTCTACAACATCCAGGTTTCAGTGACCCAAGCATCCCGTGAGGCTGCCCGGACGATGGCGATCACCAAGGATGCGACGAAAGCAACCACGGCCGGCAAAGCCGGCGCACCTTCAATCGACGCTTCTCTGCTCACATTCGACTACTCGGCCGCAACCTGCCCCGCGACGACGCCAGCCTCAACCGCCGTCGTGACGGTGAAGTACAGCGGCTCGTCATTGACAGGGTTCTTCGGCACCACGCTCTCCGTTACAGGCAAAGGAGCAATGCAATGCGGCGGCTAGTCAAGAAGCTGAGGTCTGCGAAAGAAGGCGAACGCGGAGCGGCGGGAGTAACAGTCGCCGTGATGATGCTCGTCCTCATTGGAGCTGGCGCCATGGCCGTTGACGTCGGTCAAATCTACACTGAGCGGGCCCAACTTCAGAATGGAGCGGATGCGGGTGCCCTGGCAGTGGCACGCAGCTGCGATCCCGGCCCCTGCGCCCCTTCACTTGCGGCACCTTTAGCAAATGCTAATTCGAATGACAACTCCAGCAACGCTAGCGTTGACCTGACCGCACCCGGGAAGGTGACTGTATCTACGTCAACAAAAACCGGGTCATCCAGCGTTCTAGTGAAACTTTTTGCCAGCGCACTTGACGCTGGCCCGGTCACAGTCGGCGCCAGCGCGACCGCGACGTGGGGCGGAGCCCCCTTGACCGGTCCGGCTACTCTTCCAATGACATTTGCGCCATGCCAGTTCGACTTTTCTGGCAAAACAGTGGCCATGTTCAGCAAAGGTAAGAACGTGAACTGTGCCGGGGATTCCTCTTCATCGGGGAAAGTGATCCCAGGCGGTTTTGAATTTATCAAGACCATCAACAGCAAGTGCACGTCTCAGGTCTACCCGCCAAGCGCCACGAATGAGGATACTACGTTGCCGTTCGTCAAATCGGGTACGGGCGCGAGCATGCCATCTGAGTGCAGCAAAGGGGCGATGGCATCCTATGTGGGCCAAGTAGTTCTTATCCCCGTTTTCAGCGGCACCAGCGGCACCGGAGATAACGCGGTGTATTACATCAAAGGTTTCGCAGCCTTCTATCTGGAAGGCTTCAAGATCGGTGGAAGTGACTGTGCTGGTAACTACTCGCTGATTGCAAGCAAATGCGGCGGATCGGAAAACGGGATTCAGGGGCACTTCCAGAAGTGGGTAGCCGACCCCAGCCTTTACACGGGAGGTGGCTACAGCGAAGGCGGGGCCACACTCCCACCTCAACTCATCAAGTAGTCACTACCAAGGGGAAAGCAATGAAAGCACGCCTACTGGGAGGCATTGCCGCATTAGTTGTCGCAATCATAGGCACCGTCCTTCTTTTCAATTACGTCCAGGGCGCGGACCGCCGCGCCCTTGCAAACACGGAAACGCAGGACGTCCTGGTGGTCAAACAGGAGGTGCCGGCTGGAACGCCGGCAAGCCAACTGTCACAGTACGTCATCTCGAAGCCTGTGCCGCGCAGCGCCGTGGCAGCCGATGGCGTACAGGATCTTGGCGCCCTGGGATCCATGGTCACCTCGGTGGCACTAGTCCCGGGCGAGCAACTGCTCAGCAGCCGGTTGGTCGACGCAAACGCGTATCTCGGCCCCTCACGGGTCGCCGTTCCTGCCGGACTGCAGGAGATCACCCTCCGTCTGGGAATCGAACGAGTTGTCGGCGGCAAAATCCAGGCCGGTGACACGGTAGGCGTTTTCATCTCCATGGCTGACTCCGGTGGTGCTAACGGCACGCAGCTCACGTTCCACAAGGTCCTGGTGACGGCTGTTCAGTTCAGTTCGGGGGCAGCCGCCCAGACCCAGGCTCAAGCCACCCAGGCGAGCTCCACAGGGTCACTGAACGCCGACAAGTCCGCACAGACGTCGAGCGATTCGTACCTGATCACCTTCGCTCGTGACGCTGTGGATACCGAGAAACTGGTCTACGCGGCCGAGTTCGGCAAGGTCTACCTTTCCAAGGAGCCGGCTGATGCGACTGAAGGCACCAGCGGTGTTGTCAATCAGACGAAGGTATTCAAATGAGCCGCTTTATCTTGATATCACCGTCGGTAGAGTACGAGCGGAAGGTTCGAGCATCGGTGGCTCCGCTCAGCGGATCCCTGCAATTCTTTCAAGCCGCGTACTTGCCCGAATCTCCGGATGACATCCTTCGGCAGCAGGCCGGAGAACCGCCTGAAGTTCTGATCCTGGGGCCGGGGTTGCCCAAGGACGAGGCGCTAAAGTTCGCTGCCGTGATGGATCTGCAGTACCCGGAGATCAGCATCGTGCTTGCCGCAGACGACGACGGCGAGCTTGCCTTGAGTGCCATGCGCTCCGGTATCCGGGACCTGATGCCGCCGTCCGCAGACATGGATCAGGTCCGCGCCTTGGTGGAGCGGGCCAGCCTGGCTGCTGCAGGACGTCGTCGCGGGTTGGGCCCTAATACGGCAGAGCGACCAACTGCTGAAGGCGGTCGGGTGATCGCAGTCATGTCGCCGAAGGGCGGCGTTGGCAAGACTACGATCGCGAGCAACCTGGCCATCGGCTTGGGGCAGATAGCACCGATGAGCGTAGTGGTGGTTGACCTCGATCTTCAGTTCGGTGACATAGCCAGCGGGCTCATGCTCGATCCTGATTTCACCATCACCGACGCCGTAGTCGGAGCCGCGAGCCAGGATGCCATGGTACTCAAGACCTACCTCTCTCTTCATCCAGGCAACATCTACGTACTGTGCGCCCCCCGCAACCCGATCGACATGGACAGGATCACAGGCGAACATGTCAGCCATCTTCTGCGTCAGCTGCGGGCCGAGTTCCAGTATGTAGTCGTAGACACGGCACCTGGTCTTGGTGAGCATGTGCTGGCAACCCTTGAGCAGGCCACAGACGCTGTCTGGGTTTGCGGAATGGACGTACCCAGCATTCGTGGCCTGCGGACGGGCTTCCAGATTCTTTCCGAACTCGACCTCCTCCCAGACCACCGGCACGTTGTCCTCAACATGGCCGACCGCAAGACCGGCCTGAGCGTCCAGGATGTGGAGGCCACCATCGGAGCTCCCGTCGACATTGTGCTCCCCCGTTCACGGACTGTCCCTTTTTCAACAAACAAGGGTGTTCCCCTCCTGCAGGACGGGAGCCGTGACTCTGCAGCCAAGGGCCTCCGGCATTTGGTTGACCGTTTCAAACCAAACTGGGAAGCCCCACGCAAGAAGCTCCACAGAAGGGCGGTAGTGCAATGACACTCTCTAACCGATTTGCCAGGCTGCGCTCCGATGGAAGCAGCACTCCCGATGTGAGCATAGACACTTCACCTGCACCGCAGGCGCCGACAGCTACGCTGAGCGCCTTGCAGCAGGCCCAGGCCGCCGAACAATCTCAGGCTTCCACACACGTCCAACTCACTGAAGGAATCGCGAGCGAAGCACTGGCGGGGCTGAAGGAGCGGGCGAGCCAGGCCTTGTATGAACGGCTTGGCTCAAGGATCACCGACTCGTCCCTTGAAGAGTCCGAGCTACACCAGTTCGTCAAGGATGAACTGCGGGCCGTGGTCGACGAAGAACAGGTACCTCTGTCGCAAGGGGAACGCCAACGGCTGACCCGCGAGATAATCGACGACGTTCTGGGTCACGGCCCTATGCAGCGCTACCTCGACGACCCCAGTGTCACGGAAATCATGGTGAACCGGGCGGACCAGATCTACGTGGAGCGCAACGGCCAACTGTTTCTGACTGATACCAAGTTCACCAGCGAAGAAGCCCTGCGGCGAGTGATTGAGCGCATCGTCACCCGAATTGGCCGCCGCATCGATGAGTCTTCTCCCTTGGTGGACGCCCGGCTCCCCGACGGCTCCCGTGTCAACGCCATCATCCCGCCCTTGGCCGTCAACGGCGCCTCCCTCACGATCAGAAAGTTCTCGCGGGAAGCACTCACGGTTGAGAAGCTCATTGGCTTTGGAAGCTTGTCGCCAGAGATGGCGGAGCTGCTCAGAGCCTGCGTGCTGGCCAGGATGAACATCATCGTTTCCGGGGGTACCGGCACTGGCAAGACGACCATGTTGAACGTTCTGTCCTCCTTCATCCCGGCTTCGGACCGGATCGTAACCATTGAGGACGCAGTGGAGCTACAGCTTCAACAGGATCACGTGGTCAGGCTGGAAAGCCGGCCGGCCAACATCGAAGGAAAGGGCGAAGTTTCAATCCGCGACCTGGTCCGCAACTCGCTGCGAATGAGGCCTGACCGAATTGTTGTCGGCGAAGTCCGTGGAGGTGAGTCGCTGGACATGCTTCAAGCGATGAACACCGGCCATGACGGCTCGATCTCGACTGTTCACGCCAACTCGCCACGGGACGCGGTCGCGCGTTTGGAAACCCTCGTGCTTATGGCCGGCATGGATCTTCCGTTGCGGGCCATTCGGGAGCAGATCGCTTCGGCTGTGAATCTGATCGTGCACATTTCCCGGCTTCGGGATGGGTCCCGTCGGGTAACGCATGTAACGGAAGTACAGGGGATGGAAGGGGACATCGTTACGCTCCAAGACGCCTTCGTGTTCGACTACTCTGCCGGCATCGATGCCAACGGCCGGTTCTTGGGGAAGCCAGTACCCACAGGCGTCCGCCCTCGCTTCACTGACAGGTTCGAGGAACTCGGCATCAGGATCTCCCCCTCCGTGTTCGGTGCCCAGGCAGCCAGGAGCCGGTGATGGAACTACCAGAGGCCTCAATCGCACCTATGGTCCTGGGTGTGCTGATGATTCTCGCAGCGATCACCGTGCTGTTCACAGTGGTTCTGAAGTCCAGTCATGTGATTCCGATCGAGAGGCGCCGGCCGGACGTCGCCGCGGCAGCTTCCAAGCTCACCCTCCTCACCGATACCGCTGTCGGGGCGATTAACAAGAGACTGAAAGGGAAGAACGATTTCCTGGTCAGCCGGGAACGTCTGGAGCGGGCCGGGCTAAAGACTCAGCCGGCCGACTTCCTTCTGATGATGGGAGCAGGTTCGCTGGCAGGCGCGGTTCTGGGATTCTTACTGGGCGGCCTCTTCTTCGCAGTTCTGGCACTTGCGGTCGTCCCGGCGGGCATGCTTGCCTATCTCACCGTTCTGACCTCAAGGCGTAAGAGCAAGTTCGACGAACAACTGCCGGACATGCTGCAGATGTTGACCGGCAGTATGCGTGCCGGGCACAGCCTCCTCCGGGCAATAGATGCTTCTTCACGTGAGTTTGAGGCACCGATGTCGGAAGAGCTGAGCCGAATCGTCAACGAGACCAGGATCGGTCGGGACCTCGGCGAATCCATGACGGATGTTTCTGAGCGCACTGGGAGTGAGGACTTCGCATGGATCTCACAGGCGATCGAAATCCACCGTGAAGTTGGCGGGGACCTGGCAGAGGTCTTGGATCATGTTGGCGAAACAATCCGGGACCGAAACCAGATCCGACGCCAAGTGAAAGCTCTGAGTGCGGAAGGCAAAATGTCCGCCGCCGTCCTGATGGGTCTTCCTGTGGTCCTCTTCTTTGCGTTGATCTTTATTAATCCGCAGTACTCGAAGACTTTTACGAGCACTGTGCCCGGCTATCTGATGCTGGGGGTTGCCGCTGTCATGCTGACCGCCGGCGGTGTCTGGCTCAGCCGTCTGATCAAGCCTAAGTACTAGGAGCAATGACATGTCACCAATAGCACTGGGCGCGATGTTGGCAATTGTTCTTCCGATCTCCTATTTGGTTTGGTCGGTGTTCGCTACGGACAGGGTAGCCATACGCAACATCCAGGCCAACCTGGGACAACGGGCCAGGAATGCGTCTCAACAGACTTTTTCTGTGGATGCGACTGCCATCGCCCGCAAAATTACCCCTGCGGGATACGTTGCCTGGCTGGACAAACAGCTTGCAGCCCTCGGCCGGCCAAAGGAATGGCCCCTTGAACGACTCTTGGTCGTTAAGCCGTTGTTGGCGCTCGCTGGCGGGATGCTTGGACTGCTTTACTTTCTCGCTTCTCCAGAGCCAGCCAGGTTTGCAATCTTCCTGGCTGCCATTGCTTTCGGATACTTCGCACCTGACCTGCTCGTGCGCAGCAACGCGGAAAAACGTAGGGCCAAGATCCGACAAGAGCTGCCTAACACCCTGGACCAAATGCTGATCTCCGTACAGGCAGGTCTGGGGTTTGAGGCTGCAATGGCCCGGACGGCCCAAAACGGAAGCGGGCCGCTCGCAGACGAAATGACCCGCACTCTGCAGGACATGCAGGTAGGTCGTTCCCGGAAGGAAGCCTACCTGTCAATGTCTGACCGTGTTGATGTCCCGGATCTGCGGTCTTTTATCCGGGCCATTGTCCAAGCGGACGCCTACGGCATTGCCATCGCCAAGGTGCTGAAGGTTCAAGCCAACGAGATGCGGCTCAAGCGCCGTCAGCGGGCTGAGGAGCATGCCATGAAGATCCCCGTGAAGATTCTTTTTCCGCTGATTTTCTTCATCTTCCCGACCCTCTTCATCATCCTGCTGGGGCCGGCTGTTATGAACATCGTCGCAGCTTTCTCCTAGGAGGACTTGTGAAACACCTAACGCGGCTTTTGGGCGTGGCTTCGGCATACTTCGTTGCCTTGCGCGACCAGGAACGCGGCGCCACCGCCACTGAGTACAGCATTCTGGTCGGCTTCATCGCCATAGTCATTGTGGCCGGAGTCGGTTTGTTTGGGGTTGCACTCGACTCCGTCTTCGGGTTTCTTACCACGGGCATCAGGACAGCACTAGGTATCCCCTAGCCACGACATGCCCTTCGCGCCATCTGGCGCCCCATAGACCGGACCCCCTCGGCACCCAGAACCGAGGGGGTCCGTTTGTGTGCCCGAGTAAGGCCAAAGTCCCAGCATTAGCGCAGCGAAAACCGAGCAAAAGCGCAAGAAAAGTGCGGCGGTGAAAGCGTTTGCGCAGGATGTTCCAAGATCAGGCGGGAACCCGGTAAACCGTTGCTAACTTCGTTCTAGTGCTGGTGCAGGGCCAGCCATCCGTCTCGCTCAGGAGTCAAAATGCTTTCTCTCTACACTAACCTCATGACCCGTCTTCGCAACGACGAAAAGGGCGCCACCGCAGTCGAATACGGCATTATGGTTGCCCTTATCGCGGTCGTCATCATCGTCGCTGTCAGCACCCTTGGGGGCACGCTTACTGACATGTTCAATGGCGTCAACGATGACATCCTCAACCCTCCCGCACCTGCCGCCCCCGCCGCCAACTAGTCGGCAAACCACCCCTTCCGTTCCGGACCCCATATCGAAACGGCGGGACTCTGCCGGCAGAAACAAGCAACCCAAGAGGAGGTGCAGCAGGTGTCCCACGATTCGGAGCGCGGCGCGGCCGCCGTCGAATTCGCGATCCTGTTGCCCCTCCTCCTGATGCTTGTCCTGGGAACCATCGAATTCGGCCGCGCCTACAACGCGCAGATCACGCTTACCAACGCAGCCCGCGACGGCGTCCGCGTCATGGCCATCTCCGGGAACCAGACCGCCGCGCGTTCGGCGGCCAGGAACGCAGCAGCTTCGCTTTCCCCCGGATTGCAGGACACGAACATACAGTTCGGCACGGTGTGTCCCTCAACTATTCCCGCTGGCACAAGCCCGCAAACCACTTTCACCATCAACTACACGCTTTCCACCATCACCGGTGTCGCGGGGCCTTTCCCGATCACAGGCAAAGGGGTCATGCTGTGCGGCGGATGACCACAGACACAGCTGCAAACGAGCGCGGGGCCATCTCAGTCATCGTCGCGATCCTCCTGGTGACCCTCCTCGGCTTCGTGGCCATCGCCGTTGACGTCGGTGTCATCCACTCGGAACGCGCCCAACTGCAGAGTGGCGCCGACGCCTCCGCCCTGGCGATAGCCCAGAAGTGCGCAAAAGCGACAACCAACCCAGACTGTTCGACGACGTCCGCCCTCGCCACCAGCCTGGCGAACCAGAACGCCCTCGATGGCATGAGCAAGGTGTACAGCATTGAGTTGGAGACGGCTGCGCAAAAAGTCAGCGTCACCACGTCCGCCAAGGAAAAGGGCGGGACGGACAACTCTGTCTCGCTCTTCTTCGCGGACGTCCTGGGCATCCCGGGCAAAGAGGTCGGCGCTCGGGCGTCCGCGGAATGGGGCAGCCCCTCCAAGGGGCCGATCATTCTGCCCTTGGCCATAGCTCATTGCAAGCTGAACATCCCTGACGGCGGAACTGTTGGCGCCGAGCAGGTGCTGGAGCAGTCGGTGAACGGTTGCGGCGGCATTCCAGGCGGATTCGGCTGGATCCAAACCACTTCATCTACATGTGCCGTAAACGCAACGGCCGGAGCTTCCACCACCTCTGGCATCTGGTTCTCCAGCGACACGGGAGCAAGTGTCCCGTCCATGTGCACCGCTGCGGACTTCACCCAAATGAACAACCAAACCGTCCTGCTGCCCCTGTACGACGTAGCGACGGGCACCGGCTCCAGCGGCAAATATTACATAAAGGGCTTCGCTGCGTTTCATGTGACCGGCTACCGCTTCGCAAGCATCGGCTGGACTGCCGGGGCGAAAGTGGACAACAAGACCATCCGCGGCTACTTCGTAAAGTACGTCTCCCTGGCCCAAGGCTTTGAACTCGGCAACACCTCCAATTACGGCGCCACCATCGTGCGCCCGGTCCTCTAAGAACCGAAGCCCAGCACCACCCTAACCAGGAGTAATAAGTGAAGTCTCGCCTGCTCGCCGGAACGGCCGCCGTCGCCCTGGCGCTCGTGGGAGCCCTCCTCATCGTCTTTTACGCCCAGGGAGCGGATCAACGCGCCCTGCGGACTCTCGAAACGGTGGACGTCCTGGTGGTCAAGACCGCAATCCCAGCCGGCACCTCCATCGACGCAATCGCAGCGTCGCTGGTTACAGAGAAAGTGCCCGCTGCAGGAGTAGCCAAGAGCGCGCTTAGCAACCTGGACGACAAAGCCGGCACCGTCGCCGCCGTCGACCTCATCCCGGGCGAACAGCTCCTGGCCGAACGGCTTGTGCCCCCCGCAGAGACTGCGGACGCAAAATCCACCAAGGTGCCCGCCGGCTTCCAGGAAGTTTCCTTCCAGCTGGAGCCGCAGCGGGTAGCGGGCGGCCGCATCAAAGCAGGAGATCACGTCGGAATCGCGTTGAGTTTCAAGGACGGCGCCTACAAGGCAGACCCCGCAACTCCAACCACACAGCTCACGCTCCGAAAGGTTCTGGTGACTGTGGTGCAAAGTGCGGCGAGCGCAGAAAAGCCCGCCGAAGGCGAGTCCCAGGACACTGCGCTCCCCCAGGGCGCCTTCATGATCACCGTCGCTGTCAACGACATCGACGCCAACAAAATCATCTTCGCGTCCGAGTTCGGCAGCCTCTGGCTCACCAAAGAACCGATCGATGCCCAGGACAACGGCCCCCGGATCGAACGCAAGGAAGTGGTGTACAAGTGAGCCGCTTCGTCCTCCTCTCCCCCAACGGCGAGTTCGACCAGAAGCTGCGCGCCGCCGTCGCCAACGGCCTGCGGGGGTCCGTCCAGACCATCGCGAGTGACATCCTCCCGGCCGGCCCGCAGGAATTGTTCGCGCTCCTCAACCAGGAACAGCCCGAAGTCCTGATCATCGGCCCCGACGTCCCCTACGAGGAGGCACTGCGGTTCGCCAAGGTCTTCGACGTCCAGCTCCCCGGCCTCAGCCTGGTGCTGGTCAGCGACGTGGATCCGGCGCACCTCCTCAACGCCATGCGCGCCGGCATCAGGGACATCCTCAGCCCCCAGGCCGACGCCGCAGAGATCCGCGTGCTGCTCGAACGCGCCTGCCAGTCCTTCGCCACCCGCCACCGCGCCCCGGAAGCGCAAGGGGAAACCAACGGCAAGGGCCTGGTCATCGGTGTCTTCTCGCCGAAGGGCGGCGTGGGCAAGACCACCCTCGCCACCAACATCGCCATCGGCCTGGGCCGGATCGCACCCATGAGCGTGGTCATCGTGGACCTGGACCTGCAGTTCGGCGACGTCGCCTCCGGCCTCTACCTCAACCCGGAGCACACCGTCACCGACGCCGTCACCCCCGCAGCAGCCCAGGATTCCCTGGTCCTCAAGGCCTTCCTCACCGTGCACCCCGCCGGCATCTATGCCCTCTGCGCACCGCTCAACCCCGTGGACGCGGACCACATCACCCCGGAACAGGTCAGCCGCCTCGTGGAGCAGCTGTCCCACGAGTTCCAGTACGTGGTCCTGGACACCGCCCCCGGCATGCCCGAAATCGGCCTCGCCGCCATGGAACACTGCACCGACGTGGTGTGGGTCAGCGCCATGGACATCCCCAGCCTGCGCGGCCTCCGCTCCGGCCTCGAAGTGCTCCGCCAGCTCGACATCATGCCCGAATCCCGCCACGTGGTCCTCAACATGGCGGACGCCAAGGCAGGCCTGAACGTCCGCGACGTCGAATCCACCATCGGCGCGCCCGTGGACGTCAGCGTCCCCCGCTCCCGCGCCGTGGCACTGTCCACCAACCGCGGCATCCCCGTCCTCCAGGAATCCAAAAGGGACCCCGCCGTGAAAAGCCTCCGCCAGCTGGTGGAAAGGTTCAACCCGGCATGGCGCGCCCAGGCCCAGCGCAAGCTTCACCGAAGGGTGGTCATCTAATGAAGCTCTCCGAACGGCTCAGCGCAGCCCAGGACCGCAACCAGCCGGACGGCAACAACGTTGCCGTGCTCGAGCCGCCACGCCCCGCCGTCGTGCCCCCCTCTCAAGACGGCGGGGTCCGGCACCTTCCTGCCCCGCAGGCTCCCGCAACGCCAACGTACGACGCCGGCGCCCAGCAGGTGCCCACGTCACCGAAGGTGGATGTCTTCGCCGCCATGAAGGACAGGGCGGCCACAGCCCTTTTCGAACGGATGGGCAGCCGCTTCAACGACGCAGCCGTCACAGAGCAGGAACTCCGTGCCACCGCCAAGGAGGAACTGACCCGGATCATCGACGCCGAACAGGTGCCCCTCTCCCCCGAGGAACGCACCCGTCTGGTCCGGGACGTCGCGGACGACGTCCTGGGCTACGGCCCCCTTCAGCGCCTGCTGGACGATCCCGCCGTCACCGAAATCATGGTCAACCGCATGGACCAGATCTATGTGGAGCGCAAAGGCAAGCTCACCCTTACGGAGTCCCGGTTCAGCTCAGAAGAGCACCTGCGCAAGGTCATCGAACGCATCGTCTCGAAGGTGGGCCGCCGCATCGACGAGTCCTCCCCGCTGGTGGATGCACGCCTCGAGGACGGCTCCCGTGTCAACGCGGTGATCCCGCCGCTGGCCGTGGGCGGCTCCTCGCTCACCATCCGTAAGTTCAGCAAGACTCCGTTGACTGTCCGGAACCTGATCGATTTCGGAACCCTGACCCCGGAAATGGCCGAGCTGCTCAACGCCTGCGTCAAAGCCAAGCTCAACATCATCGTCTCCGGCGGTACGGGCACCGGCAAGACCACACTGCTTAATGTGCTGTCCTCCTTCCTCCCCTCGGACGAACGGATCGTCACCATTGAGGATGCGGTGGAACTCCAGATCCAGCAGCAGCATGTTGTCCGGCTGGAAAGCCGTCCCCCCAACACCGAGGGCAAGGGCGAAGTGACCATCCGTGAACTGCTCCGGAACTCGCTGCGTATGCGCCCGGACCGGATCGTAGTAGGCGAGGTCCGTGGCGGGGAATCGCTGGACATGCTCCAGGCCATGAACACCGGCCACGACGGCTCCCTCTCCACCGTGCACTCCAACTCGCCCCGCGACGCCGTGGCCCGCCTCGAGACCCTGGTGCTGATGGCCGGCATGGACCTGCCGTTGCGGGCCATCCGCGAGCAGATCGCCTCCGCCGTCAACCTCATCGTCCAGATCTCCAGGCTCCGCGACGGCTCCCGGCGCATCACCCACGTCACCGAAGTCCAGGGCATGGAAGGGGACATCGTGACCCTTCAGGACGCGTTCGTTTTTGACTACTCCGCCGGCGTGGACGCGAACGGCCGATTCCTGGGCAAACCGGTGGCCACCGGCATCCGGCCGCGCTTCATCGACCGGTTCGAGGACCTGGGCATCCATGTCTCCCCCAGCGTCTTCGCCGGTCCCCAGAACCCCGCATCCCCACCGCCCGGAAGGTAGGCGCAACTGTGATCCTCGCTGTTGGAGCAGTCATCCTGCTGCTCGCCGTCACCCTCCTGGGCGTGGCCGTACTGCTGCCCGGCACTCCGGATGTGCCCCTGGACCGCCGCCGTCCCTTCGAACCCGAGCCGCCGTCGTCGATCTCCCGCCTGGCGCTCTCCGGCGTCCGGTCCTTCGAACGGCTCCTGCAGGGGCGGAACGTCCGCCTCTTCTCCCGGGCGGAGCTCGAAAACGCCGGGCTCCGCCTGAGCCAGGCCGAGTTCTTCCTGCTCCTGGGCATCGTCGCGTGCGTCGGCATGCTGGTGGGGATGGTCACTGTGGGACCGCTGGTGGGAATCCTGCTGGCCATCCTCGCACCCTTCGTGGGAAAGCTCGTCCTGGGATTCCTCGCCGGAAAACGCCGGGCGACGTTCGACAGCCAGCTCGGCGACACCCTCCAGCTCCTCTCCGGCGGCCTCCGCGCGGGCCACAGCATCCTGCGCGCCATTGACGCTGCCGCCGCCGAGTCCCAGAAGCCGACGTCGGAGGAGATGCGACGGGTGATCACCGAGACCAGCCTGGGCCGCGACCTCCTGGCCGCACTCAACGACACCGCCGACCGGATGAAGAACGAGGACTTTGTCTGGATCTCCCAGGCGATACAGATCAACCGCGAAGTGGGCGGCAACCTGGCCGACGTCCTGGACCAGGTCAACGAAACCATCCGCGAGCGCGCCGAAATCAAGGGACACATCAAGGCCTTGGCGGCGGAGGGCAAGTTCTCCGCCTACATCCTCATCGCCATGCCCTTCGGCATTGTGGCCATGCTCCTGGCCGTAAGCCCCACGTACATGAACTCGATGTTCACCCATCCCCTCGGCTGGGTGATGATCGGCGCATCGTTCGTGCTCATGACCATCGGCGCGCTCTGGATGCGCAAGATCATCGACCTGAAGTTCTGAGGACGCCATGAACCTGATAGTCCTCCTCTCCGTCCTCCTGGTCTGCGTCCCTGTTGGCACCCTTGCGTGGGCAGTCCTGACGGTGGACAAGCAGGGCCGCGTGGCGGTCAATGACCTGCTCTCCCGCGGGGCTTCACAGGCGGCGGCCGCTCCCGCGGCCAAACCCGGCCTGCTCGAAGGCTTCGGACGCCGGCTCACACCTCCGGCGTATGTCGCCTTCCTGGACCGGCTGCTGGCCCTCGCCGGCAGGCCCGCGTCCATGCCTCTGGGCAAAGTTCTAGGGTCCAAGCTCGGGATTGGCTTCGCGGGAGCAGCTGCAGGGATCTATCTAACGGCCATCGGAGGCACCCCCCTGATGAAGCTGGCGGGACTGTTCCTGCTGTTCCTGGGCTACTTCATCCCTGACCTCCTGCTTTACAGCAAAGGGCAGGAGCGCCAGAAGGTCATCCAGCTGGAACTGGCCAACACCCTGGACCAAATGCTTATCTCCGTCGAAGCGGGACTGGGCTTTGAGGGCGCGATGGCGCGGGCCGGGGACAACGGCAAAGGACCGCTGGCCGAGGAACTGGTCCGGACCCTGCAGGACATGCAGGTGGGCCGCAGCCGCCGCGAATCCTACCTCGCGCTGGCCGAGCGGACCAACATCCCGGAGCTGCGCAGCTTTGTGCAGGCCGTGGTCCAGGCGGACACATATGGCATAGCGATCAGCCGGGTACTCCGGGTGCAGGCGAAAGTGATGCGGGTAAAGCGCCGCCAGCGGGCCGAGGAAAAGGCGATGAAACTTCCGGTGATGATCCTGTTTCCGCTGTTGTTCTTCATCTTCCCGGTCCTCTTCATTGCAATTCTCGGACCCGCAGTCATCAACACCGTAGTGACTTTCAGCAGCCAATAGTCCGGCAGCAAGGATCGCTCAAGGTTTACACAGGATCACCGAAAATAGGCCACCTAAACGATTCCAGGAAGTAGCCTTGGAGAATGCACAGTCCAGATCCCGGCTCCAGCGACAGGGGCGCAGCCGCGGACCCGCCGCGGCCCGGGATCACCGCACCTGCCGGTTCCGCTCTTTCACAGGAAGCGGCCGGGCTCTTGCCGCTCGTTGACGCCGCCGTTCTTGAGGAACTGGAAGACGAACTGGCTGGCTCGGGCCTCGCCCAGCGTTTCGCCCGTGACTACGCCGCCATGTGGGACCAGCGCTGCGCCCGCCTGGCAGCGGCCGTGGACAGCCGGGACAGCGAGTCCGCCCTGGACGCCGCCATCAGCCTGAAAATCAGTTCCGCCATGGTGGGCGGGGTCCGCCTGGCAAAACTGGCGGAACTGCTGGAGACGTTGATCCGGCAGGGCGATTTTGGCCAGGGCCAGGTCCTCATGGAACGCGTTGCCCAGGACGGCGGCGAGACGGTGTCCGAACTGCAGAGCACGTATATCCTCAAGAACGGCTGAGCCGCCTTACTGATGCGCCTGCCCGCGGTCAGCCCTGCGGGGCGTCCTGCCTGCTCGGCGCCAACCGGTAACCCACGCCGCGGACGGTCTGCAGCCACCGGGGTGAGACGGGGTCTTCCTTCAGCTTGCGCCGCAGGTTGCCGATATGGACTTCCACCGCCCTTTCGTCGGCCTCGCTGATGTAGGTGTCCTCGTCGTAGAAATCGCCGCGCACTGCCCGCACCAGGTCCGCCCGGGTGCACACAGCCCCGGCGCCGCGGAGGAGCACGTGCAGCAGATCAAATTCGCTGCGCGTGAGGGTCAGCGGTTCACCACTGACTTCAACGGTGCGGGTCCGGTGGTTCAGTTCCAGGCCGTTGTGCTGCAGGACTGCGGCATCCTCCGCACGGACTGCCGTTGCCGGCGCGGTTCCCCACCCCGCCGGGGCGGGCTTCTGGCCTGTGATCTCATGCCGGGGCCTGCGCATCATGGCGGCCACCCGGGCACGCAGCTCCCGAGGCCGAAAGGGCTTGGCAATGTAGTCGTCAGCACCGGCGTTGAGGGCGGACAGCAGGTCCGGCTCCTCAGTCCGTCCGGTAAGCATCACCACATAGGCGTTACTGAAATTACGAATCCGCCGCAGGACCTCAAAGCCATCGATATCCGGCAACCCGATGTCCAGTGTCACCACATTGGCCTGCTTGCTGCGGACCACTTCGACGCCGGCCCGCCCGTCAACCGCTGTATGCACCTCGAAGCCCGCCTGGCTCAACACTCCCTCGAGGAGGTTGCGCACATCGGCGTCGTCTTCGATTACTACAGCCACACCAAGATCGTCCATTGATATCCCTGCGCCAGGCGGTCATGGCCCCCCATTGGCCCAGCGCCAATGCCATACCCGCTCCAACCCTTTATACGCTACAAGTAAGCAGAGCTGATGACACCTGTTTCAACATTGCATTTGAAAAGTCAATTATTATGACAGAGCATGTGGAATACGATGGGAGAGGAAGTGTGCCAGGTGCTTATCAGCAATTCGGTTGCGCCTGCGCTGGCACTTCGTTTCACTGCCGCCTCGCCTGACCGGGGCAGGATCCATGGCTGAGCGTCTTTTTCCGCGCGGACCTGCCCGGATTTTCCAGGCTCTCGGGCCGCGTTCCCAGGTGGCACTGTGCCAGCTCCCACTGACGTTGATGGTGGTTGCCCTTGCTGTGGCCACCCCCTTTGCCTGGCCTACGCTGATGCACAGCCCCCCGTATTTGGCCGGGATCTTTCTTTCCGTTGTACTCTTTTTCGGCTGCTTCCTGGTCCCGTGGGAACGGCTGGCACACCGTCCGTACCTGCTGATTCCCGTCCTCGACTTCGTGGCCATCGGGCTGCTCCGGAACGGTGCCTCTCCCCTGCTACCCGGCCTGGCCGTCATGGCGGTTTTCCCGGTCATCTGGCTGTCCGCCTCCGGGATGCTCACCCGCGGCAGCCTGGTCCTGAGTTTCTTCGGACCCATGTTCATCATGATTCCCACCCTCGCTGGACGGTTCCCCAACCTGACACCCTCGGACATCACCAGCACGTTCCTCTTTCCCCTGATGATGCTCGCGGTGTCCCTGTCCATCCGCTTCGCGAGTGCCCACGTCCGCCTGCAGCAGCGGGAGCTGGCGAAGAAGGACATGGAGCTCCGCGAGCTGCTGCGCGAGAGCCGGGAACGGGAAAAGCTGCTCCTGACGGTCCTGGACGCTACCGACGTCGGAATTGCGGCCGTCGACCGTTCCGGCCACTTCCTGGTCTCCAACGACCGGCAGCGGAACTTCCGCCAGGCCACCCACGCGGACGACACCGCCCCCGGCCAGGGCCATCAGCTGATCTTCGGGCAGGACCGGCAGACCCTGCTGCCACCGGAAAAACGGCCCATCAGCCGGGCCATCGCCGGTGAGTCCTTCGCCGATTACCTCGTCTGGGCCGGGGAGGGAGCCGGGCAGCGGGCGGTTTCCACGGCAGCCCGCCCGCTTGTCAGTGAGGACGGTCAGCTGACCGGCGCCGTGGTGGTCTACAGCGACGTGACCGGCTGGGTTGAGGCGCTGGCTGCGAACCAGGAACTGGTCTCCAACGTCACGCACGAATTCAAGACTCCGCTGAACTCCATCATCGGCAACGTGGACCTGGTGCTCGACGACGTTGCCGCCCTTCCGCCGCAGGTCGCCCAGCGCCTGCTGGTGGTCGAGCGGAACGCCGAGCGGCTGCTGGCCCTCGTGGCTGACCTCTCGGCGTCAGCGTCGGCTGCGCTCAACGTCCACCCAAAACGCACGGACCTCGCCAGCCTGGTGGAAACCAGCATCGGTTCCGCGCAGGCCCAGGCGGAGCTGGCCCACATCCAGCTGTCGGCGGACGTCCCCTCGCCGCTGTGGGCCTACGCAGACCCGCTCCGGATCGGGCAGGCCCTGGACAACCTGGTGTCGAACGCCATCAAGTACTCCCCCGACGGCGGCAACGTCAGCATCAGCGCCCGCAGCACCAAAGAGTGGGTCCAGCTCAGCGTCAGCGACACCGGGATGGGCATCAGCGGTGAGGACAAGGACAGGGTCTTCAAGCGTTTCTTCCGCACTGAGTCCGCCAGGGAGGCGTCCATCGCCGGGGCCGGGCTGGGCTTGTCCATCACCAAGATGATTGTGGAGCGGCACGGCGGGCAGATCAGCTGCGTCAGCGGTGAAGGGGAAGGCAGCACCTTCACCCTCACCCTCCCGGCCGAGGGCCCGCCGTCGTTCTAGGCTGGGCCCACGCCCGGAGGGTTCCCTGGCCGAGCCTGCGAGGTTAGGGTGCGGGTGGGGATTAGTACTCCCGGAGCGCCCTGGTGAGTTCCGCGCGGGCCAGCAGTTCGTCGTCGGACGGGTAGGCCACTTCCTCCAGCACCAGCGGGTGCGGCGCGGCCAGCACGGATTTTGCGTCACGCTTCTTAGCCAGCAGCCGCTCGTACAGCCACCCCGGCTCCTCCACGCCCTCGCCCACATACAGGGCAGAACCGATCAGGGCGCGCACCATGTTGTGGCAGAAGGCATCAGCCTGGACCGTGGCCACAATGACCCCGTCTTCAGACCGGGCGAATTCGAAGCGTTGCAGCTCACGGATGGTGGTGGCGCCCTCCCGCGGCTTACAGAAGGACAGGAAATTTTGCAGCCCCAGCAGTTTGGACGCACCCTCGTTCAGCAGCGAAACGTCCAGCGGGTTCTTGTGCCACAGGGTTGAGTACCGGCCCAGCGGATCCCAGAGCGCCGGCCCGTCCGCAATGCGGTAGCTGTAGCGCCGCCACAGGGCCGAGAACCGGGCATCAAAACCTTCCGGGGCCAGCGAGATCCGGTGCACCTCCACCGCCCCGGTAAGGTCGCCGAGGATGCGGCTGAGGGCGCCCCGGATCCTTCGGAGCATGGCGACGGCGGGATCGAGTTCGTGTCCGCGCGGCAGTCCCTGCCACTCGGCTTCGGTGAGGTCCAGGTGGACCACCTGGCCGCGGGCGTGCACGCCGGCGTCGGTGCGGCCGGCGACTGTTACACGGACGGGACGCCGGACCAGAAGCTGCAGCGCTTCCTCCAGGGCACCCTGGACGGTCCGCAGTCCCGGCTGCAGGGCCCACCCGCTGAAGGGGCCGCCGTCGTACGACACATCAAGCCGGACACGCAAAAACCCGCCGCCCCCCAATACGGGGGCCGCGGGTTTTTGGTCGTTCATAGACTCAAGTCTATGCGAAGAAAATCAGCGAATTACTTCGCGTCCTTTTCCTCGGCAGCCGGAGCTTCAGCTTCCTCAGCGGCCGGAGCCTCTTCGGTTGCAGCTTCTTCAGCGGCGGGCGCCTCGGTGGTTTCCTCAGCAGCTTCCTCAGCGGCCGGAGCCTCTTCGGCGGGAGCTTCCTCGGCAGCCGGAGCAGCCTTGGCAGCAGCCTGGGTAGCCTCGGCTACAACGGCCTGCTTGGCGGAAACGGGCTCAAGGACGAGCTCGATGACAGCCATGGGAGCGTTGTCGCCCTTGCGGTTGCCGATCTTGGTGATGCGGGTGTAGCCGCCGTCGCGGTTCTCCACTGCCTGGGCAATGTCGGTGAACAGCTCGTGGACGACGCCCTTGTTGCTGATCAGGCCGAGCACGCGGCGGCGGGAAGCGAGGTCGCCACGCTTGGCGAAGGTCACCAGGCGCTCTGCGTACGGCTTCAGGCGCTTGGCCTTGGTCACCGTGGTGGTGATCCGCTTGTGCTCGAACAGGGATGCTGCCAGGTTCGCGAGCATGAGGCGCTCGTGAGCCGGGCCGCCTCCGAGGCGCGGACCCTTAGTGGGGGTAGGCATAGTTGTTTCTCCTCAAATGGAAGCCGTTGGGCCTGCACACCATGGTGCCTGCCAGCCGGCCAAGGTCTGGTTTAGAGTTCGTCGTCGCCGAAGGCGGCGTCGTCCTCTTCGATTGCTGCGGCGCGTGCTGCGAGGTCAAAACCGGGAGGCGAGTCCTTGAGGGACAGGCCCAGTTCAACCAGCTTTGCCTTGACCTCGTCAATGGACTTGGCACCGAAGTTGCGGATGTCCATCAGGTCAGCCTCGGAGCGGGCAACGAGTTCACCCACGGAGTGGATGCCCTCACGCTTGAGGCAGTTGTAGGAACGGACGGTGAGGTCCAGATCCTCGATCGGCAGTGCCATGTCGGCTGCCAGGGCAGCGTCGGTGGGCGACGGTCCGATCTCGATACCTTCAGCTGCGGTGTTCAGCTCACGTGCCAGACCGAAGAGCTCCACCAAGGTGGTGCCTGCGGAAGCAACGGCATCGCGCGGGGCGATGGCCTGCTTGGTCTCGACGTCGACAATCAGCTTGTCGAAGTCGGTGCGCTGCTCAACACGGGTTGCTTCCACGCGGAAAGTAACCTTCAGTACCGGCGAGTAGATGGAGTCGACCGGAATACGGCCGATCTCTGCATCGCCGGACTTGTTCTGAGCTGCCGAAACGTAGCCGCGGCCGCGCTCGATGGTCAGTTCGAGTTCGAACTTGCCCTTCGAGTTCAGCGTGGCGATGTGCAGATCCGGGTTGTGGAATTCGACGCCGGCCGGCGGAGCGATGTCCGCGGCGGTGACGACTCCGGGGCCCTGCTTGCGCAGGTAGGCAACAACCGGCTCATCGTGCTCGGAGGAGACCGACAGGCTCTTGATGTTCAGGATGATCTCAGTGACATCTTCCTTGACACCCGGAACCGTGGTGAACTCGTGCAGCACGCCATCGATCCGGATGCTGGTTACAGCGGCACCGGGGATGGAGGAGAGCAGGGTACGGCGGAGGGAGTTTCCGAGGGTGTAGCCGAAGCCCGGTTCCAGCGGTTCAATGATGAAACGCGAACGGTTTTCGGAGACTACCTCTTCGGAGAGGGTGGGGCGCTGTGCAATGAGCACTTAGGTTTCCTTTCGGCGAGCATCCGCTATATGACGCAACACAGGTGGTGGAAATTCGGTCTGAAGACTTAACGCGCTGGGCTTGCCCGGACCATCGATGGTCCGGGCAAGCTTAAGCGGCGCTGGAAGCCTTAGACGCGGCGGCGCTTCGGCGGACGGCAGCCGTTGTGTGCAGCGGGGGTGACGTCCTGGATGGAGCCAACCTCGAGACCGGCGGCCTGCAGCGAACGGATCGCCGTCTCGCGTCCGGAGCCCGGACCCTTCACGAAAACGTCAACCTTGCGCATGCCGTGCTCCTGGGCGCGCTTCGCAGCAGCCTCGGCAGCCATCTGGGCAGCGAACGGGGTGGACTTACGCGAGCCCTTGAAGCCAACCTCACCTGAGGAAGCCCAAGAGATAACAGCGCCGGTCGGATCCGTGATGGAAACGATGGTGTTGTTAAACGTGCTCTTGATGTGCGCCTGGCCCAGCGCGATATTCTTTTTGTCCTTCTTACGCGGCTTGCGAACCGCGCCACGAGTCTTCGGGGGCATTATTTCTCCTACAGAAAGTTATTGGGGAAAAGTCCGTTAATCCCGGCGGGGATTTTAACGGGCCTTCTTCTTGCCGGCGACGGTGCGCTTCGGGCCCTTGCGGGTACGGGCGTTGGTCTTCGTACGCTGTCCGCGTACGGGCAGGCCCTTGCGGTGGCGCAGGCCTTCGTAGCTGCCGATTTCAACCTTGCGGCGGATATCTGCTGCTACTTCGCGGCGAAGGTCACCCTCAACCTTGTAGTTGCCTTCAATGTAGTCACGCAGCTCAACCAGCTGGGCATCAGTCAGGTCCTTGACGCGAACGTCAGCGCTGATGCCAGTGGCAGCCAGGGTTTCGTGTGCACGGGTCTTACCCACGCCGTAGATGTAAGTAAGCGCAATTTCCAGCCGCTTTTCGCGGGGAATGTCTACGCCAGCGAGACGAGCCATAGTGGCAGTACTCCTTGAATAAACCGGAGGTCGTAGGCAGTACACCCGCACGTTCTGTGCGGCCCCAGCCTCCGACCGGGGGTCAGCTGTCCGGACTCTTTCGAGCTCAATGTTCCAGATCAGCTTGTGCTGCCTTTATTTACTTGCGTGGGTTAGCAACCCAGGATTTCCTTCAGGGAAGGAAATTAGCCCTGGCGCTGCTTGTGGCGCGGGTTCTCGCAGATCACCATGACCCGGCCATTACGGCGGATCACTTTGCACTTTTCGCAGATCTGCTTGACGCTCGGCTTGACCTTCATGGCATTCCTTTGCGTGTAACAGTTGGTCAACTGAAGCGGCGTTCAGTTCGCACTGAGGCCGCCCAGCAATTTACTTGTAGCGGTAGACGATACGACCACGGGTGAGGTCGTACGGGCTGAGCTCCACCACTACGCGGTCCTCCGGGAGAATCCTGATGTAGTGCTGACGCATCTTTCCAGAGATGTGTGCCAGTACGATGTGCTTGTTGGTCAGCTCAACGCGAAACATCGCGTTAGGCAGCGCCTCAGTCACAACGCCTTCGATCTCAATGACCCCGTCCTTCTTGGCCATACCCTCCGCTAACTGTTGTTGCCGCAGTCCCGCCGGATTGCACCGGTCATGACCACGAACGTTTTTGTTGGATCGATTGCCGGTTCCAGGCCCCAAAAGGGCGTGGCAGTCCAGACAACCAACAGACAACACTACTCTCTATCGACGTAAAAGTTAAATCGGCAATAGTAACCTACCCGGTGCCGTACACACCATAATCTCCGGCCGGAGTGCTCACAGCCCGGGCGCTGGCCACCCCGTCGAGGATGGCCAGGCGGACGACGTCGGCCGCCGCACTTTGCAGCGTGATGAGGCTGACCTGCCGGGCAGCTTCGTCACTGCGGTCGAGTGCCAAGGCTTGGGTAGACAGGCAGAAGACGGTGTCCCCATCCGCCAAGGTGTGCGAAGGATTCAGTGCCCGGGCGATCCCGGCATGCGAGGCAGAAGCAGTCCGCTTGCACTCGGCCACGTCCAGAACGGCGTTGGTTGCGACAACGACAAGGGTCGTATTCAACGGCGCGTCTAAGGTGGGCCCACGCGAGCCGGGTTCCCTGGCCGAGCTTGCGAGGCCAGGGGGCTCGTGGGGCGGAACGACCGAGCGCGCGGAGGGCCGCGGCTCCTGCCCGCCGTCAACCACCGGCAAACCAAGCGCGTTGACGACCGCCAGCGCGCCGACAACCACTCCGTTCTCCAGGGTGACCGAAGCGCTGCCTACGCCGCCTTTGTACGTCCGGGCGATGACTGCTCCGGTGCCGGCCCCCACGTTCCCGCGGTCGACGTCGTGACCTTCTGTTTGTGCAGCGGCGGCGGCAGTTGCCGCGTAGCCCATGTCCGGGGTCGGACGCGCTGCGAAGTCACCGCCACGGCCAAGGTCGAAGATGGCGGCCGCCGGGACGATCGGAACTACTCCCCCGGGGACGGCAAAGCCGCGGCCGTTTTCCTCGCACCAGCGCTGGGCGCCTGAGGCCGAGGCGAGACCGTAGGCGCTGCCGCCGGTGAGGACCACGGCGTCCACGGCACTAACCAGGGTGGTGGGATCGAGCGCATCGGTTTCGTGGGTGGCCGGTCCCCCGCCCTGCACGTCCACGGATCCGACGGTGCCCGGCGGCGGCAGGACCACGGTCACCCCGCTCAGCCAGCCGTCGTCGGACCTCTGGACCTGGCCAACCCGGATCCCGGGCACATCGGTGATCGCTCCCATGCCACCCATTCTTTCCCTTCCCCTGCGCAGGACCTACGGGATCGGCACCGGAGTGACGCCGAGGGGCACCAGGTGCTCCGCACCGCCGTCGGGCGCTGAAAGCACCCAGATGCCCTTCTCGTGGACCGCAACGGAGTGCTCCCACTGGCAGGAGCGTGCGCCATCCGTGGTGATGACGGTCCAGTCATCCTCCAGCACTGCGGTCTCGATGCCGCCGCGGACCAGCATGGGCTCGATCGCCAGGCACAGACCCGGCCGGATCTTGGGGCCGCGGTGGCTGGTGCGGTAGTTGAGGACATCGGGTGCCATGTGCATTTCGGAGCCGATGCCGTGGCCCACGTAGTCCTCGAGGATGCCCAGCGGCTTGCCGGGCACGGAGGAAACATAGTCGTCGATCGCCGCTCCGATGTCGCCCACGTGCTTGCCGGTGGCCAGCGCCGCGATTCCCCGCCACAGGGCTGCGTGGGTCACGTCGGAAAGGCGCTGGTCTTCGGGGTCGGCGGTCCCCACGATTACAGTCCGTGCGGAGTCGGAGTGCCAGCCGTTCACAATGGCGCCGCCGTCGATCGAGATGATGTCGCCGTCGTTCAGGACGCGGCTGCCGGGGATGCCGTGGACCACTTCCTCGTTGACGGAGGTGCAGATGGTGGCGGGGAACCCGTGGTAGCCGAGGAAGTTGGACTTGGCGCCGGCCTCGTTCAGGACAGCGGCGAACACGTCATCCAGGTGCTTGGTGGTCACGCCGGGAACGGCGGCGGCAACAGCGGCATCCAGGGCACGGCTGAGGACCAGCCCTGCCTCGTGCATGGTGCGCATCTGGGCGTTGGTCTTGTATTCGATGCGTGGCTGGCCAAAGGCCATGGGTAATTCCTTTCAAATGGCTGAGGCTCCTCCCGTGTACCGGGAGGAGCCTCGGAAATGCTTGCCTGGATCAGGCGGCCTGTGCAGCCTTGATGGCCTGCATCACGCGGTCCGTTACTTCGTCGATCGGGCCGATGCCGTCAACCTGGGTGAGGATGCCGCGCTCGGCATACTTTGCCACCACTGCTTCGGTCTGCTCGTGGTACAGGTCAAGGCGGTGGC
The DNA here is from genome assembly GCF_902506095.1 of Arthrobacter sp. 9AX. Taxonomy (GTDB): domain Bacteria; phylum Actinomycetota; class Actinomycetes; order Actinomycetales; family Micrococcaceae; genus Arthrobacter. Next base: position 3,215,838 of record NZ_LR733293.1, read on the forward strand.
GGATGACGGCTTCGTTGTCGTCGCTCCGGCCCGTTTCCTTGGCCCGGCCGAGAAGCCGGTGCACCAGTTCCTCGTCATCCGCCGTCAGCTGCAGGACGACGTCGAGCTTCGCTTCGTCCTTGGCGAGGATCTCGTCGAGGTAGTCAACCTGTGCCGTGGTACGGGGGTAACCGTCCAGGAGGAAACCGTTTTCGACGTCGGACTCGCTTAGACGGTCACGCACCATCTTGTTGGTGACGCTGTCCGGGACGAAGTCGCCGTTGTCCATGTACTTCTTGGCTTCAATGCCAAGCGGCGTCTCGCCCTTCACGTTGGCCCGGAAAATGTCGCCGGTGGAGATTGCCACAACGCCGAGGCGCTCTGAAATCCGCTCCGCCTGCGTTCCTTTTCCGGAACCGGGAGGTCCAATAATCAGCATTCTCGTCATCGCAAAAGCCCTTCGTAGTGACGTTGTTGTAGCTGCGCATCAATCTGCTTGACGGTCTCCAGGCCAACGCCCACCATGATCAGGATCGAGGTGCCACCGAACGGGAAGTTCTGGTTTGCGTTGATCAGTACCAGTGCCACCAGCGGAATCAGCGCCACGAAGCCCAGGTACAGGGCACCGGGAAGCGTGATCCGGGACAGCACGTACTGCAGGTAGTCAGCGGTCGGTTTACCGGCGCGGATACCTGGAATGAAGCCGCCGTACTTCTTCATGTTGTCTGAGACTTCTTCAGGGTTGAAGGTGATCGCGACGTAGAAGTAGGTAAAGAACACGATCAGGGCGAAGTAGATCGCCATGTAGATCGGGTGGTCGCCGCGGGTCAGGTTGTTGTTGATCCATTCGACCCACGGCTGGAGCTGCTCCCCCGCTTTTGGCTGGTTGAACTGGGAAATCAGTCCAGGCAGGTAAAGCATTGAGGAAGCAAAAATCACGGGGATGACGCCGGCCATGTTGACCTTGATGGGGATGTACGTGCTGGTACCTCCCACAGTGCGGCGGCCGATCATCCGTTTGGCGTATTGCACCGGAATGCGGCGCTGCGACTGCTCGACGAAGACCACCAGCGCCACCGTCAGCAGGCCGACGGCCAGGACAATAAAGAAGGTTCCGGGGCCCTGCGACGTCCAGATGGCACCCAGCGAGGTGGGGAACTGGGCTGCGATCGAGGTGAAGATGAGCAGGGACATACCGTTGCCCACACCCTTCTCGGTGACGAGCTCGCCCATCCACATGATCAGGCCAGTGCCGGCCGTCAGGGTGATGATGATCAGGATTGTGGTGATCACGCTGTCGTCAGGGATGATCGGCAGGTTGCAGCCGGGAAGAAGCTGGCCGGACCGCGCCAGTGACACCAGCGTGGTGGCGTTAAGAAGGCCCAGGGCGATGGTGAGGTAGCGGGTGTACTGGGTCAGTTTGGACTGCCCGGACGCGCCCTCTTCATAAAGCTCCTGGAACCGGGGAATAACCACCCGGAGCAGCTGGACGATGATGCTGGCCGTAATGTACGGCATGATGCCCAGCGCGAAGATGGACACCTGGAGCAACGCGCCGCCGCTGAACAGGTTGACGAGCTGGTACAGGCCGCCTGCGGTCTGACCGTTCTGCAAGCATTGCTGGACATTCTGGTAGTTCACACCCGGCGAGGGAATGAAAGCACCCAAGCGGAAGATGGTGATGATTCCCAGCGTGAACAACAACTTGCGTCGCAGATCAGGCGTGCGAAAGGCCCGGCCAAATGCGCTAAGCAAGCGTCCTCCTGGTGGTTTGTCTAAGAGTGTGTGATGGGGATCTAAGAATCCCAACAACCGAGTCTAACGGTTGGATGCGCCATGCGAACAATCCGCGGAAGCCGGAGTGCGCCCGATGGCGGGAAAAACACGTCCGGCGGATGTGAAAAACTCCCGGTACCGGGGCCAAGGCCCCCATACCGGGAGTTCAACAACGGGCTTTCGCCCACCTGCTCTAGAGAGCGGTGGTGCTTCCGCCTGCTGCAGCAATCTTTTCAGCAGCGCTGGCCGAGAATGCGTGGGCGGTGACGTCTACCTTGACGGTGATGTCGCCGGTGCCCAGCACCTTGACGGGCTGGTTCTTGCGAACGGCACCCTTTTCGACCAGGTTCTCGACGGTGACAGCGCCACCTTCCGGGAACAGCTCGTTGAGCTTGTCCAGGTTCACAACCTGGAACTCAACGCGGAACGGGTTCTTGAAGCCGCGCAGCTTGGGCAGGCGCATGTGCAGCGGCAGCTGGCCGCCGGCAAAGCCAGCCTTCACCTGGTAGCGGGCTGCAGTACCCTTGGTACCGCGACCGGCGGTCTTACCCTTGGATGCTTCACCACGACCAACGCGGGTCTTGGCGGTCTTTGCACCCGGGGCGGGACGCAGGTGGTGAACCTTCAGTGCGTTCTGCTTCTCAGCAGCGGCGCTCTCTGCCTTTGCAGGAGTGTTCTCTGCCATTGTTACTTCGCCTCCTCTACCTGTACCAGGTGCGGAACCGTGTTGAGCATTCCAACGGTCACGGCGTCGGCGGTGCGGACAACGGTGTGTCCGATCCGCTTCAGGCCGAGGGACCGCAGGGTGTCGCGCTGGTTCTGCTTGCCGCCAATGGCGGACTTGATCTGAGTGATCTCCAACTGTGCGTCGGAGGGAATCAGGTTCTTAGCCATGACTAGACACCTGCCTTCGGGGCCAGGAGGGCCTTCACCAGTGCCGCCGGAGCGATCTCGTCGAGGGGCAGGCCGCGGCGTGCTGCCACTGCTGCCGGCTCTTCGAGGCGCTTTAGGGCATCAACAGTCGCGTGAACGATGTTGATGGCGTTGGAGGAACCGAGCGACTTGGAGAGGATGTCGTGGATGCCCACGCACTCCAGTACTGCACGGACCGGGCCACCGGCGATAACACCGGTACCGGCGGAAGCCGGACGCAGCATTACAACGCCTGCGGCGGCCTCACCCTGAACGCGGTGCGGGATGGTGTTGCCAACGCGGGGAACGCGGAAGAAGGACTTCTTGGCCTCTTCAACGCCCTTCGCGATTGCGGCAGGAACTTCCTTAGCCTTGCCGTAGCCAACGCCGACCATACCGTTGCCGTCACCGACGACGACCAGGGCGGTGAAGCTGAAGCGCCGACCACCCTTGACCACCTTGGAGACGCGGTTGATGGTGACAACGCGCTCTACGAACTGGCTCTTCTCGGCTTCACGGCCGCCGTCGCGGCCGCCACGGCCACCACGGTCGCCGCGGCCCTGGCCACGGTCGCCACGCTCGCCGCGACGAGCGCCGCCACGGCGGTCGTCGGCAGCTGCGGGAGCAGTGGTCTCAGCGGCAGCTACGGCTTCAGTAGCCTTCTGATCTGCAGACACAGTGTCCTTTTCCTTGTTTGCTTCCGTCACAGTGACAGCCCACCTTCACGTGCGCCGTCAGCGACGGCGGCGATCCGGCCGTGGTACTTGTTACCACCGCGGTCGAAGACAACAGCTTCGATACCGGCAGCCTTGGCACGCTCTGCGACGAGTTCGCCAACGCGCTTGGCCTTGGCAGTCTTGTCGCCGTCGAATGCACGAAGGTCGGCTTCCAGAGTGGAGGCGCTCGCTACGGTCAGGCCCTTGGTGTCATCGACAACCTGGACGAATACGTGGCGTGCGGAGCGGTTGACGACCAGACGAGGACGTACAGCCGTACCGGAGATGCGCTTACGGATACGAAGCTGGCGGCGGCTGCGCGAAGCAGACTTGCTCTTGTTCGTACGCTTCTTGTTAATTGAGATGGCCATGGTTACTTACCAGCCTTTCCGACCTTGCGGCGGATGACTTCGCCGGCGTAACGGATGCCCTTGCCCTTGTAGGGGTCCGGCTTCCGCAGCTTGCGAATGTTGGCAGCAACCTCGCCGACCTGCTGCTTGTTGATACCTGAAACAGAGAGCTTGGTCGGGGTCTCAACTGCAAAGGTGATGCCCTCCGGTGCGGAGACATTGACCGGGTGGCTGTAACCGAGAGCGAACTCAAGGTCAGATCCCTTGGCCTGAACGCGGTAACCGGTACCAACGATTTCAAGCTTCTTCTCGTAGCCCTTGGTAACGCCCTCGATCATGTTGGAGATCAGGGTGCGGGTCAGGCCGTGGAGTGAACGGGAGGCGCGCTCGTCGTTCGGGCGGGCGACAGTCAGGGTGTCTGCTTCCAGGGTGACCTCGATCGGGCTGGCCACAGTGTGGTTCAGCTCGCCCTTGGATCCCTTGACGCTGACGACAGAGCCGTCAACCTTGACCTCAACGCCGGCAGGAACGGTGATGGGGAGACGTCCAATACGTGACATTATTCTCTTCCTTTCCCGTTACCAGACGTAAGCGAGGACTTCGCCGCCCACGCCCTTCTTGCCGGCCTGCTTGTCAGTCAGGAGGCCGGAAGAGGTGGACAGGATTGCGACACCCAGGCCACCCAGCACGTGCGGCAGGTTGGTGGACTTTGCGTAAACACGCAGGCCCGGCTTGGAAATACGACGAACACCAGCGATTGAACGCTCGCGGTTCGGTCCGAACTTGAGCTCGATGGTCAGCTTCTTGCCAACCTCAGCGTCTTCTTCCTTCCAGCCGGCGATGAAGCCTTCGGCCTTGAGGATGTCAGCAACGCGTGCCTTGAGCTTGCTGTACGGCATGGACACGGAATCGTGGTATGCCGAGTTTGCATTGCGCAGACGCGTAAGCATGTCTGCGACAGGATCTGTCATTGTCATGGTGGGCTCTTGCCCTTCCTCATAACGGTTTCCGCGGTGCCGCTTCCACAGGTGGGAGCCGTACCGCCGGACCTTTTACGTAGTTAGATTAGTCTTCGGCCTTGAACGGGAAACCAAGCGCCTTGAGCAGCGCGCGGCCTTCGTCATCGGTCTTGGCAGTGGTGACAACCGTGATGTCCATACCGCGGACGCGGTCGATCTTGTCCTGGTCGATCTCGTGGAACATAACCTGCTCGGTCAGACCGAAGGTGTAGTTGCCGTTACCGTCGAACTGCTTGCCGGAGAGACCACGGAAGTCCCTGATGCGGGGCAGTGCGAGGGTCACGAGGCGGTCCAGGAATTCCCACATGCGGTCGCCACGGAGGGTAGCGTGTGCACCGATGGGCATACCTTCGCGCAGCTTGAACTGTGCGATGGACTTGCGGGCCTTGGTTACCTGCGGCTTCTGGCCGGTGATCTGGGTCAGGTCGCGGACAGCGCCGTCGATCAGCTTGGAGTCCTTGGCGGCATCTCCAACACCCATGTTCACAACGACCTTGACCAGGCGGGGAACCTGGTTGACGTTCTGGTACTTGAATTCCTCAATGAGCGTGCTCTTGATGGAATCGGCGTACTTGGTCTTCAGACGAGGAACGATCTTCGTTGCCGGAGTCTCGAGAGTCTCAGTCATTAGATGTCCTTCCCTGAGCTCTTGGCCACGCGGATGCGCACTTCGCGCTGCTTGCCGTTGCGCTCAACGGTTTCAGTGCGGAAGCCAACGCGGGTGGGCTTCTTGGTGGAGGGGTCTACCAGAGCCACGTTGGAGATGTGGATCGAAGCTTCAACAACCTCGATGCCACCGGTCTTGGTGCCGCGCTGCGACTGACCGACCTTGGTGTGCTTGGTGACGCGGTTGATGCCTTCAACCAACACGCGGTTGGTCTCGGGGAACACGCGCAGGACCTTGCCCTGCTTGCCGCGGTCGCCGCCGCGCTCAGCCTTGGCGCCAGTGATGACCTGAACGAGGTCACCCTTCTTGATCTTAGCCATGGACTAGAGCACCTCCGGAGCCAGAGAAACGATCTTCATGAACTTCTTGTCACGCAGTTCACGACCAACCGGTCCGAAGATACGGGTACCGCGGGGGTCACCGTCGCCCTTCAGGATTACAGCTGCGTTCTCGTCAAACTTGATGTAGGAACCATCCGCACGGCGGCGTTCCTTCTTGGTACGGACGATGACTGCCTTGACAACATCGCCCTTCTTTACGTTGCCGCCCGGGATTGCATCCTTGACGGTGGCGACAATGACGTCACCGATGCCTGCGTAGCGACGACCGGATCCACCGAGAACGCGAATGGTAAGGATTTCCTTAGCACCCGTGTTGTCGGCGACCTTGAGCCGCGACTCCTGCTGAATCACTATTTACTCCTTGCGTCGCGCCGGTTCTCAGACCGAAAATCTTCCTACGGAATGAGCCTTGCGGAACGGTTGATCGGGGTGTCTCTTGACCTGCCTGGATTTTGCCAGACCAGGCCTAAACGCCCGTGCCAGAAGCAGTTGCTCCCATCCGGTCCAGGACTGCTCCTGGGCGCAAGGGGGCACTATGCTGTGGCACGCTTGTTTACGAGTTTGATGACGGCGCGCGAAAGGCGCCATACAAACTCAAAATCTTAGCACGTTTTCCGCCCATCCCCATATCACCGCTGGGCGCTCCCCCGCAAGGCGTCCGACGGCGTCACGCACGGCCGCCTTTTGGCCCACCCTTGGTGCCCGCCACCCGTGGCCCCATGGGGACGCTCTCTCACTTAATGCGCCCTTTCGGCTCACGCTCGCTCACTTTCCTTAGAGAAGTGAGAGAGCGACGGCCAAAAACCGGCATTAAGTGAGAGAGCGTCGGGGGACGGACGACGGCGTCACGCACGGCAGCCTTTTGGCCCACCCTGGGTGCCACTCCCCCGCAACGTCGGGGACCCGGCGTCGTCCGTCCGCCAAAAGCAAGCCCGGCGTGACGGGAAGCGGGCTAAAAACGAGGAAGCCCCCGCTCCAGTGGAGAAGGGGCTTCCGGCTAAGCAGCAGGTGCTACTTGGCCTTCTCGAGGATTTCCACGAGCCGCCAGTTCTTGGTGGCGGACAGTGGACGGGTCTCGGCGATGACAACGAGGTCGCCGATGCCGGCGGTGTTGTTCTCGTCGTGTGCCTTGACCTTGGAGGTACGGCGGATGACCTTGCCGTACAGCGCGTGCTTCACGCGGTCTTCAACCTGGACAACGATGGTCTTTTCCATCTTGTCCGAGACCACGTAGCCGCGACGCGTCTTGCGGTAACCGCGCTGCTCAGCCGTGGCTGCGGTAGCAGTTTCCGTCACGTTCTGGTCCTTTTCACTCACTTGGCATCCTCCTCGGTCTCAACCGTTTCAGCCGGCTCGGCCTTCTTGGTTGCAGCCTTCTTGGACTTCTTCTCTTCTTTGGCTTCCACAACAGGTGCGGCAACCTCAGCACGAATGCCCAGCTCGCGCTCACGGAGAACGGTGTAGATGCGGGCGATGTCCTTCTTTACCGCGCGCAGCCGACCATGGTTCTCCAGCTGTCCGGTGGCGGACTGGAAACGCAGGTTGAACAGCTCTTCCTTGGCCTTGCGGAGTTCTTCAACGAGACGCTCGTTGTCGAAACCGTCCAGCTGTGCGGGAGCCAGATCCTTGGATCCTACTGCCATTTCTATTCACCACCTTCGCGACGCAGAATGCGTGCCTTCAACGGGAGCTTGTGGATTGCCAGGCGCAGTGCCTCGCGAGCTACCGATTCTTCGACGCCGGAGATCTCAAAGAGAACCCGACCCGGCTTGACGTTTGCGACCCACCATTCCGGTGAACCCTTACCGGAACCCATGCGGGTTTCGGCAGGCTTCTTGGTGAGGGGACGGTCCGGGTAGATGTTGATCCAGACCTTACCGCCACGCTTGATGTGGCGGGTCATCGCGATACGGGCGGATTCGATCTGACGGTTCGTGACGTATGCCGGGCTCAGGGCCTGGATGCCGTACTCACCGAAGGTGACCTTGGTGCCGCCCGTAGCAGCGCCGGAACGACCCGGGTGGTGCTGCTTACGGTGCTTGACTCGACGTGGGATAAGCATTTAAGCCTGTCCTCCTTCTGCTGCGGGAGCAGCAGCTTCAGCTGCCGGAGCCTCGGCAGCAGGAGCTGCTTCAGCGGCCGGACGGTCGTTGCGACGGCGGCGGTCACCACGGTCAGCGCCACCCGGGCGGCCCGGACGGTCGCCGGAGCGTCCGCGGGACGGGGCGGAAGCGGCCTGCTGGGCCAGTTCCTTGGCGGTGACGTCACCCTTGTAGATCCAAACCTTCACACCGATACGGCCGAAGGTGGTCTTGGCTTCGTAGAAGCCGTAGTCGATGTTCGCGCGGAGGGTGTGCAGGGGCACACGGCCTTCGCGGTAGAACTCCGAGCGGGACATTTCAGCGCCACCCAGTCGACCCGAGCAGGCAATACGGATGCCCTTGGCACCTGCACGCTGCGCGGACTGCATGGCCTTCTTCATGGCGCGGCGGAAAGCCACACGTGAAGTCAGCTGCTCAGCAACGCCCTGGGCAACAAGCTGTGCTTCCATCTCGGGGTTCTTGACCTCGAGGATGTTCAGCTGGACCTGCTTGCCGGTGAGCTTTTCGAGCTCGCCGCGGATGCGGTCTGCTTCTGCTCCACGGCGGCCGATGACGATGCCCGGGCGGGCCGTGTGGATGTCCACGCGGACACGGTCACGGGTGCGCTCGATCTCAACCTTGGCGATACCGGCGCGCTCCATGCCTGTAGACATGAGCTGGCGGATGCGGATGTCTTCGCGAACGAAGTCCTTGTACCGCTGGCCGGCCTTGGTGCTGTCAGCGAACCAGTGCGATACGTGATCGGTGGTGATGCCGAGTCGGAACCCGTGCGGGTTTACTTTCTGTCCCACTTAGCGAGCCTCCTCTTTCTCCGGGGTAGCGACTACCACGGTGATGTGGCTGGTGCGCTTCTTGATCTGAAATGCACGACCCTGGGCACGCGGCTGGAACCGCTTCATGGTCGGGCCTTCATCAACAAACGCTTCGCTGATGATGAGGTCGCCTTCGTCAAACGCCACGCCGTCGCGGTCCGCGAGGACCCGGGCGTTGGAGATTGCCGACTGAACTACCTTGAATACCGGCTCCGAAGCTGCCTGCGGGGCAAACTTCAGAATTGCCAGAGCCTCATTCGCTTGCAATCCACGAACAAGGTTGACGACGCGCCGGGCCTTCATAGGCGTTACGCGGATGTGACGCGCAATTGCCTTGGCTTCCATTGCTTTCCTTCTCTCGTCTTTGACGTAAGTGCAGGCGCCTAGCGGCGCTTGCCCTTACGGTCGTCCTTGACATGGCCGCGGAATGTCCGCGTGGGAGCGAATTCGCCGAGCTTGTGCCCGACCATCGACTCAGTGACAAACACCGGGATGTGCTTGCGTCCGTCGTGTACGGCGATCGTGTGCCCAAGCATGTCGGGGATGATCATCGAACGGCGGGACCAGGTCTTGATGACGTTCTTGGTGCCCTTTTCGTTTTCCCTGGCTACCTTCACAAAGAGGTGCTGGTCAACGAAAGGACCTTTTTTCAGGCTGCGTGGCATGTGTCCAGGCTCCTATCGCTTGTTCTTGCCAGTACGACGGCGACGAACAATAAGCTTGTCGCTCTCTTTGTTGGGGCGGCGCGTACGGCCTTCGCGCTTACCGTTCGGGTTGACGGGGTTACGTCCACCGGACGTCTTACCCTCACCACCACCGTGCGGGTGGTCAACCGGGTTCATGGCGACACCACGGACGGTCGGGCGAACGCCCTTCCAGCGCATACGGCCGGCCTTGCCCCAGTTGATGTTCGACTGCTCGGCGTTGCCGACCTCGCCGACGGTTGCGCGGCAGCGCACGTCAACGTTGCGGATTTCGCCGGAGGGCAGACGCAGCTGGGCGAACCGGCCTTCCTTGGCAACAAGCTGGATGGACGCACCAGCGGAGCGGCCCATCTTGGCGCCACCGCCCGGACGCAGTTCCACCGCGTGGATAACGGTACCCACGGGGATGTTGCGCAGGGGCAGGTTGTTGCCAGGCTTGATGTCAGCGTTGGCGCCGGCCTCTACGAAGTCACCCTGGGAGAGCTTGTTCGGGGCGATGATGTAACGCTTGGTGCCATCAACGTAGTGCAGGAGGGCGATGCGGGCCGTACGGTTCGGATCGTACTCAATTTCAGCAACGCGGGCGTCAACGCCGTCCTTGTCGTGGCGACGGAAGTCGATCAGACGGTACTGGCGCTTGTGTCCGCCACCCTTGTGACGGGTGGTGATCTTACCGGTGTTGTTACGGCCGCCCTTTTTGGGGAGGGGACGTACCAACGACTTTTCCGGCGTCGACCGCGTGATTTCAATGAAGTCCGCTACGCTCGAGCCGCGACGGCCCGGGGTAGTCGGCTTGTATTTACGGATTCCCATAATTTATTTCCTCGTTAAAGTGGTCTCCGCTACGCGAGCGGACCGCCGAAGATGTCGATAGTGCCTTCTTTGAGGGTGACAATCGCACGCTTGGTGTTCTTGCGGGTACCCCATCCGAATTTGGTGCGCTTGCGCTTACCGGCACGGTTGATGGTGTTGATCGATTCGACCTTGACGGAGAAGATTTTCTCCACGGCCAGCTTGATCTCGGTCTTGTTCGAGCGGGGGTCCACCAGGAAGGTGTACTTGCCCTCGTCGATCAGGCCGTAGCTCTTTTCCGACACGACGGGTGCAAGCACGACGTCGCGGGGATCCTTGATGGTGGCTGCACTCACTTGGCATCCTCCTCGTTCTTTGCCACTGCCTTGCCGGCAACGAATGCTTCGTAGGCAGCCTTGGTGAAGACAACGTCATCAGACACGAGAACGTCGTAGGTGTTCAGCTGGTCTGCGTACAGAACGTGAACACCGCCGAGGTTGCGCACGGACAGTGCAGCAACGTCGTTGGCGCGCTCGATGACAACCAGCAGGTTCTTGCGGTCGGAAACGCCGCGCAGCGTTGCCAGTGCAGTCTTGGCGGACGGCTTGGTGCCTTCAACCAGTTCGGCCACAACGTGGATGCGGCCGTTGCGTGCCCGGTCAGACAGTGCGCCGCGCAGTGCAGCAGCAATCATCTTCTTGGGGGTGCGCTGGCTGTAGTCACGCGGGGTGGGACCGTGGACAACGCCACCGCCGGTCATGTGAGGAGCACGGATGGAACCCTGACGGGCGCGGCCGGTACCCTTCTGCTTGAACGGCTTGCGGCCTGCACCGGAAACTTCAGCGCGGGTCTTGGTCTTGTGGGTACCCTGGCGAGCAGCAGCAAGCTGAGCAACGACGACCTGGTGCAGCAGCGGCACGTTGGTCTGAACGTCGAAGATTTCTGCAGGCAGGTCAACCTGGACAGTGTTAGCCATTGAACTAGGCTCCCTTCACGGCGGTGCGTACGAGGACGACCTGGCCGCGGGCGCCGGGAACGGCACCCTTGATAAGGAGCAGCGACTTCTCGACGTCAACCGCGTGGACCGTGAGGTTCAGCGTGGTGTGACGAACGGCGCCCATGCGGCCGGCCATTTTCATGCCCTTGAAGACGCGGCTCGGGGTGGATGCGCCACCGATTGAACCGGGCTTACGGTGGTTCTTGTGGGCACCGTGGGAAGCTCCAACGCCGTGGAAGCCGTGACGCTTCATAACACCGGCGAAGCCCTTACCCTTGGTGGTGCCGATGACGTCGATCTTCTGGCCGGCTTCGAAGACCTCTACGGAGAGCTCCTGGCCCAGCTCGTACTCAGCAGCATCTGCGGTACGGAGTTCGACGACGTGGCGGCGAGGCGTGACGCCTGCCTTTTCAAAGTGACCAGCCAGCGGCTTGGTGACCTTGCGGGGATCGATCTGGCCGTAGCCGATCTGAACGGCGACGTAGCCATCAGCTTCTGCGTTGCGCAGCTGGGTGATGACGTTCGAATCTGCCTGGACCACAGTGACGGGGATGAGCTTGTTGTTCTCGTCCCAGACCTGGGTCATGCCGAGCTTCGTGCCCAGCAGGCCCTTTACGTTACGGGTTGCGGTCATAGTCTCTCAGCACCTCCCTACAGCTTGATTTCGATGTTCACGTCAGCCGGCAGGTCGAGACGCATGAGCGAGTCAACAGCCTTCGGCGTGGGATCGATGATGTCGATAAGACGCTTGTGCGTGCGCATTTCGAAGTGCTCGCGGCTGTCCTTGTACTTGTGCGGAGAGCGGATCACGCAGTACACGTTCTTCTCCGTAGGCAGCGGCACGGGGCCCACTACCGTTGCGCCTGCGCGCGTGACCGTCTCAACGATCTTCCGTGCTGAAGTGTCAATGACCTCGTGGTCGTATGACTTCAGCCGGATGCGGATTTTTTGTCCCGCCATGTCGCCTGACTCTCTTTCAGTAAATGCTGCTCTGTTTACTTACGTGTTGTATGGCTGCCGAAGCATTTGAAGTCGTAACTACCACCCGCCGCACAAACTGAATCCGGATAAATCCGGGTTCCTCACCTTGCCGGCGCAACCGACCCCCGCGGTCGGGCGTGTCGCGCTTTTCGCGCATGCACGTCCGCAATTCCTTGGGAGTGGGTTATGTTTGGTCTTCCACCTGGACCCTGGCACCCGGCATTATCCGGATCGGGACGCGAAGAAGCGCTTGAACAACTCATCTAGTATGCCGGAATTTGGTTGCAGAAGCGAATCGGCCCTTGCCTGCGGCCCGTCGGGGCGGTCATTGCCAACGGCAACGCCGGAACGGATGATAGGGGCATGACGCTGGAAAGCACCGAATCCGTGATGGAACTCGCCAGCCGCATGCCGCCGTCGTTCACTTTGGGGGTAGCGGCCGCCGCCTTCCAGATTGAAGGGGCCCTCACCCAAGGAGGCCGGGGACCGTCCGGCTGGGACGCCTTCGCCGAGAAGCCGGGCAGCATCATTGACGGGCACTCCCCTGCTGTGGCCTGCGACCACTACAACCGGCTGGAGGAAGACGTCTCCCTCCTCCAGGAGCTGGGCGTGGACTCCTACCGGTTCTCCCTGTCCTGGCCCAGGATCCAGCCGGAGGGCCGGGGATCCTTCAACGCCGAGGGGCTGGACTTCTACGACCGGCTGATCGACCAGCTGCTCGAAGCCGGGATCTCCCCCATGGCCACTCTGTACCATTGGGACACACCCCTGCCGCTGGAACACCGTGGCGGCTGGATGAACCGGGAGACAGCCGAACGGTTCGGTGACTACGCCGCAGCAGCCGGCGACCGCTACGGGGACCGGGTGGCACAGTGGGTCACCCTCAACGAACCGCTCTCGGTCACACTGAACGGCTATGCCTTGGGCGTCCATGCCCCAGGCCGTACCCTGATGTTTGACGCCCTTCCGTCCATCCACCACCAACTCCTTGCCCATGGGCTCGGCGCCCAGGCCCTCCGCGGTGCCGGCGTCAAAGGCGCTGTGGGCGTGACCAACCTGCATTCCCCCGTCCGCCCCGCCACCCGCAAGGCCGGAGACCGGATGGTGGCCCGCCTGTACGACCTGCTGATGAACAGGATCTACGCCGACCCGGTGCTGCTGGGCCGCTATCCAAGCCTTCCCTTGTATGCCAGGCCCTGGCTGCGCTCCATCGGCCGCATCTCCGACGCGGACCTGAGAACCATCCACCAGCCCCTGGACTTCTATGGCCTGAACTACTACTTCCCGGTGAAGGTTGCCCTGGGCCGCGGAGTGACCCCCATTCCGGCTGATATGCACAAGGCCGTGGCGCAACTGCCGTTCCACGAAGTGGGTTACCCCGAGTACAGCAGCACCGGCTTCGGATGGCCGGTGGCGCCGGATCACCTTGGCATCCTGCTCAAAGAAATGCAGGACCGGTACGGCGACGCCCTGCCGCCGGTGTACATCACCGAAGGTGGAGCCAGTTTCCCTGAGCCTGACCGGGTGTCCGGCCCCCTCGAGGATGCGGACCGCGTGCAGTACCTCGCTACACACCTGCGGGCTGCGTTGGACGCGACTTCCCCCGGCGGCCCGGCCTCGGGCGTGGACCTGCGGGGCTACTACGTCTGGACGCTGATGGACAACTTCGAGTGGGCCGCCGGATACTCGCAGCGCTTCGGCCTGGTGCACGTGGACTTCGAGACCCTGGAACGGACGCCCAAGCAGTCGTTCTACTGGTACCAGGAGCTCAGCAAGGCCCGGCGGAGGCTGCAGGGCTAGCCGCTGGGCTTACTGGTTCTTGTTGGACCGGTTGATCCGCTTGGCACGGTCAATCTCGTGCCGGAAGTACCGCCTGGCCCAGAGAACTCCGGCCACTACGGCTACAGCGATGATGAGGAATATAAGCCACCCCACGATGAACTCCTTTCGGTCCAGCAACCCTATCAGGGCCGGTTAACGCGAAAAAGAACGGCCCCGCTGCATCTGCAGCGGGGCCGTTCTTCAGTTCAACAAGAATTACTTGATGATCTTGGTGACACGTCCTGAACCAACGGTGCGGCCGCCTTCGCGGATAGCGAAGCCGAGGCCCTCTTCCATAGCGATGGGCTGGATGAGCGCAACGGTCATCTCAGTGTTGTCGCCAGGCATAACCATTTCCGTGCCCTCGGGCAGGGTGATAACGCCGGTTACGTCCGTGGTGCGGAAGTAGAACTGCGGGCGGTAGTTGGAGTAGAACGGGTTGTGACGTCCGCCTTCGTCCTTGGAGAGGATGTAGACGTTAGCCTCGAAGTCGGTGTGCGGGGTGATGGAACCCGGCTTGACGACAACCTGGCCACGCTCTACGTCATCGCGCTTCAGACCGCGGAGCAGCAGGCCACAGTTCTCGCCGGCCCATGCTTCGTCGAGCTGCTTGTGGAACATCTCGATACCGGTAACCGTGGTCTTCTGGACCGGGCGGATGCCGACGATCTCGACCTCGGAGTTGATGGCAAGGGTTCCACGCTCGGCGCGGCCCGTAACAACGGTGCCACGGCCGGTGATCGTGAAGACGTCTTCGATCGGCATCAGGAACGGCTTGTCACGGTCACGTACGGGGTCCGGAACAGACTCGTCCACAGCAGCCATCAGGTCCTCGACGGACTTGACCCACTCGGGGTCGCCTTCCAGGGCCTTCAGGCCGGAAACGCGAACAACCGGAGCTTCGTCGCCGTCGAAGCCCTGCGAGCTCAGGAGCTCACGAACTTCCATTTCAACGAGGTCCAGCAGTTCCTCATCGTCAACCATGTCAGCCTTGTTCAGGGCGACCAGCAGGTAGGGAACACCAACCTGGCGGGCGAGCAGAACGTGCTCGCGGGTCTGTGCCATCGGGCCGTCAGTGGCGGCAACCACGAGGATTGCACCGTCCATCTGTGCAGCACCGGTGATCATGTTCTTGATGTAGTCGGCGTGACCGGGGGCGTCTACGTGTGCGTAGTGGCGCTTCTCGGTCTGGTACTCAACGTGGGAGATGTTGATGGTAATGCCGCGCTGACGCTCTTCGGGAGCAGAGTCGATCGACGCGAAGTCACGCTTCTCGTTGAGAGTCGGGTACTTGTCGTACAGCACCTTGGAAATGGCGGCCGTCAACGTCGTCTTACCGTGGTCAACGTGACCAATGGTGCCGATGTTAACGTGCGGCTTAGTCCGCTCGAACTTTGCCTTTGCCACAGGTTCCTCCTAGAACGTTTTCAAATGACATACCCTTCGGCCGCGCTTGTCGCGGCAGAAACTCAGGTAAGTCTACTTGGGGGCTTTGGATTGGTGAAATTGCAGATTCAGAGACTAATACTAGTCCCTAGAGCCTGTTCGTGCAGATGGCCGGGAACCGGCTTGTCCGGATGGATCCGGCCGTTCCCGGCCGCCTGCACCGGCTGTGCTTTCCGTTGCCGGCCAGCGCACCCGAGTTTGTTCGCTTTGAAAGTCCGAAAGACTATTCGCCGCGGGTCTTCTGGATGATCTCGTCGGCAACAGCCTTCGGGACCTCGGCGTAGCTGTTGAACGTCATGGAGTACACAGCACGGCCCTGGGTCTTGGAGCGCAGGTCACCGATGTAGCCGAACATGCCGGACAGCGGAACGTGCGCACGGATGACCTTGACGCCCTGTGCATCTTCCATGGACTGCATCTGGCCACGGCGGGAGTTGAGGTCACCGATAACTTCACCCATGTATTCCTCAGGGGTGCGGACCTCTACATCCATCAGCGGTTCAAGCAGAACCGGGTTCGCCTTGCGTGCGGCTTCCTTGAAAGCCATACGGCCGGCGATCTTGAACGCCATTTCCGACGAGTCAACGTCGTGGTACGCACCGTCAACCAGGGTGGCCTTGATGCCCACCACGGGGTAGCCGGCCAGGACGCCGTCGTTCAGGGCATCCTGGATACCTGCGTCAACAGACGGGATGTACTCGCGGGGAACGCGGCCACCGGTGACCTTGTTCTCGAACTCGTACAGCTCGCCCTCCGCAGTGTCCAGCGGCTCGATCGCGATCTGGATCTTTGCGAACTGGCCCGAACCACCGGTCTGCTTCTTGTGCGTGTAGTCGTGGCGTTCGACGGCGCGCTTGATGGTTTCGCGGTAAGCAACCTGGGGCTTGCCCACGTTGGCTTCGACCTTGAATTCGCGGCGCATGCGGTCCACCAGGATGTCCAGGTGGAGCTCGCCCATGCCGGCAATGATGGTCTGGCCGGTGTCTTCGTTGAGGGACACCTGGAAGGTGGGGTCCTCAGCGGAGAGCTTCTGGATGGCCGTGGAGAGCTTCTCCTGGTCACCCTTGGTGTTCGGCTCGATGGCAACCGAGATCACGGGCTCCGGGAAGCTCATGGACTCGAGCACGATCTGGTTGGCGGAATCACACAGGGTGTCACCCGTGGTGGTGTCCTTCAGACCGATGGCTGCGTAGATGTGGCCGGCGGTAGCGCCCTCGACGGGCATCTCCTTGTTGGCGTGCATCTGGAACAGCTTGCCGATGCGCTCCTTCTTACCCTTGGTGGAGTTGACCACCTGGGCGCCTGCTTCCACGTGACCGGAGTACACGCGGATGAAGGTGAGCTGACCGAAGAACGGGTGCGCAGCAATCTTGAAGGCCAGTGCGGAGAACGGCTCTTCAGCGGAAGGCTTGCGGGTCAGTTCCTTCTCTTCGTCGCGGGGGTCGTGGCCGACCATCGGCGGGACGTCGAGCGGGTTCGGCAGGTAGTCGACAACTGCATCGAGCATCGGCTGAACGCCACGGTTCTTGAACGCGGAACCGCAGAAGATCGGGTAGAGCTCGGAGTTGATCGTCATCTTGCGGATGCCGGCCTTGAGCTCGTCGATCGAGATCTCTTCGCCCTCGAGGTACTTCTCCATGAGTTCTTCGGAGGACTCGGCGACGGTCTCAACGAGGGTCGCGCGGTACTCTTCAGCCTTTTCCTGGAGGTCAGCCGGGATCTCGCGGATCTCGTACTTGGCACCCATGGTCACGTCACCCTTGGCATCGCCGGGCCACACCAGTGCGCGCATGTAAAGCAGGTCCACGACGCCGATGAAGTCGTTCTCGGCACCGATCGGCAGCTGCATAACCAGCGGCTTGGCACCGAGGCGGCTGATGATGGTGTCAACGGTGAAGTAGAAGTCAGCGCCGAGCTTGTCCATTTTGTTGACGAAGCAGATGCGCGGAACGTTGTACTTGTCAGCCTGGCGCCAAACGGTCTCAGACTGGGGCTCAACGCCTTCCTTGCCATCGAAGACGGCGACAGCGCCGTCGAGGACGCGCAGGGAGCGCTCAACCTCAACGGTGAAGTCAACGTGGCCGGGGGTGTCGATGATGTTGATCTGGTTGTTTTCCCAGAAGCAGGTCACGGCGGCAGACGTGATGGTGATGCCGCGTTCCTTTTCCTGTTCCATCCAGTCAGTCGTCGAAGCGCCGTCGTGCGTTTCGCCGATCTTGTGGTTCACACCCGTGTAGAACAGGATGCGCTCGGTGGTGGTGGTCTTGCCGGCATCGATGTGGGCCATGATGCCGATGTTGCGGACCTTACTAAGGTCGGTAAGCACGTCCTGTGCCACGGTGTCTCCCTTTCGGATGGACTACACGTTCGCCGCCGGCCCGTGAGAGCCGGCGGCGTCCGGGAAGTATTACCAGCGGTAGTGTGCGAAGGCCTTGTTGGACTCGGCCATCTTGTGGGTGTCTTCGCGACGCTTCACAGCGGCACCGAGACCGTTGGAGGCATCCAGGATTTCGTTCTGGAGGCGCTCGGTCATCGTCTTCTCGCGGCGGGCCTTGGAGTAGCCAACCAGCCAGCGCAGGGCGAGTGCGGTGGAGCGGCCCGGCTTGACCTCAACCGGAACCTGGTAGGTGGCGCCACCGACGCGGCGTGAGCGGACCTCGAGGGAAGGCTTGACGTTGTCCATGGCCTTCTTGAGGGCTGCTACGGGATCGCCGCCGGACTTGGCGCGTGCGCCTTCGAGGGCACCGTAGACGATGCGCTCTGCCGTGGACTTCTTGCCGTCAACGAGCACCTTGTTGATGAGCTGGGTGACCAGCGGGGAGCCGTAAACGGGATCTAGTACGAGCGGCCGCTTGGGGGCCGGACCCTTGCGAGGCATATTACTTCTTCTCCATCTTTGCGCCGTAGCGGCTGCGGGCCTGCTTACGGTTCTTCACACCCTGGGTATCGAGGGCGCCACGGACGATCTTGTAGCGGACACCCGGGAGGTCCTTCACACGACCACCGCGGACAAGCACAATGGAGTGCTCCTGCAGGTTGTGTCCCACACCGGGGATGTAGGCGGTTACTTCGACGCCGCCGTTGAGGCGCACACGTGCCACCTTACGCAGAGCCGAGTTCGGCTTCTTCGGTGTGGTGGTGTAAACGCGGGTGCAAACACCGCGGCGCATCGGGCTGCCCTTAAGCGCGGGGGCCTTGGTCTTGGAGACCTTAGGCGTGCGGCCCTTGCGGACCAGCTGGTTAATCGTAGGCACTCTCGTGTTCTCCGTTGGTTTGATCTCTACCGGAACATTCAGGCGTCAGCCCTCATTGCGTCGGTTTGGCGTTGTCCCTGCAGCCTTGGTTACTCGAATCGTGCCCAGGCGTGCAAAAGAGTGGCATTCGTTGCGCACCTAGCCCGCAACCCGGAAACAAGCTCACACCCAGCATCATGAGAACAAAACCAAAATGATGCTGCGGCGGCCTTCATCCACTGCCACACAGAACAATTACCAAAATTCTAGCACGGCTTGATCCTGGGCCTTAATCGGGTGTATACGAAAGGCCCCGCCTCCCCCTGCCTGGGCAGAGGGAGACGAGGCCTTTTCAGGAACGCTTAGCGGAAGTCGTTTCCCAGGTCGTAGTCATCCAGCGGGATGGCGTGGAACTCAGGAGCTCCGTCACCGCCCAGGGTGTCGTACGAGAAGTCACTGAACGCGCTGGGGCCGGTGAACAGGTTGGCCTTTGCTTCTTCAGTGGGCTCCACGGTGACCTCGGTGTAGCGCGGGAGGCCCGTGCCGGCCGGGATCAGCTTACCGATGATGACGTTCTCCTTGAGGCCCAGCAGCGGGTCGCTCTTGCCTTCCATGGCCGCCTGCGTCAGGACGCGGGTGGTCTCCTGGAAGGAAGCTGCGGACAGCCAGGACTCGGTGGCCAGCGACGCCTTGGTGATACCCATGAGCTCAGGACGTCCGGAAGCCGGAGTCTTGCCTTCGGACACAACGCGGCGGTTGGCCTCCTCGAAGCGGCTGCGCTCGGCGAGCTCGCCGGGCAGCAGGTCCGATTCGCCGGACTCGATGACCGTGACGCGGCGCAGCATCTGGCGGACGATAACCTCGACGTGCTTGTCGTGGATACCGATGCCCTGGCTGCGGTACACGCCCTGGACTTCGTCCACCAGGAACTTCTGTGCCGCACGCGGACCCATGATGCGCAGGACCTGCTTGGGATCGACCGGTCCGTTGATCAGCTTCTGGCCGACGGTGACGTGGTCGCCATCCTCGATCAGCAGGCGTGAACGGCGCAGGACCGGGTAGGCGATCTCTTCGGTTCCGTCATCCGGGGTGATAACCAGGCGCATCTGACGCTCGGACTCTTCGATGGTGATGCGGCCGGCTGCTTCTGCAATCGGTGCAACACCCTTCGGAGTACGGGCTTCGAAGAGCTCCTGGATACGGGGCAGACCCTGGGTGATGTCGTCGCCACCGCTGGCGGAAACAGCACCACCGGTGTGGAACGTACGCATGGTCAGCTGGGTACCGGGCTCACCGATGGACTGTGCGGCGATGATGCCCACGGCCTCGCCGATGTCAACGGTCTTGCCGGTGGCCAGTGAACGGCCGTAGCACAGGGCGCAGGTGCCAACGCTGGACTCACAGGTGAGTACGGAGCGGACCTTGACCTCGGTGATGCCGGCCTTGAAGAGTTCGTCAATCACCACGTCGCCGCAGTCGGTGCCGGCGGCTGCGAGGACCTTGCCCTCGGAGTCCACGACGTCGACGGCGAGCGTGCGTGCGTAGGCACTGTTCTCGACGTTCTCGTCCAGGACCAGCTCACCGTTGGAGTCGGCGACGGCGATGGGCGTGACCAGGCCACGCTCGGTGCCGCAGTCCTCTTCACGGACAATGACGTCCTGCGAGACGTCCACCAGACGACGGGTCAGGTAGCCCGAGTTGGCGGTACGCAGCGCGGTGTCAGCCAGACCCTTACGGGCACCGTGGGTGGCGATGAAGTATTCCAGCACCGACAGGCCCTCGCGGTAGGAGGACTTGATGGGACGCGGGATGATCTCACCCTTCGGGTTGGCCACCAGGCCACGGATACCCGCGATCTGGCGGACCTGCATCCAGTTACCACGTGCACCGGAGGACACCATGCGGTTGATGGTGTTCATCGGGGACAGGCTGTCACGCATCGCCTGGGCGATCTCGTTCGTTGCCTTGTTCCAGATCTCGATCAGTTCCTGGCGACGCTCGTCGTCATCGATCAGGCCCTTGTCGTACTGGCCCTGGATCTTGGCGGCGCGCTCCTCGTAACCGGCAAGGATGGCCGGCTTCGCGGCCGGTACCTCGATGTCGGAGATGGCAACGGTGACGCCTGAACGGGTGGCCCAGTAGAAACCGGCATCCTTCAGGTTGTCCAGCGTTGCCGCCGTGACTACCTTCGGGTAGCGCTCGGCGAGGTCGTTGACGATGCGGGACAGTTCGCCCTTGTCGGCAACAGCCTCAACCCAGGGGTAGTCCTCGGGCAGGGTCTCGTTGAAGAGGACCTGGCCCAGGGAGGTCTGGACGAGTGCGGGCTGACCCTGCTCCCAACCTTCCGGAGCTTCCCAGCCGGCGTACGGCACGAAGCCTTCGAGGCGGATCTTGACCTGCGAGTTCAGGTGCAGCTCGCGGGCGTCGAACGCCATGATGGCTTCCGCAACCGAACCGAACACGCGGCCTTCACCAGCTGAACCGGCACGCTTGGTGGTCAGGTGGTACAGGCCGATGATCATGTCCTGCGAAGGCAGGGTGACCGGGCGTCCGTCGGAGGGCTTCAGGATGTTGTTAGAGGACAGCATCAGGATGCGGGCCTCAGCCTGCGCTTCGGGGCTCAGCGGCAGGTGCACTGCCATCTGGTCGCCGTCGAAGTCAGCGTTGAACGCGCCACACACCAGCGGGTGAAGCTGAATGGCCTTGCCTTCAACAAGCTGCGGCTCGAACGCCTGGATGCCGAGGCGGTGCAGGGTAGGTGCACGGTTGAGCAGCACCGGGTGTTCGGTGATGATCTCTTCGAGCACGTCCCAGACCTGCGGACGGTAACGCTCCACCATGCGCTTGGCCGACTTGATGTTCTGGGCGTGGTTGAGGTCAACCAGGCGCTTCATCACGAACGGCTTGAAGAGCTCCAGCGCCATCTGCTTGGGCAGGCCGCACTGGTGCAGCTTCAGCTGCGGGCCGACGACGATGACCGAACGGCCGGAGTAGTCAACACGCTTGCCGAGGAGGTTCTGGCGGAAACGGCCCTGCTTGCCCTTGAGCATGTCGCTCAGGGACTTCAGCGGACGGTTGCCCGGTCCGGTGACCGGACGGCCGCGGCGGCCGTTGTCGAAGAGGCTGTCAACAGCTTCCTGAAGCATGCGCTTCTCGTTGTTGACGATGATCTCCGGAGCACCGAGGTCAAGCAGGCGCTTGAGCCGGTTGTTGCGGTTGATCACACGGCGGTAGAGGTCGTTGAGGTCGGAGGTCGCGAAGCGGCCACCGTCCAGCTGGACCATGGGGCGCAGTTCCGGCGGGATCACCGGGACGGCGTCAAGGACCATGCCAAGCGGGCTGTTGTTGGTGGTCAGGAACGCGTTGACCACCTTCAGGCGCTTGAGGGCACGGGTCTTGCGCTGGCCCTTGCCGTTGGCGATGATGTCGCGCAGCAGGTCGGACTCGGCCTGCATGTCGAAGCCTTCAAGGCGCTTCTTGATGGCTTCGGCACCCATGGAGCCTTCGAAGTACATGCCATAGCGGTCGCGCAGCTCGCGGTACAGGCCTTCGTCACCTTCGAGGTCGGCGACCTTCAGGTTCTTGAAGCGGTCCCAGACCTGCTCGAGGCGCTCGATGTCGGCGTCGGCGCGCTTGCGCACGTTGGCCATCTGGCGGTCGGCCGAGTCGCGCGCCTTCTTCTTGTCGGCAGCCTTGGCGCCTTCACCCTCGAGGCGGGCAATCTCGCCTTCGAGGTCGCGGGCGATCGCCGCGATGTCGGAGTCGCGGTTGTCGATCAGCTGCTTCTTCTCGATGTCGTGCTCAACCTGCAGGTTGGGCAGTTCCTCGTGGCGGGCAGCCTCGTCAACGCTGGTGATCATGTAGGCAGCGAAGTAGATGACCTTTTCGAGGTCCTTCGGTGCCAGGTCAAGGAGGTAGCCCAGGCGGGACGGAACACCCTTGAAGTACCAGATGTGCGTGACGGGAGCGGCGAGCTCGATGTGGCCCATGCGCTCACGGCGTACCTTTGCGCGGGTGACCTCAACGCCACAACGCTCGCAGATGATGCCCTTGAAGCGCACGCGCTTGTACTTGCCGCAGTAGCATTCCCAGTCCCGGGACGGGCCGAAGATCTTCTCGCAGAAGAGGCCGTCCTTCTCGGGCTTGAGCGTGCGGTAGTTGATGGTTTCCGGCTTCTTAACCTCGCCGTAAGACCAGCCGCGGATGTCTTCCGCGGTGGCGAGGCCGATCTGCATGAGGCCGAAGGAGGATTCGCTGGACATATGGTCCCTGTTCTCTCTTGTTCTCTAAATTCTGAAGTCTTGGTGCGGGATGAGGAAGGTGAGGTACCGGAAAAGGCGGCGCGGGCGGCGCGTTGCCTTTTCCGGCACGCCTCCTTAGACCTCTTCTACGGAACTGGGCTCTGCACGGGACAGATCGATACCCAGTTCCTCCGCAGCCGTGAAGACTGCGTCATCAGAGTCACGCATTTCAATTGTGGTTCCGTCCGTGGAGAGGACTTCCACGTTCAGGCACAGCGACTGCATTTCCTTGATCAAGACCTTGAAGGACTCGGGAACGCCCGGCTCGGGGATGTTCTCGCCCTTGACGATGGCTTCGTAGACCTTGACGCGGCCGTGGATGTCATCGGACTTGATCGTGAGGAGTTCCTGGAGCGTGTAGGCGGCGCCGTAAGCTTCGAGCGCCCACACTTCCATTTCACCGAAGCGCTGGCCACCGAACTGTGCCTTACCACCCAGCGGCTGCTGCGTGATCATGGAGTACGGGCCGGTGGAGCGTGCGTGGATCTTGTCGTCCACCAGGTGGTGGAGCTTCAGGATGTACATGTAGCCGACCGAGATCGGATCCGGGAACGGCTCGCCGGAGCGGCCGTCGAACAGGCGGGTCTTGCCGGAGGAGTCGATCAGGCGCTGGCCATCGCGGGTCACGTTGGTGGAGTCCAGCAGGCCCGTGATTTCCTCTTCGCGGGCACCGTCGAACACCGGCGTGGCAACAGTGGTCTGGCCACTCTCGCGCGGCAGGTTCGGCAGCTGCTTGACCCACTCGGGCTCGCCTTCGATCTTCCAGCCGGTCTTGGCGACCCAGCCGAGGTGCGTCTCGAGCACCTGGCCCACGTTCATACGGCCCGGGACACCCAGCGGGTTCAGGACGATATCAACGGGGGTGCCGTCGGCAAGGAAGGGCATGTCCTCGATCGGGAGGATCTTGGAGATAACACCCTTGTTGCCGTGGCGGCCGGCGAGCTTGTCGCCGTCGGTGATCTTGCGCTTGGCAGCCACGTAGACGCGGACCAGCTGGTTGACGCCCGGGGGCAGTTCGTCGTCGTTGTCGCGGTCGAAGACGCGCACGCCGATGACGGTGCCGGACTCGCCGTGGGGCACCTTCAGGGAGGTGTCGCGGACTTCGCGGGACTTCTCACCGAAGATGGCGCGCAGCAGGCGCTCTTCCGGGGTCAGTTCGGTTTCACCCTTGGGGGTGACCTTTCCGACCAGGATGTCGCCTGCTTCAACCTCGGCACCGATGTGGATGATGCCGCGCTCGTCCAGGCCGGCCAGGACTTCCTCAGACACGTTGGGGATGTCACGGGTGATTTCCTCGGCACCAAGCTTGGTGTCGCGGGCGTCGATCTCGTGCTCCTCGATGTGGATGGAGGAAAGAACGTCCTCGGCAACAATGCGCTGCGAGAGGATGATGGCGTCCTCGAAGTTGTGGCCTTCCCATGACATGAATGCCACGAGCAGGTTCTTGCCGAGGGCGAGCTCGCCCTGGTCCGTTGCCGGGCCGTCAGCAATAATGCCGCCAACTTCCAGGCGCTGGCCTTCGTTCACCAGTACGCGGTTGTTGTAGCAGTTGCCCTGGTTGGAGCGGGCGAACTTGTTGATGCGGTAGTTGGTTTCCGTGCCGTCGTCGTTGAGCATGATGACGAGCTCGGCGGAAACCTCGGTGACCACACCGGCCTTCTTCGCGATGGTGACGTCACCGGCGTCGACGGCTGCGGCGCGCTCCATGCCGGTGCCCACGAACGGAGCCTCGGAACGGACCAGCGGCACGGCCTGGCGCTGCATGTTGGCACCCATGAGTGCGCGGTTTGCATCGTCATGCTCGAGGAACGGGATCAGGGCGGTAGCCACGGACACCATCTGGCGCGGGGAAACGTCCATGAACTCGACGTCCTCGGCGGGAACGAGGACGGGCTCGCCTCCACCACCACGGGCACGCACGAGGACGGTGTCCTCGGCGAACTTCTTGTTCTCGTCCAGCGGCGCGTTGGCCTGGGCGATCAGCACCTCAGCCTCGTCGTCGGCCGTCAGGTACTGGACGTCGTCGGAAACGACGCCGTCCTTGACCAGGCGGTACGGGGTTTCGATGAACCCGAACGGGTTGATGCGTCCGTAGGAAGCCAGCGAACCGATCAGACCAATGTTCGGGCCTTCAGGGGTTTCGATGGGGCACATACGTCCGTAGTGGGACGGGTGCACGTCACGGACCTCCATGCCGGCGCGGTCACGGGACAGACCACCGGGGCCAAGCGCGGACAGGCGGCGCTTGTGGGTCAGGCCCGAGAGCGGGTTGTTCTGGTCCATGAACTGCGACAGCTGGGAGGTTCCGAAGAACTCCTTGATGGCTGCCACGACGGGGCGGATGTTGATCAGGGTCTGCGGCGTGATGGCCTCGACGTCCTGGGTGGTCATACGCTCGCGGACAACGCGCTCCATACGGGACAGGCCTGTGCGGACCTGGTTCTCGATGAGCTCGCCGACGGCGCGGATACGGCGGTTGCCGAAGTGGTCGATGTCGTCGATTTCGACGCGCAGGTCCACTTCCTGGCCATCGCGGGTGCCCTTGATGGTCTTCTCGCCGGCGTGCAGCGCAACGAGGAACTTGATCATCGCAACGATGTCTTCAACGTGCAGGACCGAGGCTTCCTTGTCGCCAAGGGAGCGGTCGATGCCAAGCTTGCGGTTGATCTTGTAACGGCCAACCTTGGCCAGATCGTAGCGCTTGGAGTTGAAGTACAGGTTGTCCAGCAGCGACTGGGCAGCCTCGACGGTGGGCGGCTCGCCCGGGCGCAGCTTCCGGTAGATGTCCAGCAACGCGTCTTCGCGGGTTTCGGTAGCGTCCTTCTCCAGGGTAGCCCGCATGGAGTCGTACTGGCCGAACTCTTCGAGGATCTGGCCTTCGGTCCAGCCGAGGGCCTTCAGCAGCACCGTGACGGACTGCTTGCGCTTGCGGTCAAGGCGTACGCCCACCTGGTCGCGCTTGTCGATCTCGAGCTCGAACCAGGCACCGCGGGACGGGATGATCTTCGCAGTGAAGATGTCCTTGTCGCTGGTCTTGTCGGCGGCGCGCTCGAAGTAGGCGCCCGGGGAACGGACCAGCTGGGAGACGACGACACGCTCGGTGCCGTTGACAACGAAGGTGCCCTTCTCGGTCATCAGCGGGAAGTCACCCATGAACACGGTCTGCTGCTTGATTTCGCCCGTGTTGTTGTTCATGAACTCGGCCTTGACGTACAGCGGAGCCGAGTACGTAGCGTCCCGGTCCTTGCACTCGGCCATGGTGTACTTGGGGTCAGCGAACTCCGGATCGGAGAAGCTCAGGGACATGGTGCCCTGGAAGTCCTCGATCGGGGAGATCTCTTCGAAGATGTCCGAGAGACCGGACGTGGTGGCGACGCTAAGATCGTTTTCTTCAACGGCTTTCGCTACGCGTGCCTGCCAGCGCTCGTTTCCGACCAGCCAGTCGAAGCTGTCAGTCTGGAGGGCCAGCAGATTCGGAACGTCAAGAGGTTCGTGAATCTTTGCGAATGAAAGCCGGCGAGTGGCACCATCAGTGCTGTCGGCGGTGTTAGCGGTTTCGTTATTAGAGGTGCTCGAGGCGACCAAGAGGGATCCTTCCACAGACCTTCAGGCGTTTTCAGATCTCCCCCGCTGCACCCTGCGGAATGACTCCGCAGTGCTACCATCCGGTTCCGCTATATGACCCGGGGCCGGTGCTGACCATGCTGTGACGTTGTTGACGGCACGTTGATTGCCAGCTGCCAGGCGAAAGCCCACCGCTATATGAAGGCTGAAGGTAAACAGGGAAGACGCAAATATCTACGATACGGCAAAATAACCTACATGTCTACCCCACATCCGGCCTGAATGCAAGCATTGGTTTTCCTTACCGTTTCCTGGGCGGCTGATGAGACGCAGGGTGCCGCTCTCCCGGCAGGGCTGTGGATCCGGAATGCCGGTGGCTCCCCGGACGTTTGAATAGTTGGGTGACCAGCGTCACGGTAGCCTTGGTGGCCTACAACCGGATCAACTCGGGAGAGATAAACATGGGTAACTCCGCGGACAACACTGACGTTGTCATTCTTGCAGCGGCGCGCACGCCGCAGGGCCGGATCAACGGGCAGCTGGCGAGCTTTACCGCCGTCGACCTCGGGGCGCATGCCATCAGGGCAGCGCTTAACGCCGGCGGGGTGGACGCCGGCCAGGTGGAGGCCGTGATCATGGGCCAGGTGCTGCAGGCCGGCGCCGGGCAGAACCCGGCGCGGCAAAGCTCGATCGGGGCCGGCATCGGCTGGAACGTCCCGGCTGTCACCGTGAACAAAGTATGCCTGTCCGGGCTCACGGCAGTGATTGACGCCGCCCGGCTGATCCGCAGCGGGGAGGCCTCCGTGGTGGTGGCAGGCGGGCAGGAATCCATGACCCGCGCACCGCACCTGCTGCCCGGCTCGCGGCAGGGCTGGACCTACGGATCCATCGAGGCACTCGACGCGGCGGCCCACGATGGATTGACCGATGCCTTCGACGGCCACTCGATGGGCCTGTCCACCGAAACCCGCAACCGCGCGCTCGGCATCGACAGGACGTCCCAGGACAACGTGGCTGCGCAGTCACACCAGCGGGCCGCGCTGGCAGCCAAGAACGGAACGTTCGACGACGAAATCGTGCCCATCAGCGTCAAACAGCGCAAGGGCGACCCATTGGTGGTCTCCACCGACGAGGGCGTGCGCCCCAACACTTCGGTGGAATCGCTGGCCGGGCTGCGGGCGGCTTTCGTCACCGATGGCACCATCACCGCAGGCAACTCGTCTCCCTTGTCCGACGGCGCGGCTGCCCTGGTCCTCTCCTCCCGGGCCTTCGCGGAAGAGCACGGACTGGAATACCTGGCAGTAGTGGGCAAGCCGGGGCAGGTGGCCGGGCCGGACAACTCGCTGCACTCGCAGCCCTCCAACGCCATCCGGGACGCCCTGGGACGGGCAGGCTGGAGCACCGCAGATCTGGACTTCATCGAGATCAACGAGGCGTTCGGCTCCGTTGCGGTGCAGTCGCTGAAGGACCTGGACTACCCCCTGGAGCAGTGCAACATCCACGGCGGGGCCATCGCCCTTGGCCACCCCATCGGCGCATCCGGCGCGCGCCTGGCAGGCCATGCGGCGCACGAACTCAAGCGGCGGGGCTCGGGCAAGGCCGCGGTGTCCCTGTGCGGCGGCGGCGGGCAGGGCGAAGCGCTCCTGCTCTACCGCGACTGATGGCCCGCCACGCAGCGGGTGCAGGCCGGGACAGGTTCCTTGCCGATGCCGCGGCCCGCGGACTGCAGGTGGAGGTCGTGGAAAGGCCGGCGGCCAAGAGCCTGGAGGAAGCCGCCGGCATCCTGGGGATCAGTCCCGCGGACATCGTGAAGTCGCTGGTGGTCAAGCACAAGGACGGCTCGTTCCTGTTTGCGCTGGTGCCGGGTGACCGCCAGATCTCCTGGCCCAAGCTCCGGAATCTTGTAGGCGTCAACAAGCTGTCGCTGCCTTCGGCGGATGTTGCGCTTGACGCGACCGGCTACGAGCGGGGGACCATTACGCCGCTGGGCAGCACCAACAGCTGGCCGGTCTACGCGGACGCCACCATCACCGGCCGCAGGATATCGATGGGGGCGGGAGCTCACGGATACAGCGCCTTTGTAGACGCCGACGCCCTGACCGGAGCCCTGGGTGCAGTGGTGGCGGACATCAGCGACCCCACCTGACCCCGGCTCTCCCAATCAGGCAGCGCCACGTGTCGTTTTGGGGTCCCGGAATGACGCCTGGCCTTACTTGGTTGGGTAGGTGGCCACCTGGGGGAACGCAAAAAGCCCCGCCCACAAACGTGGACGGGGCTTTTTGCGGAAAAGGCGTTGTTACTTGAGGGTAACGGTGGCGCCTGCAGCCTCGAGCTGCTCCTTGGCCTTCTCGGCAGCTTCCTTGGTGGCGCCTTCGAGAACAGCCTTGGGTGCGCTGTCAACCAGGTCCTTGGCTTCCTTGAGGCCCAGGGAGGTGATGGCGCGAACTTCCTTGATCACTGCGATCTTCTTGTCGCCGGCAGATTCGAGGACGACGTCGAAGTCGGTCTTCTCTTCAACCTCTTCTGCAGCAGCGCCGGCGGGGCCAGCAACAGCAACAGCAGCAGCGGTAACTTCGAAGGTCTCTTCGAAGAGCTTGACGAACTCGGAGAGCTCGATGATGGTCAGTTCCTTGAAAGCTTCAATGAGCTCTTCGTTGGTGAGCTTCGCCATGGTAGGCGTCCTTCCTGTTGTGGTGTCGGCACGGGCAAAGCCTTGCGTCACACCGGAGTCTGGTGGGGTAAAGAGAATTAGTTCTCTTCGGCAGCAGGAGCTTCAGCTGCGGGAGCTTCGGCTTCGGCGGCGGGTGCTTCTTCAGCGGCAGGCGCTTCGGCAGCTGCCGGTGCACCGTTCTCTTCTTCAAGCTTGAGGCGCAGTGCGTCAATGATGCGTGCAGCGGCTGCGGCAGGTGCCTTGAGGACGCCTGCAACCTTGGCGAGCTGCAGCTCACGGGACTCGAGCGCTGCCAGTGCGGCAACCTCGCTGGCGTTCAGTGCCTTGCCCTCGAAGTAACCGGTCTTGATGACGAGCTGCTTGTTGGTCTTGGCAAAATCCGTCAGGCTCTTGGCAGCGGCAACTGCGTCACCCTTGATGAACGCGATTGCAGTGGGGCCGGCAAGCTGGCCGTCGAATGCTTCGACACCGGCTTCCTTGGCTGCAATGGCGGTCAGGGTGTTCTTGACGACCGCGAACTTGGTGTCCTGGCCGAGAGAAACACGCAGCTGCTTGAGCTGTGCAACGGTGAGCCCGCGGTATTCGGTCAGGACAGCGGCGTTCGATTCCTTGAAATCGTTAGTGATCTCAGCTACTGCTGAAACCTTGGTAGGCGTTGCCATAACCCTCCTTCCGGGGATAGTGCCGGTATGCGACGGTCCCCGCTCAGATGAGCTAAAACTAAAAACGCCCCGCGCAGATGCACGGGGCTTGGCTCAACACGGATCAATCCATGGAGCGTTGCTTCGTTCACCTGCGCCGGCCGCCCTGCGTTGAGGGGCCTTCGTCCAGAAACCCACTGCTTCTCCCGAGCACAACTGCAGAGTTGAGCCATGTTCGAGAGAGTGGATTTCCAACAACCGACGGTCTTTGGTCATCCCAGTCTACGGGAGAGCCCGGGGTCCGCCAAATCGGGGCTCAGCTGGTGCTGGTATGCAGGTGTGGAAGCTCTTTCTGCCAGATCCCGGTCACTCCGGCCGTCTGGAAGCCCAGCTGCTTGTTGACGGTCAGGAGGTACCGGTTCTCCGGCGCGTTCCAGGTGTAGATGATCCGCGCGTCGGGGAACTGCTCGGTGAGCCGCTCCATGTTGGCCACCTTGATCAGCAGGCCCAGCTTGTTGCCGCGGTGTTCCTGCAGGACCAATGTGTCGTCCTGGAAGACGACGTCGGCGCGGTGCGCCAGCACGGTGATGGTCGTCAGGCCCACGAGCGCACCGGATGCGAGATGCTCGACGGCGGTGACCACCGTCCGCCTGCCCTGAGCAATGGCGACCTCCTCCGCTTCGCGGAGGATGGCGCCGTCGAACACCATCTCCTGCTCAACGGGCGGATCCAAGGAGGGATCGACGTCGGCCCCCGCCTGGTTCTCGAGGGCAGCGACGGCCTCCAGCCACGGGTCCGGGCAGCGGTCCGTCCAGTGGTGCAGCCGGTACCGCCCATTGTTGGCCTCATCCGCTTCCGCCTGCAGGTCGGCCACGAGCTTGGAGTCCAACGGCAGGGCGCACGAGCTGAACTGTTCAATGTGCTGCAGGGTGTAGCCGGTGCGCTGCGCGAACTCGACTTCGCGGCTTTCGAGCGGCACAAAGCCCTGCCCCGAGCCGGGGACCAGCTGGGCGCGTTCAAATTCGTGCAGGGACGCGCCCGGGTGGTTGGTGTCCACCAGAATCATGGTGCGGCCTTCCTCGCGGGCCAGCTGTTCCGCTGCCTGAAGCAGGCGCCGCCCCACGCCCTGGCGCTGGTACTCGGGCAGGATGTCGAGAGTGAACTCCGCAAGGTCGAGGTTGTCGGTGAGGGGCAGGGCAATATCGACCGTGCCCACGATCTCCCCCGCGACCTTGGCGACGAGGATGAGCTGACGCTCGTAGGGGTCCTGGAACTCAAGCAGCTTCTCAAGCGGAGCGTAGGCGAGGTCGTCACTCCCCCAGGTCTGCATCCGGACTTTTCGTCCCACCTCGACGGCGGCAAGGAAGTCCGCTGCGTCCGGCGAGTCCAGTGAATCGGGAATCCAAAGCTGCTCGATCTTTACATCGTGTGCCATAGGCGCATCATCCCAGCCGTTTCTGCCACTCGCCTTCATAACCTGCAGGCTCGAATCCAAGTGCGATATTTATGGCCAGCATATGTTGGTTTTCGTTGGCATTCCATGTCAGGACCGAACGGGCCGAAGGCCATCTGTGGCGGGCGCGCTTCAGGTTTGCCACTTTGATGAGCATGCCGAGGCGCCGGCCGCGGTGCCCGGACGTGACGAGGGTGTCCTGCTGCAGGATGGAATCCGGGACACCGGGGCGCCAGTTCAGGACGGTGTAGGCCACCAACTCGCCCGTGGCCCGGTGCACCGCCGCCGTGACGGCAGACCGGGTTCCGCCCCGGACAAGGGTTTGTTCCTCGGCGCGGACCCTGGCCGGGTCCCAGTCCTCGCCCTCCCAGTCCATCCCGGCGATGGGTACGTCCGTGGTCATGGTTGCCTTCAGCCGGGCGTAGGCCTGCACCAGGTTTTCCGGGCAGGCATCGTCCCAGCCGGTGATGGCGTAGTCCTCCGCCCGGGGCGAAGCTTCGGTGACCAACCGGTCCAGCAGTTCCGGCGGCACGGGCAGGGCGAGCCGGCTGGACCGTTCCACCTGCTCCAGCTCATAGCCGGCGGCAACGGCAAAGGCGACGGCCGGGTCGCCGAGCGGCAGTCCGCCGGCACCCGATTTCGCCGGCAGCATTGGTCCCACCGCCGCGTGGGCAGGGACCTCGTGATAAGCGCCCAGGGAAGTCCGGCCGCTGTTTCCGGCCACGGCTTCGGCATGATCCAGCAGGGCACGTCCCAGGCCCTCGCGGCGGCGCCCTGGGACTATCAAGACATCAATCCCGGCGGTGTGCATGTTCTCGCGCAACGGGAGCGTGACCGAGCAGAATCCCACGGTTTCAGGGCCCCGCCTGGCAAGGTAAAGGCGCCGTTCCTCGTACTCGTTGCCCCGCCAATACTCCACGGCTTCCTCGAGCGTGTCGCACCGGTCCAAGTTGCCCCAGAGGGCGCGTTCGTGGGCGACCCGTAGGGCATGGCACTCCAGGAACTCTCTGTAAGCCTGGCCTGGCCCGGTGGCCGTGTCCCAGCCCCGCGGCGGCACCTCGACGGCGGCGATGGTCACTAGAGCGTTTTCGCCTGCAGCTGGAGCGGGTTCGGCCATTTCCCCAGCTTAGGCAGGAATGTGCCCCGTCCGGTAAGTGTCCTGCGACAAGAAGCTTAAAACAAAACCGCCCGGCAGGCGCCGGGCGGTTTTGTCTGCCGCGGAGTGCCGGGGCGAAAGTTCAGACGAGGATTTAGGCCTCGGTCAGAACCTTGGTGACGTTGGGGTCAACGGAGATGCCGGGACCGAACGTGGTGGCAACGGTGGCCTTCTGAATGTAGCGGCCCTTGGAAGCGGAAGGCTTCAGGCGAAGCACCTCTTCCAGAGCTGCTGCGTAGTTCTCGGCCAGCTTGACGGCGTCGAAGGACACCTTGCCGATGATGAAGTGCAGGTTGGAGTGCTTGTCGACGCGGAAGTCGATCTTTCCACCCTTGATGTCGTTGACGGCCTTGGTGACATCGGGGGTCACGGTGCCCGTCTTCGGGTTCGGCATCAGGTTACGCGGGCCCAGGACCTTACCGAGGCGGCCAACCTTGCCCATGAGGTCAGGGGTGGCGACGGCGGCGTCGAAGTCGGTCCAGCCGCCGGCGATCTTTTCGATCAGGTCATCGGAACCAACAAAGTCGGCGCCGGCAGCGATTGCTGCTTCAGCCTTGTCACCCGTTGCGAAAACCAGGACGCGTGCAGTCTTACCGGTGCCGTGGGGCAGGTTGACGGTGCCGCGGACCATCTGGTCAGCCTTGCGGGGGTCGACGCCGAGGCGGAATGCAACCTCAACGGTGGCGTCGAACTTGGACGGGTTGGTGTCCTTGGCCAGCGTCACTGCCTCGAACGGTGCGTAAAACTTCTCCGCGTCGATCTTGGCGGCTGCTGCCTCATATGCTTTGCTGCGCTTTGCCATGCTGCTTGTTTCTCCTTGTGCAGTTGTGGTCTGCGGACCGCGCTGGGCCCTGCCACAGTTGGTGCTCCGACCCGTTATCCGTGCCGGATGTCCAACATTTCAGTTTTGGTGGTGCCGGTGTCCCGGCGGTGCCGCCCGTCGTCGTGACCGGTTTCCCGGGCCCGACCCAAAGGCGGCGGAAGGGATTAACCCTCGACAGTGATACCCATGGAGCGGGCGGTGCCGGCGATGATCTTCGCTGCGCCTTCGAGGCTGGTGGCGTTGAGGTCTTCCATCTTGGTGGAAGCGATCTCGTTGACCTGGGCCTGGGTCAGCTTGGCAACCTTGACGGTGTGCGGGGTTGCTGAACCCTTGGCGACGCCTGCAGCCTTCTTGATGAGCTCTGCAGCCGGCGGGGTCTTGGTGATGAACGTGAAGGAACGGTCCTCGTAGACCGTGATTTCCACGGGGATGACGTTTCCGCGCTGGGCTTCCGTCGCAGCGTTGTACGCCTTGCAGAATTCCATGATGTTGACACCGTGCTGGCCAAGCGCGGGACCGATCGGCGGAGCCGGGTTAGCGGCACCTGCCTGGATCTGCAGCTTGATGAGGCCGGTGACCTTCTTCTTGGGAGCCAATGTAGGGTCCTTCTCTCAATAACGTCCTGGGGCACAGGAGCGTGCCTCAGGTTTTTGGCCGCCATGGCAAGGCGGCCGGCCGTTCCGGTGCTGCCAAAGCGGGCAGCGCCGGGACGAATTCTTGGGTTGTCAGATCTTGGTGACCTGGTTGAACGCCAGGGTGACGGGCGTTTCGCGCTCGAAGATGGAAACCAGCACCACAAGGGTCTGGGATTCGACCTTGATCTCGGAGATCGTGGCGGGAAGGGTCTCGAACGGGCCTTCCTTGACGATGACGGATTCGCCGACCTCGAAGTCGACATCCACCGGGGCCTGGTGCTGCTTGTTGACCGGCTTGCCCTTTTCTGCCTGCTCTTCCTCGAAGACGGGAGCGAGCATGGAGAAAACCTCATCGAGGCGCAGCGGCACGGGGTTGTGGGCGTTGCCCACGAAGCCGGTGACGCCGGGGGTGTGGCGGACGGCGCCCCAGGAGGCGTCGGTCAGGTCCATCCGGACCAGGACGTAGCCGGGGATGCGGACGCGGTTGATGACCTTGCGCTGGGCGTTCTTGATCTCAACGACTTCTTCCATGGGCACCTGGATTTCGAAGATGTAATCTTCCATGTCCAGGGTCTGGATGCGGGTCTCCAGGTTCGCCTTCACGCGGTTCTCGTAACCGGCGTAGGAGTGGATGACGTACCAGTCACCCTCCTGGCGGCGCAGCTTGGCCTTGAACTCCTCGGCGGGGTCAACGTCGGCCTTGGCGGCGGCAACGGCGAGGGCGTCAGCGGACTCCTCGTCGGAGCCGGCCTCGTCGTCGTCCTCTGCGTCAAAGTCGTCAGAGTCGGCGTCGTCGTCGGAATCGGCGTCGCTGGCTTCGGGCGCGGAGGAATCAACCTCAGACTCGTCACCGGCTTCTGCCGTGATGTCCGCGGACTCTTCCAGCTCAGTCTCGGTTACCTCGAGCTCCTGCTCAGACACTTGGTCTCCTGCTTCCTCATTGCCTAACATGCCTATTTAAATGGCTCAATTCCGCACACCGGTGTTCCCCTCCGGCTTCCCGGACGGAACACGCAGCTGCGGATGGTTCAGCCTTAGCTGTCCGTGGGACCGGTACCGCCGAAGACCCAACCGACAGCAGTTCCGAAACCGATGTCCAGCAGGCTGACGATGACCATCATGATGGCCACGAACACCAGCACCACGAGCGTGTAATTGATCAGTTCCTTGCGGGTGGGTGCAACAACCTTCTTCAGTTCGCCGATAATCTGGCGGACAAACAATGCAATGCGGGCGAAGAAGTTTGCCTTGGCGTCCTTCTTAGCTGGGCGGCCTTTGGAGCTGCTGGCAGCTGTTTCGGTCACCTGGTCCTCGCTCATCTTTGCAATGGTGGATTACCCGGCCCTGATCAGAACCATGGTTGCTGCGCTTGCCCCGGGCTTTTCGCCCGGGACAGCTTGCGCAGGGCAGACAGGACTCGAACCTGCAACCTGCGGTTTTGGAGACCGCTGCGCTACCAATTGCGCCACTACCCTATGGAGTGAATGTCACCCGGACCAGAACGAACCGCCAGTTTGCACTGGGGCGCACGCCATCATCCGTGTTTTCAACACCGGTGAACCAGTCTACGCAACAACTTCGCGTTCGTCGAACCGGCCCGTTTCCGGCCCTTCCCGTTGCACTGTCCTGACATTGACTGCAGGGCAGTCACATTCAAAACCGGCAACCCGGAGGGTCCGGTGAACAGCATAGAGTAGAACTCGTCGAATCCCACATTCCAGCCTTCGGGCTGCAAGCGAAGAACGGACCTGCCATGTCTGCCGCCCGCGTTTCCCAGCGCATATCCGCAATTGCCGAATCCGCCACCCTTGCCGTTGATGCCAAGGCGAAGGCGCTGAAGGCAGCAGGCCGGCCGGTTATTGGGTTCGGCGCAGGCGAACCGGACTTCCCCACCCCGGAGTACATCGTCCAGGCGGCGATCGAAGCCGCCAGCCAGCCGAAGTACCACCGCTACTCCCCTGCCGGCGGGCTGCCCGAGCTGAAGAAAGCCATTGCAGAGAAGACCCTGCGCGACTCAGGCTACGCCGTCGACCCTTCCCAGGTCCTGGTGACCAACGGCGGCAAGCAGGCCGTCTACAACACCTTCGCCACCCTGGTGGATCCGGGCGACGAGGTCATCGTCCCCACCCCGTTCTGGACCACCTACCCGGAGGCCATCCGGCTTGCCGGCGGTGTGCCCGTCGAGGTCTTCGCCGGTCCCGAGCAGGACTACCTGGTGACCATCGATCAGCTTGAGGCCGCTGTCACCGAGAAAACGAAGATCCTCCTGTTCGTCTCGCCGTCCAACCCCACCGGGTCGGTCTACTCGCCGGAGCAAGTGGCGGAGATCGGCAAGTGGGCCGCCGCCAAGGGCCTCTGGGTGGTCACCGACGAAATCTACGAACACCTGACCTATGACGGCGTTCCCTTCACCTCCATCGCCACCGCCGCCCCGGAACTGGGCGACAAAGTGGTCATCCTGAACGGTGTGGCCAAGACTTACGCCATGACCGGCTGGCGCGTGGGCTGGATGATCGGCCCGGCCGACGTCATCAAGGCCGCCACCAACCTGCAGTCGCACGCCACGTCCAACGTCTCCAACATCCCGCAGGTGGCGGCCCTCGCCGCCGTATCCGGACCGCTGACCGCTGTGGACGAGATGAAGGTGGCCTTCGACCGCCGCCGGAAGGCCATCGTCGCCGGCCTCAACGCCATCGAGGGCGTGGAATGCCCGACGCCGAAGGGTGCCTTCTACGTATACGCGGATGTCCGTGCGCTGCTGGGTAAGGAATTCCCGACGGCGTCCGGCACCTCCACGCCGCAGACCTCCGCCGAACTGGCTGCTGTGATCCTGGACGAGGTTGAGGTGGCAGTGGTTCCGGGCGAGGCTTTTGGCCCGTCCGGCTTCCTCCGCCTTTCCTATGCGCTGGGCGACGAGGACCTCGCCACAGGCGTGCAGCGGCTGCAGGACTTCCTCGGCAAGGCCCAGTAGGACCCTCTCTCACTTAACGTCGGAAAATCCCAAACGCCCCATCACCTAAAACCTAAAAAACCGGAACGCTCTATCACTTCCTTCAAGCGAGTGATAGAGCGTTCCGGGTTAAGGCGCATCAAGTGAGAGAGCGTTGGCAAAAGCCGTGCGTTAAGTGAGAGAGCGTTGGGCTGGTCAGAGGAGGCGGCGTTCGGCGGCCCACTTGGTGAGCTCGTGCCGGCTGGACAGCTGGAGTTTGCGGAGCACCGCCGAGACGTGGGTTTCCACGGTCTTGATGCTGATGAAAAGTTCCTTCGCCACTTCCTTGTAGCTGTACCCGCGGGCAATCAGGCGCATCACTTCAAGTTCCCGTGCGGAGAGCTTGTCCAGTTCGTCGTCGGCGATGTCCGCCGGGGCGGTGCCAAAGGCGTCCAGGACGAAGCCGGCAAGGCGCGGCGAGAAGACGGCGTCTCCGCCGGCCACCCGGTACACGGCGTCGGTGATCTCCTTCCCGGAGATGGTTTTGGTGACGTAGCCCCGGGCTCCCGCGCGGATCACGGCCACCACGTCCTCGGCGGCGTCCGAGACACTGAGCGCCAGGAACCGTGTGGTGGACAGGAGCGCGGCCGAACCGGCGATGACTTCCCGCCCGCCGCCGCCCAGGCCGCCGGGCAGGTGGACATCCAGCAGCACCACCTCCGGGCGCTCCTGCGCAATCACGGCAATCGCCTGTTCCACCGTGGCTGCTTCCCCCACCACTTGGATGCTCGGGTCCAGGTCCGCCTTGAGGCCGGAGCGGAAGATCGCATGGTCGTCAACGATCACCACCCGGACTGTGGTGGCGGGCCGGACCGGGCCCGTACCGGGTCCCTGCGTGGTGTTCATGGTTTACCTTCCGTGCTCTGCGATGCTTTGTCGGCCTGCGGGACGGCGGGGTAGCCCAGCCGCACCTCTGTGCCCTCTGCGGTGCTGGTGATGGTGGCCGTGCCGCCATGGCGGTTCATCCGGCCGATGATGGACTCACGGACGCCGAGCCTGTCCTCCGGCACGTGCTGCGGTTCGAAGCCCGGGCCGCGGTCCTTGATGAAGATTTCGGCCCGTCCGCCGGATACCTCCAGATACACCGAGACGGTCCCGCCGCCGTGCCGGGAAGCGTTCAGCATCGCCTCGCGGCCGGCCTGGATCAGCGCTTCATGGCCCTCGGTGACGGCGGTGTCCCCCACGCTCACCACCTCCACGGCGTTGCCCAGCAGGTCCTCTACCTCGGCAGCGACTGCCTTGATCCGGTCCGACAGCTGCCCGGCATCCTTTCCCGGATCGGCGAACAGCCAACCCCGCAGCTCCCGTTCCTGGGCGCGGGCCAGCCGGACGACGTCGTGTTCGTTGGATGCCCGCCGCTGGATCAGTGCCAGGGTCTGGAGCACGGAGTCATGGAGGTGGGCCGCGATTTCCGCGCGCTCGGTTTCCCGGATCCGGCCGGCCCGCTCGGCCTCAAGGTCACGCCAGAATTTCAGCGCCCACGGAAGGAGGACCAGCACCACCCCGCCCAGGACTGCAACGGAAGCCAGCAAAGCGAGCCAGGTCTGTTCCCAGGAACCGGAGCCGGAGACCATCACCAGGACGCCCGCCACCACCAGCGCCAGGCCTGCCGCGAGTCGGGCCCAGCCGCCGGCCTGGTTTGCTTTGGTTTTGTCCACCAGCCCGGCGCGCCGGGTTTCATCCAGCTGCATCCAGGCGATGGAAGCGCCGCCCAGGACTGCTGCGGCAGGAATCAACGTGCCCAGCGGAACGTCGACGCCGAGGATCTGCGCGATCAGGATGCCCGCCACCAGCAACAGTCCGACGCCGAGCAGGATTTCCTTGCCGTACCGCATGTCCCGGAACTGGAACCATGGCGGGCGTGCTGCCGCCGGAGTGGTTCCGCCGAAGTCCCCCGGCGCAGCGTAGGCCGGGTCGCCGGGTCCGTCCCTGAAGGCGCCGGCGCCTGGCATACCCGGCGGCGGCATACCAGGCAGCGGCATGCCCGGTTCCGGGATCGGGACACCGTGGATACCGCCCGGGACGCCGCCCTGGACACCACCGCGGGCAAAGGCATGAGAGGGCTCCTGGCTCACCGCAGGTGCAATGGGCGACGCCGGCCGCCGTGCCTGCCGGCGGGCGTGTTCGTCCGCCGTGGGGACCATGATCCACAGCCAGCCATAGAAGACCACGCCGGCCCCGCCCGCCAGGCAAGCCAGGATCATCCCCACCCGCACGTTGCGGACCGGCCAGCCCAGGTGTGCGGCAAGGCCGGAGCACACACCCGCGATGAAGCGGTCGCTGCGCCGGACCAGCGGAGGCCGGAGGGGGGCTGTTGTCATAAGTCAATCCAAACACGGATCAGGGTTTCCCGGACCCGGTTCCGGCCTGAACCGGGGGCCGCTCAGGGACGGCTCAGGGTGTCCCCCAGTAGAGCCGAAGCGCCGCGGACGGAAGGATCGAGGTATGAACTCGCAAACACCCACCCCCGACGACAGCCATCCAACTGAACCCCTCCCTGAGCGGACGAACGCCCACCCCACCGAACCCCTGCCGCCAACCTCCGGGAGCCCCCAGGACCGGACGCAAAACCAGACGCCGGACCAGCCGCAGGACCAGGGAAACGAATCCAACCGCTCCTCCTCCGCGCCGAACGCGGGAACCTACTCCGCACCGAACACCGGAAGCTACGCCTACGCCGGGATGCCCGGCCAGCAGTCTGACTTCTTCGGCTGGCTGCGCAGCCACGGCATCAGCCGCGGCCAGGACCGCTGGATCGGCGGCGTATCGAGCGGCATCGCGCACCGCATGGGAATCGACCCA
This sequence comes from Arthrobacter sp. 9AX, assembly GCF_902506095.1. Lineage (GTDB taxonomy): Bacteria > Actinomycetota > Actinomycetes > Actinomycetales > Micrococcaceae > Arthrobacter. The sequence continues at coordinate 3,255,521 of NZ_LR733293.1, forward strand.
CTGATCGTCCGCGGAGTCTTCATCGTCCTCACCCTCTTCGCCGGCATCGGCGTCCTCCTCTACGGCCTGTCCTGGGCGTTCCTGCCTGAACCCGATGGCCGTATCCACGTCCAGGAGGCAGGTGCCGGCCGCTGGACCAGCGGCATGACCGGTTCCCTGATCGCCACCATCCTCGGCTTCAGCGGGTTGGGCGGAGGCTTCTGGGGCTGGGGCAACCACGGCTTCGGCGCCTTCCTCTGGACCGTCTTCTGGGTAGGCGGCGCCATCTACCTGATCTACTACCTCGTGCAGCGGAACAAGGCCGCAGTGGGAACCCCGGCGGCCGCAGCATCGGCCGGCACCAACGCCTACGCTGCGGGCATGTCCTCGGCGACCACACCGCCCTACTCCGACGTCGCAGGAACCGGTCCGTTCACCGGAAGCCCCTACGGCGGCACCTCCGCGGGCATTCCTTCCGGGAGCGGCTACGGCGGCAGCGGCGCCTACGGCGGCAGCGGCTGGGACAACGGACGGTCCGGGGGCACCCGCCCGCCCCAAGGTCCTCCCCCGGCACCTAAGGTGCGTCCCGCTGGTCCCGGCGCACCCGCTGTCGCGATCGTTGCCGGCAGCGCCCTACTGGTGGGCGCCGGCCTGAAAGCACTGGATGTCACCAACATCATCAACCTCGGCGACTCCACCAACGCCATCGCCTGGGCCGGCGCGGCAGTGGTACTTGGCCTCGGGATCCTTGTGATGGGCCTCCGCGGAAGGACAGCCGGCATCCTCTCGTTTTTCGCGGTGGCGGCGCTCATCATCGGCGGCATCTTCAACGTAGTGGGAAACAACGCCGACCGCGTCCGCTTCCAGGAAGTCAACTGGACCCCCACCAGCACCCAGCAGGCAACAGACGGGTTGAACATCACCGCCGGCCGCGGCACGGTGGACCTTACCGGGCTGGCCCTGACCGCCCCACTGCAGTCCGAGGTCCTGGTCCCGCTGGACATCACGGCCAGCAACGTCACGGTGGTCATCCCGGACACTGTGCCCGTGGACGTCAGGGCCAACATGACCCTCGGCAACCTGAACGAGGGGGGAAGCCAGCGCGGCGGGATCTCCACCCGTGAAACCAGCTACAACACCGACAAGCCCGGCAGCCACCTGGTGATCCAGATCGACGGCACCGTCAGCAACGTCACCATCAAGGAAGGTAACTAAGATGAGCAGCCAAACTCCGGCCCCGGACCCTTACGTTCCAGACCCCTACGTCCCGGGAAGCACGACGGCGGCAGGCACCTCGGCTGCCCCTCCTGCAGGGGCGAGGGTGGGCACCGTGGTGTGGGGCCTGATCGTCCTGGCCCTCGCCGCACTGATCATCATCGCCCAGCTGGGCATCGTCACCCTGAACGGGACCTACGTCCTGATTGGCCTGATGATCGGCGCCGGCGCCGCCCTGGTGGTGGGCGGCCTCCTCTCCGCCCGGAAACGTGACAACAGCCCCTCAACACGGAAGTCTTGAACCATGGACAAGTTTTTCAGCATCGTCAGGGGCTTGGGCCTGAAGCGCGGACCGGAACGCTGGCTGGGAGGGGTACTGGGAGGTATCGCCGCCAAGCTCAACGTGGATGTTGCTTTCGTCAGGATTGCCTTCCTGATCTTCTGCCTGCTCCCCGGTCCGGCCGTGATCTTCTACCTGCTGGCCTGGGTGGTCCTGCCGGACCAGCGAAACGCCATCCCGCTTGAGACGTTCCTTCAGCGGCGGTCCATCAACGGCTCCTAAGCCCTGCAGCCAAAGGCTTCCGCTCCTCCTACGGAGCGGGAGCCTTCCGCATTCTTGCCTCCGGGGCGGCTCCATCGCGGGAGCGGCCAATGTAACCGGTTTGTGTCGTACCCCACACCCCCCACTAGACTCTATGTGAGCTCAGCGTGGCGCTCTGCCTGTATACCTTCTCCCAGGATTTGAGCCAGAGACATGAAAATTGGAATTCTTACCAGCGGTGGCGACTGCCCCGGACTGAACGCCGTGATCCGCGGGGCCGTCCTCAAGGGCATCGCCATCCATGGTCACGAATTCGTGGGTTTCCTCGACGGCTGGCGCGGCGTGGTCGAGGGCGACATCATCGACATCCCCCGCACCATGGTCCGTGGTATCGCCAAGCAGGGCGGCACCATTTTGGGGACCTCCCGCACCAACCCCTTCGAAAACGGCGGCGGCCCCGAGGTCATCAAGGCCCACATGGATCGCCTCGGCATTGACGCGATCATCGCCATCGGCGGTGAGGGAACCCTGGCCGCGGCCAAGCGCCTCACCGACGCCGGACTAAAAATCGTGGGCGTCCCCAAGACCGTGGACAACGACCTCGACGCCACCGATTACACCTTCGGTTTCGACACCGCCGTGCAGATCGCCACCGAAGCGATCGACAGGCTGCGCACCACTGGGGAATCACACCACCGCTGCATGATCGCCGAGGTGATGGGCCGGCACGTGGGCTGGATCGCCCTGCACGCCGGCATGGCCGCCGGCGCCCACGCCATCCTCATCCCGGAGCAGAAGGTCAGCATCGAGCAGATCACCGAATGGGTGAACGACGCCCACGCCCGTGGCCGTGCGCCGCTGGTGGTGGTGGCCGAAGGCTTCGTGCCCGAGCACATGGAAACTCCGCACTCCGAACGCGGGCTGGACACCTTCGGCCGGCCCCGCCTGGGCGGCATCGCGGACCAGCTCGCCCCTGAACTCGAGGCCCGCACCGGCATCGAGACCCGTGCCACCATCCTGGGCCACATCCAGCGCGGTGGCGTGCCGTCCGCTTTCGACCGGGTCCTCGCCACCCGGCTGGGCATGGCCGCCATCGACTCGGTGGTGGAAGGCTACTGGGGCACCATGGTGGCGCTGAAGGGCACGGACATCGAGCACGTGGGCTTCCAGGAGGCCCTGGGCCAGCTCAAGACCGTCCCGCAGAAGCGCTACGACGAAGCCGCTGTCCTCTTCGGCTAAAGGTGTCCTGCCCGGCTGGGCCTGCCCGCCGCCCTAGGCTGGGGTTATGACACTTGACCCCGGTTCCGCCGCCATCATCCAGCTTGCCTGGGCCCGGCGCCTGGGCCTCGACGACGACGCTTTCGGAAATGCACTGGCCTCCGGGGAGCGGATTGTCCGCGCGGACGAATCAGCCCGGACCGTGGAGTTCGTCCGGCTCTTCGGCAGTTCGGCGCTGGTGGGTCCGCAGTGGGTCATCGACGCCGCCGCGGACCTGCCGGACGAGGAGATGGCCCAGCACGTTACGCTCCTGACTCTGACCCGGTCCCACGGGGGCCATGGGCTGGGCGCCGCCGCGCTGTTCTTCGCGGACGACCTGCCGCTCAAGCAGCCGCCGGAAGAGATGACGGTCTCGCACGGCAACCCGGAAGCCATCGAGCTTGAGGGCCGCTGCCCTCCGGATGACGTCAACGAAGTAGGCCTGTCGGACCTCGAAAACCGTTACACGATCGTCCACGAGGTGGAGGGCCGGCGCGTGCCCCTGGCCTGCGGCGCCTACTCCGAGTGGGTGGGCCTGCTGGCGCACCTCGGGGTCCTGGTGGACCCGGACTGGCGGCGCCGCGGCCTGGGCACCCTTGCGGTGTCCATCGCCGCCCACGAAGCCCTTGCCGCCGGACTCACCCTGCAGTGGCGCACCGACGTCAGCAATACCGGGTCCCTGGCGCTGGCCCGGAAGCTCGGCCTGTCAACCGGCGGAATCCAGACCAGCGTCCACCTTGGCTGACGTCGAAGCGCCCCAGTTCTGAACGGGCTGGGGCTTGGCAAAGAACAGTGCCACGGCTGCGCCCACCAGGATCACTCCGGCGGGAAGCAGGATGGACTGGCCCATCGCCGTCGCAAATCCACCGTGGAGGGCCTCCGGAAGGCTTCCGGAGAACGCCATGCCCCCGCCGGCGCCTCCGCCGGGACCGCCCGCGGGAAGCTCGGCCGCCAGCCGGGACTGGATCAGCACGGCGATGGCGGCGCTGCCCAGCACCGCCCCGATCTGGCGCGTCGTGTTGTAGACCCCTGAGCCGGCACCGGCCTGGCGCGGCGGAAGGTTGCGCGTGGCGGTGGTGCTCAGCGGCGCCCAGATGCCTGCGTTCGCGAACCCCAGGACGGCGCTGGGGAGCAGGAACATCAGGATGGGCGTGTCCGGCTGCATCAACGCAGAGTTCCAGACCAGCGCCACGGCCATCAGCACCAGGCCCGCGGCCGTGATGAACTTGGGGTTGACCTTGTCGATGACCTTCCCCACCACGGGCGCCAGGCCGCCGGAGATCAGGGCCATGGGCACCATCATGAGCGCCGACTGGGTGGGTGTCAGGCCGCGGACCAGTTGGTAGTAGAAGATCAGCGGGAGGCTGAACGCCGTCACGGTGAAGCCCACGGTGGTGATCCCGATGTTGGCGAGGGAGAAGTTCCGGTCGCGGAAAAGGGCGAGCGGCAGCAGCGGTTCACCCTTGTTGAAGCGCTGCCAGAGGACAAACAGCACCAGGACGGCGATCCCCGCGATGATCAGGCCCCACACGGTGATGGGCCCGGTGATGGTGCCCCAGTTGTAGGTTTCGCCTTCCTGGATGCCGAAGACCAGCAGGAACAGTCCGACGGCGCTGAGCAGGACACCCGGGATATCGAACCGGTGCGGGTGGGTGCTGAGGGCGGGAACGTTCCGCCAGGCGAGGATGAAGCCGGCGATGCCGACCGGCACGTTGATGAAGAAGATCCATTCCCAGCCAAGCCCGTCCACCAAAACACCGCCCAGGATGGGGCCCACCAGCGTGGCCACGCCGGCTGTGGCTCCCCAGACCGCCATGGCCGCACCGCGCCGGTCCGGCGGGAAGATGCGGGTGATCACTGCCATGGTCTGGGGCGTCATGATGGCGGCGCCGAGGCCCTGCAGCACCCGGGCGGCAATCAGGGTGGTGACATCGCCGGAGAGGCCGCACCACAGGGAGGCAAGGGTGAACACCACCAGCCCTGACAGGTAAAGCTTCTTGGGCCCGAACCGGTCGCCCAGCCTGCCGGTGATCAGCAGCGGGACGGCATAGGCGAGCAGATAGGCGCTGGTGACCCAGATGACCGCGTTGATGTCTGCATTCAGGCCCTCCATGATCCGCGGGTTTGCCACGGACACGATGGTGGTGTCGATCAGGATCATAAAGAACCCGATCACCAGAGACCAAAGGGCCGGCCACTGCTTTGCTACGTTTTCCACTGGGTCATCCTTCGTCAGGTTGCTGCTGCCGGGCGGGACCCGGAAATACTAGCCCAGGAGGTTCAGGATCTCCGTCCGGGCGAACATTTGCGCGGCGGCGCGGGCCGACGGCGATCCCGCGTCCGGGTCTGCTCCGGCGTCCAGCAGGACGCGGGCAACATCGGTGTAGCCCTTGAAGGCGGCCCCGGCCAGCGGGGTCTGGCCCCGGTCGTTGGCGGCGTTCGCGTCGGCACCGTGCTTCAGGACCAGCTCAACGGTGTCCGCATGGCCGTGGTAGGCGGCCAGCATCAGCAGCGAGTCGCCGGCGGCATTGGTCAAGGTGGCGGGAGCACCGGCCTCGAGATAGGCGCGCAGCAGCGCCGAGTCCCCCTCCCGGGCAGCCTGGAAGAGCGAGTGCGCCAAAGCCAGCGCCTCGTCGTCGGGCCCGGCGTTGGTTTCCGCGTTGGTTCCGGCGTTGTCTGTCATTAGCGTGGCCCCCTGAGGAATCCGGTCTGGCGCCCCACCACCTGGCCGGCGTCGGGGGCAACGATGAGTTCCTGGGCGGCGGTATAGGGCTCGTCCCCGTCCAGGACCGTCAGTATTTCATCCGCCGCCACGGAACGCTTTATGACTGCCAGGGCCACGGGCCCCATTTCGTAATGCTGGGCCACGGACGTGACGGTTCCCACCTTCCGCTCCCCGACGAAGACCGGGCTGCCGGCCTCCGGCAGGGTGTGCTGGGACCCGTCGAGCTGGAGGAACACCAGCCGCCGTGGCGGGTGCCCCAGGTTGTGCACCCGCGCGATGGTTTCCTGGCCCTTGTAGCAGCCCTTGGCCAGGTGGACGGCGGTGCGGAGGAGGTCCAGTTCGTGCGGGATGGTTTTGTCGTCCGTTTCGGCGCCGATCCGGGGACGCCAGGCAGCGACGCGCAGTGCTTCTGCGGCGAGGACTCCGGCCAGCGGGCGCCCCTCCACGGCGTCCTCAAGCTCGGTGGCGGGAACCAGGTACTCAAACCACGGGCGCTCAAGCCCGGGGTGGGCAGCCGGCTCAACAGTGGCGTACGAGTAGCCGCCCGCCCCAACGTTGGGCCAGGGGTCCAGCCATACGAGCCGCTGCGGCCATTCGGGGACCGCTTTGGTGCTGCCCACCACGGCCCAGTCGGCGGAGACGTCGGCGATTTCCACCCGCAGCATGAACTTCATCCTGTTGAGGAACTCTGCCAGCGGGGCAGCTTCGGCAGCCTCCACGATCAGCCAGGTGGTCACGCCGTCGTCAATCACCCGCGCGTCGAAATCGATCCTGCCCTGCACGCTCAGGAGGAGCAGCTCGCTGGACTCGCCCGGCTGCAGGCCGGTGACCTGCTGGGAGGACAGCGTGTTGAGCCAGCTCAGGCGGTCCGGCCCGCTGACCGTCACCACACCGCGGGAGGAGAGGTCGACGACGGCGGTTCCGGCCGCGAGAGCGCGCTGCTCGCGAAGGGGCTCGCCGTAGTGGGCAGCGACGCCGGCGTCCGCACCCGCCGCCTCAACGGCTCCGGGGCGCGACAACAGAGGGCTGGGAGTAGTCATACTGGGGGCAACGTCCTTTGGTCAGGGAGTATTCCGGCCCGAGCTTGCGGGGGCAAGGAGCCGGTGCGGCCTTGCGAGGCTAGGGTGCGGGTGGGGAGTATTCCGGGTTTTCAAAATCGAAGCGGGTTCCGGCAGTCCATTCCTTGGGGAGGTTGCCGTACGCGGGGTAGCCGCCGGCGTCCTTGAGGGTCCGGGCGAGGTGCAGCAGGTTCCAGGTCATGAAGGTGGCGTTCCGGTTGGTGAAGTCCGTTTCGGGACCGCCGGAGCCAACATCGAGGTAGCTCGGGCCGGGACCCACAGCACCGATCCAGCCTGCATCGGCCTGCGGCGGAATGCTGAAGCCTATGTGCTGGAGGCTGTAGAGGACGTTCATGGCGCAGTGCTTGATGCCGTCCTCGTTGCCGGTGATCAGGCAGCCGCCTACTTTGGGATAGAACGCCCACTGGCCTTTGCTGTTGAGTTCGCCGGAGTGGGCGTAGAGGCGTTCGATCAGCTTCTTGGTCTGGGAGGAGTTGTCGCCGAGCCAGATGGGCCCGGCCACCACCACGATGTCCGCTTCCTGCACCGCCGGATACAGCCGGGGCCATTCGTCGGTGGGCCAGCCGTACTGGGTCATGTCCGGGTAGACGCCGCTGGCAATATCGTGGTCCACGGTGCGGATCACCCGGGTGCTGACGCCCTCTTTTTCCATGATGAGCCGGCTGATGGCGATCAGCCCGTCCGTGTTGGAGGTCTGCGGTGATCTCTTGAGGGTCCCGTTGAAGAAAACGGCCTTCAGGTCGCTGTAGTCCCGCTTATCCGGTGGGGCCTGCAGGTTCCGGGGATCTTCCATGTGGCGCGCCCCTCTTTCGTTCCTCCGGGCCTGTTGGGGTCAGGAAACTTTTTTGAGGAAGGCAGACGCGTGGGCTTCAAGCCCCTTGCCTTCCTTACCGCCAACGGCCACATCCCAACGCCAGAGGAGGTTACCGTCCACCAGCCCGAAGATCCGGGTGGCAGCACTATAGTCCTTGGAATGGCTTCCCCGCATCACCATGTCCGTGGTCAGCTGGATCTGCGGGCCCTTGATCTGCCCGTAGTACAGTTCCGAAATGCCACCGGGGTGGGCTATGGAGACGGAAATGTTGAAGCCGCCGTCGCTGTTGCGGAGCGCTTCCACCTCATCCGCGCTCTTGAGCACCGGCACAATGTCCGCAGGGATCAGGCCGGGGCCGCCGTCGGCATCCAGCTGTTCGCGCTCCAGTGCCCAGAAGCCGGCCTCGACCGTCAACGGCCGCAGGCGCGTGCCGTCGTCGTCCGTCAGCCAGCTCTCCGCACGGTACTGCAGGTACGGCAACCCGTTGTGCGTGAACGAAACGTGCTGCAGGAAATGCTCCGAATCCTCGTCCCCGCTGCCCAGCCGGCCGCGGCCCTCCCACTCACCAATGAGCCAGGAAAGCGGGACGAGTTCTGGAGTCAGGTCTGTGGGAATCTCAATCGGCACAGCGGTTACCTCGGGAAACTGGTGAGTGCGGAAAAGGGGTCTACTTCTGCCCTTTGAAGAGGCGGTAGACAACAAAGCCGGCAAACCACGCCATGGATACGCTGGCGATGCCGAGCAGGACAAGGAAGAAGATTTCAAATGCAAGTACGGACATGATGCCATCCTAACCGTTAGTAGATGAGTAGTTTGTCTATGAAGTAGGCCAACGAACCCACCGCCGAAACGGGCGCCAGGCCCATGCCAAGGGCAGCAGGAATATTAAGCGGAGCCCCGCGGAGGGTGACGAGACGCCGGAAGCTCACCAGCACGGCGCCCACCACCACACCGAAGATGGCGGCCGGCAGGACCGAAATGTCGGAGAGGACCAGCCCGGCCAGCGGACCGGCCAGCCCGGCGAGGACAATCCCGAGCGGCGCCACGATGCTGTCCGGCCAGCGGATCAGCCCCGCCAGCAGGGCCACCGCCGCGCTGATGGCCGCCACGAGCAGCATCTCGCGCACCCCGTTGAACCTGGCACCGGCGATCCATCCGGCGCCCAGGCAGGACAGCAGCACGCCCACCGAACATCCGAGGGTGGACTCCAGGCGCTGCGCCTGCCCGGTTCCGCGGATGAGCTGGACTACAAAGACCGCCATGATTCCCAGCGCGATGAAAGGCGGTGACCAGTCCAGGTAACCCGGGGCAGGCGCGTAGGCGGCGGCGAGGGCCGACCCGGCCCCGGCGAGGCCGATCACCGCGGCAAGGGTTTTCTTGGCGGGAATTCTGAGGAAATGCGGCCAGCCGGTGCCAACAGCGGCAGCGATGGCCACGGCGACGCCCACAAGGGCCTCACGGGACGTATAAACCCCGGCAATGATGGCTGCCAGCCCCGCGATGCCCGCCACACCGATGGTCCACGAGCCCAGGGAGCGCACGGGTGCCTGAAGTTCCGGCGTCATGCGGATCCCGGCCGGGGCTTAGTCTGTGCACTCACTGCGCTGCATCCCATCCTGCGTTGGCGTACGAAGACGGCGTCCGCCCTCAGTGCCAGGGCATCCAGCCTGCTCCAATCCTGCCTTATGTGAACGGGATATGTCGCAAAACGTATATTGATCCGAAACTTATCCATACCTGTTGCGGGCCTGCCGGGTATACTCGAGGCTCAGCTAAGTTCCCTGCTGAGGTGGCAGGATCGCTGCGGTTGCAGCGGCCCCAAAAACCGCGGCCGGGAGCTGGTACCGGCCGGTGAGAACCCGGTTCAGTCGCCCAAAGATGCGCGGACGGCCCTTGGAGGAACAATGTCGCACATCCTGTTATTGACGAACAGCACCGGATCATCGGTGGACATCCTCCCTGCCCTGGAACTGCTCAACCACCGCGTACATATCCTCCCGGCCGAGCCAACGGCACTCCTGGAGACCGACCCCTGCGATATCGTGCTGCTCGACGCACGCAAGGACCTCGTGGGCGCCCGGTCCCTCACCCAGCTCCTCAAGGCCACCGGCCTCAGCGCCCCTCTGGTGCTCATCCTGACTGAAGGCGGCATGGCTGCCGTTTCCTCCGCCTGGGCTGTGGACGACATCGTCCTCGAATCCGCCGGCCCTGCCGAAGTGGAAGCCCGCATCCGGCTCTCCGTTGCCCGGGCCGTCCCCGAGCAGGAGGATGCCCCGTCCGAGATCCGGGCCGCCGGCGTCGTTATCGACGAAGCGAGCTACACGGCCCGTGTGAACGGTGCGCCGCTGAACCTGACGTTCAAGGAATTCGAGCTCCTCAAGTACCTGGCGCAGCACCCGGGCCGCGTATTTACGCGCCAGCAACTGCTCACCGAGGTGTGGGGATATGACTACTACGGCGGCACGCGCACCGTGGACGTCCACGTGCGGCGGCTGCGCGCCAAACTGGGCGCGGACCACGAGAACCTCATCAGCACTGTCCGCAACGTCGGCTACCGGCTCACCCTGGTCCGGCAGCAGGAAGACGAACTGACCGAAGCCTGAGACGGCTCCGCTTCGGTCCCGGATGCGGCGAACCCGTATAGCCTTGCTTCATGACCCCAGCGCACCCTGAGAAGTGGCCCGTCCATGCAGTCTACGGCGCGGTTGACCAGCAGCTTCTGAAGGACTGCGGCAACCTCCTGACAGCGGCGGAAGAGTCGGACGGAAACCCGTCCATCTCCGAGCAGACCCTGATCAGCATGCGCGCCGGCGATTCCGCTGACCACAAGCTGCTGACCCTGGCCCTGTACGCACCGGACGAGGACTCGGATCCTTCCTCCGGCCAGGACCTGGCCGGGTTCGCCGCAGTGGTGGAGGAGACAGACGGCACCGGCGTGGTGGAGATCGCCGTCCACCCCAGCTACCGCAACCAGGGTGTGGCTGACCGCCTGGTGGGCGCCCTCCAGGACCGGCGCGGGTTCCACGGCCTGAAGGCCTGGTCCCACGGCAACCACGAGGCCGCCGCTGACCTCGCCGCCCGCTACGGCTACGTGCCCGTGCGTGAGCTGTGGAAGATGCGGATGACCACCGCGGCGGCGGACCTTCCCGACGCCGCCATGCCGGACGGCGTGGCCATCCGCACGTTTGTGCCGGGGCAGGATGAGGACGCCTGGCTGGCTGCCAACCGCGCCGCCTTCGCCCACCACCCGGAGCAGGGCAGCCTCACCCGGGCGGACCTTGACGCCCGGATGGCCGAATCCTGGTTCGACCCGGCAGGATTCCTGCTGGCCGTGGACGGGGAGGGCCAACTGCTCGGCTACCACTGGACCAAGGTCCATCCCCGGCACGGCTCGCATCCCGCCATCGGGGAGATCTACGTGGTAGGCGTAACCCCTGGGGCCCAGGGGTCAGGGCTGGGCAAGGCCCTCACGGTGGCAGGCATCAAACACCTGCAGGACCAGGGACTGCACGCCGTGATGCTGTATGTCGACGCCGATAACGCGCCGGCTGTTGCCCTGTACCGGCGGCTGGGCTTCACCCGCTGGGACATGGACGTGATGTACGGCCCGGCGGCGGGTTAGTCCAATCGCCTGACGCATGGGGTTCCGGACACTAAATCGAGGGCTTTGCCGCCGTGAAAGCTTGTAAGGTTGAAACAGAACCGCGCCGGCCGGAAACGGCAGCATCAAGCGCCAGGTAAAGGAGATGCCATGAACCCGGAACCGTCCGGAGCAGCCACGTCCCAAGAGGCTCCAGTCCCGGTGCGTGCGCGCTTCGGTTCCTCGGAGGTCCCGGCGTCGCGGGCCACGCAGGACCGCATTGACATCCCGGACTTTGCGCCCAACCTCGAGCCCGAAGGGGATATCCGGCCGGACCGCTTCCTGGACCGCGAACTAAGCTGGCTCGCGTTCAATTCCAGGGTTCTGGAACTGGCCGAGGACCCCACGCTGTATCTGCTGGAGCGGGTCAACTTCCTGTCCATCTTCGCCTCCAACCTGGACGAGTTCTTTATGGTCCGCGTTGCCGGCCTGAAGCGGCGTATCGCCACGGGACTCGCTGTCCCCTCCCCCGCCGGCCTGAGCCCGGTGGAGGTGCTGGAAAAGATTGGCGAGGAAGCGCACCGGCTGCAGCAGCGCCACGCCCAGGTCTTCGCCGACCAGATCCGCCCGGCCCTGGCCTATGAGCACATCCACCTCATGCACTGGGACGAACTGGATGACGCCGCGAAGCAACAGCTCAGCCAGATGTTCGCCGAAAAAGTGTTCCCCATCCTGACGCCCCTGGCTGTGGACCCGGCGCACCCGTTCCCGTACATTTCGGGGCTTTCGCTGAACCTGGCCGTGGTGGTCCGCAACCCGGTGAGCGACAAGGAACTGTTCGCCCGTGTCAAGGTGCCGGACCAACTGCCGCGCCTGATCTCCATCGACGGTCCCCGCGCCGGTGCAGTGCCCGGCCGGGTGGCCCGCTTCATCGCGCTTGAGGAAGTCATAGCCGTCCACCTGGACAGGCTGTTCGCCGGCATGGAGGTCCTGGAACACCACACCTTCCGCGTCACCCGCAACGAGGACGTGGAGGTGGAAGAGGACGACGCCGAGAACCTCCTGCAGGCGCTGGAGAAGGAACTCCTGCGCCGCCGTTTCGGCCCTCCTGTGCGGCTTGAGGTCACCAACGACATCAACCCCAACATCCGGGCACTGCTGATCCGCGAACTCGGTGTTGAGGAGTCCGAGGTCTACTCGGTCCCCGCACCGCTGGACCTTCGCGGACTGTCGGTCATCGCGGGCATCGACCGCGCCGACCTGCACTACCCCAAGCACGTGCCCCACACCTCCCGCTACCTCAACGAGTCCGAGACGTCCAAGGCAGCCAACGTCTTCGCGGCGATGCGCCGGCGGGACATCCTGCTCCACCACCCGTACGATTCGTTTTCCACCTCGGTGCAGGCGTTCCTGGAGCAAGCGGCGGCGGACCCCAAGGTGCAGGCCATCAAGCAGACCCTGTACCGCACCTCGGGGGACTCCCCCATTGTGGACGCCCTGATTGATGCGGCCGAGGCCGGCAAACAGGTCCTGGCCCTGGTGGAGATCAAGGCCAGGTTTGATGAGCAGGCGAACATCTCCTGGGCCCGCAAGCTGGAACAGGCCGGCGTGCACGTGGTGTACGGCATCGTTGGCCTGAAGACGCACTGCAAGCTCTCACTGGTGGTTCGCCAGGAAGTGGACGGCCTGCGGCGTTATTGCCACATCGGCACCGGCAACTACCACCCCCGGACGGCCCGCTACTACGAGGACCTTGGCCTCCTGACCGCCAATGAACAGGTGGGCGAGGACCTGTCCAAGCTGTTCAACCAGCTCTCCGGTTACGCCCCCAAGTCAACCTTCAAGCGCCTCCTGGTCGCTCCGCGTTCGGTGCGTTCGGGCCTGATCGACCGGATCGAGACCGAGATCCGCAACGCCAGGGCGGGGCTGCCGGGCCGCGTCCAGATCAAGGTCAACTCCATGGTGGACGAAGCCATCATCGACTCGCTCTACCGTGCATCGCAGGCCGGCGTGAAGGTGGACGTGGTGGTCCGGGGCATCTGCTCACTGCGCCCTGGCGTGCCGGGGCTCAGCGAAAACATCACGGTCCGCTCCATCCTGGGCAGGTTCCTGGAGCACTCCCGCGTGTTCGCCTTCGCCAACGGCGGGGACCCTGTGGTGTATATCGGCTCTGCGGACATGATGCACCGCAACCTGGACCGCCGGGTGGAAGCCCTGGTCCAGCTCAGCGCACCCGACGACATCAACTATGTGCTGGACCTGCTGCGCCGCTACATGGCGCCGGAAACCGCCAGCTGGCACCTGGACAACGAGGGGAAGTGGACTCGCCACCACCTGGGCGACGACGGCAGGCCGCTGGAGGACGTTCAGTCGTTCCTGCTGGCGTCGCGGCCACGGCAACGCAGCCTGAGCCGACGGTAAGGGCCGCGGTTTTGTCGAGCGACGCACTTGTAGCCGACCAGACAGACCACCCAGGCGAACCGGTAGCCGTCACGGCTGCCGGTGCGCTGCCTTGGCGTCTGAACAAGGACCAGCTTGAGGTCCTGCTGATCCACCGGCCCCGCTATGACGACTGGTCCTGGCCGAAAGGCAAGATTGACGACGGTGAGACCGTCCCTGAGTGCGCCGTCCGCGAGGTGTGGGAGGAGATAGGGCTCAGAGCGTCGCTGGGCATCCCGCTGCCGCCGATCCACTACCATGTGGCTTCCGGCTTGAAGGTGGTCCACTACTGGGCTGTCCGGGTCAACGGCGACAGGTTGGTGCCCGACGGGAAGGAGGTGGACAGCGTGATGTGGTGCCCGCCCGAAAAGGCGGCCCGGCTGCTGTCCAACCCGTCCGACGTCGCGCCCCTCGAGTACCTGCGGGACGCCCATGAGCGCGGCGAACTGAACACCTGGCCCCTCCTGGTGCTCCGCCACGCGAAGGCGAAACCCCGCTCGTCCTGGTCGAAGGCCGAAGGTGAGCGCCCGCTGGCGGCCACCGGAACCCGCCAGGCGCAGGCCGTGGGCCGGCTGCTTCAGACCTGGAAGCCGCTTCGGGTGGTCACCAGCCCGTGGCTGCGGTGCGTGGCCACCGTGGCACCATACGCGAAGGCGTCCGGCGCGAAGGTGAAACTGTCGGAGGCGTTGACCGAACACCGCCATGGGCGGAACCCGAAGAAAACAGCAGCCGTCGTCGAGGCCCTTTTTGACAAGCAGCGGCCTGTGGTTCTCTGCACGCACCGCCCGGCGCTGCCCACCGTGTTCGGGCAACTGGCCAAACACATGCCGCAGCACCTGGCCGCACTCCTGCCCACCGAGGAACCGTATCTGTCCCCCGGCGAACTCGTGGTGTGCCATGTGGCCCCGGGCGCCAAAAACAGGATCGTGGCAGTGGAGCAGTTCAGGCCCTTCGACGACTGAGGTGGCGGCCGCAGCTTGACCCCCGGGAAGCCGGGGAGGGGAAGAACTGATGAAAATGGATCCGGGCAAAGGGCGGCGGCGGACCTGGTTCGTGCCGTCCCTGCTGCTGCTGGCGGCCACCGCTGTACTGGGAACAGCCCTGTACCCGGGCATGCCGAACTCTGTCCCTGTGCATTGGGATGGCGCGGGCGAGCCTGACAGGTTTGCCGGCAAGTCAGTGCCAGCCGTCTTTTCGTCGCTGCTGATAGGGGCCGGAGTGGTGGCATTCCTGTGGCTGTTGCACCGGTTCCTTCCAGCGGCCGCAGTCAAAGGCGGACCTGCGGATCCCCAGCGGGCCGCCATCGAAGCCACAGAAGGCAAAAGAGTCCTCGCGGATCTGACACCGGCCCTGGCCGTGCTGTTGTGCTGGCTGAGCATCCGTGGCTGGCTGGAGCTCGCCGGGCCCTGGACAATGTGGCCGCCGGTCGTCCTGCTGATGGTCTACGCCGCGATATTAGTGGTCCGGGCCGTCCGGGCCGCCTCCGTGCCTCCCGCTGTTCCCCCGGCGCCCCGGTAGACTTTAGGCGTGAGCATCCCAACGCCTTATGAAGACCTCCTGCGCGATGTCCTGGCTTCCGGCACGCACAAATCGGACCGTACCGGAACCGGAACCACCAGCGTTTTCGGGCGCCAAATCCGCTTTGACCTCGCGAAAAGCTTCCCGCTGATCACCACCAAGCGGGTCCACTTCAAGTCCGTGGCGGTGGAGCTTCTGTGGTTCCTGCGCGGCGAAACCAACATCAAGTGGATGGTGGACCAAGGCGTCACCATCTGGAATGAATGGGCAGACGCCGACGGCGACCTGGGCCCCGTCTACGGTGTGCAGTGGCGCAGCTGGCCCACCCCTGACGGCGGCCACATCGACCAGATCGCCGAGCTTATTGAGAACCTGAAGTCCAACCCGGACTCGCGCCGGCACATCGTCTCCGCCTGGAATGTGTCCGAACTCCACGACATGGCGCTGCCACCGTGCCACGCGTTCTTCCAGTTCTACGTGGCGGACGGCAAGCTGTCCTGCCAGCTGTACCAGCGCTCCGCGGACATGTTCCTGGGCGTGCCGTTCAACATCGCCTCCTACGCACTGCTCACCTGCATGGTGGCCCAGCAGGTGGGACTGGAGCCCGGCGAATTCGTCTGGACGGGCGGCGACGTGCACATCTACGAAAACCACATGGACCAGGTCCTCAAGCAGCTGGAGCGGGAGCCGTACGAGTACCCGCAGCTGAAGCTCACGCGCAAGCCCGCTTCGATCTTCGACTACACCCTTGAGGACTTCGAAGTGGTGGGTTACCAGCACCACCCCACGATCAAGGCTCCGATCGCGGTATGAGTACGGAAAACTCCACCGATCCGCAGTCCTTCACGGAAGAGCTGGCCGCATCGGTGACCGGTGTGGGCCTGGTGTGGGCGCAGACGCCCGACGGTGTCATCGGCAAGGACGGCGACATGCCGTGGCACCTGCCCGAAGACCTCAAACACTTCAACCGGCTCACCATGGGCCACCCCGTGGTAATGGGCCGCAAGACCTGGCTGTCCTTCCCGGACAAGTTCCGTCCGCTGCCCGGCCGCACCAACATCGTCATCACCCGGCAGAAAAGCTGGGCCGACACGCCTGAGGCGGAGGGCGCCGTCGTAGTTCCCTCCCTTGATGACGCGCTGCTGGAGTCGCAGTTCGTCGACGGCGGGGAGACCGTCTGGATTCTGGGCGGCGGCGAGATTTTCCGCCAGTCCACCGAACTCGCCAACGTCGCGGTTGTCACCACCATCGACGTCGATGCCGACGGCGACACGTTCGCCCCCGAGCTCGGCACCGGCTGGGAAGCGGCTGCTTCCGTCCCACCGGACGGCTGGCTGACGGCCGCCAACGGCACACGCTACAGATTCACCAAATGGTCTCGGACTGAGGGCTAGGAACATGCTGAAGAAACCTGAAACCCTGTTCGTCCTCGGCTACATGCTGCTGCCCTTGCTGGCGCTGCTCTCCGCCATCGTGGGGCTGACCATGATCCTGGGCGGCAATAAGATCGCCGGCGCCATTGTGCTGGTGGTGGTGACGCAGGTGTTCGCGTTCGGCGCCTTCTTCGCCCTCCGTGCGCGGAAAGCTGCTGTGCTGGAGGAGTCGGAGCGCGGCTAGCACCTTGTGCCGCACATGGGGAGGACACCCCATCGTGGCAGGATCCGGCGGCTACTAGGCTGGGCTGAGTTTCAGCGTGACAGAGAAATTGGGGGACCTCCGGGTGGCAGGAAATTTGTGGGGCGCGGACGTAGCCGAACTGCGGACGTTGGCAAAGCAGTTCGGCAAGACGGCGGACCTGCTGCTGCAGCAGTCCACACAGCTGAGCAGCCAGATCAACAATTCGCCTTTATGGACGGGCCAGGACGCGGTTGCGTTCCGGTCCGAGTGGAACGGCAGCCACCGGGCCATGCTGCAGCAGGCCGCCTTCGCGCTGAAGCAGGAATCCAAAAAGCTCCTCGAGAACGCCAACCAGCAGGAGAAGGCGAGCAACGGCGGTGGAGGCGGACTGGATGCGGGGGTGCCGGGCGGTAACGGCCCCGGCGGGACGGTCCCCGGTCAAGGTAGCACCAACCCCTGGGGCCCCGACTGGCTGGCAGACCCGGACTCGCCGTTCCGCGACGGCTGGGACATCTACGGCCTCACCAAGGCGTTCCCGAACCTCCGGGCAGGTCTGTTCGACATCGGCGCCATGCTCCATAAGTCGCGCATCGGTGATTTTATGGACCCTGCGGCCTGGCGGGCCTTCCAGAACTCCAATGAGTTCAGCAAGTTCTTCAACCTGTCCAACAGCCTGTTTGAAGGAAAATTCCACGAGGTGCTGAACCTCGCCGATGGAACCAATGCGTTCAAATACCTCGACGCCTTCGGCAAGGGCCTCGGCGTTGTGGGCGTGGGACTGGACAGCCTCGACGCCTTCAACAACTTCCAGGAGGGCGATTACGGTTCTGCTGCCTACTCCACCACCAAAGCACTGCTGGGCGCGGGTTCGTTCCTGCCACCACCGGCGGGTACGGTCTGTATGGTGGCCAGTGGCGCCCTGGCCCTCTACGACAACGTCCCCGTCATCCACGACTCCGTGAACTACGTCGGAGACAAAATCGCGGATGGCGCACAGGCCGTAGGCGGGGCCATCAGCGACGGAGTCGACGCCGTCGGCGACTTTTTTGGCTTCTGAGAACTGAGGAGAACAACCAGTGACTGAAACAACGACAGCCCGGTCCTCGGCCTCCGGCCAGGCCTATCCCGACGCGATCGGTTTCGGCTTCGCCGAACTCCTGGTGCTCCTGAACCTCCGGCGTGGCCCGGCGGCCGAAGCCTCGGCCAAGGCACTGCGGCTTGAGGCTGAACTCGACGACGCCTCCCTGCTCTCCGCCGGAGCCTCGTCCCTGGTGGCCCGCGGCGCCGCCACCGTTGGACCGGGTGGGGAACTGTCCGTGGCCGGCCCGGTCGCAGCCGTGACCCAGGCCCTGACCGAGGCAGCCAAGCGGGTACAGATCAACCTCCTGACGGCGGACTCCGTGGACAATGTCCTGTCGGTGGAATCCGCCGAGTACCGGATCCTGCTGCAGCCCCGCGCCCACCTCAGCTGGTTCGCGATGGCCCAGCGTCCCGATTCCACCCCGGCGGAAGGCAACTTCTTCATCGTGCGCAAGCACCTCGAAGACCACCCAGCCGGCGGAGCCACCATCCGTTTACTGGCGGACGGCGCGGAAAAACAACTTCTGGTCAAGCGCAGCGGACAGGGCTGGGCAGTAGGGTACGGCGTCATCGATGCGCCCTCCGAACCCATCCAGGAAATCACGGGCCTGACGGACAGCCAGGTCCTGGACCACATCCGATCGATCCGGCAGGACTAGCGTGCAGAACGGCATTCCAGGCAGCAACGCGGGCGGCGGCCCCAACTCCGATGACCAGGTCCGCGCCTACCACGACCAGGCGCTGGCGCGCGGTGACAAGCGATTCCTTTTCCGGACAGTGGACGGCCGGCTGCACAGCTATGCCAAGGATGAGCTTGGTGTGGTGACAGCCAGCTCCCACCCGCAGGTGCGGTCCGCCGGCGGTTTCCTGGTGTTGGCGGTCTTCTTCGCCGCGCTGGCGGCGTTCTCCCTCCTGCTGGTGACTGGACCCACCAGCCGTGGCCAGGACCCCTTGTGGGGAGCGTTGATCCTGACCGTCGCCGGAGCAGGCGGTGTGCTCTATGCCGTGCGCATGGCAGGTGTGGCTTCCAAAGCCAAACGGCTCCGGGCGGAGCGCGGAATCCCCGAGCCCACGGCCCGCCAGTTCGATATGTAGGGTGCCCAAACGATGGAAATGGGCGGTGAACGCGCGCGGCGCAACGACACCCTTTACACCGAGCACGCGGCGTGACGTAACCGACTGCACTGTGCCGGTTCCGAAGTCTAAACTGTACGAATGACTACAGCAGCTACCCCTTCCGTCGGCCTGGTCGGATGGCGCGGCATGGTCGGTTCCGTCCTCATGCAGCGCATGCAGGACGAGGGCGACTTCGCCAACATCAACCCGGTGTTCTTCTCAACTTCCAACGCGGGAGGTGCCGCGCCTTCCTTCGCTGAAGGCGCCGGCAAGCTCGAAAACGCGTTCGACGTCGACACGCTGGCCAAGCTGCCCATAATCGTCACCGCACAGGGCGGCGACTACACCAAGCAGGTCCACGGCGAGCTCCGCAGCCGCGGCTGGGACGGCCTCTGGATCGACGCCGCCTCCACCCTGCGCATGAACGATGACTCGATCATCGTCCTGGACCCCATCAACCGCGACGTCATCGACAAGGGCCTGGTCAACGGCACGAAGGACTTCATCGGCGGCAACTGCACGGTGTCCTGCATGCTTATGGGCCTCGGCGGCCTGTTCAAGAACAACCTGGTGGAGTGGGGCACCTCCATGACCTACCAGGCTGCTTCCGGCGGCGGCGCCCGGCACATGCGCGAGCTGCTCAGCCAGTTCGGCACGCTCAACGCCGAGGTCAGCACCGAACTGGACGACCCGGCGTCGGCCATCCTCGACATTGACCGCAAGGTCCTGGCCCACCAGCGCACGGACATCGACGCCACCCAGTTCGGTGTGCCGCTGGCCGGCTCCCTGATCCCCTGGATCGACGCGGACCTGGGCAACGGACAGTCCAAAGAAGAGTGGAAGGCCGGGGTTGAGACCAACAAGATCCTGGGGACCTCCGCGGAAAACCACGTGGTCATGGATGGCCTCTGCGTCCGCATCGGCGCCATGCGCTCCCACTCCCAGGCCCTCACCCTCAAGCTCCGCGAGGACCTGTCCGTCGCCGAGATCGAAAAGCTCCTGGCCGAGGACAACCAATGGGCCAAGGTGGTTCCGAACACCAAGGAAGCTTCCATGGCGGAACTGACCCCCGTCGCCGCTTCCGGCACCCTGGACATCCCCGTGGGCCGCATCCGCAAGATGGAAATGGGCCCGCAGTACATCAGCGCCTTCACCGTGGGCGACCAGCTCCTCTGGGGCGCTGCCGAGCCGCTGCGCCGCATGCTCAACATCGCCACCGGCAACCTGTAGAGCCTCCCGCTGCCACGAGCGGCCCTGACCCGCATAACCGCTGCTGCCCGGCGCCGGTTAGGCGGGGCAGGGCCGCTCGGGCGTTACTGGCCACTCAGGCGGGGCGGCGCGCGCAGAGTCAGGCCCCCAGGAAGGCGAGGTAGCGTTGGGCGGCGCGGGTGAAGGCAGCCTGCGCGGCCGGCCCCAGTGGCCGGCCGTCATCAAAGAGTTCAGGCACGACGCCGGCACCTGGGCGGGTGCCTTCCCGCGCCCACGTGCCAATCACCTCTCCCCCGGCCACCACCGTTCTCTTGAAGACGCCGTTGCCGCCGGGCACGATCCTGTTGGCATGCTCAGGAGCCAGGACGAGGCTCCGGTCCTGGTACCCCAGCACAAGCTCGTCGAAGCCGGGCAACAGGAGGACCGACCGCTGGCCGGGGACGCCGCCGTCGAGCAATGAAGCCGTTTCCGGCGACACCCAGTAATTCAAGCCCTCAAACTCCAGCTCCACCAGCTGGTCCTTAACGCCCTCGAAGGCGGCCCTGACCTCGGTGAACGGAATCTGCGTCCACCAGGCGAAGTCACGCAGCGTGGCGGGGCCGTGGCTGCGGAAGTAGCGCAGGGCGAACTCGGCAATACCCTCTTCACGCCCGAGTTTCCGCGACACCGGAATCCACTCGTCGAAGGCCACCAGCAACTGTTGGTTTCCGGCCAGCGGCCCCTGGACCAGCCAGCCATGCCGGCACAACGTTCCCAGGATGTGGATGCCGCGCTGGCCTGTGGTGGGCTGCCCGGCCGCTTCAAACACCTCGAATAACCCGCTGCGGCTCAACGATCCGCCACCGGAAACCCGCTCCAGGGCAACGCCGCGGCAGTTTTCAATATCGGTCCAGGTGATGTCCAGTTCCCGGTGCCGGGAAGCGATACCCTTGGTGAGCCGTTCCGCCGTGAGGTTCAGCATCCAGCCCAGGTCCTCCGGCGCCACCAGGTGCAGCGTTCCGCGCATCGGCCAGGACCGGACCACGGCGCCGGAATCAAGGGCGGAACGGACGTCCGCCAGGCCCGAACCCGGCGCCCGGAGCCCCACGGCCCACAGCGCCGCCTGGAGGTCCTGGGCCTGCATGGCGGTCATCCAGCGGACCGCCTCCGGCACGGAGGACAGTCCCGGGGCGAGCAAGCCTTGGGAGGCCAGCCGCAGCCGGCCCATGATCCTGGGGCTGAGCCGTTTCAGGGCCAATCCTGACATGCCCTCATCCTAGGCCAGGCGCAGCAGGGCTGGTCAGTGCCGCGCAGCCGCGGCGGTTAGGGTGGAACCATGACTTTGGGGAGTTTGTGGCAGTTGCCCGCGCGTGAAACACAAGGCTGGATGATCGGCGGGACCGCGTCTGTCCTGCTCGGTGTTGGGTTGGGAGTCCCGGCCGTTACCGGATTCCTGGCTCACGGGGAATCCGAACTTTCGCTGCTGCTGCCTTCCCTCGCCTTCAGCCTCGGAGGTGGCTACGCCGTCCTTTTCCCCGGCATACGGGTGAACCGCAGCCCACTCCGCGTTGTCCGCGACTGGAAGCACCACCCGGGCGGCGGGAAAGTCCTCTGGGTCCTCTCGCACGCCGTCGCAGTGGCGGGACTGGTGGCCTGTATCATCGCCGGCCGCGCCAATCCCGCGCTTCCGGGGCTCCTGGTCTGGCTGTTTATGGGGCCCTACCTTGCGTTGTCGGGCTGGGCTGCAGCCATGCTGGGCATGGCCGCGCATGTCCGCGCCGCCCAAGCATTGGAGTGCGCCGGCAACGGCGGGCGGCCAGCCGAGGTCAGAGCGTCAGGCCAATAAGCAGCGGTTCCGGGTGCAGCGCAATTCCGAAGCGGCGTTCGACGCCGGCACGCACCTCGCGCGCAACGGCCACCACATCTGCTGCCTTGGCTGAGCCGCGGTTGGTGATGGCCAGGGTGTGCTTGGTGGACAGGGACGCCCGGCCGCCACTGACACTGTCCGGTTCCAGCCCAAAGCCTTTCCCAAAGCCCGCCTGGTCGATCAGCCAGGCAGCGGAAAGCTTTACCAGCCCGTCCCGGCCGCCCGGGTAGCGGGGCGCGCTTTCCGGCAGCGCCGCGGCGACCTCCGCCGGGACGATCGGGTTGGTGAAGAACGACCCCGTGGAATAGGTGTCCCGGTCCGCCGGGTCCAGGACCATGCCCTTCGACGCCCGGAGCCGCAGCACCTCCCGGCGCACATCCGTGGAGTAGGCGCGCTTTCCCTGCTCCACGCCCAGCGAGCGGGCCAGTTCGGCGTACCGGATGGGGGCGCTCATCCGTCCGATCGGCAGCTGGAACTCCACCGTCAGCACCACGTAGCGGGGTGAACCGTTGACGGTGGTCTGCTTCAGGATGGAGTCCCGGTAGCCGAACTTCAGCTCCGAGTTCGTGAAGGTTTTGACGGCGTTCCGCTCGCGGTCCCAGGTCCGCACAGCGGCGATGGTCTGCGAAACGTCTGAACCATAGGCGCCCACGTTCTGAACGGGGGTTGCCCCGGTGGAGCCCGGGATGCCGGCCAGGGCCTCGATCCCGGACCAGGCGTGCAGGACGGCGTGCTGCACGAGCTTGTCCCAGTTGTGTCCGGCCTGCACCACCACGGCCACCCCGCCGCAGGAGTCCTCGGCATTGACGGTGAACCCCTCCGAGGCGATCTTGACCACGGTACCTGGGAAGCCGTCGTCGGAAATCAGCAGGTTGGAGCCGCCGCTGATGATCAGCAGCGGCTCCCCTGCTGCGTCCGCGCTGCGGACGGCGTCGATGATGT
Organism: Arthrobacter sp. 9AX; assembly: GCF_902506095.1. Lineage (GTDB taxonomy): Bacteria > Actinomycetota > Actinomycetes > Actinomycetales > Micrococcaceae > Arthrobacter. The sequence continues at coordinate 3,278,478 of NZ_LR733293.1, forward strand.
CAGCCTCGGAGCGGGCCTCGATAAAGGTGCCCGCTGGGCCTCCGACGGCGGCCGTGGTGAACTGGGAAAGCAGGGTGGAAGTCACCAGACAACCCTATCGGGAAAGTGCGACACGCTTCCGGCTCAGCTAAGCCGGACCACGGCCTGGGCCTTCATCAGGACTTTCTGGCCCGCCGAAACCACGGTGAGGTCGATACGCGCGGTGTTGGTCTCGGCGTCGAGCTTGCCGATGAGGCCACTGACCTCGATGGTGGCGCCGGGCTCCTCGGTGCCCGTGGTGTCGGTGACCAGGACAGGCTTGGTGAAGCGGGTCTGGAAGTCCACGACGGCGGCCGGGTCGCCCGCCCAGTCCGTGACCAGCTGGACGGCGGAGCCCATGGTGAACATGCCGTGGGCGATGACGCCGGGCAGTTCCACGCCGGTGGCGAAGGCTTCATTCCAGTGGATCGGGTTGAAGTCCCCGGACGCACCGGCGTACTTGACGAGGTCGGTGCGGGTGACCTCGATGGTGCGGCTGCCGATCTCCTGGCCGGGGCTGAGTTCGTGGATGCTGAGGCTCATGGCTACTGTCCCTCTCCGCGGACCAGGATGGATGACGTGGTGGTGGTGACGGGCTCGCGGGCATCGTCCGCGCCGAGGGCGAAGACTTCCGAGCGGGTGGTGATCATGGCTCCCCCGCCCATCGCCCTGACGCCGTCCACATGCAGCTCCGCCACCAGCCGGTCGCCGGCGAAGATGGGGCGGTGGTGGGTGAAACGCTGGTCGGCGTGGACCACGCGGGAGAAGTCGATGCCGGCCTCCGGATCCTCGATGAGCTGGGCGTCGGCCCGCTGGGCGATGATGATGGCAAACGTCGGCGGGGCAACAAGGTCGGCATGGCCCAAGGCTTTGGCGGCGTCCACGTCGAAGTGTGCAGGGTGGGTTGCCTTGACGGCGCGCGCGAACTCGCGGATCTTCTCGCGGCCGACGTCGTACACCTCTGCGGCAGGGTAGCTTCTGCCCTGCAGGTCCGGATTGATAGTCATGGGCCCAAGCCTATCGTCCGGCTCCGGAGCGGCCCGAAAGGTTACCGGCGCAGGTTCTTCCGGATGGACTGGCCGCGGACCACGATGCCGGCGATGTGCAGCACGAGTCCCAGCCCGATCAGGGGCAGGGAGGCCACCGCCAGTGCCTGGTTGCCGCTGGTGTTGCCGATGAGGTTCAGGATGATGCCGACGGCGATCAGCCCCATCGCGCTGAACACCAGGACTTTGTAGCGGGTCGGCGCGGTGGCCCAGAATTCGTTCAGCACCGTGCCAGTCTACCGGGCAGGGTCCGGTGGTCCTTCGGCAGCCGGGGCGGGCTGCGGGTCAGAACAGCGCTTCCTGGACCGCCGGAACCTCGGAGCGGTGTTCCCCGAGTTCGATGGTGCGGCCTTTGAGCCGGCCCAGGTCCAGCACGAACTCCAGGTCAGTTCCCTCCAGGGTGGCCAGCACAAAAGGGCCGCAGACGGAGCGGATGGTAAAACCGTGGGCGCCGGCATCGAGCTCGTGCGGATAGGGGTGCCGGGCAGTTACGGAACACAAACGCCCCGCCAGCCCCGGCCTCTTCCAGGTTTCCTGCACCACCTCGAAACCGGTTTCGCCCGCCGTGGACAGAAGCCGGCGCGCATCGTCCGCCAGCGCGGCGTTGTGGGAACTGAGCCGGTCTGCGGGTGCGGGGGCCGCCAGGGCGGCAGCCTTGGCGGCGGAACGCACCTGCTGCGGCAGGCCGCCGTCGCGCGTTACCAGGTCCTCGAGGATCCGCACCACCCGTCCGTCGGCAGCGCGGGCAACGTAGCTGGCAGCCACGGCGCCCTGTTCGGCGAGCCGCTGCCACTTGCGGAGGTCCGACGCTGTCCCCACCTTGCTGGCCCCGTTGGCGAAGGTGGCCACATACAGCCAGTGCGGCTGCATGAGGTAGCTGCGCAGCCCGGGCGGGACGCCGCCGCCCCGGTGGAATTCGTGCATCAACCGGAACTCGTCCGCCACAAAGCACCGCTCGCACTGATGGCCGCGGGCCGCCGGAGACTGGTTCCTGCACAGGACATGGTCCCGGCGGGCAGGTCCGTGCACCCGGTGATGGCCCAGGCAGGACTTCCTCCCGGCGGCGAGCCGGAAGCCCAGCCGCGTGCCGTCGTCGAGCGCTGTTTCGAGGAAGGTGCCGTCAGGAGCCTGGAGGCGCAGGACGGGAGGCGCCCCAGGCGCGCCGGCCTGCTCAGGCGGCGCAGGCCAAAAGACCCCGTGGACCAGATAGGGCGTATCGGTCACGGGGTCTCCTGAAAGAAAGGGTTGCTACAGCGCGGGCTGCACTCCAAAGGCTACCGCGAGCTTCATGATCTTCTCGGCGCGGCCCAGGCGGGGCAGGTCGGAGCCGTCGCGGATGACGCGGCCGTTGGCTTCGAAGTCTGCCATGAAGTCGGTGGCCCAGGCGACGTCGGACGGCGTGGGGCTGATGACCTCGTTGATGACGGGGGTCTGGTCGATGGCCAGGCAGAGCTTGCCGGTCATGCCCATCATCACCGTGATGCCGGTCTGCTCGCGCAGGATGGGGTGGTTGGTGCCCACCGTGGGGCCATCGATGGGGCCCGGCAGGTTGCCCACACGGCTGGCGACAACCAGCTTGGCGCGGGGGTAGGCCATGGCTTCGGCGGTGGCGGCCATGCCGGTGTCGCGGCGGAAGTCGCCGGAGCCGAAGGCCAGGCGGAACGCGCCCTGGGCCTTGGCGATGTGGTTTGCTTCCTCGATGCCGACGGCGGATTCCACGAGCGGGATGACGGGCGTCTTGCCGTCCATGCGGTGGAAGCTCTCGGTGACCTGGTCCGCGGATTCAGTCTTCGCGAGCATCACGCCAAGCAGGCCCGGGGTGCCGCGGAGGCCCGCGAGGTCGTCCGCCCAGAAGGGGCTGGTGGCGTCGTTGATGCGGACCCAGGCCTTGCCGCCCGCGGTCAGCCAGTCGATGACGTTGTTCCGGGCCTGGTCCTTCTGCGAGGGGTCCACGGCATCTTCAATATCCAGGATGATCGAGTCGGCGCGGGAGACGGCCGACTGGTCGAAGAGCTCGGTCTTCATGGCATTCACGAGGAGCCAGGAGCGGGCGATCTCTGCTGGGATATTGCGTTCCGGCCTTACGGTCTCGGTGGCGATGGTAGACGTCATGTATCTACCGTATCCGGCCAGGAAGGGGCACGGGGACGAAAACGGCCGGCTCGGGAGGATCAATACGAACTAAACGGGTTGTGACGGGGCGGTGGGACCCCGCCTGGTCCTGTCAGCCGCGAAGCGCGTTCAGCAACCGGGCAAAAGCCGGACACTCCCCGCCCGACGACGGGCAGGCCGCCTCGGCGTCCATCGCTTGGCGGAGCCGCTCCTGGCTGAGCGGGGACAGCGTCCAGCCCAGCGGGGGGTCCAGGGCCGGCCGGGTGGCCGGAGCCACCCGCACCGAACTGCCGCCGAGGCTCCCGGTAAAAGCGGCGCGGGCGGCCAGGCACCGCACTGACGCCGGCGCACAAACGTCGGAGCCGGCGTCGAGCCTTTGCATCCAGCTGGTGGCATCCGACTGCAGGTTCTTGGCGCTGATGCCCACGAGCGGAACGGCGAGTTCTCCGGCCAGTTCGGGCGGGCCTGCCACCACGTCCGCGCCTATGGAATTCTGCAGGAAGAGGAAAACGGGCATCAGGAACGGCTGTCCGGCTGCCGCCTCGCTGTTGCGTGACCGGAGGGCCGCCTGGAACACCGGCCAGAGGTCGTGCAGCGTGCCGAGGCCGGAGCCTTCGGAGTATCCGCCGTCGATGGCCTGGTAGGCGTGCGCCGGTCCGCAGTCCCCGTTGTGCCGGTATGGGATGCGTCCTGCCGGCGAGATGATGGGGAACCGGGCGGACAAAAGGGACGCCGTGGACCACGAGAGACGCAATGGGCAGGCGTCCGGGGCCAGGAGGTCGATGGACAGCGGTGTGGCACCCTCGCGGCAGCTTTCGCTCCTGGGCACCGCGTCCTGGGCCTCGTATCCTGTCTGGGTTCTGCTGGCGCCGGACAGGTCGATCTGGCTGATGAGCAGCCGGCACCCGATGCCGGACGCCGTGGAATTCAGGACCAGCGCCCCGGTGCGGCCGTTGCCTGGATCCGCCGCCTCCCACGGTTCAACGAGCCTGCCCGCGGCCCGTTCCCACGCGCGTTCCATCGCGGCTGCCCGGTCCTGCCAGGCCGCGCCGGTGTCCGTTGCAGGGCCGGTTCCCACCAGGACGTCGGTGCCGCCCGCCACGAGGTCGCCCACCAGCGCCCCGGCCACCCCGGCCGCGAGCGCTTCCGGCCCGGCGAGCCTGGCCACCACGTCCACCGGGTCCTCGTTCCCGCCACCGTAGAGCTGAGTGACCACGAGCCCCAGGGACCCTCCGCTGATGCCGCTGGAGAGAATGACTGACTCACTCCCGCAGGGAATTTCTCCGAGTTTGTCCAGGGCTGCGACAGCCCAGGCAGCGGCGCGGATCCCGCCGCCCTCGGCAGCCACGAAGACCACCGGCCGGACTGTTGCCGTGCCTTCAGCCGTGGCCACTTCCACGGAGCAGCCCGCATTGGCGCTGAGCCATTGATCCACGTAGTCCTGCACTGCAGGGCGCGCGGCCCTGGCCGGTTCGCCGGCTGCCTCACGGACTGCGTGGATCCTCGGGTCGCCGCCGCCCAGGGACGTCACGGCCAGGGTCAGCAGGACCAGGCTGACAATCGGGTTTGCCCGGAGGCCAAGCTTTTCGAAGATCCAGATGGCCCGCTGCTGCTGCAGCTCCACCACCAGGAAGCCCACCACTACGGTCCAGGCCAGGACGCTGACGACGGCGGTGGCCGGGACTCCGAGGAACCGGGTGGTTTCGGCGGGGGCGGCAAGGAGGAACGCCAACACCACTGCCGCCAGCAGCAGGGATGCCCGGGACGCTTTAATGGCCGCAGACGAGGAAGGAGTGGTGGGATCAAGCAGACCGGAGAGCCCGGTGGTCATCGCCTGCCACGTCCCGCGCAGGAGGAGGGCCGTGGCGTAGAACGCGCCGAGCACCACCAGCCAGCCGAAGGCAAGGAACAGCCCGGACCAGCCATAGGGCGCCGGCCCTCCGTTGGCCAGGCCCAGCACCACGGGCCCGGTGAAGGACCGGACCAGCGCCATGCCGGACACTACCGCGAAGGAGCAGGCCAGCACATCCCCGCAACGCCAGGCCTCCACGGCCCTGGCTACGTCCAGCGGCCACGGTGTGGGCTGCTGGGACGGGTACTTGTTGCGCAGGCACAGCGAAAGGACCATCACGACGGCGGGAATGGCGAGCGCGGCAAGGATCCAGGGTCCGGGCGGCTGGGGAAGGTGCCCGGTGAGCGCAGCCAGGACCAGCCCGGCGACGAGCAGCGCGGGACCGTACAGCCACCACCGGACCACGGCCGGCGGCTTGGGCACCTGCGTGACATGCAGGGCCCAGGCCAGCTCGGACCGCCGCCGTCCCAGCACGAAGAGCCCTGCAGCGCCCACCAGGACCACCACGAAAGCCATCCACCAGTGCGGGGAGGCGAGCCCGTCCGCTGCCCAGGGCCGCTGGGCGTCGGGAAGCTGGTCACTCACCCCGGGGATGGGGAGCAAGGCCATGGCGGCGACGCCCAGCACGGCGGCGAGGCTCAGCCGCTGGAGGAGGACGGCCTGCCGGGTGCGCCGCTGCCGCAGGGCCAACCACCGGCGCAGCACGCGGTAGTAGAGGACTGAGATTCCCAGGAGGGCAAGCGACGCCCATTTGGCGTACGCAAGGACCGCCAGGGCCAGCGCGGTGCCGGCGCTCTGGAAATGCGTGGACAGGTGGGCCAGTGCCACGGATTCGCCCAGCTCACACCCCAGCACCACCAGTACCAGTGCCCGCAGCCACCGGAAGCGGTGCAGTACCCGCCAGAGGAGGCTGAAGTACCCGAGCGCAAACAGGGCGTCCGCCACGGCATACATCTGCAGGTAACGGCCCAGTTCGGCCGCCTGCACCGTGTCCAGTCCGCGCCACAGTGTCCACGAGTCGACCCGCTGCCCGGCTTCCAGCCCCTGCAGGCCGCCGGCGGTGCGGCTCGCTCCGCTTCCGGCCGGGACCGCCCCGGCAATCAGCCTGTCCGTCTCGGCCATGGTGACCCAGAGGGCCAGCAGGGCGGAGACAACGGTGGCGGTGCGCCAGCGGAAGATCCGCTCAGCGTAAGGGGGTAGAACGGTACCTTCCATCGGAGCGGACATGACGCAACCCCCATCGGCCTGGCGCCCCTGCATCACCAGCGATATCGGTGCGTGCTTGAATGGTGCGCCAGGCCGGGAGCGCTGTCAATCCGCTGTTGTACGAGGATGGGTCAGGGGATGTTGCTGCCGCGCGCCGTCACCCAGAGTTTGTACCAGTCCGCGCGGCTCATGGCCTTGGCCACGCGGGCGGCGTCCGCGCAGGCGCGGATGCGGCGGGGGTTGACCGTCCCGATCACCGGCGCGATGCCGGCCGGGTGCCTCATCAGCCACCCCAGCAGCACTGATTCACCGGAACTGCCGTACTCCCCCGCCAGCTCCGCCACCAGTGCTGCGGTGGCCGCCTCTGCCGGGGTTTGACTGTCGGGTTCCGCCCCCGTGTACAGGCCTCTGGCGAGGGAGCCGTAGGCCTGCAGCGTGACTCCGTTGCGTGTGCAGTATTCAAGCGTGCCGTGCGGGAAGCTGTAGTCCAAGTGCTCGGCGTGGTTCACCAGCACCTGGCTTTCCAGCCAGGCCCGCTTGAGCAGGCTCATCTCCAGCTGGTTCGCCACCACGGGAGTTTCCAGCCGGTCCTGCAGCGCCTCGATCTGCGCACCGGACATGTTGGACACGCCCAGCTGCCGGACCTTGCCTTCCACCATCAGCTGCCCGACGGCGGAAGCAACCTCCGCCGGGTCCGCCAAGGGATCGGGGCGGTGCAACAGGAGGATGTCCACATAGTCCGTCCGCAGCCGCTTCAGGCTTTCGTTGACCCGCTCCAGGATGGCTTCCCGGCTGAGGTCATAGTGGGTCTGCAGCCCGCGTTCGTTCAGCCTGATCCCGCACTTGGTCTGCAGCCTGATGCGGTCCCGGAGCCCCGGCGATGCAGCGAGCACCTCGCCGAACACCGCTTCGGACTTGCCGCTGCGGTAGATGTCCGCGTGATCGAACAGCGTGATTCCGGCGTCCAGGGCAGCCGAGACGGCGGCAGCGGCCTCGTCCACATGCTCACCGGCGTGGGGCTCGTCGGACCAGCTGCCGCCCAGGCCCATGCAGCCGTAGATGAGTTCCTGCATCAGGAGTGCAGCCCCTTACGGTGGGCCGGCATCAGCGCAGCCACGCGGTGGTGTTGGCCGGCAGCTTCCCGTCCTCCAGCGGCGCGCTGGTGACCAGCACCTCGCCTTCCGGAAGGTCGACGGCGGTGTTCCCGAAGTTGGTCACGGACTGCCAGCCATTGGGGCGGCGGAAGTGCAGGACCTCCGGATTGCCGGCGTCCACCCATTCCAGCTCTTCATCGGTCAGCAGTTCGCGGCGCAGCTTCAGGGCCTTCCGGTAGAGCTCCAGCGTGGAGCCCTGGGTCCCGTCCTGCGCTTCGACGGCGTACTTGCTGAACCAGTCGGGCTGGGGCAGGTGCGCGCCGCCGTCCCCGAAGCCGAAGGAGGTTCCCTCAACTTTCCAAGGCAGCGGGACGCGGCAGCCGTCGCGGCCGATCTCCACACCCCGGTTGCGGAAGAAGGACGGGTCCTGGCGCTCGGACTCGGGGATCTCGGCGACTTCCTGGAGCCCCAGTTCCTCGCCCTGGTACAGGTAGGCCGACCCCGGCACGGCGAGCATCAGCAAGGTGGCGGCGCGGGCGCGCCGTTCGCCGAGCTCCACGTCCAGGTCCTCCTTGGGCCCGCCGGCGAGCAGCCAGTCCTTGCCGTCCTGGCCCTTGGCGCCGGCTTTGTCCTTGGACACCTGCGGCAGGCCGTAGCGGGTGGCGTGGCGGACCACGTCGTGGTTGGAGAACACCCAGGTGCTGGAGGCGCCGGTAGCGGCGGCCTCGGCCAGGTTCCGGCTGATGATCTCCTTGTACTCGGCGGCGTCGAAATCAGCCTGGAGCAGGTCGAAGTTGAACGCCTGGCCGAGCCCCTCCGGGCTGGCGTACCGGGCCCGGCGGGTGGCGTGGACCCAGGCCTCGGCGACGGCGGTGCGCGGCGGGTTGTACTCGTTGAACACCTCACGCCATTCGGCGTAGATCTCATGCACTTCATCGCGGTCCCAGAACGGGTGCGTGCCGTCGTCGAACCCGTCCACGCCGGTGTTGGCCGCGCTCAGTTCGAGCTTGGACAGCAGCGGCTCGGTGAGGTCCTTGGTGAGCGCGTGCGCCACGTCCACCCGGAAGCCGTCCACGCCGCGGTCGGACCAGAAGCGCAGGGTCTTCAGGAAGTCCTCACGGATTTCCCGGTTGGACCAGTTCAGGTCGGGCTGCTCCTTGGCGAAGATGTGCATGTACCACTGGCCGGGGGTGCCGTCCGGTTCCGTGATGCGCTCCCAGGCCGGGCCGCCGAAGACGGAGTCCCAGTCCGACGGCGGGAACTCACCGTTGGGGCCCTTTCCGTCACGGAAGATGTAGCGGTCGCGGGCCGGGGATCCCTTGGGCGCGGCAAGAGCCTCCCGGAACCACTCGTGCCGGTCCGAGGAGTGGTTGGGCACGATGTCCGCGATCAGCTTGATGCCGGCCGCATGCAGGGCCTTCGCCATTTCGTCGAAATCCTCGAGTGTTCCCAGTTTGGGGTCCACGTTGCGGTAGTCGTCCACGTCGTAGCCGCCGTCCGCGAGGGCCGAAGGGTAGAACGGGCTCAGCCAGACGGCGTCGATCCCCAGGGATTTCAGGTACGGAACCTTGGCGGTGATGCCCCTGAGGTCGCCGATGCCGTCACCGTTCGAATCCGCGAAACTGCGCGGATAGATCTGGTACACGGAGGCCTGGCGCCACCAGTTCGGATCGGCGAGGCGGTCGGAATCGGAAAGGGTTGCCAGAGTGGCGGTGGTGGACAAGGGATGATCCTTCGCTTCATATCGACTAATATTTATTTTGAATCTAAATTTAGTTGCTCAAGTATTATCTGGCGCGAAGTTCGGAAAGGTCAACACCCAATGCCTGAAGCAACCGCCGCCTCGCCCCAGCTGCTGCGGAGGGTCAGTGCCGGGGCGGTCCTGGAATTCATGCGCGCATCCGGCGCCGTCACGGTCACCGACGTCCTTGAAGCCACGGGTCTGACGCGTGCCACCGCCATTGCGGTATGCGAAGACCTCAAGGATCGCGGCTGGATCCGCGAACTGGAAAACCAGCGGGCCTTCGGTGAGTACCAGAAAGGGCGGCCGGCCAGGCGGTTCGAGCTCAATGAGCGCGCCGGCTGCGTCCTGGGCATGGACGTGGGTATTTCCAAGGCAACAGTGGTGGTCTCGGACCTCCGGGGAAACACCTTGGGCCGCTCCAGCCAGCCCTTTGCCGCGGCGGAGATCTCCGCCGCGGAACGCGTCGCCGTCATTGACCGCACGGCCCTGATGGCCCTCCGCAGCGTTGGCGTCCCGCCGGATGCGGTCCTCGCCGTCAGCGCCGGCATTGCCGCGCCCGTGGACCGCAACGGCGAGGTACTGGCGGCCCAGCATTTCTGGGGATTGTTCGACGTCGGCCTGAAATCCGCCCTGCGCGACCGGCGCGGCTGGACGGTACTGCTGGAAAACGACGCCAACCTTGCCGCCCTCGGTGAGCGCTGGCAGGGCGCAGCGGCGGGGATCGACGACGTCGTGGTGATCCTCGCCAGCGAACGCCTCGGAGCGGGCGTGATCGACGGCGGACGGCTGCTGCACGGCAGCCGCGGGGGCGCCGGCGAACTCGCCTTCCTCGACCAGGTCCAGGGCGTGGGCGACACGTTCGGCATCGCAAGCCTTGCCCGGACGTGGGCCGCCGAGGCCCTCGCCGGCAAGGCCGGGACCTCGCTCCGTGCCCGTGCCGCCGGCCGGGGCGTTGAAGCCGAGGACGTCTTCGCCGCTGCCGCTGATGGTGACAAGGTGGCGCTGCGGATTCTGGACCGCCTGGCAGACAGGGTGGCCCGCGTGATTGCTGCCGTGGCAACGCTGCTCAACCCGGAGCTGGTGGTCATTGGCGGCGCCGTGGCCAACTCCGCGGGCGTCCTCCTGGAACGCGTCGCGGAGCGGTTGAAGGGTCTGACCGCTACTCCCCCGCGCGTGGCAGTCTCACCGCTGGGCGACTCCATCGTTACGGTGGGCGCTGTGCGGTGTGCACTGGACTATGTGGAGACACACTCCCTGGACCTCCAACTGGCCGGAACCGTCAGCTAAGGGATTCCAGCGCCGCCGCCACCGGCAGGGAGCCGTCGCAGAATTCAATGGTTTTGCCCGCAGTCCCCGGCAGGTCCAGCACCGCCGCTGCCACGATGGCCGTGTTGCCGCGCGACGTTGCCCGCTCCCCCGCCGGATCCGGGTCCACCGTGACCATGCCGGTGCCGGGCTTTTCCGTCAGGGTCCCCGGCCCCAGGATGGTCCAGGCCAGATCGGTCCCGCGGAGGTATTCGTCGGCGGCGGCCTTGGCCTCGGCGTACGCGAAAAAGCTGTGGTCCCCGGGCACTCCGTGGTCCTTGCGGGCTCCCAGGTAGGACACCATCACGTAGCGGCTGACTCCTGCCTGCGCCGCGGCGTCCATGGAGCGGATGGCCGCATCCCGGTCCACGGCGTACGTCCGCTCCGGGTTCCCACCGCCTGCGCCTGCGGACCAGACCACGGCGTCGTGGCCCTGCAGCGCCTCGGCGAGGGCCGCCGTCGTCGACTGCTCCACGTCGAGGACCGACGGCGTGGCGCCCGTTTCCGCTACGTCGGCGGCATGGTCCGGGTTGCGGATGAACGAGGTGACGTTGTGGCCTTCTTCCGCGAGCAGGGTGGACAGGTGCAGGGCCACTTTGCCGTGGCCGCCGATGATGGCGATGCGTGTCATGCCCCCATTCTGCCCCTTAGGCCGGACACCGGTAACGCAGGTAGACCACGCCGTTGCTGAACCGGCGCTCGTCCAGGAGTTCGAGCTGAAGGTCCAGTCCGTCGGGCAGATACCGCAGGCCCCCTCCCACCGCCACCGGGTTGAGGAAAACCTGGCATTCGTCCACGAGCCCTGCCCGGAGCGCGGCCGCGGCCAGGGTGGCGCCGCCGATGCCGATGTTCCGGTCGGTGCCAGCCTTCAGCTGCCGCACGGCGTCCGGGTTGAAGCTGCGTTCGAGCCGGGTGCGGGCGGTGGTGACATGGGGAAGGGACGTGGAATAGACAACCTTGTCTACCCCGCTCCAGATCCGGGCGAAGTCCTGGATGACCGGCGGATCACCGGGACCGCCCAGGGTCTCCCAGGCCGCCATGACCCCGTACATCCGCCGCCCGAAAAGGTACGTGCCGGAGCCGCGCTCCAGGTGGTTCACGAAGGCGTGGACTTCCTCATCCGGCGCGCTCCAGTCGAAGTTGCCCTGGCTGTCTGCGAGGTAGCCGTCCAGAGAGGTGATCCCGGAGTAGATGAGCTGGCCCATCCGCCCATTCTGCCGGTGCCGGCCGGTTTGCGTAAGGGCAGGAGTTCCCTACCCGGAGCGAGGCCGGTCCACGCTGCTCCCGGGCGGCCGCTCCCGGACGAGGAACTGCTGGGCCATGGTCCAGAGGTTGGTGACGGTCCAGTAAATGAGGACACCGAGGGGGAAGAGGACGCCACCCAGGCCGAACACCACAGGCAGGCTGTAGAGCAGGATCCTCTGCTGCCTCATAAAAGGCGGTTCCGGGGCGCCGGGGACCGCGGTCCGGGCGAGGATCAGCTTCTGCGTGACGAACTGCACAGCAGTCATGGCGAGGATCATCAGGACCGTCAGCACAACGACGGCCGCCTGGTTACCGCCGCCGTGCAGCACGGATGCGGTCAGCGGGGCGCCGAAGATGCTGGACTGGTTGAACTGCGCCACCTGGTCGCGGCCCATGGCGCCGATCCCCGCGCCTTGGGCGGCCAGGGTGCTGATGCCGGACAGGACCTGGAACAGCGCCAGGAAGAAGGGCACCTGGATCAGCACGGGCAGGCAGGCCGAGAAGGGGTTGGTCCCGTGCTTCTTGTACAACGCCATCTGTTCCTGGACCATCGCCTGCCGGGAGAGGGGATCTGTTTTGCCCTGGTACTTTTCCTGCAGCTTCATCAGGTCCGGCTGCAGGAGGCGCATCCGGCGCTGGGCGTTGACCTGCTGCAGGAATATGGGGATCAGGGCGGCCCGGATCACCAGCACCAGCCCGATGATGGACAACGTCCACGTCCAGCCGCTGGCCGCCGGCATGTCCAAGGCGCTCAGCGCGTCATGACAGCCCACCATAATGGCGGACACAAGCCACCTGAACGGAACCATGATTTCGTCAAGAAAGCCCATTCGTTTTCCCCATCCGTCAGATGCCGCAAAGCTACGGCGAAACGCGGAACTTGTCACGCAGGGTACCTGCGGTTAAACAGGAAAACCCCCGGAATCTCGGGGGTTCCGGGGGCTTAGCCTGTAGCGGTGGGGAGGCTCGATCTCCCGACCTCACGATTATGAGTCGTGCGCTCTAACCAACTGAGCTACACCGCCACGAATGAGAAAAACCTGTGTCAAGCCGGTCAAAACCGCCTTGACACAGGCCCTCATCCAGAGCCCCCCACCGGAATCGATCCGGTGACCTCGTTCTTACCAAGAACGCGCTCTACCACTGAGCTAGGGGGGCAACGAGTAAATACTCTACCGGAAGATTTCACCACCAACAAATCGGCCCCAGCAGCGGCCGGGAGGCCGCGCAACACTTGCATTTCACGCCCCGACGACCCCGTTTTTCCGCGTCATTGCTGGGATCCAGGGGCGAGCAGCCGCCCGTGGCGACCCGGCCGGCAGCCGGTTGGGCACCCGATCCGGTGGCGCGATGTGTCCAGCCCCACACCGAATCGGAGTTTTGTCCAGGTATGCAGGTTTCATGGCCCCGGAAATTTGCAGCCCTGGACGAAACTTCGAGGGTTAAACGCCGGTGGGCCGGCTCGAAAGCCGGCCCACCAGAGGATGCGTCAGTCAGAGCCTGACGGGTTTACCACTTGCCCTTGCGGTTGAAGTCGCGCTGGCCGCCCTCGTTGCCGTGGCGGGGCTTGCGGGAGCCGTCACCGTGGCCGCCGAAGCGGGAGTCACTGGCCTGGCCGCGGCTGGAACCGGTGTCGGCACCAAAGCTGCGCTCGGAACGCTCGCTGTACGAACGGCCACCGCGGTCCGCGGAGCCGCGCTCGCCGTCGTTCTTCCGGAATTCCTTCTTGAAACCGCCGCTGCCCTTGAAGTTGCCGCCACGGTCGCCGCTGCGGTTGCCCTGGTAGGCGCCGCGGTCACCGGAGGGCTTGCGGCCGTTGTCCAGCTCCAGGTGGATCAGCTCGCCGCCGATCCGGGTGCGGGACAGTGCCCGCAGCTGCTCGGGGCTGAGGTCGGCCGGCAGCTCCACCAGGGAGTGGTCCGATCGGATGTCGATGCCGCCGATCTGCGCGGAGGAGATGCCGCCCTCGTTGGCGATGGCGCCCACGATGGAGCCGGGCATCACGCGCTGGCGGCGTCCCACGGCGATCCGGTAGGTGGCGTTGCCCTCGGTGAGCGTGCGGGTGGGCCCGCGTGAGCCGAAGCCGTCCTTGGACCGCTCGCGCTTCTGGAACTCGGGAGCTGCAGGCAGTTCCTTGACCAGGAGCGGCTGGCCGCCCTGCGCCATCACGGCGAGGGCTGCAGCGATCTCCGCGGCGGGAACGTTGTGCTCTTCCTCGTAGGAAGCGATGAGGTCACGGAAGGCGGCAACATCCTCGGAGGCCAGGGTCTCCGTGATGCGTTCGGCGAACTTGCCCAGGCGCAGGGTGTTCACGGTCTCGGCCGTGGGCAGGTGCATCTGCTCCACCGGCTGGCGGGTGGCCTTCTCGATGGAACGCAGCAGGTACTTCTCGCGCGGCGTCATGAACAGGATGGCGTCACCGGAACGGCCTGCACGGCCGGTGCGGCCAATGCGGTGCACGTAGGACTCGGTGTCGTGCGGGATGTCGTAGTTGATGACGTGGCTGATGCGCTCCACGTCAAGCCCGCGGGCCGCGACGTCGGTTGCAACGAGGATGTCGATGCGGCCTTCCTTCAGCGCGTCGACGGTGCGCTCACGCTGCTGCTGCGGAATGTCGCCGTTGATTGCGGCGGCCTGGAAGCCGCGGGACTTCAGCTTGTCAGCCAGGTCCTCGGTGGCCATCTTGGTGCGCACGAAGGCGATGACGCCGTCGAACTCTTCCACTTCGAGGATGCGGGTCATGGCATCGAGCTTGTGCGGGCCCATGACCTGCAGGTACCGCTGGCGGGTGTTGGCGCCGGTGGTGGTCTTGGACTTGACGGAGATCTCGGCCGGGTTGTTCAGGTACTGCTTGGACATGCGCCGGATCTGGCTGGGCATGGTGGCCGAGAACAGCGCAACCTGGCGGTCCGACGGCGTCTGCTGGAAGATCTGCTCCACGTCTTCGGCGAAGCCCATGCGCAGCATCTCGTCAGCCTCGTCCAGCACCAGGTACTGAAGCTCGGACAGGTCAAGGGAACCCTTGGCGATGTGGTCGATCACGCGGCCGGGGGTACCGACAACCACCTGGGCGCCGCGGCGCAGGCCGGCCAGCTGCGGGCCGTAAGCCGAACCGCCGTAAACGGGCAGGACGGTGAAGTCGTCAATGTGCTTGGCGTAGGAGGTGAAGGCCTCGGCAACCTGGAGGGCGAGCTCGCGGGTGGGAGCCAGCACCAGGGCCTGGGTCTTGCGGGAGGGGCCGTTGAGGTCGTGCAGCTCTGCCAGGCGGGACAGTGCCGGTACTGCGAATGCTGCGGTCTTACCGGTACCGGTCTGGGCGAGGCCAACCACGTCGCGGCCTTCGAGCAGCAGCGGAATGGTGGCTGCCTGGATGGGGGAAGGCTTCTCGTAGCCGACATCCTGCAGGGCGGCGAGGACACGGCCGTCGATGCCGAGGTCGGCGAATTTCACGCCTTCTTCGTCGTCTTCCTCAGCCTTGGCGGCGGGAGCAACGTCTGCCTTCGCAGCGGGAGCAACCTCGGCGGCGGGGGCGTCTTCCGGGCTCTGGGCAGTGGCCTCAGCTGCAGGCGCAGCGGGCTCGGTGAATTCGACGGCTGCCGTCTCGGCGTTGGTGTTCCGGGCGTCGACTGTTTCGTTCTGATTTTCGGGCATAGGGGAGATATTCCTCGTCCATAGGGGGCCAGGCGGCACTACCCGAGGTGAGCGGAGCCGCAGTACGTGTGCCGTGGAGTGCCGGGCAAACGTTGACCGGCCGGTCACAGAAGTCCGGCGCTTTCGCAATCCCGTGGCAGGACTTCGCGCTGCATCTCTTGGCTGCTATCCCAGCAGTCTGTACAGCGTTTTCTTTAGCCGGCTCTCCCTATGAAAATGCCCGCATCACAGTTGCGGGCCCCAACACTTGCCAGTCCTGCCTCAAAAATTGGGCAGGAATAAGGGATTTCCGGAGTGGGGGATGTTTCAAGTGTAGGGCACGGACCTGCCTCAGCGGTAATTAAGCGTACGACGACGGGCGGTGAGCTTGCGCACATGCCGCACCACCCAGCCGACCCGTCCCGGCCGCTACCGGGCCAGTTGCCGCTCCAGCGCCTCGAACTTCTTCCTGAACTCGGGCTGCTGAAGGCGGATCTCGCCGTCGGCGTCGGCGTCCTTTAACGCTTCCATCGACTCAACGTCAGGCTCGCTGAACCACTGGCCCACCGTGATGCCGTGCTTCAGGACGAACAGCGTGTGGATGTGGTCCCCGGCCTGGATGGTGCCGGTGCGGATCACCCGGAGGTAGGCGCCCACACGGCCCGCAGCGGTGAACCGCTTCACGAACTGCGGCTCCCCCAGCCGGCGCTGGAAGGTGGCGCACGGTGTCCGCGGCGAGGTGACTTCAACTTCCACGTCCAGGCCGATCTTCCACCGTTCGCCGATCACGGCGTTGGTGGCATCGATCCCGGCAACGCGGAGGTTTTCGCCGAAGATCCCCGGCGGCAGGTCACGCTGGAGTTCCCCGGCCCAGAAGTCGGCGTCCGCCTGGGAGTAGGCATAGATGGCCTGGTCCGGTCCGCCGTGATGGACGCGGTTGGCCTGGATGTCGCCCTGGAGGCCCAGCTTATGCACCTTCACCGGCCCTTCCACCGGGCGCTTGTCGATGGCTGTCACACCTACGTTCGAAGCGTCCGGAACGAGCTGGTGGACACGGCAGACGGCAAGTACTGAGGCGGTTTCCATGGCACCAGTGTAGGGAGTCCCCCGCCGTCCGGTAGACGGCCGTTGCCATGGGGAGTACTTGCCGGGTTTCCTGCTCGCAGCCGGGGCCGGCAGGGATTACGCTGATTCGAAAGATTGCAATTGGGGGTGCAGCGCTGTGCCCGATTCACGTGGACTACTGAGGGGGACGCCATGGACCCGAACAAGGAGCCGGAGCAGGAGCCGCAAGGCGGCACCGGCAAGGGCCCGGGCGGCGATGCTGCCGGCAATGCTCCGGGCGAGGGCGGCGCGCCCAAGCCTCCCCCATGGCAGGTCCCCAAGCCGGAACTGCGACCCGACCTCCTGAACCAGCCCGTCACCCCGGTGGACCCGTTCGCGCGGGACCGCGAAAGGGAGCTCAACGAGGCCGCCGCACGGAAGAAGCGCTCCCAGCGGCGGACAGTGGTGGTGGGACTCGGCGTCACGGCCCTGCTCGCCGGCACCATCACCGCGGTGGTGGCCAGCAACCAGGACGACCCCGAGTACGCGCAGGTCTGCTTCAACGACGAAACCGGCGAGCGTGTGGAGGACACCAACTGCAACAGCTCCGCCGGCCGCGGCGGCGGCATCTACGCCTGGTACTTCTTCTCCCGCGGGGCCTATGTGCCGCCCCTGGGGCAGAACCGGTCCACGGCGCCCAACTACACCAGGACCGTGCCCAGCGGCGCGAAGGCGTCCACGGGCTACAGCACCCAGGGCGGTACTGTGAGCCGCGGCGGCTTCGGAACTACCGCCAAAAGCGGAACCAGTGGTGGCGGCGGCAAAGTTTCAGGGGGTTAGGCGTGCAGCGGAAGGCGAGTGAACCCAGGCCCGGATGGAAGCAGAAAATCGAAGAACAGGGCCTGGTGTTCTCCACCACCACTATGCCGGACGGGCGCAGGATCGAGTACTGGAACGAGTCCGCGTACTACGAATTCACCACGGACGAGGTGGGAACCCTCGAAGTAACCGCCGAGGACATGCACAAAATGTGCGTGGAGGCGGCCCGGTTCCTGGCCACCGGCGCCCTGGGGGATATCGGCATCGGCCCGCAGGCCCTGGAACTGGCGGCCGAATCCCTGCAGGCCGGGGACGTTGACGTCTACGGCCGGTTCGACTTCATCTACGACGGGCAGGGCGGCCCGGCCAAAATGCTCGAGTACAACGCGGACACCCCCACCGGGCTCATCGAAGCGGCCGTCGCCCAATGGTTCTGGCTGCAGGACGTCTTCCCGGAGAAGGACCAGTGGAACGGCATCCACGAAGCCCTGATCCGGCAGTGGAAGAAATTCCAGTTCCGCACTGGCATGAGTACCCTGCACGTGGCACACTCGGAGGTTGAGGAATCCGGTGAGGACTGGATGACCGCCGGCTACATGCGCGACGTCGCCAGCCAGGCCGGGTGGACCACCATCGGCATCAACATGTCCGACATCGGCTGGGACCCCAACCTGAACCGGTTCGTGGACCTGGACAACTTCATGATCAGCACCATCTTCAAGCTGTACCCGTGGGAGCTGATGATGAAGGAACCGTTCGGCCACCGCCTGCTCGAACGCGCCTACAACCCCCGCTGGGTGGAGCCGGCCTGGAAGATGCTGCTCTCCAACAAAGCACTCCTGGCGGCCCTGTGGCACCTTTATCCGGAGCATCCCAACCTGCTCCCGGCCTACCTGAACGAACCGGGTCCGCTGAAGGAATGGGTGGCCAAGCCCCTGCACGGCCGCGAGGGGGACAACATCAAGATCCATGCCCGGGGCATCAACCTCGAGCAGCCAGGCGGGTACGGCCGCGAGGGCTGGTGCTACCAGCAGTACCATCCGCTGCCGGACTTCGACGGCAACCATCCGGTCCTTGGCCTGTGGGTGGTGGATGGCGAATCCGTGGGCTGCGGCATCCGCGAATCGGACGGCCCCATCACCGATTACTTCTGCAGGTTCGTGCCCAACACCATCGATGCTCCGGCCCCGCTCTCGGCCGTGGCCACTTCCAGCAAAGCAGGTATCGCGCTATGAGCCCCCTGACCTTTTTGAGCCCGGTGACACCATGAGCACGGAAATGACGACGGCGGGAAGCCAGGGCGGCGCGCCCGGCACCTCCGTCCCGCCCAAGGGGCTCCGCGCCGGCATCCTGGACCTCGGCGACTCCGTGATGCTGGGCCTGGCATCCACCGCACCGGTGTATTCGCTGGCCGCCACCCTGGGCCTGATCGTGGCCGTGAACGGGGACTACACTCCCCTGATCCTGCTGCTGGGCTTCATCCCCGTCCTGTTCATCGCCTACGCCTTCCGGGAACTGAACAGCGCCATCCCGGACTGCGGCACCACGTTCACCTGGTCCCGCAGGGCCTTCGGGCCGTGGGCAGGCTGGCTGGGCGGCTGGGGTATGGCGCTGGCCGGCATCATCGTCCTGGCCAACCTGGCCCAGGTGGCCGGCCAGTACTTGTGGCTGCTGGTGGGTGACGGCTCGCTGTCCCAAAACAAGGTGCTGGTTACTGCCACGGGAGTGCTGTTCATCGCCGTGATGACGCTGGTCAACTACCGGGGCATCCGGCTGGGCGAGCACGTCCAGCGGGTCCTGACCTATGTGCAGTACGTGTCGCTGGGTATCTTTGCGCTCGCCATCGTGGTGGGGATCATCCGCGGCTCCGGCAGCGGCGACACCACCATCCAGCCCTTCGATTTCGAGTGGTTCAACCCTGCCGGCGCGTTCGCCGATCCCGGTGCCGTGGTGCACGGTGCACTGCTGGCGCTCTTTATCTACTGGGGCTGGGATACGTGCCTGGCCGTCAATGAGGAAACCGAGAACCCCACTTCCACCCCCGGCCGGGGGGCGGTGATCTCCGCGTTCGTGCTGGTGGCCATCTACGTCTCCGTTGCGCTCCTGGTGATGATGTACGCCACCGTGGGCACTGAAGGGATCGGACTGGGCAACGAGGCGAACCAGGACGATGTTTTTGTGGCCATGAAGGACGTGGTGCTGGGGCCGTGGGGCTGGCTGATCGTCGTCGCGGTTTTGGCTTCGGTCCTCTCCTCCACCCAGACCACCATCCTGCCCACCGCCCGCGGCACCCTCTCCATGGGAGTCCACGGCGCCCTGCCCGCGAAATTCGGCCAGGTGCACCCGAAGAACCAGACACCTGGCTTCTCCACGCAGGTGATGGGCGGCGCGGCGATTGCCTACTACGTGGCCATGAGCTTCCTAAGCGAGAACCTGCTCTCGGACTCCATCAGCGCCATCAGCCTGTTCATCGCCTTCTACTACGCGCTTACCGGGTTCGCCTGCTTCTGGTTCTTCCGGAACACACTTCGGTTCTCGGCACGGAACCTGTGGTTCCGCGGCATACTCCCGCTCGCGGGCGCGCTGCTGTTGACCGCGGCCTTCTTCATCTCAGCCGTGCAGATGTGGGACCCGGCGTACGGCGACACCCGGATCTTCGGCGTCGGCGGTGCGTTCATCAGCGGCGTGGTGCTCCTGGCCCTGGGCGTGGTCCTGGCGATCGTCTGCCGGTTCCTGCCCGCCACCCGCAACTACTTCGTGGGGAAACCGTGACACCTGACCCGTCTGATGTCCTTGCCCTTGATTCCCTGCTGACAGCAGACGAACTGGCCCTCCGGGAGAAGGTCCGGGACTTCACGGACCAGCGCATCAGGCCGGACATCGCCCGCTGGTATGACGCGGCCGTCTTTCCACTGGAACTCGCACCGGAACTTGGCGGGCTCGGGGTGCTGGGGATGCACCTGAAGGGCTACGGCTGCCCCGGCCGTACCGCCGTCGAATACGGCCTGGCGGCGATGGAACTGGAGGCCGGCGACTCCGGAATCCGCACGTTCGTTTCGGTGCAGGGTTCGCTGGCCATGACGGCCATCCACACGTGGGGTTCGGAGGACCAGAAGCAGGAGTGGCTGCCCCGGATGGCCGCCGGGGAAGTCATCGGCTGCTTTGCACTGACCGAGCCCGCCGCCGGTTCCGATCCTTCCTCCATGACCACCTTTGCCCGACGCGACGGGTCCGGTGACGATGCCGGCTGGGTGCTGAACGGCGCCAAGAGGTGGATCGGTCTCGCTTCGGTGGCGGGGGTGATGGTGGTGTGGGCCATGACGGATGACGGCGTGCACGGCTTCCTGGTGCCGGCCGGAACGCCCGGTGTGACTGCCACGCCGATCGCGCAGAAGCTGTCCATGCGTGCGTCCATCCAGTGTGACGTGGTGTTCGACGACGTCCGGCTGGGTCCGGAGGCCCTGCTCCCCGCGGCGCGCGGCCTGCGCGGGCCGTTCACGTGCCTGAACGAAGCGCGCTACGGCATCGCCTGGGGTGCCATGGGCGCTGCCCGCGATTCATACCAGGCAGCACTGGCGTATTCGCAGGATCGGCTCCAGTTCGGCAAGCCGCTGGCCGGCTACCAGCTGACCCAGGAAAAGCTGGTGAACATGCTGGTGGAGATCCAGAAGGGCACACTGCTGGCTCTGCACCTGGGCCGGCTCAAGGACGCCGGCGTCCTGCGGCCCGAGCAGATCTCGCTGGGCAAGCTGAACAATGTGCGCGAAGCCATCCGCATCGCCCGCGATGCCCGGTCCGTCCTGGGCGGAAACGGGATAACCCTGGACTACCCGCCCCTGCGGCACGCGGCCAACCTGGAATCGGTACGAACCTATGAGGGCACCGACGAAGTCCACACGCTGATCCTCGGCCGGCAAATCACCGGCCTCGGCGCCTTCCGCTGACGTTTCAGGCGGAACCCTGCAGGAAGCGCCGGACCTCGGCATTGAAAGCTTGGGGTGCTTCGGCAAACACCATATGTCCGGTGCGGGGAATCACCGCCAGCTCTGCCCCGGGAATCTGCCGGTGCAGTTCCCGCGCCACCGGCAGCGGTGAGCGCTGGTCTTCCTCGCCGTAGATCAGGAGGGTGGGAACAGCAATGGTGGGCAGGAGTTGGCGGTAGTCCGCGCGTCCGCTCGCGCTGAGCAGTGCCCGCAGGCTTGCCGGGCGGACGTCGAGCATAATCGCTGCAATCTCAGCGACTACCGCGGGGTCGGCGCGTGGCGTGAACAGGGTGGGCAGCCACTCGTTCACGAACTTTCCCGGCGGTTCCCCGATTTCCGCTTCCACCATTGCAATCCGGCGGTCCACTTCCTCCGGCGGCAGCGATCCTGCCCAGCCGGCGTACGCGGACACCAGCAGCAATGAAGCAGGCAGGTGCGGATACCCTTTGTACAACTCCAGCGCGACGATGGAACCCCAGGACAGCCCCAGCAGGTGCGGTTTTTCGGTGCCGCGGATAGCCTGCTCGACGAAACCCGCGGCCAGCAGCCCCAGGTCCCGGGCCGAGAGGTCCGGTGCCGGGTCATCGGACTGGCCGCATCCGGGAGCGTCCCAGGCGACCACGGTGAAGTCCCGGGAGAGGTCCTCCAGCTGCTGCCGCCAGATCCTGCTGTCGTCGCCGGCGCCGTGGAAGAGGACGAGTGGCGGACCGCTGCCCGCCCGCTGGTAGGCAATCCTCAGCCCGGCTACCTCAACCGCGTCCATATCCGCGATTGTAGGACTGCGGAAGCCTGTTGCCTACGCGCAGACGTCAGGCCGAGAAGCCGCCGTCGGCCTTGATCAGCTGGCCGGAGACCCATCGGCCGGCGGGTGAGAGCAGGAATGCAATGGTACCGGCGACGTCGGCCGGGGTGCCCAGGCGGCCGGTGGGCTGGCGTTCGACGACGGCCTGCCGGATTTCGTCCGTCATCCAGCCTGTGTCCACGGGCCCGGGGTTCAGGACGTTGGCCGAGATACCCAGCGGCCCGAGCTCCCGCGCGGCAGCGATGACAATCCTGTCCAGCGCGCCCTTCGAGGCGCCATAGGGAAGGTTGAACGCTGTGTGGTCACTGGTCAGCGCAACGATCGCGCCGCCGTCGTGCGTTGCCTGCCGGGCGAACGCGGCAATCAGCTGCCAGCCCGCACGGGTGTTAACGGCAAAGTGGCGCTCGAAGGACTCCAGGCTCGTGTCCAGGATTCCCGAATCAACGGACTCGGCATGGCTGAGCACCAGGCCCTGCAGCGGGCCGGCCAGCCGGACGGCGTCGGCGAGCAACTGCTCCGCGGCGGCCGCGTCCTCCAGGTCCGCAGGCAGGGTGTGCACTTGGGCGCCGATTGCCTCCAGCTCGGCGGTGAGGCGCACGACGTCGTCCGGCTCGCTTCCCCACGGCATCCGGGCATCGTAGTCCTGCCAGCAGGCCAGGACCAGGTCCCAGCCTTCGGCTGCCAGCTGCCGGGCGATCCCGGCGCCGATGGACGCCAGCCTTCCCGCGCCCGTGATGAGGGCGGTTCGACGGACGGCGCTTTCGGGTGGGGTTTCCATGGGACCAGCGTAATGGCCCCCTGCCCGGGACCAGGTCAGGCGGGTGCCTCCGACGGGACAGCCTCACCTGCCGGTTTGTGCCGCCGGATGGTGGCGCTGATGACCGCCGCGATAGTGCACATCGCGGCCGCGCCGAACCAGGCGTAGGTGTACTGGCCGGTGGCGTCCCGGATGGCGCCGGCACCGAGGGCGGCAGCGGCCGCGCCGAGCTGGTGGGCCGCGAAGACCCAGCCGAACACCACGCTGCCGTCCGCGCCGAACGTTTCCCGGCAGATGGCAGCGGTGGGCGGCACGGTGGCCACCCAGTCCAGGCCGTAGATCACCACAAAAACGATCATGCTCGGCTGGACTTCAGCGCTCAGGAGCATCGGAAGCACCAGCAGGCCGATGCCCCGGAACTGGTAGTAGACGGCCAGCAGGATCCGCGGGTTGTACCGGTCGGTCAGCCAGCCGGAGGCAATGGTGCCCACAATGTCGAAGATGCCGACCACGGCGAGCAGGCCGGCGGCGGTGGTTTCGGTCATGCCATGGTCATGGGCGGAGGGGATGAAGTGGGTGCCGATCAGGCCGTTGGTGGTGGCACCGCAGATGGCGAAGCCGGCCACCAGGGCCCAGAAGGTGCGGACCTTGCTGGCCCGCTTCAGCACCTGCAGCGCTCGAACGGCCGCGTTGGCGCGGGGACCACTGTCCACGGGCGGCGTCTGGAGGGTTCCCGCATCCGGCTGTGCCACACCGTACGGCAGTGCCCCGGCGTCGGCCGGTGAGTTCTTGAGGAATTTCAGCACCAGCGGTACCACCGCCAGGGCGCCTGCCGCGATGAGCAGCGACGCCTGCCGCCAGCCCGGATCCTGGGCGAGTACGGCGATGAACGGAAGAAAGACGAGCTGGCCGGCGGCGCTTCCTGCGGTGAGGATGCCGATCACGAGCCCACGGTTTTTCACGAACCAGGTGTTGGCAATGGTGGCCGCGAAGACCAGCGCCATGGAACCGGTCCCCAGCCCGATCAGCAGCCCCCACGTCAGCAGGATCTGCCACGACTGGTTCACCAGCACCGTGAGGGCACTGCCGGCACCAATCAGCACGAGGGCGGTGGCTGTCACGGCCCGGATGCCGAAGCGCTCCATCAGCGCTGCGGCGAACGGCGCCGTGAGCCCGAACAGGACCAGGTTGATGCTGACTGCCGCGGACAACACGGTGGTGGACCAGCCGAACTCCTGCTGCAGCGGCACCATCAGCACGCCGGGGGCGGCCCGGAACCCGGCTGCTCCCACCAGCGCGAGGAAGGCGACGGCGGCAACGATCCACGCGGGGTGCAGCCGCCGGCGCCGCGGGCCGCCAGGCAGAGACGCGACGGCGGCTGCCGGACTGTGAGTTCGGTCGCCAAAGCCCGTGGCCGTTTCCGGGACGGTGCTGGTGGGGGTTGGGTCTGCGGTCTTGTCGGCGCTCACGCTGCCGCTCCTGTGCCGGCCGCCGCGGTGGCAAGTTTCACCGGGGACGTTGTCCGGGTCTGGCTGTGCCAGCTGGTGTTGGCCGCCGTCAGCCGCTCACCGCAGCGGGTACAGGTATCGGCGGAGCTGGTGCGCTGCCCGCAGCCGCGGTGGATGACGTACATATGGGCCTGTTCGGACGGGGCCGGAAGGTGCTTCTCCGACCAGAGGGTCACCGCATTCAGCACCGGGAGGGCGTCTTCGCCCTTCTCCGTGAGGACATACTCGCTCCTGGTGCGGCCGCCGTCGTCGTACGCCCTTTTGGTCAGCAGCCCCGACTTCACGAGGCCGGACAGGCGCTTGGTGAGGACGGAATCAGCCACCTCCAGCCGGGACTTCATGGCATCGAAACGCCCGTTGCCAAAAAACACCTCCCGGAGGACCAGGAGGGTCCAGGGATCGCCGAGGATGTCCAGGCCGCGGGCCATGCTGCATTTGCGCCGGGACCAGTCAGATCGAGGTGCCATGCGGGCACACTAGCTGACTTTCTTCAAGAAAGCCAGCAAAAGCCTTACCGGATGGAGCTGAACGCCTGCTCCAGATCGGCCACCAGGTCCTCCACGTCTTCGATGCCGCAGGAGAGGCGGAGCAGGTTCACCGGGACGGCGAGCTCGGTGCCCTTGACGGACGCGTGGGTCATTTCCGACGGGTAGTTCATCAGCGACTCGATGCCGCCCAGCGACTCGGCGAGGGTGAACACGGAGGTAGATTCGGCCACCTTCCGGGCAGCCGCTTCCCCGCCTTTGAACTGCACCGACACCATGCCGCCGAAGCTGCGCATCTGCTTTTTGGCGAGCCCGTGGCCGGGGTGGGACGGCAGCCCCGGGTACAGGACAGCCTCCACTTCGGGGCGCTCCAGCAGCCATTCGGCCACCGCCTGGCCGTTGAGGCTGTGCCGGTCCATCCGGACGCCAAGCGTCTTGAGGCCGCGGGTGGTGAGGAAGGCGTCCATCGGCCCGGAAACCGCGCCCACCGCGAACTGCACGAAGCCGATCTTCTCCGCCAGTTCCGCGTCGTTGACCACCACGGCGCCGCCCACCACGTCCGAATGCCCGCCGATGTACTTGGTGGTGGAGTGAACCACTACGTCGGCACCCAGGGCGAGCGGGTTCTGCAGGTAGGGGGACGCGAAGGTGTTGTCTACCACCAGGAGGGCCCCGGCGTCGTGCGCCACCTCCGCGAGCGCCGCGATGTCGGTGATCTTCATCAGCGGGTTGGAGGGGGTCTCCACCCAGACGAAGCGGGTCTTGTTTGCGGCAACTGCCCGGGCGACGGCGTCGAGGTCGGCCATGTCCACGGGGGTGTTGCCGATGCCCCAGCCGCCCAGGACACGACTGATGAGCCGGTAGGTGCCGCCATAGGCGTCGTTGCCAAGCACTATGTGGTCACCGGGCCGGGTCAGCGCCCGGATGAGCGAGTCCTCGGCCGCCAGCCCGGAACTGAAACTGTAGGCGTGGGCGCCGCCTTCCAGGGCAGCGAGCTGTTCCTGCAGGGCGTCCCGGGTGGGGTTGCCGCCGCGGCCGTACTCGTAGCCGTCGCGGAGCCCGCCGATGCCGTCCTGCGCGTAGGTGGAGCTGAAGTGCAGCGGCGGGACCACGGCACCGGTGCGCGGCTCGAACGCCTGGCCGGCGTGGACCGCGCGGGTGTTGAAACCTTGGTTGTGCGAGGCGGACATGATGCTCCTTCGTAATTTGGGGTTTCGACAGCTCAACCACCGGAAGTGGCAGGCTCAACCGACGGAGGTCAGTTGCTGAGGTAGGCCAGGAGGTCGTGCCGGGTGAGGATACCCACCGGGGCGCCCACGAACGTAACCATCACGGTGTCCACGTCCGAGAGCAGCTCCCGGGCCGCCGAGATGGTTTCGAGCGATCCGATGACGGGCAGCTTGGGCCCCATATGCTCGGCGATCTTGTCGGTCAGCTTGGCCTCGCCGCGGAACAGCTTGGCCGTGAGCGTGCGCTCATCCACGGCGCCCAGCACTTCGCCCATGACCACCGGGGGCTCCTGCGAAAGGACCGGGATGTGGCTGACGCCGAACTCGTTCATGATGTTGATGACATCGCGGACGGACTCATTGGGGTGGATGTGCACCAGGTCCGGCAGTTCGCCGTTCTTGGACTTGATCACCTCGCCCACGGAGGTTTCCTCGCCGCCGGAGAGGAAACCGTAGGAGCGCATCCACTGGTCGTTGAAGATTTTGGCCAGGTAGCCGCGTCCGGAATCGGGAAGGATCACGACGACGACGGCACTGTCCGGAAGGTCCCGCGCGGCCTGCAGCGCAGCCACTACAGCCATGCCCGAGGAACCGCCCACCAGCAGGCCCTCCTCGCGGGCGAGGCGGCGCGTCATGGCGAAGGAATCGGCGTCCGTGACGGCGATGACCTGGTCGGGGACGGTCTTGTCGTAGTTCGCGGGCCACATGTCCTCCCCCACGCCCTCCACGAAGTAGGGGCGTCCGGTGCCGCCGGAGTAGACCGAACCCTCGGGGTCGGCGCCGATGATCCGGACTGCGCCGCCGTCGGACTCTGCCCGGTCAGCGGAGACCTCTTTAAGGAACCGGCCGGTGCCCGTGATGGTGCCCCCGGTGCCGGCGCCGATCACGCAGTGCGTCACCTGGCCGTCGGTATCCCGCCAGATCTCCGGCCCGGTGGTCTGATAGTGGCTGCCCGGTGCTGCGGGGTTGGAGAACTGGTCAGGCTTGAAAGCGCCCGGCGTTTCGCGGACCAGCCGGTCGGAGACGCCGTAGTAGCTCTGCGGGCTGTCCGGCGGGACGGCAGTGGGGGTCACCACCACTTCGGCGCCGTACGCCTCCAGGACGGCCCGCTTGTCCTCGCCTACCTTGTCCGGCACCACAAAGATGCACTTGTAGCCCTTTTGCTGGGCGACGAGCGCCAGGCCTACCCCGGTGTTGCCGGAGGTGGGCTCGATGATGGTGCCGCCGGGCTTGAGCTTGCCGTCCCGCTCGGCATCCTCGATCATCCGGGCCGCGATGCGGTCCTTGATGGATCCGCCAGGGTTCACGTACTCCAGTTTGACCAGGACCGTGGCTTTGATGCCCTCCGTCACGTGGTTGAGCTTGATGAGCGGGGTATTGCCAATGAGGTCCAGGACGGACTGGGCGTACTTCATGAGTACAAAGCTACCGCTTTTGCCGTCACGGTCCGCCACAAGGGCAGTGCCGTCTATCCGCAAGGGCTGCTTCCCGGGCTGCGGCGGGCTGTGGCCGGCGATGGCCGGACGCGGGAGCAACGGGTGGGATCATTAGGCCGTGCAGCGGTTCGAATGGTTGAGGAAAGGCCGGAGTTATCTCTTCCCCGGGGCGATGCTCCTTGCCGGCGTCCTGGTGCTGGCCGTTGGCGCATTGCCCGTGCCCGCGTTTGTCGACCTGGCGGACCGGACCATCCCCATCCTCGCCTTTGTGCTGGCCATGTCCCTGCTGACGGAGCTGCTGGAGGAGGCGGGAGTGTTCAGGGTGGTAACAGACCGGTTGGCGCGCCTGGGGCGGGGCCGCGTGTTCGTCCTGTGGCTCCTGGTGGTTGCGCTGGCGGCCGTTTCAACGGTTTTCCTTTCCCTGGACACCACGGCCGTGCTGGTGACGCCGGTGGTGGTGCTGCTCGCAGTCCATGCCGGCGTCCAGCCCCTGCCGTTCGCGCTGACCAGCATCTGGCTCGCCAACACAGCGTCCCTCCTGCTGCCGGTGTCCAACCTGACAAACCTGCTGGCCCAGGACGCATTGGGCCTGAGCCCGATTGCCTTCGCGGGGATCGTCTGGGCCCCGGCGCTGGTGGGCGTCGCCGTTCCGCTGGTCCTGCTGTGGCTGGCGTTCCGTAAGGAACTGCGGGGCCGGTACAGGCCGCAGCGCGCGCATCCCGTGCGCGACGGGCCCCTGCTCATCGCCGCCGGGGCGACCCTGCTGGTCCTCCTTCCGGCCCTGGTCTCAGGTGTGCCTGTGCAGTACCCGGCCCTCTCGGCAGCGGCCTTTATGCTGGCGGTCTTCCTGTGGCGCCGTCCTGCTGTCCTGCGGTGGTCGATGGTGCCATGGCGTCCGTTGATGCTCACCGTGGGACTGTTCATGGTGGTGGAGGCCCTCCATGCCCATGGGTTGACCCCGCTGCTGGCCGGGGCGGCCGGGCAGGGTGAAAGCCTGCCCGGCCTCCTGCAGCTGGCTGCGCTGGGGGCCGGGGCGGCCAACACCGTCAATAACCTTCCCGCCTATCTCGCCCTCGAGCCGGTGGCGGATTCTCCGGCCCGGCTGGCCGCTCTGCTGATCGGCGTCAACCTGGGCCCGCTGGTTACTCCCTGGGCATCTCTTGCCACCCTGCTGTGGCACGAGCGGCTGCGGGCACTGAACGTCCCGATCAGGTGGAGCGGCTTTGCACTGGCGGGGCTGGTGGCGGTCGTTTTCACGGTCCCGCTGGCCGTCGTCGCGCTGTGGCTGACGTCCGGGATGCAGTGACGTTTACCTCCGTGGCGCTACTCCGCCGCCTGTGCCTGCTGGTCCGCGGGAAGATTCTCCCAGAGCCCCATCACGTTGTTCTCCGGGTCCTTGAAGTACGCAAAGAAGCCCATGCCGGGAATCTCGTTCTTGGGCATCACCACCGATCCGCCCAGCTGCTCCACCGTCCGAAGTGTGGCGTCAATGTCCGGCACGTCCACGGTGATCACGGGGTTGGTAATCTGGCCGTCCCTGGCCATCATGCCGCCGTTAATGGCGCCAGGCTGCGTTGGCTGTCCGGTGGACTCGTCCATGGGGGTCGTGACCACCATGTTGTAGTCCATGCCCGGAACGGGATCGATCCGCCAGCCGAGGGCCTCCTGGTAGAACTTTTTGGCCCGTTCCTGGTCGTCCGCGGGGATCTCGAAATGCACTACTCCACCCATTGCGCTCACCTCGAATTTCGAAGGGAAGGCGCGGACGCCCCGCGCCACACCTGGGAGTCTAGTCCTTTGCACGCTGCGGATTAAGGGGCCCGGATTGGCGGACGGGCGTGTTGTCGGGCCGCCGTGGGACGATTGCCTTATGACGATTGCAGAGGCTCCCGCGCGGCTCGCCGCCGCCGCGGACGCCTCTCTCCGCTGGTATCCGGGCGGTCCGTATGACCTCGCCCGGACCCTCGGCCCCCTTCTGCGCGGCACCAGCGATCCGTCTTTCAGCGTCCAGGGCGGGGTCATCTGGAGTGCCTTTACGACGCCCGATGGGCCGGCCACGGTGCGCCTCTGCCCCGCCGGCAGCGCCGATCTGGAGTTCGGGGTGGACGTCCAGGCATGGGGGCCCGGCGCAGGTGCGGCGGTCAGCTCGGTGCCCCGGCTCCTGGGCGCGGATGACGACTGGCAGGGCTTTGACGAGCCCACCTTCCACGCCACGCTCCCGCGCATGGTCCGGGAGGCGCGGCGGCGAAGCCTGGCCCTCCGGCTTCCCTCCACCGGGCGGATCATCGACCAGCTGGTCCCGATCATCCTGGAACAGAAAGTCACCGTCATCGAGGCCCGCCGGGCCTACCGATACCTCGTACACCGTTACGGCTCCCCCGCGCCGCAGGCAGGGCTGCTGGCTCCCAATACCCTGATGCTGCCGCCCACCGCGGCGCAATGGCTGCAGGTTCCCAGCTGGGAGTGGCATAAGGCGGGCGTTGGACCACAGCGGTCGGCCACCATTATGCGGGCGCTGCGTGCCGCCGTCGGGCTTGAACGGCTGGCGGCGCTGCCCGCCGCGGAGGCGGCAGTGAAGATGCAAACCATCCCGGGCATCGGCATCTGGACAGCGTCAGAAGTGGTGCAGCGGACCCATGGCTGCCCGGACTCAATCTCGGTGGGCGACTACCACCTGGCCGCCTACGTCGGCGCCGCGCTGACGGGCCGGCGGACGGACGATCCCGGCATGCTCCGGCTGCTGGCCCCCTGGCAGGGGCACCGGCAGCGGGTGGTGCGGATGATCCAGAGCACCGGATTCCGGAAGCCCACGTTCGGCCCGAGGATGACCATCCAGGACCACCGCCGGCACTGATTCAGAGGCCCAGCCTGGCCACGGCTTCCTCGCGCATCTCCACTTTCCGGATCTTCCCGGAGACGGTCATCGGAAAACTGGCCCGCACATCGACGTAGCGGGGAATCTTGAAGTGCGCCAGCTTTCCGCGGCAGAACTCGGCCACGGCGGCGGTGTCAAGGGGTTCGGCACCGGGTTTGAGGATGATGCAGGCCATCAGCTCCTCCCCGTATTTGGCGTCAGGCACCCCGATGACCTGTACGTCCTGGATGGACGGGTGGGTGTAGAGGAACTCTTCGATCTCGCGCGGATAGATGTTCTCGCCGCCCCGGATCACCATGTCCTTGATCCTGCCCTCCACCACCACATAGCCGTCGCCGTCCATCCTTGCCAGGTCCCCGGTGTGCATCCAGCCCTCGGCGTCGATGGCCTCGGCGGTTTTGTCCGGCTGGTTCCAATACCCCTCCATCACGGCATAGCCGCGGGTGCACAGCTCCCCGATTTGCCCGCGCTCCAGGACATCGCCCGAGCCCGGATCCACGATCTTGCTTTCCAGGTGCGGCATGGTCCGCCCCACGGTCTCCGTCCGGTGCTGCAGGGTGTCCCCGTCCCGGGTCATGGTGGACACCGGCGAGGTCTCCGTCATCCCGTAGCAGATGGCCACATCCACCATGTTCATCTCCGCGATCACCCTGTTCATCACCTCGATAGGGCACAGCGATCCGGCCATCACACCGGTGCGGAGCGTGGACAGGTCGTAGGAGGAAAAGTCGGGCAGTGCGAGTTCGGCGATGAACATGGTGGGCACCCCGTACAGCGACGTGCCGCCGAAGTCCTGGACCGCTTCCAGCGCCGCGGCGGGGTTGAAGCCCCTGCCCGGGATGATGGTGGCGGCGCCGTGGCTCAGTGCGTTCAGGTTGCCGATGACCATGCCGAAGCAGTGGTAGAACGGCACCGGAATGACTACCCGGTCGTGCTCTGTGTAGCCCAGCAGCTCCCCGATGGAGTAGCCGTTGTTCAGGATGTTGTGGTGGGTCAGCGTGGCGCCCTTGGGAAAGCCTGTGGTGCCGGAGGTGTACTGCAGGTTGATGGGGTCGTGCGGGCTGAGCTCAGCCATGCGGGCCTGCAGGGCAGAATGTCCGACGTCGTCCGCCCGCTTCAGCAGCTCGGCGTACGTCAGCTCCGCGCTATTGAGCGGGACAGCGGCGTCGGGCCATTCCCCGCCGGACACTTCCCCGCCCGGGACGGGAAGGAACACGAGCTCGCGCAGGTCCGGGCACTCTGCCAGGGTGTGGCGGGCCATGCCCACATAGTCGCTGTTCCGGTCCGAAGGCGCCGTGACCAGCATCCGCATCCCGTTCTGCTTGACTACGAACTCGAGTTCGTGGCTTCGGTACGCGGGATTGACGTTGACCAGGATGGCGCCCACCTTGGCCGTGGCGTACTGGAGCAGCGTCCACTCGGCGCAGTTCGGGCTCCAGATGCCCACCCGCTCCCCCTTGGCGACGCCCAGGGCGAGCAATGCACGCGCGAGCCGGTCGACGTCGTCGTTCATCTTGGAATAGCTCCAGCGCCTCGCATCGGCGCCCGGCACCGGGGCCGCCTCGATCAACGCATCGTGGAGGGGGAACCTGGCGACCACCCGTTCCAAGTTCGCCCCGATGGTCTCCTCGAGCAACGGGACGTCAGTGTCCCCGGCTGTGTAAGCGCGCATGAGGGCACGCTACCAAGTGGCTCCCGGCAAGAGAAGCACCGGAGCAGCGCAACAGTACCGCGGCCGGCGTCAACAAGGGACAGGTCGGCGGGCGGTGGCCGGTATTGTGAAAACCATGAGTTCACCCATTGACCTGCAGGCAACGTTCATCCCCAACGACGGCGAGTTTTACCGTGTAAAGCTGGCCCTGGAAATCGCCATTGACGAGGTGGTGAACGAACCCGGCTGCATCCGTTACGAGCTGACCGAAGCCACCGAGGAAAAGCTGGTCCTGACCGAGCAGTGGGCCTCGGAGGAGGACCTGGAGAAGCACTCCAAGGGCATCGCCGTCCAGGACCTGAACGAATCCCTGAGCGCGCTGCTGGCCGAGCCCGTCAAGCTGGACCGGCTGTAACACGCGCTTAACAGCGAAGCGGCACCCTCCTGTGGAGGGTGCCGCTTTCATCTTAAGGAAGTTTCAGGGCTTCGGAATCACAGGTCGGGGATCTGCGTTCCGTCCTGGGGTCCTGCCGGCTTGCTGGTTGCGGCCGCGGCTGCCTCTTCCCGCTGGCGTGCCACATGGGCGTGGACCTCGTCCATGTCCAGGGCCTTCACGGCGTCAACAACCTGCTCCAGCTGCTGGGAGTTCAGTGCACCGGGCTGCGAGAACACCAGCACTTTTTCGCGGAACGCCATCAGGGTGGGGATGGAGGAGATGCCGGCCTCGGCGGCAAGCTGCTGCTCAGCTTCAGTGTCCACTTTGGTGAAGAGGACGTCCGGGTGCTTCTCGGAGACCGCGGAGTACGTGGGCCCGAACTGCTTGCAGGGGCCGCACCATTCTGCCCAGAAATCCACCAGGACGATGTCATTGCCCTCGATGGTCGATGCGAACTGTTCACCAGTGATGTCAACGGTAGCCATGTTTCCACCGTACGCGTGCGCAGCCTGGATGTCGCGGCCGGGGCCCCTTGTTCGCTCCCCGCGTCATCGGGAATAACCCGCGCCCCCGCATATACAGCCGGACCACCGGCGCCTATTGTGGGGGTCATCAGCGTTGGGTGCGGTCCCCGGGAGGGCTCATGGCAATCGCGGTTTCGGCCCGGTCCCTGACCAAGAGTTTTGGCCGCCGGGAGGCCCTGCACGGGATCGACTTCGCCGTGGAGGCAGGATCGGTCTTCGGTGTGATCGGGCCCAACGGCGCCGGCAAAACCACCACCATGCGCTGCCTCCTGGACATCATCCGCCCCACCGCCGGCGAAGTGCGGGTGCTGGGCCTTGATCCGCGGAAGGGCGGGCCGGAGCTGCGGCGCCGCATCGGCTACCTGCCCGGCGAACTGTTCCTCGAGGGCCGGGTGACCGGGCGCAGGCTGCTGGCCCATTATGAGGCGGTCAGCGGTCCGGTGCCGCCCGGCCGGATCGACGAACTGGCCGAGCGGCTCGGCCTGGAACTGGACCGCCACACCCGCAAGCTGTCCAAGGGCAACAAGCAGAAGCTCGGCCTGCTGCAGGCGTTTATGCACCAGCCCGAACTGCTGGTCCTGGACGAGCCCACCAGTGGCCTGGATCCGCTGGTCCAGCAGGAATTCCATGCCATGGTCCGGGAGGCACGGCACCGCGGGCAGACCATCTTCCTCAACTCCCACGTCCTCAGCGAGGTCCAGCAGACAGCGGACACGGTGGCCATCCTCCGGGACGGGCACATCATCGCCGTGGAATCGGTGAGCGGGCTGCGCGAAGGTGCGGTGCGGCACGTCCGCATCACCGCAGCCGGAATTGCAGCGCACGACGCCGTTGCGCTGCTCAGTGGGGTGCCCGGCGTCGGGCAGGTGGAGGTACTGGAGTCCGGCGCCAGCGTCACGCTGTCCGCCCTGCTGGAAGGTCCCATCCAGCCGCTGGTCCGGATCCTGGGATCCCTGCAGCTGACAGACCTCGTCCTGGAAGAGCCTGACCTGGAGGATGCCGTGCTGAAGATGTACACCGGCCAGCGTGGGGAGGCCCATTGAAAACCACCCTCCCGCTGTTCCGGCGCGCATTCTTTGATACCTGGCGTTCCACACTCGCCTGGGCGGCAGGCCTGGCCGGCGCAACGTTCCTCTACCTGCCCCTCTACCCGTCCATCGGCGGCAGCGCGCAGATGCACGACATGATCAACGCGCTGCCCGCTCAAATGACGAAGGCCCTGAACTACGACCAGATCGCCACCGGCCCCGGCTACACCCAGGCCACACTGTTCGGCCTGATCGGTTTCCTGCTGATGACCATCGCCTCCGTAGCTTGGGGAGCGGCGGCCGTGGGCGGGGACGAGGAGTCCGGCCAGCTGGAGCTGACGCTCGCCCACGGAGTCCGGCGGGTGCAGGTGGTGCTGGAACGGGCGCTCGCGCTGCTGCTGCGGGTGCTGGTCCTGGCCGGCCTGGTCTTTGTCCTCGTGTCTTTGCTGAACGGGCCGTCCCAGTTGGGGATCGAGCCGGGCAACCTGTTCGGCGGCACTGTCGTGTTCGCCGGGCTGGCACTGCTCAGCGGCACCGCCGCCCTGTGCGGAGGGGCCGTCTCCGGCCGCAGGATCTATGGCACCTTTGCCGGCGCGGCGGTGGGGGTGCTCGGATACGTGTTCAACGCCGTCGGACGCCAAAGCAAGGACGCGGAGTGGCTGCTGGACCTCAGTCCGTACCACTGGGCCTACGGGAACGCCCCTGTTGCCAACGGTGCGGACTGGGCTGCGGCGGGGTGGCTGTGGGGGATCTCCGCGGCACTCGTGGTGCTGGCCGCCGTCGCTCTTGAACGGCGTGACGTGGGGGCTTAGGCCCCCACGTCACCGCCCAAGCCGGTCAAGCCCATCCGTGGGGTGCCGGCGTCCGGCTCCCGGGCAGCGCGCTGGACGCCCGCCAGTCATGGACCCATTCGGGAAGGACCAGGTCCGCCGGGGGCTCGCCGAATTCGCGCAGGATCTCGTCCTGGCTGACGGGCCGGCCCTTGTGGACCAGACGGGTGGCGATGTAGGCGCGGGCGTAGATCTCGCCGTCGGCCACCATGCGCTGTTCAAAGTAAATGGCTTTGGCGTCCAGCCCGATGATCCGCGTTTCGATGGTGTACTGCTGCCACAGCTGGAGGGATTTGCGGAAGGAGATGGTTTCAGCGGACACCACCGGGCCCCAGCCCCTCCGCCGCATCCGTTTCCAGACGCCGGAACGGACCATCAGGTCGAACCGGCCAAGGTCCATCAGGGACAGGTACATCCCGTTGTTGACGTGCATGGCGATGTCGATGTCCGTGGGCAGCACGCGCAGCGGCAGCGACGAGCGGTCCCAGACGGCCAGCGGCGGCCGGCGGGATGAGGCGATGAGCAGCAGGAGGGTTCTCAACAGCAGGTGCATGCCACAATGTTACCTGCGGGTAACATCCCTGTGGTGGGCGATCACCACCATCACCACGGTTGGCTACGGGGACGAAAATCGCAGAGCTGAAAGACCCCCAACGCCGGTAGCGGTCCGGCCTTCACTCCGGCCCGCAGCAGCAGGTAGCACCGGCCGCCGGTTTTGAGTATCCGGGACAGGGCTACCAAGTACCGGCCCCAAATATTCGGGTAATCCCTACTGGTGCCCGCGCCCTGCCGCACTTCCTAGACTCGGGATTCCTAGGACCGAACATGTGCCGGCCTGTTCACCGGGTGGCTTCCGGATGGCAGTGCCTTCTCGCGGAGCTTCCGTATTTTCTGGGTATGCGGACCGTTCCATATGCGCCGGCAGCGGCCTGGCCCCAGGCCGCGCCGCTGGTGCATCACACCTCGATCCGTCCTGCCATGTTCCCTGCGCCTTGCAGCTGCCCGGCTGGACCGAACCTCGATGGGCTACCCATGAACCAGCCATACCTCTCTTCCCCTGACGGTCCGAGCCGCAGTTTCGCCACCGATGTCCCCCGCACCGACCTGGCCGGGGGCCGTCCCACCATCAGCCACAAACTGTGGGCCGGAATGGCCACGGCTGCCGTGGTGGCGGCAGTAAGCGTCGGGGCACTGGCGGCGCCGGCCACCCAGCGTTCAACGAATACGACGGCGGCGGCTCCCATTGTGGAGGCTGCCTCCCCGGCGCAGAACACCGGCGGTGATGCGGGCGCCGGTTCCGCGGAAGCTGTCCAGGTACCGGCGGAGGTGCCGGCCGAGGTGCCCGACGCCCCGCCTGCTGCGGAAACGCCGGCGGAGGCAGCATCGCCGCCACCCGCCGTCGAGCCCGTACCCGCGCCCGCCCCGGCACCCGAACAAGCCCCGGCTCCCGCCGCCGACGGAAACCGGTACACCGTGGTTCCCGGCGATACCGTGGGCGCCATCGCCGGCCGGTTCGGCGTGGACGTGAACGCCATGCTCGCCGCCAACGGGCTGGGGCAGTACAGCGTCATCGTCCCGGGGCAGACCCTGGTCCTGACGGGTCCGGCCATTGCCGCGCCCGCCGCTGCGGCGGCACCTGCTCCTGTTTCGGCTCCTGCACCGGCAGCTGCTCCGGCGCCCGCCCCGGTGGCGGCCGCTCCGGCCGTCCGGACCATTTACGTGGCCGGCGCCGGCGGGCAGTCGATGGTTGATGCGTGCATTGGGCCCATCCACTACACCCCCAACGACGGCTACTCGCTGTTCATCACCGAGCACGATTTCTGCGGCGGCTGGGCCCGGTTCTCCGGCATAGGGGTGGGTGAAACGGTGAGCATCCCGGGCTACGGAACCTACACGGTGACGGGGCGGGGGCAGGTGCCCAATCCGGGGACCACCAACGACGTCATCAACGTGTTCGGCGGTTTCCCGCGGGCGATCCTGCAGACCTGCATCCCGGGAACCACCCAGATGCTCCTGATCGCGCTGAACTGAGGCGGTCCCGGGCCTGCAGGCAAAGCCTGGAAGCCCGGGACAAAGCATAAGGTAACGCCACGGAGCGGACCCCGTGGCGTTGGTGATTCGGTTTTCCCGGCTAGGCGTTCATCCGCTTGCGTTCGGAGATGTGCTCCACGAGCTCGCCGACGCGCTGCTCGGAGTAGTTGCGGGCGATGTCCCCCTGGCTGATGATCCCCACCAATTTGTGGTCGGCGATGACCGGAAGCCGGCGGACCTGATGGGTCTCCATCATTTCGATGGCCGCGTCAACGTTCGCATCGGCGTCGATCCAGTAGGGCCGGCCCGAGGCGAGGTCGCGGGCCATCATTTCGCGGGGATCGCGTCCGGCAGCCACACACTTGAGCACGATGTCGCGGTCGGTGATCATTCCCCGCAGTTTGCCGTCATCACCACAGATCGGCAACGATCCGCAGTCCAGGTCCAGCATCATCCGGGCAGCATCGGCGAGGGACTGGCTTTCCTTAATACACTGTGCGTCCGTCGTCATGAATTCACGTACGGCACTCATTGGTCCTCCTTTATCGATTACTGGATCGACGCAGGGCATCGGGCACGTGCGCCGATGCTGCCAGATTACGCCCGTGCCACTGCCATGTCGACGACGGTTTTGCGGCTTTTGCGGTCCGCGTCCGGTCCTGTCTGGAGAGGTGTTGCAGGACGTGACGGGGCGTTTCATCCCGAGACCCTGAAGACACGAAAAAGCCTCCGGAACATGTGTTCCGGAGGCTTTTCCTTGGGTGGCAGATGAGGGATTCGAACCCCCGTAGGCGTTGCCAGCTGATTTACAGTCAGCCCCCTTTGGCCGCTCGGGTAATCTGCCGAACTTCAAAAGAAGTACCCGCTGATGCAGTCTGTGGAAGGTCCGTTTCCGGGCCGTTCCGCTTCCAGTAACCGCGGGCAAGACAACTTTACAGAACTTCCGCCGAAGAATCGAATCGGCGCGCAAAAGCCCGGATTCCCGCGGATTTCGGCTCCTTAAGACCCCTCGAAAGGCCGCTGTCAGGCCTCGCCCAGGATCCTGCCGGCGAGCTTCGCCTCAAACTTCACGGCCTGCTCCTCGGTGATCTGGTTCAGCTGCACCGCGCGTAGCAGGTCCTCGCGGACGCCGTCCATCCGGGAGGACGCGTCGGCCACAGGGCTGAAAACGATGGACGCTGCCACCGCCGCTGCCGCCACCGAGGTAGCTGCTGTTGCCACCGCCCCGGCCGCCGCCGATGTGGTTCGTGTGAGGTAGCGGATGGCTTTGCGGTGCATGGTGTTCCTTTCGTGCAGCTCCAATTCCTCCAACTCTGCCGGGGCCTCCTTCGTTCCCTCGGGGTGTCCGCTGAGAGGGAACTGTGAAAGTCCGGCGCCCCACCAACAGCAGCATCCGTATTAGGCTTGAATGCAGCGATCCCGGCCTTTCCGCGGACAAGGCCCCCACCAGCACAAGGAGAGTCATGGCAGGCGAGTCAACGTTCGACGTCGTAAGCAAAGTGGACAAGCAGGAAGTGGCCAACGCACTGAACCAGGCACAGAAGGAACTGGCCCAGCGCTACGACTTCAAGGGTGTCGGCGCGGAGGTGGACTTCAGCGGCGAAAAGATCCTGATGAAGGCCAACTCCGAGGAACGCGTCCTGGCGGTCCTGGACGTCCTCCAGTCCAAGCTGATCCGCCGCGGCATCTCCCTGAAGTCGCTCGACACCGGGGAGCCCTACGCCTCCGGCAAGGAGTTCCGCCTCGAAGCCTCCATCAAGGAGGGCATCGCCCAGGACCTGGCCAA
Organism: Arthrobacter sp. 9AX; assembly: GCF_902506095.1. Lineage (GTDB taxonomy): Bacteria > Actinomycetota > Actinomycetes > Actinomycetales > Micrococcaceae > Arthrobacter. The sequence goes on from NZ_LR733293.1 coordinate 3,316,954, forward strand.
GAAGATCAATAAGCTGATCCGCGACGAAGCCCCCAAGTCGGTAAAGTCCCAGATCCAGGGCGACGAACTGCGGGTGACGTCCAAGTCACGCGACGACCTCCAGGCAACCATGGCGCTGCTGAAGGACTTCGACGAGGCCGACCTGCAGTTTGTGAACTTCCGCAGCTAGCAGCCGGCGCCGTCGGTTTTCGACGCGCAAATGCTCTGCCGCTGCGCAAAAACGCCGACGCTGTCCTTATTCGGGTAGCGCCGGCGTTTTTGCGTAGCGAGGGCGGTTTTTGCGTGTCGAGGGTGAGGAATCAGCGCGGCCTGCCGGCCATGCGTTCCAGCCGGGAGATCCTGTCCCGCATGGGCGGGTGCGTGGCGAACAGCTTTTTGATGGCGCCGCCGCGGAACGGGTTGGCGATCATCAGGTGCGAGGCGTTCACCAGCCGCTGGTCCTGCGGCAGCGGCGCGATGGCGACGCCCTGTTCGATCTTGTGCAGGGCCGAGGCGAGCGCCAGCGGATCGCCGGTCAGCCTGGAACCGTCCTCGTCGGCGTCGTACTCCCTGGTGCGGGAGATGGCCATCTGGATCAGTGACGCCGCAAAGGGTGCGAGCAGTGCCATGGCGATCATCGCCAGGGGGTTGGAGTTGCGCCGGTCGCCGCCGCCAAAGAACAACAGCGTCTGGCCTACCGAGGTGATGACGCCGGCGACGGCGGCTGCAACCGATGAGGTGAGGATGTCGCGGTTGTAGACATGCATGAGTTCATGTCCCAGGACACCGCGGAGTTCGCGGGCATCCAGGAGCTGCAGGATTCCTTCGGTGCAGCAGACTGCCGCGTTCCGCGGGTTCCGGCCCGTAGCGAAGGCATTGGGGTTCATGGTGGGCGAGACGTAGATCCGTGGCATCGGCTGGTTGGCACGCACGGACAGCTCCCTCACGATCTGGTACAGCTGGGGCGCCTGCGCCTCGGTGACCGGGTAGGCCTGCATGGACCGGATGGCGATCTTGTCGCTGTTCCAGTACCCGTACGCGGTGGTGCCCACCCCCACCAGCGCCATGATCCAGATGGGCGCCGAGCTGCGGGTGCCGGCGCCGATGAGCGCTCCGAGGCCCAGCAGCACCGCCCACAGCACACCGAAAAGCGCAGCAGTCTTCAGGCCGTTGTGATGTTTGTGCACATTTCCTCCTCGCTCATCTATGGGAACGGCTTACTAAGGGGCCGGGTTCCGCGCATCGTACCTTTGGAATCCCGGCTGCAGCTTCGCCGCCACCCATGCTCCCGCGATGCAGAGCACCCCGCCGAGCAGCAGGACCGAACCCTCGGTCAGGATTTTGGTCGCGCCGCCGGCCAGGAGATCGCCGATCCTGGGGCCGCCCGCCACCACCACAATGAACACGCCCTGGAGGCGTCCGCGGAGGTGGTCCGGGGTGGCGGCCTGCAGGATGGTGTTCCGGAAAACGCTGCTGATCGAATCGGCGATTCCGGCCAGGGCGCAGCAGACCGCCGCGGGCAGCAACCAGACCGTGACCGCCCCGTCCGGGGCACGACCGGCCAGGAGCACCACCATCCCGAAGGCCGCCATCGAGGCGCCCCATCCCATGACGGAGAAGACCACGGCACTCCCCTGCCACCGGACAGCGCCCAGCGGCCCGGAAAACAGCCCCGCCAGGAAGGCGCCAATGGCGGTGGAAGCCAGCAGCACACCCACTGTTGCTTCGCCGCCGCCGATCATCACAGCGCCTACGGCCGGCATCAGGGCCCGGGGCTGGGCGAGGATCATGGCAATCAGGTCAATCACGAAGGTCATCCGGAGGTTGGGCCTGGTGCCCAGGAAGCGGAATCCCTCGATGACGGAGCGGATGCCGGCCCTGCTCCGGCTTCCCGAGGGCGGCAGGGCCGGCAGCCGGTAGACCGCCCACAGCACCAAAGCGAAGCTGATGAAGTCGATGGTGTACGTCCAGCCGAACCCTATCCAGGCCACCAGTACGCCGGCCAACAACGGCCCCGCGGTCATGGCCAGGCCGAAGGACATCATGCTGAGGGCGTTCGCTGCGGGCAGGAGTTCCTTGCGGATCAGCATGGGGAGGATGGCGCTGCGGGCGGGCTGGTTGATGGCTTGCGCGCCGCTTTGCACCGCCACCAGGACGTACAGGATCCAGACGTTGCCCAGCTGCAGCCAGGACTGCAGGGCGATCAGCCCGGTGGTCAGCCACAGCACGGTGGAGGCCAGCAGGGCAACGCGGCGCCGGTCGTGGGAATCGGCGATGGAGCCACCCAGGAGCCCGCCGATGACCAGGGGCACCAGCGCGAAGATCGCCAAAAGCCCCACGTAGAAGCTGTCCTGGGTCAGCCGGTAAATCTCCAGGCCTACTGCCACCAAGGTGAGTTGGCTTCCGACGGCGGATACGGCCGATCCGAGCCAGAGCCGCCGGAAGTCCGGACTTTCCCTAAGCGGCGTGATATCAGCAAGCAGTTTCCCCACCCTGCAACCCTAGTGTTGCCGGGGCGTCCCAGGGTTCACCGCAGGTTAGCCAAGCCTTATTGTGAGAAAGTCAAAATAAGTGTTTGAATGGACCCATGACGGAGCACTTTGACGGCCAGGAAGCATGGGCTGCGGCCCTGCGCGCCCACGGCCGCAGGGTAACCAAACAGCGGCTGGCGGTACTCGCCGCCGTCGAACGCCATCCCCACTCCCCTGCAGAAAGCATCCTGGCCGCGGCCCGCGCCGAGCTCCCGGAGCTGACGGCCCAGTCCGTGTACGTGGTGTTGGGAGACCTGACGGACCTGCACATGCTGCGCCGCTTCGAGCCGCCGCACTCCCCCGCACTGTATGAAACCCGCGTGGGCGACAACCACCACCACGCCATCTGCATCAGCTGCGGCCGTGTCGAGGACGTGGACTGCGCCGTCGGCCACGCCCCCTGCCTCACGCCGCACTGGGACGAGCAGGCCAAGCCGATGACCATCCAGATCGCCGACGTGATGTACCAGGGCATCTGCCAGGACTGCCAGCAGTCCCAACAACTTCCTTCCAATCGTCCCTCAGAAGAAATAGAGAAATAGGAGAACAATGACTGCCATTTCAACAACCCAGTCAGGTGCCCCCGTTACGTCCGATGCGCACTCGAAGTCAGTTGGTGCCGACGGTGCCATCATCCTGACTGACCACTATCTGGTGGAAAAGCTGGCCCAGTTCAACCGCGAGCGGGTGCCGGAGCGCGTTGTGCACGCCAAGGGTGGCGGCGCATTCGGTACGTTCAAGACCACCGAGGACGTGTCCAAGTACACGAAGGCAGCCTTCCTCCAGCCGGGCGTCGACACCGAGATGCTGATCCGCTTCTCCTCCGTCGCCGGCGAGAACGGTTCCCCGGACACCTGGCGCGATCCCCGCGGTTTCGCCGTGAAGTTCTACACCTCCGAGGGCAACTACGACCTCGTGGGCAACAACACCCCCGTCTTCTTCATCCGCGACGGCATCAAGTTCCCGGACTTCATCCACTCCCAGAAGCGCCTCCCGGGCACCCACCTGCGTGACGCCGACATGCAGTGGGACTTCTGGACCCTGTCCCCCGAGTCCGCCCACCAGGTCACCTGGCTGATGGGTGACCGCGGCCTGCCCGCCTCCTGGCGTGAAATGCAGGGCTACGGCTCACACACCTACCAGTGGATCAACGCCGAGGGCGAGCGGTTCTGGGTCAAGTACCACTTCAAGTCCAACCAGGGCGTGAACTCCATCAGCAGCGAGCAGGCTGAGCAGCTGGCGGGTTCGGACGCGGACTTCTACATCCGCGACCTGTCCGAGAACATCGCAGCGGGCAACTTCCCGTCCTGGGACCTGCACGTCCAGGTCATGCCCTACGAGGACGCCAAGACCTACCGCTTCAACCCGTTCGACCTGACCAAGGTCTGGCCGCACGCTGACTACCCCCTGATCAAGGTGGGCACCATGGAGCTGAACCGGAACCCGGAGAACTACTTCGCGCAGATCGAGCAGGCCACCTTCGCGCCGTCGAACTTCGTGCCGGGCATCGCCGCTTCCCCGGACAAGATGCTGCAGGCCCGCATCTTCTCCTACGCGGACGCACACCGCTACCGCGTGGGCACCAACCACGCCCAGATCCCGGTGAACCAGCCCAAGAACCAGGTCAACAACTACAGCCAGGACGGCGCCGGACGCATCCTGTTCAACGCTCCCTCGGTTCCGGTCTACGCACCGAACACCTTCGGCGGCCCCGCAGCTGTCGAGCCGCAGAACCCGGCCGGCGGCTGGGAGAACGACGGCGAATTGACCCTCTCCGCGCACTCCCTGCACGCCGAGGACAACGACTTTGTCCAGGCCGGCGCGCTGTACCGTGAGGTCTACGACGAGGCCGCCAAGGCCCGTTTCCTGGAGACCATCACCGGTGCAGTGGGCGGCGTCAAGAGCCCCGGCATCAAGGAACGCGCCATCCAGTACTGGACCAATGTTGACGCCGAGCTCGGTGCCAAGCTGCGCGCCAACCTCGGCGCAGCCGCGCTCTCCGACGCAGAGGCTGCCAACAAGATCGGCTGACCCAGCCCTTCCTGAGCTCCTGAAAACCACCCCGTCACGGTCTCTCGTGGCGGGGTGGTTTTTTTGCTTTTCCACATAGCCGGTGCCGGCCATGGCCGCCGCTGCCCGGTGTCCCTAGGATCGACGCATGACAACTTTCCAGGGGATCCCCGCCGCCGCCTTTGGGTTCTATGAGGAACTGCAGGACAACAACAACCGTGAGTGGTGGCTGGAAAACAAGGACCGCTACCACACGCTGGTCCGGGATCCGTTCACGGCGCTGCTGGCGGAGCTGGAGCCACGGTTTGGGTCCGGCAAGATCTTCCGGCCCAACAGGGATATCCGGTTCTCGCAGGACAAGTCACCCTACAAAACAGCCCAGGGGGCTTTTGCGTCGGTCCAGGAAGGGGTGGGCTTCTACCTCCAGGTCAGCGCGGACGGCCTGCTGGTGGGCGGTGGCTACCACTCCCACACGCCGGCCCAGCTGGCCAGGTACCGCAACTCAGTGGATGCCTCGGGCACCGGCGAAGCACTCCGGCACATTGTCGAAGCCGTCGGCGCTGCCGGTTTTGCGGTGGAGGGTGAGAAGCTCAAAACAGTTCCACGCGGATACCCGCAGGACCATCCCCGGGCCGAACTCCTGAAGCACAAGTCCCTCTCCGCTGCGACGGACCTCGGGCAGCCGGGCTGGCTGGCCACGCCGGGCGCGGCCCAGGAGATTGCCGCGCTGTGGGAGGAACTGCGGCCGCTGGTGGACTGGGTGGGCCGGCACGCCGCGCCGTAGCCTCTGGCACCAGCCTCAGTGGTCTCGTCAGGCGGCAGCTTAAGCGTCCTCGTCAGCGGCAGTTCCCCGTTGCAGGAGCGGATCCGGGCCACCCGGCAGACACAGAACCGCCCGCCGATTCCAGATCGGCGGGCGGTTCTGTGCGGATTCTGCGGATACGTGACCTCAGGCGCGGGTCAGCTCATCCTCACCGTCGCCGGCCTTACTGGCCTCAACACGGGTGCCGGCTGCAGCGGGAGCGCCGTTGACGGCGGTGTTGGCCGTGGCGAACCGCTCGTTCAGGCGGGAGTGGCGCTGGCCGTAGGCGAAGTAGATCGCCAGCCCGATCGCCAGCCAGATGGCAAAGAAGATCCAGGTCTCCACGGCCAGGTTGGTCATCAGGTAGAGACACAGCACCGCGGACACCACCGGCAGGACCTTGCCGAACGGTACGCGGAAGGCAGGCTTGAGGTCCGGGCGCTTCCTGCGCAGCACCAGGATGCCGAGGCTCACCACCACAAACGCGGACAGCGTGCCGATGTTGATCATTTCCTCGAGCAGGTCCACGTTGGTCAGCCCGGCCACCAAAGCTACGGCGGCGCCGCAGATGATCTGGAGGCGGACCGGCGTGGAGCGCTTGTCGCTGGTCTTGGACAGCGACCGGGGCAGGAGGCCGTCGCGGCTCATGGCCAGGACCACGCGGGACAGGCCCATAAGAAGGACCATGATCACGGTGGTCAGGCCCACCAGCGAACCGAAGGCGATGACCTTGGCGGCGGAGGTGTCGCCCACTGCCTCGAAGGCGGTGGTGAGCGTTGGGCTCTCCGCTTCGGCCAACTGGGTGTAGGAAACCATGCCGGTCAGGGCAAGGGACACCAGGATGTACAGCAGCGTCACCAGCGCAAGGCCGCCGAAGATGCCTCGCGGGAGGGTCTTTTGCGGGTTCTTGACTTCCTCGGCGGAGGTGGCCACCACGTCGAAGCCGATGAAGGCAAAGAACACCAGCGCGGCACCGGCGAAGATGCCGAGGGTGCCGTACTGTGCCGGAGCGGCTCCGGTAAGGAAGCCAAAGAACGACTGCTTCAGGACGTCCGCGGCACCAGTGCCGCCGGTCGGCTCAGCGGCGGGGATAAAGGGGCTGTAGTTCTCAAACTTCACGTAGGTGAAGCCGACGACGATCACAAAGAGGACCACGCCGATCTTGATGAGGGTGAAAATGTTGCCCACGCGCGCGGACAGCTTGGTGCCCAGCACCAGCAGCAGGGTGAAGACCGCCACGATGAGGAAGGCACCCCAGTAGAGGTCCACCCCGCCGAGCGGGATGGCCGCCGGAATGTCGGCACCCATCAGGGCGAACACTTTACTGAGGTAGATGCCCCAGTATTTGGCGATGACGGCCGCCGCGGTGAAGAGCTCCAGGATCAGGTTCCAGCCAATGATCCAGGCAAGGAGTTCACCCATGGTGGCGTACGTGAACACGTACGCGGAGCCGGCGACGGGGATCGCGGTGGCAAATTCGGCGTAGCACATGATGGCGAGGGCGCACGTGATGGCGGCGATGGCAAAGGACAACGTCACGGCGGGGCCGGAGAAGTTCGCTGCAGCCTTGGCACCGACGGAGAAGATGCCGGCACCCACTGCCACCGCAACGCCCATGATCATCAGGTCCCATGTGCTGAGGGACCGTTTGAGCTTGCGTCCGGGTTCATCGGCGTCAGCGATGGACTGCTCGATTGATTTGGTCCGGAGAAGGTTCATAGGGGGTTCACAATCCTGGTTTCTGATGGAAACAGACCTATCAACGATAGTGTCCATCCACTGGACGGTCCCAATTGTTCCGGATGGTGAGACGGGAAAAGCCCGGTCCTTTCTTCGGACCGGGCTTTCCCGCGCAGAATTTTTGCTCCTAAACCGGCCAGTCCATCAGCGTGGACCGGATCAGGAACCGTTTGCCTTCGGGGGCCTCCACCGAGAACCCGCTCCCCCTGCCGGGGACGACGTCGATAGTCAGGTGGGTGTGGCTCCAGTAGTTGAACTGCTCCCGCGACATCCAAAACTCCAGCGGCTGCGGTTCCAGGCCGTCGGACACATCGAACAGGCCGAGCAGTACATCCGAGTCACCGGTGAGGAAGTCCCCTGCCGGGTAGCACATGGGCGAGGACCCGTCGCAGCACCCGCCGGACTGGTGGAACATCAGCGGACCGTGCCGGAGCCACAACTTGCGCAACAGCTCCAGCGCAGCCGGCGTGAGCGCCACCCGGGAGAAATCCTCCCCGGGCAGCGTCACCGCGGCGTCAATCGCCTTTCCGGGAACCATGGCCTAGAAGAAGCCGAGCTTGTTTTCGTTGTAGCTGACCAGCAGGTTCTTGGTCTGCTGGTAGTGGTCCAGCATCATCGCGTGGTTTTCGCGTCCGATGCCCGAGGACTTGTAGCCGCCGAAGGCAGCGCCCGCCGGGTAGGCGTGGTAGTTGTTGACCCAGACGCGTCCGGCCTGGATTTCACGGCCGGCGCGGTAGGCCACGTTGCCGTTGCGGGACCAGACGCCGGCGCCCAGCCCGTAGAGGGTGTCGTTGGCGATGCCCATGGCGTCGTTGTAGTCGCTGAACTTCGTCACCGCGACCACCGGGCCAAAGATCTCCTCCTGGAAAATCCGCATCTTGTTGTGGCCCTCGAACACAGTGGGCTGGACGTAGTAGCCGCCGGCCAGGTCACCGGGCAGTTCGGCGCGGCCACCGCCCGTGAGGACCTTGGCGCCCTCCTGCTTTCCGATGTCGATGTAGGACAGGATCTTCTCCAGCTGGTCGTTCGATGCCTGGGCGCCCACCTGCGTGGCGGTGTCCAGGGGATTGCCCTGGACCATCTTTTCCACCCGGGCCACGGCGTCGGCCATAAAGGACTCGTAGATGTCCTCCTGCACCAGTGCACGGGACGGGCAGGTGCAGACTTCGCCCTGGTTAAAGGCGAACAGCGCGAAGCCTTCCTGCGCCTTGTCGTAGAACGCGTCGTTGTCCTGGGCCACATCGTTGAAGAAGATGTTCGGGCTCTTGCCGCCCAGTTCCAGGGTGACCGGAATCAGGTTCTGGCTGGCGTACTGGCTGATCAGCCGTCCGGTAGTGGTTTCGCCGGTGAAGGCGATCTTGCGGATGCGCGGGCTGGACGCCAGGGGCTTGCCGGCCTCCACGCCGAAGCCGTTGACCACGTTAAGGACACCGGCGGGCAGCAGGTCGCCGATGAGTTCGATCAGGACCAGGATGGATGCCGGGGTCTGTTCCGCCGGCTTGAGCACCACGGCGTTGCCGGCGGCGAGGGCCGGGGCAAGCTTCCACACGGCCATCAGGATGGGGAAGTTCCAGGGGATGATCTGGCCTACGACGCCGAGCGGTTCGTGGAAGTGGTAGGCGGTAGTGTCGTCGTCGAGCTGGGAGAGCCGGCCCTCCTGGGCACGGACGGCGGACGCAAAATACCGGAAGTGGTCCGCGGCGAGCGGCAGGTCGGCGTTGAGGGTTTCGCGGACGGGCTTGCCGTTGTCCCAGGTCTCGGCCACCGCGAGCATTTCCAGGTTTTCGTCGATGCGGTCGGCGATCTTGTTCAGGATGGCGGCGCGTTCGGCCACCGAGGTCTTGCCCCAGGACGGCGCAGCCTTGTGTGCGGCGTCCAGCGCCAGGTCGATGTCCTCGGCCGTGCCGCGGGCCACCTCGCAGAAGGCCTTGCCCGTGACGGGAGTGATGTTTTCGAAGTACTGCCCCTTTACAGGGGCCACCCATTCCCCGCCGATCCAATTCTCGTAGCGGTCCTTGAACGTGACCTTCGAGCCCTCGGTTCCGGGCTGTGCGTAAACAGTCATTGCTAGCTCCTTTGCTGTGCAGCCGGCCTGCCCGTTCGGGCATCTGCCGTTGGACCCAGCGTAGGAGCGGGCAGGTTGCAGCCAGGTTGCAAGGCAGGTCCCCACCTGCTCCCTAACCTCGCAAGCCCCGCCAGGGCACCCTGCAGGCGTGGGCCAAGCCCGCACGCAGGTCAGGCGCGGAGTTCGGCTTCCAGCTTCTCGAGTTCCGCTACGACGGCGGCGCGCCTGGGTGAGCGCGGCGGGAGAAGGCGGAGGGCGGCTCTGCGGATGCCGACGTCGTCCCTTGCTTCAGGCAGTTCCGCATACCTGAGCAGCGACTCGGCGCTGCCGTCTGTCATCACCGCTTCGCGGAGGAGCGAGGAGACTTTGTCCCGAAGGTCGATGATGCCCGGCGCCTCGGAGCGCGGGAGCACGGCGCCGCGGTAGATTTCCAGGGCAATCCGGTGGGCGCCGCGCTGCAGGCAGCTGAGTACCTGGGCGCTGTCCGGGACCAGGTCCAACGGCAGCCGGTAAGGCCGTGAACCGGGGACGGCGTCCGGATTGATCTGCTGGAGCACCTTGCGCAGGCGCACCATCTCTGCCCGCAGGGTGATGGTGGAACCCTCGCCCGGGTAGAGCAGGACGCTGAGCTCCTCGGCGCTGAGTCCCTCCGGGTGCGTGCTCAGCAGGGCGAGGATCTCGCTGTGCCGCGCGGACAGGGCAACGGTCCTGCCTTCAAGGCTGAGCAGGGCCTGGTCCCGGCCCAGCAGCTGCAGGCTGTTGCGGTAGAGGCTGCCTTCCTTGGGTGCTGCCCCGGGTGAGCGGGAAGCGTTACTGGACTGCCGGCGTTGCGCGGGCCTGCCCGCCAGTTCCGCCGCCAACTGGAGGCGCTCAACCCGCAGCTGCGCCTGGGCGGCGGCCACGGTCGCCTCCACCAGCGAGAGCGTGTGCGGAGCCACGGCCGTGTCCGTTCCGGTGATGTCCACCACCCCGAGCACGGCGCCCGAATCCGGGTCGTGGAACGGGACGGCGGTGCAGCTCCAGGGGTGGACAGTGCGCTGGTAGTGCTCGGCGCCGGCAATCTGGATGCCACGGCCCAGGGCCAGCGCGGTACCCGGCGCGCTGGTCCCCACGCTGGCCTCGGACCAGTCGGCGCCGGGAACGAACATCATGCCCTCAGCGCGGCGCTGCATTGCGGGGTCACCTTCCACCCAGAGCAGCCTGCCCACTTCGTCGCCCACGGCCACAAGCAGCCCGCTGTCGTGGCTGGGCTGGACCAGGAGCTTGTTGATCACCGGCATGATGGCGGCAAGGGGGTGCTGCCGGCGGTAGTCCTCCAGCTCGTCCCGGTCGATGGCCAGCGGCGCAGCAGGGTTGTCCGGGTCCGCCTTGAAACCCGCGGAGCGCTGCCAGGACTCCCTGATCAGGGTGCGCAGGCCGGGAAGTTCCACCGTTTCCGTGGGTACAGCGCTGCTCCTGAACGCGCCGTCCAGGTCTTCATGCCCGGCGAGGGCGGCACGCTGGCGCGGTTCAACGCTGGCTGTGGCGCCGGGATGGATCAGGTTCCTCATCGAACTCCTGCTGCTGCCTGCAGGCACGGCGTCAGTGAGCCGGCCAAGGGGTGGACGCCATTCTAGCGCGGCCCTCCTCCCCCGCGTAGCCCGGGGCTGGTCAGGCGCGGGAGATGCGGATCATCTCCTCGCGCGGCACCACCTTGATGCGTTCGCGCACCACGTGGTCCAGCCCGTCGGGGCCGGTCCAGGCTGCGCCGAGGCCGGCTTCGTGGGCGTCGAGCTTGTTCCAGCCCTCCCACGTGGTGTATTCGATGCCGCGTTCTTCGAGCAGGTCGATGATGGCCTGGGGATCGGGGTTCTGCGCCGGCGGCAGGGTGAGCCGGTCCTCAAGCAGGAAGCCGATGGTTTCCAGGGCGTCGCCCTTGGTGTGGCCGATCAGGCCCACGGGGCCGCGTTTGATCCAGCCGGTGGCGTAGATCCCGGGAACCGGGTTGCTTTCGGCGTCCAGGACGCGCCCGCCCTCGTTGGGGATGACCCCGCGCTTGGCGTCATACTCCAGCTCATCCAGAGCCGAGCCGTGGTAGCCGATGGCGCGGTACACGGCCTGCACGGGGTAGTCGATGAACTCGCCCGTGCCCTTGGCATTGCCTGTCCCGTCCAGCTGCATGCGCTCGAACTTGATCCCGCCCACCTTGCCCGTGCCGTCGTCGAGCACTTCTACGGGGCTGTGCAGGAAGTGCAGGTGCAGCCGGCGCGAGGAGGGGTTCCCGGACTCGGTATGCTCCTCCACCAGCCAGTTGGTGAGGGTGTTCACCATGGTCTTGATCTGGTTGTTGCTGCGGATTGCGTCATCGGAGGCTTCATCGAATTCGAAGTCCTCGGGGTAGAGCACAATGTCCACGTCGTTCATGTGGCTGAGCTCCCGGAGCTCCAGCGGCGTGAACTTCACCTGGGCCGGACCGCGGCGGCCAAAGACGTGGACATCGGTGACCGGTGAGGCCTTCAGGCCCTGGTAGACGTTGTCCGGGATCTCGGTGCTGAGCAGCTCTTCCGGGTGCTTCACCAGCATCCGGGCCACGTCCAACGCCACGTTGCCGTTGCCGATGACAGCGATTTCCTTCGCCTCCAGCGGCCATTCCCGCGGCACATCCGGATGCCCGTCGTACCAGGACACAAAGTCGGCGCCGCCGAACGAGCCCTGCAGGTCGATGCCCGGGATGGCCAGGTCGGCGTCCTTGATGGCGCCAGTGGAAAAGATGACGGCGTCGTAGAAGGCGCGGAAATCGTGCAGGGTCAGGTCCCTGCCATAAGTGACGTTGCCCAGGAAGCGGATGTCGCCGCGGTCCAGGACCTTGTGCAGCGCGTTGACGATGCCCTTGATCCGCGGATGGTCAGGGGCCACGCCGTAGCGGATGAGCCCGTAGGGCGCGGGGTAGGCCTCAAAGAGGTCGATGCTGACCTCGAAGTCGCCGTCCTTCACGCCGCTGGATTTGGTGAGGATGTCCGCAGCGTAGACTCCGGCCGGTCCTGCGCCCACGATGGCGACGCGAAGCGGACGGGTGGGGGTGGTTTCGCCGTGGTTGGACACTCGGAGCCCTTCTGGCCGATGGAAATGCGCGGTAAGAGCAGCGCACCGTGACCTATTCTAAATGGCAGCCGCCGCCAGGCCAGGGCGGGGCTAACCGCTTTTGGCGAGCGGTACCACATCCCCTTCGCGGTAGAGCAGGGCGCGGAGCTCGGACTCGGCAGAGTCGGGCCGTTTGGGGTCGATGGTTTCGCCCTCGTGGTAGTGGTCAAGAACGCGCGGGTCCACGTAGCTTTTCCGCGCTATCGACGGCGTGTTCCCCAGCACGTCCGCGGCCTCACACATGCACCGGCTGATGGCCCGCTTCCGTTTGGCGGCCGTGGGCTGCGGACCGGTCCCGGCCAGGCTCGAGGCCGCAGCCACCGTCCCCCGCAGGGTCCGGAAGTCCTTCGCCGTGAAGTCCGAGCCGGTCCTTTCCTTCACGTACGCATTGATGTCGGCGCTGGTGACGGGCCGCCACAGCCGGCCCTCCTTATACGCCAGGAGCCGGGCGTTGGGGCCCCGGCGCTTGAGCAGGCGCAGCAGGGCGGCGAGGTCGGCGTCGCGGATTTCAGACTCCCAGTCCTTGCCGCTCTTGGCGGGGAACCTCAGGAGGATCCGGTCCTTGCGCACCTGGACATGGGCGCAGAGCAGGGTGGCCAGGCCGCGGCTGCCGTTTTCATTGGTGTACCGTTCCGACCCCACCCGCAGGGACCCGCTGTCCAGCATCCGGAAGGCGGCCGCGAGGACGCGGTCCCGCGTGAATCCTTCGCTGCGCAGGTCCATGGTCACCCGGCGGCGGGCCGCCGGCAGCGATTCGGCCAGCTGGAGGGCGCGGTCGAACTTCAGCCGGTCCTTCCGCTCCCGCCATTCGGGGTGGTAGATGTACTGGCGCCGGCCCACCGCGTCCACGCCTGTGGCCTGGATGTGCCCGTTCTCGAAAGGGGCAATCCACACGTCCGTCCAGGCCGGCGGGATGCCGATGCTTTCCAGCCGGTCGCGGAGGGGGCCCGGGGGCAGGGTGGAGCCGTCGAGGTCCCGGTAGCTGAAGCCCGTGCCTGCGGCCACCCGGCGGTAGCCGCGGCCCGAGGCGTTGCTGCGCCGGAGCCTCATGGGGTGCCCTCCGGCCGGTCGGCAAATATCATAAAAGCAAGCCTACTGACTATTTGGCGGAATACCTTCCCCGGACGTGATGTTATGGATCTCGTGCCTACTCCCGATGGATCCTTCTCCCGTGCTGCTGCTCCGTCGCCGGCACCGTCCGCCTCATCAGGCAGGGCCGCTGCGGGAGGGGCACCCCCGGGAGGTCCGGGCACCAAGGGGGCGCCGCCTAAGGCGGTGGACAAGGAGACGACGGCGGGAATCCTCTTCGGCATCGGCGCTTACGGGCTGTGGGGGCTGCTCCCGCTGTACTTCTTTGTGCTCATGCCGGCCGGCGCCGTCGAAATTGTTGCCAACCGGGTGGTGTGGTCGCTGCTGTTCTGCGCGCTGCTCATCACGGTGACCCGCTCGTGGACTGTCCTGGGGCAGGCCCTCCGGGACCGGTCCGTTTTCGGCAGCCTGGCGCTCGCCGCGTTCCTGATCGCCGTCAACTGGCTGACGTACACCTACGGAGTCACCACGGGCCAGGCTGTGGAAGCCTCGCTGGGCTATTTCATCAACCCGCTGGTCTCCGTCCTGCTGGGCGTGTTCGTGCTGAAGGAAAAGCTGCGCCCGCTGCAGTGGGCGGCCGTGGGCATCGGCTTCATCGCGGTGGGGGTGCTCACCTATTCCTACGGGAAGCTGCCGTGGATTGCGCTGACCCTGGCCTTCAGCTTCGGCCTGTACGGTTTCGTGAAGAAACGGGTCGGCCCCAAGGTGGACGCAGCCACCAGCCTCAGCGTGGAGACCATGGTGCTGGCTCCGTTCGCGGCCGCCACCATGATTTACCTCGCGGCCTCCGGAACGGCTACCCTGACCACCCAGGGCCCCGGCCATTTCTGGCTCCTGCTGGCTTCCGGCGTGATCACCGCGGTGCCGCTGCTGTTCTTCGGGGCTTCGGCCCGCAGGCTGCCGATGACCACCATTGGGCTGCTCCAGTACTTTGCGCCGCTGCTGCAGTTCGTCCTGGCGCTGCTGGTGTTCCGGGAAGCGATGACCCTGGACCGCTGGATCGGGTTCGGCGTGGTGTGGCTGGCGCTGCTGGTCCTGACCGTGGACATGCTGCGCACGGCCCGCAAAACGTCGGTGGCCCGGCGGCAGGGCAAAGCTTCCCGGAAATCCGCCTAGGCCCCTGTTGCCGGGAACGCCGGTGGAGTAGGTTGCTCGGATGGAGGACTCATATCAGGTCATCGTGATCGGGGCCGGATTCGCCGGCATCGCCGCCGCCAAGGAACTTGGCCGCAAGGGCGTTCGGGTACTGCTGGTCGACTCGAACAACTACCACCAGTTCCAGCCCCTGCTGTACCAGGTGGCCACCTCACAAATCGGCGTCTCAGCCATTGCCCGGCCCATCCGGTCAGTCTTCCGGCGGATGAAGAACGTGAGGGTGTTGACGGCGGAGGTGACCGCCGTCAACACCGCAAACCACACCGTCACCACCGCCGAGGGCGACACTTTCCGGGCCAGGATCCTGGTCCTGGCGGTCGGTGCCGTCCCTAACTTCTTCAACACTCCCGGCGCCGAAGAACACGCCTTCCCGCTGTATTCGGTCACGGACGCCACCAGGCTCGGTACCCGCGTGACCCGGCTCCTTGACCGGGCCGACGGCGAGCCAGGAACCGCCGTGGACATGGTAGTGGTGGGCGGCGGGCCCACCGGCGTCGAGACAGCCGGGGCCCTCGCGGAGAACATCAAGTTCGTGGTGACCAAGTACTTCTCGCCCGAGCTCGCCGCACGGTGCCGCGTGCACCTGGTGGACATGGTCCCTTCCGTCCTCACCATGTTCTCGGCCAAGTCACAGGACTACACCCGGAACCGGCTGGCAAAAATCGGCGTCCAACTCCACATGGGAGTCGGCGTTACCGAGGTCCGGCACGACGGCGTGACGCTGGCTGACGGGACCGACATCCCCGGCGGGATAGTCGTCTGGGCCGGCGGCCTGAAGGGCGGAGCGCTCCTGGCCGGTTCCGGCCTGCCCCAGGGTAAGGGCGGCCGGATCGACGTGCTCCCCGACCTGACGGTTCCCGGCGCTGAAGGCGTCTACGTCCTCGGCGATGCCGCCAACATTACTGACTCAACCGGGGCCAAACTGCCGCAGCTTGGCTCGGTGGCCCAGCAGGCCGGCGAGTGGGCGGCCCGCAACATCCACGCCGATCTCAACGGCGGCACCCGGCAGCCTTTCCACTACGTGGACAAGGGGTACATGGCCATGATCGGGCGGGGCGCCGCCGTCGCAGAACTCGGCCGCAAGCGTGTCCAGCTCCAGGGGCCCCTGGCTTTTGTCTCCTGGCTGCTGGTGCACCTCGCCCTCCTGTCCGGGTTCCAGCAGAAGGTCCGGGCCCTGTTCTCCTGGCTCAACGGGTACGTCCTGCACAGCCCGGCCCAGGTGGTCATCGGCGGGCCGGACAACGACACCAGGTGACAACCGTTTTATGCAGCGCCGCCCGTTGACGTGCCTGCGAGACCGGTCAGTCGCCCAGCGCGCGCCGCATCGCGTCGTACGCGGGCCTCGGCTTTCCGTCGTCGAACAGGAAGTCATGCCCCTGTGCCAGGCGTCCGTCGTCGCCGATGAACCAGTTGTAGCGGTTGTCCACGCCCCACGTGGTGTAGGAGACGCAGGCACGGGAGGCCAGGCAGGTAGCCAGCACCGTGGCATACTGCTCCGCCTGGTCTTCCTGTGACTGGTCGTCCGAAACATCGTTCTCCGAGATGCGCACACGGAGGCCGGCGTCGTCGACGTGATTGAGCGTTTGGGCGAGGTCCTCCGCGGAGATGGCGTCCGTACGGGGGTCGTAGATGTGGGCCTGGAGGCCGATGCCATAGATGTGTCCGCCCTGGGCGTTGGTGTCCAGCGCGAGCTTGAGCAGGGCATCCTGGCGGCGTCCCGGCACGTCCGCCCCGTTCTCGTTGATGAACTGCTTGACGTCGGGATCGGCGTCGTACACGGCTTTGGAGACCACCGCCGGGTAGCCGGGCCCGAAGACCCTGTACCAGATGTTCTGCTGGAGGCTGGTGCCCTGGGCGGTGTCCAGCGGCTCATTGACGACGTCGAGCGAATCGAGCCGTCCCTTGAAGTGGGTCACCACCGTCCGGACGTAGTCGAGCAGCGCGGTGGCGCTGGACTGGCGCTCCGCGTCCGTTCCGCTGGGCAGTTCCTGCATCCAGCGGGGCATCGCCTCGCTGAACGCGATGGTGTGGCCGTGCACCACCATGTCCTTGCCCTGCGCGAAGGCGATGATCGCGTCCGCCTCTTCGAACGTGTACACGCCCTGCTCCGGGGAGAGGGACTGCGGCTTCATCGCGTTCTCCAGCGTGACAGACCCGAAGTTGGACACCACCTCACGGGCGTAGTCCTCGTCGGCGGACAAGGGGCCGAGGGCCACCGCCGCGCCCACCCGGAAGTCCGGCCGCGTCCTGGCGGCCAGGGCCTGAAGCCCGTCCTCGGTGGGCCGGGCGTCGGCGACGGCGGCTCCGGAGGTGCGCAGGCCCGCGCCCTCCGGAGCCGCCGCCTTGAGGGAGGTGACGTCGAAGGCCCCGGATTCGCTCGAGAATCCGAGCCACAACCTGCCGGACGAGAACACCTTTCCTAGGGGCAGCGAAGCGAGCGTGTCCTCGCCGCTGTCGATCGTCAGCGTGTCGCCGGACCGATGCACCGTGAGCGGCGCTCCGGAATCATGCACTGTCACGTGTTCGTCATGGACGGGGACCGGCTGCGTGATGTCCCGGCGCTGCGTGCCGTCGAAGACCGCGATCTCCAGGTCCTCGCCCAGGAGGGTGAGCCGCAGGCCCGCAGGCTCCACGCGGAACTCGTCCGCGATCACCGGGGGCCGGTCATACAGCGCCCAGGCCGCGTCCGCGGTCACGTCGGCGAAGGTCGCGATGAGGGTGAAGTCCCCGCCGGCCACCAGGTGGGTGCCGGCGAGGTTGAGCGGCGGGTTCGGCTGGCCTCCCCCGCCGTCCTGTTCAACGATGCGCCTGGGCGTGGCAGTGACCTGCAGGCCCCCGCTGCCGGGGGTCACACCCGGCACGCCCTGCCAGTCCCCGCGCAACAGGTCGATGGTCACGTCAGGCTTCGGTGTGGGTGAGGAGCAGCCCCCGACGACGGCGAGAAGGCCGCACGCCAGCAGCAGCACCATGAGTGCGTGCGGGCGCGCGGCCATCCCCTGGTCCTCTCCCTTGCCGTTAGGGCTTGGTCCAGCGGACGTCGTCGAAGTACGCCTGCAGTCCCGAGTTGCCCTGGACGATGACCTGCAGGCTCGCCTTGGCCACCGCGGTGGTACTAGGTGAGTATGTCAGGTCGACGTTGGTCACGCCCGCAGCGGTCACCCCGAGTTTGTACTGCCCGGAGATCCACTGGCCGGCAGCGTTGTACTCGTCGATGTAGAAGCCCACCTCACCGCTGGTCCGTGCTGTGACGTTGAGGTACGAGAGGATCTTGTACGTACCTGGCGTCACGGCGACCTGCGGGGAGAACAGGTGCTTGTTCGCGGTGGTGCCCGTCAGCCGAACCGAGTTCACCGGGTTGGCCGGGCTGCCGTGGTTCGCGGCATCAGCCAGGATGGTGGCGGCGGAGTCCGTGGTCCAGCCTCCAGCCACGCCGGCGTCAAACGTCCCGTTGGCCACGAGGTTGGACGCCGGCGGCGGGGTGGTGGTTTCCGCGGCGAGCGACATCATCTGCACGTTGTCCACGTAGGCCGTGATACCGGTGCCGACCACCCAGATCTGCAGGCTGGCCGAGGCCACATTGGTGGAGCTCGGTGTGTAGGTGAAGTTCATGGCCTCCACCCACCGGGTGTTCTCCCGCTTGCGGAACTGCCCGGAAACCCATTGTCCGGCCGCGTTGTACTCGTCTATATAGAACCCCACCTCACCGGTGCTGATGGCCGCCACGTTGAGGAAGGCCTTGTACAGGTAATTCGTCGTCGGAGAGACGGTTACCCTCGGCGAGAACAGGTGGCCCGCGGTGGTCCCCGATACCAGTTTCACCGAGCTGGCGGCGTCGGGGAAGCTCCCGTTGGTCGCCGTATCCGCGGTGATCCTGGTGGCAGCATCGGTGGTCCAGCCGCCGCTGATGCCGCTGTTGAAGGTCGGATTAGGCATCAGGTTGGGGCTGCCGGTCACCAGGCCCTTGCTGACGTTGACATTCTTGATCTGGCCGGCCGTGACCTTGGTCTTGACGTACGCCGCCAGCTGGTCCAGTTCAGCGGTGCCGTACTGGTAGTCGTCCGGGTTCTGGCTGGGATTCGGCCTGATGTCGTGGAAGGTAAAGACCACCCACTGCTTGTTCGCGATGGCCGCGTCCACCTGGGCACGCAGCGTGGCCACCGGTGTGGTGACCTCCTGGACGGGGACGTTGCGCAGCAGGTAGTCGCCGAGCGGCCAGATGTTGTTGCCCGTGTCGGCGAAGCCGCGCATGGAGCTGTAGTACTTGGCGATCTGGGCGACCGCCGACATGTCGTAGTCGCCGTACGGCGGGGCGAACGCCGTGGCGTTGATGCCCTGCGCTGCAAGGGCGGACTTGCTGTTGGCCAGCTCGGCGGTCACCTGGGCTGCCGTCAGCTTGTTGGCCTGGCAGTCATTGCCGACGCTCACGAGGCACTGGTGGCTGACGGTGTGTGAACCGATCTCCCATCCGTACGTGTTCTGCAGCTGCAGAATCTGGGCCCACGTCATGTAGGGCACATCAGTATCGGCCCGGCAGGTATTCGGGACGGTTGTCATGCCGACACAGCCGCTGACGACGTAGTTGGTGCCGGTCAGCCCATACTTCTGCAGTGTCGGCGCTGCCTGCGTGATGGCGCTGGCGGCGCCGTCGTCGAAGGTGAACGACACCAGCGCCGAGGGCGCAGGGTTGTCCACGGCGGCGTTAGCGGCCGTCGGGGACAACAGTGCGGCGGCAAGCGCTCCCACCACCAACCCGATGGTCGCCAGCTTGGCGCGCCCCCGTGCCAAGCTGGATCTGATTCCGGTCATGCGATTCTCCGTTTCTTTCGGAAGGCCGGCGGCGCCGGGTTACACCGCCGAATGGTGATCACGGGCCCTGCAACCGCTGGAAAGCCTGCGCAACCGGTTGGACTTCGATGCCACTGTCGTGGATCTGCTGCAGCTGGGCAGCGAGGACATCGCTGGTGATGGTGCTCCGGTCCGCCGCGATGGTGCCATTCTCTTGCGTACCGGTGGCCTCGGGGGTGGCGATCTGGTGGTAGACGAGGATGAGCCAGCCGTTCACACGGATGGTTTCGGCGAGCGCCTGGGCGAGCTTGTCCGGTGTGGTTTCGTCGGTCACGTAGAAGACCTTCAGGTCCTGCGGGTCGAGGTTCTGCCGGGTGTTGAGGCCGTCGTCCGTCCCGCGCACGATGTTGAAGTATTTGCCCGCGTACCAGTCCACCTGCGGGTCGGACCGCCCGTACGGGGGTGCGAGGTTGTCGGTGGCGAAACCGGCGGCAGCCAGCGCCTCCTCACTCATCCGCAGCTCCTCGTCCAGCCGGTCGGTTCCGATCGAGGTGAGATCAACGTGCCGGTAACTGTGCGCGGCGATCTCATGGCCGGCGTCGTGCAACTGCTGCACCTCGGCCGCGGTCATGAAGTTCGGCGTCTCGATGGAACTGGCGTTGACGTACTGGGTGGAGCGGAAGCCATGCTGGTTCAGCAGCGGAAGGGCACGGTCGTACACTGACTGCCAGCCGTCGTCGAACGTGATCGACACCATGGGCTGGGACCAGCGAAGGGGCCCCGGCTTGCTGATGTCGATCAGCGAATAGTCGCGGACGCTGGTGGTGCCATTGCCATGCGAGACCAGGGTGACTGTGGCCGTCGTCGCTCCGACCGGCACCTGGAACGCCTCCCTGATGGTGGTCCACTCCCCGGCCGGCGGCACTGTCACCAGGTTCTGGAACGCCCGCCCGCCGCCCGCGAGTTCGAACTCCGCCACCACATCCACCTCGCGCTCGGACTGGTAGGTAGCGTCGAACTCGAAATACCGGTCTGCGGTCACGGCGATCGGCCGGTACTGCCACTTTGCCTCGCCGTTCTGGTAGTTCGAAATGCGGGTCCAGAGGAAGTTGCCTTTTCCGTCCCCGCCGCGCCCTGATTCCACACCCAACACCCCGGAGGCATACGGGGACCAGGAATCGGGCGCGGCCGGCTGGTCACCGACCAGCGTGGGGTTGGGAATGAGGTTGGGGGCCGTCGTCGCGGCCGATGCGAGGGCGGGCGGCAGCCGGACGTCGTCCGCCGCCTCGAGGTAGGCTCCCTCCACCCGGAGCGTTCCCTTCGATGCGAGCCGGAAGACGTACTGCACCGCCGTGATGGTGTTTCCGCTGTCGAACGCGTCGCTCACGGTAAAGGGGGTATTGCCTGGCCTCTCCAAGGGATTCCTCAGCTGCTCCAGGGTGATGGTGCCGTCAGTGTGGTACTGGCGCGCCAGCAGCCTGAAGTCGGTGTCGCTGGTGGCAAAGGTCTTGAACAGGTAGGTCCCGCCGGGCTTGACCTCCACGCGCGGGCTGGTCAACGTGACGTCGCCCGAGGTGTACGCTGTGACGTCGAGCTTGAGCGACTGGTCACTGAGCTGCCCGTCCACCACGTCCAGTGAGGCCTGGGCCTCGCCGCTGTGGCTGACGATCCAGCCGGTCAGGGGGCTGGCGGGGGCGGACGGGCCGGACGCCGTCGGAGTTCCCGTGCCCGCCGCACCCGGATCGAGGGCGGGGAGCAGGTTCGCGCCGGGACGCGCCCGGGCGATGCTGCTCAACCCGCCGGTGTACAGCGTCCAGGCGGTGGCGATGAGAAGGACCACCACGGTGATGAGTACGAGCGGATTGAGCAGGGCACGCAGGACAGGATGGCGTTTACGTGGCATGGGCCACCACCATGCTGCCGGCCCGCTGCGGCGAGTTCCAGGTGTTGATTTCGGGGCGCCGGAAAAGGCCGCGGGACCGGTAGATGCAGCGGATCGCCGCGGCCAGCTGCACCAGGTCCATGATGTAGAACAGGAAGTACGCTGTGGGCGCGTAGATGGACAGCCGCGTGCGTTCACGCACGGTCAGGTTTTCGTCCATCCAGACCGTCAGCAGTGTGTAGGCGGTGATGGTTGCGTACGCACCAAGGATCAGCGCGGGCGTCTGCGTCACCAGCGACCAGTAGACCGCGTATGTCCAGGCCAGGGGCGAGATAAGCAGCGTGAACTCGCTGAGCAGCGCCATGGGCATCCGGTAATAGGTCAGCGTGCCGGTGTACCGGCGGTTTGGATTGAGCATCATGCCGCGATACTTGATGAGGTTCTGGATGCTTCCGTACTTCCACCGGTACCGCTGCTTCGCCAGGGCGCGGATGGTGAGCACCCCTTCGGTCTTTGCCACCACGTCGGCGCCGTAGACCATACGGAAGCGGCGGTTGCCCAGGTTTGTGATTTTTGCGCTCAGGCCAATGTCCTCGGTCACGGTGTCCGTGTCGTAGAAGCCCACCTTGCGCAGCACGCGCATCCGGTAGGTGGAAGCGACCCCACCCACCACGAACTCGCAGTTCAGCAGCGAGTAGAGCTTCTTGGAGCGGTAGCCAATCATGTGCTCGAACCGCTGCAGGATGCCCAGCACCGTGGATTCCTCGAGGATCTGCACGTTGGCTGCCACACCGGCAACGTACGGGTCGTCGAAGTAGGAGAGGGCGTTCGTGATGGCGTCCGGTTCGATGACCGAGTCGGCGTCCAGCGTCATGACGAATTCGCCACGCGCGTGCCGGCGGAGCACCGAGTTCAGCGCCGCACCCTTGCCTACGTTCTTCCGCATCCTCACGATGCGCAGATCCATCTCCGGGTGGCGCACCTGGTAGTCGCGGGCGAGGCGCCCGGTGAGGTCGCTGGACGCGTCGTCCGCGACCAGGACCTCGAAGGAGCGGTAGGCGCTCCGGCGGACGGACTCCAGCGTCCGGACGAGCACCGCTTCCTCGTTATGGGCCGCGATGACGATGGTCACCAGCCCGGGCACCTCGGGGACGGCCCGGCGGGTCCACGTGGCTGTCGCCGCGCACTCGGCTTCGTAACCGACGGGCTGCCGGACACCCGCCAGCCCTTTCCGGCGCTGCTGCCAGACGTCGTAGAGGTTGGCGCCCACGAGGTACAGGCCGAAGTGCACGATGTAGAGGATGCTGACGCCCGCGAACAGCCAGAAGACCACGAGGGCGAAGTCCACGTTTCACCCCTCCGTGGAGTTCGCGGCAAGCGCGGGCACGTGCGCGGCGGACCGGGGCCCGAAACGCCAGATGCGGGACATCCGGCGGGGTGCCTTTATGGACGCGGCCACAGCGGCCTGGGCCTGGGCAGGCTGCCGCAGCTCGTCGAACCGGCCGTTCATGCCGGCGTCGGCGTTCAGGACGTCAACAAGCTCAGTTGCCCCGGCCAGCCCGCCGCCGGACGGCTGGACCAGATCCATCGCCGCCGTAATCGGCAATACCGAGGTGGACATGGCCGGCACCGGGGTGGTCGACAGGGCGATGGCCGGTACTGCGGCGCCCGCCGCCGCGGCCTTGGCGCGGGCGGACCGGGCGGAGCTGCGCCGGTAGATCCGGATGCCGACGAAGCGGACAATCACGGTGAAGACCACGACGCTCCACAGCACCAGGCTCAGTTGGGCCACGAAACCCAGCAGGCCCTCGAACATTGCGCCGTCCCTGCCGAAGGTTGCCTGTGCAGTCACAGCGACGCTCTCGATGGGTGTCATCGGAGGCCCTCCCCTGCTGCATGCATGGGCGCCGGCCGGGCGGCAGAACAACGGCGGGTTTTGACGGGGACGCGACGACGGTGGTGGGACTTGTCCACAAACAGCGTCCTTGCCGTCGTGTTAAGAGCCGTCCAGTCCTCAGCTTCCGTTGACAACTGCGTCATCTGTATTCCCCTTGTCTTGAGCAGAAGGTCCTTCATTGGCTTGGCGTCAGGTCCAACCAGGGGTGCCACCGGATCCACATCACTGACGTGGAACGGGAGCCTTGCCTGCCCGAAGGGGCGCCCACACATGCAGCGGCGTCGGCGCCCCATAGCTTCACCTGGAGGGTGGTCGACAGTATCGAGGGGTCTCATGACGATGTCCTCAGAGTTTGGCCTTCCAGGAGCCGCTCCATAGCCGCCGGTGTGTCCAAATTACGATTCTGGGCAGGTACCAACACGAGTAGCCGTGTACTCGAAAAGATTTTTGGGGGTACTTACGGAAAGCTGCCCGCCCTGCGTGGGGATTAGGTAGTTCAGCAGCATGAAGGTGGGGGAATTGGGTAGTTGGTTCGTGCGGTACCCGCCGATAGGTAGCGCTTCCCCTAGCCCGGAACCACTTAACGCAACAGGCAGCACCCCGGACGTACCGGGATGCTGCCTGTTACTTGCCTTCTCCTGAAGGCTGTACTTGCTCCGCTATGCGTTGGCTTTGATGGCCGAGGCCAGGACCGCCAGGCCGTCGTTGAGCAGTTCATCGGTGATGACCAGCGGCGGCAGGAGGCGGATAACGTTGCCGTAGGTGCCGCAGGTGAGGATGATGACGCCTTCCTTCAGGCAGGCGGCGGCGACGGCCTTGGTCAGCTCGGGGTTCGGTTCCTTGGAGCCCGCCTGGACCAGTTCGATGGCCAGCATCGCCCCGCGGCCGCGGACGTCCCCGATGACTGCAGTGCCGGCGTCGGCCAGTTCCTTCTGCAATTCGCGGAGCCTGGTGGTGGCGAGGGCTTCAATGTTGCGGGCGCGGCCGGCCAGGTTGTATTCCTCCATGGTGCCGATGGATGCCAGCGCCGCGGCGCAGGCTACCGGGTTGCCGCCGTAGGTGCCGCCCAGGCCGCCCGGGTGGACGGCGTCGAGCAGGTCTGCCCGGCCGGTGATGGCGGACAGCGGCATGCCGCCGGCGATGCCCTTGGCCAGGGTCATGATGTCCGGGATGACGCCTTCGTGGTTCACTGCGAACCATTCACCGGTGCGGCAGAAACCGGACTGGACTTCGTCGGCGATGAATACGATGCCTTTTTCCTTGGCCCAGGCGGCCAGCGCGGGCAGGAAGCCTTCCGCGGGGACAATGAAGCCGCCCTCGCCCTGGATGGGTTCGATGATGATCGCCGCAACCTGGTCGCCGCCGATCTGCTTTTCGATCATGGTGATGGCGCGCTTGGCCGCCTCGGCACCGGTGATCTCCGGGTTTTCCTCGCGGTACGGGTAGCTCATGGGCATGCGGTAGACCTCGGGCGCGAACGGGCCGAAGTTGGTCTTGTACGGCATGGCCTTGGCCGTGAGCGCCATGGTGAGGTTGGTGCGGCCGTGGTAGGCGTGGTCAAAGGCGACGACGGCGTCACGTCCGGTGGCGAGGCGGGCCACCTTGATGGCGTTCTCCACTGCCTCCGCCCCGGAGTTAAAGAGGACCGTGCGCTTTTCGTGGTCACCGGGGGTGAGCCGGTTCAGCTGCTCGGCGACAGCCACGTAGCCTTCGTACGGCGTGACCATAAAACAGGTGTGCGTGAAGTGCTCCACGGCTTCCTTCACGGCACCGACGACGGCGGGATCGGACGCGCCCACGCTGGTCACGGCAATGCCTGAGCCGAGATCGATGAAGGAGTTGCCGTCAACGTCGTGGATGATGCCGCCATCGGCGTCCGCGACGTAGACCGGGACGCCGGAGGCAACACCCGCGGCGACGACGGACTTGCGCCGCTCGGCCAGGGCCAGCGACTTGGGGCCCGGGAAGTCGGCCTGGACGCGGCGCTTCTGCTCAAGGCGGAAGGTGATGTCTGGTGCTGTGGTGGTCATGGCGAGACCTTTCTGAGTTGCGGGGGTGGGCCCACGCCGGCAGGGTTCCCTGGCCGAAGCGGAGCGAGGTTAGGGCGTCGGTGGGGATTAGGAGTCGAGTGCGGACATCACGTGCTTGATGCGCGTGTAGTCCTCGACGCCATACATGGAGAGGTCTTTGCCGTAGCCGGACTGCTTGAAGCCGCCGTGCGGCATTTCGGCGGTCAGCAGGATGTGGGTGTTGATCCAGACGGCGCCGAAGTCCAGGTCGCGGCTGAGCCGCATGGCGGTGCCGTGGTTGGTGGTCCACACGCTGGAGGCCAGGGCGTAGTCGACGTCGTTGGCCAGTTCCACCGCTTCTTCCTCGGTGCTGAATTTCTGCACGGTGATGACGGGGCCGAACGTTTCCTGCTGGACGATGCTGTCCGTCTGCTTCGCGCCCGTGATGATGGTGGGCTCGAAGAAGAAGCCCTTCTCCCCCGCCCGGTGGCCGCCGGTTTCGATCCGGCAGTGCGCGGGAAGGTTCTCCACCACGGAGCTGACCTGCTTGAAGTGGTTGATGTTGTTCAGGGGCCCGAAGTAGTTCTCTTCGTCATTCTGCGACCCGGTGTGCAGGGTTTTGGTGTGCTCCACCATGGCGGCCACAACGTCGTCGTGCACTGAGTCTTCCACCAGGACCCGGGTGATGGCAGTGCAGTCCTGGCCGGCGTTGAAGAAGGCGAACTCGGCGATGGCCGCGGCGCTCTTCTTGATGTCGGCGTCCTTGAACACGATCGCCGGGGCCTTGCCGCCAAGTTCCAGGTGGGCACGCTTGAGGCCCCTGGCGGCACCGGAGGCGACGGCGATGCCGGCGCGGACCGAACCGGTGATGGATACCAGGCCGGGGACCTTGTGGTCCACCATCATGGCGCCGGTCTGGCCGGTACCCAGGACAACGTTCAGCACGCCGGCGGGCAGGATGTCGCCGGCGAGGCGGGCAAGGACCAGGGTGGATTCCGGGGTGGTGTCCGAGGGCTTCAGGACCACGGTGTTGCCGGCCGCGAGCGCCGGGCCGATCTTCCAGATGGCCATCAGGAACGGGTAGTTCCACGGTGCCACCTGTGCCACCACGCCGATCGGTTCGCGGCGGACGTAGGAGGTGTGGCCCTCGAAGTACTCGCCGGCGGACTTGCCTTCGAGGATGCGGGCGGCGCCGGCGAAGAAGCGCAGCTGGTCGGCGCCGGCGGCAACTTCCTCGGAGGCGATCAGGGACCGGACCTGGCCCGTGTTGCGGTGCTGCGCCTCCACGAGTTCGTCGCTGTTGGCCTCGATGGCATCGGCGAGCTTGAGCAGCATCAGCTGCCGCTGGCCGGGCGTGACGTGCTTCCAGCTCTTGAAGGCGTCCTTCGCTGCGGCCATGGCAGCATCCACATCTGCCTGATTGGAGATGGGCGAGTAGGCCACCACTTCACCGTTTGCGGGGTTCACGATGTCCAGCGTGCCGGTGCCGGCGGGCGTGACAAAAGAACCGTTGATGAAGTTCTGCAAGGTTTGGACCACGGTGTGCAACCTCTTTCCTGGGGGCCATCGGCGTCGAAACGGATGGATCTGACTGCCTTGAGCCTATGCCAGCGCCGCGGCGCCGTGAATAGCCACCTGCACACCCTTCCGGCTGGTGTTTAGTGCGGTTGACTAGCGCCCGTTTATTCTTGGTCCATGGCTATTTCCCTCGCTGCCCTGCTGGGTGTCAAATCCCTGAACCTGTCCAAAGTGGGGGTCGCCGAAACCACCTGGCACCAGGACATCAATTGGGTGGCAGTGACCGAGCTCGAGGACCCGCAGCGTTTCATCAACGGCGGCGAACTCGTCCTCACCACCGGCCTGCGGTTGAAGTCCGCGCCCGAGCAGCGCCGTTTTGTCCGCCAGGTGCAGCGTGCCGGAGCGGTAGGGATCGGGTTCGGTGTGGGGCTGTCGCACGAGGCAGTGCCGCCGGCCCTGCTCGCCGAGGCGAACCGCTGGGGCCTGCCCGTGGTGGAAGTTCCGTACGAGACGCCGTTCATCGCGATCGGCAAGCTGGTGGCGGACGCCCAGTCAGCCGACCACTACGCCAAGCTGGAGCGGCTCATCGCCGGACACCAGGTGCTGGCACGCGCACTGCTGACCGGCGGTGGGCTGGCCGAGCTGCTCAAGCATCTGGGCGGCATGCTGCGGGCGGACATCGCGCTCACCCAGTTCACGGCGCAGCTGTACAACAGCACCAAGGACAATCCGCAGGCCGATACCTGGGCCTCCTACCCCATCCCCACCGGCCGGCGCGACGCGTGCACTCTCTGGGTCCGCCGGCCTTTCGAGGACTACGGGATCATCGGGTATGCGCAGAACCTGATCAGCGTTGAACTGAACAACATGGTCAAGCAGCGCCAGTCCGAACGCGCCCTGTGCGGGCAGGTACTGGAGGACGTCATCCACGGCGCGCTGGAGACCAGCGAGGCCCAGCGGCGGCTGGCCGGCGTGGGCATCAACAGCACCCGCAAGAACGTGGTGCTGCTGGCCGTTTCCGCCGCCCATCACAAGGCCCTGGTGAGCACCTCGGTGCCGCGGGAACTGGAAAACTCCGTGGCCGCCGTCGTGGGCAAGGATCTGATGCTGGTCATTAACGACGACGGCGGGGCGGCGCCGTCGCTGGCGCGGAAGTTGAGTGACCACCTGGCCGAGGCGGGAATCCATGCGACGATCGGCATCGGCGGCGCTTACACGAAACCGAATGGCCTGCGCTGGAGCTACTTCGAGGCGCGGGACGCGGCCAGCCACGGGCTGCCGGTCAACGAGCCGGAGCGGCTGAGCCTGACGTCGCTGCTGCTGGCCAGCGAGGACGTGCCGCTGGCGGACATGGCGCACGAGTCCCTGAATCCGCTGCGGACGTTCGATGCCGCCCACGGCGCCGAGCTGATGACCACGCTGGAAAGCTACCTCAACAACAACGGCTCGGTGGCCGCCGTCGCGGAGGAGCTGACGCTGCACCGGAACACCGTCCGCTACCGGCTCGCCCAGATCACCGAGCTGACGGGCTACGACCCCGCCGTCACCACGGACAGGGTGCAGCTCTGGCTGGCACTCGCGGTGGCACGGCTGTCCGCCCGGCAGGGCAAATAGCCGCTGCACCGCCCGGTGTGATCGGCCAACGGATGGGCCCACGCCTGGGCGTGCGAGGCTGGGGTGCGCGCGCGGACTACAGAACCCCGCGCCGCAGCAGATCGCGGGACTTCTTCCGGGCCTTCCGGTACTTCGCTTCGGCCGCCTCCATAAGTTCCCTCTGGCGCTTCCTCAGCTCGCCCAGGGCCTCGGCAGCGGGCTGCGCCAGGCCGGTGTCCGCTTCGAGGTCCAGGAGCAGGCTTCGGGCAACCACGGCGTCGTGGTAATCGCCCAGGATCTTCTGCTGCTTATGGGCCGCCTTGGCGACTTTCCCGGCGCGTTTGCCCTTCACCAGCGCCGCCGACTCAGCTACATGGCGCAGCCGCTTGGCGTCCTTGCGCACCTGGTGGAGCGCGTTTTCGTGGTCCGTGCCTCGCCGGGCATGCCGGGCAGCCTTGTGCGAGCGCCGCAGCCGGCGCGCGGATTTGTCCACAGCCTTCGCGGCGACCCTGCGGCCGGGTGCCACCGCTTCCGCCCGTACCGGCGGATGGTCCCGGAAGTCTTCAAGGTTGTCCAGGAGCCGGAAGTAGCGCTCGGACCGCAGGGCCTCTTGGACGCGGCGGTAACCGGCATCAAGTGCGGCCCCGGCAGTGCGCTCCACCTGCTCCCGGGCGGCATCCGTCCCCTCCCCGGGGGGGAGCCCGTCCAGGTGCGTGCGCAGGTTTGCCAGCGCCACCTCGGAGTCCCGCGGATCTCCGAGCAGGAGCCCCAGCCAGTCGAGCTCATCGCGCAGGCGCCGGACCGGCATGGCCCGGTAGAGCTTCCGGTACGCGGCCAGCACTGAGCGGAGCCTGCGGATGGCGGACCTCATGTGGTGGATGCCCTCGGGTTCCTCCAGCCGGACCGCCGCGTCCTCGGCGAGGAGCCGGCGCAGTTGCTCCGCCAGATAAACAGTGACGACGGCGGCCGCCGGGGCCTTCTTGCCGGCCAGGAGCGCCGGGCCTTCCTGTTCTTGGGAGCCTTCCTCCGGGGTGCCCCCCGATGCCCTGCCGAGGGCGCGGGCAAGCTTGCTGGCGTGGCCGGCAGGGCGGGCACCCGCTGCCGTGAGCAGCTGCTCGGCGGGGGCGAACAGCTCCAGCCCGCCATGGACGAGTTCGAGTTCCCACTCGCGCCAGCTCTGCGGCTGATCGTCACCCCCGTGCAGGCGCGTGGCCACCACCTGGTCATCGGCCAGGTCCGCCAGATGGACTCCGTCCCCGCCGTACAGGGCGTGCGTGGTGCGCCGGGTCTCGAGCCGGACCACGGGCCGCACCCCGGCGCCCCGCAGGTAGGCCTCCACGTGCGAGAGCAGGGTGTCAGGGACGACGTCGGGCCGGCCCAGCGGGGCGTGCAGCTCGCGGCGCTGCGGGGGTTCTGATTCGGCGGTCGCCACCGGGGGCAGATTAAGGTGCCAGCCGGCGTCGGTTCCGCCGGTGCGGCGGCGCAGCGTGATGCGGCGGGAAGCCAGCGTGTGCTGGTCGGTATCGAAGTAGACGGCCTCCAGCATGGCGGTATGGGGAGCACCGACACGCGCCACTACGGGCAGTTCCTGCAGCGCCGGTACTGTGGCGTCAGCGCCGACGTCATACTTTTTCTCGATCTCGATTCCCTGCGAAGCCATCACAGCCGTCCTTCCGCATTAGTTGCGCGTGGCCTGGACGGATTGGCGCCGCAGCCCTCGCTCGCAGTCTATTGCCAGGGCGCGGGGAGCCGGGAGATGTTCCCCACAAAACTGGAAACATCAAACGTCTAACCTTTAGCCTTTAGGGATGCCCGCGACTCCTCCTTCCCCCGCCTCCGCGGCCGCCGCCCCGTTCACCCC
>NZ_LR733293.1:3347088-3547037 GCF_902506095.1 Arthrobacter sp. 9AX
CGTTCACCCCACCCCCTTCCGTGGCCGCGCCCGCAACTGCCCGGGCCAGGACTGCCGGTGCCGGCACTTCGGCGGCCGCACCCGCAAAGCCGCGCTCCGCCGTCGTTTTCGGTGTGATTGCGCTGGTGCTGATCGGGCTCAACCTGCGTGCGGGCATCACCGGGGCATCTGCACTGTTGCACGACCTTCAGACGGTCCTGGGCTACGGGCCGCTGGTGGCGGCGGTCATTCCGTCCATCCCCACCCTGTGCTTTGCCGTGGCAGGCGCGGCCACCTCGTGGCTGACGGGCAAGCTGGGCGTGGAGAAGGCCATCCTGTTGTCCCTTTCCATGCTGGCCGGCGGCCTCCTGCTCCGCGGGATCCCAGCCACCGGGATGCTGGTGCTGGGCAGCGTGGTGGGTATGTCCGGGCTGGCGGTCTGCAATGTGGCGATGCCGTCCTTCATCCGGGAGCATTTCGCGCACCGGACTTCCCTGATGACGGCCGTGTACACGGTGACCATGACCACCGGCGCCACCGTGACCGCCGTCGCCGTGGTTCCGCTGGCACAGGCCCTCGGCTCGCCGTCCGCCGCCGTTGGTGCTATTGGAATCACTGCCGTAGCGGCGTTCCTTGGCTTCCTTCCCGTGGCCCTGCACGCGCACTGGAACAGCACCCGTTCAGCGGCCCGGCACGTCTCCCCCTGGCCGCTGCTGCGGACCCGGAAGGGCCTTCTCCTGACCGCCATTTTCACGCTCCAGGCCCTGCTGGCCTACGCCCTGCTGAGCTGGTTCCCCTACATGCTGACCACCATGGGCATGAACGCTTCGGACAGCGGGCTGATGTTCGGGCTGATGCAGCTGGTATCCGTTCCCGCGGGCATGCTGCTCATCGCCATCGGCTCGCGTCCCGGGATGCTTCGCCCGGCGTTTTACCTGGTCAGCATCACCATGGCCGCGGGACTGGCGCTGCTGCTGGTCCTTCCGGTGGGGCTGGCTGTCATCCCCGCCGTGCTGCTGGGGTTCGGCCTGGGCATCTTCCCGCTGGTGATGGTGATGATCAGCCGCAGCGGGGCGAGCACGGCCGAGACCACGGCGCTGTCCACGCTGGCCCAGTCCAGCGGATACCTGCTCGCCACGGCGGGTCCCTTCGGCATGGGCCTGCTGCACAGCGCCACCGGCGGCTGGATCCTGCCGCTCGCGCTGCTGCTGGCCCTCTCACTGGTCCAGATTGTGGTGGCGCACCTGATCACCGGCACGGCGATGTCCCGCGGTATGGCCGCGGCCGTCGCTGCCGCCGCCTCCTCCACCTCCGCTGAGAGGAAGTAGGAACCGATGGCGCTCAGCCCTTCCTACCGCCCGCCCCTTGCCGAGGAAATCACCGCCAAGCTGCGGGCCATGATCCAGTCCGGCGAGTGGCCCCTTCACCAGCGCATCCCCTCCGAGACCGGCCTGATGACTGGCCTGGGCGTTTCCCGGGGCACGCTCCGCGAGGCTATCAAGGCCCTGGCTCACAGCGGCATGCTGGAAGTCCGCCGGGGTGACGGCACTTATGTCCGGGCCACCAGCGAGATCTCCGGCGCCGCCCGGCGCATGTACCAGGACCATACCGAGGCGCACATCCTGGAGGTCCGGCTCGGCCTGGACACGCAGGCAGCCCGGCTGGCCGCGCGGAATGCCACGTCCGACGACGTCGCAGCCCTGCGTGCCCTCCTCAGTGACCGCACCCGCGCCTGGAACACCGAAGACTATGAGGGCTGGGCCCGCGCGGACTGGGGCTTCCACGAGCGCGTGGCCCAGGCCTCCGGGAACCCGCTCCTGCATGAGCTGTATGTCAGCTTCGGTGCAGTGGTCCATGAGGATTTGCTCCAGCAGTTGCGCCGGCCGGGATTCGACGGCCTCCAGCACGAGGGGCATGACCTCCTGCTCGCGGCCATTGAGCAGCGGGACGAGGACACGGCCGTGGCCACGGTGAACCGTAACCTGAACTCCTGCGCGGAATGGCTGGCGGCCTAACCCGGGGTTTCGCCACTCCCTAATCGGTCAGTAGGCTTACTATCTGACAAAGGTTATCCCCGGTGTGCGCAGCCGCACGCCAGGGGGACCCGCCGACGATTGAGGAGTCCCCATGGCGCGATCACCACGCCTGACCGAAAAGTTGCCGGACACCGACACAACGCTGCCGCCGGACACCGCGGAGGAGGCGCCGCCCGCCGCTGCGAAGAAACGGGAAACGAAGCCGCCCGGTGCCCTGTGGGCTGACGGCCTGGGCCGCGTGGGCATCCGTTCAGCCCAGGTGCTGCTGATCCTGGCGGTTGCCGTGGTGTCCGTCTACGCGCTGATGCAGATCAAGCTCCTGGTAATCCCGGTCCTGATCGCCCTGATCCTGGCCGCGGCGATCGGGCCTTTCGTCAACATACTCCGCCGCCGCGGGCTTCCCGGCGGGGTGGCTACCGGGATCGCCTTCGTCGCACTGCTGGCGCTGCTCGCGGGAGTCGCCACCGTGATCTACTTTTCGGTCCGCAACCAGTGGGGCGAGCTGGCGCAGCAGGCGTCGTCGGGACTGGACGAGCTGGAGCAGTTCCTGCTGACCGGCCCGGTTCCCATCGAGCGGGAACAGCTGGACCAGGCGCGCGAGGGAATCGTGCAGTTCGCCACCAGCAGCCAAGTCCGATCCGGAGCCATTACCGGGCTGTCAGTGGTCACCGAATTCATCGCCGGAGCCAGCCTGATGGTGGTCATCCTGTTCTTCTTCCTCAAGGACGGCGCGAAAATCTGGAACTTCCTCATCCGGCCATTCAGTGGCCGCCGGGAAGCGAAGCTGCGCCGCGTGGGCAGCCGCACCCTCGAGGTGCTGGGCGGGTATGTCCGCGGCACCGCCATCGTGGCACTGGTGGATACCGTGGCCATCGGGGCGGCACTGCTGATCCTTCAGGTCCCGCTGGCCTTCCCGCTGGCCATCATCGTGTTCATTGGCGCGTTCGTCCCGCTGGTGGGCGCAACGGTGGCCGGAATCCTGGCGGCGCTGGTTGCCCTCGTGGCCAACGGGCCGGTGGTTGCGCTGATCGTGGTGGCCGTGGTGATTGCAGTCAACCAGCTTGAGGGCGACCTCCTGCAGCCGATCGTGATGGGCAAGTCCCTGCAGCTCCACGCCCTGGTAATCCTCATGGCGCTGACGGCCGGGACCATCCTGGCCGGAATCGTCGGGGCCGTGCTCTCGGTGCCGCTGACCGCCGTTGCCTGGGCGATCATCCAGGTGTGGACGGCGGAGGATCCGAACCTGGCGGACATGAATCCGGACCTGCCCCCGGCGGGCACCAAACCCGTCTAGCTCCGCAGACCCCCTGGGGACGTACGACGACGGTCCGGCACCTGGGTGCCGGACCGTCGACGTACGCTTTGCCTTGCCGCCGCCGCGGAAGCTTGAGCTATCCGCGCAGGCCGGCGAAAACGTTCTTGGGACGCTGCATTTCGCCGTGCTTGGCGCCGAGGATGACCACCAGGCCGGCGAACGCCGGGATGACCCACTGCAGCACCTTGAGCTGCTGCTGCGCCGCCTTGAGTTCGTCCGATGCTCCCGGCCGCGGCTCGGTGGCACCTTCGGCGCCCTGGTCCGCAAGCTTCTCCACCTTCTTGCCAAGGATGCCGGAGTACAGCGTGACGCCGGCACCCGCCAAGGTCACGGCAGTCTTAATGACGGTGTCGCGCGCAACGCCGTCCTGATTGGCGATGCGCTCCTTGTTCTCCCAGGCGATGGCGAGGTCCGCCACCAGGTGCGAGGCGAACGCCGCCGTCTGGAACGGTGCCCACTTCATCCAGCCCGCACTCGAGAGCCGGGTCCGTTCCGACGGGTCTTTGGCCGCCGCCGCTGCACCGTTCAGGCCGATGGCCCCCATCAGGGATCCACCGAACCATGCTGCTGCCGTCAGGTCGTGAACTGACCGGGCAATGAGATTTCCTGCCATGATGTGCATTCCTAACGTTGAACTGGTTACAAAAGGCCCCACCTGGGACGTCACTTGCCATGTCCCATCGAGGTTATGGTAAGCACACTTACTAATATTACGAAAGCCCGTCTTGCGATGGCAGACCGCGTAATATCAACGGCATGGGAACTACTGGGAGTTTGTTCGGCTGGGCATTTGGTGACCCTGCCCGCGAAGGTGAAGGAAAGTACGTGGAAGGGCTCCGGCGCGAGGCGTTCGGCAATGCCCGGGCCACTGCCGAAGCCAAGGGCGTGGCCGTGGTGCCCGGCTCGGAAGTCTTTACGGTGCTCAGCGGGCACGATTCCCTGGTGGAGCTGGACAACGCCCCCGGACAACTTGTTGTCCGTTGCACAGTCCACGTCGAGGGACCCGGCGCGGAGAAGATCCGCGCCGAAGGGCCCATGAACGGCTGATTGATGTCGGACAGCGAATCCACCCTGAGCCAGGCTGCGGACGCCGTCGAGGAAGCCTCGAACCACCCGGCGCTCGACGTCCTGGCCCGGGCCGGGTTCGCCGTGATGGCCCTGCTGCACGTCATTATCGGGGCCATCGCCATTGCTGTTGCCTTCGGCCAGCCCGGCGAAGCAGAACCCACGGGCGCCATTGAGCAGCTCGCCGCGAACGCCTGGGGACCGGTGGTGATGTGGGTCTGCGTCGCTTCGTGCCTTGGCCTGGCCCTGTGGCAGGCCAGCGAAGCCACCTTGCGGGCCCGCCGCCTGCCCCGCAAGGAGCGGGTTTCCAAGCTGATCTCCTCAGGCTTCCTGGCCATCGCCTACGGCAGCGTCGGCTTCAGCTTCGTCGGATTCGCCGTCGGCCTGCGGGGCGACTCCAGCGAGAGCACGCAGGATTTCAGCGCCTCGCTGATGGCCGCCCCCTGGGGGCCCTGGGCGTTGGTGGCGCTGGGCCTGACCATCATCGGCATCGGCATCTACTTCGTGTTCAAGGGCGTACGGCGCGGCTTCAAGGAAGAGCTTTTCCACTTTGACGGGACCCGGCGCGGCCGGCTGATCGATACCCTCGGCGTCACCGGCCATATCTCAAAAGGGGCCGCTTTGGGCCTCACCGGGTTGCTCTTCGTCATTGCCGCCGCAAAGCACAGCCCCGAAGAGTCAACCGGACTGGACGGCAGCCTGAAAGCCCTCCGCGACCACCCGTTCGGCCCCTACCTGCTGGTGGCCATCGGGGCGGGGTTCATTGCGTACGGCATTTTCGCACTGATCCGGTCACGGTTCGGGCGGATGTAGCTCCCTCCGTAAGTGGGTAGGAAGGAAACATGACGCACTTGCTGCAGGACCAGCGCTCCTCCCCCGGCGCCGCTCCCGGGGACGTTGCCCCCGGTTTCACTAAGACGGCGGGCCGTGGCTTGGCTGCCATGTTCCGGGTTCTCAAAGTGGCGCGGCCGGATCGGCCCATCCATCCGAAGGGGATCAGCCTGGCGGGCCAACTGATCCGGGCCGGGAACCCTGGAGAAGCGAGCGGGATTGACTGGCTGGACGCTGCGGGCACTGACAGCGTTGTGGCACGCTTCTCGCGTTCAGTGGGCTTGCCGGAGGGGCTTCCGGACGTGCTGGGCCTCGCACTGCGGGTCGCGCGGTCCGAGGGAAACATCTTGGAGGAGGCGCCCGACGGCGGCCCTTCGGACGGTGGGTCCGGCGGCAGTGCGGTGGCTGCAGGCAGTCCGCCCAGGTCCGGCGGCGTAGCCGACGTGCTGTTTGCCTCAACAGGCTGGCAACTCCCAGGCAGGTTCCTGCTCCAGCCCAAGCGCGACGTCGCCCCGGCCACCTTCAGCACCCTCATGCCCTACCGTGGCGGGAACGGGCCGGTGCTGCTGGGGCTCCGGACCCTCAACCTGCCAGCGGGCTCGGTCGCCTCCGGCAACTGGGTGCTCGGGCTCTACTGGGCAAAACCGTTGGGGCCCTGGCGGCAGTGCGGCGAACTCCGGCTCCGCGCAGCCCCGGAACCGGCCGACACTCCCCTGCGCTTCAATCCGCTCGAAAACAAGCCAGACGGCGCGGAAGCCTATGCGTGGACACGCCGCCTGCGGGAGGACTCCTACCGGGCCGCGCAGCAACCTGCGCCGCCCGCCTCCCCGAGTGCCGGCGTCGTGCATCCCGCCGGAGAGCATCCACTGACTTCGGACAAACAGCCCAGCCCGGCCACCACAGGAAGGAACACCATGTCCACCGTGTCACAGCTGTTCACCACACCCGCCGCCGACGTCTGGCGGGTCATTGCCGACGGCTGGCTCTACTCCGGCTGGGTGGTGGGCGCCTCCCGGATCCGCGCAGTGGACGACACGTGGCCGCAGGCTGGTTCACGTCTCCACCACTCCGTCGGCGCCTGGCCTTTGGTAATTAATGACAGCACCCGGGTCATCGCCGCCGAACCCGGGAAGTCGCTGGAACTGGTGGCGCGCGGCTGGCCGCTGGGCGAGGCCAAAGTAGTCATCACCTTGCAGGACCAAGGCGACCAGTGCCTGGTGACCATGGCGGAGGACGCCATCCGAGGCCCCGGCAAGAAGGTCCCGAAAGTCCTGCGCGATCCCTTGATTACCGTCCGGAACCGCGAAACTCTCCAGCGGCTGGAGCTGATGGCCGCAGGCGGAGCCGGACGTTAAAGCAGCAACGCGTGGAGCCGCGTCCGCAGGTTCCCTGGCCGAGATGGCGAGGTTAGGGACGGACGCGGAGTGACTTCCAGCCCAATAAACGGTAGATATTGGGCCGGAGGTGACCTCGCGTTGCAGTTGGATCAAACCTGGGCGGCTACACCGTCACGGGAGATGTTGACCATGTCCTCGCGCGGCACCACCTTGATGCGCTCACGTTTGACCTCAACACCGTTCGAGCCGCCGGCTTCGGTGGCTGCGGCACCGAGGGCCAGCTCGTGGGCGTCCAGCGCCAGCCAGCCTTCCCAGCTGGTGAACTTCACGCCGCGGCCGTCCAGGAGTTCCACAACGGCGTCTTCCGCAGGAACTGCGGCGACAGGCAGGTTTTCGCGGTCTTCCAGCAGGTAGGTGACGGTTTCGAGGGCGTCGCCCTTGGTGTGGCCGATCAGGCCGACGGGTCCGCGCTTGATCCAGCCCGTGGCGTAGATGCCCGGCACGTGGGTGCCCGAAGCGTCCAGGACGCGGCCGCCATCGTTCGGGACCACACCCTTCTTGTGGTCGAACTCGATCTCCGGCAGCGCGGAACCGAAGTAGCCGATGGCGCGGTACACGGCCTGGACGGGGTAGTCCACGAACTCGCCGGTGCCGCGGGCGTTGCCCGTGCCGTCCAGCTCGGTGCGCTCGAACTTGATGCCGGCCACCTTGCCCGGCGTCGCGGCGTCGTCATAGATCTCCACCGGGCTGTGCAGGAAGTGCAGATGCAGGCGGCGGGAGGCCTTGAGCTCGGAGACGTCCTCGGGCTGCTCGGCGATCCAGTTGGTGAGCGTGCCCACCATGGTCTTGGTCTGGTTGTTCGTCTGGATCTGGCGGTCCGATTCCTCGTCGAACTCGAAGTCCTCCGGATACAGGATGATGTCCACGTCCTTGGAGTGGGACAGCTCGCGCAGCTCCAGCGGGGTGAACTTGACCTGGGCGGGGCCGCGGCGGCCAAAGACGTGCACGTCGGTGACGGGCGAGGACTTCAGGCCGGCGTAGACGTTGTCCGGGATTTCGGAGACCAGGAGGTCGTCGGCGTGCTTGGACAGGACGCGGGCCACGTCCAGGGCCACGTTGCCGTTGCCGATCACGGCGATTTCCTTGGCCTCCAGCGGCCATTCGCGCGGCACGTCAGGGTGGCCGTCGTACCAGGAGACGAAGTCCGCGCCGCCGTAGGAGCCGTCCAGCTCGATGCCGGGGATGTTCAGGTCCGCGTCCTTGATGGCGCCGGTGGCGAAGATGACGGCGTCGTAGTGGGTGCGCAGGTCCTCGATGGTGAGGTCCGTGCCGTAGTCCACGTTGCCGAAGAAGCGGATGTCGCCGCGGTCCAGGACCTTGTGCAGGGCGTTGACGATGCCCTTGATGCGGGGGTGGTCCGGGGCCACGCCGTAGCGGATCAGGCCGTAGGGTGCCGGGTAGCGGTCAAAGAGGTCGATGCTCACGGTCAGCTCGCCGCTCTTAACGGCTTCGCTCTTGGTGAGGATGTCCGCGGCGTAGACGCCGGCCGGGCCGGAGCCCACGACGGCGACGCGCAGCGGACGGTCGGCAGAACCTACGGTGGTGCTTGGTGACACGGCTGTGTTCCTTTTCTTCGTTCCGTCCCAACTGTGCAGCGCTAAGCGTCGTTATGAGGGGTCAAAACGACACTTGGCGCTGCCTGGTTGGGTGGGGGCTAGGTGGTGAGGACGGTCTTGCGGGGGCTGTTGGGAGTGGTGGTGCCGTAATCAGCAGTTTTGAAGTGCGGCGGTGCGAACGGGCTCACGCGCACCACGTCGCCGATGACGATGACTGCCGGGTTGGCCACACCGGCGGCTTCCGCCTGGTCCGCGATGGACCCGAGGGTGCCGATGGTGACGCGCTGGTTCGGCAGGTAACCGTTCTCCACGATACCAACCGGAGTGTCGGCGGGAAGGCCGGCTTTGCCCAGGGCGGACGCCGACTCACGCAGCTGGCCCACACCCATCAGCAGCACCACGGTGTGGTCCGGGCGGGCCGGAACCTCGGACAGTTCCTCGTGGCCGGTGACCACACTGAAGCCTTTGGCCAGGCCGCGGTGCGTTACCGGAATGCCGGCTGCGGCCGGGACAGAAATTGCGGACGTGACGCCGGAAACCACTTCCACCTCAACGCCGTGCTGCCGGCAGTATTCGGCTTCCTCGCCGCCGCGGCCCAGGACGTAGGGGTCCCCGCCCTTGAGCCGGACCACGCGGTGGCCCTTGAGGGCTTCCTCGACGAGGATCCGGTTGATGTCTGCCTGCGGCACCGGGTGGTGGCCGGGGGTCTTGCCCACTTCGATGACGCGGACGTCGGGGGCGAGTTCGTTGAGGAGTCCGCGCGGGCCCAGGCGGTCCGCCACCACGACGTCGGCCTGGCCGAGGAGCCGGCGGCCGCGGACGGTGATGAGGCCGGTGTCGCCGGGGCCGCCGCCTACCAGGGCGACAGATCCCCGGTGGGCCCGCTGGCGGCGGAGCGGGAGGTCACCGCTTTCGAGCGCGGTGGCAACGGCGTTCCGCAGGGCCATGGCGCGGCGCGGGTCTCCCCCGGCGTTCACGGCGATCTTGATGTCATCCACTTCGGCGACAGCAGGGGTCCAGGCGGCGGAGGCCTCGTGGTCTGAAGCATTGACGCACCACACCCGCTGAGCCTCGGCGTCGGCGGAAACCTGGGCGTCCACGGCGGGATCGCCGGTGGCGGTCTGGACAAACCAGACGCGGTCGACGTCGGACGGACGGTAGGTGCGCGGCTCCCAGGTGAGGAGCCCGGCGTCGGCCATTTCCTGGAGCGCGGCGGAGGCAACCGGAGCCACGACGGTGACCCGGGCACCGGCGTCGAGCAGCCCCTTGGCGCGGCGCGCGGCGACGGGGCCGCCGCCCACCACCAGCACGGGGCGGCCGAGCAGCCGCAGTGCCGTGGGGTAAATATCCTGAATTGCCATGAATCAACGGTAGGGCCGCGTCACAATCGCCTACAAAGGCCGAGCAACAACAGGTCACGAAAGGTAACGCTGCGTCACATTGCTGCCAGACGTGCCAAGCGGTAAGCGGACGGACCTCAGGGTGTGGAGATCCGCCCCTTATCCGGAGCCTTCCTTTGGCCCTACTTCACGGCGATGATTTCGATTGGCCTGATGTCGGGATCCTTGGCGAGCATGGCCGGGCCGTGTTCAGCCAGTGCAGCCGGAATGGCACCGTTGAGGTGAGCCTGCCTGTCCGCCTCGGTATCAAAGGTGTCGAAAATGCCGAAGGTGTTTTCGCTGACCCGGAAGGCATACCAGGTCCGGGTGCCTGGTTCGTTGTCCACGATCTCCCTGCCTCCGTTGAGGAAATCCCAGACTTCCTGTTCCTTCCCCGGCTTCGCCTCGACCATAGCCAGCAGTCCCAGTTTCGGTGCCATGGCTGTCTCCTCAAATTGATGGAACCGGGCGATACCGGCCTAAGCGCGAGTCTAGGCAGGGGGTCCGGGCCTGGCAAGGGTCCGCCGGTTCCACCGATCCGCTGCGGCACACAAAGCTGACGGTCATGGCGCCGGCCTGCCAGGCCTCGCCCAGCCGGGCGCGGCCTGGCCGGGCCTCGGCAAATCCCAACAGCAGAGCCCAACGGCGGGACTCGCCGTCGGGCTCTGCTGTCAGGTTCTGCGCGGGTGACTGGAGCGGCAGCCTTAGCGGGTGCTCCCGGAAAGGAGGCCGCGGCTGCGGAGGAGCCGCTTCTCGATCGGCGCGAACACCAGCAGCTCGATCAGGATCCCAACGGCGAGGATCAGCAGGATTGCCGCCATCACCACTGTCATGTCGGACAGCTGCCGGCCCTGATCCAGCAGCGAGCCCAGGCCGAAGCCGATGGTGCCGCCCACCGCGATGATTTCCGCCGCCATGAGTGACCGCCAGGAGAACGCCCAGCCCTGCTTCAGCCCGCTCAGGTAGCCAGGCAGCGCAGCGGGAAGGATGATTTGCAGCGCCATCTGCAGCCGCGACGCACCCAGGACGGTGCCCACCCGGCGGTACTGCGGGGGGATTTGGTCCACACCGGAGATGAGCCCGTTGATGATGGACGGAATGGCGCCCATAAAGATCACGAAGTACACGGTGGCGTCGGTCAGGCCGAACCAGATGATGGCCGCCGGAACCCAGGCCACGGACGGGAGCACCTGCAGGCCGGAAATCAGCGGCCCGAAAGCCCGTCGCAGCGGAGCCACCTGGGCCAGCAGCAGGCCCACCGGAGTGGCGATGGCCACGCTGATCACAAACCCCACGAGCCCGCGCTGCATGGATGTCCAGACGGATTCCTGGAGCTTGCCCTCGTTCCAGAGCACACCCATCTGCGTCACCACGTCCAGCGGACCGGGCACCAGGTCGCGGCGCTTCACCCCGAGTGAGACGTAGAACTGCCAGATCAGCACGAGGACCACCAGGGCGGCGATGGGCAGGAGCACCCGGCTCCAGTCGATCCGGTGCTTGCGGTCGGCGTCGGACTGCAGGGAGTCCAGGCCGGATTCAAGTTCCCGCAGGTCTTCCTTGCCGGTGGAAGCCCGCGTCAGGGCGGCGTGGATGTGCCGGGTTTCGGCGGGGTCGGTGATTGAGCCCGCCGAAACCCTGGTTTCGACAGGCTCAACCGCCGGATCAGATACGGAGTTACTTGGCATGGCGGCGAATCTCCTCACGCAGCCGGGCGGTGATGACCCCGGTCAGCTGGCCGGCGAGCCCGGCGTCGGTTCGGTGTTCCTCGGTGACGGCCCATTCCTGGACAACGCGGCCCGGGCGGGAGGACAGCAGCAGCACGCGCTGGCCCAGCCGGACGGCCTCGCGGACGTTGTGGGTCACGAAGACGATGGTGCGCCCGGTTTCCTTCCAGATACGCTCCAGTTCGTCGTGCAGCAGATCGCGGGTGATGGCGTCCAGTGCGGCGAACGGCTCGTCCATCAGCAGCAGCTGCCGGTCCTGGGCCAGCGACCGGGCCAGGGACACGCGCTGGCGCATGCCGCCGGACAGTTCGTGCGGTCGTTTGTCCCCGGCGGTGCCAAGATGCACCAGCTCGAGGAGCTCCTGCGCCTTCGCCTTGCGCTCGGCCTTGCCCATGCCGCGCAGCTTCAGCGCCAGTTCGATGTTCTCCCGTGCCGTGAGCCAGGGGAACAGGGCCGCGTCCTGGAACATAAACGCGGCACCGTCGCTGGGCACTTCGAGGGCGCCCGACGTCGGCGCTTCAAGTCCGGCGATGATGTTCAGCAGGGTGGATTTGCCGCAGCCGGAGGCACCGAGGAGGGCGACGAACTCGCCCTGGCCGATGTTGGCGTTGACGTCGTCCAGCACCGGGGCGCCGTCGCCGAAGCGCTTGCCCAGGTTTTCCAGTACGACTGGCATAGTGCCGTCCTTACGTAGGTAGGTGAGGGATCAGTTGTGGCCGAGGCCGGCAGCGGAGACCGGTTCCGTACCGCTGCCGGCGTCGTCGATGACGTCGTTCAGCGGGCGGAGGTCGAAGAGTCCGTTGATATCGGCCTGTTTGGTGGTGCCGGCCTCGACTCCGTCCTGCAGCAGCCGGGGGTAGCTGCCGGCGAGCGGGTCCAGGGTGAAGGTGATGTTGCTGAGGGCACGCGTGAGGACGTCGTCCGGAAGGGCTGCACCGGCTGATTCCTGCAGGGCGGCGTTGATGACGGCGGCCTTCTGGTCAGCGGGTTTTTCGTTTAGCCAGGCCACGGACTTCGCGTGGCCGGCCAGGAGCGCCTTCACCGTGTCGGGGTGGTCGGCCGCGAACTTCTGGTTCACGATCAGGACGGTCGTGGGGAACTCGCCGGGCTTGCCGGTACCGGCACCGTCCCACAGATCCTTTTCGTCCACCAGCACCTTGGCGCCGGCTTGGAGCACCAGGCGTGAGGCCCAGGGCTCAGGCAACCAGGCGCCGTCGAGCTTTCCGTCCTGGAAGAGCTTCAGGGTCTGGGCGTTTTCGGTGGGATTGATGGCGACGTCGCCGCTGCCGTCAACATTGGTTTTGTACCCCTGGGCCGTGAGCCAGGCGCGCAGGGCGACATCCTGCGTACCGCCCAACTGCGGGGACGCAAGGGTTTTGCCCTTGAGGTCCGCGGCCGAGGTAATGCCGGGCTTGACTACCAGCTGGGCGCCACGGGCAGCAGCCCCGGCGATGATCCTGACGGACTCGCCGCCGCTCTTGACGTACGAGTTGATGGCCGGGTTGGGGCCGATGTAGGCGGCGTCGATGGCCCCGGCATTAAGGGCCTCGATGGCAGCGGGACCGGCGTTGAAGGTTTCGGTGCTGAGAGCGGTGCTGCCCAGGGCCTCGGCGAGGAAGCCCTCCTTGATACCCACCAGGGCGGGGGCATGCGTTACGTTGCCAAAGTAGCCCAGCTTCAGTTCCGCAGCGGGGGTGGGTTCAACGGCCTGCGCCCCGGTATTGCGGGAAAGACCGGACGCCACCACGGCGCCTACGGCAATCAGCAGGACCAGCCCGATGGCCAGGGCTGCCTCGATGGCACGCTTGCGCTGGGGAACAGCGCTTTCGCCTGCCACGATGCGGGTCATCCCGGGCTTGGAACTAGTCATTGTTTCACCATAGGGAGTGGCCCTGGGCCGTTCAATGAAGCGGAAACGGGGGGTCACGAAGGTTCATTTGGCGTCACATTCCTAGACAACCTGCGCACCACTGGGGCCCGTTTTCACTGCTGCCGGAAGATTCGAGTACTGACTACTCGTGCGTTCCCGGTGCCCCGCCGCGTAGCGTCCATAAAAGTCCTGCTGGGGAGGCTCATAAGTGAATTGACTTATAGGGGCCGGTCATGGGTGTTCAGCTTTGCAGGCATTTCCGTCATGTTGTGGTGTCCGGCGCCGGGGCTGCTTGCGGGTGGCGGCGGTGACCCCGAACAGCGGTTACGCACCCCTCCTTGACCCTTCGGTGCTGGAGCGGCTGCGGGAAGAACTCGACGACGATGAGGGCGTCTGGAAGGTGTTCGTGCAGAACTTCATCACGTACCTGCCGGAACGGAATGAGAAACTGAGGCAGGCCCTGACCACCGGGGACGTCACGGGCTCCATGGATGCCGTCCTCAGCCTCAAGACGTCCTGCCAAATGGTGGGGGCCGAGCGGCTCGCCGGCCTGGCCTTCGACCTGGAGCAGGCCCTGCGCCATGACATCCTCAACACCGATCCCGCTGTGGCGCTTCCACACCTTGCCGCGGCACACCTCCGCAGGATCAAGCAATGCAGCCGGCAGACCACCTATCTCCTCCAGGCCGCCCTGCAGAAGAGACCCGATTTCGGCTGAGCGCCTCCTGAGCGCCTTCAGTTGCCTTTGACGTTAATTAATTGCCGCAGCTTGTGGCGGACCTTCACGAGGTCGGCGGCGTCCTGCATCACCTGGTCGATAGGTTTGTAGGCGGCCGGAATTTCGTCGATGAATGCCTCCGACGCCCGGAATTCGATCCCGCGCATGGCCTGCTTCAGCTCCTCCAGGGTGAAGGTTTTGCGGGCAGCGTTGCGTGAGTACTCCCGGCCGGCCCCGTGCGGGGAGGAGTTCAGCGATGCCGGGTTGCCCAGGCCTTCCACCACGTACGACGCCGTCCCCATGGATCCGGGGATCAGTCCCGGGTCGCCGGGGCCGGCCTGGATGGCGCCCTTCCGGGACACCCACACGGACCTGCCGTAATGCGTTTCCTGCTGGGTGAAGTTGTGATGGCAGTTGATCCGTTCGCGTTCGTGCACCCGGCCGCCCACCCAGCGGCCGAACTGTGCGCTGACGCGGTCCATCATTTCCTCACGGTTCAGGAGCGCGAACTGCTGGGCCCACCGCAGCTCCTTGATATACGCATCGAACTGGGGTGTGCCTTCGTCAAGGTAGGCGAGGTCAGGGTGGGGCAGGCGGACCTGGTTCTTCCGCGACACGTGCTGGGCGACGCCGATGTGGTGCTGGGCGATCTTGTTGCCGATGCCGCGTGACCCTGAGTGCAGGAACAGCCAGACGGCGTCGGCTTCGTCGGCGCAGACCTCGATGAAGTGGTTGCCCGAGCCAAGCGAGCCCAGCTGCAGCTCCCATTTCGCCACGTACTGGGCCGGATTGAACCCGGCTTTCG
Organism: Arthrobacter sp. 9AX; assembly: GCF_902506095.1. GTDB lineage: Bacteria > Actinomycetota > Actinomycetes > Actinomycetales > Micrococcaceae > Arthrobacter. The sequence goes on from NZ_LR733293.1 coordinate 3,361,764, forward strand.
CGGCCAGCGCCTTCAGTTCGGCGATCCGCGGTCCGGCGGTGGGCAGCACGGTTCGGTTGTTGTGGCCGGCGGAGAGTGGGACGGCGCGCTCGATGTCCTCGCGCAGCCGCCGCCGGTCCTCGGGGAGGTCCTTGACTGAGTATTGGGTCCGGACGGCGATCATGCCGCAGCCGATGTCCACGCCCACCGCCGCGGGGACGATCGCGTGCAGCGTGGGAATCACCGAGCCCACGGTGGCGCCTTTGCCCAGATGGGCGTCGGGCATGAGGGCCAGGTGCGGGTAGATAAACGGCAAACCGGCGGTCATCACAGCCTGCTCCCGGGTCTGGGGGTCCAGGATCGACGCCCAGTTGAGCAGCTTGCTGTTGATGGTTTCCATGCGCCGCCTCCGCTGCCGGATGAGGACTACCGTGGATCCAAGGCTAACCCCTGCGGCGAGGGCGGGCGGTAACGCAGCCGTTAACAGCGAAATCGCCGGAACGGTGCGGGGACGCCGTGACTTTACGGCGGTTTCGCAGCGTTCCGGCGATTCCGGCGACAACTAGATGCTGTAGCGCTCGTCCTCGTGGTCGCCCGGGTGGTCCTTGACCAGGCCGGCGGCCAGCGTGTTGCCGTCCAGCGGATCGATCACCAGGAACGCGCCGGTGCGGCGGTGGTGCAGGTAGTTCTCCAGCGGCAGCGGCGCGGCGAGCCGGAGCTGCGCGTGGCCGATATCGTTCAGTTCCAGGGTGGACGCGGCCTCCAGCTTGAAGGTGGCCAGGTCCAGCTTGCCGTTGACGTTGCGGACCAGCGCCTGCACCGTGCGGGTGCCGTGCTTGACCAGGACCTTGGCGCCTTCACGCAGCGGCTTCGGGGACAGCCAGCACAGCGATGCGTACAGGTCGGCCGAGGCTTCCCGGACGGTGCCGGCGGCGGCGATCGTGTCACCGCGGGCGACGTCGAATTCCTCAGCCAGGCGGATGGCTACGGACTGCGGGGCGGCCGCTTCCTCCAGCGAGGCTCCGGCGAAGTCGATGCCGGTGACCGTCGTGGTGCGGGGAGCCTGGCCGGGGGTCAGGACAGCGACTTTGTCCCCCACCTTGACCGAGCCCTCGGTGATCTGGCCGGCATAGGCGCGGTAGTCGCGGTAGGCCTCCACGTCCAGGCCGGCGGCCACGGCGTCGGGGGCCAGGGCGCCCTGCGGCCGGATGACCAGCTGGACCGGGAAACGGAAGCTCTCCAGGTGGCTTTCGAGTTCGTCGGCGGCCGGGAGGGTCTCGAGGACCTCCAGCAGCGCGGGACCGGTGTACCAGGGGGTGCGCTCCGAGCGCTCCACCACGTTGTCGCCGTCCAGCGCGGACACCGGGACCACCAGGAGGTCGGTGATTCCGTCCGAACCCAGGCCCAGCTCGCGGCCCACCTGCTGCACGTCGGCTTCAATCCCGCGGAACACGGACTCGCTGAAGTCCACCAGGTCGATCTTGTTGACGGCCACGATCACGTGCGCCACCCGCAGCAGCTGCAGCACGGACAGGTGCCGGCGGGTCTGCTCGAGCACACCCTTGCGGGCGTCAATGAGTACGACGACGGCATCCGCCGTGGACGCGCCCGTCACCGTGTTCTTGGTGTACTGAACGTGCCCGGGGCAGTCGGCCAGGATGAAGCTGCGGCGGTCCGTGGCGAAGTAGCGGTAGGCCACGTCGATGGTGATGCCCTGCTCGCGCTCGGCACGCAGGCCATCGGTCAGCAGGGCCAGGTCGATGCCGCCCTTTTCCCCGCCGAACCCGCGGTCCGCGGAGGTGCGGGCAACGGCGTCGAGCGTGTCAGCCAGGATGGCCTTGGAATCGTGAAGGAGGCGGCCCACCAAAGTGGACTTCCCGTCGTCCACCGATCCTGCGGTGGCGAACCGGAAGAGCGTAGTGGGCAGGGCTGTTTCCAGGTCCGCCGGGAGAACTGCTTCGGTGGTCATTTAGAAATACCCGTCCTTCTTGCGGTCTTCCATGGCGGCCTCGGAGATGCGGTCATCTGCACGGGTGGCGCCACGTTCGGTCAGGGTGGAGGCGGCAACTTCAACGACGACGTCGGACACGGTGTACGCGTCGGACTCCACCGCGCCGGTGCAGGACATGTCCCCCACCGTGCGGTAGCGGACGGTCTTGGTGATGACTTCCTCGTGCGGCAGCGGCAGGGACACCTCGCCCACCGCGCGCCACATGCCGTCGCGGGCAAAGACCTCGCGCTCGTGGGCGTAGTACAGGCCGGGCAGCTCGATGTTCTCGCGCTCGATGTAGCGCCAGATGTCCAGCTCGGTCCAGTTGCTGATGGGGAACGCGCGGACGTGCTGGCCCACGGTGTGGCGGCCGTTGTACAGGTTCCACAGCTCGGGGCGCTGGTTGCGCGGGTCCCACTGGCCGAACTCGTCACGCAGGCTCAGGATGCGCTCCTTGGCGCGGGCCTTGTCCTCGTCGCGGCGGCCGCCGCCGAACACGGCGTCGAACTTGTTGGACTGGATGGCGTCCAGCAGCGGAACGGTCTGCAGCGGGTTGCGGGTGCCGTCGGCACGCTCGGCGAGCTCACCGCGGTCGATGAACTCCTGCACGGAGCCCACCACCAGCTTCAGGCCCAGCCGCTCAACGGTGCGGTCGCGGAACTCGATGACCTCGGGGAAGTTGTGGCCCGTGTCCACGTGCAGCACGGGGAACGGAACCTTGCCGGGCCAGAACGCCTTGGTAGCCAGGTGCAGCATCACCACGGAGTCCTTGCCGCCGGAGAACAGCAGCGCGGGCTTCTCGAACTCGGCAACAACCTCGCGGATGATGTGGATGGCCTCGGACTCGAGGGTGTCCAGGCTGCTCAGTCGGGTTGAGACGGCGGAGTCGGTCACCTGGGTAGTCTCCTCGGTTAGGAAAGTGCTCATACGTGTAGTCCGCATTCTGTCTTGTCGGTGCCTGCCCAGCGGCCTGCACGGGGATCGTCTCCGGGCGCTACCTTGCGGGTGCAGGGCTGGCAGCCAATGGACGGGTAGCCCTGGGAAAGCAGCGGGTTGACGGGCAGGAGGTTGTCATCGGAGTACTGGACCAACTGGTCGAACGTCCACGCAGCCACCGGGTTGACCTTGACCAGGCCGTTGGCCTCGTCCCAGGTCACCAGCGGCGTGTTGGTGCGGGTGGGTGCCTCGTCGCGGCGGACGCCGGTGAACCAGAGTTCGTAGCCGGACAGGGTGCGGCGCAGCGGAGCCACTTTGCGCAGGGCGCAGCACTGGGCCGCATCGCGGGCGAAGAGGTCCTTGCCCAGGAGCCGGTCCTGCTGTTCCACAGTATTTTCGGGCAGCAGGTCCACCACGTTGACGCGGAGGTTCGCGGCCACCTCGTCGCGCGTGGCGTAGGTTTCCGGGAAGTGGTAGCCGGTCTCCAGGAAGAGGACGTCGACGCCGGGCATCTGGTCGGCGACCAAGGCCGGCAGGACGGCGTCGGCCATGGAGCAGGCGACGGCCACCGAAGGAAGATCGAAGTTGCGCTCCACCCAGGCGATCACATCGCGGGCCGGGGCGTCCCAGCCGAGCTCGGCAGCGCCGGCCTCGGCGAGGGCCTTCAGTTCTTCCTTGGAACGGAGCTTGGGGGTTTCCGCGGCCTTGGTTTCGACGAGCTCAACTACCGTCGCCGCTGCCTCGGCCGGCGCAACTACCGGGTCAACTCCGAGTGCGTGCTTACTCACTGCAGGGCCTCCTCGTCTGCTGCGTGGGCCCATTCCGCAAAGGTCTGGCCTTCGGCGCGCTGGGCCACGAAGGTGCGGACTACACGCTCCACGTAGTCGGGCAGGTCGTCAACGTACACCTTGAGGCCGCGGACGGTGCGTCCCAGGCCTGCTTCCTCGCGGTCCTTGGAAGCCAGCCCTCCGCCCAGGTGGACCTGGAAACCCGGGGAGGGGTCGCCGTCGGGCGTTGGCAGCATCATGCCCTTAAGTCCGATGTCCGCGGTCTGGATGCGGGCGCAGGAGTTGGGGCAGCCGTTGATGTGCAGGGACAGCGCGTGCGGCAGTTCGCCGGACTCGGCGAGGTCGGCGAGGCGGCGTTCCAGCTCGGCCACGGCGGTGGCGGCCGTGTGCTTCGTCTCCACGATGGCCAGCTTGCAGTACTCGATGCCGGTGCAGGCGATGGTGCCGCGGCGGAACACGGACGGGCGGGCGGACAGGCCCAGCGCGTCCAGCTCTGCCACGAGCGGCTCCACCTGGTCCTTCTCGACGTCCAGGACCACCAGCTTCTGGTGCGGGGTGGTGCGCAGGCGGTAGGAGCCGCGGGCCTCGAGGGTGTCAGCGAGCTTGACCAGCGCGGCGCCGGACAGGCGGCCGGCCAGCGGGGTGGCACCGATGAAGAACTTGCCGTCCTTCTGCTCGTGCACGCCGATGTGGTCCCCGGGGGTGGTGGGCTTGGGCGCGGCCGGGCCGTCGGCCAGCTTGTACCCCAGGTATTCGTCCTCGAGGATCTGGCGGAACTTCTCCGGACCCCAGTCGGCCATCAGGAACTTCAGGCGCGCCTTGGTGCGCATGCGCCGGTAGCCGTAGTCGCGGAAGATGCTGGTGACGCCGAGCCACACGTCGGCGGCCTGCTCGGGCTTCACGAAGGCACCCAGGCGCTTACCGAGCATCGGGTTGGTGGACAGCGCGCCGCCGGCCCAGAGGTCGTAGCCGATGCCGAGTTCGGGGTGCTTGACACCGACGAGGGCGAAGTCGTTGATCTCGTGGACCACGTCCTGGCTGGGGTGGCCGGTGATCGCGGTCTTGTACTTGCGGGGCAGGTTGGACAGCAGCGGGTTGCCGATGAACCGCTCCCCCAGCTCCGCGATGAGCGGCGTGGGGTCGATGATCTCGTCCTTGGCGATGCCGGCCACGGGTGAGCCCAGGATGACGCGGGGAACGTCGCCGCAGGCTTCGGTGGTGGACAGGCCAACACCTTCCAGGCGGGTCCAGATCTCGGGGATGTCCTCCACCCGGATCCAGTGCAGCTGGATGTTCTGGCGGTCGGTGAGGTCCGCCGAGTCGCGGGCGAAGTCCACGGAGATCTGGCCGATGACGCGCAGTTGCTCGGTGGTGAGCGCGCCGCCGTCGATCCGCACGCGCAGCATGAAGTATTTGTCCTCGAGCTCGTGCGGCTCAAGGGTTGCGGTCTTGCCGCCGTCGATCCCGGGCTTGCGCTGGGTGTACAGGCCCCACCAGCGGAACCGGCCGTGCAGGTCCTGGCCGGGGATGGCGTCGAAGCCTTCTTTGGAGTAGATGGTCTCGATACGCTCGCGCACGTTAAGGCCGTCGTCTTCCTGTTTCCAGGTTTCGTTGGCGTTCAGGGGCGTTTTGCCGTCCACTTTCCACTGCCCGTGCGGTTTCGCGGCGGGTCGGGACGGGCGGGCCGGGCGCTTCGGGGCGGCGCTGTCCGCGGACGCTCCGGCTAGAGCTGTATCAGTCATGCATCGACTGTAGGTCCCTGCCGAATAGCGTCACAAAGGCCCGGAAACGTTGAGTCACCTAGGGAAATATTTCGTCACGAAACGCCGTATGGCCTTGAAGTAGCCACCCTCCTGTGCATCGTTGGGTTGCGCTGCGGGAGCCTTGGGTGCTCCGGCTGGGCCTTGAGCTGGTGCTTGGCCGGGCGCTTCAGCGGGTGCCTGGGCGGGCTCCGCGGCGGCGGCTTCGCTGGCCTTCGCGACAGCGGCGTCATACCGTTCGAGGGCGATCTCAGCCAGCGCTGGTGACGGCAGCAGTGGTTCGGTCACGACGTCGGCCCCTGCCTTGGCGAGCTGGTCATGAAAGTAGCCCGGCGCCAGGAGGTACGAGGCAACCACCACGCGGCCGCCGACGTCGACAGCCCCCGCGGACTCCCCTGCCCCGGCACCTCCTTCCAGTTCCTCGCGAAGCATCGCGACGGCGTCGGGCACTGACGGCTTGGCGGAGGCACCATAGGCGGCCACCATCCGGTTGGACCGCAGCTCCTGAAGCTGGCCCAGCAGCTCCTCGACGCTCACGGCAGCCTTGGGGTTGGACGAACCGGCAGCGGCGAGGACGATCACGTCGTTGTCCGTGACACCGGCTTCGCGCAGCCGTTGGTCCAGCAGGGCGGCCAGGCGTGGATCCGGACCCAGCGGGGCGGCGGCAGCACTGCCGGGCCGGCTCTTCACGGCCCGCGCGATGTCCACCTTCACGTGGTATCCCACGCTGAGCAGCAGCGGCACAACAACGGCGGACTCCCCTGCCGGCAGCCCCGCCACCACGTCCACCAGGTCCGGCTGCTGGACGTCCACGTAGGCTTCGCGGACGTCGAGGCCCGGGCGGAGCGCGGCGATGGCGCCGCGCAGGGCGTTGACCTCCGCAGCGCCCTGTGTGTTGGACGTCCCATGGGCGCAGGCGATCATGATGGGGCTGTTCATAGGGGCTAGCGTAACGTTGGAGCCGCCCTGTCCGCCCTCTTTGAATTACTGGGACGCTCAATGACCTTCGCCTTTGACAACGTGCCGGTGTGGCTGGATCTGCTGGGCGTCTTCTTCTTCGCTGTCTCGGGTTCGCTGCTCGCGGCGCGCAAGCAGATCGACATTGTTGGATCTCTGCTGCTGGCTTCACTGGTGGGCCTGGGCGGCGGCGTGATCCGCGACATCATCCTTGCCGTTGTTCCGGCAGCCTTCACCAATCCCGCGTACCTCGTGCCGCCGCTGCTGGCCACGGTCCTGGTGTACTTCCTGTTCTCCAGCGTCCAGCGCTATACCTCGCTGCTGACCCTGTTCGACGCCGGCGGCCTGGCTTTGTTCTGCATGACCGGCACGTTGAAGGCGCTGGCCACCGGCCTGAATCCGGTGGCGTCGGTGCTCCTGGGCGTAACGACGGCGGTGGGCGGGGGCTTGCTGCGCGATGTCACCGCCAACGAGGTTCCGGAGCTGTTCAATCCCAAAGACATCTACGCCCTGCCGGCCTTCCTGGGAGCCGCAATGACAGCCATCCTGTGGGTGTTTGGCGTGTTCAACGTGCTGACGGCGGCAGTCATCGCCGCCATGGTGTTCACGTTCCGGGTCCTGGCCTGGCGGCGGTCCTGGCAGGCTCCACTCGCCGTTCGCGGGTGGCACCGGGCAGGGACGGACAGCGGCGAATCGAGGGGCCGGGATTAGCTAGGATATGAGCATGACTGACATGTTCCTCGAGAAATTCCGTGCGCTTGTTCCGAAGTATCTCGAGGATGAATGGCAGGAAGAGGACGGCCTGTCCGCCGAAGAGCTGGACAAGGCCCTGGCGGACCACCAATTCGAGATTCCGCTGGTCCTTCGCGAGTTCTACCTGGCCATTGGTGGCTGCGAGGACCTGATGGAGGCGTACCACTACTTCTGGGACCCGGACGAGCTCGAAGTTGATGACGAGGGCTTCCTGATGTTCCTCGAGGATGAGGAAGAGGAGTACACCTGGGGCTTCCGGGTGGGCGACCTCGGCGTCCCGGACCCCATTGTGTACCGGCGCAACAACGCCCGCGGGCAGTGGAAGTCCGAGGAAGGCACGTTCTCGGAGTTCGTGTTCGACATGTTCGAATGGGCCTTCGAGGACGACGAAGACTAGGTTCCCGCTGGCCGCTTGCTTCTGGCTTTCTCCTTCTTGACCTGTCGCGGCTCCAGCTGGGTGCCGCCGTCGATCTCCACAATCAGGAAACCCTCCAGGAGGAAGTCCACGATCCCGATTCCAGGAAATTCCACCTGCGTCTCGGTGTGGATACCCCCGCTGCGGAACAGGTATGGCGGTGCTTCCCGGCGGGTCGTGGCAACCCGCGGGCCTTTCACCGGTGGACCGGGTAAGAGGTGGGGAGATTCAGCAGTAAAAACTTTTGACACTGCCAGTAACAAGGGACTTGCGCCTTGTGACAAAACTGTCATAGACTGTTCATGGATCCGCTAAACGCCTCCGGCGGGTCTGATGCGAACGGAGAGATAGCCTCGGTTCACAGCAACATATGACTCGTATTGTTGCTGCGGACCGGGGCTGTCCCGTTTAAGCGCGGAGAACAAAAGCAGAAGCCCGGCACCATCTTCGGGGCCGGGCTTCCACAAAAACAGGAATCAGCTGGCGCGGTCCACCACGGCCACCGCGAAGTTGGACAGCGATTCCTTGACTACACCGTCCGGCAGCGGGGCGAGGGCGGCGATGGCTTCGTTGGCCCACTGCCGCGCCACCACCCAGGACTCGGCCGTCACCGGGTGCTCGCGCAGGCCTGCAACAGCTTGGGCCAGGGCTTCGTCGGAGGTCAGATCGCCGTCGATCAGCTTCAGGAGTTCGACGGCGGACTGGTCACCATCCAGGGCAGCCTTGCGCAGGAGCAGCACCGGCAAGGTGGGAACGCCTTCGCGCAGGTCCGTGCCCGGGGACTTCCCGGACTTGACCTTGATGCCGGTGACGTCGATGACGTCGTCGGCCAGCTGGAAGGCCACGCCCACCTTCTCGCCATACTCCACCAGCACGGACTCGAACGCGGGATCGGCTCCTGCGAAGATGGCCCCGAGCTGTCCGGAAGCAGCAACCAGGGACCCGGTCTTGTCCGCAATCACGGAAAGGTAGTGCTCCACGGGATCCTCATCCGGGCGCGGCCCCACGGTCTCATGCAGCTGGCCAAGGCACAGCCGCTCGAACGTGCGGGCCTGGATGCCCAGGGCGCGTGAGCCAAGTTCGGACACCAGGATGGAGGCGCGCGCGAAGATCAGGTCGCCGGTCAGGACGGCCACGGAGTTGCCCCACACCTCATGCGCCGTGGGTGCACCACGGCGGAACGGCGCGGAGTCCATCACGTCGTCGTGATACAGGGTGGCAAGGTGCGTCAGTTCAACCACGACGGCGGCCTGCACCACTGCGGGCAACGAGGCGTCGCCGAGGTGTGCACAGAGGAGCGTCAGCAGGGGCCGGATGCGCTTGCCGCCGGCTTCCACCAGGTGGCGCGACGTTGCGTCAGCCAGCGGATCCGAGTTGGCGATGGCTTCGCGGAGCTTCTTCTCCACCCGGGCCAGGTTGTTGGTGATCGCCGGTCCCAGCTCGGCATCCCCGGCGATAGCGGCGAACCCTGCGGGGAGCTGCAGGCCGGTGGCGATGGCGGTGGTGTTGAGGCTGGGTTCGGAGTCCGGCAGGCCGTGCCCGGCGTGCGTCCAGCTGTGGTCTGCGGAGTTGGTCACGGGTTAACCCTAACTTTTTGTTGCGGATACCGCTGATTCGAGGCCGACGGTGTATTGGATGTGGCCGGAACCAGCGACTCCAGGACGCGGATCGCCCGGTCCTCGAAGCCCTTGGCTGAGGGGTCCGTGAGGTTGGCGAGGAGCCGGACCACGAAGCGCATCAGGACAGGAATCGGCATCCCGGTCCGCAGCGCCAGCTTCATCACCGCGGGCTTGCCGATCAGTGCCGCGAACGCCCGGCCCAGGGTGAAGTGCGACCCCCACTGCTCCCGGACGTAGTCCGCGTACCGCGAAAGGTGCGCATCGGCGTCGTACGTTCCACCCGAAGAAGCCGAGCGGGAGGAGGCGTCGATAATGAACTCAGCGGCGAAACGTGCGGACTCCATGGCGTAGGAGATGCCCTCGCCGTTGAACGGGGAAACCATGCCGCCGGCGTCACCAAGCAATAGCAGGCCGGGCGAGTAATGCGGCGTGCGGTTGAAGCCCATAGGCAGCGCGGCCCCGCGGATTTCGCCCACCTGGTTCTCCGGCGTGAAGCCCCACTCCGCGGGCATGCCGGCGGTCCATTCGCGCAGGACCTGCTTGTAGTCAAGCTTGCCGAACTCCCTGGACGAATTCAGGATGCCCAGGCCCACGTTGGACGTGCCGTCGCCGACGCCGAACACCCAGCCGTAGCCGGGCAGCAGTTTGCCGTCGCGGCCGGGGAGCTCCAGCCAGCCTTCCATCCAGTCATCGTTGGTGCGCTGCGAAGTGAAGTAGGTCCGGACGGCCACACCGATGGGGCGGTCGTCGCGCTTCTGGATGCCGAGGGACACGGCAGTACGCGTGGAGTTGCCGTCCGCGGCGAGGACGACGTCGGCCCTGAACTCGTGCGCGTGGCCCGTCTTGCGTCCGGACTCGTCAAGGAGCGCTGCGCGGACGCCGGTAACCCGGCCGTCGGCGTTCCGCAGCGCCTCGGTGACGCTGTGCCGTTCAAGGATCACCGCACCGGCGGCCTGGGCATGCCGGGCCAGTTCCTCGTCGAAACCGAGCCGGGTGCGGATCAGGCCGTACTCCGGGAAGTCCGATACCTCCGGCCAGGGAAGCTCGATGGTGCGGCCGCCGGCGATCAGGCGCAGGCCCTTGTTGCGGCGCCAGCCCTCGTTCTCCGGGTGCGGCAGGCCAAGTTTCTGGATTTCCCGGACGGCGCGCGGGGTGAGGCCGTCGCCGCAGACCTTCTCCCGCGGGAAGCTCGTCTTCTCCAAAACGGTGACGTCGATGCCCGCCCTGGCAAGGTAGTACGCGGCGGTGGAGCCGGCCGGCCCCGCGCCGACAATCAGTACCTTCACAGGTCAGCGGGTGATGTTGCGGCGCAGCTTGGCCACCGGGCCCTTGTGCGCGGCGATGGCGGCAGCGGCGTTCCCTGCGTCCGGCCCTGCCGGCTTGTACGCGCGGTGGACGGCCACGATGCCACCGGTGAGGTTGCGGTAGGTGACCTTCTCCCAGCCGCTCTCCTGCAGCCAGGCGGCCAGGTGGTCCTGGTCCGGCCAGGCGCGGATTGACTCGGCGAGGTAGACGTAGGCGTCGGGGTTGGAGGCGACCTTCACCGCGATGGCCGGCAGGGCGCGCATGAGGTATTCGGTGTACATGGTCCGCCAGAGCGGCACCACCGGCTGGGAGAATTCGGCGATGACCAGGCGCCCGCCGGGCTTGGTGACGCGGAGCATCTCCTGGAGCGCCTTCTTGGGCTCGTTAACGTTGCGCAGCCCGAACGAAATGGTGGTGGCGTCAAAGGTGTTGTCCGCGAACGGCAGGTTGGTGGCGTCACCGGCGATGAAGTCGATGTCCGGGCGGCGGCGCTTGCCCACCTTGAGCATGCCCAGGGAGAAGTCGCACGCCACCACATCAATCCCGGCGTCGGCATATGGCTCGCTGGATGTGCCGGTACCGGCAGCCAGGTCCAGGACGCGCTGCCCCTTGGACACTTCCATGGCCTCCACCACAACCTTGCGCCAGCGGCGGGTCTGCCCCATCGAGAGGACATCGTTGACGACGTCGTATTTCGGTGCGACGTCGTCAAACATCGTGGCTACTTCGTCCGGACGCTTATCCAAGGATGCTCGGTTCACCATGACATTGTCTCAAATGTTCAGGTGGGTCCGGACCAAGCCGGCTTCCGCCACACCGGGGCCTGGCCTGCGGCGTTGGTCCGGGCGGTTCGGGGGTCCCGGCTGCTCCCCTGCTTCGTCGTAACCGGCCCCACCAGTAAAAAGGAGTACCGTGGAGCAATCATGACCAGCACGTTCCGCACCTTGACAGTCCCCCTCGATGGCCAACAATTCGCCGGGGGGCTGCCGTCGTTTTTGGTCCGGGACGACCTCCTCTGCTGGACCCGCCGAGAGGCAGGACTGGTCGGCTTCGGCGAGATCGCCCGCTTCACGGCCACGGGCCCCGAGCGTTTCCTCGAGGCCGATATCTGGTGGCGCCACCTGGTCCTCGAGGCGGACATCGCCGACTCCGTGGAGCTCCCCGGCACGGGCCCTGTGGCCTTCGGCTCCTTCGCCTTCTCCAAAACCTCTGCCCACGAGTCACGCCTGATCGTGCCCGAAATAGTTGTGGGGGTCCGGGACGGCCGGGTATGGCTCACCCAGTTAACGTTCGACGACGGCCCCCTCACCGAGGCGGGCGCCCTCGCCGCCCTGGAGCACTGGCTCCGCAGCGGCACCCCGGCAGTCCAGCCGGCGGGACGGACGACGGCGGCAGCGGACTTGGCCGGCGCCGTCACCTCCGGCAACGTCCCCGCCCAGGCGGGCGGCGCCGTCGTACGCCCCCTGCCCCTTGCTGCCGGGGCAACCCTGCACACAGGATCGCTTAGCGAGGAAGACTGGAAGGCGGCAGTTGCCGCCGGGGTGGCCGAGATCCGGACCGGGTCGCTGGAGAAGCTGGTGCTCGCGCGCGACATCGTGGCAACGGTGCCCACCGGCGTCAACGCCGCGAAAGTGCTCCGCGAACTCGCCGGGCGGTACCGCGAATGTTGGACATACGGCGTGGACGGCCTGGTGGGCGCGACGCCGGAGATGCTGATCCAGGTGGAGGGCCGTACCGCGCAGGCGCGCGTGCTGGCCGGAACCCTGGACCGCCGCGACGCGCACGGTGAGGACGGACTCCCCATGGACTACGCCACGAGGGTACTGGCGGGGTCGGAGAAGCAGCGGCACGAGCACGAGATCGCCATTCAGTCGCTGACCACCCAGCTCGCGCCGTTCTCCGAGGCGATGAACGCCCATGACGAGCCGTTCATCCTGGAGCTGCCCAACGTGTGGCACCTGGCCTCGGACGTGAAGGCTGAACTGGCTGAGATAGAAGGGCACGTGCCCACCTGCCTGGCGCTGATCAACGCCCTGCACCCCACTGCCGCTGTCTGCGGAACGCCCACCCAGGTTGCCGGAGCCCTGATCCGGAAGCTGGAGCACCTGGACCGGGGGCCCTACGCCGGACCGGTGGGCTGGCTGGACGCAGCCGGAAACGGCGAATGGGGCATCGCGCTGCGCGGCGCCGTGATCGAAGGCCCCGACACGGTGCGGCTGTATGCCGGCTGCGGAATAGTTGACGGCTCGCAGCCCGAGGCCGAGCTCGCAGAAACCTGGGCCAAGTTCCGGCCGATGCTGGAAGCGCTCGGGATCAAGAACTAGGCAGCGCGATGTGTCGTTTTCGCAGTTCAGAGCCCCACATCGTGCTGCCCGCTTGGGAGCGTCCGGCACCGGAGACAGCTCTGCCTCGCCTAGGCTTGAAAACAGGAGTAATTTAGTTATCCAATAGTGAAACTAAGTTTCCTGTGATGCACATCTCTTATTGGGCGCTACACTATGAACCGATTTAGTACCGCATACTCCTGCAACAAAAGGTAAGAAACATGCAGCTCAAGTCCCTGGCCACGGCCACAATGACCGCCAAGGCAGCAGCACTTTTCGCCGTTGGCGCACTAACCCTCACGGCCTGCGGCGGCGGAAGCGCAACTCCGGCAGCCTCTGAAGGCGGCGTCCAGCTCATCAACTCCGGCAAGCTCACCGTCTGCTCGGACATCCCCTATGAGCCGTTCGAATTCGACAAGGACGGCCAGACGGTCGGCTTCGATGTGGACATCGCCAAGGAACTCGCCAAGGACTTTGGCGCCGAACTGAGCATCGTGGACAGCTCCTTCGAAGCCATCGAGACCGGTACCGCCCTCACGCAGTGCGATCTCGGCATCTCCTCCATCTCCATCACGGACACCCGCAAGGCCGTGATGGACTTCTCCACCCCGTACCTCGACGACGACCTCGCACTCGTGGCCAGCGACAGCTCCGGCATCAAGAGCCTGGACGATGCCAAGGGCAAGAAGGTGGGTGTCCAGCAGGCCACCACCGGCGCCGATTACGCCCAAAAGGAGGGCATCGACGCGCAGCAGTTCGAGGACACCGGCCTCCTGGTGCAGGCACTCGAAGCCGGCACCATCGACGCCGCCCTGGGCAACCAGTCCGTCCTGGGCTACGCCATCAAGGACCAGCCGAAGTTCAAGAGCGTTGAGGACTTTGCCACCGGCGAACAGCTGGGCATCTCCATCAAGAAGGGCAACACCGCCATGGCAGAGAAGGTCAACGGCACCCTCAAGCGCCTGACCGATGACGGCTCGCTGGAGAAGTTCAAGACCACCTGGTTCGGCGAAACCGCCAAGTAGCCACCCACCTGTAGTCGCCGTGGAGGCCTGGGGCTCCCCCGCCCTGGCACCGTTTCGGCCCAGAGAACTACGCAGCAGGGGCCCCGGACCGGGCTGTACGCAGACCGTCCGGGGCCTCTGCCACGCACAACGAATGTGAGCACCCCATGGCAATGACCGCACGTCAGCGAGCCAGAGTAAGCCTCTATGTCCAGGCCGGAATCTTTGTGGTGGCCATCGCCGCGCTGATCCTGGCCACCGACTGGAAGACCATCGGCAACAGCGTCTTCAACTTCGCCAAGATCGGGCCGATGTTCCCCGGCATCTTCACCACCGGCCTGGTGAACACCCTCATCTACACGGTCCTCGGCTTCGTGGTGGGCCTCTCGGGCGGCCTGCTGCTGGCCCTGATGAAGCTCTCCAGCTTCCCGCTCTACCGCTGGATCGCCACCGGCTACATTGAATTCTTCCGCGGCATCCCCGCCCTGCTGGTGTTCATCGCCTTCGGCTACGGCGTGCCGCTGGCGTTCGGCGTCTCGTGGAACATCACCCTGGTGGTGATGCTGTCCCTCGGCATCGTGGCCTCCGCGTACATCGCCGAGACCCTCCGCGCCGGCCTGCAGGCAGTGCCTAAGGGTCAGCTCGAAGCGGCCCGGTCCCTGGGCATGCCGCAGTGGCGGGCCATGGTGACCATCGTGATCCCGCAGGCCTTCCGTATCGTCCTGCCGCCGCTCACCAACGAGGTCATCCTGCTCACCAAGGACTCCTCGCTGATCTACGTCCTGGGCCTCACCGCTTCGCAGTACGAGCTCACCAAGTTCGGCCGGGACGGTATCTCCAGCCTGGGTGCCGGGCTCACCCCGCTCCTGGTAGCCGGCGCCTTCTACCTGGTGATCACCATCCCGCTGAGCCTCCTGGCCCGGAAGTTCGAAAGCCGCTCCGCGCGGACCAAGCGATAGGCAGGCAAGCTAAATGAACGACGTCGTAAACAACTCCCGCGGCGGAACGGCAACAGTGCACGCCGCCGGTGTGTCCATCACGGACCTGCGCAAATCCTACGGAACGAACGAGGTGCTCAAAGGCATCAGCCTGGACGTGGCGCCGGGCGAAGTGGTGTGCCTGATCGGGCCCTCCGGCTCCGGCAAGTCCACCCTCCTGCGCTGCGTCAACCTGCTCGAGCAACCCAACCAGGGCAGCATCCACGTGGGCGGTTTCGAAGCCACCGACCCCGATGTGGACATCGACAAGATGCGCCGCAAGGTGGGCATGGTGTTCCAGCAGTTCAACCTCTTCCCGCACCTGGACGCCAAGCGCAACTGCTCCATCGCGCAGGTCAAGGTCCTTAAGCGCTCCCAGGCCGAGGCGGACAAAGTATCCCTGCACAACCTTGAGCGTGTGGGTCTGGGCCACCTCGCGGACCGGTTCCCGGACCAGCTGTCCGGCGGCCAGCAGCAGCGCGTGGCCATTGCCCGGGCGCTCAGCATGGACCCCGAGCTCATGCTCTTCGACGAGCCCACCTCCGCCCTGGACCCCGAAACGGTGGGCGATGTCCTCTCCGTCATGCGTAACCTCGCCAAGGAGGGCATGACCATGCTGGTGGTCACCCACGAGATGGGCTTCGCCCGCGAAGTGGCGGACCGTGTGGTGTTTATGGACGGCGGCGTTGTGGTGGAGGAAGGCGTGGCCGAGCAGGTCATTGCCGCCCCCGCGCAGCCGCGCACCAAGGAGTTCCTGCGCCGCGTGCTCGACCCGACCCACATCGAGATCGAGGAATAGACGCGCTCCGGCCGCCGCTGCTGCTGTTGCTCTGACGACGCGCAGCTGACGCCGCGCAATAGCCCTGTCGTACCCACATCCGGGCAGCGACAGGGCTTTTGCGCGTCGAAAGTGAAGTTGCGTGTCGCCAACCTGGCCTTTACTTGTATCTCGGGGCGAGCCGACAATGGGTCCAACGGCAGCGTCCGCCGGATCAGCGGCGGAACTGCCGGTCCCGCAGGCAAACCCCGCGCAGGAGCGATCCATGAACCAGCGGACCTACCCATCCGGCGTGCCGTGCTGGATCGACACGGAGCAACCCGACGTTGATGCCGCCGCTGAGTTCTACGCGGGACTTTTCGGCTGGACGTTCGAGGACGTGATGCCGCCGGGCGCGACGGGCCGCTATCTGATAGCACGGCTCGGGGGCAGGGACGTTGCGGGCCTGGGCAGCGGGCAGGAGGGAACCACGGCGTGGAACACCTACGTAGCAGTGGACGACGCCGATGCTGCAGTTCCACGCCTCGTGGCGGCCGGTGCCAGCCTCCTGTCCGCGCCAGCGGATGCCGGGGAAGGCGGCCGCAGCGCGGCGATGGTGGACCCGGACGGCGCCGCATTCCGCCTCTGGCAGGCGAAGCGCCGTCCAGGGGCCCAGCTGGCAAATCAGCCGGGGACCTGGAATTTCAGCGATCTCCACACCCCGAACCCCGAGGCCGCCATGGCCTTCTACGGAAAAGCGTTCGGCTGGCAGGTGGACGACATCGGCTACGGGCTTATGGTCCGCCGCCCCGGCTACGGCGACCACCTCGAAGCGACAGTCGACCCGGACATCAGGGCACGGCAGTCGACGTTCCCCGCCCCCGCAGGCTTTGAGGACGCGGTCGCCTGGATCGTAGCCAGCTCCTCCGACGAACCACCGCACTGGCACGTCACGTTCACCGTTGCAGACAGGGACCGGACCGTGGCAGAGGCCGGGCGGCTGGGCGCTGAGGTTATTCGGCAGGACGACACCGATTGGACGCGCGAGGCACTGATCCGGGACCCGCAGGGAGCGGTATTCAGCACCAGCCAGTTCACTCCCCCGGGCGGTTAGCACCCTGTCACGCGGGCGGACCTAGGCTAGCGCGCGAGCACTCCCCCAACGGCAGCGGCGACGGCGCCCTTAATCCGGGCATGCAGGGCGCGCAGGCCGCTGCGGTCCGCGCGGACCTCAAGGATAGTGCGGCCCTCCACGGGTTGGCCGAGCGCTTCGGCGAGTGCCGCCGTCGTACTGACTGAGACATGCCCGACGCCGTACGCTGCGGCAAGTGCCGCGATGTCCACTGTGTGCGGGGTGCCGAAGAGGCGTTCGACGGCGTCGCCGTACGTTCCAGCCTCCCGCACCGCGCCATGTTCCAGCAGGTCGAAGATGGCACCGCCGGAGTCGTTGAGGACCACGATCCGCAGCTGCGGCTGCTCTTCCCCGGCGCCCAGGAGCAGGCCCCCGGCGTCGTGCAGGAAGGTGACGTCGCCAAGGAGGACGGTGGTTTCCTGCCGGCCGCCGAGGGCGATGCCGGTGGCGGTGGAAACGGTGCCGTCGATCCCTGCGAGGCCCCGGTTGGCATAGACCGTGGCGGCGGGGTCCGGGGCGGGCAGGCCGGCCAGGTCCGCGTCGCGGATGCCGTTCGAGGAGCCGAGCACCAACTGCCCGCGGGCGTGCTTCCAGACGAGCGATGCCACCGCCGGTCCGGTGGCCGGCGCGTCTTCGGCCAGGACAAGGTCCAGTGCGTGCTGCGCGGCAGAACCGGCGAGCAGCCACGTATCCAGCCAGTCAGACGGGCCCCGGCCGGCAAAATCGGCGAGGTCGGCGAGGTCTTCCAGGGGAAGTTCGGTGCGCCGTCCGGGCTCATACCAGGCCACCGGAACCGGCTGGTACAACGCGGACGGCACGTCCGCCCGGGCCAGGAGCGCAGCAACCGGGCGGGACAGCGTGGGCCGGCCGAACAGCACCACGCGCTCGATCGGCTGCCCTGCGCCAGGCCCGAAGTGCTCCAGCAGCAGCCGGTACGGTCCCACCGCATTCGGCCCGAAACGCGCGTTCGAGGACGGCTCCGCCAGCAGCGGCAGGCCATGGGCGCGGGCGAAAGCCTCGGCGACGGGACCGGCGTCGTGACCGGCCAACACCACGGTCCGGCGCTCGGGCAGGTCCGTCGAAGCAGGCGGCAGGTTCATGATGAGCGGCTCGGTGCCGATGCGGTACCGCGGCCGTCCGGCAGGCACCGGCAACCGGTCCGACGGCGCCGGAACCAGCGGATCCCGGAACGCAAGGTTGAGCTGCACCGGGCCCGGGGGGAAATCCGGGAATGCGCCGGTGGCGGCGGAAAGGCCAGTGTGGACGGCCCGTTCGGGGTTGGAGCCGGCGGGGATGTCGACGGCGAACCGCACCTGGTCGCCGAAGATGTCCGGCTGGACGGTGGTCTGGTTGGCGCCCGTTCCGCGGAGCTCGTCAGGGCGGTCGGCGGACAGGACGATCAGCGGAACCGCCGCGTGGTTGGCCTCCATCACCGCCGGCAGCAGGTTGCCCACGGCGGTTCCGGACGTGGTGAGCACCGCCGCGGGCGATCCTGTGGACAGCGCCAGCCCCAGTGCCGTAAACCCGGCGGAGCGCTCGTCAATCCGGACCAGAAGCTCCACCCTGCCCTGGGCCGAGGCGTCCGCCAGTGCGTACGCCATGGGGGCGGACCGCGAACCCGGCGAGACCACCACGTGCTGCACGCCGCCGTCGAGCAGCGCTTCGACGACCATCCGTGCGGATGCCAAGGCACTCAAGGGGGCCGCTGTGTCAGAAGAATCTGCGCCGGAAGTGTGGGCGGCGTCAGGGGCGGGGTCGTTCAGCGAAGTCACCAAACCAGTCTGCCACCCCCGACGCCCCATCACTTCCCGCACGAAAACACCCAACGCCCCATCACTTCCTGCACCACCCCGCCTCGACGCTCCATCACTTGATGCACGTTAACCCGGAACGCTCTATCACTCTCCTGAAGAGAGTGATAGAGCGTTCCGATTATTCCTGCGGTATGTGAGAGAGCATCCTGGATTTACCCGCGTTAAGTGAGAGAGCGTTGGATTTCGACAGGCTCGATCACCGGGACGAACCTAGCCGCGGAATACCTGGACCACGGCGGGACGCGGCGCGCGCACCTGGCCGCGGGCCGGCGTCGTACCTGCCGGGACGTAGTCCGGGAAGTAGGAGTTCGGCGCCTCAAAGGTGCCCTCCTCGCCCGGGTGCTGGACGGCCACGAACACGGTCCGTTCCTCGTCATGGATGATGGGTCCGCAGGTCTCGGCATCGCGCGGAACGGCGAGGAACTGCTCCACCTTGCCGCGCTCAGCGCCATCCAGGGTGACCTTGAAGAGCCCGTCGTTGTAGCCGATGGTGGACGGCGCGCCGTCGGTGGAGATCCAAAGGTTGCCCACTGAGTCGAACGCGAGGTTGTCCGGGCAGGAGATGGGCGAGACCTTGTCCGCCGGGAACCCCGAGAAGTAGGTGGCGCGGGGCAGGGCCGGGTCACCGCAGACCAGCAGGAGGTTCCAGTTGAACGTGGTGGAGGCCTGGTCGCCCCGTTCAGTGATTTCCACGATGTGGCCGTCACGGTTCTGGTTGCGCGGGTTGACTTCCGTGGCGGCCTCGCTGGAACCGGTGCCACGGTTGGTGTTGTTGGTGCAGGCCACGTAGACCTTGCCGGTGTGCAGGCTGGGCTGGACGTCCTCGCAGCGGTCCATCTTGGTTGGACCTACCTTGTCTGCGGCCAGGCGGGTGTACACCAGGACCTCTTCGACGGACATCCCGGCCACGGCGGACTTGCCGCCGACCACCAGGGGCAGCCATTCGCCCGAGCCGTCGAACACGCCGTCGGCGGGCACGGCCCCGGTCCCGGTGATTTCGGCGGCAGGTGAGTTGCCGGTGAACATGGCCACGTACAGGTCGCCCTCGGACAGCAGCCCCATGTTGTGCTTGCGGTCGCCCTCGCGGTACTTGTCCTTGGAGACGAACTTGTAGAGGTAGTCGAAGCGCTCGTCGTCACCCATGTACGCCACCACGTGCCCGGATTCGGCCACGATCACGTTGGCGCCCTCGTGCTTGAAGCGGCCCATGGCGGAGTGCTTCTTCGGGGTGGAAGTGGGGTCGAAGGGGTCCACCTCCACGATCCAGCCGAAGCGGTTGGCTTCATTTTCGTAGCCGGCATTGCGGGTGTCGAAGCGCTTGTCGTCAAGTTCCCAGAGGCGGGCTGTGGGCTTGCTGGTGAGCCCGTAGCGCTTGTCCGCTGCGGATGTTCCCGGCGAGACGAAGTAGCCGTTGAAGTTTTCTTCGCCGGAGAGGATGGTGCCCCATGGGGTGGTGCCGCCGGAGCAGTTGCCGAACGTCCCCTTGATGGACTTGCCGGTGGGGTCCGCCACGGTCTTGGTGAGAGCCGAGCCGGCCACCGGTCCGGTCAGTTCGTAGGTGGTGTCGGAGAGGAAGCGGCGGTTCAGCGGCGCGCCCTTGACGTAGCTCCAGGGCTTGGTGGCGTTCTTGCGCTCCAGTTCCACCACGGCCAGGCCGTGCGCTGCGCGTCCGATGGCGCGGGTCTCCACGGCGTCATACCCGGCCGGGACCATGATGTTCTCGTTGGTGTACTCGTGGTTGGTGAACAGCACGGCGCGGCGGCCCTTGCTGTCCGGGATCTCCACGATGTCCGTGTAGTCATTGTTGTAGCCGAATTGGCGGGCCTGGGCGGCTGCCGTCTGCTTGTTCAGGTCGAAGTCCGGCGAGTCGTTGAAGAGCGGGTCGCCCCACCGGATGATGGGCTGCCAGGTGAATCCCTCGGGAACGGTGAAAGCATCCACCGCCTTGTCCACCGGTTTGATGGCCGTGAACTGCAGCTTGGACTTGCCGAAGCCTTCCTTCGCAGCCTTGGACAGGCCCGCAGCACTGGCCGGTTCGGCGGAGGTCACCGCGCTTCCAAGGACGACGGCGAGGGCACCGGCGGCACCGAAGCCCAGGGCGGCGCGGCGGGACATGGTGGCGGAGGCGATGTCGCGGAAGTAGCTGTTGGAGCTGGTGTTGCAGACGTCGCCGGCGCAGGCGTTGTCGCACTTCAGCGCGCAGGTGACGGCACTGCGGTTGCCCTTGGTGTGGCCGAGCATCGGCAGCAGCGGAAATTTACGGGCAGTCGTTTCAGACATGGGGGCCTTCCAAGATGTTTCTATGAGGTCCCGCCCACCCTGTCAGTGAATTTCTACATCAAGTAGTCAGGAAGGTGAAGTTCCGGCTAACCCCGCGTGACCTGCGGGAATGTGATGGCGCGTCCTAAAAAAGCCACATCAAGTGATAGAGCGTTCGATAAATACCCGCGATAAGCGATAGAGCGTCGCAGGAAAAGAGAGCGTCACTGGGGGGTCAGGAACGCGTGGACGCGGGCCAGCCGGGCCAGCCACCAGTCGCGACGTTCGGCGGAAGCCGCGTACTGCTCAAGCAGCCCGGAATCGGCGGACACGTGGCGGAGGCGGATGGCGCCGTCGTCGGCCACCAGCGGATCCGTGGTGATGTCCGATTCGAACAGGGACACGGTCCCCAACCCGCACGCGTACGGCAGCTCGGGCAGCGCGGCCGCCAGGGCAAGGCCCGCGCGGATCCCCACGGAGGTGTCCAACGCGGAACTGACGACGGCGGGCAGCCCGGCCTGAGCCACGATGTCCAGGGCGCGCCGCACTCCGCCGAGCGGGGCCACCTTGACCACGATCAGGTCCGCCGCGCCTGCCCGGGCCACCTTCAGGGGGTCCGTTTCCTTGCGGACGCTTTCATCCGCGGCGATCAGCACCGGGGTGCCCGCGGCCTGCAGCGCGCGCCGCACCTCGGCCAGTCCGTCGATGGTGGGGACGGGCTGCTCGGCGTATTCAAGCCCGACGCCGGCGAGCCGGGTGAGTGCCTCGATGGCAGCAGGGACGTCCCAGCCGCCGTTCGCATCCACCCGGATGGTGGCGTCCGGGAGGGCGGAGCGGACCGCGGCGAGGCGGGCGGCGTCGTCGTCGAGCGTCTGTCCCTGTTCGGCGACCTTCACCTTGACGGCGTCCACCCGGCCAAAGCGCGCCAGGATCCCGGGCACGCGCCCGGCGGCTACGGCGGGGACGGTGGCGTTGACCGGGACAACCGTCCTCAGCGGCTCCGGAAACCCTTCCCAGCCCGCCTCGATCGCGGACGCCAGCCAGCGGGAGGCCTCGGCATCGCCATACTCCGGGAAGGGGCAGAACTCGCCCCAGCCCGCCGGGCCGCGCAGCAGCAGGGACTCACGCGCCATGATGCCGCGGAACTTCACGCGCATCGGCAGGCTGACCACGTGCGCTCTGGCCAGCAGGTCCTCAAGGGCGGGCAGGGGCGGTGCGGCGGCGGGCATGGACCCACTGTACAAGCGGGCGCCCGCGGTTACGGCCGCTAGATCCACTTGTTGTGCTTGAACGTCAGGTACAGGGCAGAACCCATAACGAACATCAGGCCCAGGGCGAACGGGTAGCCAAAAAGCCAGTTGAGCTCGGGCATGTCACGAAAATTCATGCCGTAAATCGAGGCGACGAGGGTGGGCGCGAACAGAATGGCAGCCCACGAGGAGATCCGCTTGACCTGTTCGTTCTGCGCGTAGCTGGACTCGGTGAGGAGGCGCATTTCGTCATTCTGCCGCTGCGCAACCAGGGCCGCGTTGACGGCGAGCGCGTTCTGCAGCAGGGCCCGGAAGGATGCCACGCGCTCGTTAAGCCGCAGCACGTGGTCCAGAACGTCACGGAAATGGTCCTGCAGTTCCGGGTCCGGCACCCGCTCCGGCGTTCCGGCCATCAGTTCCTGCAGGATGCCCGCCAGCGGGCTGGTGGCGCGCTGGAAGGTGATCACCTGGCGGGACAGTTCGTAGATCCGGCGGGAAACATCCGGGTCGGCGCCGAAGAGGTCGTCCTCGATCTCGTCGATGTCGTTCTCGAGCCCCGCCGCCACCGGCTCGTACTCGTCCACCACCTGGTCCAGGATGCCGTAGAGGACAGCGTCCGGGCCCAGCGCCAGGAACTCCGGCATCCCCTCCATCCGGCGGCGCACCTTGGCCAGGTCCGGGGATTCGGCGTGCCGGACCGTCACCACATACTCCTGCCCCACAAAAACGTGGATCTCGCCGAAGTCCACCTTCTCCACGTCGTCCAGGTAGCGGGCCGGCCGCAGGACCAGGAACACGCATTCGCCGTAGTGCTCCAGCTTGGCGCGCTGGTGCCCGGAGAGGGCGTCCTCCACGGCCAGGGGGTTCAGGTCGAACTCCTCTGCCACGGACTGAAGTTCCTCAGGATCGGGCCGGTACAGGCCGATCCAGGCCATGCCCTCGCGCTGGCGGAGCACGAAGTAGGTTTCGTCCAGGCTTCCGGGGTCCTCCGTCCGCCGTCCGTCCACGTATACGGCGTTATCGATGATGGTCATTGCCCGCCTCCTTCGTTGAACACGGCCGCTCCTTCTATTCGGGAGGATTCGGTGCCCTCAAGCCCGCGCAAGCCCATGGTTCCTTTGATCCGCACACTACTCAGGTTCACGGTTTTGGGAAGCACCCCTTCAATTTCATATCCATATCGATATATGATTGGGACATGGCACGGGCGGCAACAACGGCAGATGCATTCAACGCGGTGGCCGAGCCCCGGCGGCGGGAAATCCTGGACGCCCTCAGCCAAGCCGAGCGGCCGGTCAACGAACTGGTGGAGCTGCTGGGCCTCGCACAACCGCACGTGTCACGCCACTTGCGGGTCCTGCGCGAGGTGGGGGCCGTCGTCGTCCGTGACAAAGGCCGGCAGCGCGTCTACCGGCTGAACCCGCAGGCACTCAAGCCCATTCATGACTGGGTTTCCAGCTACCAGCACCTCTGGGAGGAGCGGCTCGAGCTGCTGGAGGATGTCCTGGCGGACCTCAAAGACGAAGAAACGCACGGTTAAGGAGCAAGGCAATGGCACACACCAGCACCATGGACGTCAGCTTCCCCAGCGACGAGGAAATCCTGATCACCCGCACGGTCAACGCGCCGCCGCACCTCGTTTACAAAGCCTGGACCACGCCGGACCTCGTCAGGAGGTGGTGGCCCGGCAGGCGCGGCGAGATGACTGTGGCGGAGATGGATTTCCGCGTGGGCGGGGCCTGGCGGTACGTGATGGTGGCCCACGGGGACTTCGAGGTGGCCTTCCATGGCACGTACCGGGACATTGTGCCCAACGAGCGGATCGTCCACACCGAAATCATGGAGATGCCGGATACCCCGCCGGACAGCGAGGAAGGCGCCGTGGTCAGTACGGTCACGTTTGAAGCGGCCGACGGCGGCACTACCCTGGTCAGCATCCGCACCAATGCGGGAAGCAAGGAAGTCCGAGACATGATTGCCCAGTCCGGCATGGAAGGCGGCGTGCGCGAGCAGTTCGAGATCATCGAGGAGCTGGCGGCCGGGCTCTCCTGAGCTTTCCTGCGCGTGCAGCGGCTACACTCGCTGACGTGACCGTCTCCGGCCTTGCCACCCGCTCCTCCTCCGCCCCGCTGTACGCCGCCGGCTTCGTCACGGCCTTCGGGGCGCACAGCATCGCGGCTGGCCTGGGCGCGCAGAGTGGCAACATCGGCCTGACGCTGCTGAACCTGGGCATCCTCCTGGCGCTGTACGACATCTCTGAGGTTTTCCTCAAACCGGTGTTCGGTGCCCTCAGTGACCGCGTCGGCGCCAAACCGGTGATTGTTGGCGGTCTGGTGGCGTTCGCCGTGCTGTCCCTGATTGGGCTGTGGGCAGCCGATCCGCTCATGCTGGCGCTGGCCCGGCTGGGGCAGGGCGCGGCGGCGTCAGCATTCTCCCCGGCATCGTCAGCCATGGTGGCCCGGCTGGCCCGCGGCGGACGGGCCGGCACCTATTTTGGCCGGTACGGATCCTGGAAGAGTTTGGGCTACATCATTGGTCCTCTCCTCGGCGCGGGCCTCATTCTGGCGGGCGGGTTCCCGCTGCTGTTCGGCTCCCTCTCCGCCCTCGCTGTTGTTACCGCTGTGTGGGTGATGGCTGCGGTGCCGCACCTGGAGCCGCTCCCGCGCCAGCGGTATACGGTGATGGACCTGGCGCGGCAGGTGGGCGAACGCCGGTTCCTGGTGCCCACACTGGTGCTGGCTGCCTCCACGGCTGCGCTGGGCGCCGCCGTCGGTTTCCTTCCCGCGCTGGCCACCCGGCACGGGATGGGGGCGCTCGCGGGAACTGCCGCCGTGAGCGTCCTCGCGGCCGGCTCCGTGTTGGTCCAGCCGTGGATGGGCCGTCTGCGGGACAGCCACCGCGTCACGGACAACAGGGGCACGACGGCGGGCCTGCTGTTAATTGCCGCGGGCGTCGGCCTGCTGGCGGTTGCCCCTGGCGTGGTCACCATTTTTGTTTCCGCGGCTTTGATCGGTGCGGGCATCGGCGCTGTCACGCCGCTCGGGTTCGCCCATCTGGCGGACACCACGCCGCCGGAGCGGATGGGCCGGACCATGGGCTCCGCGGAACTGGGGCGGGAACTGGGCGACGCCGGCGGGCCGCTGCTGGTGGGCGGCATCGCTACCCTCACGGCCCTGCCGTTCGGGCTCGGTGCCCTTGCCCTGCTCGTCGCGGCGGCGGGCATCCCCCGCCTCTCCCCGGTCCCGCGCCCCCTGCCGCCCCACTAGGTAGCGCCAAGTGCCGTCTTGACGCTCCAAACCGACACTTAGCGCTATTCAGTTGTAGGCAGCAGCCCGGTGCGGCGGGCTCCCAGCTTTTTGTGACACCCTTAACCGGTGACGATTTCCCGCCAAACCTCCAGCAGGACACCCAGCAGACCCGCACCGGGCTCGGCTGTCCTGTTCGTGCTTGCCACGCTGGCCTGCATTGCCGGTTTGATCGCCACATACCACTTCTTCGTCCAGACCACTACGGGCCAGTTCATCGATGAATCCGCGCTGGTGGAGGCCGTTGATATCCACGGGCCCGCCGGTAAGGCGAGCACCAGGTTCCTGGACCTGCTGCCCACCATCTCACTGGTGATGGCCGCCGTCGTGGTCCTGTTCGTCACGGTGATCCGCAAGCACTGGACCGAGGCGGGCATCGCCGTGGCGGCCTGCATCGGCGCCAACATCGCCACCCAGGTGCTCAAGGATGTGCTGCCGGCGCGGCCGGACAAGGGCGTGGTGACGCTGGAGCTGAACTCGCTGCCGTCCGGACACACCACCCTGGCGGCGTCGGCCGCGGCTGCGGTGTTCCTGATGGCCTCCCCGCGCTGGCGGCCCATGGCAGGCTTCGTGGGCGGCACCTTCGCCATCGCCTCCGGAGTGTCCACGCTGATCAACCAGTGGCACCGGCCGGCCGACGTCGTGGCGGCGTTCCTCCTGGTGGGCGCGTTCATGGTTCCGGCGGGTTGGCTGATCATCCGGCGCGGGATGTGGAATGCGTGGGACGGGTTCGGCGGGCATGTGGGCTCGGCCCGGATCTGGCTGACGCTGCCGGTGGTGATCGGGCTGGCGTCCGCGGCGGTGGCGGTGTATTCGCTGGTCCGGATCGCGCCGGGGCCCTGGCAGGAAGCCAGCACCACCAACTATTTCTGGGCCGGGATCTCGCTGATCGTCATCGCCGGGTACCTGGCCACCGTGGCCACCACGGCCCTGTTCGCCTTCGCCGCCCGACGGCGGGACTCAGCCAGGCGCTGACGGTCACCTCCGTCCCAGTGCGGGCGACCAAAAGCATCGGTTCGTCACCGGGAGTCCCAGCGTCGTCACGCGGCGCAACGGAGTCTCCGTCCCCTCCCGTGACACTGACCTGCGCAAACGTCGAAGAACTCTTGACAAAACCTTGACGGATTACCCCGGCGTAATTTGAGCCGCGTCTACCAAGCTATTCCCATCGGAGCCGCTAAGGCTCACAGAGTCTCAGCGGAACACCGCACAAACTTTAGGGGCACATCATGGGCAAGGTCGCAGGACGTAAGAAGCGCATCATCGGCACCACCATCGCACTGGTGGCCATCAGCGGCGGCGCCGCGTTCGCCTACTGGACCGCCACGGGCAGCGCGGACACCACCACCAAGGCGGGCGCCTCCAAGAACTTCACCGTCACCAGCTCGGTTGCCGGTGACCCGCTGTCACCCAACGGCCCCACCAAGACGGCCACATTTACGGTGACCAACCCGGGCACCGGCGTCCAGAAGCTCAGCACGGTCACCGCCGCTGTGGCAGGTGCGAACGGCGCCGAGTGGACCGCTGTCACCGGATGCTCGGCTGCCGACTTCAAGGTTGGCACTCCCGTCTTCACCCAGACCGAGATCAAGGCCGGCGAGTCCGTAACCGGCACCGTAACGCTTCAGATGGTCGACCGCCCCGGTGTCAACCAAGACGGTTGCCAGGGGGCGGACGTGCCACTGCACATCGCGGCCAGCTGAAGAGGCCCAGGGATCACACTCCTGAAACAGTCCATCAGCTTCATAGCCCCTTGGTGATGAAGTCCGCCTGACAGCTACCAAGCCCGACTTTTCCGGAAGGTTCCCGTGCCCGCAGTCGCCAGCTCCCCCGAAGCCACCCCCCGGCTTCCGCGGGAGCTGGTTCCGGTTTACCGGGCGTTGCGCGCCAGCGCCCTGGCCGTTGCCATCCTCCTGGTTGCCGCGTTGATCAGCGCCGAGCCGGCGTCCGCCTTCTGGCGCGCCAGCGGATCAGGAAGTACGACGGCAGCCGTCGCCACGCTGCTTCCGCCCACCAACGTTTCGGTGCCCGCAAGCAGCAACTCCAATGTCACCGTCAGCTGGACAGGACCCGGCGGCAGCGTGCTTCCCACGGGTTACTACATCACCCGGATCACCGGTTCCACGGTTGTGGCCGCCTGCGGCTCCAGCCTTGCGGCCCCGGTCGCGGCCACCACCTGCACTGACATCTCCGTCCCGGAAGGCACGCACCGGTACCAGGTCACCGCAGTCCACCGCTCGTGGACTGCACCTGGACCGGTGAGCGGCAATGTGGCGGTGACCAGCATCCGCGATCTTTCGTTCGACTCGCAGCCGTCCCCCGTGGTGACGGCCGGTTCGCCCGTCTCGTCCTTTGACATTCAGCTACGGACCATCTTTGGCTTTCCGGTCCGCGAACGGGGAGTCCCTGTCACCGTTAGCTTGGGAGCGAACCCGGTCGGCGGAACTTTGTCTGGGCAGGCCACTGCCGTCACAGACAGTGGGGGCACCGCCTCGTTCAGTGGCCTCTCAATCGACAAGGCCGGAGCGGGCTACACCCTCATTGCATCGAGCCCGGGTTACGCCGGCATTGCGAGCAAAACCTTCACAGTTGTTCCGGCGGCAGCTGCCAAACTCGTTGTCACCGGTGGAACCGCCCTCACCGGCCCGGCCTCCAACAAGGCCACCCTTGGCCCGGTGACAGTGCAACGCCAGGATGCTTACGGCAACCCTGTAACTGCCGAAATATCCAATATC
Organism: Arthrobacter sp. 9AX; assembly: GCF_902506095.1. Taxonomy (GTDB): domain Bacteria; phylum Actinomycetota; class Actinomycetes; order Actinomycetales; family Micrococcaceae; genus Arthrobacter. The sequence continues at coordinate 3,389,823 of NZ_LR733293.1, forward strand.
TCCCTCGCCACGAGCTCCGCCGCATCCTCCATCTTTGCTGCAACGGCGAACGGCGCCATGGTCACCGCTGTCACTATCCCTGCAGGTTCCTCATCGGCGTCGTTCTTCTACGCGAACACGAAGGCCGGCACCGCAACGATCACAGTCGCCTCGAACGGACTGGCAGCTCCCACACCGATAACAGCCACCATCACCGCCGCAACGCCGAGCAGTCTGCAGTTCGGAGCCATGGGTTCGAACATAAAAAGGAACCAGCTCATCACGCCCTCCGTGGCTGTCAGCATCCTGGATGCTTACGGCAATGCGACAGAAGCAGGCCAGGTTTCGCTGCAGTCCATGTGCAACCTCAAAGGCACACTCAGTCAACCAGGGACTGCGGGCCTGGCATCGTTCCCCGATCTTCTGATCGTGGGCAGCGGAAATTTCGCAAGTTGCACCCTGACTGCCACCAGCGGCACCCTTTCCGTTACCAGCACATCCTTCACGTTGAACTGACCGCTTTATGCCCTCCGAAGCCGCTCCGGTGGGTACAGGTCGATGATGGGCAGGTGCCCGTCCGTGCGGATGGCGTCACCGCCGCCGTTGCGGTGGTGGTAGCCGCTGGAGTAGTTGAGGATGGTGTGCACCGATTCCACAGCGTTGGCGGAGCGGAGTGTTTCGATGATGAAATCGCGTTCCTCGTCCGTGCGGTCGGCGATCTTATGGGTGATCTGGAACGTGAACAGGGACAGGCCTACGCTTCGGTCATAGGTCCCGGCCCCCACCCAATCCACGGCGAGCCCTCCAGGGAGCCGCCATCCGGGCGGGCACTGCCAGAACCGGACGTGGTGCCGTTTCCGGGGATTTCCGTCGATTTCACGCTGGAAGGCGAGGTCCTGCCTGTGACCGAACACGTACAGCGAGCTCACCGGGGCGGCCGGGTAGCTGCGGCCCAGGACGGTGGACGTCAGCGTATGCCAGGCGGTGGCAGGCGTGATGGGATCGGCCTCCACCCAGCCGGCCGTCAGCATGGCCTGGCGCAGCTCTTCCTTGGGGCCCACCACGGCGAGGTTCACGGGATCGCCCAGGACGCCGTCGCCCGTTCTTGTCCGTCCGATGAAGTAGTCCGGGATATACAGCCCGCTGAGGATCTTGTGGATGCGCGGCAACAGTGCGTAGGCCAGGATCAGCCAGACGGGCAGGAACACCCACGCCTGCTCGGGGCCGCGCGAAAGCCGGGCGAGCAGGAAATAGTAGACGGCCCAGCCCACGGCAATGGTCACCAGCAGGTACAGCAGCCGCTGCAGGACCGCCAGGACGGTGGCCCACCTGCTTTGCCTGCGCACCACCGGGCTGCTGGAACGTGAGTGGTCCGGCTCCTCCGGAACAGCCCGCTCCCCGGCAGTGGACGCCACAGGGCTTCTCCTTTCGGCGACGGCACGAACCAACACTCTATCCAACCGCTCCACAGGGCACCCCCAAACGCCGTTGTCCGGATTGTCCTGCGGAGCGGTGGCACCAGCTACGCAGTGGTGTGTTCAGTGCCTGCCCTGACGGCTTCGCGCCGCCGGTCCAGCTCGGCTGTCACCAGGTCAAGCAATTCCCGGGCGGGCTCGGAGAGCTGATGTTCGCGGCCCGGATGGCCCCGATGGAGGCACTGCAGCAGCGCGTGCCGGATCCGTTCCAGTTCGCGCGAGGGCACCTTGGGCCACCGGCGGAACAGTTCCTGGACGGCTTTGGGCCGGATCGCGGCGGGCAAGGGTTCGATGCCTGGTTCATGCCGCCTCGCATGGGTTCCCGGCGCAACACCATGGTGCGGGCGGGTTCCGTGGACAGGGACGTGCAAGGAATTGAGGGAAATGGAAGCCACGGTGACCTCCAGGAAATATCGACGGGAAGCCTACTGCATGACTCCTTCCAGAATACTGAGGGTGCTGTGTCGGCTCAAGGATCCGGCTACGCAGGGTTCACGCAGGAAGGTTCAGCTGCTCCACGATGATCCGTGCCGTCTCGGAGTCCCCCAGGATCCGGAAGTGCCCGGCGGTGGGCAACTCGATATTGGTGGCACCCGGCAGGACGCTCCCCTCCGGGATGTGCGGATCGAACGGACCGTAAATGGACGTGATCCGGCTGTTGATGGTCTCCTCGCGTGCGAGTTGGAGCGTCAACGCGTTGCGGGGGGAAAAGATCCGGAGGCTGGGCAGCAGCATGTACCGGGCATAACGCGAGCCTGAGAAGGGCGTGCACACGGCGACCATCCGCTCGATCCGGCGCTCCGGGTCAAGGTTCAGCATGGTGTACTTCCCGATCAGCCCGCCCTTGCTGTGCGCCACGATCGCGGCATCGCGCAGGCCCGCCTCCTCCAGGTGCTGCGCCACCACCCGGGCCGCGGCGGGGACGTCCAGTTTGTTGCGCTGCAAAACCGTCACCACGTGGACGGGATGGCCGGCGTCGTGGATCCGTTGGATGAGCGGCAGCATGAACTGCCAGTTTTCGTACACGCCGGGGATGATCACCACGGGGGTCCCGTTGCCCTGGTGGAACGAACCGGGCTGTACGCGGGACAGCACGCCGCGGACCTGCCAGCCGGCAGCATAAAGGTAGTCCTGCAGCCACCACGCGCCTTTTTGCACCGCGCTGATGCGGGTGGGCGTGCCCGTTTCACTCATCTGTTGAGGATAGCCCCACACCCCGTTGCTCCAGCATTTTTGGTCCCCAAACCGCCGGTTGGGCACCGTAACTGATAGAGCAACGGGGGAACCTCAGTAGTTCCGGCGGTGCTTCAGGCGGGGAATCACGACGGCGAACACGGCTGCCGCCGCGAACCCCAGGATGCCGGTGGCTGAGATCCCCGCCCCCAGGGAGGCGAGGGCCGTCACCCCGGAGAGCAACACGGGCCCGGCGGTGGACCCGGCGTCGGCCATAAACCGCCACAAGCCCAGGAACTGGCCGCGGCCCCGGTCGGGAGAGAAGTCCGCCCCAAGGGTCATTACCAGCCCCGAACTGATGCCGTTCCCGAACCCAATCAGCAGCGCAGCGAGCAGCAGGCCCATAAAGGACCCGGTCAACGGGATCAGCAGCAGCGCGGCGCCCATCAGCAGCGTGGACGGGACAGCCACAAACTGCCGGCCTTTCCGGTCCATCAGCTTGCCCGCCGGGTAGAACACCAGCATGTCAATGGCCCCGGACAAACCATAAATCAGGGAAGCGGAGCTGGCATCCATGCCCAGGTGGTCCGCCCACAACGGGATGACCACCTGGCGCGAGGAGCGCAGCGCGCTCAGCAGCAGGATCCCCACCCCCACGCTCAAGAACACCCCGGCGTGCGAGACCGCCACGCTGCGCAGCGTCGGCTCCGGCCCCTTGTGGCCGCCGTCGCGCGTTTCCGCCATCTCCAGGTCCGGGATGGTGAGGGACAGCAGCGCGGCGGCAGCCATGGCCACCACACCCACCCAGTACGCGCCGCCGATCCCGGAAAACTGCATCACGGCAGCCCCCAGGAACGGCCCGATGAACACACCGATCCGGTTCACCCCGCCCAGCGTGGACAGGGCCCGTGCCCGGAACTCCACGGGGACGGCTTCGGTGAGGTATTTTTGCCGCGCCAGGCCGAACACCGCTCCGGACATTCCGACGACGGCCATTGCCACCGCAAGCAGCCATAGGCCGTTGGGGATCAGGGAGGACAGCCCGGCCGCGGCGAGCGCCAGGCCGGCGGCGACAGCGGCGGCCACGATGGCCCAGCGTTCCCCGAATTTCAGCGTCACCAGGGATGCAGGCAGATTAAAGAACCACGAGCCCAGCCCAATCAGCGTGACGATCAAAGCGGCCAGCGCCACGGACGCGCCAAGGTCGCGGGCTGTCAGCGCCACCACCGGCAGGATGGCTCCCTGGCCGATCCCGAAAAGCAACGTGGGGCCGAATGCGGCCAATGCGATGGCGCGCAGGCTGAAGGGCTGTGGATCGTCGGGGGAACTCATCAGATTGATCCTAGGGCGGGTGGCAGCAGGAGACGGAAAACCAAAGATTTGGGGGTCACAAAACCCTTGCAAAGGACTACCGTTTGCTTTATGGGGTGCTGATTCGCGCGCCCAAGGCCAAAGGGGAGGTTCATTCAATGGGTGAAGTGTGGATCCGCACGCTCGGCAACGGGTTGGTCCGGGCAGACAAAGTCACCGAAATTACATCAACCCGGGGATCCCTCCATGAGGACCAGGGGTATTTGCTGAAGGTCATCGTGGATGCCAAGAGCCACGCCCTAATCGACGACGGCGAACTGCAGGGAACCCTGCGCGAGCGGCTCGAGTACGCCCGGCATGTTGAGGACGCCCTGCTGCTTGCCATGGACGAGGCCCGGGACAGCGGCGCATCCGTGGTCATCTCCTACGAGCCGGAGCGCGAGCGCTGGTCCTCGGCACCGGTCTCAGTGTTAACAGGAAAGCTTCCCGAGGTGGTGTGAGCCCCGCGGAACGTACAGGGCCGGAGAGTTCGACGGCGGCTGGCGGCTGGGTGCCGCAGGCCGCAGTCGCTTGTTGGCAGGGTTCGTTGCGGCCGTTACAGGCGCAGCATCTGTCACAACGCAAGCATCTCCAAACGGTGTAATAAATACGTAACTGTTGCGTGCATCACATTCTGCCCCTACTCTGGTTGAGGCTTAAGAAATGGGCCAACGCAAGAAGCTGCAGCGTCGCAGCCAATGCAGGGGAAGGCTTTACATCTTGAATTCCAAGCTCAACATTGTTGTCCGTGTAGATCTCGATCATGCGAAAGCTCTGGTGATTGCAAAGGGGCATGTCACCGTGCACAGCGTCAATGCTTTATATGTAGTGGTTAAGCGCGCCAATTCCATCAGGCAGGGCCTGGACCTGAAGTTGGACATCTCCCACGCCCTGGTGGATGACGAGGCACTGGAGCAGCTGCAAGCCTGCTCCGAGACCCATCACCTGCCGGCAAAAATCGATCCGTCCCAGAAGCCGTGCGCTATCAGCGTCCTGGCACCGCGCCGCGGGCATACTGGCGCAAGGCCGGCACTGATCGCCGCATAGGGCGTCCAGGCCCCAGCATCCGCAGCGTCCAATGATCGGGCCAGGATGTTCGGCGGAACACTCTTTCCTATCAGACTTTCCACGGGCTGGAAGTGCAGCTGTATCCGAATAGACGGGTAGCCGCACTCCCAGTCTGGTGGAAACCCCTTATGCGCCGGCCCGCTCGTCCCGGGTGTGCGCGTCCAGCCATTCCTTCAGCGCCGGGGCCGGCAGCGGGCGGGCGAAGTGGAACCCCTGGGCGAGGTCGCAGCCCATGTCCTTGAGCGTCTGCACCTGACCGGAGGTTTCCACACCCTCGGCAACGGCCCGGATGCCCACAGCGTGCGCCAGGTCGATGCAGCTCCCCACAATCGCGGAATCACCGGAGTCCGATCCCAGTCCATTGATGAATGACCGGTCGATCTTCAGTTCGTCGATGGGGAATTTCTTCAGGTAGGTCAGGCTCGAGTAGCCCGTGCCGAAGTCGTCCACGGCGAGGCCCACGCCCAGGTTCTTCAGCGCCGTGAGCGAGTCCAGCGCACCGCCGGGGTCTGCCATCAGGGCCGTTTCGGTGATCTCCAGCAGCAGGTGCGAGGAATCGATTCCGCGCAACCGGAGCGCGTCTTCCACCATGGTCACCAGCCCGGGATCACTGAGCTGGCGGGCGGACAGGTTGACGGCGAAATCAAGGTCCGCACCGCGGCGGCTTTCCCGGCGCCAGTTGTCAGCCTGCCGGAGCGTTTCGCCCAGGACCCAGGCGCCAAGTGGACGGACCAACCCGGATTCTTCGGCCATGGTGATGAATTCCGACGGCGGCAGCAGGCCCCGTGTTGGATGCTGCCACCTGACCAGTGCCTCCACGCCCGTGGCGCGGCCGGTGTGCAGGTCGATGCGCGGCTGGTAGTGCACCCGGAGGGCACCGTCGTTGATTCCGCGGCGCAGCTCGCCCAGCGCCCGGAGCCGGTCCACGGTGTAGTCAGACTCGGCAGGCTGGTGCAGTTCCCAGCGGCTGCGTCCCAGTTCCTTGGCCCGGTACATTGCGATGTCGGCCCGGCGGACCAGGTCTTCAGGGGTTTCATCATCATCCCCGTTGACGGCGACTCCGATGCTCGCGGACGTAACGATTTCCAGTCCTTCGATCAGGATGGGCGTCTTGAGGATCTCCAGCAGCCCGGCTGCCAGGCCAGTTGCCTCGCGGGAGCCGGCGAAGGAGTCCACCACCACGAACTCGTCACCGGACAGCCGGGCCACGATGCCGGTTCCCGGAACGGCCGCCCTCAGGCGGTTCGCCACCGAAACCAGGAGATCGTCCCCGGCCGCGTGGCCCAGGCTGTCGTTGACGGCCTTGAAGTGGTCCAGGTCGATGAACAGGACGGCCAGCCCGCCGCCCGCCGGTACCGCGTCCAGCTTCGCCTTCAGCCCAGCCCTGTTGGGCAGGCCGGTCAGTGCGTCGTGCAGGGCCAGGTGCTGGAGTTCCTTTTCCGCCTGCGCGCGCCGGGCTTCTGCTTCTTCGGCTGCCCGGAGCGCGGAGACCAGTTCCCTTTCGTACATCCGCCGTTCATGGGCACTGAAAATGATGACGCGGACACTGGCAGGCTCCTGCCCTGAGCCGGGTGACCGTGATGCCGAGAGCAGCGCCGCCCGCCGCCCGCCGTCTGCCGCAATGATCTCAACGGCGATCTCGGACACTGCGCCATTAATGCCCAGTTGGGGAATGCAGTGCGTCGAGTACAGGATCTGGTCCCCAACAGGCATCAGGGACTGCAGCTTGGACCCCACCAGCCCGGAACGGCTGTAACCCGTCCAGCGCACAAAGGTTTCGTTGACCGCGGTGATGCGTCCGGCGTCGTCCGTTATCAGATACCCGCACGGCGCCTGGTGGAACAGCGCCTCAAAATGGTCCGGGTCCGGCCCGCCGGGTCCTGTCACGGACTGCCCGAAAGGTAGTTCAGGATTGCTTGGGCCGTGTCCTGCGGCGCGCTGACATGCGGGCAGTGTCCGGTGGCCTGAAGCTGCACCAGCGTGCTGTGCGCCAGGTGCCGGTGCACATAGGAACCCACTTCAGGCGGCGCGAGCAGGTCCTCGGAGCACTGCAGGACCAGGCTGTCCGTTCCCACCTGGTCCAGTATGTTCCGGGTGTCCGAGAGGAAGGTGACCCGTGCGAAGTGGCTCGCGATGGCGGGATCGGTGCGGCAGAAGCTGCTCCGGAGTTCCTCCGAGAGCTCAGGGTCCTCGGGATTGCCCATGGCCATCGGAGCCAGTGCCTCGGCCCAGGCGAAGTAGTTGCTGTCCAGGGATGCCAGCAGGCCCTCAATGTCCTCCTTCGAGAATCCGCCCACGTAGCCATGGGCGGGGTCGTTGGTGTAGCGCGGGGAGGGTGCCACCAGGACCAGCCGGGAGAACCGCTCAGGTTCCTGCGCAGCAGCGATCACCCCCACCATTGCGCTGACGCTGTGGGCCACCAGGATGACGTCCTTCAGGTCCAGGGCTTCGCAGATTTCCAGTAGATCCGCCGCGTAGCCAGCCAGCGACCCGTACTTTTCCCGGTCATAGGCCTCCACGTCCGAGCGGCCCGCGCCAACGTTGTCAAAGAGCACCAGCCGGTGGGTATCGGAGAAGTAGGGCACGAGCCTGCGCCACATCGCCTGGTCGCAGCCGTAGCCGTGGGCAAACAGCATCACCGGCCCGTCCGCCCGGCCGGACACGGTAACGTTGTTCCGGCGGATCACCGGTGAAACTGCTGACGCGACGGCTTCGACCATGCCTCACGGACCCCCAAAGATAATAAGTAGGGTTACTTTGCGTTTGCTCAGATACTAGCGTCGGCGGGTCCCTGAATCCTAGGACCGGCCCAGGATTGATGGAATCTTGACCTAGCCGATGATGGGGCGTTCCTCCGGCAGCCGGAACAGGCGCGGCCGGGCCGAGAGGGCCAGGGCTGACGCCACCGTCACCGTCCCGATACGGCCCGTGAACATCAATGCCATCAGCACCCACTCAGCGGACGGGGGCAGGTGGTACGTGATGCCGGTGCTCATGCCCACTGTGCCGAACGCGGAGATGGATTCGAACAGGACCTTCTCCAGGCTGTAGTCGGTGAACATCAGCAGCAGCATGGTCCCGATCACCACAGCGGCGATCCCCAGCAGTGCCACGGACAGGGCCTGCCGCTGGGAAGAGGAACTGACAGACCGGTGGGCGATGGTCACCTGGTCACGGCCGCGGACTTCGTTCCAGATGGCGAAGCCAAGTACCAGGAAGGTGGTGATCTTGATGCCGCCGGCGGTGCCGGCACTGCCGCCGCCGATGAACATCAGGATGTTGGTGACCATCAGCGTTTCCGGGGCCGCGGCGCCGTAGTCGATGCTGTTGAACCCGGCGGTGCGGGGAAAGACGCTGCCGGCGAAGGAGCCCAGGATCTTGCCGGTCAACGAGAGGTGGCCCAACGTCTCGTTCCGGTTCCATTCGAACGCCGCGAACAGCACCATCCCGGCGATCAGGAGGAACAGCGTTCCGTAGACAGTCAAGCGCAGGTGCACGGACCAGTTCCGGGGCCTGGTCTCGCCCCGGACCAACTGGATGATCACCGGGAAACCGAGCCCGCCGGCGATGATGGCCAGGCAGATGGGCGTGATGATCCACGGGTCCTCCGCGAAGCCGACGAGGTTGTTGCTGTAGACCGAGAAGCCGGCGTTGTTAAAGGCGGAGACAGCGTGGAAGATCCCGTGCCAGAGCGCAGTGCCGGGGTTTTGGTCATAGGCGATCCAGAACCGGATCGAGAGGACCAGCGCTGTCGCGGCTTCGAACGTGAGCATGATCCGCGCCACCCGGAGCAGCACCGCCCGGACATCGCCCAGGTTAAGGGTGTGGGTTTCGGACTGGGCCACGAGCTGGCCGCGGAGGCCGATGCTTTTGCGGACCAGCAGCGCCAGGAGGGTGGCAAGGGTCATGATGCCGAACCCGCCCACCTGGATCAGCGCCAGGATGACCACGTGCCCGAACGGGGTCCAAAACGTTGCCGTGTCCACGGTGATCAGGCCCGTCACGCACACGGCGGAAACGGAGGTGAACAGTGCGTCCATGAATGCCCCGGCGTCGGGGTCGGTGCGTGACGCCGGGAGCATCAGCAGTGCCGCCCCGATGATGATGACCATCAGGAAGGCAACGGGAACTGCCCTGACCGGGTGGGACAGTGCCCGCCGGATGAAGTTTTCCTTGCCGCCGCCGTTGTCGTTCCGGGCGTCCCGGAGCATTTTTTGGATGGCGGCCACGCTGGAAGCGTCGGGGCCCGGGGTGGCGGGTGCCGGCGTCGGGACGCTCCTTCGCAGGCTCATCCCACGTGGATGCCCGGGCGCCCGTCAGGGTCCGGTTCATTCTCGCGGATGATTTCGCGGACCACCGGGGCGGTATCGCCGCGGCCCAGGAGCAGGTAGCGCATGAGGTGGGCCAGCGGGTTGCCCTCGGACCATTCGAAATAGGCGTGCGGCTTGACGCCGGTACCGTCCCGCAGGGCCAGCAGGATGGCAGCGATGGCGTTCGGAGCGGCGGGGCTGGAGGCCCGCAGGACCCGGTGGCCTCCCACTTCGACGCCGCGGACCTGCAGGGTGTCGCTGAACTCGGACGGGTCGGTGATGTCGATTTCCAGGAAGATGACATCCGCCGAGCCGGGTACGGGGTTGTTCTCCCGCTGCACAGCTTCCTTATCCGTGTACTCGGCGGAATCGCGGGCCTGGGGTTTGTTGGCGATGAGGTTGATCCGGCCGTCGTAGTCCAGGGTGTCGCTGATGAAGCGGCGCGCTTCGTCGTCGAACTCTATGCTGTCCACGCGCAGCTCGGTGGTCCGGCTGATGCGCGAGACGAGGGAGACCGCCACGATGCCCAGGATAAAGAAGCCGGAGATGGCCAGGCCGTCCGGTTTTTCGATGACGTTGGCGGCCAGGGCATAGAGCATCACCAGGGTCAGCACGGTGAAGCCGATGGAGGCGGCGCGCTGCTTGCGGCGGATCGCGGAGATGGTCACGGCGATGGCACCGGAGACCATCATGGCCAGGATTCCGGTGGCGTAAGCGCCGGCCTGGGCGTTCACGTCGGCGTTGAAGCCGATGGTGATCAGGATGCTGATGGCTGTGTAGACCAGCACCACGGGCCGGACGGCGCGTGACCAGTCCGGGGCCATGCCGTAGGAGGGCAGGTAGCGGGGAACGATGTTGATCAGGCCGGCCATGGCGGACGCGCCGGCGAACCACAGGATCAGGATGCTGCTGACGTCGTAGACCGAGCCGAAGCCGTTGCCGAGGTGTTCGTGGGCCAGGTACGCGAGGGCACGGCCGTTGGCCTCTCCCCCGGCCTGGAATTGCTCGGCGGGGATCAGGACGGTGGTGACGAAGCTGCTGCCCAGCAGGTAGACGCTCATGATGAGCGCCGCCGTCGTCAACAGCTTGCGGGTGTTGCGCACCCGGTTGGCCAGTTTCTCCGCGGGGGTGCCGCCCTCGGCGGCTACCAGGGGCATCATGCTGACGCCGGTCTCGAAGCCGGAGAGGCCCAGGACGAGCAGCGGAAAGGCCATCAGGGCGGGACCGAGGATTCCGCCGAAACCGCCCCCGGAGGAGGTCAGGGCTTCGGTCCAGTTATTGAGGGCGCCGGGCGTGGCCAGGATTTCCGCGATGCCGGCGCCGATGATGATGGCGTTCAGTACCAGGAACACGGCCACCAGGGGAATCGCGACGGCCACGGCTTCCGAAAAGCCCAACAGGAAGACTGCGCCAAGAACCAGGAGAAGGAACACCGTGATGGGCACCGCCTGGCCTTCCAGGAACGGCGGCAGGTAAGGGTTCTCGAGCAGGTGCACCGTGGCATCGGCGGCCGAGAGGGTGATGGTGATGATCCACGAGGTGGCCACGAAGCCGAGCAGCACCAGCACAAAGACCTTGCCCCGCCAGAACGGCAGGAGCCGTTCGAGCATGGCCACGGATCCCTGCCCGTGCGGGCTTTCCTCCGCCACGCGCCGGTACATGGGGAGCATGCCCAGGAGGGTCAGTGCGACGATGAGCAAGGTGGCGAGCGGGGACAGGGCGCCGGCGGCGAGTGCGGCGATGCCGGGCAGGTAGGACAGGGTGGAGAAGTAGTCCACGCCGGTCAGGCACATAACCTTCCACCAGCTCTGCTGCGGGGCGTGGGCCTCGTTGGCTTCGGGACCCACAGGCTGGCTGACCCGGTGTTCCAGCAGCCACTTGGTCAACGGGCTGCGGGGTTCCGTGGCAAGTTCCGGGTTGGGAACGATGGCGGGAAGGGAAGACCGGGCGGAAGCCGTCAAGGACGTGTCTTTCTTTGGTGCCCGTTACCGGCACAAGTTCCCCGGTTCCAGGCGCGACGCTGTGCTGATAACTAACGGAGCCTAGCACCGGGCCAATCGCCTCCCGGGGCCAATTCCGGGGATCTTAACGCTTTCTTAACGCCCCTCCTGACAGGCGGGCGGGCGCCGACCCGGACTGACATCGGGTACCCCTTACTAGTGCTTCCAGCCTGCCGTTGGGAGTAACCTTGAGGCAGTCTCTGCTGGGGGAAAAGTAGGGTCTACTTGGCGGAAGTGATGGCGGGACAACGATGACTCACTCCAACGGCTCCATCCTGCCGTTCCTCGACAGGACCGTACTGGACAGGCTCCGCGCGGACCTCGAGGACCATGAAGGCGTGTGGAAAGCACTCGTCCAAGCCTTCATCGAACGCCTGCCCTACCGGGTGGAACGGCTGCGCCTGGCCCTGGCTGCAGGCGACTTTCCCGCCGCCATGGATGCCGTGCTCAGCCTCAAGATCTCCAGCCAGAGGCTCGGCGGCGAACGCCTGGCGGACCTTGCTCAGGGCCTGCAGATGGAGCTGCACAACAGCCCCGGCACCGAGCACGCCCTCACCCTGCCGCAGCTGGCCGAAGCCCATCTGGAACCGCTGAGGTCCTGCGGCAGCCACACCGCCTACCTCCTGCAGGCCCACCTCGAGGGGCGCCGCTCGTCCACCCCCGAGCTTTCGTCTGCCCTCCGTCTGGCAGGCTTTCCCACGCAGGTGTCCGCCCCGGAGTAGCCCGGTGGCTGAGCGGCGCGCTCAGTCCTCGGTGAACTCCAGCAAATCGCCCGGCTGGCAGTTAAGGACGCGGCACATGGCCTCCAGCGTGCTGAAACGGACCGCCTTCGCCCGTCCGTTCTTGAGGACTGCCACGTTGGCCGGCGTAAGGCCCACGCGCTCGGCGAACTCACCCACGCTCATTTTCTGCTTTGCCAGTTCGACATCGATGCGCACCACGATGGGCATCAGATCACCGCTTCCAGGTCCGAGCGGAGGTCCGCGGCCTGCCGGAGCAGGGCGCGGAGCACCACCACCACCAGGCCGACGGCGGCACCGGCCGTCAGCATCAGGACCAGCAGGAGCGGCATGCCGGGATCGTCCGCGTTGAGCACCACAATGGCGAAGAACACGGCGAGCATGGTCCAGGCAGCCGCAATGGCCCACATGATGGCGTCCACCCACACAAAGGCCTGCCGGCTGAAGATCTGGTCGCGCCGGACCATGGTGAGCAGCTTCCAGGTACTCACGATCACCACCTGGACGCAGGCCAGTTCAAGGATGGCGAAGACGGTAAGCGGCCACTGCAGGTAGGCCCGCTCCGGATCCTCGGCCGCCATGTGGGCAAACTGGCCCGGCATGGACATGACCTGGAAAAGGAGCAACAGGAGGAACGCCGCCACCAGGACGATCCGGAGGGCGACGACGGCCAGACTTGTGATCTTCATGCATCGAGTTTCAGTTGTTACCTATCGAAAGTCAATTGATGTCTCACCTTGCCATCGTTCTGACGGTACCTATCGCCGGCGGCGATTGTGCTGTTATCTGGTCCGTAGGCGTGAATTCCACGCCCTAATCCGGTCTATGGAAGGAACCCACCATGGCTACCTGGCTCATCACAGGATGCTCCACCGGACTCGGCCGGGCACTCGCCCAGGCGGTGCTCACCCACGGGCACAACGCCGTGGCCACAGCCCGCGACGGCGCCTCCGTGCAGGACCTCGCCGAGGCTTTCCCCGAGACGGCCCTTGCCCTGCCCCTCGACGTCACGGACCGCGCCCAAATCAACTCGGTGGTGCATCAGGCGAAGGAACGCTTCGGCAGCGTCGACGTCCTGGTCAACAACGCCGGCTACGGGTACCGGGCAGCTGTGGAGGAGGCGGACGACGCCGATGTGCGGCAATTGTTCGACACGAACGTTTTCGGCGCCGTGGACATGATCAAGGCAGTCCTTCCGGACATGCGCGCGAGGAGGTCCGGGGCCATCGTGAATATCTCCTCGATCGGAGCGCGCATCACACCCGCCGGGTCCGGCTACTACTCAGCCACGAAGGCTGCACTGGAGGGCATCTCAGGCTCGCTCCGCCGGGAAGTGGAGCCGCTGGGCATCAGCGTCACGGTCATCGAGCCAGGTGCATTCCGCACCGATTTCGCCGGCCGCTCATTGACCCAGTCGGCGTCCCCGATCGGTGATTACGCTGAGACGGCCGGGAAGCGGCGCAAGGAGAACGACACCATGGACGGCAACCAGCCGGGTGATCCGGCAAAGGCCGCCGAAGCGATCCTGGCCATCGTGGACAGTCCCAACCCGCCGTCGCTCGTTGTGCTGGGCGAGGACGCCTTCGGCGCCTTTGCCGCCGTGGCCGACGCCCACCGCGCGGAACTGGACCAGTGGCGGGACCTTAGCCTCAGCACCGGCCTGGACAACTAGGCCGGACTGCACCGCCGGCGGCGGGGAGCCGGGCTACCCCGTCGCGGCGGTGTCGTCGTGGGCAGCGCCGACGGGCTTGGACTCGGGTGAACCGCGCTGGCGGAGGTAGATGGACAGCACCACCATGGATCCGACGGCGAGGAACTCCGACTGCCAGTTCTGCAGCGTGCGGTTCCAGAAGTCCGCGGACACCACGTACTCCGCCCAGGAAACGGGCTGCTGGAAGTCAGCCAGCTGTTCCTCGTTGTAGGCGCTGGTGCCGGCGACGGACTGGACCAGCCAGCACAGGAGGAAGATCAGTCCCATCGTCATGCCCAGCGAGTTGGAATAGAGCGTGCGCCGCCAGCCCGATACCTTGGCCCAGGCCGGCGACTTTTCGTTGCTGTATTCGCCCACCAGCTGGTCCTTGTCCGACTCGGTTCCGGGCTGGTCAAGCTCTTTCGATTCTGGCGAGCCCTTTTGGACCAGCCAGATCGTGGCGAGGATGTAGAGCAGGAACTGCAGGTATTCGGACTGCCAGTTCTCTGCCACGTCCACCGCAAAATGGGAGGAGGTGAGGTATTGGCCCAGGCTGATCTCCTCAAGCCCGGCGGTCACCTGCTCCTGGTTGAACAGGGCGTGGCCGGTCAGTCCCTGCCCCAGCAGGGCGAGGAGGAAGATCAGCCCGAAAAACAGGCTCAGTCCGTTGTTCCTCAGTGCTTTTTTCACCGTTCAACCGTCCTATCCGTGCACCAGTCCGACGACGAGCATGTACGCCAGTCCGCCGAAGATCAGGATCAGGTACAGGGCAAAGCTCCAACGCATGACTAATTACCTCCCACTTCGCAGGTGTAGGGCGCGTCACCGTTCGGTGTGCACCCGGCCGCCGTGATTTTCCAGCCGCCCTCGGCATTGGCCAGGAACACTGCGGCGTTCTCGAATTCCACGAAAGCGCCGCGGCCGTAGATTTCGGTGCGTGTCACTGCTCCCGGCTCCTGGATGTGCGCGGACCGCAGGTGGTCCTCGCACGTGCTTTCCTGTTCCTGGGCCGTCTTCTCGCGGGTATCGGATTTCAGCATGCTGCAGGCGGACGACCAGTCCGACGCGCTCACGGCCTGGTGGAAGGTCTGCGCTGCGTCGGCAGCACCGGTTCCTTCAGGGGCGCACCCGCACACGCCCATCAGGGCCGCTATGCCGGCCGCGGCCAGAACGTACGTGCCGGGCTTCCGATGTGTCAGCGGAACCATGTCAGTCCTCCTCCTTCCGGGGGGCGGATGCCAAAAAGGACATTCAGCCCCCAGCCCACCGTGGTGATGAGTAGAATCGCGCCGGCCATGGACGCCAGTTCGGCAGGACTGGTCAGGATGCCAAAGGCACCTCGTCTGTTGCGGCTCGGGGGAATTTCCATGGCAGTCATTCGGCCACGATCAGGGCTTGGGGTGCGGCTTGTTTCATGCGGGTGGACAGCCACTCGAGCTGGGTTTTCGTCTCGGCCTCGCAGCGGGTGACCACACCGATGAGCTCCGCGTCCCGAAGTCCCTGGGCGGCCTGTTTCACCATGGTCCAGGTGATGTCCACCAGGGACCCCAGCAGGTAGAGGTCCTGCAGGTCGCGCAGCAGCCCCACAGCTCCTGACCGCGTGCTGGACAGCCCATCGGCGTGCAGCCGCTCCGGCTCGTCGTCCTTGTCCACCTCGCCGTAGCGCTCCACGATGGGCTGCAGGGCCCGTTCGTGTTTTTCGCACTGATCGGCCAGGGCGCGGCACAGGAAATACACGTCCGGCTCGTCCCCGTGCCCGTCGGCCACCTGCCGGAAGGATTCCGCCAGCGTGTGTTCGCAGCGGTGGAGGAGGCCCAGGTAGACGGGAAGCTTCATGACTCCTCCTTGCCGGGAGCCGCAGCCTGCGGTTCAGCCGGGGCGATCGTCTCGCTCACTTCACCCGCTGCCCCGCCCGCCGTCGCCGGAACCCGTCCGGCTCGGGCCGGCCGGGATGCCGTGGTGGTGGGTGCCGGTGCCGGACCGGTGGCGTCCGCGACTTTGGTGACCCGCACGGCGGCCGTCTTGAACACGGGCTGTTTCGAAACCGGGTCCCATTCCGTCAAGGTCAGCTCGTTGGCCGCCGTCGGATGCTGTTCCGGGTCTTCGCCCTCATGGTCATCCCAGTATCCGTAGTGGAAGGGGGCGAAGACGGTGCCGGTGCGGACGCCGGCGATCCGGACGGGGGCGAACAGGTGACCGCGGCGGGACTCGACCCGGACCTGGTCGCCCTCCCGGAGCTTCAGGCTCTCGGCATCACCCGGGGACATCTCCACCCACATGGACGGGGCGGCATCGTGCAGCTGCGGCGCGCGGCCGGTCTTGGTGCGGGTGTGGAAATGGTAGGCGGTCCGTCCCGTGGTGTAGCGCAAGGGGTACTCGCCGTCAGGGGTTTCATGCGCCCCCTGGTACGGCGCCGTTTTGAAAATGGCCCGACCGTTGGGTGCCATCGCCTTGAACGCCTGAGGGCCAACAGACGCCCCGGTGGTCAGGTCGTGGCCGTAGTCTTCGGTGTCTTCACCGTGGGTGGGGAAAGTCCCATCGCCGTAAAGCCGGTCGGTTCCGTCCGGATGCTCATCGTTGACCGGCCACGGGATGCCGCTGCCGCCACGCAACCGCTCGTAGCTGAGGCCTGTGTAGTCGCAGGGCCTGCCCCTGCTGCATTCCCGCCAGGCATTGAAACCGTCCTCGGGGCCCTCCCAATCGAGCAGCGGGCCGCCGGAGTTGGTGCGAAAATCCATCCGCCGCGAATACTCCAGGAAGATCTGCAGGTCGCTCCGGGCCTGGCCCGGCGGTTCCACCGCCTGCTCGGACAGGTGGACCGTACGGTTGACGTTGGTGAACGTCCCCGTTTTTTCACCCCAGGCCGCGGCGGGCAGGACAACGTCGGCATACTTCGTGGTCTCGGTCATGTAGAGGTCCTGCACCACCAGGAAAAGGTCCGGTTTGGAAAGGATCCCGCGGATCCGCGGCAGTTGGGGCATCGACACCGCAGGGTTCGTGGCAGAGATCCACAGGAATTTGATGGAGCCCTGCTCGGCATACCGGAAGATCTGGGCTGCGTGGGTGGGCGGTGCCCAGTGCGAGATAACCAGCTCGTCCACGTCCCACAGTTCGGCCAACTCCTTGATGTGCTCCGGGTTCTCCCAGTTGCGGAAGCCCGGCAGATCGCCGTCGGCCCCTGCCTCGCGGGTGTTCTGCGCGGTGGGCTGGCCGTTCATCTGCAGGATGCCGCAGCCGGGCTGGCCTATCATGCCGCGCAGCAGGTGCAGGTTGTTGACCTGGCAGGAGGAGGCGGTGGCCTGGCTGGACTGGTAGAAACCCTGCAGCACGGTGGAGAGCACCCTTCGGGAAGTGCCGAAAATCCTCGCCGCCTCCACCACGGCGGACGCGTCCACCCCGCATTCGGCGGCCACGGCCTCGGGCGTCCACTGCTCGATCTGGTCCGCCAGGTCCTCGAAGCGCAGGGTGTGGCTGGCGATGTACTCCTCATCGATCCAGCCGTTGCGGATCACCTCACGGACCAGCCCATGCATCAATGCAAGGTTGGTTCCCGGCCGCACGGGCAGGTGGACGTCCGCGTGCCGGGCCACTTCGGTGGGGCGGGGGTCCACACACACCACCAGCGGCTTGTCCGGCCCGGAAATCCGGTCCAGGACCCGCGCCCAGAGCACCGTCTGGGTTTCGGCCATGTTGTGGCCGTAGAGGAAGATCGCATCGCACTCGTCAATGTCCGTGTAACTGCCGGGCTGGCCGTCGGAGCCGAACGACTCCTTCATCGCCGCCGCCGCCGTGGCCGTGCAGAGCCGGGTGTTGCCGTCCATATGCGGGGTGCCGAGGCCGGCCTTGCCGATGACGCCCAGGGCGTAGTACTCCTCCAGGAACAACTGGCCAGAGGTATAGAAGCCGTGGCTCAGCGGCCCCTTTTCCTGCAGCAGTGCCTTGCTGCGGGACACGATCCGCCCCATGGCGGTGTCCCAGTCGGTCTCCACCAGTTCGCCGTTTTCGCGGATCAGGGGCCGGGCCAGCCGGTCCTTGTTGCTGACGCCCTGCCACGAGGCGAAGAGCCCTTTCGGACCCAGCCGGCCGTGGTTGACGCGGTCCGCCGCCCGCCCCCTCACGCCCACCATGGCACCGTCCTTGACCGCGATGTCGATGCCGCAGCCGTTGCTGCACAGGACGCAGGCCGACTGTACCCAGCGGTCCACGTCCTGTCCGGTCAGCCCCTTGGCGAGGACCTGGTCCACCCGTACCGGCCACTGCTCCCCCTGGGCGTACGGCGTCCGCGTTCCCCAAATGTCAGCAATCCGGTCCACCATGGAGGTTTCCCTTCGATCCGCAGTTGCAGGCCAGCCCTTCGGTGGACCGATCTTTCTCCCACAATAGTAAGCACGCTGACTATTATCTACTCTGGCCCGCCGGCAGCCTTGCGGGGCCGAGGCAGGCGGCGTAATGCTTTATCCGGGAAAGGAGGCAGCCAGTAGGCTTCAGAAGATACTGACCTGTTGGGCAGGATTAGGGGGAAGTATGTTTTTCGAGTCGGTCGCGCGTTACTTCCGGACGCTGGGCGCCAGGGGCCAAACGGTGATGTTCCAGCTTCCGCTGTCCATCACCATGCTGCTTGTGGTGGTGCTGGCTGCGCTGCTGCATCCAAATTTCCGATGGACCGAAGCATTCCTGTTCACCCTGGCAGGCCATCTCGTCTTACTTGCCGCCTGCGCGCTGATCCCCTGGGAGCGGCTGCCGGAACGGGCGACCCTCACCATCCCCGTCCTGGACTGCCTCGCCATAGGCCTGACCCGTGAAGCAGGCGACCAGTACCTTGCGGTGCTGAGTTTCCTGCTCCTGTTTCCTGTCGCGTGGCTGTCCTACGGCCCGCGCCGCAGTGGGATGGGCATCGCAGTACTGGCCGCCCTGCTGAGCGTCGCACTGCCACCGGCAATCCTCGGCACGGGCTACACCAGCGCCGCCTTCATCCGCATTGTGCTCCTGACGGTCATCCTCGGAGCCATGGCCCTCATCATTCATGGGGTGGCCAATGCGCTCTGCCGGCATCGCTCGATGCTCGAAGCACAGGAAGCCGAGGTGCGGCGGCTGCTGGCGGCCAGCGAAGACCGCGAGCGGCTGCTCTCCACTGTCGTGGACACAGTCAGCGTCACCGTCTGCGCACTCGACGATCATGGCCGAACCATCCTCACCAACCAGCGCCAAGGGAGCCACCCCGCCGGAGCCATCTGCGCAGAGCAACCCGCTGAGGGACGCGCGGACTTCCCGGTGTACGGCGTGGACCGGAAACAGCTCCTTCCCCGGGAACGGCACCCGCGCACCCGCGCCGCCCGGGGTGAGGCCTTCACCGACGAACTGCTCTGGATCGGCAGCGGATCCAGCCAGCGCGCATACTCGGCCACCTGCCGGCTGATCAAGAATCCGGACGGCCGGCACGCCGGCGCCGTCCTGGCCCTGACGGACGTCACCGCGCTGATGGAGGCGCTCTCCGCCAAGGACCAGTTTGTGGCAAGCGTCTCCCATGAGCTCAGGACGCCGCTGACGTCCATCCTGGGCTACCTTGCCCTGGCCCTTGACGACGAGGGCCTGGATCCGGACCTCGAACACTGCCTGGGTGTGGCAAAACGCAACGCCGAACGCCTCCTGACCCTGGTGGGCGACCTGCTCACTACCGCATCCGGCACGGTGACCGTCAGTCCCCGCCCGGCGGACCTTGCCGAGGTGGCCGCCCACAGCGTCGAAGCCGCGCAGCCACGTGCCAGGGCCGGCGGCGTCACTCTCAACCTGGAAACCGGCGGTCCCGCCACCGGGAGGTTCGATCCCGACCGGATGGGGCAGGTCATCGACAACCTGGTATCCAACGCCATCAAATACACCCCCGACGGCGGCACAGTCACCGTCCGCGTCAGCACCACGGGGGACAACCTTCGGTGCCAGGTGGCCGACACCGGCGCCGGGATGACCGAAGAGGACCTCGCCCAGGCCTTCACCCGGTTCTTCCGCACTGCCAAAGCCCACTCCTCAGCCATTCCCGGCGCCGGCCTGGGGCTCGCGATCACCAGGGCCATCGTCGAAAACCACCGCGGCAACATCGCCCTCGCCAGCACGCACGGAAAAGGAACGACGGTCACCGTGACCCTGCCGGACGCGGACGCGCTGGCCAGGACGCTGGTATCCGCCTCCGGGACTTGAGCCACTCTTGAGCAAGACTTGCCCGTTTCCGCCCAGACTCTTGAGGAAGCGCGTGCACAGTATTCCGTGTAAGGCCAAAAACGCGAGGCAACTGCAAACCGGGATCTGGGCCCGGTAGCGCCAAGGCCTTGATCGGAGTAACAACCGAGTCTCATGGCTTGGCGGCGCTAAGCAGCTGGCACCGCCAAGCCAGTCCCTCCCCGGCGGTTCCGCAGCGCACGCACTCCAACGGTCTACCTAAATCCTCCTTTTCGGTAGTCCTAAATGGAGTTATCGTCTTCGCAGTACCCCCGATCACGAGGACGAGACGATGGTTGCGCGGACCTTGCAAAAACCTCCGTTGACCGGCCGCCGATGGTCACGGCTGCTGCTGATGGGGCCCGCCTTCGTGGCGGCCATCGCCTACGTGGATCCAGGGAACGTAGCGGCCAACCTGACCGCAGGCGCCAACTACGGCTACCTCCTCGTGTGGGTTCTTGTGGCCGCCAATGCGATGGCGGTACTGGTGCAGTACCAGTCCGCCAAACTCGGGTTGGCCACGGGACTGAGCCTCCCCGAGATCCTGGGAAAGCGCCTCGGCAACGGCAAGCGGCGCCTGTACTGGCTGCAGGCGGAAGTGGTTGCCGGTGCGACGGACATGGCAGAGGTCATCGGTGGTGCGGTGGCCTTGAACCTGCTGTTCGGGCTTCCACTGCTGGCCGGGGGCCTTCTTATCGGCCTGGCATCGATGCTGCTGCTGGCTCTGCAGACCGCGCGGGGCCAGAAATCTTTCGAGTATGCGATCCTGACGCTGCTGGGAGTCATCGCGGTGGGGTTTATGTCCGGGCTTTTCGTCAACCCGCCCGATGGACCCAGCACCCTGGGCGGCCTGGTCCCCAGGTTCGAGGGGACGGATACCGTCCTGCTGGCGGCCAGCATGCTCGGAGCAACGGTTATGCCGCACGCCATCTACCTGCATTCGGCGCTGGCCCGGGACCGGCACGGCTTCCCGGAGGACCCCGCCGTGCGGACCCGGCTGATCCGGGCTACCCGGTTCGACGTCGCCGGCGCCCTCATGCTGGCCGGGGTAGTGAACATTGCCATGCTCCTGTTGGCTGCTTCCAGCCTGCGCGGCATTGAAGGGACGGACACCATTGCCGGTGCCCACGCCGCTGTATCGACGGCGCTGGGTCCGGTCATCGGAGTGGTGTTCGCGGTGGGGCTGCTGGCTTCCGGCCTGGCCTCCACCTCAGTGGGCTGCTACGCCGGTGCCACCATCATGGGCGGCCTCCTGAAGTTCCGGGTGCCGCTGCTGACCCGCCGCGTCATCACCCTGATACCTGCCCTGCTGGTCCTGGGAGCGGGGATTGAGCCGACCCTGGCCCTGGTGCTCAGCCAGGTGCTGCTGAGTTTCGGGATCCCGTTCGCCCTCATCCCCCTGATCCGGCTCACCGGCAAGCGGGACGTGATGGGCATCCACACCGACTCGCTGCCGCTGAAGATCGCGGGCTGGACCAGCGCCACGCTGATCGTGGGCCTGAACACGGTCCTCATCCTGCTCACATTCTCAGGGCAGTCCTGACGGAACCACCCACCCCGCCGGCTGAGAAAGGCGGCAGGCCGGCTGCGATGATGGGCCCTGTGACTATCGCGAAGACAATCCTGCTGTTCATATTCGCCGCCGCCGCTGAGATCGGTGGTGCCTGGCTCGTCTGGCAGTCCGTCCGGGAGGGCAAAGAGTGGTGGTGGGCCGGGTTGGGCGTTATCGCGCTGGGGATCTACGGATTTGCCGCTACTTTGCAGCCG
This sequence comes from Arthrobacter sp. 9AX, assembly GCF_902506095.1. Taxonomy (GTDB): domain Bacteria; phylum Actinomycetota; class Actinomycetes; order Actinomycetales; family Micrococcaceae; genus Arthrobacter. The sequence goes on from NZ_LR733293.1 coordinate 3,411,588, forward strand.
GACGCCCACTTCGGCCGGATACTCGCGGCATACGGTGGTGTGTTTGTCGCCGGTTCTCTGTTGTGGGGCGTGGCGTTCGACGGGTTCCGGCCGGACAGGTGGGACGTAGCCGGCTCCGCGATCTGCATCCTCGGTGTTGCCGTCATCATGTTCGCCCCGCGAAACGCTGCGTGACAGCACCCGCAGTACCGCTCCGCTGGAAAGTCGAGTACCCGTCACTCGGGCGCTCCCGCCGCCCAGCACCGTAACGTGCAGCAAGAGGTGTCGCCGAGGACACCCGCTGGTGACGGGAGCGGTTTGTGGGAATTGAGCTGCGCCCGCAGCGGGCACCTCATCAGACCGGCGCCGGTGACGGACGCAGCGGAACAGCGTGGTTCCGCGGCCAGTCAGCGGCCCCGCCTGCACTGGGGGTCCTGTTGGACCTGCGCGCGCACAGTGATGAGGCCTCCATCCAACTCCTGTCCCAAGCTGCAGGCACAGCACTCTCAGAGCTGACCGGACACCCCCTGGACTGTGCAGTGTCGGTGGCGAGCCCCGGCAAAGCCGCGCTGGCCTCAGGAACCAGCAGCGCCGCCGTCGGACTCGCACAGTCCGATCACATCAACGGGGACGGGCCGGTGTCCCATGCACTCGCCGGGCATCTTGCGTTCGTCGTCAACAGCTACTCCCCGGACCCACGGTGGCCCGACTCCTGGCGTTCCCTCAACGAGGCAGGCTACAGGTCACTGCTGTCCGTGCCGCTGCACGTGCACACGGGAAGCATGGCAGCGCTGACGTTTCTGGCCCGGCTGGACAACGTCTTCACACCCAGCGTGGTTGTTGCCGCCGCAGCCTTCGGCAGGCTGGCGGCCAGCAGCTACCTGTCCGCGCTGGAACTCAGGACAGCACAGGCAACGGCGGAACAACTCCAGGCCGCGATGCAGGGCCGCACCTCCATCGACGTTGCCTGCGGGGTGATCATGGGACAAAACCGGTGCTCCTACGAGGACGCCCTCCATATCCTCGCCCAGGCCTCCAGCCACCGGAACGTCAAAGCCCGGGTCGTGGCGGAATCGATGCTGCGGGAACTGCCCGGCGGCGCCCCTTCGACGCATTTCGAGGACTGAAGTGATGAGCCCTTTCGACGGACTTCCACCGGTTCCGGCCATACCGTACGACGACGACACCGTGCCGCTGCTGGACAGCGCCGTGCTGCACAGACTGTACGAGGATCTGGACAACGACGAAGGGGTCTGGAAGGTCTTCATCCGGGACTTCGTCGCGCTCCTCCCCTCCAGGCTCGAAAGCCTCCGCCTGGCCATGACCACCGGGGACTCTGCCGGTGCCATGGCTGCCGTCCTCAGCCTGAAAACGTCGAGCCAGATGGTGGGTGCCGAACGGTTGGCGGACCTGGCGCTGGAACTGGAGCGGCTGATCCGCCAAAAAGCGTTCGACGGCGACCCTTCCGTTGTCCTGCCACGGCTGGCAGCAGGCTGCCTGGTCCAGATCAAGCAGTGCGCGCACCAGACCAGGTTTTTCCTGGAACTGCACCTTTAGCCCGCTGAAAATGGGGCGGCCGCGGCTCGCGCGTCCACTCCTTGGGAATCCCTAGGAGTGGTTGAAACCGCGCTGACGGCCCGCGCCTTTCCCGCCTCTCGCCTACCCTTGGCGGGGTCCCGAGCCAAAGGACCGGCCAGCATTTCCCCAAGGTGGCCCTCTTAGGTTGTGAGCGTGCGTGAAGCCCTTACGCACGCACCCAGGATCAGTGAGGTTGTCATGAAAACAGCACCAAGCGGACCAGGAGAGCCGAGGTTCCGCGGTCAAACAATTGGAAGGGCGGGAGTGGTTGGGTCCGTATCCGCCGTACTCTGCGCCACGTCCCTCCTAGCCATCCCGACGGCGAACGCGGCCGTCCCAACGTTCCCCAACAACGTCGTGGTCTTCCCCGACCGGGACTTCGTCACCATCGAGGGCTACCAGGACAAGATCGGGCAGACGGCCACGGTGGAGGTCAACCGGCCCGGAACCGGCATCGTCGGTTCCGCCAAGGCCGTGGTGGCCGCCGGGGACGTGGCCTTTGAAATCAACCACCCCGGCGGAGTCTGCTGGGGTGCCGGGACAGGCCTGAACGTCACCCCCGACATCCTGCCCGGCGATGCCGTGACCATCAAATTCGGCGGAACCGAGGCCGGGACCACTACGGTCCAGGACACCTACGTCACCGGCACCTCCGTCCTGGCCAGCGGTAACACCGTGACCGTCAAGGGGCGCGTCGCGGACGGGGTCAACAAGAACCAGATGGAACAGCGCATCATCGACCCCGCGCTGAAGGACACCACCGTGGGCCGCCGCGACGTCCGTGCAGTCTCCGGGCCGCTGACAGCCGAGGACGGCTACCGGTCCAGCCTTCAATTCGGCGCTGACGGCCCGGAAACCTTCACGGCCACCTACATCTTCGATGATCCGGCTACCGCCGAGATTGTGGCCAACGCCGGCGGCGCGCGGTCCATGGCGTGGCAGGAAGAGGACGCAGACGCCAACCGCCAGGGCCTGACCATTGCCGAGTACGGTGAGTTGGGTGGCCCCGGAATGGGCGGTTGCCCCAACGGGCCCCTGGGGTCCGGTCCTGTGGGACCAACCAAGATTTCAGCGGCCAAAGTCAACGGCGAAATTAAGGTGAACTGGACCCCTGCCGTGGCAGTCCCCGGAACGCCGGCCGTCACCGGCTACCGCGTCACCGCAGTTGCCAAGACCGCAAACGGAAACGAACGGGTGGAATCCGGCGTGCGGATCAGCGACCAGAAGGCCTCGGGCACCACTCTCAAAGGCCTTTCAGCAAACGAGGAGTATGACGTCTACGTAGTGTCCGTGAGCGGCGTCGGGGAGACATACCCGGCCACGCATGCCATCCCGGAAACGGATACCACCGCACCCTCAGTAACCGCCTCCCCCGACGGCGGAACTTACAAAACCGCGCAGGAGCTGACGCTGTCAGCCAATGAGCAGGGCAGCGACATCTACTACACCCTTGATGGAACAGACCCTGTTTCCGGCGGCGTTGGCGTCAAGAGCGCAACCCTTTACAAAGAGCCCATCAAGGTTACCGAAAACACCAAGTTCACATACGCAGCCATCGATCCCTCCGGCAACGCGTCCGACAAGAAAACTATCGAGTTCAAGATCACCAACGATCCCGTTCCGGCTGCTCCAGTAATCACCGGCGCCCCCAAAGCCGGCCTGGGCACGGCCGAAGTATCGTGGACAAAGCCCGACGCCGGTGCGGCAGGGCTGGAGATCACCGGCTACACGGTCCAGGCCTACACGGCCACAGCAGCATTCGGCGAGCCCAGGAAGGTAGCCGGCGACGTGACCACCCTGGTCTATGACGGGCTGAACGGTGACACCGAATACTGGTTCACGGTGAAGGCCACCAACACCAATGGCGACGGCCCAGAATCGGAGAAGAGTGCTTCCGTCACAGCACAGGGTGCAGTCGTGGCGGTCGCCGGACCGGACCAGAACGTCGCCCGGCGTACCACCGCAACCCCGGTCACCCTGGACGGCACCGGTTCCACCACCACCGGCGCCACCTACAAGTGGGAGCAGATCGGTTCCTCGAATGCGGATAAGGTCCTCCTGAACGGGGACACCACGCTGAAGCCAACCTTCAGCCTGCCGGTCTACGCGACGCCGATGACCAACAACGCCCTGACGTTCAAACTGACGGTCACCGTTGGCTCCACGACCCGGACGGATGAGGTCACGGTAACGCCCGTTCCGGACCGGGTCACACTCAGCCAGGCCCAATGGAAGAGCGGCGATCTGAGGATCGGCGGCACCAGCAGCGTGGTCGGCGGAATCGTCACCGTCCGCGTTGGCGGTCCTAACGGCCGGGTCCTGGGACAGGTCAACGTCACAGCGGCCGCCGCTCCGGCAACCGGTGGCGACTGGTCCTTGCGACTGCGCAACGCGGCGGCAGGCACCACCAACCCCGGCACTGTCTGGGTTGAATCCACCCTGGGCGGCACCGCCGGCCCCATGGCGGTCGCCAACAAGTAAAAGGTCAGGGAATCACCACAAAGGCCCGGCGGCTTCCGGAAATATTCCGGAAGCCGCCGGGCCTTTTGTGTGTGCCGCCTCCTTGCTCACCCCAACCCCACTCCTCCCCTTCCCTCTACGGAGTTTTTGTCCACCCTCGGGAGGAGAGGCTCTTATGTCGGGGGCTCCCCGATGAGCGGTAGGCCGCTGCCCCCGGTGCGCGCTGGCTGCTCTCCAGGGTGCGCCGGGCTGCTGCCACCAGCGGGCGTTGGGCTGCTCCCCTGCTCCCGGTGCGCGTCAGCGGCTGCCCCTGCGCCGGGCAGAAAAAGGCCCGCAAGGCAGAACGAAGCACCGCCGGGCAGGGATGCCTGGCGGGCCTTCTGAACGCTTAAGAAGGGCTGGTGCCCCGCGGCGCCGGTGCCGTCAACAGGTCCGGGGCGGAGGGAGCGTTACGGAGCAAGCCAGCGAAGCGGAAGGCAGGCGCGGCCACGCCGAACGTTGCGGTGACGGTGGTGCCTGCCCCGGGAGTGGAGCGGATGTCAAGCGTTCCCCCGGCCTGCCGGACGGTATCCCCCACGATCCTCAGGCCAAAGTGGCCTTCCGGACGGGGCTGCGCAGGATCGAACCCGAGGCCATCGTCCGCCACCATGATCTGGGTGACCTCGCCGGCCTGCCTAATGCGGACCAGCACCGATTGTGCCGACGAATGCTTAGCGGCGTTAACCAGTGCCTCACGCGCCACGCGGTAGAGCAGGACCGCCCGCTCCTTGGTGAGCACCAGGTTGTCCGGCATCTCTACGGTGGTGGCAATGCCGCGTTCCACCAGCGGCGCTTCCAGCCTCTGCAGGGAGGCTTCCAGCCCCAGCTCTTCGAGGTCCGGCGGGTAGAGCTCACTGGTCATGGCCCGGAGGGTGCGGATGTTGTTCTGAAGCATGGTCCGGGCATTGGCAAACACCGGCTGTTGCGCGGGTGGCCCGCGGCGCTCTTCCGATTCCATCGCGTACGCCAGCCCGGACAAGTCCTGGATCACCTCGTCATGGAGTTCGCTGGCGATCTGCCGGCGCTCCTGGTCGGATGCTTCGATGGCGTAGCGGAGCAGCGCGTTGCGTGCCGACTGGTGGAACTGGATCCTGCGGGCCAAACGGACGGCCGGAACAAGTTGGGTCAGCTGCAGGACCGCCAGCGACAGGACCAGGGGCGGGATCATCCCCATCAACACCGCATTCTGCTCGCGGCGGACCCCCTCACCCGACGAGTACGTTTCGAAGATCATCGGGGCGCCGCTTAGCGACGAGGACCGGGCGTAGACTTCCACGAGTTCGCCGGCGTCCGCCTCAAACTCGTTCTCTTCCCCGGTCTGGTTTTCCAACGTAGCCGTTGCCGGTCCACCGTCAAGGAGCAGGCGGGCCCATTCCTCGTGCTCAAACTCCTGCCCGATGAGGACTTCGGCGTCCGAGTACACCACACGCCCGCGTTCATCCCAGACCTTGATCCTTGACACGCCGCTCTCGGCCAGCCAGGGCTCAAGCCGCTGGTCAAGCAGTTTCACGGCTTCGGGATCCCCCGCGAGGAGCTGGTCCGTTATTAGCGGCCCCACCACGTTGTCCGCCAGACGCTGGGTGATGTCCCTGGCGTTGGCCAACGCGTGCCGTTCCGCTTCGGCACGGATCCAGAACGTCACCGGGGTGGCAACCAGGACGAGGGCCGCGAAACCGGCGGTAAGGAAGCGGGCAACAGCTGCCCTGACCTCCCGCCGCTCGGCTGCGGCATCATCGTTTATGGTTGCGGTGTTGGCGGACTCTGCGGCCGGCAGTCTGCGCACGCTGCGCCGATCTAGCCCTGCCCGGCGGGTTCCAGCGCCGGTACGCCGGTACCCCACCTCGCCACCAGGGACGGATTCACGATCATGTTGCCTGCGTGTGCGTGCCTCAACGTATCCAGCATGACGCCCAGGGCTCCGTCTTTCGGGAGGAATGCGCAGATGCCCATGCTGGCAGCGGCACGCAGGGCCTCCTGCGACGGGTTGCCCGTCAGCATCACCACCCGCGTGCCCGGAGCCTGGGAAAGAATCAGCTCGGCAGCTTTGAGGCCGGAACCGTCATCGAGGTGCAGATCCATGATGACGACGTCGGGCCGCAGTTCCTGGAACATCGACACCGCAGAGGTCACGGAACGTGCCGCCCCTACGCTCTGGAGGTCCGGCTCGCGGTCAAGCGCTCCCGCCAGCAAATCCGAAAAGGTGGTGTGGTCGTCAACGATCAGGATCCGCAGCCGCCCCGTATCCTGCCTGGCGGCCGGATGGGGGCGGGTCTCCGAGGCTACCTGGATGGGACCACGGATGTCCGACCGATCTGAGGTAGCCGCGGTGCTCGTCAGCAGCCTGGCTTGCGCCTCCCTCAACGACGGGCCGGGGGCGCAGCCCAATTCCTCATCCATGACCCTGCGGCAGCGGTCGAACGCCCGCAAGGCCTCAGTGTTCTCGCCGTTGCCCTCCAGTCCAAGAACCAGTGCGGTCCAGGCGCGCTCGTTGAGGGGATCCTCCTTCACCGCTGCACCGGCGAAAGCAACTGCCTTGCCGACGTCCCCGACGCGAAGCGCGGTTTCTGCGGCCAGGACACGGGCCAGGCAGACCCGCGCCGCATGCAGGGCCCGCTCCTCCTCCGCCCAGGCCGGCAGCAGTTCGTCCCCGAGCAGCGGAGCCGACGCCAGGTCGAGTGCTTCGGTGAGCAGTGCGAGCGCCGCGCGCGGCTCAACTTCCTGGCCGGCCATTTTGGTCAATGTTTCGAACCGGTCCAGATCCAGGTCCACCAGGGACCGGTCGATGGCATAGCCACCCGTGACCGTCCTGAGGGGGCCTGTCCGCCCGGTGCCGGGCTGCAGGTGGCGCCGGAGAACGCTTACATAACTTTCAAGGGTGGGCAGTGCAACTGATGGATGGTTGCCGCCCCAGAGCAGGTCCATAATCCGGGTCTTTGACACTGCCGAGCCGAAATTCATCAGGAGAATCTCGAGCACTTGGCGGGGTTTGGGCCCGCCAAGGTCGTTGGCCGTCAGTTCCCTGCCGCCCCGGCGTATTGTCAGTGGACCGAAGACCGAAATCTGAAGCGCCGGCGCCAGTGACGACGCTCCAGAAACGGTGGCTGTATCGGCCTCTGTCTTGGCCAGTTCCAAAATAACCACGAAGGCCTCCCCCAATTGGTTCAAGTGCGTGGGTCTTATTGAAGATGGCGGAAAACACGCGAACAACAGTGCCGTGTACTCACTTATTGAAGCGCCGGTACTTAGGCACTACCTGCTCCTACGCGGGCACCTGCGCGCCTGAAATACGCCACGCGCCTGTAGGTAGCTGCGAGCCTGGAGGCATTTCCGCTGGTGAAGCCAAGTATTAGGACGGGGACGGGACCACGTTGGGAAAACCTAGGTAGTCCGGTCCCGGGCGGGCTACCGGCCGCCAAAGATTTCCCCAAGCGGACAAAACTAACTTTTCCCGTAGGGGGCACGGCCGCAGTGTGGGACAAACAACTGCGAGGCGGCCACAGGGGCACAGGGAAGGAAAAGGCCAATGGGGACCAGGCACGGGGATTCCGCCCGGATACCCATGAAGCCGGTGAAACACGGCTGGCACCGGCTTCGGTCGGAATTTCGAACGGTCCGTTTTCGGGTACTCGCCACGGTCATGGCTTTCCTGGCTGCCGGCCTGATGGTCACCGGCGTCAGCACGCTTGCCCTCGACCTGCGCAACCTCAACAGCCGCGTCAGCGATGAGCTTCTGCTCCAGTCGGCCAGGCTCCAGGACACCGCGGACCGGGGCCATCCGGGCGGCGGGCCGTTCACGTCCCTCGATGGATTGTTCAAAGTGTTCCTCCAGGGCGGCGCTCCCGGCAAGTACGAATCGGTGATGGCCACCGTCAGCGGCGGTACCACGTTCCTTCCCGCAGGCGGGCAGGCCAGCAATCTCGCCGCGCCCGAGGTGCTGGAGACAGCCTGGGCCGAGCATCTTGAAAACCGCACGGTACTCCACGACATGACGCTGGACGGACGGACCGTCCGCCTGGCCATCACCTCCGTCGAACTGAACGGCGGAGCCAGCCGCGGGCTGTTGGTGGCAGCAAACCAGATCGGGCTGCAGCGGGAGCAGATGGTGGCATCCTTCGGCACGTTCGCGGCGGCATCGCTGGCCACCCTTCTGCTGGCAGGAGCCGTGGGTTTCCTGGTGACGGGCCGGTTGTTTGTTCCGGTTCGGCGGCTGCGCCAGGCCACAGCGTCCATCACCTTCGAAGACCTGGGGACCCGCGTCCTGGTCCCGCCCGGCGATGACGACGTTTCGCATCTGGCCACAGACTTCAACCGCATGCTGGACAGGCTGGAAAAGGGCATCGCGGACCAGCGCCGGTTCGTCGATGACGCCAGCCACGAACTGCGGACGCCCCTGACGATTATCGGCGGACATCTGCAGCTGCTCCGGGCAGCGGACCCACAGGACGTGGTGGAGACCCAGACGCTGCTGCTGGAGGAACTGGACCGCATGCAGGCGCTGGTGGATGAACTGCTGATGCTGGCCCGCAGCGGCCGTCCGGACTTCATCCGGACGGACTGGATCGACGCCGATGCCTTCCTGGCAGCGGCGATGGACAGGGTCAAGGTCCTTGCTGATCGCCGGTGGCACATCGATCAATTGCCCGGCGGCCGGTTCCGGGCCGACCGCAACCGTCTCACGCAGGCGGTGGAGCAGCTGGCAGCCAATGCCGTGCAGTCAACGCGTCCGGACGATGTGATCTCCCTCGGTGCGGCCTGGACCCACATCCCGGCCGGCACGTCCCCGCGTGAGGAACACCCGGCGGCCGGTGGTATCGACATCTGGGTGGCGGACACGGGCTGCGGAATCAGCCCCGCGGACCAGGAACGCATTTTCGAGCGCTTCGCCAGGGCCGGAGTTTCACGCGGCACAGAAGGATCGGGCCTGGGCCTGCCTATCGTCAAGGCCATCGCCGAGGCGCACGGCGGAACACTCCGGGTGACGTCGCGGGTGGATGAAGGCAGCCGCTTTGTGCTTTCGCTGCCGGGAGGGACCGCATGACACGGATACTGATAGCTGACGACGAGCCACGGATCGCGGGCTTCATCACCAAGGGGCTCACCGCGGCCGGGTACACCACTTCATCGGTGGAGGACGGGATCCGGGCGCTGGATTACGGAAGCTCCGGCGAGTTCGACCTGCTCCTCCTCGATATCAGCATGCCCAGGATGGACGGGTTGGCTGTACTCGCGGCCCTGCGCGCCATGAAGTGCACCGTTCCCGTGATCGTCCTGACGGCCAGGGATTCGCTCCAGGACACGCTGGCAGCGCTCGACGGCGGCGCGGACGACTACATGACCAAACCGTTCCGTTTCGAGGAGCTGCTGTCGCGGATCCGGCTGCGGCTGCGCCAGGTCCCGGACATCCAGGAGGCACTGGTTCCGACGGGCGGCGACATCACCCTGGACGTCGACCTGCGATGTGCCAACGTCCGGGGCAAGGCTGTGCCGCTGTCCGCCCGTGAGTTTGCCATGGCCCGGGTGTTCGTGGAGAACGAGGGCAGGGTGCTGACCCGCGAACAGCTGCTGAGCCGTGTGTGGGGATACGACTTTGACGGCTCCTCCAACGTGGTGGACGTCTATGTGGGCTACCTGCGCAACAAGCTTGGTCCCGAAAGGTTCCTCGCCGTCCGCGGTGCCGGCTACCGGTTTGTGGCGTCCCCCGCTGCGCTGCCCGAACCGGCGCCCCAATCAATCCCCCCATCAATGCCCCAAACCCGTTCATGAGAGGTTTCTCATCAACGTCTCATTCCCCTCTCACCGGCGCCCGGCAGAGTGGGGAGCACACTTCAAGAAAGGCGAACCGATGAAAAAATTCTGGTACCTCCCCATTGCAGCTGTGGTTGGCGCAACAACCTTGACGGTCTGGGGCCAGGCCAACGCCGGCCCGCCCCCTGAGGTCACGCCCGGCGTCGTGGTGACGGCCGACGTCGCGTCCGCCGTCCGCAGCGCAGAAACGGAATCCCCGGCAACCGAACTCACGGGCCCAAGCCCCACGGCCAGCATCACCGCGATCCCCGAGCATGAGACTCCGGAGACAGAGCTGGTCGCCGCTGAGCTGCAAACCTACGCACCCGCGCAGCCAGCCGGCATACCCACGTACGACCAGTTCGACGACAAGGGCGGGCTCAGGGCCCCGGGTGTCTCCGACGACGGGCCGGCCCACGACCTCGGCGACGACAAAGGCGGGCTCAGGGCCCCGGGCGTCTCCGACGACGGGCCGAACCACGACCTCGGCGACGACAAAGGCGGCCTGAGGGATGACCGGGCCTCCGACGACGGCCCCGGCCATGACAGCGGGGACGATAAGGGCGGTGACCGCTAGGCCCTGATAGCCGGCGCCCAAGGTTTTCCCTAGGACGCCCCTGCAATCTGTCCTTGTTTCGCCGGTCCTACTGGGGGCCCGGCCCTACAGGGGGAGCAGATTGCAGGATGAAGGCCTCATCGCGTCAACACACACGAGCACCAAAAACCCAGGGCACCCGCCCGCGCTTCCGGTTCCTGGCCGCCTCGGGGGCGTTTGCCCTGGCCGCGTCCATGGGCCTGCCGCCCATCGCGGCCCATGCTGTGCAGGCCCCCACCGGCGCGGGCTTCACGGTGACACCCGCCGACTTGTCCTTCATCCTGAAGCAGATCAAGATCGCCGAAGCCCATGTAGCCAACACCACGTCGGAAACCGGACCGTGCGGGGCCCTGGTGGGCACCGGACCCAACCAGCTCGCCAGCCCGCTGCTGTCCCACGGGCTGCGCACGGTGGACGGCAGCTGCAACAACCTCCAGCCCGGCCAGGAAACCTATGGCGCCTCGGACCAGGTGTTTCCGCGCCTGGGCTCCAAGTCCTTCACGGCTGCAGAAAGCGGATCCTTCGGCGGACCTCCGGCAGCCACGAGCTACACCCAGAAATCGGGAAGCGTCTTCGATTCGCGGCCGCGCACCATCAGCAACCTGATCGCTGACCAGACGTCCACCAACCCGGCGGCCGTCGCCGCCGCCGGTTTCCCGGCGAGGACCCAAGGAAACACGGGCGTGGTGCCCTGCACCACGGACCCCATCCCTGACGCTGACCCGCCTGTGAAAGCCGCCCCGGATGGCTGCGTCCCCTCACACAACACACTGTTCATTCCCAACGTCACTACCGACGTCGGACTTTCCCCGCCCTACAACTCCCTGTTCACCCTCTTCGGTCAGTTCTTCGACCACGGCATCGACCAGACCGTCAAGGGCGGCGGCACTGTCTATGTCCCGCTGAAGGCCGATGACCCGCTGATCGCAGGGCCGGACCACGTCTTCGGCAACGCAGATGACCTCAACCCGCACATGCGCTTTATGGTCCTCACGCGCGGCCAGAACCAGCCGGGGCAGGACGGGAAGCCGGGCACCGCTGACGATGTGCAGGATGCGTTGAACACCAATTCGCCGTGGGTGGACCAGAGCCAGACCTACTCGTCGCATTCCTCGCATCAGGTGTTCCTGCGGGAGTACGCCAAGAACTCCACCGGGAACCCCGTGTCCACCGGCAGGATGCTGGGCGGTCCGGCGGGCACGCCTACCGCGGGCGGCATGGCTACCTGGCACGACACCAAGAGGCAGGCACGCGAGCTGCTGGGCATACAACTGCTGGACAAGGACGTCCTGAACGTTCCCATGCTGGCCGCTGACGCCTACGGAAAGTTCATCCCCGGCCCCAAGAACGGGCTCCCGCAGTTTGTCACGCGGTCCGGCCTCGTGGAGGCGGACCGCACCGCGAACGGTGGGCTCGGAACGCTGGTGCCCCAGGACGTGCTGTACTTCAACACCCCATTCCTGACCGACATCGCGCACAACGCCGATCCGTCCCCGCAGGACGCCGACCACAATCCGGCCACCCCGCCGGCTGCTCCCGCCCCGGACAGCGACAAGGCAGCTTCCGCCGACTTCGCCGGCCAGGCCCCGGGCACTTACGACGATGAGATGCTGGACGCGCACTTCATCGCCGGTGACGGCAGGGTCAACGAGAACATCGGCCTGACCGCCATCCACCAGGTGTTCCATTCCGAGCATGACCGCTTGGTGGGAGACATCAAGCGGGTCCTGACGAACGACACCTCCACCAAGGGCACCGCAGCCCTTGCCGAGTGGAAGCTGGCCTCCGGTGCCGAGGGCTGGAACGGCGAGCGGCTGTTCCAGGCCGCCAGGTTCATCGCCGAGATGGAGTACCAGCACCTGGTGTTTGAGGAGTTTGCCAGGAAGATCCAACCCGGTATTAACCCCTTCGAACCGTTCGCTTTCTCCCAGACGGACATCAACCCGGCCGTCAGCGCCGAGTTTGCCCATGCCGTGTACCGCTTCGGCCATTCGATGCTCACGGAGACCATCTCCCGCCGCAACGAGGACAGCCCGGGTGCGGACAAGGTATTTGGAACGTCCGACGACGTCCGGGGCTCCCAGAACGACCTTTCCCTTCTTGAGGGGTTCTTGAATCCGCCCGCCTACACAGACGGCGGCCCGGCCGGCGCGCTCACTTCTGAGGAGGCTGCCGGCAGCATCATCATGGGCATGTCGGACCAGGTGGGCAGCGAACTGGACGAGTTCGTCACCGACACGCTCCGCAACAAGCTCCTGGGCCTGCCCATGGACCTCGCCGCGATCAACCTGACGCGGGCCAGGTCCGAAGGGCTGCCCACGTTGAACGGACTGCGCCGGGAGCTTCACGGCGCCACGAACGACAGCCAGCTCAAGCCGTACACCAACTGGATCGACTTCGGTGAGCACATCAAGCACCCGGCGTCCCTGGTCAACTTTGTGGCAGCCTACGGCAGGCACCCCTCCATCGTGGAAGCCACCACGCTGGAGGGCAAGCGCAAGGCGGCCCGGCTGATCGTCAGCCCGGACGCGCTGGCCGGTGAGGTGGCCCCGGAGGACGCGGTGGCCTTTATGAACAGCACGGACGGCTGGGCCAACAAGGGCACCTCATCCATCACCGGACTCGACGACATCGATCTCTGGATGGGCGGCCTGGCCGAACGGACCAACCTGTTCGGCGGACTGCTCGGCAGCACCTTCAACTACGTCTTCGAGAGCCAGATGACCGATCTGCAGAACGGTGACCGGCTGTACTACCTGGCGCGTACGCCGGGGATGAACCTGATGGCCCAGCTCGAGGGCAACTCCTTCGCGGAGATGATGATGCGCAACACCAACGCAAAGGCACTGAAGGCCGATGCCTTCGCCACCGCCGACTGCAAGTTCGAGCTGAAGAACCTCAACGGAACCCCCAAGGGCTTCGCATCCGCAGGCAATACCGTGGCGGACGATCCCACCACCGAATGCAGCGAATCCGCACTGCTGATCCGCATGCCGGACGGCACCATCAAGTACCGCGCGTCCAACTCGGTGGACCCGGGCGGCATCAACGGCCAGGCCGTGTACAACGGCTCGGTCAATGCCGACCGCATCCACGGCGGGGTGGACAACGACACGGTGTGGGGCGGCCCCGGCAACGACGTCATCGAAGGCGGCGACGGCGCCGACACGGTGCTGGGCGGCGATGGAAACGACATCATCACCGACTCGAACGGCGACGACATCCTCAAGGGCGGGCCGGACAATGACGCGATCGACGGCGGCCCGGGCCTGGACCTGCTCCTCGGCGGGGACGGGCGTGACTTCATCAACGGCGGCGCGAACTCCAACGAAACCTTCGCCGGTGAAGACGACGACTTCGTGATCGCCGGCGAGGGCCTGGACGCCGTGTTTGGCGGCGGCGGGAACGACTGGGCGGAAGGCGGCGACGGCCCCGACCTGCTGATCGGCGACTCCAGCAACCTGTTCTTCCTGGACGATTCCCAGAAGCCCGGCCACGACATCCTGGTGGGCCAGGGCGGCGACGACGACTACGACATGGAAGGCGGGGATGACATCGGCGTGGCCGGAGCCGGGGTCGAAAGGGTGGCCGGCGCCTCCGGCTACGACTGGGAGATCGGCGAGCACGATCCGCAGCCGCAGGACGCGGACCTTGACCTCCCGATCGCACCGCTGGACATCCTCCAGGTGGGCGTCCGCGACAGGTACAACGAGGTGGAAGCGCTCTCCGGCGGTCCGTTCGATGACAAGCTCCGCGGCGACGACATCATTCCCAAGACGAGGGGCGGCGGCGGTTTCATCGGCTGCGACGTATTGGACCAGGCCGGCGTGGACCGGATCAAGGGACTCAGCGAGCTCATCACGTCGCTGCCCACCCCGCTTGACGAAGTGGTCAACGCGTCCGCTTCCAAAGAATGCCCCGTACTCACGGGCCCCTCGGTCTGGGGCGAGGGCAACATCCTCCTGGGAGGCGGCGGAAGCGACCTGCTTGAGGGCCGCGGCGGCGATGACATCATCGACGGCGACCGGTACCTCAGCGTCCGGCTGAGCGTCCGCAGGGAAGCCAGCGACCCGGCAAGCGAAATCGGCAGCGCCACGGGAATGAACGCGCAGTACCAGCGCACGTCCGACGGCGCGCTGACCGGCCCGACGCTCCAGCAGGCAGTGTTCGCCGGCGCCGTGGACCCCGCCAACATCATCGTTGTCCGGGAAATCCTGAACTCCAGCGAAGGAACCGACACGGCCTACTTCGCGGACTTCGAAGCAAACTACACCGTCACCACCACCGGCGGAGACGGCACCCTGGGCTCACCCGGATCCATCACCACCGTCCGGCACAACAACGGCCAGGACGGCACCGACACCCTCACCAACATCGAACAGCTCGCTTTCGGCAACGGAACCGCTGGAGGAGGCGACGACGTCGGCGAGGTGGAGGACGGCGTGGACGAGGGAGGCGAAGTCGGGGACGGAGCCGGCGAAGGAGAAGGCACCGAGGGCGATGACGGGGTGGTAGTCATCCCGGGCGACGGCGAAGTTGTGGTGGTTGTCCCCTCGACGCCGGGTACGGAGCCCGCTCCCGGCACCACCCCGGTGGACCAGACCCCGATAGACCCCGCACCCGAGAACCCGGCACCGGTGGAGCAGACCCCAGTGGACCCACCAGCACCCGCGGACCCCGCACCAGCGGACCCCGCACCGGCGAACCCGGAACCCGCGGACCCCGCACCGGCGAACCCGGCACCCGCGGACCCCGCACCAGTATCAGCCGGCTTCTTCGTCCGGACCGTTGACGCCACGGGAACCCAGGTGGGAGAAATCCTGACTGCCGAACCCGGTGCCACCAGGATCGTGGTGGGCGGCCTGGAGAACGGCGCCGCCTACAGGTTCCAGGTTGCCCCGGCCAGCGGCGGCGAACCGTTGTTCTCGGACCTGAGCGAACCCGTGGTCCCCGGCACGGCTGGGGACACGCGCCGCACCGACCAGGATGCGCCTCTGGCGGGATCCGGGACGGACCAGCCGCAGGCGCCAGGCGCTGCTCCCTTCGGCGGGGCGTTCGGAACAGCACCGGTGGTCACCCTGGCGGCCCTGGCGCACTACCTTTCCACAAATCCCGGAACCGCAGCCTTCGCCATCACCACGGGAGGCCTGTTGGCGGCCTGTGCACTGTTGGCCTACAAGCTGTACCGTGCCCGGGCCAACGCCAGAAAGGAAAAGTCCAAGGAACCAGCAAGTTCTGCAACGGCCTGACAAACCGGGAGCACGCCGCACGGCGTGCTCCCGGTTGGCCGTTCGTACCGCGATACCTTGGAAGACAGGGAAACACCAAGGTTGGGTGCACAGGATTCCCCAGCATCCCATCACTAACGTCGTAAGCATGTTTACTTGTTCAGTCCTTCGGTGTACGAATCCGGGCGTCGCCTTTACGGCAGGCAGCCAAAACCTCGTGGCTGGCTATCACGAGGCTTACGTCTGTGCGCAGCACAAGGCGTTGATCGAAGCCGGCGCACCCTGGGACATGGAAGGCCGTTCCGTGCTGATGGGCCGGGACCTGGCGCCGATCCTCAACAGCTGGTCCGCCCGCCCCAGCGCGGGATCCGAGGGCTTCACCCTCACCCTGGAGATCGCCGGCCAGATCAAGCCCGTGGAGGTTTTCCTGATGCCTGAGGAGGCGAAGACGCTGTCCTCATTCATCGACGCGGCAAACAACGACGGCGGATGAGGGCTTAAAGCTCCCCCGCTCCCCGACCTGGGCGGCCACCAACGCAGCACGACGTCGGCTCCTCACTGAGGGGCCGACGTCGTACTTTGCAGGCCCGAGCCGGCGCCCGCGGCAAGGCCCCCTTCTCAGCCCCCTTCTCCACTTCAAGCTTTCTCCAAGGTGGTCCCAGTGGCACAGAGGACCGCCGGCGCGCCCATCAGTGGACGTCCGGTCAGGCTGAAACCTCATGAATGTGGGTGATGAATGGCACGTGCCTGGAAGGTGGCTCCCTGCGGGAAAACTACTTCCGGCCGGCCAGCAGCGTGCCCTGGACCGCCGCAAGGGGCACGGGCCCGAAGTCCCTTGAGTCAATGGAGACGGCGCGGTTGTCGCCCAGCACAAAGACGCTGCCGGCCGGCACCTGCACCGGGCCGAAGTAGGTGGCGTCGATGCGGCTGTGGTCGATGAAAGGCTCGGGCACCGCGACGTCGTCCACGTACAGTTCAGCGTCGCGGATGGCGACGCTCTGGCCCTCCCCCGCGACCACGCGCTTGATGACCGTGTGTCCGTCCACGGGGCTGGTGAAAGCCACCACATCCCCGTTCCGGATCGAGCCCGCCGGCTTATAGAGCAGCACGACGGCGCCGGTAGCGATGGTGGGCTCCATGCTGTCCGAGGAGACAGTGAGGGGTTCCACCAGCCACGCGCGGGAGGCCAGCAGGGCCAGGGCAGGAATGAGGGCGGCCGCAACAAGGCGGGTGCGTTTCGGAAGGGGCAGCGCCGATGACCACGGACGACGGCGGTCCGCAAGCCGCCGCCGTCCGTGGGGTTTTTGTGGTGCCTGCTCAGTCGTTGTCATCGTCCCATTCAGCCTTGGCCGCCGTCATGGGATCGTTCTCGTCCGGGTCGCTGTCCTTCAGTCCTACCCGGAACTGGGCCATCATGTCGTGGTCCTCGTGCGGCAGGTTGTGGCAGTGCATCATGTACACACCCTTGTTCGGGGTGAACTTCATCAGGAGCCGGACGGTCTCGCCTTCGCCGACGTACACCACGTCCTTTGGACCGCGTTCGTGCGCGAAGGGCGCCTGTCCGTTGCGGCTGATGACCTGGAAATCCACCAGGTGGATATGGACCGGGTGGAACCAGCCGCCGGAGGAGTTCTCGATTTCCCAGATCTCCACCGAGTTGAGCGCAGGATCGGCCACCACCTTCTTGTAGCCGCTGGCGATGACGTCCTGCCAGCTGTCATCGTTGATGGTCCACAGGTTGGTGGTGTCGTTCCGCTTGACCTTGAACTTGCGGGTTTTCACGGACTGGCCTGCGGTCAGCGACATGGCTTCGCTGCCCGCCAGGGTGGTTGGAATCCGGTTCCAGGTGGGGTCTGAGGTGTCCACCGCATCGTCGGTGACATCGAACGCCATGATCTTGTTGGTGAAGTCGTAGTCCACGTTGTTCCTGTTGGACAGGTTCCGCAGCTCGATCCGCTGCCCTGTCTTGTACTTCCGGAAATCGATCAGGACCTCGTACCGCTCCGCGCCGCCGTGCCGGTAGCTCGCCACGCTCTGCGCCGCCGGCATCAGGCCGCCGTCCGTGGAAACCACCACCAGCGGATCGCCGGTAC
This sequence comes from Arthrobacter sp. 9AX, assembly GCF_902506095.1. Taxonomy (GTDB): domain Bacteria; phylum Actinomycetota; class Actinomycetes; order Actinomycetales; family Micrococcaceae; genus Arthrobacter. The sequence continues at coordinate 3,429,344 of NZ_LR733293.1, forward strand.
TAAGCGTGGGACGCAGGGAACGGGAGATGGAGCAGTTCAGGATCCGGAAGCGGTACACGCGCTTCTGCACCTTCATCACCGGCCAGGGCTTCCCGTTGACCAGGATCACGTCGCCCCACAGGCCCGAGTGGGTGTTGTCGTCGTAGCCCAGCGCTCCGTCGGCGGCGAACATCACATCGTTGATGGTCAGTGCCACGTCGAAATCGCCCTGCGGGAGCAGTTTTCGTTCGATGGGATCGTGCATGTGGTACTGCGCCACGAGGCCGGAGTAGGCGTTGAGGGCCGTGAAGTGGACGCCGTGGTCGTGGTACCACAGGGTGCGGGCGGGCTGGAAGTTGGGGTAGTGGTAGTCCTTGTGGAACCCCGGGAGGGTGATGTCACTGGCGTAGCCGTCGTACTGCGGCAGGGACGCCGATCCGTGCAGGTGCGTGGAAGTGGACAGGGTGTGCCCGTCCAGCGCATGCTGCGCCGGAAGCTTGTTCCGGACCCGCAACACCGCTTTGGTGCCCTGGTCCAGGCTGATGGTGGGCCCGGGGAACATCCCGTTGTAGCCGAGGATCGGGGTGGTCAACCGGGGCAGGATCTGGGCATTGGCGGCCTGCTCGGTCACCTGGTAGTAGTTGACGGGCGCGCCGTCGACCGGATCAATCCCGGTGGAGCTCGGCCTCAGGAAAGGTGCCTGGCGGAACTCTGCCTGGAAGGGCCGGGGCATCTCCTTGTCACTGAGCCGGCTGGCCGACTTGGCCTCCACCGATCCCGTGGGCAGCAGGGCGGCCCCTGCTCCCAGGACTCCGAGTCCTCCGGTTAACAGCACTTGGCGCCGTGAAATTGTCATGGTTGGCCTCCTTCGTTCATGCTCAGACTGTGCCGGACCCAGGTTGTAGATTTCCTGCGCAGTGCTCCCCCGCTCTTGGGGAAACCATGAAAGCCGCGCGGCCTCAGGCAGTCCGGCAGTCCCGCGGTCCGGCTATGTGCCTCCCCGGTGGTGACCGGCACCCAGGGACAGGCCGGGGCCGCCGGGCAGTTCCAGGGCGAGGTCAATGGCCCGGTCAGGGAGCTCGTACACGAGTGTGGCGCTGATGCTTTCCCCTTGCCGGGCCGTGGCCGGCGCAGGCGAAAACCACACCGGCTCCCACTTCCCGCCGCCCAGGGACGATACTGCGTAGTGGGACGGGTCGAAGCGCAGGCCGTCCTGTTCCATGGCCGTGAGCTCCAGCAGGATGCGGACCCGGTGCAGTTCTGCCCCTGGCGGACTGGCGAGCACTGCGGGAGCTGTGGGTGGTGCCCATCCGTCCGCCTCAAGGGGAATCACACCGTTGATGCGGGCAACGCCACCGTCCAGGTTCCCCGCTGCGCCCAGCAGTGCCGGTGGCGTCCGCGGTGGCGCCATCAGGATGCTGGCCACCAAAGCGGCTGCGAGTGTGAGCAGAAGTGCCGGCGCAAGGATCCTGGTGCGCTTGAGCAGTGCTGTTGATGCCATAGCGGGCAGTCTCCCGGCGGCTCCTAGGGAACTCCTAGGAGTTTTTCCAGGACTCTTGAGGAATTCTTGCCCGTATCTGTCCGCAGTCCTTGAGCCCGCAGGTGGACAGTAAACCCAAGCACAGCCGGAAGGCGCCCTGTATGGATCCAGGCGGAAGGCCGTCGTCGTACTCCTGCGGACGGAGCAGGTAACGTACTGACGAAAAGCGAGTACCCGGTACTCGTGTGCCCCCTGCCCCTGCCCTCATAACCTGCAACCAGAAGTACAGCGACGGACACGTGCCCGTCGTCCACTGTTATGGGGGGCAGTCATGAGGACAGAAATCCGGGGACGCAAAGCACATCACCACCTCGGTGTAGGCGGTGAGGGCAGCCATACAACCCCGCCCCAGGATCACGAACCGGCCTTGCCGGAACCGGCGCCCGTTTTGGATCTTCGCGCGGAAACCGACGAGGATTCCCTCTACCTCCTGACCCTCGCTGCGGTCTCGTCACTGCCGGAGATTGCCGGCTCCGTTGAGTGCGCCGTGACACTCCCCCGGCGGGAGTGGGAAGTCCTGATGTCAGGCACCAGTGACCTTGCCATGGACGTCGCCCGGCGGGACCAGGAAAGCGGCCACGGACCGGTGTCCCGGGCACTTGCCGGGCAGCCGGCATTCATCATCAACGGCTACACAACGGACACCCGTTGGCCCGCCTACTGGGAACCCCTGGCGGACGCCGGGTACCGGTCCATTGCCTCGGTACCCCTGATGCTGGAGGGCGGCAGGGTGGCAGCGTTGACCCTGCTGGCTGACCAGGACGACGTCTTCACCCCTTCGGTGCAGCGGCGCCTCATCGCATTCGGGCACGTGGCGGCCACCAGCTACGCGATGGCGGCAGAGCTTAGGACGGCCAGGGCCACCGCGGACCAGTTGCGCAGTGCCATGCAGGGCCGGACCTCCATCGACGTCGCATGCGGTGTCATCATGGGGCAGAACCGGTGCTCCTACGAGGACGCCTTCCAGATGCTCGCCAAGGCCTCGAGCCACCGGAACGTCAAAGTGCGGCTGGTCGCGGAATCGATACTCACGGATTTACCCGGCGGAGCTCCCGCCACGCACTTCAAGGGCTGAGTGGTGTACGTAGCTGACGGGAGTTCAGCGATGACACAGAGCGAGGACGACGCGCGGCCCCTTCTCAACAGCACCGTTTTGGACAGGCTCCGTGCCGAGCTGGACCAGGACGAAGGCATCTGGAAAATCTTCGTCCAGGACTTCGTCGCCCACCTTCCCGCCAGGATCGAAAAGCTTCGCCTTGCGCTGACAACCGGGGACCCGGTGGGGGCGATGGACGCCGTCCTGAGCCTGAAGACGTCCAGCCAGATGGTGGGTGCCGAACGGCTCGCTGGCCTGGCGCTGGACATGGAGCGGCTGCTTCGCGTCGATCACCACGACGACGGCCCTGCCGTGGTGTTGCCGCGGCTCGCCGCCGTTCATCTCACCGAGCTCCGGAGATGCACGCAGCAGACGACCTTCCTTCTGCAGCGTCACCTGTAGGTGCTACGCGCATTCGCCACCCCAAGAAACTTGAGCGGATCTTGAGACTTTTGCACCGGGGGGACCTTAGGATCATGGCAGTGCCTGCAGGCACCGAACTGACGGCTGCCGGACTGGCAGCCCCGACGATTGCGGGGACCGATCGCTGTGTTCAAGTTTGTGAAAGTACTTACCGCTGCGCTTGCAGTGAGTGCCGGCCTGACGCTGGCCGGGATTCAGCCGGTCCAGGCAGCACCGGCCGCCGCCCAGATCACGCTGACCCCGGCCACGGGACCTGCGGGATCGGCCGTCACGGTCAGCGGGACGGGTTTCAAGGTTTCCACGTCCGGAACGGTGATTGCCGGCTCCACCACGTTTGCGTTCCGGACGGCGTCCACCGGGGCGTTCAGCACATCGATCACCATTCCGGCCACAGCGGCCGGAAAGCTGACTGTCACGGCCAAGACCTCCTCGATCCAGGCGTCCTCGGTGTTCACCGTGACTCCGCCGGCGGCGGCGCTGCCGCCCGTCAGCACGGCGCGCCTGCGTTTTGGGGTGGCCACAACCAATGGGCCGCTGGCCACCGGAGAACAGGATGACGTGGCCCGGCTGGCAGGGGAAAGCCCGTCCAGCATCCTGTTCTACAAGGACTTCCTGCAGGCACCGCCGATCAGCGAAATGAACGCCGCCCGCGCCCGGGGTGCTGTGCCGCTGGTGACCTGGGAGCCGTGGGCCTGGGGCGGCGGGCTGGACCAGCCGGCTTACTCCCTGGACAGGATCGCCGCAGGGGATTTTGATGCCCGGATCATCCAGTGGGGGCAGGCTCTGGCGGCGTGGGGGTACCCGGTGCAGCTGAGGTTCGCCCATGAGATGAACGGGGACTGGTACCCGTGGGCCGAGGGAGTCAACGGCAATGCGGCCGGTGACTACGTGCAGGCCTGGCGCCACGTGCACGATGTTATGGCTGCCACCGGCGCCTCCAACGTCTCGTGGGTCTGGAGTCCGAACGTTCCGTATTGGGGTTCCACTGACCTTGCCGGGCTCTTCCCTGGCACCGAATATGTGGACGTGGTGGCCTTGGACGGTTACAACTGGGGCACGTCCGCCTCATGGAGCGGCTGGATTTCACCGCAGGACCTTTTTGCTCCCGGCATCGACCAGCTGCGGTCCCTGGCGCCCGGCCTGCCGATCCTGATCGCCGAGACGTCCTCGAGTGAGGCCGGCGGGTCCAAAGCTGCGTGGAACACGGACCTGGTGTCCTACCTCTCCGCCCAGCCCGATGTGATGGGGTTCGTATGGTTCCACATGCAGAAGGAAGCTGACTGGCGCATTAACAGCAGTGACGCCTCGGCGGCCGCGTTCAAGTCTGCTTTGGCGGCTCGGCGGGCGTCATAGTGCGGGCGGCCGTTACGGACGGGCTGCGGGGCTGCGGCGGACCAGGGCGATCAGCGCCACGCCGATCAGCAGGATGCCCAGTGCCGTAAGGATGCCTGCTCCAACGTTGAGTCCGGTGTAGGCCAGGGCGGCGCCGGACGCCGGGATGGAGGTATTCATTCCGTACATTGTTAGTTGATTTCCTCTGCTGTGTATTGCGCTTCCCAGCGGTCGATGCGCCGCCGGGTGATCTTGGTTTTCAGGACTGCGCACCAGGAAGCCAGGAACCATCCGGAGCGCAGCCACATGAAGATTTCCTGTGGGAAGAAGGTTGCCGCGACCAGGATGTCTTTCCAGTCGCGGTGGGGAATCCGCAGCGCCCGCTTGACGTCCAAGGCCACGAAGAGGATGGGCACGAGCCACCAGAACAGGACCACGTGGAACACCTTGAGGGCCAGAGCCGCCACGATGACGAAGATCCACAGAAGCTTGAGGAAGACGCCCAGCAGGCCCATCCCCTGCTGGGCCCAGTCCCGGAGCGTCAGCCGGTTGATGCCGAGGTCCAGCAGATCCTCCACCGTGCCCACCTGCCATTTCATCCGCTGGCCCCAGAGGGCTTTGAGGGACTTCATGGAGTCGGTGTAGGCGCGAACGTCCGGTGAGACCTGGCAGACGTAGCCCAGTTCGCGGATCCGGTAGGTTAGTTCGAAGTCTTCCACCTGGGAGGTGTAGACCCACGGCCCTTCGCGGTCGTCCCGGGCGGCGATGTCCCGCAGTACGGCGTTGTTGATGGCGCAGCCGGTCCCGGCCAGCACACTCGTCTGCCCGCGGCGCAGGGCGGTATCGGTCCAGGTGGCGAACTCGGCCTTCTGCAGCCGGCTCAGCAGTCCAGGATCCTGCATGGTGAATTTCGAGGAGGACCCGCCAAGGCGTGCGGCTGTTTCGTCTGCGAATTCGCGCTCCCACGCTGCCAGCGCGTTCGGTGGCAGCACGGTGTCCGCGTCGAGGCAGACCACCACATCGGCGTCGTAGGCGTACTCTACCCAAGCGCGGTTCAATGCTTCGGACTTGCGGTGCTCCAGCCGGGGCAGCTCCATCACCGTGACCGGGTACTTGCGGGCCTCGAAGGCGGTGGCGTCGGTGCAGCCGTTGGGAACCACCACCACCAGGTCCGCCAGCCGTTCCTGCGCCATCAGCCCATCCAGCGTTGCCCCGATGGACCCGGCTTCGTTGTACGCCGGAACCAGCACCACCACCCGCAGGCCAAGGCCGGCCCCTGCCGCTTCTTTCACCGGGCTGGTGGCCGTGCGGGCACGCTCCCGCTTGGCAGGGGCGCCGGTACGCACCACTTCTGCAACCGCCGAGGGCAGGGCAACGGACACGGGAGCCTCCTTCTGGACTTCACAAGTCCCGGCGGGACCCGAAATCCAGCTAATAACCCCTATCTCAGAATTCGCCCCCAAAGGTGATCAAGGTTCAATCAATTACCCTCAAATCTTCATCAACCGTTTTTCGCTAAATACCATAAATAAAAGCGCAGGAATTCAGGATGCCGTAACCGGGTAGTGAAAGGTGCGTCACAGTGGTCAAAATTCCCTCGCCGGCCCAGTTGGGAGGGCAATGAGCTGGGGAAACGTCACTTTCGGGCGCCAGAGCGGTCAACAGCTAATCCAGCTCACCTAAAGTGCCCGTGATGGAAATGACTCAACCTTGCGCCATTCTTGAGCATGGGTAAGGGCTGCCCTTGATGTCCGTCAGCAAATATTGAGTGCCAGGCCTGGCAGCAGGCCTGAATTTTCGCGGCCGGCCCATCAGGGGACGCGCCTGCAAACGTAAAAGGACTGCTTCTTTGGGCACCAGCAAGACCGCAACCCCGGGCACGGGCAGCCATGACTGACATGGCCCCGCCTGCGTTGAGTCTTCAGCCCATCCAGACCCTCGCGGACGAAACCGACAGCGGCATCGCCCTGCAGTTCCTCAGCGATTATCTGGAGATGCTCCCGGCACGGCTGCAGCGCATCTTTACCGGCCTGAACGGCAGGGACATTGAGGCCTCCTTGGACGCCATCCTCAGCCTGAAGATCGCATCCGCCATGGCCGGGGCGTTCGATACCGAAGCGTATTGCCGTGGCATCGAGGCGCTGGTCCGCGCCGGTCAGTTCCCGCAGGCCCTGGAGCGGGCGCAGGGCCTCGCCGCCAACGTCCTCTGCCTGATCAGCAGCACGCCGGCAGTGCTGGCCAGCGCCAGGGACGGCCTGGACTGCGTCAGGGCCGGCACGGCTCCGGCGGGCCGTAACGGAACCAGTCCGGCAGCGCAGCGGTAAAGGCATCGCGGACCGCCGGCGTGTTGGTCACGGTCCAGTCCACCCTGCCTTTGACTTCAACCTCGCCCTTGTCCCACTCGAACCAGTTGACCATCTTCAGGTTCGGGAACTGCGCAGCGGTGGCGGGGTCGAAGAGCTGGCCCCACCAGGCCTGTTTGATCGGACTTTCAGCGTCTCCACCGGCAGCCGGAGCGAACAGGGCAGCTGTTTCCGGGATGGCAACGGGATTGCCGTGGCCCTCGCCGTACACGTGGTAGAAGTCCGGCAGGAGGCTGTCGTCCCCGTTGGCCCCGTTGTAATTCCCGGTGAGCTGCTCGGCGAACTTGTTCGGTTCCGGGAGTTCGTTTTCGCCCCACGGGTACTTGGCGCCCCAGTGGTAGAGGGACATTCCCACCCAGTCGACGGCGTCATCCCCGGGGTAGTAGGGCGCGTAGGAATCGTCGCTCATGGTCAGCGCGCCGTCCGAGTCCGTGTCCAGGTCGGCGAACTCCGGCGTCCCGGGTTTGGCCTCAAACTGGCCGCCGGCAAACGGGTAGCCGCCGGCGTAGTTCGGCGCCCACATCATCGCCGAGCCCGGTGCCTTGGCATGGACCGCGCCGGCCAGCGTGCGGAATGCCTCGATGTAGCGGCCAGGCTGCTGGGACCAGGGGTACCAGGATCCGTTCATTTCGTGGGCAAAGCGCACCAGGACAGGGACGCCGTCGTTGTTGAAATCCGCCAGGTCCGCGGCGAGCGCCTGCGCGGCTTCGGGGGTGACGGCGGACAGCCCGCCCATGGGCTCCAGGGTCAGCAGCATCATCTGGCCGTTGGCTCTGATCTGCTCCACGGCCCTTTGCAGGTCGATCTTCTCCTGCGCGGTGTACGGGAAACCGGTGAAGGAAACGCTGACGGCGGGCTTGTGCCCCAGGTCGCGGGCGTAGTCGGCCAGGGGTCTGGCGTGCAGGTCCAGGTTGACCCCGAACAACGCACCCGAGTCCGGCACCAGGTCCGCCCGGTCAACTGCCTGGCAGGCGGCCAGCGATGCCGCCGGCTGCGGAGCCTGGCCCTGCTCCCGGGTCTTGTCCGAGAGGCTGCCGATGATCCCGGCGCCGCCGATTCCCCCGGCGATCAGCGCCACCACGCCAACGAGGACCAGGACCTGGCGCGTCTCCGAACTGTCCTTCCGCTTCCCGCGGCCGTTCCCGTTCCCGGTTTCCTCTGACATGCGTGGCTTACCCCCGATATGACCTGCGGTTTTGTTCATCCTAAGTCCCCCGGACGGAAGCGCTGGCCAACACCCTGAGCCTGCCCTCGGCGGTGGCCACGGAGATCAACCGGCGACTGGCGGGCAGTAAGCAGACGGCCGGCCATTTCGACGATTAACAGCGCCGCGCGCATAAGATTTCCTTATGAGGATTGCCGTTGCAGGGGGAACCGGTACAGTGGGCCGCCACGTTGTGGCCATCGCCAGGGAGCGCGGCCATGACGTGGTCAGCCTCAGCCGCGCCGAAGGGGTGGACCTGGTCAACGGCCGTGGCCTGGCCCAGGCGCTCCAGGGCGTGGACGCGGTCATCGACGTGGCCGGCATCCAGACCGTCTCCACCAAAAAGGCCGTGGACTTCTTCACCAACGCCACCCAGAACCTCCTCGCTGCGGAGAAGGAGGCGGGCGTGAAGCACCACGTGGCGCTGTCCATCGTGGGCATCGACAAAGCCAACTCCGGTTTGTACGCCGGAAAGCTGGTGCAGGAGGACGAAGTCCGGCACGGCGGCATCCCCTGGACCCTCCTCCGGTCCACCCAGTTCCACGAGTTCGTGCCCATGACCGTCAGGGTGGCCACCGCCGGACCGCTGGTTTTTGTGCCCACGATGTTCACCCAGCCCGTCGCCGCCAGGGAGGTGGCTGAGGCCCTGCTGGACGCAGCCGAGGCTGGGCCGAAGGGACGCGTCCCGGACCTGGGCGGGCCGCGGACCGAACAGCTGAAAGGCCTGGTCGCGGCCTATCTCGCCAAGACCGGGCAGAAGAAGCGGATCGTGCCGCTGCACGTTCCCGGCCCCATGGGCAAGGCAATGCGCAAAGGCGGGCTGATCCCGGCGGCGGGTGCCGCCGTCGGACGCCAGACGTTCCGGGAATGGCTGGAAGCCGGCAACAGCTGACCCGGGTGCAGCGCCTGAATGGGCTTTATGCTGGCTCCATGGCACGCACAGCAAGGGAACGCATCGACGGCGACCCTGTTTCGTCCGCGATTTACGGCGCCCTCATGGACCGCATCAACGCCCTCGATGGCTGTGAAGTGCAAGAGAACGCGTCGTCCTTCCACGTGGCCCACGGCCGTGCGTTCCTGGGCATCCATCCCCGCCGTGGCGGCATCCTGGTCAACATCGTCCTGGCCCGGCAGCTGGAAACCGAGCGGATCCACAAGGTGGAGCGCGTCTCTGCGGGGCGCTGGCATAACGAGATCATGTTGAAGGACCCTGCCGGGATCGACGCCGAACTGCTGGCCTGGATCCAGGAAGGGTATGACCTCACCGCCTGAACCCAGGTTCCTTTCCCCGGACCAGCGGGAAGTAAGTACCCCTGGCCGGTCCGGAAAAATTCGAGTACTGACTACTCGTGCCCTCCCCAGCCGCCGCGCCCTATGTTCGAAGGGCAGCCCGCGGACAACTCAGCGCGGGCGGGGTTCAAGGGGGACGCGCGGGTGACGATACATGTGGCAGGCACCGGCAGGCAGGTGTTGAAGGACGACGGCGGGTGGCAGGCTGCGGCGGGTTCGCCCGCCCCGAGGGCGTGGCCGGCACCGTCCGGGTTCCTGCTGGACCTGACCACGGACACGGATTCGGACGCCGGGTCGCTGCGGCGGCTTGCCGAAGCGGCAGCGGTGGCGCTCACCGATTTTGTTGGCGTCCAGGTGGACTGTGCCACGGTGCTGACACCGGCCCAGCGCGCTCCCATCCGCGCGGCGAATAACGGCCGGGCGGCGGGATTGGGGTATCTGGAACAGGAGCTCGACGGCGGTCCGCTGACCCACGCGGTGGCATCGGACGGTCCCATTGTGGTGGAGGCTGCGGGGGGCGCGTCCCGCTGGGAGGCTTACCGGAAGCGGTTCCTTGACGCCGGCTATAGCGAGGTGCTCGCCGTTCCGCTCCGGCTGGACCCCGCCACCACCGCCGCCGTGGCGTTCTTCGCGCCGCCGGGGGTGCGGTTTGGCCCCGAGGCGGTTGGCCATGCGGCATGGTTTGCGGGAGTGGCATCCCAGAGCCTGAAACTGGCGCTCGAGGTGCGGAGCGTCCGGTCGGCCGGGGACAACCTGAAGTCGCTGCTGGAAAGCCGGACGTCCATCGACGTGGCGTGCGGTGTGCTGATGGGCCGCAACCGTTGTTCCTACGCGGACGCCTTCAGCCTGCTGGCCAACGCGTCGAGCCACCGGAACAAGCAGGTCCGCGAGGTGGCGGAGGGCCTCCTGAAGAATCTGCCCAGCGGCGCCCCGGGAACGCGCTTCGACATCTAACGGGAGTAACTCCTCCAACCCCGTGGCCGGCAAGCAGGCCTGCTTTGTCCACGTCTGCGTCCCCGGACAAATTTCAGGCGTTGCAGGTCTTCAGTCATCGACGGCCCTCATGTGCAGCCCCACCGCGTTCGCCGCAGCGGCCACCGTCACCAGGGAGGGGTTGCCTCCCCCGGTTTCGATCGCGTGGACGGTCCGGGCGGATGTGCCAATGAGGTCGTCTGCAATATATTTCTGAAATTGATTCCCGGCCCTGCGCGGCGCTGGTGTGGGAAGCGAATCTGCAAAATATTGCCGATTCCCCGGCGGAGTTTTGCCCCCGGCAGACAGGCCTCAGGGCCTTGAGGTCTGCATACCTGCACAATAACTCCAGGCCTGTTACCGGAGGCAGAGGTCTGGGAGGATGCCAGCATGCGAAGCGTCATTGTCTCCAACATTGCCTCCGTGGACGGCTTCTACGCTGCCGCCGACGGTAATCCCCTCGTGCTGAACATGGACGAGGCGTTCGATGAATACAACCGTGTCCGGATTGAGGCTGCGGACATGGTGCTCCTGGGCCGGAAATCCTTCGAGGGGTTCAGCTCGTACTGGCCGGGAATCGCCGACGCCCCCGAGGTTCCCGGTAACCGTGCGCTCAGCGAGGACAACCGCAGGGTCAGCAGGGCCTACAACTCCCTGCCCAAATACGTGGTTTCAGATACCTTCGAGGTCCCGGAGGGCAACGCGTGGCATGACTCTACCGCCGTTGTTGCCGGCCGGGACCTGCCCGAATGGATCGGGGCCCGCCGGCAGGAAGGCAACGGCGACATCCTGGTTTTCGCGAGCCGCGTGCTTTGGAACAGCCTCCTTGAACTGGGGCTGGTGGACGAGGTCCACCTGATGGTCAGCCCGCGCGCGCTGGCTGGGGGCATCCCGGTTTTCGGCGCACCAACGGACCTGACGGTCCTGGATTCGGCGCGCTTCGACTCGTCGTCCAACATCCTCCTCAGGTACCGGCCGGGTTCGGGGGTACGGCGGCGGGGCGTCCTCGATGATCAGGCGGGGCATGCAGCAGCACCACCGGGGGCGCACCGGGATCGCCGCACACCTGGACACTGATCCGCACTCCATCGGCGCCCGACAGGATCGGTGATCTCATGCCCGGAATTCCAGTACCGCGCCCACCGGCCGAGGCCGTCACCTTGCCCCGGGCGGATGCCTAGACTGGCTTCATGGAAGTCACGGTCAGTGGTGTCCCCGTGCATTTCGCCGAGTACGGCAGCGGTATGCCAGTGCTCGCACTCCACGGCGCAGGGGTGGACCACCGCGAGGTGGCGGGCGCCCTGGAACCAATACTCGGCACAGGCCCCAATTACCGGCGGCTGTATCCGGACCTGCCGGGGATGGGCCGCACTCCGGCGCCCTCAAGCATCCGAGGCAACGATGACGTGCTGGACCTGTTGCTCGGATTCGTGGACAACACCATCGAGGACCGGCCCTTTCTGGTGATCGGCCACTCCTACGGCGCCTACCTGGCCTGCGGCATTGCCGCCCTGAAACCGGAGCAGGCCATCGGACTGGCGCTCATCTGCCCGGTGGGTGCCCACACGCGCGGCGTGCCACCGCACCAAGTCCTGGTCGGGCAGGCTGGCCTGCCCGCCGGACTGGACTCTGAGGCCGAGGCGACGTACCGCGACTACTTTGTGGTGCAGTCCCCGGAAACGCTGCACTTGTTCCAGGAACGGGTGGCTCCATCAGCCGCACTCGTTGATGAGGCGGCGATGTCTCGGATCTTCGCAAGCTGGGAGCTCAGGGACCGGCCGGAAGCGGCGGAAACCTACCCGCATCCGGTGCTGATGCTCGCCGACCGGCAGGACGCCACGGCCGGGTTCCGGGCGCCGCAGGAGTTGGCGGAGCGCTACCCCCGAGCCACTATGGCCGTCCTGGACCGCGCCGGTCATGCGCTGCTCCATGAGCAACCTGATCTTGTTCGAGCCCTCGTCACCGAATGGCTGACGCGGGTTGACGAGCACTCCCTATCGGGGCAGTGACAGATAGTCCTTGCCGCGGCTCCGCACCAGCGCCGCGGGCTCGCCGTCACACCAGCCGTGCCTGTTCAGCCCTCGCCGTTCGCCGCGGTGATGAACGCGGCGAGCGCCCGGGCCTCGGACTGGCGAAGGAAGACGCGGACCGCCTCGGCCCGCCCGGCCACTTCAAGGGAAAGCGTCAAACCGTCAGCACCCGCACTGGGCTCGGCCTGCCATCCCTCCACGGCGGGCGCCAGGTCCTGGTCCATCACCACCGAACGCCCCTGCAGGTCCCACGGGGCGCCGGCGTCCATCAGGGCCTTGTGCCCAGCGCAGACAGGCACCTTTTGAGGACCCGCGACCGTGCCGGAGCCGGGGTTCGTGCACCGGAGAACCGAGCATTTGTCCACCACGTAATCCCCCTAACCAGGCGCGTGCCGAAGTCCGCATCACCGCGTACGCCCAGAGTCCTCCCGGACGGATTGGATGTCGATCCCTAACTTCGCCAAACGCCCAAACCAGGGGGGCGCGTTAGGGGATCCACCGGCTGGAGGAGGCACCGGCTGGAGGAGGCACCGGCTGGAGGAGGCACCGGCGCCTACGCGGCCCGGCCGGCGGACACGAGCTCCCGCTCCCGTTCGCGGGCGGGTTCAGGAGCAGGACGTACATCGGCGGCATCCAGCCTTTTGTTGGCCCAGTTGCGGACGGGCGTTTCCACCAGCCTGAAGGAGGCATAGGCCAGCACCACCGTGAGGGCTGCCGCCAGCGGGATGCGGAGCCACAGCGACGGCACGAGAGGCATCAGCAGCAGGTAGACCGGCAGGTGCCACAGGTAGAAGGCGTAGGACAGGTCGCGGCCGGGGCCCGCGAGCCAGGGATGGCTCAGGATCCGCGCGGTGAAGTTGGCCGGGGACAAGACCAGCCAGCCGATGGCCAGAGCCGCCAGCAGTGCCAGCACGGCGGGCCCGGCCGTCCAGAAAGCGCTGAACCACAGGCCCGGGGTGCCCGGCTCGTGCAGCAGGAACACGGCGGCCAGCAGAACCAGGGCGGCAGGCGGCCCGGCCCACCGCGCGGCGGACAGGAGGGACGCGTGGCACCGCGAGCCGCGCCGGACAAGGGTGAAGACCAGTGCCAGGGTGCAGCCGATCAGCAGCTCGTCGGCCCGGGTGTCGGGCCCGTTGTAGAGGCGGCTCAGGGGCGCCCCGAGCAGGACCAGCACGAACCGCTCCAGCAGGAATGCCGCGGCCAGGACGCCGGTCACCCAGGCGACGGTGCGGACTCTCCAGAACCGCAGCATCACCAGGAGGAGTACCGGCCACACCAGGTAGAACTGCTCCTCGACGGCGAGCGTCCACGTGGGGCCGAGCGTCTCACCGGTGATGGAGCCGCCGAACGTCCCGAAATGCGCCAGGTTCATCACGTACCCGGCGGCGGGCAGCACGAAGCCTTCCTGGCCGGCCCACTTTGACGCCGGAAACACCAGCCCCGCGGCGACGATGACTCCGCAAACGGCCAGCAGCGCCGGCCACAGCCGGGCCAGCCGCTTGGCGTAGAAGATCCCCAGGCGCAGCCCGCCCGTAGCCAGGTACTCCTTCATGATCAGGAGGGTGATCACAAAGCCGCTGAGGGTAAAGAACACGTCCACACCGATGGATCCGCCGGGGACCAAGTCGGTGGCGGCGTGAAACAGGAACACAAACACCACGGCAACGGTCCGGAGCCCGTCCAGGGCATGTTTCCGTCCCGGAATCAGCCCGGTTGAGGGCGTTTCCGGGCATTCCAGAGCTGACAAGTTTCCACTGCTTGACCTAAAAACCACTCAGCAAGCATATATAACGTTTCCATAACTGCGCTGGGCGCAAGCTGGATGAAAGCTCCGAACGCACAAACCTTGGAAGCCGCTAGGAGCCCCAAGGTGCACCGCAGGGTTCCCCCAACATGCAGTCCGTACCGTCACTTCCATGACAGCTATCACTGCACCGCCGCGCACCCCGGGCGGCCCCGGAACCGGCGCGAAAACACCCGTGCTGAGCGGCCAGGACTCCACCAGACCCCTCCTGGACCATGCAGTGCTGGACAAGTTGCGCGCGGACTTCGATGACTATGACGAAGTCTGGCGGGTATTCGTCCGCAACTTCATCGCCGCCCTCCCGCCGAGGATAGACAAGCTCCGGGGAGCATTGACCACGGGCGACCTCGCGGGCGCCATCGATGCAGTACTCAGCCTCAAGGCCGCCAGCCTGCAGGTGGGTGCGGAACGGCTCGCCTCCCTGGCCCTGGACCTCGAGGTCGCCGTGCGCGAGGGCACCCGGGACCGCGATCCGTCCGGAGTGCTGCCCTGGCTGGCGGCGGAACATCTGCCACGGATCAGGCAACGCGCCGGACAGACCACCTACATCCTCGAAGTACACCTGAAGAAAACCCCCTGACCCTTGCGCCGCCGTCGCCACGACTCCGCGCGGCCAACTGAAAGGCAATTCCCATGGCAACTGCACGCACCCGCACCGCCGGGACCTTCACCGCACTCACCGCGGCAGCCGGGCTCCTGCTGGTTGGCGCAGGCACCGCGTCCGCGCACGTCAGTGTGGACCCGTCGTCGCCCTCTGCCGGCGGCTACTCGCAGCTGACCTTCAAGGTCCCCAACGAGTCGGCCACGGCCAAGACCACCAGGATCGCCGTGGCCCTGCCCACCGGGACGCCGTTCACCTCGGTCTCCGTCAAGCCGATGGAAGGCTGGACAGCCGAGATCACCGAGGCGGCCCTGCCATCACCGGTGACCGTCAACGGTGCCACCATCACCAAGGCAGCCTCGACCGTCACGTGGACAGCCGACGCCGCCCACCAGCTGGGGCAGCACGAATACCAGACCTTCTCGATCTCCGTCGGCAAGCTCCCCGCGGCCGGCACCACCGTGGAACTGCCGGCAACCCAGTGGTATTCGGACGGCACGGTGGTGACGTGGGACGACACGGAAACACCCGGCCAGGCTGAACCCGAGCACCCGGCACCCGCCTTCACCACCACCGAGGAAAAGGCGGGACACGGCCACGCCGCACCCCTGGCCGAGGCGGCCCCGGTATCAGCAACCACCCCCGCCGCGGACAGCACGCTCGGCATCGTCGGCCTCGGCGCCGGAGTACTGGGACTGGCCGCGGGCACGGCGGCGCTTTTCCGTACGCGGGCCCCGCGGAAGCATTAGCCAGCCCGGCACAGCCGGGCACCCGCCGTCGGCCGCCATAGCGCCATTGCCGGCCAGATCCTCTATGAAGTGGGCAGAATCACACGATGCGGGGTGTGGCGTAGGCAGTAGGTACTGTTCTCCGGGTGTTAAAAGACAAAAGACATCTCGCTGCCCTTTTGATCACTGTGGTCCTGGCCGGCGGGCTGCTGACCGCAGGTTCCGCTCCTGCCGGCGCCAGCTCCTGGCCGTTCGGCTGGTGGAACTGGATCGCCGCCAACGCCCAGTCCCCTGCTGCTGCGCAGCCGTCCGCATCTGCCTCGCCCCTGGCCTCCGCTGCTCCGTCAGCGTCTGCTTCCGCTGCCGCGCCGGCGTCGTCTCCCGCCGCAGATCCCGAAACGCCGGCCGCGGCTGCCCCCGTTGAGGACCCGGCTCCTGCCGAAGAGCCTGCCCAGGTTGAGGCGCCGGCTCCCGCTCCCGCGGCCGCAGCACCCGCCCCGCCTCCGGCAGCCCCTGCAGCTCCGGCACCCGCGCCGGCGGCACCCGCGCCGGCGGCACCCGCGCCGGCGGCACCGGCACCCGCTCCGGCTCCCGCGGCTCCGGCCGGCGGCAGCGCGCCGTCCAACGCGGTGGCCCAGCGCTCCTTCGATCTCATCAACCAGTACCGGCTGGCCAACGGCCTCGCCCCGCTGCGCTACAACGCCGGGCTCGAATCCGTGGCGCAGAACTGGTCGAACACCATGATGCGGGACATCAACGCCCAGGGCAGCGCGGGCTTCCGTCACAACCCCGACGCGTCCGCGCAGATCCCGTCCGGTTGGACCCGTGCCGCCGAGAACATCGCCGTCAACGCCGACGCCGATGCGCTCTTCGCCGCGTGGAAGGCCTCCCCCGGCCACAACGCCAACATGCTCAACGCCGGCCTGACCGACTTCGGCTTCGGTTCGGCCCGGCTTTCGGCGGGCTCCCCGTACGGCGCGCAGCTGGTGGCCACCCAAAACTTCGCCACCTACGCGAAGTAGGCAAGAAAGTACGACGGCGACCTGCCGCCGTCGTACTTGATTTCCTGTTCTGCCGGACAGGGAGAAAGCCCCTCCTGAGGAGGGGCTTTCTACGTAGTGGTCATGTGTCTTCTGTTTTAGAACAGCCTCGATGCATTCCCCCTCTCCGGACGCCCCCCGGCGCCCATCCGGATTATGAATACTAATAACGGGTCCGGGGCTAGTAAAGAGGTTTTGCTGAAGTTGTCGCCTGCAAAAGCTGACTGCGCAAACTTCACCTGCTGTATGGGCATTCAAAAAGTGCGGAAGCAGGAGTGAGGGGCGCCACGACTACTGCACCTCGTCTTCGTCAAGTACCTTCCCCGGATCGTCCGAATGAAGCACCTGCCATCCGACGGTGTACTCGGAATCGAAATAATCGTTCGCTTTCCTCCAAGCGATCCAGTCATTACGTACAAACTTTGATTCCATAGTCCCTAGCTAATCTCTGACCGTTGACTACGGCGGCCGGGGACCTCGCTCGACGATGTCCCGTTCCGGGTCGCCCAGTCCGGGTTTCCCGTCCTCGTGAAGGATTCCTGGATCGGCAATCCATGCCGTGGACGCTCTGCTTAGGGCATTCTGAAACTCGCACGATTCAAGTCGAGACTGAAGGAGCTGCGATACTCTGACGATGGTCGTCTATTTCGAGTGCAGAACGCGGACGGAGATGCCCAATCGGAGCTATTTGACCTGGCCCGGAGCATCGACGTCCACAAGGACTCCATGATGCAGTCTCATGAAGAGGCGATAGGTGGCGTGACGTCCGGTCTCATCTCCTTGGGCGAAGAAGTGACCTGGCGCGCTTGGCATTTCGGCATCCCGCTTCAGATGACGAGCCGGATCACCGAGATGCAGATACCCAACTATTTCGTAGACGAGCAGGTTAAGGGTCCGTTCCAGCGGGCCCGGCATGTTCATGAATTCAGCCAGGATTCAGCGGGAACCACCATGGTGGATCGTATCGAGTTCGTGGCTCCGTTCGGACCAATAGGGCGTTTGGTGGAGAAACTGGTGTTGGGGCGCTACCTCCAAAGGTTGATAGAGACGCGGAATCGGCACCTTTGCAGGTGACACGAATGGACGCTGCGGAGTCCCACACGTTTCCAGAGATTTACTTCCGTGAAACAGCGGCAACCGTACTATTCATGCATGTGGACTAAACAGCACCGGGCTCCCTGCGGCACGTGCGGCAGGAACACGAACCACGTGACGCATTATCGAAAGGACGACGTCGGCGGCGCACTGATTGCCGACGTCCGCTGCGCCGAGCACCAGGACGTCCCGGTCGCCCATGAGGTTTCGCGGGCAGTGTGGATGGCGTCGTCGGAGCCGGCCGCGTAACGTTCTGACGGCCCGCAAGGAAGGCCGGCAGATTGCCCGATGGCGCTGGCGTAGGCAGCAACGGCGGTGCGGACACTTCGTCGCGGCCTTGGCCGCCGGCAACGCTAGGCCACCGGTGGAAGGTTCCGACAGTTGGCGCCGAGGCCCACAATAAGCCCGGCGTTTGTGGCTACAGCAGCACTCCTGGACGTCCACCCATCGTGCTTAGTGACGATTGCAAGTTCAAGTTCACTGCCAAGGCCAAGAAGGCCGCCCAACAAGTTGACCGGTACGTCGGTGACGTACCCCGTGGCGGGAGACCCTGTTGTCTTCGCGGTGAGTGAGAATCCGGTGAGCGGCGCAAGAAGCGAACCCAGGCCGCTGGTAGAAGCCAGCAGTTCGGCGCTGGTGATGTCGTAGCCCGCGGGCGGCTTCCAGAGGATCCGCACGTATGCGCCGAGCCCGAGAATGTTGGCGTCGTACCTACACTGGCCGTTGAGGGTCGGGGCTGGGACGGTGAGGGCCGCGAAGCTGCCGGTGGCGAGGTCAGGATCCTGCCACGCAGCATCGGTCACCACAGGAGGAGCCGACGCCGACAGCACCACCGCGAGCGACGCGGCCAAAACAGGCAACAGCGTTTTCCTGGGCATACTCATGATGCCCGCAGACGAGCCAGTCCAAAGCCCACGGCCACAGCCAGCAGACCGAGGAGCGCGAAGCCTCCCAGCCTGGCCCCGGTATCAGCCAGGCTGTTCGACGGCGGTCCGGCCGGCTTTCCCGGGAGGCTCCCAGGCCCGGCGCCGTCAGTGAGTCCTGTCCCGGCGTCGTCCCCTGAGCCATGGACGCCCACGGTGATCTGCGTGCTGCTCCCCTGCACCTCCGCGGGAACGTCGTCGGCCAGAAAGACAGTCAGCACCACATGTGCACTGTCAGCATCGGCGGACCCGGGTTCCAGAAGACTCGCCTGCAAACCCTCCGCAGCGCTCAGCGGCGTGCGCCCCAGCAGCAGCCTCTCCCCCACACCGCATTGGCCTTGGACCCATGGCTCGGAGCAGGCCCGGACCTCCACGCTGAGGAAGTTCCGCAGCGAGCCGGAAGCAGCAGATCCTGAGTGCAGGGCCACCTGCAGTATGGTGGCCCGCTCGCCCGGGACTTGGACGTCCACCGGCCACTGCGCACTGCCCCCAGGAGCGAGGTTGTGCATCGCGTTCCCCGGCCCTGCGGTAACTTCCAACCAGCCGGATGGTACCTCCGACGCCGCAACGGCGGGCACCCCGAAGCCGCTCAGGCCGAACGTCAAAATCAGCCCCAGCACCGGACCCCGGTCAGGCCGCAACATGCTCACCGGACTTCCGGCGCGGCCACAGACCCCATGTCACCAGTGCGGACACGGCCACCGTCGTACCGCCGAGGACCAGCGGGTGGGCGGCCGCAGCCACAGGGTAGGCGAGCCCGGGCGCGGACCAGAGGACCAACCGCACGTGCTCCACCACGTAAGGCGCCGGATCCGGTTGCTGGTTCGCGTCGCCCTTCATGGTGATCACCCGCGCCGCCCCCTCGGCTGGCTCCAGTGTCTGGACCCTGTGGGTGATGGGCAGCTTGCCGCGCCTGTCGACGGTCACCACATCCCCCACGTTGATCTCACCGGCCGGGATCCCACGGACCACAGCCAGCGATCCGGCGGGGATACCGGGAGCCATGGACCCCGTTTTGAACAGGATCAGGGAGACGTCGAACAGCAGCGCGCAGATCACGGCGATGATGCAGACGGCGCCTCCCGCTGCCGCGGTGTTCAGCAGGATTTCCCGCAGGTGGCCCGCGGCTGACCGGCGGCTCATGAGCTGGAGGTGGCAGTGAACTGCCAGGTTGCCGTTGCCGTCTGGCCCTGCAGTGCGTTGCTCGCACCCACCGGGAGGGTCACCTCGAAGCAAAACTGCGTAGGTGCCCCCGGCAAGGTCGCTGTTGCAGCCTGGAGTGAATTTACGACGCCGGCCGGCTGGCCCGCGGTGAAAGGCTTGGCAGCGTCTGCACCCACCACAAAAGCGGGCGACCCCGTGAACGCCGACGCATCGCATGTGGCGGAACGAACCACGCGGTAGCGCAGGGCGGCACCCAGTTCGGCGTCGCCCATTCCGCTGCTGGCCACCGACGGAGAGCCAAGAACCACCTCGCCTGCCACAGAGTTTGCTGTGGTCCGGATGGCAAACGGCGCGTACACCGTGGTGCCGGGACTCATCGATGAAGCGTTGAACACCAGGGCAGTACCCGGCGCGATGTCATTGGCGCTCCAGCTGCCAGCGGCGTCGTAGGGTTTGGTGACGTTGGATTCGGTCTTGAAGGTACTTGCCCCGAACGAACCTGTGGCATAGTCACTGTCCGTCCACGAAGCCATCGTTACGGAACCGCCCAGTCCCAATACCAGCGCTCCTGCCAGGAGAGCCCGCACTCGCAAGGCAGCCGCTTCGCGACCGGTCTTTGCTCGTCGGTTGCCCATGGCTTACTGCGATTCGGCAGCAAATTCCCACGTTGTGGTTCCGGTCTGGTCCCGTACCAGGTTGTCGTCGGCCGTGATCCTGAAGCAGAGGTTCACAGCGGCGCCCGGATTTGCGCCGGCCCCCGCGGGCAGCGGGAAGGTGATATTGGGCGGCGTCGTTCCGAGTTCCTGCCCGGCCGCCACCGGGGTGGCGGTGACGGGTTCGCCGCATCCGAAATCGGTGGACTGGGTGATCGAATAGGTCAACCCGGTCAGGGCACCCGTTGATCCCTCCGTGGACACGGTGACACGGGCGTCAACACTGGACGCGTCATCCAACCTGACTGCGAAGGGCGCCACAACCACATTCCCGGGCGCCATGTTGTCCGGGGCCACGGTGAAGCCGAGGGTTGCCGGGGTCGCTGGATCGTCGTGATCGGCGAAGGCTGCGCCGTCGGTGCTGCCCTCAAGATTGAAGTCGCCCGCGGTGAATGTTCCCCTGGCGAATTCGGAATCATTCCACGCTGCCAGGGTGACGGCCGCGCCAATTCCGAGAACCAGGCCACCAGCCAGGATGGCGCGGATTTTCGGTGCTTTGGCCGTCCGGTTTTTTGGTTCCGAAGACACTTCTTTGACTGCAACCATGATTTCCCCCCAGGGTAGATGTCGCTGCCGGCCGGTTAACCGAAGGCGACGATGTGGAGGAATATCGACGACGCTCCCCCAAGCATCGATTCCCCTAACCCATCATTGACCTGCGGGAATGTCAATTCATGCCATCCGGTGTGGGGCGCTGCCGGCTTACTGGGTCAAGCTGCGCCAGGACTCCAGGAACTTCTCCGCGAGGTAAGCGTGGCCGGCGGTGTTCGGATGTGCGCCGTCGGCGTCGAAGCCCGGGCTGTTGGCAGCGGTGAACCAGTTACTTTCCACCGCGTCGATGAAGGGAGCGTTGGCAGCGGCGGCACCGGCACGGACGGCGCTGTTCACGGAGCGCAGTTCTTCGGCTAGGGGCTGCGGCGCCGACGGTCCCAGCACCACAACCTGAACGCCGGGCCAGAACCTGCGGGCCGCCTCAATGGTCTGTGCCGTGGCGGCCCGGACTTCCTCCAGGCTGGCGATCGCGGAGTCGTTCTGTCCGCCTTGGAGGATGAGGACATTGGGCACGAAGGCGGGGTCGGCAGCGATCTCCCGCAAACGCGTTTCGTACTCACCATTGAGCTCGTCCTGCGCCCCGCCGCCCCAGGCGAACCCGGTTCCGCCCAGGCCCTCGATGTTGGTGGGGTATCCAAGTTCCCCGGCCACAACGTAGGCCCATCCCTGGTCCGGCCGGGCTGCACCGTCCCCGGCAGTGTATGAATCGCCAAGAATCAGGACCACGGGTTTGGCAGGCAGCTGAATCTTAAGCTGCTGGGCGGGTGCAGTGGCCGTGGGGATGGGTGTCGCAGCGGGGGACGCGGTAGCAGTGGGCGTGGCAGCCACAGTGCTTGCCCGCGCCGAGACGGCTTCAACCGGGCCGCGTGGACCCATCAGCGCCAGAGCTGCCACACCGAAGGCGGCTACCGCCAGCACAAAAAGTGCCGCATATTTGATCCACTCCTGCTTGGTGATGCTGGGTCCCCCGCCGTTCCTCGTCACCCGGCAAATCATACCGGCCCCAGCCCTGGGGCCACGCTGTTCTTGAGCCCGGCCGGTGACGCTGCAGTAACGCCGCGGGCAGTAGATCTGGGAGGGCCGTCCCACATAAGGGGCCGGCGGTTGCCGCGACACACCATAAGAAGAGCCGGGAGAAGAATCATGAAGAAGCCCTCCGTTCACAGGCGGACCCGCTTTGGAGCACTGGCCGTGGTTGTCGCCGGAGTGTTGGCCAGCTCGCTGGCCGCGCCGGCAGCTGCACACGACTCCGGACCGCTCGATTACGTAGCCTTGGGAGATTCCTACACCTCAGGCATCGGCGCCCCGAACGTCGGCGTCTCCCCGCTCTACCCTGTTGATCCGGAGAATCCCGAGCCGTGTTACCAGGCGTCACCGGGCTATGTGGACGTGCTGGACGCGCGGGCCGACGTCGAGCTCACGGCCAACGCCGCATGCTCGGGCTGGACCGCCGCCATGGTGCCCGCCCAGATTCAGGTGGCGTCGGACGCCGGGCTGCTGAACGAAGAAACGGACCTGGTCACCCTCACCGCCGGCGGCAACGACGTCAAATTCCTGGACATTCTCGACGCCTGCCTGACCAAGACGGTGAAGGACTGCAAGGCGGCCATCAAGGTTGCGGAAACTATCGCGAACACTGAGGTCCGCCCGGCCCTGACCGATGCCTACGCGGCCATCCGCGCCAAGGCACCGAGGGCCACAATCGTGGCCCTGGGGTATCCGCACCTGTTCTCCCCTGAATTCGCGGACAACCCGTACTTCGCCGACGAAGCCGCCAAGGTCTTCAACAAAGGCACGGACATTCTGAACAAGGTCATCAGGGATGCAGCCAGGAAGTCTCCCGGGACCGTGTATGTCGATGTCACCGACGTATTCGAAGGGCACGGTATCGGCTCACCCCATCCCTGGTTCGTTTTCGACGAGAGGGACCCACTGGGCGGCGTGAACTTCCACCCGACGGCCGAAGGCTATGCCAAGGGCTACTACCGGGCCGTCGTCCGCGAAGCGGGTATCAGGGCGCTGCGGAACTGAGAAGACAAGGCGTGCGACGGCGGCGCGCGGCCGCCGTCGAACATCTCACCTTCCCGTGCCGGGCTCCCGGCGTTCGTGTGTTTGGCCGTAGGGGACGTCACGGCTGACGGCCACGGTGTAGCTCGTATAGCCGTGCTGGGTGACCATGATTCCGTGGCGGCCCTCCTGCATGGCGTACTGGCGGACCATGTCCACGGCCGCATTGAGGTCGTTTTCAACGGTGTGGGAGTCGTAGGCGGTGATTTCCAGGACGACGTCAGAATGGCGCTTAATCATCGTGGCTACTTTCTCTGGGGATGAGGCCGGTACATCCGGCAGGCACGCGCCGTCCGGCCAGGCATGCCCGGGGAGGCTGAAAGCTGTGCTTGGAGGGGGTGCCCGGCATTTTCATGGGGCGGGGCCGGCGGTGGCCGGCGGTCTGGATCGGCGGAACAATTCCTGCGGATCTGATGCAAGTGTGGATGATCAACCGCTCGGGGTGCAAGGACATGCAGGTTAATCTTTGGTGTCGTCTTTGGCACCGTTGGCGGGCGTTCGACGGCGGCGCACGGCCGCCGTCGAACATCTCACCTTGCTGCCGCTCAGTGCGGCCGTGGAAGGTCTTGATATGCAAGCCGTCACTTGCCTATAGTGTGTTCGTGGTCGATGTCTTCCGGGCTCTGGATGATGAGACCAGGCGCCTCGTCCTTGACGAACTGTCAGTACGCGACGGCCAGACCCTGTTCGAGATCTGTTCCGTGCTCACGATGCGCCATGGCCTCAGCCTCACGCGCCAGGCGATCTCACAGCACCTCGGCGTGCTCGAGTCGGCCGGCCTCGTGGTGACGGAGCGCCGCGGCCGCGCCAAGTTTCACTTCTTCAACCGCGATCCCCTCTCCGAAATCACCGGTCGATGGCCCAGCAGAAAGACGACCCCACCATGAAAATTGCCCTGACGAGCCTATTTGTTGACGACCAGCGGGCAGCCCTCGCCTTCTATACCGACGTGCTCGGCTTCACGAAGCGGCACGACATCCCGCTCGGTGACGACTTCTGGCTCACAGTTGTCTCGCCCGAAGCGCCTGAAGGTCCCGAGCTGCTTCTGGAGCCTTCAGCCCACCCCGCCGTGAAGCCGTACCGGGAAGCCCTCGCCGAAGACGGCATCCCACTGGCCCAGTTCGCCGTGGACAACATCGAGGCCGAGCACGCCCGGCTGGTCAGCAGGGGCGTGGTGTTCACCCAGCCGCCTACCGATGTCGGCGTCGCTGTCGTGGCGGTCTTCGACGACACCTGCGGCAACCTCATTCAGCTCATCGAAATGAAGTCAGCCGGGGACTGAGAGGTTGGCCGTGCCCGTAGTCCCTGGGGGCCAGGGTTTGAACATGTGCTCCCGTGCCAGCGGTCCCCGGGACCGCGGCCCGTGGATGATCGGCCTTACTGGACGGAAGTGCCGTCACTCGCTGTTGGCGGCCAGAGACACCGCAAGGGCTACCGCTTGGGGTGGCGTAAGGAAAAGTTCTACGGGCCTGATCTTGCCTGAAAGCTCAAGGGTCAGGGTGAACCCGTCCGATCCGGCGCTTTGACGTACGGACCAGCTCTCCAGAGCCGGGGCTACATCCTGTCCCAGCAGTACATCGCGCCCTTGCATGTCCCAGAGGGCACCGGAATTAATGAGGCCTATATGCTCCGCGCAGACGTACGCCTCCGTAGGGCTGGAGTCCGGGCCCTGCCTGCCCGCCAGGAATTCTGACCCGAAATTCGTGCAGCGAAGCACCGAGCAAGTAATCACACTGTGACGCTACTAGTCGGACCTCTGGAAACTGAGCTGCCAGTCTCAGTTTTTCCCAAGGTTTCTTGCAAGCGTACGACGGCGGCACTCGCCTCCGTCGGTTACGTCGCGTTCCTGCGGCGTCCGGCCCTGGTGTTTGGAGACGCGTTCACTAGTGACTGGCAGGCACGCAGCCGGTAGGTTAAAGGCCTGGGAACAGCGGGCAGTACGGCCCGCACAGGACTGAAGGCTGGGGGCAGCAAAAGTCATGCAAACGGGTGCGCGAAAAACATCAGGGTCGGGCTCGGAAAAGAGTGCCCGGCCCCCGGAAGCCAGGGCCAGGAAGGCACAAAGCGGCACCGGGCCGTCCCGTTTCAAAGTGACGGACTGGCCGGATGAGCCGTTGCCGGACATCGCCGAAGATCCGGAAGACGCAAGGACCCGCGGCGCCGCGGCCGGCAACAGCACCAAGGGTTCCAGCCCGTCCTTGGGGTTCAAGGATTTCGTCTGGCCGGAAACCAACACAAGCCTCTAAGCCGTCCCGGCAGTCGGGCCGCTGGAGGTTGCGCGTTGGCGGGTGAGCGCTCCAGCAGCCTCGGCGCGCCCTGCTGAATCGTCTCGGAAGGCCCGGGTTGAAGGGTTAGAAAAATGTTACCTTCGGGTAGTTCCTTAGCCGCCAATCACGCATTACTGTCAACTGCACCATCGGGGGGAACGACGAAAGAGGTCACGATGAGCATCGACATCGAAATTGGCAGCGGCCTCAGCAACGAAGACGCAGCCCACTTTGCAGCAAGGACTGCAGTAATCACCACAGCGATGCAACGGATCCAGGAACTACACCCGGCCTACAGCTGGGTATGGACAGACGAGATCCGCTGTCGGGGATGCAACGCCAGCCTTGACATACCGATACTCGCCAGCACGAACGCCAACGCGGACAAGGCCTTTCAGGCACATCAGTCCGCCGAGCTCGATGCCCTGCTGGCAGCCGACGCCAAAGCGGACCAGGCGCAAACGGGCCTTAGCGCTCCCGGCGCGTTTCCTGCAGCCGCTTGATGAACCAGCGCGACTGCTCCGGCCCGTAAGGCAGAACGGGGATGGCCTTCGTGGCATCATCCGGGGTGTCGCGGATGGACCCGCGTGCCTGGCGCACCGCAGTGGTCATGGTGTTCGCCATGGTCTTGACGAACTGGTCGCTGCACGGCTTTCCGTGGCCCGGGATCAGGAACTCATAGCGGTGGCGCAGCGACGAGATGTGCCGGAGCGCGTCCGCCCACTCCTCCGGGTACGAGTCTTCGAAGGACGGGTGGGCGCCCTGCTCCACGAGGTCACCCACGTACAGGGTGGTGGGGGTGCCCACCAGAAGGTCGCCGTCGGTGTGGCCGCGGCCCAGGTAGAACAGGGTGGCGGTCAGCCCGCCGAGGTCAACCAGCACCGGCTGGTCTTTCACGATGGCGTTGGGGACCACGAGCTCCACGTTCTCGCCTTCGCCGGTGGACATCTCCGGTTCCAGCGTGCCCACGAAGCGGCGCTGCAGGTCCCCGCGCTCGTCGATCTCCCTGGCGCAGTTCTCGTGGGCCCAGAATTCGGTGACGCCCGCCGAAGCGAACGTAGCGTTCCCGAAGAAGTGGTCGTAGTGGGCGTGGGTATTAACGACGACGAGCGGGAGGTGGGTCTTCTCCCGCACCGCGTCCAGGATCTCCTGCCCCTGCCGTGGGCCGCAGCCGGTATCGATCACCATGGCCCGCTCGGATCCCACGATCAATCCGGTGTTCAGCAACGATCCTTCAGTGACCAGCATGTAGTTGTTCGCGCCGACTTCGAGCCATTCCGACATTGTTTCTCCGTACCTCCGGCAAAGCAGTGTTCGTTCGTCTAGGCGTCGATTGTACCCACCCACTCTTGGAGTTCCCGGGATCAGCGGGTGGCTGAGCCTGTCGGAACCCGTACGACGGCGGCGCGCGGCCGCCGTCGTACTCCCGCCGCAGCCGGTGGCTGAGCCTGTCGAGACCCCGGCGGGGCCGTTGCCTGCGGACAGGGTGCCAACCTTTTCGACGCGCAACCTCATTCTCGATGCGCAAAGACGGTGACGCGACCCGGATCTGGGGAGCGCCACCGTCTCTGCGCGTCGGACACGACTATGCGCGTCGAGAACGTGGAGTCCGGCCGCCGCCATACTGCTCAATGCTCGCCATAGGTTGAATAGATGAACGCTGCCAGCCTCCTGGCCTCCGTTGGAACCAGGAAAGCGTCCACCGGCTCGGTTTCGCCCGCGAATCTCAGGGTGAGCGTAAAGCCCTCAGCCCCTCCGCACGGCCGGGCAGACCATTCCTTCAGCGGTGGCGCCATGTCCTGGCCTATCAGGATGTGGCGCCCGTGCATGTCCCACGGGCAGCCGGCATCCATCAGGACCCTGTGCTCATCGCAAACGTAAACGTCGTGATAGTCAGCAGTGGAAGTCTGCATCACCATCACGAATGACGTGCCGGGGTTGGTGCAGAGAAGCGCTGAGCAAGTGGTCATGCTGGCGAAGATAACGGGACGATGCTGGGGAAACCATTTGTCCAAAGCTTGCAGTTTCCTTCGATGCGGAGAAATTGGTTTCCAAGGTTCCTGCCCAATGGAGTCAAAGTAAAACCGCCGGCGGGTATGTCAATTGCCACATCGATGGAGCAAGTAGTCTGCTTACTCCGATTGTGAGTAATTACTGTGTCCTCATCACCTGTAATCGCGTAACAACTACTCGTGCCCCGCGTACAGAGGCCGTGGTGTTCTTAGCTCACCAAGGGCAAGCGCAGAAAAAACTGCCAATTTGCCCGCCATATGAAACAGCGGACCCGTCTGCATCAGTCATAGGGGTAGAGAATATGACACCGAAAACCAATACTGCTGCACGCCCAATTTCGGACAACAGCTTCCACTGTCAGGCGACGGATCGCCAAGCCGCCGCAGGTCCAGAGACCTCGCATCAAGGCGCCGCTGCTGTGGAGCTGACAGACACCACTTTCCCCTTTGACATCGCCATCCTCGGCCTTGGCTATGTGGGCCTGCCCACCGCCCTGGCCATGAATTCCGCCGGCCGCAAAGTGATCGGACTCGATGTCTCGGCAGAGCGGCTCGAGGTCATCAGGTCCCAGCACGCCGACCTCCTGCCATCAGACAACATGCGCTTGGCCAAAGCCTTGCAGGATCCGGATTTCACGATGAGTACGGACCTTTCCCAGTTGGCGCATGCAGCGGCGGTCATCGTGTGCGTACCCACACCCGTGGATCCGTACCTGGTCCCGGACCTCGGCATCCTGAGGTCGGCCTGCGCCTCCGTGGTGGAATTCGCTGTGCCCGGCCAGCTCCTGATGTTGACCTCCACTACGTACGTCGGGTCCACCCGCGATCTGCTCGCCCTTCCACTCGAAGCCAAGGGTCTACTACCCGGACGCGACCTCTTTATCGCTTTCTCCCCGGAACGGATAAATCCCGGCGTTGACGCATATTCGCATGAAGACGTCCCCCGGGTTGTTGGCGGGATGACTCCTGCCTGCGGAGAAAAAGCGGCCGCTCTACTCAGTGCCAGCGCCCATCTAATTCACACGGTGCCCTCGGCAGAAGTAGCGGAAATGACTAAGCTCGTAGAGAACACTTTCCGGGCCGTGAATATCTCCTTGGCCAACGAATTCGCGGACATCTGCCACGAACTTGGCCTCTCGGTCATTGACGTCATTGATGCGGCATCCACCAAGCCTTACGGGTTTATGCCCTTCACGCCAGGGCCGGGTGCCGGCGGGCACTGCATTCCCTGCGATCCCCACTATTTGCTGTGGCAACTCCGCAAAGCACGGGTCGGAGCGCCGCTGATCGAGCATGCCATGGCTGGCCTTGCCGGCCGCCCCCTCAAAGTGGTGGAACGGGCCCGGCGGATACTCTCAGACCAGAACCACGGCGTCGCGGGATCTCGAGTCCTGGTCCTCGGAGTGGCGTACAAACCCAACGTCGAAGACCTTCGCGAATCGCCGGCACTGGAGATCATGTCAGCACTTATAGCCGACGGAGCGGAGGTTGCCTACCACGATCCCTGGTGCCCCACCGCCCCGGACGGCCACGGCGGGCAACTGAAATCGGTCAGCACCCCGGAAGCCTGGAACGCAGACCTCGTCATACTGCACACACGGCATTCCGGGATGGACGTCGACTGGCTCGCGGATGCCCCGGCCGTGCTGGACACCACGTACCGGTTGGCCGAACGCAGCAACGTAAGCAGGCTCTAGGATGAGCCGGCAGTCTGTGGCGGCGCGCGCCGCCAAACCATTGGTCCCGGCAGGCCCCGGCGCCGAGGACCGTCTACTTCGCGGGTTACAAGACGCCGGGTTAAGAGCGGAAGCCGCACCAGCCCGGAAGCTGCGCTTCCCCCTGCGGATCGAACGAGGAGTCCTCTACCTCGCCCTGACGGCGATCGTAGCGGTGATCTGCCTGCTCAAGGCCCTGACCACGCACCACTTTGTGGACTCCCCCGTCTGGGCCACGTACAGCGTTGTGGTGCTGATCTTCGTCTTCGGCCGGTTCGGCCTGGCCTGGCGCTACCGCCCTGGCTTCAGCGCCGGGGCACAAACCTACCTGCCCTCGGTTGCGATCATCGTGCCTGCGTACAACGAACAGGATGCCATCGCGGCCACGCTCCGCTCCTGCCTCACCGTGGACTACCCCAACCACCTGATCCAGGTGGTGGTGGTGGATGACTGCTCCACGGACGGGACCCTGGACCGGATCCGCGACGTGGAAGCCGTCTACCCCGATCTGTTGGTGGTGGCGGCGGACGTGAACCGCGGGAAACGCCATGTCATGGCTGCCGGGATGCAGGCCGCCCGGGACGCGGACATCCTGGTGTTCATCGATTCGGACTCCATCATCGAACCCGCCGCCGTGCGGTCCCTGGTCCGCTACTTCGAGGACCCGGAAGTCGGCGCTGTCTGCGGGCACACCGACGTCAGCAACAAAAGCACCAACCTGCTGACCCGCATGCAGGCCCTGCAGTACTACATCGCCTTCAGCGTCTATAAGTCCGCGGAGGCACTTTTCGGCTCGGTCACCTGCTGTTCAGGATGCTTCTCCGGGTACCGGCGCAGCGCCATCGAACCCATCACGGCAGCGTGGGTGGGGCAGAAATTCCTGGGCCAGCCGAGCACCTACGGAGATGACCGCAGCCTCACCAATTTCCTGCTTCCCAACTGGCGGATCCTCTATGCACCGGATGCCAAAGCACAAACGGCAGTGCCGGACAGGCTCGGCAAATTCCTGCGCCAGCAGCTCCGCTGGAAGAAGAGCTGGCTGCGCGAGTCCATGCGGGCCGTCAGGATCATGTGGCGGAAGCCGCCCGTGATGGCCCTGTTCTACTACCTCGGCGTCCTGTTGCCGTTCGTCGCCCCGCAGGTGGTGTTCCGCGCCCTCGTGGTCTCACCGCATTTCCTGCTGTCGCCGCCGGTCTGGTACTTCGGCGGGGTTGCCGCCGTCGCCCTCTTCTACGGCCTGTACTACCGGCTGAAGACGCGGGAACCCGACTGGTACAAGGGCATCTTCTTCTCGCTGTTCTACGTCACCCTCCTCGTGGCACAGCTGCCGTATGCGCTGTTGACCATCCGCGATTCGAAATGGGGCACCCGATGAGCACCCAGGCCACGGCGCCGGCGCCGAACTCCACTCCACAGAAGCCGGCCAGGGACACTAAGCAGCGCGCCATCTCGGCCCTGGTCAGCTTTGTGCTGGTGGGCTTCGTGCTGAGTTACCTGGTGGGTCCGGCAGCCTGGCAATGGATGGCAGCCACTGAGCGCCAAGCTGAACTGAGCGACTACACAGACAAGGTGTTCCAGCAGTTCACCAATATCCCCGCGCCGCAGTCGGACGCGGAACTTGTTGCCCGGCTCAAGGCCGCGCCCACCAGCGGGCAGGCGGGTCCGATAGTCCTGACCTACCATGACATCGGCTACAACGGCAGTGAGTACACCATCACGCCCGAGGCCTTCGCGTCGCAGATGCAGCTGTTGGCCGACGCCGGCTGGCAGACCCTTTCGGCTGCTCAGCTGAGCGACTGGCTGGATGGCAAACCGTTGCCCCCGCACTCGGTGCAGATTACTTTCGACGACGGTGCACACGGCATCTGGCAGTACGCCGATCCGATCCTGGCGCGGAACAACCAGCGTGCGGTGGCGTACATCATCACCGGGTTCGTCGGGACCCGCAATCCCTACTATGCAACGTGGTCAGAACTCACCAGGATGCAGGCCAGCGGACGGTGGGACATCCAGGCACACACGCACCTGGGGCATGTTGAGATCCCCACGGACGCGGCCGGGACCACCGGCCCCTTCCTGACCAACCTTAAGTACCTGCCCGAAGAGAACCGGACCGAAACACCCGCCGAGTTCCAGGCCCGCGTTTCCGGTGACCTCCAGGAGTCCAAGAACCAGCTGGTGGCGCGTGGATTCCCGGAACCGCAGTTCTTTGCCTACCCGTTCTCAGCGCACACCGAGGTTGCCGGCGTGGACGGTGTCCTCGCTGAGTCGGTCCAGTCGCTGTTCAAGGCCGCCATGCTCGATACACCCCATGAGGTGATGGCTGTCAGGCCGGGTGAGCTCGCGGCGGGCAACGTGGACCGCATGGACATGACGGCGGATGTTTCGCTGAACACCTACGTGGACCGCATCCTGGCGGTGAGCCCCATCAGCCCGTCAAGCCTCAAGCCCCTTTCCATGCCGGACGAGTGGACCACCTACGGCGGGGCCCCTGCCACGTTGCCGCTGGACAGCAGCGGCGGCACGGCGTTCGACCCGGGCCCGGGTGCCTACGGGGGCCGCCTGTTTGCCCCGTTCAAGACCGGGCTGTGGACCCGGTACACCGTGGACGCCGTCCTTGGCGGATT
Source organism: Arthrobacter sp. 9AX (assembly GCF_902506095.1). Taxonomy (GTDB): domain Bacteria; phylum Actinomycetota; class Actinomycetes; order Actinomycetales; family Micrococcaceae; genus Arthrobacter. Next base: position 3,460,881 of record NZ_LR733293.1, read on the forward strand.
CAAGGCCGCTGACGAGGGAATGGTCACCGGATTGACGGTGCTGACCAAGGACCCGCAACAGGTGGACGTTTCGGTGACGGCCAACGGCTACACCATCGCCCAGGCGAACGGGGCCGAACCCAAGGTGCTGGCACAGGGGGTACTCCCGGTCTCCGCCAGCCACCGGGCAGAAATAGTGGTCGATGCCGGGGCTGTCACTGTCACCATCGACGGCCAGCAGGTCAGCTCAATCCCGCTGGTCCGCACCGGGCGCTACGGCCCTGCAGGGCCCGTGCAGATCACCGGCTACCGGGAATCGGACCAAAGCCCGGTTCCGCAGGTGCTGAGCATGTCGGTGCGCTGAGGTCTCCGCTGTGGTTGGAAGCGGAAAAGGATGGACGACGGCGGCGGCCCCCCTCGCCGTCGTCGTCCTCGCCGTGCTGTGCGGATGCGCGAGTCTTTGGCCCACCCGCGCGGGCGAAGGGGACGCGTACGATGCCGCAGTCCTCGCGGACGGGCCGGTTGCCTACTGGGTCATGGCCAATGGCCGGGGCGGGACCGAACCGGACATCACGGGGTCGGGCCATGACGGCCGGTACTCAGGTTCCGCGCGGGAGACCGGTGAACTGCCCAATGGTTCCGCGGCTGCCACTTTCGGCGGCGAAGAGTACCTTGAGGTACCGGATGCTGCAGACCTTCGTCCCGCCACCACGGGCGTGCTGACCGTCGAGGCCTGGATCCGCCCCGACACGCTGGCCTTCCGGGATAGGGAAGCCACCGGCTACGTGCATTGGCTGGGCAAGGCGGACAACGAGCAGTACGAATACGTGGCCCGGATGTACTCTGCCGGCAACCGTGAGGACAGGGAAAACCGGATCTCGGGCTACCACTTCAACCTCCCCGGCGGGTTGGGTGCCGGTTCGTACTTCCAGGACCCCGTCTCGCCCGGTGAATGGATCCACTACGTCCTGGTCATCAACAGGACCGCCACCTCTGATGAGTTCCCGAACGGCTACACGAAGATCTTTAAAGATGGAGTCCTGCGGGACCAGGACGATCTGAGCGTGGACGGCGACCCGATCGCCCCGGGGCCCGGCCACGCGCCCCTCCGCATCGGGACCAGCGACTTCGAGTCGTTCTTCGAGGGGGCCGTGGGCAAGGTGGCTATCTACGGCCACGAGCTTTCCCCGGCGCAGGTCCTCCGGCATTACCAACTGATGACGGGGAACGAGGCTACGCCCGAAGCAGGGGGCTGAAGGGGCGGTGGTTGAGCCTGTCGGACCCCCGGTGGAGCACTCGTCAGCCGACGGTGGGCCAGGCTTTTCGACGCGCAAACTTCATCTCGACGCGCAAAACGGATGACGCGACCCGGATATGAGTCTCGTCAGCGTCTGCGCGGCGGACAAGAATATGCGCGTCGAGAACGTGGAATGGGGCAGCCGGGCCGGAAGGCACCCGCAAGGGGCGTACGACGGCGGCACGCGGCCGCCGCCGTAGCCTTCCCCATGTTTGCCGCATCGAGTGAGCGGGCGTTCGAGATAACCCGACTTCTACTGAGCGAGCGTTTGAGTTAAACCGACATCAGGTGATGGAGCGTTTGAGTTAAACCGACATCAAGTGAGAGAGCGTCGGGGTGGGTGGGGGGCGTTGGGGAGTTAGATGTCGGCGAGGAGGGTGGTGGGGGTTTCTATTGCATCCGCCACGAAGCGGAGGAAGCCGGCTGCGGTGCCGCCGTCGCAGACCCGGTGGTCGAACGTGAGGGTCAGCTCGGTGACCTTGCGGACCGCCAGCTCGCCGTTGACTACCCACGGCTTGTCGATGATCCGGCCGACGCCGAGGATGGCCACCTCGGGGTGGTTGATGATCGCCGCAGAACCGTCCACACCAAACACTCCGTAGTTGTTCAGCGTGAACGTGCCGCTGCCCAGCTCCGTGGGGGTCGCCTTGCCCTGGCGTGCGACGTCGGTCAGCCGGCGGATCTCCGCGTCCAGTTCCCGGGCACTCAGCTTCTCCGCGGCCCGGACTGACGGGACCACCAGCCCGCGGTCGGTCTGGGCAGCGATGCCGAGGTTTATCCCGTCGAACGAGACGATCTCCTGCGACCCGTCGCCCGCCGTCTCGATCCGGGTGTTCAGCTCCGGGAACTCTTTTAACCCGGCCGTGACAAAACGCGCAATGAACGCGAGCAGGCCGGGGACATTCGAGCCGCCGGCCTGGAGTCCTTCGCGGAGCTCCAGCAGCGCCGTCGCGTCCACGTCAACCCAGACCGTTGCCTCCGGGATCTCCGACCGGCTTCGCGTCATGTTCGCGGCAACGGCCTTCCGCACTCCCCTTACCGGCGTGCGGGAAGCGATGGGAAGTCCGGTCCTGGCATCGGTCCCGGAAGTTGCAGGTGCCGGTTCGGCCGGTTTAGTCTCAACAGGCTCAACTGCTGGTTCCACCGGGTGAATGGCTGCTTCGACGTCCTTGCGCATGATGAGGCCGCCCTCGCCGGAGCCGGGAAGCTCTCCGAGGTTGACGCCGTGCTCCCGCGCCATCCGGCGGACCAGCGGTGAGATGACGGCACCGAGCTTGCCGGGAACGCGGGTGCGCAGGAGGGTGAGGTCGTCCTCGGTAGGCTTGGCCGCCACCGGTTCGGCCACTGCCACCGAGGACTTGGGCGCCCGCGTCCGCCTGGCAGCGGCGTGCCCGCCCGGGGTCCCGTACCCGATCAGGACATTGCCGGAGCCGGCCTTTTCCTCTTCGCGGTATGCCTCAGCCTCGGCGCTGGCGGTCGCCGGCTCGGCGAGCTCCGTCTCGGCAGGCTCGACGACCGGCTGCGCAGGCTCGGCGGGGGCGGCACCAGCGGCGGCATCATCCGCGGCGGGTTCCGGAGCGGCGGTGCCAGAAAACAGAGGCGTCACCGAGATCAGCGGCTTCCCCACATCAAGGGTCTCCCCCGGCTGAGCGTGCAGTTCGGCCACAATCCCGGCATACGGCGAAGGCACCTCAACAGTGGACTTCGCCGTCTCCACCTCGGCAATCGGCTGGTCCACAGAAATCGTGTCACCAACGGACACGTGCCAGGACACCAGCTCCGCCTCGGTCAGCCCCTCGCCCAGGTCCGGCAACAAAAACACGCGCGCTTCACTCATAATCAGTTCTCCCACTGCAGGTCGTCGACGGCGTCGAGGATGCGGTCCACGCCGGGCAGGTAATACTTCTCAAGCTTGGGCGCCGGGTACGGGATGTCGAACCCTGTGACGCGGCGGATTGGAGCGGCGAGGTGGTGGAAGCAGCGCTCCTGCACCCGGGCCACGATCTCGGAGGACACGGATGCGAACCCGTGCGCCTCGGCGATCACCACGGCCCGCCCCGTCTTCCGTACGGACTCGCACACCGTTGAATCATCAAACGGCACAATGGTCCGAACATCAATCACCTCGAGCGACCGCCCCTCCAGAGCGGCCGCCTCGGCGGCGGCGAGCGCGGTAGGCACTGACGGGCCGTACGCGATCAGCGTCGCGTCCGTGCCGGGACGCGCGACGGCGGCACGGCCTTCGGTGGTGCGTCCCGCCGTCGTGCCTTCCACGTAGGAAGCACTCAGAGACGAAAGATCCACCAGGTCCTTGGACCAGTAGAGCTTCTTGGGCTCCATAAACACCACGGGATCGTCCGAGTCGATGGCTTCGCGGAGCATCCGGTACCCGTCGGCCACGGTGGCCGGGGTGTAGACCTTCAGGCCGGCGGTGTGGGCGTAGTAGGCCTCGGATGAGTCGCAGTGGTGCTCCACTCCCCCGATCCCGCCGCCGTAGGGCACGCGGATCACCAGGGGCAGCTTCACGGCGCCGCGGGTGCGGTTGTGCATCTTGGCCACGTGGCTGACGATCTGCTCGAACGCGGGGTAGGCGAACGCGTCGAACTGCATCTCGATCACCGGGCGCATCCCGTTGATGGCCATGCCCACGGCCATGCCCACAATGCCGGACTCGGCCAGCGGGGTGTCGAAGCAGCGCTGCTCGCCGAATGTGGCGGTGAGCCCGTCGGTGATGCGGAAGACCCCGCCCAGCGTGCCCACATCCTCGCCGAACACCAGGACGGAGGGATCAGCCTGCATGGCATCAAACAACGCGGTGTTCAACGCCTTGGCAAGAGTCACGGACTGCGGCCCGGCGGCTTCCGCAGAAGCTGCCGCCGAGGCGGCAGCCCTGGCGGTGGCAGCGGAAACATTGCCGTTAGCCTCGGACGAGGTGGTGATGGTGGGGCTCACTTGCCGGCCTCCTTCGAGTCAATTGATGGCGCGTCGCGGGCGAGTTCGTCGGCGAGCAGGACCGACTGTTCCTTCAACTGCGGCGTGGGCTTGGCGAATACGTGGCGGAAGAGTTCCTGCGGGTCCACCGGCACGTCCTCGCTGAGGCCTTCACGCAGCGCAGCGGCCACCTCCTCAGCGTGGGCAGCGATCCGTTCCTCGGCAGCGGAGTCCAGCAGGCCGCGTTCGGTCAGGTAGGCACGCATCCGGTGCACCGGGTCCTTGGCCCGCCACTCGGCAACTTCAGCGCTCTCGCGGTAGCGGGTGTCGTCGTCGGCGTTGGTGTGGGCCTGCATGCGGTACGTGTTGGCTTCCACCAGCAGGGGGCCGGAACCGCCGCGGGCAAGTGCGACGGCGCGGTCCAGGACGGCGAGGAGCGCGACGACGTCGTTGCCGTCCACGCGTTCGCCGGCCATGCCGTAGCCCACGGCCTTGTGCGCGAGCGACGGCGCTACGGACTGGTGTGCCAGCGGCACCGAGATGGCGTACTTGTTGTTTTGGACGAAGAAGATGACGGGCAGGTGGAAGACGGCTGCGAAGTTCAGGGCTTCGTGGAAGTCGCCTTCGCTGGTGGCACCGTCGCCGCACATGGCCAGCACCACGGTGTCCTCGTCGCGGAGCTTGGCGGCGTGGGCCACCCCAACGGCGTGCAGCAGCTGCGTGGTCAGCGGGGTGCACTGAATGCCCACTTTGTGCTTGAGGGGATCGAACCCGCCGTGCCAGTCGCCGCGGAAGATGGTCATCACCTGCACCGGGTCCACGCCGCGGGTCATCACGGCAACGGCGTCGCGGTAGGTGGGGAACATCCAATCACCGCTCGCCAGGCACAGGGCGGCCGCCACCTGGCAGGCCTCCTGGCCGTGGCTGGACGGGTACACGGCCATGCGGCCCTGCCGGACCAGGGCCGAGTTCTGGTCGTTGACGCGGCGGCCGACGACGAGCTGCTCGTACGCTGCCAGCAGTTCCGCATCGCCGGGCAAGGGGTATTCGTGGCCGGGTTCGGTGCCCTGCTCACCTTCGGGCTTGAGCCGGCCCTCCGGGTCCACCATCTCGATCTGGTGCCGGGCGGGGAGCATGTAGTCCTCGGCCGTGATGCCGAACTTCTTAGCGGCTTCGGTGAGGGCGTCCTCAGCGGACGCCGTGCCTGCCTGGTGCGGTGCGGTGTGGTTCGCGGAGATCGTCATCGGTTCCGTCCTTCAGTTGCCACTATTCCTTCCCAGTATCTGCCCACAGCCGCTTTCGTATCCAGCACTAGGAGGAATCGTGGAGAAGCTGTGCAGTTCTGCCTAGACTGAAAGACGAATTGCAATTGTGAGCCAGCTTACTGAAGGGGTGCGTAGACAAATTGGCAACGAGGGATCCGGGGACCGAACCTGTCCCGCTGGACGAGACCGACCGCAGGATCATTTCGGAGCTCACCCGGGACGGCCGGATGTCCGTCACGCAGGTGGCGGAGAACGTCCACATCTCGCGGGCGCACGCCTATACGCGGATCGGCCGGCTCACCTCAGAGGGGGTGCTGTCCCGGTTCACGGCGCTGGTGGACCCGATCAAGGCCGGGCTGCGATCGTCCGCCTACGTGACCCTGAAACTGAAGCAGGACGCCTGGCGTGAGCTGCGTGACCAGCTGGGAGCCATCCCGGAGGTGCACCATGTGGCCCTTGTGGGCGGCGACTTCGACGTGATCCTGCTGGTCCGCGCCGTGGATAATATCGACCTGCGGCGGGTCATCTTCGACCAGCTGCAGTCCATGCCGGGGGTGCTGGATACCCAGACGTTCCTGGTGTTCGAGGACCTGGATACGCGCTAGGGTGTACTGAGCCGGGACGTTGTTGACATGTAGGGCTTGAAAACGGGGAGGGCCTCCGGGCTAAGTGGAGCTGTCTAGTTCACACACTTTGCGCTCAGAGGTCCTCATGTCCCACGTTAATGCCCGTCTGACAGTTCATGGAAGACGCCTGATCGTTGACCGTGTGGCCGCGGGCCGTCCGGTCGCTCATGTCGCTGCAGAACTAGGCGTTTCCCGGCAGACCGCATACAGGTGGGTCAGACGCTTCCGGACCGAAGGGCATACCGGGCTGCGGGACCGCTCAAGCCGGCCGAGGTCAACACCGACCCGGACGAGTTCCGAACGTGAACAAGCCGTTCTGGCCGCCCGGCACAGTGTCAGGTTCGGGCCCCTGCGGATCGCGGCGCTCACCGGCGTCCCGGCCCGGACCGTGTCGCGGATCCTGCACCGGCACGGGGTTCCGCGGCTGGCGGAATGCGATCCGCTGACAGGTGCCCCTATCCGAGCTGTCAGAACAACCACCAACCGGTATGAACGGGCCCGGCCCGGGGAACTGGTCCATCTGGACGTCAAGAAGCTCGGACGCATCCCGGAAGGAGGCGGCTGGCGGGCCCATGGCCGCTCGGAGCAGGTCAAGGGACGCGGGATCGGCTACGACTACGTCCACGTCGCGATCGATGACCACACCCGCATCGGCTACGCCGAGGTCCTTGCTGACGAAAAGGGCGTCACCGCAGCCCAGTTCCTCACCCGCGCCGCAGAGTACTTCGCCGTCAACGGCATCCACCGCATCGAACGCGTCATCACCGACAACGCCTTCGCCTACCGCAACTCCGCCGCGTTCCATAAGGCCGTTACAGACCTCGGAGCAGTCCAGCGCTTCATCAAACCGCACTGCCCCTGGACCAACGGCAAAGCAGAACGCTTCAACCGGACCCTGCAAACCGAATGGGCCTACCGTCAAATCTTCACCAGCAGCACCCACCGCCAAACAGCACTTGCGCCCTGGCTCCAGCACTACAACACTGAACGAATCCACACAGGCATCGGAACCACACCCCTCACCCGGGTGTCACCAACCTGATGGCGCAGTACAGCTAGGTCAGAGGCGGGTAAGGGCTGCGCCCACCACTGCCGCGGTGAGGACCAGGAGGATTGCCAGGACAACGTAGCCTTGCCACTTGGGCCGGCCTTTGTGGGGGTTGATATCGATGTACGGCATGGTTAGCGGCGTTTACCTCGGGGTGCGGCGGGAGCACTGACACGGACGGCGCGGCGTTTGAGCCGCAGCATCTGGTACAGGACAGCGAACGGGATCAACAGGGTTCCAAGCAATGCACAAAGCGCCAGGGCAAAGTCAGGTAGAGCCACGGCAGACCTCCGTTAGTAGCAGTGATCCCCCATGTCAGATCAAAAGGACCCTACCTGTAAGAAAGCTGAATGACAAAACGAGTCAACCAGTAGTCAAATCCGGAGCTAGAATCCTGCCCGGCTCCCTTCGGCCTGCACTGCCGCCGCGGCCTCGGCCAGGAGCGCCAGGGCAGCATCGGCGGAGCGCCAGGCAGCCGCCCGCACCATCAGCTCCAGCTCCGCGGACAACGCGGACAGCCGCAGTGCCCCGGCCATGGAAGAGCTCACCTTAAGGCTGATGACCCGGTCCATCGCCGCGTTGCTGTCCCGCACGGAGACGGTAGACATCACGGCGACCAGCCGGGCGGGCAGCAGCTCCAGGTAGGTGGCCAGGAAATCCCTGGCGGCTGCGGGGTTGCCCAGGTCCTCGCCCAGGTCCCTGATGCACTCTAAGTCCAGCACGGGCAGGTGGTCCGCATCGAACGGTGAGGAGCTCACGCGGACCACCGGCCGTCGTCGTGATACTCGGCGTCCAGCCCATGCGGGGTCTTCTCCCATTTGTGCGGGCTGGTGAGCATCTGCCAGGCGGCACGCCAGGCAGCCACGGAGTGCAGCACCCAGTAGGCCGGGTTCAGCAGCGCGAAGATGGCGATGCGCCAGCCGTGCCGGCGCAGCGTGGCGATACCGGAGACCAGGATCATCAACGAGTTGCCGAACAGCATGGACACCACCCCGCCCACCAGCAGCCACTGCGGCAGGACCAGCCCCACAAACTGGTAGCCGACATAGGTGACCACAGTGAAGCCCAGCACCAGCGGGTAGGCCAGGAAGGCCAGGGGTGTGCCCAAGATCAGTCCCAGGAAGCCGACCGCGCCCGCCAGGCCGGTGCGTCGGAGGTACCGGATGGAGTTCCTCGTGTTCACCGCCGAGGTCACCATGTAGCCCTTGATCCAGCGGGTGCGTTGCTTGATCCAGGCGGGCACCTGCGAGCAGGCCTCCTCCCAGGTGGTGGAGTTGATAACGCCCACCCGGTAACCCTCCACGGCGGCGCGCAGCCCCAGGTCCGCGTCCTCGGTGACGTTCCAGGGATCCCAGGCACCGATCAGCCGGAGCAGCCCCGCGTCGAAATGGTTGGACGTGCCGCCCAGCGGCAGCGGAATCCCGGACCGGTCCAGGCCCGGGAGCATCGAATCGAACCAGTGCGTGTACTCGATGGTGAAGAGCCGGGTGAGCACGTTCTGGTCCGCGTTGAAGTAGTTCAGCGCCGCCTGCACACAGATCAGCGGCTTCCGCTCCGGGTCCAGGTAGCGCCGCTCGAACGCATCGGTCCGGAACGCGTCAATGGCCGCACGGAGCTGCCCGGGATCGGGGCGGTCCTCGGCGTCGTAAATCACCACATACTCTCCCCGCGCGAAGGTGAGACCGTAGTTGCAGGCGCGCGGCTTGGTCTGCGGCTCACCGCGGGGCACCACCAGGATCCGCACGTACTCCGGCGGCCGGGAACGCTTGGCGGCCTCGATGGTTTCGGTGTCGTCCTCCTCCAGCAACACCAGGACGTCCAGTTTGGAGCGGGGGTAGTCCAGCTGGCCCAGATTGTTGAGGAGCTTGTCGATGATGTTCGCCTCGCGGAACACCGGGATGAGGATGGTGTACACCGGCAGGTCGGCGTCGGGAATGCGTTCGTCCTCCCCCGCAGGCAGTCCCCTGCGCTGCAGTTCCCGCGCCCTGGCCTTCGCGACGGCCCTGTCGTGAAGCGCGTCGAAGGGGTGGCGGAGGCTGGCCAGGGTCTTGAACGCGATGCTCACCAGGAACACCACGTTCACCGCCGTCAGCAGCACCACCACCGTGGGCCGGGCGGCGAGCACCAGTCCAACCACCAGGCTGCCCAGCAGAACAACGGGCAGCAGCCGCTGCCACCCGTTGAGCGCTATCCGGGCCGAACCGTCCGGCTGCTCCTCGGCCAGCCGTTCGGCGGATTCGTAGAGCAGGTGGTGCCGGAAGGCCCGCTGGATGGAGTGGTTGATGTCCCAGTCGGTGGTGGTCCGGAACACCACTTCGAGCGCGCCGAAGCGTTGCAAGGCCGCCTGCCGGATGTCCGCGGAAGGTTCGACGGCGGTGGCAACAGTGAGGAGCCCGTCCTCCAGGTGCCACGGCAGCCAGCCCGGCTCGGATACTTCGCTGAAGCTCAGTTGTTCCAGCAATGCTTCGTCGGGCGGGTGCGCCACCAGGTCCACCAGCGGCGCGTCCCACTGTTCGGCCAGCACCTCGTACACGTGCCGCCGGTTCAGCCCCGTCTCCAGGATGATGTGCCGGCCCAGCAGCCCGCCCTCGGTCCGGGCACGCGCCAGGCCGCGGTCCAGTTGCCGGGGCGTGATGAGGCCGGCGGCCAGCAGGGACTGGCCCAACGCCAGCGAGCGGCGGCCGATCCCGTCCCCGGGCACCGCGTCGGTGAGGGTGGAGTTGGGCATCAGTCGGTGGACCTTTCGTAAATGCGGTGGGCGGGGCTGGAGAACACCACCGCATAGCGGGCATTGAAGGTGGGGTCGGCGCTGATGGCCTGGTAGACCAGGTCCGTGAAGCCGGAGTCCTGCGGGCCGCCGCCGGCCTCCACATTCACGAAGACCCACTCCGCATAGCGGGACGGGTCCGCGAGCGCGGGCGCGAACTGTTCCCCCGCGGCCCGGTTGTAGATGTTGGCCAGCGGGATGCCCATGGTGGGCAACACCGCGTTGCCGCGGGCGCTTTCATCCATGAGGATGCCGCCGGAGGTGTAATGCTCCTTCAGCCAGCGGGCGGCGGCGAAGGAGTGGGTGTTGGACTGGTGGGACATCTGCCCTTCGGCAAGGATGGCCAGCCTCCCGGTGGGGTCCTGCAGCCACCAGGCATTCTGCAGGGCAAGGGCGAGGAGCAGTGCTCCCGCGGCCCAGGGGCGGTGACGACGGCGGCGGGCCACCTCGTGCGTGAACGCCGCCACCAGCACGGCTGCCAGGGGCAGTGCCGTGAGGGCGAAGCGGTTGTTCCACCAGGTGCTGGGCAGGGAGTGGTCGTTGTTGATGGCCGTCTGCCCCAGGTAGAGGCTGAGCAGGGCGAAGGCGTAGGCGCTGCCCGTGACCGCCACCAGGAGGGTGCTGTTGGCCAGGCCTTTGCGGAACACCACCAGCACCGCGCCGCAGGCGGCCGCGGCGAGCACCGGCACGCCCACCGTCTCGATCAGCGACCAGTGGAAGGTCCAGAGCGTCAGGCCCAGGTTGCCCTTGGTGGGCAGCAGGCCGCCGTCGGTAATGTTCTTTTGCTGGGCGTAGGCGGAGTACTGGCCGAACATGAACTCCAGCGGGTTGCCGTAGAGGGCCCAGTTGTAGGAGAGCCACCACAGCACGGCGGCGGCGGGGACCATGGCGTAGCCGGCGGCCATGGTGAGGGCCTCCCGCCACTGGCCGGACCGTCGCAGCTCGGCCACCAGGACAAACACGGTGCCGGTGAGCACCAGGGCCCAGCCCTCGTAGCGGGAGAGCACGGCGGCGCCGGATGGGATGCCGGCGAAGATGGCGAGTTCCCCAGCGCTCATGCGGCGGCGGCTGGTGCTCCAGTGGGCCAGTCCGGCCATCCCGGCCACCAGGCACATCAGCAGCACCGGTTCGGTGAGGGCGGTGGTGTACGTGTAGAGGATGGCCGGGTTGGCCAGGACCACCAGCACGGCGGCGATCCGTCCGGCCCTGCCGTAGCCCAGCCGCGCGGTGATCCGGTACAGCCCCGACGTGGTGGCGGCCAGGGCCAGGATGCCCAGCACACAGGCGCCCCAGCCGCTGCTGAACATCCAGAGGTTCAGCACAAACGGGACCAGAAGCAGGTGCGGGACGGGGAGCCACACGGTCCCCAGCTGCTGGAAACCAGGGGCCTTGCTGTCGAAGATGCGCCGGGCGATGGTGAGGTGGCTCTGCGCGTCCGAATAGTCCAGGTTGCTGCCGTTGCCGGTGGTGTACAGGCACGCCAGGAAGCCCACCGCAGCTGCCACCACGGCAACCGTAGCGGTGCCGGGGATGTGGCGGCCGCTGACGGGGGCTCCCAGGGAGGCCCAGATCCGGGCCGGCCGTGCGCGCTCCGCCAGGACGGGCTCGCTTCTCACGTCAGTTGCCAACGGGATCCGATGCCCTGGCCTGTTCTTTGGCGTCGGCGAAGGCCCGCGCCTTGCGGCGGTGCCTGCGCCGGAGCCAGATGCGCGCCCCGACCGCGAGCAGCAGGGCGGCCGCGGCGGCCGCGAGCCAGAGTGCCAGCGGCCGGTAGCCGTCCGTCACCTCCGCCTGAGGTGTGATGGCGCCGGATTCGAGCAGCACCGGGTTGCCGCTGGTCTGGGTGACCAGGAGGTTGCGGGACAGTTCGCTCCAGCCGCCCTCCTGCTGCTGCACGAAGGAGGCAAGGCGGGACTGCAGCGCGACCGGGTCGGAGCTTCCGGATGCGGCGGACTGTGCTTCGGCGGGTGCGTCCGGGGCCCAGCCGCCCAGGAGCAAAAGGTTGCGTCCGTTGTGCTCGAACGCCTCCAGCACGGCGTAGGGCGCGGTAGTGCCCACGCCGTATTCGATGTCCCGGGCGGCGACGGTCCGGAATCCGGCCAGCCGCAGCGGCGCGGAAACCTTCTCGGCGGTGGCCGGCGTTGCCCCCACGAGGAGTCCGGCGTCGCTGGATGCCAGGAGCGAGTCCGCGTCCGTGAGGTGGACGTCCAGGAGGTCCGCGGCGTCGTGCTGGAGCGCTGCCACGAGCGCGGCGGCGTTGAGCGTGTTCTCCTGGGCGGCAGCACCGTCGTCGAACGCTACGGGCAGGCTGGCGCCGAGCACCTGGGGGAAGCGGGCGAAGCCGGCGGTGACGGAATGGCCGCGTTCGCCGGTGAGGGTGCTGCCGGTGGTGTCTACGGTAAGTTCCATGGGCAACAGGCCGGCGGGGCCGGAGCAGTCGCCGCCGGCGGGCAGGGCGGTGAGCCGGAGCTTGAGCCCGTTGCGGGACTGGAGCTGGCCGGCGGGGACGGCAGCGGTGAGGTCGAAGGTGTCCCCGTCCAGGGTCTGGGAGCTGAGCAGGTAGTCGTTCCAGTACACGGAGAGGGCTGCCTGGCCGCCGGTGGGGATGGCGGTGTGGGTGCCGCGCAGGTGCAGTTTCAGAGCGGAGACGGGGCCGCCGAACTGGGACTGGCTGACGCCCAGGTAGGCTTCCTGCGTGCCGTAGCCGGCCAGCCTGACGCCGTTGGCGCCGAGTCCCGCCAGGGTCTGTTCCGGTCCTGCCGCGGCGGGCACCATGCTGGTCATGCCGGTGACGGTGCCGCTGTCCGCCAGGGCGGTGTTGGCGCTGGCCAGTGCCTGCGCGGCGGTGCGCAGGGCCTCGCCGCTGCCGGCCAGGACCAAGGCGGGGCGGCCTGCCTCGGTGGCCAGCGTGGTGCTCACGTCCCCTCCCCCCCCCGGCGGTGACTGTGATGATGCGGGATCCGGCCGGGAGCGCCGCGGCTTTCCCGGCCAGTTCGGATGCCGGCACCACGGTGAGGCCGGCGTCCGGGTAGCGGTGTGCCATGGCGGAGGTTGCGGCCAGGATGGCGGCGGAGACGTCCGGTGCGGGGCTGGCCGGGACGGGGATAAGGACAGCGGGTACTGCGGGGGCCAGGAATTCGGCGACGGTGGTGGGCGCAGTTTCGGTTCCGCCGGTGGTGAGGGAGAGGTTGCCGAGGGTGGCCGCGGATTCGCTGGCGGTGCAGACGTTGCGGACGGCCGGGATGTATTCCAGGCCCAGCAGCAGCTGGCGGCCCGTGACGTCCCCGGCGCCGACGGCGGCGTCCAGGGTGAGGGTTTTCCCGGCGGGCGCTTCGAGCAGGATACGGCCCTGGACGGTGACGCGGACGGTCCCTGCGGCCGGTCCCGTGACTGCGATGGTGCCGGTGATGCGGTTGGGCTGCAGCCCGTCGGCCACGGGAATGGCGAGCTGCTGCTGGGCCTGGCCGGACAGTGCCGAGACGGAGCCGATGGCGCCGGCGGGGGCAGCGGCCATGGCGGCCGGCAGGGCCTGGGGAACAGCGGCAAACGGTGCGGCATTTGCGCCGGAGGGCGTGAAGAGAATGCCTGCAGCCAGCAGGGCGGCGCAGGCGAGCGCGACGCTCCCTGCTCGCAAACTAGGGAGCATACGTCCAAGCTTGGGCGACCAACTTCAAGATAGGCCCTGGGCGACGCTCAAGACATCATCAAGATTGGTGTATTTCCGCAGGCCAGAGGCGATTCGATGCACATTCGGCGAGTCCACGCGGAAGATGGTCATCACCTGCACGGGTCCACGCCGCGGGCCATCACGGCCACGGCGTCGCGGCAGGTTAGACCCGATCAAGGCCGGGCTTCGCTCTTCTGCCTACGTGACCCTTAAAATGAAGCAGAATGCCTGGCTCGAGCTGCGCGCCCAGCTGGGTGCCATCCCGGAGGTGCACCACGTGGCCCTGGTGGGCGGCGACTTCGACGTGATCCTGCTGGTCCGCGCCGTGGACAACATTGACCTGCGGCGGGTCATCTTCGACCAGCTGCAGTCCATGCCGGGGGTGCTTGATACGCAGACGTTCCTGGCGTTTGAGGACCTGGATACGCGGTAAGTGCTAGTGGCGGGCCTTTGCCTTGATGACGCCGGCGGCCAGGAGCCCAACGCCCGCGAGTGATGCCAGCATGCCACCCAGTGCTACCGCGTATTCGGTGATAGTCATTCAGCCACTCCCTTGTGAGGTCCTGCCCGATGGACCCAAGCTACGCCGGGAAGCTCAGTATTGACCGAAGGCTCGGCGGAGGACTTGGTCAAGATTTGGGCACCTTCAAGGAACAGATGCGTAGAGGGGCGGCAGCAGCCGGCGGGTTCTCTAGCGGTACCCGTCCACGATTGCGGCAGCAATCTCCCTATATGCACGCCGGGTCTCAGGCTTGAGCACGTCCAGGGTGACGAGGTCGCCATCTGCTACGCCACGGTCGTGCGGAACGGCGATCAGCTCGCGACAAATGCCGGAGAGATGTTCCTCGATAGCGTCCTTGTCCACACGGGAAGAAACTTCGTCCTTGTCGGTGATCACCACAATGGCGTTCCGTGCCAAGTCCTCATACCCGTGGCTGGCCAGCCAGTGCAGGGTGCTCCGGGCCCGTTTCGCGCCGCTGACGGCGTAGCCGGCTGCGATCACCAGGTTGTCTGCGGATTGCAGGATCCCGCTCATGGCGTTGTGCGTTACGCCGGTACCGCAGTCGGTCAAGGCGACGGAGTAGTAGCTGGAGATGAGCTTTCGGATGCGCAGGTACTCTGCGGCAGTGAGCGAGTCAGAAACTTCCGGGTCTTGCTCCCCCGCGATCAGATGCAACCGGCCAGCGTGATGCATGTAGCGGGCAAGGGCGGTGAGCGAATCCACCGACTCAATGTTTTCCAGCAGGTCCGTGATGGTTCGCGGGCTGGACTGCTGGTAGATGCCCTCGCCCAAGGCACGCTCCACGAGGTCCCCGGAATCGGGGTTGGCATCGATAGCGCAGGGAGCGTCTCCGCGGTACTCGGCAAGGGTCAGACCAACACCCACAGTGGTGGATGTCTTGCCGATGCCGCCCTTGAGGCTCAAGATGGCCGTGTTGTAGCTGCCCTGAAGCTGACGCGAAATGCGTTTCGCCAGTTCGTCTTCCTGGCGCTGCTTTGCGCTGGGCCCCAAGTTCCAGGCGCCACCGGTCAGGCTGTACAGGGCTCCACGGAACCCACCGACGGGGCGCGGCTTCTGTTCTTTGACGAACAGGCCGGGCGAGCTGATGAAGTCCGGCAATGGGCTTTCGGCGATGGTGTCGGCGACCGTCGGGCGGACTCGGCGGAATGCTGGCGGTTCAACCGGAGGGGCCGGTGGAGTGGGCACGGCTGCCCCATCCGCTGCCTTAGGCGCGGAGGCGATGGTGGCGGATGTAACTGACTGTGCTGATACCGGTGGCCGGTTGGGGGCTGCTGGCTGTGCAGCGTCCGCGGCGGCTGCCACCTCCGCCCAAGAAGTGCGGCGAGTCACCTGCGTACCATCCGGCTGGGCGGGAGAATTCGGTGTTACAGCTGGCATGGTTCCTGTCCGGGCATCCAACAGCTCGCCGTCGGCGCGACGAAGGTCGCGGCGTCGGCGCAGTTGCGGCTGCCCTGCATCCTCTGCATGGGCGCGTGCGTTCTGATCCGCCGGATCGGGCATATCTGTCCCCCCAGGACGTTCGGCAAAGAGTTTTGCTGCGCTGGTACAAACAGTAATTCTAGGGGCTTGGACGAAGGGACCGGTTCAGAAGCGCACCAGGGCGGCGCCTACCACGGCTGCTGTTAGGACTAGGAGGACGGCGTAGCGCTGCCACTTGGGCCGGACTTTGTGTGGATTGATGTCGACGTATGGCATGACTAGCGGCGGTTACCTCGTGGATCAGCGGGAGCGGTGACCCCGATCGCTCGGCGCTTGAAGCGGAGCATCTGGTGCAGGACAAAGAAGGGAACCAGCAGGGTGCCCAGCAGCAGGCTGAGCGCAAAGGCGTAATCGGATGAAGCCACAACAGCCTCCTTCGTTCAAGTGATCCCCATTCACCCTGACCTGATCATGTGACAGGCGCAATGACAAATCAGATCAACAGTAGGCGCACTGCCCTCAGAAACTAGCCGTGCAAGGCCGTTAGAACCACTGCCACTGTCATGCTCACTAAAGCAGACAGCAGGCAATACGAAATTACCCGAATCTTTCGCCGTCTCAACTCCAACCGGGAGTACCGATCAACGTAAGTGCCTCCATCTCTACCCATGCGCCGATGCTATAAAACACACCCTCAAGGTTTGATCAAGTCACGCTCTTTGTTACGTATCCGCTTCAGGTTTTCCGACGTTAGCTTCCGTCGGAGCTTCGCGACTGAATAGCTCGGGTTGCACAGTATTGATCATGGTGTCCGAGATGGTCCTCACGAACTAGACGCTACAGGAAATGAGGTGGCACGTTGACGAACTGATGGCACTGCCCAGTGGATTGAGGGTTGTGCCGCAACCGCGGTAGATAAGAAGTGCATTGAAAGCGGAAATACGGCCTTAACTTCCTGCTGCACGCACTAGAACTGACGAAGACTCTGGCCAAGCGGGAAGTTTTACCTGAGCAGCAGGTAGGAGAACGAGAGGCACCACAAAGGTCACAGCGCTTATCGATGGTCGGATTGAGTAACGCCTGGCTCGGGGAGTACTCCCAAGCCATTAAGCTGACTAACCGCCACTGTGGTTCAAGTACTTCAAGCGAAATAGCTTTTGGTTGTGACCAAAAAGATTGTTGTTGAAGCCCAGGCAGGAACGCCAGATGATGGCAGCGTAAAGCGCCGGTTGTTTCTCAGAATGGGGACCTTCGTGACTGCACTAATAGGTGCGTCCGCGATGTCTGCAACGCAGACCCCTAGCGCTCAGGCTGCCTCAGCTGAGAGGGCATTACCTACCTCGTATATCCCCGTCGCGGAAAAGGGCGCCCCCTCGGGGGTTGCGACGTTAGACGTAAATGCCAAGATTCTGCCCGCTCACATGCTTGACCTCACCGTCCCTATCCAGAACCAAATCGAAGCGGCCACCACTGGGCCATCCGGAGTCATTGCTATAGAGGCCAGCACTGCTCTCGATCCCAAGGGCGCATACGGTCCGTTTCGCGCGCGTCTCGCCAACTGTGCCAACTCAGCCACTACTATCGTGTTCGCTGGGTCCTCCACCACGGCCGGCCACACTACGGTCGCTGCTGACAGGTGGGGAAACCTGCTCGCCGCCCGATCCACGGCCAACCCGGTGCGGACTCTAGCCGAAGCAAAGGTAGCTTCGCCGCTTCCGTTCGGCATGAATGTGTAAGTATCAGCATCAACCGTGCAACCGCCGGCAGCTACATTACTGACGCCGCAAGTGTCGGGGCTCTGTCTCCGTGACTCGTGGTGCACATGATTGGGTCCAATGACTTTGCCTCCAGCACAGCGCCAGCAATAGTTGCTTCGCAGGTTGTCCAGAGGATTGGATGGATCGACGCGGCAAGCCAAAAACCCGTTGGACACATGGTCGTGCATAGCTTTGAGCGCTACGACGCTTTCACCCGCGGCTATGCTTGGTTCGATTACTCCATCGCTCTGCGAGCGACGTTAGCGGGCTTGGAGAACGTCTCCTTGGTCGATATCTCTGACCAGTTCAAAGCCGTTGGAATCCCGAGTACGGACCCATTGACTCTGATGATGGCTGCCAAAATCCACCTTACCTATGCTGGCCAGAGAATGCTCGCTAACATAATGGGCAATATATTGGGGGTGCCGACCCTTGCGGCCACGGCTGGCGCAGGGACGGCTTTCGTCGCGCTAGCCTACGATAAGTTTAACCGCCCGGATGGTGCCTTGGGCGCAGCCCTGAGTGGGCAATCGTGGCAACCGAACCATTCAGGACAGATCTTGGTCAGCGGGAATGCGGCCAAGGCCACAGCAGATAACACCGGCTTTGGGTGGCATGCCCTCCTGGCGAGCACAAGCTCGGACGGAACCGACAGGGTCAAGGCAGGCGGCGCAGGCGCAGGGCTTTTGGTGCGTTGCAATCCAGCCGGGGAAGGCTATTCCTTCATTCACAGTGTGGTTGCGGGCGCTTACCGGTTCTCACGCCGCACTGTTGGCGGCTACACCGCCATCTATACCGCGCCACAGATTCCAGCAATAGGTGACGAGTTAAGCGTGGACTTGGACGGCGATGCAATGGTGCTGAGGGTCAACGGCTCCGCTGTTTACACCCACAGGGACAATAACGACATCACTTTGGCGCGACATGGAATCCTACTAATGCTGGCAACCAGCAGCGCCGAGAGCTTTGGTCACGTGCTGTCGGTTTGATGAACGAGCTAAAGCGCAGCCTCAGCTTGAGCGTCTGCGTCCGCCTGCTCGCACTCAATCGAGCAATATCGATATCCACCCAGGCTCCGAAATTCCGCATCCTCGAGGCAGCAATAATCGCAAAGGGCCGGCCTTGCCGCCATAACGGACCGCACGTGTTTGAAAAATGAACGAATTTTTACCACTAGTAAGAGTTACCTGACGGCGATCAACTTCTTCGCATTACTGGCTCAAGTTTTCATCAAGATAGGGGCTCAACTCGTTACGCCCACTCTGCCATCTACCAGCCTGTCCCCGGGCAGCCTCCCTGCGCAGTTCCAGCCCCTTACTCTTGTTCCGACGAGCGTGGACCAGCCCGAAGTTTCTGTTGCGACCTTCGCGCATGTAGGACTTAGTCCCCTTGAACTCGTCGTGCGCCGCAGGGGACAGCACAAGCGGGAGGATTGAACGACATCTTAGGAGTTTGTTCAGCGCGACTGAGGCACCTCGTGCAGCACAACAGGCCCATGGGATCCGCTAGTATCGTTCAAATATGGGGACTAAACAGCAGACGGCATTCTGCAGCACTTGCGGCAGGAGCACTAACCACGTCACTCGCTATCAGAGGAACGGTGCCGGCGACTTGCTGGTCACTGACATTCGTTGTGCTGAACACAAGAACGGCGGATGATGCAGAGGTACTTGCCAGCTGTGACGACACAGCAAGCAGCGCTGACTAGTCAGGCCGGAAATCCCTTCTCGCCCGTTGCCTCTGCGTTCCTAGAGAGCCGAGCCATAGTTTCCCGAGGACGCCGCCAGGCGGATCGGAAAATAGCGTAAGGACGATTTGAACTACGCTGCTGCACAAACGGGCTGCCCGCTTCACTTCAATCGCCATCGTTTCCGTTTGCTCAATTCAAGGCGGACAGAACACCAGCGGGACGCAGATAACACTTTCAACCATCCATAGGCGAGGTCGTCAGCTCGACCAACTGTTCGAAAGACCCAGCCGAGCGCTGTAGTTAGGTGGTCGTACTCGCTGTAGAACGCTCGACACAGAACGACATCGACGGACGAGCTCGGCTCTGGAGCGGGCTTCGCATGCTACCTGAACTCCGGCAACAACCACTCTAGGCAGGGAGCAGCGCTCTTTCATAGACTCGAAGCATGTGCTCCTGATGCTCGCCAGGAGACGTCAGCCGTGGCAGAGAACGACCAACTGATCGGAGGGCTTCAGTTTCAGCAGCGTCC
This sequence comes from Arthrobacter sp. 9AX, assembly GCF_902506095.1. GTDB lineage: Bacteria > Actinomycetota > Actinomycetes > Actinomycetales > Micrococcaceae > Arthrobacter. The sequence goes on from NZ_LR733293.1 coordinate 3,480,379, forward strand.
ACGTAAGCAATGGCGTCACTGATCGCTGATGCATCGAACAAGAACCCATTGTCCCCACTTACGAAGTCCGGTATGCCACCCATTCGGGTTGCAAGGACCGGGACGCCATAGTTTATGAACTCCATCACAACTTGGGGACCGTTGTCCTCCCAGATAGGCAGGACAACGCCTAAATCTGTCGACGCCATGATTCTAGGGAGGTCGGCGGGAGTGTACGAGCCATGGACAATAATGCCTGCTTTCTCTGCGGCTACAGCCCACCTACCTTCGGCTCGCCCGAAGAAGTGGAACTCTACGTCTTTCCGGGTGACACCCTTAGCTAACTTGACCAGCAAGTCCGCCCCCTTGTGCTCCGAGAGTACGCCGATAAACGTCAAGCGCAGGTTCGGTGAATCGGTCTTCTGGGGGCGGTCAACCGAAGCGCTAACATTACCGATATGGGCAACCTCGTAGTCCAGTTCTGGGTAAGGCCCTGCGCTAAGTTGCCGTACCCGATCCGACACGGGTAGGACGACTTCAGCCCCCCGGAGGAATGAGCGAACCTTGGCATTTCGCGCCGTAACAGCTTTGGAAGGAATCCGCGGTAACGGCAGATGAACACGGCGGGCGGCCTTGTAAAGCAGGTCGACCTGGTCCAACTTTCCGACGCAGGTCTCACACTTCTTACGCTCGGGACCACCGCAATTCTTGCCCTCCCAGTTCATCATTGTGATTCTGGGGCAGAGCAAGTAGTAGTCGTGCATGCTCACAACGTACTTCTGGCCAGCCGCAGCGAAGTCCTCGTAGAAGTCCTCACCAAATCCGACAGTCAGGTGAAAGTGGATCAGGTCCGGAAACTCGCCGAGCAGCATCTCCTTCAATTGCGAGGTTCCCTCTCGGTCCTCCTTACAAGACAGGACGAAGGGGCGGATATTTCCCGAGTAACCGAGTACCGAGAAGCCCAGCTCGTGGCTCCTGTTCGACTCGCCGCCATCCAAGACGATCACGTCGTGCCCGTTGCCTGCTTGACTGGCAGCGAGGGTCCGAACGTAGTTGGTTATACCACCGGGAAAGTCAATGCTGAAACCCGCAACGACGTGGATGATCTTCAATTTTCCCCCATAGAGCGAATCGGCCGTTTAGCCCCAATCATAGAGGGAAAGAACCATCGCTAGTACTTGGGGCGTGAAGCAGAACTGCCAACTGATCAACGCGGGTGGCTGGGGGTCATTCTCAAGCCCGCATCCGTCGTGGTCAGCGGACGCCCGGCTTGCCCAAGATCGCTTGTCTTGAACAGGCTGATGCAGATGGCCACGATGTACAGCAGGTCAACAGGGAACACTTGGCTGAACTGCATATTAATCGACCCGATCAAATATGCGATGAGGTAGAAATACGCGCCATAGTGCAAAGCTATCTCGCGGTCTTTTTGGGACGATTTTATGGTTTTGTGCAGACGCGTTACGCCGAAGAGTCCGAGAATAATGTACATCACGGTAAAAGGAAGTCCGACGCTCGAGATCATGGAGACATAACTGGATTCGATTGCCGCCGTGGGTATGCCAAAGCCCAAGACGTCAGCCACTCCCATCGCACCTAGCGCGTCAAGCGAAGAGGCATGATCGTTTACGCTGCCCGTCTTGGTCAGCCACACGCTCTGTACGACTGCTGAGCCCGTGACGTAATCCCACACACCAAGGACGACAGGTGGAACCAAGATAAGGAAGCCCGCCATAACTAAAGGACGTCGCCAATTGAGTGCAAAACTTCCAGCAAGTAGGGCCAGAGCAACTGCGGCTATTCCTGTGAAAGATTGCGTGAGCACGAGACTGACAAGAAGGGCAAGGCACAAGACAATTCGCCAAACGGGTCGAGACTTCCATACGACGAAGACCACGGGCAAGGCAAGCGCTACGAGAACGGCGAAGCCGTTGGGGTCGTCTAATAAGGAACCGAAGCGCACGGATATCGAGTTCTTGTATGCAAGAGCGGGAAGGCGTCCCTGAGACAGGAAGAGAAACACCTGGATCGCTTCCATGATTATTGCTAGCAATGCAAATACCGCGATAACTCTCGTAAGTCGACCCGCATCAATACGCCATTTTAAGCTGAGTCCGGACAAAATAAATCCTGCTGCGAGACCGGATCCGAGAACAAGCATGTCTGTGGAGCCCAGCACAATACCTTTGGTGATGGTATAACCCGCCAGTAACGCGAAGCTGAGACGAGTCAGGACGAAAGGGGCCTCCGATATGGTCTCCCGTCTAGCCCCTCGCACTGCATTAACGATCGCAGCAAGAGCGAGCACAGCAGCGATAAGGGCGTACTTGCCCAACTGAAGCCAGGTGGGGGTGTCAGCGTAAGTAGGGCTCGATGTTGAGCTGTTGATTTGGAAGGGATAACGGTAGCTCAAGTAGTAAAAGCTGATAAGGAGTAGCGCCACCATCACTCGAGTTGCCAGCGCATCCCCACCGCTGGCAAACGCATTATTCCTCGTTGGGCGATTTGTGGTCTTTAGGAGTTCCCCCATGCCGGGAATGATACGGTACTGCGACGTGCAGCCCGTAACTGCCCTTGTCGTGAATGAGTCTTACTTATCGCTGCGGCTACCCGCGGCCGTCCGATTCGTAACCCGGAACCAGGGCCGCCTCGGCCAGGCAAACAGAAGGTTGAGCAGGGAATCCCCCCGCGTCAAGGCGGTTGCTAACGCTCCGCTTCCAATTCCGACAAGGAGGACGAGTAGGACGACTACCACGGACGGGAGATCGGCCACAACGACTAGAAGCCGGACTGTCACAAACATGACTACGAAGTGGACTGTGTAGTACTTGATTGACTCTCGGCCGATTGCAGCAAGCCGTCTCGACGTAGCTGTGCCTTGTATTTTGCTCGCCAACCCAATCATCAGCAGGACACCCGCCACGGTGGACCAAACCCACACCGGGCTGTAACGGGCCTCACCTCCGAAAGCGGAGTAACTGAAAGATGCACCAGCGCCCGCAGCACAAGCGGCAAGGACCCACGCCTTCCCAACCCACCCGACAACTACGAGGGCCTTCTGATTTATTACATCGCCGATAATGAAGAACGCGAAAAGATACCAAAAGCGTTGGACATACTCATAGTCGTTCGCCAGCGCAGCCACAACAAGCGCCGCGAAGACCAGCGGTAACCGTGGTACTTGGCGCAAGGCGAGGGCAAGCAGGTAAAAGCACAGTATGTAAAGCAAGAACCACGTGTACGACTCCTGCCGCAAGACGCTGAGAAATAATCCTCCCGCATCTGGTTCGTTGCCTACGAACCATCTGCCAGCAACAACTACGGCAACGCTTATTAGAGTCCAAACTACGTAAGGCCACGCGATCATGCGGAGCTTGCCCATCGCGTAAGTGCGAGATCCCTTGTCCATGGAACTCCTAGCTAGCATTCCCGACAGGAGGACTAGAGTGGCCATGCGAAACGGACTCAGAGCTTCATTCGGTGCAGTAAGCCAACCAGGCGTGTCCGGTACGAAAGCTAGAGTCAGGTCGGTCGCGTGATAGGCCACGACCATGAGAATAGCGAAGCCCCGCAGGCTATCCATCCATTCAATTCTGTGCGCAGACAAAGATCGATTCCCCCCAGGACCACCAGACATGGATCACTTCAGTATCACTGGCGCGTCAAGTCAAACGCGCTTGACCCCGCAGCGAACCCCGTGAGCCAACCACCCCGCCCAACTCAAGAACACCCCAAAGCTGCCAACCTCTCCAACTCATCACCTCGCCACGTTGCGGCCGCATTGGAGTCGGGCGCAAAGGCTCCGGGTACAATTGCGATAACCGCATGAATGGTGCCGTTCTGGTGGGTGCCATCCGGCCGCCCCCGGCAAAAATACAGGGGGACCTAAGTTTGGATCTACGCGACTACCTGCGAATAGTCCGACGCAGCTGGATCTCAATTACGGCGCTTACGGCGCTGGGACTTCTGCTTGGAGGGGCCGCTTCCGTCCTAACTCCACCTACCTACACCTCTCACACACAGCTGTTCGTGGCCATACAAAGTTCCGGATCAATTTCCGAACTTCAGCAGGGAAACACGTTTAGCCAGGCGCGAGTGCAATCCTACGTGCGGACCGTAACAACTCCGGTGGTACTTCAGCCCGTCATCGATAGCTTGGGTCTTCAGGAGTCGCCCGTAGAGCTCGCTGGCAGGGTCCAGGCGAGCACCGATCTCAACACGGTCATCATCAACATTTCTGTAGATGACGGCTCTCCCGTCCAAGCAGCTGCCACAGCGCAAGCGGTAGCCAATAGCCTCATCAAGGCAGTGGACACACTCGAGAAACCAAGGGTCGGAGACGCGTCCCCCGTTAGCCTGTCCGTCATAACGCCAGCTTCCGCTCCAGTGGCGCCATCGGCTCCCAACACTCGTTTGAACCTTGCGCTAGGCCTTTTCATTGGAATCGCTTCAGGCTTGGGGCTCGCCGTCGCTAGAAACATTTTCGATACCCGCATCCGAGTCGAAGCCGACGTTCGCCGAGTCACTGATGCTGCTCTGCTCGGAGGTATTGCCTTCGACCAGGAAGCTACGGACAGGCCGCTTCTAACGCAATCTTCGGATCAAAGTCCGCGCGCCGAGTCTTTCCGCCAGATCAGAACAAACCTACAGTTCGCAAACGTCGCCGGCCGAGCTAGGACAATTCTTCTAACCTCCTCGCTGCCCGGTGAAGGCAAGAGCACGACGGCTACGAACTTAGCCATATCCCTCGCACAGGCAGGCCAGACCGTGTGTCTTATAGACGCAGATCTTCGACGGCCAATGGTGAGCGAGTATTTGGGACTAGAACGAAATGCTGGACTAACCACCGCCCTAGTCGGCGACGCTCACGTCGACGATTTGTTACAAGCTTGGGGCGACCACAACTTATTCGTTCTGACTTCTGGCCAGATACCACCTAACCCCAGTGAACTACTCGGGTCCGGAGCAATGAGCAGCCTTCTTAAGGGACTTGAAGCGGCCTTCGATGTTGTTGTGATTGACGCGCCTCCGCTGCTGCCTGTCACCGACGCCGCGGTATTGAGCCAACACGTCGGAGGCGTTGTATTGGTGGTCGGAGCCCAAAAGGCAAGGGAACAGGACCTCGGAAAGGCACTCCAAGCCCTCGAAATGGTAAATGCTAACCTTCTCGGAATCGTTGTTAATCGGCTACCTTCCAGGGGACCCGATGCTTATGCTTACAGCTATTACCGCCGCGAAGACGAGCCACCGAAGCCGCGGAACGAAAAGGCTGCAGCTGAAACTATTCGTCCCCGCAGTGAGCGGGTCGATGAATTTGATGAACTTTTAGCGCCTGCACCTCACCGTCCAGCACAAGCGTTCAGGCCGAGGTCGTAAGTATGCCTGGCCGATTGTGAGTTCAGACGTCCGCCGGCGTCTTTCGCTGGCCGTTCGTGGCTCGGCCCGAACACGGTCTTCGAATTGAAGGACGCAAAAATAACACTAGGGGGAAGCGAATTGAAAGTCTCCTCGCGTGGGCACCTACGCACGAGCGTCGCCTGTTGAATGCCACCAACCTCACCTCAAGGGCGACACTCGCTTCTGGGATCGCTCTGCCGGATTTGATTCGAGGCAATGCTTCACGCGCCTATGGTCTCCTCCCACTAGTACTGAGCACAGTCCATATGGACACGTACATCACATGACTCTTGCCTTTCATCGCAATTACAGTTGAAAAGTAAGGGTCTGGCATGGAAACGGGCAGGTTCAGGGCATTACTTCCTGTTAATTACGGTTACAGCTTTTTGGCTACTGGCGCTTTGTCGGCCCTGTCTAAGCCATGCGCGACCAAAGTTTTTGAAATGCTAAGGAAAAGTAGCTAGTGAAAATTGTAATTGCCCATGAGTGGCTAACGAACATAGCCGGCTCCGAAAAGGTGCTGCTCCAAATGGCGGCAGCCTTTCCAAATGCGGAAATAGTTGTCGGGGTTGCCAATCCAGAAGTTGCTAGCAGGGTGCTACCCGGCCGGGCAATACGTTCGCTACTCAACCCAAAGCTGCCTGGGATCCTCCGTAGATGGCAACATTATGCGCCCATACTCTGGCTGGCATGGCGGTTCTCTAAAATTGATGCAGACACTGTAATCGTAAGCAGCCATTTCGCGGCGCATCAAGCCCTTCACCGCGTATCCGGCAAAAGCGTTGTTTATTATCACACCCCCATGCGAATCGCCTGGAAGTTTGATATGGAAAAAACTCGCGTCCGGGCCCATACGGCTATGGTTCTCAAAATTCTCATCCCCGTGATGCAATATCTGGATCGTCTTCCGAGCAAGAAAGCGACAAAACGATTCGCAAATTCCACCGAGACACAGCGGCGTGTTCAGGACTTCTACGGTTGCGATGCTGAAGTTTTGCACCCTCCGATAGAGGTAGCCGCAGGGGATGCGGCCTCACCTGCGCATGCGGTCGCCCCATATTACCTCTGCTTTGGCAGGCTTGTAGACTACAAACGGATAGACCACGCCATTCTTGCCTGCAACAAGCTAGGGAGGCGACTGGTTATCGCCGGCGCCGGTCCGGCGGAAGAATTACTCCGTTCCATCTCCGGTCCCACGATCGAGTTTGTCGGACAGGTGGACGACAAAGAGAAGGGGCTGTGGTTGGCTAACGCCAGAGCTCTACTTTTTCCTGGGCTCGAGGACTTCGGGATTGTTCCAGTCGAGGCCATGACATATGGCACCCCAGTTGTGGCCCTCGGCCACGGGGGTGTGCTGGATACAGTGAATGAAAAGACCGGCATCTTGTACAAGTCTCGGGATCCGCGCGGGCTTGTTGAAGCAATTGAAGAATTTGAGCGTTCTACTTTCGATTCCAAAACAATAAAAGCTCATGCGGCAACCTTTAACGAAGAAAATTTTCGTTCGCGCCTAAAAGACGTCGTTACATCACTGTAAGCGGCGAACTGCTACGTTGGTGCACTTTTTGTTTCGTTTATACGCATTTGACTGATAGAGAGTGATTCTCCATGACTAATAACCGTTCTACCGTTTACTGCACGGTGGTCGCTCAGAATTATCTCCCCCAGGCGCTCGCGCTTCACAGCAGCATTCGCACCCACGCCCCCGAGACTGATCTCGTCATCATGGTTGTGGACGGCGATCGACAAGACCTAGAGAGCGATCAGGCAAAGTTGCGCGTCGTGGGTCTCGATTTTCTGCCCCTAGAGCGGAGGGAGGTTCACAACCTCACGACGATTTATGACGTCGTCGAATTTTCGACCTCCATCAAACCGTTGTTTTTCCTTGAACTGCTCAACGACTATGATCGCGTCGTCTACCTTGATCCGGACACGTTCCTGGTTGCTCCCCTCGCCGAACTCGATAGCGTTGTCGACGACCATGGAACCGTACTCACCCCACACTTCCTTCAGCCCATCGAGCCGGGCTCCGCAGTAATTTCGGAAGTGCACAGTCTGACAGTTGGTGTTCACAATCTGGGGTTTGGCGCTTTTAGCCAAAAAAGCCGCCCATTCCTGACCTGGTGGTGGTCCCACCTCCGCCGTGAGTGTCTTATTTATCCCCTGTTGTCCATCTTTGTGGATCAGAAATGGACTGACATTGGATCCGTCCTATTCAGTGCACACTCTTGGCGCCACGCGGGATACAACGTAGGCCCCTGGAATCTGCATGAAAGGGAAATAGTACAAAATCAAGGGCGCCTTGAAGTTGCTTCCTCCGGTGATCCTCTTCGGCTCGTTCATTTCAGCGGTTTCGACCCGTTGGATCCGGATGCAATCAGTGTCCGTCTTTCGGTCTCTCTGAAAGACGCTGTCGGAGTTAACGAGGAGTTCCGCAGCTTATCAAGAAGATATGCCGAAGCGGTCTTGACAGCGCAACAGCGACTTGGAGTTGCACCAGAGTATGGTTACGCTCGCGACACGTCGGGCCGTTTGCTGTCCAAACGCCTCAGGAAGACCTACCGTAGTGAGCTACTTCAGAATGCCGACGTTGTATTGCCGAGCCCGTTCTTGGTGGAAGAACGAAAACATTTTGAGGATTGGCGCCGCAAAGCGCTTATTCGTAGCTTCAAAGTCACGTGTGCTGACCTAGCATTGGCTGCCAAGTATGCGCTCCCGGACGAGTTCCAGTTCGTCAAGAAGCGTTTGCCGGGGCTTGCATCGAACTTGCGCGGGAACCTCCTCGAGTCCTCCAAGGTGCGACGTTGAAGATGGACCTGCTTTTCGATGGACGCCACCTTCGGGCTAGTGGTATCGGCATCTACTCCCGCGAGCAGATTAAACACCTTGCCCCTTGGGCCAAGGACCAAGGTGTGCGGGTTGCGGTCCTCGGTGTACCTAAGGAACTTGGAACCGGCCATGACCTAGAAATAGTGCCAACGGACTCCACCCGAGCTCCAATGTACTCGTTACGGGAACAGTTGGTCCTGGCCAAATCGCTCGCTAGGACACGGCCAAAAGCGTTTTGGACGCCGCACTATCCCTACCCCGCTTTTTCAACCACCAAGACTTTCGTGACGGTCCATGATGTTCTGCATGCGCTGCCTCCCTCGGATGGAGGCGCCGGGGGCATCAAGGGAACGTACGCAAAGAAGATGCTGCGAGTCTCATTGAGCCGTAGTACGGGCGTCTTCGTTCCTTCTGAAGCAACTAGATCCGAAATTGCAAGGCTCTTTGGCCCCACAGACAAGCTGCATGTCGCGCCGATGCGTATTGACAGTGGCTGGTTTCAAGATGCGCCACAGAGCACACCCCCCAGGGGCCTTCCGAAGGATTATTTGCTCTTCGTTGGCAATGTGAAGAAGCACAAAAATTTGGTCGGTCTCCTTGATGCGTTCGTCCGGATAAAGGACGCGATACCGGGCGATCTTGTGTTGGCTGGTGGAGCGGCCAATGTGAAGCACCAAGATGACGAAGTTTTCAAGCGCCTGAAGATGCTTGGCAATCGCGTTCATTTATTGGGCAATCTGTCGTTCAAGGAGTTGAGGGACGCAATTGCAGGCGCGACATGCCTCGTCATGCCCTCTTTCTACGAGGGAGTCGGTCTTCCGCCTTTAGAGGCCATGGCCGTGGGCACACCTGTTGTAGCATCTGACATTCCCTCCCTTCGGGAAACCTGCGGTGACGCCGTCAAGTACTTCCGGCCCGCCGACACATCTGACATGGCATCCGCGTTACTGGAAGTACTCCAAACACCGAAATTGAGGGAATCCTTGTCACTTCGCGGCCGTATTCAGGTTATGACTCGAGAATCCACTATTGACCCGTTGTTACCGCTTAAGATAATCAGTGATCGCTGCTTATAGCATTATGCACTCTAGGAGGTAACGTGATTAACCAGATGCGTCGCGCGGCAAGCCGAGACGGAATTGGAATTGGCGGTGCACGACTTGTAGTTAGAGTCGTCACAAAAACAATTGCTAGACTAAATGCCAGAGCACACGGCATTAGCGGGCGACTGCCCGTCGGCAGCCAGGTTGCCGGCTTACGCGGTATCTCGATAGAACCTGACTTCCAGGCTCACGGGCCTGTTTGGATAGAAGCGATACATGACTACGGCGAGGAGTCCTTCCGTCCGAAAATTACGATCGGTGCGCGTTTTAGGGCCTCGGACAGGCTACACATCTCGGCCATCGGCAAGGTCAGCATTGGTGATGATTGTCTTGTTGGATCATCGGTATTTATAGGAGATCACGCGCACGGTTCCTACAGGGTGAGCCCAGCAAGTGACCCAAGGTCCGCTCCGGCATCCCGGCCGCTGGGAAGCCAAGGTGACGTGCATATCGGGGCGAACTGCTGGATAGGCGACAATGTAACCATCGTCGGACCCGTCACCATCGGGGATGGGGCCGTAGTGGCGGCTAATTCTGTTGTGACCAGGGATATACCACCGATGCGCATCGTTGCTGGCGTTCCAGCACGCGTTGTTAAGGCCTACCAGGAAACTTCCAAAAGTTGGGTGCCAGCAAACGCATAAGACGGGAAATCGCGATCCGGATTCTTTTCCCAGGTCGCAAGACGATCACCGTCACGAATACTTTTACAAAATGGATAGGTAACGTCAATCATGCAGACGCCGGACGAACTCCACCCTGTAGGGCGCAGTGAAGTGCGACGCGATAGAGCTGCTCTGCGCAGGTCACCGGCGAAAACGCGGAAAAGCATAGGCCTTCTCTTGCTGATCCAGGTTTCAGCCTTGGCCGTTCCGTTGGCAACGATGCCCTTCCTAACGCGCGTTCTAGGCCCTTCAGCCTGGGGGAATCTCGCTGCTATACAAGCTCTGGCAGTCACTTTGTCCATCGTAGTTGAGTATGGTTACCAGTACACGGCCACTCGGTCGGTCAGCCTCGTTCGTGAATCTCGGGAAAAAGTGAACGCCATCATCGGCAATGTCTTTGGTGCGAAAATAGCCCTTAGCCTGGTCGCGGCGCTGATAGCAGTTTGTGTGTACTTCATGGTTCCGTCATTCCAAGAATCGGGCGTACTTTTCCTTGTTGGGGTCTTCCATGCCGTCGTCCTAGGATGGTCGCCTTTGTGGTACTTCCAGGCAATGGAGCGACTCGAAGGTGCAGCGGCCGTAGATGTGACTTCGAAGGTGATAAGTGCGCTTTGCATATTCATCGCAGTACGGGACCCCGACGATGGTGTGTTGGTTCTCGGAGCACAGGCGGCCCTAACCGCCGTTGCAACCTCATGGAATATGTTTCGGATGACACGTGAAGCGGGGCTCCCAACCGTCCAAGTACGAGGTGTTGGAAAGTCCTTAATTGAAGGATTTCCCTTGTTCCTCTACCGCGCCGTCGTGACAATTTACGCTGCGGGGAGCACCGCCGTCCTGCGCGGGATGTCGACCAGCGTCGAGACTGGGAACTACGCCAATGCGGATCGGCTTACCTCGGCAGCCAAAAGTTTAATCGTCCCGATAGGTCAGGTCATGTTCCCTAAAATCAGCCGCCTTCATGCGGAAAACCCGATGCACGCCAAGAGGCTTATGATGACAAGCTTGGCCGGGGTGACCATCCCCTTCTTGCTAGCCGCCGTGGCTGGTATTTTTCTCTCGCCGTGGCTCCTCCCCCTTTTCTTCGGGCCTGACTACACTGCTACCATTCCCATTTTCCAAGTCCTTTGCCTTACTCTGCCCCTTGTTGCCGCAAGTAACGTCCTCGGCATCCAATGGATGCTGGCTAGAGGACAGGAAAAAGCGTTTAACATCTTAGTGGTCTCAAGTGCCCTTGGAAGCATCACCAGTATGTTGATTCTTGTCCCGCAATTCGGGGGCGTGGGCATGGCATGGTCCGTAATAGTTGCCGAGGGGTTACTCGTCTTGACAATGATTTTGTATGCAGCATTTAGTCGCAAATAGTGGGCTCTCAGGCACTTTGGCTCCAACGCCCCGGCCCGCGAAGGACTGCTCCTAGTGGCCCCACTGGACCGCTATGAGGATGGTCATTAAGCAGTGAAAATATTCTTCCGCCCATCTCGGGTGCCTAACGGTCCCTGCTGTCAAGGGGTACCATCTGTAGCGAAGTCTGGGGAAATCAAGGAGTGTACGTGGGGACCGTAGGGCAAAAGGGCGAGGGCCTGTCCAAAATTGCAACGAAACCAAGCAAGAAATGGCGTTCGCAGTACTCACGTCGCCTTCGCGTTATAGATGCCGGGGTAGTGACCTGGGCAGTAGCCGGGGCATTTGGCGTTAGATTCGGGTTTTCGGACCTTGATACAGACAGCCGCAGGGATGTGGACTACCTCTTGCTGTCGGTAGCTCTCACTATCGCTTGGTGGTTCATGCTTGAATTTTGGGGTTCTCGTGAACCTACCATTCTCGGCTCGGGCTCGGAGGAGTACAAGCGTGTGTTGGCTTCCTCGGCGTGGTTGTTCGGCTTCGTAGCGATAGTCTCTTACGCCCTGCGGATCGATACCGCTAGGGGCTTCGTCGGCCTTGCGTTCCCGGCGGGAGCATTAGGACTTTTGGCGGCGCGATGGATCGTTCGCCAGCACCTAGCCCTTGAGCGAAGCCGGGGCAAAAGCGCGTCAAAGGTCCTCATCATCGGAGGCCCTTATTCTGCGGCCCATCTGGTACGGTCCCTGCGAAGCGACCCAACTGCGGGTTATATCCCTACAGCTGTCCACCTCCCTGGCAGTCTCGTTTCAAACTCGGTACTAGCAGATCTCGATATCCCCATCACTGGCACGGAAAGCGATCTACGCGCCATCTTGGGGGTTATTGAAGAGGCGGAAGTAGATGCGGTCGCTATATCTGCGGGTGTGGGAATGAACCCTGAAGACTTGCGAAAACTCGGATGGGAACTCGCAGCACGAGAAATTGGCATGATTCTGGCCCCAGCTCTCACTGACGTGGCTGGTCCCCGCATACACACGCAGCCCGTCGCAGGCCTCCCACTCATCCATGTTTCGACGCCCAAGTTGACTGGTGGCAAGAAGGTGGCAAAACGAACGTTTGACATAACTTTTTCGAGTTTACTGATGATACTCCTCAGCCCCGTCTTTATCGCCGTGGCGTTGGGTGTCAAGCTGACGAGCCCAGGGCCGGTCTTCTATCAGCAGGAGCGTATCGGCCTCAGAGGAACAACTTTTAAGATGCTGAAGTTTCGATCCATGAAAGTCGATGCCGACTCGCAGTTGGGTGCTCTTCTTCGGAGCCAAGGCACTGAAGGCAAGCCGCTTTTCAAAGTCGAGAATGATCCGCGGATAACGCCAATCGGTAAGGTATTGCGCAAATTTTCACTGGACGAACTCCCTCAGTTGCTGAATGTCTTTGGCGGAAGCATGAGCCTAGTGGGCCCGCGGCCTCAGCGTGAGGGGGAAGTTGCATTGTACGATGATGCCGCCCATAGGAGGCTTTACGTCAGCCCTGGTATGAGTGGGCTATGGCAAGTAAGTGGCCGCTCAAACCTCACTTGGGAGGAGAGCATCCGGCTTGATTTGTATTATGTCGAAAACTGGTCACTTATGGGCGACATAGTCATACTTTTCAAAACATTCAGGGCCGTATTCGCAAGCACCGGCGCGTTCTGACAAGGACAACTCAAACCGTGAAACCTGACGAAAGTTAACATGGAAGCAAAACCGCCCAGCTCCAAAAAGAATCGTCGCAAGAACCATAATCAGGTAAGAACTAAGGATAAACGTCGCCGTGTAGGCATGACTAGTGCTCTAATAGGGCTCGCTGTCCTGTGCGCAGCCGGAGCATCGGTTTGGCTCTATAGCACGGCTACAACAATCAAAACCGAGCTGCGGGCAGCCCAGGAGCTTGTGCCCCGTTTGCAAACTGAAGTACTTAGGAATGACATCAAGTCATTAGGCAACACGGTTAGGGATGTCCAGAGACATACAACTAACGCCCGGAACGCCGCGAACAGTCCCGTCTGGACAGTAGCGGCTACTCTGCCTTGGATAGGTCCTAACATCGAGGCAACGACGGAAGTAGCCACAGCCGCTGACGACGTTGCGACCTTGGGAGCGACGCCACTCGTGAACGCAATACAGTCCTTAGACTGGGCTTCTTTGATTCCAAGCGGCGGGGCTGTAGACGTTGCAGGGATAAGCAGCATGGAGTCCACTATTACTTCGGCTGCCTACGCCGTAAGTTCGTCTCACGATCGCCTGGAAGATATTGAAACCGCGGGTCTGTGGAGTCAAGTTAGCGAGCCCTTGAGTGCAGCTAGGGAGGAACTTCGGTCACTGCGAGGCGGTCTTACCGCAGCTGCGACAGTTGCGTCGCTGGCACCGCCAATGCTGGCAGAGGACAGCACCCGTCATTACCTGCTGATGATCCAAAACAGTGCGGAATCGCGGGCATCTGGCGGCATCCCAGGCGCTTTAGCCGTCTTACAAGTCGAAAACGGGCGCTTGTCCTTGGGCGACCAAGTTAGTTCCGGTGGTCTGGACGTGATGATTCCCCCCTTGGCTGTAGACACTGAACAAGTACAGATCTATTCGAGCCGCCTGGGGAAATTTGTCCAGGACGTCAATCTCACGCCCGATTTTCCTACTGCTGCAGCAACTGCTCAGTCCATGTGGAAGAGCAAGACCGGACTCACTGTGGACGGGGTGATTTCAGTTGACCCGATAGCGCTATCCTATATCCTCGAAGCAACCGGGCCGGTGGGCTACGCGGACGCCCAACTTGCTCAGCTCGCCGATGTAGGGCTGCCAAAGGAACTTACTAGCGCGAACGTTGTCAAAACGTTGCTCTCCGATGTTTATTCAGCGGTCGAGGAACCGGCTTTGCAAGACGCCTACTTTGCCGGCGTAGCACGAGAAATTTTTGCCGCCCTTTCAGCTGGTAGAGGAGAGGCGAAGGGAATGGTTTCTGGCATATCGCGTGGCGCCGAGGAAGGCCGAGTTCTCCTCTGGTCGAGCAGGGTCGAAGAGCAAGAGCAAATAGCTCGCTATGCCCTCAGCGGTTCCATATCAGGACCAAGCGTCTCTCCGGGCCAATTTGGCGTGTACTTCAACGACGGAACCGGTGCAAAAATGGACTACTACGTGAAACGCACCGTCCAACTCGTCAAAGAATGTCCCCATGACGGCTACGCCGAAACAACCGTACGTATCACCAGTACGAACACGGCGCCATCTGACGCAGCCGATTACTTGCCGGCATATGTCACCGGCGCTGGCAACTTCGGAGTGCCACCGGGATCAGTACAGACAAATACTGTTGCGTACGGTCCAGTGCAGGCCAACGTCGAAACGGCCAAGATCGACGGTCAGAACGCGGAGTTCGCTCCCTACCGGCATCGTGACAGGCCAGTAGGTGTTATAGCGGTCCGGCTAGCCCCGGGGGAAAGTAAGACGGTGGAGTTCACATTCGGCAAGATAGTGCAACATAGTGAACCTAACATCGTTGTCACACCAACCGTTCAGCCTGTAACTGATGTGATTTTGCCCACAGAGAATGCATCCTGTGGGTAGTCTCCGCCGGCAGCAAGTTAACATTTTGTAAACCGTCTAGATTCACGTTGGTCAGCACCCCCGGAAGATGGTAGCTTTCTTTTGGGATATCTATCCGTAGTTCTGCACTTAGGTCTCGTGCGGAGGGGAATAGTCCCCAAGAATCGGGTACAACAAAAACTTAAAACGTCTCCGGGGGGACATATGAAGAAAACGCTCGCAGCACTCGCACTGGCAGGTTCACTGGCACTCGTAGGTAGTGCACCGGCCATGGCGGCAGGCAACTACCCGCCGCTTCCGCCGGCGGCAGGTGTAAACGACGGCACGGTAACTCCGGGCCAGACCTTCACCTTCACGGCACAGGGATTCCTTCCCGGCGAAACCGTAACCATCACCATCACCATCACCACAACGGGCGCCGCAAACGCCGGCGGCACTGCAGTATCGGCAAGAATCCCTGTCTACCAGGCACCGCAGACCGTCACTGCAACGGCTGACCTGCAGGGCAAGATCTCTGTCCCGCTCGCCATCAACGAGCCGGGCACCTACTCCATCACGGCTACGGGCAACACGTCCCAGCGGACTGTGGGACCGGTTTTCGTTACCGTTGCGGCTGCCCTGGCCAACACCGGTTCCACCACCGGCGGCGCTCCGCTGGCCAACACCGGTGCGGGCCTGGCCAACACCGGCGCTGACTCCGGCCTGGTCCTCTGGACTCTGGTTGGCGCGGGCGCACTGGCCGCAGGCGCAACCTCGGTGGTAGTTGTTCGCCGCCGTGCAAAGTCAGAGGTAGCTGCCTAGCAGCATCGCTTCACAGCACCAAAGAAGGTGGGTGTTCTCCGGAAACGGAGACACCCACCTTCTGCATTTAAGGCTTCGACAGGCTCAACCAACGATTTGTGGTATTTATTAGGGCTATGGGGAGACATTGGCGCAAAACACCAAGAGAGTTCGATTTTTCGGTACCCCTCCCCCGCCCGCAGGTGCTTTCCTACACCCTGCTGGGGATCCTGGCAGTTGCCGCCCTAGGGATCGCTGCAATCGCGTTGCTACGGACCATGTGAGGGCATCGTGAGGCATATCCTCCACCCACGGCTTTGGCGGGTCATCCTGAGCGCCATGCTGATTCCGCTGGCCTTCATCGCCTTCTGGCCGACACCGGTGGACCAGCCCGTTCAAGGCCAGCTCGCCACCATCCTGCAATTCCTGCACCGGCACGGGTTTCCCCGCTGGTTCAATTACAAATTTGTGGAAGCCGCTGCAAATGTAGCCCTGTTCATCCCTGTTGGTTTTGTAAGCACCCTCGCGTTTCCCGATAAGACCTGGTGGCGAATCAGTGCATTTGGATTGATAATTTCCTGCTGCATGGAACTGGGCCAGCTCTTGTTTCTTCACAACCGTTTCGCAACCCCGCAAGACATTGTCACAAACGCGTGCGGTGCCGTCATCGGTGCTCTCCTGGCCGCGGCAACCCTCAAAAAACTACAGGCCCGCCGCCTCTCGGCAGCGGACCTGTAGCAGGTGGCTACTTCGGCCTAGTTGACGAAGCCCTTCATCCAGGTCTTCAGGTCCTCACCGAACTCCACCCGTTCAGAGGCGAGCGTGATGACGGCCTTGAGGTAGCTCAGCTTGTCGCCCGTGTCGTACCGGCGGCCCTTGAATACCACCCCGTACACGCCTGAGCCCTCGCCCTCGCCGGCCGCGAGGGTCTGCAGGGCGTCGGTCAGTTGGATCTCGCCGCCGCGGCCCGGCGCCGTCTTCTCGAGGACGCCGAACACGGACGGGTGCAGCACGTAACGGCCGATCACAGCAAGGTTGGACGGTGCGTCCGCCACGGACGGCTTCTCCACCAGGCTGTTGACCCGGACGTAGTCCTCGCCCTCCACCGGTGTGATGTCCGCGCAGCCGTAAGCGCTGATCTGGGACGGATCCACCTCAATCAGGGCGATCACCGAACCGCCGGTCTTCTGCTGCACCTCCATCATGGTGCTCAGCAGGTCCTCGTCCTCATCAATGAGGTCATCGCCCAGCAGCACGGCGAACGGTTCCTTGCCCACGTGCTGGCTGGCGCACAGCACCGCGTGGCCAAGGCCCCTGGCCTCACCCTGGCGGACATAGTGGATGGGCCCCAGCTCCGAGGCGTACTGCACGGACTCCAGGCGGTCCTTATCGCCCTTCAGCTCCAGCGCACGCTCCAGGCCCGGCTCGCGGTCAAAATGGTCCTCCAGGGAGCGTTTGTTACGCCCCGTGATCATCAGCAGATCGGTGAGGCCGGACTTCACGGCTTCCTCCACGACGTACTGGATGGCCGGCCTGTCCACGACCGGCAGCATTTCCTTCGGCATTGCCTTGGTGGCGGGCAGGAAGCGAGTTCCCAATCCGGCAGCAGGAATGACGGCTTTGGTGATAGCTCTCCCCATAGTCATAGCTGAACCTTACAAATGTGAATGGACTAATGGCAATCGGAAGGTTTCGACAGGCTCAACCACCGCGGGGCCGAAAGGCCTACGCAGAGAGGACGGGGCGGGTGATGCCGCCGGCGGTGGCGGTGCCCATCTGCGTCATGTAGTCATTCCGGCGCCTGGCGTTGATGCGGGATTCCGGCGTGTAGGCCTGGTCCGGCTCATCAGCGTAGTGGGCGGCCAGGCCGTCCCGCATCAGCCGGATGGCTTCGGCCCGCTGCTGCGACACCGCGGCATGGGTGGAGCCGAGCTCGGCGGCCAGTTCCTTCACCGTGCGCCCGGCCAGATAGATCTCTTCGACGACGTAGCGCATCTTCGCCGGCAGGGCTGTGACGGCGGCGCGCAGGTACTGTACGCGTTCGTCCGCCAGGACCGAGTGTTCCGGCGACGCCGTTTCCGCCGCGAACGTCTCCACCACCACATCGTCCAGGGGCGACAGGGTGCGGGCGGCATCGGCCAGGGCGGCTTCCACCGTGCTGCGCTCCACGCCCAGCGCCGCGGCCATCTCCTCCACCGTGGGGTTCCTGCCCAGGACACCGCGCAGGGTCTCCTCCACGGCCATGGTTTCCTTGATGCGTTTGCGGGCCGAGCGGGTGGCCCAGTCATTGGCGCGCATCTCATCCGCGAAGGCACCGATGATACGCCGGCGGGCAAAGGCACCGAACGGGACACCCAGTGCGGGATCAAAGGATTCGGCGGAAGTGATCAAGGCTATTGAACCTACCGAGGCAAGATCATCACGCGACAAATGCGTGGCTTTGGCGCACACTTCGGAGACCAGGTAGCCCACCAGCGGCAGATGCTGAAGGACCAACTCGTTGCGTTGATCGCGGTTCAATACAGTCCCCCCATGAGACCTAATTCGTGGTGCTGACTCGCAGCGCTGATGCGAACAATATCACTTGTTTTCAGCTTGACGTGTACGCTCGTGCCAAAGGTGATATGGACGCGCCGCGCAGCAGGGGTTGAAGCACTTTACGGGACGGAGAAAAGCATGGGGGCAGACGAGCTTTCGGCGTCCCTGTGGCGCGAAAGGCGGCAACTGGAACTGCTGCTGTTCCGCCTGGAAACCCAGCTCCTGCACCTCAACGCCGATGATCTCCAGTGGCTCCCCTTCACCGCAGCGGACCTCGAATCGGTCCTGGAAAGCCTCCGCTTCGAAACCCTCGCCCGGCACGTGGAGGCGGCCGCCCTCGCCGCCGAATGGGGGGCGCCTGCCGAAGCCACGCTCCCCGTCCTGGCGGCGGCGGCACCGGCAGGAAGCTGGGGTGCACTGCTGCAGGAGCACGGGCATGAAATGACTGGTCTCCTGGGCCGGACCCGTTCAGCCCGGGAGGCGAACCTCGGGGCCCTCGCCTCCGCGTTGGAAGGCATCACCCGGGAGGCGGAGGCAGCAGCCATGTCGCCCGAGCCCGCCGATGAACTGGCACTCCTGGCGCAACGGGCCGCCGCGGAGCGCGCCCTTGCCGTGGTACAGGACTGCGCACAGCCGTTGGTGGAAGAGTTCCTGGGCCTGGCCTAACGGAGCCGGCTCCGCGGGCACCGGCGCAACCCGGTCAGCCCGCCGGCGGCAGGAAAGCCTTCAGCAGCTCTTCGGCCTCCGGGCCGGCCTGGGCGGCTGCGAGGTTGGCGGCGGCGATGGCTTCCACCACTTCGCTGCGCTGGATGGTCACCCCGCGCGGCGCCTCGATCCCGATCCGCACGCCATCGCCGCGCCCCTCCATGACGGTGATGACAATGTCATCACCGATCATGATTTTCTCGCCCGGCTTGCGCGTCAGAACCAACATGTTCTCAATGTACCTTTCTGCCGTCCTGCCAGCCGACCGGCAGGCCCAGGCCCTCCACCGTGCCGGGGCTCAGGGTCTCCTCCGACCCCACCACGGCGAGGGCGTCCACCGGCACCTTGTCCCGCAGTGCGCCCAGCCATGCCGCCGTGTCCTCGGCCTTCCTGCGGGCGTCCACCACCGCCCACACCTGGTCCGGGGAAAGGCTGGAGATCAGCTGCGCGTGGCCGGCGGCGTCCCGCGGACGCCCCAGGCCGAAGGCCAGCAGCACCGTCTGCCCGCTGGCCACCGCCCCTGCCCGCGCTGCCGTTGCGCCGTGCCGGTCCGGGACGTGCAGGTGCCCGAAGGCGGTGAAGCCCCCGGCGGTGCGCACATCGCAGCCGCCGGCGGCCAGGGACATCTCCAGGGCCGGACCCAGCGCATCATCTCCAAGCCCCAGCAGCAGGACCAAATCCCCTGCCCCGGCAAGCGGGGCAGGCGCCCTCGCCGGTCCGGTCACCTTGGGCTGCGGGGAACGTTCGACGGCGGGCGGCAAGGAGCCGTATTCGTGGCCCAGCTGCTCCAGCAGTCCCGCAAAATCCGCCCTCCCGGTGGACACGGGAACCGCCGCGGAAACAGGCTGCGCGGCCGGGCCCGCCACCAGGACAGTCCCGGGGCCGCCATGGAGGCGAAGTTCGCTGGCGTCGGCCTGCTCAAGAAGCGCGGCAATGGCCGGCCGGTGCAGCCCGGGGTGCGTGGCCTGCACCAGCCCGGCAGCCGCCGTCGGGCCTTCCAACGGCGCTGCCGGTGGATCCTCCGGGACTTCCACCGTGGCTTCGAAGCGGTTCGCCGCGAAGAGGCCGGCGATGCCGGGGTTGGTCACCTTCTCCGCCGCCACGATCCTGGCGCCCGCCCCGTACTGGGCCTCCGCCTTCTCGCGGATGGCTTCGAGCGAGGAACCCTTAAGCCTGAATTGCCTCGGCATGCCGGACCACCCCCACGGTTTCGATCCCCACGTTCGCGGACGTCACTTCGCGGTAGGACAGAACCTGCACACCGCCGTCGGGCGATGCCACCAGCCGCCGGACGGCCGGGCGGAGGGCGGGCGCGCACACCAGCACCGGTTGCCGGCCTGCCGCGGCCGCGGACTCCAAGGACTGCTTGACCGAGCTGAGCACGGCGTCGAGCCGCGCCTGGTTCATCACAATCTGGGTGCCGCCCTCGCCGGGGCGCAGGTCTTCCAGCATGGACTGCTCCAGCAGCGGGTCGATCATGATCACGTGGAGCACTCCCCCGTCCAGGAACCTGGCCGCGAGCGCCGGTCCCAGCGACTGCCGGGCCGCCTCGATCAGGGCCTCCGGGTCCGTGGAAGCCTTCGCGCGCAGCGCCAGTGCCTCGTAGATGCGCGGCAAATCGTTAATGGGCACCTGTTCCTCCAGCAGGCCCTGCAGCACGCGCTGGATTTCGGCCAGGGACAGCAACCCCGGCGTGAGTTCCTCCACCGCGGCGGGGCTCTGCTTCCGGACCCCCTCGGTGAGGACGCGGACATCCTCGCGGGAGAGCAGCCGCGCGGCGTTGGCCGAGACGATGGAGGACAGGTGTGTGACCAGCACGGACACGCGGTCGATCACCGTGGCGCCCGTCATTTCGGCGCTGTGCCGCATCTCCGACGGGATCCATTTGCCAGCCAGGCCGAACACCGGCTCCACCGTGGAGGCGCCCGGGAGCGCGTCCAGGAAGTCTCCCAGGGCCAGCATCCGGCCGGCCGGCGCGGTGCCGCGGCCAGCCTCCACCCCGGCGATGCGGATGGCGTAGGTGGCCGGCGGCAGTTCCACGCTGTCCCGGGTGCGGACCGGCGGAATGACCAGTCCCAGGTCCATGGCGATCTTGTGCCGCAGGGACCGGACCCGGGCCAGCAGGTCATCGGAGGCTCCCGAGACGATGTCCACCAGGTCAGGGGCCAGCAGGATCTCCACGGGGTGCACCCGCATGTCCTCCAGGAGCCGTTCGTTGGGGTCCTCCTCTGGCGTGAGGGCGGCCTGTTCTTCGGCGGCCTGGGCATCCGCCGTGGTCTTCTGCTGCGCGGCCAGGCGCCGGGAGGCGAACAGCAGCAGCCCGCCCACCACCATGAACGGCAGGATGGGCATGCCCGGGATGAGGGCCATGGCCAGCGCCGCCAGGCCGGCAATCAGCAGGGCGTTGGGCGACTGGGTGAGCTGCGAGGACGCGGTTTTACCCATGTCCTCCTCGGCGTTGGACCGGGTGACGATCATGCCGGTGGACACCGCCATGAGCAGTGCCGGGATCTGGGTGACCAGCCCGTCGCCCATGGTCAGCAGGCCGAAAGTGTTCAGGGCTTCGCCCACCTCCATGCCGCGCTGGAGCACACCGATGGCGATCCCGCCCAGGAAGTTGATGATGATAATGATGATGCCGGCAATGGCATCGCCCTTTACGAACTTGGACGCACCGTCCATGGCGCCGTAGAAATCGGCCTCCGCCGAGACCTCGGCCCTGCGCTTGCGGGCCTGGGCATCGGTGATCAGGCCGGCGTTGAGGTCCGCATCGATGGCCATCTGCTTGCCGGGCATGGCGTCCAGGGTGAACCTGGCGCCCACCTCGGCCACCCGCTCGGCGCCCTTGGTGACCACCACGAACTGGATGACCACCAGGATCAGGAACACCACGGCGCCGATGATCATGGAACCGCCCACGGTGACGTGGCCGAAGGCCTCGATCACCTGCCCCGCGTAGCCCTGGCCCAGCACAAGGCGGGTGGACGCCACATTGATGCCCAGCCGGAACAGGGTGGCCACCAGGAGCAGCGAGGGAAACACGGAGAAGTCCAGCGGCTTCTTCACGAACATGCTGGTGAGCAGGACCAGGAGCGCCAGGAGGATGTTGCAGACAATCAGGAAGTCCAGCAGCGGCGCCGGAACCGGGACCACCAGCAGCAGCACGATGCCCACGATCCCCACCGGCACGGCCAGCCTGCCAAGTCGCTTGTTCATGCGGTGGTCCTTCCGGGGCTTCTGCGGGCGGGTCTGTTCTGGTTCATACGGCATCTGCCATTCTGTGGAGCCCGCGCGCCGCGCCGCGGGACTTCAGCGACATCACGAAGGCCAGGACGCCGGCCACCGCCCGGTACAGTTCCACCGGGATTTCCTGGCCCAGCTCACAGGCCGAGTGCAGGGCCCTGGCCAGCGGGATGTCCTGCACCATGGGCACGTCCTTCGCTTCGGCTTCGGCCCTGATCCGGGCGGCGATGACCCCCGCCCCCTTGGCCACCACGCGCGGGGCCGACTTGCCGGCGTCGTACTTCAGCGCAACGGCAACGTGCGTGGGATTGACCAGCACCACGTCGGCGTCCGCGATGGCGGCGATCATGCGGTTCCGGCTCATGGCCAGCTGCCGTGAGCGGCGCTGCGAGCGCACCAGCGGATCACCTTCGGTGTTCTTGTTCTCGTCCGTGACTTCCTTCTTGGACATGCGGGTCTTCTTGCGGTTGCGGCGCATCACCACCAGGACATCCGCGGCGGCCAGCACCAGGCCCGCGGCCACCGCGAACTGCACCAGTGAACCGATGCCGTCCGCGGCGGCCTGGATCACGCCGGAGACGGGCAGCCCGCCGGCGGTGAGCAGCACCGGGATGAGCCCCTGCACCACCGTGTACAGGACAAGCCCCACCACCGTTGCCTTCAGCAGCGCCTTCACCCCGCCCCACACAGCCTGCATGCCGAAGAGCCGCTTCATGCCGCTGAGCAGGTTGAAGTGCTCGAACTCGGCGCGGAACTTCTTGAAGTGCACCCCGCCCTGCGCCGCGGAACCGGCCAGCACCACCACAAACACCACCACGAACATGGGCCCCAGGACACCGGCCATGGAGGCAAGCCCGAGCTCCATGGCGTGCACGGCCTTCGCCGGATCCGGGCTTTCCATGACCGCCCGGATGCTGAACATCTGGTCCGCGGCGGCGTTGCTGGCCCGGTCAATGGTGCCGGGGAGCATCACGGCGCCGGCCCCCACGCCCAGCCAGGCCGTCAGGTCCTGC
Source organism: Arthrobacter sp. 9AX (assembly GCF_902506095.1). Classification (GTDB taxonomy): domain Bacteria; phylum Actinomycetota; class Actinomycetes; order Actinomycetales; family Micrococcaceae; genus Arthrobacter. The sequence goes on from NZ_LR733293.1 coordinate 3,503,550, forward strand.
GAACGGGTGAGCTGGCCTTTGGACCGGACCTCGCGCATCCGCTTGTCCGTGGCCTGTTCTGTCCTCTCCTGCGAGTCAGACATTCAGCCCACCCCCATCAGGGTGTTGGCTGCCTGCTCGGCCAGGACCGCCACGATCCTGGGCAGCCCCAGGAACAGGAAACCGGCCAGGGCCAGGGTGAGGAGGATCTTGAGCGGGAAACCCAGGGCGAAGGCGTTCAGGGCCGGCGCCACGCGGGTCAGCAGGCCCAGGCCAACGTCCGCCAGCAGCAGGACCACCAGCAGCGGGCCGGCGATCTGCACAGCGCACAGGAACATGCCCGTGACGGCCTGCACCATGGCCTCGGCGGGCCGGGCCAGGTCCATGCCGCCGGCCAGCGGGAACGCGGCGAAGCTGCCGGTGAGGCCGCCGATCACCAGCTGGTAGCCGTCCGAGGCGAACAGCAGCGCCAAGGCCGCCATTTGCAGGAGCCGGGTGAACTGCGCGCCGTTGACCATCATCTGCGGATCGAACGCCTGGGCCATCTGGAAACCGCTGAAGAGGTCGATCAGGCTGCCTGCAGACTGCACGGCGGCGAACACCAGGTACACCAGGAATCCGAGCGCCAGGCCGGTGACGAGTTCCAGGATGATGGCGGTGAAGAACCCTGCGGTATCGAGCGGGGTGTAACCCTCGGCGACGCGCCCGGACACTGCCAGGCCCAGGCCGATTCCCAGCATGGCCTTCACCCGGGCGGGGATGGCGTGGTGGGCGAAGGGCGGGGCCACCACCAGGAAGGCGATCATCCGGACCGAGGCCAGGAGCATGGCCTCAAGCCAGGACTGGTCGATCGGTATGTCCACGTCACGCTCCCCCGATCAGCCCGGGGATCCGGGCAAAGAGCTCGTTGGTGAAGGCCACGATCTCGGTGATCATCCAGTGCGCGCACACCACCAGGGCGATGGCGACGGCCACGGCTTTGGGGACGAAGGACAGGGTGGCTTCCTGCAGCTGGGTGATGGACTGCAGGAGGGAGATGGCCAGCCCCACCACCAATGCGGTGACCAGGACGGGTGCGGCGAGCTTCGCGGCCACGATCATGGCCTGGAGGCAGATGTCCAGGACTGCGTTGGTGTCCATCAGCTGCTGTAGCTCTGGATCAGGGAGGTGATAACCAGCCCCCAGCCGTCCACCAGGATGAACAGCAGGATCTTGAACGGCAGGGAGATCATCACCGGCGGGAGCATCATCATGCCCATGGACATCAGCGCCGCGGAGACCACGATGTCGATCACCAGGAACGGGATGAAGATGACGAATCCGATGATGAACGCTGCGCGGAGTTCGGAGATCATGAACGCCGGGATCAGGGTCTGCAGCGGCACGGATTCAGGGTTGGCGGGGTTGGCCATCCGGGCTGCCCTGGTCATCAGGGCGATGTCCTCCTCCCGGGTGTGGCTGAGCATGAACCGCTGCAGCGGTGCGGCGCCGGCCGAGGCGGCGGCATTGAAGTCGATGCTGCCGCCCAGGTAGGGCTGCACGGCGGTGGTGTTGATCTCCGCGATGACGGGCCACATGATGAACAGCGACAGGAACAGGGCCAGGCCGGCAAGCACCTGGTTGGGCGGGATGGACGGAAGGGACAGGGCGTTGCGGGTCATGGCCAGCACCACGAAGATCTTGGTGAAGGACGTCATCATCAGCAGCAGCGCAGGGGCCACGGACAGCAGCGTGATGCCGATCAGCGTCACCACGGCGGTGGAGGGAGCACCGTCCAGGCCGTTGATCTCGATGCTCACATTGCCGCCGCCGGGCTGCGCCGGGTCCGTGGGCGGGGTGGGCGGCAGCGGTGCTGCCTGCCCTGCCGGGTTGCCCAGCCAGAGAAGGACGACGGCGAGCAGCAGCGCGCCGAGGAGGACCAGCCACACCCTCTTCCGGGGCCGTGCGGCAACGCTTCCGGTCAACTGCGGCGTCCCCGAAGGGCCTCGGCGGCCTGGCGCCAGGTGGAGCCGGCCAGCAGGGATCCGTGCAGGGTTGAAGCGGGCGTGCCCGGCAGCGTGGAGCCGCGGCGGTGCAGTTGGCTGCGGCGGGGCATCCCGGCACTTTCCTGGAAGACGGCGGCGAAACCCTCCGCCCCTGCGGTGACGGCCTGCGGGCCCACGGGGGGCAGCGCAAGGCGGGGCTCCGGCGTCGTACTTTCCACGGCTTCGGCGGGGATGTCCCCCGCGTGGAGGACGTTGATGCTGTGTTCGGTGACGCCCAGGAGGAAGCGCCGGTCCCCGGCGTCGATCACCACCACGGAAGCCTTCTGGCCCACGCTTTGGCGGCTGACCACGCTGAGGGTGCGGCTGGCGCGGCGGCGGCCTTTGCCTTTCGCGGTGCCAATGCGGCGCTGCAGGAACCACATCAGGCCCAGCACCGCACCAAGGGCCACGAGAACGCGCAGCCCCAGGATCACTGAGTCCATTTAGCCAAGTCCCTCGGCGGTATCGAGGATGCGGGTGATGCGGACGGCGTAATCCTGGTCCACCACCACCACTTCACCGTGGGCGATCAGGCGGCCGTTGAGCAGGACATCGGCCGGGGCGCCGGCGGACCGGTCCAGCTCGATGACCTTGCCCGGTTCCAGTGCCAGGGCGTCGCGCACGGACATCCGGGTGCGGCCGATCTCCACGGTGAGGGCCATTTCCACGTTGCTGATCAGGCTGAGGCGGGCCGAGACGGGTCCGTCCTGCGCCCGGCCCTGGCGGGTTCCGTCCTGGACAGTTCCGTGTTCCCGCACCCGGACGGCGAGCCAACCCGCGGGGCTGATGCCGTCGGTCAGTTCGAACACGGCGGTTTCGGGGTCCGAGAGCAGCCCGGCGGCGTCCTCCTCGCGCAGTTCGCCCAGCACGCCGGCGTCAAACACGGACGCGGCGGCTTCCATGGCCGGGCGGAGGACATCGACGGCGGACACCAGGCCCGCCGCGGAGCCGCCGGCGGCGGCCAGGAACGAGCGGTCCGTCAGGATGAGGGCCAGGTCTGCGGTGAGGGCACCGACGAACGTTGCGGCAATGCCCTGCGGAGCGTAGGCGCTGGCGGCACGTGGCGGGACGATCCCGGAGACCCGCAGCGCGGCAGGGTGCGGAAGGTGCTGGGCCAGCTCCCGGGCCGAGGTTTCGTGCAGGGTCAGGGTGATGCTCATCGCTGGTTCTCCTCGATGGTGGCAATGACCGCTGCGGCGCGGGAGCCGTTGCGGGCCGGTGCGGCCGTGGCCAGCCGGGTGCCGTTGATGGTGACGTCAAAAGGGCTGTTCTCGCGGTGCGGCAGGGGCAGGATGTCCCCGACGGCGAGGCCCAGGATCTGCGCAGGGGTCACCGGTGTGGATGCCAGCTGCACGGCGACGTCCACCGGCACCTGGGCCACCTGCGCGCGGACCAGGGCGCCGGCGTCGGCCGCGTGGATGGTGGGGTTCACGGCGCCGAGTCCCGGCAGCAGCACATCGGCCGGAATGGCCAAAGTGGCCGCACTGTGGATCTCGCCCACCTTCACGCTGAACGATGCCACGATCATCAGCTCGCCGGGCGCTGCCGCCTGCGCGAACTGCGAGTTGTACTGCACCACGTCCATGGTCAGCGGCGCCGCCAGCAGGGAGCCCAGGGAATAGCGCAGGTCCTCCAGCCCGTCCTCCACCATGCGCCGGACCAGCGCGTGCTCGATCTGGGTGAACTTCCGTTCCGGGACCAGGGTGTCCGTGGCGCCGCCCAGCATTCGGCTGATCCACGACAGTGCGGCGGAGGCGGGGAACTGCAGGACCAGCCGGGACTCGCTGCCGTCGATCCGGCACAGGACCATGGACGTGACGGCCGGGAGGGAGGCGGCGTACGCGTCGTAGCTCTGCATGCTGAGTTGGTCCAGGGTGGCGGAGGACTTGACCCGGACTTTGGCCGTCAGCTGGGTGCCCCACTGCCGGGCGAAGGTTTCGAAGGCAACTTCCAGGACGCGGCTGTGCTGCCTGGGCAGCGTGGTGGGCCGGCGGAAGTCGTAGACTTCCACGGTCCGCTGCCGATGGTCCTGTTCACTCACGGTCTGCACTATCGGCAGCCGGTTCCCGTGCGTAAGCGGCTAGTGGGCCGGGGTTGCGGCCTGGGCCTGGACCGCTGCGGGGATGAGTGCCCTGATGGCTTCGGGTTGGTCCGAGAGGACCACCACGTCCACCCGCCGGTTCAGTTCCATCAGCTCCTCGGTGGAGTCATCGTTGACCTGGCGGGCCGAGCCGAACGCCACCGCACCGATCCGTCCGGGCGGCACGCCGCCGCGGTCCACCAGATACCGCAGGACGTTCACGGACCGGGCGGAGGACAGCTCCCAGGTGGAGGGGTACGCCGTGATGCCGTTGGCGGCGTGGCCTTCCACCATGATCTCCAGCCCGGCCGGGGCCAGGGTGGGGCTGATGGTGTCCAGGACCTGGCTGGCGCGCGGGGTGAGATCGGGCCGGTCCGGGAGGAAGAAGGCCTGGGACCCCACGAGTTTGACGGTGAGTCCGCGTTCGTTGATCTGGAACTGGACGTTGGCTTCGAGCTGCTCGGCCTTCAGCGCCGATTCCATCTGCTGGCGCAATGCCGTGAGGCGGTCCGCTTCCTTGAGGGCGAGCTCCATCGAGGAGAAGCTTTCTGCCTCGTCCACCTTTTGTTCGGGCGGCACCACGGTGCCGCTGGCCACGTCCACGGTTTCACTGGCCACGGCGCCGAAGCCGGTTGCCAGGGAATTGCGGAGCTTGTCGAACTTGTCCTGGTCCACGGTGGACATGGCGAACAGGACGATGAACATACACATCAGCACGGTGACCATGTCCATGTAGGAGGCCATCCACCGTTCGTCGACGTGTTCTTCCTCGTGCTCGGTGGTGCGGCGGCGGCGCTGCTTCAAGCGGCCCGGCCCAGGTCCGACAGCAAGTTCCCGTCCTCGGGCTGGCGCCCCCTGCCCTTGCCCTTGCCCTTGTCCTTGCCCGGCTGGGTGGCCGGGACCATGGCACGGAGCCGTTCGGCCAGCAGCAGCGGCTGGGTGCCGTTCTGGACGGCCAGCATGCCCTCCATCAGCAGGGTCATCCGTTCCACTTCAAGGTCTGAGAGCCGCTTGAGCCTGGAGCTGAAGGGCAGCCAGAGGAAGTTCGCGGACACCAGGCCCCACAGCGTGGCAACGAAGGCGGTGGCGATCATGGGGCCCAGGTGGTCCGGGGTGGAGAGGTTCTCCAGGACGTGGGTCAGGGACACCACGGTGCCAATGATGCCGATGGTGGGCGCGTAACCGCCCAGGCTCGCGAAGAACTTGCTGGAGATCCGGTCGCGGCGCATCTTTGTATCGATCTCGTCTTCCATGAGCATGCGCAGCTCTTCGGCGTCCGTGCCGTCGGCGATGTTCTGCAGTGCCCGGGCCAGGAACGGGTCCGCCGCCTTGCCGGCCTCGTCCTCCAGGGCGAGGAGCCCCTCGCTGCGGGCCTTCTCGGCGAACCCGACCACCTGTTCGATGCTGTCCTGCGGCTTGGCGGGCTTGGCCAGGAAGGCCCGGGGCAGGTCCTTGAACGCCTGGATGAAGTCCCGCAGCGTGTTGCCTGCCAGGCCCACGGCCAAGGTGGCGCCGAACACCAAGACCATGGGAGCGGGCAGCAGCAGGGCCTCGATGTGGGCGCCCTCAAGCGTGACCATCACGTAGACGGACCCGAAGGCCAGGAGCAGTCCGATAAGTGTTGCGGGATCCATGGCGTTACTCCTCGGGTGTCCGGACAAGGCTGAGCGGGTACCCGGTGACCGTGGGCAGGTCCTGCGCCCGGCGAAGCACGTAGGCCCGGTAGTTTGCGATCAGTTCCACAACCTCGGCCAGGCTTTCCCGCACAACGTACGTGGCGCCGTCGAGAGTCACCAGATGCGTGTCCGGGCTTTCATGGATACGTTCAATCAGGTCCGGGTTCACGGCGAAGCGGGTGCCGTTGAGGCGGGTGACAACGATCATGGGCCGTTTCTGCTCTGTGGGTGGGAAAGTCCGTGTTCCCTCCCTACTGTCGGCCGGCGGCGCTCCCGCGTTAGGACGTGCCTCATCGATTGCTCCGCAACTGCCTTTTCGTCCCGCAAAACCAGCAGTTACGGAGCAATGGATGGAGGGTTGTGGCGGAGGGTGGGCCCACGCCGGCAGGGTTCCCTGGCCGAGCTTGCGAGGTTAGGGTGCCGGTGGGGACTACCGCTTCAGGTTGGACAGCTCCTGGAGCACCTCATCCGAGGTGGTGATGATGCGGGCGTTCGCCTGGAACCCCCGCTGCGCAACGATCAGGTTGGTGAATTCCTGGGACAGGTCAACGTTGGACATTTCCAGCGAGCCGGTGGCCAAGGTGCCGATCCCCGCTTCGCCCGGTGCGCCCAGCTGGGCGGCGCCCGAGTTTCCGGTGGCCACGTAGCTTGAGCCGCCGGCCTTTTCCAGGCCGCCGGGGTTCGCGAACTTTGCCAGTGCCACCCGGGCCAGCACTTCGCGGCTGCCGTTACTGAAGGACCCCACGAGGGACCCGTCCGCGGCGAGGGTGTAGGACTCCAGGGTGCCGGCCTCGGCGCCATCCTGCCCGGCCACGGTAAGCGTGTTCATTCCCGCGTACCCGGTCACGGCCGCCAGATCCACGGTGATGCCTCCCACCGCCATGGTCCCGGCCGAGGTCAGCGCCCCGTCCTGGAAGGCCAGGGTTGAGGCTCCGGTGGCGCCGTTGGCATCAACGCCGGTCACGTCCCAGCCGCCGGCGGTGCGGCTGAACGTCAGGTTCAGGGCCCGGGAGGCGCCGTCGCCGTTGAACACCTTCACCTGCCGCTCCACTGACGTGCCCACGGGCGCATCCGCGGGGAGGTTGCCGTTAAGGGCTGCCCGGGTGGTGGCGACGGCGGGTGAGGTGGTGTTCGGGGAGAGGACAATGCCGGCCAGCGGGCCGCCGGTGTTCACCACGCCGTTGACCGCCGCCCAGCCCTGCAGGATGCCGCCGTCCGGGCTGACCAGCCGGCCGGCGCTGTCCGGCTCGAAAGCACCGGCCCGGGTGTAGAAGTTCTGCCCGCCCTTGCCGGTGATGAAGAAGCCGTCACCGGAGATCATCATGTCCGAGCCCCGGCCGGTGCTCTGCGCCGAACCCTGGCCGAAGTTGGTGCTGATGCCGGCCACCCGCACGCCGAGGCCGATCTGGGCAGGGTTGGAGCCGGCGGCACCGTCCTGCCCCGCCGCGGCGGCCTGCGTCATCTGGGAAAGTGTGTCCTGGAACTGTGTGGCGGAGGCCTTGAAGCCGGTGGTGTTCACGTTGGCGATGTTGTTGCCGGTGACGTCCAGCATGGTCTGGTGGGCGCGGAGTCCGGAGATGCCGGAGTACAGGGAACGCAGCATGGGAGGGCCTTTCGTCGGGGGTGGAACAGGAGGTCTGGTTGTGGTGGGGTCAGGACGGTGTTAGGGAGCCAGGCGTGGCCGGGACGCTGATCCCGGAGATGGAATCGAGCGGGACTTTGCTGCCGCCCACCGTCACCACCGGCACGCCTGTGGCGAAGGAGACGGAAGTAGCCACGCCGCTTCCTTCAGTGCCGTCCGGCAGCAGGTAACTGACCTCGGAGCCCACGATCTGGGCCGCTGCTGTGCGCATCTGGAGTGAGAAGCTCTCCTTGGCTCCAGTGGAGAGCTCAGTCATTTTTTCCATCATGGACAGCTGCACGGACTGGGCCATCATCTGGTTGGTGTCCATGGGTGCGCCGGGGTCCTGGTACTTCAGCTGCGTCACCAGCAGCTTCATGAAAACGTCCGAGTCCAGGCTCTGCACCGGCTGGCGTGTTGTGGTGCCGGCCTGGATGCCGCTGGTGGCGCCGAGGGCTTCGACGGTCATGGGTGGCTCTCTTTCATGGTTGCGGGTGCTTCATGCCAGGATGTCCAGGCTGCCGTGCGGGTTTCCTGGAAGTACGACGGCCGGGCGGCGGGCTGCGCGGATGGGTTCAGCCGGTGCCGCCACAGTTGGCTGGGGCTGGCCCCGCTCCCGGCTTCCGGGATCCTGCCACGGCTCTCCTCCGGTGTCCGGCGGGGAACTCTGATCGGAGAGGTCAAGGCTGGTTCCCAGTCCGGATTCCGCCAGCCCGCGGCGGAGTTCGGGCAGGATGGTCCGCAGCGCGTCCCTGCCGGCGTCCCCGGGGGCGAACAATTCGATCCGCACCCCGCTGGCGTCGATGTGGGCACGCACCGTGACCGGGCCCAGGTCCTCGGGCGAGACCTTCAGTGTCATGACGTGCTCCCCCGGCGCGGCCGACGCGAGCGAGAACAGCGGGCCGGCCAGCTGCGGTGTGAGCCTGCCGGGATCGGTGAAGCCCGCGGGGTGGGACGGTGCAGGCTGGGCGGTAGCCGTGGCCGGAAGCGGGGCGGCGGGCGCAGCGTGGACGGGAGGTGCCGCGTAGGTTGGTGCCGGAGGTGCTTCTCCGGATGCGGAGTGCCCTGGGACGTCGGATTCTGCCCCGGCGAAGAGGAGCGCACCGGCGCCTGACGTGGTGGAGCTGAGCGGGCCTGACGTGGCGGAGCTGAGCGGGCCTGACGTGGCGGAGCTTGCCGCGCCACCATCCTGCGGCGTTGCCGTGAAGGTGCTGTTTCCGGAAGCTTGCCCTATCCCGGGAGCGTGACCGATGCCAGGGCCCTGCCGGGCCGCAGGAGTGCCTTCCGTAGCGCTGATGGCCTGGGCGGCGTCTCCCGTTGCCGGATCAGAACCTTGCCTGCCGGCCGGCGAACCTTTGACGTCCGGGACTGCAGCAGCGGCATCAGCAGCCGCCCGCTGGCCCTCCGCAATCGGGGCTGCCGCAGAAGCGGCATCAGGCCCCGCGGAGCCAGCAGCGGCGGCTGCGGGGAGCCACATCGTGGCACCGCTGGTGACGGTGGAGGCGGGAACTAAAGCCGCTGCGAAAGGTGCCACCGCGGCTGGAAACGGGAGCACCCCTGCCTGGCCCGGCACTGGGTCCGCCGCAGTCACCAAGGCGGTGCCGCCGTCGTCGGCCTTTCCCAGCGACTCCCCGGGCTCCGCAACGTCCCCCTGTATCGACACCGCGGGGGCCGCTGCCAGCACGTCTACAAGGACGGCGTCGAACGGGAAGCCGCCGCTTGCTTCAGGCGGCTGTTGGCCCCGCGCACCGTTGCCCGGACTTTGCACCTGGCGGTTCGCCGGTGCAAAGTCCGGGTGGGGGTGCCGGGGAGAAGCGGGGGGAAGGAGAAGCGGCAGCTGCATCATGAGGCCCCCTGGCCGGCGGGCACGATCCGGCGGATGGACGTCAGGTTGGACTGTTGTTCCCAGGCGTCGCGGATCTGGATGGTCTGTCCGGGCACGGGGGCATCGATAGCCTTGCCGTTGCCCAGGTATATGGAGATATGTTCGCCGCCGAAGCTGACCAGGAGGTCCCCCGGACTTGCTTCGGCGAGGGACGCCACCGGGGTTCCCACCTTCATCTGATCGCTGACCACACGCGGAATGTCGACGCCCAGGTCCTTGAAGACCCGCTGGACAAAGCCGGAGCAGTCCATGCCGGTGGCCGGGTTGGTGCCGCCCCACACGTAGGGGACGCCGATGTACTTCTTGGCGGCGGCCACCACATCAGTGCCCGTAGCCGTCCCGGCCTGCACTGGGGTGGCGCCGGTGCTGAGCGCCCCGGTCACCCCGGACAGTCCGGTCAGGCCTGCAATTCCGGCTGACCCGGCCAGGCTGGAAATGCTGCCCAGGGCTGTGCTGCTGTCCCCGCCCGCGGCGGCCAGGGCGGCGTCGAAAGCTGCGGCGTTGGCGGCCGTTGAGGCGGTGGGCGCGGGCGTGGACTCGATGGGCCGGGACAGCTGGTCGATCATGGACTGGATGGTGCTGATCCGGCCGATGATTTCAGTCATGCTCATGAGGAGGCCTGTCCTGCCGTGCGGTGCCAGGATGTGGACGCGATCTCGTCCAGGACGCCCTGTTCGGCGCGCAGCTCGGCCACGGCGAGTTCGGTCCCGTGCCGGAGTTCGAGCTTCTCCAGCCCCACAGCCTTGCGCCGCGCCTCGGTGTAATCGGTGCGGGCTTCGGCGAGCTGGGCCTCGGTGGCAGCGGCCAGGGCATCCAGGTCCGCGAGCATGCTTTGCGACGAGGCACGGGCCGCGGCGATGGCCAGCAGGGCCGACGAACTGCCCGCAGTCTGGTCCGAACTGCCCAGCTCCGTCCGCGCGGCGGCGCGGCGTTCGCGGGCGCCCTGCGAACGCGAACTGGCACGGGCCATTTCTGTTGCTGCCTGGTCCTGCTGCATCTTGCGCAGCCTGAGCAGACCGGCAAGGGGAAACTGTCGGTTCATGCGGCTCCTTCCAGGGCTCCAAGGCGTGCGGTAAGGGCAGTCAGGGCCTGCCACGATTGGCTGTGCGGGGTGAAATCGTCCATCCGCTGCTGCAGGAAACCGTTGATGGCGCCCTCATTGTCCAGGGCGGCGTCCACCAGCGGATTGGTCCCCCGGTGGTATGCGCCGACATCGATCAGGTCCTGTGCGTTCCGCCGCGCAGCCAGGACCTTGCGCAGCAACGACGCCACGGCGGTGCACGCCGGGGCATTCACTTTGGCGGCGACGCGTGACACGGAGCCCAGCACGTCCACGGACGGAAAGTGGCCGGCCACGGCGAGTTTGCGGTCCAGCACCACGTGGCCGTCCAGGATGGACCGGGCGGCGTCTGCGATGGGCTCGTTGTGGTCATCACCGTCCACCAGGACTGTGTAAATCCCTGTGACGGAGCCCGTCTCGGCGGTGCCGGCCCGTTCCAGCAGGCGGGCCAGGAGGGAAAACGTGGACGGCGGGTAGCCGCGGGTGGCAGGCGGCTCGCCGGCGGAGAGGCCGATCTCCCGCTGCGCCATGGCGACACGGGTGAGCGAATCCATCATCAGGACCACGTCCTGGCCGGATTCACGGAACGACTCCGCGATCCGGGTGGCCGTCACGGCCGAGCGGAGCCGCATCAGGGCGGGTTCGTCCGAGGTAGCCACCACCACCACGGAGCGGGCCAGGCCTTCCGGACCCAGATCGTCCTCAAGGAATTCGCGCACTTCGCGGCCGCGCTCGCCAACCAGGGCGATCACCGACACTTCGGCGTCGGTACCGCGGGCGATCATAGAGAGCAGCGAGGACTTGCCCACGCCGGAACCCGCGAACAAGCCCATGCGCTGGCCGCGGCCCAGCGTGGCCATGGTGTCCAGCACCCGGACACCGGTGTGCAGCGGTGCGTCCACGCGGGCCCGGTGCATGGCAGAGGGTGATTCGTTGTCCGCCGGGACCATCACGCCGGTGCGGAGCGGGCCTTTCCCGTCAATCGGCCGGCCCAGCCCGTCCAGCACCCGCCCGAAGAGCCCGGTCCCGGTGGGGACCAGCAGCGGCGTCCCCTTGGACCTCGCCGGATCACCTGCGGCCACACCGGCGAGGCGGCCCAGGGGCATACAGCGGATGGCGCCGCTGACGGAGGCCACCACTTCGGCGTCGAGCCCTGGCCCGTCCCCTACGGTGATCAGGTCCCCCACCGCGCAGTCCAGTCCGGTGATTTCCAGGCCGAGGCCCAGGACGGCGGTCACGGTGCCGATGCGTTCGGGCGCGGCAGCGGTGAGGGCCTGGCTGAACCGGTTGCCGTAGGGGCGCCACGTCACGGTCATGGCTGGGCTCCTGGCCGGCCCGGCAGCGCGGTGTGTTCCGGGGCGTGTTCCGGTCCCAGCAGCACAGCCCTGGCGCGGGCCAGGGCTGTGCCCAGCCGCGCGTCCAGCCAGCCGCTCGGGTACTGCGCCATAGCGTCGCCGCGGGCCAAGGACGGGTCCGGGACGAGGTGGACGCCTGCCGGCAGCACTGCTCTTTGCAATACGGCGACGTCGTCCGGGTGCATCCGGACCGCGGATACCTCGGGGGTGCCGCCCCTGCTGCGTTCTGCGTGGCCCGGCGCAGTGCCTTGCAAGCTGCCCTCGCCGGCGTCGGCGGCGCCGGACCCGCTTGGGGACAATGCCCGCTGAAGCGCCGCGCGCGCGGTGCGGTCGCCGTCGTGCAGCTCATAAGCCAGCACGGCTTCGGCAAGCTCAAGTGCGCTGGCGGCCAGGACCGCTTCGGCGTCCTGAAGCAACAGCGCAAAGCGCTGCTGGAAGGCGGCGGCTGCGGCGCCGAGCAGTGCGACCGCGTGCTCCGTTGCTTCGTGCGCGGAGTCCAGGGCCGCGTTGTGCTCGGCCTGGTGGCGCTCCGCTTGCGTTGCCTGCTCGGCGGCAGCGGCCCGCAGTCCGGCGGCGTATCCGGCGGCATGGCCCTGGACGTAACCGCGCTCCTGCGCCTCGGAGACGCCACGCGGTTCCAGCCGCGGGAAGACCACCGTGATGGGTGGGGCTTCAGTAGACAAGATCGTCCTCCTCGCCGCGCCGCACCACGATGGCGCCGTTGGCCTCCAGTTCGCGGATGGACCGGACGATTTCCGCCCGGGCTTCCTCCACCTGGGAGGCGCGGACCGGCCCGGCGTTGGCCATTTCGGCTTCGAGGATCTCCTGGTTCCGGCCCGAAACGTTGGTCCGGACGGCGTCCAGGACCACCGCGGGGGCGCCCTTCATGGCGAGGGCCAGCACCTCCGGAGGCACCCCGCGCAGGATCTGCTGGATGTCCCGCCGTTCCAGCTTCACGATGTCCACGAAGGTCAACATCCGGGCGCGGACTTCCGTGGCCAACGCCGGGTCCAGGGTTTCCAGCCCGTCCAGCACGGAGCGTTCGGTGGAGACGTCCGAGCGGTTGATGATGTCCACGAGCGGCTGGATCCCGCCCACCGTCTCCGTTGATTTGCCCTGCGACACCACAGCGCCGGAGCGCTGTTTCAGCGTGTCGGCCACGATTCCCACGGCTTCGGGAGTGGGCGAACCCATAAGGGCGATGCAGCGTGCCACGTCGCTGCGCTGGGCATCCGCCAGGCCCGCCATCACGGCGGAGGCCTTAGCCGGGCGCAGGTGCGCGAGGACCAGGGCGATGGTTTGCGGCAGCTCGCTGTCGATGAGGGCCAGGATTTGCCCGGAATCCATCATCTCCAGGAACTCGAAGGACTTCCCGGCCATGGTTGAGGCGAGTCGGTCCATAAAGCCCGCGGCCTTGTCGGCGCCGAAGGAGGCCTCCAGGAGGCCTACGGCGAGTTCCTGGCCGCCGCGGGCCGTGCGGCGGCCGCTCACCGCGATGTCATGGAATTCGCCCATGACCTGGTCCGCCACTGCCGGCGAGACCCGGCGCAGGCGCACGATTTCCGCCGCGATGTCTTCTGCTTCTGCCTCGGAGAACTGGGCCATGACGGCGGCGGCGCTTTCCGGGCTCATCTGCATGAGGACCACTGCCACTTTTTGGGCGCCGGACAAGACCGCGGCCAGGTCCGTGCCGGGCTGCCCCGGGGTCATACAGGCTGCCTGTCGTCCATGAGCCCGCGCAGGTAGTCAGCGGTGCGGGCGGGGCTTTCGGCCACCATGGCCTCCACCTGCGCGCGCCGGCGTTCGACGTCCAGCGCTTCCGCCCCCGGAAGGGGCAGCGGCGCCGGCGGCGGCAGCTGGATGGCCGTAGTGGCGGGCGGCGGTTCGATGGCCTGGGCGGAGCCTGCCCCTATTTCGGGGATCGTTCCGTACTCGATACCTACCCCCAGGTCCACGGGCTCGCGCTTCTGGCGGCGCTTCCAGGAGATGAGGACGGCCACGATCAGGGCCAGGGCTGCAAGCAGGATGCTGCCGGCCACGACAAGCGTTTTCACCAGTTCGGCCTGCTGCGCTGCTTCGGCTTCGGCTTTGGCCGCTTCGAGGGATGCGGCGGCATCGTCTGCAGCGGCGGTGCTGAAGGGGAGCATCTCGACGGTTACCACGTCGCCGCGCGCGGGGTCCACACCGGCGGCTGCGGTCACGAGTGCCCGCACTGAGTTGAGGTTGACTCCCCCGGCGGCTGCCTGGTTGATGGCCACGGAGATGGTCTGCCGCTTCACCGCGCCCTGGGGAATGATGCGGTCCTCGGTGACCTTGTTGACGGCGTTGTTCTTGGTGCTGTCCGAGGACTCGAACGCGCCGTTGCCGGTGGTGCCGCCCGGTACGGCAATGTTGTCCGGGCCCAGCACGCCGGCGGCGCCCCCGCCGGTTCCGGTGAACTGCTCGGTTTTGCTGGTCTCGCTCAGGGCGGGAACGCCGCCCGCTGCGGTGAAGGTCTCGCTGCGTTGCTGGGCGGATTCGCCGGTAACATCGGCGGCGACGGCAACGGTGGCGTTGCCGCGGCCCACCACGCTGTCCAGGACCGCCTTGACGGAATCGGAGGTGCGCTGCTGGTAGTCGGCGGCCTGCTTGGAGGAGGAGCCGCTGGCACCCCCGCCAACGCTGGAGAGCACGTTGCCCTGGGAGTCCACCACGGAGACGTTGGTGGGTTTGAGGTTTTCAATGGCGGCGGAGGTGAGGTGGACTACCGCCTGCACTTTGTCCGGGGAGAGCGTGGTGCCGGGTTGGGTTTCCACGAAGACGGAGGCGGTGGGATCCGGTGTCTGGTCCACGAAGACTGATTTCTCGGGGATGGCGAGCCGTACTGCAGCGGTCTTTACGCCTTCCATTGCCTGGATGGTGGCGGCCAGTTCGCCTTCCAGGGCGCGCTTGTAGGTGACTGACTGCTGGAACTCGGAGGAGGTCACGCCAAGTTTGTCCAGCAGCGAGTACCCGGTGGCGGCGGCGGACGGCAGCCCGGCGGCGGCTGCCTTGAGCCGTTCGTCGTACACCTTGTCCTCCGGAACCAGGATGGTGGAGCCGCCGTTGGCTATTTCGTAGGGGACGTTGTCCTTGCGCAGCTGCTCCACGATTCCGTTGGCGTCCGTGTCCTTCAGGCCGGAAAACAACGGTGTATACGAGGGTTTGCTGAGCCAGGCTCCCAGGGCCACGGTGCCCAGGACCAGCACGGCGACACCGAGGATCGCGAGGGTGCGCTGGGCTGCGCTGAAGCCTTTGATGCCACCGCCAAGCTTGCGGAAGAACGCGGAAATCTGTGGGGGCATCAGGCCTGCATCCTCATGATCTCGTTGAAGGCGTCAACGCCCTTGTTGCGCACGGCGGCCACGAGTTCCAGCGTGATCTGGGCGCGGCTGGAAGCGAGGGTGGCAGCGTGGATGTCGTCGAGGTTGCCGGTGACCGCGGAGACGGCGAGCTCTTTGGATGTCGACTGCAGCTGCTGGAGATTGTCCACGGCGCCAGTGAGCGCGGTGGCGAAGCCCCCACCCGAGGCGCTTGTGGCGGCGGTTCCGTCCAGGTAGCCGGTGCCCTGAACCCCTTGAACAGCCCGCCCCGCTGCGCTGCCGGCTCCTGCCACACCGCCGATTGCACCTAGTGCGTCAAATGCCATCAGGGCTTTCCAATCTCAAGTGCTGCCAGGTATGTTTCGCGGGCACGGTCCACCAGCTGGGCGTTGGCCTGGTAGCCGCGCTGGGCAACGATGAGCGCCCCCATCTGCTCGCCGAGGTCGATGTCCGGGTAGCGGACGTAGCCCTCCGCGTCGGCCAGCGGGTGGTCCGGCTGGTACACGATCCGGCCCTCGGCGTCGCCCTCCGGTGTACTCCTGACGTACACCCCCGTGCCGTCCGCGCCCTCCGCGGCCTCGATGTAGCGGGCCTGGAACGCCGGGCCGTTGGTGCTGGTGGCGTTGTTCATGTTGGCGAGGTTGTCCGAGACGGCGTCCAGCCACTTCCGGTGGACAGTCAGAGCAGTGCCGGCGATGCCGATGGCGTCAAAGGTCATCTCAGTTGGTCCTCATCGCTGCGCGAAGGGACGTGAACTGGCCATTGGCGGCGCGGGCGGCGAACTGGTACCGCAGCACAGTGTCGATGTTGGACAGGGTTTCGGTGTCCAGGTTCACGTTGTTGCCGTTGAGCTGGGTGGGCTCCAGGGAGGCTTCGATGGTGGCCGCCGCGTGGCCGTCGCCGCCGCGCACCGAGGCCGCCAATTCCGCTTCGAACGAGACGCGTTTGGCCCGGTAGTTGGGGGTGTTGATGTTCGCGATGTTGTTTGCGATGGTGCGCTGGCGCAGGGCCAGTCCATCCAGCGCGCTGGCAATTGCAGCGGAGGACACGGATTCGAGCACAACAAACCTGCCTGAGTTGTAATACAAAGGCCGATCCGTGGCCGTGGCGTCGAGCGATCCGTGCTCTATCAGTGTTATCGGCACTGCTCAGCGGCCCGTTAGGAAGAAATGCGCAGGTTTTTCCGGGCACCTGCTGCCCGGCTCTGCTAGCCCGTCACGTCCAGGTAAACAGCCGGACGGGACTCACCGATTCCCGGCACTGATGACACCGCCTGAAGCTGGCGCTGCACGTCCTGGCGCGCTTCTGCAAGGCGCCGGGCAATGCTTGCCTGTTTATCAGCCAGTATCCTGGCCCTTGCCACGGCACTGGCTGGTATGTGGCCTTCCAGGGCTGGCGGCAGCCAGTCCATCCGCGTCACTGCGGCAGGGGCAACGGGCCCGGAGGACATGTGCGCCACGGGGTTGTCCAGGAAGGCTTCGGCTGCCTCAACGGCCGCCTCGAGGGTGTCCAGTGCGGAGGTCCAGGCAACGGCGGCGGCGAGGGCAGCGTAGCGTTTGGCCGCGTCCGGGTCCGGAGCCTCAGCCGACACCGAGCGCTCCGCCTCCTGGTGCGGCTGACGGAACGGCAGCAGCAGCCTCATGCCACGTCTGCCGCAGCGGCTCGAGCAGGTTGATCGCCTCGCGGGTCAACGCCTGGTCGCGCTGTATGTTCGCATTGACCAGTGCCGTGGAGGCGTAGTTGTAGATGCCCAGCAGGCTGCTGGCTCCGTCCCATGCATCGGTGTTCAGCGATGTTGACAGTTCATTGAGGATTGCCTGGGCGTGCAGGAGGTGTACGGCGGCCATGGCCCAGTGGCCCGCGTTCTGGTCCACTTCCGCTCTAGCCAGGTCCACCAGGAGCCGGTCATACAACATAGTGAGCAGGCGTGCCGGCGGAGCCGAGAGCACGGAATCCGCCAAGTACTGGTTGCGCTGTGCAGCGTTGCCGTAGCCGAAAGAGGTTGTGCTCATGATGAAGTGCTTCCTGTCGAGAGGCCGGCGAGTTGGGAGGTCAGCCAGGACGATTGGGCGTTCATCCCGCTGAGGGCTACTTCGAGGGCCGAGTAGGTCCGCTGCAGCGTGGTCCGGCGCGTCTCCAACCGGTCGTCCCAGTTTTCGATTTGGGTGGCGAAGTCCTTGGCCGTACTTTGCTGGCCCTTGATTTTGGTGCTGATTGATCCGGTGACCGGGTCGGAGGCCTGCTTGGCGGCCGCAGCCACACGGCCAGCGATCGTTGCCACGGCTGCCATGGTTCCGGCCGGATCCTTGGCCAGGGCGTCGCTGAATTTGGTGGCGTCAAACTCCATGGTTCCGGTCTTGGTGACGCCGATGCCTAGTTCGGACGGCGATTTTCCGTTGATCGGAGCGGACGCTGCGGCCAGTATTGCGGCGTTCACCGTCCGGATAGTGCTGTCGCCGGTGAATACTCCGCCGGAGGTGATGGGAGACCCGGTCGCGTTGGTGCTGCTGACCACAGCGGATTTGGTGGAGATCTGCGCCAGAACGCCGTTGACACCGCTGACCAAGTCCGAGGCGGCTTTGCTGATCTGGGCGTTGTCACGGGAGACGGCAAGCCTGGTGGACGTGCCGGAAACTTCGGACACCGTCGCGGAAACCCCGGGCAGCAGGTCGGAGAAGGTGTTGGAGGCCGAGCTGAGCATGACTTCGGCGCCAGTTCCGGCCCAGAGCTTGATCTGGGCGTCCTGGGCATCCTGGACTTTTGTCAGCCCAGCGGTTGGGTTCGGGTCGGTGATGGTGAAACCGCCGGCGACGCCGGTTTTTGCTGACGTGAACTGCAGCCTGAATTCACCGCCGCCCACAGATACTTTCGACGCAACAACATTGGCGGTTGACGCATTCACGGCGGTGACGACGTCGTCCAGGGAATTGCTCTTCGGGGTGACTGTTGTACTTTTGCCGTCCTGGCCGACGATTGTCAATGTGGCTTCCGGCCAGGCCGTGAGGTTCTTGGTGACCGACACCTGCGTCTGCGCCAGTTGTGAAACCGTAAAGTCAACTGCCCCTGGCTTCGCTCCGGTACCCATGGTTGTGGTGACTTTGGCTGAGCTGCTGGTGGCCGTATAAAGTTCCAGGCCTTTAGGCTCGGCGAGTTTGGCGGCTTTGGCGGCCAAGTCGGCCACAGCGGAATTCAGTCCCTGCAGGGCGGAAATTCGGGTCTGCACTGCCGCGGCTTTGCTCTTGATGAGCGTCTGCGGTGCCGCTTCAAGCGTCATCAGCGAGTTGATCAAGGACGTGGTGTCCAGACCACTGGCGAGTCCATCGATGGCAAGGCCCACGCCTGCAACTCCTTGAAGTGTTGGCTCTGGAAAAGAACTGGCGGCTGGAGTTGGCGCCCGGGGAAATCAGGGGTTTCCCCGGGCGCCAATTCAACGTGTACTGCTGATAGGCGCTGTCCGATAGTGCCTATCAGGTGAGTGTTAGCGCAGGAGCTGCAGGACACCCTGGTTGGACTGGTTGGCCTGCGCGAGCATGGCAGTTCCAGCCTGGGACAGGATGTTGTTGCGTGTGAACTTGACCATTTCCTCAGCCATGTCCGTATCGCGGATACGGGAGTTGGAAGCGGTCAGGTTTTCCTTGGCCACGTTGATGGTCTGCACGGCCGACTCAAGGCGGTTCTGCGAAGCACCCAAGGATGCGCGGCCTGTTGATACAGCCGTGATAGCTTCGTCCAACGTCTTAACAGCAGCCTGGGACGCCGAAGCCGTACTGAAATCAAGGGCGACGGTGCTCGGAGTTCCGGCATCGGTTCCCAGAACCTTGGTCGTGCTGGTTTCCGTCACGGTTCCACCGGACAGAGCCCGCACCTGAAGTTTATCGTCGCTGACGTAGGCGACCATCTCGGCGGCGAACTTCGCGTCATCGTTCAGCGCCTGAGCGATTTGTGCAGGCGACTTGGCGCTGCTGTCTGCGTTCGTCAGCGAAATAGCATCAGTCGTAAGAGTTGTAGTGGCGCTCCCCTTGACGATTTGGAAGGTTGCGGCTCCAGCGGTACCTCCCCCGGTGAACTGCGTGGCTTTGCCTGTCCCAAGGTCGCTAGCGATCTCAGAAAGATCTGTTGTTGTCACCGCAATCTGGCTACTGGAGTCCGCGTTCGCTCCGACTTGAAAGTTCAAAGTTTTCGCTGAATCCAACAGATTCGTTCCATTGAAGTTCGTGGACGAGGCAATTCGGCCGAGTTCACCCACCAAACTGGTAGCTTCCGTCGCTATCGCCTCGCGAGACTTCTCATTGTTCGTATCGTTGGCTGCCTGAACACCCAGGTCGCGCAGGCGCTGCAGGATGGACTGAGCCTGGCTCAAGCCGCCTTCAGCGGTCTGCACCATGCCGATGGCGTCCTGGGCGTTACGGGAAGCGACAGTCAGGCCACCGATCTGGGACTTCAGGCCTTCGGACAGTGCCAGGCCGGCTGCGTCGTCACCGGCGCGGTTGATGCGCAGGCCGCTGGAAAGCTTCTCCAGCGACTTGGACAGGTCGTTCTGGGTGTTGCTGAGGCTGCGGTACGCGTTGTTCGCTGCCAGGTTGGTGTTGATCTGCATTCCCATGGTGTTTCCTCCGTGATCTGGGATGTATCTTCGAAGGCCCATCCGTGGGCCCTCAAAACCTACCTATCGGAACGGCGGGAAACCCGGTTAGGAAAATAGCCCGAAATCTTGTTGCGGGCACAGGCAAGCCAGAAGCAGGCACGTCAAAGGAAGAGCAGTTCCTAACGCCCCCGCTTCCCCGGCCGATAGTTTTCCCTTGACACGACGCCAACCCCCGGAACTGGAGTTGACCAGCCATGGCCATCCACGAACTCTCGGCACTGCTGTGGCGCGAACGCGAGCTCCTGGACCTCCTCACGTTCAAGCTTGAGGAGGAGCAGCTTCTGCTCACCGCCGGCAAATCACGCTGGCTGCCACACGGCACCCGGGAGGTGGAGCAGGTCCTGGAGCGCCTGTCCAAAGCCGGCCTGGCCCGCGCCGTAGAGGTGGCGGCGGTGGCCCAGCAGTGGGGCCTGCCCGCAGACTCATCCCTGGGCGAACTGGCGGCAGCCGCACCGGACGAAGCCTGGACCGGAATTCTTTCCTCCCATCTGACCGCCATGCAGCGTCAGACCGCAGCCATCCAGGAGCTTCGCGACTCCAACGAACAGTTCCTGCGGGCCGCGGTCCGGTCCACCCAGGAAACGGCGGCAGACCTCAAACCCGCGGCGGGAACCTACGACTCGCATGGCCGGACCGGCGAAGCATCCCCGTCCCGCCTTTTTGACCAGAAACTCTGACCGGCAGCGGCCGCACCAGCAAAGGACAGCAGTGAGCACATTCGGCGGACTCAACACGGCCTACCTGGGCCTCACCGCGGCCCGGCAGGGCATCAACCTCGCGGGGCAGAACATCGCCAACGCCACCACGGAGGGCTACACCCGGCAGCGGATAGCACAATCTGCCATTGGCGCGCCCGTTCCAACCGGCTTGACCGCCGGCGCAGTCCAGGCGGGCCAGGGAGTGTCCGTGGACGGCATTGCACGGCTGGGCAACAGCTTCCTCGACGCCGGCGTCCGCTCCAGCGCGGCGCAAGCGGGCTACGCCAGCTTTCGGTCTACCGAACTGCAGCGGATTGAAGACACCCTGCAGGAGCCGGGACAACATGGAATGTCGACGGCGTTGCAGGGCTTTTGGGCGGCGTGGCAGGGAGTTTCCAACCAGCCGGGCGAAGCCGCCCCTGCCGGCGTCCTGCTGCAGGCCGCGTCCGCGCTGGCCGGCAAGGTGTCAGCCGGCTACCAGGCCCTGGACTCCCAGTGGACGCGGGTGCGGGATGAAGCTGGCGGCACCGTCGCAACCGTCAACGAAGCCGCCTCCCGGGTAGCCGATTACAACGCGTCCATCCGCTCCGTCCTGGCATCCGGGGGCTCGGCGAACGAACTGATCGATGCCCGCAACCAAGCCATCGAAACCATCTCGGCCATGGCCGGCGGCACAGTGCGGAGCAACGAGGACGGCACGGCGGACGTCTTCATCGGCGGCAACGCACTGGTGTCCGGCACATCGCACCGTGAGCTGGCCCTCGCGGGACAGCTCACCATGGCAGGCCCCGGCACCGCCGTTCAGCTGGAATGGGCTGACCGCCCCGGCACGCCGGTAGGGTTCGACGGCGGGCAGCTGGCCGGTGCAATTTCCGTGCTTGCTCCGGAAGCCGGCGGGACAGGCGGGGCGATCGCGGAGGCTGCTGCGGCCTACAACGCCTTCGCCGCAAAGCTCATGGATGACGTCAATGGTGTGCACCGCACCGGACAAACCACGGCGGGCACCCGGAACCTCGACTTCTTCACTGCCAGCCCCAACGGCCCGGTGGCCCTGTCACTGCAGGTGGTCCCCCGCGCGGCGGGGGAAATTGCCACGGGAGCCGCAGGCGCCGGCACCCTTGACGGATCTCTCGCGGACAAACTCGCCCAGCTCGGGGCCGCAGCGGATTCGCCGGACAAGGCCTGGACCGCCGTCGTCACCCGTATTGGGATCGATTCCCGCTCGGCGCAACAGCACGAGCAGCTGGCAAACGCCGCCAGCATCTCGGCGGCGGGACAACGCTCCTCCGGCGCCTCCGTCAGCCTGGACGAGGAAAACATCAGCCTCCTCACCAACCAGCATGCCTACCAGGCGGCCGCCCGGGTGATGACCGCTGTGGACGAAGCCCTCGATGTCCTGATCAACCGCACCGGACTGGTGGGAAGGTAACCCATGCTGAACCGCGTCACCAACCAGACCATGGCCGCTGCGGCCCAACGGAACCTGCAGGCGGGCCAGGCCAGGCTTGCCGCGCTGCAGGAGAAGGGCGGTAGCCTGCAGAACATCACCAGGCCGTCGGACGATCCCGCCGCCCTCGCCGACGCCCTGGCCATGCGCTCAAAGTTGAGCGCTGCCGGGCAGTATTCGAACAACATCAGCGACGGCACGGGCTGGTTGAACACCGCCGACGCAGCTTTGGGCCAGGTGACCAGCCTCCTGAACCGGGTCCGGGACCTCACCCTCCAGGCCTCCAACGGAGCGCTCAATGACACGGCGAAGGAAGCTATCGCCGTCGAACTGGAAGGACTGAACAAAGACCTCCTGGCACGGGCCAACACCCAGTACCAGGGCCGCAACGTGTTCGCCGGGAACTCCGATTCGGCCGGTGCCTTCAGCAACACCACGCCCCCGCGGTTCAACGGCACTCCCGGCAGCACCGTTGAACGGCGCGTCGATGACCAGCAGACCGTGCGGGTGGATGCCGACGGCGGCGCGATTTTCGGCGATGGCGCCGACTCCGTTTTCGCCCTGGTCAGCGGCGTCGTTGCCGATATCCGCACCGGCACGGATCCCACAGCCCGGCTGGCCGCGCTGGACCAGCGGATAAAGGCCGTCATCGGCGGGCGGGCGGAGGTAGGTACCCGGCAGGCGCAGCTGCTGGAGGCCCAGGACACAGTGGAGGAAGTGAAGGCTACGCTGGAGGCACAGCGTTCGGGCATCGAGGACGCGGACATAGGAAGGGTGGTCCTGGACTTGAAACTGCAGGAAACGAATTACCAGGTGGCGCTGGCCGTCACGGCCAAGGTTCTGCAGCCCACGCTCATGGATTTCCTGCGATGACCGATGTTTCATCAATGGAGGTCACGTTCACTGCCCCCATGCCCGGGCTTGAAAGCTCCAACGCCTTCACCTTGCGCGGCGTGGACGGGGCCCCTGCCCTCTTTGCGCTTGAGGCCTCCGCAGGCCTGGCCGTGCGGCTCTTTGTTGCCGACGCCGCCGTGTACGTGCCCGGCTATGCTCCCGATCTGCCCTCTTCCGCCGTGGAGGCAGGCCAGACCACCACTTTGTTGGTGGTAACCCCCGGCCCCGGTGAGCCGACGGTGAACCTTGCTGCACCGATAGTGCTGAATCCGGGTACTGGCCTCTGCACGCAGCTGGTCCTGGACGGGAAAAACTACCCCCTACGTGCGCCGCTCGCAGCTGACCGGACGGAATCCGCCGGGTAATCCCGCTATGCGGGCGGCTATGCGCCCGACTCGGCCGAGAACGTGGTCCCGCCTTCATCAGTCACCAGCTGATCCGATTCACTCAGGGCTGCCGACCCCGAACAGTCGTCGCACCGGCCCACAAACTGATGAGGGCAGGTCGCAAGGTTGAGCCCATCCCCAGTGGATAATCTGATGCGCATGGTTCCCGCCGTTCCTGAGCAACCCCGGGTTCGCCAAGGTACTCATCGTTCCAGCCACCGCTAGGGTGGTGCCGGCGAAGCTCTGGGCAGGAGCCTTCTTGATTGCAAAAGCTCCATCCTCGCCGGCAAGTCCCAGTAGACAACTAACTGAAGCGGGAAACACGAGTAGGCCATACCCGTTCCTTCAGGCCGACCTTACCTACCCAAGCCGGTGGAGGCGGGGCCACCTAACGCCCCCACGTGCGTCTGCTTTCCCTCCCCACCAGCTCAACCACCGATGGTCCCTACCGCGTCACTTCCTCCAGCAGTTCCAGCACGTGCCGGTAGTCCTGGCCCGTTGCCCGGGTCATGCCCAGCTCGCAGGTGCGGTTGCAGGACGCGTGCGCTGAGGCGCCCAGCTCCCTTACCTCTTCGCCCTGCTTCCGGGTGGCCGAGGCAGTGAGCTCGGGGTGGAGCATGCCGCGGTCCCCGGCGAAGGCGCAGCAGCCCCAGTTCACTGGAACGTCCACTTTGTCGGCCACCGCGGAGGCCACGGCATCCAGGGAGCTGTTGATCCCCATCCGGGTGGAGGAGCAGGTGGGGTGCAGCGCCAGCGACTCAAGCTTGGCGTGCTCCGGCAGCTTGGGCAGGATGTGCAGGGCGGCGAAGTCCACCGCGTCCACGATCCGCAGCGGGCTCTGCCCCGGCAACGGGTCATCGAGTTCCACCACCTGGCGGAGGCCCTCCGTGCAGGACGACGCATCACAGATGATGGCCAGCTCGCCGTCCCGGGTTGCCTCCCGCAGCGCCGCCAGGGTCTTCTCCTTCATGGTCTCCTGGCCGGCAACCATGCCCTTGGAGGACCACGGCGTCCCGCAGCACAACGAGTCGATGCCCTCCGGCACCAGCAGGCTGATCCCCGCCCGCTCACACAACTGCTCGAAGCTGTACTGGACACCCCGCCCCGCAGCAGGGCCGGAGGCGGGGCCGCCAGGTGACGTGCCCCCGGAAGCCGGCCCGAACATCGTCCCCACGCACGCGGGGAAGTAGACCGCGTCCGGTGCGCTGTCCGGCGTCGGGCGCTTCCGCACGGAACCGCCGCCGGGCAGCTCCGCCGAGTACAGCGGCACCGTGTCCGTCCCCAGCACCGCCCGCGCCGCCTTGTTGGGCGCCTGCACGGCCGGGGCCGGCAGCTTGTTCACCACGGTCAGGGCCAGTGAGGCTCCGCGGGCGACGCCTTCCCAGTGCTTGGCCGCGGCGTTCCAGGCGCCGTTGGCCACCGCTCCGGCGTCGGAACGCCGGAGCCGCTTGACCAGCAGGCCCGTGTTGATGTCCACGGGGCACGCCGTCTGGCACATGCCGTCCACGGCGCAGGTCTGCACGGACTCGTAGCGGTAGTCCTTCTCCAGCTCCTTCACCAGCGCCGTGTCGCCTGCGAGCCGGGCGGCCTCGATGGCGCGCAGGGTGACGATGCGCTGCCGCGGAGTGAGGGTGAGGTCCTTGCTGGGGCACACCGGCTCGCAGTACCCGCAGGAAACGCAGCGGTCCACTTCCTCCGCCACCGGCGGCGCCGTCTTGATATGCCGCAGGTGCGCCTGGGGATCGTCGTCCATGAGCACGCCCGGATTCAGCATGCCGGCAGGATCGAACAGCTCCTTGATCCGGCGCATCACGCCGTACAGCTCGTCCCCGTACTGCCGCCGCACATACGGTGCCATCACCCGGCCGGTGCCGTGCTCCGCCTTGAGCGAGCCGCCCTCCCCCAGGACCAGGTCCACCATGTCCTCGGTGAACGCGCTGTACCTGTCCAGCTCCTCCGCCGTGGCGAAGCCGTCCGTGAGCATGAAGTGGACGTTGCCGTCCTTCGCGTGCCCGAAGATCACGCTGTTTTCATACCGGTACTTCTCGAACAGCCCGATCAGCTCACGGCACGTCCGGCCCAGGACCGGGACCGGCACCACAATGTCCTCCAGCAGCGCCGTGGTCCCCTGCGGCCGGGCACCGGCCACCGAGGCGTACAGGCCCTTGCGCAGGTGCCACAGCTGCGCCCGTGCGGAGGCATCAGCGGTGAACTGCGCCGGGGCGGCCAGGTTCAGGCCGGCCAGGGCCCGTTCGCCCACCTCCCGCAGCGCCGCAACCTCCTCCGGCTGCCCGGCGGAGTATTCCACCAGCAGCGCCGCGTGCTCGCGCACCGCAAGGTCGCTTACGACGGCGGGAGTCCCCTTCAGCGTCTGGCCCACCTTCAGCGAGAGCGCATCCAGGAGCTCCACCGTGGCAGCGCCGGTGTCCACCAACGCCGGCAAAGCGGCGTTGGCGGCCTGCAAATCCGGGAAGACCAGCAGGCCCGTTGCGGCGTGCGGAAGTCGCGGGACGGTGCGGAACACGGCCTCGGCCACGAAGCCCAGGGTGCCCTCGCTGCCCACGATCAGGTGCGCCAGCATGTCCACCGGGCTGGTGTAGTCCAGCAGGGAGTTCAGGCCGTAGCCCATGGTGTTCTTCATGCTGAACTGCTGGCGGATGCGGTTCACGGAGTCCTTGTTGCCCCGCACCCGTGCCGCAAGTTGGACCAGGCCTTCATGGAGTTCCGGTTCCAGCGTCCGCAGCCTTTGGTCCGCGTCCGCCGCTCCGGTGTCGATGACCGTTCCGGACGGCAGCACCACGGTGAGGGACTCAAGCGTTTGGTACGCGTTGTCCACCGTGCCGCAGTTCATGCCGGAGGAGTTGTTCGCCACCACGCCGCCGATGGTGCACGCGGCCTCGCTGGCAGGATCCGGCCCGAACTTGCGCCCGTAGGGCGCCAGCCGCGCGTTCAGGGCCCGCACCGTAACCCCCGGCTGCACGCGGACCCGCGCCCCGCCGTCGAGCACTTCCACGTCCCGGAAGTTGCGCCGCACGTCCACCAGCACGCCGTCCGTGACAGCCTGCCCGCTGAGGCTGGTGCCCCCGGACCGGAGGGTGAGCGGGACACCCTGCGCGGCGCTGGCGCGGAGCAGCCCGCCCACCTCCGCCGCGTCCTTTGCCGTCACAACGGCCTGCGGGATGAGCAGGAAGTGCGAGGCGTCGTGGGCGTTGGCGTGCAGGTCGATGGCACGGGTCTTCACCTGCGCGGGATCGGCCACAGCCTGCCGGAAGCTGTCGAGTGTCTGCATCAGGGCACCATCCAGCCGAGTACCGGGGTGGACTGCAGGACGATCAGCACCGTGATGAGGGCCAGCAGGCCCAGGCTCCAGCCCACCAGCTTGCGGAACAGCGTCCCCTCGGAGCCTTCCAGCCCCACCGCGGCGGAGGCAACGGCCAGGTTCTGCAGCGACAGCATCTTGCCCATCACGCCGGCGGAGGAGTTGGAGGCGGCCATCAGCACCGGCGAGAGGCCGGTCTGTTCGGCGGCCGTGGCCTGCATCTGCCCGAAGAGCGAGTTGGACGAGGTGTCCGAGCCGGTGAGCGCCACACCGATCCAGCCGATCAGCGGCGAGAGGAAGGCGAAGAAGCCGCCGGCCGAGGCAAGTGCGAAGCCCAGCGTGGTGGTCTGTCCGGACAGGTTCATGACGAAGGACAGGGCCAGGACGGCGGTGACGGTGACGATGGTCCAGCGCAGCTGCGTCAGGGTCTCCCGGTAGATGCCCAGCGCCTTGCTTGCAGAAATCCTGTACAGCGCCATGGTGATCAGGCCGGAGATCAGCAGCAGCGTCCCGGTGGATTTGAGGTGGTCCAGCTTGAACTTGGTGGCCGCTACCGGCTGGCCGGCGGAGTCCTCGATGTGCAGGCCGGGCCAGGCGAACGTCACGGTGCCCACCTGCCCCAGCCAGGCCTTGATGGCCGGGATCTGGGCCAGGGAGAACACGGCGATGATGATCAGGTAGGGCGCGACGGCGAGCCACACCTCACGGGGTTCCGGGCGGGTATTGTCCGTGGGGACTCCGGAACTGCCCGGAACGCTCACCTGCCGGCCGGCCGCCGTCGTAAGTTCCTGCGTGCCGTTGCTGCCCGCGCTCATTCCACTTGCCATGGCCGGAACAGAAGCGTCCTGTTCCGGGTCTTCGGCGCCCACCGACTCCTTGGGCTGCCATACCTTCAGCATCAGCAGCACCGCCGCCACGGTAACCACCGCGGCCACCACGTCGGTCAGTTCCACGGCCAGGTAGTTGGAGGTGACGAACTGGGCGGCGGCGAACGCTATGCCCGCCACCAGCGCCACGGGCCAGGTCTGCTTGAGGCCGCGTTTGCCGTCCACCATAAAGACCAGCAGCAGCGGCACGATCAGGGCGATGAAGGGGGTCTGGCGGCCGGCCATCGCGGACAGGTCGTGCAGCGGCAGGCCGGTCACACCGTTCAGGGCGATGATGGGCGCGGCCATGGCACCGAAGGCCACCGGCGCGGTATTCGCCAGCAGTGAGACGACCGCGGACTTGAGCGGTTTCATGCCCGCGGCCATCAGCATGGCCGCGGAAATGGCCACCGGCGCACCGAAACCTGCCAGGGATTCCAGGAGCGCGCCGAAGCAGAACGCAATCAGGATGGACAGGATCCGCAGGTCGTTGGAGATGGAGCGGATGGTCCGGCCCAGGGCATCAAACCAGGGCGTGGCCACCGTGAGCTTGTAGATCCACAGCGCGTTGACCAGGATCCACAGGATGGGGAACAACCCGTAGAAGATGCCTGCCGCGGTGGCCCCGAGGGCCTGGTCCACCGGCATCCGCCAGCCTGCGACGGCCAGGATGAAGGACAGGACCAGGCTGGCGATGGCGGCTTTGGCGGCCTTGACCCGGAAGACGCCCAGCATGACGAACAACAGGACCAGGGGAAGGGCCGCGCACAGGGCGGAAAGCAGGAGGGACCCGGCGATGGGGTCGAGGATCTGCTGAAACATGGGACTCCAAGATGGTGAGCAGCGCCACACCGGCGTGACGACCACTCGATTGTCTAACAAGTACACATGTAGGTCAAGACGGCTGAATACTTGTCTGGCAAAATGGGACGGAGACGCCCCCTATTGGAATTTGTTGAACGGAGATTCGTGGCCGGCCGTATTGCAGCTGTCTCGATTGTGGAAGCGGTGGCTTCGGACCTTCGGCTCCGCATTTTCTCCGGCGAGCTGCCCTCGGCCCACGCGCTGACGGAGACCGACGTGGCCACGTCCTACGAGGTGGCACGCCCCACCGCCAAGGCGGCCATCGAGAAGCTGGTGGCCGAGGGGCTGCTGGTCCGCGGCGTGCACAAGACCGCGCGGGTGGCGGACCTGGGGCCGGAATCGGTCCGCGACATTTACCTGGCCCGGGCGTACCTGGAGAGCGAAGTGCTCCGCCGGCTCGCCGCCGCACGCACGGTGCCCGCGGGCGCGGTACAGGCCAACCAGGATATCGCTGCGCTGGCCACCGGAGCGCCGCTGGATGTGGTGGAACCGGACATGCGGTTCCACACCAGCCTGATCGACGCCGTGGGGAATGAGCGGATCAGCAGGATGTACGGCTCCCTCGTGGCCGAAGTACGCCTGTGCATGTCCAGGGTGCAGTCACTGCACCTCCTGGACACCACCCTGATCCAGGCTGAACACCAAAAGCTCCTGCAACTGATCGAGGCAGGGCGGGGCGAAGAGGCCGCCCAACTCCTCGACCAGCACCTGGGCCGCGCACGCGAGCGCCTGGTGGCCGCGATGGGTGGCGAGCCGGGCCCGGAGGCGGACCTGCCCTCGGATCTTGTAGCCGGATAGCCCCGGGCTTAGTTCAGGCCGCTACCGATTCCGGAACTGCGGCTCGCGCTTCTCCTGGAAGGCGCGGAAGCCCTCCGCGTAGTCATCCGTTTTGCAGAGCCGTGCCTGCTCGGTGTTTTCCTCGGCCATGGCTTCCCACAAGCCCAGGCGCTGGTCGCGGATGTGGGCCACCAGCTCCTTGCTGGCGGTGAAGGCACCGGTGGCGCCGCGGGCCACCTTGGCCACGATGGCCCGGGTGTTCTCCAGCAGTTCGTCCGCCGGCATGGCCCGGCTGAACAGCCCCCGCGCCACGGCCTCGGTGCCGCTGATCAGTTCGGCCGTGTAGATCAGGTCCAGCGTCCGGTGCATGCCCAGCCGCTCCGTGAAGTACCAGTGCCCGCCCGAATCCAGCGTGGCCCCCAGCTTGGCGAACGGCGAGCCGAACTTCGCGTTCTCCGCCACGTACACCACGTCCGTGGCCAGCAGCAGCCCCAGCCCCACCCCCAGGCACGCTCCGTGGGCCGCGGCGAACGTGGGAGCCGGGAACGCACTCATCTTCTTCAGCAGCGGCTCCACCAGCCCGCCCAGGTACGCGGCGGCGTCGTCACTCTCCGGCGACACGTTCTGGATGTCGCGGCCGGCGCAGAAGGCGCGGCCCTCTCCCCTGAGCAGCAGCGCCCGCACCTCACCGCGCGAGGCGGCGGCAGCAGCGTCGTCGTACGCCTGGGACAACTCCGCGAGCGCCTGCTCATCGAGGGAGTTCAGCTTCTGCGGGGCGTCCAGGACGATTTCGGCGATGTTGTTGCTGATGGAGAGGGAAATCATGGGGCTCCTTGAATAGACCGTTGACACTTAGACGTCGAAGTCGACGGTGACTTCCTTGCTGGTGGGATGGCTCTGGCAGGTCAGCACGTAGCCCTTGTCCAGCTCATCCTGCTCCAGCGCGTAGTTTTCGTCCATGGTCACGCTGCCGGTGACCACCTTGGCCCGGCACGTGCCGCACACTCCCCCGGCGCACGCGAACGGTACGTCCGGCCGGACCCGCAGCGCGGCGTTCAGGATGGACTCGCGGGCGTGCGTGGGGCTGGCCACCTCGCCCTGCAGGCCGTCCAGCTTGAACGTGATCTTGACCGTCTCCTTGGACTCGTCCACCACCACGGGCCGGCCCGCGTGCCCCTCCGGTTTGTCCGGCTTGCCGCTCGTAAACAGCTCAAACCGTATCCGCTCCGGCTCCACGCCGCGCTCGGCCAGGGTGTCCCGGCACAGCTGCACCAGCTCGAACGGCCCGCACAGGAACCACTCGTCCACATCGTCCGCGTGGATGGCCGTGCCCAGCAGTTGTTGGAGCTTGTCGGCGTCGATCCTGCCACTGAGCAGCGGCGCGATCCGCTGCTCACGGCTCAGCACGTGGTGGATGGCCAGCCGCTGCGGGTACTTGTCCTTCAGGTCCGCCAGCTCCTCCAGGAACATCACGTCCATGGCGGCCTTGTTGGCGTAGATGAGATCGAACCGGCAGGCCGGGTTGGCGGCCAGCAGCGTGCGGGCGATCGCGATCACCGGGGTGATCCCGCTGCCGGCTGCGATGGCCACAAAGCTGGCTTCCCCCTGCCCGGCGACGTCCCCGGCGAGCTCCTCCGGGTTGTTCATGGAGTTCATCCGGTTCTGCTCCAGTGCCTTGCCGTCCCGGCCGTGCTTGGACACGAACGCGCCCATGGGGCTCATCACGTCCAGCGTGTCCCCGGCTTTCAGCTCGGCATTGGCCCACGTGGAGAACAGCCCGCCCAGGTCCTTCTTCACCGCCACGCGGATCTCGCTGCTGCCGTCCTCGAAGCTGCGCGGCTCGGCGCAGATGGAGTAGCTGCGGCGCACCTCATGCAGCTCGCCTGTCTCGTCCGGGAGCTTGGTGCGCAGGGCCACGTACTGGCCGGGCAGGTAGTCGAACTGGCCGGCGAGCTCCTGGGGCACGTGGAACGCCACCTCGATGGCGTCCTCGGTGAGCCGTCGCACCTCCTTCACGGCGAGAGTATGGAAGGACGGACGACGGCGGCCGGTGGCCTGCGCCGTTTCGGCGGCGGTCTGGCGGACAACAGGCATGGGGCTTCCTTACAGCACTTTGAAGTAGTCGAACGGTTCCTTGCAGTCCTGGCACACGTACAGGGCCTTGCAGGAGGTGGAGCCGAAGCGGGTGAGCTCTTTGGTGTTCAGGCTGGCGCACTGCGGGCACTTGACGGCCATGGTGAGCCTGATGGGGCCGGCGTGGCGTGCGGCTCCTGCTTTTCCTGTGGGCGGGGCGATGCCGTACTCCTGCAGCTTCTGCTTTCCCTCGTCTGTCATCCAGTCCGTGGTCCAGGCCGGGGCGAGGACAAGGTCCACCTCGACGTCCTGGTAGCCCTCTTTGGCGAAGGCTGCTTTGAGGTCGTCGCGGATGGCGTCCATGGCCGGGCAGCCCGAGTAGGTGGGGGTGATGGTGACCCTGACCTTCTGGCCTTTTGTCTCCACGTTCCTCAGGATGCCCAGGTCCGCGATGGTGAGCACGGGGATCTCGGGATCGCACACGGTGGCGGCGATGTCCCACGCCTGTTGCTCCGGCGTCGTACGCTTCGTCTCGAAGTCGCTCACGTAGATGGCCAAGGCACTCACCAGCTTGCCCCGGGATGCTCGCGGGCCAGCACCTGCATCTCGGCCAGGAGGTAGCCCAGGTGCTCGGAGTGCCTGCCCCTTCTGCCGCCGCCGGGGGCAGGCGGGACGTCCGGCACCTCGAGTCCGGCCTCGGTGAGGATTTCGCCGGTGAGCCGGTCGAAGTCCTCGCGCAGGCTGGAAGGCGCGACGGCGGCACCCGCCTCGGCGAGCCGTTGCGTCAGGTCGTCGTCTTGGAACAGTTCGTTGACGTACGGCCACATCAGGCGCAGGCCGTGGATCATCCTGGTGCGCGACTCGTCCGTGCCGCCGGCCAGGCGGAGGATCCACTGGGCGCTGTGGTCCCGGTGGTAGTCCACTTCCTTGACGGCCTTGGCGGCGATGGCGGCCAGGGTTTCGTCGGTTGATTCGGTCAGCCGGCGGTACAGCTCGAACTGGTAGTAGCTCACGATGAACTGGCGCGCGATGGTCACCGCGAAGTCGCCGTTGGGCTGCTCGAACAGCTGGACGCTGCGGAACTCGTGCTCACGGCGGAAGTAGGCGAGATCGTCCTCGCTCTTGGCCGTGCCGTCTTCGTTGGACATTGCGCCGCCGGCATAGCTGAGGAAGCTCCGGGCGTGGCCCAGCTGATCCAGGGCGATGTTGCCCAGGGCCACGTCCTCCTCCAGCTCGGGGGCGCGGGAGATCCAGTGGCCCAGGCGCTGGGCGAGGATCAGGGCGTCGTCGCCCAGGCGCAGCGCGTACTCGGCCACGTCCTCTGTTGGTTTGGCCAGGCCGGTTCTTACTTCCAGGGCGATGTCCTCCGGGCGCAGGGCGTTGCCGGGGGTGATTCTTGTGGCACTCGCGTTGCTGTCGCCGCTGCCTGTCGGGGCTGCTACGCCGGTGGAGATGTCGCCGTGGCCTGCTGCTTCGGTGCTAGTCTCGGGGGCGCTCACAGGTGCTTTACCCCTTCGCTCTTGGTGTAGTACGTGGCGTGGCGGTAGTCCTTGCCCTGGGGGCTTTCGAAGAAGGAGCCCTTGGAGTCCGGGTCGCTGGCGGCGATGGCATCGGCCGGGACCACCCAGATGGAGACGCCCTCGTTGCGGCGCGTGTAGAGGTCGCGGGCGTTGCGCAGGGCCATGGCGGCATCCGGTGCGTGCAGGGATCCGGCGTGGACGTGGCTCAGGCCGCGGCTCGACCTTACGAAGACCTCCCACAGGCCCCAAGCGTTGCGGCCCTCGGGGGTTTGACTCTCGCCGGTGTGGGTCTGCGGCTTCTGGGCCTGCGCGTTCTGGGCGTCGGTGGACTCCACTTTGGCGCTGGCCTTGGGGGCTTCACGCTTGATCTCTGCGGCCGAACTTGCCGGCTCTTCAGGGTTGCCGTGTGGAGCCATGGCGACCGGGGTCCCCGGCCGAGCCTGCGAGGTTGGGGTGTCGACATGGAGGGTCATGCTGCGTATTCCTTCGTCTTCATTGACTGTTTTGCTCGCTGTTTGTCCGCATAAGCGGCGGCTGCCTCCCTGACCCAGGCTCCGTCGTCGTGAGCTTCCCTGCGGCGCTCAAGGCGCTGGGCGTTGCAGGGGCCGCGGCCGGCGAGCACTTCCTGGAACTCGTGCCAATCCAGGGGGCCGTGCTCCCACTTCCTGGTGTCCTCGTTGTAGCGGACCTGGTCATCGGGGAGGGTGAGGCCGAGGACGCGGACCTGTTCCACCATCATGCCCACGAAACGGCTGCGGAGTTCATCGTTGCTGAAGCGCTTGATGTTCCAGGCCATGGACTGCTTGGAGTTGGGCGAATCGTCGTCCGGCGGACCGAACATCATCAGGGCCGGGGCGTACCAGCGGTTCACGGCGTCCTGGGCCATCTGCTTCTGCGCGGGCGTGCCGTTGGAGAGTTCGAGGAGGATCTCGAAGCCCTGGCGCTGGTGGAACGATTCTTCCTTGCAGATGCGGACCATCGCGCGGCCGTAGGGGCCATAGGAGGCGCGGCACAGCGGGACCTGGTTGCAGATGGCGGCGCCGTCCACCAGCCAGCCGATGGCACCCATGTCCGCCCAGGTCAGCGCCGGGTAGTTGAAAATGGACGAGTAGCGGGCCTTGCCGGCGATGAGGTCTTCCATCATCTTGTCCCTTGTCTGCCCAAGGGTCTCCGCGGCGCTGTAGAGGTAGAGCCCGTGGCCGGCCTCGTCTTGGACCTTGGCCATGAGGATGGCCTTGCGCTTCAGGCTGGGGGCCCTTGAGATCCAGTTGGCTTCGGGCTGCATGCCGATGATCTCGGAGTGCGCGTGCTGGGAGATCTGGCGCAGCAGCGTCTTGCGGTAGGCCGCCGGCATCCAGTCCTTGGGCTCGATGCGTGAGTCCTGGGCGATGACGCGGTCGAAGTTGGCCTGGCCCTCTTCATCCGGGAATAGCTCAGCTGGCACTGACTGCAAGTTCTGCGCTGCCATGGTTGCTCCTATGCAAAGACCTACTGGACCGGGCGGAATTATTTACCGACCGTTCGTTCAGGATATGCGGAAGGCTTCGGGGGCGTCAAGCGTCCGGGCCCCCCGGGCGCCTTGCGACTCGGTAATCCGGTTTCGACACGCACACTCGGCGGCGCGGCCCAGATACCGGGTGCGCCAGCGCATCTGCGCCTCGGGATCGAATATGCGCGTCGCCAGCACGTCTTCCGGACGCCCACCCCCGGACGCGCGCTCACTACTGGCCGGCTTTCCGGGGACGGGCCATCACCTCCGATCAGAAGGAGGCGATGAGTTGGGCCAGCGGTGGGGGTGCCTGTCCGGTTGGCAGGGCGTCCACCAGCAGGCGCGCGTAGCGGATCTTGTTGCCGCTGCGTCCCGCGAGGAACCGGCGCAGCTGTGCCGAAACCGGCTGTTCCCGCTGGGACGGCTGCTGTTGGAGGACCCGGAACGACGCGAGCTCTCCTTGAGCCGCGATGACCTCGAGGACCGCATCAACCCCAAGGGAGCGGATGAGTTCGTCTTCCAAATCGGCCTGGCAAACGTGGAACCCCAACTCGTCCAGCGGACCCGGCCCGATGCCTGCCTTGGCGAGGGCCCGGGCGATACCAGGAGATTCGCCTGCGTCGCACAGACCGAGCAACCGGTGGCCTGCGCCGTCCGGGCCGTAGCGGTTGAGAAAGTGCACGATGCTGGTGGCGCCGCCCATCGGCACCACGGTCACGCCCTCAGCAGCCAGGTCATGGCCAACGCGGTACGCCAGCGTTTCAACGGCTACCCTGTCGCTCTCACCCTCCACCAACACCGTCGTCATCTGCATAGGGCCAGTATGCCCAGCCCCGGCCCAGGCGTTAATACCGGCTTCCTGCTGGGTTGTCAGCGGGAAGCCGGGTTGTCAGCGGGCATCCACCGTGCGGGTGGCTGTGCCGCCGCGACTGGATTCGGCCTTCACGGACGTGACCTGCTGCTTGGGGCCAGGCTTGGCCGTCAGGGACCAGGTGCCCAGGGCGTTGACTGCGGCGGTGCCCAGTTTGGTGGCGGCACGTCCGGGCGACACGTCGTACACCGTGACCGAGGCTCCGGCCGACGCCGCTCCCGCGACCGTGGAGGCGCCGGAGATGGTCATGTCCTTGTTGAGCCGGTGCCGGGCGGTGGTGATGGTGAGGACGTCCTTCTGCACTGCCGGTTCTGCCGCCGGCGGCTCGGCTGCCTGGGAGGTGGTGGCCGGTGCTGGCTGCTCGGCGGGCTGGGTGGTCCCGGTTGAACCACTCCCCGCCGACGACTCTGTGGTTGCCGGTGAGGGGGCGTCCGTCGGTTCCTTACCGGATGTTTCCGGAGTTTCCGGGGTTTCCGCGGGGATAGGGTGCGGGCGCGCGGCCTCCACGGGATGGTTGGGGTCCGGTTGGTTCATGTCGATGCCAACACTGAACTGGGCCATCATGTCGTGATCCTCGTGCGGAAGGTTGTGGCAGTGGATCATGTACCTGCCGCGCTGGTGCTCAAACTTCATGAGCAGCCGCACTGTCTCGCCTTCGCCGACATAAACCACGTCCTTCGGCCCGCGTTCATAGCTGAAGGGTGCTCTGCCGTTGCGGCTGAGGATCTGGAAGTCCACCAGGTGGATGTGGACGGGGTGGAACCATCCACCCGAGCTGTTTTCGATTTCCCAGATCTCGACGTCGTCCAGGTCCGGATTGGCGAGGACCTTCCGGTAGCCGCTTGCCACCACCTCGTCCCAGGTCATGCCACCGATGGTCCAGATCTCGCCGTCCCGCTTCACGCGCATGTGCCGGGTCTTGACGGACTGGGATGTTGTCAGGCTCATGGTGGTGCTGGCGGCGAGCAGTGTGGGCATGACCCTTGCGGCCGGCCCGGAGGTGTCCACGGCATCACCCGTCACATCAAAGGCCATGACTCTGCCGGTGTTGTCGTAGTCCACGTTGTTGTCGTTGGACAGGTTGCGCAACTCCACCCGCTTACCGGCCGGGTACTTGGAAAAGTCGATGAGGATCTCGTAGCGTTCCGCGCTGCCGTGCCGCCACGAGGACACCTGCTGGGCCGTCGGCATCAGGCCGCCGTCCGTGGCCACCATGGTGACGGGGTCCCCCGTGCTGAGGGAGAAGCGGTAGGAGCGGGAAATGGACGCATTGAGGACGCGGAAGCGGTAAATCCTCCGCTGGACCTTCATCACCGGCCACGGCGCCCCGTTCACCAGGATGACGTCCCCCCAAAGACCGGAGTGCGTGTTGTCGTCGTAGGCCAGGGAACCGTTGGCGGCGAACATGGCGTCGGAGACGGTGAGCGGAACGTCGAACTTGCCCTGGGGCAGGAGGTTCCGCTCGACGTCGTCATGCAGATGGTACTGGCCGGCCAGTCCCGAATAGACGCTCTGCGCGGTGTTGTGGACAGCGTGGTCGTGGTACCAGAGCGTCCGGGCCGGCTGGAAGTTGGGATACTCGTAGTCCTTGCAGTAACCCAGCCCGGTGACGTCATTCGCGTACCCGTCGAACTGCGGCAGCGACGCCGACCCGTGCAGGTGGGTGGACGTGTCCAGCCGGTACCCCCACTGCGGATGGAGCAGCGGCAGCACGTTGTCCATCATCAAGGAGATGCGTTCGCCCTGGTCCACGCTTATGGTGGGGCCGGGGAAGGTCCCGTTGTAGCCAAGGATGGGCGTGCTCAGCCCGGGCACGATATTGGCCGACCCCAGCTGTTGCTTGATGCGGTAGTGGCGCCGGATGTGGCCGTCGGCGTCCCTGGTGGTCTTCAAGTACGGAAGCACCGAGGGAACCATCAAGGTCCTCTGGTAGGGCTTGGGCATGTTTTGGGGAGCCAGCCGGCTCGCCGACTTGGCATCAACGGACCGTAACGGCACCGCAAGCCCAAACGCGCCGACGATTCCGATCCCACCTATTTGCATTGCCTGCCGGCGTGTAATGGTCATGGACAAAGGGTGCATAAACCACAGTGCGAAAAAGTTGGGGAAATCTGGGACCGCATTAATGGTCCGCAAGCACCGGCTCCCGGGCACGGGTCCCGGGGCACGGGCACGGTCTCTGAACACGGGCACGTAGGCGGGTCAGACTGAGGCGGGAAGGACGCACCCTTAGCGTGGCTGCTGTGGTAACGGTCGTCGTCGGACGTTCGGGCAGGGTGGCTCCGGGACGCGAAAAGCTCCCGGGCAAAAAAGTAGCCGGGCCCGGCATCGCATTCTGGGGTGCGATACCGGGCCCGGCCTTGCCGGAACGGGGCTGGGGGCGAAGTCCGTATCCGGATGAAAAGAGCTTGGCAGCCGGGCCTTACGGAAAGCCTAGGGAGCCGTTCCCGGCAGATTCCAAGCCGTGCCAAGGATTTTCCAAGAGGCCCGCGACAAACTTTCGCGCAGTTAAGGTCCTTGATACGCCATGTCAGGGACAGGCAGTGCGGCGGAAGGGGCATGATGTCGCTGAGGACACAGGTAGTGGCAGGGGCAACCGTGCTGGTTGCGGGGATGCTGGCACTCGTTTGGGCCTACAACTACGGCGGCGGCGCAGATCCAGGCTTGCTGGACAGGGCCGGTCCGGCCGTCACGTGGGTTTTGGCCAGCGCGAAGCTGGTGTTCAACCTTGCCAGCGCGGGAACCATCGGGGCCCTCGTGCTCGCGGCTTTTGCGCTCCCCCGCCAGGGGGCCGCCCGTGAGCGGGCGCTTCGGTTCGCCGGCTGGTCAGCGGCCGCCTGGTTTGGCGGCGCCGCGGTGCACACGTACGCCAGTTTCCTGTTTATCGCCAACACCGCCCCGTCGTCGGGGCTCAGCGAAGCCTTCCTGCAGTACCTGACCAAGATCGACGCCGGGCGTGCCGGGGCCCTGGCCACCCTGATAGCCGGCGCCGTGGCCGTGGCATGCTTCCGGCTGCGGAGCCCCCGCCTTCTCGCCGGCACCACCGCTATCGCGTTTGCCGGCCTGCTGCCGCTGGTCATGAAATCCCATGCCTCCGGCGGCACCGACCATGCCGACAGCACCACCGCTATCTTCCTGCACGCGGCCACCGCGGCGGTCTGGGTGGGCGGCCTGATGGTGCTGGTGGTGCTGCGTAAAGTGCTGACGCCGGACCAGCTGGACGTGACGGTCCGTCGCTACTCGACGCTGGCGTTGATCTGCTTCATCGCCCTCGCTGTCACCGGATCCCTCGGTGCCCTGGCTCGAATCACCACGGTGGAGGCACTGCTCAGCCCGTACGGCGTGATCGTTCTCGCCAAGTTGGGGGTGCTGGTCATTCTTGGGGTGTTCGGGGCGGTGCACCGGCATTGGTCGATCAACCGGATGGAAAAGAACCCGCGCCGGGGTGGCAGGCTGTTCGCCGTTTTGGCCGTGGCCGAACTCGGAGTCATGGGTGCCGCTTCCGGGATGGCCGCCGCCCTGGCGCGGACGGAACCGCCGGCAAGCACTGTCACCAGGGCCACCAGGGAGGCCGGCGCCAAGGAACTGGCCACCGCACCGCCCGGGCCGGGCCTCGTGGAATATCTCTCCGGGTGGGCTCCCGATCCGCTGTGGAGCCTGGTCTGCGGCTTCGCGGTGTTTGCGTATCTGGCAGGGGTGCGGCGGCTGCGTGCGGACGGCAGGTCCTGGCCGCCGTACCGGACCGTGCTGTGGTTGGCCGGAATGGCAGTCCTGTTTGTGGTGACGAACGGGGGCGTGCACGTCTACCAGGGCTACCTGCTCAACGCCCACGTGCTGACCCAGATGATGCTCACTGCCGTGGTGCCTCTGCTGCTGGTCCCCGCCGCCCCGCTGACTCTGGTCCGGCGTGCCGTCAGGGCCAGGACGGACGGCAGCACCGGGGTCAAGGAGTTCGTGGAACGGACCGTGCAGCCCTGGTTGGCGGCGGTGCGCAGGGATCCCGTCCTGGCCATCTTTATCCTCGCTGCCTGCCTCATCGCCACTTACTACACCCCGCTCCTTGAGTGGGCAGCCGCAGGGCAGGCGGGATACAGCGCCATGAGCCTGCTCGCCCTCCTGAGCGGCTGCCTGACCACCGCCGCTTTCACCGGAACCCGGTCCCCCGGCCTCATCCGCCAGCGGCTGCTGGTCCTCGCAGGAATCGGTTTACTCTACCTATTCGGCGGCTGGAAAATCGTGGAACAGGCACCGGCAATGGAGCTGCCCTGGTACACAGCCGTGGGCAAGCCGTGGGGTTTGTTGCCTGCCGCGGCCGCGGAATTGGGCGGTCCCGTGATGTGGTCCGTGGCGGCCCTCTGGCTCGCCGTCACTGGGGCCCTGGTCCTCATCCGCCGCGACGCCCGTGCCGGTGGTCCGGTTTCCGGGGGCGGCTCGCGACGCGCGGATGCGATTCCGACGCCGGCGCTCGTCTACGCGGCCCAGATACCGGGTGCGCCGGCGAACCTGCGGGTCGAAACCGACTAGCCGCGTCGGACTTGTCCACATAGCTGCAGCCGTCCCTCCCGCCTGGTTCGGCTCAGCTGGCAACGTGCTGGACTATGCCGGATTTTCCATCGCTCCTGTTGTCCCGCGACCGCCTGCTCTATGGGCTGACCCCGGACGATCTCGCCAACCACGTGAAGTCCGGCGCCCTGGTCCGCGTCCGGCACGGCGTCTACATCGAGGACCCGCCTGGCGGACGTTGAAACCGTGGGAGCAGTACCCTCTCCGCATCCGGGCGGCCGCGGAGTCGTTCGAGAAACCCACGGTTTTCGCCCGGCACTCGGCCGCCAGCGTGTGGGGCGTACCGACCGTCGGCCTGCACCCGGTCCAGGCACTGACGTTCAAGAACGACGGCGGCCGGTCCCGTGCCGGAGTCAGCCGCCACTTTGCGGCGGCGGCAGACCTGAAGATCGTCACCCGGGACGGCCTGTTGGTCACCGACCGCATCCGCACCGTCCTGGACCTGGCAGCCTATATACCCTTCGCCGAGGCCGTGGTACCCATGGACCACGTGCTGCGACCGGACAAGGCCAGCCGCCTTCCCGCTTTGACCAAGAATGAACTGGAGGCCGGTATCGGGTCAGCCTATTCCGCAGCCGCCGGGCGGAAGATCCGGGCGGTCATCGAGTTTGCTGATCCCGCGTCGGGCTCAGCCGGCGAATCGTTGAGCCGGGCACTGATCCACGTGGCCGGCTTCGAAGCCCCGGTTCTCCAACAGGAAATTCAGGACGCGGCCGGCCTGGTGGGCTACACAGACTTCTACTGGAAGCGGTCCAAGGTGGTGGGTGAATTCGACGGCGAGGAAAAGTATGCCAAAGCCGAATACCTCCGTGGCCTGACCCCATCGCGGGCCGTCGTAGCGGAGGAGAACCGCGAAAACCGGATCCGTGCCACCGGTATGAACGTGGTGCGCTGGGATTGGGCCGAGCTGATGGAGACGGGCACGCTGGAACGAAAGCTGGCGGCGGCCGGTGTGGCCCGCCGTCGTACGCGTTCCGCCACTACCGACGCGCAAACCCGATCGTGACACGCAAACTCGCCGGCGCGAGGGGTATCGGGGGGTCGCCAGCGGATCTGCGCGTCGCCGTCGAATATGTGCAGGGCAGGCACCCCGGAATGTGGGTGCACTCGGGACGAACCGGGCAGGAGCTGGCGTGCGAGACTTCCACGGTGCGACAGACCCCAGGACATGGGAGCGCCCCGATGCTATTGGGGGATGCATCGGGGCGCCTGAAGAAATACTAGGGTGGGACGTTTATCCAATCAACTGGCAAACTCCGCGTGCCGTTTAGGAGGGACGACGGATATGGCCCAACCCCCAACAGCGCTTCCCAGCCAGCTGTTATTTGGGCCATATCCCCGCGGTCAGTGCGTTCCCACGCGACCGCACAAGGAAGGTCCCGGCGGCCGACGCTTGCCGTGGAGTTCCTGATTTATCAGCGGGTTCATCGGGCCGGTGTGCCGGAAGGTCGCGTGACAACGGCAACGTCCGGACGGCGAACATGGCGGTGATAAAAGGGTTCTCAACGAAGCACCAGGGCCGCCTGCTTGACCACCATGAGGCTATCAAGGTGAATAGGCTTCCAATGAATGCCCTGTTCAAACCGCGAAACGAAGGGCGAACAACGGCCAGCCCCTGCCCACATCCGGCCGTCCCCTCCCCAGCTGGCCCCTGCACTTTTCGCACGAGTCGGGCGCCGCCGTCGGGCGCTACAGCGCGTAAACTGGATCATGGATGCGATCCCGGCACTGGCCCTCATTTTTGGAGCGGCGTTCGCTTGGCTGGGACTGACCATATTCGTGATCCTGCGGTTGCGTCGCCGCCGGAGCGGATCATCGGTAGTGGCTTCCGCTCCCCCTCCCGCAGACCCCGACGGCCACTATCTCTACAGGCCCACTCGCCGCGTCCGGGCGGCATCGGGCCGTGCCAGGACAAGGGAACGCAGGCTACACGCCCGGAAAGCCCGCCGCTGAGGATCAAGCCCGCGCGTCGATGTGCATTTGGACCATCGCGGCCATCTTCCGCAGTACCTGCTGCTCGGACGGGCCGAAGCTGCGCGGCTTGTGGTCGATGATGCACAGCGTTCCGATGTTCCAGCCGCGCGGCCCGTGGAGCGGGTAGCCGGCGTAAAAGCGGATATACGGCTCCCCCACCACGAGCGGATTGGCCGCGAAGCGGGGGTCAGTATGGGTGTCGTTGATGACCAGCATCGAGTTCCGCTGCACTGTCTCGCTGCAGAATGCGATACTCCGGGGCGTCTCGGGGCGCAGGGGCCCCACGGAGGACTTGAGGAACTGTGTGTGCCGGGCGATCAACGACAATGACGCCGCCCCCACATGGAAATACTCCTGCGCCGCGGCAACAATCCTGTCGTAAGCCATTTCGGGGCCGCTGTGGAGCAGTTCGGTTTCGCGCAGCGATTCCAGCCGCTCAGCTTCCGCCCGTCGAGGAGTCAGCAGAAACCTGCCCGCAGCCCCCAGTGCTGCCACGGCGTCCTCCTCGGAAGCCTCCTCAGCCTTGGCCAGCCCGCCGTTGGTGCCCCCAGGCGTTGAACGCCATTCACGCCCGGAAGCGCCCGCATCTGTGGGCAGGGCAAGAACCGCGACCAGGAATGCCGGCAGTTCCAACGCCGAATACCGGGACCGGTCGAACAGCGACGGCCAGAGGGTGCTTGGGTTCACGCCGGAAACGAGCATGGCAATCAATTTGCGTCGTTGCTCAGCCTCGTCATCCATGCCGGATCCCCCCGCGCGCTTTGTCAGACCCAGCCCACCTCTGGTTGGACAAGCTGTACTAATCAGTATACTTACTAACTCGGTGGTTGCATCCTCTACGGCGTCAGCCGGTAGCCCAGGCCGCGCACGGTTTCCACCCAGCGGGGCTTCCGCGGGCTGTCTCCGAGCCGCCGGCGCAGGTTGCTGAGGTGCACCTCGACGGCACGTTCCTCCCGCTCGCTGACAAAAGAGCCGGTGTTGTAAGGGTCGTTGCGCAGCCACCGGACCAGGTCGGCCTTGGTCCGCACAGCCCGGCCGTTCTTCATAAGGTACAGGAGCAGGTCGAACTCCGTACGCGTGAGGTCCAGCGGCACGCCGTGGACCGCGGCCCGGCGGCCGCCCTCATGGACCGTTAACCCCCTATGGCTGAAGTCGGGATCGGCGGTTGTGGGATCTTCCGCCGGGGTTTCCGGCTCGGACGACGGCGTGTCCCGGCTTCGCTGGGCTGCCGGCGGCAGCTCTACCAGCCCCGTCAGCAGGCCTGCTGCTGCCACGTGCGCCGTCCGCGGCCGGCGCAGCATCGCCGCGATCCGGGCCCGCAGTTCCCGGGGTCGGAACGCCTTGGGAAGGTAATCGTCGGCGCCGGCCGTGAAGGCCAGCACCGCGTCGGCCTCGTCCGGCCGGGCTGCGAGGATGATGAGGTACGCGTCGCTGAAGGTGCGGATCCGCCGCAACGCCTCGATGCCGTCGAAATCGGCGAGGCCCAGGTCCACGGTGACAACGTCCGGCTCGTGTTTCCTCACAGCTTCGACGCCCTCGAAGCCTGAGGACCTGGCGTGTACGGCAAAGCCGGACTGCTGCAAGAGTCCGGTCAGGCTGGACCTGATGTCGTCGTCGTCCTCGATTACTACCGCAACACCGCGCTTCCCCATGCAGCCCTTCAACCTTCCGCATCCAACCCGCCCGCCAGCCGGGCAGGCACAACCAGAAGGCATTCGGAGGAACGGACCGCACGGATTGCCCTCTGTTGTTTTGGCCCAGCCAGGCGTCTCATTCGGGACCGAAAGAGCCCGGGGTGGGCGGTTCAGCACGTGACGGCGGCCCTGCATTTGTGCGGGGCGGCTCGCTCCGGGACCCGCCTTCACAAAAGCTAGTCCAATTGAGTTAGGTTAGGGCATTGAGACCGTGGACAAGGGCCTCGCCGTCCTGGCGTCGCTTGTGTGCGGGATCCTCTACTGGGCCTTGGCTACCCGGGCAATGGGAGCGGCCGAACGGTGGATGAAGCGCCGCCGCCAGCATTCCCCCGCCGCCCCCTGAAACGCCCCATCACTTCCCGCACGTTTTTCCCGACGCCCCATCAC
>NZ_LR733293.1:3547137-3656163 GCF_902506095.1 Arthrobacter sp. 9AX
CCCCAACGCCCCATCACCTCCCGCACGTTTTCCCCGACGCCCCATCACCTCCCGCAGCCTGACCGCCGAAGGCGGGTGCCGCCGTCGTACGTTCCTGCCCCCAACGCCCGCTCACCAACCACCCGGCCGGGGCCCTGGGGGTCCGGGTGTGCATGGGCCGCTGGTTTTCCTGGTGCGGGTCAGCTGGTGCCGGAACGGCCATGCGCCAGGCCGGTGG
The DNA here is from genome assembly GCF_902506095.1 of Arthrobacter sp. 9AX. Lineage (GTDB taxonomy): Bacteria > Actinomycetota > Actinomycetes > Actinomycetales > Micrococcaceae > Arthrobacter. Next base: position 3,547,355 of record NZ_LR733293.1, read on the forward strand.
GGAAACCTATGAACACCGGCTCGGGCGCGGCGCAGCAGCCGCTCCCCGCGGACTCGGCGTTCGCAGAGGCTGGCGCCGGGACGTCGCAGCTGGTGCCGGCATCGGTGGAGCAGACCCCGGTGTCGGGCAGTTCGAGCTGGATGGTGTCGGCGGCTTCCTGGTCTCCGGCGAGGGCGGCCACCACGGAGCGGACCTGTTCGTAGCCGGTGGCCAGCAGGAACGTCGGTGCGCGGCCGTACGACTTCATGCCCACGATATAAAGGTCCTTGTCCGGGTGGGCCAGGAGCTTGGCGCCGTGCGGCGGGACGGTGCCGCACGAGTGGAATTCAGGGTCAATCAGCGGACCGAGTTCCAGCGGCGCTTCGATGGCCGGGTCAAGGTTGAGCCGGAGTTCGCGCAGGATGTTCAGGTCCGGGCGGAAGCCTGTGCAGGGAATGACGACGTCGGCCTCGAGGGTTCGTCCGTCGACGGCCTCGACAGCCACGTGCGAGGGCAGGGTCTTCAGTGAGCTGATGCCGAAGCCAGTGTGCAGTTCGACTTTTCCTGCCTCAACGAGCCGGCGGACGCGGGCGCCGAGCTGGCCCCGCGCAGGCAGCCCGTCTGCATCCCCGCCACCATAGACCTTCCCGGCCGAAGCGCCGCGGACGGCCCAAAGGATGCGGGTGTCCGGCTCTTCCTTGGCGAGGTCCGCGAGGCTGATGAGGGTGTTGGCGGCCGAGTGCCCGGCGCCCACCACCAGGACCCGGCGGCCGGCAAAGGCTGCGCGGTCCCTGCCGGTGACATCCGGAAGAGGGGCCGAAATCCGGTCCGCTGCCGCTTCCTCACCGATGGCGGGCAGCCCGGAGGTCCCCAGCGGGTTGCGGCGGGACCAGGTGCCGGAGGCGTCGATGACCGCGGCGACCGTGTGGTCGCGGGTTTCACCGTCCGCGTGCTCCACCCGGACGGTGAACGCGGTGGTATCGCGGTCCTTGACGTGGGTCTTGTCCAGGCCTTGCCGGGTGACGGCGATGACGCGGGCGCCGGTTTGCAGCCGCGACGCGACCTGCGGCAGCGCCGCCAGCGGGGCGAGGTAGTTGTCGATGAGTTCGCCGCCGTAAGGAAGGGCAGTGGGGCGGGGCGGCTCCCAGCCGGTGGGTTCGAGCAGGCGGAGGGCGGCGGCGTCGAGGTTGAACCGCCAAGGTGAGAACAGACGGATGTGGCGCCATTGCTCGATGGCCGCGCCCGCCGTCGTACCCGTCTCGAAGACCAGCGGCTCCAGGCCGCGCTCGAGCAGGTGGGCGGCGGCGGCCAGGCCCACGGGCCCGGCGCCAATGACTGCAACGGGAAGGCGCTTCACTGCGTCCATGCTGTCCTCAGTTCATTCGTGGGTTTGCGGCCGGCCGGGCCAAGTAGGTAGCGCCAGGCGTGTTAGGCGGGGATCAGGGATTCGATCAGGGCCTCGATGCGGGTCTTGATCTGGTCGCGGATGGGGCGGACGGATTCGACGCCCTTGCCCGCCGGGTCTTCCAGCACCCAGTCCTCGTAGCGCTTGCCCGGGAAGTAGGGGCATTCGTCACCGCAGCCCATGGTGATCACCACGTCCGATTCCTTCACAGCCTCGGTGGTGAGGACCTTGGGGACCTCGGCGGACATGTCGATGCCCACCTCCGCCATGGCTTCGACGGCGGCGGTGTTGATGGAGTCTGCGGGCTGGGATCCGGCGGAACGGACCTCGATCCTGCCCTGGCCAAGGGTGGTGAGGAAGGCTGCGGCCATCTGGGAGCGCCCGGCGTTGTGGACGCAGACGAACAGGACGGAGGGCTTCTTGGCGGTTTCGGTGCTCATTACTTTGCTCCTGAATCGGGGGACGGTGATGGTTCCGCGCACACACCCTGCATCAAATATTGATGTTGATCGATGCAGGAAGTATCGGACAGTACATTGATGCTTGTCAATATCGTGCGTCAGGCGGCGTGCATCCGCGGCGCGAAGTCTTTGACGCGGCTGGAGATGTCAGCGAAGGCGTTTTCGAAGGCTTCCTCCGTGTTGATTCGCAAGGGATCGGGGACGGACCAGTGGATGCCGCCGAGGGTGGTGAGTTCCTCGTGGGCGTTGTCGCAGACGGTGACCACGAAGTCGCCGCCAGCCACCTCTTCGAGCCTGCGCGGCGGAACGTCAGGGAGGTCCACTCCGTGACGGCGGGCGACGTCGATGGCCCCTTGGGCGATCCGCTCCGCCGGGTGTGTCCCCGCCGAGGTGGACGGAATCCCGCTGGCTTGTTGCCAGAGGGCGGCGGCGATCTGGGAGCGGGCACTGTTGTGCGTGCAGACGAACAGGATCCGGGTGGCGGCGTGTTCGGCGCCGGGGGCGAGGCCCTCCAGCGCACCCGGCGCGAGGCGGATGTAGCTGCGGCGCTTGTCGGCTTCGGAGCGGTGCCGGGTTGCGAGGCCCGCGGCTTCGAGGGTGCGCAGATGGTGTGCCAGGAGGTTCGACGGCATGCCCAGTTCGGCCTGGAGCTCTGTTGGGGAGAAGTCGCCGAGGGTCAGCAGGTCCACGATTCGCAGCCGGGCAGGATCGGCGAGCGCCGCGTGCTTGGCCACCCGGGCCTGGAACATCTCCACTGAATCAGTTTTCATTGACTCAATTTTGACTGAGTTAGTTTCTTGGATCAAGCTTGTTGGCATGACAACCAGCCAGCCACCGCTGTGGCGCCGCGCCGTTTCCGAGTTCCTTGGCACCAGCCTGCTCGTGATGACCGTTGTGGGCTCCGGAATCATGGCGCAGCAGCTCTCCCCGAACGACGTCGGGCTGCAGCTTCTGCAGAACAGCACCGCGACCGTGCTGGGACTGACCGTCCTGATCCTGGCGTTCGGGCCCGTCAGCGGCGCGCACTTCAACCCTGCTGTCTCGCTGGTGGACTGGATCCTGGGGCGGCGCAGCGGGACCGGGCTGACGCTGGCAGAGCTCGGCACCTATGTGGCTGCCCAGATCCTCGGCGCCATCAGCGGCAGCGTCATCGCGAATGCGATGTTTGAGGTGGGAACCTCCATCTCCGGCAAGGACCGGGCCACCGGTGGGCATCTGCTGGGCGAAGTCGTTGCGACGGCGGGACTCATCCTGCTGGTTTTCTCCCTCGCCGCCACCAAGCGGGGCATCCTTGCCGCGCCGGCGGTGGGCGCCTACATCGGTGCCGCCTATTGGTTTACGTCCTCGACGTCGTTCGCGAACCCGGCCGTGACCGTGGGCCGTATCTTCAGCGACACTTTCGCCGGCATCGCACCGGCCTCCGCGCCCTCGTTCGTTCTCGCGCAGCTCCTCGGCGCGGCCGCAGGGTTGGGCCTTTTGCTCCTCCTGTTCCCCTTCGCGTCCCGTGCTGCGGACGACGTCGTCCTCCCGCACGAGGTGGGCGGGTCCCCGCTCACCGGACCAGCCCGGCGACGAGATTGATGGTGGTGGCAAGGACGATGGTGCCCAGCACGTAGGAGAGCAGTGCCTGGCGCAACACGGTATAGCGCGTGGCGTCCGTGGTCAGGCTGGTGTCGGAGACCTGGAATGTCATGCCGATGGTGAATGCCAGATAGGCGAAGTCGGCGTATTTGGGCGGCCGTTCCTTGTTGAAGTCCACTCCGTTGTTGTCCTGGAAGTAGAGGGTGGCGTACCGGAGCGTGAAGAGCGTATGGACCAGGAGCCAGGAGAGGACCACGCTCGCCAGGGCAAGGCCGATGATGGCGGCTTTGGTACCACCCTCCTCGGATCCGGCGTCGAAAAGGATAAGCGCGACGCCGCCGAAGCTGCTCACCGTGGCCACCAGCACCAAGAGATCCGCGGCAATTCGTCCCGGATCCTCCCGGAGCGCGTGGGCGGCGGTGCCCGCGGCGTCGAGGCGCCCGATGGCGGACCACACCCAGACCAGGTAGATGAGCGATGCGGCCGCCCAGCCGAGGGCCGGCGCGTAGGCCCATGAGGCGAGAAGCCCCACAGCCATCCCGACGGAGGCACCTCCTGCCGCCATCACCACCAGTCGGACCCGGGTGCTGTGGACGGGTTTGCTGAATTGCTGCGTGCTCATGGCCTGATCATGACAGCTGCAGCTGGGAGTCTGGGGGTTGGTGCCGAACGCCAGCGAAGCGGCATTTGCGCTGAGATGCGATGGTCATATTCGGATCTGCGGCCCATTCTGCCGGAAAAATCCGCAAATAGGAGATCATTGACCCATGCCAAAGATTCGCATATCAGAAGCTGCACGTTTCCTCGGGGTCAGCGACGACACCGTGCGCGGTGGACCGAGACCGGCATCCTGACTCCGGTGAAGGACGACTCCGGCCGCCAGGCCGTTGACGGACTCGAACTGGCACAGCTTGCCCGCACCCAGGCGCACCTGCCCGAGGACCCTGCGCGGGTGGGCAGTTCGGCGCGCAACCGCTTCGTCGGGCTCGTCACCGGGATCACTTCGGACAAAGTCATGGCACAGGTTGAGCTGCAGTGCGGGCCCTTCCGTGTGGTGTCGCTGATGAGCAGCGAAGCCGTCCGTGAGCTGGGCCTGGAGCCTGGATCGGTGGCCACCGCCGTGGTCAAGGCAACCACCGTCATCATCGAAACACCCCAGGGAAAGAGCATCATATGACCATCAGGCGCATCGCCGCGCTGCTGGCGGCCGGCGCTTTGGCCGCCGGCCTGGCCGGTTGCACCTCCGCTATCCCTGCGGCGACCAATTCCGCGAGCTCCGGCGAAGGCGCCAAACTGACCGGCACGGTCACCGTCTTCGCCGCGGCCTCGCTGAAGGCAACCTTCACGAAGATCGCTTCCGAGTTCGAGTCCGCAAACCCCGGCACCAAAGTCACGCTGAACTTCGCGGGCTCCTCGGACCTGGTCACCCAGATCACCCAGGGCGCCCCGGCGGATGTGTTCGCCTCGGCCGACACCAGGAACATGGACAAGCTCGAGGACGCGAATCTCATCGACGGAACGGCGGAAAACTTCGCCACCAACGTCCTGGAAATCGCCGTACCGCCGGCCAACCCTGCCTCCATCAGCTCCTTTGCAGACCTGGCCAAACCCGGGGTGAAGGTGGTGGTGTGCGCGCCGCAGGTGCCGTGTGGTTCCGCCACGGAGACCGTGGAAAAAGCCGCCGGGACCACGCTGTCCCCGGTCAGCGAAGAATCCTCGGTCACCGACGTGCTGGGCAAGGTCACCTCCGGCGAGGCCGACGCCGGGCTCGTCTACGTCACGGACATCAAGACCGCAGGAGACAAGGTCGAAGGCATCCCGTTCACGGAATCGAACAGTGCCGTCAACACCTACCCGATCGCCACAGTGGGAGCCAGCACCAACAAGGACCTTGCCAAGGCCTTCATGGCCGCCGTCACTGGCAGCTCCGGCAAGAAGGTCCTGACCGATGCCGGATTCGGCGCCCCCTGAGGACACCATGACGCAACGCAGCGGCACCGCATACACCGGCGTTCCGCCGTGGATTTACGCCATCGCAGCAGCAGGGGCCCTGTTTGTCCTGCTGCCGCTGGCGGCCATGGTGGCCAAGGTCAACTGGCCCCAGTTCATCCCGCTGGTCACCTCCGAATCCTCACTCACCGCCCTGGGCCTGAGCCTGCGCACCTCTGCGGCCAGCACCGCCCTGTGCATCGTCCTGGGGGTGCCCCTGGCCCTGGTCCTGGCCCGCGGAACCTTCCCGGGGCAGCGGCTCCTCCGCGCCTTCGTCCTGCTGCCCCTGGTGCTTCCACCCGTCGTCGGCGGTATTGCGCTGCTGTACACGTTCGGGCGCCAGGGACTCCTCGGGAAGACCCTCGAAGTGGCGGGGATCCAGATCGCCTTCTCCACCACCGCCGTGGTGCTGGCCCAGACTTTCGTTGCCCTGCCGTTCCTGGTTGTCAGCCTCGAAGGCGCGCTGCGCACGGCCGGCACGAAGTACGAGGCCGTGGCCGCGACGCTCGGCGCACGCCCGGGCACCGTCCTGCGCCGGGTCACCCTCCCCCTGGTGATCCCCGGACTGGCATCGGGTGCCGTGCTGTCCTTCGCACGATGCCTCGGCGAATTCGGCGCCACCCTCACCTTCGCCGGCAGCCTCCAGGGCGTGACCCGCACCCTTCCGCTGGAAATCTACCTGCAGCGCGAAACCGACGCCGACGCAGCCGTCGCCCTCTCACTGGTCCTAGTCGCCGTGGCCGTGGCCGTCGTCGGGCTTTCATTCGGGCGGCCCGGGGCCGCGAATGTTCCCGCAGGAGCGGCACCGTGACCTTCCAGCTCGACGCCACCCTCCACAGCCGGGACTTCGAGGTCTCCCTCACTCTTGGGCCGGCCGAAACCGTCGCTGTCCTCGGCCCCAACGGAGCCGGCAAATCAACACTGCTGTCCCTCATTGCCGGGCTGCTCCGCCCCGATACCGGCCACGCGTCGCTGGGAGACACGACACTTTTCAACCTCGGTGCGGGGCGGCACCACTTCGCTCCCCCGCACAGCAGGGGAACCGCGCTCCTGGCCCAGGAACCCCTGCTGTTCCCGCACCTGAGCGTGCTGGAGAACGTCGCCTTCGGGCCCCGCGCCTCCGGTGCCGCCCGCGCCGAGGCACACACCACGGCCCGGCACTGGCTCGGCGAAGTCGACGCCGCCGGGTTCGCTGACCGCAGACCCGCTCAACTCTCCGGCGGGCAGGCCCAGCGCGTCGCCGTAGCGCGCGCCCTGGCCACCGACCCCGAGCTGCTGCTGCTGGACGAACCGATGGCCGCACTGGACATCCACGCCGCGCCGCTGCTGCGGCGGCTGCTCAAACGCGTCCTCGCCAACCGCGGGGCCATCATCATCACCCACGATGTCCTGGACGCCCTCATGCTCGCCGACCGCGTGATCGTCCTTGAGGGAGGCCGGATCACGGAGGAAGGGCCCACCCGGGACGTCCTGGGAAAGCCCCGCAGCAGGTTCGCGGCAGGGCTGGCCGGCCTGAACCTCCTCACGGGCACCATCACCGAGCACGGCCTGGCCACGGACGACGGATTGACCGTGGCCGCCCACCGGGACGAGACAGCAATTCCGGGCCAGGCGGGCGTCGCAGCCTTCCCGCCCTCAGCCGTATCCATCTTCCTCACCACCGAACACGGCAGCCCGAGAAACACCTTCCGCGTGACGATCACGGACATGGAGCCGCACGGCGACCTGATCCGTGTGCGGGCCGGCGGGCTGTCCGCGGACATAACCCCCGCCGCCTCAGCAGACCTCGGCCTCACCCCGGGCACCGCGGCCTACTTCGTCATCAAAGCCGCGGCAATCTCCATCTACCCCGCCTGAGGCAATGTCAGTGCCCGCCAGTACCGTTCACAACGTGACAGCGACAGCAATTGAAACCACCCTTCATACCCCCGTAGACGTCCGTTTTGTGTCGGGCCGGCCGTTGGCCGTCCGTTACGACGGCCGGATCTGGGTGGTCACTGGCGATCCCGTGCGCCGGCTCGCCGGAGACCTGCGGGAGATACAACGAACGGTTCAGCCCGGCGCTGAACACTGGCGTGTGCAGGTGCTCCTGAGCTCAGCCTCGGCCCTGCGGACCTTCGATCTGCGCCACGATCCCGCTGGACAATGGCTCCTCGAATCCATCACGGACTAAGCTGCCACCCTCAGGGGAGCCCGCGGCGTTGGTGCCGGGGCTCCCTCTTTGTCCGGCGCGGAACCTGTGGTGTGGCCCGCTCTCAGGAATGCGGGTTAACATATGTCCTTTCAGTGGTGTTCCCGGCTTCCGGGAAGTTGGAGGGGTTGTGGACGGACGGTCGTTTCGTGTGCTCGCCCCGATGGCCGCCGGGGCCCTTCTCCTTGGTGGTACGACGGCGTGTTCCCCGGCGGGTGCCGAAGATCAGACGTCCGGAGACGCTCCGGTCAAGGTTGTGGTGATCGGGGATTCACTGAGCACGGGATACGGCACCTCGCCGGATCAGGCGTGGCCGCTGCTCCTTCAGCAGGCGCACCAAATCCAGGCGCGGACGGTCCAAGTCACCAATGCGGCCGAGAACGGCAGCGGCTACCTGGTTCCCGGGGATTACGGGAACACCTTCTCTACGGAAGTCCAGGCGGCAGTGGGGCCCGACGCCGACGTGGTGGTCTTCTTCGGGTCCGACAACGACTGGGCTGCAGACCCGGAGGACCTCCGCGAGGCTGCGGCATCAACGTTCGCCGCCGCTTCGGAGCTCGCACCGCAGGCTGTCCTCGTGGCCGTGGGCCCCCTGTCCGGCAGCGACGAGCCGGACCCGGCATTGGTTGGCGTGCGCGACTCTGCCGCTGCCGCGGCCCAGAACATGGGGGTGCAGTTCATCGATCCCATCGCGGACGGGTGGCTCAGCGGCGGCCGCGCCGACGTGCTGCTGGGACCGGACGGTGAGCATCCCAGTGACGCGGGCCAGGAGTTCCTGCGGGACAAGATGAAGGACATCCTTTCCGAGGCCGTGCCGGGCTGAGCTGCCATGCCGGGTTCAAGGGCAGCACTTCCCTTCCGCGGGGCATCGAAGGCACCGCACAGAAATTCTTAAGCCTTTCTTAATGGGCACGCGGGAGAGTTGAACCATGGGCGGAACAGTGTCCTGCCCCCGCCCAGAAGGAAACCATGCACGGACCAGCCCCTGCCAGCCGCACCGAAGCGCAGCCGTCAACCACGCCCCTGCCGGCTGCCGGCACCCGCTCCTGGGCACTCCCGCAGCCCCGCAAGTGGCTGCTGGTGGCGGCACTGCTCTGCGCAGCCGTCGTCGTCCTCGGCCTGACGGTACAGCTGATCCCTGGTGACACAGCCGCCGAGCTGGGCGTGGACCAGGACCTCAGCCTGCACCATGCCGCCGCGCTGACCGCCGTGGCGATGGGGATTAACCTGCTGTTTGGCCCGGTGGCTGGACTGCTGCTCATTGGCGCCGCCTCACTCAGCATCTGGCTGCTCCGGCGCGACCTGCCCAAAGCCGTTGCCTTCGGCCTCGTGGCGTGCTCGGGCTGGGCGGCCAGCGAAACCTTCAAGCTCATCTTCGCCCGGCAGCGGCCCAACCCAACTCTGCTCTTCGATCCGCTCGCACCGGAGACGGGCTTCAACAGCTTCCCGAGCGGCCACGTCTGCTTCGCCGTTGCCCTCGCGTTCGCCCTGTGTTTCCTGGCCCGCGGAACGCGTTGGGCCAAGGCTGTGGCCATCGCTGGTGCATTTGCGGCAGTCGCCGTGGCGTGGTCCAGGCTCTATGTGGGCGTCCACTACCCCACGGACGTGGTTGCGTCCTTCCCTGCCGCGGGTGCTGCGGTAGTCCTGACAGCCGGGCTCTGGAACCGGTTGGCTCCGCGGGTGCTGGAACAGCTGCCGCTTCTTTCCCGCCAATCTTTAAGGAACTGACCGTGCAAACACTCCTGACGTCGGGACTGGTCCCGGTAATGGCTGCCGGATCCCCCTCCCTGCTGGACCCGGCCAGCCTCCTCGAAGGGCTCGGCCCGGCGGCGCTGGGTGTCATTGCCGCGATGGTGTTCGTGGAGTCCGGCGTGCTGTTCCCCTTCCTGCCCGGCGACTCGCTGCTCTTCACGGCCGGCCTGCTGCACCAACAGCTGCAACTGGCGCTGCCCGTGCTGATCGGCGTCATTACTGCCGCCGCCATCGCAGGCGACCAGGTGGGCTACATGCTCGGCCGCAAATTCGGCCGGCGATGGTTCAAGGACGACGCACGCATCCTCAAAACCGCCCGCTTGACCGCCACGGAAGACTTCTTCCGCCGCCATGGAGGCGCCGCCGTCGTCCTGGCCCGGTTTGTGCCCATGGTGCGGACTTTCGCGCCGCTCACCGCCGGGATGGCCCGCTACGAATACAAAGCCTTCACGCTCTGGAACATCGTGGGTGCCCTGGCGTGGGCGACGTCGGTAACACTCCTAGGCACGTGGCTGGGACATTATGAGATCGTGGCAAAGAACATCGACGTCATTGCCGTGGTGATGGTGCTCGTCTCGGTGGTGCCGTGGGTGATCGAGTTCCTCAAACGACGGCGGAACAACAGTCGGGCCGCGACGGCGTCCGCGGCTGATGCCGGGGCTTCCCCGGGGGCCGCTGCCGGACCTGAACCCGACCCGGAAGCGGCTGCGAAAGAATAGGCGGCATGACAACCGCTGAGCGCCTCGCCCTGCTGCTCGTCGAGGACGATCCGGTCCTGGGCCCGTTGATTGCCGAGTTGCTGGAGGCCGATTACGCGGTCCGGCTGGCGGCCCATGGGCAGGAGGGCCTGCACCTGGGGCTGACGCAGCCGTGGGACGTGATGGTGATCGATCGCGGGCTGCCTATGATGGACGGGATCAGCGTGATCACGGCCCTGAGGTCCAAGGGTATTTCCACGCCGATCCTCATCCTCACCGCGCTGGGAGACACCCGTGAGAAGGTCCGGGGCCTGGATGCGGGTGCCAACGATTACGTGACCAAACCGTTCGATGCCGGCGAGCTGGCGGCCAGGCTGCGTGCCTTGACGCGTACCTATAGCCAGCCCGCGGGGCCGGTGAGCATCGGCACCTGGGAGCTCGACCCGGCGTCGCGCGCTGTCCGCTCCGTGTACGGGGACCTGGTGACCCTCACAGCCAAGGAGGCCGAGGTGCTGGCCGCACTCGCTGCCGAGCCGGGCCGGGTGTTTACCCGCGACGATCTGCTGGCCGCCCATTTCCACCCCACCGACCAGCCCGGCGTGATCGACACGTATGTCCACCACCTTCGCCGGAAGATCTCACGGACAGTGATCCGCACCGTCCACGGCATCGGCTACCAGATCGGGGATGCGTCATGACTCCAGCTCCCACTCCAGGCGACGCCGACCGCGACACGCTCCGCCGGGCCTCGCTCAAGGTCGCTTTGCGGATCAGCGCCGCCTGCGCGGTGCTGGTGCTCTGCCTCCTTGCCGCCGCCACAGCGTATCTGATGAACAAGCTGGCCCACCCGGACCTGCCCGACTCCACGGGGACGGGGAAGGCCTACACGTATCTCGATTCCAGGGACCTGATCGAGGGAATGATCCTGGCCGGGTTGGCTGGCGTCGTTTTGGCCGGTGTGGTGGGCTGGCTCAGCGCCCGCAGCGCCATCCGTCCGCTGGGAGAAGCGCTGGCCCTGCAGCGGCGGTTCGTCCAGGACGCCAGCCACGAACTGCGCACACCCCTCACTATCCTGGACACACGGATCCAGCTTGCCCAGCGCAAAGCGGCGACCGATTCCGAAACTGGCCTGGCCCTGGCGCGGATCCGGACGGATGCGGCCACGCTCACCGGAATCGTTGATGAGTTGCTGCTGGCAGCCACCGGGTCCCCTGCCGGTTCAAGCGCCGCTGAGGAACCCGTTGATATGGCAGGCGTGGCCAGGTCTGTCTCGGAGAGTCTGCAGGAATTGGCGCTCCAACAGGGGGTGCGGTTGCAGTTTTCCGGCAGCAGCACGTGGCCCGTCCGCATCGACCCGGGCTCCCTGCGCAGGGCCGTGCTCGCGCTGGCCGACAATGCGCTCGCCCACACCGGGCCCGGCGGCAGCATCACCATCAGTGCCGGAAGCGACGGCGGCAAGGCCGTGATCCGGGTGGCGGATACCGGGACGGGAATTACGGGTGTGGACCCGGACCGGATCTTTGACCGCTTCGTTCGCTCCCCAGGCCAGGATGACGCCGCCGGCAAACGAGGGTTCGGCATCGGACTCGCCCTGGTCCGGGAAATCGCTTCTGCTGCCGGCGGCACGGTGGAGGTGGTCAGGACCGGGCCGGAGGGCACAACGATGAGGCTTGCACTCCCGCTCGTCCGTGACTGACAGTGCCGCTGTTTGGCCGGCGGTCCCGGTACGAATGGCCCTTGCCCGCATAAGCGTTGCTGCCCAGCAACGGTCAAGCTGGGCCGGGCCGGTTTTGTGAACGTGGCCCTCGTATATGTCAGAATATGCGTATGAATGCAGATAACAGTGCTTGCTCACTGAGCGCCGACAGCCAGTATGTCGAACTGGCAGTTGAGGTCTTCGCGATGCTGGCCGACGCCACCCGGGTGCGCATCATCCTGGCCCTGCGCGACGGCGAGATGGCCGTAGGTGCCCTGGCCGACGTCGTGGGGAAATCACCTGCCGCAGTGTCCCAGCACCTGGCCAAGATGCGGCTGGCCCGGATGGTCTCCACCCGGCAGGACGGCACCCGCGTTCTGTACCGGCTGGAAAACGAGCACGCCCGGCAGCTCGTGGCGGACGCCATCTTCCAGGCCGAGCACGCACTCGGCGGCGAACCGGCGCACCACCGCCGCGACCGAAAGGCTGCCTCGTGAGCGGTCAGGTCCATCAGCATTCAGACACTGACCACGAGCACCACCACGGACACGACCACCCCCACCACGGCGGCTTCAAAGGCTGGCTCTTCGAGTTGTTCGTCCCGCACACCCACGACGCCGCGGACTCCATTGACGACGCCATGGAAGCCAGCGTCGAAGGCGTCCGTGCCCTGAAAATCAGCCTTGTCCTGCTTCTGGGCACCACCATCCTGCAGTTCCTCGTGGTGCTGGTCAGCGGCTCCGTGGCGCTCCTGGCCGACACCATCCACAACTTCTCCGACGCCCTCACCGCCGTGCCGCTGTGGGTCGCCTTCGTCCTGGGCCGCCGCGCCGCCACCCGCCGCTACACCTACGGCTTCGGCCGGGCGGAGGACCTTGCGGGGCTGTTCATCGTGGGGGTCGTGGCACTCTCGGCCGTCGTTGCCGCATGGCAGTCGATCGACCGCCTCCTGCACCCCCAGCCGCTCACCAATCTGTGGTGGGTATTCGCCGCGGGCCTGATCGGCTTCGCCGGCAACGAGGCGGTGGCCATTTACCGCATCCGGGTAGGCCGCCGGATCGGCTCCGCAGCCCTGGTGGCAGACGGTGTGCACGCCCGGACCGACGGCTTCACCTCCCTTGCCGTGGTGTTGGGCGCGGCCGGCGTTATGCTCGGCTTCCCCCTGGCCGACCCCATCGTGGGACTGCTGATATCCGCCGCCATCCTGGTGCTCCTGTGGGGAACGGTGTGCAGCATCGGGCGGAGGCTGATGGACGGCATCGAACCGGATCTCGTGGATGCCGCCCGGAACGCCCTCGAAGGAACACCGGGCGTCCTCGCCGTGCCGCGGTTGCAGCTGCGCTGGTCGGGCCACCGCCTGCAGGGCGCAGCAACACTGGTGATGGACGACGGCGTCACGCTGGCTTCCGCCGGTCAGGTCACCGAGGACGCGAGGCACCGCCTGAGGCATGCCCTGCCGAAGGTGGACCACATGGTCCTCACTCCCCAGGGCGGCTAAGCCCCGGCCCGGCGGTTCAGCCTGCCGAAACCCCGGTCAGAAATATTTGCGGCTGTCGTGCTGGGGCGGACGGCCCCCCGGGCCGAGGTGCCCCGACCAGGAGTCATCGCGGCGGTCGACTTTTCCACAGTGGGTGCAGTGCCGGCGGAAGGTGGCCTTCGGCTCCTCCACCGTCATCCAGTGGTGTCCCAGGTTCAACTTACACATCAGTGTCTGAATCATGTTTCACGATGCCTTCCCCATCATTCACTCGCCCTGGACGTGTTCCTGCAGGTCCCGCCTTCGGCTGCCTGGATAAGAAGCCGGTGCGCCCGTGCGGATGATCCACCACCCCAGGACGGCCATGGCCAGGCCGATGGGGATCCCGTACGGCGGCAGTCCGGCGTTGTAGCCCAGGAACCCGGCCACCACAAACAGCAGGCCAACCCAGGCGGGGAACATGTGCGAGCGCCAGCCGGCGATGCCAAAGACGATCCAGCCGAGCGCGAACAGCACGTAGCTGGAGAACCCGCCGATCACCAGCATCCCGGAGCCGCCGGCGAGGATGGCGCCCGGGGCGGCGTCGGCGATCCAGGGGCCGGCGAACCCGTCGAACCACATGTTGCCTGCCATGTCCAGGGTGCCCACGAGCGCGAAGCAGAACGCCACTGCGCCCACTCCCCCGGCCCGGCCGCCAAGCCGGAAGTAGACAGATACCAAGGCCAGTACGAGCCCGATGAACACCACCCAGTACAGGGCGTTCGTTACCTGGAACGGGGTCTGGCGCATCATCGCGATCCGGTCCAGGCTGCGGTCGGCGGCGAGCAGGCGGGCCACATCGACGGCAGCGAAGATGACGCCGGACACCAGCGCGATGGGTCCGGCGGCTTTGGCCAATGGTGAAGTCATAACAGCCTCCTGAGGGAGAACGGGCCGACGGCGGTGGCCCTGCGGGGTGCCGTGCGCCAGGTTTGGCGGTCCAGCACCAGAGTGGCGAGGACGGCGAGGACGACGACCAGGAAGTAGATCAGCTCCATGCGGACGGCGTCGGCGCCGGTGAAGCCGAAGGAACCGAAGGTAAGGGTGCCTTGGCTGTTGTGGAAGAGGATGGTCAGCAGGGCGCTGCCACCGGTGCGGTTGAACAGCCACACGTAGAGGAAAGTGATGGCGAACGTGGTTGGCAGTCCGGTCAAGCTAAGCCCGCCGAACAGGACCAGCGGCGGATGCCACAGCGTTACCAGGACACCGAGAATCGCGGCGGACAGCAGCGGCGGACGGGACGCCTGGAGCAACGGGACGGCATAGCCGCGGAACCCGGGCTCCTCCCCCAGCGGCCCGTCCAGCGGATTGACCATCCGGACGGCAAAGACGGCCAGCAGCCCGCTCCAGGTCAGCCGCCCCAGGCCCGGAGCGGGAGCCCCGAGGGCTATGTTGAAGAACCCCGCGGCCAGGACCAGGACAACAGGAAGAAGCAGCGCGACGGCGTACCAGACCCATCCGACGCGCCACCGGACGAGCCGCCGTCCCCAGGTGCGGAAGCCGGCACTGCCCTCCGTCAGCGCGATAGTGATGATGGCCGCGGCGAGCGGGCCGATGGGCAAAAATTCCATGCGGGGAGTCAGCCCTGCCGCGTACGCGGGCCACGATGCCCAGGAGATCGCGAACGCCAGGACGAAGAATGCCGGAAGCCTGTGGTGTTTTAGCCAGCCCGTGGAACGCATGATGGCTCCAAAACAATCACTGCGGGATCCTCCCATTGTCCGCCGGCCGGACAGACGGGCGCCAGAGTTGGGCCTCCCCTATCCGCCGTTCAGTGGTGGAACGTCCGGCGCTGCACCCATCCATGGCGGCTGCGGCTCCGAATGATCCAAGTCCCGGACCGCGTGAAACCACGAAGGATGACTAATGGCTGACCTCACCGCACTTGCCCTGATCTGCTCCCTGACCCCCTCACCCGCACCCTCCAGCAGCGAACTGATGGCTCAACACGTGCTGAAGGAACTCGAAGACCACGGCGCGGCCACCTCCTCCCTCCGGGTGGTGGACCACAACGTGATGCCCGGCGTGCAGGTCGACATGGGCGACGGCGACGCCTGGCCCGGGATCCGCGAGCAGATCCTCGCGGCCGACATCCTGGTCATTGCCACCCCCATCTGGATGGGCCACCCCAGCAGCATCGCGCAGCAGGTCATCGAGCGCCTGGACGCCGATCTTGCCGAAACGGACGACGCCGGGCGGCCCGTGATGTACGGAAAGGTGGCGGTGGTTGCTGTAGTTGGCAACGAAGACGGCGCGCACAATACTTTCGCGGACATCCAGCAGGCGCTGAACGACGTCGGCTTCACTACTCCTGCACAGGGCAACACCTACTGGGTGGGCGAGGCCATGCAGACCGTGGACTACCAGGACCTTGACAGCGTGCCCGAGAAGGTCGCCTCCGCCACGGCCGGAGCTGCCCAGAATGCCGTCCACCTGGCCCGCCTCCTGAAGAAGGAGCCGTACCCTGCCGGGTGAGGGGCGCCGTCGTCCGCTCTGAATACTGTTTCCCCGAGGGATGGCGGCGGGCCAGCCGCGCGGGTTTTGACAGGCTCAACCACGAGGTTCCGCCTAGTCTGGGCTGATGGCCTTCCTCGCTCCCCTCGCGCCCACCATTGTGGCCGTGGCCATCCTGATGCTGCTTACGGTGGGGGTATTGCGGACCGCGCGGACGCCGTCCTTCCTCGCCCCGGCCCTGGCGATCCTTCGCGGCGCCGCCCAACTGGCCCTCATCAGCCTGGTGCTCGGCGGCATCATCACCGATCCGCTCTGGGTAACAGCGGCCCTGCTGGTGATGTTTACCGTGGCCGCCGTGACGGCGACCCGCAGGCTGATATGGTCCTGGCCGCGCTTTCTGGTGGTGGCGGGAACCATGGCAGCGGGGATCGTGGTGACGCTCGCCGTCGTGTTCGGAACGGGGGCTGTGGCGCTTGAACCGCGGTACGCCCTGGCCGTGGGCGGGATCGTGATCGGCAACTGCATGACCATCGCCGTCCTGGCCGGGCACCGGTTTTACGAGGCCGTCCGGGAGCAGTGGGACCAGGTGGAGGGCTGGCTGGCCCTCGGTGCCACGGCCCGGCGCGCCACTCTCACGCAGGCCCGGTACGCGGTGCACACTGCACTGGTCCCGTCCACTGACCAGACCAAAACCACCGGCCTGGTGACCCTGCCCGGCGCGTTCGTGGGCGCTATCTTCGGCGGTGCCTCCCCGCTCGAGGCGGGGCGTTTCCAGGTGGTGGTGCTGGCCTCGATCATGGCGGCCGGTGCCATCACCGCCGTCGCATTGATCCGCGCCTTGGGCGCCGTGAAGGTGCGGCCATTGTGAAGGTGCGGGCTAGTCCGTCAGCAGCTTCTGCAGTTCGGCGGTCATCGCGTTGACCAGTTCGGGCCTGCCGTGGAACTGCGCGGGCGTGTTCTGGAAGAGCTCGATGCCCCAGACGCCGTTTTCACGCACGGCGATGAGGGTCTGGTGGGCGTTCGTGGCCGGCGAGACGTCAGTCCGGCCCGGCGGCACCAATCCCGTGATGGCGGTCAGCAGCGCGGTGTCTTGTCCCAGCGGCCGCACCTCGCGCACCTTTGCGACGTAGGTGGCCGTCTTGTGGTCCTTGAAGATGGGGTCCAGGTGCCCGAAAATCTCGTCCGGCCCGGTGGCTGTGCTGCCATCAAACCCGATCTGGAGCCCGTTCTTCCTGAAACGCTCGGCCATCGCCCTGGCGTCCCGCCGGTTCCAGGCAGCGATGAACCCCTCATACAGTTTCCGCACGCCGGCCAGGTCTGGATGTTCCATTCTCACCCCTTTGCAAGGAATGTCCGGATAGTCTCCGCCATCCGCGGCGCCTGCGTCCAGTGCAGGTAGTGGTTGCCTTGCAGGGTGACTACCTCGTGGCGCCTGACGTTCTGCAGCAGGTTCTCCGCCGCGGCGGTCTTCTCGGCGGTGTGCTCCGTCTTTTCGTCGGCGATGAAAGCGAGCACGGGCAGGTCATCGGGGTAGGTGACTCCCTTGAGGGCCTGGGCGTTGTTGCCGATCCGGGCCGTTTCATCGGCCACAGCCGGGGCGCCGTAGTTCCAGCTGGTCATCATGCGCATGCGCTGCAGCTCGTCCTCCGTGTAGGCGCTGCCGCCGGGGTCCACAAAACCCGGGACCAGCGCGGAGAATACCCGGACGATGCCCGTGACCGCCAACGCCTTTTGCCAGTTGAGCTCCGGCTGCGGATCCGGAACCGGCCCGTTCCCGGGCTTCGGGATGGAGGCGTCGATGCCCACCACCGCCGAGACTTCCGCCCGGTACCGGTTGGCGTAGTCCAGCATGTAGAAACCGGCGATCGAGTGCCCGGCCAGGACGTAGGGCTGTTTCACCTGAAGCTTGGCCAGGGCTTCGTGGAGGTCGTTGCTGATGTTTTCGTTGGTCCGCGGGCTGCCTTCCAGGTCGCTGTAGCCGTACCCGAGCCCTTCCACCACGATCACGTCAAAGCCGTTCAGTTCCCGGATCAACGGCTGGAAATCGAGGGCGGGGGCCGGGGTTCCCAGGCCGCTGAGGAGGACAACCGGCTGGCCCTGCTGCCCGTTCCGGTACACGTTCAGCGCACCGCCTCCGACCGCGACGCGCTCACCGTACGCCGGGGTGCTGGATTTCTCGGACTGCTCCAGGACCAGGTTGACCGCCGTGGAGAGCAGGATCAGGCCCACAATGACCAGCGCCGCGATCCCGGCGCGGCGCCACCCGCGCCGCGGCTTCCTGCGGGGCGGGCGGCCGGCGGCGTCCTGCCGGTCCGAGGTCTTTTCAGGAAATGCATGCATGGGTGACCACCTTCATCCTGAAGCCTCAACATGGTGCATGACGGCCCGCCGTCGGCCGATCTTCAGCCAGCTTCCAGGTTTTTCGCCACCACGGGCAGAGTGCGTTCCAGTTCCTCGGTGGGGCTGAACTCCACCAGCAACGTCCCCGGGGCAAGCTCATCGGTGTGTCCCGGCGGCGTGTAGTAGGCCTCCCCCGCTTCGACCACCTCATCGCCGTCGGGCAAATGCATGATGAGCCGGCTCTTTACAACATAACCCCAGTGGTGGCTCTGGCACCGGTCATCCGGCAGACCCTTGTAGTACGGCGTGAAGTCGCCGCGGATCAGTCAGGCTTGGCGAAGGTGGCGGCACTGAGGATTTCGTAGCCCACGAAGGCTTCGTCGCCTTCCACCCAGGCGTCGTGGCCCGGCGGGACGGCGTAGGCGTGGCCGGGGCGTACTGTGGTCCGCGTTCCGTCTTCCATTTCGACTGTGAGCGTTCCGGCGGTGCAGAACCCGAGGTGGTTTACCTGGCAGGTGTCCGTGTGGACCACCGTCTTGACCGTCTCGGACCAGCGCCAGCCTGGCTCGAACGTGCACCTGGCCAGGGTGTGGTCGCTGATGTTTACTACATCAACGGCGGTTTTCGGCGGGCGCCGTTTCTCATCGGGTTCGTCGAAGGATTTTTCTTGCAGGGCTGTGACGGATACTCCGGCCATTGTGGTTCTCCTGAGGGGCAAAGTTTGTACCTGTTCTTCCGGAGCCCCAGGCATCTCCGGGGTTGGTTGGCGGGCCTGCTCTGAGCCGTCCCATGCCGCGCCAACGCTGTCACCCAGCGGTATCAGCGTGCGCCCCGGAGTGGGCGGTGTCAATACATTCAACCCCCTTCCGAGGCCGGGGGATGCGAAGGGCGCCGCCCCTGGTTGGAACGGCGCCCCTATGTCTGCGCTGGAGTGTCTGCGCTGGATATCCGAGCGGGGTCAGGCGCTGGTGGCGTCCTGCACTTCGCCCACGAGCTCCTCGATGATGTCCTCGAGGAAGAGCACACCCGTGGTGTTGCCACGTGCATCGAACACCTTCGCCACGTGGGCGCCGGTACGGCGCATCGTGGCCAGCGCGTCCTCCAGCTCGGCACCGCTGAACGCCGAGGCGAGGCGGCGGATCCGCTTGGCTGGGACGGGCTGCGTGAACTTCTCCGGCGTGGTCAGGTCCATCACATCCTTGAGGTGCAGATAACCGGAAGGGTCGCCGTCGTCATTAACCAGGATGTAGCGGGAGTAGCCGTGCTCCGCGACTGCCCGCTGTATCTCCGCTGGTGTGGCGGACTCCGGCAGGAGCACCATCTCGGAGATGGGCACCTCCACATCGGCCACGGTCTTGGCGGTGAACTCGAACGCCGCGGTCAGGGTGCCGCTGGTGTCCGTGAGCATGCCGTCGCGGGTGGACTGCTCCACGATGTTGGCCACCTCGTCCAGGGTGTAGGCGCTGGTTGCCTCGTCCTTCGGTTCCACCCGGAAGAGCCGCAGGATGGAGTTGGCGATCCCGTTAAGGGTCCAGATGACCGGTTTGAAAACCCTCGCGACCATCACCAGCGGCGGGGCCAGGATCAGGGCCGCCCGCGTGGGGACGGAGAAGGAGATATTCTTGGGGACCATCTCGCCCAGGACCACGTGCAGGAACGTGACCAGCAGCAGCGCAATCACAAAGGCGATGATGCTGATGGCCTCGTAGGACAGCGATGTGAGGCCCAGCGGGATTTCCAGCAGGTGGTGGATGGCCGGCTCCGAGACGTTCAGGATCACCAGGGAGCAGACCGTGATGCCCAGCTGGCTGGTGGCAAGCATCAGCGTGGCGTGCTCCATGGCCCACAGCGTGGTTTTCGCCGCCTTGCTGCCAGCCTCCGCCTTGGGCTCGATCTGGGAACGGCGGGCAGAGATAACGGCGAATTCGGCGCCGACGAAGAAGGCGTTGACCACCAGGAGCACCACCAGCCAGATGATGCCGGGAAGATATTCACTCATGGGTCAGCTCCTGCGTCAGGCCATCGACGATGCGGTCATGGGCGCTCTCTGGCGCGTCCTCTGTGGTGTCCGGGGTGAAGCGGATGCGCTCCACGTGGGTGCCCAGGACACGCTCCACCCGGAGGGTGCCTGCCTCAATCCGGACTTCATCGCCGAGTTCAGGGATGCGGTCCAGCTGGTCCGTGACGAAACCGGCAAGAGTGTCGTATTCCTCGCCGTCCGGCACTGCGATGCCGGTCCGGTCCAGCAGTTCGTCCGGCCTCAGTGCGGCGTCGAAGGTGATGGAACGCCCCGTCCGCACAACACCGGTCCGGGCGCGGTCGTGTTCGTCCTCAAGCTCGCCGACGATTTCCTCCACGAGGTCCTCCAGGGTGACGATGCCGGCGGTACCACCGTGTTCGTCGGAGACGATGGCCACCTGCAGGCCCTGCCTGCGCAGCAGAACCAGGAGCGTATCCACGCCCATGGATCCCGGCACGCGCAGGGGTTCGATCATCAACTGCCCGGCAGTGACGTCCGCACGGTCCTCCAGTGCCACGGCGAAAGCCTGCTTGACGTGCAGGACTCCCTGGACGTCGTCGCGGTCCTCGCCGATGACCGGGAACCGGGAGTAGCCTGTGCTGATGGCCACGGCGACAATGTCCTCCGCCGTGTCCGCGGCGTTCACTGCCGTCATCCGTACCCGTGGCGTCATCACGTCAGCGGCCGAGTGCTCCGAGAACCGCAGGGTCCGGTGCAGCAGGACCGCGTGGTCCGCGTCCAGGACGCCTTCCATCGCGGAGCGGCGCACCAGCGAGCTGAGCTCTTCGGCGCTGCGGGCACCGGAGAGCTCTTCCTTCGGCTCGATCCCGAAGGACCTGATGATCCCGTTGGCGGTGTTGTTGAACAGCAGGATCACCGGTTTGAAGACCGTGGTGAAGAGGGTCTGGAACGGTACCACCACTTTGGCCGTGGCCAGCGGAAGGGCCAGTGCGAAGTTTTTGGGCACCAGTTCGCCGATCACCATGGAGAAGATCGTGGCGATGAAGATGCCGATCACCGCGCCGACGCCGGGTACCAACGATTCGGCAAGGCCTGCGTTCTGCAGTGGTCCGCTCAGCATGGAGCTGATGGCGGGCTCAAACGTGTAGCCGGTGAGCAAGGTGGTGAGCGTGATTCCCAACTGCGCACCGGAGAGGTGCGTTGAGGTGATTTTCAGCGCCTTGATGGTGCGCGTAAGGCGCTTTTCCCCGCGGGCCTGGCGGGCTTCAAGATCGTTGCGGTCCAGATTGACCAGCGCGAACTCGGAAGCAACGAAAAAACCGGTACCGACCGTGAGAACGAGGCCGATGCCCAGCATGATCCATTCATACATTCGGGCGCCCCTCTCCCGTGGTGGCCGGCGAACCGGTCAGAAGGTGGAGGGGCCTGGGCATATGTGAAGGAGGGTCATCCATAATGCACTCCATCCTATCGGGCGCGTTTGCCGGCGCCTGCACGGATTCGCCCACAGCGGACGGGCCGGCACCCTGAGTGCCTTCCTCGAGGCCGTCAGGTTCCGTTCCGAACTGCTCAGCTGCCACCTCGACGACGGCGCCCTCCGCCGTCGGCCTCATCACCTGCTGATGGCGCGTTGCAGGAAAAGCGGCACCTGCTGATGGCGCGTTGCAGGAAAAGCGGCAGGAAGTGACGGCGCGTTCGGGTGGGGCCGTGTTCACCGTCCGTCCGTGGCTCTACCAAACAGCCCTCCCGCCGCTGCCATGAGTTCCCTCGCCGGGCCAGGGGTTTCGCTGGCAGCCGTGCGGCTGTCCGGCGTGGACCTTGCGTTGGAACATATATTGGACGACGCCGAGCTGGCGCGGGCCAACACATTCCGCTCACCGGCCCTGCGGCGCAGGTTTGTTGCCGGGCGGATTGTGCTGCGGCTCCACATCAGCGGGCTGACCGGGGACAGTCCCGGTTCCCTGGAGCTGGATTATGTCTGTCCGTCGTGCCGGAACAGGACCGGGCACGGGGTTCCCGGCTACCGCGTCCCCTCCCTCGCGAGACCGCTACGCGTCAGCCTCAGCCGGTCGGGGGACTGGTGCGTGCTCGCCGCCAGCCTGGATGAGGGCGTCGCGGGCATCGGCGTGGACCTCGAGGCCACACCATCGGCCGGCTTCGACGGATTCCAGTCCGTGGCCATGACCGCCCACGAGCGCGGCAAGCTTGCGGGGGTGCCGGCGCCGCTGAGGTCTGGGTTCATGACCCGCCTCTGGGTCCGCAAGGAAGCCGTCCTCAAAGCCCTCGGAACCGGGCTGGCCTTGGACCCCGCCACCGTTGATGTGTCCGGCCCGGTCCCCCGCTTGATTGGCGGACCCGCCTCCGAGGAACGCTGGCAGCTCCAGGACCTGGATCCGGCGAGCGTGGGCCTGCCGCCGGATTTCACCGCCGCCTGCGCCGTCCGGAAACCCGGGGGCCAACATCCGCGGCGCTGCCTGGTTGGGGTGAGTGCGGGCGGGTGGGAACTGGTTGTTGACTCTCCTTCCGGCGGGGTCGAAACTTTGGCAATGACCAATGAACCCGAGGCGCTGATGGCTGTCGTCGAACGGCTCGCCGAGCGCTTTCCTGAAGAACACCGCTCCGTGATCGAGGAGATCGTGGCCGAGGAACACGGCCTGCTCGACGACGGCCCCATCCGCGATTACATCCCCGTGCTGGTGGAAAGGGCCGCCAAGCTCCGGCTGTCCCGCTAAGCAGTATTTAACAGCCATCGGCACCCGCCACGAACGGAATTACGTCAAACAATTGGGTCTTTTTGATCCACGTCATCGGGCCTACGGTAGGAAAACACAGGCCAACCCGGGCTGCCGAAGTACGGAGGATCCCAAAGATGACAACGCACGTCGCAGACTGCAGCGTAACCAACTGTTCCTTCAACGATCACACCAACTGCAACGCCGCCGCCATCACCGTGGGCGGTGCCGAAAACCACGCACACTGCGCCACGTTCATTGAAACGGGCCTGCACGGGGGGCTGCCCAAGGTCCTGGCCGACGTCGGAGCCTGCCAGCGCAGCGAATGCGTCCACAACGACCACTTGATGTGCAAGGCACCCGAGGTGCACGTCGGCCCCGGCAGGGACAACGCCGACTGCCTCACCTACTCCCACGCATAGGATCCGCCCCGGTGCTTAAGAGCTCCGGGGCTTTTGCCTGTCCTGACCAGTCCGCCGGTGACTAGTCAGCGGGTATCCACACCGTGCAGTTGGCAGCGTCGGCGACCACGTCCTCCAGCTCCCCGGTGCGGTGCAGCACTTCCAGCTGGCGCGACGCGCCGGTACCCGCGTAGAGCAGGTCATCGATCAGTTCCTCCACCCGGTGCAGGTCCCCGCTGTCCTCGAGCGCCTCCATGATGTGCTCCAGCAGCGCATTCACTACCGCGACCGCCGGCGTCGGCTGGTAGCTCACCGGGTCCAGCAGATCACCGCCCAGCCCCCACCGGCTGGCCTTCCAGCCGGCCAGGCGCAGCAGCTCGGTGGGAACCGCCTGAGCCGGGACGCCTTCCTGCCACTCCCGGGCAGCCGTCTCCACCACCCCGCGGACGATACCCGCCAGCAGCACGGCGTTCTGCGGCCGCAGGCACACGTCGGCAATCCGGATCTCCACCGTGGGATAGTGCCGCGAGAGTCGGGCGTCGAAGTAGACCATCCCCTCATCCAGCACGACGCCGGTGCTCACCATGTCATGCACCAACTGGTGGTACGCCTCGGCCGATCCAAGGACACCCAGCGGCCCCGCCGACGGCCACCGGCTCCACACCTGGGCGCGGTAGCTGGCATAACCGCTGTTCTGCCCGTGCCAGAACGGCGAGTTGGCACTGAGTGCACTCAGCACCGGCAGCCAGGTGCGGATGCGGTCCAGCACGGCCACGCCTTCTTCATCCGATTCCACCGATACATGGATGTGGCAGCCACAGGTCAACTGCTCCCTGGCGGTCAGCCCGTACTCGTGCGTCATGGCGGCAAAGCGCCGCAGCGCAGCCGGATGGGGGTCGCACGGAAGCGGCGACGTCCCCAGGGCGGCAACGCGGACCCCGATCTTCCGCCCCTCGGCGTCCGCCAGGGCCCTTCCCGCGATCACATCGGCCTCCAGCGCAGCCATCGTTGAATGCGGCGGGGTGACAACCTCGATCATCTCCTGCTGGAATTCCGCCGTGAGGAACGGGCCGCCGCCGGGACCAGCGGGGCGCCTGTACCCTTCCAGCAAACCGGCGGCCATGGGCACGGCTTCCCCGGTTTCCGGGCTCACCAGCAGCAGTTCCTCCTCGATTCCAAACGTACGACGACGTCCGTCACCGGTGCGGGCGCCCACGGGTTCCGCCGGGGTGACGTCCGCGTCCAAGCCGCCCATCGCCGTCGTCCTTTGTCATTCCATCCGGAGCATTGGCCTGCGCATCACAGCGTGGGCGCGGAATTCCGGAGACCGGGCTGGACCGGATCGCCGGCCAGGTGCCCGTACACTAACTCCAGCAGCTCCGCGGCGCGCACGTTCAGCCGACGTGACTCCTCCAGCGCCCGGTCCAGCCGGACTACCTCGGATCGCAGCTCCGCGATGTCGGTGGCGGCGATGGCCAGGCGCAGGTGGACCTCTTCCAGCGGGTCGCTCAGGGGCTCGTGCTCGTGGATGGCATCAAGCAGGGGATCATTCATGGCGCGGTGCACTCACTTTCGGTCGGCTTGGGGCGCCCGTCATTGTGACGCCCGGGCTGTAGGGGCTTGAGTACTCGGACCGGGTCGCGTGCATGGGAGCCTTTCAGCCATTCCGCCGGGTCTGTGCCCGGGCAGGGGGTGTGCCGACGGGCTCTGCATACCGTCCAAGGAAAAACATAATAAGCACGCTTATAAATCCTTGGGAAGAGGGTTTTTGCCGCAGCTGAGTTGTTGTACTTCCCTGCCGGCCCCGAGTACATTCAGCAGTGGGACGGGGCATCATTTCCCGACCCTCCCCCGGCCCTTTGCGCGGGCCGGGCGGGCAGCTGCTGGAGCAGGCCGGCAGCGCTCCTTGCAGAACCGGATTGAGCCAACATGCCGTCCTCGCACTACCAGCAGTTCCTGGCCGAAGCCACCATCCCTGACCCGTCCGCCGATCACCCCTTGGGGCCTGACTGCCTCTACGGCCTTTATGTCAGCTGGGCCTCCCTTCACGGCCTCCGGCCGAAGCCGGACCAGGCCTTCCGCGCCGGCATGCACCGGTGCGGTGTTGACGTGCATGATTGCCGGCTGCACATGACCGGCCCCGCAGCCGCCGACTACATCCTCTACAGCTACCCCGCCGTGGCCTGACCCCAGCCCGCACAGCCGGAAGCGACCCCCTGCTCAGGGAGGGAGCCCGACGGCGGAGGTCGCCTGCCGCCGTCGTCCTCCCTGCCCCACCCAAACCTCGTTCAGGTTTGGGGCTCAGGCGTCGAAATGGGTGGTGATCCCCTGCCTGGATGACAGGGCGTCCGTAATGTGCCCTGCGAGTTCCCGGAGCTTGACGTTGGCGTTGTTCGATGCCGTCCGCATGATCTGGAAGGCCTCATCCTGGCCGCAGCTGTTCTGCGCCATCAGCACACCGGTGGCCACGTCGATGACCGTCCGGGATTGCATGGCCGCTGCCATGTCGTCGCGTGCCTGTTGGAGCCCGGTGATCCGCAGCGCCAGCCGCATAGCCCTGGAGGCGTGCACGGCGAAGGCCTCGGCACGCGCTGAATCGTCGCCGTCGAACGCCCGCGGCCGGAGCGAATACAGGCTCAGCATTACGCGGGCGCCGTCCTCCATCTGCAGCGGAACGGCCAGGATGGAGTGGATACCCTGCCTGGCGGCTGCACTTATATATCGAGGCCAACGGCGCTCCAGGGCCACGTCCGGCACCACCACGCACTGCCTGTTCTCGATCGCCGAAAGGCTTGGCCCATCGTTGAATGCGTTCTGCACCTCATCCAACAACCTGGCGCGGGAATCGCTGCCGGCAACCGCGGCGCCCTTCTTTGGGCGGTGCAACGTCAGCCCGCAGAAGACCGGCAGCCCGGGCGCGGATAACGTGGCGGCAGCCGACACCGCAAGTTTTCCCATGAAGGTGTCCGTGTCCGGGCTCTCCACGAGGAGGTCCTGGAAGTAGCCGTCGAGGTAATCGAATCCCATCAGGGTGGTTTGCTGGACCATGGCAGTTACTCCAAACTGGGCGTAGGTGCCCTGCGCTGGAGGCAGGCGGGCGCCAGTCCGCCACTGCCTAACGGTATCCATCACAGTACATCCCATTCCGCGGTTTTCCAGGCTGCTCCGGGACTGGTTCCAGACCCTTCCTTGCGGATCTTTTCCGCGCTACTGTGGCAACACAACCCACTGGCAGTCTGCCCTGGGTTATCGGGCTCATACAGTTGGGCCTCTGGAGTATCTTCCGGAGGAGCGCGCGGTGTGTATCACTGAACGAAACACTCCAGGGGGGCGGCGCAGCGCCGCACCGTGCTCCACCCCGCCCCCGGTCACCCTCTTCCTGCCGGTTCCTCAACAAATGGAGTCGCAGGTGGATTCCCGCGACGTCCAGCACTCCATCGGGCAAAGGACGCAACGCTCATGACCACCACCGGCCACAAAATGGGAGCGACCCCGGCAACCGCGGCACCTTCGGTGGCTAAGCGGAGCAAGGGACGCATCGTGGTCAACTGGCTCACCACCACCGACCACAAGACCATCGGGTATTTGTACCTGATTACGTCGTTTATATTCTTCTGCCTTGGCGGCGTGATGGCCCTGCTGATCCGGGCCGAGCTGTTCGAGCCAGGCATGCAGGTACTGCAGACCAAGGAGCAGTACAACCAGCTGTTCACGATGCACGGCATCATCATGCTGCTGATGTTCGCCACCCCGCTCTTCGCCGGCTTCGCCAACGTCATCATGCCGCTGCAGATCGGCGCCCCTGACGTGGCGTTCCCCCGGCTCAATGCGCTGGCATACTGGTTCTTCCTGTTTGGCTCCACCATTGCGGTGTCCGGTTTCATCACCCCGCAGGGTGCGGCGTCATTCGGCTGGTTCGCGTACGCGCCGTTGTCCGACACCACGTTCAGCCCCGGGATCGGTGGCGACCTGTGGGTATTCGGCCTGGCATTGTCCGGTTTCGGCACCATCCTGGGTGCGGTCAACTTCATCACCACCATCATCTGCATGCGCGCCCCCGGCCTGACCATGTGGCGGATGCCGATCTTCACCTGGAACACCCTGGTCACGGCCATCCTGGTGATCATGGCGTTCCCGCCGCTGGCCGCCGCCCTGTTCGCGTTGGGCGCCGACCGCCGCTTCGGAGCCCACATTTACGATCCCGAAAACGGCGGTGCCGTCCTGTGGCAGCACCTGTTCTGGTTCTTCGGCCACCCCGAGGTGTACATCATCGCGCTGCCGTTCTTTGGCATCGTCTCGGAGATCTTCCCGGTCTTCAGCCGCAAGCCGATCTTCGGCTACAAAGGCCTGGTCTACGCCACGATCGCCATTGCCGCCCTGTCCATGACGGTCTGGGCACACCACATGTACGTCACCGGCGCCGTGCTGCTGCCGTTCTTCGCCTTCATGACCATGCTGATCGCGGTCCCGACGGGTGTGAAGTTCTTCAACTGGATCGGCACCATGTGGGGCGGTTCGTTGACGTTCGAGACGCCCATGCTGTGGAGCATCGGCTTTATGATCACGTTCCTCTTCGGCGGCCTCACCGGCATCATCCTGGCTTCCCCGCCGCTGGACTTCCACGTCTCCGACTCCTACTTCGTGGTGGCACACTTCCACTACGTGGTGTTCGGCACCGTGGTGTTCGCGATGTTCGCAGGCTTCTACTTCTGGTGGCCCAAGTTCACCGGCCTCATGCTCAACGAGCGCCTGGGCAAGATCCACTTCTGGATGCTCCTGCTGGGTTTCCACGGGACCTTCCTGATCCAGCACTGGCTCGGCGTTGAGGGCATGCCCCGCCGCTACGCGGACTACCTGGTCGAGGACAACTTCACCTGGATGAACCAGTTCTCCACCATCAGTTCCTTCCTGCTGGGAGCCTCGCTGATCCCGTTCTTCTGGAACGTCTACATCACCTGGCGCGCCAGGAAGAGAGTGACCGTGGACGATCCGTGGGGCTTCGGCGCATCGCTTGAGTGGGCCACGTCCTGCCCGCCGCCGCGGCACAACTTCACCTCGCTCCCCCGGATCCGTTCCGAGCGGCCGGCGCTGGATCTGCACCACCCTGAGCTGAGTGTCCGCACGCACGAAACCTCGCACAGCCCGGCCGCGGACGTCCTGGGTGCCGCGGACATCGGCGAGCGCGACGTCAAGAGCCCGGACCCCAACCAGTGAGCACCCTGCGCGACCGCCCCTCCGGCAATTTCGACGCGCACCTGCAACTTCGACGCGGCAAAACGCTGGCGCACCCGCGATTTAGGGTGCGCCAGCGCTTTTGCGTGTCGATTACGGTTATGCGCGTCGCCACCGGCTCTGCGCGGCCGGCCCATGCCCTTGGAGGACGAGCCGGTGGCAGCGCTCAGGCCTTGGCTTCCTGCGGGTTGTCGGCTTCCTTCAGCTCGATTTCTGCCGTGGCCTGGATGAGTGCGAGCAGCTCCGGGTCCAGCCCGGGGGCGAACTCTTCCTTGCGCTCCGGAGACATGCCCAAGGGGACGCCGGTGGGCATCACTTCCGTGCTCAGTTCAGTGCCATCATTCGACGGCGATGCGCCCCTGTATAGCTTTCCCGCCTGGCTGAGGTTGTCGGCGCTGAAGGTGTACTGGACGCTTTGCAGGCCCAGGTCGAGCAGCTTCTTGACCTCGGGGAACTGCTCTGCGTTGGTCTTGGGGATGGGCAGGACCTTGCCCCAGTTCACTCCGAGGCTTTCCAATGCCTTGGCAAAGGCATTCTCGTGCGCCTGGTCCCGCACGATCAGGTAGGCAATGGTGGACCGGGCCGTCTTGTTCTCCGTCATTTCGTAGATGCGGCACTTCTGCAGGCGGCCCGTGGATTCGAGCATCAGGTTGTACAGCAGGTCAAGGACCAGGTTTCCGCTGTTGTAAACGTAGGATCCGCTCCAGGGGTTGCCCGCTGCGTCCACCGGCAGTGCACCCTGTGCGCCCACGAGGTAGTGGTGGATGTTGCTGGTGTCGAGGGCGATTTTCAGTGGAGTGGCACCCTTTGCACCGGGCTCATCCACGGGGTCGTTTTTCTTTCCCTGATACCGGGGGGATCCGTCCAGGAGCTGTGAAATCGTGGTCCCGATGAGCTCGACGTGGCTGATTTCTTCCGTTCCCACACCCTGGAGCAAGTCCTTGTAGGGCTTGGAGGCGGGGTCCCCGCGGAAGTTGATGCTCTGGAACAGGTACTGCATCATGGTGCGCATTTCGCCGAACTGACCGCCCAAGCCTTCCTGCAGGGCATTCGCTGCTGCCGGATCGGGCTCATCGGCAGCAATTTCGTTGATCAGAAGCTCGGTATGCAGGTACATGGTGATGCTCTCCTTGTCATCCAACGGCAGCCGAGTTAATCAGCATGCTTACTATCTTGCATGAGTCGCCGTGGTTTGACCAGACGTTTGGCTATCCCGGCGCAAATTCGACGCGCACCTGCAACTTCGACGCGGCAAAACGCTGGCGCACCCG
This sequence comes from Arthrobacter sp. 9AX, assembly GCF_902506095.1. Taxonomy (GTDB): domain Bacteria; phylum Actinomycetota; class Actinomycetes; order Actinomycetales; family Micrococcaceae; genus Arthrobacter. The sequence goes on from NZ_LR733293.1 coordinate 3,577,034, forward strand.
CGATTTCGGGTGCGCCAGCGATTTTTCGCGTCGATTCTGCTTCTGCGCGTCGCCAGCGAGTCCCTCCTTGCCGCCGCCCGCCATCGTGATCCCTGTGGCCTGGACATGCCCCTTCCTGAACCTCCGCGACTGGTCACAGAAAAAACACCCCGTTGAAACATTTCAGCAACCTCGGCGGGGCAAGCTGTGAAGACGGGGATACAACCAGCAGGAGGCACCGCATTATGGAGGCACAAGGAGTACGTACTGGTCAGCTTCGCATCGGCGACCAGATCGAGGCGTGGCACAATGGCAAGCTGTTCCACTCGGGGCGCGTGACCGACGTCGTACCGGCGCTGGAACTGTTCTGGATCCTGGACGCGAGGACGGGCGCGCGGAAGCTGCTGGATCCGGAGGCACTGGAGATCCGCCACACCGAGGCACCGGCCGTCCCTTCGGACAAGACGCAGGACCAGCGGCTGGCCACCGCCTGAAAGCATCCCGCCCTTCGGAGCCCTACTACGGATAACGGGACCTCACGCCTCGCCGGAGGTCCCGTTATCTGTCCAAAAGCTCCCTGAGGGCAGTGCATAGAATGAAGCCAATGCGGCACCACCGCGGCAGTCCGGGCGCCACATGCCCGCAACCCGAAGGAGCACTCCGTGATTGGATTCATCATTGCCGGCCTGATCATCGGCGCACTGGCCCGGCTCATCAAGCCGGGCAAGCAGAACCTGGGACTGCTCGCCACGCTGCTGCTGGGCCTTGCCGGCTCGGTGATCGGCGGGGTGGTGGCTTCGCTGCTGGGCACGGGAGACATCTTCGAGCTGAACTTCCTGGGCTTCGTGGTGGCCGTCATCGCGTCCGTGCTCCTGGTGGGCACCGCAGAGGCGATCGCGGGACGCCGCTCCGTGCGCCGCTGACTCAAGCCCCCTCAACGAGGATTTGGGGTCAGGGGCGCTCCTGGTACACGTCCGGGATGCCGTCGTGGTCGGTGTCCAGTTTTTCGGCAACTTCGGCTGCGCGGTACTGCCGGTTCCTGGTCCGCAGCACGGCCGTGGCCAGCAGCGCCGCAAGCAGGGATGCGGTGAGAATGCCCACCTTGGCGTGGTCGTCATGCAGGCTTCCCTGGCCGAAACTGAGCTCGGCCACCAGCAGGGACACCGTGAATCCGATACCTGCCAACAGCGCCACACCGAATACGTCTATCCACTTAAAGGACTCGTCCAGCCGCGCCCTGCTGGTTTTTGTCAGGAGCCAGGCGGTGCCCATGATGCCCACCGGCTTCCCGAGCACCAGCGCAAGGATGACGCCCAGGGCCACCGGACCGGAAAGCGCTGAGCCGAGCCCATTCCAGCCGCCCACGGCCACGCCTGCGGAGAAGAACGCGAAGATGGGAACGGCGATCCCGGCGGAAATCGGCCGGAACCGGTGTTCAAAGATTTCGGCCAAACCCGGTCCGGCGTCCGGGCCCCCGGCGGCCTGCGACCGGAGCACCGGGACGGCGAAGCCAAGCAGGACTCCGGCCACCGTGGCGTGGATTCCGGACGCGTGGACCAGCGCCCACGTCACCACGCCGAGCGGCAGCAGGATCAGCCACGCAGCCGCCGTATGCCGGCCGAAGAAATAGCGGAATTTCTGCGCCAGGAACGTGTAGGCCGCCAGTGGGATGAGGGCCAGGAGCAGCGGCATGGCCTGGAGGTCGCCCGAGTAGAAGAACGCGATGATGGTGATGGCAATGAGGTCGTCCACCACGGCGAGGGTGAGCAGGAAGATCCGCAGTGCGCTGGGCAGGTGCGAGCCGATGATGGCCAGTACCGCCACCGCAAAGGCGATATCCGTGGCAGTCGGGATGGCCCATCCGCGCAGGGTTTCCGGGCTGGCGAGGTTGACCAGCGCATAGATGACCGCCGGCGCCAATACCCCGCCGAAAGCGGCAGCCACCGGAACAACCGACTTGTTGAACTGGCGGAGGTCCCCGGCCACGAATTCGCGCTTGAGCTCCAGGCCCACCAGGAAAAAGAAAATGGCCAGCAACCCATCGGCCGCCCAGGCGCCGAGGCTCAGTTCAAGGTGCCAGGGCGCGTACCCCACTTTGAAGTCCCGCAAGGCGAAGTAACTGTCCGACGCCGGGGAGTTGGCCCATACCAGCGCGATCACCGCAGCGGCGACGAGAAGCGCTCCGCCCACGGTTTCCTTGCGAAGGATCTCCCCGATCCGCAACGTTTCGGCGTAGCTTCCGCGCCCGAAAATGATGGACCGGACGGGGCTGTGCGGGGGCTTGGGATTCATGCGGTGTCCTTTTAGGTCGGCTCGACAAAACCATGCCGACCAGACTTCCCGGCGCACCTTCAAGCAATGCTACAGGGCCGGGGAGCACTCCGGCCGCAGCGGCCTCCCGCCGCACGCGAACCCGCTCCGGCCTCAGGAACACGCACACCCCGGCCGGAGCAACACGCACGCCCCCAAGACCCGTTTGTGGCCCGGTTCACGAATTCCGGCCACCGTTGGGGTCTTGGGGCTTCAACGGCGGCCGGGCTTCTGTTCCTGCTGGCCCTGGGCGGCTGCGCGGCCGGACCGGCAACGTCCGACGCCGGCAGCGCACCGCCGGGTTCCTCCGTCAGTGTCCTGCGGGCCGACGGCAGCACAGCCGTCTTCAGCGTGGAACGCGGAGCCCGGTACAGCAAGGACAGCTTTCCCACGCTGGAGGTCTACGGAAACACGGCCGGTTCCGAACTGCGGCTCGTCACCTGCGACGGCTACGACGCCTCCACCGGGCTCTTCGCTGACAACTACGTGATCTACGCGAAGCCCAAAACCTGACCGCGAAGCGCGAAAAGTGACCGCGAGATGTCTCGCACAACCGAACAAACGGCCGCATCCCTGACGGGGCGGCCAGGACGGACGAGTCATGAACAACCGCACCCCGGCTGCTGGCCGCTTTGGCACTCTCGTCACTGCTGCTCAGTGGCTGCGCTGGAACCGCAGGGTCCGTGGGAGCGCCGCCCGCACCGCCGTCGGACGCTGCCACTTCCCTGCCGGCCACGCACACCGGCTGAGTCGCCAACCTGGGCTTCCCGGCGTTCGAAACAGCGGACGGATCGGCCGTGTTCCAGAAGGACAACTTCGTGCTGCAGGTGGACGCCTCAGGCCTGCCCGCCACCCTGGGCCCGGACGATGTCACCCGGAACGCGCTGGCCTACCAGCTCTCCACCACCATCCTGGCGTGCTGGGTGGAGCACCACTGAGAAGGCCTAGCCCACTTTGCGCCGGGCGCTCACGGGCGTCCTGCTGTCATGGGCAATCGCCTTGACGGCGGCGTTGAGGTAACCTCCCGCCGACGGGCTGTTCGCCAGCTGCACGAGCTCGGCCGCCACCACCACCAGCTTGACGTTGCGGTGGCTGCTGGTGCTGACCAGGACCTGGAAGGCGTCGTCCGATCCCAGGTTCAGCTGGCCCATCAGGATGCCCCGGGCCTGGTCGATGACGCTCCGGGTGGAGGTGGCACCGGCCACTGCGTCACGGGCTGTGGCCTCGGTTTCGCGCTGAAGCGTGGAGGTGAGGTCGATCACCACGCCTTCCAACGCGGTGACCTTGCCGGCATCGTCCGCGATGGCTTCACCGGACGTCAGCACCCGCCGCGTGCGCCCGTGGGAGTCGATGATCCGGTGGTACATGCAGTAGTAGCCTCCGGTTTTGACCACCTGCGCCACGATTTCCTCGCAGCGGGGCCGGTCCTCCGGGTGCTTGTGCGAGAACAGGAGCTCCACCGTGGGCACCACCTCGCCGCGCTGATAGCCATGCAACTGGAACATGCCGTCCGACCACCGGACTTTCCACCCGTCCAGGTCCACATGGTATGTGCCCGCAACGCACTGATTGTCGCCTAATGCGCTTGAGTACGTGTAGGGCCTGCTCAGCTCACCCACAGAGCCACCTCCGGTCCAAATTACCCAGCCGCCCAGCACGGGCAGGCGCCATTGCCTCTTAAGTAGGTTAAGTATGGCTGTGAACACGCGCAGTTGATAGGCCCAGGGCCTCATCCGGGTAGTTGAGGAACCTTGACTCTTATACCCCATAGGGGTATATGAGTCAAGGGTCGGCAGTGAAGTGGTACGTCCCGGTCCATCAGGATCAAGGACGCCCAGGCGCCGGAAATCAAGACGACGACCAGGTGGCTCAAAAGCTGGAATGTCCCCACGATGGCGGCTGACCATTCGGGGCATGGCATGTCCGGCATGGTGGACGCGGAGGGCCTCAATAAGCTCAAGGCCCACCAGGGAACCGAGGCTGCCCGGCTCTTTATGGAGCAGATGACCGGCCACCATGAAGGAGCCGTGGAGATGGCCAAGGAGGAAATTGACGGAGGCAAGAATCCCGAAGCCGACCAGCTGGCCCGGGATATCGTCACGGCCCGGGAAGCAGAGATCGCCGAGATGAAGCAGCTCCTGGCCGCGCTCTAACCTTCCCTCCTCCGGAACGCTCTCTCACTCAATGCACCAAATCGACGGACGCTCTCTCACTTTCCTTACGAGAGTGAGAGAGCGTTGGCCCAGATACCGCGTTAAGTGAGAGAGCGTCCCTGTCCTGCAGGGGCGTGGCGTGACGGTGAGGTCACGTCTAGTCAGGTGCTGCCGCTCCTGACGTGCTCCGGCCGGATCCCGATGCCCACGAACCGTGCCGTGACCGGGCGCAGCAGCGGCGACGCTGCGCGCAGGAACATCACGAACCAGCGGGGTGCGATACGGTTGCCGCTGGTTGCCCGGAGGAGCACCCGGTGTCCGTTGCGCTGGACCTGCTGCACTATTTTCACCGGCATCTCACGGCGCCGCTGCACGGCTGCGAGCTTTTCGGTCGGCGCCTTGCCCATGGCCAGGTCCTCCGCGATCGCGTTGGCCAACGCAACTGCATCCTGGACAGCGAAGTTCACGCCGACCCCGAACATCGGCGACATGGCGTGCGCAGCGTCGCCGATGGCGATGAACCCCGGCCGGTACCAGCGCCGGAGCCGGTTGATTTGGACGGACAGGAGTTTGACCTGGTCCCAGTCTGTGAGGGTGCCGACGACGGGGCGCAGGAAAGGTGCGGCACTAGCGATCTTCGCCTGGAGGGCGTCGATCCCTCCTGCCCGCAACCCGTCGAATCCGCCTTTGCGGATGGCCATCCCCGACTGGTATCTGTCACCGCGGTTGATCGTAAGGACCAGCCCTTGCGCGGAGATGTATCCGAGTGTTGGCGGCGGTGGGTCCGGAGGCTTGGGCAGGTTGAACCAGAGCACGTCGATGGGCACGCCGAAGTTATCAGGAGCCAGCCCGGCAGCGGCACGCAGGTCGGAACTGCGCCCGTCGGCAGCAACGGTGAGGGGCGCGCGGATCTCCAGACCGCCGTCGGACGTCCTGGCCCTGACGCCGCGCACCTGGCCGCCATCGATGATGAGGTGGGTGGCCTCGGTGCGCAGGCGGAGCTCGAACGTGGGGAACGCCGCCGTCTCGCGGGCAAGGAAGTTCAGGAAGTCCCACTGGGGTGCGAGGACGAGGAAGTTGTCCGGCAGGGGGAGGGTGCCGAAGTCCACGATGGTGAGGCGCTGGCCATCGACGACGGCGTCCAGGGTGGACAGCCTGGTCAGCGGCAGTTCAAGGAATTTGTGACGCAGCCCGAGTTCGCCGAGCAGGGTCACGGTGGAGGGGTGGACGGTGTCGCCGCGGAAGTCCCGCAGGAAGTCGCCGTGCTTCTCCAGGACGGTGACCCGCAGGCCCCGGCGCGCGAGCAGGTACCCCAGCACCATGCCCGCGGGGCCGCCGCCGGCGATCACGCAGTCCCGTTCGATCACGCTGTCCACAGTCATATCATCGGGCCTCTTCGCGAAAGCTGATAGGGCGTCGGGCGAAAAACGGCCAAAGCTGATGGAGCGTCGGGCGAAAAACGGCCAAAGCTGATGGAGCGTCGGGTGAAAAGCGGCCAAAGCTGATAGGGCGTCGGGTGAAAAACGGCCAAAGCTGATGGAGCGTCGGGTGAAAAGCGGCGAAAGCTGATGGAGCGTCGGGTGGGAAGCGGCCAAAAGTGAGCGGGCGTGCGGGGTGGGGCGGCCGGCGTCGGGGCAGTTGCGTGTTAAGTTGAAAAGCACGGAGGCACCGGCTGGAAAGAGAATCTCCCTTGGACTCACCCGCACCAGTAAGAATCCTGACTGTCTGCACGGGCAACATCTGCCGCTCCCCCGTGGCCGAACGGCTGCTGCAGGCCGGGCTCAACCAGGTGGTGCCCGGCGGTTTCGAGGTGCGCAGCGCCGGGACCCGCGCCATGGTGGGCGACCCCATCCAGCCCATCTCTGCCGACATCATCCGAACCTTCGGCGGCGACCCTGAGCACTTCGCCGCCCGCCAGCTGACCCCGAAGATCCTGCGCGGCGTGGACCTGGTCCTGACCATGACGTCCGGGCACCGCGGCGAAGTCCTGCAGCTGGACGCGTCCCTCCTCAAACGCACGTTCACCATCCGAGAGTTCGCCCGCATGCTCGATGTCCTGGACCGGCGCGCCGGGGCCGAGGGCGTGGCCCCTGAGGGGACGTACGACGGCGGCGATCCACTGGCAGCCAACCTCGCCATCTGGCGGGGCCTGCCTGCGCGCGCCGCGGCTGTGCGGCATTTGTCGCTGCCCGCGGACTCCGCGGAGAACGACATCATCGACCCGTACCGGCGGTCACCCGAGGTATACCGGCAGATGGAGGACGAGCTCGCGCCCGCGATCGTGTCCATCCTGCGCCACGCACGCCTGAAGGCCCCCGTTCGCGGGACAGGTGCGGCCACGCCGTAGCGTTCCGCCAAATCTGCACGTTTCCGGCGAACGCAGCGTTCCGCCCAAGACCCTGCCCGCGCACCCGCGCCTGAAAACCGCTGCAGCACCCGCGGTGAAAATGCCCGCCTGCCCTGCCTCCGCCGTGGTTATTCCGCTGCGGACAAGTGTGTGGGTCTTCTGTGGATTCCCCCGATGTATCGCCGTTCGGCCGCTGCTAATTTTCGGGAATGGGCAGCCAGCGAAAGCATCCAGGTGCACAGGATCCCGGCTCCGAACCCCGGGCCGTGCGCCGCCGGCACCCCTTGCGGACCATCCTCCTGGTGCTCCTGGCAGTGGCGGTCCTGGTCCCTGTTGCGGCCGGCGCTTACCTCTTTAGCCTCGGGCAGATCTACGAATCCAAGACCAACACGATCGAAAGCCCGTTTCCGCCCGAGTCCACCCGGCCGCAGCCGCGCACCCCGGGGCCGGCAGGCGGTCCAGGCGGAGCCGGAGGCGTTCCCGGGGCCGGTCCGGCAGCGGGGACAGCCGCCGGAACCGCGGCCCAGGAAGATCCGTATGCCGGCACGTCCATGAACATCCTGGTCATGGGCAGCGACAGCCGCGGCGCCACGGCGGACGAAGCCCTCTCCGGCGCCAACTCCAACCAGCGCGCCGACACCCTGATGCTGGTGCACATCCCCGCGGACCGGGCCAGGATTTACTCCATTTCGCTGATGCGTGACCTTTGGATCGGCATCCCGGACCACGGCCAGGCCAAGATCAACGCAGCCCTGGCTTTTGGGGGCGTGCCGCTGATGGTCCAGACAGTGGAGTCGCTGTTCCAGCAGCGGATCGACCACGTGGCAATGATCGATTTCGAAGGCTTCAAGGCAATGACCGATGCCCTCGGCGGCGTGACCGTGGACATCCCCCAGCCCTTCGTCTCCCGCCACGACAACTTCGCCTTCAGTGCCGGAACCCAGACGCTGGACGGCGAGCATGCCCTCGAGTTCGTCCGCGAGCGCTATGCCTTTGCCGACGGCGACTACCAGCGGGTCCGGAACCAGCAGGCGTTTGTGCGGGCACTGTTCGCGAAGAACCTCAGCCCGGAGACGCTCCTCAACCCGGTGAAGGTCCACAACGTCATCAGCGCCATGGCCCCGTTCATCAGCGGGGACCGCGGGCTGGACGCTGCGACCCTGGCCCGCCTGGCCCTGGAACTGCGTGACGTGCGGGCCAACGACATGGTCATGTTCACCCTTCCCACGCTGGGAATCGGCACCTCCGCGGACGGCCAGTCGATCGTCCTGCCCGATCCCTGGGCTGTCGAGAGCATTTCCGAGGCGCTGGCAGGTGACAGTTTGGATACGTATATAGCCAGCGGAGCCCTGGCTGGCGGACACTGATCCCACTGAAGCGGTAGCCACCAGCACAATGAAGTGAGGCACCATGAGCACGCCAGACGGTTCTGAACCCTCCGGCACGGGTCCGTCCGGCGCAGGCGCAGTCGGCGGCGCGCCCGGAGCCGACGCGGACGCGTCGGGCGCGGCCGGCAACGCCCCCTCCGGTTCCCATCCGCACGGCCTGGGCTGGGTGGCGCACGGACGACGGCGGTGGATCGCCTCCCTGCTGGCGCTGGCACTCGTGGCGGTGGCCGTCGTCGCGATCGTTAACCTCAACCGTGCCGGCACGGAAGCGCAGCCCGCAGCAGCCCAAAGCGCTTCCCCCACGGAAACCCCCACTGATACCCCTTCCGAAAACCAGGACGTTCATGGCTCCCGCCACCCATTCCGGAACTGGCGGCGGGAGCCATGAACGTCCTGGTGATCGGCAGCGACAACCGTGCGAATGCCAGGGATGCCGCGGCCCACACCGCGGCAACGGGTGAGGCCATGGACCACCGCTCCGATACCCTGATGGTGGTCCACGTCCCGGCCGACCGGCACGCCGTGTACATCGTGTCCATTAACCGCGACCTGTGGGTGGACATCCCGGGATTCGGCGGCGGGAAGATCAACGCTGGCCTGGAGTACGGCGGCATCGACATGACCACGGCAACGGTGCAGCAACTCCTGGGCATCACCATTGACCACACACTGATGCTGGACTTCGGCGGTTACAAGGCTCTGATCGACGGGCTGGGCGGCATCGACGTCAACGTCACCCTCCCGTTCCAGTCCACGCACGATACCGGCCACTACTTCGGTCCGGGCATAAACCACCTGGACGGACAGGCCGCCATGGAGTTCGTCCGCGAGCGGTATGCCTTTGCCGATGGCGATTTCCAGCGCGTGCGCAACCAGCAGACCATGCTCCGCGCCATCCTCGCCCGGCTCACCGGCGGCGGCTACCTGAACGACGTCAACGCGGTCCGCGGACTGGTTGACTTCGCGTCCTGCTGCCTCACCGTGGACAAGGGCTTCGACCCGGTGCAGGCCGCCATCCTCGCCTACAGCCTGCGCAACCTGGACCCCAACGCGATCGGCACCATGACCCTGCCCACCGCCGGCTCCGGATTCGTGGCCGGCCAGTCCGTGCTGTTCCCCGACTACGGCGGCATCAGCGCCGTCGGGGCCGCGCTGCGGGAGGGCCGGATCGCCGAGTTCGCTGTGCCGTAGGGGTTCCGGCCCGCTGTCGGCAGGTGATGTGGGCGCTCCGGATGGGACGCGCATCTTCGGTGTCGACGCGCATGTTCTTTGACGCGGCCGGAATACCCCGTGCGTCACCGTTCTTGCGCGTCGAAAATCATCCTGCGCGTCGAATACGGGTCCCGCGCTGTTCAGCGCCGGCTTACCCGGCGTTCACCCGCGGGCAACAGTCCGTGCGCCCGGCACCGAAAGGCTGGGCTGCATGACTGATATTTCCCGCCGCACCATCGTTAAGGGCTCCGTCCTCGCCGCCGCCCTGGCCGCCACACCCGCCGCCGCATCCGCATCCGCCCCCACACCGCGCCAGCCAGCCGGAGTGGCGCTGGTCCGGAACCGCCTCACCTTGCCCAGCGGCATCGCCACCGGCGACGTCACCTCGGATTCGGCGGTGCTCTGGTCCCGCGCGTCGGGCGCCGGCCGGATGACGGCGGTACTTCGGGCAGTGGACGACGGCGGCGCGGTCCTTCGCGGTCGCGGCGCCTTTGAGCACACCCTTCGCGGTCCCCGGGCCACCCAGGCGTCCGACTTCACCGCCAAGATCCACGCCGGAAACCTGCCGTCCAACACCCGCTTCGCGCTGGAGATCAGCTTCGAGGACGACGGCGGCGCGGCAGGTGAGAGCGTGCGCGGTACCTTCCGGACGGCTCCGGACGCCGGGACGTACAACGGCAAGGGCCGCACCGGTGGCACGAGCAACGGAGGTGAGGTGACGGCGTCGTCCGTGCAAAGCTTCGTGTGGACCGGTGACACGGCGGGCCAGGGCTGGGGCATCAACGAGGAGATCGGCGGGATGCGCGGCTACCGGGCCATGCACCAGACCCGGCGAGACTTTTTCATCCACTCAGGCGACACCGTGTACGCCGACGGGCCGCTGGCCGAGACCGTGGTGGAGCGGGACGGGCAGGTGTGGCGGAACCTGGTCACGGAGGAGGTGTCCAAGGTGGCCGAAACCCTCACCGAGTTCCGCGGCCGCCACCGGTACAACTCGATGGACGCCAACATGCGGGCGATGTTCGCCGACGTCCCGGTGATCGCGAACTGGGACGACCACGAGACCACCAACAACTGGTACCCCGGCGAGATCCTGGACGATCCCCGCTACACCGTCCGCGACGTCAACACCCTCGCGGCGCGCGGACGGCAGGCGTGGCAGGAGAACATGCCGATCGCGGATTCGGCCGCGCTGTGGCGTCCGGGAACGTTCGACGACGGCGGCCAGTACCAGCCCGCGCGCATCTACCGGAAGATCAGCCGGGGCCCGCAACTGGACATCTTCTGCCTGGACATGCGCACGTTCAAGTCGCCGAACACCGACGGCAAGGAAGCCTACGCCACCAACATCCTGGGCCAGGAACAGGTGGACTGGCTGATCCGCGAGGTCACGAAGTCCACGGCGACATGGAAGGTGATCGCCGCGGACCTGCCGCTGGGGATCATCGTGCCCGACGGCGCCGTGAACCAGGAGAGCCTGGCCAACCGCGATCCGGGGGCGCCGCTGGGCCGTGAACTCGAGATCGCCGGGGTGCTGGGCGCGTTCAAGCACAACCGGGTTAAGAACGTGGTGTGGCTGACCGCCGACGTGCATTACTGCGCCGCCCACCATTACTCCCCCGAACGCGCGGCGTTCACCGACTTCGACCCGTTCTGGGAGTTTGTGGCCGGCCCGATCGCCGCAGGGTCCTTCGGGCCGAACGCGATGGACACCACTTTTGGTCCCGAGGTGGTGTTCTCCAAGGCCGGCCGCTTCGCCGGCGAGTCACCGCGCGACGGCGAAAACCAGTTCTTCGGGCATGTCCAGTTGGGCGAGGACAACACTTTCACCGCCAGCCTGCGGAACGCGAACGGTGCCACAGTGTTCTCCAAGGAGCTGACGCCGCAGCGGTAATTCCGGCGACGCGGGGTCATTCCCGGGCCACTATTTGAGGGGTTCTGGGCGCCAAGGGACCCCGCGTTGCGGTTTGTGCACGTTTACTTTCCGCTGCCTGTGGGTACGCCGCTGGTAGTGTTCCAGCATTCAGCAAGCCACGCGGACGGGGTGATTCATTGTGAAAGAGGACGGGCTGACGGAAGCTGTCCAGGAGGCCGGGGCGGTGGAGCTGCTCCTGGTCCGGCACGGCGAGAGCGAGGGCAACGTGGCGGCCACGGACGCGCGGCTGGCCGGTGCCGAAGTCATCGACGTGCCGGCGAGGGATGCGGACGTGAACCTGTCAGGCACCGGCCAGGAGCAGGCCAAGGCCCTGGGCGCAGCCCTGGCCAGGATCGCGGAGGACGTCCGGCCCGACACCGTGGTGTCCTCCCCTTATGCCCGGGCGCGCCAGACCGCTGAGATCGCAGTGGAAACCGCCGGTTGGCCGGTGGACGTCCGTGTGGATGAGCGGCTGCGCGACCGCGAGTTGGGCATCCTGGACCGACTGACGCGGCTGGGGGTGGAGAAGCGGTTCCCGGAAGAGGCCGAGCGCCGGGAGTGGCTGGGCAAGCTGTACTACCGGCCGCCGGGCGGGGAATCCTGGGCCGATGTGGCCCTGCGGCTGCGCTCCGTCCTTGACGAGCTGAACAACCTGAGCACTGGGCACCGCGTGATGCTGGTCTGCCACGACGCCGTGATCCTGTTGTTCCGGTACGTCCTGGAAGGAATGAACGAGGAACAGATCCTGGATCTGGCGGCCAGCACCTCGGTCCTGAATGCCTCCCTGACCCGCTATGTCCGGCCGTCCGGCGAGGGACCGTGGACGCTGGAAAGCTTCAACGTGGCAGATCACCTCACCGAGCAGGGCGTCGAAGTCACCGAACACGCCGGAGACTCCAGTGTCCACCCGAAGTGACCCGGGCTCACCCACACTGGTGACGCCGTCGCTGCTGCGTGAGTGGCCGCTGCCGGCGCCGGGCGAGGACAAGTATTCGCGCGGTTCGGTCCTGGTGATTGGCGGTGCGCGGGCCACGCCGGGGGCTGCCCTGCTGGCTGGTGCCGCCGCTCTGCGGGCCGGGGCGGGGAAACTCAGCCTCGCCGTGGCGGAGTCGGTGGCCGTGCAGGTGGCGGTGGCTCTTCCCGAATGCGGGGCCATGGGACTGCCGGAAACGGCCGGAGGGTCCGTGACCGGTGAGGGGTTGGACCGGATCGGGTCCTACCTCGACCGGGCCGATGCGGTTCTGGTGGGCCCGGGCCTGGACGACGCGGACCTCGCTACGGAACTGCTGCGGGGGCTGCTTGAGCGGGAGGCCGGCTCCGGTGATTCGCGCCCTGGTGAGGAGGGCGCCGGTGGAGGCCCCGCCGTCGTACTTGACGCCTTTGCCCTCGGCGGACTGCTGAAGGTGGCCGATCAGCTGGAGCCCTGGAAGGGACGGCTCATCCTGACGCCGAATCCCAAGGAGGCCGCGGTACTGCTGGAGCGGGACGTGGATGACCTCGAGGCTGATGTGGCCGAGATTGCGGACAAGTTCCAGGCGGTGGTGAGCTGCCAGGGCTTCATCGCCCGGCCGGCGGGCGGCGGGACGGAGGATGAGCCCCGGCTTTGGCAGATCACCACGGGCTACGGCGGACTGGGAACCTCAGGGAGCGGTGATGTGCTGGCCGGGGCCATTGCGGGCCTCCGTGCGCGGGGTACCAGCCACGCTCAGGCCGCCTGCTGGGGAACCCACCTCCATGCCGCGGCGGCCGACCGGCTGGCCAGCAGGATGGGACCCCTCGGCTTCCTGGCCCGCGAACTCGCCGACGAATTGCCCGCGCTGATGCTGGAGTTGGACACCTGAGTTTCCGGGCTGGCAGCGCTCCGGCGTGGGATGACCCCCGGCACGGGCCGGGGGTCACCGTATCGGGAGGTTCAGGCATAGGCTGCCGGTGCGCAACAAGCGCTGTGGCGTGCACATTCGCGATCCGCCCAAAAGGCAGTCAGCAATAAACAATTACCCGACGTCCCGATTCTGTTGAGCTGTTGAGACTAGGCGGAAATTTCCTGCTTTTTGCCCTTGGTCTCAATCTCGATCTTACGCGGTTTAGCCCGTTCGGCGACAGGGATCCGCAGGATCAGGACACCGGCGTCGTAAGTTGCCTTGACGTTGTCGGTATCAAGGGTGTCCCCGAGGATCAGCTGGCGGCTGAACACGCCGCGCGGGCGCTCCGAGGCGATCAATTCGGTGTCCTTTCCGGCAGGCTCGGGCCGCTCGGCCTTCACCGTCAGGACATTCCGTTCCACATTCAGGTCCACCGAATCCAGTGCGACGCCGGGCAGGTCAAAGGCGACGACGAATTCCTGGCCCTCCCGCCAAGCGTCCATCGGCATGGCTGCCGGACGTGCTGCGGTGCCCAGGACCTGCTGGGCCAGCCTGTCCAGCTCACGGAACGGATCGGTCCGCATCAACATGGCTTCCCTCCTCCTAAGAGACGGTCCAACAATGTTCCGGTATCAGCCGATCTGTAGTGGCTGATATAGATTTTTTAGCACTGCTGCCGCAGGTCTGCAAGTATTCCGGGAAGGATTTTTTCTCATTTTGTGTGTTCGACCAAACAGTCCGAAGGGGCCTCCCACGGCGTGCGGAAGGCCCCTGCTTTGTGCTTTTTGGCTGGTCAGCTGCCGGTGGTCAGCTGCGGGTGGGATCGGGACGCAGCGGTGCGGGCCCCGGATCCGGGACTGGCAGTGGCCCTGGAGGTTCCGGCGTCGGGAACGGGCTGGGAGGCTGCGGGCCGGGATGGCCGGGCTGGGCGGGATCAGGCTGGTCCGGGCCGGGTTCCGGCGGGAACGGTTCGGGCTCGTGCACTGGCGGGATGGTCATATGCTTCCCCTCTCACGCTGGGCGGTTGTGCCTTAGCGTGAACAGGATACGCCTGCGGCCCTAACCCCACTAGGGCACCTAGCGCCTCCCGACGCCCGCTCACTTATGACCGCCTTCCCCCAAACCCCGCTCACTCAAGGCCGCCTTCCCGCAAACGCCGGCTCGCTTGAGCATCCAGACTGCGCCCGGGTGCACGCTCAGGCGGCCACAACTGCACCCGGGTTTGCAGGGTTATCGTCCGGTAGCGAACGGGCGGTTCATTGTCCGGGCAGGTCTATATATTGAAAACATGACCCAGACTCCGCTGCAGGATTCCGCCGGCACCGCGACTGCCACGCCCGCTCCCCCGGTTGCCAAGAAGATCCCCACCGAACGCAAACACCACGGGGACACCTTCGTGGACAATTACGAGTGGCTGCGGGACAAGGAATCGGCCGAGGTCGTGGAGCATCTGAAGGCCGAAAACGCCTACCAGGAAGCCGTCACCGCGCACCAGGAGCCGCTGCGCGAGGCCATCTTCCAGGAGATCAAGGGCCGCACCCAGGAAACGGACCTTTCCGTCCCCCACCGCAAGGACGGCTGGTGGTACTTCAGCCGCTCCGTGGAGGGCAAGGAATACGGCATCCAGTGCCGGGTCAAGGCCGGTAACACCGGCAATCCGGTACGGGACTGGACGCCGCCCCAGGTGGAGCCCGGCGTCGACATTCCCGGCGAGGAGGTCCTGCTGGACGGCAACGTCGAGGCGGAGGGCAAACCCTTCTTCTCCGTGGGCGGCACGGCCGTAACGGTGGACGGCAACCTGTATGCCTACGCCGTGGACAACAGCGGCGATGAGCGCTTCGCCCTGCGCATCAAGGACCTCCGGACGGGTGAGCTGCTCCCGGACGTTATCGAGAACGTCTTCTATGGGGTCTCCTTCTCACCTGACGGCGCCCGCATCTTCTACACGGTTGTGGACGAATCCTGGCGCCCGTACCAGGTCAAGGCGCACACCCTGGGCACCCCGGTCACCGAGGACGTGGTGATCTACCAGGAGGACGACGTCGCCATGTGGCTTGGCTTCGAACTCTCCGCGGACCGCCGCTACCTGGTGCTGGGCATCGGCTGCTCCGAGTACAGCGAGACCCGCCTGCTCCGCTTCGATGACCCCGCCCAGGAACTGGCCACCGTGATTTCCCGGGACGAACGCGTGCTCTACGAGGCCGAACCCTTCCTCCTTCCCGGCCCTGGCGGCAGCAAGACGGAAAAGATCCTGCTCACGCACAACCGGGGCGCGATCAACTCCATGGTCTCCCTGACGGACCCGGCCGAGCTGGCAAAGCCGCTCGCGGAGCAGCAGTGGGACACCGTCGTCGCACATTCCGACGACGTCCGCGTCAACGGCGCGGGCGTCACCTCGACACACCTGGTGGTGTCCATCCGGAAGGACACCATCGAGCGCGTCCAGGTGATGGGGCTCGCCGGGCTGGGGACGGCCTCGCAGGAAGCACCCGTGGAGCCGGCGTTCGAAGAGGAGCTGTACACGGCCGGCGTGGGCCGCTCGGACTACGAGGCGCCGGTGATCCGGCTGGGCTACACGTCCTACTTCACGCCGTCGCGCGTTTACGACTTTGTGCTGCCCACTCCGGAGCAGCCCGCCGGCGAGCTGCTGCTGCGGAAGGAAAGCCCGGTACTGGGCGGCTACGACGGCAACGATTACGTGGCCACCCGCGAATGGGCGACGGCGGCGGACGGCACGCGCATCCCGCTCTCCGTGCTGCGGCACAAGACCGTCAAGCAGGATTCGACGGCGGCCGGTCTAGTGTACGGGTACGGCTCCTATGAGCTGAGCATGGATCCCGGTTTCGGTATTGCGCGGCTGTCCCTGCTGGACCGCGGTGTGGTGTTTGTGATCGCGCACATCCGCGGCGGCGGCGAGCTGGGCCGGCACTGGTACGAGGACGGCAAGAAGCTCACCAAGAAGAACACGTTCACCGATTTCATTGACGCCACCGACTGGCTGGCCGGATCGGGCTGGGTGGATCCGGCCCGGATCGCGGCCCTGGGCGGTTCGGCCGGCGGGCTGCTGATGGGTGCCATCGCGAACATGGCGCCGGAAAAGTACGCCGCGGTGGTGGCACAGGTGCCGTTTGTGGATCCGCTGACCAGCATCCTGGATCCGGACCTGCCGCTGTCCGCGCTGGAGTGGGAGGAATGGGGCAACCCCATCACGGATCCTGAGGTATACCAGTACATGAAGTCCTACACCCCGTACGAAAACGTGCGGCAGGTGGCCTACCCGAAGATCGCTGCCGTGACATCGTTCAACGACACCCGGGTGCTGTACGTGGAGCCGGCCAAGTGGGTGCAGGAGCTGCGGAACAAGACCGCAGGATCCGAGCCCATCATCATGAAGATCGAGATGGACGGCGGGCACGGCGGCGCGTCCGGCCGCTATGTCCAGTGGCGTGAACGGGCCTGGGACTACGCCTTCATCGCCGATTCGCTGGGGGCCACCACGCTGCTGCCGGGCGCCGGGCTGCGCTAACGGGAGGCCAGGGCGCGGGTGGGGATTGCCGGTATCCAAAAAAGCTCATCACACTTACTCTTATCTGACGCAGTGCTGTCCGCTGGGGGGCAGGTCAACCGCGCCGGAACATGAGGTGACGTGAGCATGTTTTCCCAGCACAGCGACGAAGGAACAACCGCTTGTCCGCGGCGTGCGGCGGGCTTTCCCGGTCGCAAGTTGGCCGTGGCAACCGTTACGGCTCTTTTGGCCGGACCCGCGGGGGCATGGTGGCCCGCCGCCGGAGCGTACGCCGCAGTCCCCCGGGACGGGAGCACGGTACCGGCTGCCGAATGGGAGGATTCGGGCCCGCCGTGGGTTTTCCCGTTCGAACCGCCGGAGGACCCGGAAGGGGACGGTAACCAAGCCCTGGCGGTCACCACCACGGACGGCTCAGTGGACTACAGCGTGGAGTTCGCGCTGGTCTGGGCCGAGGATGGCGAGCCGGTCATCACAAAGAATGAAGCGTACGCGTTCGCCAACTGCACGGACTGCACCGCGGTGGCCGTGGGATTCCAGGTGGTGCTGATTGAGGAACCAACCGACGTCATAGCTCCGGACAACCGGTCGGCGGCGGTGAACTATGACTGCTCCGGATGCAACACTTTTGCAGTGGCCAACCAGCTGGTTCTGTCGCTGCGCGGCCCGTTGAGTGACGACAGCATGGAGCAGCTGTCAGCGCTGTGGTGCGAAATTAACGAGTACGGCAGCGCCCTCGAAGACGTCCCCCTGTCCGACATCCAGAACCGGCTCGAGGCGTACCAGGAGCAGATCACCGCAATCGTCCAGGCCGGCCCCGGTGCCACCGAAGACGGCAGTGCAACGTCCGTCGAACCCGCTGCCGAACCTGCCGCCGAAGCCGGAACAGTCAGCGGTGCGGATTTCAAAAAAACATAATCATGCTTACTATTGTCTGGCGTCGGGCTGCCCGCTGGGGGTAGACAACCCGCGCCACACTGGAGGTTTGCGTGAGCATGGAACAGGAAATGCGTCCCCTGACCGACGACGAACTGACCGCAGAACAGGCAACCGCTTTGCCGGACAAAGAAGTCGCCTCCGTCCTTGACCTGAACGCCGATCTTGACCTCGGCATCGACGCCGCTGCACCCATCGACTTGGCCGTCGCGGCCAACGCCAACGTCGCCGCTCCGATCGATGCCGCAGCCTCGGCCAACATCCTCTCGTTCGGCTCCGATGCCCAAGCGCTGGCGGACCAGGGCGTCATGATCGACCAGGGCATCGTGGCGGACGCGAACGCCGAGTCCACGCAGGACAGCGTCATCGGCCAGGCCAACGACACGGTGGACGGCGGCACGGCGGGCACTGGCGCGGCGGGCACCGATGCTGCGGGCACCGCAGGAACGGGCACCGATGGTGCCGTCCCGGGCGGCTCTGTCCCCGACGGCTCGGTCCCCGACGGCGCCGACGGAGCGATCCCGGACGGAGGCCTCGGCGACGCACTGCCCGACGTCGGTGCACTGCCGGTGGATCCCGCAGCCGCCCTCGACGGGGACCTGCTCAACGTCAACGTGGACCTGGCCGCCGACGCCGATATCGCGGCTCCGATCAACGGCGCTGTGGCCGCCAACGCCAACGTGGCCGCGCCGATCGATGCCGCCGTAGCCGCGAACATCGGCTCCATCGACAGCCAGGCCTACGCCGTGGCTGACCAGGACGCACTGATCACCCAGCACATCGAGGGCGAAGCCAATGCCTCCGCTGACCAGCAGTCCAACCTCGAACAGTAAGCCCGGATGACCCACACCAGCGGCGGGCCGCGCACCCGGCCCGGCCCGCCGTCGTCGTCCGCTGCACTCCCAGGCGGGCCTCCGCTGCACGTTCCCGCCCGGGCGGACGGGGTCCAGCTGATCGGCCGGGCGCTGGGATCCGGCTACCGGGAGCCGCCGTCACTGGTCCGCCGCGCGGACGGGCAAACGCTGCAGCTGACGCCGCTGCTGTTCGCGGTGCTCGAAGCGGTGGACGGCAACCGCACGGTGGAGGAGGTGGCCGAATACGCCAGCGGGGCGTCCGGCCGGCTCATCAGCGCCGGCAACGTTCGGACCCTGATGGACTCACAGCTGCTGCCGCTTGGCCTGCTCCGGCTGGCCGACGGGTCGCAGCCGGAGGTGCGCAAAGCCAACCCGTTGCTGGGCATGCGCTTCCGCTACACGGTGACCGATCCGGAGCGGACCCGAAGGATCACGGCACCCTTCACGGCCCTGTTCAACCCGCTGATTGTGGTGGCTGTGACGGCGGCGTTCCTGGCGTCGTGCTGGTGGGTGCTGATGGTGAAGGGGCTGGGATCGGCTACCCATGAGGCGTTCGAGAATCCCGTCCTGCTGCTGCTGGTCTTTGCCGTGACCATCCTGTCTGCCGGCTTCCACGAGTTCGGGCACGCCGCCGCTGCGCGCAAGGGCGGTGCCACGCCGGGCGCCATGGGTGCGGGCCTGTACCTGGTCTGGCCGGCGTTCTTTACGGACGTCACGGATTCCTACCGGCTGGGCCGGGGCGGCCGCCTCCGCACCGACCTGGGCGGGCTGTATTTCAACGCCACCGTTGCCGTGGCGATCATGGGGCTGTGGTGGGCCACCGGCTTCGATGCCCTGCTGCTGGTGGTGGTCACACAGATCCTGCAGATGGTCCGCCAACTGCTGCCCCTGGTCAGGTTCGACGGCTACCACATCCTGGCCGATGCCACCGGGGTCCCGGACCTCTTCCAGCGCATCAAGCCTGTCCTCCTCGGCCTGCTCCCCTGGCGGTGGGGGCGGCCGGAAAACAAGGTCCTCAAGCCCTGGGCACGCGCCGTCGTGACGCTGTGGGTGCTGGTCACCGTGCCGCTGCTGCTGTTCAGCCTGGCCATGATGGTGATCTCCCTTCCGCGGCTGCTGGCCACCGCCTGGGCCAGCGCCGCCAAGCAACAGGCCATGCTCACCGAGGGCCTGTCGTCCGGGGATTTCGCCGGTGCCGCGGTCCGCGCCCTGGCCATCGCGGCCGTTGTCCTGCCCACCCTGGGCATGCTGTACATCCTGGGGCGCCTGCTGCGGCAGGTGGTCACCGGGCTCTGGCAGAAGACGCGCGGCAAGGTTGTGCAGCGCACCGCTGCCATGGGTGCCGTGGCCGCGCTGTTGGCGGGGCTCGCCTGGGCATGGTGGCCCGACGGCGGGACGTACCGTCCGGTCCAGCCTTACGAACGCGGGACGCTGGCTGATGCAACCTCCTCAGTCCTGCCGTCCGCAGGCAGTGCCCTGCGGGAGGGCGGCAGCGGGCGGACCGTTGCGCTCTGGCCGGAGGGAGCCGCGAAGCCGACCCGGGAGAACCCGCAGCTGGCCATGGTGCTGGTTCCCGCAGGGGGTGCGGGTGCTGGCTCATCCGCCGTTGACCCGGCTGGATCCGCCGCATCCGGCGGCGCCGGTGCAGCCGCTCCGTCGTGGGTGTTCCCGTTCGACCGGCCGGACGCTCCCGAGGAGGACGGCAACCAGGCACTGGCGGTGAACACCACCGACGGGTCCGTCACCTACAGCGTGGCTTTCGCGCTGGTGTGGGCCGAGGACGGAGAATCCGTTGACACCCGGAACGAGGCCTACGCCTTTGCCAGCTGCAGCGGCTGTTCGGCCGTGGCGGTGGGTTTCCAGGTGGTCCTCATCGTGGGCCAGGCGGACGTTATTGTGCCAGAAAACCTCTCGGCCGCCGCGAACTACAACTGCTTACAATGCCTCACCTACGCCCTGGCCAGCCAGCTCGTCCTCACCCTGGACGGCCCGTTAACGGACGAAGGCATGGCTTCGCTGCAGGCGCTGTGGGCAGAGATCGCGGAGTACGGCCGGACCATCCGAAACGTACCGCTCTCGGAAATCCAGGGCCGGCTGGCCGCCTACAAGGAACAGATCACAGCCATCATCAGGGCAGACCCCAGCGCCACGAAAAACCCGGCGCCCACCGGCACTTCCCGGGCCACCGTCCCGCCGGGCGGGACAGCCGAGCCCGCCGCGCCGACCGGAACGGGTGTGCCGGCACCCGGACAGACCGCGCCCGGTTCGCTCACAGGAACCCGGGCACCTGCCCCGGCAGGAACAGCGCCTGCCACCGCCCCGCCGAGCCAGCCCGCCCCCGGTGACGCTCCGCCGTCGTACACCCCCGTTGAGACGCCGGCCCCAACGGCGGATACTGGGGGCACGGCCCCGGCCGTGCAAGCCCAGTCCACTGCAAACCCCAGCTAGGAGAGCCGATGTCGTTGAGCAAGGGAACGTCCGTGGAATGGAATACGCCGCAGGGCAAGACGCACGGCAAGATCGTGGACAAGAAGACCAGTGACTTCGAGCTGGACGGCAACACCCACCGCGCCAGCGAGGATGAGCCCCAGTACGTGGTGGAATCGGCGAAAACCGGGGCACGTGCCGCACACAAAGCCTCGGCCCTGACGGAACGGAAGTAGCACGGTGGCCGCGCAGCATGAGGTGGTGGTCATCGGCGGCGGCAATGCGGGCATCTCCCTCGCCGCCCGGCTGGAGCGTTACGGGGTCAAGGACGTGGCCGTCGTCGAACCGCGGGAGCACCATCTGTACCAGCCCCTGTTCTCGCACATCGCCGGGGGCCGGGCCTTAGCCGCCGAAGCCATCCGGCCGCAGGAACCCCTGATCCCGGACGGGGTCACGTGGATCCGGGACGCCGCCACCGGAGTGGACACGGACTCGAACACCGTGAGCCTCGCGTCCGGCGGCACGGTGGCGTACGGACAGCTGGTGGTGTGCCCCGGGCTGCAGTATGACTGGGATGCCGTGCCCGGGCTCCGCGACGCGGTCCATTCGCCGAACGGCGCCTCCCACTACGAGTTCGAGTTGGCGCCCAAGGCCTGGACCCTGCTGAGCGGGCTGACATCGGGTACCGCGTTGTTCACGATGCCCGCCGGACCGGTCAAATGCGGCGGCGCAGCCCAGAAACCCATGTACCTGGCCTGCGACTACTGGAAGGACCAGGGCGTCCTGGACCGCATCCGCGTGGTGATGGTGCAGCCCTACCCCACCGTGTTCGGCGTGCCGGAGGTGGACCGGGAGCTGGACCGCAAGATCGCCGAGTACGGGATCGAGCTGTGGACCAACAGCGAACTGGTGTCCGTTGACGCGTCCGGGCAGCGGGCAACGATCCGCAACACGGAAACCGGCGATGAGGAAGTCCTGCATTACGACGTCCTCAACGGCGTGCCGCCGCAATCGGCTCCGGACTGGCTCAAGGCCACCGACCTGCCCGCGGCCGGTGACGCCGGCGGTTTTGTGGAGGTGGACCGGCAGACCCTGCGGCACATCCGGTTCCCGAACGTCTGGTCCCTGGGTGACGCCGCCGGAACCACCAATTCAAAGTCCGGCGGTGCCTTGCGCAAGCAGACCTCCGTGCTGGCCAGGAACCTGGTGGCCGGCCGGAAGGGGAAGCGGCTGCCGGCCAAGTACAACGGCTACTCCGTGTGCCCGTTCACCGTCTCCCGCGACACCGTGGTGTTCGCCGAGTTCGACGACCGCTACCGGCCCATGCCCACCATCCCCCGCGTCCCCACCTGGAACGAGAGCAAGCTGTCCTGGGTGGTGGACCGGACCATCTTCCCGCAGGTGTACTGGAACCTGATCCTCAAGGGCCGCGCCTAGGCACTGCCGGTTATTGACGAAGGGCCCACGACCGCAAGGTTCCCTGGCCGGGCTTGCGAGGTGCGGCGCTTCAAAGCCCGGTCCACCCGCCACTCGTCGGCCAGGACCGCGTAGATCAGCTCGGTGGCCCACTGGCCTTTGTAGTGCCACTTGTCCACGTGCCGCCCCTCCTGCCGCATGCCCAACCGGCGGCAGAGTTCTGCGGATGCCGTGTTGAGCTCGTCCAGCCGGGCCTCGATCCGGTGCATGCCCAGTTCTTCGAAGCCGAGTTTGAGCACAGCGTCCGCGGCTTCGGTGGCGTAGCCCTTGCCCCGGGCAGCGGGCGCCAGCGTCCAGCCGATTTCGCCCTGGCCCCGGCCGGGGAGCCACTTCAGGACCACCTCGCCCTGCAGGCCGGGACGGGCCGGGTCCTCGATGGCGAGCGCCACCCAGTCGCCCTCCTTCTCGAAGGCGAAGTTGGCGTACTTGCCCACCCGCTCCATCGACTGCGTGTACGTCTTGGCCGGGCCGGGCAGGAACCGTGCCGTCTGCGGCAGCGAATGGTAGGCGTGGTAGGCGTCCAGGTCGCTGCCCTCGAAGCGGCGCAGGATGAGCCGTTCCGTCCGGATCGGCAGGGTGATGTGCGGCATGGACCGAGGCTACTCCAAGGCCCGTCGATTGCTCACTTTGAACTGCAGGAGCCTTCCAGGACCGAAGTCCGGCCGCAAAAGTTACGCCGCCGCACCACGGCTGTAATCGGGCGGAAATCTTCAAAGTATGTACTTATGGACATTCAATGCTCTATAAATGAGAAATATAGACATTGACAGCCATTCATATCCATATTTGGACACTCAATGATGTTTGTCCATAGGTCTTCATAGGAGTGCACGTGGTCTTAACAGCGGTCGATCCCAGTTCCACAGACATCACCCCCCTCATCCATCACCCCGTCCTGTGGGCATCCGCGGTGGGCGTCTTCGCCGTGGTAATCCTGCAATCCGTTATCTACTTCAAGGCCATCAGCAAAGCAGCTCCCGCAGCTGACCTGTCGCGGGCCCAGGTGGCCGGCTCGGTCCGCTCCGGAGCGGTAGCGGCGATCGGACCGTCCCTGGCCGTCGCACTCATCGCCATCAGCCTGCTGCCCCTTTTTGGCACACCCGCTGTACTGACGCGCATCGGACTGGTCGGGTCGGCTGCCTTCGATGTGGCCGCAGCCGGCATCTCAGCAGGTACCCAGGGTGCGCAGCTGGGCGGCCCCAGCTATACCCAGAAAATCTTCGCCATCGCCTTTGCGGCGATGACCATCGGGGGGCTCGTCTGGATGCTCACGGCCCTGATCCTCACCCCCATCATGAGCAAGGGCGACGCAAAGCTTCGCAAGGTCAACCCTGCAGTGATGGCCATCGTCCCGACGGCGGCGCTGCTGGGCGCGTTTTTCACGCTGGCGTTCCAGGAAGTACTCAAGTCTCCGGCCCACTTGGGGACCATGGTCGCCTCCGCCGGCGCCATGGCCATCTGCCTCGTGCTGGCACACAAGTTCCGGCTCCCCTGGCTGCGGGAATGGGGATTGGGAGTGGCCATCATTGTGGCGCTCTCCGCCGCCTACTTCATGACCGCAGCCTGAAAACCCACCCGACAGGAGCCATTCAGATGCCTACACTGACACCCGCTGAGAAGACCTCAGGATTTTCCGCCTTCGACCGCACCACCTCTGTTTGGGGACCCATCACGCTGGGCCTCGGACTCCTCATTTCCTTGGCTGCGGCGCTGTACGCCGCCTTCGGCACCGGCGTGGGTGTGACCCCGCTGGAGCTGGTCACCGCGGTTGGTGCAGTACTGGCCACTTTCGGGATCATCGCAGTGATTGAGCCGGTGTCCTACTTTCCCATTTTGGGCCGCTCCGCCATGTACCAGGCGTTCCTGATCGGCAACATCGCCAACAAGCTGCTCCCCGCAGCCATCGTGGCCCAGGCCAACCTCGGCGAAAAGCCGGGTACCCGGCGCGCGGAACTCATCGCCGGAAGCGCCATCATCGGTGCGGTCCTGGTCCACATCACCACGCTCATCCTCTTCGTGGGCGTATTGGGCACCTGGCTTGTGGGCATGCTGCCCGCACCGCTGATTGCCACTGCCCGCAGCTACATCCTGCCCGCGATCTTCGGGGCAGTGGTGCTCCAAAGCGTCCTGGCAATGAAAAGCCGCCGCACCACGATGGTCGCGGTGGCAGTTGCGGCCGCCATCGTCTTTGTTGTTGTGCCCCTCGCGCCGGCCCTGACCTACTTCGCCACGGCACTGGCAGTCATCATCACCATTGCCGCTTCATGGTTGGCGCGGTCGAAAACGGCGCCAACCGGCTCCACGCAGGAAAAGCAGCCCACAACGATTTCCGAACCCACCCACTGAAAGGGAAACCCAAGATGACCACCACCACCGACTCGCGGCTCACAGCCGGCGTCGCTGTTCCTGAATCGTTTGTGGAGCGCTACGTTGAGGTCTACAAGCACCTCCATGCCAACCCCGAACTTTCCGCCCAGGAATTCCAGACCGCCGAGTACATCGAAGCCCATCTGGCCGGGCTCGGCATCGACTCGTTCCGATGCGGCCGGACCGGCGTCGTCGGGATCCTCAGGAACGGCGAAGGCCCGGTCATCGGTTTCCGTGCCGACACCGACGGCCTGCCGATAGCGGAGCAGACAGGCCTGGACTACGCCAGCGCTGCGACGGGTGCCTTGCCCGACGGCGCCACCGTCCCGGTCATGCACGGTTGCGGACACGACACCCACATCGCCGCAGCTCTTGCGCTTGCCGCCCTCCTCTCGGAACGGGTTGAGCTGTGGGCGGGGACGCTGGTGATCATTTTCCAGCCCGGCGAAGAGACCGCCTACGGTGCCAGGGCGATGATCGACGACGGGCTGTGGGACCGGGCACCGAAACCGGAGGTTGTACTCGCCCAGCACGTTATGCCGCTCAGCGAGGGCAAGCTCCTTATCCGGGGCGGCCACATGGCCAGCCTTGCTGACTCCTGGAAAGTTACGGTCCACGGCCGGCAGGCGCACGGTTCCCAGCCGGAGAAGTCCATCGACCCCATTGTTGCCGCCGCCGCGATGGTCATGCGCCTGCAAACCATCGTCTCCCGCGAACTCCCGCCCACCACCCCGGCGGTGGTTACGGTGGGGACGTTCCACGCCGGGCTGAAGGAAAACATCATTCCGGAGTCCGCGGAGTTCTCCCTTAACGTCCGTACCCCTGATGAGGAAACCCGCGCCGCGGTCCTGGAAGCAATCCGGCGCATCATTTCCGCCGAAGCTGCAGCCTCGCGCGCCCCCGAACCGGTCATCGAAGAACTGAACAACTTCCCCCGCTGCTTCAACGATCCGGCGTCCGCCGCCCGGGTGGCGCAAGCCTTCAGGGCTGACTTCGGAGCGGAAGCCCTGGTCGAAGCACCGCTGGGGATGGGATCCGAAGATGCCGGATGGCTCAGCGACGCGATTGGCGTCCCGGGTGTGTTCTGGGCCTTCGGCGCCTTCGAACCGGGTCTCTTTGAGGACGGCGCGTCCCCGGCCGGCAACCACTCGCCGTTCTTTGCCCCGGACGCCCGTGCCGCCGTGGTTGGCGGAACGGGGGCGGCGCTCTCCGGGGTGCTAGCCTATCTGGGCCGGAACTGATGTATGCAGGGTGGCGGCCAAGCCGCCACCCCGCACCCTTTCCGGAGTGCATGCGGGACGGGCTGCGCGCGGTTCAGTCGCGCCTGCCCCGCGGGCAGCGGGATTTCAGCGAACGGGGGTGCGGCATGGACCAGCTTGATGGGCTCGACCGTCAGATTGTCGCTGCCCTGGTGCGGAACGGCCGGGCGCCGTGGCGGGTTATCGCCGAGGTTCTTGGCCAGCAGGAGCGGACAGTGGCCCGCCGCGGCAACAAACTCCTCGAATCCGGAGTCGTCCGCACCAATTCCTTCATCAACCCTGCGTCCGTCGGCCCACGCGCGGGCTTTCTGCTCCGTGTCACGGCAGCTCCCCGCGAACTGCGCAGTGTGTGCTCGTGGCTGGCCGACCAGAACGAGACGTCATGGGTCAGTGCGCTGGCCGGAGCGAGCGAAAGCGTGGCCGAGGTGTTCCTTTCCACCGACGAGCTCGGTGGGTTCCTGTACGGGCGCCTGGCAGAAGTGGAGGGCGTCCAGTCCTTCGAGATGACGCCGCTTCTTGAGTATTTCCGCACGCCCAGCGGCTGGACGCCGGACATCCTGGGCAACGAACAGTACGCCGTCCTGCACCCCGACGAGGACGGCCGCCTCGCAGGGCTGCCAAGCAGCAGCCCTTTGGCGCCGCTGGATGAAACCAATGCGATGCTGGCTGAGCTGTTGCACCGAAATGGCCGTGCAACGGTGGATGAGCTGGCCGGCGAGCTGTCCGTCTCCAAGGCAACCGTGAGCCGCCGGCTGGAGGCCATGATCAATGCCGGCGTCCTGTTCATTAGGGCGGTAGTGGACCCGGCTGTCCTTGGCTTCCCGGTGGAGGCGCTCCTGACCCTGACCCGGACGCATGCCCAGGTCCCGGGTGTAAGTGAGCACCTGGCCAGCCTGCCTGTGACCCGCTGGGCCGCAGCGTCCGGCGAAAAGGTTGTGGCGCAGGTGGCCACCTCCACGCTTGCCGACCTGCGCTTGCTCCTGGCCGGGCTGCTGGACAGAGACGATGTCCTTTCAGTGAGCGGCTCTATCTACGCGGAGATCTTCAAGCGAAGCACCGTCCGGTACCGGGACGGCCTCCCGGAGAAACCCGGAGACAGCACGGCTGGATGACCAGGCCGCTCCTGTCCCACCGCTCCCAGCAGGAGAACCGAAGACATACCCCTGCACCTCACCTCGATGAAGAGACGACGGCGGCAGTCGCCTCTGCGATGGCGCGTTCCTCGTCAGTGGGTACTACAAGGACGGGCAGGGCGGACTGCGGCGTGGAAATGACGCGCGGTTCCTTGGACCGCTGGGCATTCAGGCCGGCGTCGAGCTCCACACCCAGCGCCCCCAGCTTCCCGGCGACGAGCGCGCGGAACTGGTGTGAGTTCTCGCCGATGCCTGCAGTGAAAACCAGCGCCTTCGCCCCGCCCACGGCCACGTGGTAGCCGCCGATGTACTTGGCGAGCCGGTAGGAAGCGACCGCGAGCGCGGTGGCCGCCTTCTCATTGCCGGCCTCCGCCGCTTCCACCACGGAGCGCATGTCGTTGTTGCCGGCCAGGCCCTTCAGCCCGGATTCCCGGTTGAGCATAGTGTCGATGTCCTCGGGGCTCCAGCCGGCGCGGCCCAGGAACACCAGGATGGACGGGTCCAGATCGCCCGAGCGGGTCCCCATCACCAGGCCCTCCAGCGGCGTGAAGCCCATGGAGGTGTCCACCGACTGGCCGCCTTGGATGGCCGTGACCGAGGCGCCGTTCCCCAGGTGGGCGATGACGCCGTCGAACCCGCTGACCGGCAGGTCCAGCAGCTCAGCAGCCCGGCGGGTGACGTATTCGTGCGAAGTCCCGTGGAAGCCGTAGCGGCGGATGCCGTGGTTGGTGTAGAGCTCGTCCGGTACGGCGTAGCGCCAGGCGTGCTCAGGAAGGGTGCGGTGGAAGGCGGTGTCGAACACGGCCACCTGCGGCAGTTTTGGCCACTTTTTGCTGATCGCGCGGATGCCCAGCACGTTGGCGGGGTTGTGCAGGGGCGCCAGCGGGTTGAGCCGTTCGATGGCGCGGGTGATCTCGTTGTCTATCAGGACCGGCTCGGCGAACCGCTCGCCGCCGTGCACCACGCGGTGTCCCACGGCGGCCAGCTCGAGGTCGCCCAGCTCCTGATGGATGGCCTCGTCCACCTGTTCGAGTGCCTCTGCGTGGTCCCGCGGGCCCACGATTTCACCGTCGCCGTCACCGCCGTTGCCCTGGCCGATCTTTTCGATCAGTCCCTCGGTCAGTACGTTGCCGGCCGCGACATCGCGCACCTGGTACTTGAGGGAGGATGAGCCGGAATTGATGACGAGCACGAGCATGCGGGGCCTCCTGAGCCTGGCTTCTGCAGTTCAAACCCCACTATAGGTGGCGCGGCGGACTGAGCCGTTTCCTTGCGGATCGGAGCGGCCAGTGCATAGAGTCGGCGGACAGGCTGGACCACGGCGAGAGGACATTTCGATGACAGACGAGCCCACCCAGAGCGACGGGAACGACCCCACAAACACGGGATCCAGCAGCACCGCTCCGCTGAATGCGCAGCCCGGTGACAAGCCCAAGGACCCCACCGGTGTAGAGGGCGCCAACCCGGCCCTGGACGATACCGGCAACGTGAAGGCCTCCGAGACGGGCGAAGCCCCTGAAGCGCCGGAGAACACCGAGAACCTGGACCTCACCCCGCAGGGCCTCTCCGACGAACCGGCAAAGGAAGAGGACCCGGACAGCCTGGCCAAGCCGGACAACAGTTAGGCAAGCAAAGGGCGACGGCGGCACTCCCCCGGGTGCCGCCGTCGTCCGTTGCTTGCCGGACGTCAGGGGACGTCAGGCGGGATGCCCCCGGGCAGGTCCCGGCGCGCCATGTACCCGCCGCATGGAGGGCGCGCGGACGAGGCCGATGGCTGCCAGCACCGCTCCCACACCTTCTGCCACGGCGCTGAGGGTCTTTTCAAAGAACCACACGGGTTCGTACATGGCAGGGAACGGACCAAAGGCCGGGATGTCGAAGTACCGGTACAGCACCACGGCCGCAAGGGCACTCAACAAAACGGCCAGTGCCATGGCGTAGGCGGGCTTGCTGCCCCGGACCAGGACATAGACCGCCACCAGCACTGCCGCGGCCGATTCGAGCAGGAACAGGTTGCCCTGCCCGATGCCGCCGGGGTTGGCCACCTGGTAACCGGGAGCCAGCAGGATATGCACCCCGGCGTCGATGAACAGCGCCAAGGCTGTCAGCACCCTCAGGGTCATGTTCATTTGACCGTCAGCGTTCCTTTCATGTTGGGATGATAAACGCAGAAGTATGGATAGGTGCCCGGCTCGGTGGGGGCCGTGAAAGTGCCTGTCGCGCCGCTTCCGCCGACGTCGACGTCAAAAACCTTGTCCTTTTCAGCGGTGACCGTATGCGGGGCGGAGTCCATGTTGATGACCGCCACCACCGCGCCGGGCCCCACCGTGACCGGCTCTCCGTAGTCGAAGTCCTTGATGGTGATGGTGGCCGCTGCCGCGGGGACTGCAGAGGTGCTCGCTCCTCCGGGTGGCGGCGTACCGGTTCCGCTTCCGCCCCCTGGGGCGCAGCCGCCCACCAGGAGCGCCGTCATCAGCAGTGCTGCCGCCGTACGCCCAACCGGTTTCATCCCGCACCGTCCTCGCTGCCGGAAACCACCGCAGGGAGCCCCCTGCCCGTTCTTTTATTGTCCGCCTACTTGCCGGAAGTGAGCCCGCGTGTGCGGAAATTGGGGGCAGACGGGCCAACGCAAGGTCACTCAACGCCCAATTCCGCTCGGGAAGGGCTTAGGTGACCTCCCCACCCGCACCCTGGCCTCGCAAGCTCGGCCAGGTAATCCCGCGGGCGTGGGCCCTCCACCCGCACCCTGGCCTCGCAAGCTCGGCCAGGTAACCCCGCGGGCGTGGGCCCTCGTTGCTAGGAAGCCGGCGCCTGCGCCTGGATGGCCGTGATGGCCACCGTGTTCACGATGTCCTCCACGGTGCAGCCGCGGGAGAGGTCGTTGACCGGCTTGCGCAGCCCCTGCAGGACGGGCCCGACGGCGACCGCCCCCGAGCTCTGCTGCACCGCCTTGTAGGTGTTGTTGCCGGTGTTCAGATCCGGAAAGATGAACACAGTGGCCTGCCCGGCCACTGACGAGCCAGGCATTTTGGATTCGGCGATGGCCGCGTCCACCGCGGCGTCGTATTGGATGGGGCCTTCGACAGCGAGGTCCGGGCGGCGCCGTCGCACCAGTTCGGTGGCCTGCCGGACCTTGTCCACGGCTCCCCCGGAGCCCGAGCCGCCCGTGGAGTAGGAGAGCATGGCCACCCGCGGCTCCACGCCGAACTGGGCAGCCGTTTCCGCGGAGGCCAGGGCAATGTCCGCCAGCTGCTCCACGTTGGGATCCGGGTTCACCGCGCAGTCGCCGTACACCAGCACCCGGTCCGGCATCAGCATCAGGAACACCGAGGACACGATTTTCACGCCCTCGCGGGTCTTCACGAACTCCAGCGCCGGCCGGATGGTGTGCGCGGTGGTGTGGGCCGCGCCGGAAACCATCCCGTCCACCACACCGAGCTGGACCATCATGGTGCCGAAGTAGCTCACGTCCTGCATGATCTCCAGGGCCTTGGGCAAGTCCACACCCTTATGGGCGCGCAGTTCCGAGTATGTCTCGGCGAACTTCTGCCTCAGGTCCGAGGTGGCGGGGTCCACGATGTTGATACCGGACAGGTCGATGCCCCGGGCGGCGGCTAGCTCGCGGACGTCTGATTCCGGGCCGAGGACGGTGAGGTCGCAGACGTCGCGCCGGTGCAGGATTTCGGCGGCGCGCAGGATCCGCACGTCCGTCCCCTCGGGCAGGACAACATGGCGGCGCTGCGCCCTGGCCCGTTCGATGAGGTCGTGCAGGAAACGCAGCGGGGTCATGCGCTCGGCCCGCGGCAGGTGCAGCCGCTCCACCAGCTCAGCCTCATCCACGGTGCGGGACCAGAGCCCGAGTGCCGATGCCACCTTGCGGCGATGCCCGGACCAGATCTCGCTGCGGACCTCGGAGACGCGGCGGGCGGTGGTGTACGTATCGTCAGTGGCGGCGAAGACCGGAAACGGTGCCTGCGCCAGGAGCGGGTAGATGTTGGCGTCCGGTGCCAGGCCGCCGGTGAGGATCAGCGCGGACGCCACCGGGAATTCGGGCGAGAAGGACGACGCCAGGCATGCCACCATCACGTCGGCGCGGTCCCCCGGAACGATCACCAGGGCGCCCTCGTCCAGCACGTTCAGGAAGTTGCCCACGTTCATGGCCGCCACCTTGATGTCGCGCACGTCGCGTTCCATGTCGGCCCGGCCGGCGATCTGCCGCACACCCAGCGCAGCGGCCACTTCACCGGTTGTGGGCCGCGCGATCTCCTCCAACTCGGGCAGCACATACACGGGCCGCCCGGAGGCGCCGGGTTTCACGGCGGCGGCGATAGCCTCGACGTCGTCCGGGTCCGCGCGGTTCACCATGATGGCCAGCAGGGCGCATTTCTCGGCGGCGAGCTCCTTGCGGGCAACCTCGACGGCGGCCGCCGCCTCCGCCACGGTGCGCCCCTTGGCACCCACCACGGCAACCACGGGGGCGGCCAGGTTGTTGGCGAGCCGGGCGTTCAGGTCGAATTCGACGGCGGCGTCCTGGCCGGTGAGATCGGTCCCTTCGATGATCACCACGTCGCAGTGCCGGGACATCCCGGCGAAGATCTCCACGCAGCGGGAGTCGATTTCCTCGCGTTTGCCTTCGGCGAGCAGCGACCGGACCTCCTCATGGGTGAGGCCGCCGCGGCAGCGTTCGTCCTCCAGCTCGAACCTCGACTTCATCAAGGCCACCATGGGATCGTCCGCAGGATCCGGGCCGTGGACCACGGGCTTGAAGAAGCCGATCCGGTCCGCGTGGCGGTGCAGGGTGTCCGCCAGGCCCAGGGCCACGAGGGACTTGCCCGATCCGGGGGTGGTTGCGCTGACGTAGATGCTTGTGGCCATGGTCCGCCCTTTGCTGGTGTGGTGCTGCCGGTACTCCATCCTTGCACCTTCCCGCGAAGCTGGGCGCTGCATGCGTGCGTTCCAGCCCAGTTGCTTTCTGCCAACGCCCGGCGCCCCGTACACCACGCGGCATCCTGCGGTCCGGGTAGCTGGAACGGCCAAGCAACTGGGCAGGAGTGGTACGTCCCAACGCTGCCTCCCCTTGACACCGGACCCCCTCATGGGATTACCTAATGAACATTCGGTAAATAAAGCTGGAGGCAATGACGCATGGCTGAAACAACAGTTTCCGGGGTTGTCCACCCCATCCTGGAAAACGACTACGCCTCCGAATGGATGGGGCTCGAGGTCCTCGCCCTCAGCGACGGGCACGCCACCATCCGGATGACCCTCCGCCAGGAAATGCTCAACGGCTTCGGCATGGCGCACGGCGGAATGATCTTCGCCTTTGCGGACTCTGCCTTCGCCCTGGCCTGCAACCCGGCCAGCCCGGCACCCGGCGAGGAAAACAACATCACCGTGGCCGCCGGCGTCGACATCAACTTCCTCAAGCCGGCCTACCGCGGCCAGGTGATCACCGCCGTCGCGGACCGCCGCTCCAGCGCAGGCCGCAGCGGGCTGTACGACATCCAGATCTTCGCTGCCGACGCCGGCGCCCAAACCGGTTCCGAAATGCCAGGTGAGCTCATCGCCGAGTTCCGCGGCCGCAGCCGGACCATCCCCAAGAAGTAGGAAACCATGACCCTCCACGCCCCTGAAACCCCCACGTCCGCCGGCACGGCGCAGACAGACGCCGTCCTGGACCGCGAGGAAACCATCTCCCGCGACGAGCTCGAAGCCCTCCAGCTCAGCCGCCTGCAGCACACCGTGGCCTACGCCTACGATCGCGTCCCCCTGTACAAGCGCAAGTTCGACGACGCCGGCGTCCATCCCAGCGACCTGCGCGAACTCAGTGACTTGGGCAACTTCCCGTTCACCACCAAGGACGACCTGCGCGCCGAATACCCCTTCGGCATGTTCGCGGTGCCGCAGAGCGAAGTGGCCCGCGTCCACGCCAGCTCGGGCACCACGGGCCGGCCCACCGTCGTCGGCTACACCAAGCAGGACCTCGCGGACTGGGCCAAGCTCGTGGCCCGCAGCTTCCGCGCCTCCGGCATCCGCCCCGGCATGAAGGTCCACAACGCGTACGGGTACGGCCTGTTCACGGGTGGCCTGGGTGCCCACGCCGGCGCCGAAGCGCTGGGCTGCACGGTCATCCCGATGTCCGGCGGCCAGACCGAACGCCAGATCCAGCTGATTCAGGACTTCAAGCCCGACGCCATCCTGGCCACCCCCACGTACCTGCTGACCATCGCCGACGCCATGGCGCATATGGGCATCGACCCGGCCTCCACGTCGCTGAAGTTTGCAGTGCTTGGCGCCGAGCCGTGGACGCAGGAAATGCGGCACGAGCTCGAGGTCATGATGAACATCAAGGCCTGCGACATCTACGGGCTGTCCGAGGTAATGGGCCCCGGCGTCGCCGGCGAGGCTGTAGAGACCCAGGACGGCAGCCACATCTGGGAGGACCACTTCCGCCCCGAAATCATCGATGCCTTCAACCCGGTGGTGGGCAAGGAGAACGTCCTGCGCGACGGCGAACACGGCGAACTCGTCTTCACCTCCCTGACCAAGGAAGCGCTGCCGATCATCCGCTACCGCACCAAGGACCTCACCCGGCTCCTGCCCGGCACGGCCCGCCCCGCGCACCGCCGGATGGGCCGCATCACCGGCCGCAGCGACGACATGATCATCCTGCGCGGCGTGAACCTCTTTCCGTCCCAGATCGAGGAAATCGCGCTCAGGATCCCGGAGCTCAGCCCGCACTTCCAGCTCGAACTCACCCGGCCGGAGGGCCAGCGGATGGACCAGCTGACCGTGCGGATCGAGCGCCGGGACGCCGTCACCGTCGAGCAGAGTATGACGGCGGCACGCACCTTGAAGGAGCAGATCAAGATCCACGTGGGTTCCTCGTGCGCGGTGGACGTGGTGGAGCCGGGCTCGCTTGAGCGGTCCAACGGTAAGCTGCGCCGGATCTATGACCTGCGCCCGAAGGGGTAGGCCTGTGCCGACCGACCTGCGGAGACTGACCGACCGTTCGTGAGAAACTAGCCACTATGCCCAGCACCACTGAAACAGCAGG
The DNA here is from genome assembly GCF_902506095.1 of Arthrobacter sp. 9AX. Lineage (GTDB taxonomy): Bacteria > Actinomycetota > Actinomycetes > Actinomycetales > Micrococcaceae > Arthrobacter. The sequence continues at coordinate 3,611,232 of NZ_LR733293.1, forward strand.
CAGCGCCAACGGCGCCAAGCGCGGCCGTCCCGGATACGACCAGCAATCGGTGCTGCGCATCGCCGTCGACGTCTTCAACCGGCACGGCTACGACGCGACGTCCATGGGTATCCTGGCGGACAACCTGGGCATTTCGAAGTCGGCAATCTACCACCACGTGCCGTCCAAGGGCGACCTGCTCAAGCTCGCCCTGGACCACGCGCTTGGCGGCCTGGAAGCCATCCTGGCGGAGCCGCAGGCCACGTCCGGCGCGGCCGATGCCCGGCTGGAGTTTGTGCTGAGACAGACAGTGGCGGTGCTGGTGGACCGGCTGCCGTTCGTCACGCTGCTCCTGCGCCTGCGCGGAAACACCGAGATTGAACGCGATGCGCTGGAACGCCGCCGCGCTTTCGACCACAAGGTAGCCGGCCTGATCTCCGCCGCCCGCGACGAGGGCTCCCTGCGCCAGGACATCGACCCCCGGACGGTCACCCGGCTCCTCTTCGGCATGATCAACTCGATCGTGGAATGGTACAAACCCGGCGGCTCCCTCTCCCCGCAACGGCTTGCAGACGACGTCATCACCATGGCGTTCGACGGGCTCCACTCCCAGCCCTGAACCCTCCCAACCGCGGCCCGGTCCCAACCCTGGTGCGCGGGCTGATGCGCTCGGGTCCTTGGTCCCTCCGAATAATAAGCGTGCTTGGTATTTGTGCCGTTGCCCGGCTACGGTGGTAGGACACCCAGCATTCGCAGGAGGTCCGTCCATGAGCACCAGCAACAGCCAGGGATCCCGCCGCACCGCCCGCTTCGGCGCAGTTGCCGGAGCAGGGGTACTCGCCGCCTCACTGACACTCACCAGCTGCACCGGTTCGCAGCCTCCGCCGGGGCCCAGCCCATCGACCGCATCGACGGGCGGCAGCACCTCGCCGTCGGCCGGCCCCTCCCCTGGTTCCAGTGAGACTGGCGGCATCCCGGAGCTGGTGGAAAACCTGGCTCCCTCCGTGGTGACAATCTTCACCGAGGGCGGACTCGGCAGCGGTGTTGTCTACTCAGCCGACGGACTGATCCTGACCAACGAGCACGTGATCAAAGGCAACACTGAGGTGGAAGTCGGCTTCGCTGACGGGCAGCGGGTCAAAGGGACCGTCAAGGCCAGCGACGCCGTCACAGATCTTGCCCTGGTGCAGGCTGACCGGAAGGGCCTGCCCAAGCCCACGTACCAAAGCAACCTGCCCAAGGTAGGGGAAGGCGCCGTGGTCCTGGGGTCCCCGCTGGGCTTCGAGAATACGGCCACGGCCGGGATCATCTCCGGCCTGCACCGCTCCATCCCGGGTTCGGCCTCCAACAGCCTGTCCCTGGTGGACCTGATCCAGACGGACGCCCCCATCAGCCCCGGCAACTCCGGCGGCGCCGTGATTAACATGCGCGGCGAAATCATCGGCATCAGCGAGGCCTACATCCCGCCGTCGGCCGGCGCCGTTTCCCTGGGCTTCGCCATCCCGGCGGCCACGGCCGTGCAGGTGGCCGAGGAACTGCTGGCCGATGGCACGGCCCAGCACGCCTACCTCGGCCTGACCCCCGGCGAACTGACCCCGCAGATCGCCGACCAGCTGGGCATTGAGGCAAGCACCGGCGTCGTGGTTCTGGCAGTGGACGGGGACGGCCCGGCGGGACGGGCAGGCATCCGCCCCGGTGACGTCCTGGAGTCCATGGAAGGCGTGGCGCTGAACGCCCCCGAGAAACTCCTGGCCGAACTCCGCAACCGCAATCCCGGCGATACCGTCAGCTTCAAGGTCAAGCGCGGCGGTCAAAGCCTTGACCTTAAAGCTGACCTGATAGACCGACCAACCCAGTAATTAAACCCGAGAGGAAGGAAGCAACATGAGCCACCCCAAGGAAGAAGCAGACGGCGGATACATCATCCCTGACCCGTCCAAGCTCCGCGAGGACGTGCCCGGCGATGCCGGAGACGAAGCCAACGCGATCCGCTTCAGCGAAGAACAGGCCCTGATCGAGGAACAGTCCCACGGCATCCGCCCGGACACGTACAGCGTCCCCTCCGGCGGTCCCACCATGGAGGAGGCCCGCGGCAACATGGACCTCTCGGACCAGACCGGGGCAGCGCCGTCGGACGACAGCAGTGACGACGGCCTGCACGCCGGCGCCGAGTCCTGACCCACTGCCAAGACAGCGGTAGGCGCGTCCCGGATTCCGGGGCGCGCCTACCGTTTTCAGTGGGTCTTTTAGAGTTCGTACTCGGCCTGCACGCCCCGCGATTCGTGGACGCAGAGGATATTGTGCTCGGTGTCCATGAACCAGGCGCATTTCTCCGAGTCCGTGGTGCAGATATGGTTCTCGGTCCTGAGGTTCGGCAGGTCGTAGTCCTGGAACTGCACTCCCCTGGCTTCCATGTCCCGGACCGTCCGTTCGATGTCCGTCACCTCGAAGCTCAGTGCAGTGTGCTCGGAATGTTTGCCATCCGAGACGGGCAACAACTGCAGCATGGGACCGCCGTTGGTGCCGAGGAGTTCGCTTCCGTCATCAGTCATTCCGCGGTGCGGGAGTCCGAGCTTTTCGGTGTAGAACCGGCGGGCGCGCTGCGGATCATCGACTGGCAGGACGGTTGTGACTGTGTTCAATCTAAGGCTCATCTAGCCACCTCCTACGGGGAGAATTTTACGCTTCTGCGTTCCAAAACGCCCCCATCGTTCCCCCTGCTTCAGACGCTCTCTCACTTAATGCGCCCCCACCCGAAACGCTCTCTCACTTAATGCGCCCCACCGGAAACGCTCTCTCACTTAATGCGCCCCCAGCCGAAACGCTCTCTCACTTTCCTTAGGAGAGTGAGAGAGCGCCAGGGGAAAACGCGCATTATGTGAGAGAGCGTCGGAGGTGGGGTTACTTCTCCACGAGGGTGAGGACGTCGTAGGTGGCAACGATGTCGTCGTCCTGGTTGGTGAGGACGGCGTCCCAGGCCACCTCGCCGTACTCGTCGGTTTCACGCGGGGTGATCTTCTTGGCGGTGAGGGTCACCCGGATGGAATCCCCGGCGGCCACGGGGGTGATGAAACGCAGGTTCTCCAGTCCATAGTTGGCCAGGACCGGGCCCGGCGCAGGCTCCACGAACAGCCCGGCACCCCAGGAGAGCAGCAGGTAGCCGTGGGCCACGATGCCGGGAAAGAACGGGTTGGCCTCCGCGGCTTCCTGGTTGGTGTGGGCGTAGAACGTGTCGCCGGTGGAGTTGGCGAAGGCGGTGATGTCCTCGAGGGTGACCTGGCGCAGGCCGGACCGGACGGCGTCGCCAACCCGCAGTGTCTCCAGCGACTTCCGGAACGGGTGCGTCCCCTCGGTTTCCACGGTGAAGTTGCGGTCCGCGCCGGTGTGCCAGATGCCGGTGACGGCGGTGAGCATGTTGGGCGAGCCCTGGATGGCGGTGCGCTGCATGTGGTGCATCACCGAGCGGATGCCGCCCAGTTCTTCGCCGCCGCCGGCGCGGCCGGGACCGCCGTGGACCAGGTGCGGTACCGGTGAGCCGTGCCCGGTGGAGCTGCGGGCGTCCTCGCGATTGAGCATCAGGACGCGGCCGTGGTGGGCGGCGATTCCCGTGACGAGTTCGCGGGCAACGGCGGGATCGTTCGTGCAGACCGAGGCAACCAGGGAGCCGCTGCCACGGGCGGCGAGGCGGACGGCGTCGGGAATGTCCTTGTAGCCAATCACCGACGAAACGGGACCGAACGCCTCGAGCGAGTGGACTTCCTCCGCCTCGGGGTCCTGCCAGTTCAGCAGGACGGGCGCCATGAATGCGCCGCCGTCCACCACGCCGGTGGTCCCGTCGGCCGAGGTGACCGACGGCGAATCGAGAGTTCCGTACGCAAGCTCACCGCCGGCGTCGAGCATGGACTGCACGGCCTCGCGCACGTCATTGAGCTGTTCCACGGAGGCGAGCGCTCCCATGGTGACACCGTCCGCGCGGGGGTCGCCGAGGACAACACGCTCGGCGAGCCGCTTGCCGATGGCGGCGGACACGGCCGGGACCAGTTCCTGCGGCACAATGGCGCGGCGGATGGCGGTGCACTTCTGCCCCGCCTTGGCCGTCATCTCGGTGACAACGGACTTTACGAAGGCATCGAACTCCGGCGTGCCTTCCACCGCGTCGGGACCGAGGATGGCGGCGTTGAGCGAGTCGGTCTCGGACGTGAACCGGACACCGCCCTGCACCACATTCGGGTGGGACTTCAGGGACAGCGCCGTGGACGCGGAACCGGTGAAGGCCACGAGGTCGCGGTAGTCCAGGACGTCCAGGAGGCCGCGGACCGATCCGGAGATGAGCTGCAGCGATCCCTTGGGGAGGATGTTGGATTCGACGATGGCCTTGACCACGGCCGCCGCCACGTAGCCTGTGGGGGTGGCGGGCTTGACGATGGTGGGGACACCGGCGATGAAGGCGGGCGCAAACTTCTCGAGCATGCCCCATACGGGGAAGTTGAACGCGTTGATTTGCACGGCAACGCCCGGAATACGGGTGTAGATGTGCTCGCCGGCGAAGGAGCCGTCCTTGGACAGCATCTCCATGGGCCCGTCCACCACCACCTGGGAGTTGGGGAGCTCCCGCCGACCCTTGGAGCCGAAGGTGAAGAGGACGCCGATGCCGCCGTCGATGTCGATCATGGAGTCGATCTTGGTGGCGCCGGTCTGGGCCGAGAAAGTGTAGAAGTGTTCGCGCCTGGCATTGAGGTACTGCGCCAGTTCCTTAAGTTTGAGGGCGCGCTGGTGGAAAGTCAGCCGGCCGAGTTCGGCCTGCCCGGTGGTCCGGCCGTACTCCACCACCGTGCTGAGGTCCAGCCCTTCGGTGCTCACCTTGGCCAGGATCTCCCCCGTGCTCGCGTCCCGGACGGGAACAGCGGAACCTGCCGACCCGTCGTCGGGCGTCCACCACGCATCCATAATGTAGCTGGGCACTGTCTCCACGGTGTCGACCGTGGCCTGGGGAGCTGTGGCGGTGGTGGTCATCGTTGACGGATCCTTCCAACAAGGGGGACATACTTCGGCGGCCAATGATTACTGACCGTCCGTTCGGTAATATATTCACCATACATGAAGTGCTGTGCTGCACACTAGAAGCCCGGGACTGAAATGGCCACCTTCAAAGGAGAACGTATGAGCGCCCCATCACCGCAGGATGCCGCCGAAGACGCGCACGAGCTGTGGAAGATCACCCTCGGTGAGCTCGACGAGAAGATGGGCGTGAAGATCCTGGAGGAGTCGGTGGAGCGGGTGGTGGCCACCATGCCTGTGGAGGGAAACCGGCAGTCCTTCGGGCTGCTGCACGGCGGCGCGTCGCTGGCCGTGGGCGAGGCGGTGGGCTCCTGGGCGGCGGTGATCCATGCGAGCACCATGGGCAAGACCGCGGTAGGCGTGGACGTTTCGGCCACCCACCACCGCTCCGCGCGCGAGGGCCAGGTGACCATCACGGCCACGCCCATCCACCTGGGCGGCACCCTCACCACACACGAGGTAGTCATCACCAACGAGGCCGGCCAGCGGCTCTGCACCCTGCGCATCACCAACCTGCTGATGAAGCGCCACAAATAGCCGGGGGTGAGCCCGCCCGGCCGGCGGTTGAGCCTGTCGAAACCTAGGTCCGGCGCCCCTTCGGACGGCGGACCAGCACCATCAGCAGGACCCCGACGGCGAGTGCGACCGCTGCGGCGACCGCTGCGGTAAGGAGCCCGGAGGCGCCCGTGGCAGCGAGGCTCCCGGCCGTGATGTTCCCTGCGGGAAGTACCGGTGGCGGGGCATCGACGGTGAATGTGAGCTGCGCCGTGGTGGAAGCCACTCCATCCACCGACTGGGCCGCCGTCACCGTATGGGTCCCGGTTGCCAGTCCGGCGGGGAACGGAACCTGCCAGGTTCCACTGGCCACCAGGGCCAAGGGAGCGAGCCCCATTCCCACGGCACGGGATCCCGTAGAGCCCGCCCCAGCCGATCCAGCGGCGGCGGAAACGGGCTTCCCGTCGACGGCCACGGTCACGTCCGCGCCGTTCAGTCCGGTTCCCACGATGGCTGCCGGCAGGGCGTCCTGTTTGACGTGTTGTCCGGCGGAAAGGCTGGTGATGGCCGGTGGCGGGGGCATGACCGAGAAGGCCACGGTGGTGGCCGCGCTGTCCGTGAGTCCCGGGTAGGACTGGACGGCAGTGGCGCTCACCTTGCCCGCGGGGGCCGGGGCCGGCAGGGCGATGGTCCAGTGGCCGTCATCCCCGACCAGGGCCGAGCCGGCGACGTCACCGGACAGGGTGATGGTGGCACCCGGCGTTCCCGTGCCGTCGACGGTTGTCAGTCCGGACGGGGGCTGGTTGGCAGGCGTAGTAATGGTGGGCGCGGGAAGGAACGATGGCGAAATGACGACGTCCAGTGACACCGCACCGGAGCGGTTGAACCCGTTCAGGGTCTCTGCCGTGAAGCTGAACGGGCCCGGTGCTTCCGGGGCGGTAAAGGACCAGGTGCCATCGGGTTGCACGGGCACGTCCAACGGCTGGCGGCCGGCATAGGTGATGCGGACTTGGGAACCGGCGGCCACGGCGGAGGCGGGCGCGGCCGGAACCCGGCCCGTGATGGGGGTGCCGGCCCGGAAGGTCATGTCCGCCGGGGCGGTCAGCTCGGGCTTGTTAAGGAAGAGTTCCAGCTGGTAGCCGGGCAGCACGTTGAGGGAGTCCTCCAGGGTGGCTGCCACGGCAACGGTTCGAATGACGTTGCCCGATTTGTCCCTCTCAACGGCGCCTGCGGAGTGCGTGCCGACGGCGTAATTGCCGCTGATCCAGGGCCCCCCGGAGTCACCGCTGCTGGACTGGACGTCGTAGGAGAGGAAACCGTTGAAGGCCCGGATGTCGTTGGGGTCGGCGGGATAGTTTGGACCACCCACGAGAATAATCCCGACAGCGTCGATGTGCCCGCAGGACCACTGGGTTGCCCATCCTGAACGGCAGACGGTGTCGCCAACCACCGGGGCCTTTATCCCGACGATCTTGTCCGCGTACGGCTTGTATCCGTACGTGTCCGCGGCAGGCGCAGGATCCCAATCGGGTCGTATGGCGCCGATGACAGCAATGTCAGTGCCAACATTGCCGGGGTCAGTGACGGCCGTGTAGTCGGGGCCCGTTGGGACGTTGGGATTGACCACCGGGGAGTTTCCAGGGCCGCCGAACTGGCTGAACCGAAAGTTGCCCAGCAGGCTGTCGGACGCACGCGGAAGCAGCGTGGCCGTTGTGGAGGCGCCGTCCTCACCGCAGTGCCCAGCAGTAAGGACAGATGGAAGCCCGCTGGGATCAAAGGCAGAAAACCCGGTGGAGCAGGTCCAGTTCTGGTCCGTCTGGTACCCCACGCCCCCAGGGACATCCGCTTCCGGCTTAAGGGGCGCGCCGCCGTCGAGCTCCACGTTGGCGTACCGCGAGACGAACTGCGACGGGGAAATCTTACCGGGGGCTGCGGTTTCGGCCGCGGGCGCCGGACTGGAGGACGCTCCGCCGGCGCCGCCCTGCGTCGACTGCGCTGACGTAATGCCGCCTGTCCGGATGACGAATTTGCCGCCGGAGGTGACCACCGCCTGCAGCCCTGCAATCCCCACCTCACGGACATACTCCTGGAAAAGCTGTTCCGTGCTCACCGCCAGCTCAGACCGGGCCGCCACGGGTGCACCGGCCTGCGGGGTGGCGGAAGGAGCAATGGACGACGGCGGCGCCGCTGCGGGTGCGGCCGCGGAAGGGTGTGCAGGGGGTGCTTCGAGGGACAGCCCGTGGATGGTTCCGGCGAGCGCGGTGACCGCAGCCTGGAGCTCACTGCCGGAGCCGGTCACAATAATCGAGCGTCCCGCAATCCGGATCCCCACGTAACCCGGTACCTGGCGCAGCCGCACCGCTGCGGCCGCGGCCTGGGCACCCAGCTCGCCTGCAGCCTCGAACTGCTGCGGAGTGAGCTTCAGGTCCCGTTGCACTGCGTCGGCGAGCGCTGCGTCCGAGTGGTGGGGGGAAATGGCTGGACTTGGTGAACTGGCTGGACTGGGCGGTGCGACCGGTGCCGGCGACGGGCCAACCGGTTCCGCAGCTGCTGCCGTCGCGTCCGTACCGGCCGCCGAGGTGGGGCTCGGGTTCACGTCACCGGCGCCGAAGGCGGGGACGGCTGCATAGGCGGAGGAGGCCAGCATCCCTGCGGCGGCGCCCAGGGCGAGCACACGGCGCAGTTTGTCCACGTTCGATTTTTGCCAGGGCCTGGGGGAGGTCCTGGTCGTTGGTGCTGTCGTTCCGCTCATGTCCGTCTCTCTGCCGATCCACGTGACTGAGGAAACATCAGCACCTCATGTCACATGCGTCACACTGGTCCCATTGTATCTACCCTCACGTGGGATATGGCCAGGACGGCATCCAGCTCGGCAGGGCTGAGGCCGTTGGCAAGAAGGTAGTTGGGGGTGTCGAGGCCCCGCACGAACTCCACCACGGCGTCACCATGCTGCTCGAGGAGTGGCCCCAGTTCGTGCTCCTCGACGTAGCGTTCGCGGTCGTGGGGTGGACCGTGCGTGCGGTACCGCTCGTTGATGCCGCGGGCTGCACGGCGGTAACCCTCGGCGATGTCCTGGTCGGAATCCCCCGCGAGGTCCTGGACCATGGCCGCCACCATTCCGCTGCGGTCACGGCCGGCGGCGCAGTGCAGCAGCACGTCACCTTTTGGTGTGGCACCGGCGATGGCGCGGAAGACGCCCACCAGCTTTTCGGGGAAGAGCCGGGCGTTTTCGGCGTAGTGCGCCGGATCGTTCAGGTACGCGCCCGTGAGGGCCGTGAACCGGGGGTCACCCGGCTGCTCGGTAGGCGCCTGCACCACATTGATGCCGGCCCAGGCAGCGGCGGGCACTACGGGATCAGTGTCCCGCCGCCGCCCCTCGGCGGGGCCGCGAAGATCCACCACGGTTCGGACGCCGTCGTCGAACGCCTGCTTCCACCCGGTCCCGGTCAGCCACTCACGGCGCCCCATCCGGTAGACGCCGCCGGCAACGTGCCAAGCATTGACAGCACCATCCCAATCCATGGACCCGTCAGCTCTCTTCATCGGCACAGCTAATCACACGCGCCACAGAGGTGCACGTCGCGTTAGGGCACTTTTACGTGAAGATGGGGTAGTCGCAACCGGTGACGCGGCCCCTGGACAGGAGTACGGTGACACCCACCTGTCTTCGGACGTTCCAAGGAGAACCCCATGGGAAATGCATCAGTACGACGGCGTCACTCGGCTTTTGCGGCAGGCCTCGCCACTCTTGCTATGGCACTTGGTTTCACGTCTGTTCCTGCGGGCGCGGCGCCGCCCGAAGTTGACTATGCCGCTTTGGGGGACTCGTACACAGCAGGGACGGGCGCCAAGGATGCAGTTCGACCGCCAGGGGTTGATTGCTGGCAAAGTCATCCGGGCTATGTCGACATAGTCGCGGCGACCCTCCGGGCGAATCTTCTCGACAACGCTGCGTGCCATGGAGCCGTGCTCTCCAAGCGGAGCCCCACATACGATCAGGTTCTTTACACTCCGACTGTCCAGGAGCAAATCCGGTCGTTAGTAAAAGAGCGGGCCCTTTCGCAAAAAACTGACCTCATTTCAATGACGGCCGGGGCGAACGATCTTGGCTTCTCACGGGTATTGGGTGTTTGCGCCTTCTCGGATGAGGCCACCTGCCGTGCTGCCCTGGCGCAGGCCGAGTCACCCACAGCGTTGGCCTTCCTCACCGCCAGCCTCGTTCAGACGTACACGACAATCCAAGTGTTAGCACCCAATGCGAAGGTGGCCGTGCTGGGCTATCCTCTGCTCTTCGACCCAGACAGCCCAATCGCTCTTCCAATTTCATCGGCAAATCAGCGGCTCATGAATGGCGCCACCGTGACGCTCAACGCCACGATCGCAAGGGCCGTGCGGATCGCTGATGCGTTGCCTCGAACAGACGTCCAATACATCGACGTGACCGCGGCATTTACGGGGCACGCTGTCAACTCAGTGACAGGATCATGGCTGCAGTTGTCGCCGACCAATTTTGCTGCTGACTACAACTTCCACCCGAATGATGCAGGGCACCAGGCCTACGCCACAGCACTGCTCGCTTCGGTGAACCTGAAGCAGCTGGCACGCCCCTAAAGCCCGCTTCCTATCCCCGCCGGGCCAAGCGGTATTCGAGCCCGGCGCGGACCATGGGCCATTCGTGCTCAAGGATGGAGAACACCACGGTGTCACGCAGGATCCCGTCGCGGGTCCTGGAGTGGTTGCGGAGCACGCCGTCCTGCTTGGCGCCAAGCCGCGCAATGGCTTCGCGTGACTGGTGGTTCAGCCAGTGCGTCCGGAACTCCACCGCCGGGCAGCCCAGGACCTCGAACGCGTGGCGCAGGAGCAGCAGCTTCGAGTCGGGATTCGTGCCTGTCCCCTGCACGGAAGCGGCATTCCAGGTGGAGCCGATCTCCAAACGGGGAGTCCCGGCGTCGATATTCATGTAGGTGGTCATCCCGATGATCCTGCCCGGACTGCCGGTTGCGGGGTCGATCAACCGGGTGGTGAACGGCACCATAGAGCCCTGTTCCTGCAGGGCCAGCCGCCGCTCAATCTCCGCTGCCATTTCCTCCGGCGCGGGCACCGACGTGTACCAGAGCCGCCACAGCTCGCCGTCCCTGGCCGCCTCAACAAGGCCGTCGTGGTGATCCTGGGACAGTGGCTCGAGGATTACATGCCGGCCGGTCAGGGTAAGGGGTTCAACGAAAGTCACTGCACCAGCCTAGGTCCAACCACCGCAGCCCGTTACGCTGGGGAACGGACCCTGGACGTTTCGAGCGAGGAGTTGACGTGTCAGGAAACAACCCGGACCCGGAGGACGACAAGCTGACCGGCCTGGAGCCCGGTGGCGGAGTGCCGCCCGGTGAAACGCCGCCGGGTGAGGGTTCGGTGGCAGGCACGCAGGAGCCCAGGCAACGGGGAACGGGGAAGGGCCAGCAGGTCTTCTGGATCGGCGCCATCGGAGCCGGGGTGCTGCTCTTCCTCCTCTTTTTCATCGGCTACATCGTGGGCTTCTTCGACTAGCCCGTCCCGCTAGCTCGGCCAGTCAAAGAAGCCCTTGCCGGCCTTCCGCCCCAGCTCGCCGCGCGCCACCTTGTCCTTGAGGATCTGCGGCGGCGCAAAGCGCTCCCCCAGTGTGGAATGCAGGTACTCGGCGATGCCGAGCCGCACATCCAGCCCCACGATGTCGGTGGTTTTCAGCGGCCCGGTGGGGTGCTTATAGCCAAGGACCATGGCGGCGTCGATGTCCTCCGCGGAGGCGACGCCCTCCTCCACCATCCGCATCGCCTCCAGGGCGATGGCCACGCCCAGCCTCGAGGACGCGAACCCCGGGGCATCGTTGACGACGACGGCGGTCTTGCCGAGCGCCTCCACCCACCCTTTCGCCGCCGCAGCGAGTCCGGGAGACGTCTGCTTGCCCAGCACCACCTCGATGAGCGTGGACGCGGGAACGGGGTTGAAGAAGTGCAGCCCCAGGAAGTTTTCCGGCCGCTTCAACTCACCGGCCAGGCCATTGACGGACAGCGACGAGGTGTTGGACGCCAAGTATGCGTCATCTGCCAGCCGCTCCTCGATTCCGCGGAGCGCCGTAACTTTCAGGTCCCAGTCCTCCGGCACGGCCTCAACTACCAGCTGCCGGTCCTTGAACGCGTCGTAATCCACGCCCACGGCCAGCCTGGAGAGGAGCTGGTCCAGGCTGGAGTCGACTGCACCACGTTCGATGCTCTTGGCCGCGGCGGATTCAACCCGCTCCCGGGCAGCTTCCGCTGATGGTTCGTCGCGCTCGATGACCAGTACGTCCGCGCCGTTGATCAGGAAGGCATGGGCGATACCGGCTCCCATGCGGCCGCCGCCCAGGACACCCACCCGTGACGGCAGGCCGGGGGAAAGTTGCGGTGTGCTCATGAGTTCTTCTCTCCGGTCGCGGTGTTGGCTGTATCTCCAGTGCCCGGGCCGGCAGCCGTAGCCGCCTTCTTGTCGGCATTTTTGTCGAGGAACTTCTGCATCCGGTGGAACTTGGCCTCGGATTCAAAGAGGATCCCCTGGGCCAGCTGGTCAATCAGCGGGTGTGCCTCAGCCGGGGCGTGGAACACGGACTTGGTGATCCGCACGGCCAGCGGGTCCTGCCGGCCGATCCGGTCCGCCAGGTCGTGTGCCGCGTCCAGAAGTGCTGCGGGCTCATGGATCCCGGTAATAAGGTTCACGGCCAGGGCTTCGTCGGCGCCAAGCACGCGCCCGGCGAGGAGGATCTGCTTGGCAACGGGCTCCCCCACGAGTTCCTTGAGCCGCCAGCTGGCACCTGCCGCGGCGAGGATGCCCAGCCCGGTCTCGGGGTTGCCGATCCTGACATTGGGCGTACCGATCCGGAAGTCCGCGGCGTAGGCAAGCTCAGCGCCGCCGCCCAGGCAGTAACCGTCCAGCGCCGCGATGACCGGCATGGGCAGCTTCGCGATCCTGACGAAAATCGTGGAATTGATCCCCTGCAGGGCGTCGTCGCGGCGGCGTTCGCGCAGCTGGGCGATGTCCGCCCCGGAAGCAAACACGCCGTCTACGCCGGCGATGATCAACACCTTCGGGTCCTGCTCCAGGGCCGTGCAGACTATATGGAGTTCATCCACCATCTGCTGGTCGATGGCGTTGCGCACCTCGGGCCGGTTGAGGAGCACCACTACACGGTCGGTGCGCTCCTCCACCAGCAGCGCATGGAACTTCTCCGCCGCCAGGTCCACAGCGCCGGCCATCAGACCTTCTCCAGCAGCATCGCCGTACCCTGGCCCACACCGATGCACATCGTGGCCAGCCCCACCTTGGCGTCTTCACGCTCCATCCGCCCCAGCAGCGTGATGGCGATCCTGGCCCCGCTGGAACCCAGCGGATGCCCCAAAGCGATGGCGCCGCCGTCGAGGTTCACAATGTCCGGCTCCAGGCCCAGCCGGCGGATACACGCCAGGGACTGCGTGGCAAAGGCCTCATTAAGCTCGACGGCGTCAAGGTCGCCCACGCTGAGACCGGTCCGCTTCAGGATTTTCTGGGTGGCCGGCACGGGGCCGATGCCCATGATTTCCGGCTCGCAGCCGGCAGAAGCGCCGTCGATGATCCGCGCCCGGGGAGTGAGGCCAAGCCGCTCAATGGCCGCCTCAGAGGCGACGATGATCGCGGAAGCGCCGTCGTTCAGCGACGAGGAGTTGCCGGCAGTCACCACGGTGCCGCCATGCGTGACCGGCTTCAGTCCGGCGAGGACGTCCAGGGTGGTGCCCTCGCGGGGACCTTCGTCCGTGTCCACCACGTGCTCGGCCTTGCGGGTTTTAACGGTGACGGGGACGATTTCGTCCTTGAACCGGCCGGCAGCGATGGCGTCCAGGGCGCGCTGGTGGGAGCGGACAGCGAAGGCGTCGGCATCCTCGCGGGAAATGTTATCCACCCGGGCCACCTCCTCGGCGGTTTCCGGCATGGAGTACGTCATCTTCCCGTCACGCGACAGCTCGCCCCTGTGGAACCGCGGGTTAACGAAACGCCAGCCGATGGAGGTGTCGAAGATCTGGCCCGGCTTGGCAAAAGCGGTTGTTGGCTTCTCCTGGACCCACGGGGCCCGGCTCATCGATTCCACACCGCCGGCAATCACGACGTCCGCGGCGCCGGCCTTGATCATGTGGCTGGCCTGGATGATGGCGCTCAGGCCGGAGGCGCAAAGCCGGTTCACCGTGATCCCCGGGATATGCAGGGGCAGCCCGGCCAACAGCGTCGCCATCCGCGCCACGTTCCGGTTCTCCTCACCAGCGCCGTTGGCGTTTCCCAGGATCACTTCGTCGATGCTGTCCGGATCCAGACCCGCCCGGTTGACCGCTTCCCGCAGTACGAGTGCCGCCAGGTCGTCCGGGCGGATCGACGACAGCGCGCCGCCGTATCTGCCCACCGGCGTTCGGACCCCGCCAACAAGGAAAGCCTGCGGACCTGCGGTTGCAGCCATGGAAACACCCTTCACGCGATAAACAGCACTGTCATCGGCGGCCGGCTCCCCCGCTTCACTTACCGACCGTTCGTTCTGTAAATAGTACACGCGGGAGCTTCCGTTGCGTACCTCCCGGGTTCTAGAGGACGGTGACGCCCAGATGCGCTGCCAGCAGGGGTGCCAGCAGGCTCAGCTGGTAGTCATCGATCACCGCGCCGGCGAGGCTGCCGAGTCCGCTGATGCTGCGGAATTCGGTGCCGCGGAGATCGAAGTCCTTCAGCTTGGCCCCACTGACATCGAGGGAACCGATGGTGCAGTTCTTCAGCGCCACGCGCGTACCGGCGGCTGAGCCGAGGTCCAGCTCACTGATAATGCAGTCGGTGATGAGGACGTCCGCGAGCTTGGCGCCGCGCAGGTTGAGGAAGTCCAGCTTGCCGCCGTCGATCCGGACCGACTGCCAGCCGCTTTCATACAGTTCCGCCGAACCCAGCCGCGGGTTCCGCAGTTCAACGTCCCGCCAGGTGGTGCGGGCCGCCCGGAAAACCGGCGCGTACAGCTCGGCCAGGATGCAGTCCCGGAAGGAGGAACCACGCAGCTGGGTGTCACTAAAGGAGACGCCCTGGAACTCACACTCGGCAAAGTCGGTGCCGGCCAGCTCCAGTCCGTCGGCCTGCACGCGGCTGTACCGGCCGCCGTCGTGCCTTTCACCCCGGCGCAAAGCAGGCGGGGAATCCCCGTCCAGGTCCGCGAGCACAACGGGCGAGAGCCTGGGGGCAGTGACTTTTACGGCCGTCCTGGAGCCGCTGCGGCCTGTTGAGGCGGCCACTACGGGAGGGACTCCGCTTTGGCCGCGATCTCCGCAAGATCTTTGGTGAGGGCTTTGCGGGTGGCGGCCATGCCCATCCTGCCGAACAGCAGCATCATGATTTTGCTGGCGGGGGTGGGCTTGATGACCTCGGCGCCGAAGGTAAGGGTGAGGTCCGTGCCGCCATCGCGCGGGGCCAGGTTGAACCGCGTAGTGTAGTCCGCGCCGCCTTGGAGGGCCTTGACGGTGGTGTTGCGGTGGGGCTCAGCCCCGGCCACCCACATCTCGACTGTCTCAGCCTTGCCGAACATCTTCCGGGTCTCCTTCCACCGCGTCCCCTCTTTATAGGGGCCTTCGGTGAGGAGCTGGACGGAATCAACTCCGGAGAGGGTGGCCGCCGAGCCCGGGATGTCGGTAATCACGGACCAGACCTTTTCCGGTGGCGCCTGGATGTGCTGGGTGAGGCTGATGCTGTGGTCCATGATCCGAGCCTAGCCGCGGGCACCGGCAATCAACAGGCGCCCCCAACACCGGCAGCTTAAAATAGTAAGCAAGCTTCGTGTTATCGTGAAAATGCACTGTTTGATCAACGGAAACGAAAGGAGGCCACCACCATGGGCCTCGGAGACAAGATCAGTAACGCAGCGGAAGACCTCGGCGGCAAGGCCAAGGAAGCAACGGGCAACGCCACTGACAATGACCGTCTGAAAGCGGAAGGCCAGACCGACCAGGTCAAGGCTGACGCCAAGAAGGTCGGCGAAAGCGTCAAGGACGAGTTCAAGCGCGACTAGCCTCTTCCTGCGGCGACCAGGCCCAACCAGGCCGGCCGTAACAGAGCGAAACGGCGGCGGATCCCCACGGAACCGCCGCCGTTCTGTTTGCCTGGAATTGCCGGTCGCCCAGCCCCGGTAGGAGCTACATGCCCGCGGGACCATCACCATCCGCTGCGCGTCGGCGTGTGCCCTTGCCGGGAATCCTCCGGCATCGCCATTTCGGCGCGAAGCCCCAGGAGCCGGATGGGTCGGTCCGGCTCGATCTTCCCCCTCAGGTCGAGGGCGCGGGCCAGCACCTCTTCCGGGTCGGAGGTCTCAGGGATTTTCCGGGCATAGGTCTTGGTGATAAACGGGGCATACCGGACCTTGAGCGTTAGCCCGACGACGGGCCGCCCCTCCGCCGCGACATCCTTCAGCACGTGCGCCGCCAACTCCCGGACGGCGTCGTCAATTTGCCCGGGCTCCGTCAGGTCGCGCTGGAACGTGGTCTCCCGGCTGTGCCCGCGCGCCACCCACGGGGTGTCATCGACAACCCGCGAGCCGTCGCCCCGTCCGAGCTGGGCATACCAGGGTCCCATCCGCGGGCCGAACTCGGGGACCAGGTCATCCGGGTTGGACGCCGCAAGCTCGGCAACGGTCTTGATGCCGAGGGCGGCAAGGCGGCGGGACACCTTGGTTCCCACGCCCCACAGTTCGATGGTGGGGCGGTTCCCCATCACCTCGAGCCAGTTCTCTGCCGTGAGCCGGAAAATACCGGCGGGCTTGCCGAACGTCGTGGCCACCTTGGCACGGACCAGCGTGTCACCGATGCCCACACTGCAGTGCAGCCGGGTCTCCTCAAGGATGTCGTGCTGCATCTGCTTGGCGTATGCGTCCGGATCATCCGTCCCCACACCAACAAACGCCTCATCCCAGCCCAGCACCTGAACGATGGCACCCGGTTGAGCGCGCAGCACGGCCATGACCTTTTCTGAGGCCTCGAGGTAGGCTTCGTGATCGACCGGCAGGATGACGGCATCGGGGACCTTGCGTGCCGCGATGCGCAGCGGCATTCCCGAGCCCACGCCGTACGCCCTGGCTTCGTAGGATGCCGTGGACACCACGGCCCGCTCGGTGGGATCACCACGGCCGCCAACTATCACCGCTTTGCCCGCGAGCTCCGGCCGGCGGAGCACTTCCACGGCCGCGATGAACTGGTCAAGGTCAACATGCAGCACCCAGGATTCGCTCACAAGCCCCAGTCTGCCCCGGCGGCGCGCCCCGCACCATCCCCGCCTCCCGCCGTCGTGATCGCCGGAACGCTGCCAGGACGCTGAAGCGTTCCGGCGATCCGGCACCGTTCCGGCGATTCAGACAGGCACGGGCACCCGGCGGCGGATCCGGCACCACGGCTTACGCGGGAAAACGCCGACGGCGGGCCCGCCCTCCCCAGGGGCGTCCCGCCGTCGACCGTTATTTCCCAAAAAGTGCTAGCTGTACAGCTCATTCTTCGGCTGGTTGTTCTTGACCTTCTGCCAGCCGAGCCACAGGACCACAGCGAAGAAGGGTATGGTGGCCAGCGTCCAGAGGCCCAGGTAGAAGACCTCGCCGCTCTTGCTGGTCATGGTGTCGAAGCCGATCAGCACCGTGATGGCCAGCAGGCCAACCAGGCCCGCCCAGCTGGTCCACGGGGAGCCGGGCATCGGCAGCTCGGAGGTGACGCCCTTGCGCCGGCGCAACACAATCTGGCTGGCGAAGATGGAGCCCCAGCAGAAGATCACGCCGATGGAGGCGGTGTTCAGGGCGAGGTCGAACGCGTGCGAGCCACCCAGCCAGATGTTGAGCATGATGCCCACCAGGTAGAACGCCGCGATGGCCAGGATGGCCGCGTAGGGGACATGGCGCTTCGACATCCGGGTCAGCCACTGCGGGGCGTGGCCGTTGTTGGCCATGGTCCGGAACACGCGGCCGATCGAGTACAGGCCCGAGTTGCAGGAGGACAGCGCGGCGGTGATCACGATCATGTTCATCACGTCGCCCACCCAGCCCAGGCCCATCTGGCCGAAGACGGTGACGAACGGGGAGGTGCCGGCTTTGTACTGGTCCGAGGGCAGCAGCATGGCCAGCAGGGTCACGGAACCGACGTAGAACACCACGATGCGGAGGACGACGGCGCGGATCGCCTTGGGCACTTCGCGTTCCGGGTTCTGCATCTCGCCGGCGGTGATACCCACCAGTTCGATGCCGTTGTACGCGAAGATCACGGCGTTGAGCACCAGGACCATCACCAGGGCGCCCTTGGGGAACATGCCGCCTTCAGCCGCGAAGAGGTTCGCGACCGACGCGTGGCCGTCGCCCACCTGGGCGTTGGTGACCACCATGAAGGTGCCCACCACCAGGAAGATCAGGATGGCGCCCACCTTGAGGCAGGAGGCCCAGAATTCAAACTCGCCGAAGGCCTTGACGCTCAGGAGGTTGACCGCCACCAGCAGGGCCAGGGCGGCGATGGCCGAGGCTTCCACGGGGACGTTGGGGAAGAAGAACTGGAAGTACAGGCCGATCGCGATCAGTTCGGCGATGCCGGTCATGCCCCAGTTGATGAAGTACATCCAACCGGAGAGGTAGGCGCCCTTTTTGCCGAACATCTCGCCGGCGTAGCTGACGAACGAGCCGGAGGTCTGGCGGTACATGATGAGTTCGCCCAGGGCCCGCATCAGCAGGTAGGCGATGACGCCGGCGATGGCGTAGGAGAAAATCAGGGCCGGGCCGGTGGAGGCCAGGCGCCCGCCGGCACCCATGAACAGGCCGACGCCGATGGCGCCGCCCATGGCGATCATGGTGACGTGGCGGCGGCCCAGGGTCTTGCTATAGCCCTCGGCGCTGAGGGTGGGGTCGACGGCGGTGGATGGGGCCGTGGGGTTCTGGAGATCTGTGGGGGTACTTTGAGGCACAACGATTCCTTGTGGGTTGGGGGTTGGCCGCATCCGGTACACGGACGATTCCGCTCACATAATTCGGCAAGATGCCTTGTCGGGCATCCGAATGTGATCGGAATCTCTCGTGGCGCCGAAGCTTCGCGCGGCTCGTCTATCCTACAAGATGTGACGGGGTGCTACGTGACGCGCGCTACACCGGTACCTGCAGGACCAGGTTCCGCTGCTCGTCCGTGGAGACTTCATAAGGGCTGAGGTTGTCTGCGCCGGTTGTGGAACAGCCCGTGGCCAGGTCAAACGCGTGCTGGTGGAGGGGGCACACCACTACGCCCAGGTCAATAGTGCCGTCGGCCAGCGGGCCTCCCCTGTGGGGACAAACTGCCGGGAGCGCCCGGAGCGAGCCGTCGCGGAGCCGGAACACGGCCACCTGGCCGCCGTCCACGGCGAAGGCCCTGCCCTCCCCCAGCGGAATCTGCTCCACCGGACCCAGGACGAACGTCTGCGCTCCTGTTGCGGCTTCGGCACTCATTGGACGGGTACCTGCGGCAACACAGTCAGGGGCAGCGAGGTGCGGAACTGCCCCGGGGTCACCGGTTCCGCACGTTCTTTCCACGGGTCCTCGTAGCTGTCGATTGAGTCCTGCATGGCCGCGTCCAGCCGGGATGCGATGCCTTCCGAGTCGGACACAATAACGTCCCGCAGATGCTCGATGCCTACCCGCGGGACAAACGAGTAGGTCCGTTCAAGCCAGTTGGCACGTTCCCGGTAGTACTGCATGAACCTGCCGGCCAGGACCTTGACCTCTTCGGGATCATCAACGGTGGCGAGGAGATCGCCCTTGCGGATGTGGGCGCCGGCTGCTCCGCCCACATAGATCTCCCACCGGCCGCCTTCAACCGCCACCACGCCCACGTCCTTCACCAGCGATTCGGCGCAGTTCCGCGGGCACCCGGACACCGCCAGCTTGAGCTTGGCCGGCGCCTCGATCCCCTGGAAGCGTGATTCGATCTCTATGCCGAGCTTCGTGGAATCCCCGGTTCCGTAGCGGCAGAAGTCCCTGCCCACGCAGGTCTTGACGGTGCGGAAGCTCTTGCCATAGGCGTAGCCCGAGGGCATGTCCAGGTCCGCCCACACCTGCGGCAGGTCCTCCTTGCGGATGCCCAGCAGGTCGATCCGCTGCCCGCCGGTGAGCTTGATCAGCGGGACATTGTGCTTTTCGGCCACATCGGCGATGCGGCGCAGCTGCTCCACCGAGGTCACGCCGCCCTTCATCTGGGGCACCACGGAGAAGGTGCCGTCGCGCTGGATGTTGGCGTGCACGCGGTCGTTGATGAACCGGGCGTCGCGTTCGTCAATATAGCGCTCTGCCAGCATCATCTTCAGCAGCGAGGCCAGCCCCATCTTGGACCTCGCGTCCTCGCCGCCGGGGGCCAGAGCCTGGAACACCGCCGAGACGGAACGCAGCCCGCGCTTCCGGATCTCCGCCATCAGTGCCGGCTTGTCCAGCGGGATCGCGGGAACGTAGTAGCCGGCCGCCGGGTCCTCTTCCACGGCTCCGTCCGCGGCCCATTCCACCACCTGGCGCACCAGCAGCTTGCAGGAGCCGCAGCCCTTGCCGGCCCGGGTTGCCTCCATGGCGCCGGCAACAGTGGCACAGCCGCCCTGCACTGCATCCACCAGGGTCCTTTTGCTGACGCCGTTGCAGTTGCACACCTGCGCGTCGTCGCTGAGCTCGGCCACCCCGGTGTCCCCGTCCGGTGTCCCAAGATCGAACATCAGCCCGATCCGTTCCTCGGGAAGGGGCAGCCCGCGGTCATAGGCCTGGGTCAGGTAGGCCACCTTGCGGCTGTCGCCGAGGAGCGTCGCGCCCACCATCTTGTTGTTCCGGACCACGATGGACTTGAAGACGCCGCGGCTGGGCTCGGAGAAAACGATGTGTTCATCCGTCTCGAGTTCGGGTCCGTGCAGGCCCATGGAGGCCACCTCGACGCCGGCCACCTTCAGTTTGGTGGCGGTACGGGAGCCCAAGTACAGGGAGGACGTGTCCGTCCCTGTGACGTGGTTGGCCAGGACCACCGCCTGTTCCCAGAGCGGGGCCACCAGCCCGTACACCTCGCCGCGGTGCTGCACGCACTCCCCCACGGCGTAGATATGGTCCTCGTCCTGGACCCTCAGCCGGTCATCCACCACGATGGCCCGCTCCACCGGCAGCCCGCTCAGGACGGCAAGGTCCACGTTGGGCCGGATTCCGGCGGCAACCACCACCATGTCGCAGGCGATGTCGGTGCCGTCGCGGAGGCTGACCCCCGTGACCCGGTCGTTTCCCAGTACCGCGGTGGTACGGCTGCCGGTCAGCACCCTGATGCCCAGTGCCTCGACGCTGCGGCGCAGCACCGCACCGCCGTCGGGCCCCATCTGCGCGCTCATCAGGTGACCGGCGGAATGTACCACGTCCACCTCCAGCCCAATGCTCCGCAATCCATGCGCGGCCTCAAGTCCCAGCAGTCCCCCTCCGATCACCACGGCCCGGCGGTGGTGCTCCTGCCGCGCATGCGACACCATCTTGCGGGTGTCGTCGATGGTGCGGAAGCCGAAGATGCCCTGCTTGATGGACCCTCCCGGGGTGTACAGCCCATCCATCGGCGGCATGTGGGAGCGGCTGCCGGTGGCGATGATCAGGGTGTCGTACGGTGTCACCCGGCCGTCGTTGGAGAAGACGTGCTTGGTGAAGCGGTCAATCCTTTCCGCCTTCACCCCGGCATGAAGCGTGATGCCGTTCTCCTGGTACCAGGGCAAGGAGTTGAGGAAGATGTCGGCGTCGCTTTCCTCGCCGGAGAGGACGTGGCTGAGCATGATCCGGTTGTAGTTTCCGTACGGTTCATCGCCGAACATGGTGATGGTGAACTGTCCGGCGCCGCCGCGGGCCAGGATTTCCTCCACCGCGCGGGCGCCGGCCATGCCGTTGCCGATCACCACAAGCCGGCGGCGGGTGGCCGGCCCGGAGGGCGTGGCCCGCGGGCTGTCCAGGACGCTGGTCATCAGTGCTCCACCATGCCCAGGTCAATCACCACGGACCCCTTGACGCCCTCCGGAGCCGCAAGGTAAAGCTCCACGGCGGATCCGCCCTCGATGTCCTCCACCACCCGCAGTGGAACGTGGACATCGCTCTTGGCGCCGATGGGAAAATACCTCATGGGCACGCCGTTGCGCAGCAGGACCACCGTAATCAGTTCCGGACTCGAATTGCCTCCGCGGAAATAGAGCGTCTGGTTGATGAACCCGTCAGGGACGTAGTGGGAGAGCTCGCTGTGGATGGGCACGGGCTTTTCCATGCCCGCGCCCTGGAAGGGGAAAATGCCTTGCAGGAAAAGGTTCTTGGTCAGCATGGGCGTTCCCTTTCGGCCGGCGGCAACTGTTACAGCCCATCCTGCGCCACCCATGTTTCGGCCTGCCGGTTCCCCGGTAACGATCCCTTAACGCAAAACTCACGGTTTTCCGGGCCCGTGGCCTTACCCGTACGCGTGGCTGATGGCAGCCGCCTTTGCCGGGAACCCCCGCAGCACAGCTAAGAGTTCCGCATATCGGTTCCGCGGCCCCGTGCTCAGGCCGGCGCGAGCACGCCCCGGTCCATCGAGTAGCGGATCCAGCGCCCGGCAGCGCCTGGCGGGTTGCCCGCACTGCCGGCGGCCTGCTGGCACGCGGCGAACCACTTCCGGAGGGCGCGGTCGTGGCTGACCATCACCAGGGTTCCGCTGAACCCGGCGAGCGCCGCCTCCAGTTGTTCCACCAGGACGGGCGCCAGGTGGTTGGTGGGCTCGTCCACAATCAGGGTGTTGTAGCCGCCCAGCAGCAGCCGGGCGAGGGCCAGCCGGCGCTGTTGCCCTGCCGAGAGGCTGCCGACAGGGACGTGGAACTCGCTGGTGCGGAACAATCCCAGTCCGAGCAGGGCCTCGGCATGTTCGTCGATGTTGCCCCCGAGGCCCGCCGCGAACGCGGGCAGCAGCCGGAGCGACGGACGCAGCGGAAGTTCCAGTTCCTGCTGCAGGTAGCCCACCCGTTCCGGCCGGGTGACACTCCCGCCGGCTGGTTCCAGGGTTCCGGCGAGCACGGACAGCAGCGTGGATTTGCCCGCACCGTTCGGCCCCACGATCAGGATCTTTTCGCCCACACCGGCCTGGAAATCCGTGGGTTGAAGCCGTCCCGGAACGCTGACCCCGTTGGTTGCAAGGCGCACCGGCTGTGCGGCGTCAGCTGAAGCTCCCAAATCCGCGGGCGGGGCAAGCCGCAATGGCACGGGCGGCTGGTCCACCGGGCTGGCTTCGAGCCGCCGCAACCGTTCCTTGGCATTGCGGACCTGGCTGCTCGCGGCCCGTTCCCAGGTGCCTGTTTTGAACCCGAAGGACATCTTGTCGGCGTCCCGCTTGCGGCCGTACCCCATGGTTCCGGCCACCGTTTCGGCCTGCCGCTTTTCCGCCGCCATGGCGTCCAGCCAGCCGTGGTACTGCTGCACCCAGCGCTGGCGTTCGGCGGCTTTCTCCCGGAGGTAGCCGTCATAACCGTTGCCGTAGCGGGCTACGGTGCGCCGTTCGGCATCCACTTCGATGATCGTGGCGGCCACCTTCCGGAGCAGCATCCGGTCGTGCGACACCACCACCACAATGCCGCGGTGGGTCGCCAGCCGCTCCTCGAGCCACTTCACACCCCGGGCGTCGAGGTGGTTGGTGGGTTCGTCCAGGAGCAGGATGTCCAGCGGGTCGGCCAGTACGCAGGCGAGCGCCACGCGTTCCTGCTCCCCGCCGGACAGTGATCCGAGCGTCCGGCTTCGGTCCAGGCCGCCCAGGCCCAGCCGGTCCAGTGCCGCTTCCACCCGGGATTCCGCCGCGTAGCCTTCCCTCAGCTGGTACTCGGTCTGCAGCCTGCCGTAAGTTTCCAGGTCAGCGTCCTCGGCGTCTGCCAGCCCGGCCTCGAGCCGGTCCAGTTCAGCTTCAAGTTCGCGCAGCGAGGCGAGGGAAGCGTCGATGGCACCGCCCACGGTGAATGACTCCGGCAGCCCATGGGTCTGGGCGAGGTAGCCCACCCGGCCCCGGATGGTGACGGCGCCTTCCTGCGGCTGCTCATGCCCGGACAGGATGCGCAGCAGGGTGGATTTGCCGGCACCGTTTTCGCCCACCACCGCCACATGCTCGCGCGCCGTGATGACCAGGTTGATATCGTCCAGCAGCAGGCGGTCGCCGTAGCCGTGGGAAACGCCGGAAAGGTTCAGGTGTTCAGTCAAGGGAAGTCCTCGCAAAGCTCCGAAGTGTGGCCGCGGGAGCCAGGCCGAAACATCGGGGGCTCGACCAACGGCCTTGGATTTGAGGGGAACAGTCCGGCGTGGCCGGGCTGCTGTCAGGACTTCATCGCTCCAGCCTGCCCGCCTGCGGGAATTGAGTCAAGCGGCAGGGCCGGGGCGGCTGCCTCACCCGGCACCCAGCGGACGACGGCGGCGCCCGGGCCAGGTGCCGCCGTCGTCCGCTCACACGTGGCGGGTCAGACGGCGAGCGCTGCCGCTTTTCGGCGCCGGGCCTTCGCAAGCCGGGTACCGATCAGGCCCTGCCGTGGGCTGAACAGGTAGACGACGGCGAACACCACGCCCTGCGTGAGCACCACCATTGCCCCGGACGCGGTGTCCAGGTAGTAGCTGATGTAGATACCGGCCAGCGAACAGACGGCAGAGATCACCGGGGCGATGACCAGCATGCGCGAGAAGCGGTCGGTCAGCAGGTACGCGGTGGCGCCGGGGATGATGAGCATGGCCACCACCAGCACCACGCCCACAGTCTGCAGTGCCACCACGGACGTCAGCGCAAGCAGGCCCAGCAACAGCGCGCCCAGGCGTTTGGGTGAGAGTCCGATGGCGTGCGCGTGGATGGGGTCGAACGCATACAGGGTGAGGTCGCGCCTTTTGAGGATCAGGATGGCGAAGGCCACGACGCCCAGCACCAGAACCTGGATCAGGTCCGGGATGCTGACGCCGAGGAGGTTGCCGAAGATGATGTGGTTGAGGTCGGTCTGGCTGGGCGTCACCGAAATCAGCACCAGGCCCAGGGCGAACAGCGACGAGAACACGATGCCGATCGCCGCGTCTTCCTTCACCCGGCTCGTGTTGCGGACCACCCCTATCAGGGTGACCGCGACGAGGGCGAACACCAGCGCGCCGAGGGCAAACGGGGCACCGACGATGTACGCCAGCACCACCCCCGGGAGGACCGCATGGGAGACGGCGTCGCCCATCAGGGACCAGCCAATCAATACCAGCCAGCAACTGAGCACTGCGCAGACCACGGCGGCCAGGGCGGTGGTGACCAAGGCACGGACCATAAAGTCGTAGCCCAGCGGTTCCAGGAGCAGCTCCATCAGTGGTTCCCCCTCTCGGCGGCCGGGGCTGTGAGGTCCGGCGCTGTGATGCCCGGTGCCGGAACGTTCCGGTCCGGCACATTCCCTTCCGGCAGTTCGCTGTTCAGCACGTCCAGGCCAAAGGCCATCGCCAGGTTCTCGGGCTGCAGCACCACCTCGGGCGGCCCGTGCATCAGGACCTTGTGCATCAGGAGGATGGCCTCGTCGCAGAGTTGGGGCAGGGCATGCAGGTCGTGGGTGGACACCAGGATGGTGCAGCCGTCGGAGGCGAGTTCGCGCAGGAGCCGGGTGATGGTGGCCTCGGACCGTTTGTCCACGCCGGCGAAGGGTTCGTCCAGGAGCATGGTGGTGGCGCCCTGGGCGATCCCGCGGGCTACGAAGGCACGCTTCTTCTGGCCGCCGGAGAGCTGGCCGATCTGGCGGCCGGCATACGGCCCCAGCTCCACCCGGTCCAAGGCTTCGTCGACGGCGGCGCGGTCCGCTTTGGAGGCACGTCGGGTGAAGCCCTGGTGGCCGTAGCGGCCCATCATCACCACGTCCCGGACGGACAGCGGGAATTGCCAGTCCACGTCCTCGCTCTGCGGCACGTAGCCGATCCCGCCCTGCTTGCGGGCCCTGGAAGGCGACTGTCCGTTGATCCGGACAGTGCCGGCGTCGGGCTTGATCATTCCCATAATCACCTTGAAGAGCGTTGACTTGCCGGAGCCGTTCATGCCCACCAGCCCACAGATACGGGCGGGCTCGAGGGCAACGGACGCCGCGTCGAGCGCCAGGACCTCGCCGTAATGAACGGTGACATGCTCAACGAGGATGGCCGGGGAGATCATGATGCCGCTCCTGTGGGTGCTCCGGCGAGGGACTTGGTGATCAGATCGGCGTCGTGCCGGATGAGGTCAAGATAGGTGGGCACCGGCCCGTCCGTCTCGGAGAGGGAGTCCACGTAAAGGGTGCCGCCGAACTTCGCCCCGGTGGCCCCCACCACCTGTTGCATGGGCGCATCGGAAACCGTGGATTCGCAGAAAACCGCCGGGACCTTGTTGGCCCTGACGTATTCGATGGCGCGGGTGATCTGCTGCGGGGTGGCCTGCTGTTCGGCGTTGACCGCCCAGATGTACACCTCTTTGAGCCCGGCGTCCCGGGCCAGGTAGGAGAACGCACCTTCGCAAGTCACCAGGGCGCGCTGGTTCTCGGGGAGGCCGGACAGGCTGGACACCATCTGGTCCTGCACCGCCTGCAGCTCGGCCTTGTAGGCGGCCCCGTTGGCCTTGAAGACGCCGGCGTTGTCCGGGTCGAGGTCGCTGAAGGCCTTCACCATGTTGTCCACGTAGATCTGCACGTTCACCGGGGACATCCAGGCGTGCGGGTTTGGCTTGCCCTGGTAGGAGTCCTCGTTGATGGACACCACCTGCACACCGTCACTGACCACCGCGTGCGGCACGTTCAGTCCCTCCACGAACTGCCCAAACCAGGCCTCGAGGTTCAGCCCGTTGTCCAGGATCAGGTCTGCTTTGGAGGCTTTCCGGATGTCGCCGGGGGTGGGTTCGTAGCCATGGATCTCGGCGCCGGCCTTGGTGATCGACTCAACCGTGAGCTTGTCCCCCGCCACATTCCTGGCGACGTCGGCCAGCACCGTGAAGGTGGTCAGGACTACTTTCTTGTCTCCGCCGTTGCCGGAGGCGCCTCCGCAGGCGGTCAGCAGGAGGGAAAGCACGACGGCGGCTCCCGCCCCGGCGCGGAAGCGCGCCTGGCGGAGGGCGAGGGTTCGGGCGGCTACTTTGGCGCACCGAAACAAAAGTTTAGGCATACCGAATATTCTAGGGGGCGCCTGATCCCCCGGCAACGTGGACGTCGTCACTTCCCCCTCCAGCTAGGCTGAAACCATGGCCACCGCACACCGCCGACCACCCGCTCCGCAGCCACAGCTGTACCGGTTTTCGCCCCTCGACTTCGCCACGGTGGGCCTGTACGTGGCGATTGCCGGATTCTTCGTTGTGGCCGGGGACCTGCTGGAGCCGTTCCTGCGGCAGATCGCGCCGAGTCCGGCCGCGGCTTCGTACGCCACGAACCTGCTCTTCTATGCCTCGGTGGGAATTCTCGCGGTCTTTGCTGCGCGGCGCGTGGTGGGCCGCGACCTGCGGGTGCTGGCAACCCGGCCGTGGTTCACCCTGATGATGGTTCCGGCAGCGGTGATTGCCATGATGATCCTGACCGCCGTGGTGGTGGCTGCAAGCGGAAACGTGGAGACGTCGGAGAACCAGGTGGGACTCCAGGCGCTGATGCAGCAGGTCCCGGCGTGGCTGATGGTTCCGCTGCTGGTGGTGGTGGGTCCATTCGTCGAGGAGTACATCTTCCGGCACCTGCTGATCGGCAAGCTGAGCCGGCGGATCAACATCTGGGTCTGCTGCGTATTGTCGGTGCTCCTGTTCGCGGCACTGCACATCGTGGGCCAGGAAGCGCTGACGCTCACCGTCCTGCTGCCGTACCTGGCCATGGGCGCAACCCTGGTGTTCGTGTATGTGTGGACCGGCCGGAACCTGATGTTCTCCTACTTCGTCCATGCTGCCAAGAACCTGCTGGCCGTGGTGTTCATCTACGCCATCCCGCCCGAGGTCTACGAACAGCTCCAGCAGGTCCCGGCCTGAACGCAACGCGGGGTCCGGACGGCCCATGAGGCCCCCTGCCATGGGCTCGATGTGACCCCGGTGGCAGTGGCTACGCCGGGCCGGGCATCCCCCGAAGCGTGAACACGTGCCTGCCCCTGGTCCGGCCGGTGATGAACACCTTGATGCCATCGGAGGCATTCGTTCCGGCCAGGTAGCGGTAGTTTTCACCCGGGTTGTAGACGGGCGGAGTGTCGGGATCGGCGGGGATGCCAGGACCAAACTCGATGACGTCTGATCCCACGCGGTAACTGCCCATGCCGTCAACGAGCTGGAAGGCGCCCCGTTCGCCCAATGGCGCCACGCCGTCGAGCACTCCCCCGGGCCGGAAGGTGAGTTCCAGGGCAAAGGCAGTGTCCGCGCCTTCGAAGTCGATCGTCAGGACCGCTTGGTCCCCGTCCACCTCCACGCGGATGTCCGTGCCCAGTCTGTGCTCAACGGTTGGCCGGCTGCTGAAGTCCATGCTGGCGCTGAACCTGCCCTCGTGCTGCAGCTCATAAATCCCGTCTTCCCGCCGCTTTCCCTGTGGCAGGGGCAGGTAGAAGTTGGCAGCCACGGTCTCGGACAGGGCCGCCGAGTTGCCGTTGCGGACAGTGTGCTGGCTGCGGAACGGGCCCAGGTCAAAGAAGCTGCGGGAGAGCCGCACACCGGAGAGCATGGCTTCCCCGTGCACGAACCGAAGGAATGTGGGGTTGCTGGACAGGCCCGACACCACGCCGGGGATCAGCTCGTCGCAGCCCCCGAAAACGGTGCTGACGGAGCCGGACGCGCGGAACCGGTGCAGGCCGCAACTGTCCAGCGCGGCCCGGACAGGCGCAAGTGCCGCGGGCAGGCCAGGCGCGGCTCCGGAGATTGAAGCGTCCGACGGCGGCTGCTGGCCCAGGCGGACAGCGTCACCGAAGAGAACATCGCCGAAGGCAGGGCCGCCAGCGTCACCAGCGCCGGAGTCACCAAAAACAGCGTCACCGGGCAGCGCCGCACGCAGCCAGGGGTCGAGCCGGGTCAGTGCCAGCAGCTTGGCCGGTTCATGGAGGGGCAGGGTTCCGAGCCAGGTGGCTGCTGCGGCGAAGTCGGGGCGGCCGTCCTGGTTGGCCAGGCGGCGGTACAGGCGGAGGAACGGGGCCGCATGGAAGGTCAGCCATTGGTCCTGGCGCCGGGAAAACACCGATTCCACGCTGCCGTCCGCGTTGAAGAACGGCAGGAACGCGGTGAGGTTCCGCCGCACGTGGTCCAGCAGCCCGGGCCGGCCGAAGCTGTCCGCGATGGTGATCAGGGACGGGTTGGTGACGGCCGTGGCGTAGAGCGGGCTGCGCTCCGAGTACATACCGTCCGGCAGCTGGTCGATGCCCTCGGCCAGCCATTCCTCGATCCGGTCGGCGATGTCCTGGCTCGGCTGCAACTGATGCATCTGGGCCAGCGCCGCGGACAGCTCCCACCGGTGGTTCGGGGTGTGGACGCCGCCCGAAACCATCGCGTCGGTAGCCCGGGCAACGATGAGGGACAAACGGGCGTCCACTTCTGCCAGTAAAGGACCCGGAGTGTCCAGCGCCCGGATCAGGCCCAGGGCAAGGCACACATCGTTCAGGGTGAAGGCGGAGTCCGGCGGCGAGCACAGGTTGGTTCCGTCGAACAAGCCGGTGGGGCCCTGCAGCAGCTCGAGCCGGTCCAGGTGGCAGGCCATGGGCTCCCGCAGCCGGCCTGACCCGCAATAGGCCGAACCAGGCTCACTGAATACGGTGACCAGGGCCAGCAGCCGTCCCATGGCCTCACGGTGCGGCAGGGCAGCGGCCTGCGGCACGGCAACGCCCTGCGGCTGGGCGGTGAGATGGGGCGCCGCGGAGGCCTCGGCGTCGTGCGTTTCCAGCATGCTGTGCACGTACTGGTCCGCGGCCTTCACCACCCGGCCCAGGAAGACGACCTCGGCTGGGGCTGTCTGCAAATTTCTTACCTTTCATTGGTCCCGCCGCAGCGGCGGCCACCGGATCGGGCTAGTCCTTCAGGCCGGCGCTGACGTCAGCGTTCAACACGTACTTCTGGAACACAAAGAACACCAGCACCAGCGGCAGGATGGAGATCACCGAGGCGCCCAGGAGCACCGGCCAGTCAATGTTCTCGGCACCGACGATGCTCCGGAGAGCCAACTGCAGCGTGTACCACTTGGGGTCGTTGAGCACGATCAGGGGCCAGATGTAGTCGTTCCAGCGCCACTGGAAGGAGAAGATGGCCAGGGTGAACAGGATGGGCCGGGACAACGGCAGCATGATGCGGAAGAAGATGGCCAGCTCGCTGGCGCCGTCGATCCGGGCGGAGTGCAGCAGGTCATCCGGAACCGTCAGGAAGAACTGCCGGAACATAAACACACCGGTGGCGGTGAGGACGGACGGCACAATGATGCCGGCCAGGGAGTTGTACAGGCCCAGGTCCCGGATCACCGAGAACGTGGGGTTCAGGATGACCTCGGTGGGCAGCATCGTGGTGGCCAGGATGCACACAAAGAACAGCCGGGTTCCCTTGTTGTTGTACTTCGCCAGCGCATACCCGGTGCAGGCGCTGAAAAACACCGTCAGCAGGGTGGTGACTATCGCCACCGTAGCCGTATTGAGGAAGTACTGGGCAAAGTCCACCCGTTCCCAGGCGTCCACGAATCCCTGGAACGTCCATTCCCTGGGGAGCATGGACAGCGGGTAGCTGAACAGTTCGCTCCCCGGCTTGAAGGAGCTGAGCAGGAACCAGAGCAGCGGCAGCGCGTAGACGGCCGCGATCAGCCACATCAGCACGGTCAAGGGGACAGACAGTTTGGCCCGGCCCTCCCGATTGCCCCTCTTGCCCCTGATGGACTCCACCTTTTCGGCACCGGGCGCAGCTTCCGCCGCGACGACGGGAGGCAGGTTGGCAGCTGTTGCCATGGGTCAGCCCTTCTTCCGGTTGAACCGCAGCTGGATGAGCGCGATCGCGAGCAGGACCACCATCAGCACCATCGAGGCTGCACTGGCGTAGCCCACCTTGGACTGCTCGAAGCCGGTCTTGTAGATGTACTGGACGATCAGGGTGTTCTCCGTGCCCGGTCCGCCGTTGGTCAGCGCCTGGATCATGGCGAATTCCTTCATTGCGTGGATGGTGGAGAGCAAAATGACCATAAACGACGTCGGCGCAATGCCTGGGAGCGTGACGTTCAGGAAGCGTTGCCACGCGTTCGCCCCGTCCAGCTCGGCTGCCTCCAGCAGGGCCTCCGGGATGTTCTTCAGTGCCGCAATGAACAGCAGCATGTTGAAGGCCGTCCCGCCCCAGGCCGAAGCGAAGATGACCACGGTCAGGGCCAGGTTGCCGTTGCTGGACCACGGCACGGGACTGCCGCCGAGGGTGGAAATGATGAAGTTGACGAACCCGAAGTCCTGCCCGAACAGCCACTTCCAGATGACGCCCACCACAATGGGCGAGATCAGCCAGGGCAGGAAGATCACGATTTTTGCGGCGGTCCGGCCGCGGACGGCCTTGCTGACCAGCAGCGCGGCCACGCCAAGGGAGCAGACATAGACCAGGGGCACGGACAGGACCGTATAGACAAAGGTCCTGCCCAGCGCCGCGTAGAACGTCCCGTCCGCGAACAGCTTCTGGAAGTTGGCGAGGCCGATGAAGTTCAGCTTGCCCACGCCGCGGTAATCCGTGAAGGAGTACAGCAGGCCCAGGGCGCCGGGCCAGACGAAGAAGACCAGGAACAGCACCACGTTGACGCCGATGAGGATCAGCGGTGCGATGACATACCGGTTCCTGCGCTTCTGCTGCGACTTGGTCCCGAGTGCCCCTTTACCGGGCGCTCCCGGCGCCACGGTGGTGGTCATGGTTGAGTGTGCCACGGCCTCAGGCGCCGTTGTAGAGCTTCACGATGTTGTCCACCGTGGTTTTCGCGTCCTGGCTGCCGGAGAGCATCTTGACGGTCTCCTCGCGCAGCGGGTCTCCCGAGAACGGGGTCTCCGCGTAGGCCTCGGCCACCACACGCTTGATGGCGTTGTCGCCCTTGGCCTGGTTGCCGGCAATCTGCTTCTGGTAGAGCTCGAAGGAGGCCTGCTGGAACGGGTACTCCACCTTCAGGTCCTTCACGGGCAGGTAGCCGCCCAGCTTGGCGAACTCGGTGTAGTTGGCATCCTCATAGAACCAGTCGATGAACTTCTTGGCTTCCTCGTCCTGGCCGGTGTCCTTGAACGCGATCATAAAGCCGCCGCCGAGGTTGGTGGCGTTGACTTCCTTCTTGGGCAGCGGCACGGAGAGCCATTCGAAGTCCTTGATGTTCTTGTTGAAGTCCGCCACCTGCCAGCTGCCGGAGTAGTACGCCGCCACCTGGCCGCTCTTGAACATGGCGTTGCCGTCCTCGCCGCTGAGCCAGACCGACTTGGGCATGGTCTGGTCGTCATTGATCCTGGCGAAGTATTCCAGGGTT
This sequence comes from Arthrobacter sp. 9AX, assembly GCF_902506095.1. Taxonomy (GTDB): domain Bacteria; phylum Actinomycetota; class Actinomycetes; order Actinomycetales; family Micrococcaceae; genus Arthrobacter. The sequence goes on from NZ_LR733293.1 coordinate 3,643,212, forward strand.
TCCACGGCCTTGGCATCGCCGGTGTACTTGTCGCCTTCCTTGGCGAATGCGGTGCTGCCAAACTCGTACATCATGGCGCGCAGGCGGTGCCCGGACCGGTCCATGACCACACCGTACTTGGCGCCGGCCTTCTCCCGGACCTGGCTAACTGCCGCCACGAATTCGTCCCACGTCCACGCCTGCTCGATGGCGGTGGGGAACGTGACGCCGGCTTTCTCGAAGAGGCTCTTGTTGATGAACAGGCCCACGGCGGTGAGGTCGGAAGGGATGGCGGGGATGATGCCGTCCGGGGATTCCTGCAGGAAGTTCTCATCAATGCCGCGGGACTTGGCGATGTCCGAGAGGTCCTGGAGCTGGTTGACCCAGAGCGGGTCGAGGCCGGTGACGCGGGCAAGTGCCGGCAGGTCATTGGCGGTGGCGGCGTTCTTCAGCTTGGTGGTGATGTCCGCCGTGGGGACGTCCACCACTTCGATGGTGATGCCGGTGGCTTCCTGGTACTTCTTGGCAGCTGCCGCGAACGCGCCGCCCTGATTGGTGTCGCCGGACAGGACCAGCTGGAGGGTCTTGGAGCCGCCGTCACTCGAGCCGCCGCCGCTGCTGCAGGAGGTAAGTCCCGCTGCCAGCGCTGAGAGTCCGAATGCCGTCAGTCCGAACTGCCGACGGGTGATGCTGGAGATTCTTGTCTTCTCTGACAATGCTCTTTCCTGTCTCTCGCTATGCTCCTGGCCTGCACCTGGACGGGCCCGGCTGGGGGAAGATGTGGCTGCCAGCCTATGGCTGCCAGCCACGGAAAAGCCTTTCCTTCCCCAACTGTGAGCCATGTCATGACAATCTGTCAAGAATACTTTTCCAACGTTGGAGAACCTGTCCGGCCCACCCAGCACCTGTTGCCCGGGGCCGGGTCCACGTACCTTGTTGGCATGGGACTGAATATCCAGATTGTTGTTGACTGCCGCGTGCCCCACGACTTGGCGCAGTGGTGGGCGGAATCCCTCGAGTGGGCGGTGGAGCCACAGGACGAGGGCTTCATCCGGTCCATGATCGAACAGGGCTACGCCACGGAGGACCAGACAACAACCCACAACGGCAAGCTCGTGTGGCGCACCGCCTGCGCCATCCGTCCGCCCGAGGAACTGGACGCAAAAGCGCCGCAGCGGCGGATTCTCTTCCAGACAGCGCCTGAAGGGAAAACCGTGAAGAACCGCGTGCACTGGGACGTCCACCTGGCAGGCCGGGACAAGGACGAGGTGCGCCGGGAGTTCGAGTCCCGCGGTGCAACGTTCCTCTGGACAGCCAACGAGGGACCGCATTTCTGGCACACCATGGCGGACCCCGAGGGCAACGAGTTCTGCATCAGCTGACCCCGATTACTAGACTTGGACGGTGAGCAACCAAATCCCCGCCTCGGTGTCCGACGTCTTCGATCCAACCCGCTGGCGTGTGGTGTCCGGCTTTGACGACTTCCAGGACATGACGTACCACCGCCAGGTGGAAAGGGATTCCGACGGCGGCTGGCTGCGTGACCTGCCCACGGTCCGGATCGCCTTCAACCGGCCCGAGGTCCGCAACGCCTTCCGGCCCGGCACCGTTGATGAGCTCTACCGGGCCATGGACCACGCGCGGATGTCCCCGGACGTGGCCACCGTCCTGCTCACCGGCAACGGTCCCTCCCCCAAGGACGGCGGCCATTCCTTCTGCTCCGGCGGCGACCAGCGGATCAGGGGAAGGGACGGCTACCGGTACGCCGACGGCGAGACGCAGGAGAGCATAGATCCGGCCCGGGCCGGCAGGCTGCACATCCTGGAAGTGCAGCGGCTGATGCGGACCATGCCCAAGGTGGTCATCGCGGTGGTCAACGGCTGGGCGGCCGGCGGCGGCCACTCCCTGCATGTGGTGGCGGACCTGACCATCGCCTCCCGGCAGCATGGCAAGTTCAAGCAGACGGACGCCACCGTGGGCAGCTTCGACGCCGGCTACGGCTCAGCGCTGCTGGCGCGCCAGATCGGGCAGAAAGCTGCGCGCGAAATCTTTTTCCTGGCCCGCGAATATTCCGCGGAGGACATGGTTCGCATGGGCGCCGTGAACGAGGCCGTGGACCACCAGCGCCTCGAAGAAGTCGCCCTGGAGTATGCGGCTGATATCGCCCGGCAGTCACCGCAGGCCATCCGGATGCTCAAGTTCGCGTTCAACCTGGCCGACGACGGCCTGGCCGGCCAGCAGGTGTTTGCCGGCGAAGCCACCCGGCTGGCCTACATGACGGACGAGGCGGTGGAGGGCAAGGAGGCGTTCCTGCAAAAACGCGACCCCGACTGGTCCAGCTTCCCGCACTACTTCTAAGGCAGGACCGGCAATGAGCACCGAACCCACAGGCGCCCCCGGCAACACCACACAGACCGGCGCCCCCAACATCGAACCGGCACTGAAGGCCTTGGCCGCGGCCCTCCACGGCGAGGGGCCCGCCGTCGAGCTTTCCGTCGACGGGGACGGACAGCTGGTAGTAGGCCACGTGGAGACACCAGGCTGCGACGACGCCGTGGCCGTGGTCCGCACCTCCGGGTCCACCGGGACCCCTAAGGCCACCATCCTGACGGTCGAATCCCTGGCAGCATCCTCGATGTCCACCGCCCTGGCGCTCAAGGGCGAGGGCCAGTGGCTCCTGGCGCTGCCCGTCCAGTACGTGGCGGGCATCCAGGTCCTGGTCCGTTCGCTGTTCGCCGGCACCCGCCCGTGGGTCATGGACATGTCCGGCGGCTTTACCCCCGAAGCCTTCACGGCCGCCGCCCTGGAGCTGACGGACAAGATCCGGTTCACCTCCCTGGTCCCCACCCAGCTGCAGCGGCTCCTCCACGAGCCGTCCCCCGACACCATGGCGGTGCTGCGGCGCTTCAACGCCATCCTGCTGGGTGGCGCTCCCGCGTCCGCTGCGCTGCTGGCTGCCGCCGCGGATGCCGGCGTCCGCGTGGTCACCACCTATGGCTCCGCCGAATCGTCCGGCGGCTGCGTCTACAACGGTTTCCCGCTGGAGGGCGTGTCCGTCCGCGTTGAGGCCGACGGCCGCATCCTGCTGGGCGGCGACACCATCGCGGCCGGCTACCTGGAGACGCCGGACGAGGGCAGCGCCACCTTCTTCGAGGAGGACGGCGTGCGCTGGTTCCGCACCAGCGACCTCGGCAGCATTAACGACGACGGCCGGCTCACCGTCCTGGGCCGCGCCGACGACGTCATTATCAGCGGCGGCATCAAAGTTTCCGCCGCGCACGTACAGGAAGAGCTGGAAAAGTCCGACGCCGTCACTGCGGCTTTTGTGGCCGGCGTCCCGTCCGCCGAATGGGGCCAGGCAGTGGCAGCCTACGTGGCAGTGGCCGGGTCAGGCCCCGAGCAGGACCCGGCGGAAACCGGCGGGTCCCTTGGGAGCCGGGACCACGCCGTCGTCCTCGAACAGGAATGGCACCGGACGCTGGGCATCCTGGCACCCAAAACCGTGCTCGCCGCCCCGTCACTGCTGATGCTGCCCAACGGCAAGCCTGACAGACTCGCCATGGCCGCCGAACTCAACGCCCTGCACCAGGGAAAGTAAAGTAGACCTGCACCATCGGGCAGGATCCTCCTCCTGCCGCCTTCCCCACACCAACGCGAGGTACTGACCGTGGCCACAGCCGCACAATGGATCCAAGGCGCCCGACTCCGGACGCTGCCCGCCGCGATTGCGCCCGTGCTGATCGGCTCCGCCGCCGCCTACGAGATGGATTCGTTCCGCCTGTTAAACGCCATCCTCGCGGCGCTCGTGGCACTCCTGCTCCAGGTGGGAGTGAACTACGCCAACGACTACTCCGACGGCATCCGCGGCACCGACGATGACCGGGTGGGCCCGCTCCGGCTCGTGGGGTCAGGCGCTGCCAAGCCCGAACATGTCAAATATGCCGCTTTCGGCACATTCGGTGCCGCCATGGTTTTTGGGCTGGTCCTGGTGGTCATCACCCAGAGCTGGTGGCTGATCCTGGTGGGGATCGGCTGCGTGATGGCGGCCTGGGGCTACACCGGCGGCAAAAACCCCTACGGCTACATGGGCCTGGGTGATGTTTTTGTGTTTGTGTTCTTCGGGCTGGTGGCCACGCTGGGAACCACCTACACGCAGGCGGGGCAGATCAACCTGCCCGCCATCATCGGCGCCATCGGCACCGGGCTGATTGCCACGGCCCTGCTGATGGCCAACAACGTCCGGGACATCCCCACCGACATGCAGGCCGGCAAGAAGACCCTCGCCGTGCGGCTGGGTGACAAGCACGCCCGCGAAAGCTACGTGCTGATGCTCGCCGTGGCCATCATGCTGGTGGTGGTCCTGGCCCCGGGACGGCCGTGGATGCTGATCGTGCTGCTGCTGATTCCGGCCTGCCTCATGCCCGCATGGCTGATGATCAACGGCCGCAAGCGCAAAAGCCTGATCCCGGTCCTGAAGCAGACCGGAATGATCAACCTCGGCTACAGTTTGCTGTTCTCACTGGGCCTGGTGCTCAGCCACGGCTTCTAGGGCCCTTTGCGGTTTACCGGGCGGTGCTAGGACTTCTTGGGGTCCTTGGCGTCATTGCTGATGACGATGTCCGGGTTGGCATCAAGGAGGGCGTCCTCGGCGTTCGCATCCTGGACCTCATTCGCAGAGCGAAGCGGCTTGGCCTTGCCGGAGAAGCGCTGGTGCAGGGCCGCTGCCGCCGCATCACGCTGCTTCTGGAAGAACAGGTAGCTCACGGCGAACGCGATCAGTCCGGCGCAGACCACGGACATCAGGACGCCGAGCTGCAGGAGCATGAAAACAACAAACAGGGGCGCGAAGAGAGCCAGGCGGATCAGGGAATATTTCAAAAAGGCCACTATTCAAGTTTAGCCGCCTCCCGCCCAAGCCCCCGCGGCTGCGGACGATAGACTTGATGGCATGCTCTTCCGTGTGGCTTTGGCCGTGGCAGTCCTCGTCATCTTTGTGTATGGCCTCGTGGACGTGATCCGCACTGATGGGCGACTCACGCGGGGGATCTCCAAACCGGCCTGGATTGTGGTCATGATCGTCCTGCCCGTGATCGGCGCCATTCTCTGGCTCCTGATCGGCCGGCCGCGCGGCACTTCCCCCCAACCGAGCCAGCGCCATCCCACAGCTCCGGACGATGATCCGGACTTCCTCCGCAACCTCGAAGCCCGCCGGCGCAACCAGGCGGAAGCGGAGCGCCTGAAGCGGCTCAAGGATGAACTGGATGCCAAAGCGAAGAACCACGGCGACGGCAAAGCCGGCGGCAAGGACAAGCACGAAACCGACGAACACGATACCGACGGACTGAAGTAGGGGCGGATGACTCAGGAACCTGGTGGCGAAGACCGGCTGCAAACCACACCCCAAGGGGCTGCAGCCCCGTCTTCGCCCCCGGGCCCGGCAGCGCCTCCACCCAGGCCGGGGTTGTCCTGGGCTGCTCCGGCTCCCATCGTTGCCATCCCGCCGGCACCGCGGAGCGTCAAGAATGCCAGGACCCTGTGGCTGGTCAGCTTCGTGGCAGGGCTGGCCGTCCCCGTGGGCTCTTTCCTGACCCGCGACTCCCACCTGCAACGGCTGAAGACCGTGGTGGAGTCAATGGCGCCCGGTGGTGAGGCCGGGGCCGTCACCACTGCCACGGGCATCGTCTTCTGGGGAAGCATCGCGGCCATCCTCCTGGTGATCGTGCTGGAGGCCGCCATGCTGGGCGTGGTGATGGGCCGCCAGGGCTGGGCCCGGTGGGCGCTGCTGCTCCTGCTGGCCGGACACGCCGTTGTCCTGTTGGTGGCGTCAGCGTTCCTGGTGCCCGACGGCGATGCCGGCAGCTACGTGGTGCTGTTCTGGGGCCTCAACCTGTTGCTGGCGCTGGTGGGGCTGGTGTTCTTCTTTATGCCCTCGGCCACCGCGTGGCTCAAATCCGGCCGCTGACGTCCCGGCGTCAGGCGGGCTGGGCCGCCAGGTGGCTGCATTCGGCAACCACACCCTCGCAGCTCCGGACCACCACCCTGCACACCTCGAGGGCGGAGCGGTCGGTCAGCGGGTTTTCCGACACGGCCCGCCACTTCTCCAGGTAACGCCGCGCCTCGGCGGCCAGCTGTTCCGGCCCGGCGTCCGCGTCCAGTCCCAGCCGCACATGGGAGGCCGCACCCCAGCCGCCGATCAGGCCCTCGGCTTCGCTGGCCAGCTCTGGCGGCAGCGATGTTCCCGTGGTCCGCAGGGTTGCCAGCAGCCGCAGTTCCCGGAACTCGTGGGCGTTGACCTGGAGCCGTTCCAGGGCTGCCACCAGCGCGCCGGTCCCCTCCCGGGGTGAGGTGCGGAGAAGGGTGTCAACCCCCACCAGGGCCGTCCTCGCCTTGAGTGCTTCGGCGCGGGCCTGGAACTGGCGTCCCAGCAGGTCCAGCAGCGGATGCAGGCCGCTCCGCCGGGCGAGTTCGTGCGCCAGCGGTGTGGGTTCGCCGAAGCCGTTGCGGATGAGCACCACGGAGAGGCGGATACCGAACAGGCCGTAACGCTCCAGCAGCGCGGTGCGGGCCGCCGTCGTCAATCCTTCCGGACCGGCAACGCGCACGAACCGGTCCGCGGACAGCAGGAGCTTTTCCCGCTCGGTCCGTTCCATCCCTGCAAGGAGCTGCAGGGCCTCGAAATCGGACTGGCGCATGGTGCGGGCGCTCTGCGCCAGGAGCCCCGCCACCGGGACCACCCCCAACGCCAGCTTCTGCAGGCTGTGGTCCCGGCGGTATCTTTCGGCGATATCCGCGGCAGACAGGAGGGAATCGATCCTTCCGGCACCCACCTCGTCTGCCCTGGAGAGCACGGCCAGCGCGTTCACGGTGCCGGACCTCCCCGCCTCGGTGTCCTTGAAGGATTCGAGGAACCTCAGGTCGGATGCGTGCATGTGGCGCATCAGGTAGATGATCGCGTCCGCTTCCGACGGCGTGTCCTCCGGGGTCAGGAAGCTGGTGGACCGTGCCGCCACGTCTTCAGAGAGGGAGGCAATGCCTGGCGTGTCGATCAACGTCATGTCCCGCAGGCCCGGCGACGGCCACTCGACATCCAGCCGGGCGACGTCGTCCGCTGTGGCGTCCCCGAGGACAAACACCAGGCGGCCGTCCACGCGCTTGACGGGAAGACTGCGCGGTTCACCCGTCACGGGGTACAGCGTGATCTTCGGCGTGTGGCCGTAGCGGTACCAGGTGACGATCCTGGTGCACTCTGCCGTGTCCGTGGGTGCTATCTCCTCGCCGAGGATGGCGTTCAGGAGCGTGGACTTGCCGGCCTTCACCATGCCTGCGACGGCGATCCGCAACGGTTCTTCCAGCCTCCTGGCGTACCCTTGCAGGGCCGCCACAGACGCCGGATCGTCCCGGTAGGCGTCCAGCGCCTCCCGGACGAGGTCCGCGACCCCCACAATGGTTGACGGTGTCATCCCACCGCCGCCACAGCCTTCGGCAACCCCGCCATCCGGGCCGGACCAGCCGGCGGTTCCGGGCCGCGCGGGGCGGCTGCCCGGCTTGCCCGCCCGGCGTCCGCGGCCACTTCAGCGGCCACCGCCCCGGCGGCACGGGCCAGCGTGTCAACCTTCTTGAGTTCAGCCTTGATCTCGCGGATGCGCACGTCCTTCTCGAGGGCGTACATGGTGGCGGCTTTCTGGGCTGCCGCCACTGAATCGGCCAGCGACCGGTGGTGCACTTCCGCAATCTCGGTGAAGTGGTCCCGGGTGGAACGCTGGACCAGCCGCAGCCGGTCCTTCAGCTGCTTGCCCACCTGGAACGTGACGTCGTCCAGCTGGCGCCGGACCAGGGCCTTTGCCTCGGCCTGGCGCCGCTTCAGCCGGGCTTCCTTGTCCTCCCGGTAGGCCTTGCGTCCCAGCAGCAGCCCGGCGCCCACGGAGAGGGGGTTGATCAGGGCCATGCCGAAGATCCCGGTCAGCAGGCCGAACATCAGCACGCCGCCGTAGGACCCCCGCATGCCGATCAGCACCTTTTGCATGGGGTTGACGCGGCCATTGTCGAGGGTGGGCATGTCGTCCACCGGGTCCAGGGCGTCACCCGTGTCCGAAACGTGGAGGACCGGAAGTGTCACCTCATCCTCGGCAAAATGTTCAGCTACCTGGGCGGCCAGCCACTGGGCCCGCTCGCTGGTCCAGACGAACGTATCCGAGATGGCCGCGGCGGCGCACTCTTCCAGCCACTGCGAGAACTCTGACCACGTGGGGCCGGGGTCCCCGAGGTCGATGGCCGTCTCGGCTTCACGCTGGATCCGCCGCAGCCGGTCCCGGAGGTCGTACTCCATGTCGGCGATGAGATCGCTGATGCCATCGTTAAGGGTGATCTGCCAGCGGGCGGACCGTTTGCGCAGTTCGTCAGCCTCGGCTTTGGCCATTTCCAGGCCGGCTATCATCTGCGGCGTGTTTTGCGGGTTTTCGAAGGCCTCCAGTTCGGACTGCAGGGAGAGCCGGAGGTTCTCGGTCACGGACAGCACGTCCTGGCTGACGGAACGCCGCTGGAGGCGCTGCGCCTTGCCCACGATCTCGTCACGGATGTGCGTGATCAGGCCGGGAAAGCCGGATTCCGCGTTCAGTTCGGCATCCTGGAGGCGTGAGGCTTCCAGGCGCAGGTCGGAGGAAACACTGAACAGCGGAATGTCCTGCGCCACCTGGGCAAGGTGCCCGCGGTCAATTTCCTCCACCCGCCGCCATTCCGGATAAAGGTCAGTCTTGGAGAGGACACCCACAACGCTGGGGGTGATCCGCATGGCCTGCCGCAGGAATCGCAGTTCCGGTTCCGTGTACTCCTGGGAGGCATCGGAGACCAGCAGCATGGCATCAGCCGTGGGAAGCGCCGTCAGGGTGGTCAGGGTATGCGAGGAGTTCAGGCCGCCCACGCCCGGGGAGTCAATAACGGTCAGCCCGCCCGTCAGGAGTTTCCGGGGCAGGTACACCTCGCCCGCCACAAGCTTTTTGGTGTTGCCAGGGTTGCCCCGCTCCGAAACATAGGACGGCAGGTCAGCGATGGGAACCGGCCGGCGTTCAATATTGGCTTCGTCGGTGGACTCGGAGTCTTCCTTCGGGACCAGGATGGCAGCCGAGGCGGTCTCGCCGTAGCGGACCACCGTAGGGACAGAGGTGGCAATGTCGTCGTCCACCGGGCAGGCCGGAGCGTTCACCAGCGCGTTAATGAGTTTGCTCTTGCCCTGCTTGAATTCGCCAACCACGATGACCCGGATGCTGGGGTCCTTCAACCTGCGTAACGTCTGGTCGAGGCGTTTTCGAAGGTCCAGGCGGTCTCCGGTGCCCACCAGTTCGAGGCCCTGCTCCACGAGCTTTGCGAGTTGGGCCTCCGCCAGGGGTGTTGACGGTTTTACCGGTCCTGCATCTGCCACAGCGTGTCCTTTACCTCAGTTCGTGATGGGATAAGCCGCCGAAGAGCCCGGCAGGAGGAAAGCTGCCTCCCGCCGGGCACTTCTGGTGCATCCGGGACTGCTTAGCCGGCAAAGGCGTCGTCGCCGGCTACTGCGAGCTGGTTGTCCTCGACGTTCACGTCGGTGGTGGTTTCGGAGTTGTCGTTGAACGACTCCGTAAAGGTCTCCGAGTTGTCCTCGGTGAACTCGAGGCTGTTGTCGGCGACAACAACGTTGTCTTCGATTTCCGTGGAGTTGTCCTGGAAGGAGTCCTCGACGTCCACATCCACATCCGTGTTGGTGGAATTGTCCGAGTTGTCCTGGAAGGAGTCCTCGATCTCCAGCGAGTTGTTGGTGGAGTTGTCGGAGTTGTCCTGGAAGGAGTCCACAACATCCACGTCCACGTCCGTGTTGGTGGAATTGTCGTTGCCGGAGTCCCTCACGTCGACGGAGTTGTCCGAGTTGTCGGAGTTGTCCGAGTTGTTGTTGTTGGAATCATTGGTGGAGTTATCGGAGTTGTCGTTGAACGAGTCGTCAACATCAACATCCAGATCCGTGTTGAAGGAGTCGTCGATGTCCGTTTCCGTGTTGCCAACGCTGGCGTCGCGGCCGGCGCGGATCGAGTTGTCCTCGGAGTTATCCGTGGAGTTGTCCGCGTTGTAGGAGTCGCTGATGTTGTTGGAATCATCAACGTCGGCATCGTCACCGGCGGCGATTGCACGGTCGCCGGAAGCAACCACAGAATCGTTGTCGAACCACTGCTCAACATCGCCGTCGGCCCAGATGTTCTGGTTGACGGACTGGTCCGTGATGGTGTCACGGTCATCCACCGTTGAGGTGTACGTCGAAGTGTAGGAGTAGTGGTTCACTACGTGGTGGAGCTGCTGGACGGCATGTCCATGGTCCTCGTGCTCGTGGTGGCCGCCACCGTGTCCGCCGCCGGACGGAGGCGGGGTGTAGCCGCCGCCGTTGTGGCCGGTGCTGGCGCTGTTGCCGCCGGTGTTGTAATCGCGGTCGAACCGGGAGGCGTTGATCGTGACAGGAGCGTAGTCCAGGACAACCGGCATGGCTGCGTCAACATCAGCCGAGCAAACACCGCCCAGGCCGTGGTCCTCGAGGACGCGTTCCGGATCGTCCAGGAACTCCTGTGCTGCCTGGCGGTCGCCGAAGAGGTGCATCAGGAACTGGACGAGATCGTTTGCGAGTGTCATTTGATTGTCCCTCATCTTCTTGGGTTGCGGATCGCCTGGCTTCCTTGCCGGGCTTGAATCAAACGTACGGTTCCCCCTCGGGACCGGACATCGGGCCATTTCCCCCTACCGTCGGTCCCCCCTGCCGGGAACTGCGCGCCATCCCATTAGGGGTTTTAGGGGTTCATTCCTGTTGGGGGTCTTCCGAAGCCAGGGCCAACCGCAGCCTGGCCAGCAGGTCGGAGCGGTTTTCCGCGCCCAGGCGGCGACGCATGCGGGCGATGTGATGTTCCGCAGTCCGCGGAGAGATGTAGATGGCCTCCCCGATCTCCCGGTATGTCTTGCCTTCCAGCACCAGCCTGGCCACTTCCTTTTCCCGCTCGCTCAGGCCCGATCCGTCCGGATGCATGCCATTGCCCCCTTCGGCCGGGGTGTGCCGGGACTCGGGAACCCCTGATGTTCCGTTGCCTCCCTGGTTTGCCTGCGGGTGAAGGTCCCTCGCGCAGGACAGCAGGCGCACCATGTCCTTGCGGTCGTCAGCGCGCGCCGCGGCGTGTCCAGCCAGCCTGGCGCCTTCCCAGGGCATTCCCATCCTGCCCAGGCCCCGCGCCGCCGACTCCACGTCAACCCTGCGGAACTTCCCTGCCAGCACCGAAACCCAGGCCTTGCCGGCGGCGGCCAGCACGGCGGCAAGGTGGCTGTGTGCCGAGGCCCGCGCCAGGGCGGCGGCATGGGGAGCCAGGTCGGCGGGGCTCTCACGGAGCAGTGCCGCCTGGACGGCTGCCCAGTGGAAGGGCACGGCCCACAGGAGCGGATCGCCCAGGCGCCCCAGCAGCTGGTTCGCCTCCTCCAGGTAATGTGCCACGCGGCGGGTTTCCCGCAGCCGGGCTGCGGCGATCATCAGCTCGCCCCACGGCAGCAGGCTGTAGAGGTCCACCGAGGTGTGGAGCATGGCTTCATGCGCCCGCTCCCAAGCCATCACCAGTTCAGGGATCTCGCCGCTGCGCCGTGCGAGCCCCACCTCCAGCGCAGCAAGGAGGAACTCATCGCGCGGGACCAACGGCCAGTGGTTCGCTTTCGAGGCCTCATTGATGGCCAGCCGGGCGTCTTCCGGTTTGTCCTGCTGCATGGCCGACCACGCCTGCAGCAGGAAGAGCCTCGGCTTTGCCGCGTTCCCGCCCTGTCCGGCTGCGGCGGCGACCCGGCAGACAGTTTCGGCCAGGTGGGGCTCCCCGCTGTGCAGGGCAAGGAGGGCGGCCAGGGCCGCCGGGGTGTCCGGGAGGGGAAGCGCCGTACGTGTTGCGTTGAGCATGTCCGAGGCGTGGATCAGCACCGGCAGCGCCTGGTGCGGATCCGAGGCCAGCGACTCCATAACACCCTTGCCCGTCTCCGCAAGGGCGGCGGCCAGGAGCGTCGGAGCTGCCGGCGGTGCGTCCGACTTGAACAGCGCTGTGGCCGCCGCGAGGTTGCCGCAGCCGATCATGGAAACGGCTGCGAGCGGCGCTGAGGGGCCAACCCTGGTGGGACCCAGCCAGCTGTAGGCGTCCGCACCCCGGGCCAGCATGCCCCGCTGGGCCCACACCGCTGCGGCCACGTCCACCCCGCGGCGCACATCGGGTGGGTCGGCGGACACCAGGAGGGTGTCGATGATGAGGGTGGCCGTGTCCAGGTCCCCGTCCGCGGCAGCCGCCTGCGCCCGGCGTGCAGCGGTTGCAATTTCGTCGGCGCCTGCCAGCAGGGCCTCATCGTAGAGCTGGGCGGCCAGCCCCGGATCATGTTCCAGCGCCTTGTCGCCTGCGTGTTCCAGCTCGAACGCAACGCGGGGGTCCGCTAGTCCGCCACGGGCCAGAGTGCGCGCAAGGTCCCCCAGTGGCTGGCGATCTGCGGCATAGGCGGACACCAGTTCGCGCTGGAGGGCGTGCACCCGGGTGGTGGGGGCTACCGTCAGCAACGCATGCTGGGCAGGTCCCACCACGGTTCCATCCTGGGCCAGCAACCCGGCTGTTTCGGCCCGCTCAACCAGCACGTCCAGGCTTTCCACATCACCGCCGTCGATCTTCCGCTGCAGATCGGCAGGCAACGGACCGGGCAGCACAAAACCAACGGACAGGGCCAACAGTAGTTCGCGGACTGCCGCGTTTTCGCCCTTGAGCTGCCGGGCCATCTGCTCGGCGGCGTGGGGCGATTGACCGTGGTTCAACTCCTGCGGCAGGAAGCCATGGTCCTCTGCGCGCATGTTATGGCCAGCCATCCTAGGCCGCCGGCTCAGTGGTGACGGGGACGGCAGGCTCCGACGCGGTTGGTTCGGTGGGCGGCGGGGGTGGGGGCGCGTCCGTGGTCGGCGCCGGAG
>NZ_LR733293.1:3656263-4415168 GCF_902506095.1 Arthrobacter sp. 9AX
AGGCACGTCCGTTGTGGGGGGCGGAGGCACGTCCGTTGTGGGCGCCGGTGCGGAATCCGTCGTTGGTGCCGGGGCGGGTGTGGTGGGGTCAGGGGCCGGCGTCGTGGGAACAGGTGCTGGCGTGCCGGGATCTGGAAGCGGGGTGGTGGGATCCGTGGTCGGCAGCGGCTGGCCGGTGGCCGGATCCACAGGAACTGGCTGGCCCGGCGCCGGATCAACGGCGCCGGCCGGTGGGCCGGCGGGATTCGTGGTCCCGGAGCCGGCGGCAGGACCAGCTGCAGGACCGGCGGCTGGGCCTGCAGCGGCACCGCCGGCAGCCTCGGGTGCCGCGCTCGATGACGGGCGGCTGGTGGGTGAGGCGGCGACGTCCAGGCCCGGCCCGCCCGCAGCTGCGGCAGGTTTATTGACGCCGGCTTCGATGCCGGCCATCGCGGCTTCGGCAACCGGTGCGCCCGCTGCGGCACCGCCGGGACCGTTTCCGCCCGCACCGCCCGGAGCCGGAGCCGCTTCCGGGGCAGCGCCCGCCTGCGGAACAAAGATGGACGTGAGGTTACCGAGGCCAGGGCCCTCGGCGGCCGTGGCGGTGAGGACGGTGACCAGAGCTGCCGCGGCCGCAATGGCCGTCAGACGCACCGTCGGCTTTGGAGCATGGGCGCCGCCGTGTCCGTGGGCGCCGTGGCCATGGGCAGCGGCGGCCGCTCTCGCAAGCTCGCTGCCCGCCGTCGTACTCTTTCGTGACCAGCTGGCAAGACGGACGGCAACATGGCCCCCGCCCGTGGGGGCCGGCCCGGCCCCTGAAGCCAGCACGACGGCGGTGCCCGCGGCTTCCGAGGCCGCGTCCGCAGCCGGTGCCGGGGACTCAGCCTCGGCGCTTGCCAGGATTGCCGACACGGCGGCGCCCAGGCAGATGGACGACTTGGGGTCGGCGTCCACGGCGATGGGCCGGTCGAGCTGTTCCGAGATCAGCTGTGCCACGAGCGGGATGCGCGATGATCCGCCGATCAGCAGCACCGCGGAAAGGTCTTTCGGTTCCAGCTCCAGTTGGGCCAGCGACTGTTCCAGCGCCTCGACGGTATCCCGGACGGAGTCCTCGATCAGCGCCTCAAACTCCGCACGCACCAGGCGGATCTGCTGCTGGAAGCCGGGAAGGAGCACGGAAATGTTTGCCTCGCTGTCCGCGGAAAGCGCTTCCTTGGCTTCCACGCATTCGCGGCGCAGCCTGCCCAGGGCGCTCCGGACCCCGGCATCGGCGGGGTCAAGCGTGGACAGGACGTCGCCGGTGTGCGCGGCGACGTACCGGAACACCTCCGCATCGAAGTCGGCCCCGCCGAGGTTCTCGATGCCCTCGGGCCGCCCCACAAGCTCGAACCGGTTGCTCCCTGTTTTCCGCAGGACAGCGGTGTCAAAGGTCCCGCCGCCGAGGTCATACACGGCGATGGTGCTGCCCACCTCCACACGAACCTGGGAGGCGTAGTACAGCGCCGCCGCTTCCGGCTCGGGCACGAGCGTCACGTTGTCGAGGCCCTTGGCGGCCATCGCAGAAAGGATCACGGAGGTCCGGTGGGTGCCCCACGCTGCCGGGTGGGTGAGGATGACTTCCGACGGCGGTGCCCCCTCGCGTTCCGTGGCCCGGTCTGCCACCCAGCGGGCCATTGTGGCAAAAACGTCCTCGGGCGGCAGGGACAGCGTCCCCACGGAAAGTGGAACAGCGTCACCCACGCGGCGTTTAAATTCCCGCACTACCCGGCCGGGGAAATCGAGGCCGCGGCGTTCCGCCGCCTCCCCCACCAGGATGGGTCCTTCTTCCGGGTAGTACAGGACAGAGGGCACGGCGGTGCCGCGGAGTCCCAGCGGCAGGCACTCGGGGGTGGTGGTTGCTCCCTGGCTGAGTCGGGCAACGGCGGCAGCAGTGAAACTGGTCCCGACATCGATGGCGAGGACGTAGCTCATGGGGAAACCCTCAGGGAAAACTCGCATTTCGCCTGCAAGCTTCATCACTGGCGAACGTCACCAAGGTAGCATCACGGCCGCACGGCGAACACCCCCATTGCTACACCGATTGGTTATTTTCCCGCAGTTCCCGCAGGGTTTGGAAAGAAGCCCTGTTCAGAGCCCTGAGTACGAGTGGAGTCCGTTGAAGAACTGGTTCACGATGGTGAAGTTGAAGACCACGCACAGGTAGCCGACGATTGAAAGCCAGGCGGCCCGTGTTCCGGTCCAGCCGCGGGTTGCGCGGGCGTGGAGGTAGCCGGCGTAAACCACCCAGATCACAAAGGTCCAGACTTCCTTGGTGTCCCAGCCCCAGAACCGGCCCCACGCCTTTTCGGCCCAGATGGCACCGAACATCAGGGTGAAGGTCCAGCCGATGAAGGCGATCGCGTTGATCCGGTAGGAGAGGTTTTCCAGGCTCAGCGCGGAAGGGACCAGGCGCATGAAGCCCAGTTTGTCCGCGCCGCCGGCCGCCACGGTCTTCTGCCGGTGGGACTGGACCAGCTGCAGTGCGGACATGGCGAAGGTCAGGGTGAACAGCGCGGAGGACAGCACGGCGATGGAGACGTGGATGATCAGCCAGTAGCTCTGCAGCGCGGGGACCAGGTGGCCCACAGGGGTCCAGTACGCTACGGAGGCCGCCACCAGCATGATGATGCCCAGGCCCACCACAAACGTTCCGAGGAACCGCAGGTCGCGCCGGATCAGTACCAGCAGGAACACGGCGATGGCCACGAAGGCGCCGGTGGTGAGGAATTCGTACATGTTGCCCCACGGCACGCGTCCGGCACCCAGGGCGCGCGTCAGCACGCCGGCGCCGTGGATCACGGCACCCAGGACGGTCAGGGCCACAGCTACCCGGGCGGGAGCGCGGCGTTCGGCTGCGTAGCGCATGTCGCCGTCGGCAGTGATGATTCCGCCGGCTCCTGCGCCGGCTGGCCGGGCAGTGGACGACGACGGCCGTTCAGCCCGGCCCGCGGGCCCGGCAAGGTGCGACTCGCTGCGGGAACCGGCACCTGCGGCGACCGGCACCAGCGCGGCTTCTTCGGCCTGCGCCGCTTTGAGGTCGATGGCGCGCAGGGCCTTGCTGCTCTTGGCCAGGTCCCACGCGAAGGCGATGAAGGCCACCGTGTACGTGCCGGCCGCCAGGAGCATAAAGAGCTCGCTGTACTGGCCCATGGTTTCGTTGATTCCGAACGGCATTACTGGTCCTTTTCGGGCCCGGAGGGGCCGGCAGTGGTGCGTGGGGCTGAGGATACGGCAGCGCCTGTGCCATTATCGGGGCTGCTGCTGGGAGTTTGCTGTGATCCGCCGGGGCCGGACCCATGCTGGCCTTCCCCTGTATCTGCCGCGAGCTGCCATTCCTCCGAGAGCAGCTTCCGGACGGCTGCGGCTTCTGCGGCGAGCCGGTGGTCCTCGCCGCGGGCCAGGAGCCCATATTCCACCATGGTCCGGCCGTCCTCGTGCGTTCCGGTGCGGACCCAGACGCGGCGCCGGTTGACGTACAGGGACAGGATCAGGCCCGCCACCGCCAGGAGCGCAAAGATCAGGGCGTAGAGCTGGCCGGGATTGTGGTGGATGTCCACGCCGATGTAGCGCTTCACGCCGTCAAAGCTGATGGTGCCCTTGCCGTCCGGGAGCGTGTAGCTGGTTCCCGGTGCCAGGGTGATGCCGCCGGCGTCGAGGTTCCGGGCGTTCAGCGGGGTGAGGTTCCTGACGTCGATTTCGAAGACGTTCTGCGGGGCGCCGTCGTCCAGGCCCAGGTCGCCGTAATAGGAGTTCAGTGACAGCTGCGGATTGAACAGTTCGGGGTCGCCGCTGAAGGAAACCCCTTCGTTGGTGACGAAAGCGGTGGGCAGGAAGAAGCCCTGGAATCCCAGCTGGTCCGGCTTGGCGTCGGGGACCTTGATGACCACAGAGGAGTAGTAGTTGTCCCCTTGCAGCTTGGCCACCACCGGGCCCTGCATGGCCACGTTGCCCTCGCCGTCGCGGATGGTCACCACGGGTGCGTAGCCGTTGCCGGTGAGGTAGATGCTGGTGCCGCCCAGGGTGACGGGATCGTTGACCTTCAGGATTTCCTTCTTGGCCGGGGCGTCCGGGTTTTCCTTGGTGGTCACCGCTGCGGAGAAGTCGATGGGCTGGCCGAACTTGCCCTGGGATTCGCGGTCGAAGGTGATGTCGAACTTGTCCAGCTGCAGGGAGTAGGGCTGGAGCTGGCCGGACTGGAAGTTGGTGCCGGGCGTGAACTGGTCGTAGCCCACCAGGGTGTTCACGAACGTATCGCCCTCCACCAGGATGCGCTGGCCGCTGTACCCGAACAGGCCGCCGATGGCCACGGACACCAGCACCCCGATCAGCGAGGTGTGGAACACCAGGTTCCCCACCTCCTTCATGAAACCGCGCTCGGCACCCAGGGAGGGACGTTCGCCGCCGGCCTCGCGGACCTCCACGCGGTAGCCGCGCTTCCTGAGAACCCCGGCGGCACTGGTGATGGCCACCGATGCCGGGAGCCCGCCGTCGGCCGGAATCATCAGGGTGCCGTACTCGGGGAGGCGGGACAGGCGCTTGGGGGTGCGCGGCGGCTGGGAGCGCATGGCCTTGTAGTGGGCGATGGCGCGGGGCACCACACAGCCGATCAGCGAGATGAACAGCAGCAGGTAGATGGCCGAGAACCAGGCCGAGGAGTAGACGTCGTACAGCTGGAGGGTGTCCAGCAGCTTGCCGTAATCCGGGTTGTCCTTGATGTACTGGGTTACCACAGACGGGTTGGCCGGGCGCTGCGGGAACAGCGAGCCGGGAACTGCCGCGACGGCAAGGAGCAGCAGCAGGAACAGCGCGGTGCGCATGCTGGTCAGCTGGGTCCAGGCCCAGCGGAGCATACCCACGGGCCCCAGCGCCGGCAGCGCCGTATCGGCTTTGGCCTCTGCCACCTTGGCGCCGCCCGCAGGGTCGGAAGATTTCTTCTTTACGTTCACGCGCTCGCTCATCAGATCGGCAACTTCACATCGGTTTGGAACCAGTACTGCAACCCGGTGACCCAGGTGCCCCAGACGCCGCTGGCCATCAGCAGGCCCAGGAGCACCAGGATGCCGCCGCCGGTGCGCTGGATGGCCAGGCGGTGCCTGCGGAAGAAGGCCATCACGCCCATCCCCCGGCGCAGCGCCAGGGCGATCAGCAGGAACGGGATCCCCAGCCCCAGGCTGTAGACGAAGGCCAGGAAGGCGCCCTTCGCCGCGGACGAGCCGCCGGAGAGGCTCAGGAGCTGCACGGCCGAGTAGGTGGGGCCGATGCATGGCGCCCAGCCCAGTCCGAACGTCAGGCCCAGCAGCGGTGCGCCCCAGAGCCCGGCCGGGGGCTTGGCGTGGATCTTGGCGTCCCGTTGCAGCCAGCCGAAGCCGCCCATAAACACGATGCCCATGATGATCACCAGGATGCCCAGGAGCTGTGTGATCCAGGCGTTCTGCGAACCGGTAATGAGGCTGCCCAGCTGGCCGAACGCCCCGCCCAGGAGGACGAAGATCACGGAGAATCCCAGGACGAACAGGCCGATGCCGGCCAGCATCCGGCCGCGCTTCTGCTTTTCGAGGTCCACGCCGCTGAGCCCGGTGACGTAGCCCAGGTAGCCAGGCACCAGCGGCAGCACGCACGGGGAAAGGAAGGACACCAGTCCGGCCAGCAGCGCCACCGGAATGGCAAGGAGGAGCGAGCCGTTGAGGATGGCTTCGGCGAAGGGGCTGTTCACGGTTACTCGGCCACGGCGGCAGCGATGAGGGTCTTCAGGGTGCCCTTTTGGATTTCGCCCAGCACACGTGAGGCCACGCGTCCCTGCTTGTCCAGCACCAGTGTGGTGGGGACCGCTCCCGGGGGAACCAGGCCGGAGACCGCCAGGAGGACGGCGCCATCCTTGTCATCGAAGCTCGGGTAGGTCAGGTTGAAGGACTTGTCGAAAGCTTCGGCGGTGGCTTTCTCGTCCCGCAGGTTGACACCGAGGAACTGTACGCCCTGGGGCTTGAACTCCTGGTGGAGCTCTTCGAGGATGGGTGCTTCCACCCGGCACGGGGCACAGGCGGCGAACCAGAAGTTCAGCACCGTCACCTTGCCCTGCAGGTCCGCCGGCGTCACGGTGGTGCCGTTGAACAGAGTCCCGTTGACCTGGACTGCCGACTTGCGGTCCGCCGCGGCGAACTCGGTGACCGAGCCGTCGCCGGCAACATAGTTCTTGTTATCCCCCGCCCTTGCCTGCTCGGCGAGGGCATCCTGCTGGGCGCAGGCCGAAAGGCCGAGGGTGAGGGCGGTCAGGGCGAGGCCGCCGGCAGCGAGGACGCTCCGGCGGGAGGCCGTGGGGGCGGCCTGATCTTTACGGTGTGTCACTACTAGGCTCCAGGGGTGCTGGCGGCACCGGGAAGAAGGGACGCCGCGGGTTCGCTGTACGTGACGCGCAGCAGGGTGCCGTCGTCGTCGAACCTCAGGGACGTGATGGAGGTCAGGGTGCACTCGCGCTTGCGCGGATCGTGCCACAGGGGCCTGCCTTCGGCGCTGAGCCGGGTGGCCCAGATGGGGAGCTGGTGGCTCACCATGATCGCTTCTGGCCCGTCGGTGCCGAAGTCGCCGTTGGCCAGCTCGATGGCGCGCAGGCGCGCCTCCTGCACGGCAGCCATGACCCGCGCCGCCTGTTGTTTGTACGGCTCGCCCCATGAGGGACGCAGGGGATTAACCAGCCTGGGCCAGTGCTTGGGCCGGCGGAGTTCGGCCTTGGTCACCTTCATGCCCTCGAAGTAGTTCTCCGCTTCGATGATCCGCCCGTCCGTGTGGATTGGCAGGTGCAGGGCGTCCGACGTCGGACGGGCAGTTTCCTGCGCACGGTCCAGTGGGGAGGCGGCCAGGTAGGTGATGCGGGCGCCGCTTTCGGCGCGCTGCCGGAAGTGCTCGGCGAGCACGGCCGCCATCTCCTGCCCCAGCCCCGAGAGGTGGAATCCGGGCAGCCTTCCGTACAAAACGCCGTCAGGGTTGTGGACCTCGCCGTGGCGGAGCAGATGGACAGTGGCTTGGGGCATGTTTACCAGTTTCTCAAAGATGGCGTGCGATCCGAAATCTTCTACATTCAGTAGAACTGAAGTTTTTGAAGAAATGTTCCGCAGGCGGGAACAAAAGATGCAAATGCATGTTTATACTGGATGCAGCAGTTAGTTGATGCTTCAATAGATGAAGCTTCAACACCTCAGCAGACGACACCACCCTTCAAGGAGAACATCATGGCACTTCCCGCAGACGTCACCACCGGCACCTGGACCCTGGACAACTCGCACAGCGAGATCGGCTTCACCGTCCGCCACGCAGGCATCAGCAAGGTCCGCGGCCAGTTCAAGGAAGCCGAAGCAACCCTGGAACTCAGCGAGGACGTTGCCGATTCCAAGATCACCGCCACCATCAACACCGCCAGCTTCGATTCCGGCGATGCCAACCGCGACGGCCACGTCAAGGGCGAGGACTTCTTTGACGTGGAGAAGTTCCCCGAGATCTCCTTCGTTTCCAACGGCCTCGTGGCCAAGGGCAACAGCTACGAACTCACCGGCGACCTCACCATCAAGGGTGTTACCCGCCCGGTTACCCTTGAGACCGAGTTCAACGGCGTGGCCGTTGACCCGTTCGGCAACACCCGTGCCGGCGTGACCGCCGAGACCACCATCAGCCGCAAGGACTTCGGCCTCACCTGGAACGCTGTCCTCGAGACCGGCGGCGTCCTGGTCAGCGACAAGGTTGCCATCAACCTCGAACTGGCCTTCATCGCCCCCGCAGCGTAGTTCGTCAGTTCCAGACGCACCCCGGCACCGGCTTCGGCCAGTGCCGGGGTGCTGTCTTTAAGTCGTTCCTTGTCCCGCGCTGCGCACGGAACCCGGGGTTCGCTGCGCCGGGGCAGTCCCTGCGCGCCGGGCCAGGGCCTCACTGCGCACGAAGGACCTGCGGCAGGGGTGCGGAAACCCGGGGCGGGACTACAGTGAACGCCATGAGCAACTCCTCCAGCGCGCAGCCCGGCGGCCTGGCCTCTCTGTTCTCGCTGACCGGCCGGCCCGCTGAAATCAAGGTCTCCTTCTGGATCTGGTTCCTCGGCGGCATCCTCGGCCTGCTCGGTGGGCTGCTGGGAATGCTCGCCTCGCTGACCCTCTTCGCCGCCGCGCCCGGCCCGGCCCTGGGGGTCCTGCTGCTCATGCTGCTGGCCGCCGCTGTGGGCACCGCCCAGATTGTCTTTGCGCTGAGGATGAAGGACGGAAGGCAGTGGGCGCGGCTTGCCCTGACTCTACTGACGGCCGTCACGCTGCTCCTGGCTCTGGCCAACCTGGCCATGCGCGTGGGCCAGGGCGGTAACTGGGTTGCCTTCCTCATCAGCCTCGCGGCAACAGTCCTGTTGTGGCTGCCCCGGCCACAGGCGTGGTTCGCGGCTGCCGGCACCGGGAAGGGGAACAGGCCCCGCACCGCGGAGGGCAACAGCTGAGCAGGCGCCCACGCAAGAGTCCGGTCCGGCAGGAACTCCCCGCGGAACGGCGGCAGGAATACCTCCTTCGAATGATCCCGAAGCTGCCGGTCCGGGGGTACGGTGGACTTAAGCCATGCTGGGGTAGGGCGCAGGACCGACGCCCGGCAGCCCACCCGGATCCCGACATGCAGAAGGACAGCTCATGAGTAATCCTCCAGTCCCGCCTCCCGTGCCCAACGACCCCGAGCAGGGCAGCCAGCAGCCGCGCTACGGTGAGAACGCCCCGCAATACGGCCAGCAGTCCGGCCAGTCCGGCGCGCCGCAGTACGGCCAGAACGCTCCCCAGTACGGGCAGTCCGGTGCGCCGCAGTACGGCCAGAACGCTCCCCAATATGGGCAGAACCCGCCGCAGGCGCCGGCCTATGGACAGCAGCAGTTCGGGCAGCAGCCTTACGGCCAGTCCCCCTACTCCCAGTACCCGTCCGAGCAGCCGCAGGCCGCGGGCAGCAACGGCGTGCCGCAGCTGGTCAACATCTCGTTCTGGCTGCTGATCGCCTCCGCTGCGATTTTTGTGATCTCGATGCTCACCGGCCTCACCCAGCTGGACGACCCCCTGTTCCGCCAGACCTTTGAGCAGCAGGTGGAGGGCACCGGAGCCGGTGTCACGTACGAGGACATTAAGGGTGTCATCGCCGGCACCCTGGTGGTGTTCGCCATCATCGGTGCAGGGCTTTACCTGCTGGTGGCCTTCTTCGTCCGGAAGGGCAAGAACTGGGCCCGCATCCTGGGCACCGTGTTCGCCGCCCTGTCCGTCTTCAGCCTGTTCGGCATCCCGAACCTTGGAACGGTGGGCACCCTCCTGGGGATTGCCGCCATCGTCCTGCTGTACCTGCCGGCGGCCGCTCCGTACTTCCGCAAGCCGCAGCCGTTCGCCAACCCGTATGGCGGCGGCCTGGGCAACCCCTACGGCCGGTAAACCAGGGCTTCCCACACCTGCGGGCGTGGGTCCCGGAACTGCCGGAGCAATCAGGCAGTCTGACCCGGGGCCTGCGCCCGTTGTGCGTGGTAGGCCAGGATCTGCAGTTCCGTGGCCATGTCCACCTTGCGAAGGTTGACGCCCTCCGGCACTTGGAGCATCACGGGGGCGAAGCTCAGGATGCTGTGCACTCCGGCGGCCACCACACGGTCGCAGATGTCCTGCGCCACGGTGGCCGGCAGCGCCAGCACCACCATGTTTGCCCCGGTCCGGCGCAGCACGGCTTCCATGTCCGCCACGTCGCTGACCCGCAGCCAGCCCACTTCGTTGCCCACCACCATCTGGTCGGCGTCGAAAATGGCCACGACGTCGAAGCCCCGGGATTCGAAGCCGCCGTACCGTGCCAGGGCCTTGCCCAGGTTACCGGCGCCAACGATGGCCACTTTCCAGTCATGCGTGAGGCCCAGTGCCGCGGCGATGTGCCGGCTCAGGTACTGAACTTCGTAGCCCACACCGCGGGTACCGTAGGAGCCCACATGGGACAGGTCCTTGCGCAGCGTGGCGGAGCTGACGCCGGAGGCTTCGGCCAGGGACTCGGAGGAGACGCGCTCCACGCCTTCGGCGAGCAGAGTGTTCAGGGCGCGCAGGTAGAGCGTCAACCGGGCCACCGCAGCGGGCGGAATCTGTTTGGCCGGCGTGCCCGTACCGTCCGGAAGATCCGGGACAGCCTGGGGGGTTGAATCCAGCGAAGCCACCAGCCCCTCCCTCGCATCGCGTTGTGACTCCACTCTAGAGCCCTCCAGCCGAAGCCAACAAAGCAGGGAGCAACAATGGACGCGCCATCACCGGTACCGCTCCCCCTACTGGGCCATGGCCCGCTGAAGCACGCGTTCCAGCCGGGTCTCGTCGATCTTCCAGAAGTCGCGCTGCACACCGTCCACCAGCACCACCGGGATCTCCTCCGCGTAGCGCTCCCGCAGTTCGGGCTGGTTGTCCACCAACTCTTCGGTCCACTCAAGGCCCAATGCGGCAGTTACCCGGCCTACGGCGTCGCGCGCTTCCTCACAGAGGTGGCAGTCAGCTTTGGTGATCAGGACGACGCGGGGTGTGGCCATGGCTTAACCGTAGTCCCGTTCACTGTGCCCGGCGACGCCGACGCCGTCCAGCCAGTGGATTGACTAGACTCGAGTCCATGCCCGAGGAGAAGTACGTCGCCGTAGTCACCAAGCCGGTTGCTGCGCCGCAGCCCGGCGAGGCGGCGTTCTTCGACGTGGACAACACCCTCATGCGCGGTGCCAGCCTCTTCCACGTGGCCCGGAAGATGCACCAGCGCGGCGCCTTCACCCTCGCCCAGGCGGCAGGCTTCGCCTGGAAGCAATTCAAGTTTGTGGCCCGCGGCGAAAACATGGACGATGTCCATGCCGTCCGCGACTCCGCGCTCACGCTGGCGGCAGGGATCACCGTTGAGGACGTCAAGGCCCTGGGCGAAGAAGTTTACGACGAGATGATCGCCTCGCGGATCTGGCCCGGCGCCAAGGCCCTGGCCCAGCAGCACCTGCGCGTGGGCCGGCGTGTGTGGCTGGTGACCGCAACCCCCATTGAGGTGGCCACTGTGATCGCGACCCGGCTGGGACTCACCGGGGCGCTGGGCACGGTGGGGGAAGTGTCCGACGGCATGTACACCGGGCGGCTCGTGGGAGACATCCTGCATGGCTCGGCCAAGGCCGTGGCCGTCCAGGAAATCGCCGACGCCGAGGACCTGGACCTCAAACGCTGCTGGGCCTACAGCGATTCCTACAACGACATTCCCTTGCTCACCCTGGTGGGCCATCCGGTGGCCATCAACCCGGATGCCCGCCTCCGCCGCCACGCCCGCGACCACAACTGGCCCGTCTACGACTTCCGCGCCGGCCGCCGCGCAGCCACCCTCGGCCTCAAGGCAGCAACGGCCGGCGGCGCCGTCTACGGACTCTGGAAGGGCTTCGCCCGAATCCGCGGCCCGCGCGTCTAGGTAGCGCCAAGTGTCGTTGTGAGTCTCCACAACGACACATAGCGCGATCTGGTTGGGCCAGGGAACAGAAATGCCCGCAACCTTGGAAGGCGGCGGGCATTTCCACGCAGTTCGAAGTATCTCTACTTCTTGTTACGGCGCTGGTGACGGGTCTTGCGAAGCAGCTTGCGGTGCTTCTTCTTGGCCATACGCTTGCGACGCTTCTTAATAACTGAACCCACGAAAGTTCCTTACAAACTAGATGCAGTACCTGTCTGATGGAGAAGGTTCGTGGACAGAGCTACGAACTGAACAACTGACAGATTCTTACAATGACGTAAAACGTTCCTTAACAGGGTACCGCCTATCGGGGGCGGCTTCTGACCGGATTGGCTCCGACCGGCGGAAATACGGGTTTGCGACGTACCGGGCGTCAGGCGGTTTCGGTATGTCCGTCCACCACGGCACCCTTGAGGTACTGGTCCACGGCGTTTTCGGGAACCCGGTAGGAGCGGCCGAACCGCACCGCAGGCATCTCCCCCGCGTGGACAAGGCGGTAAACGGTCATTTTGGAGACGCGCATGACCTGGGCTACTTCAGCCACGGTAAGGAACTTCGCGTTGGAGAAGTTCTGTTCTGCCGACATTTCCCTATTTTCCTTTGCTGACGGATGGACAACAGTCACCCCAGGTACGTGCCAAAGCGGTGTTCCGATGCTGAGCCATCCACCAACCACCTTCTAGATACTCTAGATGTTCGTGTGGCCAATGTGAAAGTGTCCGGGGGATCATTTCACCCCGGGAATTTACCTCCTGCGCTTGCGCGCGGAGGCCGCAAGCTGGTCCAGCACAGACACGGAGACGTCCCATTCCATGCAGGCGTCGGTCACACTCTGCCCGTACACCAGCTCCGACCGGCCGGCCGCGTGCTCGGCAACATCGAGGTTCTGGGCGCCGCCCACCAGGAAGCTTTCGAGCATCACGCCGGCGATGGCCTGTGCCGACGCGCCGCCGTCCTCGAGCTGGGCGCCGATTTCCAGCGCCACTTCGGCCTGGCGGTGGTGGCTCTTGCCGCTGTTGGCGTGGCTGGCGTCCACAATGAGGCGCGGGTTCAGCTGCTTGCCGGCGAGCTTGGCGGAGGCAGCTTCGACGTCGGCTGCAGAGTAGTTGGGCCCCTTGCGGCCGCCTCGGAGGATGACATGGGTGTCCGGGTTCCCGGCCGTGGCCACCAGGGCAGCCCGGCCGTCGCCGTCGATGCCAAGGAACGCCTGGGCGGCCGCCGCGGCACCGCAGGCATCGATCGCCACCTGCAGGTCGCCGTCGGTCCCGTTCTTGAAGCCGATGGGCATGGACAGGCCGGAGGCCAGCTGGCGGTGGATCTGGCTCTCGGTGGTCCGGGCCCCGATGGCGCCCCAGGAGATCAGGTCCGCCATGTACTGCGGGCTGATGGGTTCGAGGAATTCGGTGGCGGTGGGCAGCCCCAGCGCGGTGACCTGCTGCAGGAAGTGCCGTGCCGTGCGGAGGCCGGTGACCATGTCGTGGCTGCCGTCCAGCCTGGGATCGTTGATCAGGCCCTTCCAGCCCACCGTGGTGCGGGGCTTTTCGAAGTAGGTCCGCATCACGATCAGCAGGTCTTCCTTGTGCTTCTCGGCCTGGCTGACCAGCCGGCGGGCGTATTCGAGCCCGGCCTTGGGATCGTGGATGGAGCAGGGCCCCACAATCACCAGCAGGCGGTCGTCCACGCCGTCCATGATGGCCCGGACTTCGTCGCGTCCGCGTTCGACGACGTCTGCCGCCTCGGGTGCCAGCGGCAGCTCCGCGATCAGGTCCTGGGGGGTGGGCAGCGCCGTGAATTCGCTGACGCGCAGGTTGGACGTGGACTTGGCCGCAGCTTCACTGCGGGGAGTGCCGGTGTGTGGATGGGCTGTTGTGGTGCTCATTATGGGTCCTGTTCCAGATGGGAAGCGGGCCCAGTTCAGAACCCGCCGGAGAAACGGCGAAGGGCAGAGAATCATCTCTGCCCTGTTGGCTCTGAAGGAAAGTTGGATGCGTGTCAGTTAGACGCGGGCCCCTCCAGAGCCAACGAAAAATACGCATACCAACGGTTTGTCATGCCATGAACCATAGCCGCCAACCGGCCGCACCGCAAAAGTGTTACGTCGCGTCGCGGGAGAGGCTGGCCACCAGTTCCGCGTGCTTCTGGTCCGTGAGGCGATACCAGTACATGATTCCGACGGCGGCCAGCACCAAGGCCCCGGGCAGCAGTCCGGCCGCGGCCCGGATGGCGAGGGTGGCTGCATCGGACTGCTCCGCTGTGCCCGAAACGTAGCCGCCCCAGGCCAGCGAGAACGCCACCAGGCCGCCGCCGAACCCCATGCCCAGCTTCCGTGTGGCGGCCAGGAGCGCGTAGTTGATGCCCTGGATCCGCACGCCGGTTTTCCACTCGCCGTATTCCACGGTGTCCGCAATCAGCGCCCAGGTGAGGATGCTGACCGAGGCCGATGCCAGGAGCCCCAGCACGAGGCCGGCAAGGCCGAGCAATGGCGCGTCCGCAGGCGCCACGAAGACCAGCACGCCACCCAATACCCCTAGGCACCCGCCGACGCTGTAGACGGCACGCTTGCCCCAGCGCGTCACTGGCCGAGGCAGCAGCACGGCCAGGGCAAGGGTGATGAGCACTTGGGCGCCGGCCATCACCGGGAACAGGTCCACCCGGGACAGCACGTCACGGAGGTAGTAGAACTGGGCGGCACCCGTCGCGGACGTGCCCGTAACAAAAAATATTGAGCTGAGGCACAGGACCACCAGCGGCGAATTGGCCTTCAAGGCTGCGATGCTTTGGCTGAAGGTGACCTTGGGGACGCTGCCGGCGACCTCTTCAATGCAGACGGTGCCGGTCAGGGCATACAGCCCGGAGCCAAGAACGGCGAATACCAGGGTGAGCCAGGTGAAAATCTGCTGCATGTCCTGGCCGCCTGCGAGGAGCGGTGCGATGAAGAAACCCAGCGTCGCGCCTACCGACAGCCCGCCGATGGTCCTTGCCCCGCCAAGCCGGGCGCGGTCCCTGGCATCCTGGGTCATCGCTCCCACGAGGCAGCCGTAGGGCACGTTGACCATGCTGTACGCGACGCAGACCAGGCCGTACGTGCAGTAGGCATAAAGCAGCTTGAGTGCCGGGTCCACCTCCGGAACATGGAACACCGCCACACTCAACAACAACGGAACGAAGCCGAACATCAGGAACGGCCGGAACTTTCCCCAGCGCCTGCTGTGCACGCGGTCCACGATCCGGCCGGCGGCTATGTCGGTGAAGGCATTAAATACCCGCGCCACCAGCAGCAGGGTTCCTGCCGCTGCTGCACCGATCCCCGCAACGTCGGTGTAGTAGACGAGCAGGAACATGTTCCCCGTACTGATGATCATGCTGTTGGCGGCGTCGCCGGCGCCGTAGCCGAAAACGCTGAGCTTGCTGAGTTTCTTCATTGCTTCCTTGTCGAGCGGAATGAGAAACCGTTTTCTCACTCCGCCGAAAGGAACTTACCCTAAAATCTTGCGGAGAAACAGCAGCTGCCTGATCCAGTGGTGCTCCTGGCCGCCTTCGTGGTTGTTGAACCGGTAGACCTCGATCTCCTTGGCCGCGCCGGTTCCCGATGCATCATCACTGCCGGAGCCGTAAGCGTTGAAGCTGGCGAACACGGTGGAGGCCGGGCAGATGTCGTCCGCCTGCGCCGCCGAGTACAGCGCAGGCGCGGATGCCCAGCGGGCCAGGTTGACGCCGTCGAAATAGCGCAGGACCTCAAGGATGGGCTCGTACCGGTCCCGGTGCCGGGCCAGGAAGGCCGCGATTTCCGGGTACGGGCCGCGCGGGGTGATGTCGATGGCGCGCGGGAAGTCCTGCAGGAAGGGGACGTCCGGAAGCGCCGCGATGACGCCGTCGAGCCGGCGGGCCGCCAGCCCGGCCACAGCCACCGCGATGCCGCCGCCCTGACTGACGCCCGCCAGCACCACCCGCGAGGCATCCACGTCCGGGTGGGACTGCGCGGCTTCCACAGCACGGAACGCATCCACGTAAACGCGGCGGTAGTAGTAGTCCTCGCGGCTGCTTGCTCCCCTGGTCATCAGGCCTGCATGCGCCACGTCCCCGGCGGAGGGATGGGGATCAGGCGTCTCGCCCAGGGTGCCGCCATAGCCCTGGCCGCGTGTGTCCATAATAAAGTGCGCGTAACCTGCCTGCGCCCACCGGGTCTCCTGGTTGACCAGTCCCCGGCCGCCGGAATACCCCACGTACTGGACCACCACGGGCAGTGGGGTACCGGCCTCGCGGTTGGCCGGAAGGTGCAGCCAGCCCTTGATGGGTGCGCCGCCAAATCCGGCGAACGTGACATCGAAGGTATCGATCACCGAGAGGTAGTTCTCCACCGGCTCGAAGGAGGCAGCCAGCAGATAACCCTGCGCTTCGTCGATGGTGGCGTCCCAGAATTCCCGGAAGTCCGCCGGCTGCGTCACGTCGGAGGTGTAGCCGCGGAGCTGGTGAAGCGGGAGGTCGAAGAGGGGCATCGTTGTCCGTCCGGTCGGTTGCAGGTTTCAGTAGATAGTAGTTTGTGGTGGCGCGCCGGTCACCACGGGGACCGCCTCCTTGAAGTAGCCGCTGCTGACCTGCATCTGCCGGCAAAAAGTGCGATTCTCACTGATTCAGTTTCTGACGGCGTGAACGGTGTTGGCTGCCTGGTCCAGGGGCTCGAACCGGCGCAGGCTCGCCCCGGCTCCGATGATCCGGCGGAGCTCCGGCAAACCGCCGGCCAGGGCACCGGCTGCGCGTGCCTGGATAAGGACGTTGCCCAGCGCCGTTGCTTCGACCGGCCCGGCGATCACCGGCCGCCGGGTGGCATCAGCCGTGAGCTGGCAGAGCAGTGCGTTCTGGGAGCCGCCGCCCACCACGTGCACCACATCGACAGAGTGGTCCGCGAGCCGCTCCGCATCGCGGATGGTCCGGGCGTAGCCGGCCGCGAGGCTGTCCATGATGCAGCGGGTGATGACCGCGGGATCGTTGGGCAGCATTTCTCCGGTGCGGCGGACGGCGGCCCGGACGCGGTCGGGCATGTTGTCCGGGGCGATGAAGTAGGGGTCGTCCGCGTTGATCTCCGGGCCGCCCGGTGGCAGCGCGGCGGCGGCGTCCAGCAAGGCCGTCAGCTCGGGCCGGTATCCTTCCTGCGCCCAGGTCCGCTGGCACTCGCTGAGGAGCCAAAGCCCGCCCATGTTCCGGAGGTAGCGGATGGTACCGTCCACGCCGCGTTCGTTGGTGAAGTTTGCCTCACGGCTGGCTTCGGTGAGGACGGGGTGCTTCAGTTCCAGGCCCACCAGGGACCAGGTGCCGGACGAAATGTAGGCGAAGTCCTGTTCCTGAGCGGGAACGGCGGCGACGGCGGACGCTGTGTCGTGCGAGCCGACGGCCACCACCTTCGTGTCCTGCGGCAGCCCCACCTGCGCGGCGATCTCCGGCAGCAGGGTGCCGACGGTTTCCCCCGGCTGGACCAGCGGCGGGAACAGGTCCTTGCGCAGGCCCAGGGCGGTGAAGAACTCCGTGGCCCACTTCCCCGCCACAGCATCGAACAGGCCGGTGGTGGAGGCGTTGGTCGCCTCGGTGCGGCGCTGCCCGGTCAACAGGAACGCGATCAGGTCCGGGATCAGCAGCGCCTGCAGGCCGTCCAGGTCCGGCTCGGTCTCCAGCTGGTAGATGGTGTTGAACTGCAGGAACTGCAGCCCGGTGGTCCCGTAAAGGCGCGCGGCGTCCAGTTTCCGGTGGACGGGTTCGACGGCGGCCCGGCTGCGGTCATCACGG
Source organism: Arthrobacter sp. 9AX (assembly GCF_902506095.1). GTDB lineage: Bacteria > Actinomycetota > Actinomycetes > Actinomycetales > Micrococcaceae > Arthrobacter. The sequence goes on from NZ_LR733293.1 coordinate 3,673,529, forward strand.
TAACTGAACGGCTGGGCGGTCAGCTCGCCGGCGGCGTTGACCAGGCCGTAGTCCACGGCCCAGGTGTCGATGCCGATGCTGGCGACCCGTTCGCCCTGCACCGCGGCAACGGTGGCCGCCGCAGCGAGTCCCTTGAGCACCTCGGCGAAGAGTGCGTCGAAGTCCCAGCGGAGGCCGCCATCGATCTCCACCACACCATTAGGGAAGCGGTGGACCACTTCGAGCTCCACGCCGGGCTCCCCGGCAGTGCCGGCACCGGCGGCGGTTGCGGCGGGACGGACCCTGCCGAGGATGACACGGCCAGAGGAGGCGCCGATGTCGACGGCGGCGAAGGCAGTGCCGGCAGGAACGCCGGGGGTTATGGCGGCGGAATCCGCCCCGGCCGCAGCCGGAGCGGATTCGCTGTGGAGTGCCTTGCTCATCGCAGGAAGGCTGCGGCCACTCCGGCGTCCACGGGGATGTGCAGGCCGGTGGTGTGGGACAGTTCGTTGCTGGTGAGGACGGCGGCGGCGTTGGCCACGTGTTCGGGCAGGACTTCACGCTTGAGCAGGGTGCGCTGGGCGTAGTACTCGCCCAGTTTTTCCTCGTCCACGCCATATACCGCGGCGCGCTTGGCGCCCCAGCCGCCGGCGAAGATGCCCGAGCCGCGGACCACGCCGTCGGGGTTGATGCCGTTGACGCGGATGCCGTGCTCGCCCAGCTCGGCGGCGAGCAGTCGCACCTGGTGGGCCTGGTCTGCCTTGGTGGCGGAATACGCGATGTTGTTCGGGCCGGCGAACACGGAGTTCTTGGACGAGATGTAGATGATGTCCCCGCCCAGGCCCTGCGCGATCATCACCCTCGCGGCTGCCTTGGCCACCAGGAAGGAGCCCTTGGCCATCACGTTGTGTTGCAGGTCCCAGTCCTTTTCGGTGGTTTCCAGCAGCGGCTTGGAGATGGACAGGCCGGCGTTGTTGACCACCAGGTCCACCCCGCCGAACGCCAGAACAGCGGCGTCGATCGCGGCAGCAACCTGCGCTTCGTCCGTGACGTCCGCCTGGACGCCGATGGCAACATCCGGTCCGCCGAGCTCCTCGGCGACCTTTTCGGCGTTCTCGAGGTTCAGGTCGGCGATGACCACGCAGGCGCCTTCCGCGGCGAGGCGGGTGGCGATGGCCTTGCCGATGCCCGACGCGGCGCCGGTCACCAGGGCGATGCGGGTGGCGTGGGACTTGGGCTTGGGCAGCCGGGCCAGCTTGGCTTCCTCCAGCGCCCAGTATTCGATCCGGAACTTCTCGGATTCCTCGATCGGGGCATAGGTGGAGATCGCCTCGGCGCCGCGCATCACGTTGATGGCGTTGATGTAGAACTCACCGGCCACCCGGGCGGTCTGCTTGTTCGCACCATACGAGAACATGCCCACGCCGGGGACCAGGACGATGGCCGGGTCCGCGCCGCGCAGCGCAGGAGACCCGGCGTCGGCATGGCGGTCGTAGTAGGCCTGATAGTCCTCGCGGTAGGCAGTGTGGAGTTCTGTGAGCCGCGAGATCGAGTCCTCGATGGAGGCGTCGGCGGGCAGGTCCAGGATCAGCGGCTTGACCTTGGTGCGCAGGAAGTGGTCCGGGCAGGAAGTGCCCAGCGCGCCCAGGCGCGGGTGCTCAGCGGCTTCGAGGAAGTCCAGGACGACGGCGTCATCGCTGAAGTGCCCCAGCTGCGGCTTGTCCGTGGAGGCCAGGCCGCGGATCACGGGTGCCAGGGCTGCGGCCTTGGCGCGTCGCTCAGCTTCGGGCAGGGCACCGTAGCCGGGGAGCTTGGGTCCGAAGGGTTCGGCCTTGCCGTTGTCCTCGATGTATTTCCCGGCCTGTTCGATGATCCACAGCGAGTTGGCTTCCGCTTCTTCGCTTGTGGCGCCCCAGGCGGTGATGCCGTGGCCGCCCAGGATGGTGCCGATGGCCTGCGGGTTCGCTTCCTTGATCGCGGCGATGTCCAGGCCCAGCTGGAACCCGGGACGGCGCCAGGGAACCCAGAGGACCTTGTTGCCGAAGATCTTGGTGGTCAGGGCTTCGCCGTCCACGGCGGTGGCGATCGCGATGCCGGAGTCCGGGTGCAGGTGGTCCACGTGCGCTGCGTCCACCAGCCCGTGCATGGCGGTGTCGATCGAGGGGGCGGCGCCACCCTTGCCGTGCAGGCAGTAATCGAACGCAGCCACCATCTCGTCCTCGCGCTCAACACCGGGGTAGACGTTCTTCAGCGCGTTCAAACGGTCCAGGCGCAGGACCGCGAGGTTTTCCGCTTTCAGGGTCCCGAGGTCTCCGCCGGAGCCCTTGACCCAGAGCAACTGGACGTCCTCGCCCGTGACGGGGTCCTTCGCGGTGCCCTTGGCCGAGGTGTTGCCGCCGGCGAAGTTGGTGTTCCGCTTGTCCGCGCCGAGGCGGTTGGAACGCGAAATCAGTTCTTCAACAGTCGTGTTACTCATGGTTGTTTAGGCGCCCCATCCGGCTTGCTGGCCGCCCACGCGGTCCTCGTTGATCTTCTTCTGGTAACCGCTGGCCTTGAACGCGGCCATCGGGTCCGCGGGCAAACCGCGGGATTGACGCCACTCTGCCAGGACCGGGCGGACGTCGGTGTAGAACGCATCGCTGAAGATGCCGTTCGCCGCCAGGACATCTCCGGCGCGCTGAGCCTCGGCCAGTGCCGCGGTGTCCACCAGCAGGGCGCGGGCGGTCATTTCCTGCACGTTCAACACCGAGCGGATCTGGCCCGGGATCTTCTCCTCCAGGTTGTGGCACTGGTCCAGCATCAGAGCGACAGCGGAATTCCCCACAGCGTCCTTGCCGAAGCCGCCGCCGCGGATCACCTCATGCATGATGCGGAACAGCTGGTACGGATCCGCCGCACCCACAATCAGGTCGTCGTCGGCATAGAAGCGGGAGTTGAAGTCAAAGGACCCCAGCTTGCCCAGGCGCAGCAGCTGCATCACGATGAACTCGATGTTGGTGCCCGGGGCGTGGTGGCCGGTGTCCAGGCAGACGAACGCCTTCTCACCCAGCGCCAGGGTCTGGGCATAGGAGGTGCCCCAGTCCGGAACATCGGTGTGGTAAAAAGCCGGCTCGAAGAACTTGTACTCCAGCACCAGGCGCTGTTCGGCGCCGAGGGCCGCGTAAATCTCCTGCAGCGACTCCGCCAGCCGGTCCTGGCGGCCACGCATGTCGTCCTGGCCCGGGTAGTTGGTGCCGTCGGCCAGCCAGATCTTCAAGTCCCGTGACCCGGTGGCGTGCATGATCTGGATGCAGTCCAGGTGGTGGTCAACCGCACGGCGGCGGACGGACTCGTTGGACGACGTCAGCGAACCGAACTTGTATTCATCATCCTGGAACGTGTTGGAGTTGATGGTGCCCAGGCCCACGCCCAGGCCGGCCGCGTACTCCTTCAAAGCGGAGTAGTCATCCACCTTGTCCCACGGGATATGCAGCGCAACAGTAGGCGCCAGGCCCGTCAGCTCATGGACCTTGGCCGCATCCGCGATCTTCTCCTGGACAGTACGCGGAGTGCCGGGAGTGCCGAACACCTTAAACCGCGTACCCGAATTTCCATAAGCCCACGAAGGGACCTCGATGGCAAGCTCCCCGAGCCTGCCCAGCGCCGTTGCTACGTCATTCATGATGGTGGTTCTTTCCGGTGTTTTTATTGCTGTGGTTTGGTGTGGTGGTGCTGCGCGGCCCTGCTGCTGGAGCGCGCGGGTCTGCTGGTGCCGGGTCAGCCGGCGGAAGACTCCGCCGCCGCCAGCTGGCTGTCCAGGTTGAACACTTCTTCGAGGACCTGGAACCCCTCGTCGGGTGCCTGGTCCGTATTCTCGAAAAGCGTGGCCATTTCCGCCTGCCAGCGGGCGTTCACGTCGGCGAGAGCCATCCTGGCCCGGACGGCGTCGAAGTCGTCGCACTCCAGGTAGCCGATCAGGAGTCCGTCCTGGTCCAGGAACAGGGAGTAGTTGTTCCAGCCGGCGTCCTTGAGGGCGCGGAGCATCTCCGGCCACACGGCAGCGTGCCGCCGGCGGTATTCGTCCATCAGCGCCGGCTGGACCGACGAACGGAAACACACCCTCATGTGGGACTCTCCTGAACTCGCGAATCTTTGAATCGTTTCATTGTTACGATTCAAAGTACTCTTGAACGTAAGTAGGTGTCAAGCATCCGGGGACCTCTTCCTTAGCAATCCCGGGACGCACAGTCAGGCGGCCCACCAGTACGGAGAATCATGAACCGCACAGCCAGCATCAAGGACGTAGCCAACCATGCCAGCGTGGCAGTTGGCACGGTGTCGAATGTGCTGAACTACCCGGACCGCGTCTCGCAACGGACCAAGGAACGGGTGCTCCGCGCCATCGACGAGCTGGGCTTTGTCCGCAACGACGCCGCCCGCCAGCTGCGTGCCGGCCACAGCCGCACCATCGGGCTGATCGTGCTGGACGTCGGCAACCCCTTCTTCACCTCCGTGGTGCGGGCCGCCGAGGATGCCGCCGCACTCCAGGGGAGCGCCGTCCTGCTGGGCGACAGCGGCCACAACGCCGGCCGCGAGGCCAACTACATCGATCTTTTCCAGGAGCAGCGCGTCCAGGGCCTGCTCATCTCACCAGTGGGCGACGTGACCGAGCGCCTGGACCTCCTCCGCGAGCGCGGCGTGCCCACCGTCCTGGTGGACCGGCTGGCTGACGAGGAAAAGTTCAGCTCGGTATCAGTTGACGATGACGCAGGCGGTTATCTGGCTGCCCGGCACCTGCTGGACACCGGCCGCCGCCGGCTCGCGTTTGTGGGCGGCTCCACCACTATCCGCCAGGTATGGGACCGCCTGGAGGGTGCCCGGCGCGCGGTCAAGGAGGAGCCGGACGCCACCCTGGAGGTACTCGAATCCGATGGCATGACCGTCCTGGCCGGACGGAGCGTGGGCAACACGCTGGTGGAGCGGGACCGGGCGGACCTGCCGGACGGGGTCTTCTGCGCGAACGATCTCCTGGCGCTGGGGATCATGCAGTCCCTCACCATGACGCATACCTTCAGGATCCCCGAGGATATTGCCTTGATCGGCTATGACGACATCGACTTCGCCGTCTCCGCGGTGGTGCCGTTGTCCTCCATCCGGCAGCCCACCGAAGCCCTGGGGCGGACGGCCATCGAACTCCTGGCCGAGGAGGTTGAGTCCGGGCACCCGCGGCACCGTGCCGTCATCTTCACCCCGGAACTGGTGGTCCGGCAGAGTACCGGGGAGCCGGACGCCAAGTAGTGATCCGAACCTCTATTCGCCTTCCTGCAGCCACTGCATCGACTCGGCCCTGGACGTGAAGAAACGGGTGGGGCAGGGCGGAATGTGGACGCCCAGGAAGAAGTTCGCCAGGATCCGGTCCACCGGGCTGGCACCCAGGAGTGCGATCCGGTTTGCCGCGCACGGGATGGAGAACACCGACCGCGCGGCCCGGGTGACCGACTCCGTGGTGGCCATGTCCACCAGCATGGGATAGGTCCTATCCCCCGCTATGTCGTTGACGGCTGCCATGGCCGCCTTCGCATCGTGCTGTTCGATCCGGACTCTAGGTTCCCAGATCAGGTGGATCACGCCGTCGGAACGCAACTCCACAGTGCCTTTGCCGCCGTCAACCGTTACAGGCTCCATACCCTGCTCCCCTCCCTGTGCAGACCCATCCTGCAACTACTATGCATCACCGGAGCCAACACAGGCGCGGCCGTTCCAAGCGCACGCACAGCTTTTTCCCAGACTCCCCAAACCGAAGCCACAGGCCCGGACGGTATGAAGGAACCATGACACAACACGGCAAACCGGTACCGGCACTGATTGTCCTGCTCGGGATAGACGGTGCCGGCAAGTCCACGGCTGCCCGGGAAGCGGTGGAACTGCTGACGGACACGCCCGTACTGGTCCTCGGCAACTACTCCGGACGGAAAACCATCTCCGCGTTGTCGCAGCGCTTTGGGCTTCCGTTGCCTGTTCAGCTGGCGGATGTCCTTGAATCCGCAGTCCGGGTCTTCAATGTACTGCTCAACCATCTGCGGGCCGCCCGGTTCGACGGCGTGGTGATCATGGACCGGCACCTGTACTGCCAGCTGGCGCTGAGGAGAGCCCGCGGGATCCGGCGCTGCCGGGCACTGTCAGCGCTGTTGCGGCTGCTCCCAAAGGCCCAGGCAGTGGCCTACTTCGATATCACCCCGGAGCAGGCACATGAACGGATCATGCTGCGGGGCGAGGACCAGGAGGACCTCGCCGACCTGGAGAAGTTCCGGGAGGGGTACAGCGGGTTGCCGTGGTACCCGGGCTTCACGAGGATCGATGCCGGCGGCAGTACCGAGCGCAGCGCACTGCAGCTGAAGAAGATCATCGAGGACGCTGCGGCAGCCGCTGCGCCGCGGGCCCGCCTTGGCAGCACGCCCCATCCCGCTGATTCCTGATCCGGCAGCTACAGCTTCTCCACCGCGAGGTTCCGGTAGGCCGCACGGAGCGGAGCCATCTGGCGGAACCCCAAGTAGCCGCCGCCGAGCACGCTACCGGAATGGTCCTGCCATTCGAAGAGCGGCAGTCCATTGATGGAGAACGCCGCCCGCGGCCCGTCCTTCACCACTTCCAGCCGGTAGAAGTCCACGGCGTCTTCAGCGGGAGGCAGCGGATCGGCGCCCTGGGCCACCAGCTCAAATCCGGCACTTTTGCGCAGGTTGCAGGTCCGGAACGCCCGCTCGGACTGGTGCTTGTGCCGGAAATAGGAGACGTGGAGGGCATCAATGTCGCCCGAGTGGTACTGCGGATAGTGGCCTGTCCGGAGTGAGAGGGACGGAGAGAACAGGTCCTGTCCGCCATGGCCGTTGGCTGCGAAGAACAGCATGGCCAGCCCGGGTTCCTCCAACGGCAGGAACTCCCAGCTGATCCGGATCCCATCGGGAAACTCCACAGGGCACCAGACCGTCCAGTGCGCGTGGTCCCCGAACTCGCCGTCATCCAGCGAACCGGACAGCTCAAGGGCCGCCCCGTGGCGGCCCGTTTTCAGCGGGCCTTCGACCACCCAGTCCGCCACGTCCCCGGGACCGCTGAGGGCATTGCGGTAAAGCACCTCGGTCCCCGCCCGGACCTCCGCCACCTAGCCACGCCCCGCCGTCGTACCTGACAACGCGGCATCACTTTGGGCCCACAATTCACCATTCCTTGGCCCTGATGTGACCCCGCGGTGCCGGGGCCCGAAGCCCAGCGCCCCAAGCTGTGCGGCGACGTGCTCCGCCACCAAGGCGGCGCCGTGCTGCGAGAAGTGGGTGTTGTCCGTCAGTCCGGCGGGCCAGTGTGCGTGTTCGCCCGGTTCGAAGTGGCAGAAAAGGTCCTTCGAGCCCTCCGGGCCGAGCCGCAAGTAGAGCCCGCTGGTCCAGGAACTCAGGTCGATTACCGGCACTGCCAGCTCCAGACCCAGTTCGCGGACCACCTCCGGGTAGTCTTCCAGGCTTTCCTCCAAAACAGCGTCCGACGACGGCCGGTCCAGGAAGTGCCGCCGCTCCACCGGGGTGCACAGTACAGGCAGCCCGCCCAGGTCACGGACGTCGGCCACCATGGTGCGCAGGTTGGCGGCGTAGCCCGTCCGTGCCGCGAGGTGGGGCTTTTTCTGGTCGTTGTGGCCGAACTGGATCAGCACCAGGTCGCCGTCGCCCGCCTCCCCGATCAGCCGGCCCCACAGTCCCTCGTCCCGGAACGACTCCGTGCTGGCCCCGCCCTTGGCGAAGTTGTGCACGGCCGCCCAGGTGTAGGTGTGCGGGGGCAGCCGGGCTCCCCAGCCGCTCATGGGGTATTCGGCGGTGGGGCAGTTGGCGACAGTGGAGTCTCCGGCGAGGAGGATTTTCATGGTGTTGCTTTCTCGTGTGGTCAGCCCTTGACGGAGCCGATGAGCATGCCCTTGGCGAAGTGCTTTTGCAGGAACGGGTAGAAGACCAGGATGGGCAGGGTGGCCACCACGATCACGGCGAACTTGATGCCCTGCTCCGGCGGGATGTAGGTGGGGTCCACATTGCCGGTGCCCAGGAGGTCTGATGCCGCGGTGACCTGGCGCAGGTACATCTGCAGGGTCCACTTGGAGTTGTCGCTGAGGTAGAGCAGCGGTGACATGAAGTCGTTCCAGATGCCCACGGCGTAGAACAGCGCGAAGGTGGCCAGGACGGGTTTGGACAGCGGGAGCAGGATCCGCCACAGGATCCCGATCTCGGTGGCGCCGTCCATCTTGGCCGATTCCTCCAGCTCCGCCGGAAGTTCCTGGAAGAAGTTCTTGATGATGATCAGGCTGAACGGGTTGATCGCCGCGGGCAGGATCAGGGCCCAGTACGAGTTCAGCAGGCCCAGGTCCTTCACCAGCAGGAAGGTGGGGATCATGCCGCCGGAGAACACCATGGCAAACACCACCAGGGACAGGATGACCTTGCGCCCGCGGAGCGTCTTTTTGGCCAGCGGGTAGGCCATGGTCACCGTGAATGCGAGCTGGACCAAGGTCCCGACGGCGGTGACCAGGATGGTGGTGACCAAGGCCCGAATGAAGGCCGGGGTGGAGAAGATGTACTCGTAGGAGCCCAGGGTGAACTGCTCGGGCCAGACGAAGAACGCCCGCCGGGTGATTTCCGCTTCGTTGGCGAAGGACCCCGCTATCACGTATATGAACGGCAGCAGGGTGATGACGCCGATCAGGGAGAGGAACACGTAGTTGGCGGCGTCAAAGATCCGCCCGCCGGTGGTGTTGTGGATTTTCATGGCTAGAACAGTCCGCTCTGGTTGAAGCGTTTGGCCAGGGCGTTGGTGCCGAAGATCAGCACAATGCCCACCAGGGATTTGAAGAGCCCCACGGCGGTGGAATAGCTGTAGGCGCCCTGCGTGATGCCCACGAAATAGACGTAGGTATCGAACACGTCTGCCACCGACCTGTTCAGCGCGTTGGTCATCAGGTAGATCTGCTCAAAGCCCGTGTTCAGCATCTGACCGATGGCCAGGATCAGCATCACGATGATGGTTGACCGGATCCCAGGCAGGGTGATGTGCCAGACCCGGCGGAACCGGCCGGCGCCGTCGATGATCGCGGCCTCGTACTGGTCCTGGTCCACGGTGGCCAGCGCGGCCAGGAAGATGATGGTGCCCCAGCCGGTATTCTTCCAGATTTCCTGCAGCACAATCAGCGGCCGGAACCAGTTCGGATCGGACAGGAAGTCGATGTTGGTGCCCAGCACGTTGTTCAGGAAGAGGAACAGCGGTCCGAAGTCCAGGGCGAACAGCAGGAAGCTCAGGGAGGCCACGATGGTCCAGGACAGGAAGTGCGGGATGTACACCAGGGTCTGGACGGTGCGTTTGAGGATGCTCAGCCGCACTTCGTTGAGCAGCAGCGCCAGGACTATGGTCAGCGGAAACGCGATGCCCAGGTTCAGGAACGCCAGGATCAGGGTGTTTCCCAGGAGCCGCGGGAAGTCCGGGTTCGCGAAGAAATCCTGGAAATGCTGGAACCCCACCCACTTGCTGCCGTTCACCCCAAGGAACGGCACATAGTCCTTGAAGGCGATGCTGACCCCGTACATGGGCCCGTACCGGAAGACGGCGAAGTACAGCACGCCGGGCAACAGCAGCAAGTACAGCCACTTGTAGTGCGCGAAGTGGACGGAGAACCTGCCCCGCTTCCGGGGAGCGGACGCAGGAGGCTGCGTCCGCTCCCCGGCCCGGGTGTCAATGACAGGGGCTGCCATTTACTTGTTGTCCTGCCACAGCTTGTTGATTTCTTCCTTGACCTTGTCGCCGCCGCTGGTGTTCCACAGCTTGATGGCGTCCTTCAGGCCCTGCTCGTCGACCTGGCCGGCGAGGTACTTGATCCGGGCGTCGGCCACGATGTTGTCCAGCTGCGCGCCCTTGGAGACGTAGGTGGCGGAAACGAACGGTGCCGCGGGGTTGTAGACAGCGCTCTTGAGGTCCTCGGCCATCACCTCGGTGCGCTTGTCGAAGACCTGCTGTTCGTAGTCGGTGGCCTGCTTGACCGGGTAGAAGCTGTTGCCCGTGACGTTCATGCCCAGCTGCGCGTAGCTCTTCACGTCCGTGGTGACCGCTTTCCCCTCTTCGGTCTCGGGCTTGATGGTGGCAGCCTTGCCGTCCTCCAGGGCGAAGTTGGTGCCTTCGATGCCGTTGTTGAGCAGCACGGCCACGTCCTTGCCGTTCATGGTGTTCAGGAACTCCAGCACCGTTTTCAGTTCGGCTTCGGTGCGGACGCTGGACTTGGGAATGGCCAGGAAGCCGGAGTAGCCGTCGGTGGGGTGGGCGTGGAGTTCGCCGTCGGGGCCTTCGAGGTTGCCCACGAAGCCCACCTTGTTCTGGAAGTTGTTCGGGTCCGCCTGCTTGAAAAGGTTGATCAGGACGCTGACGCGGGAGTCGACGTCCGCGATGATGCCGCCCTTGCCGTTGAAAAACGGTTCGTTCCATTTAGTGCCGTCGAAGGTGGCGAAGTCCGGGTTGATGAGCTTCTCATCCACCATCTTCTTGACGAACCGGTTGGCTTCGAGGAACTCCTCGGTCTCGAAGCTGGGAATCAGCTTCCCGTCTTTCTCGATCCACCGGTTGCCGGCGCCGTACCACTCCTCGATCAGGTCATAGGGGCTGTTGGTGCCCAGCGCACCCCACTTGGGAATGGTGATGCCCCAGGTGTCGTCCTGGCCGTTGCCGTCAGGGTCCTGCTCGGTGAATGCCTTGGCCACCTTGTAGAGGTCCTCGGTGGTTTTGGGCGGCTGGAGTCCCAGCTTGTCCAGCCAGTCCTGGCGGAACATCACGGCGGCACGCATCGGGGCCCGGCCCCGATAGACGCCGTATACCTTGCCGTTGATGCTGGCGTTTTGCTGGATGTCCGGGAAGGTGGTTTTCAGGTTCGGGTAGTCATCCAGCTTGTCCGTCAGGTCCCAGAATGCGCCGGCTTCCGCGTTCTTGACGAAGCCGGGGGTCTTGCCCTGGATGACCATCACGTGCGGGATCTCGGACGATGCGAGGGTGATGTTCGTTTTGTCCTCGTAGGAGGCGTTCGGTGCCCAGGTGATGTTGACGTCCTTGCCGGTCAGCTCCCGAAGCTTCTTCTGCACGGCACCGTCGGCCGACGGCGGCTGGGCTTCGAGGAACGGCGCCATCACGTTCACCGTGGAAATGTCAGCGGACTGCGTTTCACCCCCGCTGCAGGCCGTCAGGGTAAGTGCCGTGGCGGTGACGACGGCGGCGGCCAGGGAGATTTTTCTGCGGATCATTTTGTTCCTTTTCCACTTCTTCGGGGTTGGTTTTGCGGTCACCGGGCAGTGTTCAGCCAGGCAACAGGAAGGCGGTATTCGTTATGGTTGATCGGGCGCCGAGGCGCGGGATTCACCGCGCCGGGAGCGCCTGGTGATGCGTCGGGCCGGGGGCAGGAGCCTGATGTTCGGCATGGGCGGCCATGGATTCATCGTTGGCCGTAAAGAAGCGGTCGCACAGCCAGCCGGTCAGGAAAAGCCACGCGCCCACACTGAAAAACGGGATCAAGCCGGGGACTGCGCCGCTGGCGTAGACCACGGCGGCGGACACAAAAAGCAGGATGACCGTGCCTGCCAGGTGCCGGACGGCGAACCGGGACGACATCAGGAAGTACTGCGCCAGCGGCAGCTCGTACCGCGCATACATCGGGAACAGGTAGCAGACGGCGCCGGCCAGGAAGATCGCCCCCACAAACGTGGCCGCGGCACCCAGCTGGGACGCAAGGTCGCCTCCGGCTGAAAAGCGGTTCCAGTTCATGGTCAGGGCTACAGCCACACCCATGACCGGCAACGCAAGCGCGTTGCCACGGACAAAGTTCCGGACGTATGCACGGGCAAAAGCCGGCAGGAGCCGGGCTGCCTCCCCCGTTGCCCTTTTGCGCACCAGGATGTGCGCGGCCGCGGTGGCAGGGCCCGCGCCGAGGACACCGAAACCCAGGACAGTAAAGGTGAGCCACAGCAGGTTCAGGCAGGCGATCCACAGGAGCGTGTCAAAGAACGAGTACGCGCGGGCGTTCCACGAAGACGTAGGCATGGCACGGCTCCCTTCGGTTCTCCATCGTTGCAGAAACGAGGACTTCAGTGGTCCGCGTCACGTTAGTAATCGGTTTCTCGAAAATCTAGACCGCTTTACGGGGGCAGGTCAAGCGAAATTTTGAATCGTTACATTGCTGGACATGAAGCACGCCCTTAGTTCACACTGGAACTTGGAAAGCGCTTGCCCTGTGGGTTGGCTGTCACAAGAAAACGCCCTCCGGGCCGATTGGAGCACCATGGGAACGCCAGCCGGCACCGTCGCCGGGACTCAGTCCATCCAGAACGCCCCGGCGCCCGCGACGGCCGAAAGGCCCGCCGCCAAGGTGGCACTGGTAGGCGTCCACGGCTTCGGCACCCACCACCTGCGGAACCTGAAACGACTCCAGGCGGCCGGCGTCGTCGACCTCGTTGCCGTGGCCGATCCCACTCCCCCGGCGCCGGGGTCCGTCCCCGCCACAACGCACGCCCACCCGGGCCTGCCGGAACTGCTCGCGGAGACCAGCGGCCTGGACCTCATCATCGTTGCCACCCCCATCCAGACCCACGCACCGCTGGGCCTGGCGGCCCTGGCCACGGCCACCGACCTCTACCTGGAAAAGCCGCCCGTCGCCTCCCTGGCGGACTTCAACCGGCTCCGCGACGCTGCCGCTGCGTCCGGCCGCAGCGTGCAGATCGGGTTCCAAAGCCTGGGCTCGCACGCACTGACGGCCATCGAAAGGCTCCTTGCCGACGGCACCATCGGAACCTTGCAGGGGATCTCCGCCACCGGCCGATGGGTCCGTGACCGGGCCTACTACAAGCGGTCCCGGTGGGCCGGAAAGCGGACCATCGACGGCGTGGACGTGGTGGACGGCGTAGCCACCAATCCCCTGGCGCACGCGGTGGCAACGGCACTGCGAATCGCCGGGGCCCGCACCACCGCGGACATCGCGTCGCTCGAAACCGAGCTGTACCGCGCCAACCCGATCGAGTCCGATGACACGTCCGTGATCCGGATCCGCACCAGCTCAGGCCTGCCCATCACGTGCGCCCTGACGCTGTGCGCCACGGAATCCGTGGAACCCTATGTGACGCTCCAGGGCTCCGCCGGCACCGCTGTCTTCCACTACACCGAGGACCGGCTCACCGTTGAGACCGCTGCCGGCCGTTCCGAGGAAGTCTTCGGCCGGGACGATCTCACCGAGAACCTGCTGGCCCACCGAAACGGCGGCACCCCGCTCCTTAGCCCGCTCCAGGACAGTGGCGCCTTTATGCTCGTCCTGGAAGCCATCCGCACCGCGCCGCTGCCGGCCCCGATTGACGCGGAGTATGTCCGGTGGGAGGGCGAGGACGATGCAGCGCATGCCGTGGTGACCGGCATCGAGGAGGCCCTGGAACTCGCGGGCGGGCAGCATGCCACGTTCAGCGGGCTGGGACTTCCCTGGGCAACCTCGGCGCCGCACGCCTTCCACCTGCCGGCTTCCTGAATGCAGCGCCCGTCGACTGCCGGGCAGCTGCCCGCCGTCATCGTTTCCGGCCAGCTTCATGCCAGGGACCTGCTCACGGACGGGCTGTCGCCCTGCCTGACGGCCGGGCCACGTCCGTCGTTCAGTTGGCAGCTCGGGCAACCCGAACACGCCGATCCGTCGCGGGCCACGCAGACCGGCTACGAGCTGGTGGTGGAGGACAGCGCCGGCACGCCGGTGTGGAGCTCGGGGCAGGTGGCTTCGGGCCGCTTGTCCGCCGGCTTCGATGGGCCCGCGCTCGACGACGACACTGACTATGCATGGCGGGTCCGGGTGTGGGACGGGTCGGGTATGCCGGGCGCATGGTCAGAGTCCCGGCAGTTCAGTACCGGCCTCGGCGACGCAGGCTGGGGCGCCGACTGGATCCACCGCGCGCCCGGCGGCCGCCCGCCCCTGGAGGTTTTGGACGGGGCACTGCGGGTGGCCGGCACACCGTTCCTGCCCGTCCCCTGTGCCCCGATCCAGCACTACCGGCTGGACGCCCGCCTCCGGCCAGTGATGGGCATGGCCGGGATCCTGCTCCGGACCACGGGGCCCGGAACGGGATTGCTGCTGGAACTCAGCGGCGCCGGAAGCGTGGTGCTGCGCCGGGCCGCCGTGTGGGAGATCCCGGCTCCGTCGGCTCCTGCCACCGAGGTATTGGCCAGCGCGGTCCTCCCGCCTGGGGTCCTCGCCGGCCCTGCCCTCACCGGCACTCCGCCAGGTGCCCCGGCCAGCCCGGCGAAGGAGTGGCCCTGCCTCACCGTTACAGACGACGGCGAAGCGGTCACGGTGGTACTGGACGGCCACCAGTTGATGGTTTTCAACGAGTGCGCGGTGCCCGGCGCCCAGGGGCGGCTGGCCCTCCACCAGGCACCCCGGAGCCAGGCGGAATACGCCTCCCTCCGGATCACGGACACCTCCGGCGACAACCCCGGCGGGCTCCTGCTGGACCATGAGTTCACCGCCGGGACGGACCTCGCCCATGCCTACCGCGCGCACTGGACCGGTACCACCGCCCACCGTCAGCCGGACGAGTGGACACTTTTCAGCACCACCATCACCCTCGCGGGAACAGTGGCCAGGGCCCGTCTCTTTGCGGCGGCGCACCATCACGCCCAAATCTCCCTCGACGGAACACCGTGCCTGGCCACGACCTCCTTTGGCTACCCCGGCGAAGGGTATTACGACGCCGCCGACGTCACCGGACGGCTCGCCGGGCCCGGCACTGCAACGCAGGCCCCCACTGACGTGCCCCTCACCGCCCTGCTCCACTGGTACGGACCCGGGCAGGGCCGGGCCGCGGGCCTCCCCGGCCTGCTGGTCCGCCTCAGCGTCCACTACACGGACGGCCGGCGTGAGGTCTTCGCCTCCGGCCCGCACTGGCACGCTGCCGAGGCACCCTACCGCCAGTCGGGCTACCGGAATGACGAGGGCGACCCGGTGGAGCACCTGGACGGGCTGGCCGCGGCAGTCCTTCCTGCCGTCGGACAACTGCCCCCGGCGCTGAGCTACGGCACCCATCCCACCCCGGAATTCCCTGCCCTGCATCCCCGCCGGACGCAGCTGGCGGAGGAGTTCGTGGCCCCGCAGGCGTTCCTCACGGCCGACGACGGGACTCTCGTCGCGGACTTCGGCCAGGTCATTCCCGGCCGGCCCGCCGTGGACTTCCGGGACGGCGTTCCCGGCCGGACCGTGATGATCCGGGCCAGTTACGTCCTGCGCGCCGACGGCAGGGTGGACGCCGGCACAACGGCCAGCCAGAACACGGACATGTCCTTCCCCTACACGCAAACGGCGGGGCCCCAGCAGTACCGCGCCTCGGTACACCTGGGCTTCCGGTACCTGGAACTGCCCGGTGTGGAGGCCGTTGACCTGTCCCGGGTGGGAGCCGTGGTGGTGCATGGCCGGCACCCGGGTGAGGGAAGCTTCACCAGCTCGGATGACACCCTCAATGCCGTATTCCGGCTCCTGCGGGACTCAGCCCTGTACGGCGTGCAGGAGCAGTTCGTGGACACACCCACCCGGGAGAAGGGCCAGTTCCTTGCCGACGCCGTCAACATCTCCTACGCCACCATGTCCCTGTTCGGTGAGCACGCCTATACCGCCCAGGCGCTCCGGGAATTCTGCTGGTCGGCAGCCCGCTATTGGACCGCCGGCGAAGACCGGGGCCGCTACAACGCGGTCTATCCGAACGGGGACGGCAAACGCGACATCCCGGACTTCTCCCTCATGATCCCTGAATGGGCCGAGGAGTACTACCACCGGACCGGCGACCTGGCATTGGTCACTGAACTGCTGCCACACCTCTGCGATACGGCAGATTACGCGCTGCGGTACATCCCGTCAGAGGGGCCGACGGCGGGTCTGGTCACCACCCTGGGCGGCGGCTCCGGCCCCTATCTTCACGGCATCGTGGACTGGCCTGCGCCAGGCCGCTTCGGTTACGACATGGACTGCGCCGCCAAGACCACCGTCAACGCGCAGGCGTACTCCGCTTTGATGGCCACTGCCCGCCTGCTGGCCGCCGCCGGGCAGGAGGATGCCGCCGCCCGCTATGCCCGCCGGGCCCGGGCGCTGGCCGCTGCCATCCGTACCCGCCTACGCGTGGACGGCCTGATGGTGGACGGCCTTCACACCGACGGGACACCCAGCACCCACGCGTCCCAGCACGCCACCTCCTACCCGCTCTCCTTGGGAATCACCGCACCGGAGTACGCCCCGGCTGATGCCCGCAGGATCGCTGCGATGGGGATACTGCAAGGGCCAATGACCGTGCACCGACTGATCCGTGCACTGCTCGCGCAAGGCCTCACCGATGCCGTCCTGGACCTCCTGACGAACAAGGACCAGCCCGGGTGGGCGCAGCTGCTGGAGCGAGGCGCCACTTTCACCTGGGAGGCCTGGGACCTGGTTGACGGGACGGATTACAGCCAGTCCCACGCCTGGTCAGCCTCGGTGGTCAAGGAGATCCTCGACCACCTGCTGGGTGTCAGGTATGCCTCCGCCGGTGGGTGCGAACTTGTCGTCGAACCGCCGCTGTGCCGGCTGGAGCATGCCCGCGGCAGCGTTCCCGCGGGCAACGGCAGCGTGGACATCAGCTGGACCCGGACCGGCGGGCAGCTGCAACTGGAGTGCACTGTGCCCGCCGGAGTCACGGCGGTCGTCCGGCTGCCGGCCGGCAGCTACGGGATCCAGGGCCCGACGGCGGGAGACGCCGTCGAGCGTTCCGCTCCGGTGAGTGCCGCTTCAGTCAGCGGGGATTCCGACGGCGGCCCGGCCGGCACCGCAGCAAAGGTGGACTTCCGCATCCACTCCGGTGCCTGGAGCTTCACTCCCGGCGGTTGATCCGGCCACCCATCCCAACCAAGTAACGGTGGGTGTCGTTTTGGGCCGCCAAAACGACACCTAGCGCTACCTGGCTGGGATTTGGGGTTAGAGCAGAGCGCTTTTCGCCTCGTCCAGGGCCTTCTTCGCCGCGTCGGCCGGGGACATGCGGCTGAAGTGGACCTCAAGGGCATACCGGGTCAGGACCTCAACCACAGCGCTGGAACCGGCGGGCGGCACCGGAACGGCGCCGCCAAGTTCGTCCGCGATGTCATCGATGAACTTGGCCGTGGCCGCATCTGCAGGACTCAGCTTGCTGGTCACGGCTGCACGCACTGCCGAGTTGGCCGGGATGCCGCGGTCCGCCAGCCCGGTGTCGCCGGCCCTGGTGCTGTTGACCAGGAAGTCGACGAATTTCTGGGCCTCGGCAGGGTGCTTGGTCCGGGAGCTTGCGGACCAGAACTGGGAGGACTTGTAGTACTGCTGGGCGTCGGCAGCGGCCCCGTCGATGCTCGGCGGCCGGAGAATCTCAAGCTCCTGGCCGGACGCCTTCCTGAGCGCCCCCAACTGGTTGGACCAGTACCAGGCCATGGCATACCGGTTGGTGGACAGCCCCTGCTGGTCAATGGAAGCGGTGGCGTCTTCCGTGGTGACCGAGGCGGGCGGCACGCCCTTGGAGTCACGCATCTCAGCCTGGTACCCGTACCAGCCCTTGAGGTCGTTCTCGTCGAAGCCCAGCTTTCCGTCTGCGGCGAAGAGGGTCTTGCCGTGCTGGCGCAACCAGAGGTTCGCGGCCGCATCCCCGGTCACCGCGCCGGAGCCGTACACGCCGCCGGCGCTGGTATCCGTGATGGCTGCAGCAGTCCTGTTGTAGTCCTCCCATGTCCACGTGGAATCGTCCGGGATGTTGACACCGCTGGCCGCGACCAGTGCGGGGTTGGCCAACACCACCTGTGCGTTTATGCTGGCGGTCACGGCATACTGCTTACCCTCCACCGTGCCGGCGTCTGCCGCGGCCTTTTCGAACTTGGACTGATCCACGTCCTTGAGCTCAAGCGCTAGGCGTGATCCATAACACGCGTCAAGAACTCACAGAAAGAAACTTTTGCTCACAGAAATTGTTAGCGTGCGCTTCCGCTGTTTGTGTTTCGGGAGTTGAGCCAAAGCAGAATTCCGATGACCGCGGCGGACAATGCGCCTCCCGCGCCGGTGGCGACGAGCCCCATCCGCACCCCGAACTGCCCGGTCAGCCAACCGGCCAGCAACCCGCCCATGGCGTGTCCCCCAAGCAGGAGCGGCAGGTACAACGCCATCACCCTGCCCCGTATCTCGGGCCCTGCCTCGAGTTGGACGGCGGTTGCGGCACTGGTCAGGAACAGCAGGGTCATAAGGCCCACCACCACCAGCATCACGGTGAAGAGGATGAGGTTGGGCATCAGGGCCGCGACCAGCTGTGACAAACCGAAGAGACCGGCAGCGAGGACGATCCCCTTCCGGCCCAGTTTCCGGATGCGGGCCGCCAGCAGTGCACCGGCCAGGGCACCAACAGCGCTGACCGTATTGAACAGGCCGAATCCTTTGACTCCGTTGTGCCAGACGCGTTCGGCAAAGGCTGCCAGCACCACGGGTCCGTTCATTCCGAACATGCCCAGCAGCCCGGCCAGGGCAATGATCAGCAGCAGCGAGGGACGTTCCTTGACGTACCGGAACCCGGCCAGGAGCTGTCCCCTCCCCCGCACCGCAGGGGTGCTGTGGTGCAGTTCGGCGGGGCGGATAGCGGCGATCATGCACAGGACCAGCACGCACAGCAGCGCGTTGGCCGCGAATGCTGCGGCGGATCCGGCCTGGGCAATGACTGCTCCGGCAAGTGCCGGTCCTGCCATGGCACCCAGCTGGCCGATGGCGTTGTTGAGGCCGATGGCCGCCCGGAGCCCGGTGTCCCCCACCACTTCATTAACAAAGACGGTGGTGGCCGGCTGGTTGATGGCGGACGTGACACCGAGCGCGATGCAGCTGGCGTAGACCGCCCAGACCGTGATGGTCCCGCTCGCGGCCCACGCGGCGAGGCCCATGGCGAGGAGGGCGATGATGCCCTGGCAGGCAAGCATGATGCGGCGTTTGGGAACGAGGTCCACCAGTAAGCCGCTGAGCGGGCCCACCACCAGCATCGGCAGGAACTGCAGGGCAACGGCCACGCCCACGGCGGCGGGACTGCCGGTCAGCTGCAGCACCAGCCAGTCCTGGGCCAGGCGCTGCATCCACACTCCCACGCTGCCGGTGAAGAGCAGGACCAGGAAAATCCGGTAGTTGCGCTGCGCCAGGGGCTGGTACCACGGCGGCTGGTTCTGTGACGGACGGAGGGACTGCTGGGAATGCTGGCGGTCGGAAGACACGTCGGACTCAACTCAATAGTGACGGACAGAACCGGGAGATTCTTGGGGCGAAGCCGGTCTTTCCGGCGCAGCTGTACTTCAGAGGGGGCGTGTCAGGCGCGGGTGGAGCGCAGTTTGACGGCTGCTGCGGCGAGGATCAGGGTACCGGGAACCACCACGAAGAGGGCCGCGAGCATCCAGACGAACACCACGGCGCCGAATAATGCCGCAGCCAGCAGGAGGGATCCGGTCCAGTCGCGCAGTGACAGGGCCTGGCCGGTTTCGACTGCGGCGCGCCAGGCACCGCGCGCGTCGGCGCTGCCCACAGCGGGCATGCCGGCGTCGGCAACGACTCCCATGCCTGCGGAGTCGGACCAGGCGGCGGTAGTCCGCAGGAGCAGGACTGCTCCCGCGGCGGCGAGGATCAGGGTGGCGGGAAGCACCACTTCCCGGCCCGGAAGCTGCCCCACCCAAGCGAGCAAAAGGTTAAGGACAATCACGACTGCGGCTGCCGCCGTCGTGATTCCCAGCTTCCAGCTGCCCGGCAGGGCAGCCCTGAACGTGCCCCAGAGGCTGCGGACGGAATCGTCCCGGCCGGAGAGGTGGCGTTCGAGATGGGCGATCCCCGCCGCATACGCGGCGGGGATGGTCACCAGCGGAAGGGACAGCACCAGCACCAGCACCCCGGCCAGGAGGGTCTCGGAGAACAGTGCAAAACGGTTCACCGGGACGGGTTCGTGGTGGTTGGGGGCGGGTGTGGTGCTGTCCATGACGCTCATTTTCTGTTGTGTTCTTCCGTTAGCCCTTGAGGCCCTGGGTGGAGACGCCTTCGACGATGTAGCGCTGGAAGACCAGGAAGAAGATCAGCACCGGCAGCAGGGCCAGGACGGACATTGCAATCATGGCGCCATAGTCCGAGCTCTGGGTCTGGTCAACGAAGAGTCGCAGGGCCAACGGCAGCGGGTACTTGTCCGGCGTGTTCAGGTAGAGCAGCGGGCCCAGGAAGTCGTTCCAGCTCCAGATGAAGGAGAAGATCGACGTGGAGATCAGGGCCGGCTTCATCAGCGGCAGCATGATGGAGGTGAAGATCCGGACGTGCCCGGCGCCGTCTATCCGTGCGGCCTCGTCCAGCTCACCGGGCAGGTTGCGCATGAACTGGACCATCAGGAACACGAAGAACGCGTCGGCGGCGAGGAACTTGCCGATCAGCAGCGGGACGTAGGTGTCCACGAGTCCGAGCTGCTGGAACACGATGTACTGCGGGATGATCACCACGTGGAACGGCAGGAGCAGCGTTGCGATCATCATGCCGAAGAAAATGCTCCGGCCGGGGAACTTGATCCTTGCGAACGCATACGCGGACACGGACGCCGAGAGGATGGTGCCCACCACGGCACCTATGGCCAGGATCAGCGAGTTGGTGAAGAACTGCAGGGTGGAGACGCCGCCGATGCCCTCCATGGCGGTGACGAAGTTGTCGAAGCTGAAGTTGTTGGACCACAGCGAGGTGTTCGCACCGCCGATCTCGGCGTTCGGCTTGAAGGATGAGGCGATCATCCACAGGCCCGGGTACAGGACCACGGCAGTGAGCGCGAGGGCCACGACGTGGAAGATGGTGCTCTTGGCCCGCTTGGCCGCGGCCGATTCGGACTTGGGATTGTAATGCGGCACCTGTGCGTCCGGAGTGGACTGGGTGGGGGTTGCCATGGTTGTCATTTTGCATCACCGCTGTAGTGGACCCAGGACTTGGAGGTACGGAAGAAGATGAGGGTAATGATGCCCACCACGATCACCAGCAGCCAGGCCATTGCCGAGGCATAGCCCATCCGGAAGTCGCTGAAACCCCGCAGGTACAGGTAGAGGGTGTAGAAGAGGGTGGAGCCGGCCGGACCGCCTTCACCGTTGGAGATGATGTACGCCGAGGCGAAGATCTGGAACGCGTGGATGGTTTCCATCAGCAGGTTGAAGAAGATCACCGGGGAGAGCATAGGCCAGGTGATGTTGAAGAACTTCCGGACCGGGCCGGCACCGTCCATGGACGCCGCCTCGTAGAGATCGTTGGGGATCTGCTTCAGGCCGGCCAGGAAGATCACCATCGGGGCGCCGAACTGCCACACCGTCAGGAGGATGAACATCGGCATGGTCATGGACGGGTTGCCCACCCAGCCGCCCAGGTTGATCCCGAAGAAGGACAGCCCCTGGTCCACCGGACCGGAATCGCCGAACATGGCCTTCCAGACGATCGCGATGGATACGGACGCACCGATCAGGGAGGGCGCGTAGAAGGCGGAGCGGTAGAAGCCCTGCCCGCGGCGCTTGCTGTTCAGCAGCATTGCCACCGCCAGTGCCGCGGCGAGCTTGAGCGGGGTACCGAAAACCACGTAGCCCACGGTCACGCCCACTGACTGCAGGAACCGTTCGTCCTGGAAGAGGGTGGTGTAGTTGTCCAGGCCGATCCACTTGGGCGGATCGAACAGGTTGTAGTTGGTGAAGGAAAGGTACAGCGAGGAAATCATGGGCCCGACAGTGAGGGCGATGAATCCCAGCAGCCAGGGCAGCAGGAAGGTGTAGCCGGCACGGGCATCCACCCCGCGCTGCTTCGACTTGCGAAGCTGCGCGGGAGCGGACGACGCCGAACGCCTGCTCAGTGTTGGGCTTTGAGTCACGAGTTCATTCCGTCAGTTGTGGACGTCTTGGTCAGACAGTGCCTGATCAGGCGTTCTGCTTGATGAGGTCTTCGGCTTCCTTGAACCATGCGTCTGCTGCGCCGTCGATGGTCAGCTTGCCGTAGTTCAGATCGGAGGAGACGCGCTTGAAGGAAGCTTCGAGGGTGCCGAAGCCGACGATGGGCGGCTCGGGAGCGTCCTTGAGGTACTGCTCGATGGACTTTTCGTAGTCCACCACGAGCTTGTCCGTGCCTTCGAAGGTGGTGCCGTCACGCTGGGTCTTGGAAGCAGGGACGCCGCGGGAGGTCTTGAAGATCTGCCCTACCTCGGGGTCGTTGACCATGAAATCGATGAAGCGGGCTGCGGCGTCCTTGTACTTGGTCTTGGCGCTGGCCACCATCAGCATGGACGGCTTCAGGAACAGGCCCAGGTTGTCCGGATCATCGGACGGGACCGGAACAAGCTTGAGTTCCTTGGCGCCGCTGTCCCCGAGGTAGCCGGCCATGAAGTTGTCCCAGGTGACTTCAGTTGCCGTGACGTTGGAGCCGAACGGCGACTTGGGGGCGAGCTGGGTGACCCGCTCTTCGGAGACGATGGCGGGGGTTCCGCGAAGGCCGGCGGTGGTGTTCCACCACTTCTTCATATCGTCCTTGGTGAAGCCGAGCTTGCCGTCTTCAGTGAACGCTTCGATGTTGTTCTGGCGCAGCCAGATGTTGAACATCCACCACACGCCGGTGTAGTCGGTGGAGCCGAAGAGTGCGCTGTTGCTCTTGGTGCCTACCTCGGTGAGGAAGTCGTTGAATTCCTTGTAGGTCCAAGAGCCATCCGGCTCGGCGATGCCCAGGGATGCCAGCTTGGCCGGATCGTAGTAGACGGCGAAGGCATTGGTGCTGGTGGGGATGCCGTAGGTCTTGCCCTTGATCTGGCCGGAGGGCAGGAGAGACTTCTCGAATGCATCGGTGTTGATCTTCACGGTGCCGAGGTCCAGGAGCTGGTTGCGCTGGCCGTAATCGCGCAGGTAGGACAGGTCCCACTGCATCACGTCCGGCAGGCCGCCGCCGGCTGCCTCTGTGGCACGCTTCTGCCAGTAGCCGGCGAAGTCGGTGAAGTTGCCGTTGACCTTGATGTCCGGGTTCTTCGATTCGAACAAGGCGATGGCCTTGCGGGTGCGCTCGGCGCGGTCATCGTTGCCCCACCAGGTGTAGTTGATGGTGACGGGCTTCTCCGCGGTACCTGTTTCCCCGGAAGAGCTGGAGCCAGCTCCACAAGCCGCCAGTGCCGCGGCAGATGCGGTGCCGACGGCTACGGTGGTAAGGAAATGCCTTCTGTTGATCATGGGAGCCTCCTTGCTCGATGTGTG
Organism: Arthrobacter sp. 9AX; assembly: GCF_902506095.1. GTDB lineage: Bacteria > Actinomycetota > Actinomycetes > Actinomycetales > Micrococcaceae > Arthrobacter. Next base: position 3,696,794 of record NZ_LR733293.1, read on the forward strand.
CAATCCCTTCGCCCAAAACTACAACGAGGGTAGTGAGCTGGCTTACACGGCTTCTGAAACGATACAATATCGGCATTCACGGAAATGGGCAAGCGTTTTCCAAAGATCTGATTTTCGCGCCGCTTCCCTCTTCCCAGCAGACAAAGGAGTCCCATGATTTTGCAGGAAACCTCCAGCCCGGCCAGCGTCTGGAACAACATCGAAGGCATCGCGTACGGCGGCGATTACAACCCGGAGCAGTGGCCCGCCAGCGTCCGCCTGGAGGACCTGGAGCTGATGCAGGAGGCAGGCGTGAGCTTCCTCAGCGTGGGAATCTTCTCCTGGGCACTGCTGGAACCGGCTGAGGGCACGTACCACTTTGCCTGGTTGGACGAGGTGATGGACAACCTCGCGGGAATCGGCGTTAAGGTCGCCCTCGCCACAGCCACGGCCGCCCCCCCGGCCTGGTTGGTACGGAAACATCCTGAGATCCTGCCGGTCACGGCTGACGGGACCGTGCTGGGACCGGGCTCACGGCGGCACTACACGCCGTCGTCGGCCGTTTACCGCCGTTACGCAACCGGAATCACCCGGGTGCTGGCGGAGCGTTACAAGGACCACCCGGCCCTGGCGCTCTGGCACGTGGACAATGAACTGGGCTGCCACGTCTCTGAGTTCTACGGGGAGGAGGACACAGCCGCTTTCCGTGCCTGGCTGGAGCGCCGGTACGGGAACATCGAGGCGCTGAACGCGGCCTGGGGCACGGCTTTCTGGTCCCAGCACTACGGTTCGTTCGAGGAGATCCTTCCGCCCGCGGTCGCCCCGTCCACGCTGAATCCGGGCCAGCAGCTGGACTTCCAGCGGTTCAACTCCTGGGCGCTGATGGACTACTACCGGGAGCTCGTTGCGGTCCTGCGCGAGGTGACTCCCGGCGTTCCATGCACCACCAACCTGATGGCCTCGAGCGCCACCAAGTCAATGGACTACTTTGACTGGGCCAAGGACCTGGACGTCATCGCCAACGACCATTACCTGGTGGCCGCCGACCCCGAGCGGCAGATCGAACTCGCGTTCAGCGCGGACCTTACCCGGGGCATTGCGGGTGGTGACCCCTGGATCCTGATGGAACATTCGACGTCGGCCGTCAACTGGCAGCCGCGCAACCAGCCCAAGATGCCCGGCGAAATGCTGCGCAACTCGCTGGCCCATGTAGCCCGGGGTGCCGACGCGGTGATGTTTTTTCAGTGGCGGCAAAGCTTCGCCGGGTCCGAAAAGTTCCACTCGGCGATGGTGCCGCACGGCGGGCGCGACACCCGCGTGTGGCGCGAGGTAGTGGACCTCGGCGCGGCGCTGAAGCGGCTGGCTCCTGTGCGCGGTTCCCGCGTGGAGTCCCGCGTTGCGATCGTGTTTGACTACGAGGCCTGGTGGGCGAGCGAAATCGATTCCAAACCGAGCATCGATGTGAAGTACCTGGACCTGCTGCGGGCGTTCCACCGGGCGCTGTTCCTGCGGGGCGTTTCCGTGGACGTGGTGCATCCGTCCGCTATCCTCGATGGCTACGACCTCGTTCTGGTCTGCACCCTGTACTCCGTCACTGACGACGCGGCGGCCAACATTGCCGCTGCTGCCGCGGCCGGTGCCACGGTGCTGGTCAGCTACTTCAGCGGCATTGCGGACAAGAACGACCACGTCCGCCTGGGCGGTTACCCGGGCGCGTTCCGGGAACTGCTGGGAGTCCGCGTGGAGGAATTCCACCCCTTGCTGGCCGGCACACAGCTGAAGCTGAGCGACGGTGCTGTGTCCTCCGTTTGGAGCGAGCACGTGCACCTTGCCGGAGCCGATGCCGTCCAGACCTTTACGGAATACCCGCTGGAGGGCGTTCCGTCCTTGACCCGGCGGCCTGTTGGGGCCGGGTCGGCCTGGTACCTGGCAACGTTCCCGGACCGGGACGGAATCGAGTCTGTTGTGGACCGGTTGCTGGAGGAGTCCGGCGTTGCGGCCGCGGCTGCTGCCGACCCCGGCGTTGAGTTGACGCGGCGGCGCTCCGACGACGGACGCACCTTCCTGTTCGCCATCAACCACACCCGTTCATCCGCGACAGTCCAGGCTTCGGGTGCGGAGCTGCTTTCGGGCCAGGCGTTTGACGGTACGGTTCCTGCCGGCGGGGTTGTGGTGATCGCGGAGGGCTGACGCACTTGAGGTGACCGGCCGTGCGTTCAATTCTTCGTGGCACGGCCGGAAGCTCGGAGCATTGAGGTTAAACAGCTCCGTCCCGGGAGGAACCAAAGGGTCCCACCGGGACGGAGCTGTTACCGCCGTCGGACGATTTGGGCGCCAGGAGGCGTCCACCCAAGTTGTCCTGGGCCGTGATTGGCGGTGTGAAGCTAACTGCTTTTTGGAGCAAATTCAGCTGCTGATCGCAGACTTCATCTCGTCATGCGCCTTCTTGCCGGCTTCCTCAGTGGAGAGCCGATTGAAGAGGACCTCGGAGGTGTAGCGCTTGATGATTTCCTGGATGGCGCCCGCGCCCTTGGGCGGCGGAGCCGGAGCTTCACCGAGTTCGTCCTTGATCTGGTCGATGAACTTGACCACCTTGACGTCGGACGGGGTCAGCTTGGATTCGATGGCTGCCCGGACTTCCGAGTTGGGGTAGACACCACGGTCTGCCAGCAGGACCTCGCCGGCCTTGACGTTGTTGGCCAGGAAGTTGATGAACTTGGCGGTTTCCTCAGGGTGTTTGGTCCGTGAGGAAGCCGACCAGAACTGTGATGCCTTGTACCAAAGCCCGGCGTCATCGGCCGAGCCGGTCTGGGTGGGGAACCGCAGGATCTTCAGGTCGGAGCCTGACGCCTTTTCCAAGGCAGGAGCCTGGTTTGACCACCAGAAAGCCATGCCGTTCTTGCCGGTGGCGAGGCCGCTCTGGTCCAGCGGCGCGGCCTCAGCCTCCACCACCTCGGACGCGGTCGGAACTGCCTTCTTCTCGCTGAGCTCCTTCAGGAAAGCCCACCACTCGGCAATGTCGCCCGGTTCGAAGCCCAGCTTGCCGTCGGAGGTGTAGAGGGACTTGCCGTTCTGGCGGAGCCAAACGCCCAGCGACGCCTCGTCGGTACCGTAAGCCGCCGCACCGTAGGTGCCCTTCGGAGACTTGGATGTGACGTCAGCGGCGATCCGCTCGAAGTCCTTCCAGGTCCACTTGGAATCGTCCGGCAGCGGGACGCCGGCAGCTTCGAACACCTTGGGGTTGGCCAGGATGGTGGCGGCGTTGATGCCGGCAGCGATGCCCGTAAGCCCGTCAGGGCCCTTTCCTGCGTTAAGCGCGGCTTCGTCGAGCTTGGAGGTGTCGATCTCGTACTTGGACAGGTCGAGGAGGGCACCACGGCTGGAGTACTCGGTGATGTACTTTTCGTCCATCTGGATGACATCCGGTGCATCATTGGCGGCCACCTGGGTAGCCAGCTTGTCCCAATAGCCGCTCCAGTCGCCGAACTCCGGCTTGATCTTAATGTTGGGGTTTTCGGCTTCGAACTGCTTGATGGCTTCCTGGGTCAGCTGGGCGCGCTTGTCGCCGCCCCACCAGGAGAACCGCAGCTCAACGGGGCCGTCGGCGCTTTGCTGGCCGGATCCGCTGCCGCAGGCGCTGAGGCTCAGGGCCATAACGACCGCGGCAGCCGCGGCTGCAACGCCAGTCCTGCGCAAGGGGCGGCGTGCACCCGTCGAGGATGTTGCGGCCGGCTGCTTGGCTGCAGCAGAGGCTGAGCGGGAAAAAAGCGGCACTGGTACTCCGATCTTCTTTGATCATGTTGCTGGGGAGGGAATCAAAACTAAGACGGTGCAAAAAACGGGAAACCGTTTTCTGAATCAGATACTACAAGTTGAAAACTTGTAATACAAGACGTTTTCCAAACTCTTTCGAACAACAGAAACGGCCCGTCGGCGGACGGGCCGTTTCCAGGCAAAGCAGTGGATACCACCAGCTGGAGGGCGGTACGAAGAAGCCGTAAGGCCTATTTGATGCCGGTGGTGGCGATGCCCTTGATGAGGAAGCGCTGGCCGAAGAGGAACACAAGGAACACAGGCAGGAGCGAGACAATGGACATTGCGAACAGTGAGCCCCAGCTCGTGGCGGACTGCGAGTCCACGAAGGCGCGCAGTGCTACGGGGACGGTGAACATGTCCGGGTCCGTGAGGTAGATCAGGGCACCGAAGAAGTCGTTCCAGGTCCAGATGAACGTGAAGATGGTGGTGGTTGCCAGTGCCGGGACCATCAGCGGCAGGATGACCCGCAGGAAGATCCGCGGGTGGCCTGCGCCGTCAATGCGGGCAGCTTCGTCCAGGTCCTTGGGGATGCCGCGGATGAACTGGACCATCAGGAACACAAAGAACGCGTCGGTGGCGAGCAGCTTGGGTACCAGCAGCGGCCAGAAGGTGTTCACCCAGCCGATCTGCGAGAACAGGATGTACTGCGGGACGATCACCACGTGGAACGGCAGCATGATGGTCAGCAGCATGATGCCGAAGAACAGCTTCTTGCCGGTGAACTGGAGCCGGGCGAAAGCGTAGGCGGCCATCGAGCAGGAGATCAGGTTGCCCAGGATCGACCCGATCACCACTATCGCGGAGTTGAGCATGTAGTGCCCGAAGGGGTGGGTCAGGGCGGACCAGCCGGAGGTGTAGTTGCTCATCTCCAGGCTGTTCAGCCATAGGCCCGGCTCGCGGAAGATCAGCTCGTTGGGCCGCAGCGAGGACACCACCATCCACAGCAGCGGGTAGATCATCAGTGCGCCTGTCAGGATCAGGATCGCGTGCTTGATAAGTGCCTTGGTCCTTTGCGAGCGGCTGAAAGCCAGGGTGCCGCGCGATTCCCGGACTTTGGGCTTGCGGTGGTTCGTAGGCTTGCCGGCGCCTGACTTCTTGTCCGGGGCGGGCAGCGTCTCAAGCTTAGTCGTCATAGAAAACCCAATACTTAGAAGCGATGAAGTTGATGGCGGTGAAAACGCCGATGATCAGCAGCAGGACCCAGGCCATCGCTGACGCGTAACCCATGTCGAACTGGCCGAAACCCTTTTGATACAGGTACAGGGTGAAGAACATGGTGGAGTCCGAGGGCCCGCCGTTGCCGCCCGAGACGATGAACGCCTGGGTGAACGACTGGAACGAACCGATGATCTGCAGCACCAGGTTGAAGAAGATGATCGGGCTCAGCATCGGCATGGTGATCTTCCAGAACTGCTGCAGCGTGGTGGCACCGTCAACCTTGGCCGCCTCGTAATACATGTTCGGGATCTGGCGCAAGCCGGCCAGGAAGATGATCATCGGGGCGCCAAACGTCCAGACGTGCAGCAGGATGATTGAACCAAGCGCCGTGCTGGGATCCGAGATCCATCCCGGACCCTGGATCCCGAACATCGCCAGGACCTGGTTGACCAGGCCCGTGGTGCCGAAGATCTGCTTCCACAGGATGGCCACCGCCACCGAGCCACCCAGCAGGGAGGGCAGGTAGAATACCGAACGGTAGAACGGCAGGCCGCGCAGGCCCTTATCCAGCACCAGTGCGATCAGGAGCGCCACCGCAAGCTGGAGCGGGACACCGATGAACACGTAAGTGAAGGTCACCCGCAGCGAGTTATGCAGCCGGGCATCGGTGAGCATCCGGGTAAAGTTCTCCAGCCCGGTCCATTCCGGTGGCTGGAGCAGGTTGTAGTCCGTGAAGGACAAGTAGAGGGACATCAGCATGGGGCCGATGGTGATGGCCACCAGGCCCACAAGCCACGGCAGCAGGAAGATGTAGGCGGCCTTATTGTCCCGGCCGTTGGCTTTCTTCTCCTCGGCGGTGGCTTTGCCCTTCCGCCGGGAGAACGAGCTCAGTTCGCTGATGGCGCTCACTGCGGCAACCCCGTTCCGAACAGCTGCCCCGCTGCAGCCGGCATTCCTGCCGGGCGCGGTGCCTTGGGTATGTGCTTAGCGGCCATGTGGTCTCCTTTGGTCATCGTGGCCTCCACGTTTTGGTAATCGCCTCCACCGAACAAAGACGCGCAGCTCGCCGGCGGCGCTTCCTGGAGAAGCTGGCATCGGCTTGGCACTGTCCTGTGCGCCACGTGCGGTGGTGCAGTTGAAAAAGCGGCTCCGTACCAAAGTAAACGGTTTCTTGACTCTTGTATAGCCCTTTGTTAGTTTTTGGGAAAACGCTTTCTGTCGCAGAGTCACATCACCGGGATTCATACACTAAGGGGCACAACAATGCGGTTTGGTCTCACGAGGTCCAGGACCGCTCGGCGCCGTCGGCACAGCCGTCATCATCACAGCACGCGAACAGGAGGCAGGCCAGTGAAGAGTAACGGCGGACTTAACCCGGATGCCCACGTCAGCCATGATGATCAGGTGAACCCCGAATCAGAACTCCGCCGGGATGGTGGACCACAGCAGGCCACGCGGCCGCCTCGGCCCAGCGCGATTGGCGGGTACGAGGACTGGCCTGCCTACGTCCAGGAACATCGGCGCTACCAGGCCGCCGCCACCTCGGCCCAGGAACTGGCGGACGTCCTCGGCGTCCCCGGTGCGCTGCCGTCACCTGCCGTGACGGTCCAGTGGGAGGAGACGTATGACGGCGTCACCACCTCCCAGCTCAGCTGGCAGTTGGGATTTGGTCCCCGCACCACGGGCTGGCTGATTTGCCCGGCCGACGCGCCTGGTCCCCTTCCCGGCGTCCTGGCGCTGCACTGCCACGGCGGCAACAAGTTCGGTGGCGCAGACAGGCTCGTGGACCTGCCGGAGTCACACCCCTCGGCGGAAAACGCGCGGGCCGGGCACTACGACGGCCATGCCCTTGCTACGGATATCGCCCGCCGCGGCTTCGCCGTCCTGGCCCACGACACCTTTGCCTGGGGCAGCCGCCGCTTCGGCCTTGGCGTGCCGCCGTGGCGGACGGCCTCGGCACTGGAGGCAAGGCAGGCACAATGGCGGGAGGACGGAGTAGTGCCTTCCGAAGCCGAGGTGTACAACGCCGCGGCCGGGTTCCACGAGGAAACCGTGGCCAAGACCGCTGGCTTGCTGGGCACCAGCCTCGCCGGCATGGTGGCCCATGACGACCTCGCAGCCCTGGAGATCCTCGCGGGACTGCCGAACGTTGACCAGGACCAGCTGGGCTGCATCGGCTTCTCAGGCGGAGGTGGCCGTTCCCTCACCCTCGCCGCACTGAGTCCCCGGATCCGAAGCTACGTGGTGACCTGCATGATGACCACGTTCCAGTCTCTTCTTCCCGAGTACCTGGACGCCCACTCGTGGCTGCTGCAGACTCCGGGCCTGTGGCGCCTGGGCGACTGGCCCGAGCTCACCGCAAGGTCAGGCGCCGGCCAGCTGCTGGTGCAGTACGCCCTGGCAGACGAACTCTTCCCCGAGGACGGCATGCGGGAGGCACACCGCATCCTGAAGGCGCTTCACGCACCGGGCGCCTACACCGGGAGCTTCTGGCCAGGCGGCCACGTGTTCACGTCCGGTATGCAGGAGGAAGCCCTGAACTTCCTCGCCGCCACGCTTAACCTCCCATCACTTAGTCCATCGCCAATGGTCAGCTTCCAATCCACCTCCCGTTCGCCATCCCGCATCAGTTCACAAGGACCATCCTCATGACTCCACAATCCGCCACCGCGGAAAACAGCACCCGCCCGGCCGGAGGCACTTCTCCGAATGCTGCCCTCCAAGCCGTACCGCGCATAGCCCTGGTAGGTGTGCACGGCTTCGGCGAGCGGCACCTGGCCAACCTCGCACGCCTCGAGGAAGCAGGCGCCGTCGAACTTGTGGCCGTCGCGGATCCGAACCCTCCGGCGGAGGGAGCGCTGGCGGCATCGGTAGCCGTTTTTGCTGACCTGGCACAGCTGCTGGCAGCAGACCCGGGCGTCGACATCGTCATTCTTGCCACCCCCATCCAGACCCATGCTCCCTTGGCCCTTGCCGCCTTGTCAGCGGGCAAGGACGTCTATGTGGAAAAGCCGCCGGTAGCGTCCCTCGCCCAGTTCGAGGAAGTACTGGCAGGGGCCGAAGCCGCCGGGCGGCTGGTCCAGGTGGGCTTCCAAAGCCTCGGCTCCCAAGCCCTGCCTGCCATCCGTACCCTGGTGGAATCCGGCGGCATTGGTGACGTCCTCGGGCTCAGCGCCCAAGGTCAGTGGGTGCGGAGCAAGGCCTACTTCAAGCGGTCACGCTGGGCCGGGAAGCGCAGCCTGGACGGCATCGACGTGGTGGACGGAGTGGCAACCAATGCGCTGGCGCACGCGGTGGCCACCGCCCTTCACATGGCAGGGGCGCACACCATTGCCGATGTGGACTCGGTGGAAACAGACCTGTACCGGGCACACGATACCGAGAGTGACGACACCTCCATTCTGCGCGTGCGCACCGCCGGCGGCACCACGCTGCTGTGCGGACTGACGCTGTGCGCGCCCGAGCAGCAGAATCCGTCCGTCACGGTCCACGGCACGCTGGGCGAGATCACGCTGTTCTACACCGAAGATGAGGTGGTCATCAACACGGCCGACGGCGAGCGCCGCGAGACCTTCGGCCGGACCGACCTGCTGGAGAACTTGCTGGAGGCACGGTTCAGCGGCGCCCCGCTGCTTTCTTCCCTGGCCGATACCGGCGCTTTCACCACAGTCCTGGAAGCCATCCGCACAGCCCCGGCACCGCAGCAGATCAGCCCGGAGCACATCACTTGGGAGGGCGAGGGCGACGACGCCCACCCGGTAGTGCACGGAATCGGACCATTGCTGGAACGGGCCGCCAAAGGCCAGGCCACCTTCGCCGAGCTTGAGGTCCCTTGGGCCCGGCTGCTGCCGCCGGTCCGCACGTTCACCTTGGACGGCAAAGAAGTTGCCGGGTACCAGGACGGCAGCCGGATCCGCGCAGTCTCTTCCCCGCGGCCCTACCTGCACCCGGTCAGGACCCTCAACGGCACCATCGTCTCCGACCACCAGCCGCTGGATCATGTGTGGCACCTCGGCGTCGGGGTGGCCCTGCAGGATGTGGACGGCATCAACTTCTGGGGCGGCCGCACCTACACGCGCGCAGCCGGCCAGTACGTCTGGCGCCCGGACCACGGCAGCATCACCAGCACCGGAACCCCTGTTGAAGAAACCGCGGCGGCTGGCACGCGGGAGGGCCGGCTGCAGGAATCCCTGAGCTGGAACGGGCCCGACGGCGTCCCGGTCCTGACGGAGGAGCGCACCTGGACCTGGTCCGGCGTCAGCGCCTCCACCTGGCAGCTGTCCCTGGACTTCGCACTCTCCCCGGCCGGCGACCAGCCGGTCAGCCTGGGCAGCCCGGGCTCCAACGGCCGGCATGAAGGCGGGTACGGCGGTTTCTTCTGGCGGCTGCCCGAGTGCGAAGGAGCCACCGTGTGGTCACCGGCGGGTTCCGGCGAGACTGGGGTGCACGGTTCCGTGACGCCCTGGGTCGCCTGGTCCGGGACGTTCGGGGCGGGAACATTCGGGACAGGAATATTCGGGACGGGGACTTCCGGGACGGTAACGTCCAAAGAGGGAACGTCCGACGGCGGCACTTCAGGTGGCAGCGCCACTCTGATTTTTGTGGCGGCGGAGGATTCCACGGATCCCTGGTTCGTCCGGGTGAACGGCTACCCCGGGGTGGGCCAGTCCCTGGCATGGGACACCCCGGTCATCGCCCAACCGGGCCACCCGGTCCACCGCAGCATCACCGTTTTTGTGGCCGACGGCATCCTGGGCACAGCAGACATCGAAACATTGATCAACCGGCAGGGGAACCGTTCATGAGCCCGACAACAGCTGACACCACAACGCTTGCGGGCAGGGTTGCCCCGGCATCCGCGGAAGACCGCAGCATCAAACGCCGGCGGGTTTTGGACATCCTTGATGCGAAGGGCGGGGACTCCCTGCTGCTGACCAGCAACACGGCACTGACCTGGTACCTGGACGGCAGCCGGGTCCACGTCAGCCTGGCCGGCGATCCCATCGCCGCCCTCCTGGTGGACCGCGAGGGCGACCACCTGGTCACTTTCAACAACGAAGCCGGCCGCATCGCCGCCGAAGAACTACCCGCCGGCGTCGCCCTGCATTCCGTGCCCTGGTACGGCAACCTGCACGAGGCGGCCGCCGCCGTCGGAAGCTCTGAAAATGGCTCACGCCGAACTGGCACGAGTGGAAGAAGTGCCACACCGCTTTCGGAAGTTGACGTGGCGGTTGAACTGCGTGCCGTCCGCCAGCAACTCCTCCCCGCGGAGAGCGCACGCTATGCACAGCTCAGTGCCGAGGTCGCGGTGATCATGACGGATGTCCTGTCGTCGGCCCGGCCGGAGACCACCGAGTTTGAGCTGGTGTCCGCCCTGGCCGCGCGGGTTGTTGCGGCCGGCGCGGAGCCGCTGGTCCTGCTGTGCAACGGCAGCAGCCGGAGCGTGTTCCGGCACCCGCTGGCCACACACTCGCCGCTGGGCCGCCGGGCCATGGCCGTGGTCTGCGCCCGCAGGGACGGTTTAGTCGCCAACATCACCCGCTGGGTGAGGTTCGACGCCGGCACGCCGGAAGAGCGCGACGCCGAGGCACGCATCGCGGCAGTCGAGGCGGACATCTTCGACGCCACCGTCCCCGGCGCCCGCCTGAACCGGATCTTTGCCGAGATCAAGGAGGCGTATGCCCGGCACGGCTTCGGCTCAGACCAGTGGGAGCAGCACCATCAGGGCGGCCCGGCCGGCTACGCAGGCAGGGATCCCCGGGTCACCGCCAGCGCCACGGACACCGTGGTCCTGAACCAGGCGTTCACCTGGAACCCGTCCGGGCCAGGCGTCAAGATCGAGGACACCGTCCAGCTCACGGCATCGGGACTACAGGTCCTTACTGTTGATTCCCGCTGGCCCGTGGCAACGGTCAACGGTATCCAGCGGCCGGCCACCCTCCAGCTGTAAGGCGTCAGCACGCCCGCTCAGATCCTGCCGCTAAACGCAAAACGCCCGCTCAGTTATGGCCGTCATCACGGCGATAACTGAGCGGGTGTCTCGATTAAGGCGACACCAACTGAGCGGGCGTCGCTACGGAAGCACCAGCTGCCCATCAACCCGCCGCGGGATGCCCAGCGGGTTGCTCTCCAGCAGCGCCGGGTGCAGAACGGACTCCGGAGCGTCCTGGTAGGCGACCGGACGCTGGAACCGGCGGACCGCCGTCGCACCAACGGAGGTGAAGAGCGAGGTAGTGGCGGGGTAGGGGCCGCCGTGCTGCTGAGCCCAGTTCACCGCGACGCCCGTGGGCCAGCCCTCGAAGAGGACCCGGCCGGCGAGCTCAGACAACTGCTCCACAAGCGCCGCGATGTCCTCCCCCGGCCCGGCGTGTACCGTGGCGGTCAGGCTGCCCGGCACCTTGGCCAACACCGCGGACAACTCAGACCGGTCCGTGTATTCGATCAGCATGGTGGTGGGGCCAAAGCACTCCTCCAGCAGTTCCGCAGGGTTTTCCAGGACCTTGGCGGCGCTGGTGGAGAAAACCACCGGAGCTGCCCCGTTGGACACCGCGTCCTGGTCCACGCTGCCGCTGACCACGTCCACGCCGTCAACGGACGCGAAGCTGCGCAGGCCTTCCGGGTACGCTTCGGCGATCCGGCTGGTGAGCATTCCGAGCGCCGGCTTACCCTTGCTGGCCTCCGCAACCTGCGCAGCAAAATCCGTTCCGGCCGGGATGAATACCAGGCCCGGCTTGGTGCAGAACTGCCCGGCTCCGAGGGTGAAAGAGGCCGCGAGGCCTTCGGCAAGCTTGGCTGGGCGTTCCGCCAGCGCTGATTGGGTGACAACCACCGGGTTCAGGCTGCCCAGTTCGCCGTAGAACGGAATGGGCTCGGGGCGGGACGTGGCGAGGTCAAAGAGGGCACGGCCGCCGGGGATGGAGCCCGTGAAACCCACCGCTTTGACCGCCGGATCCTGGACCAGGGCAGTTCCCACCTCGCGGCCGCTCACCAGAGCGAACAAGCCCTCCGGCGCACCGGCATTGCGCAATGCCTCAGCCACCACCTCAGCGGTCCGCTCCGAAAGGCGCAGGTGGCCGGAGTGGGCCTTGACGATCACGGAGCAGCCCACGGCCAGCGCCGAGGCGGTGTCACCGCCGGCCACGGAGAAAGCGAAGGGGAAGTTCGACGCCGAAAACACCGCCACGGGTCCGATCGGCCGGAGGATGCGGCGCAGGTCGGGCGTGGGTGGGGTGGCATTCGGGTTCGCATGATCGATCACCGCTTCGAGGTACGAGCCTTCGGTGATCACCCGGGCGAACAGGCGCAGTTGCCCGGTGGTCCTCGCCACTTCGCCCGTGAGGCGGGCGGTGCCAAGGCTGGTCTCGGAGTCCGCAATCTCCACGAGTTCGGCGGCGTTGGCGTCCAGGGCATCGGCCACGGCGTTGAGCCAGGAGGCGCGCTGGGCATCGGAGGCAGCCGCCGAGATTTTGGCAGCTTCCGTGGCCGCGGCCGTCAGCTCGGACAAGGAAAGGGTTGCAGTTGTCACGTCAGGTACCTGTTCTGTGGTTGTGCGTTCGTCGTTACAGCGTGTCCCGTGTCGCGGCTCTCAACGTAGCCCCGGACGACGGCGTGTCCCGGGTGTACGGCGTGCTTACTGTCCGTCCCGGAAGCGGAAGCCGAGCCCCGGCTGGTCAGTCAGCGTCACCCGGCTGTTGCTGAACCGGACCGGCGACGGGCCGGCCAGGATGCCCAGCTGTTCGAAAGAGGCCTCCTCCACGTCCTCCACCAGGGTGGGCTCCGCGAGTGTCAGCGCCAGCTGGCCGGACAGCTCGGGGAGCAGGTGCGGCATCACCTTGATGCTGTTGGTCCGCGCAAGTTCAACAATGCGCCGGAACGGGGTGATGCCTCCCACCCGGATGATGTTGGGCTGGATGATGTCCACCGCTTCCGCCTCAATGAAATCCCGGAAACGGTAGATGGTGTGGAGGTTTTCACCGAGGGCGATCGGCACCGGTGAGTGCTTGCGGAGCCTCCGGTAGGCCCAGAGATCGTCCGCCCGGATGGGTTCCTCGAGCCACTCCAGCCCGAATTCGGACAGGACGTCGAGGGCGCGGAGGGTGGTGGGCAGGTCCCAGCGCTGGTTCGCATCGATCATCAGTTTCCGGTCCGGCCCCAGGACGGACCGGACGGCGGCCACGCGTTCGGCGTCCTCGCGGACATCCGGTTTGCCCACCTTGATTTTCACTGCCCGGTGGCCGGCTGCCACCCAGCGTTCGGCCTGGGCCACCAGTTCTTCAAGGGTGTAGTGCAGGTTGACGCCGGAGCCGTAGACTTCCGCGGACTCCTGGCGCTGCCCCAGGAGTCCGGTGATAGAGGTGCCCGCGCGGGAGGCCTGCCGGTCCCACAGGGCCAGGTCCACGCCGGACATCGCAATGGTGGTCAGTCCCCCGCCGCCGGCCTCGTGCAGCCGTTTCCACAGCGCGTCCCAGACCACTTCGGGGTTGGCGGGCAATCCCTTGAGGAAAGGCGCGACGTCGTAATCCAACAGTGCCTTAACGGCCTGGGGGCCAACGGTGGGCGTCCAGGAAAAACCATGCCCCGCGCCGCCGTCGTCCGTCCGGATCTCCGTGACGATCACGTGGTTCTCCGGCGCCTCAACGCCCCAGCTGCGGCGCAGGGGAACTGTGATGAGCCGGGTGGACAGTCCCGTGATGCGCGGCGCCGTGCGGACCGCTTCGGCGACTGGGGCGCCCATCAGCGGCCGGCCAGCTCGTAGCCCTTGGCGAGGACGGCCTTCAGCTGGAGCAGCTGCTCCTCGGTGGGATCAACCAGCGGCGCCCGCACGGAACCGACCGGGAGCCCGCCCAGGCGAAGGCCTGCCTTGATCAGCGAAACGCCAAAGCCCGGAGTCTGGTCGCGCAGCCGGACCAAGGGCGCGTAGAAGCCTTCGAGCAGGGCATTGCGGCGCTCCTCATCACCGGCGATGTAGGCGTCGTAGTAGGCCTTGGCGATTTCCGGTGCCATCGCGAAGGCGGCGGAGGAGTACAGCGGAATGCCGAGGCCCCGGTAGGCGCCCTGGGTCAGTTCGGCGGTCAGGAGGCCGTTGAAGAAGGCGAAGTCTTCGCGTCCGGTGGCGCGGACCGCGGACACGATTTCCTGGGCCAGGCCCACGTCGCCGAGGCCGTCCTTGAAGCCGATGACCCTGGGGTTGGCGGCCAGCCGCACCATGGAGGCGGCGGTGAACTTGGCGTTGCCGCGGTGGTAGACGATCACCGGCAGGCTGCTGGCGTTGGCCACAGCCTCGATGTAGGCCACGAGCCCGTCTGTGGGGCCGGTGACCAGGTACGGCGGCAGCACCAGGAGGGCATCGGCGCCGGCTTCCTCTGCAACGCGGGCGGCGGCGATGGCGTGGCCCAGGGGTCCGCCGGCCCCGGCAACCACCGGCACCTTTCCCGCAACAACTTCGACGGCGGCGGTCACCACGGTGCGGACCTCATCGATGCTGAGAGCGTGGAATTCGCCGGTGCCGCAGGCAGGGAAAACCGCGCCCGGACCGAACGGCAGCCGCGAGCTGATGTGTTCCTTGAGCAGTTCCACGTCCACGGCACCATCGGCTGTGAACGGGGTGACGGGGAAGAACAGTACGCCGTCGAATTTCATGGTGTCTCCTTGGCTCCGCTGCCGGCGGTGACCAGCGCGGAGTTCTCGTCGTTGAGGTTGGTGTGGGACTTGAGTTCCGTGCGCCAGCTGCGAACGGGCTGCCAGCCGAGGAGTTCCTGGGCTTTGGCGATGGAGAAGGCCGGGCTGGTGCCGGTGAGGCCGGCGCTGAGGGCTTCGCTGCCAGGCAGGAATTTCGGCATCAGTTCAGCCAGGGGTGCGGTGGCCAGGGCGTCAGCCGCGCCGACGAAGAACGTTTCCCCATTGGGGATGGACGGCATCTTCGCCAGCAGCAGGTCCAGGAAGTCCGCCACGTCGCGGGCGTCCACGTAGTTGAACAGGGCCGGCGCGGACAGGGCGGGATCGGCCAGCCGTTCAGCGAGGGTGTGCCCCTGCTGCGTGGGCGCGCCGTCCCACTCCTCCGGGGAGATCACATAGCAGGGGCGGAAGGCCGCGTAGCGGATCTTTTCGCCCTGCGCTGCGGCGAAGGCCTGGACGGTCTGCTCCGCAATGAGCTTGGACAGAGCGTAGGCATTCCAGGGCTTTGGCGGGGTCCGCTCGTCCAGCGGGAACGACGGCGGCAGCCAGCCCGCGGGCGAGCCGTAGCCCAGCACGGTAGGGCTGCTTGCCGTCACGATCTTCGGGACCCCGAGTTCCGTCGCGGCGCTGACCACGGCGAAGGCGAGGCGGGTGTTCGTGGCGAAGATGACGTCCTCGGGCGCGCTGAACGGCACCGCGATCGCCGCAAGGTGGATGACGGCGTCGGGCCTGGTGTCGCGGAGGAGGCGCAGTGCCTCGCCGGGTGCCAGGAGGTCAGCGGTCTCCTGGACAGCGCCGGCGGGAAGCTGGTCCGCCGGAACGGCGTCCCGGTCCACGGAGATGACGTGGTGGCCCTTTTCGGCGAGCCCGGCCACAACGCTGCGGCCCAGGCGGCCGGAACCGCCGGTGACAAAAATCCTGCTCATGTTAGTCCTTCGAATCCGGCGCCGCGGTCACTTGCCGCGGCGGAGGTCGACGCCGAGGTCCAGGTCCTCGATGCGTACGGGCAGGGAGGTTTCAAGCGAGTGGTTGCCGGCGATGCCGACTGAAACCGACCGCAGCCCGTCCAGGTAGCCGGAAGGGCGGCCCAGCGGGTCCTCACCCGGGCCGTTGAAGAGGTCCGAGAGCAGAAGCTCATCACCGCCGCCGTGGCCGCCTTCGCCGTTGACGATCGGCACCTCGTATGCCGGTTCCCAGTGGCGCTGGACCACCAGGCGTTCGCCGTTGCGGCGGATGGCGTCCTCTTCCTCGATGGGGGTGGCGCTGGGGTCCACCACGGTCTTTTTGTCGGTGCTGCTGACCACCGCGGCCCGCTCCACAACCTCCAGCTCGGCGCGGCCTTCGGTGCCGTTGACGGCTACGCGGTAGCCCTCCCAGGGGCTGTGGGCGTTCAACGAGTAGCTCAGGCGCGGGCCGCCCTGGTACTCCACCACCAGCGCGAGGTTGTCCTCGATGGTGATGCCGCCGGTGAAGACGTCCTGGTCGCGGCGGTAACCGTCGTAGTGCTCGTTGTCCAGGAAGAGTGCCTTGAGGCGTTCGTCTTCCCGCAGGTCCAAAGTAAACGGATCCTTCTCCGCGGCGGCCGGCGCGTCGGCGTCGGGGGTGCCGCGTTCGGGGCGGGGGCCAAGGCCGCGCTCGGCGGCGTTCTTGTCTCCATAGAACTTGAGTCCGCCGGAGGCGAAGACGCGCTCCGGGACGTCATCGATCCACCAATTGACCAGGTCGAAGTGGTGCGAAGCCTTGTGGATCAGCAGGCCGCCGGAGTTCTTCTTTTCCCGGTGCCAGCGGCGGAAGTAGTCCGCGCCGTGGACCGTGTCCAGCACCCAGCTGAAGTCAATGGACGTGACCTTGCCGATCACGCCGCTCTGGATGATTTCCTTCAGCGCGCTGTTGCGCGGCGAGTAGCGGTAGTTGAAGGTGACCACCACGTTGCGGCCGGTCTCATGCACGGCCCGGGTAATGCGGCGGCAGCCCTCGGCGTCGATGGTGAGGGGCTTTTCGACGACGACGTCCGCCCCTGCGCGGAGTCCCTCCACGATGTAGTCGGCATGGGTGTAGTCCGGCGTGGTGACGATGACGCGGTCGATGTTGTTGGCCTGGATGAAGGAGGTCAGGTCAGCCGGATCAAAGGAAGCCACAGGTCCCGGCGCGCCCAGTTCCTGGATGAGCTGCTGGTAGAACTCCACACGGCCGGGGTTTACGTCCGAGAACGCCACGAGTTCGGCGGTATCGGCGTGCTTGCCGAAGATGGCGCGGATGTACATCTCGGAGCGTCCGCCGGTGCCGATCAGGGCGATGCGGGCCTTGCCGCCGTGTCCGGCTGCAGTACCGGGTGCTGTGGCGGTGTCCACGGCGGGTGCCGTCCCTGCAGCAGTACTCGACTCGGCTGTGTTGACCATGAGGGTCCCTTTCGAAAGCTATTGCTGGCCGCGCCGGCGGCCTTTGACGTTTGATCTGTGGCGCTCTGCAGCACCTGCCCAAGAAAGCGTTTTCTCGGATCACTAATAGATTTGTACCAACCGGAACCGGCATCCGTCAACCATTATCAGCACTGCGAGAAAGCGCTTTCTATGAATTGGGCCATCCCGGCCGTACTGGAGGCTGGAATCTTCTCGGAAAACTTGGGAAAACGTTAGAAATCGCTTTCCCGTTGCGTTATATGCTGTGAAGCAACATGCCGTCGGGCAAAGGCGGCAGGAACCTGCCACAGGAGCAGTACAACCAGGCAGCAGCACACGCAGGGCACACGGCCCGCTGCGCCAAGGAAGGGACCACAATGGTCAGGAGATCGGCAACCGGCAGGATCGGCATCGCGGATGTTGCGGTCAAGGCAGGAGTTTCCCACGCCACGGTGTCCCGGGTCATGAACGGCAATTTCACCGTGGACCCGGACATTGCCGCGCGCGTCCGCGCGGCCGCCGTGGAACTGAAATACCAGCCCAACCCGGTGGGCCGCAGCTTGGCCCTGGGCAAGACCGACACCATCGGGATCGTGGTTCCGGACCTGGCAAACCCTACCTTCCAGGCAATCCTGCGGGGCCTGAGCCGGGCCGCGGCCCAGGATGGCTATCGCGTCCTGATCGCCGATTCCTTCGAGGTGTCCAGTGAGGAAACCATCCTTGCCGGCGAGGCCCGCAGGCGCTGCGACGGCCTGGTGTTGTGTGCCCCCCGCATGACCGACGCCGAGCTCGAGGAAATCGCACCGTCGCTGCGCCCGCTGGTTCTGATCAACCGGACCACCGCGGCAGCGGACATTCCCAGCCTGGTGGTGGACTACGGCCAGGGAGTGCAGGACCTCGCCGAACACCTGGTGGAACTGGGCCATACGCGCCTGGCCTTCCTGGCCGGCCCGCCCCGCAGCGCTTCCAACGGCATGCGGCTCAAGGGCCTGGAAGCGTTCAAGGCAGCGCATCCGCAGGTGGACGTCCGGATGCTTGAGGGCGGTTCGGACTTCGATACGGGGCATGAAGCCGTTGACGCAGTACTCCAAAGCGGCGCCACCGGCATTCTTGCCTTCAACGACCTCGTGGCCATGGGCCTGATGAGCGGGCTGCACGAGCGCGGGCTCGACGTACCCGGCGACATCTCCGTCACGGGCTTCGACGACATCCCGTTCGCCAAGTACACCACCCCCGCCCTCACCACGGCCGCTGTCCCCATCACCGAACTGGGCGAGCAGGCCTGGCACCAGCTCCGCGCGCTGATCCGCAAGGAGGACAACGACGCTCCGGGGAGCCGGTACCAGCCGCGCCTCCAGGTCCGGGCCAGCAGCGGGCCGGCCAAGGCCGCGCGGTCCACGGTGCACGGCTGACCCCTCCCCACATGTAGTTTTTGTCCAGCTATGCAGGCCTCAAGGGCATCTAAGCCTGCATAGCTGGACAAAAACTCCAGCTTCGCCGGCCCGGTCAGGTACCTCCGGAAGCCAGCCCCGCCTCTTTGTAGTAGCCCTCGATATGGTCGGCAACCAGTCTGGCCGCCCGGTCGCCGTCGTGATCCTGCACGGCGGCCAGGATGCCGTGATGCTCCACCCGCAGCCGCGCCGCGGTGGCGTCCCAGTCCGGCAGGTTGCCGGTGAGCCGGGACGCGTAACCGGTGATGGATTCGCGCAGGGATCCCATCATGGCGCTGACCACGGCGTTGCCGGCGGCATCGGCCAGGGCCAGGTGGAACCGGACATCCAAGGCCAGGAACTCATCCACGCTTACTGCTTCGGCATCCATCTCACCCAGGAGCCGCGTGGCGACGGCCAGCTGCGGGGAACCGGGTTTGGCATGGGACACCGCCCACGATTCCAGCAGCACACGGGTCTCCACGATGTCCTCCACAGGTAGGTGCTGCGTGGCAACGTGCAGCCTCAGGGCCGAGCCCAGTGCCGCCGTCGGATCCGAAATGACCACAGTGCCCGCTTCAGGGCCGGAACCCACCCCGGCCCGCACCACGCCCATAGCCTCCAGGATCCTGATGGCCTCGCGGACGGACGTGCGCGACACTTTCAGTTGCTCCGCAAGGGAACGTTCCGCGGGAATCCGGCCGCCCACTGCCAGCCGTCCCTCGGAGAGCTCGGTCTCGATCCAGGCGAGGACAAGTTGGTGGGTCTTCATGGGGCAATACTAGTTGATGTGGTTGGACCACATACCTTAGAGTGTGGTTAGACCACAGGGGATCCGTACGAAAGGATCCTGTCGCCGGACCAACGGAGGACCCCATGACACACACCATCCAGCCCAACAACCCCGAAGCCACGCCTGCGCCGGACGCCACGGACATCCCGGCTGTGTCCGCCCCCGCGAGTTCTCCGGCCACCGCATCCCCCGTCCCGGCAGCCTTGAAGCGCCGCATCCCCAAGTACTCGGACCTCGCGCCGCTGATGCAGTTCAAGAAGCCGGAGTTCAGCAAGGAAGCCAGGCTCAAGCGGGCCAGCACCATCTGGGAACTGCGCGACATCGCCAAGCGCCGCACCCCGCAGGCACCATTTGACTACACGGACGGCGCCGCGGAAGAGGAGATCACGCTCCGCCGCGCCCGCCAGGCCTTCCTGGACATCGAGTTCCGGCCCGGCATCCTGCGGAACGTCTCCGCCATCGACCTGAGCACCGAAATCCTGGGCAAGTCCTCCCGCCTCCCGGTCGGCATCGCACCCACAGGCTTTACCCGCATGATGCAGTCCGAGGGCGAATACGCAGGGTCCCAGGCAGCCCAGGCTGCGGGCATCCCCTACACCCTCTCCACCATGGGCACCGCCTCCATCGAAGACGTGGCCGCCGCCGCGCCCCACGGCCGCAACTGGTTCCAGCTGTACCTGTGGACGGACCGCGACCGCTCCCTGGAACTGATTGAGCGCGCGGCCAAGGCAGGCAACGACACCCTCATGGTCACTGTGGACACGGCCGTGGCCGGCGCCCGCCTCCGCGACGTCCGCAACGGCATGACCATCCCGCCGGCGCTGACCCTCAAAACCGTGCTGGACGCGTCCTACCGCCCCGCCTGGTGGTTCAACTTCCTCACCCACGAGCCGCTCACGTTCGCCTCGCTCTCCCGCTACACCGGCACCGTGGCGGACCTGATCAACTCCATGTTCGATCCCACCCTCACTTTTGAGGACCTGGACTGGTTGCGCGAAACCTGGAAAGGCAAGCTGGTGGTCAAGGGCATCCAGACTGTCGAGGACGCCCGGCGCGTGGTGGACCACGGCGCGGACGGCGTGATCCTCTCCAACCACGGCGGCCGCCAGCTGGACCGCGCTCCCATCCCGTTCCACCTGCTCCCCGAGGTTAAGCAGGCGTTCACCGCGGACAATACCAAGGCCGCGATCATGCTCGATACCGGCATCATGAGCGGCGCGGACATCGTGGCTGCCCTGGCACTCGGCGCAGACTTCACGCTGATCGGCCGCGCCTACCTGTACGGACTGATGGCCGGCGGCCGCGCCGGAGTGGACCGCACCCTGCAGATCCTCGAAAAGGACATGGCGCGCACTATGGCACTGCTCGGCGTAAGCAGGATCTCCGAGCTCACCCCGGACCACGTGCGCCTGCTCAACAAGTAGGTGCCCCGGGTCCGTGGTTGAGCCTGCCGAAATCCATGTCTCGACAGGCTCAACCGCCGGAATGTTACGAGGGCATTATTTCTTGCGGCCGAACTTGGGCAGGTTGGGCAGGTTCGCAAGGAGGTCGGCTGCCTTGGTGGCCGCCCGGCCCACGGTCCGGCCGATCTGCTGGGGCACGCTGTCGTCGCTGAGCGGCGCGGCTGTTCCGCCGGGGATGACGACGGCGGGACTCAGATCCGCGCCCTCCCGCACCAGGACGCCGGCAGCCACTGCGTCCGCTGCCACGGCTTCGGCCGCCGTGTGTTCCTTCGTCGACCCTGCCCGCGGCGGCGCTTCCGCCGCTGCGGCCGCGGCTGACGGAGCGGACGGCTCTTCCCTGGTTCGGGCCCCGGGGGCCCCTGCAGCCGGTGACCTGGTCGCAGCAGCTGCCGGGCCGACGTCGAACGTCTCCAGCCAGCTGGCAATCCCCGCCAGCGGCTCGCGGTTCAGCGCGTAGTAACGCTTCTGGCCCTGCGCCCGCATGCTGACCAGCTGCGCCTCCCGCAAAACTTTCAGGTGCTTGGAAATGGTGGGCTGGCTGGCCGCCAGTTCCTCCACGAGCTCCCCCACGGCCTTGTCCCCGGAACGCAGGGACGTCAGGATGTCCCGCCGGGTCGATTCCGCTATGACGGCAAATACGTCGTCTGTCACCATGCCTCCCACCCTAGCGACATATACGCCGAAAGGCATCAACTATTTCGGCGGCTGACGCCTATGGGAAGAGTGCCGGTTTCAGTCGAACCACGGGTCGAGTCCGTGCAGCGGAAAGACGGCCTTCCGGGTGGCCATCACGGTGCGGTCCACGGCGTCGTTGGGATCGAATCCCACTTCCCAGGACCGCCACCAGAGCTCCACGTCGTCGCCCATCAGCTCCGGGGCCGCGGCACCGAACTTCTCCTCAACGTAGGTGCGCCAATCAGCCGGGACCGCGGTCCGCAGCGGCACGGGGCGGCCCGCAGCGATGGCAATCAGGTGGCTCCACGAGCGCGGAACCACCTGCAGCACGTTGTATCCGCCGCCGCCGGTGGCAATCCAGCGGTTGCCGCAATAGCGGGCGGCAAGATTCCCGACGGCGGTGGCGGCCTCCCGCTGGCCGTCCACACTGAGGTTGAGGTGCGTGAGCGGATCCGTCCGGTGTGAGTCGCAGCCGTGCTGGCTGACGATCACCTCGGGCTGGAATGCTGCCACGAGCTGCGGCACCACCGCGTGGAACGCCCGGAGCCAGCCGGCGTCGCCTGTTCCCGAGGGCAGGGCGATGTTGACGGCCGTCCCCTCAGCCGCGGGACCCCCGATCTCGTTGGCGAAACCGGTACCGGGAAACAGGGTGAGGCCGCTTTCGTGCAGGGAAACGGTGAGCACCCGCGGGTCGTCCCAGAAGATGCTCTCCGTCCCGTCCCCGTGGTGGGCATCAACGTCGAGGTAGGCAACCTTGCCGACCCCGCCGTCGAGCAGTTTCTGCACGGCAAGGGCCGCGTCGTTGTAGATGCAGAAGCCGCTGGCCCGGTCGCGGGAGGCGTGGTGCATGCCGCCGCCGAAGTTGACCGCGTGCAGTGCCGAGCCGTCCAGGATTTTGGCCGCGGACAGCAGGGAGCCGCCGGCCAGCCGGGCTGCCGCCTCATGCATCCCGGCAAACGCGGGATCGTCCTCGGTGCCCAGGCCGCGGGATTCGTCGGTGGCGTGGGGATCTTCACTGACCCTGCGGACCGCCGCCACGAACCCGGCCGAGTGCACGGACTCGAGCTCGGCGTCGGTGGCGACGTAAGGAGCCTCCACGGCGACATGGTCAAGGTCGAAAAGTCCCAGGCTGCCGGCCAACCGGGCCGTGAGGTCCATTCGCTCAGGCGCCATGGGGTGGCCCGGGCCGAAATTGTAGGCGGTCATGTCAGGGTCCCACGCCACCACCGTTGGCGGCGCGGGCTGGCTGAGGCCGGGCAGATATGTCATCAATCACAGGCTACCGGAGCATGCGGCCCTTCCCGCCCGGCCATTACGCGGGCATAAGTGGTTTACTACTGAGGGAAGCAGATTCAACCGAGGAAAAGCCACACATGACGCAAAGCCAGTCGAGGCCCCGGAATCCGGCCAGCTGGTATCCCGCCGCGCAGGAGCGGGAGGGCCTCTGGATCTTCACCCGGCTGCGCGACTTCATCGACGACATTGCCAACACCTCCCCCGCCCGGCTTGCGCTCAGCGCGTTCGCCGCCGTGTGCCTGGTGTTCACCTTCCTGCTCTCGCTGCCCATCTCTTCGGCCGCCGGCACGGCCACTCCCCTGCACCAGTCGATGTTCACCGCCGTGTCCGCCGTGTGCGTCACGGGCCTCACCGTGGTGTCGACGGCGGTCCACTGGTCCTTCTTCGGCCAGCTGGTGATCCTGATCGGCATTTTCATCGGCGGCCTCGGCACCCTTACCCTGGCGTCGTTGCTCGCGTTGATGGTGAGCAAGCGCCTTGGCGTCCGCGGCAAAATCATTGCCGCCGAATCCATGAACAACGCAGGCCGGCTCGGCGAAGTGGGTACGTTGCTGCGGATCGTCATCACCACCTCCGTGGTCATCGAAGGCATCCTCGCCCTGGCACTCATCCCCCGGTTCCTGGCCCTCGGGGAACCCTTCCTGCAGTCTGTCTGGCACGGTATCTTCTACTCCATCTCGTCCTTCAACAACGCCGGCTTCACGCCGCACTCGGACGGCATCGTCCCCTACGAGACCGACCTGTGGATCCTGGTCCCCCTGATGCTTGGCGTCTTTTTGGGCAGCCTCGGGTTTCCGGTCGTGATGGTGCTGCAGCAGAACGGCCTGAACTGGAAAAAGTGGAACCTTCACACCAAGCTCACCATCCAGGTGTCCTTCATCCTGCTCGCGGCAGGTACGTTCCTCTGGGGGCTGATGGAGTGGGACAACGTCCGGACCATCGGTTCCATGGACTTGGGTGACAAGATCACGCATTCCCTGTTCGCCTCGGTGATGACCCGCTCCGGCGGCTTCAACCTGGTGGACCAGAACCAGATGGAATCCACCACCATGCTCCTGACGGACGCGCTGATGTTCGCCGGCGGCGGGTCTGCCTCCACAGCCGGCGGCATCAAGGTGACCACCATTGCCGTGATGTTCCTGGCGATCGTTGCCGAAGCCCGCGGCGACGCCGACGTCAAGGTGTACGGCAGGACCATCCCGCAGGGCAGCATGCGCGTGGCCATCTCGGTGATTGTTGCCGGCGCCACCCTGGTTTCGGTGTCCGCCTTCCTCCTGCTGCACATCAGCGGCGCTTCCCTTGACCGCGTGCTGTTCGAAACCATTTCCGCTTTCGCCACCGTGGGGCTCAGCACCAACCTCAGTGCCGAGCTGCCGCCGTCGGGCGTGTATGTCCTCACTGCCCTGATGTTCGCCGGCCGCGTCGGCACCGTCACCCTTGCCGCCGGCCTGGCCCTGCGCCAGCGCAGCCAGCTGTACCACTATCCCGAAGAGAGGCCCATCATTGGCTAGTTCCCCAGACGCCCCCCGGCGGCCCGCCCACAATGCACCTGTGCTGGTCATCGGACTGGGCAGGTTCGGTTCGTCAACGGCGGAGCAACTGGTCAAACAGGGCCGGGAAGTGCTCGCCATCGAACGAGACCGCAGCCTGGTGCAGAAGTTCGCGCCCCTCCTGACGCACGTGGTGGAGGCCGATGCCACCAACATCGACGCGCTCCGCCAGCTCGGGGCACAGGAGTTCAGCTCCGCCGTCGTGGGCGTTGGAACGTCCATCGAGTCCTCGGTGCTGATCACCGTCAACCTGGTGGACCTGGGCATTGAGCACCTGTGGGTGAAGGCCATTACGCCCTCGCACGGCAAGATCCTCACCCGCATCGGCGCCAACCATGTGATCTACCCGGAGGCCGACGCCGGAGTCCGCGCCGCCCACCTGGTGTCCGGGCGGATGCTGGACTTCATCGAGTTCGACGACGACTTCGCCATTGTGAAGATGTACCCGCCGCGCGAGACGGTGGGGTTCACCCTGGACGAGTCCAAGGTCCGGTCCAAGTACGGCGTGACGATTGTGGGCGTTAAATCCCCGGGCGAGGATTTCACTTACGCGCGGCCGGAAACCAAGGTCTCGGCCCGGGACATGCTGATTGTGTCCGGGCACGTGGACCTGCTGGAACGCTTCGCCGCCCGCCCCTAAGGTTTCCTCAGCCCAGTTGCCTGGTGATCTCCGCGGCCCGGTCCGCCGCTGCCCGTGCGCCGGCGGCGATGATGGACGGGATGCCCCGCTCGTCGAAGGTTGCGATGGCCCGCTCGGTGGTGCCGTTGGGGCTGGTCACGGCTTTGCGCAGGGCCGAAGGATCGGCGCCCGGCTCGGCGAGCATAAAGCCGGCGCCGGCCACGGTCTCTCTGGCCAGGAGCAGGGACAGCTCGGCGTCCAGGCCCAGCTCCTGCCCGGCGGCCGCCATCGCCTCGGCAAGGTAGAAGGCGTAGGCCGGTCCTGAGCCGCTGATGGCCGACAGGGCGTCCACCTGGTCCTCCGGAACCTCGACAACGGTTCCGGCCCCCTGCAGGATGTCCTTGACCTTCTGCAGCTGTTCCGGCGTGCAGTGGGTGCCCGGGGAGACAGATACGACGCCCCGCCCCAGCTTTGCGGGCGTGTTGGGCATGGTGCGGATCACCGGCTGGCCGGCGGGGAGGGCAGCCTCCAGCTGGGCGATCGACACGGCTGCGGCCACACTCACCACTACGGTTTCGGGTGCCAGCACCGGACTGATCTCGCGTGCCAGCTCCGTGATGCCCACCGGCTTAACCCCCAGGATGACGACGGCGGACCCCTTGCTGGCCTGCCTGTTGTTGTCCGGTTCCTCCTCACCGGCGATCGCGGTGATGCCGTGGTACCGCTCGGCAAGTTCCGCGGCACGCTCTGCGCGCCGGACGGTTGCCACAATATCAGCCGGGTCCGTCCCGGCTTCCAGCAGACCGCCAAGGATGGCTTCGTTCATGGACCCACAGCCAAGGAATGCGATTCGGTTGCTCATGGCTCCATCATTGCAGTTTGACCCGCACGCACAGAACCGGGTTTCACAGCTGGCTCACATGTTGGGCGCAGGTATCTCACAACAAGCGCCCCTAGTGTGGTTAGTACCTCATTGAGGGTGCGAGTGATGCGGCAGGCATGGGGATGCCCGCCAGGGCACCGGCGTACGTGGCAGGTTTTCCCCCATTTTCCTGTCGCGGCCGCCGGTGCTTCCGCGTTAAAGGCTCAGGCCTTTACTTCCGCCAGGGTCAGACGGCAGCCTGGACGGCTGGGGGCACAACGTGCGGAGCCGGCTCCAGCGGGCCGGCGAACACCAGCTGGTCGAGGCGGCGGAGGATCAGGCCCTCGCGCAGGGCCCACGGACAGATCCTGATCTTCTTGAACTTGAACAGTTCCAGCGCCGCCTCAGCCACAAGGGCACCGGCCAGGAGCTGGTGGGCGCGGGCTTCGGAAACGCCGGGCAGGTGAAGACGGTCTTCGGCTTTCATGGCGGAAATGCGCTGCGCCCAGACCCCAAGATCGGAACCCTGCAGCTCACGCTTGACGTAAGGGCCAGCCGCGCTGGGGGCGGCGCCGGCAATCCGGGCGAGGGAGCGGAAGGTCTTGGACGTTCCGGCGACGACGTTGGCCCGGCCGAGCCCGTCGAATTCCCGGACAGCAGGCTTGAGGGTGGCCCGGATGTAGCGTCGAAGCTCCTTGACGCTCTTGGCCGACGGCGGATCCTCGGCAAGCCAGTCCCGGGTGAGCCGGCTGGCGCCCAGCGGCACGGAGGTGGCGACCTCGGGCAGTTCGTCCTGGCCGAACGCCATTTCGAAGGAGCCGCCGCCGATGTCCAGGTTGAGGATGGGTCCGGCGCCCCAGCCGTGCCAGCGCCGGACGGCGAAGAAGGTCATGGACGCTTCTTCGCTTCCCGTCAGTTCCTGCAGCGTGACAGTGGTTTCGTGCTTGACGCGGGCCAGGACTTCGGGGCCGTTCGTGGCTTCCCGGATGGCGGACGTACAGAACGCCAGGAGGTCCTCGGCCTTGTGCCGGGCCGCGAATTCCCAGGCTTCCAGGACGAATTCGGTGAGTTCGTGCTGGCCGGCGTCGCTGATGCTGCCGTCCGGCTCCAGGTACTGGACCAGGGACAACGGACGCTTATGCGAAGCGAACGGCACTGGCCGCGCGCCGGGGTGGGCATCCACCAGGAGGAGGTGGACAGTGTTGGACCCGATATCGAGGACGCCTAGCCGCATGCTGCCATTATTCCCCGTCGGCGCGCTTGAAGTCGCGTTTGATGTTGGCGATGCCTTCGGGATTGATCTCAAAGCCGTAGGCTGCACCCGGGTTGATGACCATTCCCAGTTCGTCTCCGATGTTGGCAATGATGGCTGCGCCCTGCGTGCCGAGGACGTTCGGGGCCGCGTCCAGGTACTGCTGGTCCACCCGGGTGGGGTGCGAGAAGACGGCCAGGACGGGGTCCCCGTCGGCGTTGGCCAGGACCAGCGGCTCCACCTGCGAATCGACGCCCTCGATGTTGTCCGGGCTGACGATGTAGACCTCGCTGTTCAGGAAGGACAGGATGACGTCCACAGGACTGGCATCAGGCTGCCCTCCCTGGGCGAGCTTCTCCTCAAGGTCGTTGAGCGGAGTAGTGTCGGCGATTCCAGGCTGTTCAGTCATACGACTACCCGATCACGATCAGCAGGCGCATGCAAACCCCTACTTCTTCGCCGTTGCCCTCTTCTTGGCCGGGGCCTTACGGGTGGCGGTGCGCTTGACCGGTCCCTTGGCGCGCTTCTCGGCCAGGAGCTCAACGGCCTGCTCACGCGTCAACTCCTCCAGGGAGGTGGCACGCGGAACCGTGATGTTGGTGATGCCATCGGTGATGTAGGGGCCGAAGCGGCCTTCCTTCACCACGATGTTCTTCTCCGACACCGGGTCCGGACCGAACTCCGCGAGCGGCGGCACGGCCGCGCGGGCACCGCGCTGCTTGGGCTGCGAGTAGATCTCCAGCGCCTGTTCCAGTGTGATGGTGAAGATCTCCTCCTCCGAGCCGATCGAGCGGGAGTCGGTGCCCTTCTTCAGGTACGGGCCAAACCGGCCGTTCTGCACCGTGATGAGGTTGCCTTCGGCGTCCTCCCCCAAGGCACGGGGCAGGCTCATCAGCTGCAGTGCCTCATCCAGCGTTACGGACTCAACAGTCATGGACGCGAACAGCGAACCTGTGCGCGGCTTGGCCTTGACCGGCTTCTTAGGCGGCTTGGGCTTGCCGTTCTTGTAGTACTCCACCGGCTGGGCGGCGATCTGTTCCTCGGTCATCTCGGGGATGACCTCGGTGACGTACGCGCCGTAGCGGCCGTTCTTGGCAACGACGGTGTGTCCGGTGTGCGGGTCCGTCCCCAGCACGCGTTCCTCGGGAGCGGCGGTTTCCATCAGTTCGATGGCTTTCGCGGCGGTCAGTTCATCGGGGGCCAGGTCCTCGGGCACGTTGGCACGGGGTGACTCGACGATCTCGCCCGTCTTGGCATCCACGGTGGCGGCGGAGCTTTCGAGGTACGGACCGAATTTGCCCACGCGGAGGGTGATCTCGTCCGTGATGGGAATGGAGTTGATTTCCCGGGCATCGATTTCGCCGAGGTTGTTGACGATGCTCAGCAGGCCCGGGTCGGAGTCCTCGCCGAAGTAGAAGTGCCGGAGCCAGGAGGCGCCCACGGCCTGGCCGTTGGCGATCTTGTCCAGGTCGCCTTCCATGTCCGCCGTGAACTCGTAGTCCACGTAGTCGCTGAAGTGCTGTTCCAGGAGCCGGATCACGGAGAACGCGATCCAGCTCGGAACCAGGGCCGAGCCCTGTTTCCGCACATAGCCGCGGTCCTGGATGGTGGAGATGGTGGAGGCATACGTGGACGGGCGCCCGATGCCCTTCTTCTCCAGCTCGGCCGTCAGCGACGCTTCGGTGTAGCGCGGCGGCGGCGAGGTCTCGTGGCCGATTGCGATGATGTCGGCGGCGGTGAGGGAATCGCCCTTGGCCACGTTCGGCAGACGGCGGGCTTCGTCGGAATCGTCGTCGCCGCGGGTTTCGTCCTTGCCTTCCTCGTAGGCTGCCAGGAAGCCGGGGAACGTGATGACTGTGCCTGAAGCGGAGAACTCGGCGTCGCGCCCGTCCGAAGCTGCAGCACCCAGGCGGATGGTCGCCGTCGAACCCTTGGCGTCGCCCATCTGGGAGGCGACGGTGCGCTTCCAGATGAGTTCGTAGAGGCGGAATTCGTCGCCGGAGAGCTGCTTGGCCACCTGGGCGGGGGTCCGGAAGGAGTCGCCGGCGGGGCGGATGGCCTCGTGCGCTTCCTGTGCGTTGGCGGCCTTGCCGGTGTACACACGGGGGGACTGCGGGATGTACTCGGGGCCGTACAGCTCGGAGGCCTGGCGGCGGGCAGCCGTGACGGCTTCGTCGCTCAGCGCGGAGGAGTCCGTACGCATATAGGTGATGTAGCCGTTTTCGTACAGCCGCTGGGCCACCTGCATGGTGCTCTTTGAGGAGAAACGCAGCTTGCGGCCCGCCTCCTGCTGCAGCGTGGAGGTGGTGAAGGGCGCTGCCGGGCGGCGGGTGTAGGGCTTGGTATCGACGGAGCGGACACGGAACTCGGCGTTCTGCAGCCCTGCCGCCAGGGACGTTGCCAGCTCCTCGTTGAGGTGCGCCACGTTCTTTGAGGTGAGCACGCCGTCGTCGTTGAAGTCGCGGCCGCTGGCCACCTTGGCGCCGTCAACGGCGGCGAGCTTGGCCTTGAACGAGCCGGCGTCGGCACCGAACTGGCCGGTGAGGTCCCAGTAGGACGCGGCTTTGAACGCCATGCGCTCCCGCTCGCGGTCCACCACCATACGGGTGACCACTGACTGCACGCGGCCGGCGGACAGGCCGCGTGCCACCTTGCGCCACAGCACCGGGGAAATTTCGTAGCCGTACAGGCGATCCAGGACACGGCGGGTTTCCTGCGCGTCCACCAGTGCCGAATCGACGTCGCGGAGGTTGCCCATGGCGCGCTGGATGGCTTCCTTGGTGATTTCGCCGAACGTCATCCGGTACACCGGAACCTTGGGCTTCAGCACCTCGAGCAGGTGCCACGCGATGGCTTCGCCCTCGCGGTCCCCATCGGTTGCGAGATAAAGTTCGTCGGCGTCCTTGAGCGCGGCTTTGAGCTCGGTCACCTTTTTCTTTTTGTCCGGGGACACCACGTAGTACGGCTTGAAGTCGTGGTCAATATCGACGGCGAACTTGCCCACGGAGGTTTTCTTCAGCTCTGCAGGGAGTTCGGACGGCTGCGGCAGGTCGCGGATGTGACCGATGGAGGCCTCAACGATGAAGCCCTCGCCAAGGTACTTGGCGATGGTCTTGCTCTTGGCCGGAGACTCCACAATCACGAGTTTCTTGCCGGTTTTGGCCTTGCTTGGCACGGTGCTCCTACAGAAAAAGGTTGCTCGGGCAGATGCGCCCATACTGGCCTAGTTCACCATATTTTGCCCAATTGTGCGCATCCATGTGGAAAAGAGGGTGGTTGGCGGGGCACCGTTCGGCTCCCCCGTCCGTGCCCTATCCGGCGGCGGGAATCAGGAAGCCGTCACGGACCAGGTTGGCCACTTCGGCGAGCAGACCGCTCCGGAACGTGCCGCCGTCGAACCCCTCGTCCCCGCCCAGCAGGGCCTCCAGCGCTCCGGCTATCTGGCCCGCAGTGAGGTCGCCGTCGCAGGCCGAGACAAACCCGGCGAGCTCCGTGCTGAGCAGGTTGGTCCGGCGCAGGCCGGCACCCTGTCGCAGCAGGATCACGCCCGGGTGCTCGGCGCCCGGACGCTGGTGGCGCTCTTCGGTGACGTCCTCCGCCACGAGCAGGTGCGCGTCCCCGATGCTGTTGGCGGCGAGCCAGTCCAGGCGTTCCAGCGCCGCGCCCAGGTGCGGGCCGATGGGCTGCTCGATGGGGTAGGTGATTTCCTCGAACCGGTTGAAGGCCTGCGCCGGCGGAACGGGCCGGCGCAGCAGCAGCATGCCGAAGCCGATCCCCGCGACGTTCCTGGATTCGAAGTCTGCAAGGTACGCCTCATACGCGTCCCGGTAGTGGTCCCGGTCCCGGCCTTCGGAGGCGTCCCGCAGCCAGGTTTCGGCGTACTGCTCCGGGCTGACCAGCTCCCGCTGGATGAACCAGGCATCCACGCCGGCTCCTACCCAGGACTGCGGGCGCTCCTGCCAGGCAGCTCCGTCCGCCACCTCCCAGTTGCCGAGCATCTGGGCCGTCCCGCCCGGCGCCAGGACAGTCGGGAGCCCGGCCACGAGGGCGGCAACGATGCCGTCGCCCGGCAGGCCGCCGTCGCGGTACGTGAACTGTTCGGAGGCATCCTCCCCCGCGCTGCGGGGCGTGATGACGAAGGGCGGATTGGAGACCACCAGCCCGAAGTCCTCTCCGGCCACCGGTTCCAGCAGCGAGCCGAGGCGCAGGCTCACCCTGTCCTCCAGCCGGTCCGGGTCCACGCCCAGGGCCGGCGCGTTGAGCAGGATATTGAACCGGGTGAAAGCGAGCGCGCGTTCGGAAATGTCCGTGGCCGTGACGTGTTCGCAGTGGTGCAGCAGGTGGAAGGCCTGGATGCCGCAGCCTGTGCCCAGGTCCAGTGCACGCGCTGTGTGCCGGCGGAACGTGGTCTGCACCAGGGTGGTGGAGGCCTGGCCGATACCCAGGACGTGGTCGTGCCGGAGTACCCCTTCCTGCTGGTGGGCCGCGAGGTCGCTGGCCACCCAGAGTTCGGCACCGCCGCTGCCGTCCTCATTGGCGTCCCAGCCGTAGGGCCTCAGGTCGGCTTTGGCGGCCAGGAGCCCGGTGCCGGGAACGGGCTCCACCAGCCCCAGCGCCAGGAGGCCTTCCGCGCGGATCCCCGGCAGGGCGTCGTCGAGCGTTTCTTCCGGCTGGGGCACGGCCAGGAGCCACAGGCGTACGACGGCGGCAAGCGCCTTCGCGCCGTCGTCCCGCCGCACGGCGCGCCCGGCAACCAGCAGTGCGGGGATGGTCTGGTCCCGGTTCAGGGCGGTGTAGGCCGATTCGCCCAGGAAACGGGCCACTCCGTCAAGGGTGTACTCCACAGCACGCAGGTCCGCGGCGAGGGCGCGCAGGAGGTCCGGAAGGTCGCTGCGGGGCGCATCGGGGGTGTTGCCGGCGGTGAACTCGTATGGGGATTTAGGCACCGCTCAAGTTTAGTGCGGCTGATGCGGGCCGGTCGGCGGACTTCGCGGCCTGCCGGACGGGGTAGCGTGGAGGCATGCCAGCAACGCTTTCCGTCCTTCCGCGCGCCCGGAAGCAGCCCGCCAGCCCCAACCGCATCCCGTGCAAAGCCGCGGTACTGGCAGGCCTGGCCGCCGTTGCCTTGGCGGGGTGCTCGCCGGCGGTGTCGGTGGAGAACGCTGACGTGCCCGGGTGGCAGGCCACGGCGCTGCCGTCAGCTCCGGGGAGCGTGCTGGACGACGCCGGGAAAATCCTGGACCGGAACCGGATCATCCGCGAGGCGTCCAATGTCGCCGCCGGCCGCTACACCCTGACGGCAACCTGCGAGGGCGGGGGAAAAGCGTTCTTCGCGGTATCGCTGGACGGGGCGGATGTGGTGGACGCCGGGGCCGCCTGCAACGGCAGCAGGGAGATCACCAGGATCACGCTGCCGCGGTCCGGGAAGCTGGAAATCAGCACCTCCAGCGTGGATGCCCCGCTCATCTACGCCTATCAGCTGACGCCGGCCGAATAGCTATGGCCCGCAGGGGCGTGCGGGCTTAAAGTCGGACTATGCCCAGTGTGCGGAAATTCTCCGCGCCCAGTCCGGTGCGGACAGCCCCGGCGCCGCTGACACGAAACCCTGCGGCCGCCGTCGTCCTCGGCCTTGTGCTCGCGGCAGGGCTGGCGTTGGGCGGCTGTGAATATACGTACGACGACGGGCGCTGGGCCGATTCCGCCGATGCCGGGCAGACAGTGGCCCCGGCGCCCGCATTCACCCGCGATCCGCTGCAGCGCGAGCCGGTCAGCGAAGCTGAACTTGGCGCCTGGGTGGCCCGCACGCTGCCCGACACCGGCGACCCCGTAGTCCATGCCGCGGCGGGCCTGCTGGCAGCGGGCGAGGTGCGGACGGAGACGACCCCCGTCGTCGGCACGGGCACCTATGCCCTGGCACTGACCTGCCGAAGCCAGCGGCGCGTGAATTTCACCGTACGGAGCGACGCGCTCACGCTGGTGGACCTCGGCCTGCGGTGCGGCATCAACCGGGAAAACGTCATCTACCTCTCGGCCGAAACCGCGCTCACCATCACCGTTGAGGCCAGGACAGGCGCCAATTACGCCTACCGGCTCCGGCTGCTGTGATGGCTGCTGCCGTTTCGCCTGGCCTAGGCCGCGCCCTCAACGGCACAGCCTTCGGGGCAGCGCAGCGTTTCCGGGCTGGAAGCACAGTCGGCGCAGTACAGGGTGAGCGTGCGGCAGCTCGGGTTGGAGCAGTTCTCGAATTTGCTGGTGGGGGCTGCGCAGCGGACGCACTGCCCGATGGTCTTGGCGTCCTCGCTGAATTCGAGGTGCATTCGCTTATCGAACACGTAGAGCGAGCCTTCCCAGAGTCCCTGGTCCTTGAAGGTTTCGCCGTAACGGACGATCCCGCCGTCCAGCTGGTACACCTCTTTAAAACCGCGGTTGACCATCAGGCTGGAGAGCACCTCACAGCGGATGCCGCCGGTGCAGTAGGTGACCACCGGTTTGTCCTTGAGGGCGTCGTACTTCCCGGACTCGAGTTCCTTGATGAAATCGTGAGTGGTGGCGACGTCGGGAACGATCGCGTCCTTGAAGCGGCCGATCTGTGCTTCGAAAGCGTTCCGGCCGTCGAAGAAGACCACCTCTTCGCCGCCTTGTTTCTTCGCGTCCACAAGTTCGTGCAGCTCTTCGGGCTTGAGGTGCGTGCCGCCGCCCACCACGCCGTTGGCGTCCACCCTGAGCTCGCCCGGCGCGCCGAACGAGACGATCTCATCGCGCACCTTGACGCTGAGCCGCGGGAAGTCTTCCGCTCCGCCGTCGGACCACTTAACGTCGATACCGTGGAATCCCTTGTATTCGCGCGTCGTCTTGACGTACTGCTTCACCGCGCCGATCTCACCACCCACCGTGGCGTTGATGCCGTCCTTGGAAATCAGGATGCGGCCGGTCAGGCCCAGCTTTTCGCAGAGGGCACGCTGCCAGAGCCGCACGGCGTCGGGGTCGGTGATAGGGGTAAAGCCGTAAAAGAGGACAATCCGGTTCAAAGCCACGTATTTAAGGGTACCGGCTGGGATTCCTGCGGCCTGCCCCGCATCAGCCGCCCGCGGGCGCACGGAGGTGCCGCATCACAATTGCATAAGCACCTCGGTTCTGGCCCGCCTACCCCTGTTGCTTGTGAACGGCGTGCAATATTCTCATCGCATGAGCCCGGAAACCATGGTTAACGACATCACTGGCCTTCTCGACGTGTGGGTGGCCGGCTGGGCAGGTTGTCGCGGTTACCGGACATCCTCCGAAGGCCGCTTCCCCGCGGCTCTCCGGTCCGACACGTCCGGGGAGTGGGAATTCTTCGCCTCCGATCCCACGGATACGGAGTTCGCCGTGCTCGCAGCGAAGACGGCTGAAGTTCCGGCCAGGGTCCTCACCATCCTGACCAATGATCTGGCACGCTACTCGGAACTTGCCCGGCAGCACGGACTGAACGTGACGTCCAACTCGCAGGCTATGATGATCGTGGACATGGAAACCCAGGATGCAGAGGATCCCTGGCTTTCGGACGACGACCTTTCTCTCGCTACCTCCGAGCACGACGGTGTGCACTACGCGGAGGTCCGCTCCGGTGAAACCTTGGCTGCCAGCGGCCGGGTTTTTGTGGTGGGCGATACCGCGGTGTTCGACAAGATCATCACCGAACCGGCTTTCCAGCGGCGCGGCCTGGGCAGTTTCATCATGCGGGCACTGGCGGCGCAGGCGTTTGAGCATGACGTCCAGAGCGGGCTGCTGCTCGCGTCCCGTGATGGCCAGAAGCTCTACTCACACCTTGGCTGGACCACCGTTTCCCGCGTGCTGATGCTTTCGGCCTCCCATGACGGGTCCGACCTTTCCCTGAGCTGAGCGCCCGGCGGCACATCCCGGTCTGCGGTTTCGTTGTTCCCAGCGTTTTCATTGGTTCTCCCGACGGCGAACCCGGCTTGTCCGGCTCCCGGCGGGTGAAACAATATTGGGGTGAACCCCCATGACTCCCTGATTCCCTTGCTGGGCCGCGGCCCGGACCCGGAACAGCTGCGTCATGTCCGCACCATTCCCGCCCGGGAGGCGGTGCACGAACCGTGGCCGTCGTGGGTCCACCCGGACCTGGTTGCCGCCTATGGTTCGCTCGGCGTCCGGCAGCCCTACCGGCACCAGGTTGAAGCCGCTGACATTGCCCACGGCGGCGAACATGTTGTGGTGGCCACCGGCACGGCGTCGGGGAAGTCGCTCGCCTACCAGTTGCCCGCGCTGGATGCGATCCACCGCTCCGAGCTTCGGGTTCTCGCCGAGCCCGGAAAGATTCACGACGACGGCGCTGTCACCCTTTATTTGTCCCCCACCAAAGCCCTGGCCGCCGACCAGCTGAACGCCATCCGGGCGTTGCAGCTGCCCACCGTGCGGGCAGAAACCTACGACGGCGACACGGACCCGGCGTCCCGGCGCTGGATCCGGGACCATGCCAATTTCATCCTGGCCAATCCGGACATGCTGCACTTCGGGATCCTTCCCAACCACGCCTGGTGGGCGGCGTTCTTTCGACGCCTCCGCTACGTGATCATTGACGAGGCGCACAGCTACCGCGGCGTCTTCGGCTCGCACGTGGCCAACCTGATGCGCCGGCTGCGGCGGATCTGCGCGTACTACGGTGCAGGTTCCACCTTCCCCGAGCCGGTGTTCATCGCCGCTTCGGCCACAGCGTCCGACCCCGACGTCTCCTTCGCCCGGCTCATCGGCGCCCCGGTCAAGGCAGTCGCGGAAGACGGTTCACCGCACGGTGCCACCACCGTGGCGTTCTGGGAACCGGCGCTGACCGAGCTCCGCGGCGAGAATGGTGCCAAGGAGCGGCGCACGGCCGTGGCCGAGACTTCGGACCTGCTGGCCAACCTGGTGTCAGCACACGTCCGCACCATTGCCTTCATCAAGTCGCGGCGCGGAGCAGAGACCATCTCCTCCATCACCAAACGCCTCCTGGACGAGGTGGACCCCAGCCTGCCGCAGCGGGTGGCTGCCTACCGGTCCGGGTACCTGCCCGAGGAACGCCGGGCCGTGGAGAAGGCCTTGCGTTCGGGCCGGCTGTTGGGTGTTTCGAGTACGTCTGCCCTGGAGTTGGGGATCGACATTTCCGGGCTGGATGCTGTCCTTGTGGCCGGCTGGCCGGGGACCAGGGCCTCGCTGTTCCAGCAGATCGGACGGGCCGGCAGGGCAGGGCAGGACGCGATCGCTGCGTTTGTTGCCAGTGACGATCCGCTGGACACGTTCCTGGTGAACCATCCGGAAGCCATCTTCGACGTCTCGGTGGAAGCCACCGTTTTCGACCCTGCCAACCCCTATGTGCTGGGCCCCCATCTCTGCGCTGCGGCCGCGGAACTGCCGCTGGGACCGGCCGAGCTGGACCTGTTCGGCACCACCGCCGAGCCGCTTCTGGACCGCCTGGTGGCGCAGGGCTATCTCCGGCGCCGCCCCGCCGGATGGTTCTGGACCCATTCCCAGAGTGCGGCAGCGATGGTGAACCTGCGCGCCGACGGTGGCGGGCCCGTCAGTATTGTTGATGCCGATACCGGCTCCCTCCTCGGAACGATGGACTCACCGCAGACCCACTACCAGGCACACACCGGCGCCGTGTACATCCATCAGGGCGACAGCTACGTGGTGGAGGACCTCAACGAGGACGACCACTGTGTGGTGGTCCGGCGCGCGAATCCCGACTACTACACCACCGCCCGGGACGTCACCCAGATCGAGGTGCTGGAAACCCAGCGCACCGCCAGGTGGGGTGACGTTTCCCTGCACTTCGGCGACGTCAAGGTCACCACCCAGGTGGT
Source organism: Arthrobacter sp. 9AX (assembly GCF_902506095.1). Taxonomy (GTDB): domain Bacteria; phylum Actinomycetota; class Actinomycetes; order Actinomycetales; family Micrococcaceae; genus Arthrobacter. The sequence goes on from NZ_LR733293.1 coordinate 3,733,597, forward strand.
GTCTTTCCAGCGCAAGGCCCTGATCTCCAATGAGATCCTCGGCGAGGAACCCCTCGACCTGGGTGCCCGGGAGCTGTTCACCAAGGCGGTGTGGTTTGTGGTGGACAACCGGTCCCTGACCGCCGCCGGCCTGATCGAAGCCCAGTTCCCCGGCGCCCTGCACGCCGCCGAGCACGCAGCAATCGGCCTGCTTCCGCTGGTGGCTTCGAGTGACCGGTGGGACATCGGAGGCGTTTCCACTGCCCTGCACGCCGACACCGGGGTGCCCACCATTTTTGTGTATGACGGGCACCCTGGCGGGGCAGGCTTCGCGGAGCGCGGTTTCGACAAGGCGAAGGTCTGGCTGGCAGCGACGCGCGATGCCATCAAAGCCTGCGAGTGCGAATCCGGCTGTCCTTCCTGCGTGCAGTCTCCCAAGTGCGGTAACAAGAACAACCCCCTGGACAAGCCCGCGGCGGTCACCTTGCTGGATGTCCTGCTGAGGGATGCCACCGAGGCGACCGCCGAGAGTGTGGAAGCCCAGCGCTGACGCCAGCTCTTCCTCCTGCTCAGGGTGGAGGTCCGGCGCGGGCACGGCCGCGCGCCGCGCCGAGCGCGGTCGGCTCGATCAGTTCCGTCCGGACTTCCACTGTCTGCCCGGTACCCTCGGAGCAGCTGACGACCATGGCGGCATGACGCGCCGCGACTTCCGCTGCCACATTGCACGGCTCGCCATCGGTGACCCCGCGCAGGGCGTCCGCAGCGGCGAGTGCCGCAAGGTCAGCGGCGGCTGCGGCCCTGCTGGCCAGCACGGCAGACTGCGCCAGGAGCAACAGCAGCGCCATGGCCGTCATCACCACCAAAGCCAGCCCGGCCGCCAGGACTGTGCCCGAGCCACGCTCCGGGCCGTCCCGGGCATGACCCCGCCCGATCATGCGTTGCCTGCCACAGACCGGCATGCCAGCGGAACTGCACCGCGAAATGCTGCCCGTACGCTATCCGGAAGTTCGGCCGGAACTGCTGCCGGAATGGCCGCGCCCTCCGCAGGCGTCTCGCTGCGGGTGGAGGCGCGGGCCGTCAGCGTCCAGGGGATTGATGCCCCCAGCGGTCCCCCGACGCGGTCCGTCACGGTGACGCTCAGCCATTCTCCGTCCGCTGCAACGGCGGCGGACGCCGATGCCCCCGAAAGGGTGCGGACGATCCTCTCCACGGCGGCAGAATCGTCGCCGCGGGCCAGGGCCCGGGCGCCTGCCCGGGCTCCTTCCTCCAGCCGCAACTGGGTGACACCGGCGGCGGCGCCGGAGAGCAGCATGGCCAGGAGGAGCACAACGGCAGGCAGCGTCACGGCAAACTCTGCTGTGACAGCGCCCTGGTCTCTCGCCCGCCGCAGGCGCACTGCAGCCGGCACACCCGTCATGGCAATGCCAGCGCCGTGCGGATCAGGTTCAGCAGGAAGCCGCGCACTTCCTCGCTGCGGAGGATGAATACCAGCAGCCCCGCGAAGCCTACGGCCGCCAGGGGAGCCGTCCTGCTGGGTCCGCTACTGCGCCCGTGGGTCCAGGACGCCCCGGACGGTGACGGACTCGGGCAGGCCACCCACCAGGGGTCCGGCCACCTCCACGCGCAGGTCCAGCAGTTCCGCCAGCTCTAGCCGCTCGGCGTCCCCGAAGCCCTGCAGCCGCTCCGCTGCCCGGTCGGCCAGAGCAGCAAGCTCGGTGAGTTGTCGGACGTTGCCCCTGGCCTCGGGTCCGCTGCTCTGCAGCGCTTCCAGCTTCGCCCGCACGTCCGCGAGCTGGGCGCGGTACTTGGCCACCCTCGCCAGCAGCTCCTCCGGCTCGTCCGCCATGAACGCCTCGTCGGTGGCCCGCTGGATTGCCCGGGTGAGCTTCCGGGCCTGCTCCCCCAGCCGCTCCGCTTCCTGGTTGTCGGCCTCGCTGGTGGTGCCGCTGCGGGTCCACTCGGCTGCGAGCTTCAGCAGCCGCTCCCGGTCGCCCAGCACCCCGACCACTTCGTCCCAGACTGCGGCGTCCAGCTTGGCGACGTCGATCTGTCGGCAGACGCACTCCGGCTGGCCTGCCTTCGGCCTGCGTTTGCACTCTGGCCGGTAAATCGGTCTGCGGAGACCGGAGCGCTCCAGCACCAGGACGCCGAGGTAGTGCCTGCCGCAGGTCCCGTGGACCCTGGTGCTGAGCCACTGCCGCTGCTGGTTGTCCTGCCGCTGGCCGGACCTTGGAGCGGCGTCCAGGGCCTGCTGCAGCGCGTCGAAGGTTTCCCGATCCAGGGGTGGCTCGGGCAGCTCCAGAACCACCGGGTCGCCGTGCTTGGGCTTGCCGGTGCGTGCGTCGGCCTGGGTCTTGAAGTAGCGGTCCCCGGTCTTGCCGACGTGTCCCCAGTGGTGTTCCCCGGTGACCAGGGCCGGGTTGCGGAGCATTCGCCGGACGACGGTGTGGGACCACTCGGCCCCCGTTCTGGTGGGGACGCCCTGGCGGTTCAATTCGCGTGCAATTTCGCCTGTGGTCCGGCCTGCGAGCGCGGACTTCACCATGTAGGCCAGGGCGTCGCGCTCGGCAGTGTCGGGGACGGGTCGGGCGACTTTGCCCTTGCCGTCCAGCCGCCAGCCGTAGCTGGGCTGGCCTCCGGGCCAGCCGGAGCGGGCGAGCTTGGCCCGCTGCCCGGTGACGGACCTCGCCCGGATCAGGTCGCGCTCCATCTCGGCAACACCGGCAAGGACCGTCCGCATCATCCTGCCAGCGGGCGTCCCGAGGTCCACCTGCTCACGGAGGATTACCAGGGTCACCCCGAGCTGCTCCAGCTCGTCGGTGACCTGGATGGCGTGGGAGGCGTTGCGGGCCATTCGGTCCAGACTGGCCACGACCACGGCTTGGACCTCACCGGAGCGGCAAGCGGCCAGGAGCGCCTGCCACTGCGGGCGGTCGTTCTTGGCCCCGCTGAGGCCCTCGTCCACGAACTTGCCAGCAAGCTGCCAGCCCCGGGCCTTGATGGCGCCCTCGCACTGCTCCCGTTGGGTGGTCAGGCTGGACCCGTGGTCCACCTGGCCTGCCGAGCTGACCCGCCCGTACCATGCTGCCTTCATTGCCTTCTCCTACAGCTTTACCCCGGTCCCCCGGGGCTGGCTGGTTGTGGTTGGTTAGAGTGCGACCCAGTTACCGGAGCCGTCGCGCTTGTCGTTCACCTGGGTGACCTTGCCGTTGGTCCGGGTCGGGTAGGTCCAGCGGCCCCGCTTCACCGGCTCGGCTTCGGTCCACTTGCTGCCCTTGGCTGCTGCACGGTCGGCCTGCGCCTGGGCCTTGGCGGTGAGCCGGTCAGCCATTTTGAGGGCCTTCGCCCGGAGAGCGTCGGAGCCGAGGTCTTCCTCGCTGTACTGGCGCTCGTGGCCCTGCAGGCGGGAGGCGACGAGGTCGCGGGCCACCAGTCCGGCGTGGCGGGCGTCGTGCCCGGGGCGGTAGAAGCTCTTCGCGCTCTGGGTGGCTTCCCCGCAGCCGCAGTTGCACTGGACGGTGACGGCTTCGGTCTTGGCGGTCTGGGTCTTGGTCATTTTCGGCTCCTGTTGGGTGTGGGGTTGGGTTAGAGGCTCTTGATGAGCTGGAAGAACTTCGCCAGCTCCTCTGCGGAGAGGACGGCTTCGGCCTTCATGACCCAGCGCATCTGGGCGGTGTCGGAGTTGGCTGCGGCGACCTTCGCTGCGAAGTATTCGGCGGTCTGGGTCTTGGTCATTTCCGGCTCCTCGTGTGCGCTGCTGCCTTGAAATTCAATAAAAACATTGAGCTTGACTCTTGGACAAGTATCTGGTATAAGCGAAGGCCCTGGACGGCAACCGTCCAGGGCCTCGCCCTAGTGCTTCGCCGCCGCCCGCTCCAGGGCTGAGGTCGGGGTGACCCGGACCCAGTGTTTCCAGTCCTGCACTGACTGGGCCAGCCACTGCTGCAGACGGGGTGGCGAGTCCGGACGCTCCGTGGCCCACTCCCTGACCTCTCGGAGGCTCGTCGGGACGGAAGCCACCCTGCCCGCCACGAGGTCCGAGAAGAGCAGCTCGGACAGCTTCCCCGCTTCGCTGCCGTGTGGCTGCCCAACCAGCCAGGAGACGAACGCTGCCTGCTCCTGGCTGGTCATCCCAGGACCTCCATTGCCGTGCGAATACCTTCCCGCAGGTCAGCTGCAGCCTGGGCGTAGTCTCCCTCGGGCGAGTAGGGTCCCGACTCAATGAGTTCGTCAGCGTTCAGCAGGAAGTCGTTGACGGCGCTGGCCACCGCCAAGGACTCTTTGGCCGAGGTGAGGAGGGCCTCGTCGAGTGCGGCCTGTTGGGCAACCGCCGTGTTGTAGTTCTGGTGAATTCCGGCGAGCATCCGGGCGAGCTTCTTGTTCTTCATTTGAGGTTCCTTACTTGTGAGTGGAGGTCTGGGGTCGCGGGTGCGCCCCCGAGGCCACGGAGGCCAGCACGGACTCCGAAGCCACCAGGGAGCACCCGCCCCGAGAGGCCCCCCGTCCTGCCGTCCCGGCCCCTAAAGGGTCCGGGACGTCGGGACGATCCGGGGAAGAGCGTCCCGGGACGGTCCGGGACGGTCGGGACGGCGGGGCTTCCGGCCCGGAAGGACGCGGCAGAGGCGTCCCGGCAGCTCCGGGACGATTGGTGCCCGGAACCGTCCCGGACGAGGTACTCAGAGAGGCAGGCGTCCCGGGACGGTTCCGAGGCCCTCACGAGGCGACTCCCGTCAGGTCCAGGGCGGTCTGGTCCGGTACCCATTCGAGAGGGCTGCTGGGGCTGGTCCTGGTCAGCACACCCTGGGCCACCAGCCACTTCACGACCGTCTCGATCTTCTGCTTCGAGCCGTGCTGCTTGATTGCCTCGACCTCGTGGAGCTTGCGGACCGCGAACGTCTGCGGGTGGACGCTGCGGTAGTGGCCAGCCACTGCCTGCACCAGCTCGGACTTGACGAAGGCCTCGGCCTCGTCGGCCTGGGTGAACTCCTCCACGTCCAGGAGGATCTGGCCGTTGCCGGTTGAGACGTCCACCTTCCAGCGGTCGCCCTCGGCGTAGTCACCGAAGCGGTTCTTGTTGCACTCGATGGTCATCACGCCGTCCTTCTCCTTGCTGAAGGGTTGGGTGGCCACCACCGCGAGCTGCACCGCCGTGAGCTGAAGCTTGATTGACGCTCCCCGGCTGTAGCGTCCGGTGTCGCCCTTGGTCTTGTGGTCAATCAGCAGGACCGTGACGCCGTACTTCTCAGCCAGCGGCAGGACCACCGAGGTCAGGAAGCCGCCGACCTCGCCGTTGTCGTTCTCCGGCCTGCCCGCGATCGCGAGCGCTGCACCCAGGCTGTCCACTACGACCACGCCGACCTCGCCCGAGGAGACCAGCGCGTGAAACTGGGTGGCCAGCTTGTCCAGGTTCCGTCCGCTGGGTGCGAGGTAGGTCAAACGGTCCTTCAGCAGCTCGGTGCTGGCCCCCAGGGCCACCAGCTTGCCGAGCGCGTCCCGGGGTCCGGCTTCCTCGTCCAGCAGGACTGCCCTCTTGCCTGCCCGCATCGCGTCAATGGCCCACTGGTAGCAGAGCACCGACTTACCCGAGGCAGGTTCACCGGCAATGATGTGGACCGACCCTTCGTAGATCAAGTTCCCGAGTCCGAACCGAGGCGGTGCCGGGTGGTCCGTACTGAACCACTCGTGAAGGTCCAGGCCGATAAACAGGTCCTCCGGGGTCCGCTCCACGTTGCGCGGGCTGTCGGCCCCGGCGAGCATGCCCGAGTCAATTGACTTAGGGATTTCGAACTCATTCAGTCCGGCCTGTCGGCCTGCCTCTTCCAGCGCTCCCCGGACAACCGACTCCGCCAGCCCGCCACCCGCCAGGATCTGGCCGAGGGCGAACGCGGACTTGTTGAGCTGGTCGTTGCGGGTGCCGCCGTCAGCGTTAACCACCGCCAGCAGTTCGCGGACCAGCGCCACGCCCTGGCCTGCCTCCCCGAGTGGCTGACCGGAGCTGGGCTTCTCGGGCTTCGGTGCCACCGCCCTGGACCTGAGGAGTGCCCGCAGGGCCTCCGGGGCCTCCGGCAGTTCGTCGACTCGCGGGAGCCGTCCCCCGTCGCTCGTCCGGTAGGTCAGCCCTTCGAACTCGGAGCCGGGACCGACCACGAAGCCGCCGTTGCCCCTGACGTCGACTCCGTCGGCCAGGACGCTGGCGCTGTTCCGGATTTCGCCGGACGGGTCGCGGAAGTAGACGTGCTGGCCACCCGAGGCAGTGTTGACGACTAAGGTCTTCGGTGCGTCCGGCAGAAGCTTGGCCCACTCTCCGGGTCCGTCCTGCCCGCTGTGGGTGTCCAGGTCCACCAGCGCCAGCCCAGCCTTGCCTGTGTCGATGCCGTAGGCGTTGGACTTGAAGGGCCAGATCCTGAGCAGGTGCTCCTGGTCGGTGGTGGACTCCTGGGTCCACTTCACGAGCGGGGTCTTCTGGAGCCTGCCCTCTTCGTCGCGCCACAGCCGGACCGGGAACACCGGGTAGCCTGCTTGCGCTGCAGCTAGCGCGGCTTGTTTGACCCTTTCCTTGGCGCTGTCGCCCCCCAGGTTCGCCTTAACCACGGTCGACCTCCTGCTCTTCACGGCAGAAGACGCATGTCTCCGGCTTGGAGACTCCGCGCTTCGTGTGGGCTGTGACGTGGCCACCCCGGGAGGGCTTGCCACGGCGGGATGCGGCGTTGCGCTCCCGCCAAGGGTCGTTCGGGTCGGCCACCTTGGCCAGCATGGTTGCCCGCATCTTGGCCCTGGCCGCTGCGTCGTTGTACGGCATTTACTTCACCTCCCCGGTGTCATCGGAGGTGGCTCCTGCTCCAAAGAGCAGGTCAAGTAGGTGTTGAAATTTGGCGTCGTCGAGACGCGTCTGGGTGGTAACCAAAACAGGCTCTCCTGGCGGTAACCCTGTGCGGGTCCCCCGGGCAGTTGAAAGGTGCTCAACGGGGGTGATTACACAGGCTGTAACCCCACCGGAGCTTCCCCGACCCGACAGCCATTTCCAGTTTGGCCTGTACCGCCTTGGCTCCTGCCCACCGTAGTGAGGGGATCGCCCTGTCGTGAAACCATCACAACACGGCTTTTAGTAGTCGCGCAACTAGTGCGGCTCCAGGTCGCGTGGCGAGTACAGCTGAGGCCCCCGCCGAACCGACGAGGGCCTCGAACCCGACCGTGCAGGAGAACCCGGAGCAAAACTCCAGGTTGGCGGGTTACCAAGCCGCCACTCCCATTCCAGCACCGGGTTTGCCAGCCACACAACCAGGGGTCGCCCGTACGTACAGGAGAACCCGAGAGCGGGCTTCCCTTGAACCGGGACGGCCCGGGCGGTACTCGTGGCCCCGGAAGCCACGCGAGGTCCTCCGTAGTACCAAGACGGGGCGACGACAGGCCCCGGACAAGCGAAGACCCCCGGTGGAGTTACCACCGGGGGTCTTCGGAAGTTGCAGCCCAATGCAACTGGAGGTGACGGGGCGGAAAAGCGGGCAAGGCCAAAAGACCCCGTCCCGAAAATCGGAACACGAGGTTTAGCCCTGCCACAACTACTGAGACGAGGACACCTCCCCCAACTAAGTTGAGGGAGGCGTCGACCCTCCGGCTAAAGCGTCGAAAGGTATTTGAGGAGACCCAGGACCGTCGTAACCAACGTGGCGCTTGTCGTAAGGACCAGGCATACCTGCTGGAGGCGGTGGGGGCGGTTCGGTTTTGACGGTTCGGGCTGTACTGCTGCCATACTTCGGTAACTCCTTGGGATAGGTGAGTTGCCGAAACCTGCTTACAGTGCCGTGTCCAAATGGGTAACCTAAGTAGCCAAACGGTTGACCGGAGTAGCCATATGGCTACGAATATAGCCAAATGGGAACAACTTGCGCTTGCACAAGCCCTACTCCGGCCCGTATGTTTGAGGTGTTAGAACATTCCTTAAGTTTCCTTTCGGAGCCGGTATTTAGCGTGCGGGTTTCGACGGTTGGGACTAAGGCACGACCTCGCCCGCTCTGAATGCCAGTTCAGAGCGACCACGGCGAGGTCGATTTGTATCGCCAGGAAGACAGTAACCCGACTTCCTACGTCCAGTGTAAGCGCTTACAAATTCCGCCGTCGAGTGCTGTATTACACGGGTGCTGTTCAACCCCGCGTCGTCCACAGCTTCAGCCCACCAAAATCCCCGGAAACACGCGGAACTCCCTTCGGTTATCCACAGGCTGTGCAGTGTCAGAATCTGTGTTTACTTGTGGACCACAGAGTGCGTTAATCGCCACCAGATTGCCTCTGAAAACGGGTCTTTTGGCCCAACGCCTTATGAAGACCTCTTGCGCGACGTCCTCGCCTCGCGCACGCACAAATGCGCTCGCACGACCCCTCCCCTCCTGAGCCGGGGAGGGGGAGGACACTAACACGGTAGCCCTGTCTCAGGGCTGGCAGCGGCCAAGGCGTGAACGCCCCCCTCCTGCAGGTGGACCCCCGGTACCGGTTGGGCTGGTACCAGGGGTCCCCTGGGGTGGAGCAGGTCGGTCATCGAGCCAGGAATTGGAGGGACTCTCGCGGCCTTCCGGGTCAAGTGACGAAACCCCGGTTGACTCCCAAGGCGGGCCTGTTACGGCCCGCCCAGTCTTTGGTTTAGGCGTCGACGAACGTGGCTTTCACGATTGCGGACGGGCGGACCACGTCCACCTCGGCGCGGGTTTCGACGCGGGCCTGCAGCGTGTTCTTGGCGAACCCGGAGGAGGCGTCCCAGTCGACGTGCGTGCGCCCGTCCGTGCTGACGTTGGCGGAACCCTCACCCAGTACCCAGGCGGTGTTACTGGGTACCAGTCCGGACAGGGCTACCGGCTTACCCCAAACCCGCCTGGTCTCCTCGTTGACCGCCGTCCCGAGGTCGAACGCACCGGAGCTGTTGCGCTTGGTGACGATTCCTTCCCAGTCGGTCGGGTTGAGGATGACGACGTTCGCGGTCTCGCCGCTGTTGTCGAAGATCGACAGCGCCTTCCGGATGGAGACCAGGTCGTCGACCTGGCCAGCGGGTGCCGTGTAGAGCTGGATGCCGGAGGTGTTGTTCAGGCCGGTGAAGTTCTCCCCGGTGCCGTCCCCGTTCAGGACCTGGTCCTCAATTTCGAGCTGAATGGCGTACTGCAGCTCGGACTGGACGAACAGGTCCAGGTTGGTGAAGTCCTCCAGGTCGTAGCGGTTCACCGGCTCGGAGAGGGTGGCCACGATCTTGAGGCGCTTCTCGAAGCTCTGCAGGGTCATTGCCGAGACGGGCTTGGTTGCGCCCGGGGCCACCACGCTGGCGTTGGGAGTGCGGCTGACCTGCCGGAGGATTGAGTAGACCGCAGCGCGGCGCACGACCGGGAGTGCCTGCAGGAAGCTTTGCAGCGGCTTGGCCAGGGTCAGCGGGTTGGCCACCACAAGCGGGGTGTCCACAATCTGCGAACCCGTGGTGATGAGCGCCTTGGACCCGGCAGGCTTTATCGACTGGGCAATCTTCCGGCCAAAGGCCTTGGAGTTGAAGTCCAGGTACTCGGTGCCGCCGTCGAGCGGTTCGCCGTCGACGGGGGCCGACTTGCCAATGGCGTCCAGGAGCGCACGGCCCTTGGTGCCCCGGGCGAAGTCCTCCGCTGCCTTGAGCGTGGCCTCAACGTCTGCGTTCTCGGCGTCCGTGAGGTTACGTCCGGCCTTGATTGCAGACCCGACCAGCTCCTGGGCTGCGGCCAGCGCCAGGCTGCGTTCGGTGTTTGTCTTGAAGTGCATTTTGGGTGCTCCTTTCGAGAGCGGTAGAGGTGTGGACGCCTGGAGGCGTCCGTTTCTACGGCTCGAAAGGACTAGCGGGCCTTGAAGCTTCGCTCCTCGCGGACCTTGCCCTTGCGGGTCCTCGGTCGGCTGGTGCGTCGGTTCCTTGGCTGGCTGCAGTTCGACTGCCGTGAAAGCGCTGGCGGGACCTTCGACCGGAGACGGACCCTTGCGGGCTGGCCTGACCGGGCTGGGGTGCCCTGGCTTTCGTTTCCAGGGGAACACGCATTTTGGGTGTCACACAACCAGGCACGGTTGCAGTTGTGGTTTCCTGTAGAGGTGGCTGACCAACTCGCCCTTTTGGGCATCATCGCAACTGTCGTCCTTGGGCTGGGAGCAATAGCTGCCACTATTTACGTTTTCCGCAAGCAAAGTCCTCGCCGTGAATTTTCCTACGACTTACGGGCGACTCCGCTCGTAAGCGGCGCGGTGCGGGGTTCGGACAGGCTGACCCTAGCTTACGACGGCTCCCCGGTAACCAACCCGTACCTGGTCACTTTGCAGCTCGCGTCCAGCGGACGAGCCGACATCACCTCGTCCAGCTTCGACGGGGACAAGCCAATCCTGTTCGAACTCAATGTTCCGATCCTCGCCGAAATCGAGCAGACCCCAAGTACCAGTACCGTCAGTGCACAGCTGCAGTACAACGGCGAAGGGTCCGTAATCCAGCTCCCCCCGTCACTGCTGCCAAAGGGCTTCGGCATCCGAGCGTCCTACGTCTGCGACGGCGAACCCACTCTTGAACCCAAGATCGAGCTGGCTGACATAACCATTCGAGATGGGATTCGATCTTTCGGGGAGAAGAACAAACTCTGGCTCAATGCAGCCGTTTTCGCGATTGGTGTGGCAGCGGCGGGGCTTGGTGCTCTGCTCGCCGAGTCCATCATCTTCAAGGGTCTCACTCCCTGAAAACCAAGACCCAGTAGGACAGCCACCAGCGTGGCGATGGCGTACTCCGCCGTTGCCATTCCGGCTTCAGATCCCAGCAGGCTCCGCATGCCGGTACGCCGCCGCGCTGTTGCTCCAGGGTAGAGCTCCACCACATTCGGCGGCAGCAGGGTGTTCCCGGCCCGGGGTGCGCGGGCGGGTTGGGCCGGAGCGGTGTGCTGTTTGGTGCTTTGCCGGGCTGCTGCGAGCGCTGCGGTTCCGGCGGCGTAGTGGCGGTCCTGGTTGATGGACATGCGGTGGTTCCTTTCTGTGGGCCGGCAGGATTGCCGGCTGGTTTTGACTCTTCCCGGCCGGACCGCGCGCAGTAAGGCCGGCTGCCGCGTAAGTGGACAAGTTGCAGTGGTTCTCTGTTGTGGAGGGAAAGATCAGATTTAGGCGCCGGACGGGACCAACGCCAGCAGGACGGGCACCACGCCCAGGCAGATGAACGCCGGAAGCGAACACAGGCCAAGCGGGACCACCAGCTTGACGCCGAGGGACGCTGCCCGCTTTTCCGCTGCGCGGAACCTTTCCCTGCGAAGCCTGGCTGCCTGGGCGTAGAGAATCGCCGAAGAGGGCGCTCCGGTAAGAGCGGCGAACCCCAAGGCATCCCGCAACTCCAGAATCGCCGGCAGCCGGACGGCTGAGCTGCGCCAGGCGGTCTCCCAGTCGGCCCCTATCGCCAGCGCCGAAACCACTGGCCGGAGCGACTCGCGGTACTGGACGGACGCGGACGCCGAGACCAGGTCAAGGGAACGACCAATGCCGGACCCGGCGTCCAGCATGGCGGCAACGAGTTCAAGCATCATGGCGGTGTCCTGCAGGCCATCAGGGCCATCACGCGTCCTGGTCTTCCGGCCTGCGGATCGTTGATGGGATCCTGCGCGGCCCAGAGCATCAGCACCGTGAACAGCGGACAGGGCGATCAGCCGTTTGCGGGCGCGGTCCTTCCCTGTGCAGATAAGGCATGCTGCCGTGGCCAGAATGGTTATGAGCGGGAGCGCCTGCAGCAAGGGTTCGGTCATGGCCGGCCCGCACCTGCTGCTGCCGCCACCAACCGCGCGGACCACACCCGGCCGGCCACGGTGAGGGCAATGCCGGCGACGAGCGCCGCCAGTCCCAGTGGCGTGCCCAGCAGAATGGCCAGCGGATCAACGCCGAGAGCCATGCCAAGTCCCAGTCCCATCAGTGGAAGCCAGGTCAGCAGCCTGACGGTCGCCTTGGGCCCTGCGAGCGCCGTCTGCCGTGCGGCATCGGCATCGTCCTCCACTTCCAGCTGCGCCGCGAACCTTGTCAGTACGTCGGCCAGGGGGCAGCCACTTGCTTCCGCGATGTCAAAGCACGCGGCCAGCTGGGACCAGATCCGGCATTCCCGGTCCGTGCGCGGAAAAGCCGCAGGCACTGAGCGCCTGATGGCCTCCGACACGGGAGCCCCGGTCCCCGCGGCGGCGCGGGCGGCAGCCAGCATGGCCCCTGATCCCTTGGTCAGCCCGGTAGCCTGCTGCCCCGCAGTTGGGCCGTCAGAGGGGGTCTGGCTGCCCCCGCCGTATACGAACCACAGCTCGTCCCACAGCCGGCCCGGCGTCCGCCCTCCTTTCAGCAGCGCGGCCAACTGCTGCACCACCAGGGTCATCGGCACCGCCGAACCTTGACTTGCCGCACCCGGACCTGCCGAACCCGAACGTGCCGCCTTACCGGCTCCCGGCCTGACCCGCAGCACCAGGCGGGCCCACGGACTGCCAGGAGCTGACGAAGCACCGCCGGCAGTGGCACGGCGAAACCTTGCTGCCGCACTCCGGGGCGGGCGAAGGACCAACAGCACAGCCAGCGCCAGGGCTGCCACCAGGACAACCGTCACAGGCCCGGACCCGGTTCCAGTCCCAGCCGCCCGGCGAGGGCAGGCCATGCGGGCCCGGGAGCAGCCACGCCGTCCCGGGATTCGAGGGCAGGCAGGACGCGAAGCCCGTGGGGACCGTCTTCGATCAGGCCGAGGCAGGTCACTTCCCTGCCGCGGATGGTCCTTTCAACGTGGACCACCACGTCCAGGGCGCTGGCGGCCTGGAGCCGGACGCCGTCCGGGCTCAGTCCGGCGAGGGCGCCAAGTGCCGTGAGCCGGGCCGGAACCGCGGTGGCGGTGTTGGCGTGGATGGTGCCGCCTCCACCGCTGTGCCCGGTGTTCATCGCCGTCAGCAATTCCCGGACCTCGGCGCCGCGGCACTCTCCCACCACCAGCCGGTCGGGCCGCATGCGCAGGGCCTGCCGGACGAGCTCGCCCAGGCCCACTTCACCGCCGCCTTCAAGATTCCCGTGCCGGGATTCGAGGGAAACCACGTGCGGGTGGACCGGGTTGAGCTCGGAAGCATCCTCTATGAGGACCAGCCTCTCCTCCGGCGCACAGAGTCCCAGCAGAGCGGACAACAGCGTGGTCTTGCCGGAACCGGTGGCACCACTGATCAGGAAGCTCAGCCGTAGTGTCAGCACCCGTTCCAGAACGTCCCTCATGTGGGGGCTGAACATGCCGGCCACCTGCAGCTCTTCCATGCTGAATACCCGCTCCCGCCGGATCCTGACGCTGAGCAGTGTTCCTGCCGTGGACACCGGCGGCAGCACCGCGTGGACGCGGTAGCCGCCGGCCAGCCGCACATCCACGCAGGGAGATCCGTCATCCAGGCGCCGCCCGCCCGCAGCAACAAGCCTGCAGGCCAGCGCCCGCAACTGGGCTTCATCACCGAACGCCACCGGGACGCGCTCGATGCCCCGGCCGCGGTCCACCCACACCGAGTCCGGAGCGTTCACGAAGATGTCCGTGACTCCCGGATCACGGGTGAGTGCCTGGAGGGGTCCGAGTCCGTTCAGCTCGGCGCTGATGCGTTCCACCGCCGCGAGCGAACCGGCCGTGCCCAGCAGCTTGCCGGTGGCCTGCACCGCGGCCGCCACCCGGGACGGCGTCACAGCGCCGGCTTCGGCCATCATGGACTCGCGGACCGATTCCAGCAGCCCGGCGTCAACGGGCTGGCGTTCCCTCTGGCGGGGGTCGCGGCGCGGGTCCCTGCGCTTGCTTCCACCGGACTGGCTGTCACGAAGTGGGCTTCCACCGGACTGGCCTTCCATCAGCCGGGCATGCCGCCGCAGCCCGTCGGCGGTGCCGGAGCCGCGCGGGCTTTGCTGCGTCATCCGAGCTCCCCGGCGGACAATTCGTCACCGAGAGAATCGAGCACGGCCGCAGCAAAATGCCGCACGTTGCGCCGCTTCCCGAGTTCCAGGAGGCGGCCTGACTCCATGGCCGCAGCCACGCCGCGGAGCTCAGGGACGCGGGCCTGCACGGGAAGACCGACGGCCTCGGAAATAAGTGTGCCGTCCAGCGCAGCCCCCGGCCGTCCCCGGACAAGGAGCCCGGCCTCAACGGGCGGGAACTCGTGAAGCAGCCGCACCGCTGCCACGGCCGCCTTCAGCTGGGCTGGAACCACCATCATGATCCGGTCGCAGTCCCAGGCGTAGGATTGGAGCGGTCCGGCTCCCCTGCCGATGTCCAGCACCACCAGCTCATATCCCCTGCGTGCGGCGTCAAGCACCCCGGTGGTGGTGGGTGCGGCCACCGGCACGGGCTGTTCCCGGCTTGCGGGCCACGAGAGGAACGAGAATCCTCCCGAGACGGGCAGTGAATCCGACAGTTGGCTTGAATCGATGCTGCCCCGCGCTTCGGAGAGATCGGGCCAGCGCAGGCCGGGGCTTTCCTCGGCGGCCAAGGCGAGTTCGATTCCGCCGCCCCACGGGTCACCGTCAATGAGCAGCACCCGTGCCCCCATCCGCGCAGCCGCCTGAGCTATCCAGACCGCAGCCGTGGTGGCTCCCGCCCCGCCGCATCCGCCCGTTACGCCGAGGATGATCCCGCCGGGGCCGGGCGCACGGGAGCGGCTGAGGTGGTCCGCGAGCCACGCCGCGGCATCGGGAAGCACCGCCACCCGCTCGGCCCCGAGCGCCGCAGCGAGGTGCCAGAGGCTGTCGCCTTCACCATCCAGGCCGACCAGGACCGCCGGTGCCCGCCGCCGGGGCGGCAACTCGCGGATGTCGCTTCCCACCAGGACCGCTGCTGCGCCATCCCAGTGCCGGGCGCCTTCCAACGCGTCGCCAACAACACGAAGACGCGCACCGGCCGCCGCCACGATGCGCTCCACCTCCCCGCGCAAAACGGAAGATGAGCTCACCAGCAGCACCTCTTCCGCGCTGTCCGGCAACCAGGCGTCGGGTGGCCCGCCCAAGCCCGCATGCAAACCCGGCGGCCCCGGCAGGAGCCCGACATCAGGGTGCCGGGATGCGAGCCCGGCAAGGCCCGGATCAGGGTGGGAGGGGGTCAACTGATGCCTGCTCATGGACCCACTGTCCGCTCCCCTGCCCGGAGGGATAAGGAGGCCAGTGCCGTATGTGCACAAAGCGGCCTCCACGGGCCCTGTGCAGGAAGAGTCCCGGCGGCAAGCACCCGCGGGAGACAAGGCAGAATTGGAACATGTACCTGCTGCTCGCCGCCCATCCCTCCGGCGCGGTCCTGCAGGAACTCACCAAGGCCGGGCACCCCCACCCGGACAATCCGGAACCAAGGCTCATCGCCGAGGGTGAACTGGCCGACATCGTCCTCGGATTGGAACGCAGGCCACGCGCAGGGCAACCTCCACGCTGGATCTGGCACCGCACCCAGGACTGGTACCCCACCCTGCTGGCGCGCGGAGTGGAACTCGAGCGCTGTTATGACCTGGGCCTCTGCGGGAATATCCTCGCCCTCTCCCAGTTCACCGCCCACACTGACTACGCCAGGAACGCGGAGAAGGTCACCCTGGATGACCCGGAGCAGGACGCCCTGTTCGATGATCTGGCAACCGGTTCCAGACCAAGCTTTACCCTTGAGGACCTCCGCATCGAGTACGCGGCCCAGCAGGAGGCCCTGGCCGCCGTAAGCCCGGAGGAGAACCGCCGCAACCGGCTCCAGCTCCTGCTGGCCGCAGAATCCGCCGGCGCCATGATCGCGGCGGAAATGCAGCATGCCGGCGTCCCCTGGCGGGAGGACCTGCACGCGGAAATCCTGGCCGACTACCTGGGTCCGCGCCCGCCTCTGGGCCACCGCCCGGCCAAACTTGAGGCACTCAACGTCGAACTGCGGGGGCTCCTGAAGGCGCCCGCGCTCAATCCGGATTCCCCACAGGAACTCATCCGCGCGCTGCACCGGAACGGCATCGAGGTGAAGAGCACCCGCCAGTGGGAGCTGAAGGAGTCGAACCACCCCGCCATCGGGCCGCTGCTTGCCTACAAGAAGCTCTCACGGCTGCACACGGCGAACGGCTGGGCCTGGCTGGACGCGTGGGTGGCGGGCGGCCGGTTCCGGCCGGAATACGTGGTGGGCGGGGTGGTCTCGGGCCGCTGGGCGTCGCGCGGCGGAGGTGCCCTGCAGATTCCCCGCCAGATCCGCGGCGCCGTCCATGCCGATCCCGGCTACAAGCTGATCGTGGCCGACGCTTCGCAGCTTGAACCGCGCGTCCTGGTGGCACTGGCGCAGGATTCAGTCATGGCCGAGGCCGCCCGGGACCAGGACCTCTACGCGGGCATCGCCGCGAAGGGGTTCGGCGGCGACCGCGCCAAGGCGAAAGTGGCACTGCTGGGCGCCATGTACGGCGCCACCTCGGGCGAGGCCGGCCGCCTCATGCCGCAGCTGACCAGGACTTATCCGCGGGCAGTGGGTTTCGTGGAGCAGGCTGCCCGCGCCGGCGAGGCCGGCGCGGCCGTCACCACCCGGCTGGGCCGCAGCAGCCCTCCCCCCTCGGAGCGGTGGTTCCAAAGCCAGCGTCCGGCGTCGGCCGAGGAGCAGCGGCGCGCCGAATCGATCGCCCGTTCCAGGGGGCGTTTCACGCGGAACTTCGTGGTCCAGGGCTCGGCCGCGGACTGGGCGGCGTGCTGGCTGGCGGAATTACGACGGCGGCTGCGCACCTTGCGCACGGAAGGTACCGCCAGGGCGGAGCTCGTGTTCTTCCTCCACGACGAGGTGATGGTCCACGCACCTGTCCACCAGGTGGATGCTTGTATCACCGCGATAGAGGACGCCGCGGGCGCCGCCAAGGAACTGTTGTTCGGGCGCATCCCGGTGGAGTTTCCGGTGAGCGTTGCCGTGGTGGATTCCTACAACAACGCCAAGTGAAAGCGCATCCCTCGGCACGCCTTCGAGCCCTCTTACGCGACGTTTGTCGAGAAAAGTAACCTACCCGGCAGTAGCTCGCCGCGGCAGCGTGACGCGGGTTACAGTCTTGAAGGCGACTGAAGAAGCAGTCCATTTTGGTGCAACGACGCATACCAAGGGGAGATCCGGCACATGGCGGGCAGGTTTGAAATTCATCGGGTAGGGGACGAGTCGTACCGGCTTCGGCTCACGGACGCAGAAGGCAACATCGTGGCCGTCTCACCAAACTTCAAGTCCCTCAGTACGCTGCTGGAGGGCATCAAGGCCATGCGTGAAAATGCAGCCACCGGCATTGTGGTGGATTTGCGCCAGCAGCAGGCGTAACACCTAGACACCTATCGGGTGGACCCGGCTCCGATCCCACGGGACGGCCCAGCCAAGCTGTTCAAAGAGTCCGTTGAGGACAATGCCGGTAAACCCCCAGACCACCACGCCGTTGACGGTGAAGGCCGGACTATCGAAAGTCCGCCCGGCCCGGTGGGCCGTGGCCATGACCCGGTTGTCCGGATCCAGCAGGTCACGGACAGGAACCCGGAACACCTGCGCGGACTCGGCATAGTCCACCACACGGACCGGTGACGGCGAACGCCACCACCCGAGGACAGGGGTGACCAGGAAGTTGCTGTGGGCCAGGCCCAGCTCCTGCAGCCTGCCCAGGACTTCGACGCCGTCCACGTCGAGTCCCGTTTCTTCCACGGCCTCCCGCAGTGCCGCCTGTACCGGCGTTTCCCTGGCGTCAATGGAGCCGCCGGGAAACGCCACCTGCCCCGGGTGCGAGTCCAGGGTGTGCGCGCGTTCCAGCAGGAGCACGTCCAGGTCCGCCGGGGCCAGAGGTTTGTCCGACGCGGCCGGGACGTTATCAAGCGCACCGAACAGCATCAGGACCGCAGCCCTGCGCGCCCGGCGGGCATCGACGGTCAGGGCCGCCCAGAGGGGGTCCGGGGCGGATGCCGATCCCGACTCTGCCTTCCGCGCCAGGTTGATCAGGTCTTCGCGGGCGCTCACTGGATCCTCTTTTGGGATTCCATCCTGATTTCGGCTGCCCGGTGGGTCTCGGCCTGCAATTGGGCCAGCAGGGCTTCATTGCCCGGAGCGAGTTCATACTTCAGCAGCTTGGCCGCCTTGGCCGAGTCTGTTTCGCCCAGCCCGTAGCTGGGGCACCAGTTGGCCACCGGGCACGCACCGCAGGCGGGCCTGCGGGAATGGCACACCCGCCGCCCGTGGAACACCACCCGGTGGGAGAGCATGGTCCAGTCCCGTTTCTCGAAGAGCTCGGCGACGTCGTATTCGATCTGGACCGGGTCCTCGGACTGCGTCCAGCCGAACCGGCGGGCCAGGCGGCCAAAGTGGGTGTCCACCGTGATTCCCGGGACCCCGAAGGCGTTGCCCAGCACCACGTTGGCGGTCTTCCGGCCCACCCCGGGGAGCGTGACCAGGTCCTCCAGCCTGCCGGGGACAACGCCGTTGTACTCGTCTACCAGGCGGGTGCACAACGCCACCAGGCTTCGCGTTTTGGCGCGGAAGAAACCGGTGGCTTTGATGATCTCTTCGATTGCGGCGGGATCCGCTTCCGCCATCGCCCGCGGGTCGGGGTAGCGCGCGAACAGCAGCGGAGTGACCTGGTTGACTGTGACGTCGGTGGTCTGTGCCGACAGGACGGTGGCCACCAGCAGTTCGAACGGGTTGCGGAAATCGAGTTCCGCGTGCGCGTAGGGGTATTTCTCGGCCAGGGCCCTGTTGATCCGGCGTGCCCGCCTCTTCAGCCCGAGCAGGGACTCCGACGAGACCACCGGCATTCCCGCGGCCTGGGCGGGCGGCACACCGCCGGCCCCAGCCGCCGGTGCGGTGCTGCCGGCCAGTGGAGCTTTGGCGGCCCGGGGAGAGGCCATTTCCTAGCCGCGCTCGATATTGCTGAGGTCGCGCAGCACGCCCAGGCGACCATCGGTGTGCTGGACCAGGAACTCGTGCCCGCGGTCCTCGAGCGCCAACACCCAGCCGCCGGGCTCGATCACGAACGCCGGGGCGCCGGTGCGGGGGTCGAAAGCGGTGCGGTGCTGGGCCACGGCGAACCAGAAGGCCTCGTGGATGGGCTGCTCGTCCTCCTCCGGGCGGCTGGCCGGGTCCACGGTCGCCCCGATGGGAACGTCGGCGCGGACCTGCGGGTGGACGGCCGTTGCGGCCGGCGGCTGCCACGAGCCCTGCGCAGCGGATGCAGCAGCGGCGGGAGTGCCGCCATCGTGGTTGCCTGCAGTTCCCTGCCCGGCAGACGGGGCCGCAACTGCGGAAGCGCCCGCTCCTGAGGCGGCGCCTGAAGCAACGCCCGCACCGGCAGCCGCAGCGCCCGAGGACGGGATATCTGCCAGTTGCGTCTCTTCCGCGGCGGGGGCGGCAGCAGGACGGACGACGTCGGACGCCTGGGTTGCAGGCCCCGAGTCAGCTTTGGCGCCGAAATCGGAGGCTTCGGGCGCCGTGGAAACGGGTGCGGGGCCGGTGGAGACAGGCGCCGGAGCCGCGGCAGGCGCCCCGGCCGCCGCAGCGGCGGGAGCACCGGCAGCCGTGGCAACTGCGGCTGTGGCCGGCGCATGGTTGGTTGCCGGCTCATTGTTGGTGGCGGGCGCGTGCGTGGCACCGGTCTGGACTGCGGAAGAGCCGGCACCGGCGCCGCTGAACAGGCCGCCCTTGGAGAAGAGGGGCTTGGAAGCAGATTCGGCCTTGGGCTTCTTGGGAGCGCGCGGCTTCTGGAAGGGAACGGCAGCTTCCCGCGCCACCACGTGCGCCGGGGCTTCCGCGCGTCCCTGGAAGTCGGGCGAGACGTACGGGAGGAAGCGTCCCAGGACCGTGGCGGCGAACAGAACCAGGGACCCGATCAGGCCAACCAGCAGGCTGGGAACATACGCGCCGGCAATGGAAAGGAAAAAGAACGCCACGGCGAAGGAAGCCGCCACGGAAGCGAACTGGTCGATCGAGAGCGACCCGATCCGGATTTTGGTGCCGGGCGCCAGCCGGCGTGCGGCGAACAAAGCACTCACAATCAGGGGCAGGATGATGCCCAGGCCCAGGAAAAAGAGATTGTTCAGGTTCCAGAGGTTGTACCGGCCACCGAAGATGGGCAGCAGGGACGCAACGAACAAAATGAGGGTGGCAGCAAAGACTGCCAGGTCCCGGATGGTGAACGGACCGAGCACTGCCTGGTGGGCATTGGCGCCCTTGCCTCCGGACGGTGCCGGCTGGCCTGCCCCGTCGGCCGGCGCGGTGGTGCTGCCGGAACCCGCAACGGTGTCAGGGCCTGTTTTCTGGCCGAAGCTCTGCTGGTTCATTCTGTTCTCCTTAGCGTGGCGGCACCGGGGCTGGTGGCCCCGAAACCGTGCCGTCGTACAGCGGTTCCCTCCCTTCCCGGGCGCTTGCGCACCCGGGAAGGGAGGGGCCGAAGTGAAGTCACAATTCCATCTCAGCCTAGTCAACAGCCTGACTGATCACTAGCTGGACGCGGCCCCGGAGGGCTGGCTGTTACCGCAGGTTCCACCATTCACCGCTTAATAAATGCCGCTCGCGGGCCCGTCTGTGACAGCGCACACATGCGCCGCCGGGCAAGCATTAGTCTTGATTCCGGAACAGCTCTTTGCGGAAAGTCCGTGATCAGCCGGTGCCCGGCGTCGTGCAGGCGGCGGAGCCCGGCCGGCGGCGGATGCCCGCGCAGCAAAGATCGATGAATGATGAGGTTCACATGTCCCAGGACACTTCAAGCTCCACGGCCACCGCTCCCGCCGGCTCCGGACAGGGCGCACAGGCCGGCCAGCAGGGCGATGCCTTCGAAAACCTGCTGCACGAGACCCGGACGTTTCCGCCTACTCCGGAGTTCGCCGCTGACGCAGTGATCAAGGCAGGCGAATATGACGAGGCCGCGGCTGACCGGCCGGCGTTCTGGGCAAAGCAGGCCCGCGAACTGCTGACCTGGAGCAAGGACTTTGACCAGCCGCTGGACTGGTCCAACCCGCCCTTCGCCAAGTGGTTCGTGGGTGGGGAAGTCAATGCCGCGTACAACGCCCTGGACCGGCATGTGGAGGCCGGGCGCGGCGACCGGGTGGCCATCTATTTCGAGGGCGAACCGGGCGATACCCGGACCTACACTTATGCCCAGCTCACCGAAGAGGTGAAGAAGGCCGCCAACGCGTTCGAATCCCTCGGCGTCGCTAAGGGCGACCGCGTGGCGGTGTACCTGCCCATGATTCCGGAAGCTGTGATCACGCTCCTGGCCTGCGCCCGGATCGGCGCGGTGCATTCGGTGGTGTTCGGCGGCTTCTCCGCGGATGCCCTGCGGTCCAGGATCGAGGACGCCGAGGCCAAACTGGTGGTCACCGCTGACGGCACGTACCGCCGCGGCAAGCCCAGTGCCCTGAAGAGCGCTGTGGACGAGGCGCTGGCCAACGATGGCCACACCGTGCAGAACGTGGTGGTGGTCAAGCGCAACGGCCAGGACGTGGACTGGAGCGAGGGCCGGGACCACTGGTGGGCCGATACCGTGGAGGCCGCCTCCGCCGAGCACACCGCCGTGGGACATGATTCCGAGCACCCTTTGTTCATCCTGTACACCTCCGGCACCACCGGACGGCCTAAGGGCATCCTGCACACCACCGGCGGGTACCTCACCCAGACCGCCTACACGCACAAGGCAGTGTTCGACCTGCACCCGGAAACGGACGTGTACTGGTGCACGGCCGACGTCGGCTGGGTCACCGGTCACTCCTACGTCACCTATGCCCCGCTCATCAACGGCGCCACCCAGGTCCTGTACGAAGGCACCCCGGATTCCCCGCACCAGGGCCGCTGGTGGGAGATTGTGGAGAAGTACAAGGTCTCCATCCTGTACACCGCCCCCACCGCGATCCGGACGTTCATGAAGTGGGGCCGGGAGATCCCGGACAAGTACGATCTGTCCTCCATCCGGGTGCTGGGCTCCGTAGGCGAGCCCATCAACCCGGAAGCGTGGATGTGGTACCGCAAGGTGATCGGCGGGGACAAGGCCCCCATCGTGGACACCTGGTGGCAGACGGAAACCGGGGCACAGATGATCGCCCCTCTTCCCGGCGTCACCGCAACCAAGCCCGGCTCCGCCCAGGTCCCGCTGCCCGGCATCGCCGTGGACGTGGTGGACGAACTCGGCGAATCCGTCCCCGACGGGCACGGCGGCTTCCTGGTCATCCGCGAACCGTGGCCGGCGATGCTCCGCGGCATCTGGGGCGACCCCGAACGCTTCAAGGACACCTACTGGTCCCGGTTCGACGCGATGTATTTCGCCGGCGACGGCGCCAAAAAGGACGAAGACGGCGACATCTGGCTCCTGGGCCGGGTGGACGATGTCATGAACGTCTCCGGGCACCGGCTCTCCACCACCGAGATCGAATCCGCCCTGGTGTCCCACCCGGCCGTGGCCGAAGCAGCCGTGGTGGGCGCCGCGGACGAGACCACCGGCCAGGCCGTCGTCGCGTTCGTCATCCTCCGTGGTGACGCCGCCAACAACGGCGACGACACCGTCCAGGAACTCCGCACCCACGTGGGCAAGGAAATCGGCCCCATCGCCAAGCCGAAGAACATCCTCGTGGTTCCGGAACTGCCCAAGACCCGCTCCGGCAAGATCATGCGCCGCCTCCTCAAGGACGTCGCCGAAGGCCGCGACCCCGGCGACGCCACCACGCTGTCGGACCCCACGATCATGCAGCAGATTGCGCAGTCGCTCAGAAAGTAACAGTGGCTGATTATCAGCTCCTACGCTGCCGAGTGGCCCCGCTTTCCCCCGATTTCACGGGAAAAGCGGGGCCACTCCCCGTTTGTGACGATTCAAAAGAATCGGCCGTTCAAAATGTTATTTCCCGTTCTTCCATGTTCTGTTTTGCACGGTTATAGTCAGACTCAATGTGAGGTGTCTCACATGCGGCTATTTTTCAAGGGAGAGAACATGGCTTCACAGTTTGATGCGTCGGCGACTGCCTTCCCGAGCAGGCGGACCATCCTTAAAACCGTCGGCGTAGGCGCGGCAGGCCTGGCCGGCAGCCCGTTCCTCGCAGCTTGTACTGGCGGAAGCGGCCCTACCGCCACCGGATCGGACTCCCCTGGCCTGACCTTTGGTTCCGGCTCTTCCGACGACGTCCCCAAGCGGGCCTACCAGGCTGTCACCGACGCCTTCACAGCCAAGACCGGCAAAAAAGTCACCACCAACGTGGTCCCCCACAATGACTTCCAGAACAAGATCAACTCCTACCTGCAGGGCTCCCCGGACGATACCTTCACCTGGTTCGCCGGCTACCGCATGCAGTACTACGCAGGCAAGGGACTCCTGGCGCCCATCGACGACGTCTGGGAAACCATCGGCGGCAACTACTCCGATGCCCTCAAGAAAGCCTCCACGGGCCCGGACGGCAAGATGTACTTCGTCCCCAACTACAACTACCCGTGGGGCTTCTTCTACCGGAAGAGCCTCTGGGCCGAAAAGGGGTACGAGGTGCCGGAAACCTTCGACGCCCTCAAAACCCTCGCCGCGAAAATGCAGGCGGACGGCATCATTCCGATCGGCTTCGCCGACAAGGACGGCTGGCCGGCCATGGGAACCTTCGACTACATCAACATGAGGCTCAACGGCTACCAGTTCCACGTGGACCTGTGCGCGCATAAGGAATCCTGGGACCAGCAAAAGGTCAGCGCGGTCTTTGACACCTGGTCGGCGCTCCTCCCCTTCCAGGATCCGGCAGCACTTGGCCAGACCTGGCAGGACGCCGCCAAGGCGCTCGAAGCCAAAAAGACCGGCATGTACCTGCTCGGTTCCTTCGTCACCCAGCAGTTCACCGACCCGGCAGTCCTGGCGGACATCGATTTCTTCGCATTTCCTGAGATTGCCGTGGAAGGCCGCGACGCCGTCGAAGCCCCCATCGACGGCCTCCTGCTGTCCAAGAAGGGCGGCGAGAACAAAACGGCCCGCGACTTCATGGCGTACCTCGGCACCCCCGAGGCCCAGGACACCTACTCCGCCGTCGACCCGTCCAACATCGCCACCGCCAAGGGAACGGACACTTCCAAGTTCAGCCCGCTCAACAAGAAGTGCGCCGAGACCATCGCCGACGCGAAGTTCATCAGCCAGTTCTTCGACCGTGACGCCCTGCCCGCGATGGCCAACAACGTGATGATCCCGGCCCTGCAAAGCTTCATCAAGGACGGCAAGATGGACGTCAAAAACCTTGAGGCGCAGGCCAAGACGCTGTACGCCGCGCAGTAGGTCCAGGCAGCACTTCCAGCCCTTCCGCGCCGTTTCAACGGCGACCCGCAGGGAAGGGAACGAGGACGGCGGCACAGGCTCCCGCCGTCGTCGTCCCCTTCCAGCGTCCGCACCAACAAAGGGAAGACTTCCATGAGCAGCACCGCACAAGAACTGATCCCGCCGGAAGCGCGGGAACCGGGCGGCGGCCGGATCCGCCGGAGCAAAGGCGGGCGGGTCCGCCGCCTGACCGGACGGGACAAAGTGGTCCTGTCGCTGATGGTGGGAATCCCCACCCTGATCGAACTGTGCCTGGTCTGGCTGCCCACGCTGATGTCCGTGGGGCTCAGCTTCAGCAGGTGGAACGGGCTGGACCTGGCCGACATCCGCCCTGCCGGCACGGACAACTACCAATACATCACCCAGGACTACCCGCCCTTCTGGCCGGCGGTGCAGCACAACCTGCTGTGGCTGCTGTTCCTGGCACTGATTGCCACGCCGCTGGGCCTGCTGCTCGCCGTGCTGCTGGACCAGAACATCCGCGGCAGCAAGATCTACCAGAGCATCTTCTTCGCACCGGTAATGCTCTCCCTCGCCCTCATCGGCATCATCTGGCAGCTCTTCTACCAGCGCGACAACGGGCTCCTGAACTTCCTCCTCGGCACCGCCGGGACACCGCGGGCGGTGGACTGGTTCGGGGATTCCTCCGTGAACATCTGGGCTGCGATGATCGCCGCGACCTGGCGGCATGCCGGGTACGTCATGCTCCTGTACCTTGCCGGGCTGAAGGGCGTGGACCCCAGCCTGAAGGAGGCCGCGGCCATCGACGGCGCCAACTCCGTGCAGACCTTCTTCCGGGTGGTGTTCCCGGCCATGCGTCCCATCAACATCGTCATCGTGGTGATCACCATCATCGAATCGCTGCGCGCCTTTGACGTGGTCTACGTCATTAACCGCGGCACCAACGGCCTGGAAATGCTCAGCGCCCTGGTGATCCAGAACCTCGTGGGCGAAGGGCAGGTGATAGGCGTCGGCTCGGCGCTGGCAGTGGTGCTGCTGGTCATCTCCCTGGTCCCGATCGTCTTCTACCTCAGCCGCACCTTCGGCAAGGAGAACAGAGCATGAGCACCGCCACAGCCCGCGCCGGCCGCACCTCCGCTGCAGCTGCACTGCGCTCCGGCAGCAAAACCAAACGCCACTACGGGACCCACATCTTCCTGGCTGTTATGGCAGTGATGTGGCTGATTCCGCTGGGCTGGTCGCTGTACACCGCGCTCCGTCCCGTGGCATCGACGAACCAGTATGGCTATTTCAGCTTTGCGGGCAGCTTCAATTTCGACAATTTTGCCCAGGCCTGGACCCAGGGCGGGTTTGCCACGTACTTCTGGAACTCGGTCATCATCACCGTCCCGGCCGTCCTGCTGACCCTGTTCCTCGCCTCCCTGATGGCTTTCGCCGTGAGCCGGGTGAGCTGGAGATTCAACATCACGCTGCTGATCATGTTCACCGCCGGCAACCTGCTTCCGCCGCAGGTCCTGGCCGCCCCGCTGTTCGAGATGGCGAAGCACTTCCAGGTGCCGTACTCGTTCAGCGACTCCGGAAACATGCTGAATACCTACATTGTGGTGATCGCTGTCAACACGGCGTTCCAGATGGGTTTCTGCACCTTTGTGCTGTCCAACTACATGAAGGCACTCTCCGCGGACCTCACCGAAGCCGCGCTGGTGGACGGGGCCGGCATCTGGCGGCAGTACCGGGAAATCATCATGCCGCTGTGCCGGCCCGCGTTCGCAGCGCTCGGCACCCTCCAGGTCATCTTCATCTACAACGACTACTTCTGGCCCCTGATCTTTATCCAAAGCGGCAACCGGCTTCCCATCACCACGGCCATCAACAACCTCCAGGGGGAGTTCCTGAGCAACTACAACCTGCTGGCGGCGGGCGCCGTCATCACCGTCATCCCCACGCTGGTGATCTACCTGCTCCTGCAACGGCAGTTTGTTGCGGGCCTGACTCTCGGTTCCAGCAAGGGGTAGACCATCATGGAACACAACGGAACATAACCCTCCGGCCTCAGCAGCACGAAAGGAACTCCATGCTCCCCGCAGCACGCCACCAGGCAATCGTGGACGTCGTCCAGCGCGAACGGGTTGTCCGCGTCTCGGACCTCGCCCAGCAACTGGGCGTTTCGCTGATGACTGTCCGCCGGGATATCGAGCTCCTGGAGGAAGTCGGGAAGCTGGAGCGGATCCACGGCGGCGCCAAGCTTCCCGGCGACGCCAGCACCCACGAGCCCGGCTTCGAGCTGAAATCCACCCAGCTGACCTCGGAGAAGCGGGCCATCGCCGTTGAAGCGGCCGCGCTGGTCCAGGAAGGAATGGCCGTTGGTTTGAGTGCAGGGACCACCACGTGGGCCCTCGCCCAAGAACTGGTGAACGGTCCGCAGATCACGGTGGTGACCAACTCGGTCCGGATCGCCGACCTGTTCCACCACGCGGCGTCAACTGGCGCTGCCCGCTACAGCTCCACGGTGATCCTGATCGGCGGCCAGCGCACGCCGTCGGACGCCTTGGTGGGCCCCATCGCCACCAGCGCGTTGAAGCAGCTGCACCTGGACCTGCTGTTCCTGGGTGTCCACGGCATGGACGCCGTGGCCGGCTTCACCACCCCCAACCTCCTGGAAGCCGAAACGAACCGGGCCTTTGTGGCGGCAGCACGGAAAACCGTGGTGCTCGCGGACCACACCAAGTGGGGGGTGCTGGGCATCAGTTCCATCGCGTCGCTGGAGGAAGTGGACGAGGTGATCAGCGACCCCGGGCTGGGCGCCGAGGCGCAACGTGTACTGCAGGAGAAGGTGGGGAGGCTGCGGCTCGCTGCCGCCTAGGGGCTGGGCGATCAAGGCCGGCCAGGCCACTGCAACCCTTGTCAGGGGCAGCCGCAGGACTGCCGGACCTGCAACTCGGCCGGGAAGATCAGGTGTTCGGATTCCTTGCCACGGTGGGCGCCGATCAGGGCACTGACGGCGGCCTCGGCCATGGCCTTTGCCGGTTGCTTCACCGTAGTGAGCGGCGGCCAGCTGTACTCCGCCTCAGCCGAACCGTCGAAGGACGCCAGGGCGATGTCCCGGGGAATCGACAGTCCCGCCTCGTGGAGGGCCCGGAGGATCCCCACCGCCTGCAGGTCCGAGGTGGAAAAGATCGCCGTCGGACGGTTGGCGGCGGCCAGGAGGCGTTTGCCTGCGGCATAGCCGCCTTCGCGGGTGAAGGGGGTGCGGACAATGGGGCCCTCGGGCAGGCCGGCGTCGGCCAGGGCCTGCAGCCACCCCTCTTCACGGCCGTCGTAGAAGTTTCCGGTGTTGGTACCCATGGCCAGGGCGATGTTGGTGTGTCCGTGGCCGATCAGGTGCTCAACGGCCGCTTTCGCTCCGGCCACCAGGTCCACGCCCACGCTGTTGTAGCCGGGGGCATCGGCACTGTGGTTCAGAAGGACAACGGGGATTTCCGCCGATTCGAGGTCTGCCAGGCCAGGCTCCATCAGCACGCTGGAAAGGATTACCCCGTCCACTTGGCGCGCCGCAAGGTTGCGGACGTTCCGGAGTTCCTTGGCCAGGTTTCCGTCCGAGTTGGTCAGCACCAGGGCGTAGCCCAGTTCCGCGGCGGCGTCTTCCACGGCGTGGGCCAGGAGTGAGAAGAAGGGGTTGCTGTTGTCCGGGATGACCAGCCCGATGGTTTCGCTGGATCCCAATTTCAGGGCCCGCGCTGCAGCGTTGGGCCGGTAGCCCAGCCTGCGGATCGCATCCTGGACTTTCGCTTCGGTGGCGGGGGCCACCTTCTTCGGCCCGCCGTTGACCACATAACTCACGACGGCGGTGCTGACGCCCGCGAAGCGGGCAACATCCTTGCGCGTCACCGGCCCGCGCGGCGCCGGCACAGCCGAAGTGGTCATGGAGTACATGCTAGCTACCAGTTGCCCGGGGCGTCGCCAAAGTCGCGGATGGGCAGCCGCGCGCCATTCTGCTGGGCCGACTGGTGGGCCACGATTCCGGGCAGGGTGAAACGTGCCGCTACCCAGGCGTTCACCGGGGGCAGGGTGCCCGCGTTGACCGCAGTGACGAAGTCGTCCACCAGGAAATGGTGGCTGCCCTCATGGCCGTTGGGCGCACCGCGGAACTCCTCCGGCAGCCGTTCCACGTCATGGACGGGAGAAAGCCCGGAGACAAACGCGTCGCGGAGCTCGGGGGCGACGTTGGCCAGGGAGGGGTCCTCCAGGGACATGCTGGGCCGCGTTTCGAGCTGCTCCGAAATGTCGTGGACGTTGACCTTGTCCTGCCAGACGGTGACCTTTGCGAGCTGCTCGAAGCTTGCCTCGGTGCCGAAGAACCGGAACCGGGACTCGCGGATGTGGGACGGATAGCCCACGCGGCGCATCTCGTTGGTGCGCATCACGCCGCCGTCGTTCAGTTCAAAGAGTGCCGTGGCGTTGGAAAAGTCGTTGCCGAACATACTGACGTCCTTGTCGAACACGCCGTCGTTGCGGTCGTCCCGCACCCCTACGCAGCTGACGCTCACGGCATGCGCCGGGACGGCACCCAGCACTCCCCCGATGGCGTGCGTGGGGTAGAGCATCGGCGGGTAGCTGGCGGTCTCCTTCCAGCGCTCACCGCCGCTGTACTGGTAGGCGTCATAGAAGCCCAGGTCCATGTCGTGGACGTAGTCGCCCTCGGAGTAGAAGATCCGGCCGAACCGGCCGGCAGCCTGCTGCCCCCGGGCGTACACCGTAGCGGGGTTGTAGTAGCTGGTCTCCCCCATCATGTACACCAGCCGGGTTTCGCGCACGGCGTCGATGATCCGCGCGATCTCCTCTTCCGAAATGGCCATGGGGACCGCCGAGTACACATGCTTGCCCGCCCGGAGCGCCTTCTCCACCAGCGGGCCGTGGGTCCAGCGCTGGGTAAAGATCGCCACCGCGTCGATATCGGACGCGAGCAGTTCCTCAAAGCTCTCCTTGGATCCGGCGAGGTGGTACCGCTCCACGGCTTCGGCGGCGCGCTCGGGCCGCTCGTCCACCACATAGACGTTGCTGACGCCCGGGTGGAGGTTGAAGAGGTGTGCGAACTGTCCGCCGAACTGGCCTGCGCCGAGTACGCCGATCGAAAACGTCATTGTCTGCCTTCCTGCGTTGCGGGAGCGAAAGGGTAAGCGCTCTCCGTCAGTCAGCCCAGTGTTGCACCGGCTTCTACTCGAGTCAACTACCGGGAAACGGGAATTATTCGGGCAAATAAAAGATGAAAAGTAACTCTTGCCACCCCTAATCTACTCGTGTAGATTGCTCTTCAAGTTGTTACCACCGTCACAGTCAGGAAAGGGTCGAAGATGACCACCCTTGCCAAACACTCAAGATCTGTTTCGCCTGCCGCAGACAAACCCCAGCGGAACGGCGGCCTCCGCCAGCTCGGCGACCTGAAGATCGCACTGCTTTTCATCGCCCCGGCCATGATCGGGTTCATCGTCTTCTACGTGGTTCCCACCATCCGCGGCGTGTACCTGAGCTTCACCGAATACAACATCCTGGGAGACCCGGAATGGATCGGCGTGGAGAACTACGCCGCCATCGCCAAGGACCCGCTCTTCTGGAACTCGCTGGCGGTCACCGGACAGTACGTTTTCCTCAACATCGTCCTCCAGACCGCACTGGCCCTGGGACTGGCCCTCCTGATGCACAATGTGGCCAAATCCACCATCATCCGCGGCACCCTGCTGCTGCCGTACCTGATGTCCAACGTCATCGCCGCGCTGCTGTGGTTCTGGATGCTCGACTACCAGATCGGCGTGGTGAACCAGTTCATCGAATGGGCAGGCCTTCCCCGCGTGGCGTTCTTCGGCAGTGAAGCGTGGGCCATCCCCACCCAGGCCCTGATCAACACCTGGCGGCACATGGGCTACACGGCGCTGCTGATCTTCGCCGGCCTCCAGGCCATCCCCGGCCACGTGTACGAGGTGGCGAAACTGGACGGCGCCTCAGCTTTCCAAACCTTCCGGAAGATCACCATTCCCCTGCTGCGTCCCGTCCTGGTACTGGTCCTGGTGGTGACGGTGATCGGCTCCTTCCAGGTCTTCGACACCGTCGCCGTTACCTCCGGAGGCGGACCTGTCAACGCCACCCGCGTCATCCAGTACTACATCTACCAGCGCGCCTTCACCGAGTCGGACTTCGGCTACGGATCCGCCATCGCCGTCATTCTCTTCCTCATCCTCGCCCTGGTGGCCTTCATCCAAATGAAGTTCCTCAAGGGCAACGAGTCGGACCTGGACTAAGGAATTCCCATGACCACCACCGCAAGCCGCGCCCCGCTCACCAAGCCGGCCAGCCGCCGTCGTCCGTTCAACCCACGCCGCGCCGGCGCCTGGGCACTCCTGGTCCTCGCTATCGCCGTCTCGGTCCTGCCCTTCCTCTGGGTACTCCGCACAGCACTGTCCACCAACAACGCGCTGGCCACCAACGCCACCAGCCTGCTGCCGGCGGAGTTCAGCTTCGGCGCCTTCAAACGGGTCTTCGGGCTCCAGTCAGCGGCGGAGGCCGTGGCAGAAGGAGGGTCCGGGGCACAGATCGACTTCTGGCTCTACCTGCGGAACTCGCTCATCTTCTCCTCCGTCACCACCGCGGGCGCCGTCTTCTTCAGCGCCATGGCCGCCTACGCGTTCGCCCGGCTGCGCTGGAAGGGCCGGAACGCCGTCTTCAGCCTTTTCCTCGGCACCATGCTGGTCCCACCGATCTTCACCGCACTGCCCAACTTCCTGCTCATCAAGAACCTGGACCTGCTCAACACGATGCTCGGCATGGTCCTGCCTTACCTCTTTATGACCCCCTTCGCCATCTTCTTCCTGCGGCAGTTCTTCCTGAACATGTCCCGCGAGGTGGAAGAGGCAGCGATGCTCGACGGCGCCAAGCACCTGCGGATCTTCTTCCAGATCATCCTGCCCAACGCCGCAGCCCCCATCGCCACGCTGGCCCTGCTCACCTTCATCGGCCAGTGGAACGAATACTTCTGGCCCCTGCTGGTGGGCTCCCAGGACGACGTCCGCGTGCTACAGGTGGGCCTGGGCGTCTTCAAGTCCCAGTCCCCGCAGGGCGCCCCGGACTGGTCCGGCCTGATGGCCGCGACCCTCATCTCGGCCCTGCCGGTGCTGATCCTCTTCGCCGCCTTCGGCAAGAAGATCGTCAACTCCATCGGCTTCTCCGGCATCAAGTAACCACCCCGCCATCCCTTCCCACCCGAAACGGAAAGTAGAACCATGAAGAAAACCCTCGGCGCCGTCGCCGTTGCTGCCGCTGTGGCACTGTCCCTGTCCGCCTGCAGCGGATCCTCCTCCTCCGCAGAATCCGCCAAGGGCGAGATCAGCTACTGGCTCTGGGACGCCAACCAGCTCCCCGCCTACCAACAGTGCGCTGACGACTTCACCAAGGCCAACCCGGACATCAAGGTCAAGATCACCCAGCGCGGCTGGGACGACTACTGGTCCACCCTCACCAACGGGTTCGTGGGCGGTACCGCTCCGGACGTGTTCACCAACCACCTGGGACGCTACGGCGAACTGGCCGAAAACAAGCAGCTGCTGGCCATCGACGACGCCGTCAAGAAGGACAACATCGACCTCAGCGGCTACAACGAGGGCCTCGCCGATCTCTGGGTGGGCCAGGACGGCAAGCGCTACGGCCTGCCCAAGGACTGGGACACCATCGGCCTCTTCTACAACAAGGCCATGCTGGCCGGCGCCGGCGTCACCGAGGACCAGATGAAGAACCTCACCTGGAACCCCGAAGACGGCGGCAGCTACGAAAAGGTCATCGCGCACCTCACCGTGGACAAGAGCGGCAAGCGCGGCGACGAGCCCGGCTTCGACAAGAACAACGTCCAGGTCTACGGCCTGGGGCTCAACGGCGGCGGCGACTCCTCGGGCCAGACCGAGTGGAGCTACCTCACCAACACCACCGGCTGGTCCCACACGGACAAGAACCCTTGGGGCACCCACTACAACTACGACGACCCCAAGTTCCAGGAAAGCATGACCTGGTTCGCAGGCCTCGCCGAGAAGGGTTACATGCCCAAGCTCGAAACCACCGTAGGCGCAGCCATGGCTGACACCTTCGCGGCAGGCAAGTCTGCCATCAACGCCCACGGCTCGTGGATGATCGGGCAGTACACCGGTTACAAGGGCATCGAAGTGGGCATCGCCCCCACTCCCGTCGGTCCCGAGGGTGAGCGCGCCTCAATGTTCAACGGACTGGCGGACTCCGTCTGGGCCGGCACCAAAAAGAAGGACGCCTCCATCAAGTGGGTGGAATACCTCGCCTCGGCTGACTGCCAGGACGTTGTAGCCTCCAAGGCAGTGGTCTTCCCGGCGCTCAAGGCATCCTCGGACAAGGCTGCCGAAGCATTCGCCGCGAAGGGCGTGGACGTCAGCGCCTTCACCGAGCACGTCAAGAACAAGACCACCTTCCTGTACCCCATCACAGACAACACCGCGAAGGTCAAGGGCATCATGGAACCTGCCATGGACGCCGTGGTCTCCGGCAAGGCGCCCGCAAGTTCCCTCACCCAGGCCAACGAACAGGTCAACGCCCTCTTCAAGTAGGCCCCATTCGTGGCTGCGTATGTGGTCGCAGCCACCGTGGCTGGATGCCGCCGTTTCGTTCTCGCGCGGCGGCATCCAGCCACCCCTTCCCTTGCCTTCCCTCCCGTGCGTAACTTAAGACGCGCCCCTTGAACACTGAAAGAGATCCTATGGACCCCCTCCACCTCCGTTCCGCCGGCACCAGCCTGGTGATCAGCACCAGCCACGGGGAGGCCGAGATCATCCATTGGGGTGCGGACCTTGGCAGCACCCTTCCGGACCTCGCCATCCTGGGCGAGCCTGTCCCCCACTCCGCCATCGACGCCACCGTTCCCGCCGGCCTCCTGCCCCAGGCCTCCTCCAGCTGGCGCGGCCGCCCGGGCCTGCGCGGGCACCGCATTGCCGACGGCGTCTCCGGACTCGACTTCTCCCCGCGCCTGCGCACCGTGGCAGCACGCGTCGAGGGCACCACCGCAGTGATCACCCAGGCTGACGCGGAGGCGGGCCTCAGCGTCGAGTCCACCCTTTCACTGCACGACGGCGGCCTGCTGGAACTACGGCACACGCTCACCAATGACGGCACCAC
This sequence comes from Arthrobacter sp. 9AX, assembly GCF_902506095.1. Classification (GTDB taxonomy): domain Bacteria; phylum Actinomycetota; class Actinomycetes; order Actinomycetales; family Micrococcaceae; genus Arthrobacter. The sequence continues at coordinate 3,766,968 of NZ_LR733293.1, forward strand.
CCCTTACCAGCTGGACGAACTGGCGACCATCCTCCCGGTGGCGCCGGACGCCGTCGAACTCCTTGACCTGACCGGCCGCTGGTGCCGGGAAAACCACCCGCAGCGCCGCGCCATCCAGCAGGGCACCTGGGTGCGGACCGGCCGGCACGGCCGCACCGGGCACGACTCCTCCCTGCTGCTCGCCGCCGGCACCCCCGGTTTCGGCAACCGGCACGGCAAGGTCTGGGCCACCCACCTGGCGTGGAGCGGCAACCACGAACAGTTCACCGACACTATCGGCGACGGCCGCACCATGATCGGCGGCTCCGAACTCCTGGGACCGGCCGAGGTCGTCCTCGAACCGCAGGGCAGCTACACCACCCCTGCGCTGTTCGCCGCGTACTCGGACCGCGGACTGGACGGCATCAGCGAAGCGTTCTACAGCTGGTTCCGGGCCCGCCCGCATCACGTGCTTACCGCCGCCGGCGGCGGGAAACCCCGCCCCGTGGTGCTGAACACCTGGGAAGCCGTCTACTTCGACCACAACCTCCCCACCCTGATCGAACTCGCGGACTCCGCAGCGGAGCTCGGCGTGGAACGCTTTGTGCTCGACGACGGCTGGTTCCGCGGACGCCGCGACGACCACGCCGGGCTCGGTGACTGGTATGTGGACGAAACCCTGTGGCCGCAGGGGCTGACGCCCCTGGTCGACGCCGTCACCTCCCGTGGCATGGAATTCGGTCTGTGGGTGGAACCGGAAATGGTCAACCTCAACTCCGATATAGCCCGCGCGCACCCGGAGTGGATCGTGGGCCCGGCTGCCCTGTCCCACAAGGACGGCGGGCGCCTGCCGCTGGAATGGCGGAACCAGCACGTCATCGACCTGGTCAACCCCGACGCCTGGCAGTACATTTTCGACCGCATCGACGCCCTGCTGCGGGGGAACAACATCAGCTACCTGAAGTGGGACCAGAACCGGGACCTGCTGGAGCACGGCCACGCCGGGCGACCCTCTGTCCACGAACAGACCCTCGCCGCGTACCGCCTGTTCGACGAGCTCAAGAAGGCGCATCCCGGCGTCGAAATCGAAAGCTGCTCCTCGGGCGGCGGCCGCGTGGACCTGGGGATTCTGGAGCGGACGGACCGGATCTGGGCCTCGGACTGCAACGACGCCCTGGAGCGGCAGAATATCCAGCGCTGGACCGGGCTGGTGGTTCCGCCGGAGCTGGTGGGTGGGCACATCGGGCCCACCACCTCGCACACCACGGCCCGTACACACGATCTGTCCTTCCGCGCCATCACCGCGCTGTTCGGGCACTTCGGCATGGAGTGGGACGTCCGGCAGGCCACCGGTGCCGAGCGTGAGGAACTCAAACGGTTCATCGGCCTGTACAAGGAGCACCGGGACCTGATCCACAGCGGACGGATGGTCCGCGCAGACCTTGCGGACGAATCACTGATGCTGCACGGCACCGTAGCTGCGTCTGCACCTGAGGCTGGGACGACCGCGGCCCTGTTCGCATTGGTCAGCACGCGCACCGCCTTCGCCGAGCAGCCGGGCAGGATAGCCATCCCGGGCCTTGAGCAGGACCGCGACTACCGGGTGGAAGCCATCTTCCCGGCCCCGGGCGACGCAGACTACGGCCAAAGTTTCACGCAGGTCCAGCCGCCGGCCTGGCTTGCTGACGGAGCTGTGGCGAATGGCCGTTTCTTTGCAGAGGTTGGCCTGCCCATGCCCATCCTGAACCCTGAGCACGCGCTGCTCCTGCGGTTCACGGCTCTCTAGGCACGAAGCAACGCGGGGTTACTTTACGCCCATCCGGGACCCCGGATGGGGCCCAAAGTGACCCCGCGTTGCTGTTTGTAAGGGGGAACGGCAGGTGCCGTAAGAAATGCGCGGCTTGCCATGGCAGGCGCTAGATTTGCAACCATGACTGAAGCCACCACCGCAGCGAGCCGCGGCACCATCCTGGTAATCAACGGACCCAACCTGAACCTGCTGGGCACCCGTGAACCGGAAAAGTACGGCACCTCCACCCTGTCCGATGTGGAGGACCTTGCCGCCCGCACCGCGCAGGCACATGGCTTTGCGGCGGAGTGTGTCCAGTCGAACCACGAGGGCGTGCTGCTCGACGCCATCCACGGCGCCCGGGAGTCCGCCGTCGGCATTGTCCTGAACGCCGGTGCCTTCACGCACACATCTGTGGCGCTCCGTGATGCCCTCGCGGCCGTGCAGCTGCCCGCCGTCGAAGTCCACATCACCAATGTGCACCAGCGTGAGGAATTCCGGCACCATTCGTTCCTGTCGCCGGTGTGCTCGGCTGTGATCGTGGGGGCAGGGGTGTTCGGCTACAAGCTGGCCATCGACTACCTGGCGGAAGTCCTCTAAGGCGCGCTCATTTCTGGATGCATTGGCCGGAGGAAACCGGTGCGCCCAGTGACGGGGCCTGTGAGGCCACCGGGTTGAGGTCGTCCATGGTGAGGGCGAAGCCCATCTCGGCGTCGGAGGTGGCCTTGGCGAAGATCACGCCGGCCACCTGGCCGTCCGTGGTCAACAGCGGGCCGCCGGAATTGCCGGGCTGGACGTTTCCTGCCAGCCGGTAGATCTCCTCCGGTGATGGGTTCTTGCCGTAGATATCCGGCACCAGCACGGTGGTGATGTCCTGGATGGTGGCGGGCCGGGACTGGAAGGGGCCGCCGTGCGGGTAGCCGGCAAACGCAGCCGGGCTGCCGTTGGGCAGGTCCGGGCTGAGCGGCAGCGGCTGGACCGGGAGGTCATCCACCGCCAGGACGGCGAGGTCATGCTTGGTGTCGAAGTACACCACGCGGCCTGGCATCGCGCCGCCGTCGGGCATCTCCACCACCGGCTCCGACACGCCCGCCACAACATGCGCATTCGTTACGACGCGGTCCTCCGAAACAACGAAGCCGGTACCGGTCTGGTTCTGGCCGCACTGGTATGCCGTGCCGGCGATTTTCAGGACCGATTCGGCCGCCCGGTTGAGCGCCGGGGTGTTGGTGCTGGCGTTTGGCACCGCCACTGCCTGGCCCTGGTCCAGGCCTTCGATCAGGGTGGGGATGCCGTTCCCGATCACCTCCGAACGCAGCTGGGCCAGGGTGGCCTTCACGGGGTCCGGAGTCATGCCGTCGATGAAGCGGATGACCTTGGACTCGGCCAGTTGCTGGGAAACAAACGGGACGCCCAAGGAGCCGATGCTGAAGGCCAGCATGGACATCACGAGGGCGGAGACCACCAGGTTCACCGCCCCGCCCACCAGTCGGTCCACGGCCCGCAGGGGCCGGATCCGCATGGCGCCGCGGATTTGCCGGCCGATCATGGTTCCCGCGCCATGGCCCAGGACCACCAGGGCGACGGCGGCGGCCACGATGGCGGTCAGCCGCCAGCCGGAGTCGGTGACGAAGCCGCTCACCAAAGGGACCGCGAAGAAGGCGGCGATGGCGCCGGCGGCGAACCCGGCGATGCCGCCCACCGTGACGAGGAAGCCGTTGCGCAGGCCGTAGACCAGGTAGGACAGCAGCGCCAGGATCAGGACGAAGTCCAGGACAGTCAAGCCGACCACTAAGGCTCCTTATAAGCAGTTGTAGGCTCATTCTAGTGGCGCAGGCTGACAATCTTCTGAGGGTCCCTGCCGCCCCTGCTCCCCGCCGTTTGGGCGTTTTGGCTGCCAAGTTCGTCACAGAACCTTGAAAATTCTGAAACAATGGCACAAGCGCCACAGCCGAAACTTTTATTCAGGAGATTTTATGGACATCGAGGTACTGCGCCGAGCACCCCTTTTCGCCACGCTCGACGACGACGCATTCCGTCTGCTGACGGACGAGCTCACCGAGGTGGACCTCTCCCGCGGTGCTTCGGTTTTCCGTGAAGGCGACCAGGGCGACCAGCTCTACTTCATCGTCTCCGGCAAGGTGAAGCTGGGCCGCACGTCCCCGGACGGCCGGGAGTCACTCCTTGCCATCCTCGGCCCGGGTGAGCTCTTCGGTGAGATGGCCCTGTTTGACCCCAGCCCGCGTACCGCCACGGCCACCGCTGTCTCGGAGACCCGCCTGGCCGGCCTGAAGAACGAAAGCCTGAACAACCTGCTCCGCACCCGCCCCGAAGTTTCCGCTCAGCTGCTGCAGGCCCTTGCCCGCCGCCTGCGCCGCACCAACGACTCCCTGTCCGACCTGGTGTTCTCGGATGTTCCGGGCCGTGTTGCCAAGGCCCTCCTGGACCTGGCAGACCGCTTCGGCCGCCCGGCCACGGACGGAGTCCTGGTGGCCCACGAGCTCACGCAGGAAGAGCTGGCCCAGCTGGTTGGCGCTTCCCGCGAAACCGTGAACAAGGCACTCGCCGAGTTCGTCCAGCGCGGCTGGCTCCGCCTGGAAGCCCGCGCCGTGGTCATCCTGGACATGCAGCGCCTCCGCCAGCGCTCCCGCTAGTCTTCACCGCAAAAAAGGCCGCCCCTGGGGGCGGCCTTTTTGCATGCCCGGTGGTTTGGTGGTTGCAAAGGCCCGGCCGGGCCTTTGTGTCACCGGAAACGCCAGCTCACATCCCGCCGCTTCCCACGCAACGCCCCATCAGATCCTGCCGCTCTCCAGGCAACGCCAGCTCACTTCCCGCTGCCCCGGGCTGCGCTGGCGTCTAGAAATTCACGCCGGATGTGAGCGCGGGTCGGGGATTAAGCGGCCACATCAGAGCGCGTGTTTCGAGCACCGCAGCGGTAAAATTGGCTTAGAGGTGCATGGCGATGTCCGTGGCTATTGTGGTTGTTTTGATCCTGCTGGGCCTGGCTTCTGTGGCCGCGATGGTTGGCACGGTGGCCCTGGTGATCCGGGACGGCCGCGGGCAGATTCCGCTGGAACCTCCCGTTAAACCATGGACGGCAGGGAACCTTCCCAGCCGCCCCTACTCCACGCTCCGGCGCATCTAGCGCAACCGGATCAGCGTTCGCGCTGCGGATCCCCGGCGACGGTCTTGGCCGCTTCGACCTCGAGCAACAGCTTCCCGTCTTCCTCCACGAGGTGCGGCTGGTACACGTGGGCTTTGCGCTTGTAGCTGAGGTACGCGATGCAGCCGTTGGCCATCGCCATCTTTTCGAGCATGATCTCCGAGCCCGGCACCAGGAGTTCCCCGAGGGTGCGGCCTTCCGTGTTCTCCTGGCCCACCTCATCACCCAGGGCCGTGGTGTCGCGGCCGGCAATGACGTCGGCAGCGTTGACCCACCGGCCCCACACACCTTTGCCTTCCAGCAACATGGGCTGCTGGTTCAAAGGAACGGTGGCAGCAAAGTAGCGGGTATCGAACCGGCGGTGGGCGAAGTCGGGGCTGCGCCAGTTGACTAGTGACTTCAGCAGATCGGTGCGCAGTGAGAGTCCCCGTTTGCCGAGGACCTCCGGGAAGGTCTTTTCCTGGTCTGCCACGGCGAGCCGCGCGCGCATCCATTCGGATGTGGACGTGGCCTCAACGGTGCTCGACATGTCCGGGCCGGCGAGGAGCACACCGGTTTCCTCGAAAAGCTCACGGATGGCGCCCACCACGTGGCGGCGCGCCAGCCCGACGTCGCCAGTCCCCATCTGCTCCGCCCAATGCTGCGGTGAGGGACCCAGCCAGCCGACGGGGTCGTCGTCGGCGGCGTCCAGCGAGCCGCCGGGGAACGCGAGGACCCCCAGCGGCGAGGAACCGGGCCGGTAGGCCAGCCAGGTTTCCAGGCCGGTGGGGGAATCACGCAGCAGGACAACAGATGATGCGAGGCGAGCGGCACGGGGGCTTCTCTCGCCGTGTTCAAGCCAGCTCTGCGCTGCCCCTTCAAGGTCTTGAGGGAGTGCAAACAGGCGTCGGGCAAGCTGAGGCAAGGGAAGCGACCGGTCCTAGCTGAATTCGGCGATCAGTTCGACCTCTACCGGAGAGTCGAGCGGAAGGACGGAAACGCCGACGGCGGAGCGGGCGTGCTGGCCGGCGTCACCCAGGACGCGGCCCAGGAGGTCCGACGCGCCGTTGATGACTCCGGGCTGTCCCGTGAAGGACGGGTCCGACGAGACGAATCCCACAACCTTCACGATGCGCGTAATCCGGTCAAGGTCGCCGATGACGCTCTTGACGGCTGCCAGGGCGTTGACGGCGCAGACAGCCGCGTATTTCTGGGCATCTTCGGGGGAAACGGTGGGCTCGTCGGCGTAGCCTTCGGTGCCGGCGGAGACTTTGCCCGTTGCTGGGAGTTTGCCGTTAATAAAAGGCAGCTGGCCGGACGTGTAGACGTGGTTGCCGGAAATCACGGCGGGGACATAGGCGGCCACCGGTGCGGCAACCTCGGGAAGGGCCAGGCCGAGGTCTGCCAGGCGCTGCTCAACGGCGGAAACGGGGGCGGCGGCGGCGCCGGACTGGGCTTCTGCGGCGGTGCTCATGCTACTGCTTCTCCCTCTTCAGGTAGGCAACCAAACCGTTTCCGTCGGGTCCAGTGACTACCTGGACGAGCTCCCAGCCGTCATCTCCCCACTGGTCCAGGATCTGTTTTGTGGCGTGGATAATGAGCGGAATCGTGGCGTACTCCCATTTGGTCATGAGAGAAAGACTAGTCCTTGCCGGTAAAGTGGAAAACATGGCGACTCGTAAGAACCCATTATTCGACACTGCCACCACCCTTGGAAAGATCCTCGTTTTCCTTGGCGTGAGTGCACTTTGTGGTGTCCTGGTAGCAGGCCTGCTGGTCCCCGCGGCAGCCGTCTCCGGCAGCGCAGCCAGTGGTTCGATCGAGTTCTTCGACACCCTTCCGGCGGAGCTGAAGGTTGACCCTCCCAACCAGACCACCAGGATCCTGGCGGCGGACGGCAGCGAGATCGCCAGCGTTTACACGGAGAACCGCACCAAGGTTGCGCTGGACCAGATTTCGCCGTTCATGAAGGATGCCGTCATCGCCGTCGAGGACAGCCGCTTTTACGAGCACGGCGGCGTGGACACCACCGGTATCCTCCGTGCGCTGGTCAGCACCGCGCGCGGCAACAAGCAGGGTGCCTCCACCGTCACGCAGCAGTACGTCAACAACGTCCTCAACGCCAACCTCGCCGCCGAGGGCAACGAGGACCAGATCAAGCTCAACGGTGTGAACAAGGGTGTGGGCGACAAACTCCGCGAGATGAAGCTGGCCATCGCCCTGGAGAAGGAGTTCAGCAAGGAGCAGATCCTTGAGGGCTACCTGAACATCGTGTTCTTCAACCGCGACGCCTACGGGGTGGAGGCCGCGTCCAGGTTCTTCTTCAGCACCTCCGCCAAGGACCTCTCGCTGCCGCAGGCCGCACTGCTGGCCGGCCTGGTGAACAGCCCCTCCGCGTTTGACCCCATCACGAACCCCGAGCGTTCCAAGGAACGCCGCGACCTGGTCCTGGGACTGATGCTGAGCCAGGGCAAGATCACCCAGGCTGACCATGACGCCGCCGTTGCCACGCCGGTGGAAACCAAGGTGACCCAGCCAAAGCAGGGCTGCGCCTACGCGTCCACCGCCCCCTACTTCTGCGACTACGTCCTGCACCTGCTGGAGAACAACACGGCTTACGGCACGGACCTCAAGGAGCGTCAGCGCCTGATCTACGGCGGCGGCCTCACCATCACCACCACGTTGGACCCGAACGCCCAGGCCGCCGCACAAGAGCAGGTCAATGCTTCGGCCGGCGCCAACCCCGACAAATGGGGCGCCGCCATGGTGTCGGTACAGCCAGGCACCGGCAAGATCATCTCGATGGCCCAGAACACCTCGTTCCTGCCCGGCGAGGGCAGCTTCGATTCCCAGTTGAACTTCAACGTGGACAAGCTGGACAAGGACGGCAACGACCTCAACGGCATGGGCGGCGCCCAGCCCGGCTCCACCATGAAGCCGTTCACGTTCGCTGAATGGCTCAACGAGGGCAAATCCATGAACACCGTGGTCAACGCTGCCCAGCGCATCTATCCGCTGAACTTCCCCTGGCGGAACACCTGCGGCAAGGTGACCGGCGGCTACAGCACCGCGCAAAAGAACCAGGGCCTCGGCACCGCGGATGACCTGCAGAACGCAGAACCACAGTGGTACCGGAACCTCTCCGTCCTGGAAGGCCTCTACAACTCCATCAACACCGTGACCTTCGCTTCAGCAGCCCAGCTGGACTTCTGCGGCATCCAGAAGGTGGTTGACGCCGTCGGACTCCACAGCGGCCTTCCCTCCGCGGACGGCAGCGAGCCGAACCCCAAGATCAACATGTCCACGCTGGGTAACCTGCTGGGTTCCACCCAGACCTCGCCGCTGACCATGGCCAGCGCATTCGCCACGTTCGCGAACGACGGCAAGTACTGCGAGGCCATCGCCATCACCTCCGTCAAGGATGCAACGGGCAAGGACCTGCCGGCTCAGTCCACCAGCTGCCGGGACGCGATCAAGCCCGAGGTGGCCCGCGGCGTGAACTACGCGCTGCAGGAAGTCCTGAACCGGGGATCCGGCTCCCTGATCCAGCCCCGGATCTCCACCCGGACCAGCTTCCCCATCGGTGCCAAGACCGGTACCTCCAACAACAACGGCTCCACCTGGGTTGTTGGCCACACCACCGGCCTGGCCACCGCTGCCTGGTTCGGCGACCCCCTGGGCGCCCAGGAGCGCGCCGGCCAGAACATCACCGTCAACGGGAAGTTCTACCAGGGCATCGATGGTTACATGATCGCCGGGCCCATGTTCTCCAACTTCATGTCGAAGATCGCCCCGGCCTACGGCACCAACCCGTTCCCGGCCCCGCCAAGCAACCTGCTGAACGGCGGCGGAAGCACTACACGGACTACCCCATCCACGCCGCAGGCCACCCAGGCACCGTCGGCACCTGCCACCCAGCCCGCACCGCAGCCGAGCAACAACGGAAACGGCAACGGGAACGGCAGTGGAAACGGGAACGGCTAGCCGCCGATGATGTCAACCAGCGCTTTGGCAAGCCGCGCCCGGACCATCGGGCGCGGCTTTGCCGTCACCGCCGGAGCGGGCGCAACGGCGGGACTGGCTGCCTTCGGGTACGGCCTGTGGGAGAAAAACCAGTTTGTCCTCCGCGAAGAAACGCTGGCCATCCTGCCCCCGGGCCAGGAGCCGTTCCGCGTCCTGCACCTGAGTGACATCCACTTTGTCCCAGGGCAGCAAAAGAAGGCTGCCTGGCTGGAATCGCTGGCCGGCCTGGAGCCGGACCTGGTGGTCAATACCGGTGACAACCTCAGCCATGCCAAGGCCGTGGACCCGCTCCTGAAAGCACTCCGCCCCCTCCTGGAGTTCCCCGGCGTCTTTGTGCCGGGCTCCAACGACTACTTCGCGCCCAGCCTGAAGAACCCGGCATCATATTTCCTGGGTCCGTCCAAGGTGAAGCCAAAACCGGTCCAGCTGGACTGGCCGCGGCTGCGCTCGGGCTTTGGCATGGGTGGCTGGATTGACCTGACCAACCGGCACCAGTCGGTGGTCCTGAAGGGCATCCGCTTCGACTTTTCCGGCGTTGACGATCCCCACCTGAACCGGGAACGGTACGCCGGCTGGCCCCGGGGAACCGTGAGGCAGGACTCCACTCCGCACCTCCGGGTGGCCGTGATCCACGCCCCCTACCAGCGTGTGCTGGACCACTTCACTGAGGACGGCGCCGACCTGCTGCTCGCCGGGCACACCCACGGCGGCCAGTTGTGCATCCCCGGCTATGGCGCCCTGGTGTCCAACTGCGACCTCCCCACCTGGCGGGCCAAGGGCCTCAACGACTGGCAGAACAATGGAAGTACGACGCCGGTCAATGTTTCGGGCGGTATCGGCACCTCGCGCTTCGCCCCGGTCCGCATCGCCTGCCGGCCCGAGGCCGTCCTGCTCACCCTCACCTCGCCCAACTGAGTCCGAGCAGAATGCATTACGCAATGCAATAAATTGGCAAGCCCGCTGAAGGGTCCCGATCCCTGTGAATCGCCTCACGCCATGGCATAGGGTAGTTGCTACGGGAAACTACATTCGTTTTAGAGCTTGAGAAGCGGGCATGGCCAAGCAAACTTCATTTTTTCGATCCATCAGTCGCCTCTACCCTCATGTCCGGCCCATCATTCCCCGGCTTCTGTTGGGACTCCTCTGCGCGTTGATGGCCAGCGTTGTTGCCCTGGCCATCCCCCAGGTCCTCCGGGTGCTGGTCAACGAATCGCTCGAGGCGGGCGGGGCAACCGAAGCGGTTTGGATTTCCGCCGGCGTCATCCTGGTACTGGGCATAGCCGAGGCAGGACTGGTGGCCCTGCGCCGGCAGTTCGTGATCAACCCCGCCACCTCCGTGGAAACCGCCATGCGGGTTTCGCTGTATGACCATCTCCAGGACCTTACCGTCTCCTTCCACGACCGCTGGGGCTCCGGCCAGCTCCTGTCCCGCGCCATGACGGACCTGAACTTCCTGCGCCGGTGGATGGCCTTCGGCGCCATCATGCTGGTGGTCACCACCCTCACCGTGATTATCGGCATCACGGTCATGTTTGTGATGAGCTGGCAGCTGGCCCTGATCTTTCTGGCCGCAGCCGCGCCCATCATGGCCTACAGCTTCCGCTTCCGGACCCGTTTCAGCAGGGTGGCGCGCCGCAGCCAGGACCAGGCCGGCGACCTCGCCACCACTGTAGAGGAATCAGTCCACGGCATCCGTGTGCTGAAGGCCTTCGGACGCAGCCGGGAGGCGCTGGAAAACTTCAACGAACAGGCTGAGGAACTCCGCCAGACGGAGATTGAAAAGGCGCGCCACCAGGCAACCTTCACCATGGTGGTCACCCTGCTCCCCGAACTCGCCCTCGGCGCCGGACTGGTGGTGGGAGTCATGCTGTGCGCCAGCGGCCAGCTGAGCATTGGTTCGCTGGTGGCCTTCTTCGCCACGGCCGCCGTGATGGCCTCGCCCGTGGAATTTTCCGGCATGCTGCTCGCCATGGCACTGACTGCCAAGACCGCCGTCGACCGCCACTTCGAGGTGATGGACACTCCCAACACCATCAGCAGCCCTCCGGAACCCCAACGGCCGCACCAACTGGCCGGCGCACTCCGCTTCAACAACGCCACCTTCGCCTTCGAGGATGCACCGGACAAGCCCATCCTCAAGGAGATCACCCTCGACGTCCGGCCCGGCGAAACCATGGCGCTGGTGGGAATCACCGGTAGCGGCAAGAGCGCGCTGATCCAACTGGTCCCGCGCCTGTTCGACGTCACCGGCGGGTCCATCACCATCGACGGCGTGGACCTGCGGGACTTCGAGGTGGCGGAACTCCGCCGGATCGTCGCCGTGGCCTTCGAGGACACCACCCTGTTCTCCAACTCCGTCCGGGACAACGTCCTGCTCGGTGCCCCCGTGCGCTCTGAAGCTGTCCTCGACGAAGCCCTGGACGTGGCCCAGGCGCACTTCGCCTACTCCCTGCCGGAGGGCGTGGACACGCTGATCGGCGAGGAAGGCCTCAGCCTTTCCGGCGGGCAGCGGCAGCGGATTGCCCTGGCCCGCGCCATCGCCGCGCGGCCCCGCGTGCTGGTCCTGGACGATCCCCTGTCCGCCCTGGACGTCCACACCGAGGAGCTGGTGGAAACGCGGCTCCGGGCCGTGCTGAAGGACACCACCACGCTGATCGTTGCGCACCGCCCCTCCACCGTGGCGCTGGCGGACCGGGTGGCGCTGCTCGAGGACGGCCGCATCACCGCAGTTGGCACCCACACCGAACTGCTGGCAGGCAACCACCACTACCGGTACGTGATCGCCAGCCTGGACCCGGAACCCCGCGACCTGGACTCCGAACTGTCCGCCCTTGAGGACCAGGCAGAGGAAGTGACCCGATGAGCACCACCACCTTTGGCACGGCCAACGAGGACAACGCCCACCTCAGCAAAAGCGACAGCAGGGCGGTACGACGACGGTCGCTGGCTTTGTTGCGCAGCCTGATCCGGCCGGTGCGGCTGCGGTTCTGGTTGACGATTGCCACGGTGGTCCTTTCGCAGGCGGCCCGCGTGGCCGGCCCGGCCCTGATCGCCTTCGGCATCGACCACGCACTGCCCGCCCTGCAGGCCGGAGACAACCTCCCCCTGGTGTTCACCGGCGTCGCCTATCTTCTTGCTGCCATTGCGACGGCGGGACTCACCGCCCTGTATGTGACCTCCACGGCGAAACTCAGCCAGGCCATGCTCCTGGACCTGCGCCTGCGGGTATTCCGCCACACGCAGCGGCTGAGCCTGGAGTTCCACGAGAGATACACCTCCGGCCGGATCATTGCCCGGCAGACCTCGGACCTGGAGGCCCTTCGCGAACTCCTGGATTCCGGCGTCAGCTCGCTCGCCTCCGGCATGCTGTTCATGATCTTCACCGCGGTAACGGTGTTCGCGCTCGACTGGCGCAGCGGCCTGCTGGTGCTGGCAGCCGGTGTCCCCATGTTCTTCCTGGCCCGCTGGTACCAGAAGCATTCCCAGATCGCGTTCCGCGAATCCCGGGTGGTGTCCGCCCGTTTGATTGTGCACTTCGTGGAGACGATGACCGGCATCCGCGCAGTGAAGGCTTTCCGCAAGGAGCAGGAGAACGCTGACCGCTACGGAAAGCTCGCCGAGGACTACCGGCTGGTGACCGTCCGGTCCATCAACCTCAACGGCATCTTCCAGCCGGGGCTGGTGCTGATCGGGAACGTGTGCGTGGCCGTGGTGCTGCTCCTTGGCGGTTTCCGCGTCCTCACCGGCGACCTGGCGGTGGGTGTCCTGCTGGCGCTCATCCTCTCCACCAAGCGGTTCTTCCAGCCGGTGGACCAGATGGCCATGTTCTACAACTCCTTCCAAAGCGCGCAGGCGGCGCTGGAGAAGGTGTCCGGACTCCTCGAGGAAGTTCCCACCGTCCGCCCGCCCAGGAATCCCGTGGCCCTTCCCCGCGCCAAGGGAGCGGTCGATTTCAAGGATGTGGAATTCCGGTACGGGGACGGTCCGCTCATCGTTCCCCGGCTGAACCTGCGGATCCCGGCAGGCCAGACGGTAGCGCTGGTAGGCCAGACGGGCGCGGGGAAGTCCACCCTGGCCAAACTGATCGCCCGCTTCTACGACGTCTCTTCCGGTTCCCTGACCCTGGACGGCGTGGACCTGCGCAACCTCAGCACCACGGACCTGAGGCGGAACATCGTAATGGTCACCCAGGAGGCCTTCCTGTTCAGCGGTTCCGTTGCCGACAACATCGCCCTGGGCCGGCCGGAGGCATCCCGGGCCGAAATCGAGGAAGCCGCGAAGGCGGTGGGCGCACACGACTTCATCCTGGAATTGCCCGAGGGCTATGACACCGATGTGAACAAACGCGGCGGCCGGGTCTCGTCCGGGCAGCGGCAGCTCATCAGCTTCGCCAGGGCATTCCTGGCCCGGCCGGCCGTGCTGATCCTTGACGAGGCCACCTCGTCGCTGGACATCCCCTCCGAGCGGCTGGTGCAGACCGGCCTGGCCCGGCTGCTGGCGGACACGGACGCCGCCAGCAGGACGGCTCTGATCATTGCGCACCGCCTGTCCACGGTGGAAACCGCGGACCGGGTCCTGGTGGTGCAGGACGGCCGGATCGTCGAGGACGGCTCTCCCGCGGGGCTGATCGGCGGCGGCGGACGCTTCGCCGACCTTCACGGCGCGTGGAAGGACTCGCTGGTCTGACTGCAGGAGACCGCCGGCCGCCTCCTCGATTTCGCATCGGGGACCCGCATCGGCTATCCTTGTAAAGTTGCTTTTGCAGCGGATCGGGATGTAGCGCAGCTTGGTAGCGCGCTTCGTTCGGGACGAAGAGGTCGCAGGTTCAAATCCTGTCATCCCGACCACGACAAAAGAGGGTCTCCTAACGGAGGCCCTCTTTTTTGCGTGCCCGAACTGTTACCTGCCGGACAGCCGAAGTTTCCGGCAAAGGGGAAGGCTCCGGAGCAGATGCTCCGGAGCCTTCCCCGCCCCCTTTTGTTGAGGAAGCTGTTACATCGGATCAGGCCAGTTGCCGGTGTAGGTGGTGACTGTGCCCTCGCCGCTCGTGTCCGTGGCGGGCTTCTCCTTAGCGGGCTTCTCCTTGACCGGCTTTGACATCGGATCGGGCCAGTTGCCTGTGCGGGCTTCCGCGACGTTCCCGGTGTCAACAACCGAACCCACTGACAGAACGGCCGGAGCCGCAGCAGAGAAAGCCAGGGCTCCGGCCAGAACGGCAGCAGCTGCAATCTTCTTCAACATATGTGTTCCTCAATACGAGTCGGATTCGTTACAAAGCCAGCACTGTCCTTGTTGACATACATTGTAAAATGTTTTCCACAGAGGCTGTCAAGCCTCTGATGCAAAGAGTGTCCGGAAAAGGAGGAAATCCCGTGGGCAACGGATTCGGGGAGAAGCTCCGGGCGGAGCGGCTTGAACGCGGTCTGACACAGGCTGAGCTGGGCAAGGATCTTTACTCCCCCAGTTACATCTCCCTGCTTGAAACCGGCCGACGGGAACCCACCGCGGAGGTGATCGACGAGCTGGCGAAGAGGCTTGAGCTTGCCCCCAAGGCCCTTGAGGCCTGGAGCCAGCCCATCACTGTCAGCGACGCCGAGTACGTCCTGGCGGGCCTGTACGCGCGCCAGGCGTGGGACCTGCGGGACTATCCGCTGGCCGCAAGCCATGCAGCTACCGCCGCACAGATCGCCCTTGACGGCAAGAACACCAGTGCCTGGTGGAACATGTCCTATATGCAGGCCGAATGCCTGATGAAGCACGGCGACCTGCAGGAGTGCCGGGAGATCATCCAGCGCCTGCTGGAGCACCCCATGGCCACCGAGTCGGTGGGCCTGGGCGTCCGGGCCCGGCAGATGCTGGCAACTGTATGCCAGCGGCAGGGCCAGCTGTCAATGGCTGTCAATTACGCCCAGGAGGCCATGGAGCTTTCGCGGCAGCTGCCCAGGAGCTCCACCATCATCGTGGGTGCCCTGCGGGTCCTGATTGGCGCCCTTGCGGAGAGTGGCCGGCTGGACGAAGCGTGGACATCCTGCCAGGACCTTCTCGCCCAGGTGGACGAGCACGCGATGTCCCAGCTGGCCGGCGAGGTCGCCTGGGTGGTGGGCAACGTGGCCTTCATGCGGCACGACTACTCCGAAGGGGTCAAGCACCACGAACGTGCCGCGAAGCTTCTGTCCCCTGCCAACGACATTGAGCTCTGGGCGCGGTTCAACAAGGCATCCGCCGCGGTGCGCCTGTCCTCCGGCATCGTCGAGCCGGAGACCCTGTCCTCCATCGAACGGGCAGAGCTCGCCTTCTCCATCGTGGGCGGAACCAAGAGCGACGAACTGGAGGTCGCCTTCATCCGTGCCCGGTGGCTGTACCTGACCGGGGACATTGTGGCCGCCGTCGAAAAGCTGCGGGAAATCCACGCCGAACGCAACGCGCTCGCCAAGCACACGGCGGGGGAGGTTTCACTGCTCCTGGGCAAGTCGCTGAAGGCCGCGGGCGAAGCCGACGAAGCCCTGGTCCACCTGGAGGAAGCCCAAAAGGCCTTCAGCGCGGCAGGTGCCGCGGACCGTGTCCAGCAGGCCCTGGACGCTGTCCTGGAAATCCGGCTGGCCCAGCAGCGGGCTGCGGCTGCCACCAAGGTCAGCTGAGCCTTGCACCCCGCCCGGAGCCACCGGGGCTCCGGGCGGGGTTGGCTGCTGTCAGGCGAAGGCTTTCCCGGTCAGCTTCTCGTAGGCCTCAACGTAGCGGCTGCGCGTCCGGTCCACCACGTCAGCAGGCAGCGCCGGCGGGGGCGTATCCGAGGACCGGTCCCACCCCGATTCGGCGGACGTGAGCCAGTCCCGGACATACTGCTTGTCGTAGGAGGGCTGCGCCTGTCCAGGCTTGTAAGTCGCGGCGTCCCAGAACCGTGAGGAGTCAGGCGTCAGCACTTCATCGCCAAGGGTGATCGAACCCGAGACGGCGTCGTAGCCGAACTCCGCCTTGGTGTCCGCGAGGATGATCCCCCGCTCCCGGGCGATCTTTTCGGCGGTGGTGTAGATCTTCAGCGTGAGTTCACTGAGGCGGCCGGCAATGTCGTCGCCCACCATCGCCACCACGGCGTCGTAGGTGATGTTCTCGTCATGCTCCCCCACCTCCGCTTTGGCCGACGGCGTGAAGATGGCGTGCTCGAGCCGTGAGCCGTCCACCAGCCCCTCCGGCAGCGGGATGCCGCACACGGTTCCGGACGAACGGTATTCCAGCAGGCCGGAGCCGGTGAGGTAACCGCGGGCGATGCACTCCACCGGGAACATGTCCAGTTTTTTGCAGATCATGGCCCGGCCTTCCACGGCAGCCGGCACGCCGTCCTCCACCGTGGAGGCGAGCACGTGGTGCGCCACGTCCAATTGGTCGAACCACCACAGGCTCAGCTGGGTGAGGATGCGGCCCTTGTCCGGGATCTCGCTGGAGAGGACGTGGTCGAAGGCGCTGATCCGGTCGCTGGCCACCACCAGCACGCATTCCTGGCCCACCCGCTCAACGATGGATTCGTCGGCCGGCTCATACAGGTCGCGGACCTTGCCGGAGTACACGTGCTTCCAGCCGGGCAGGTCCAGCGTGGCAGTGCTGAAGCCGCGCTTCTGCCCATCCTGGGGCAGGCTTTCCTGGGGCAGATTCCCGCTCATGCTATGCCTTCGTCTTCGTGATGGGCAGTGACCCGGTAGCGCCGGACGATACCCTGATCTCGCCGCGGGCGGCCTTGCGGCCGATGTCCGTGCGGAACTGCGAGCCTTCCAGCTGAACCAGCTCCACGCCGTCGTACGCTTTTTCCCGCGCCTCCACCAGGTCGCTGCCCAGCGCGACGACGGCGAGCACGCGGCCGCCCGCGGAGATCACTTTGCCGTCCTCGTCGAAGGAGGTCCCGGCGTGGATCACGTGCACACCGTCGAGTTCCTCCACCTTCTTCAGCCCCCGGATGCGGTCTCCCGTGCGGGGCGTGTCGGGGTAGTTTTCGGAAGCGACGACGACGGCGACAGCAGTTTCCTTGGACCAGCGCAGCTCTTCTGCCTGGTCCAGTTCGCCCTTGGCGGCTGCCAGGAGCAGGGCACCGAGGGGGGTCTTGAGCCGGGCGAGCACGGCCTGGGTCTCCGGGTCGCCGAAGCGGACGTTGAATTCAATCACGCGGGTGCCGCGCGAGGTAAGGGCCAGCCCCACGAACAGCACGCCCACAAACGGGGTGCCGCGGCGGGCCATTTCGTTGACGGTGGGCTGGGCCACGCGCTCAATGACTTCCTGGACCAGGCCCTCGGGTGCCCACTCCAGCGGGGTGTAGGCGCCCATGCCGCCGGTGTTGGGTCCTTCGTCGTTATCGAAGATCCGCTTGAAGTCCTGGGCCGGTGACAGCGGGACAGTATTCTGGCCGTCGCAAAGCACAAAGAGGGAAACTTCGGGACCATCCAGGAATTCCTCGATGACCACTGAACCCCCGGCGTCGAAGCAGGTCTGGGCGTGGGCCAGGGCCTCATCGCGGTTCTTGGTGACCACTACGCCCTTGCCGGCCGCGAGTCCGTCGTCCTTCACCACGTAGGGAGCGCCGAAGGTATCCAGAGCGGACGCTGCTTCCTCCGCATCGGTGGCCACCAGGGCCATGGCCGTGGGAACACCGGCTTCGGCCATGATCTCCTTGGCGAATGCCTTGGAAGCCTCGAGCTGGGCTGCGGCCTTGCTGGGGCCGAACACCGGGATACCGGCGTCGCGGACGGCGTCGGAAACACCCGCTGCGAGCGGCGCCTCCGGACCCACCACCACCAGGTCCACAGTGAGCTTGGCGGCCAGGGCTGCTACGGCGTCTGGATCGTTGCCGTTGATCTTGTGGGTGGGGACCAGCTTGCTGATGCCGGCATTGCCGGGGGCTGCGTGGACCTCGGATACGTTGGGGTCGGCGAGCAGGGAGCGGACAATGGCGTGTTCGCGGCCTCCGGGGCCGATGACTAGTACCTTCACAGTCTCCAAGGGTACTTTGTGCACCCAGCCCGCTCCTAAGCTGTCTCAGCCGCCTAAAACAATCCCGGCACCGGTCGGCTACGAACCAATGTCATGAAAAAGCTCCTGAACTGGCTCAAAGGTCCCACCGCCCTGGCCGCACTGGCAGGCGTGGTGGCCGCGGCCGTCGTCCTCGCCGTGGCCGAGCTGGTTGGTGCGTTCTTCACCGCCCGCGCCACCCCTGTGATTGCCCTGGGGTCCACCTTCATCGACTTCACGCCGTCCTGGATGAAGGACTTCGCGATCGCCACGTTCGGCACCAACGACAAAGCCGCGCTTTTTGTGGGCATGGGCCTGACCATCGCCGCCCTGGCGTGCGTGCTGGGTGTGGTGGCGTACCGGCGTTGGGCCCTGGGCGTGCTGGGTGTCGTGTTCATGGGTGTGGTGATCGTGGCCAGCGTGGTGACCCGGGCAGGTGTGGAACCGGTCGATGCCATCCCGTCGGTGCTGGGGACGCTTGCCGGCTTGATGGTCCTGCGCTTTCTCATCACTCCCTTGCGGGGACTCAAAGCCTGGCCCGAAGCGCCGGCGGATGCGGCCGGCGGCGACTCCCGGCACCCGGGGGCCACCCGCCGTCGTTTTTTCGCTGCTGCCGGCATCACCGCGGCGGCAGCAGGCATTGCCGCCACGGGGGGCCGGCTCTTGGGCACCGCCCGCAGCAACATCGCCAAGGCGCGCGAAGCGCTGCAGTTGCCTGCGCCGGGCAAAGCCGCGCCAGCTGTTCCGGCAGGCGTCCAGTCCCCGGTGGCCGGTGTCCCGCCGTGGCTGACGCCCAACGGCGAGTTCTACCGCATCGATACTGCCCTCAGCGTCCCGGAAATCAATGCCGGTGAGTGGGAGCTGCGGGTGCACGGGCTCGTGGAGGAGGAAATCCGGCTCACTTTCCAGGACCTGCTCGACGCCGACCTGATCGAATCGCACGTCACGCTTACCTGTGTTTCCAACCCAGTGGGCGGCAACCTCGCCGGCAACGCCAAGTGGCTGGGCCTGCCCATCCGTGAGGTCCTGAAGCGGGCACGGCCCAAGGACGGGGCGGACATGGTGCTCTCCACGTCCATTGACGGTTTCAGTGCTTCCACGCCGCTGGAGGTCCTGCAGGACGGCCGTGACGCCATCCTGGCCATCGGAATGAACGGCGAACCGCTGCCGCTCGAGCACGGATACCCGGTGCGGATGGTGGTTCCGGGCCTCTACGGCTTCGTCTCCGCCACCAAGTGGGTGGTGGACCTCGAGGTCACCCGATTCGCGGACAGCAAGGCCTACTGGACGGAACGCGGCTGGTCCGAGCGGGGGCCCATCAAGACCATGGCACGGGTGGACGTTCCCAAATCCTTCGCGAAGGTACCGGCCGGGAAGATCACCGTGGGCGGCACCGCCTGGGCGCAGACCCGGGGCATCACCAAGGTGGAAATCCAGGTGGACAACACGGACTGGGTGGAGGTGGACCTCTCCGCCGAGGCGTCCCTGGCTACCTGGCGCCAATGGTCCTACGAGTGGGACGCCACGCCCGGCCCGCACTACCTCAAAGTCCGCGCCACGGACGGCACCGGCGAGGTGCAGACCGAGCAGCGCGCCGATCCCGTCCCGGACGGCGCCTCCGGCTGGCAGTCGATGATGGTCACCGTGGAGTAGCCGGGCATCAGCGATGCTGGCCCCTAGACTGGCAGCATGCCGCATAACCCGCATGCCACCTTTACCGTGGACTCCGCCGTCGAACTGGCCGTGATCGAGCGCAGCGGCTTTGTGGAATCCCGGCACATCGGCTCCGCCGTGCTGCTCGCGGCCGACGGGTCGGTGGTTACCGAACTGGGCGACATCAACACCCCCATCTACGCAAGGTCCGCGCTGAAGCCGTTCCAGGCGCTGGCCGCAATGCAGTCCGGCGTTCCGCTCCGGGGCGCCCAGGTGGCGCTGGCCTGCGCCAGCCACGTCGGGTCACTGGACCATATGGACGTGGTGTCCGGCATGCTCAAGGCGGCAGGAGTGCGCGAGGACCAGCTCCAATGCCCCGAGGCCTGGCCGCAGGATGAAACAGCCCGGAACTGGCTGGTGCGTTCCGAACGCGGCAAATCAAAACTGGCGTTCAACTGCTCCGGGAAGCACGCCGCCTTCCTGTGGGCCTGCACCGAAAACGGCTGGGACACGCACAGCTACCTCGAGCCGAACCATCCGCTGCAGCAGCGGGTCCGCAGCGTCATCGAGGAGTACACGGGCGAAAAGATCGCCCACCTGGGGATCGACGGGTGCGGTGCGCCGGTGGCCGCCGTCTCGTTGAGAGGGCTGGCGCGGGGCTTCTCGCAGCTGGCCAAGGCGCCCGGCGATCAGAGCTTCAACGCCCGGGCTGCCACCATCGCCACGTCCATGCTGGACTACCCGTGGGCGGTGCAGGGCCGCGACGAGGCCAACACCGTTGTGATGGACGAGCTGGAAATCATCGCCAAAATTGGAGCCGAAGGGGTCCTGGCCATGGCAACACCGCAGGGTGTTTCCGTGGCGGTCAAGATGCTGGACGGGAACCTGCGGGCCACCTCGCTGGTGGCACTGACCCTGCTCGCAGCTGCAGGCGCCGTGGAAATTCCCGGCGTGGCCAGTGTGCTGGAGAAAGTGGTGGAGCCCGTGCTGGGGGGCGGCCGGCCGGTGGGCAAGATCCGGCTGGGTCCGGCGGTCTCGGCGCTCCTGGACTGAGCGGGTTTACCGGGTCCGCCGCTGGGAGCGTGCAGCTCACACGTGCTGGTCCACGATCACCGGGTTGCCGTCCGGGTCCACCACAATGAAGCTCCCCGGACCAGTGGTCCCCTCCTCGGCTTCGGCGGCGAAGGGGATGCCCTGGCTCTTAAGTTCCCGCTGGAGCTCGCGGACATCGGTGAACGCATCAAGTGCCTGGGCGTCCTGGCTCCAGCCGGGATTGAACGTCAGGGCGTTCCGCTCCAGCACACCCTGGAAGAGGCCCACCACCGCCTCACCGTTTTTCAGGATGAGCCAATTTTGGGAGATGTCGCCGGCGAAGGGCGTGAAGCCGAGCTTTTGGTAGAACGCGGTGGAAGCTTCGATGTCCTTGACGTTGAGGCTGACCGAGAAAGCGCCGAGCTGCACGGGTGGCTCCGTTTCTGTGGCTGACAATGTTGTATCGATGCTACCCGCGGGCCCGCCGGATTCCTCCCCTGCGGAGGTCCGCGGTACTCTGATTTCCTTTGCCCTATGCCTCGCCGAAAGGATCCCGGGAACATGCCTGTAGCCCGCCGTCGCATCGACGTTCACGAAGGCGCCGCGGCGGTGAAGGCATGGCAGGAAGCCGCCGGGCCGTCGTCGGACCTTCCTCCCGTTCCGCGGGCTCTCCTGGCAACCGCCGTCCGCTACACGCTGGAGGAAGTCACGGCGCGGGCACCCGGGAACTCCGTCGAGGTGCGCGTGCCGCCGTTCGGTGTAACGCAGTGCGTGGAAGGGCCCAGGCACACCCGCGGAACCCCGCCCAACGTGATTGAGTGCGACGCCGCTACCTGGCTTGGCATGGTGACCGGCCAGTTGACCTGGGCAGAGGCCGTCGCCGCCGGCAGGGTGGCAGCCTCGGGCCTGCGCGCGGACCTCTCGTCCCTCCTCCCGCTCTAGAGTTTTTGTCCACGTATGCAGACTTCCACGCCCCGGGAGCCTGCATACCTGGACAAAAACTCAGCGGTGCCAGCCCTGTTTGCGGAGCGCCTGGCTAACCCTGGATACCACCCACTCCGGTCCACGCTCCAGGTCGATCCGGTTGATCTTCACCTGCCGCCAGCCCGCTTCGGACACCCGCTGGTCCCGGTAGGAATCCAAAGCCTGCTGTTCGGCCGTGAGGTGATGGACGCCGTCGTACTCAACGCAGGTACGGAAGCGGGCGCAGCCCAGGTCCGTCCACACGGGCCTGCCCAAGGCATCGTCCACCCGGCAGTTGGGGACGAATTCCGGCAGCCCGGCGTCGTCCATCATCAGCCGCAGCCTGGTTTCCGGAGGTGAGTCGACGCCGACGCGCAGCTTTTCGAGTGCTTCCCTTGCCTTTCGGACACCGTGAATCCCATTGGCGCCCGCCACGAATGAACGCAGTTCGGGCAGCGGCATCATCGGCAGCTTTGGCTCGCCGAAAGACCTTGCATGCTCGCTGACGATCGCATCGCCAACAACAATGAGGTCGTCCATTGGCAGGACCGAGCCGAGGTCCACCCAGGTCCGGGCAACCGAAGTCAGCCGCAGCCCGTCGATGTCAATAAGGTCCCCGTCGCGGACCTTAAGCCGGTGCCCTGCCACGCCCCTGCGCCGTGGAAGTGTCAGGCCGCCTTTTCTGGAGAGGTGCAGGAACCTCCCGGGTTCCCGAAAATGCGCACCCGATTTCTTACCCCACGGAACAGGCTCGACGACGGCGGTGACCGGGCCGCCGTCGTCAGGCCGGAATTCCGCCCAGGGCGGGAGCGGGAGTTCCAGGATCTCCGCAGCGGTGACGAGGCTTGCGAAAGTGTCCGCATCGAGGCGGGTGTGGGAGCGCACGAGGCCTGCCAGATCAGACGGGCCGGCCTTTGGAACGCGGACTCCCCGGCTTGGCCGGTGCAGGTCCCGGCCTCCGAGCCGGCTCCTTGTCAGACCCGCAGCTTCGCCCTCTGGAAGACCAAAGGGCCGGGAATCCAACGGTTCAGGTAGGGGCGACAATCTGCTCATGCTCCATTGAGCCAGTCCAAACGGACGGCTTAGCACTTGTCCACAGGCCCGCCCGTCTCAACCGGAGTTTTTGTCCAGATATGCAGACTTCCGGGCGTGGAGGTCTGCATATGTGGACAAAAACTCAGATGGGGTCAGCCGCGGCCGATGAACGGCATGCCTGCCGCCGTGATGACCACTGACCCCACGCTGGCCGACGGCGGCATGTTGGCCATCATCAGGACCGCGCGGGCTGCGTCCTCCACCGGGAATGTGGGCTCAACGCGGCGGCTGCCATCGGCCTGCAGCGCCCCGGCGCCCACGCCGATGGTGTCCATGATGTCGGTGGCCGTGTTGCCGATGTCGATCTGCCCGCACGTGATGCCGAAGCCCCGCCCGTCCAGCTCGATGCTTTTGGTCAGCCCGGTCATGGCGTGCTTGGTCACGGCGTACGCCACCGTCCGGGGCCGGGGTGAGTGCGCCGAAATGGAACCGTTGTTAATGATCCGCCCGCCCTGCGGTTCCTGCGTCTTCATGGCCCGGACGGCTGCCGCGGCGCACAGCATGGAGCCGGTGAGGTTCACCGCCAGGGTGGCGTCCCAGTCGGCCAGCGAAATCTCGTCCACGCTGGCCGCCGGGCCAAACACGCCCGCGTTGTTGAACAAAAGGTCCACCCGCCCCCACTTTTGGCCGGTGGCTTCGAAAAGGCGCTCGACGTCGTCGGGCCGGGTGACGTCGCAGGCGACCGGGAGGGCGTGGGGGTGGCCGTGCGCCGTCTCCACGAGCTGCGGCTCACGCCGCCCGGCGAGGGCAACGGCGTAGCCGTCGCCCAGGAGGAGGCGGGCCACCGCCCGGCCGATGCCGGAACCTGCACCGGTGACCACTGCGACGCGGCCCGGGGCCTGGGAATGGTTCAAACTCTTCTCCTGTATTACCGATGGCCCCGCCTGGAAACTTGCCCTAAAGGGACGCGGGAACGTCTGTGCTGTTCAGCGGCCAGCCTATGACGGTCTTGGGCCGCGGCGCCGCGTAGGTCCGGACTTTGGATGTGGACAGGCGCATGCGGACCAGGGATTCCGCGATGGTCACTGCGGCCGCAACACCGTCCACCACCGGTACGCCGGCACGCTGCCGGATCTCTTCGTCCAGGCCCGCCATCCCGCCACAGCCGAGCACAATCACCTCGGCCTTGTCCTCACGGACGGCGAGCATCGCCTGGTTGATGATGGCCTCCACCGCACGGTCCGGTTCCTCCTCAAGCTCCAGGACGGCCATGCCGCTGGCCCGCACCGAGGCGCACCGGGCATCCAGGCCGGCCAGCTTGAGGCGGTCCTCGATCAGCGGAACGGTCCGGTCCAAGGTGGTGACCACCGAATACTTGTGGCCGAGGAACATGGCGGTGCTGGCGGCCGCCTCGGTAATGTCCACCACGGGGACGTCCAGGAGCTCCTGCAGCCCCTCCCGCCCGTGCTCGCCGTAGCCGGCCTGGACGACGGCGTCGAACGGCTCGGCGTAGCAGGTCACCGCATCCATCACCGCGATGGCCGCGAGGTAGCTTTCGAAGTTCCCCTCGCAGGAATCGGCGCCGAAGCGCGGCGTGATTCCGACGATATCCGTCCCTGCCGACGCGATGCTGCGGGCCTGGGCGGCGATGGAGTCCGTCATGGACCCGGTGGTGTTGACGTTCGCGACGAGTATGCGCATGGGATTCCTTTGTGGGTGCTCGGCTTAGTGGGTGCTGGCGACGGCGATGGATTCGCCGTCGCGGTCTTCCAGCCGCTGTGAGCGGTCCGCGATGAAGAAGTACACCACCGCTGCGATGCCGGCGGCGAAGAACCAGGCGAACGGTGCCGCAGGTGCCAGGGCAGGGACGAACGCGATGACGAGGGCCACGACGGCGGCCGGCACCAGTGCGGTGATAGCCCTGGGGTTCACGCCGTTCTTGTAGTGGTAGGCGCCGTCCGGGGAGGCGGTGTACAGCTCGGGGACGTTGACCTTGCCGCGGCGGATCAGCCAGTAGTCAGCCATCACGACACCGAACAGCGGGCCCAGGAGGGCACCCAGACCGCCCAGGAAGTACACAATCACCAGCGGGTTGTTATAGAGGTTCCAAGGCAGGATGACCAGTCCGATAACGGCGCTCACGACGGCTGCCTTGCGGAAGTTCAGGTGCTTGGGGAACAGGTTGGTCAGTGCATAGACAGGCGCCACGAAGTTGGCCATGAGGTTGACCGCGATGGTCAGGATCAGCAGGGCCAGGCATGCCAGCACCAGGAACAGCGTGTTGGGGATGGTCTGGACGATGTCCGACGGGCTCTCGATGATGGTGCCGTTGATCTTGAACTGTCCGCCGGCCAGGACCACCACGATGGCTCCGAAGACGAGCATGTTGATGGGGATGCCCCAGAAGTTGCCCCGGACAATGGCCTTTTTCGAGACCGCCGAGCGGGTGAAGTCGCAGAAGTTCAGGACGAACGTGCCGTAGATGGACACCCAGAGGGCGCCGCCGGCGAAGATGGTGAGCCACATCTGGGGCCCTTCCAGGGCGTTGTCCGAAGACCACGCGATGGCGCCGCCGGCTTCGATGAAGATCCAGACGGCGATGGCCGCCATGGTGGCCAGGATGACGGGGCCGGCAAACGCCTCGTACTTGCGGATCATTTCCATGCCGAAGCTGACGATGACCAGCTGGACGATCCAGAGGATCACGAAGGCGATCCAGCCGAGGGTGGACAGGCCGAGGATGGAGTTCTGGTCCAGCTCCCCGAGGGAGGGGAACATTGCCACAAGCATGACGCGGAAGACCACGGAGGCGAGGTAGGTCTGGATGCCGAACCAGGCGACGGCTACGGCGCCGCGCAGGAGGCTGGCGATCTGGGCTCCGCGGATGCCGAAGCTGATCCGGCTCATCACCGGGAAGGGGACGCCGGTTTTGACGCCCATAAAACCGGACAGGGTGAGGAGGCCGAACAGCAGCGCCGCACCGATGCCAAGGGCCAGCAGGATCTGCCAGCCCCCGAGGCCGAGGGCGAAAAGTCCGATGGCGAAGGCGTAGTTGCCGAGGCTGTGGACGTCGTTGGCCCAGAGGGTAAAGATGCTGTAGCCGGACCAGCTGCGGCCGGCACGCTTGGTGGGGGCAAGGTCTGCGTTGTAAAGGGTGGGGCTGATGGTCTGGCCTGATGCTGCGCTGGCGGATTCGCACAGGGCGTCAATACCCACTGCTGGGTGGGCGGAAGAACCTGACGGCGCTGTCAGGTCAGGAGCCACGTCAACGCCCGCCGGTGGAGGGGTCTGCATAGGGGGATCTCCAGTTCTTGGGTTATTCCGCGGTGGTGAGCTCATGGTCGGAGGACCGGTTCTGTTATTCCACATCGCGAAATGAAGATATTGAATGGTGAAAACAGATTATGACGTGGATCACCTTCAGTCAAGGAGTTCTGCTTGCCGGGCCGGTCATAAACGGTTGGATTGGCCCAGGACCGCCAGCTCCGCCCGACCGCCGGAAAGCCTGTTTGACCGCTTCCTCCGCCGCAGCTAATCTCGTATAGCAATAATGTTTTCTCACAATACGAAAACGTAAAGCCAGCATTCGACGATGAAAAGAGGCTGCCGTGGCTGCAGGAGAAGATACCTCCCATATCCTCAGCGGGTTGACTAACCAGCTGCCTGATCGTGATCCGGAAGAGACCGCCGAGTGGGTTGAGTCCCTGGATTCGTTGATCAGGGAACAGGGCACCCGTGGCTGCAGGAGAAGATACCTCCCATATCCTCAGCGGGTTGACTAACCAGCTGCCTGATCGTGATCCGGAAGAGACCGCCGAGTGGGTTGAGTCCCTGGATTCGTTGATCAGGGAACAGGGCACCGAGCGTGCCCAATACATCATGCGGAGCCTGCTGCAGCGTGCCGGTGCGCAGAGCGTCGGGGTGCCGATGGTGACCACCACCGATTATGTGAACACCATCCCGGTGGACCAGGAAGCACCGTTCCCGGGCAACGAGGAATACGAGCGCCGGTACCGGGCCTACATGCGGTGGAACGCCGCGGTGATGGTCCACCGTGCGCAGCGGCCGAACATCGGCGTGGGCGGGCATATCTCCACCTATGCCGGGGCTGCGACCCTGTACGAGGTCGGGTTCAACCACTTCTTCCGCGGCAAGGACCACCCCGGCGGCGGGGACCAGGTCTTCTTCCAGGGCCACGCCTCCCCCGGCATGTACGCCCGCGCGTTCATGGAAGGCCGCCTGTCCGAGGAGGACCTGGACGGGTTCCGGCAGGAAAAGTCCAAGGAGGGCCACGCCCTGTCCTCCTACCCGCACCCAAGGCTGATGCCCAAGTTCTGGGAATTCCCCACCGTGTCCATGGGCATCGGCCCGATGAACGCGATCTACCAGGCCCAGTCCAACCGGTACCTGCACAACCGGGGCCTGAAAGACACCTCCGACCAGCAGGTCTGGGCGTTCCTGGGCGACGGCGAAATGGACGAGCCCGAATCCCGCGGCCTGCTCCAGCTCGCCGCGAACGAGAACCTGGACAACCTGAACTTCGTCATCAACTGCAACCTCCAACGCCTGGACGGGCCGGTGCGCGGCAACGGCAAGATCATGCAGGAACTCGAAGCGTTCTTCCGCGGCGCGGGCTGGAACGTCATCAAGGTCGTCTGGGGCCGGGAATGGGATGACCTGCTGGCCAAGGACACCGACGGCTCGCTCGTGAAGATCATGAACGAAACCCCCGACGGTGACTACCAGACCTACAAGGCCGAATCCGGCGGGTTCGTCCGCGAACACTTCTTCGGCAAGGACCCCCGCACCAAAGACCTCGTCGCGGACCTCACCGACGACCAGATCTGGAACCTCAAACGCGGCGGCCACGACTACCGCAAGGTCTACGCCGCGTACAAGGCCGCCACCGAATTCAAGGGCAAACCCACCGTCATCCTCGCCAAAACCGTCAAGGGCTACGGACTCGGACCCCACTTCGAAGGCCGCAACGCCACCCACCAGATGAAAAAACTCACCCTGGACGACCTCAAGGAATTCCGGGATTACCTCCGCATTCCCATTTCGGACGCCCGGCTGGAGGAGGACCCTTACAGCCCGCCCTATTTCCACCCGGGCCACGATGCCCCCGAGATCGCCTACCTCCACGAGCGGCGCCGGGCATTGGGTGGCGCCGTCCCGGAACGGCGGCCGGACCACCAGCCCGTGGAGTTGCCCGAGGCCAAGACTTTCGACGTCGCCAAGCGCGGCTCCGGCAAGCAGCAGGCCGCCACCACCATGGCCTTCGTCCGGCTGCTCAAGGACCTGATCAGGGACAAAAAGTTCGGGCACCGGATTGTGCCCATCGTTCCGGACGAATCCCGGACCTTTGGCATGGATGCCTTCTTCCCGACGGCGAAGATCTACAACCCCAAGGGCCAGAACTACCTGTCCGTGGACCGGGACCTCGTCCTGGCCTACAAGGAATCCCCCGCCGGCCAGCTGATCCACCCCGGCATCAACGAAGCCGGCGCCGTGGCAGCGTTCACCGCCGCCGGAACCGCCTACGCCACCCACGGCGTGCCCCTGGTCCCGGTCTACGTGTTCTACTCCATGTTCGGCTTCCAGCGCACCGGCGACGCCTTCTGGGCCGCAGCAGACCAAATGACCCGCGGCTTCATCATCGGCGCCACCGCAGGACGGACCACCCTCACCGGCGAAGGCCTCCAGCACGCCGACGGCCACTCCCCGCTCCTGGCCTCCACCAACCCCGCCGTAGTCACCTACGACCCCGCCTACGGCTACGAAATGGGCCACATCATCCGCGACGGCCTCGAACGCATGTACGGGCCCGACTCCGAAGACCGGAACCTCATGTACTACCTCACGGTCTACAACGAGCCCATCACCCAACCAAGCGAGCCGGAGAACCTCGACGTCGAAGGGGTGCTGAAGGGCATCTACCGGGTGTCGGCGTCGGCCGTTGACGGACCTAAGGCGCAGATCCTGGCCTCGGGTGTCTCGGTACCGTGGGCCCTGGAGGCACAGCAGCTCCTCGCCGACGACTGGGGCGTCTCGGCCGACGTCTGGTCCGTGACCTCCTGGAACGAACTGCGCCGCGACGGTATGGCAGCCGAAGAGGAAGCATTCCTCAACCCCGGCCAGCCCGCCCGCGTCCCCTTCGTCGCCAAGCAGCTCGAAGGCGCCACCGGCCCCGTCGTGGCCGTCCGCCACCGAATTCAAGGGCAAACCCACCGTCATCCTCGCCAAAACCGTCAAGGGCTACGGACTCGGACCCCACTTCGAAGGCCGCAACGCCACCCACCAGATGAAAAAACTCACCCTGGACGACCTCAAGGAATTCCGGGATTACCTCCGCATTCCCATTTCGGACGCCCGGCTGGAGGAGGACCCTTACAGCCCGCCCTATTTCCACCCGGGCCACGATGCCCCCGAGATCGCCTACCTCCACGAGCGGCGCCGGGCATTGGGTGGCGCCGTCCCGGAACGGCGGCCGGACCACCAGCCCGTGGAGTTGCCCGAGGCCAAGACTTTCGACGTCGCCAAGCGCGGCTCCGGCAAGCAGCAGGCCGCCACCACCATGGCCTTCGTCCGGCTGCTCAAGGACCTGATCAGGGACAAAAAGTTCGGGCACCGGATTGTGCCCATCGTTCCGGACGAATCCCGGACCTTTGGCATGGATGCCTTCTTCCCGACGGCGAAGATCTACAACCCCAAGGGCCAGAACTACCTGTCCGTGGACCGGGACCTCGTCCTGGCCTACAAGGAATCCCCCGCCGGCCAGCTGATCCACCCCGGCATCAACGAAGCCGGCGCCGTGGCAGCGTTCACCGCCGCCGGAACCGCCTACGCCACCCACGGCGTGCCCCTGGTCCCGGTCTACGTGTTCTACTCCATGTTCGGCTTCCAGCGCACCGGCGACGCCTTCTGGGCCGCAGCAGACCAAATGACCCGCGGCTTCATCATCGGCGCCACCGCAGGACGGACCACCCTCACCGGCGAAGGCCTCCAGCACGCCGACGGCCACTCCCCGCTCCTGGCCTCCACCAACCCCGCCGTAGTCACCTACGACCCCGCCTACGGCTACGAAATGGGCCACATCATCCGCGACGGCCTCGAACGCATGTACGGGCCCGACTCCGAAGACCGGAACCTCATGTACTACCTCACGGTCTACAACGAGCCCATCACCCAACCAAGCGAGCCGGAGAACCTCGACGTCGAAGGGGTGCTGAAGGGCATCTACCGGGTGTCGGCGTCGGCCGTTGACGGACCTAAGGCGCAGATCCTGGCCTCGGGTGTCTCGGTACCGTGGGCCCTGGAGGCACAGCAGCTCCTCGCCGACGACTGGGGCGTCTCGGCCGACGTCTGGTCCGTGACCTCCTGGAACGAACTGCGCCGCGACGGTATGGCAGCCGAAGAGGAAGCATTCCTCAACCCCGGCCAGCCCGCCCGCGTCCCCTTCGTCGCCAAGCAGCTCGAAGGCGCCACCGGCCCCGTCGTGGCCGTCTCGGACTACATGAAGGCCGTCCCGGACCAGATCCGCCAGTTCGTGCCCAACGAGTTCGCCACCCTCGGCGCCGACGGCTTCGGCTTCTCCGACACCCGCGCCGCAGCCCGCCGTTTCTTCAAGAACGACACCCACTCCATCGTGGTCAAAACCCTCCAGCTGCTCGCGGCGAGGGGCGGGATTGAGGAGGGCTCGCCGTCGTACGCCATGGACCGGTACAAACTCCTGGACGTGACGGCAGGTACCACCGGCGGGGCTGGCGGCGACGCCTGACGGATCCGGGGCTTTGTCCACATACGGCCGCTTCCGCGCCCCGGAACCCTGCCTGGCCGGACAAAAACTCGATTAGGGTGCAGCTATGGGAATGGGCGGCGGAGCGGGCATGGATGAGGTTCGGGCCACAGGGATTGTCCTTGCCGCCGGCGCCGGGACCAGGCTCGGCCGGGGTCCCAAAGCACTGCTCCCGTATCGCGGCCGGCCGCTCGTGGAGTCCGTCGCGGGGGCACTGCTCGACGGCGGCTGCCGCGGGGTGGTGGTGGTGCTGGGCGCCGGTGCCCCGGACGTGGCGTCCATCGCAGAACTGGACCGCTACCGGACTGTTGTGAACCGCGAATGGCAGTCCGGGATGGGCAGTTCCCTGCTGCTCGGCAACTCCGCCGCGGATCCCGGGGACCACCTGATGGTGGCGCTCGTGGACCAGCCCGGCCTGACCCCCCGGACAGTGGGGCGGCTCCTCGCCGCCCACCGTCCGGGCCGGGTCACCGCTGCCGCGTACGAAGACGGCGCTGCCGCAGCCGAGGGTTCCTCACCGAACCGTGCTGGCGGCGGGCTCCGCCGCGGGCATCCTCTGATCATCGACGTCACCCTCCGCCAGGCTGTGGCTGAAACGGTCACGGGCGACGCCGGGGCGCGCAGCTTCCTGCGCGTCCATCCGGAACTGGTGGACGAGGTGGACTGCAGCGACCTGTCCAGCGGACTGGACGTTGACACCCCGGAGCAGCTTTACCTGTTGGGCTAGCTCCGGATCACTCCGGCGTCGAGCAACTCCCCCAGCCCACGCTTGAACCCGTTCCTTCCGCCGTGGGAAGGGTGCCGGACCTTTGGAACGTCCAGGCCGCTGCGCTGCAGGCTGCGGTGTGCGACGTTGCCCACCGCCACGACCGATTCGATGCCGAACAGCTCCGCGAGCGACTGCCAGTACGGCGCGCCGAGCCGGGCATCGGCAGCCGTGGGAGTGCGGTTGGACTGCGGCTTGCCGGGAACATGGGTGCTGTTCGCCGGCCCCTGGAACATGGTGCGGTTGGTGAACGGTACCCCGGTGATTCCCATACCCCTGAAGCCCGGGGCCTCCCCCAGCAGCAGCACCTTGGGCGAACGGTCCAGGAGCTCCCCGAAATACAGCTCAAGGTTCCGCCGGCGTACCGCATTGCCCGGGACGCTGTGATCGAAGAAGTTGTTGCGCCCCGGAACAGTGGGCACGGCAGCAAGCCGCTCCACAAAGTCACTGACGGCGGCAGTCACAAGCGTGCTCCCAAGCGTAAGAGAGCCGCCC
This sequence comes from Arthrobacter sp. 9AX, assembly GCF_902506095.1. Taxonomy (GTDB): domain Bacteria; phylum Actinomycetota; class Actinomycetes; order Actinomycetales; family Micrococcaceae; genus Arthrobacter. The sequence goes on from NZ_LR733293.1 coordinate 3,798,634, forward strand.
GGCGTCCCCGTGGGGAGCGGAGCGAGGCATGGGGCAGGCGGCGAACGGCTACCAGCGCGGGTGGATGGCGTCCCTGAAGTAGTGGTCGTAGATCCAGCGGACGCCGCCGTCGAACTCTTCGCTGACGTCCACGGAAGCCGCGGCAGCGTTCGCCGCGGCCTGCTCCACGCTGCGCGCCCCGGGGATGACCGTGCTGACGCCGTCCTGCGCGGCGATCCAGGCGATGGCCGCCTGCGCCGTGCCGGCACCGGCCGGAACCAGCTGTTCAAACTCCGCCACGGCCTTCAGTCCCAACTCGTAGTCCACGCCCGAGAACGTTTCGCCGACGTCGAAGGAGTCGCCGTTCCGGTTGTAGTTCCGGTGGTCGTTCTCGGCGAAGGTGGTTTCCTTGGTGTACTTGCCCGAGAGCAGCCCGGACGCGAGCGGCACCCGCGCGATGATGCCCACACTGGCAGCCTTCGCAGCGGGCAGGACTTCGTCAAGGGGCTTGAGCCGGAATGCATTCAGGATGATCTGGACAGAAGCGGTTCCCTCGTGGCGGATCGCTTCCAGGGCTTCGTCGGTGCGCTCCACGCTGACGCCGTAGTTGCGGATGGCCCCCTCAGACACCAGGGTGTCCAGGGCGTCGTAGACCTCGGCGTTGCTGTACACAGGGGTGGGAGGGCAATGCAGCTGGACCAGGTCCAGGGTGTCCGTCCCCAAATTCTTCCGCGACCGGTCCACCCACTGGCGGAAGTTGGCCAGCGTGTAGTGCTCGGGCCTCTGGTCCACACGACGGCCCATCTTCGTGGCCACCATGATGTCCAGCCCAGGGTTATCGGCGAGGAACTTGCCGATGGCCTGCTCGCTTTTGCCGTCACCGTAGACGTCGGCGGTGTCGAAGAAGTTCACTCCTGCTTCAACGGAGGCGGCAAGGATGGCCTGCGCCTGGGCCGGGTCTACGTTGCCCCAGTCCGCGCCAAGCTGCCAGGTGCCCAGTCCCACCACCGAGACGTTCCGTCCGGTCTTGCCTAAAATCCGCTGTTCCATCCCTCGACTATATGCAACGCAGGGTCACATCCTGCCCAATGATGTCGCTTGAGGGGGCATTATGTGACCCCGCGCTGGTCCTTTAGAGGGCGGAGTGCTGCAGCTTCGGCACCAGCCCCGCCTCCTTCAGCCCAAGGTAAATCTTGTCCCGCGCGATGGGCAGCGACGCGAAGCGCACCCCGGTGGCGTTGCGGATCGCGTTGGCCAGGGCGGGCGCCACCGGGTTGAAGGGGCTTTCGCTCATGGATTTTGCCCCCAGCGGCCCCAGTGTGTCGTTGGTGTCCGCGAAGTACACCTCACTGCGGGGGACGTCGGCGAAAGTAGGGATGTGGTACTGCCGCAGGATGTCCGTGGTGACGCGGCCGGCGTCGTCCACCACCACCTCCTCATACAACGCTGCGCCGATGGCCTGGGCAATTCCGCCCTCGATCTGGCCGCGGCACTGGCGCGGATTCACCACCACTCCGGCGTCCGCGGCCTGAACGCTCTGCAGGATCTTCAGCTCGCCGGTGCCGCGGTTCACGGCCACCCTGAAGCCGTGCACGTTGAAGGCAACAGAGCGCGGTGTCCCGCCCCATCGTCCCTCGGCTGCGAGTTCGACGCCGGCTTCCGAACCCGCCTGCGCGAGTTCAGCCAGTGCCACCGGGGTGCCGTCAATGACAACGGAGTCCCCGTCGAGGACGCAGGCCGAGGCCTGCGTCTGGTGGATGCCCGCCGCGAAGGCGCGGATCCGGACGGCGAGTTCCTCCGCTGCGGCGAGCGTTGCCTTGCCGGCCACCACCGTTCCGGCTGAGCCGAAGGCACCGGTATCGTGCTCGACGAGGTCGGTATCGGACTGCCGGACGGCCACCTTGGCAGCCTCCGTGGACAGTGCCGTGGCGGCAAGCTGGGCGTGCACGGTGGTAGTGCCGTTGCCGAACTCGGCGGTTCCGACGTCGGCCTGGTACGTTCCGTCCGGCAAGAGCCGGAGCCGGGAATGGGCAAAGTGGCCACGCGGGGGCACGGTATCGATCATGGAGAGCGCGGTGCCTTCGCCGGTCAGCCATTCCGGTCCCAGTTCGTCCAGGCCGGCGGCGTGGTAACGCTCCCGGCCGCGGGCCAGGGCATCACGGACCAGGCCCAAGCACTGGTCCAGGCCGTAGCTGCCGTAGTGGACGTCCTCCTCGGGCTCGGGCTGCGTGGACAGCATCAGGTCGCCCTCGCGCACCATGTTCCGGCGGCGGAACTCGAACGGATCCATCCCGATACCGGCAGCGAGCTCGTCCATGGCGGACTCGATGGCGAAGATCATCTGGCTCAGCCCGTAGCCCCGGAACGCCCCTGCCGGCACCGTGTGGGTGTACATCGCGTGGGCATCCACCTTTTTGTTGGCGCAGTTGTAGACGCTCAGGGATTCGCCGCAGCCGTGGAACATCACGCCGGGGCCGTGGTTGCCGTAGGCGCCGGTGTTGGTAAGGACGTCCAGTTCCAGGGCAGTCAGCCGGCCGTCATTGCTGGCACCGGTGCGGAGCTTGATGGTGAACGGGTGGCGGGTGGTGGTGGCGGTGAACTGCTCCGTCCTGGTCAGTTCGAGCTGGACCGGCCGCCCCAGTTTCAGGGCCGCGAGCGCCACGATGTCCTCCGTGAGGACTTCCTGCTTGCCGCCGAATCCGCCGCCCACCCGGCCTGCCACAACGTGCACCTGTTCCTCCGGCAGCCCGAAGACCCGGCACAGCGTCCGGCGGACCAGGAACGGGACCTGGCTGGACGTGCGGACCTGCAGGCGGCCTTCGCTGTCCACAGATGCGATGGCCGCGTGGGTTTCCAGGGCCACGTGCTGGACCCGCTGGGTCCGGTACGTCTGTTCGTGGATAAAGTCTGCTGCCGCGAAACCGTCCGCGACGCTTCCCAGTTCGGAGTGCAGCTCGGCCACCACGTTGCGGTCAGGCCGGGAAATGCGGGCCACCGCTCCGTCCTTGTCCCCGTGCACCAGCGGCGCCCCGGGGAGGAGTGCCTCCTGCGGCGAGAACACAGCCGGGAGCTCTTCATACTCCACCTCCAGCGCCCGCACCCCTGCCTCGGCGGCCGCCACCGTTTCGGCCACCACCGCTGCAACCCGCTGGCCCCGGAACCGCACCACGTCATCCAGCACGCGGGTATCGTCCGGGTCGTCGGTGAACAGTTCGTGCTGCGCGGTGGAGAACAGCCGCTCCGGGGCGTCCTGGTGCGTGAAGACGGCCACCACTCCGGGGACCGCCAAGGCAGCGTCGGTGATGATGGACAGCACGCGGGCGTGGGCATGCGGCGAGCGCAGGAGCTTGAGATGGAGCAGGCCCTGCAGCTGGTCCGCCGGGACGTCCAGGGTATAGCGGGCTGCGCCGGTCACCACGGCCCGGCTGGCAGGCGCGGGGACGTCGTCGCCGAGTTGACCGGGTTCGGGATCCGGCTGTCCCTCCCCTGCAATGCCGGAGCCCTGCCCTTTCGGGTCGGGATGCCCGGCGTGCCCGCAGACGGCGTCTGAAATGGCACGGTAGCCGGTGCAGCGGCAGAGGTTGCCCTTGAGGTTGCGGGGCAGGTTCTCCTTTTGTTCGTCGTCGAACGTGGCTGCCGTCATCAGCATGCCGGCGGTGCAGAAGCCGCACTGGAAGCCCTGGCGTTCCATGAACTGCTGCTGGACGGGGTGGAGGCCGGCGTCCCCGGCAGTTGCGGCCAGGCCTTCGATGGTGGTGACGGCGTGCCCTTCCGCCCGGACCGCCGGGTAGATGCAGCTGTGCACCGGCGTGCCGTCCACGTGCACGGTGCAGGCGCCGCAGTCTCCGCCGTCGCAGCCCTTCTTGACGCCCAGGTTGCCCTCCTCCCGCAGGAAGGTTCGCAGGCACTGCCCGGGACGGGGCGCCGTGGCCGCCGGAACGCCGTTAATCTGGATGGCTCCGTTGATCTCGCTGGCCATGCTCAGGCCCCTTCCTGCTGTGCATTAAGTCCCCGCGCATGGTGTCCGCGGACGTCCTGCCCGGGGTCCGGCGGCGGCCAGAAGTCGCCGGAAACCCGGAGCCCGGGGGCGCCTTCGGGAACCGCAAGTTCAGCGCGGATCTCTTCCGCCAACCGGTAGGTCATGTCGCGGCGCCACGCCGGCAGCCCGTGGATGTCGTTGTGGTACAGGTCAGCGGGGATGGCTTCGTCGAGGGCGTCCGCCAGCGCGTCGGTACCCGGCACTGCATCGAAGCGCAGCTGCACCGGCCGCTTGGTGGCGGCGGTGACGGTCAGGACCAGGGAGGTGCCGCCGTCGAGCCGTCCGATCAACAGCACCCCGGACCTGCCAAGGTTGCTCAGTGACAGGCGGCGGAACGCCACGCGGGCGGAAAGGGCCGACGCCGGGAGGTGGATGCTGCGCAGGAGTTCGCCGGGGGCCAGGCAGTTCGCCGCGTCCCCGGTGACGAATTGGGCCACCGGAACGGTGCGGCTGGTGCCGCCGGGGCCGAGGATGGTGGCCGTTCCGTCCAGCCCTGCGCAGAGCGAGATCATGGGGCCGGCGGGCAGGGAGGTGCACAGGTTGCCGCCCACCGTGGACATGTTCCACACCTTGAAGGAGGCCACGAACGAATCGCAACACGGGCGGACGAGGTCAAGCGCGGGCCAGTTCCGGCTGATGGCGTCAGGCGTTCCGGGCAGGCTGTACAGCTCCGCAACGGTGCACGTTGCGGCGAGGTCGATCCCTTCGGCAGTGATCGTGACGGGGGTCCAGCCGGCGCTGCCCAGGTCCAGGAGCCGTGTCAGTGGCCGGGGCCCGAACGCGAGGCTGCCGTAGGAGAACAGCACGGTGCCGCCGGCCAGCCAGGCGTCGCCGTCGCGCCATTGTTCGGGGTCGGTGGTGGGGACCACCGCCTCGATGGTGTTCATGTCCATGCGATCTCCTGCTGCAAAAGGGTTGTGGGGGCGGCGGGGGCGGCCAGCTGGTGGAGGGAGCCCGAGTGAATGGGGCCCGAGGTTTCCCGCAGCGGCTGGTGGGATACGGCCTTCCGCGCGGCGATGATTTCGGCGAGGACGGACACTGCTACTTCGGCCGGGGTGACTGCCCCGATGTCCAGGCCAAGCGGTGAGTGGAGCTGGGCGATCCGCTCGGGACGCACTCCCCTGTCCAGGAGGGCGTCCACCCGCTGTGCGTGGCTGCGCCGCGAACCCAGTGCCCCGATGAAGGCGACATCCAGGCACAGCGCGGTGTCGAGCAGGGGAATGTCGAACTTGGGGTCGTGGGTCAGGACGCAGATTACGGTGCGGGAGTCCACGCGTCCCGCGGCAGCTTCGGCCGCGAGGTAGGTGTGCGGCCAAGCGGTAACCACCTCATCCGCGGCGGTGAACCTGGACTGGGAAGCAAACGCCTGGCGGGCGTCCACCAGGGTGACGTGGTAGCCCAGCGGCTTGGCTGCCGGGAGGAGCGGGGCGCTGAAATCGTTGGCACCAAAGACCAGCAGGCGGGGCGGCGCCAGCCGGGACTCCACCAGAATGTCCGCTCCCCCGGCGCACAGGCCGGCCCCCGCCGCGTTCAGGACGCCGGTGGTGCCGCTGCGCAGGAAGGATTCGAGCTGCGCTGCCCGCGCCCCGCCTGCGTCGGCGCCTGGATCCAGCAACGTTGCGAGGGCGGGGTCCCCGTTCGGCTGCGCGGAACCAGGATCCGCAATAACGACGGCGTTGCTGCCGCGGCCGTCCGCGTGGGGGGTGAGCGTGCGGACCAGCGCCACCGGCTGGTCCGGCCCGCAGGCAGCCAACTGCAGCACGGCCTCACCCAGCCGGCACCCGCGGTGCAGGTTGGCCGGCTCGATGTGCACGTCCAGCTCACCCCCGCAGGTGAGGCCGGCGGCGAAGGCGTCCTCGGCACTGAAGCCGAAGGTCTCGAGGCGCGTGACGCCGTCGTCCATTGCGTCCAAGGCGGCCGCCACAACGGCACCTTCCACGCAGCCGCCGGAGAGGCTGCCCAGGACCAAACCGTCGCTGGAAACCAGCATGGACGTGCCCACCGGCCGCGGAACCGAGCCGCTGGCGCGCACGATGGTGGCCACCGCGAAGGGCCGGCGGGTAAGGGCCGGGGCCCAACTGCCGAGTGTTGGGATCAGGTCAAGCATGGCGGCACTCCTTCTTCCGCGCTGCGGTGGTGTCCATATTGTCGTTCCTATCGGGGGCCGGGCCAAGGGTTTGGCCCGGCCCCTCTGTTCCGGAAAAACGGTCAGGCGCCCAGCAGCAGGTTGATGGGTCCGCGGGCGAAGTACACCAGGAACCCGGCGCTCACCACCCACATCAGCGGATGGACCTTCTTCGCCTTGCCTGACGCCGCGCCGATGATGGCCCAGCTGATGAAGCCGACGCCGATGCCGTTGGCGATCGAGTAGCTCAGCGGCATGGTGACGATGGTGAGGAAGGCGGGCAGGGCCACGGTGAACTTGCTGAACTTGATCTCGCGGATCTGCGCCATCATCATCGCGCCCACCACCACCAGCGCCGCAGCCGCCACTTCGAGCGGGACCACGCTGGTGAGCGGCGTGAGGAACATGGACCCAAGGAACAGGAGTCCGGTGACCACCGAGGCCAGGCCGGTCCGGGCCCCTTCACCGATGCCGGCGGCGGAGTCGATGTACACAGTGTTGGACGAGCCCGAGGTAGCCCCGCCGGCAATAGCGCCGAAGCCTTCCACGATGAAGGCTGACTTCAGCCGCGGGAACGTCCCGTCCTTGTGCGCGACGCCGGCGCTCTTGGCCAGGCCGGTCATGGTGCCCATGGCGTCGAAGAAGTTGGTGAACACCAGGGTGAACACCAGCATCGTGGCCGCGAGTCCGCCGATCCGGCCGAAGGCGCCGAACAGGTCGAACTGGCCCACCAGGCCCAGGTCCGGTGCTGAAACCAGCTGCCCGGAGAGGACCGGGGTGTTCAGGTGCCAGCCCCCGGGGTTCCCTGCACTGGCCGGGCCGATCCTGAAGATGGCCTCGACCACTGCGGCCAGGACGGTGGTGGCCACGATGCCGATCAGCAGCCCGCCCTGGACCTTGCGTGCCACCAGGATGCCCATGGCGAGGAGGCCCACGATGAACACCAGGGTGGGGACGGAGGTGATGGAGCCGCCGTTGCCCAGCTGGACGGGAGGTCCGCCGGCCGTGGCTTTGACGAAGCCGGAGTCCACAAAGCCGATGAAGGCGATGAACAGGCCGATGCCCACCGTGATGGCGGCCTTCAGCTCCTTGGGCACTGCCCGGAAGATGGCGGTGCGGGCGCCGGTGATGCCGAACAGGACGATCAGGATGCCGTTGATCACCACCAGGCCCATGGCCTCGGCCCAGGTAACTTCCTGGATGACCGAGACGGCCAGGAAGGAGTTGATGCCCAGGCCCGCGGCCAGGCCGAAGGGGAGGTTGGCGATGAGGCCGAAGAGGATGGTCATCACACCGGCGGTGAGCCCGGTGACGGCGCCCACCTGTGCGGCGGAGAGCCAGCCCCCGGCGACGTCGGTGGGAGCGTTGTCCGCGCTGAATCCGCCCAGGATCAGGGGGTTGAGGATGACGATGTACGCCATGGTGAAGAAGGTGACCAGGCCGCCGCGGAATTCGCGGGCCAGGGTGGAGCCCCGCTGGGTGATCTGGAAGAACCGGTCAAGGAAAGAGTCCGACGCCGGCGGCTTGGGAGCGCTGTTCGCCGGCCGTTGGCTGCGGGTGCTTGGAGCCGAATGCTCCTCGTGTGAGCTGTCCAGGATGGTCATCCCAGCCGCCTAGTAGTCAATCCTGGTGTCGAGGGTGTTCCAGGTGTTGAACGGTTCCAGCGGGGCCGGGGCCTGCGGATCGTCCAGGACCAGCTTCGAAACCGGCATCAGGGAGTTCCTGTCCTGGTTTTCGAAGTATTCGTAGAAGACGGCGTCATCGAAGCCTACGGAGGCGGCGTCATGCCGGTCGGCGGCGAAGATGACGCGGTCCACGCGGGCCCAGAGTGCGGAGGCCAGGCACATGGGGCATGGCTCGCAGCTGGTGTAGAGGGTGGCGCCGCTGAGGTCGAAGGTGCCCAGTTCGCGGCACGCCGTGCGGATCGCGGTGACCTCGGCGTGGGCGGTGGGATCGTTGTCCGCGGTGACGCGGTTGACGCCGTCGAACGTTTTGCCGTCCGGTGTGACGATCATGGCGCCGAAGGGGCCGCCGCTGTTCAGGACGTTGGCCGTGGCCAACCGGATGGATCTGGCCAGGAACTGCTCGGCCGTGACGGTGGTACTCATGATGCGACTTCCTTTTGCCGGGAAGCCTGATGCCGCTTGCAGGACCAGTAGAACCAGGTGCGACGGTTACCAGGCTTCAGCATGTGCTGTGAAGGTTAAGTTGCGCCTGGTAGATAGCTTCCCGGTGACCGGGTGCCCGCCTTTGGCAAGATCGAGATTAGCACCGGATTGTGGGCTGCGCCATAGTTTTCTGGAATTTTAATTTCGCAATGTGAAATCCGTGTTTCGCGGGGTTCACTCCTGCCGCGGTCATAATCTGTGGCGTTGACGCGGGAGCCTATGCCTTCTAGCCTAGGTGCCAGCCGCGCCGCTTCCGAGCACTGAACCACGAGGGCGCGGCCGCCTGGATCAGCAGACAGGGCCTCACTGAGCTGGAATGACACCAACAGCGCTCAGAGAAGGACAGCCATGACGCCATCCGTTTCCCGTTTGTGGATCCAAAACCCGCAGGCAGCTTTTACCGCCAACCACCTCGACGCTTCAGGTGGGCTGGTGGTCAGCGGCGGTGTTATCACCGAGGTTCTTGCCGCAGGCCAGCAGCCGTCCGCGCCGTGCGATGAGATTTTTGACGCCGGAAAGCACGTGCTGCTGCCGGGCCTGATCAACACGCACCACCACTTCTACCAGACCCTGACACGCGCCTGGGGTCCGGTGGCGAATGCGCCGCTGTTCCCCTGGCTGCAGAACCTCTATCCGGTGTGGGCGCGCCTCACTCCGCGGGACCTGGAGCTCGCCACCACAGTGGCGCTGGCGGAACTCCTGCTTTCCGGCTGCACCACGGCAGCGGACCACCACTACCTCTTCCCCGCGGGCCTTGAGGATGCGATCGATATCCAGGTGGAGGCCGTCCGCCGGCTGGGCATGCGCGCCACCCTCACCCGCGGGTCCATGACCCTGGGCACGGACGACGGCGGCCTGCCGCCGCAGTCAACCGTGCAGGCAGCCGAGGTGGTGCTGGCGGACAGCGAACGGCTGATTGGCCGTTACCACGAGCGCGGTGACGATGCCTTGATCCAGATTGCCCTGGCTCCCTGCTCGCCGTTCTCGGTGACCAAGGAGATCATGGCCGAAAGCGCCGCGCTCGCCGTACGGCTGGACGTCCGGCTGCACACCCACCTGGCTGAAACGCTGGATGAAGAAGACTTTTGCCGGGAGATGTTCGGGCTGCGGACCGTTGACTACCTGGACAGCGTGGGCTGGCTGACGGACCGCACCTGGCTGGGCCACGGCATCCACTTCAGCGACGCGGAGATCGCCAGGCTGGGAGCCGCGGGCACCGCCGTCGCGCATTGCCCCACCTCCAACATGCGCCTCGCGTCGGGAACTGCCCGGGTCCTGGAACTGGAGGACGCCGGAGCGCCAGTGGGACTGGGAGTGGACGGCTCGGCGTCCAACGATGCCTCGAACATGATCCTGGAAGCGCGGCAGGCGCTGTACCTGCAGCGGCTGCGGTACGGGGCGGACGTTCCGGTGGAGCGTGCGCTGTCCTGGGCCACGCGCGGTTCGGCCGCCGTGCTGGGCAGGTCCGGGCTGGGCCAGCTGGCGCCGGGGATGCAGGCGGACCTGGGGCTCTTCCGGCTGGATGACCTGCGCTTCTCCGGCAGCCATGATCCGGTGGCCGCGCTGCTGCTCTGCGCCGCGGACCGGGCGGACCGGGTGATGGTGGGCGGTCAGTGGCGTGTGGTGGACGGCCAGATCCCGGGGCTGGATGTGGCCGGTCTTATTGCCGAGCACTCGGCGGCGGCCCGCCGGCTGGTGAACGGGTAGCCGCTTTCGACAATCAGATTCGATTTGGATGCGGAAAAGGGCTGGCGATACCCGGATATGGGTATCGCCAGCCCTCGGGCGCAGCGCAACCGACGATGCGCGTCGCCGGCCCGCGCCTTAGGAGCGCCGACCGAATCCCGGGAGCGCCTGGACCCAGCGTGAGAAGCGGCCGGGGACGTGCTCGCGGTCGGCGGGGAGATAGAAGTCCGGATCGGTTCCGCCGCCGAGGGGGAGGTAGAACTCCTGGACTGGCGGTGCCGCCGTGGTTGCCGGTGAAACCTGCGTGCTGTCCTGCTGGTACATCTGATCCTCCTTCGAGGTCGTGGGGGATATTTCGCAAAATGGAAAATAACTTTTGCTATGTGGAATAGCTTAGGCGGCCCGCTGAACCGTCGTCAATGGTCCAGGCCCCGCACGGTCACAAAACGAATTTTGGATTTGTGATGTACACCACCGGCTTCCGGGGGTACGCTGGATGTCAATTCGTGGTGTATGTCACGTAACCTGGGAGCAGCAGGCAGGGTCGTAATGAGCTGGCATCAATGGATGCCGGCTCTTTTTTGTTGGGTCGGCTCCACCGGAAACGCGCTCGAAACGCGCGCTTAATTTCAGTGATGGAACCTAGTTCCACTTACCGGAGATTGGGAACAGACCATGAGCAGCAAGATCATCCTCGGCGAAAACCAGTACGGAAAGGCCGAAGTCCGGGTCGTCAAGATCACCCGCGACACCGACCGCCACGAAATCGAGGACCTCAACGTCACCTCGCAGCTGCGCGGCGATTTCGAGGCCGCCCACCTCGAGGGCGACAACGCCCACGTGGTGGCCACCGACACCCAGAAGAACACCATCTACGCCTTCGCCCGCGACGGCGTCGGCTCCCCCGAGGCGTTCCTGCTTCGGCTCGGGGAGCACTTCACCTCCAGCTTCGACTGGGTCACCGGCGGCCGCTGGGAAGCCGAGTCCTACAGCTGGGACCGGATCCAGGCCCACGGCACGGAGCACGACCACTCCTTCGTCCGCAACGGCCAGGAAGTCCGCACCGCGGTCCTGGTCCGCGACGGCGCCACCACGCACCTTATCTCGGGGCTCAAGGACCTGACCGTCCTCAAGTCCACCCAGTCAGGCTTCGTGGGCTACCCGAAGGACAAGTACACCACCCTGCCCGAAACCACGGACCGCATCCTGGCCACTGACGTCTCGGCCCGGTGGCGCTTCAAGACCGGCACCGATTTCAGCGCCCTGGACTTCAACAAGAATTACGACGACGTCAAGGGACTCCTGCTCGAAGGCTTCACGGAGAAGTACTCCCACGCCCTCCAGCAGACCCTGTTCGACATGGGCACCAAGGTTTTGGAGGCCCACAGCGAGATCGACGAGATCAAGTTCTCCATGCCGAACAAGCACCACTTCCTGGTGGACCTCTCGCCGTTCGGCCTCGACAACCCCAACGAGGTCTTCTTCGCCGCCGACCGCCCCTACGGCCTGATCGAGGCCACCGTCAAGCGCGACGACGCCACCCCCGCGGACATCGCCTGGTCCGGTATCGCCGGCTTCTGCTAAAGCGCACTTAACAGCCAAAGGCCCGGAGTTTTTGTCCGGAAAAGACGGCTTCAGCACCCCTGAAGTCCGCATAGGTGGACAAAAACTCCGGGCCCGCACCCACGTCTTTCAACCCCGTTAGCCAGACCCCGTTAGCCAGACAATGTCGTCTGCCATGAACCAAGAAAGTCTGCCATGAACATTCGAAAGAAAGCGGCTGCTGCCGTAGCCGCAAAAGACCCTCAGGCACGACGGCCGGAAGACCAGCGCCTCCCTGTTGCCAGCACGTTTGCCTACGGCTTCCAGCACGTCCTGACCATGTACGGCGGCATCATCGCCCCGCCCCTGATCATCGGTGCGGCGGCCGGCATGTCGTCCCAGGACATCGGCCTGCTGATCGCGGCCTGCCTCTTCGTGGGCGGCCTGGCCACCATCCTGCAGACCATCGGCGTCCCCTTCTTCGGCTCGCAGCTGCCGCTGGTCCAGGGTGTCTCGTTCGCCGGCGTCTCCACCATGGTGGCCATCGTCCACGGCGGCGGCGGGATCCAGGCGGTGTTCGGCTCCGTGATCGCCGCATCACTGATAGGCCTACTGATCACACCGCTGTTCTCGAAGATCATCCGCTTCTTCCCGCCAGTGGTCACCGGAACCGTCATCACCACCATCGGTCTGACCCTGATGCCCGTGGCGGCCAACTGGGCCATGGGCGGCAACAGCAAGGCGGAGAATTACGGCAGCATGGCCAACATCGGCCTGGCGGCGGCCACCATGGCCATCGTCCTGCTGCTCAGCAAGGTGGGCAGCGCCGCGATCTCCCGGCTCTCCATCCTGCTCGCGATGGTCCTGGGCACGCTGATCGCCTTCGCCTTCGGGATGGCCGATTTTTCAAAGGTGGGCCAGGGCGAGATCGTCGCCTTCCCCACCCCGTTCGCCTTCGGCCCGCCGGTGTTCGAGATCGCCGCCATCATCTCCATGCTCATCGTCATCCTGGTGACCCTGACCGAAACCTCCGCGGACATCATCGCGGTGGGTGAGATCGTGGGCACCAAGGTCGATTCCAAGCGGATCGGCGACGGCCTCCGCGCCGACATGCTCTCCAGCGCCATCTCGCCGCTGTTCAACTCGTTCACCCAAAGCGCCTTTGCCCAGAACGTGGGCCTGGTGGCCATCACGGGCGTCAAGAGCCGCTTCGTGGTCAGCGCCGGCGGCCTGATCCTGGTGATCCTCGGGCTGCTGCCGGTCCTTGGCCGGGTAGTCGCAGCGGTGCCGACGCCCGTCCTCGGAGGCGCCGGCGTCGTACTCTTTGGAACGGTGGCCGCCAGCGGCATCCGCACGCTGTCCAAGGTGGAGTACAAAAACAACATGAACCTGATCATCGTGGCGGCGTCCATCGGGTTCGGCATGATCCCCATCGCCGCCCCGTCGTTCTACGACCACTTCCCGTCCTGGTTCGGCACCATCTTCCACTCCGGCATCAGTTCCGCCGCCGTGATGGCCATCCTGCTGAACCTGCTCTTCAACCACCTCAAAGCGGGCAACTCGGAGAACCAGTCCGTGTTTGTGGCCGGCACCGAGCGTGTGGTCCGGGAAGAGGACCTGAAGTGCCTGGCCGACGGCGACCGATACGAAGGCGGCAAGCTCATCGACTGCGACGGCAAGGAAGTCCGGGTCGAGTCGTCCGAAAAGGCGTCAGAGCACTGACAACACCTGCATACAGCAACGGCGGCCCGCACCTTTTGTGAAAGGTGCGGGCCGCCGTCGTGCGTGTTTTCCGGAGTTTTTGTCCAGGTATGCAGGGCAAATGGCACTTTAAGTCAGCATACGTGGACAAAAACTCTGAAGGAGATGGGTCAGGTGCGGTTCAGCTCCAGCGAGATGGCCTCGGCCGCCTCGCGGAGGACGGGCACGGCCTTGTCGGCGAAGTGCTCGTCTACCCTGGACACCGGTCCGGACACGGAGATCGCGGTGGGCGTGGGAGCGTTGGGCACCGCCATGGCGAAGCAGCGGACGCCAAGCTCCTGCTCTTCCTCATCGATGGAGTAGCCGCGTTCCCGGATGAGCTTGAGGTCGGCCAGGAGCTCATCCACGTCGCCGATGCTCTTGGGCGTGGGCGTAGGCATTCCGGCGCGGGCCACGATGCCGCGGACGGTCTCGTCATCGAGCTGGGCCAGGATGGCTTTTCCGACGCCGGTGGCATGGGTGTGGGCGCGGCGGCCCACCTCGGTGAACATGCGCATGGAGTGCAGCGACGGCACCTGCGCAACATAGATCACCATGTCCGAGTCCAGCACGGCCATGTTGGAGGTCTCCCCCAGCCGGTCCACGAGCGTCTTAAGCTGCGGCCTCGCCACGGCGCCGAGTTGCTTGTTGGCTCCTTCACCAAGCCGGATGAGCCGCGGACCCAAGGCGTAGCGGCGGTTGGGCAGCTGCCGGATGTAGCCCAGGGACACCAGCGTCCGCAGCAGGCGGTGGATGGTGGGCAGCGGAAGGTCGGTGGATGAGGACAGTTCGCTGAGCGTAACGTCTCCGCCTGCGTCCGTAATGAGCTCCAGCAGTTCGAAGACGCGCTCTACCGACTGCACGCCGCCCGACGCTTTTTCTGCCATTCCGTTGTCTCCTGTGGCTCGGAATCTGACAACTCTTATCCGCATCGTGAAAAGAGCTGCTTAGAACACCCAAGATACAGCACCCAGGTTCACCGCGCGATGCACTCCCACCGGTCACATACAGAGGGCTTGTATTTCCATCTTGCAGATAATAATATCCATAATACGAAAACATGGATTTCGAGAAGACAGACCGGACACGGCCCAATGCAAGGCCCAACAGGAGGACATTCAATGGCGAACCCCAGCCCCGGAAATTCGATCACCCTTCGCGTGGAAGCACCGTCAAGCTTCAGCGCCACCAGCGAACTCGCCGCGGCGGTGGGAGCGGCAGGCGCCGCCATCACAGCCCTGGACGTCAGCGAATCCCACCACGAGACCCTCGTTGTGGACGTCACCTGCAACACCACCGACGACGAACACGCCGCCCGCGTCAAGGACGCCCTCAACACGCTCGACGGCGTCACGGTCCAGCATGTCTCGGACCGCACCTTCCTGATGCACCTGGGCGGCAAGCTCGAAGTTGTCCCCAAAGTAGCCCTGCGCAACCGCGACGACCTCTCCCGCGCCTACACTCCCGGCGTCGCCCGCGTCTGCCTCGCCATCGCCGAGGACCCCGCGGCGGCCCGCAACCTGACCGTCAAACGCAACACCATCGCCGTCCTCACCGACGGTTCGGCCGTCCTGGGCCTGGGCAACATCGGCCCCGCGGCCGCCCTTCCGGTGATGGAAGGCAAGGCCGCCCTGTTCAAGCAGTTCGCCAACGTGGACGCCTGGCCGGTCTGCCTGGACACCCAGGACACCGAGGAAATCATCATGATCGCCAAGGCCATGGCACCGGTCTACGGCGGCATCAACCTGGAGGACATTGCGGCCCCTCGCTGCTTCGAGATCGAGAACCGGCTCCGCGAGGAACTGGACATTCCGGTGTTCCACGACGACCAGCACGGCACCGCCATCGTCACCCTCGCCGCCTTGGTCAACGCGCTGCGCGTGGTGGACAAGAAACTGGACGAGGTCCGCATTGTGGTCTCGGGTGTGGGCGCCGCCGGCTCAGCCATCATCCAGCTCCTTAAGGCCCAGGGCGCACAACACATCATTGCCGCCGGCCGCTCCGGCGCCATCCACTCCGGTGAGACCTACAGCGATGAGCACCGCAGCTGGATCGCCGCGAACACCAATGAGGAAGGCTTTGCCGGCACCCTGCACGAGGCCCTCGTCGGCGCGGACGTATTCATCGGCGTCAGCGCCCCCCACGTGATCGGCGAGGAGCAGGTGGCAGCCATGGCGGAGAACGCCATTGTGTTCGCCATGGCCAACCCGACGCCGGAAATCGATCCGGTCATCGCGTCCCGGCACGCCGCCGTTGTGGCCACGGGCCGCAGCGACTTCCCCAACCAGATCAACAACGTGCTGGCCTTCCCCGGTTTCTTCCGCGGCCTGCTCGACGCCGGAGCCTCGGACATCACCCCGGAAATGCTGGTGGCCGCCGCGGAGGCGATCGCCAAGCGGGTGGCTGACGAGGAGCTCAATGCCAGCTACATTATCCCCAGCGTCTTCGATCCCCACGTGGCCGCCGATGTTGCCTCAGCAGTGGCCTCCGCAGCCCACGCCGCGAACGTGGCAACCGCGGCTTCTGCCGCCCGGGAACCCGAAGCCGCCCTGGCCAGCGCCTGATTCACCGCCTGACTTCAGCACAAGGAAAGGACCAGAAATGGCCATCACCGTCACAGACCCCCGGCCCATCGACCGCGCGGAGCAGATCCTCACCCCCAAGGCCCTGGCCTTCGTGGAGGAACTGCACAACCGCTTCGCCGGCACCCGCAACGAACTCCTGGAAGCCCGCGCCGTCAAGCGGCAACGTGTGGCGGAAACCGGCAAGCTGGATTTCCTGCCGGAGACGCAGGACGTGCGCGACGGCGACTGGAAGGTTGCGCCCGCGCCGGCGGCTTTGCAGGACCGCAGGGTTGAGATGACCGGGCCGGCCTCACCGGCGAAGATGGCCATCAATGCATTGAACTCCGGCGCCAAGGTGTGGCTCGCGGACCTCGAGGATGCCAGCACCCCCACCTGGGGCAACGTCATCGACGCCATCCTGAACCTCCGCGACGCCGCCCAAGGCACGCTCAGCTATACGTCGGACGAAGGCAAGGAATACCGGCTCCGCACTGACGCGCCGCTTGCCGTGGTGGTGGCACGGCCGCGCGGCTGGCACATGCAGGAAAAGCACCTGCTGGTGAACGGCGAACCCGCCGTTGGGGCGCTGGTGGACTTCGGCCTTCACTTCTTCCACATCGCCAAGCAGCTGGTGCTCAACGGGCAGGGCCCGTACTACTACCTGCCCAAGATGGAGAGCCACCTCGAGGCGCGGCTGTGGAACGACGTATTTGTCTTCGCGCAGGACCACCTGGGCCTGGGCCAGGGCACCATCCGCGCCACGGTCCTGATTGAGACCATTCCGGCGGCCTTCGAGATGGACGAGATCCTGTACGAGCTGCGCGACCACGCTTCCGGCCTGAACGCCGGCCGCTGGGACTACCTGTTCAGCATCATCAAGTACTTCCGTGATGCCGGCGAGGAGTTTGTGCTCCCGGACCGTGCCTCGGTTGCCATGACCGCCCCGTTCATGCGCGCCTACACGGAACTGCTGGTCAAGACCTGCCACAAGCGCGGCGCCTTCGCCATGGGCGGCATGGCGGCCGTCATCCCCAACAGGCGTCACCCCGAGGTGACCGAGGCAGCCTTCGCCAAGGTCCGGGCCGACAAGACCCGTGAGGCGAACGACGGCTTCGACGGCTCATGGGTGGCACACCCGGACCTCGTGCCAACCTGCCGCGAGGTGTTTGATGCCGTGCTCGGCGACAAGCCGAACCAGCTGGACAAGCAGCGCCCCGAGGTCAACGTGACGGCAGAACAGCTGCTGGACGTCACCTCGGCAGAAGGCCAGGTCACCGAAGCGGGCCTGCGGTTGAACCTGTACGTAGCCATTGCCTACACGGCGGTGTGGCTGTCCGGGAACGGCGCCGTGGCCATCCACAACCTGATGGAGGACGCCGCCACCGCGGAGATTTCCCGCTCGCAGGTGTGGCAGCAGATCCGCAACAAGTCCGTCCTGGCGGACACCGGCAACACGGTCACCCGCGAGCTCGTGGAGCGCATCCTGGGCGAGGAAACCGAACGGCTCCGCACCGAATTCGGCGACGAAGCCTTCCGTCGCTACTACCAGCCGGCCAGCGAACTGATCGCGGACATCTGCCTGTCCGAGGACTACACCGACTTCCTCACCACCCCGGCCTACGAACTGGTGGGCTGAGGCATGGCAGCATCACCCAAAGCGTCACTGTCCGCCGGGGACCTGGCGGCCATCGACGGGCAACTGGCCGCCACGGACCGCCTGCTGGAACAGAACTACCCGGGCGATGACGGCTCACGCCAGCCCGTCCATACCGTGTACGTGCCCGCGGACCGGTTCACGCCGTCGTTCGCTGCCGACTGGGGCGCCGAGGCGCTGGCGGTGGCCACCGCCCACGGCGGGCTGGAAAAGCTTGGTGCGCTGCTCGGCCAGGACGCCGCGCTGGCGGAGGCTGTGGCCGCGCGCGTGGAGGCAAAGCTTTCTAGCGAACCGATCGAGGACCTGCGGCTCGATTTCGAGGACGGCTTTGGGGACAGGGGCGACGACGCCGAGGATGCCGCCGCGGTTGCCGCGGCCTCCGCTGTAGCCGCCGCAGCCGCGGCCGGGTCCGCTCCGCCGTTCATCGGCATCCGCTTCAAGTGCTTCGAGGCGGCCACCCGTACCCGCGGGCTGCGGACCCTGGACCTGTTCGTCTCCGGTCTCGCCTCCGCCGGCGAGCTGCCGGACGGGCTGGTCCTGACGCTGCCCAAGGTCACCACCGTGGCGCAGGTCAAGGCGATGGATTATGCGGTGTCCCGGCTTGAGGAAGTGCACTCCCTCCCGGCCGGGCGGCTCCGCTTCGAGGTGCAGGTGGAGACTCCGCAGCTCATCCTGGGGCCGGACGGAACATCACCGGTGGCGCAGCTCCCGCACGCTGTCCCGGGCCGGATCAGCGGCCTGCACTACGGCACGTATGACTACTCGGCGTCGCTGCAGATTTCGGCCGAATACCAGTCCATGGAGCACCCTGTGGCCGACTTCGCCAAGGAAGTCATGCAGCTGGCCGTGGCCGGCACGGGCATCCGGGTCTCGGACGGATCCACCAACATCATCCCGGTGGGCGACAACGTGGAGAACGCCTGGCAGCTGCACGGCCGGCTGGTCCGGCGCTCGCTGGAGCGCGGCTACTACCAGGGCTGGGACCTGCACCCCGCCCAGTTGCCCAGCCGGTTCGCTGCCACCTACGCCTTTTACCGGCAGGGCCTTCCGGCCGCCGCGGCCCGCCTGCGGAACTACGTGGAACAGACCGGGGGCGGCATCATGGACGAACCCGCCACGGCCCGCGCCCTGGCAGCGTTTGTCCTGCGGGGCGTCCAGTGCGGCGCAGTGGGTGCCGAGGAAGTCCAGGCGCTTGCCGGCGTCGGAATTCCGCAACTGACCGGACTGGCCCACCCGCGGCTCGCCACCACTTCCAACTCCTAAGTAAGGATCTCTCATGGGAAAGTACTACTCCCCCACCGGTGGACTCCCGCCGCAGACGCACCTGACCACCGAACGGGCCATCGTCACCGAGGCGTACACGGTGATCCCGAAGGGCGTGATGACGGACATCGTCACGTCAAACCTGCCGGGCTTCTCGAACACGCGCTCCTGGATCATCGCCCGCCCCATCTCGGGTTTCGCCACCACCTTCTCGCAGCTGATCGTGGAGATCGCCCCGGGCGGCGGCGCCCCCAAGGCCGAGTTCGAGACCGGCGTCGAAGGCGTTGTTTTTGTGACCCGCGGGAAGGTCAACCTGACCCTCGACGGCGAACTGCACCAGCTGGAGGAAGGCGGCTACGCCTACCTGGCCGCCGGTGCGGAGTGGGGCCTGGAGAACGTTTCGGACGACGTCGTGTCCTTCCACTGGATCCGCAAGGCCTACGAACGCCTTGAGGGCTACGAAGCCAAATCCTTCGTCACCAACGAAAAGGACGTGGAGCCCACGTCCATGCCGGACACGAACGACGCCTGGAAGACCACCCGCTTCACGGACTCCAGCGACCTGGCCCACGACATGCAGGTGAACATCGTGACGTTCCAGCCCGGCGGCGTCATCCCGTTCCCCGAAACCCACGTGATGGAGCACGGCCTGTACGTCCTGGAGGGCAAGGCCATGTACCTGCTGAACAACGACTGGGTGGAGGTGGAGGCCGGCGACTTCATGTGGCTGCGCGCCTTCTGCCCGCAGGCCTGCTACGCCGGGGGCCCCGGCGAGTTCCGCTACCTGCTGTACAAGGACATGAACCGCCAGGTGCGCCTCACCTGACCACCCCGCCCCACCAGTTAGCGCCAAGTGCCGTTTTGAAGCTCCAAAACGGCACTTGGCGCTGCTTGGTTGGGGGAAAATATGTCACATGGGCATACGCCGGGGCCGTGCAGGGAAGCGGATCGCCGCCGCGGTGTGCACCGTCCTGCTGGCGGCGTCCACAGCCGGGTGCACTGAACAGCCGCGGCCTGAGCCGGACAAGCCCGCCGCGTTCGCCCTGCTCGAAGCCTTCGGCACCCGGATGCTGGACGAGGGCGCCCCCGCGGTACTGATAGCGGTCCGGGACCAGGGTGAGACCTGGACGCATGCCGCCGGGGTGCGGAGCCTCGAAACCGGCGAACCCGCCGGGATTTCCGATCCCGTACGGATAGGCGGCATCACCGAATCCCTGATCGCTGTGCCGGTCATGAAACTGGTGGCCGAGGGCAAACTCGACCTGGACAGCCAGGTGAGCCGCTACCTGCCCGAGTTTGGCAGCGTCCTCCATCCGCCCGGCCCCGTCAGTGTGCGCCAGCTCCTGACGCACGAATCCGGGCTTCCCGACTTCCTGGTCCCCCTCCTGGCCTCCGGACCATGGCAGGAAACCATGAACCGCCAGCTCAGCCTCGAACAACAGCTGGCCCTGGCCGGCACCGTGCCGTGGGACGGCCGGCTGGCACGGATCTTCGATTATTCCCGCTCGAACTATTCAGCCCTTGCACTGATTGTGGAGCGGCTTCGCGGCCAATCCATCAGCCGCGTCCTGGCGGAGGACGTCGCCGGACCCCTGGATGCCGCAACAACCCGGCTGGGCGGCCCTGCACCCGACGGCATGGTGCACGGCTACATCACCGTCGAGGGCGGGCTCAGGGACGCCAGCATGCCGGCCTGGCAGGCGGAGGCGCCGTCCTCCGGAGCCGTCTCCACTGTGGAGGAAGTGAACAGGTTCTACGCCGCACTGTTGACAGGCCAGCTGCTCAAACCGGACAGCGTCACGGCCATGAAGGGCGGCTACTCGCAGTATTACGGCTTTGCCCTGCGGCGCTGGAACAACACCTGCAACAACCGTTTCTACTATGGCCTGCCCGGGGACACCGACGGCTACGGCATGATCTCCATGACCAGCGAGGACGGGAGCAGGCAACTGACCATGTCCGTTGCCTACCCGCCCGCGCCGCCCACCCTTGAGCTCAATCCGTTGATCTACGAGATGCAGGACGTGGCGCAGCAAGCCCTGAACAGCCTCTGCGGCATCAGCTAGGGGTTCAGCACCACCTTGATGCAGCCGTCCTCTTTCTTCTGGAACTTCTCGTACAGAGCCGGTGCCCCGTCCAGGCCCGAACGGTGGGTGACCAGGTCCATCACACCCAGCGGATCGGCGTCGTCCTCCACGAGGGGAAGGATGTCATCGGTCCAGCGCCGCACATTGCACTGGCCCATCCGCAGCTGGATCTGTTTGTCGAACATGGTCAGCATCGGCATGGGGCTGGCCTGCCCGCCGTAGACGCCGCTCAGCGACACCGTCCCGCCCCTCCGTACGGCGTCGATGGAGGCGTGCAGCGCGGCGAGCCGGTCCACGCCGGCGGTCTCCATTGCCTTTTGTGCCAGTTTGTCCGGCAGCAGGCCCAGCGCCTGGTGGGCGAACCCGGCAACGGGGGAACCGTGGGCTTCCATGCCGACGGCGTCAACCACCGCGTCCGGCCCACGCCCCGCCGTCATCTCCCGCAGCTGGTCCCCCACGTCCTTGGTGTAATCGAGCGTTTCAATGCCGTGCCGCGAGGCCATGTCGCGCCGCTCCGGAACAGGGTCGATGCCGATCACACGCAGCCCGCGCTGGACACCGATACGTCCCGAAAACTGTCCCACCGGCCCCAGTCCAAACACTGCCAGGGTGCCGCCCGCCGGCGTATCCGCGTACTCCACGGCCTGCCATGCTGTGGGAAGAATATCCGAGAGGAACAGGTACCGTTCGTCCGGCAGCTCCGTTCCCACCTTGATCGGACCATAGTCGGCATACGGAACGCGCAGGTACTCGGCCTGCCCACCGGGGACGGAGCCGTAGAGCTCCGAGTAGCCAAAGAGGGCGGCACCGGAACCCTTGTCCTTGACCTGGGTGGTTTCGCACTGGGACTGCAGGCCCTGCGCGCAGAAATAGCAGCGGCCGCAGGAGATGTTGAAGGGGACCACCACCCTGTCGCCCTTTCGCAGGTTGGTGACGCCGCTGCCCACTTCCTCCACGATGCCCATCGGCTCGTGCCCGATCACGTCCCCCTTGTGCATGTACGGGCCGAGGACCTCGTACAGATGAAGGTCAGAGCCGCAGATCGCCGTTGAGGTGATCCGGACGATGGCGTCGGTTGGCTCCTGGATTACCGGATCGGGTACTTCTGCCACGCTTACCGAGCGTTTTCCTTGCCACGTCAATGCTTTCACAGTCTCCCTTTCGTTGGTCCGGGCTGGGCGCCCTTTCCTCGACGCTATCCGCTGGCGGAGAAAAAAGTAAGCAAGCTGATGAAAGTCTTGTCGTCCCGGCCTGCTGCTCCTAGCGTAGGAGGAGCCGGACTGCCCGGACCTGCCGAATGAAAGAGGAACGAGATGTCGCTTTACCAGCCGGAACCCGTAGAAATTTCCACGCGCATGCGTCCCGGCGAATGGACGGAGGCCAGCCTGGAGGAACTCGTCAACAGTTACCGGCAGCGGATCGTGGAGATGGGGGCCAGCGTCACCGACGTGGTCACGGACATTGACCGGAACGACGACGGCTCGGTCCGGGTGGCGGTGTCCTGGGACAAACCAGCCAACGCAGGTGAGGAGGATTCCGTGGCCGGCGGGCAGGTCCTGTAGGCAGGATCAGGAGTCCAGCAGGTGGCCGATGGCGCTTGAGCGGAGATTCTCCAGCAGGTGGCGCGGCCCCTCATAGACTTCCACGGCGCCGGCGTCACGCAGTTCAGCTGCGCTGACCCCGCCGCAGGTGACCCCGATGGCCGGGATGTCCAGCGCGGCCGCCGCTTTTATGTCCCAGACGGCATCGCCCACTAACACGGCGTCCGCCGCCTCCACGCCGATGGCTTCCAGTGCAGCAACAAGGATGTCCGGGGCAGGCTTGCTTTCCTTGGCATCGTTGGCGCTGGTGGCGGCGTCGATGTGCGCGTCCGCGTCCAGGGTGGCCCTCATGACCTGGAGGTCCTGGTCACGTGCCGAGGATGCGAGCGCAACAGCGAGCCCCGCGGAATGGCACTGGGCCAGCAGTTCCTTGGCGCCGTCGAACCTGCGCAGCGCGGGCCAGTGCGACGCGTAGAGCGCCCCATGGCTGGCCATGATCTCCGGGTCGAGGGATTTGTCCCGGCCGGCCGGGAGGAGGCTGTCCACGAGCCGGCCTCCGCCCATGCCCACAAAGCGGTGGATTGACGCCATGGGGACGTCGTAGCCGTACTGCCGGAAGGCGCCCCACCACGAGATGGTATGGATGTACGAGGAGTCGATGAGGGTGCCGTCCACGTCAAAGAGAATCCCCCGGCGGCGTCCGCCGTCAGGGGATTCCGGTTTGATTGCCGTCATCAGCTGACCGCAGCCCGCTTGGCATCCGCGGCTTTCCTGGCCCGGGCAGCCTCTTCCTTGGCGCTGTTCACCGGGCGGACGCGCTCCCTGATCACCGTGCCCGCGCCATCATGGCTTTTGTCCCTGATGAGGCCTGTTCCGGCGATCTCCCGCGCCATCGCCACTCCGGCAACGGCTGCCCTCTTGGTGGGAAAGGTGACCGAGATAGCCATCAGGCTCCCCGTTCCATCCATCATCCGGACCCTATAGCCGCCATCGGGCGCGTCCACGAGCTCAAAATATCCGGCCATTGCAATCACTCCTCCGTCAGTCACCGCATCGTGCTTCCTGGGAGCACTCCATGAGGTGTTAGTAAGTATACTTATCTATTACGCGAAGGAGAAGTCGGGCCCCGGGACGCACCGCCTCAGCGCGCTCCCGCCGTTTCCGGCGGAATGGGGGTGTCACTTCGGCGAACCGTATCCTGATGCAGCTCCAAAGCGCTAGTCACAAGGGCAAAGTGGCTGAAGGCCTGGGGTGTATTGCCCAGCTGCCGGCCCAGGCGGACGCCCCACTCCTCGCTCAGGAGCCCCACATCGTTGCGTAACTCCAGCAGCCGTTCGAACAGCTGCCGGGATTCCTCGTGGCGGCCGGCACCCAGCAACGCCTCCACCAGCCAGAAGGAACAGGCCAGGAAGACACCCTCGTCCCCCGGCAGCCCGTCATCGCTCTTCTCCGGACGGTAGCGCAGCACGAACCCGTCCTCGGTGAGCTCCCGCTGGATGGCCTCGATGGTGCCGATGACGCGGGGATCGTCCGGTGGCAGGAATCCCACCCGGGGAATCAGGAGCAGGCTGGCGTCCAGTTCCGGCTGCCCGTAGGACTGGACGAAGGTGTTGCGCTTGGCGTCGAAGCCGTTGGCCATCACGTCCCGGTGAATGGTGTGGCGCAGTTTCTCCCAGCGCTCCACGGGACCTGGCAGTCCCGATTCCCGCACGCCTTTGACCATCCGGTCCGCAGCCACCCAGGCCATCACTTTGGAGTGCGTGAAGTGCCGTTGCGGACCGCGCATTTCCCAGAGCCCGTTGTCCGGTTGGTCCCAGATGGTCTCCAGGTGCTCCATCAGTGCAATCTGGACATCCCACGCCTCATCCGAATGTGTCAGCAGGGAGTTGCGGGTCAGGGCGAGGCAGTCCAGCACTTCACCCCATACGTCCAGCTGGAGCTGCTCGGCTGCGCCGTTTCCGATCCGGACCGGGGACGAATTTTCGTAGCCCTTCAGCCAGGGCAGTTCCATTTCCGGCAGGCGGCGTTCGCCATGGATCCCGTACATGATCTGCAGGTCCGAGGGGTCACCGGCCACGGCCCGGAGCAGCCAGTCGCGCCAGGCTGCGGCCTCCTCGGTGTAGCCGGCGGCCAGGAGCGCCTGGAGCGTCATGGTGGCATCGCGGAGCCAACAGTAGCGGTAGTCCCAGTTTCGGGGGCCGCCCAGCTGTTCGGGCAGCGACGTGGTCACGGCCGCAACGATCCCGCCGGTGGGAGCATAGGTGAGGGCCTTCAAGGTCACAAGGGAGCGGAGCACGGCTTCCTTGTACTTGCCTTCCACGGTGCATTGCGAAGCCCAGCCCCGCCAGAACGCGTACGTAGTGCCGAGCACTTCTTCGGCGTCCACGGTGTGCGGCCGCCCCACGTGGCTTGGAGCCCAGGTGAGGACAAACGGAACCCGTTCGCCGGCGTTGACGGTGAAGTCGCTGACCGTGTGCATGTTTTCGCCGTGAAGCGGGGCCGGGGTCACAAAATAGACGGCGTCCGGACCGGCGATCGCGTGCAGGCCGTACTCGTCCTTCCGCACCCAGGGGATGATGTGGCCATAGTCGAAGCGCAAGGTCAGTTCGCCGTGCATCTTTACGCTGCCGCTGACGCCTTCGACGATGCGGACAATGTCCGCCACCGAGTCGCGCGGCGGCATGAAGTCGATCACCCGGACCGTGCCGTCCGGGGTTTCCCACTCCGTTTCGAGGACCAGGCTGCCGTCCCGGTAGCCGCGGCGGGTGCAGGAGCCGCCGCTTGCCGGCGCCAGGAGCCAGCGTCCGGCTTCGGGGGTGTCCAGCAGCGCGTTAAAGCACGCAGGGGAATCGAACCGGGGAAGGCAGAGCCAGTCAATGGAGCCATCCTTGCTGACCAGTGCCCCGGTATGGAGGTCACCGACAACCGCATAGTCTTCAATTCGCGCCATGACCTCACCTTGCCACAGCCGGCGCAGGATTGGGCCGGTGTAGCCTCTAAAAACAGCAGCGGTGACGGGGAGAACAACATGGCAATCCACATCGGAACCTCCGGATGGAGCTACGACCACTGGGAAAACGTCCTCTATCCGCCGGGGCTGCCCGCGAAGGACCGGCTGCAGCACTATGTAGCCCGTTTCCATACCGTTGAACTCAACGCCAGCTTCTACCGCTGGCCGCGCGACACCACCTTCGCCGGGTGGAACCGCCGGCTGCCCGAGGGCTTCAACATGTCCGTGAAAGCGCCCCGGGGACTGACCCACGCGAGGAAACTATACAGTCCCGAGGTGTGGATTGAACGCATCGCCCGCTGCTGGCATGAGCTTGGTGATAAGAGGGCAGTCCTTCTGGTGCAGCTGCCACCCGGCATGGAGCGGGACGATGCCAGGCTGGACTACTTCCTCGGTTCCGTGCCGGAGTGGATCCGGGTCACGGTGGAATTCCGTCACCCGAGCTGGGACTGTGCCGAGGTGTTCGCCCTGCTGGAGCGGCACCAGGCCGCCTACTGCATCATGAGCGGCGCCAACCTGCCGTGCATCCTTCGCACCACCGCCCCTTTCACCTACCTTCGGCTGCACGGGCCGGACCACCAGCACCTTTACGCCGGTTCCTACTCGGATGCGGACCTGCAATGGTGGGCGGACCGGATCCGCGAGTGGGCGGGCAATGGCCTGGACGTTTACGCCTATTTCAATAACGACGGCGGCGGCAACGCCGTGCGGAACGCCGAGACCCTGCGCTGGATGCTGGGCGAAGGGTAACGTCACGAACCGTCAGCAGGCCCCGGGCTTCTCCGCCGCCCGTGCCGCGCTGTGGCAGAGTGGAGCCATGGACTCGGCTCCCAAGAATTCGTCACAGAACACAGCACCCGCCGCGGTTTCAGACGCGCTCTCCGGGAACCAGGTGTTCCGGCTGGCGCACCGGCTCTCCGACGCCGTCAACTCGTTGCGGATCCGGCTGGCCCGGCGCTGGGACTTCGTGCCCCAGACGGTGGCCTATCAGGGGTACGGCTCCACCAGCCAGGTGCGGGTGCTGGGCCGGGTTTTGCTGACGCAGAAGCCGCTGCCCGGCAGCAAAGCCGAGCACGCCGCGCGCAACGGCAACCAGAACGTCCGCGGCTGGCGGGCGTTCACAGGTGTTCCGCTGCAGTATACCGACGTCGAAATCACCATTGGCGAGGTTGTCACCCACGTCCGGGCGGACCGGGGCGGACTGATTGACACGGAGGTGGACGTCCAGCTTTCACCCGGCTGGCACACCGCCATCCTGCGGGCCGAAGGCACCGAGCCTGTCGAAGCGCTGATCCACGTTATTGCGCCGGATGTGAAGTTCGGCATCGTCTCCGACATCGATGACACCGTGATGGTGACGGCACTGCCGCGGCCCTTCCTGGCCCTGTGGAACACCTTTGTGCTCAGCGAACGGGCCCGCATGGCCACACCCGGCATGGCGGTGCTGCTGGACCGGCTGACCGTAGAACACCCGGATGCTCCCGTGATCTACCTGTCCACCGGGCCGTGGAACGCCGCGCCTACCCTGGCGCGATTCCTGAGCCGCAACATGTACCCGGCCGGAGCCCTGCTGCTGACGGACTGGGGGCTGACGCAGGACCGCTGGTTCCGCAGCGGGCAGGAGCACAAGCTGCGTAACCTGGAGCGGCTCGCCAAGGAGTTTCCGGACATGCGCTGGCTCCTCATCGGCGACAATGGCCAGCACGACGAAGCCATCTATTCACGTTTCGCGCAGGAGAACCCGGACAGGGTCAAAGCCATCGCCATCCGGCAGCTGTCCATCAGTGAGTCCGTGTTCGCCGGCGGCCACTCGGAGGACGGGGACCACACCACCTCCCAGGTGCCGTGGATCTACTCCCCGGACGGCGCCGGCATTGCCAAGCAGCTGGGCATGCTGGGCGTCCTGTAACCCCGGCCCCCAGGGGTACCTCACCCTAAAGGGCAGCTCACCTGCGGAGGCACCCGGGCGCGGCAACGGCTGCCCCGCGCAGCACCCGGCCTAAGCGCTGGCACCCAGCGGGGTCACGCCGTCGTCGGGCGATTCCACATCCAGCCCTTCAGGGGCGAGGAGCTCGGGCGCCGCGGCCGCGGCAATGGCCATGTCTGCGGCAGCAGCAACGTCGCGTTCCTCGATGAGTTCCTGATACCAGAAGTAGGAGGCTTTGGGAGTTCGCTCCAGGGTCTCGCGATCCACGTGCAGCAGCCCGAACGGTTGGTTGTAGCCGGCGGACCACTCGAAATTGTCCATCAACGACCAGACGTAATAGCCGCGGAGGTCGATCGATTCTGCTTCCCCGCCCGGGGCCGTGGCCCGCAGCGCCGCCTCGAGGTGGTCGGAGAGGTACTTCAGGCGGCGCTCGTCGGGGATGAAGCGGGTGGTGGTGGACTTGTCGCGGACAATGATGTCCTCGAAGCTGGCGCCGCCCTCGGTGAGGATGACCGGCGGCAGGTTGGGATACCGTTCGGCCATCTCCTTTAGCGCCACGGCCATGTACTCCGGTTTCACGGGCCAGCCGTAAGCCGTGATGTCCGCTTCCGGCCAGGTTTCCACGTGGAAGGGCGTGCCGCCGCTGCCCGCTGCGCTGAGGTCGCTGCCCATGGCCTCGGCCATGCTCGCCGGAACCGCCCCGCCGCCCGGTCCCACGGCCACCTTGGTGGGCATGTAGTAGTTCAGGCCGTAGAAATCGAGGGGCTGGGAGATCAGCTCCATGTCCTCCTCCGGGTGCTCGAAGGAGCTGAAGAACTTGGCGGCCCGGATCAGGTCCGGGTATTTCCCGGTCAGCACGGGATCGGCGTAGAGCCGGTTCTGGGCCAGGTCCATCAGGCCGGCGCTCATATAGTCCAGCGGGTTGATGGAATTCGGGACCATGGGTGAGTAGACATTGGTCATCCCGATTTCGCCCGGCACCTTGGCGGCGCGGAGCGCCTGCACAGCGAGGCCGTGCCCCAGCAGTTGGTGGTGGACGGTGGGGAAGGCACCCAGCAGGAGCTCTTTGCCCGGCGAGTGCAGGCCGAGGGTGTACCCGTTGGTGCTCACCGTGGCCGGCTCATTGATGGTCACCCAGCGGGCCACCCGGTCGCCGAAAGCCTCGGCGAGGATGCTTGCGTATTCCCCCAGGCGGTAGGCGGTATCCCGGTTCAGCCATCCGCCGTCCTCGTCCAGCGCCAGCGGGGTGTCCCAATGGTAGATGGTGGCCATCGGCGAGATTCCGTTGGCAAGGAGTTCGTCCAGGAGCCGGTCGTAGAAGGCCAGGCCTGCCCGGTTTGCCGGTCCCCTGCCGGTGGGCTGGATCCGGGGCCAGGCAAAGGAGAACCGGTAGGAGTCCACGCCGAGCTGTTTCATGAGCGCCACGTCCTGAGGCATGCGGTGGTAATGGTCGCACGCTGTCTTCGGGCTGTGGTCCTCCACGATGGCGCCGGGCTTGGCGGCGAACACATCCCAGCCGGCGGGCCCGCGGCCGTCCTCATCCAGTGCGCCTTCGATCTGGAACGCTGCTGTGGCCACTCCAAGCGTGAACCCCGGCGGAATGAGTGCGGCGAGATCCCTGGCGGAAATATGCATCGAAAATACCCTTACTGCGGACTGGACAGTTCCCGCGCCAACCAGTGGATCTGCGCGTGATCAGGACCATATCCTCGCACGATTCCGGGATTTCCGGTGAGCGTCCTGCCATAGTCCGGGAATGGATGGGCTTGGCCGCATCCTCCGGCCGGGCTCCGAGGGCTACTGCTCACCGAACAGGAAGTCCTTCGCGTGCGCCACGGCCTTGCGGAAGGCATCGTTCCGCAGCGTCACCAGGTGCTCAGTTTCACCGTCCGCCGGCTCAAGGTATCCGGTATAGCCCGGCCGGAGGACCCAGATGTCGCCCGCGGGCGGAAGGTAGAAGACGCCAAAGGAACGTTGCTGTTTTTCGTCCGAGGTCCACACGGGCACCACCGCCAGCGCCGCGCCGGTTGCCGGGTTGATCCACTGCGCCCGGGGCAGGGGCTCCTCATGCGCTTCGGGGTCCAGGAACGGCGCGGTGTCTTTGCCCCAGCGCTGCTCGAAGCGCTCGTGGAACGCCGGGATCAGGTGTGAGTCGTAGCGGCGCCAATCGCTCATGAATCTTTCGAACCTCCTTACGGCAGTGCACTGGACCTACATCCAGGGGCCTCTTTCCCAGTGCACAGGACTGATCCGGATGGTGTTGCCGGATGGACCAGCGGGATGTTGGACTTTGCGGACCGGAACGTCCCGCGCAGTTCCGGACGCCGGTGCGGCGCGGAGTGCTGCCAGCAACTCACGGTCATATGCCGCCCGCCGTGCCGGATCACGGAGGACGGCAAATGCGTGCATGATCCGCAGCAGCTCCCCCTCCGGCGGCGGACCCGTCGCCGCATCACCCTCGGGCGGGGACACCGGGGCCCTGCCCGCTTCCAGATCCGGGTGGTGGCTGCGCATGAGCGTCCGGTAGGCGCGCGAGATTTGCTGCTGGGTGGCGTCCCGCGGGACGCGCAGCGTGCCGTAGTAGTCCGGGATGTCGGTCATGCCAGCCTTCCGCCTGCAGATCCGGCCGGAGGCGGCGCAGCGCAGCAGCCATGGCCGCGCTGCGCCACCGGGACCGGCCTAGCTTCCTATCTGGTGCATTTCGCCCTGCTGGGTCTGGACCTCGATCTTGCGGGGCTGGGCCTGCTGTGGCACGGGAATCCGCAGTGTCAGGACACCTCGGTCATAGCTGGCCTTGATGTCGTCCGTGTTCAGGGTGTCGCCCAGGATCAGCTGGCGGCTGAAAACACCGCGGGGACGTTCGGAAGCCACCAGCTCCACGTTGGGCTGGGTGGGATCCTGGCGTTCGGCGCGGACCGTGAGGACGTTGCGCTCAACGTTCAGGTCCAGCGAGTCGAGCTTGACGCCCGGGAGGTCAAAGGCAACAACAAACTCCCCGTTTTCCTGCCAGGCATCCATGGGCATGGCAGCCGGACGGGCGGCGGTTCCGAAAACCTGCTGCGTGAGCCGGTCCAGCTCACGGAACGGGTCCGTGCGCATCAACATCATCTTCCACTCCTTCAGCTTCCCAGATGTTGGATCGGTGCCATATCCACCTCCTAATCTATGGTGGTGGATATAGATTTTTTATAGCACCCGTGGGAAACTGAAGCAAGATCAGTGCAAGAAATTTTGGAGACCAGATGGCAGAGCAGGAAGCAGGACGGCCGCCGGCGCCTGCCAGGGGACGTGCACTCTACGCCATTTCCGTGGCGGCCACACTTGCGGGCACGGGCCAGCAGAACATCCGCCTCTACGAGACGCGGGGCCTGCTAACGCCCTCGCGCACCGCGGGCGGAACGCGGCAGTACAGCGATGCGGATATTGCGGTGCTGCTCAGGATCGGCGAGCTCCTGGAACAGGGACTGAACCTCGCGGGGGTCGCCAAGGTGCTGGAACTGGAGGAAGCGAACCTCAAGCTCCACCGCGCCTTGAAGCGGGCCCGGTCGCGGCCGCCGGCATGAGCGGGGACCCCACGCCGGCTCATTTGCGCGGAGTTTCAGCCTTCGACAGTTCGCCGGTGACCCGCTCGCCGGGAATCCTCGCCGTGCGCCAGGTGTCCAGGGCAATGACTCCGCCGAGGATCAGAAGTGACAGCGAGACCGAGGACAGGGCGTCGGTCAGCCAGTGGTATCCCAGGTACAACCGGCTCACGGCGGCCAGCACGATGCCGATCCCCGCCCCAATGAAGCCCAGCACGGCGGCCTTCCTGTCTTTCCGCCGGGAGAAGATCAAGAACGCGCCCACCAGGAGGAAGTCGCAGGCACCCAGTACATGCCCGGAGGGAAACGAGAAGGTTTGATCGATCCCGAAGAGCATCTGTTCCACGGGCGGGCGCGACCGCCGCACAATCTGGAGGATGATCTGCGAAATGATCACCCCGGAGATCATCGCGGAGGCCAGCAAAATGGGACGCCAGGCATGCTTGGCCATGAAACCCCAGGCGACAACCACCACCAGCACGATGATGGGCAGGGCGATGGGACCAAAGACCACGGCCAGGAAGATCATCACCGCAGTAAGGGTCTGCGACCTCAGCCCGAGCAGCCAGTCACGGACAGGCTCATCGGCGGCCGACAGCCCGTCGGCATGCACCACGCTGACCAGGGTGGCAAGGAAGAGCGCCAGCCCCACCACCGCCAGGATCATGGCGGCGCGGTACAGGCTGCGCCTGTCGGCCGGGTCCATGAAGCGCTCTTCCACCACGAACTTGTCGTGGAAGACCCGCCACTTGCCGGTACTCTTCCCGCTCGTTCCGGAGCCTGCTGATTCCTGCTGTCCCACCGGCACGTCCATCCCTCGGTAGTGAAGTTTCCTAGGGTGAAAGATTATCCCCGTTCGGCGGCGTTGGCGCGGCACCTGGCGGTGGGTCCGCGCCGGCGCTTGGCGGCCTGACTTGTGGCACCCCGGCGGTAGCCTGACTGGGCGGGTGTGATGAACGAACTGATTGACCCGCCGGCCCTGGCCAACCTCGTCGGGATCCTCACGGAAACCGCTCCGGGAGTCCGGTCGGAACGGACCGCCGCCGCGGCCGCCGGCCTCGGCGATCTGAACCTCCGGGCCAGGACAGACCTGGTGGCCGGGGCCCTGGCCGCAGATCTCAGGGAGAGCAGCGGCGGAACAGAATTTACGACGGCGGCCCGCAGCTTCCGTGCGGCACTGTCCGTTTCCGGGCCGCGGCTGGACCAGGCAACACTCACCCTGCCGGGTGAGCTGAGGTTCGCCTTTGAGATTGCGAACACGGGCACGCAGGACGTGCGTCTCGCCGTCGACTACCTGGTCCACTACCGGAAGGCCAACGGCACCGTCCACGGGCGCACCGAATTCCTGCTGGAGACGGTCTAGGCGGGATCAGAACG
This sequence comes from Arthrobacter sp. 9AX, assembly GCF_902506095.1. GTDB lineage: Bacteria > Actinomycetota > Actinomycetes > Actinomycetales > Micrococcaceae > Arthrobacter. The sequence continues at coordinate 3,830,917 of NZ_LR733293.1, forward strand.
AACCGGTGGTGAACTGCCAGGTCCGGCCCGCGAACGGGTTTCCGGCCAGGTCGCGCACGGCGGCAGCACCGCCGGTCACTGTCACGGTGTACTTGGTCCTGGCGGACAGTGACTGCTGCGGGTCCAGGACCCATTGGTTGGTGCTGCCGTTCCGGTAAACGGAGGCCGGCACCACAGCGCCGGTGGCAGCGTTCCTGACCGTGAAAGTGGCCCCGCTGACGCCTTGGACGGCCTCGTTGAAGGCGACACTGATGTTGTTGGTCCGCCGCACCAGCAGCGCGTTGCTGCCGGGGATGGTGCTGGTGGCCACGGGTGCGGGCCCGGTCAGGAAGCTCCAGCTGATGGACGCCAACGGGGTACCTTCGCTGCCGCGGATGGCCGAGGTCCCGCCCACCAGCGTGGCGGTGTAGCGGGTGTCGGCGGCCAGGCCGGCGTCCGGATCGAGGGTGGCCGTTCGGGTGGATGCGTTCCAGCTGACAGTTGCGGGGACGGTGCTGCCTGCCGCGTTCCTGAGCACAAATGTCCCGCCGGTGACGCCCTGGACTGCAGCGCTGAAGGTGGCCGTGACGTTGGTTCCGGCCGACACAACCGTGGCGTCGGTTTTCGGCGTCACCGCCGTGACGGTCGGCGCAGGGGCAGGGGCAGGAGCCGGCACCGGGGGGGCACAGGTGCGGGGGCGGGTGCCGGTGCCGGAGCAACCGCGCCGGCGAACAGCAAGCGGTTGGGCGTTCCGCCGGTGATGCCGGAGACCACCCCGGCGGTGGCGTTGGAGGTCAGTGCACCGGCCACCTGGGCCGGAGTGAGGGCAGGGTTCTGCGACAGCAGCAGTGCCGCCGCGCCGGCAACGTGGGGCGAAGCCATCGAGGTCCCGGACATGGATACCGTGGCCGAGGCAGAGGTGTAGGAGGCGGAGGTGATGCCGACACCCGGGGCGTACAAGTCCACGCAGGAGCCGAAGTTGGAGAAGGACGCCTGCCGGTCTTCGGAGTCGCTGGCAGCTACGGTGACGGCCCCGGGAACCCGGGCGGGAGAGCTGGTGCAGGCGTCCGCGGCGGAGTTGCCGGCGGCAACCACCGCAGTGACGCCGTCGTTGATGACTGCCTGGATAGCCGCGTCCACGGCAGTGCTCGCGCCTCCACCCAGGCTCAGGTTGACCACCGCCGGCGTCCCGGCGGCATGGTTGGCCGCGACCCAGTCGAGCCCCGCCACGACATCGGAGTTGTACCCGGAACCGTTGCAGTCCAGCACGCGAACGGGCACCACGGTGGCACCCTTCGCCACGCCGTAGGTGGAGCCGGCCACAGTGCCGGCCACGTGTGTGCCGTGTCCGTTGCAGTCGCCGGAGCCCAGGCCGTCATTCACGGCAGACCAGCCGGCGGCCACCCGGCCGCCGAAATCGGTGTGCGAGGCGAGGACGCCCGTGTCCACCACGTACGCTGTTACCCCGGCGCCGCTGGCAGTCCAGGAGTAGGACCCGGACAGGGGGAGTGCTTTCTGGTCCACGCGGTCCAGGCCCCACGGTGCCGGCTGCTCGGTCGCGGAAACAGTGACACGGGCATCCTCTTCCACCGAGACCACCCGGCCGGAACGTGCCAGTGCCGTCGCCTGGCCCTGGTTGGCGGTGACCACGGCGGCACGTACGGCGTGCGAAAAAGTCCTGCCGACGGCGACGCCCTGCGCCCGCAGGCCGGCCGCCTCTGCTGCCACGTCCGCGTTGGCGGCGTAACGGACGATGTAGCGGGCCGTCCCGGTATCAGCCGGCGGTGCTGCCGACGCTGGTACGGACGTAGCGGAGAGGGCGATGGCGGAAATCAGCACTGCTACGGCAGGCACAAAGGATGAAGTGCGAATTTTGGGTTCCTCGTTTTGGCGGTGCGGGCTGCAGGGGCGGGACATCCGTCCGCCCCCACCAAAAGATTAGGACCCAAAAACAGCGGGATTCCGGGTCTTTGCAGGATCCTGTGCCAACCTTTGGCGAGTCCTGCGCAGCCCCGGAATTCCTTACTCTGCGGTGCCTCCGGACGTCCCCGAATCATGGTTCCGCCAGGAGTGTTCGGGGTCGAAGCCAAGCACCCGCCGGGCCTTGTCGATGGAGAGCATGGTCTCGTGCTCGCCCAGTTCCTTGGTCACCTTGACGCCGGGAAAGACCTCGGCGGCGAGGCTGGCGCTGGACCGGCTCATCACGGTGTCGGCGTTGGCGATGATGTACGCCTCGAACCCGGGCCGGCCATTCTCCAGCGCGCGGGCCACGGCCTGGGCCCCGTCCCGGCCGTCGATGTAGCCCCAGAGGTTCCACTTGCGCAGCATGGCGTCGGCATCGAACGAGGGGAACTTTGCATAGTCTTCCGGGTCCATGACGTTGGAGAACCGCAGGGCGGAGATGCTCAGGTCCGGGTCCCAGCGGGTCAGCTCCACCGCCATCTGCTCCTCGAGGTGCTTCACCAGGGAGTAGGTGCTTTCCGGCCGGGCCGGGTATTCCTCGTCCACGGGGATGTAGGGCGGGTCGACGTCGAACGGCAGTCCCAGCACCGTCTCACTGGAGGCGTACACCACCTTCTTTATCCCGGCCCGGCGGGCCGCCTGGAACACGTTGTAAGTGGAGAGCATGTTGTTCTCGAACGTCGCCGCGTCCGGGATGATGCCCGGCGCGGGAATCGCGCCCAGATGCACCACCGCATCAAATCCGTGATGCCGGTCGTCCACGCCCAGCAGGACGTCCAGCACCTGGCCATAGTTGCGCAGGTCCACCACCACGAGCTGGGGGTTCCGCTCCCCTGCCCGGTCCAGGTTCAGCACCTGGTGCCCGTCATCCACCAGCCGCCGAACAACGTGCCGCCCCAGCTTTCCGCTTCCCCCGGTTACGGCCACCCTCATGAGCGTTCTCCTCTTCCGTTGATAAAGCGTTCGACGGCGGCAATCGCCTGTGCGGTGATCTGGCCCGGGTCTCCGCTGCCGTTGACCGACACCAGCAATCCCCGGTCCGCGTAAAGCGACACCACTTCGTGGGTCTCCCGGTGATACAGGTCGAGGCGGCGCCGGAACACGTCCACGGTGTCGTCCCTGCGGCCTTCCTTTTGGGCTCGGTGCAGCATCCGCTGTTCCAGCTCGGCGTCGGGAGCCTGCAGTTCGATCACCGCATCGAGGGAGCGTCCCTGTGAGGCCAGGAAGTTGTCCAGTTCCGCCGCCTGGGGCGCGGTGCGGGGGTAGCCGTCCAGAAGGAAGCCGGCATGGACATCTTCGTCCTGGAGCCGGTCCTTGACCAGGGCATTGGTGAGGTGGTCGGGGACGAAATCCCCGCCGTCGAGGTACTGGGCAGCTTCGATGCCCAATTCGGTGCGGCTGCTGACGTTGTTCCGGAAGATCTCCCCGGTGGAGACGGCGGGGATCCCGAAGTGGCCGGCCAGTTGTTCGGCCTGGGTTCCCTTGCCGGAGCCGGGCGGACCGATAATGAGCAGTCTGGTCATGTTTCTGTCCCTCCGCGGCGCAGCAACCGCTGGTTTCCGGGTCCGGCCGCCGGCAGCCCCGGCGCTGCCCTATTCTGCCCACAACGGGCAACACAATGCCAGCCTCCGGGAGGGGGTCCAGAGGCTGGCATTGGGCTGAAGGGGTGTTAGAACCTCGACGGCGCCGTTGGTTGCGCGCCCACAGCCTGGTTGCCATTCACGTCAGTCACGCCCGGCGGAGGCGCCACCGTCGGCGAACTCAAAGCGACATTGGTTTTGACGCTTCCGGTTCGCCCACCGAGAGTTATGGTCAGCGTCTGACTGGTGTTGTTCCAGGCGATCTTCGAGGTATTACTGCCGTTTCCTTGGAATGTCAAGATCCCCGAAGAGGCGTAACTCGTACCAAGCGAAACCGTCCCGATATTCAGCGTGCAGCCGGACCCGGTCCTGCTGACAGTTAGCTCTGTACCGGCAATTGTCACCACAATGTCTCCGTTGCCGGACATTTCCGCAGGGTTCTGGCCATTGAGCCAAGCACTGCAGATGGACGGCAGATTCATGGGCTTCGAGAACTGAATCGTGACTTGGTCGCCCTTTTCCACGGTGCCCGCCGTGTTTTGATTGACCAGCGCCACCTTAGCCGTCGGCATCACCGTGTCCTTGGTCGAGGTCGCGGTCCCGGCGACGCTGGGGTTCTCTGCCGCATCCGTAGCCACGGCTGAGTAGCTGATAGTGCCGTCGGCGAACGTGGTCAGGTCGAAGTTCGGGGCCGTCCATTGGCCGGAGCCGTTGGCGGTCATCGTCTCGGATGAGGTGTGCACCGCGCCGGCGTCCTTGACCGTTACGGTCACCGACGATCCGACTTCCGCGGTGCCGCTGACCGGAACGCTGGCTGCGTTGGCGCTGTTGACGGTGGTGGGAACGCTGAGCGTAGGCGCAATCGGCGGCGTGGAATCGCCAGCGACTCCCCCGCTGCGTGCAGACTCAACGCCCGCCCACGCACCCAGGACCGGCGTGACGGTGTAGTACCAGGTCCCGGCCGGCAGGAAAGCTTCGGTGCACCCGAGGGCGGTAATGGTTCCCGCACAGCCGCCGGTGCCGCCAACCTTGGTTCCGCCCGTGGCGGACAAGTACCGCGCAACGGTGTAGCCGGCAACCGGGCGGCCTTCCGCCGTCGTGCCCTGCCTCCAGGTGACCGACGCGGAACCGCCGGCCAGGGACGCGCCCGGGGCAGCTACCGCAGGGATGGAGTCGGCCCTGGTGGCACCGGCGTTGCTTCCCAGCGTTTGCCAGAAGGCGCTGGCTGCAGGACCGCCCCAGGAAATGACGACGGCGGCGGCCAGCACTCCGGCGAGGCGCGTGAGCTTACGCCTGCGAGGCTGGTTGCGCTGCCCGGGAGCATCCGGCTGCGGGGCCTGGTTGGTGTGGATCATTTCCGGGCCTCCAAGGTGACGGGCAGGTTGAAGGTTGCACCCTGGCAGCCGGACGACGATGCGAGTGACATGGCCGCCGCTCCAGGCAGAGTGATGAGCACGGAGGTGTTCGCGGCGATGGCGACAGCGGGCGCGAGTGGGGCTGCAGGGTCAACAAACGTCACGCCGGTGGTGATGCAGCCGGAATGGTTGGCGTCCGCCGTCGCGGTCCCATTGCCCCGGATGGCCTGCACCTTGACCGGGAAGCTGTTGGGGTTGAACGCCCGGACGGCAACATCGGCGGTGCCGCCCGGGACGAGACTGTTTTGCGTTCCGTCGCCGGCTACGAAGGCTACAGCTGTAACGGATTGCATGGTGCCGTTGACCGCCGATCCTGAGCCTGCTCCTACGGTGGCCCAATAGGCGCAGGCTCCGCCGGCTCCAGTCGCCAGGCAAAGGCCGACGGCTGCTGCCGCTGACTTGGCAGCCAGCCGCCGGGTCTTTTTCGGTGTGAACGTCATGTCAGTTCCCCTCCCCTGCTCCGGAGTAGGCGAGCTGGAGCCTGGCGCCCTTGCAGCCGTCCTGGTTCGAAGTGGTGTCCAGCATGGCGATCCGGGGCCACTGATTCTGCGAAAGCCCGAGCGATTGGAGCGTCGAGGTCCCCACCGGAGCCGTCAACGGATACTGGCCGCTGTAGTTGGTCACCACATAGTCGGCCGGGGTGCAGGAAAGTCCTGCCGCCACCGCAGCCTGGGTCCTGGTCACACTGGCAATGGAGACAGCCAGGCTGGACAGCGCCAGGCCCTTGTTGTTGGGGTTTGTGATGGAAAGATTCAGCGGAATCGTGGCGCCGGGAGACAACGGCGTGCCCAGGTTCCCTGAGATGGTGAAGGTCTTTTTGGAGCCCTGGACAATGAGCTGGACTACGACGCCGGTGGCCTGGCTGGTGCCGGCCGCGGTGGCTATGGTCAGGTCGGTTTTGCCCTCGGGAGTGGTTGCCTGCGTCGCCACTGTCAGGGTGACTGTGGCGCTCTTCCCGGAGGCGAGCGTCACCGAGGCCGGTGCGAAGGCCGCCGTCGTACTGGCCGGAAGGCCGGACGCTGTGGGGGTGACGCTGCCGCTGTAGCCGCTGGCGGACGTCAGGGAGACAGTGTAGGTGGCGGTGCCGCCCTGGTCGGCCGTCCTGCTGGAGGGATTGACCTGGATGGTGACGCCTGTCTTGTTGCCCTGGTTCCCGCCCTGGCTGGCGGCGAAGATGGAGCCCGCCGAAACGAACATGACCAAAAGCCCCAGCAGCAGCACCCTCGCTGCTTTGGTGGTTCTTCGCATGGCTGTGCGGAAGCGCCCGGATGTGTTCTGCACGAAAAAGCCCTTCTGGCCTGGCTCGAACGGGAGGACGTGGAATTCGCCGGCGGGGAGGTGGTGTCCGTCCCCGCCGGCGACGTTGTTACAGGCTGCTGACGTTGATGGTCACAATGGCACCCTTGCAGGCGCTCTGGTCCACCTCTGCTTCGTCGTTGAACTTCAGGATGCCGCTGCCAACCGACGTGCCCGTCGAGTTCTTCGGCACGGTGGTGTTGCTCGTAACGGCGGTGACGCTGAACCACTCGGGCAGGCAGCCCCCGACGTTCGTGGCCACGCTGGCACTCAGGGCGCCCACCTTGGTGCTGGTGTTCGCATCGGAGTTGTCCGCCGTGTAGCCCACGGCAACGCTGCTCCCCGGGGTGAGTCCACCTTCAAAGTTCGCGTGCAGCGTGACGGTGCCGCCGCCACCAGAATTGGTCGCGGCACCGCTGCCCGAACCTGTGGTGGTCCAGTAGGCGTAGGCCGCTCCGCCGCCGCCGGCCACCAGGGCCAGTGCTCCGGCTGCTGCCAGGACCTTGTTTTTCTTCGTCATTTTGCGCATGGGGGAGACTCCTTTGGCTGAGATAAGGGGCTGATCTGAGACGCACAGCCATAGGGAACCACTACGGGAACTTGCTTCCGGCTGATCGATGACGCCCATACTTCCCGGCGCCGGGAGCGCAAACAACGCGTAGCGGTACTGGTCTTTTCGCAGCCGTGGCGGAACCGGCCTCTTGGATTGGGGGCTGAGTACTCAGTTTTCCGAGCAGTGCGCAACGTGCCGCGCCAGCGCCGAAAAGCGACGTTGCCACTGGCCAGAGCTGTATATACTTCTGGATATCGGTTTAGCAGCGGGCCGTTGGAAAGTTCGTCGAATCCAGCGACTTCAGCCGCCGGCTGCCCCTCCGGGTGGAAGGTGCGTGTCGCCGGCTCGTTTTGACCTGAGCGAATGGCACTAAGAAACCGTGGCCAGCGAGTCAACTTCAAAAACCGATAACTCCATAACCGAGCACCTGCATGAACTCGTCCTCAACAGCTCCGATGTTGAGGACTTCCTTAACGAACTGGCGCAGGTCTCCGCCCGCAATCTTTCCGAGCCCGGCGACGAGATGCTGTGCGCCATCACCCTCTTGAGGCAGCGGAAGGCCGCAACGGTGGCCAGCAGCAGCCCGGCCGCCGAGGCCGTGGCGCGGCTTGAGTACGAGTTCAGCCAGACGCCCAGCATGGAGGCATCCACGTCCCAGGAGACGGTTCACGTGCCGGACGTCCTTGATGACAACCGCTGGCCCGAATACTCTGCCTCGCTGTTGAGCGAGGGCGTCCGCTCCGTCCTTGCCGTACCCTTCCAGCTGGAGGGCGAGACCAAGGCGGCCCTGCTGCTGTACTCGGGCCGCCCCCACCGTTTTGAATCCCGCGTGCTCGAGTTTGCCGAGGACTTTGTCAGCCAGACCTCCCTCGCGCTCAGGCTTGCAGTCCGCTTTGCCCACTACAGCGAAACCGCTGCGAACCTGCGGGCCACCTTGGAATCACGGACGGTCATCGACATGGCTGTGGGCATCATCATGGCGCAGAACAGGTGCAGCCAGCAGGACGCTTTCGAGATCCTCAAGACGGCATCCAGCACCCGGAATTCGAAACTTCATGAGGTGGCCACCGCGGTGGTCAACTCGCTTGGCCAGGGCCCTGCCCGCACGCACTACGACGGGTAGTGGTGACTGGCCGCATTGTCTTAATCCGCGCACTTCAGGCATGACGTCGCCGTGCACCGGTAGACTGATGCCAACTTTCGCCGGGGGGCTCCCATGGAAAACACACGCGTCTGCCTGGTCGTTGAAGACAACGACGATATCCGCGGACTGATTACTTTTGTCCTGAAACGCGCAGGATTCGAGGTCAGGGCCGTATCAACGGGCGCGGAGGGCATCGCCGCCGCGGCGGATCCCGCCGTCTCGCTGGTCACCCTGGACCTGGGCCTGCCGGACATGGACGGACACGTGGTGGCCCGCGCCGTCCGGGCACTGAGCAAGGCGCCCATCCTGTTCCTCACCGCCAGGTCTGAGAACGACGACGTCCTGGCAGGCATGGCCTCCGGCGCCGCCGCGTATCTCACCAAGCCCTTCCACCCCAAGGAATTGCAGGACCTGGCCGAGCAGCTCTGCCCTGCTCCCGTTGCATCGGCTCCGCTTTCACAGGTTCCACACATACCCGGCAAATCCCTCTGCTAGTTTGCCTGCCTAGAAATGAGGAATGACTCCTCAGCAGAACAAACCCGGTAAAGGCACCCGCTTCAGGCGCGCCGTCATTGCGGGGGCCGTTGCCCTCACCATTTCAGCCGGCGGCGCCACCGCCTGGGCCCTGGACCGTTTCGTCGTCCAGCACGTGGAGATCTCCGACGTCTCCGCCTACGAGGCCAGCCAGCCGGGCACCACCGCCGGCTCGTCCACCAGCACGACGGCGGACACCGCCTCCACCAATGCCGTCACCACGGACACCTCTTACGTTTCCGATTCGTCCAACATCACCATCTCCACGGTGACCACCGGCAGCGGCGACAGCACCGTCACCTACTACGTAGCCGACGTCGTACTCGATGACGCCACCACCCTGAAGTCCGCCTTCGCCAACGACAGCTTCGGCGAGAACATCACCGAAACCACGTCCGCCATCGCCGAAGCCAACAACGCGGTGTTCGCCATCAATGGCGACTACTACGGCTTCCGCGACACCGGCATCGTCATCCGCAACGGCGTGGTGTTCCGGGATGAAGGCGCCCGCCAGGGGCTCGCGTTCTACCGCGACGGAACGGTAAAGGTCTACGACGAAACCACTGCCACCGCGGAACAGCTGATTGCCGACGGCGTCTGGAACACCCTCTCCTTCGGCCCGTCGCTGCTGGACAGCGGCGAGGTGGCCGCGGGCATCGAGGACGTTGAGGTGGACACCAACTTCGGCAACCACTCCATCCAGGGCGAACAGCCGCGCACCGCCGTCGGGATCATCGACGAGAACCACCTGGTGTTCGTGGTGGTGGACGGCCGCAGCCCCGGTTACAGCGCTGGCGTGACCATGACGGGCCTGGCAGAAATCATGCAGGGTCTGGGCGCCACCACTGCCTACAACATCGACGGCGGCGGCTCCTCCACCATGTATTTCAACGGCAGCCTGGTCAACAACCCGTTGGGTGAAAACAAGGAACGCGGCACCTCCGACATCCTCTACATCGCGCAGTAGGTCCGCCATGATCATCCTGATCCCGGCCTATGAGCCGGACCAGCAGCTCCCCGCCCTGATCCGCAACATTCGCGACGCCGAACCGTGGGTTCCCATCCTTGTGGTGGATGACGGCAGCGGCCCGCAGTACCGGGACGTGTTCGACGGCGTCAGGGCACTCGGGTGCCACGTCATCAGTTACGGGGTCAACAGGGGAAAGGGCTCTGCCCTCAAGACCGGCTTCGGCTTTATCGCCGACAACTTCCCGGGCCACGACGTGGTCTGCGCCGACAGCGACGGCCAGCATACGGTGGTGGACATCCTTCGCGTGGCGGTGGCCCTGCGCGAGAACGAGGCAGGGCAAAACTGGGCCACCATGGTTCTGGGCAGCCGCGCCTTCACTGGCAACGTCCCGGCACGGAGCAGGCTCGGCAACAGCGCCACCAGGGCCCTGTTCACGCTGGCCACCGGCGAGCGCATACCCGATACCCAGACCGGCCTGCGAGGCTACCCCGCCGCGATGATTCCGTGGCTGAAGTCGGTCCGCGGCGACCGCTACGAGTACGAGCTGAACCTACTGCTGGAAGCCAGGAATGCCGGATACTCCATCCGGTCCATAGAGATTGCCACCGTCTACCTGGACCACAACTCCGGATCACATTTCCGGCCCGTTGCGGACTCCGTGCGGATCTACGCCCCGCTGTTGAAGTTCCTGGCATCATCGTTCACGGCCTTCCTGCTGGACACCGTCCTGTTCGTGGTGCTCACGCTGGTCATCGATTCGCTGCTGCTGGCTGTGCTCGGCGCCCGCGCGGTCAGCTCGGCGGTGAATTTCCTCGTCAACAGGAATGTGGTCTTCGAGCACGGCAGGGACAAACCGGCCGGTGCCACCGGGCTGCGCTACTTCAGCCTCGCTGCCGTGCTGCTGGCCGCCAATTTCGGCCTGATCTGGCTGCTCGAAGCCGCCGGGCTCGCCGCCCTGCCGGCCAAGATCCTCGCCGAGGTCATCCTGCTGGCGGGCAGCTTCACCATCCAGCAACGCTGGCTCTTTGCCAGCAAAGCAGCCCCGGGCGCCGGGAAAACGGGGAATGAACTCCCGGCAAACTCTCATATTCGGGCCTAGGTTCCCGCACAGCGCCTGCACAGCTTGGGCCCGGAAAGTAAATACCAGCCCACCGAAACATATCCCGGAGAACCCCATGAACTCACTGATTTTCATCCTCGCCGACCTCGCGGCCATCAGCATCCTGACCTTCGCCCTCTACCTCCGCCGGCACCGCCGCCGCGACCTGGTGGTGTCCTACCTGGGCATGAACGTCGGCGTCCTGGCCGTGGCCACCGCACTCTCCGGATCGGCCGCCGGTCTGGGCCTTGGACTGGGTCTCTTCGGCGTTTTGTCCATCATCCGGCTCCGCTCCACCGAGCTGGCACAGCATGAGGTGGCCTACTACTTCTCGGCGCTGGCACTCGGCCTGATCGCCGGACTGGGCATCGAGCCGCTCTGGCTGACCGGTTCGCTGATGGCCCTGATCGTGATGGTGATGTTTGTGGGAGACCACCCCCGCGTCCTGCCCGCCTACCGCCACCAGACAGTCATCCTGGACCGGGCCGTGGCCGAGGACGGCGAACTCTACGCCCGGCTCGAGGAAGTCCTGCACGGGAAGGTCCACTCCGCCACCATCCAGGAACTGGACCTGGTCAACGACAAAACCATTGTTGACGTCCGGTTCGCCTACTCCCCCGTAGCTTTCTCCGCCCAGCCGTCCATCCCCGCCATAACGGCGCCGGCACACCGTCTCACCGAGCCCACGCCAACCGAAGCTGCGCACACGGCGCCCGCTCCCCTGGCCCACTCCCAGGCAGGTGCCGCATGAGTGCCCGCGGAACAGACGTTGTGGGCAATCTTCGCTTCCTTCCCCCGGTGGGGCTGGAGGAGCTCAACAGCGAAGCCGCACTCCAGACCCGCGTGGACCGGAAGTACGTGGTTCCCGCAAGGCTCGCCCGGCAACTCCTCGACTCCTTCCAGACGGGAGTTCGAATCCTTGAGATGGACGGCTCCCGCAGCTTCGCTTACGACTCCGTGTACTTCGACACCGTCAACCTGGACAGCTACCTGCTGGCTGCCCACGGCCGGCGCCGGCGTTACAAGATCCGCACCAGGACGTATGTGGACAGCGCTGTGAGCTTCCTCGAAGTCAAGACCGAAGGTGCCCGCGAGGCCACCGTCAAGGAACGGATTCCCTACCACCTGGCTGACCGCGCACGGCTCACCGACGTAGGCCTGGACTACGTCCGGGAAACGCTGACGGCCTCAGTGGGCGCGATGCCGCCCGGCCGGCTGGAACCGGTGCTGGAAACCAGGTACAAGCGGACCACCTTGTTCCTGCCGCAGTCCGGGAGCCGGGCCACCATCGACACCGATGTGACCTGGCAGCGCCCCGGCCAGCAGGCCTGGGTACTGGACGATGCGGTGATCCTCGAGACCAAGTCGGGCTCCACGGCCGGTCCCCTCGACCGGCATCTCTGGGCCCACGGCGTCCGGCCCTCACGGATCTCCAAGTTCGCCACCGGCATGGCGGCGCTCTGCCCCGACCTGCCCGCGAACCGCTGGAACCGGACGCTGCGCCGCAGCCTGGCCCTCCGCCCCGCAGCTTAACCCCCTCACCTACCCGATTAGTCCCCCTCCCACAGCTTCCCGACTTCCTCCAAAGGACCCCTTGCCATGAAAAGCCTCCGCACATACCTCTCCGTCGCCACCCTGGCCGCCGCTCTCGGACTTGCCGGCTGCTCCGTTGCCGGCACCACCCCCACCGGAGTCTCAGCCATCAGCAGCACGCCCTCCGCCGCCGGTTCAGGCACTGCTTCCAGCATCACGCACGCGGTTTCCCTGGACACGCTGGCCGAGGACACGCATTACGACGCCGACGACCTCACCTGGGACGCTGCCTCCGAAGTAGCCGTGACATTGGCGGACGGCGCCAGCAAAGTCGCCGGCGGCTCGTCGTCGGACGCCGTGAAGGTCGACGGCGACACCGTCACCATCACCGCCGCAGGCACCTACCGCCTCAGCGGCTCCCTCTCTGACGGCCAGGTGGTGGTGGCCGCGGGCGAAGAGGACGTGGTCCGGATCATCCTGGACGGAACGGCCATCGCCAGCTCCACCGGTTCCCCGTTTGTGGTGCAGAGCGCCAACGAAGCCATCGTCTACCTCGAGGACGGCAGCTCCAACAAGCTGACCGACTCAGCCAACTACGCGGACCAGGGAACGGACGCGCCCAACGCAGCCCTGTACTCGATGGCTGACCTGACCATAGCCGGCAGCGGCTCCTTGACCGTGGACGGCAACTACAACGACGGCATCTCCTCCAAGGACGGCCTGGTCCTCGCCGCCGGCACAGTGACTGTGGACGCCGCTGACGACGGCATCGTGGGCAAGGACTACGCGGTCCTGCTGGACGGCGCCTACCAGGTGACCGCGGCCGGTGACGGCTTCAAGTCGGACAACGACGAGGACGAGGGCCGCGGCTGGCTCCTCATCAACGGCGGGAGCATCAACGTCAGCGCCGGCGACGACGGCATCAAGGCCTACAACACCCTGACCATCGCCGCCGGCACGGCCACCGTTGCGGAATCGGAGGAGGGCCTCGAGGCCCAGCACATCGTGGTTTCCGGCGGCACCGCCACCGTCACCTCCAACGACGACGGCGTGAACGCCTCCGGCGGCAGCACCACCTCAAGCACGTCTGCCCAGGGAATGGGCGGCGGCATGGGCGGCGGCGAAACCGTGGGCGACTACACGGTGGAGGTCACCGGCGGCCTGCTGACCATCAATTCCAAGGGCGACGGCCTGGATTCAAACGGCAACGCCAGCATCTCGGGCGGCACCGTGGTGGTCAACGGCCCCACTGACAGCGGCAACGGGGCGCTGGACGTGAACGGCGAACTGGCCGTCACCGGCGGAACCGTGGCTGCTGCCGGAAGCGCCGGCATGGTGGTTACGCCCGGCACGTCGTCCACGCAGTCCGGGGTCCAGGTGGCGCTGGGATCGTCGGTTCCGGCCGGCACGGTGATCCAGCTGGCCGACTCCTCAGGGAACGTGGTGGCCGCGTTTGTCACCACCAAGGCCACTGCGTCACTGGTGTTCTCCTCTGCGGCAATCACCGATGGCGCGGACTACACGGTGTACACCGGCGGCACGGCAACTGTCAGCGCCGGCCTGGGCGAAGGCTCCTTGGACGGCGCTACGGAGCAGGGCACAGTTACGGCGGGCGAGTACACCGCAGCCCAGGGCCCGGGCGGCGGAGGCGGCGGCCCGCGCTGGTAACCCCCCAACGCTCTCTCACTTAACGTTGCCTTTCACCCAACGCTCCATCACTTAACGTTGCCTTTCACCCAACGCTCCATCACTTCCGGCGACGGCGGCCACCCGCCGTCGCCGGAAGTCTGCGCGTTATGCGCGGGCTACTTGGCGAGGAAGCGCAGCAGCGCTTCGTTGACTTCAGCCGCGTGGGTCAACAGCAGGCCGTGCGGGGCGCCCTCGATCTCCACGTACTCGGCCTCGGGCAAAGCTTTGGCGAACAGCCGTCCGGTGGAATCGATCGGGAGGATATTGTCCGCGGTTCCATGGAGGATCAATGCCGGAACGTCGATCTTCGGGATGTCCCCGCGGAAGTCTGTGATCCACGTGGCCTGCGCCGCAACGGAGGCAGTGGCACCTGCGTTGGAGGCGGTGTTCCAGCTGGCGTTGACAGCCTCTTGGCTGAGGCGGGGCGTGCCGAGGAACGTGTCACTGTTGTAGAAGTTTTTGAAGAACTCGGTGAAGAAGGCATAGCGGTCTGCCGTGACGGCTTCCTTCAGCCCGTCGAAGACTTCCTGCGGTACACCGTCCGGGTTGTCATCGGTCTTCAGCAGGAACGGTTCCAACGAGCCGAGGAAGGCGGCCTTTGCAACCCGGGCAGATCCGTAATTGCCCAGGTACCGGGCCACCTCGCCGGTGCCCATGGAGAAGCCCACCAGCGCGGCTTCGCTCAGGTCCAAGGAGGTCAGGAGCGTGTTGAGGTCGGCCGCGAAGGTGTCATAGTCATATCCCTCGGTAGTCTTGCTTGATTTGCCGAAGCCGCGGCGGTCATAGGTGATCACGCGGTAGCCGGCCTCCAGCAGGGCCGCGGCCTGCTTTTCCCAGGAAGCGCCGTCCAGGGGGTAGCCGTGGATCAGCACTACGGGCTGGCCCGAGCCGTGGTCCTCGTAGTAAAGCTCGATATCAGTGCTGTTTTCAGTTCCAACGGTGATGAAAGCCATCGCGGCGGTCCTTTCGAGACAGTGGGATCTGTGCGGGCCGGCAGTGCAATGCCCGCGCAGTTCCTACTCTAGGGTGGTCCGCCGTGCGCTGCGCTACTGGGAAGGCTGTGGCAGTTCGCAGGAAATCTGGGGATTGGCCCCCATGTAGTTCAGCGGGCCGGCCGCGATGGTGACGGCAATGGTCCCGGCCTGGGCGCAATTCCCTGGCGCCGCGCCGAAGTAGCCGCGCTGCCAGGCAGCCACGCCGCCGATGATCAGCCAGATGACGATAAGTACTCCGACAATCCGCATGATTCCTCCATTGGCCGCGGCGGCTGTGGGATCAATTATGCGCGGAAAGTGAGAGAGCGTCCGTGGGAAACGCGCATCAAGTGAGAGAGCGTTCGTGGGAAACGCGCATCAAGTGAGAGAGCGTCCGTAGGAAACGCGCTTTAAGTGAGAGAACGTCTGATCCGGCGGAGAAAAGACTGCACCTCCGGGCCCGGGGTTGGTTCCCGGTACCGGAGGTGCAGTCAGTGCTGGATGAGGGCCGGGATCAGGCCCGTGCAGCCTTACCCGGCAGGGCCAGTTTGAAGATCTTGCCCCAAGTGGAGCCCACCTGCTTCAGCAGCGGGCCGGTGGTGTACTTCAGGCCGTAGCGCTGGCAGATTTCGCGGACCTTGGGCGCCACCTCGGCGTATCGGTTGGAGGGAAGGTCCGGGAAGAGGTGGTGCTCAATCTGGTGCGACAGGTTGCCGGTCATGATGTGCATGAACTTGGACCCGGAGATGTTGGCGGAGCCGATCATCTGGCGGATGTACCAGTCGCCGCGGGTTTCGCCTTCAGCCATTTCCTCCGTGAAGGTGTCTGTGCCTTCGGGGAAGTGGCCGCAGAAGATCACCGCGTGGGCCCAGACGTTCCGCACCGCGTTGGCAGTCAGGGTCCCGTAGAGCGCCTGCTTGCCGGAGCCGGTCAGCATGGCCACGGCGGGGGTAGCCGCGTAGTCCTTGGTGAACTGGGTGACAACCTTCTTGCCAAGGGCCTTGAGGTCCTTGAGCAGCGCTTCCTTGGACTTCTTGCCTTCCTTGAATTCCGTGAGCTCAAGGTCGTAGATGGCGATGCCCCACTCGAACAGGGGCGCCAGGATGGCGTTGTACAGCGGGTTGCCGAGGTTCATCGGCTTCCACGGCTGGTTCTCGTCCATGCGCAGCAGGTTGTATCCGACGTCGTTGTCCTTGCCCACAACGTTCGTCCAGCGGTGGTGGAGGTCATTGTGGGTGTGCTGCCAGGAGCGCGACGGCGTCACAAAGTCCCACTCCCAGGTGGTGGAGTGGATGTCCGGGTCCCGCATCCAGTCCCACTGGCCGTGCAGGACGTTGTGGCCGATCTCCATGTTTTCGAGGATCTTGGCCAGGCTCAGCAGGGTGGTCCCGGTGACCCAGGCGGCCTTGTTCTTGCTGACCAGCAGGGCGGCCCGGCCGGAGATTTCCAGGCCCCGCTGGATTTTGATCATGCGGCGGATGTAGGCGGCGTCTTCCGCGCCGCGCTTGGCCAGGATTTCGTCGCGGATTGCGTCGAGCTCCCGGCCAAGTTCGGCCACCTGTTCATCGCTCAGGTGGGCGGCCGCGGGGGGCCGGACGGTGGGGCTGCCGGATTCGGCCAGCTTCCCGGGGCGGGTCCTCGAGGTTCCCGTGGAACCGCCCGCGGGGGTGGCCTTGCTGGGTGAAATTACAGACATACCGTGGTGCTCCTCAGATTTCGAGGTTGACGGGTCCGGCGGCTGCCGAGACACACGTTTGGATCAGTTGGCCGGGCTCGCCGTGGACTTCCCCCGTGCGGAGGTCGCGCACTTGCCCGGACAGCAGCGGGGTGAGACAACTGTGGCAGATCCCCATGCGGCAACCGCTGGGCATCAGCACCCCGGCGTCCTCACCGACGTCCAGGATGGGGGTATCGCCGTCGGATTCCACCTCCCGATCGGAGGCTTCAAAGGTGACCAGGCCGCCGTCGTGCCCTACTCCCCCTTCAAAAGCGGTGTTGAAGCGCTCGATCATCAGGTTTCCGGCACCGCCGGCAACCGCGACGTCCGTGCCGGGCGCGGCGGTGGTCAATGCCGCACGCTTCCACAGCGCCTCGGCGTCGTCCAGGAAGCTGTCCGGGCCGCAGGCATAGGCCGCGCGTTCCTTCCAGTCCGGGCAAATCTCATCCAGCTGGGCCGTGCTGGTCAGGTCCATGCGGCCCTGCTCGCCGGTGAACCAATGGGCCAGGCGGAAGTTGGGGAACTGGTCGGCGAGTTCGGCGAGCTCCTCACGGAAGAGGCTGTCGCCGGGGGTGCGGGCCGAGTGGACCAGGACGACGTCGGCATCCGGACGCCGCGGGACAAGCGTGCGGATCATGGACATCACCGGGGTGATGCCGCTGCCCGCGGTGACCATCAACAGGGGGCGGGGGTGCTCGGGGAGCACAAAGTCACCCTGCGGCGGGGCCAGGAACAGGACGTCGCCGGGGCGGGTGGTGCGGACCAGCGTGCCGGAGACCGCACCGACGTCGGTAACCGTGATGGCCGGATCCTTGCCGGCCGGGGCACTGAGGGAGTAGGACCGCCAGTGGCGGACTCCGTCCAGTTCGACGCCGATCCGCGCCCATTGGCCGGCGAGGTGTGAGTGCCAGCCGCGGCCGGGCCGGAAGAAGATGGTGGCTGACTGCGCGGTCTCCTGGACCACCCGGGTCACGACGCCGCGAAGCTGCCGGGCGGAGTAGACAGGGTTGAACAGGGCCAGGATGTCTTCCGGCGCCAAAGGCGTAGTGAGCACAGAGGCCGCCTGGGCCAGCTGACGTAGCCGGATCATGGGATAAAGCCTAAAACGGCGCGGGCCATATTTCTCTCTCTCCGTTATATGACCGTTCCGCAGTCACGCTGTCATGAGGGCGCTAAGCCCCCAAAGCCGCACTATAAGAGTAACGGCTTTGTTATGCGGAAGGTTCCCCGGTATTTCAGTAAGCATACTTATCATACCTGCGCACAGGGCGCTGAACTGATGTTTTACGGGGTTGACCGCCAGGTTACGGCAGGCACTTAGGGAGTCAGGGCCGGGCCGCCTTCCAGCCCAGGGCGGGCGCGATATGCCGAGCCACGTTGCCCAGGAGCTTGGCGTTGAAATCGACGCCAAGCTGGTTGGGCACGGTGAGCAGGAGGGTGTCCGCGGCCTGTACTGCGGTATCGGCAGCGAGCTCTTCGGCCAGCAGATCCGGGGCGCCCACGTAGCTCTTCCCGAACCTGGCGGTAAGGCCGTCAATGATGCCCACCTGGTCACGGCTGTCCCGCAGTGCGCTGCCGGCAAAGTAGCGGCTGTCCTCGGCGTCCACGATGGGAAGCACACTCCGGCTGACCGAAACCCTGGGCGTATGGCTATGGCCCGCAGCCGCCCAGGCGTCCCGGAACAGCTGGATCTGTTCCGCCTGAAGCTCGTGGAAGGGAACGCCGGTGTCCTCGGTCAGCAGGGTGGAGCTCATCAGGTTCATCCCCATCTCCGCCGCCCAGACGGCCGTCTTCCGGCTGCCCGCTCCCCACCAGATCCGGTCCGCCAGTCCCGGCGACTGGGGCTGGACGGGCAGCAGCCCGGTGGCGCCGCCGGCATAGCGCGGGTCCGCTTCAGCCACACCCGCGCCGGTGATGGCCTTCCGGAACAGTGCGGTGTGCCGGCGGGCCATGTCCGCGTCGGTTTCGCCCGGCTCGGGCCGGTAGCCAAAGGCCGCCGCGCCTTGCCGTGCCGGCTCGGGTGAACCACGGCTGATGCCAAGCTGAAGCCTGCCGCCGCTGATAAGGTCAGCCGCCGCGGCTTCCTCCGCCATGTAGAGGGGATTTTCGTACCGCATGTCGATCACGCCCGTGCCGATTTCGATCCGGCTGGTCCGGGCGCCGATGGCGGACAGCAGCGGGAACGGCGAGGCCTGCTGCCGGGCGAAGTGGTGGACCCGGAAGAACGCACCGTCCACTCCCAGCTCTTCGGCGGCGACGGCAAGGTCGATGGCCTGGAGCAGCGCGTCCGCAGCCGTCCGTGTTTGCGAACCCTGGCCGGGGCCCCAGTGGCCGAATGAAAGAAATCCGATACGCTCCATACCTCCCCCAACTGCGCCCTTGCGCAGGGAATTCCCGGCATGCCCGGCCCCCGGGTTCCCCCGGAAGCACCCCCGGTGGTGACCCGCCCCTATTCGAGTACCGCCTACGCTGGCCGGGGCGCCGGTGATGCTGCAGAATCACCGGAACAAGCAGAATCTTGGCGGCCAGAGACTCATCAGATGGGGGCGGACTGTGGATCAGGCGGACTACTGCATTATCGGCGGTGGCATCGTAGGACTGGCCACTGCCTACCAGTTGCTGTTAAAGGAGCCCGGAGCCTCGCTGATCCTGCTGGAAGCAGCGGACACCCTCGCTTCGCACCAGACCGCCCACAACAGCGGGGTCATCCACTCGGGGATCTATTACGCCCCGGACAGCCTCAAGGCCCGCTTCAGCAAGGCCGGCGCGCAACAGACAAAAGAGTTCTGCCGGGAGCATGGCATCCCGTTCCAGGAGCCCGGCAAGCTCCTCGTCGCCACCACCCCGCCGGAGCAGGAACGGCTGGGCCGGCTCGAACAGCGGGCCGGCATCCACGGCCTGGCCTGCGAGCGCCTGGACCAGCCGGAACTGAGTGAGCGGGAGCCGAACGTCTCCGGGCTCACCGCACTGCTCATCCCCAGCACGGGAATTGTTGACTACACCGCGGTGGCCCGGAAGCTGGCAGAGCTGATCACCGGGGAGGGCGGACAGGTCATCACCGGGGCCAGGGTCACCTCCATCGCCGAACATGCGGACAGGGTGGAAGTGGGAACCGCCGCAGGCCGCTACAGCTGTGGGCAGTTGGTTGCTTGCGCCGGGTTGCAGTCGGACCGGCTCGCGGAGCTGGCCGGCTTGGACATCGACGTGCAGATCATCCCCTTCCGCGGGGAGTACTTCGAGCTCCCCGCGGACAAGTCCGGCTACGTGCGCCATCTCATCTACCCGGTGCCGGATCCCGCCCTGCCGTTCCTCGGCGTCCACCTCACCCCCACCATGGCGGGCACCATCACCATGGGGCCCAATGCCGTCCTGGGACTGTCGCGGGAGCGATACCCCAAGTTTTCAGTGGACCTTCGCGATGTGGGGCGGTACCTGAAGTTCCCCGGCCTCTGGCGCGTGGCCCGCGCCAACGCAGCCACGGCGGTCCGCGAGGTCCGGAATTCGTTGTTGAAGGGCAGCTATCTGCAGGAATGCCGGAAGTACGCCCCCGATCTCACCAAGGCAGACCTGCTGCCGCACGAGGCAGGGATCAGGGCCCAGGCGGTCCGCCGTGACGGCACGCTCATTCACGATTTCCTCCTCTCGGAAACGGCCCGGATGATCCACGTCCTGAACGCACCCTCACCGGCGGCCACCGCGGCGCTTCCCATTGGCGAGTACCTGGCGTCCAAGGCGGTGCGGCTGCGCACGGCCTGACACGGCGGGCCGGTGGCTAGACTGGCACCGTGACCAACAGCGAGCAGCGCGCCGATGCCGGCAGACCGCCGTCGCGCGGGAAAATCGCTGAGCGGCTCCTGCCCGGCGGTGAGGAGCCCGACCCCCGGTTCACCCTCGCCAACGAGCGCACGTTCCTCGCGTGGATCAGGACATCCCTGGCCCTGCTGGCCGGCGGCATCGCTGTGGAGGCGTTCACCTCCGACCTCTTCCTGGAGCCGGTCCGCAAGGGCCTGGCGGTGGTGCTGCTCCTGCTGGGAATGCTGCTGAGCGCCGGCTCTGCCGTACGCTGGCTGCGGGTGGAGCGCAGCATGCGCAACAAGGCCCCGCTGCCGCTGCCGCTCATCGTCCCGCTGCTGGCCGGGGCAGGCGCGCTGGCCGCCGCCGTCGTGCTCATCTTTATCCTCTGGCGCTGACCTTGTGAACGCCCCCCGCCCTGCCGGCAGCCACGGCGACCCCGGGCTTCAACCCGAGCGCACCACCCTCGCCTGGGGCAGGACGGTGATGGCGCTGGTGACCGTCAGCGCCATCTTCCTGCGCTGGCTACCACAGCACGGCCTGCCCATCCTGCTGCTGTTCGCCGTCTCGGCGGCTGCCGCGCTGGCCATCTACCTCACCCAGCGGCGCCGGTACACTGCCAGGTCCCGCGGATTGTCGAGGGAAAAGGTCGACGCCGACATCACCGCGGTGCTCTGGACGGCTTTCGCGGGCGTTGCGTTGGGCGGCCTCGGGATCGCCGTGGTCCTCGCCGCATAGCGTTCCGCCGGTTAAAACATGGGCAGGACGAAGCCTGCCAGCAGCGCCACGGCGCCGATCGCGGTGAGGCAACGGCCCAGCACCGAGGCTGTTCTACCCACTTCCTCCGGCTCCGTCGTCTGCCACTGCGTGGGCCGCTTGGGGTGGTAATAGACAGCGAGGGTATCCCCCACGGCCATGTCCTTGATGTCATGCGGTGACATCGGCGCGTGGTGCACTTGGTACTTGCGGTCGAACCAACGGAAGCCGACGCCGGTGCTGTCCGAATAGACCACCGCTTCAGCCACATCCCACGGGTGGACAAAGCGCCGAAGGAAGCCTGTGTAGAAAAGAAGACCCAGCCCGACGGGCAGGCACAACCAGGTGAGCATTTCCAGGATCGGACCTGCCATATCAAGCACAGTGGGCATGAATTTGATGGTACAGGCGTAGGCTGGGGGAATTGTTCCGGCGGAAGGGATAGACATGAACGACGAAGATCTTCTGGCCCGCATCCAGGCCCTTGTGGAGGAGGAACACACCCTCCGTGAGGGCTCCGGAGATGGCCAGGCCCCGGACCGGAACCGTCTCAGGCAGGTCGAAGAAAGACTGGACCAGGCCTGGGACCTGCTCCGCCAGCGCCGGGCCAAGGCGGAATCCGGCGAAAACCCCAACGACGCCGAAGCCCGGCCGGTCACCGAGGTTGAGGGCTACAAGCAGTAATCCGCCCCTGTTCCGTTCGGCTCTGGCGGTATCGTTGCGCCAAAGGGATCGTTGAGCCATAGGGCCATGCGAACAGAACGGAGCCACCCATGCGTCTGGCAGTCGCCCAGATCATCAGCAGTGCAGACCTTGAAGCCAACCTGGAGCTGATCCGGGATTACGCCACCCGGGCCAAGGCAGCCGGCGCCGGGCTTGTGGTTTTCCCCGAGGCCTCCATGCGGGCTTTTGGCTACTCCCTGCGGGACATCGCGGAGCCGCTGGACGGTCCCTGGGCCGGGAAGGTCCGGGCGCTGGCCGGCGAACTGGGCATCGCGATCGTGGCTGGAATGTTCACTCCAGGGAAGGACGGCCGCGTGCGCAACACCCTGCTGGTCACCGGTCCGGGCCTGGATACCTCCTATGACAAGGTGCACCTCTTCGACGCTTTCGGCTTCACCGAGTCGAAGACGGTGGACGCCGGTACTGACCCGGTAACCTTCGAAGTCGACGGCACAGTTTTCGGCCTGGCCACCTGTTACGACGTCCGCTTCCCCGCCCTGTTTACGGCCAATGCCCGCGCCGGGGCCCAAGTGAACATCGTCTGCGCCTCCTGGGGCGCCGGCGAAGGCAAGGCCGAGCAGTGGGACCTGTTGGTCCGGGCACGCGCGCTGGACAGCACCACGTTTGTGGTGGCGTGCGGCCAGGGCGACCCCGAAACCGTGGGCGCCGGCCCTGCAGGCACCGCCCCCACCGGCATCGGCCACAGCGCCGTGATCACTCCCCTGGGCTCGGCGGTGGTGGCGCTGGGCGGGAAGCCGGAACTGGCCATCATTGATATCGATCCCGCCATCGTGGACGAGGTCCGCGCCAAGCTCCCGGTGCTGGCGAACGCCCGCCAGTTCTGAACCCTTCACGCAACTTGCCCTGCTAAGCCTTCACGGCTGAGGCAACAACAGACGGCGTCGCGCCGCACCTTTTGAGCGGCGCGACGCCGTCGTTCTTTAGGAAAGGGTTGGCGGGACTCAGTGGTGAGTTTCCGTTCATTGCCCTGTCATCTGCGGGAGATTGCGGCCGACGGCGGCATCTCACCTTCGTCCCTCATCCCGACTCCGTGCCCCAAGGCTTTGCGCCGCTTCCCGGCCGGAATGAGCCGCGTGGCCGATGGCTGCTGTTTACATAGCTGAAACATTTCCGTCACGGGGACTTCACACAGCGGCCGTTTCTGTAACGCGAGCGCAACTTTCAGGCGCGTTTCCCGAAACACAGACAACGAAAGATGGACTGCGGGGGAAAACGCGAGGGCCTTAAGAGCGCCTCGTTTCGAGGCGCAACGCGAAGGGACCTTCCGGTGGAGATTTCTGCCCAACACGTCTGGCTGATGGTTGCAGCCGCGATGGTACTGCTGATGACCCCCGGCCTCGGCCTCTTCTACGGCGGCATGACACGGGCGAAGGCAGCCCTGAACATGATCATGATGAGCTTCATCTCCGCCGGCATTGTGGGCGTGATCTGGGTGCTGTGGGGCTACTCCATGACCACCGGCGACGGCGTGCTCGGCATCTTCGGCAATCCCTTCGCCAACTTCGGCCTGCAGAACCTGATGGGATCGCCGGACCTGATCAAGGCCGGCTTCAGCGCCACCTTCGCGATCATCACTGTTGCCCTGATCAGCGGCGCCATTGCCGACCGCGCCAAGTTCGGCGCCTGGGCCCTGTTCGTACCCATCTGGATTACCGTGGTGTACTGCCCCCTCGCCTACATGATCTGGGGCGGCGGCCTCATGAGTGCCGGCGGAGCCGTCACGGCTGTTTTCGGGCAGGTCATCGACTTTGCCGGCGGCGCTGTGGTGGAGATCAGCTCCGGCACGGCGGCCCTGGTCCTCGCCGTGATCGTGGGCCAACGCCACGGATTCGCGAAAGACCCCAACCACCGCCCGCACAACATTCCGTTCATCATGTTGGGAGCCGCCATCCTCTGGTTCGGCTGGTTCGGCTTCAACGGCGGCGCGGCCACCAGTGCGGAGCAGGCCGGCCTGATCTGGATCAACACCCTGGTGACCCCCGCTGCCGCCATGCTCAGCTGGTTGATCACGGAAAAGATCCGCCACGGCCACCCCACGTCCCTGGGCGCAGCGTCCGGTGTTGTGGCCGGCCTGGTTGCCATCACCCCGTCCTGCGCCAACATCAGCCCGGTGGCCGCTATCGGCGTGGGCCTGGTGGCAGGTGCCGCCTGCGCCGTGTTCGTGGACCTCAAGTACCGCTTTGGCCTGGATGATTCCCTGGACGTGGTGGGAGTCCACCTGGGCGCCGGGCTTATCGGCACCCTGGCACTTGGCTTCATCGCCCTTCCGGTGGACGGCCACGGCGGCGGGCTCTTCTATGGCGGCGGGTTCCAGCAGCTCATCGCCCAGGCCGTTGCCGTGGTCATCACGGTGCTGCTCTCCGGGCTCGGCACCCTGGTGATTGGCCGTGCCATCAACAGGACCATCGGGTTCCGGGTCAGCCGTGAGGCGGAGACCGCCGGCGTGGACCTGGCCGAGCATGCCGAAAGCGCCTACGCCTTCGGGGAAATCGGCGGCGGCTTCCGGCCGTTGAGCCACGGCGTTCCGCAGGCAGTTGCCGCACCGCATTCCGCGGCTGGATCTACTCCCGCGGCCAACCCGCCGCAGGCCAAGGAAGACTCCTTCGCCTGAACCTGGCCAGGCTTTCCATGCCTGGTCCTTGGAGCCTTTCCCCTTGGAGGATTCGGACCGGACTGTCCCGTTGCGTCTCCGCACTGCTAGTCGGCGAGGATCTTATACAGCGCGCGGCGGGTCTCGTCCATCTTCTCGATGGCCGCGGCCCGCTGTTCCTCTGTGACGCCGCTGCGGAACTGGTGGACAGCAGCCATCAGCTTTCCGATGCTTTGGTGGAAGTCCCGGTCCGGGTTCTCCGGCCCGGCGTTCCAGGCGTTCTCAAGCTCCTCGGCGTGCTCCTGCACCCATGCCCTTCCGGTGTCGGTCAGCGAAAATTCGGTACCGCGGCCTTCGGTCAGGGGAGTAATGAGCTCCTCGTCCACCAGCTGCTGAAGCGTTGGGTAGATGGATCCCGGGCTGGGCCGCCAGGCCCCGTCCGTCTTTTCGGCAATGGCCTTGATCAGCCCGTAACCATTTGAGGGCGCCTCGGCCAGGAGCGAGAGGATGGCCGAACGGACGTCGCCCCTGCTGGCCCTGCGTGGACCGCGGCCAAAACCGGGTCCAAAGCCTGGGCCGAAGCCCGGCCCGCCACCGCCAAAACCGGGCCCGAATCCCGGACCGAAGCCCCCGCCCCTGTGTCCGTGCGGGCCACGCCGTCCGCGGCCACGTTCAAACCGGCCCCTGCCGTGCTGCCGGCCTGGAAAATTTTCTTCTGGAATGCCTTTCATGGTGGCATCTTCCTTTCATACTGGTGAGGTACCGCCGCCTCCGGCGATAGTTAACGATATGTCGTTAACTATCGCTGAGTCAATGGAAAAATTCATCAAATCATGACCTCCCATCCTCTGGATCGCCCGTCGAAGGCGACGTAGTCTTGTGGCACTCTCCAAGGCTTGGGGGCTTGACATGGCGAAGAAGAAGCGAAGGCGCAGGCGCGGTTCTGCCCTGGGAAGGCTCCTGGGATTCCTCGCGGCAAGCGCTACGTGCGGTGTCCTGGTGGCCAGCCTGGTGGTCCCGGCCGTAGCAGCCGCCGGTTTCGGAGTCAGCAACTCCATTGGTTTTTTCGAAAGCCTGCCGGAGGAGCTCACGGTGCAGCCGCCGTCGCAATCCACCAAAGTCCTCACCTCCGATGGCCAGCCCATCGCCACCTTCTATGCGGAGAACCGCGTCCGGATCCCCTTGGACCAGATGTCGCCCTACATCAAGGACGCCGTCATTGCCATCGAGGACAGCCGGTTCTATGAGCATGCGGGGATCGACCCCCAGGGCATCGTCCGCGCTATGGTGGCCAACCTGACCAAGGGCGAGCAGCAGGGCGCGTCCACCATCACCCAGCAGTACGTGACCAACGTGATCAATGAGGCGCGGCTTTCGCAGGACCGGCCGGACGAGGTGACCCTCAGCGGGCAGAAGGACGTTGGGGACAAGCTGCGGGAGATGAAATTGGCCATTGCACTGGAAAAGAAGTACAGCAAGGAACAGATCCTTGAGGGCTACCTGAACATCGTGTTCTTCAACAGCGCCGCCTACGGCGTGGAAGCTGCCGCCCGGTACTTCTTCAGCACTACCGCCAAGGACCTGAACCTTCCGCAGTCCGCGCTGCTGGCCGGGCTCGTGAACAGCCCTACCTTCTACAATCCGGCGATCAATCCAGAGAACTCGCTGGCCCGCCGAAACCAGGTACTCAGCGAGATGCTCCGGCTGGGGAAGATCAACCAGCAAGAACATGACGAGGCCGTTGCCACACCGATCGAGCTGAAGGTCAGTCCCGAGCGGCAGGGCTGTGCCAACGCTGTTATGGCCCCGTATTTCTGCGACTACATCTCGCATCTCATTTTGAACAATCCCGCGTTCGGTCCCAACCAGACTGAACGCGAGCGGAAACTGTACCGGGGCGGGCTCACCATCACCACCACGCTGGACAGCAGGCTGCAGGCCGCAGCCCAGGCGCAGGTGGACGCCACGGCTGGAGCCAACCCGGACCGCTGGGGTGCCGCGCTGGTGACGGTGCAGCCCGGAACAGGCAGGATCCTGGCGATGGCCCAGAACACTGTCTTCCTTGCCGAGCCGGGCAAGTTCGACACCCAACTGAACTTCAACGTGGACGCCAAAGATCCCCAGGGCCAGGACCTGAACGGTGCCGGCGGGTTCCAGACAGGTTCCACCATGAAGCCGTTCACGTTCGCGGAGTGGTTGAACGAGGGCAAGACCATCACCACCGTGGTGGACGCTTCCCGCCGGGTTTATCCCCTGGGTTTCCCGTGGCGCTCAAGCTGCGGGAAGGTGCTGGGCGCCTACAGCACAGCGCAGAACAACCCTGAGCTGGGGGCGGCGGATGACCTGCAGAACTCCGAGGAGGGCTTCTACCGGCCCATGCCCGTCAACTACGGCCTGTACAACTCCATCAACACCGCCACCTTCGCCTCAGCCACCCAACTGGACTTCTGCGGGATCCAGAAAATGGTGGATAGTGTGGGTCTCCACAGCGGCCTGGACGGCAGTCCCATCAACATGCATCAACTGGGCAACCTGCTGGGCGCCACCGGAGTTGCTCCGCTGCACCTGGCCAACGCGTTTGCCACGTTCGCCAACGACGGCCGCTACTGCAACCCGATCGCACTGCTGGAGATTACCGACGCCACCGGCGGGAAGATTCCGGTGCAGCCCGTGGCCTGCCGGGATGCCGTGAAGCCTGATGTGGCGCGCGGCGTCAACTCCGTCCTGCAGGATGTTCTGGTGAAGGGTTCCGGCTTCTGGGTCAACCCCAAAGTCCACGACAAGTGGCCAACGGCTGCCAAGACGGGCACCTCCAACAACAACGGTGCCACCTGGATTGTCGGCTACACGACAGGGCTGGCCACAGCTTCCTTCTTCGGCGACGCGCTGGAGGGCCAGAAGAGGGCCGGCCAGAACGTCACCATCAATGGGACGTTCTACCCCCGCTTGGATGGTTACATGCTCGCCGGACCGCAGTGGGCCAACTACATGGTGAAAGTGGGACCGCTCTACCCGGCCGCGCCGTTCCCGGGACCTCCCGCCTCCATGCTGGGTTCCAGCCCTTCGCCTACGCCGGGTCGGTAGCCGCAGGCACGGTATATCAAGGTGCACTCCCCGGCCACACCAACAGCACGGACCCTCCCGCCCGACGTGGAAAACCGGAATTCCCTCCTGCACAGCAAAGCACCGTGGCAGGATTGGCGGGATGAAAAGCCTCGAAACCGAGCGGTTAATTCTTCGTCCCTGGGAGCCGGAGGACGCCGGTTTCGTGCTGGACCTCTACTCGCGCTGGGAGGTGCAGCGCTTTATCGGCAACCATCCTCAGGTGATGAGGGAACGGGCTGAAGCCGAGGAACGCATCCGCGTGTGGCAAGGCATGGACCACCCGGTGCATGGCGTGTGGGCAGTCCAGCTGAAGGAGCAGGACCCGCTGAAGAACGCTGCCGGGCCCCGGAACACGCCCTCGCTCGCAGGCACCCTGCTTCTCAAGTCCATCCCGGCGTCGGGCGAAGCACTCCCACTGCAGCCCTCAGGCGACACAGAGATCGGCTGGCATTTCCACCCCGCCCGCTGGGGGAACGGCTACGCCACGGAAGCGGCGGCCGCAGTTCTGGCCCACGGACTGGGCAGCGGCCTGAACAGGATTGTGGCCGTCACGGCCCCCGCCAACACCGCGTCCCAACGGGTCTGCCTGCGCATCGGGATGGCGTACCGGGGACAGACCGACCGGTATTACAACGCTCTCTGCGAGCTTTTCGAGGCCAGGCCCTAGCCCGTGCCCTTCCAGAGCCGCTGCCACCACCGGCGGGGAGGTTCAGGTTCCGGCGGCGGCGCGTCAGCGATTCGGGCGGCGCGGCGCTCCCGCCACCGGGACACCTCTTCCTCCACGTCCCGCGTTTTGGTGATCACAGGCGGACCGCCCTGGAGCTGTCGCCGGGCATCGATGACGCGGCGGTTGAAGTCCTGCAGGATGTCCCGCACCTGCTGCTCGGTGTACTGCGCATCGAGTTTGGCGTCCAGGTCCGCGTCCTCGGTGCGCAGCAGGATGGCCGCGGGGCCCAGGCCGCTGATGTTTTCCCGCTGGATGAGGCCCTTGACCCACCAGTCGGGGTCGTACCGCTCCCCCAGCCCCGGGATCGGCTTGCCCGCGTACTTGAGGTTGTCGAACTTGCCCTGCGCCATCGCGTCACGGACCAGGTACTCTGCCCGGGCGGCGTCGCCGACCTTCCGGCGCTTCTCGCGCTCCTGCGCATCAAGGGCATCGAGCGCGGCTTCCTCCTCCGCGCTGATGCCGGCTCCGCGGTAGGACCGGACCTCCGCGGCACGCTCCAGGCGCTTCCGGAGTTCCTCCGCCCCGCCGCCCATCGCTGCCACCGCCTTCGAAAATGATGCTTCCTTCCAGTATTCAGAAGCTTTGCGTCCGGTTCAACGCCTGCAGTGCGCGGCCAGCCCGAGGAAAAGGAAAGCGTACGACGGCGGGACGTCCCGCCGTCGTACGCTCCGTTTGGTGCCGAAGAGACTTAGCCGCTCAGGCGTTGGCATGTTCGGCCAGGATGGCGTCGATCTGGCCAATGGCCTCCCGCATGCCTTCCTCCATGCCCATCTGGACCATCTGCTCCATCTGTTCTTCGGAGTCGAAGGTAGTGGCTACCCTCATACTGGTCCGGCCACCGGCCTCCTCGATCATCACCGCTACGTGGCCGGCGCCCATCTCCGCCACGGGTTCCCCTTTTTCGTCCGCGAATCCGTCGTCGAACTCCAGCTTGCCGGGGGCCGCGATGGCGGTGAAGCGCCACCAGCCGCGGGGCTTTTCACCCTCGGGAGTGGTCATGTAGTAGCCGGCCTTTCCGCCGGCCTCGAAGTCGAACTGTTCAAACGTGGCCGGGTAGCCGGGCGGACCCCACCAGCGCTCCAGCTGGCGCGGGTCTTCCCACAGTTGCCAGACACGCTCGGCACCGGCGTCGAACTCGGCGACGAGAATCAAGCTCAGCGCCTCAAGATTCTTGGTGGAACTGATAACGGTCATTGCAGAACCCCTTCTTATCCTTCAGCCAGAATGTCGGCGATCCGGTCCACACGCCCTTGCCAGATTGCCTCGTACTCATCGAGCAGGTGCCGGGCTTTTTGCAGGCCTTCATGGTTCCCCCGCACGAGCTGCTCCCTTCCGCGCCTTTCCTTGGTCACCAGGGTTGCGCGCTCCAGCACCGCCACGTGCTTTTGGACGGCGGCGAAGCTCATGTCGTAGAGGCCCGCGAGGCCGGAGACCGAATACCCGCCCACCGTCACCCGCCGCACGATGTCCCGGCGGGTGGTGTCGGCGAGCGCCTGGAACAGGCGGTCAAGTTCGTTTTCGCGGAGCTGATCTACAACCATTTGGTTGTACGATAGCCCCTCGCGGATGCGCTGTCAAGGCTCTGTTCCCGATGCCGGGAACACGTTCCGGCCGCACGGTATCTTGAAGCCCATGAGCATCTTCCTCGCCGGGGCCGGCCCGGACTTTGACGCGTTTCCCGATGTGTTCAAGCGCTTTGTCCAGGCACTGCCCGCTCAGCCGGGCAGCGGCCGCCCGGCCCGGATCGCCGTGGCGGTTCATCACCGCGGCGGGAACCCGCGAGAGATCCTCCCGGCCTACGTCGGGCCGCTGCAGTCTTTGGTTTCCTGTGACGTGGTGCCGGTACTGCTGCGGCCGGGAATGCCCGCGGACCCGGCCCTGTTCGAGGGCGCCGATGGCATTGTGGTGGGCGGCGGGCTGACCCCGGCCTATCTGGCGGGGCTTCGCTCCTGCGCGGGTGCCATAGCCGCCCGGACGGCCGACGGCGCCCCTTACCTGGGGTTCTCTGCCGGCGCCATGATCGCTCCCGCAGAGGGCATCATGGGCGGCTACCGTATTGGCGGCGTCGAAGTGTGCGGGGAAGAGTGCTCGGAGGACCTTGACGAGGTGGATGTCCGTGGCGGGATGGGGCTGGTTTCCTTCGCTGTGGACGTCCACGCCGCCCAGGCCGGGACCCTCAGCAGGGCGGTCGGCGCCGTGGCGGCGGGGCTGGTGGAGCGGGCAGTGGCAGTGGATGAGAACACGGCCATTCTTCTGCACGACGGCGGCCCGGACTTTGAGGTAATCGGCACCGGTAACCGCTGGGACATCCGCCGGAACGGCACCGGCTGCAGCGTGTCCGTCCGGACCGCCGGCAGCTGAGAGCGGGTCCGCCTTACGGGAGCAGGCTCCCCAGCAGGAGCCAACTACGGAGCAGGCTCCCGGTCTTACGAATCGAAGTGGGTCTTGATGCTGCCGCCCTGGAGCTGTTCGATGAGCTCGGTGGCCACGTCCCGCAGCTTACGGTTGCGGTTGCTGGAGACCTTGGTGAGGATGTCCATCGCTTCCGCCTGGGAGCACCTGTTCTGGGCCATGATCACGCCGCATGCCAGGTTGATGGCTGTCCGGCTTTCCAGGGCCGCTTCCAGGTCCTCCGCACGGTTTTGCGCGGTGTTGATGCGGACCGACAGATGGAGCGTGCTGTGGGCAGCAGCAGCGAAGCCAAGGGCTTTTTCGTACACTTCCGGGGTGAAAACGCCGGGCTTGGTCGCGAAGAAGTTCAGCGCGGCCCTGGCCTCGCCGCTGATCTCCAGCGGAACCCCCAAGGAGCTGCGAATTCCGGCGCCACCGAACTTCCGGTTCAGTTCGGGCCACCGGGTATCAGTGGAGACATCATCGATGATCACCGGGGACATGTCCCGCAGCGCCTTGATGCACGGGCCGTCGCCCACCTCCTGCTCCAGCCTGTCCAGTTCCACCGCCCGCTGGCTGCTGCCGGCGGCGGTGGTGGGCTTGCGCCTCACCTTGAGTGTCACTGCGCACTCGACCGCGTCACCGGCAATCTCGGAGACCGCCGCAGCAGCCAGCCCGGAAAGGCCCGAAAGGAACTCAACCGCATTTTCTGAGCCCACCAGGATGCTCTGGAGCTGTTCCAGCGGTTCGTTTTCGGATGCAATCGACATGGCCTCATCCTATTACCACCCCTGAATGCCGGGGGTCGTCGTCGAAGTGGGTGCGCAGGGCGGGATCCGGTGAGACTGACTCAATGACGTCCACTGCAACATCCCGCAGCTTGATGTTGCAAAGCACGGACTGGACGTCCGCGGAGTAGCCGGCTCCCGCCGTCGTACTTCATTTCAAAGGGCCCAAGACGCCGGGAACCGCCAGCGCCCGGGAAGAACCTTGGCTCTATGCTGGGAGCATGGCACAGCACCTCCGGCTTGACGAGCTCAGCACGGTGATTGCCCGCATCCAGGGGCTGCTGCTCACGGAAGAAAAGGTGAACACGGCTGTGCGGCTTTTGGCCCAGGCCGCGAAGGAGTCCGTCCCGGGCACCATCGGCGCGGGCGTTTCACTCCTTAATGCCCGCGGCCGGCGCACCAGCAGCGGTTACACGGACAGGATCGTCAGCGAGGCCGATGCGGCCCAGTACGAATGCGGAGAAGGCCCGTGCCTGACCGCCTGGGCGGCAGAGGAACCGGTCCTGGTGACCGACCTCCGGGACGAACTGCGGTGGCCCGAATGGCGCGAGGCCGTCGCCGGCTTCCCCGTGCGGGCGGTTGTCAGCGCTCCGCTGATCGCGGGCAAGGAGTCCATCGGGACCCTGAAGCTATACGCCGCCGCCGCACATGCCTACGACGATTCCAGTGCCGCGCTGCTGCAGCTGTTTGCCGGCCCGGCAGCCACCCTCCTCTCGCACATCCAGGCCAGCGAAGCTCCGCGCAGGATGACCGAGGGACTCCAGGTCTCGCTGTACACCCGGGACCTCGTGAACCGGGCCTGCGGCGTGCTGATGGAGCGCCAGGGACTCCCCCACGATGCCGCCCTGCACCTGCTGATCAAGCAGGCCCGGGACGAGAAAGTGCCCTTGCAGCATGTCAGTGAACGCGTCCTCGCCGGGACGCCGGCACCCGGAGACTAGGGCGCTCCATGGGCTTCGATCCCAACGAACCGGAACAACGCCGCAGGCTCCGCTCAGCGATGAAGGCTGCGGACATCTCAGCATCCGAACTGTGGCTGAAATACTTTGGGCTCGCCGGAGATGCGGGCGAGTACGAGGTGGAAGCGTACCTGCAGGGGCTGCTGTCCCTGCCTCCGGTCCAGCGCGACCTCCTCGCCCTGGCGGCCAACGAACTGATTGACGACATCCCCCGGCCCCGCGCACCGTACTCGGATGATTTGGATCGCGGGCCCGGCTCGGAGCCCGCGCTGGACAGCCGGGAGGACGGAAGTGAACGGCAAACAGAGGCGGAGGAGTAGGCCCGCAGACGTATGAATAGCTGATGCACGGGCGTAGTGTCAGTAGTAGGAGATTTCGGGATGGCAGGTGAATCCGGAGGTTGAATACCGGGTCAGCCCGCGCAGAGAGCGGCGGCGGCAGTTGCCCGCCCGGCGAATCCAGGGATCGAGGCCTGATGGGCCAGGACAACAAGATAGCCACTGCCGACCAGATGCAGGACCTGCTCCTCGAGAGTCCAGGATTTCCGGAATTTCTTCTGGGCCTGGCCACCATTTCGGCATCCATGGTGGACGGCCGGGGACCGGTGTGGTGCACCATCACGGTGGAGCGCGACGGCGGACCGGTAACGTTCGCCGCCAGCAGCGAGGAAGCCCGCATGCTGGATGAGACACAGTACGGTTTCGACGACGGGCCCTGCCTTACGGCAGCACGCCGGCAGCGCCTGGTGTGGATTCCGGACCTCAAACGTGACGGGCGCTGGAATGGCTACCGCGAAGCAGCACTTCGGCAGGGCGTCCGCTCCGTGCTGGCCGTCCCCATTCCCACCGACCCCTTGTCCCTGGCCGGCCTGAATTGTTACGCCGGTTCCCTGGAAGCCTTCACCGAGGACACTGTGGTGCTCCTGGAAAAGCATGCGGCCTCGATGTCCCGCGTCCTCCGGATCGCGCTCCGCCTTCACGGGGCGGACGTGCATCCGGAGCACCTCCGTGCTGCGTTGAAGTCCCGCGCCGTGGTGGACGCGGCGGTTTCGCTGATCATGCTCCAGCACCGGGGCGGCCGGGAGGACGCCCTTGACCTCCTGCAACTCGCTGCCAAGTCAAGCAGCCGCAGGATCCACGAGATCGCCAGCGACATCGTGCGCGGCGCCGAAGTCCCCACGCTGGACGGAGCGTAGGCATGTATGCCCAGGGAACCGAAGGTCCGGAACAGCGTGGCTGTTCCTCCGAACAGCGCCGCGGGGCGGCCCAGCGCTTCCGGAACGCCGACCTTACGCTGGCAAAATTGTGGACTTACTACTAAGGCATCGGCGGCGAAATCGACGAGCTTTCGCTGGACGCCTGCCTCAACGAGGCCTTGGACATCCCCCCGCGCAAATGAGCCTGGTGACGCTCGCAATGACTGAACTCGCAGAAGGCGATCCACTATGACGCTCCACGAACCTGACCCGGAAACTTTTCCCAGACCGGCCCGGGACCCGGACACCGGAACGCGGCTGCAGGAACTGGTGCTGGGCAGCCAGGATATTGCCGGCTTCCTGACCGAACTCGCAGTGGTGGCCTCCGCGAGCCTGTCCTCCATGGCCAACAGGGTCCATGCCGGGGTCACCGTCATCCGGCGGAAGCGGCCGCAAGCGGTGGCCAGCAGCGACGCCGCGGCCCATGCACTGGACGAGCTGCAGAACGGGTTCGGGGACGGTCCCTGCCTCGCAGCCCTCCGAACCCGAAAAACCGTCCTGGTCCCCGACCTGGCAGAGGAGTGCCGGTGGGCCCAGTACATCGTGGACGCTGCGGAGAAGGGGGTGTGCTCCATCCTCGCCGTGCCGCTGGATCTTGCCGGTGAGGCAGAAGCCGTCCTGAACCTCTACAGTGGCCGCACCAACGAGTTCACAGCAGACGACGTTTCCACCGCGGAAGCCTTCGCGGAGCAGGCCGCCGGCTCGCTCCGGCTGGTCCTTCGCATCACCCAGCTCAGTGAAGCGCGGAACGACCTCGCCGTGGCCATGAAGTCCCGGACCGCAATCGACATGGCCGTGGGAGCGATCATGGCGGAGAACCGGTGCAGCCGGGACACGGCGTTCAACATCCTCACCAAAGCCTCGAGTTCGCGGAACATCAAACTCCGGGACGTGGCCATCTCTGTGATTGCATCCATTTCCGGCGAGCATCAGATCGACACATACTTCGACGAATGACCCTTGCCGGCGGCCCAAAATACTCGTGCTGACGCGGCTCGCGCCGGCTACGTGATGAGACTCACTTGCAACAAAGCGTCCAATCGGTTGTGGCGCCTCCATCGCTCTGGGCACTATGGGAAAGCAGGAGCCGACCCTCGCGGGAACCTCCGGACTGGCCCGTGTGTTTGGTCACATCAGGACATTTCCGGTTGCCATCCCCTTGCAGGGACCTGCACCATGGAAGTACGGGAACACGCTTTCCGGCCTTGCATAATCTGTCCTCATCGACGAGGACACGGTCCGGGCAAAGAAGATTCCGGACCGCCAACCGCACGAAATGGAAGTTGAATAATGACGTTCGATGCCACTAAATCCGTGACCCTCAAGATCTGGGACAGGTCTGCCCTCCACCACACACTGGATGCCGCAGTCAGCGACCTTTCCGCCCGCCACAACACCACCACCTGCCGCATCGCGGTCACCTGCAGCGGCCCGAACACCTTCACCCTGAGCGTCCGCGGCGAAGACCGCGCCCTGGCTTCCGTCTAGGGAACCACGCGAAGGAAAGCGGACGACGCCGGGACCTCCCGCCGTCGTCCGCTTTACTTTTGCTCGGGTCCTTCGCCCGCCCAACCAGGGACGGGGGGTTAGCTGTGGGTTGGTTCCTCCACCAGGGCGGTGGCGATGCTGTCCGCGTCCTCCAGTGCGGCGAGGTACCGCTCGGCGTCGAGGGCGGCGGCGCAGCCGGTTCCTGCGGCGGTGATGGCCTGCCGGTAGCGGTGGTCCACCGCGTCGCCGCAGGCAAAGACGCCGGAGATGTTGGTAACCGTGGTGGGTGAGTCCACTTTGATGTAGCCGTCCTCGTCCAGGTCCACCTGGCCGGTCAGCAGTTCGGTGCGCGGGACGTGGCCGATCGCCACGAAAATACCCGTGGCGGCCTGGTGCCGGGTTTCGCCGGAGCGGGTGTCCGTGAGCGTCACCCCGGAGACTTTCCCGTCGCCGTGGATGGCGCTGACGGCGGAGTTCCAGGCGAAGGTGATCTTCGGATTGTCCTTGGCCCGCTGCGCCATGATGCGGGACGCGCGGAGTTCGTTTTTGCGGACGACGACGGTCACGGACTTCCCGAAGCGGGTCAGGAACATCGCTTCCTCCATGGCCGAATCACCGCCGCCCACCACGATGATGTCCTGGTCCCGGAAGAAGAACCCGTCGCAGGTGGCGCACCAGGAAACACCGTGGCCGCTGAATTTCTTCTCCTCCGCGAGGCCGAGTTCCTTGTACGCCGATCCTGTGGCCAGAATGACGGCCGGGGCGCGGTGGGTTTCGCCGCCGCCGGTGACCACGGTCTTGACATGACCCTTCAGCGAAACCTCCGTGACGTCGTCGAAGACTACCTTGGCGCCGAACTTCTCGGCCTGCTCCTGCAGCCCGTCCATCAGTTCCGGCCCCTGGATGCCGCCGGGGAAGCCGGGAAAGTTCTCCACCTCCGTGGTATTCATCAGCGCACCACCGGCGGTGACGGAGCCGGCAAGCACCAGCGGGGCAAGGCCCGCGCGGGCTGCATAGATGGCGGCGGTATATCCGGCCGGGCCGGAACCGATAATGATCAGCTGCTCGGTGGGGGCGTGCTGGTGGTTCGCGTCAATGGTCACAGCGGGATTCCTTTGCTTGGGTTGTTAATGAACAGGCTACTGGGCGTCCCTGTCCAGCCATATCGATGGATGTCAATTTGTTGCATAATGGGGTGCATGACCGCCCTGCAGACCCTCGAACCCGTGGTTGATGACCCCTGCTGCACTCCTTCGGGAAACGGTGCTTTGAGCGCCCAGGAAGCGCAGCAAAAGGCCCTGGTGTTCAAGGCGCTGGCCGACCCCAACCGGCTGCGCCTCCTGTCCATCGTCAAAGCCGGGGAGGCCGGGGAGGCGTGCGTGTGCGATTTGACCGAGCCGCTTGACCTCGGCCAGCCCACGGTGTCGCACCACCTCAAGGTGCTGGTGGACGCCGGGCTGCTTCACCGGGAAAAGCGTGGCACCTGGGCCTACTATTCGCTGGTCCCGGGCGCGCTCGAGGACGCCGCCGGACTCCTGGCCACGCTGTGAAGCAGCAGCCCGAAACGGAAGTCCAGCTGCGCGGGCCGCGGCCCGCCAAGCTGACCCGCACGCCACTGAACGCGATCCCGGCGGCGCTCGTATCGGCGTCGGGATTTCTGCTGTTTGTCCGGGAAGACCGGCTGTCCGGCTTCCTGCTGCTGGCCACGGCCCTGGTGGTGGCGGGAATCATCAACCGGCGGCTGCTGATCGACCTGGCACTGATCGGCGTGGGGTTGACCGCGATGAGCCTGGTGCCGATCACTACTGACATCAGCACCGAGCACATGGCAGTGATGGGTACAGCGATGATCCTGGCTGTCGGGATTCCGTATGCCGTTTCACGGTTCGTTACCAAGGACCACGCCATCCGGTTCCCGGTCCGGACCGGCCAGCCGTGGACGCGGGCCGAGAAATGGTACCTGCCCGCCGTCCTGGTGATCGGGTACGCGCTGATGCCCGTCTACATGATCCGGACCGGCGTCTACAACAACTGGCCGGCCGTCAGCGACCCGGACGGCATTGCGCGGCTGTTCCTGGGGACCAACGTGCTGGGCATCTGGGACGAGCTCTTTTTCATCTGCACCGCGTTCACGCTCCTGCGACGGCACCTCCCCGACTGGCAGGCCAACCTCCTCCAGGCGGTGCTGTTCACATCGTTCCTGTGGGAACTGGGTTTCCATGCGTGGGCGCCGTTCTTCATCTTCCCGTTTGCGCTGCTCCAGGCCCGGCTGTTCACCATCACCAAATCGCTGTCCTACATCGTCACCGTGCACCTGCTGTTCGACTTCGTGCTGTTCCTGGTGCTCATCCACGCCCACAACCGCGAGTGGATCGATATCTTCCTGTACTGACTTCTTGTGGTCTGGACGTGCGCTGATGCCGCGCCCATAGTTGAAGCGTGCAGACACCTGACCGTGAACTTGAGGCACTGAGGCAGCGTGCCGCCGCCGGTGACCCGGACGCCGTCGACGAACTCGTGGAGCATGCCGCCGAGCGCGGGGACCTGGACGAACTGCGTCGGCTGTCCGATGCGGGCAGCCGGGACGCGCTGGACCAGCTGGTCGAAACCGCCGGTGAACAGGGCGACCTTGCTGAGCTTCGGCGGCTGGCGGCGTCCGGCAACCAGGACGCCGCCGATGTGCTGGCCGAGCTCGAAGAGGAAAGCGGTTCTTAGAACGGGGAACCCATGAGTGCAGTTGTAGACAGCTTGGTGGCCGCCCTGAATGCCCACGACCTCGAAGCCGCGGCGGCGCTGATCCATCAGGATTACCACAGCGAACAACCGGCACACCCGGGCGAAGCGTTCGTTGGGCGGGCCCAAATGCATGCCAACTGGCAGGCGATGCTTTCCGGCATCCCGGACTTCCATGCGGAACTGGTCCGCTCGGTGGACGATGACGACACTACGTGGAGCGAGTGGTCCTGGACCGGAACCCGGGCGGACGGCCAGGACTTCCAAGTCCGCGGGGTAACGCTGTTTGAGATAAAGGGTGGCCAGATCGTGGCCGGCAGGCTGTATATGGAGGATGTCGACAAGGCCGGGAGGAACATCGAAGACGCTGTGGAGAGCCTCTCGGGACAGCGGCCGGAATCCTGGCGCAAGCGAGACTAGGAAACCTGGCGCAGCAAGCGGCGCCACGAAGGCCGCGCCGTGGCGGAGCCTCATTGTTTCACTGCCGTTTTGGGCCACCCGCCCTGGCGTCCTAGCCTTACTTAGGTTCACCTAAGAAAAGGACTGACAGTGCATCCCACTCCCCTGCCAGGTCCGGGCCATGCCCCTGAGACGTTCCGCGACGCCTGGGGCATCCCCCACTTGCGCGCCGGTTCTGCCGGCGAACTGGCTTTCCTGCAGGGGTACAACGCCGCCACGGACCGTTCGTGGCAGATCGAGCTGGAGCGATGGCGGTCCGAGGGGCGGACGGCGGAACACCTCGGCGCCGAAGGTGTGGTGTGGGACCGGTTCGCCCGGCAGGCACGCCTCGACCACACCGCCCGGCGCTGCTTCGCCACCCTCGACGCGGCCACCCAAGGCTGGTGTGCCGCGTATGTGGACGGCGTTAACAAGGCCTTGGAGTCCGGTCACCGCGGTGCGCCCGAGTTCCGGGACACCGGGACTGCCCCGGAACGGTGGAATCCGTGGACTCCGCTGGGCGTTTTCCTGGTCCACCACATCCTCTTCAGCACCTTTCCCAACAAGCTCTGGCGGGAGCACGTGGCTGCCGCACTCGGCCCCGAAGCCGTGGAACTCTTCAGCATCGAGGCTCCGGTGTGGGCCGGCAGCAACGCCTGGGCCGCGGCCGGGAACCTCACGTCGTCCGGGTTTCCGCTGATCGCCGGGGACCCGCACCGGCTGATGGAACTGCCCGGCGTGTACCAGCAGGTGCGCCTCGCCTGCCCGGAGTTTGACGTGGTCGGGCTGGCTTTCCCGGGCGTCCCCGGGCTGCCGCACTTCGGCCACACCGGGACCGCCGCCTGGGCGGTCACCAACGCCATGGCCGACTACCAGGACCTGTACGTTGAGCAGCTGCGTTATCACACCGGCAGTCTTCAGGCTCTGGGGCCGGACGGCTGGGAGCCCGTGCCGGCGCACCACCAGGAGGAGGTCCTGGTGCGCGGCGGCGCGGCCGTGACGGCGGAGGTGATCGAGACTGCGCGGGGTCCGGTGATTTCCGGTGGGCCCGAGGGCGGCGCGCTGAGCCTGCGCACGCCGTCGCGTTCTTCCGGTTCTCTTGGTTTCGAGGCCCTCCTGCCGCTGTTGCGGAGCCGCACCTCCGCCGATGTTGAAACGGCATTGGGCTCCTGGGTGGAGCCGGTGAACTGCGTCCTCGCCGCGGATTCAGGTGGGGACGTGCGCCGGATCGTTGCCGGCAAGGTTCCGGTCCGCAACCCGGAGAACCGGGTCCGGCCTGTTCCTGCGTGGTCCGCAGAACATCAGTGGACCGGCGAATGGGCGGACCTGCCCAGATCCGGAGTGGACGGGCTGGCCGTCAATGCCAACGACCGTGCTGCCGGCGGCGGGGACCTGACCGGCCTGGAGTTTGCCCCGCCCCACCGTGCCCGCCGCATCCGGCAACTGCTCGAAGAGGCAGGGCCTGGCCTGGACGCTGACACCATGCAGCGCATCCATATGGACTCCCTGCTGGGATCGTGGCCGGCCTTCCGGGCGCTGTTGGAAGGGCTGGACCTGCCCTCCGGTCCTGCCGGGGATCTGCGGAACCGGCTGCTGGGCTGGGACGGCCGGATGAGCGGGAACAGCAGCGCTGCCGCAGCCTTCGCGGCGTGGCGTTCGGCCTTGGTCCTCGCACTGACCCGGAGTCCGGCCCTGGCTCCAATCGCAGCACCGCACGGGCACCCACCCTTGTTCGCACCTTGGCTGAACCCGGCCGCCCGCGTGGGTTTCGCCGTCGAAACCATCATTGCCAAGGGACACCGCCACGGCCTCGATGCCGGCGACGCGGCCCGGCAGGCCCTGGAAGAAGTCGCCGCAGCCCACCACGCTGAAACCTGGGGAAGCCGGCACACGCTGCTGCCGCTGCATGGGCTGGCGGACTACCCGTCCACCGGTACCGCCGCACCCGTCCTGCCGGTCACTCCGCTGTCCGGGGACACCAACTGCGTCCTGTCCACTGAAAGCCTGCCCGGCGTGACGGACAGCTCCTTCCGCGGGCCCGTGGCACGGTATGTCTGGGACCTCTCGGACCGGACACGGAGCCGGTGGATCGTCCCGTTCGGCGCTCCGGGAGACCCGAAAAACAGGCATTTCGCGAGCCAGCTGCCTCTCTGGGCAGCAGGCGACCTCATCCCGGTCGTCACCGACTGGGACCAGCTCACCAAGGAGAACCATGACCACTGAGACAGCCCTCCCCCTCGATGCCAGGGACGCCGTGTACGAAGAAGAGCTCCCGGGCCTGGGCCGGCTGCGGCTGGTGGTCATTGCCCCCGAGGCTGATGCGGACCTGATCCACGGTTGGGTGCGGGAGGAACGCGCCCGGTTCTGGGGCATGGGCTCGATGGGCCGGGACGAAGTGCGGGACATCTACAGCTTCCTGGACAGCCTGGATACCCACCACGGGTACCTCATGGTGGTGGATGGACAGCCGGCAGGCATCTTCCAGACCTACGAGCCGCAGCACGATCCGGTGGGCGAGGCCTACCCGGCACGCGCGGAGGACACCGGTATGCACCTGCTCCTCGCCCCGACGGAACGGCCGGTGCAGAATTTCACCGCCACCCTGTTGTCCGGACTGATCCGCTTCCTGCTGTCAGACCCGTCCAAAGACCGGGTGGTGGCAGAACCGGACGCCCGCAACGCCAAGGCGGTGGGGCGCCTGGTGGGCTTCGGCTTCGAGGCCGGCGCCAAGGTGCAGTTGGCGGAAAAGGAAGCGCAGCTGGTGTTCCTCACGCGGGCGAAGTTCGAGTCAGGCAGGGGCCGGATAAGCCCCCTGTAGTAAAGCAACCCCTGGGATTAGGATCGGTCTAGGGCCCGGCGGAACGCCCTTTTCAAAGGAGTGCTGCGATGCTTCTTGAGCGGATATACGACGATGACCTGGCCCACGCCAGCTATCTGATCGGGTGCCAGGCCGACGGAACCGCGCTGGTTATTGATGGCCGCCGCGACACCGCCGTGTACCAGCAGCTCGCGAAGAAACACGGCATGAAAATCGTGGCCGTCACCGAAACCCACATCCACGCCGACTACCTTTCCGGCACCCGGGAACTGGCCGCAGCCACCGGCGCCACCGTTCATGTGTCCGGCGAGGGCGGCCCGGAATGGCATTACAACTTCGACGCCGAGCGGCTGTTCGACGGCGGCACCATCACTCTGGGCAACATCACCGTCACAGCAATTCATACCCCTGGCCACACCCCGGAGCACCTCTCCTTCCTCGTAACCGACGGCGCCTTCAGCGACCAGCCGGGCTACCTGTTCACCGGTGACTTTGTCTTCTCCGGCGACCTGGGCCGGCCGGACCTGCTGGATGAAGCGGCAGGCGGCACCGACACCCGGTTTGTGGGAGCCAAGCAACTCTTCGCCAGCCTCCGCGACAAGTTCTTCACCCTGCCCGACTACGTCCAGGTTTACCCGGCCCACGGCGCCGGCAGCGCCTGCGGCAAAGCCATCGGCGCCGTCCCCTCCTCCACGGTGGGCTATGAGCGCCGATATGCCTGGTGGAGCCGTTATCTCGCCACCAATGATGAAACGGGTTTCACCACCGAACTCCTTCAAGGACAGCCCGATGCCCACGCGTACTTCGGGCGGATGAAGCGCGAAAACCGGGACGGCCCATCGGTGCTCGGAGAGCGTCCGCCGCTGAGGGAGCTGGACGCCGCGGACGTGGCCGCCGGCCTTGCCGCGGAGCGGGTCACCTTCGTCGATACCCGCACCAGCCGGCACGTCCATCAGGGCACAGTGGCCGGGTCCCTGAACATTCCAGCCAGAGCGATGGCCAGCTACGGCGCCTGGGTAGTGGACCCGGAGAAGAACCGGAACCCGCTGGTGCTCCTGGCCAAAGACCAGGAACAGGCCCAGGACCTCCGGGACCACTTGGCGCGCGTGGGCATCAACAACGTTGCGGGCTACCTCACCAGCCTTGTCGGGCTCCCGGCAGCTACCCCGGAGCTC
The DNA here is from genome assembly GCF_902506095.1 of Arthrobacter sp. 9AX. Classification (GTDB taxonomy): domain Bacteria; phylum Actinomycetota; class Actinomycetes; order Actinomycetales; family Micrococcaceae; genus Arthrobacter. The sequence goes on from NZ_LR733293.1 coordinate 3,873,121, forward strand.
ATCCACCCCGGGGACCTGGCAGCCCGGGACGCCGTGGTGCTGGACGTCCGCAACCGCACCGAGCACGCGGCCGGGCACATCCCCGGCTCCCGCCAGCTCAGCGGGGGCCGCCTGATGTGGCATCTTGATGAACTTCCCGCCGGGGGCAGCATCGTGGCCTACTGCCAGACCGGAACACGGAGTTCGGTGGCTGCGAGCGCGCTGCGCCGGGCCGGGTACGACGTCGCCGAGCTGGATGGCAGCTACACCGGCTGGCTCGCCTGGCAGCAGGCGCGGGAAGCCGTGTCCAAGAGCTGAAGCGCCCCGCACAAACGGCGGGCCACCCCCGCGAAGGGGCGGCCCGCCGTCGTACGCTTCTGTTTGGGGCGTGCTGCCCTAGAAGGTGGCGGTGTCGATCACGAAGCGGTAGCGGACGTCCGAGGCGAGGACGCGCTCGTAGGCGTCGTTGATCTTGTCGGCCGGGATGACCTCGATCTCCGCGCCGAGGCCGTGCTCCGCGCAGAAGTCCAGCATCTCCTGGGTCTCGCGGATGCCGCCGATCATGGATCCGGCGAAGGACCGGCGGCCGCCGATCAGGGCGAACGCGTTCACCGGGAGCGGTTCAGCGGGGGCGCCGACGTTCACCAGTGCGCCGTCCAGCTTCAGCAGCTGCAGGTAGGAGCTGATGTCGATCGAGGCGCTGACCGTGTTGATGATCAGGTCGAAGCTGCCGGCGAGTTCCTGGAAGGTGTTCTCATCGCTGGTGGCGTAGTAGTGGTCGGCGCCCAGGCGCAGCCCGTCTTCCTGCTTCTTCAGCGACTGGGACAGCACCGTCACCTCAGCGTCCATGGCGTGGGCGAGTTTGACGGCCATGTGGCCGAGGCCGCCGAGGCCGACGACGGCAACCTTCTTGCCGGGTCCGGCACCCCAGTGCCGCAACGGGGAGTAGGTGGTGATGCCGGCGCACAGCAGCGGGGCGGCGACGTCGAGGTCCAGGCCCTCGGGGATGCGCACCACGAAGTCTTCAGTCACCACGACGTGGCTGGAGTAGCCGCCCTGGGTGATGGTGCCGTCGCGGTCCACGGCACCGTAGGTGCCCACATTGCCCTTGAGGCAGTACTGCTCCTCGCCCTTCAGGCAGTTGGCGCACTCCTTGCAGGAGTTGACCATGCAGCCGACGCCGACGCGGTCGCCGACGGCGTGCTTGGTCACGGCGCTGCCAACTTCGGTGACGATGCCGGCGATCTCGTGGCCGGGCACCAGCGGGTACTGCTGCGGGCCCCAGTCGCCGCGGACGGTGTGGATGTCCGAGTGGCAGATGCCGGCGAACTTGATGTCGATCAGGACATCGTGCGGGCCCACTTCGCGGCGCTCGATGGTGGTGGCGAAGAGGTCCTCTGTGGCGGACGGGGATGCGTAGGCTTTGACGGTAGTCATGGCTCTCCTGTGGTGTCTTGGGGGTTCTCTAGAATGCTAGCGGGGCCGAAGACCTGGAAACCGGCATATGGGGCCTGCAGGGGTAGCCCTGTTGATACTGGGACTGCCAGTCCTACCCTTGGCGGCCCTCGAACTGGCCATCGGTCATGTGCTCAGCCCAGGTGGTTGTTGCGGCGGGCACGAAGTGGACCCTGGCCCCCGCCGCGCTTCCATCAAACCCGGTGCACGAAGGCGTAGCGAGGGCCCTGCTGAAACGGGTTTTGGCAGACCCTCCTTAGGAATCCGGCATCCGTCGTAACGTGTCCTTATGGATAACCGAGCCGAGGTCCGGCAGTTCCTCTCCACCCGCCGCGGGCGCATCACGCCCCAGCAGGCGGGCATCGAACCGTACGGCGGGCGCCGCCGCGTGCCCGGGCTGCGCCGGGAAGAGGTGGCCCGGCTCGCCGGAGTCAGCGTGGACTACTACACCCGGCTGGAGCGCGGGAACCTCACTGGTGTCTCGGACAGTGTCCTGGACGCGATCGCGCGGGCCCTGGAGCTGGACCGCGCGGAACACGACCACCTCTACGACCTGGCGCGCACGGCCAACAGTTCGGGGCGTAAGCGCGCCGTCAGCGCGGCGCCGGTGGGCGTGCGCCCGGAACTGCAGTACCTCCTGGACACCATCACGGGGGCGCCGGCGTTCATAGGAAACAACCGGTTGGACATCGTGGCCGCAAACACCCTTGGATACGCCCTGTACTCGGACATGTACCGGGGCCCTGCACGGCCGGCCAACCATTCGCGGTTCATTTTCCTGGATCCCCGGGCGCACAACTTCTACACGGACTGGGAGCGCGCAGCCAGCACCAATGTGGCCGTCCTGCGCCGCGAAGCGGGCCGTAATCCGCATGACAAAGGCATTGCGGAACTCATCGGCGAGTTGTCCATGCGCAGCGACGAGTTCCGCACCCGCTGGGCAGCGCACAACGTCCGGCGGCACTATGCCGGAACAAAGTTCTTCCAGCACCCTGTGGTGGGCCTGCTCGAACTGAACTACCAGGTCCTGGGGCTCGAAGAGGACCCCGGGCACTCACTCACGGTCTACCCCGCCACCCCCGGCAGCCCTTCAGAGCAAAGCCTCAAGCTCCTCGCTTCCTGGGCGGCAACAGAGAAGATCGCCGAGCTGGCCCAGGCGCACGCGGGCTAGCTGGTGCCCGGTTCCACTGCCTCCGGCGCGTATTCGCAACCGCTGAGCCAGTGGAGCCGGCACCTGGCAACCAGTTCCGGGCGCCCGTCCAGTCACATTAACCACCGTTGCGGATCATGGCGCCGCGTTGCCCGGTTTGTCCTTCGGATGGCGCCATAAGTAGTGCCGTTTCCTTACGTTGAGCGTCTTGTGCCGGATGCTGGCCAACGGTGTGACCAGCGTGCTTAGGTATGTCAACGGTCTTAGCCGGACAGCACTGAACAGCCCACTGAACGAAGCAGAACGAACAGGAGGACCCGATGCCGGAAACCATCATTCGACGCCCACGCACCCGCCTTCCCGGTTCCGCCTGTTGTCCCACGCACCGAATGCGCGGCATGCGCACTGCCCGGCAGCGGCGGCTCACCCGCTACTGACTGCCTGCTGCTGGCAGCACGCACCACCTCTTTCCCCAACCCGGCTCCGGGCTCTCTTCGAGGGCCGGCTCGGCCGTGCCTTCTTCCGCTCCGCCTGCCACTTTTCCCACGCCAATCCTCCGAAAGGCCAACCATGACCTTCGCCGCATCCTCCCCGCCCCCGTCCGCTACCGGCGGCACTTCAACCTTCACCCGGCGCCGCGCCCTGGGCGCCTTCCTGGCCCTGCCGGCACTGGGCCTCCTCACCGCGTGCGGCGGATCTGCCACAGCCGGCAACCCCGCTGTTGACCAGGCCTCCCTGGCACCGCTGGCCACGTCCGTTCCTGCCGGGACCACCATCAAGGTGGGCGACCCCACCGTAAAAGTCGCCTTGGAACTCTCCGGCCTGAAGAAGGAGCTTGAGGGCTTCACCGTGGAGTTCGCCAACATCTCCGGCGGACCCCAGACCACCGAAGCCTTCCGCGCCAACGCCCTTGACGTCGGTTCCGTGGCGGACATCCCGCCCATCCACGCCACCTGGACCGGCCTGGACGTGCGCATCATCGCCAGCGCCTACCGCCAGGACGCCGTGAATCACCCGATCTATGAGCTGGGCATCGCCCCCGGAGCCGGCGTCACCAAGCTGGAAGAGCTGCGCGGCAAGAAGATCGCCTACAGCCCCGGCCAGGCCCAGGGCGCGCTGGTCCTGCGGATCCTCCAAAAGGCAGGCCTTTCGCAGGACGACGTCAAGCTCATCGAGCTGCCCAGCACCGGGGACACGTACTCCACAGCATTGTCCAGCAAGCAGGTGGACGCCGCCCCGCTGGGCGGGGTGCAGATCAAGCGCTACCTCGCCAAGTACAAGGCCGACGGCGGCACCACCCTCCGGCATGGCCTGCGGGATGACCCGGGGCACCTCTACTCCCCGGCCAAAGTCCTCGCAGACCCGGCCAAGGCGGCAGCCCTGGCCGCCTACGTCAAGGTGTGGGGCAAGGCCCAGCGCTGGATCGAGGACCACCCGGAGGAATGGCTCGAGGGCTACTACGTCAAGGACCAGGGCCTGTCACGCGAGGACGGCCAGTACCTCATCGAGGCCGCCGGCAAGCGGGACATTCCCACTTCCTGGGCTGAGGGCATTGCGCGGCACCAACTGACCATCGACCTGCTGTCCAAGGAACAGAAGAAGCCGGAGCTGACCGCGGCAAACCTGTACGACACGCGGTATGAGGCCATTGCCGGCACCGCATTCGCCGAAGCCGCCAAGGCAGGTGCGGTATGAGCGCCGCCGCCGTGCTGGACCGTCCCGCCGTCGAACCCCACCAGGACCCGGCCCTTGCAGGACGCGACGACGTCCGGCCCACCGGCCGGCGGCTTGGACCGGGCCGCCGGCATCGGCTGGCGTGGCTGTTGGGGCCTGGCGTGCTGCTGGCGCTGTGGACCGTCTCCTCCGCCACCGGACTGCTGGATCCGCGCGTTCTCTCCGAACCCTGGACGGTAGTGGCCACCGCCGGCGAACTGCTCGCCGACGGCCGCCTCCAGGAGAACCTCGCCATCTCCGCCCAGCGTGCCGGCCTGGGGCTCTTCTTCGGCATCGTCGTCGGCGCCCTGCTGGCCCTGTTCTCCGGCTTGAGCCGGGTGGGAGAAGCGCTGATCGACGGGCCCGTACAGATCAAGCGCGCCATTCCCGGCCTCGCCCTGATCCCGCTCCTCATTCTCTGGTTCGGCATCGACGAAACCATGAAGGTCCTCACCATAACCCTCGGCGTTTTCGTCCCCATCTACCTGCAGACCCACGCCGGGCTGCGCGGCATCGACCTGCGCTACGTGGAGCTCGCCCAGACCGTGGGCCTGAGCCGCGCAGCCTTCATCCGCAAGGTGGTCCTCCCCGGCGCCCTGCCCGGCTTCTTCCTCGGCCTGCGCTTCGCCGTCACCGGTGCCTGGGTGTCCCTGGTGGTGGTGGAACAGATCAACGCCACCAGCGGCATCGGCTACATGATGGAGCTCGCCCGCACCTATGGCCAAACCAACATCATCGTCCTCGGACTGGCCGTCTACGGCATTCTCGGCCTGATCTCCGACGGCGCCGTCCGCTTCCTCGAACGAAAGGCCCTCACATGGCAACGCACCCTGGCGGGCTGACCGCCGTCGCCCCTTTCCGCACCGCCCCTTCCAGCGCAGTTTCCGTCCGGGACCTGATCCGCAGCTTCGGCCCGAAAGGTGTGCTGAACGGCGTGGACCTGGACATCGCACCGGGTGAATTCGTGGCACTCCTCGGCCCCAGCGGCTGCGGGAAGAGCACCCTGCTGCGGGCCCTCGCCGGGCTGGACCACGATGTCCGCGGCAGCGGCGTGATCAGCGTCCCCGAGCGGGTGTCCGTGGTCTTCCAGGATTCCCGGCTCCTGCCCTGGGACACGGTGCTGGGCAACGTCACCTTGGGGCTCAGAGAGCACGACGCCGAGACCCGGGCGCGCAAGGCCCTCGCCGAAGTGGGGCTCGCCGGCCGCGAGAAGTCCTGGCCGCACGAACTGTCCGGCGGCGAACAGCAGCGCGTGGCGCTGGCCCGGTCGCTGGTCCGCGAGCCGCAGCTGCTGCTGGCGGATGAACCGTTCGGGGCCCTCGATGCCCTCACCCGGATCAAGATGCACGGCCTGCTGCGTGACCTGGTGGCCGCCCACCGGCCCGCCGTCCTGCTGGTCACCCACGACGTGGACGAGGCCATCGCCCTCGCCGACAGGATCGTGGTCCTGGATAGCGGCCGGGTGGCCACCGTCCGCACCGTCGCGCCGGAGATCGGCGGATCCGCTGCCGGAACCCCTACGGACGCCGCCGGCCATGAGGCACTGCGCCGCGAACTGCTCAACGACCTCGGCGTGGAACCCGCAGCCAGCCGCTGACCGGCCACCGCCGCCGTGCCCAGCCCCGGCGGTTGAACTCGCCGAAACCCGCACACTCCCCCACCCGCACATCCTGGAACAGGAGCACCCCATGACTTCCGAAAACGCATCCGAAAACCCATCCGGGCAGCGCAAACTGCACCTCAACGCCTTCCTGATGAGCACCGGGCACCACGAGGCGTCGTGGCGGCTGCCCGAGAGTGACCCGCAGTCCAGCACCAACATTGAGCATTACAAACAGCTGGCCCGCACGGCCGAACGCGGCAAGCTGGACTCCATCTTCTTCGCCGACTCCCCCGTCCTCTTCGGGGAGGTGGGCCGCCGCCCGGCCGGCAAGCTTGAGCCCACCGTCCTGCTGACCGCCATCGCCGGGGCCACCGAGCGCATCGGGCTGATCGCCACTGCGTCCACCACGTACAACGAGCCGTTCAACCTTGCCCGCCGCTTCGCCTCAGTGGACTGGGTCAGCGGCGGCCGCGCCGGCTGGAACGTGGTGACTACCGCCGGGCCTGACGCGGCACGGAACTTCGGCGTGGACGACCAGCCCGCCCACGCTGTCCGCTACGAGCGTGCGGCCGAATTCATCGAGGTTGCCCAGAAGCTGTGGGACAGCTGGCAGGACGACGCCGTGCTTGCTGACAAGGCCGAGGGAGTTTGGGGCGATTCCGAAAAGATCCGCGTCATCGACCACGAGGGCAAACACTTCAAGGTCCGCGGCCCGCTGAATGTGCCCCGGTCGCCGCAGGGGCACCCGCTGGTCGTCCAGGCCGGATCGTCCGAGGACGGCAAGGACCTGGCGGCACGTTACGCCGACGCCGTCTTCACCGCCCACCAGACCCTTGCTGATGCGCAGGAGTTCTACCGCGACCTGAAGGCACGCACCGCCGCGGCCGGCCGGGATCCGGAAACCATCAAGATCCTGCCCGGCATCGTGCCGGTGATCGGCGCCACCGAGGAGGAGGCGCTGGAGCTGGAGCGGGAACTGGACCGGTTGATCAAGCCCGAGTACGCACGGATCCAGCTGGCCAAGACGCTCCGGGTGGCACCGGAGGACCTGCCCCTGGACCGACAGCTGCCGGAGGACCTGCCCAGCGAGGACGAGATCGAGGGCGCCAAGAGCCGCTACACCCTGATCGTCCAGCTCGCCCGCCGCGAACAGCTCACGGTCCGCCAGTTGATCGGCCGCCTCGGAGGAGGCCGCGGGCACCGCACGTTCACCGGCACACCTGTCCAGGTGGCGGACGCCATCCAGGAATGGTTCGACGGCGGTGCGGCAGACGGCTTCAACATCATGCCGCCGGTGCTGCCCTCGGGCCTGGAGACGTTTGTAGACCAGGTGGTGCCCATCCTGCAGGAGCGCGGCCTGTTCCGCACCGAGTACACCGGCCGCACGCTGCGCGAGCACTACGGCCTGGGACGCCCGGACAACCGGTTCGCCGGCGATGTTGCACCTCAGCTCGCCTCGATCGGTTCGGCGTTCTGATGGGCAAGCAGCTGAAGCTCAACCTGTTCATCTATCCCGGCGGCCACCACGAGGCCGCCTGGCGGCACCCGAAATCCCACACGGACCGGCTGCTGGACATCCGCTTCTACCAGGAGCTGGCCCAGCGCGCGGAGGCCGCGAAGCTGGATGCTGTGTTCTACGCGGACGGCCCTGCGCTGGAGAACAACGTGCAGTATGCCACCAGGTTCCGGATCGAGCCGTTCACCTGGCTGTCGGCGATCGCCGTCGCCACCGAACGGATTGGCCTGATCGGCACCGCCAGCACCACGTACCTGGAGCCGTACAACGCGGCCCGGCTGTTCGCCTCGCTGGACCACATCAGCAACGGCCGGGCGGGCTGGAACATCGTCACCACCGGCGCGGAGCGGGCGGCCCGGAACTTCGGGCTGGACGAGCACCCGCCGCATGCCGAGCGCTACTCCCGGGCGGACGAGTTCGTCCGGGTGGCCGGGAAGTTGTGGGACAGCTGGGAGGACGGTGCCGTGGTGGCCGACGCCGGCAGCGGGGTTTTCGCCGACACGTCCCGGATCCACCCGATTGAGCATGAGGGCGAGTACTTCCGCGTGGAGGGCGCCTTGAACACCCCGCGGTCCCCGCAGGGCAGGCCGGTGTTTGTGCAGGCCGGGTCCTCCGACGACGGCAAGGCCTTCGCGGGCCGGCACGCCGAAGCGGTTTTCACTGCCCATCAGAGCCTGGAGAGCGCGCAGGGGTTCTACGCGGACATCAAAGCATTGACTGCGGCGAACGGCCGGGACCCGGGGCAGCTGCTGGTCCTGCCCGGCATCAGCCCCTACCTGGGTTCCACCGAGGCGGAAGGGAAGGCACTCAAGCAGGAGTTCGACGAGCTGACGCAGCCGGAGTACGGGCTGGGGATCCTGCGGAAACTGCTGGGCGTTGACCTGGACGGCGTGAAGCTGGACGAGCCCTTCCCTCCGGAACTGCTGGCTTCCGCCGGGAAGGCGGGCAGCCGCAGCCAGCTGGTCCTGGACCTCATCCGCCGGGAGAACCTGACGGTGCGCCAGGTGCTGCACCGCTTTGCCGGCGCCCGCGGGCACTATGTCTTCGCCGGGACCCCGGCGCAGGTGGCGGACGAGATCCAGCGCTGGTTCGAAAACGGCGCGGCGGACGGCTTCAACATCATGCCGCCGTGGCTTCCGGGTGGCTTTGAGGCCTTCGCCGATGAAGTGGTGCCCATCCTGCAGTCCCGCGGCCTCTTCCGCACCGAATACACCGGCCGGACCCTCCGCGAACATTTCGGCCTGGACCGCCCCGGAAGCCAGTACAGCAAGGCGGGCCAGAACGGCCCCGCAACCCGGAACAACCACCATCTCCTGGGAGCATCCGCATGACCGAATACCGCAACCTTGGGTCCACCGGCCTCAAAGTCAGCCCGCTGACGCTGGGCACCATGATGTTCGGAGCCATCGGCAACCCGGACCACGAGGACTCCATCCGCATCATCCACCGCGCTTTGGACTCCGGGATCAACCTGGTGGACACCGCCGACGTGTACTCCAAGGGCGAGTCCGAGGTGATCGTGGGCAAAGCGCTCAAAGGCCGGCGTGACGGGGTGGTGCTGGCCACCAAGGTCCACGGCCGGCTCGGTGAGGATGTGAACCAGGCGGGGAACTCGCGCCGCTGGATCATCCGCGAGGTGGAGGACAGCCTGCGCCGGCTGCAGACCGACTGGATCGACCTGTACCAGGTGCACCGGCCGGAACCGGACACTGACATAGACGAAACCCTCGGCGCCCTCACCGACCTGGTGCGGCAGGGCAAGATCCGCTACATCGGCACGTCCACGTTTGACCCGGGGCAGATCGTGGAGGCGCAGTACGTGGCCCGCGAGCGCCACCGTGAGCGGCCGGTCACGGAGCAGCCGCCATATTCCATCCTGGCCCGCGGGATTGAACGGGAAGTGCTGCCGCTGGCGCAGAAGCACCGGCTCGGCGTCCTGCCATGGAGCCCGCTGGCCGGCGGCTGGCTGTCCGGCAGGATCAAGCCCGACGGCGCGCACATCACCTCCAGCAGGGCCGCGCGGCAGCCGGAACGCCACGACCCGTCGTCGTCCGAAAATGCCCGCAAGACCCAGGCGGTACTGGAGCTGACCGAACTCGCCAACCAGGCGGGCCTGTCCTTGATCCACCTGGCGCTCGGCTTTGTGCTGGAACACCCGGCCGTCACGTCTGCGATCATCGGACCGCGGACGCTGGAGCACCTCGAGGGGGCGCTGGGCGCGGACAAGGTGATCCTGTCCAAGGACGTGCTGGACCGGATCGATGAGATCGTCCCGCCAGGCACCACGCTGAACCAGGCCGACGCCGGCTACCGGCCTCCGTCGCTGACTGACCCGTTGCTGCGGCGCCGCAGCCGTTAGTCCTTAACGTTCGGCCAATCAGGCGGGGTGTACCCGGGTGGTGAGGTAGAGGCGGTGGGCGGTGATGACCAGTGACAGCCACGCCGCACCGAGGGCCCAGGCGCCCAGCACGTCGGTGAGCCAGTGGTGGCCGAGGTACACCCGGCTGAGCCCCATGGTGGCGGCGAACACCGCCGCTGCCACTGCCGTCCAGGCGCGGGCCCGTGCGGATTTGAGGCGGAGGATGATCAGGTACGCCACGATCCCCGCGATCACCACGGAGTTCAGCGAATGTCCGCTGGGGAACGAGGCGGAGTATTCGTAGGGCGGCACCGCGTCCGCCAGGTCCGGCCGGGTCCTGCCCACGAGTTCCTTGCCGGCGATGGTCATCAGCAGCGAACCGAGTCCGGCAACAAGCATCAGGATGACGGGCGTCCAGGACCGCCGCCGCCAGGCAAGAAGGACCATAACCGCAAGGGCCAGCACCGGCATTCCAACGGTTCCGCCCACATCCGTGTACGCGGTGATGAGGAGATCCAGGGTGGGGGAACGCAAGGTTTTGGCACCATCCAGGACCGGGTGGTCCAGCCCTGCCACGCCATCGGCTTCGACTACGGACTCATAGACCTGGGAGAAAACGGCCGCCAGCGATACGGCCAGCACCGCCCCCACCGCCAGGGTGAGGACGAGAGCGGCGTGGGATCCCAGAAGGCCGCTGACTCTCTTGACGACTGAAGCCAGGAACCGGCCAGGTTTGGTGTCCCACCGGGTGAGGTCCTGGCCCCCGACGAAGCGGTCCTGCTGGACTTCACCGGTAACCCCGGTCTCGGCCGGTTTGTTGCCTGCAACCATGTCCCTGAGTCCTCCCTGCAGTATGCGAAACAATTAGTAAGCAAGCTTACCTTGCTCGGAGGGGTTTCCTCCTTGTCTCCCGCATCCTCCAGGCGCTGTTCCAGCGGGGCGGAATTATGCATTCACCGCCCGGCGCGAGGGCGTTTGGAGCTGGTTCAGGCAATAGTTCTTGAACCAGTGCCGAATGCCCTGCGGCAGCTTCGGATAGGCGACGGCCAGGACCTTGAACGTGCGGTTGAAACGGCGCTCATGCCGGTCGCCCCAGGGCAGGCCGAAGTCCTGGCGCAGCTGGTCCGGCAGGAGGCCCGCCGTGAGGAACCGGGCGGCGGGCATGATGGCCCGGTACCAGGGGGCGGTGTGCTTCGGGTACAGCAGGCCCCGCCCGAACCGCACGCCGATCTCGTCAGCGCGCAACGTGCGGATCCGTTCGTCCCAGTAGCGGCCGAACGCGGCCCTGTTCTCAGGCCACATGCGCTCGGGAAGCTGCAGGGCTGTGCCGAGCTTCGCATAGTCGCGGTACATGGCATCGGCGGATTCGTCGTCGAGCGGTCCGTAGATTTTCTCGATGATGGTCAGGGCAGTGTCGTAGAGCGTGGCGGTGACCCACAGCTGCAGCTCCGGATCGTAGGCATTGTAGGCAGTCGACTTCCCGTCGGCAGTCCCCCGCACGGGGACATGGGCCCGGTTCACCCTGCGGCGGACCTCTTTGACCTGTTCATCAGTGCCGTACACGATGGCGTAGACGTAGGTCAGGGTGCCTTGGAGCCTGTTGACCGGCCGGCCGGTGAAGGTGCTGTGCTCCGCGACGCCGCGCGCCACCCCCGGATCGGCAAGCTGCAGCAGGATGGCCCGCCCTGCTCCCGCAAGCAGGATGCCTTCTGCGCCCAAATCGGCTATTCCACCCACCATTTCAAAAGGGTACCGGAGGAGGGGACGACGGCGGCAAGTCCCTACCGCCGTCGTCCCCGCGGGGCTCCCGGGCTGGGCTCCAAGCCGCAGCGTCCGGCTTCGCAGTCGGTTACTTCGAGGACGACAGCCACTGGCCCCGAGAATCTCCTCGTCAACGATTTTTCGCAACTATGTTGAAAAAGCGGCAGCAATCCACCACCCACCGTAACTGTTGCAGCGAGACGCTGGAAACGATCCAGACGCCGGCCACCCGGACAGTAAAGTTCGCTTTACAGTCAAGCGTCCTTTACACTCACGAGATCGAGACAAAACGACAAATGGGGGATGGCATGAACGGCAACGGCAGCAAAACTGCGACGAAAACTGCACGCAGCACATGGGGGCGGACACGATTCGGTTCGCGTTCCGTGCCCGCCCTGGCCCTGGCGATCCCGGTGGGAGTAATCCTCGCCGTGCTGGCGTCGGGCGCCGCCCTGCTGGCGGGCTTCTCGCAGCAGCAGCCGCTCCTGGGTGCGGCCGTCGCGGCAGGGGCTACGGTGGCACCCCTGACCGGCCTCGCCTGGGCCGTCCTGGTTGACCGCAACACCCTGCGGGGAGCGGCGGCCCGCCCGGAGGAATCCGTTGAGTCGCGCTGGTACGGCGCATCCGCCGCTGGCGCGTTCCACGATCTCCTGATCGTCGTCGGCCTGGCCACGGCGGTGCTTTTCCTGACGCCCCTGGAGATGGACGGCTCGACTGCCCTTGTGTGCATGCTCATCGCAGGCGCCTTGTCCGTGGGGGTCCGGTATGCCGTGAATAAGAGGCGAGGCTAGGTGGACAACCGCATTCCGGAACTGCGCAAGGACCATGGCTGGAGCCAGCAGAAGCTGGCCGACGCCCTGGGCGTCTCCCGGCAAACCATCATCTCCATCGAAAAGGGCCGCTTCGACCCGTCCCTCCCGCTGGCCTTCCGGCTTGCCGCACTTTTCGATCGCCCGATCGAGGACATCTTCACACCCGCTGAGCCCGAAGGATAGTCAGCACTAGGTTGACGGGCTGTCGAGTTTTGCCAGTTTCTGGACGATCCGGTCCACCAGCGACGCCGGGTCCTCGTGGATGTCCACCGCGATGTGCGCCTCGTCGGCACCAAGCGGCTCCAGCGTCGCCAGCTGGGAAGCAAGCAGGCTGCCCGGCATGTACTCATGCTCCCGGGTGCTCAGCCGGTCCGAGATGGTGGCAGCGTCCCCGGCGAGGTGGATGAACACCGTGTCCGGGGCGAAACTGCGCAGCAGGTCCCGGTAGCTGCGCTTGAGCGCGGAGCAGGCGATGATGCAGGAGCCCGCTCCCCCGGCCGGGTTGGCCAGGGCGGCTCCGATCTCGGCGAGCCAGGGCGCCCGGTCGTCGTCGTCCAGCGGAATGCCGCCGGCCATTTTGGCCTTGTTGGCGGCCGGGTGGAAGTCGTCGCCGTCGAAGAACGGAACGCCCAGCCGCTCTCCCAGCAGGGAACCGACCGTAGACTTTCCGCACCCGGAAACACCCATCACCACCAGCGGCGGCAGCGTGCTCATGACGTGCTGCCGGCGCCGAAGCTCAGCAGGACCTTTCCGGATTCTGCGGAGTTCCGGGCCACGCCGAAGGCCTCCAGCGCGTCTTCCACCGGATATTCGTGCGTGATGACGGGCTCGATGTTCAGTGAGCCGTCGGCGAGTGCGGCGATGACGTCGTCGATCTCGTTGTTGAACCGGAACGAGCCCTTCAACTCCAGCTCCCGGGTGATCGCCAGCGAAATCAGCACCGGCTGCGGCCCGGTGGGCAGCAGCCCCACCATCACCACGGTGCCGCCGCGGGTTGCCCCCTGGATGGCGGACGCCAGGCCGTGATGGTTGCCGGAGGATTCAATCACGATGTCGGCCTCCACGGCGGCGATCGCCTCCGCATCGCCGGCGGTGATCACCTGGTCCGCCCCCACCGCTTGGGCGATGTCCAGCGGCCTGGTGTGCATGTCGACGGCGGTGATGCGGCTTGCGCCGGCCCGCTTCAGGACCGCGACGGCAAGGGCGCCGATGGGGCCGCTGCCGATCACGAGGGCGGACTTCCCGGCGACGTCCCCGGCCCGCGCCACTGCGTGCCATGCCACGGAGGCGGGCTCGATCAGCGCCGCGGTGCGCAGGTCGATGCTGTCCGGCAGGATGCGGAGCATCCGGGTGGGGAGGTTCACGTACCGGCTGAACGCGCCGTCCTTGTGCGGGAACCGCGCGGCGCTGCCCAGGTAGGTGCAGCCAGGAGACAGGTTGGGCCGGTCCTCCGGGTACCGCGCGGCGCCCGGACCGGGAGTGGCCGGGTGGACCGCCACCGGGGTGCCGGCAGCGGGGCCGGTCCCGTCAGCTGCGGCACGGACCACGGTCCCGGAAATCTCATGTCCCAGCACCAGCGGGGCCTTCAGGATGGATTCACCCGCGGCCCCGTGCAGCCAGTAGTGCAGGTCGGAACCGCAGATGCCGCCGTAGTGCACCTCGATCACGGCCTCGTCGGAGGCAGGAGCCGCGAGGGTCAGTTCGTCGATCCGGAGGTCGTTGGCGGCATGGGCCACCACCGCCGGGCCCGTAATAGGGAGAGCTGTATCCAGTGTCATCAGACCACCACCGTCATTCCGCCGTCGATAAAAATGGTCTGCCCGTTCACGAAGTCAGAACCGCTGGAAGCCAGCCACACGGCCGGTCCGGCGAGGTCCTGCACGGTCCCCCACCGGTTGGCCGGGGTGCGGCCCAGGATCCAGGAGTTGAACTGCTCATCATCGACCAGGTTCTGCGTCATCTCGGTGTGGATGTACCCCGGCGCGATCCCGTTGATCTGCAGCCCGNGATCTCGTCCTCGACGTCAAAGATGGTGAAGGTCATGCCGTTGGTGTGCCGCGGCAGCACGGTCAGCGGCCGCAGCACCATGTCCTTCACCCCGTACGGCAACGGCACGGCACCGGCAAGCTGAAGCCTGCCGGTCTCGGCGATCGACGCCAGGCGCTCCTCCACCTCCTCGGGCAGGATCACCTCCGGGTGGAAGCCCTCCAGCCCCAGCAGGATCGCCGTCATGGTGCCGTGGCCATGCCCCGTCGCCGCGAGCGACCCGTACAGGTCCACCCGCAACGACGCCACGTCCGCGAGCTTGCCCAGGCCCTTAAGCTCCTCCGCGAAAACGGCAGCAGCCCGCATCGGCCCCACAGTATGGGAAGACGAAGGCCCGATCCCAATCGAGAAAAGGTCAAAGACTCCAACAGCCATGCGCGTGTTTCCTAACTGGTTTGAAGGTCAGGAGTTTTTGTCCAGATATGCAGACTTAAACGCCCCCGAACTCGGCTTATCTGGACAAAAACTCCGTGGTTAGGCGAGTGGTGCGACGCCGGGGTAGAGCGGATGCGCCAAAGCGAGAGCCTCGACGCGGTGACGCAGGCCCGAAAGGTCCGCATCGGCGTCGGCCGTTAATGCCTCGGCGATGATGTCCGCCACCTCGCCGAAGGCAGCTTCGCCGAACCCGCGCGTGGCCAGGGCGGGCGTGCCGATGCGCAGGCCGGAGGTGACCATCGGCGGGCGCGGGTCGAACGGGACGGCGTTGCGGTTGACCGTGATGTCGATGGCCGCGAGCCGGTCCTCGGCCTGCTGCCCGTCAAGTTCGCAGTTGCGCAGGTCAACGAGGACCAGGTGCACGTCGGTGCCGCCGGAGACCACGCTGATGCCCTTGGAGGTGACGTCCGGCTGGACCAGTCGCTCGGCCAGGATCCCGGCGCCGGCCAGAACACGTTCCTGCCGCTCCTTGAACTCCGCGGACGCGGCGATCTTGAACGCCACGGCTTTGCCCGCGATCACGTGCTCCAGCGGGCCGCCCTGCTGGCCCGGGAACACCGCCGAGTTGATCTTCTTGGCGATGTCGGCATCGTTGGTCAGGATGATGCCGCCGCGCGGACCGGCGAGGGTCTTGTGCGTGGTGGACGTGGTGACGTGCGCGTGCGGCACCGGCGACGGGTGCAGCCCTGCGGCCACCAGTCCGGCGAAGTGGGCCATGTCCACCATGAGGTAGGCGCCCACGGAGTCGGCGATCCGGCGGAACTCGGCGAAGTCCAGCTGCCGGGCGTAGGCGGACCAGCCGGCCACGATCAGCGCGGGCTTGTGCTCCTGCGCGAGGCGCTCCACCTCGGCCATGTCCACCGTGTGGGTGTCCTCGCGGACGCCGTACGGCACCACGGTGTAGAGCTTGCCGGAAAAGTTAATCTTCATGCCGTGCGTGAGGTGGCCGCCGTGGGCCAGGTTCAGGCCCATGATGGTGTCGCCCGGCTTGATCAGCGCGTGCATCACCGAGGCGTTGGCCTGCGCGCCGGAGTGCGGCTGCACGTTGGCGAACTCCGCCCCGAAGAGTGCTTTGATCCGGTCGATAGCGAGCTGTTCGATGACGTCCACGTGCTCGCAGCCGCCGTAGTAGCGCTTGCCAGGGTAGCCCTCAGCGTACTTGTTGGTCAGCACCGAGCCCTGCGCCTGCATCACGGCGACGGCGGTGTGGTTCTCGGAGGCGATCATCTCCAGGCCGTCGCGCTGGCGGGTGAGTTCGTCGTCGATCTTCGCGGCGATCTCCGGGTCAAGGGCGGACAGGTCGGCGTCCAGCGACGCGGAGACTACCTGCTCGTAGGCAGCGGTTGCGGCGGTGGCGCTCACAGCTCGCCGCCGTTGGCTGCTGCGTACTCTTCGGCGGACATCAGCGGGCCCTCTTCGGTGACGGCCACCTTGAAGAGCCAGCCGGCGCCGTAGGGGTCGTTGTTGATCAGGGCGGGGTCGGAGACCACTTCGTCGTTGATCTCCACCACTTCGCCGGTGACCGGGGCGTAGAGGTCGGAGACCGACTTGGTGGATTCCACCTCGCCGCAGGTTTCCCCCGCGGTCACCGTGGAGCCAACCTCGGGCAGGTCCACGTAGACGATGTCGCCGAGGGCTTCGGCAGCCACAGCGGAGATCCCGACGCCGGTAGGCCCGGATCCGTCAACAGCAATCCACTCGTGCTCGGCCGAGTATTTAAGTTCAGCAACAACTTTTGCCATGTGTATTTCCTTTAGCTTCGTGTGTGAAAAATGAGAGAGGGTTAGCCCAAACCCCACATCAAGTGAGAGAGCGTCTGGTTAGAACCGACATCAAGTGAGAGAGCGTTACTTCTGGCGCTTGTAGAACGGGAGCTGGACTACTTCGAACGGCTCGGGCTTGCCGCGGAGGTCGATGTCCAGGGCCGTGCCGGGGGCTGAGTGTTCGACGTCGACGTAGGCCAGGGCGATCGGGTAGCCGAGGGTGGGGCTTGGCTGGCCGGAGGTCACCTCGCCCACCACGTTGCCATCCTTCAGGACCGGGTAGTGGCTGCGGCCGGCGCGGCGGCCCATGCCCCTGAGGCCTACGAGCTTGCGGCCGGAGGTGGACCCGGCGCCCAGTTCCTTGAGTTCGGCCAGCACAGCCTTGCCCACGAAGTCCGATTCCTTCTTGAGCGACACCACAGGGCCGAGCCCGGCAGCATACGGGTTGCCTTCGCGGGAAAGCTCGTTGCCGTAGAGCGGCATACCGGCTTCGAGGCGGAGCGAATCGCGGCACGCGAGCCCGGCGGGGATGAGCCCGTGGCCGGCGCCAACTTCCAGCAGTGCGTCCCACAGGCCGGCGGCGTCCTCGTTCGGGATGTAGATTTCGAAGCCGTCCTCGCCGGTGTAGCCGGTGCGGGCGAGCAGCAGTTCCTGCCCGTTAATCTCTACGTTCACAGCCGCGTAGTACTTCAGCTCAGTCACCAGTGCGTGCTGCTCAGCGGGGACCAGCGTCAGGAGGATGGCCTCGGCATTCGGTCCCTGCACCGCGATCAGCGAGGTCTCTGCGGACACGTCCTCCACACGGACGTCGAAGCTGGCGGCCCGCTCTTCCAAGGCAGCGGCGACCACCGCGGCGTTGCCGGCGTTGGGGACCACGAGGTATTTCTGCTCGCCGCGGCGGTAGGAGATGAGGTCGTCGATGATGCCGCCGTCTTCCTGGCAGATCAGGGAGTACTTGGCTTTGCCCACCGCCACGGCGGACAGCTTGCCCACCAGGGCGTAGTCCAGGAACGCGGCGGCGTCGGGGCCGGTGACCCAGACTTCGCCCATGTGGGAGAGGTCGAACAGCCCGGCGGCGTTGCGGACGGCGTGGTGTTCGGCCAGTTCGGAGCTGTACTTCAGCGGCATCTGCCAGCCGCCGAAGTCGGTGAAGGAGGCGCCGGCGATCTTGTGCTGCTCGTACAGCGCGGTGTAGTTCTCAGTCATCACGGAATCCTTAGTTCTCAAATTCGGAAAGCGGCGGGCAGGAGCAGACCAGGTTGCGGTCTCCTGCCGCTCCGTCGATGCGGCCCACGGGCGGGAAGTACTTGTCCTGCCGCAGCGAGGCCACCGGGAAGACGGCCTGCTCGCGCGGGTAGGAGCGGTTCCAGTCGGAAGAGATGGTGGCGGCAGCCGTGTGGGGTGCGTTGCGCAGCGGGGACTGCTCTACGGTGAAGTCGCCGGCGGCCACCTGGTCGATTTCATTGCGGATGGTGATCATGGCTTCGATGAAGCGGTCGATCTCCGCGAGGTCCTCGGACTCGGTGGGTTCCACCATCAGGGTGCCTGCCACCGGGAACGACAGCGTGGGGGCGTGGAAGCCGAAGTCGATCAGGCGCTTGGCCACGTCCTCCGCGGTGACGCCGGTCTTGGCCGTCAGGTCGCGCAGGTCCAGGATGCACTCGTGCGCCACCAGGCCGCTTGTGCCCGTGTACAGGACCGGGAAGTGCTCGTCCAAGCGGGCGGCAACGTAGTTCGCGGCGAGCAGCGCGGACTTGGTGGCCTCGGTCAGGCCCTGCCCGCCCATGAGCTTTACGTATGCCCAGGAAATTGGCAGTACACCGGCGGAACCGAAACGGGAAGCGGAAATCGCGACGCCGTGGCCGGCCTCAGCGTTTTCGGAAGAAGCGTTGTTGGCGTCGCCCGGCATAAACGGCGCCAGGTGTGCCTTGGCAGCGACCGGGCCCACGCCGGGCCCGCCGCCGCCGTGCGGGATGCAGAACGTCTTGTGCAGGTTCAGGTGCGAGACGTCGCCGCCGAACTTGCCCGGCTGCGCCAGGCCGACGAGGGCGTTCAGGTTGGCGCCGTCAACGTACACCTGGCCGCCGGCTGCGTGGATGGCATCGCAGACTTCGCGGACGTCGGCGTCGTACACACCATGAGTGGACGGGTAGGTGATCATGATCGCGGAGAGGACATCCTTGTGGGCCTCGATCTTGGCCTGCAGGTCCGCGTGGTCAATGGTGCCGTCGGCAGCGGTAGCCACAACAACAACCTTCATGCCGGCGAGGACAGCGGACGCCGCGTTGGTGCCGTGGGCGGACGCCGGGATCAGGCAGACGTTGCGCTGCGCCTCGCCCCGGGAGTGGTGGTAGCCGCGGATGGCCAGCAGGCCGGCGAGCTCGCCCTGCGAACCGGCGTTGGGCTGGATGGACACCTGGTCGTACCCGGTGATCTCGGCGAGGTCGGCTTCCAGTCCGGAAATCAGTTCACGCCAACCGGCAGTCTGGGAATCCGGGGCGAACGGGTGGATCGAGGCGAACTCGGGCCAGGAGATGGCCTCCATCTCTGCCGTGGCGTTCAGCTTCATGGTGCAGGAGCCCAGCGGGATCATGGTGCGGTCCAGCGCCAGGTCCCGGTCGGAGAGGCGGCGGATGTAGCGCAGCAGCTGGGTTTCGGAGCGGTGGGTGTTGAACACCGGGTGCTGCAGGTAGGTGGAGGTGCGCAGCACCGGCTCCGGCAGCTCGAAACCGGCCCCCTCCACCACGGGACCGGCGCCGAAGGCGACAACAACCGCGGAGAGGACCTCCGGCGTCGTGGTTTCATCGACGGACACGCCAACTGTGTCCGCGTCGATGAGGCGCAGGTTGATGCCACGGGCTTCGGCGGCCGTGATGACCTTGTGGGCCTTCCCGGGCACGCGGACCGTGATGGTGTCGAAGAAGGTGTCGCTGACCAGTTCGCGGCCTGCCACCCGAAGCGTGGCGGCCAGGGCGCGGGCGTTGTTGTGGACGGTTTCGGCGATCGCCTTCAAGCCGTCGGGGCCGTGGTAAACGGCGTAGAAGGAGGAGACGATGGCCAGCAGGGCCTGCGCTGTGCAGATGTTGGAGGTGGCCTTCTCGCGCCGGATGTGCTGCTCGCGGGTCTGCAGGGCCAGGCGGTAGGCGGGAACACCGGCGTTGTCCTTGGAGACGCCCACGATGCGGCCGGGAAGCGTGCGCTCCATGCCTTCGCGGACGGCCATGTAGGCGGCGTGCGGTCCCCCAAAGAACAACGGCACGCCAAAGCGCTGGGTGGAGCCGACGGCGATGTCAGCGCCCTGCTCGCCCGGAGGCGTGATGAGGGTCAGGGCCAGGAGGTCGGCGGCGACGGTGACCAGTGCACCGCGGTCCTTGGCCTCGGCGATGACGGCGGACTGGTCCCAGACGCGGCCGGAAACGCCGGGCTGCTGCAGGACCAGGCCGTTGATGTCGCCCTCGGGCAGGCCGGCCGTGAGGTCGGCAATTTCCACCTCGAAGCCGAGGGCTTCGGCGCGGCCCAGCACGATGGCGATGGTCTGCGGGAGCAGGTCGGCGTCGAGGACCGTCTTGCCGTCCTTGGCACTCTTGTTCTTGTTGGCGCGGCGCATCAGGAGCACGGCCTCGGCGGCAGCCGTGGCTTCGTCGAGCAGGGACGCGTTGGCCACCGGGAGCGCTGTGAGGTCCTGCACCATCGTCTGGAAGTTCAGCAGCGCCTCAAGCCGGCCCTGGGAAATCTCAGGCTGGTAGGGGGTGTAGGCGGTGTACCAGGCGGGGGCTTCGAGGATGTTGCGGCGGATCACCGGCGGGGTCACAGTGTCGTAGTAGCCTTGGCCGATCATCTGGACCGCGGTCTTGTTTTTGGCGGCGAGCTTGCGGAGCTCGGCAAGGACCTGGACTTCGCTGAGGGCGCTCTCGAGGGTGAGGGGCTTGTCCTGGCGGATGGAATCCGGCACCGCGCTGTCCACGAGGCCATCAAGGGTGTCGTAGCCGACGGCCTTGAGCATGGTGTCAATGTCGGACTGGCGGCGCGCGCCGATATGGCGGTCTGCGAAGGTGGTGGGGGACGATTGAACCGTCATAAGAGGAACTCCATAATTCAGGTGATGCCGAAGCACCACGTTGATTCGGGTTCCTCCCCGCTCTGTATTGGACCTGAGAGTTTTGCGTTGCCCTGATGCCAGGACGCCACTTGCACCGTCGGTGAGCCCGGGTGCCCGGACTGCTTTCCAGAGTTGCCTTGCCGCGGCGGTACGTGGGCCTGAGAGATTCCTGGGGAGGATTTGCTCCTACGGCGCCTGCAGAACGTACCGGCAGGACTCTCCCGCCGCAGATCATAAGCACGTGCCACTGGTGGGTGACACGGCTCACACCTTACCTTGTAGAGTTGCTGAACGCAAAATTATGCGTCCGAACAAGGCAAGCGGACGACGCCGGGACGTGCCGCCGTCGTCCGTCCCGCCAAGGTGCCGCGCGGCTCCAGCGGAAAAACCCCAGCCTGTCCGAGGATCCCGTGCCCGAGGACAGGGCGCCTGAGAGAATGGCCCCATGGAGATCGCCCTGGGACTTCTGGTTCTCGTTGCGGTGGTCTGCGCCGGCAGTGCGCTGGGACGGAAACTCAACATTTCGGTGCCGCTGCTGCTGGTGCTGGCCGGGGTGGTGGGCTCCTTCCTCCCGTTCGTCCCGGAGATTGAGCTGAACCCCGAGCTCGTCCTGGTGGGACTGCTGCCGCCGCTGCTGTACGCCGCGGCGCTGCGGACCTCGCTGTTCGATTTCAGCTCCAACCGCCGCTCCATCGGCCTGCTCTCGGTGGGCTACGTCATTTTCGGCACCATCACCGTGGGCTATGTGGTGTGGTGGCTGTTCCCGGAGATCCCGCTGGCCGCCGCGATCGCGCTCGGCGCGGTGGTGGCGCCGCCCGACGCCGTCGCCGCCACCTCCATCGCCCGGAAGGTGGGGATGCCGCGGCGGATCGTCACCATCCTGGAGGGCGAATCCCTGGTCAACGATGCGACGGCGCTGATCTGCCTCCGGGCAGCCATCGCCGCGATTTCGGGAACAGTATCCGTTGCCGCAATCGTCGGCGACTTCCTGCTCGCGGTGGGCGGCGGACTGGCGGTGGGCATCGCGGCCGCCTACGTGCTGACCGAACTACGCAAGCGGATCCGCAACGTCCCCATCAACACCTCCACCTCACTGGTGGCACCCCTGGTGGCGTACCTGCCGGCGGAGGCAATCCACGCGTCGGGTGTCCTCGCCGTCGTGGTTACCGGGCTCATCATGGGCACCAAGGCGCCGTCGATGCCCAACGGTGCCGCCCGGCTGAGTCAGCGCAGCAACTGGAACACGGTGCAGTTCCTGCTCGAGAACGCGGTGTTCCTGCTGATCGGGCTGCAGGTGCGCAGCATCGTGGACGGCGTCCAGGACGATTCGTTGGGTGCCGGCCGGATCTGGATCGGCTGCGTGGTGATCCTGCTGGCGGTGCTGATCCTCCGGCCGGTGTGGGTTTTCCCGGTCACATACCTGCCCCGGTTAATTCCGGCGGTGCGGCGCAACGATCCGCCACCGCCGTGGCAATTCCCGGCCATTGTGTCCTGGGCCGGGATGCGCGGCGTGGTCACCCTGGCCGCGGTGCTGGTGCTGCCCGAGGACCTGGAACACCGTTCAGTGCTGATCCTCGCCGCTCTGGTGGTGGTGGGCGGCACCCTGACGCTGCAGGGCTTTACCCTCCCGGCGCTGGTCCGGGCGCTGCGGGTGCAAGGCCCGGACCAGCGCGAGGATGCCTTGAACAAGGCGTCGCTGATGCAGGTTGCCACGGCCGCCGGAGTGGCGCGGCTGCAGGAGCTGGGCACTGAGAACGATCCGCCCGAGGTCCTGGCCATGCTGAAGCGCCGCACCCAGGAGCGGGGCCTGGCGGCGTGGGAACGGCTGGGCCGGCCGTCTGCAGAGACATCGACGCCCAGTGCGCGCTACGCCCAGCTGCGGCTTGCCATGCTGGAGGCCGAACGGGCCAAAGTGCTGGAGCTGCGGCGCGGCGGCGAGTACGCGCAGGAGGTCCTCAGCGATGTCCTGGAGCGGCTGGATGTTGAGGAATCCATGCTGGACGTGGCGCTGGACGAGGTGGACACGGCCGGCGAGGGCGGCGGCGAAGGCATCGCGCGGCCGGGCGGCGTTTGCGGGCACCTGGAGTCGGCCCGGCCCCGGGAGGCGCCCGCGGGCGCCTTCTGCGAGGACTGCCTGCGGGAAGGCACGACGCCGGTCCACCTGCGCATGTGCCTGGCCTGCGGGAACGTTGGGTGTTGCGATTCCTCACCCGCCACCCATGCGTCCCGGCACTTCGCGTCGACAGGGCACCCTGTGATGCGGAGCATCGAGCCGGGCGAGGACTGGCGCTGGTGCTACCGGGACGACCTGCTGGGGTGAGGCACCCCTGAGGTGACGGAAACGGCGGCGGAACGCAGTACTGGATTGTTGTGGCGTAACGTCCGCTACGGGTTGTTGGGACTGCTGTTTCTGCCGGTTCTGTAACCTGCCCAAAACGCCAGCAGCAGCAGGCCCACGACGGCGATTGCCAGGCCGATCCGGGTTCCCTGCGAAACGAAGGCCGTCCCGGTTCCGCTGAAGACCTGGTTGCTCAGCGGCGCGTAGGCGAACCAGCCGAAGCTTTCAGTGGCGTTGCTGTTCCACGCAACAATGCAGCCAACCAGCACCACGGCCAAACCCAGTAGGGGCACGACGGCGGCACGGACTGTGGCGCGTTTGCGCGGTTGGCGTTCATCAGGCGTGTTGTTGTCCCCCATGCAGGCGATTCTAGCCGGGCCTGCATGGACGGGTTTAGGCTTGCCGGATGTTGACCATCGGCACCACCGTCCTCGGCGTCAACGACGTCGCCCGCGCCACCGAGTTCTGGCACGCCGCCCTCGGCTATGTCCCCCGCGAACCTGGCGACGGGACCTGGGCAACCCTTGCACCGGCGTCGGGTCCCGGGGCGCTGCTGTCACTCATGCTGAGTGAGACGCCTGTACAGGACCGCCCGCGGATCCACCTGGACCTCTATGCGGATGACCAGAACGCTGAGGTGGAGCGGCTGGTGTCCCTCGGCGCCCGGCGCGTGGACTGGGACCTGTACCCGGAGGACCCGGACTTCATTGTCCTCGCCGACCCGGACGGCAACCTGTTCTGCGTCATCGACAAAAGCGCCGGCTGACAAAGCGGCGGAGCCCGCCGCCAGGCACACTTCATGAAGCCTGATGTCGTGCGGTGACACTGCCCTAACCGGTGTTGACCAGCCCGGGAACATCTGGGCCCGCCAGGCCGTTGGCATCCCTACGACCCGCACTTCGAGTGCAGCGGCACCCAACAGAACGGAACCTCATGGTCAGGGCTATCTGGAACGGAAAAGTCATCGCAGAATCCACGGACACCGTGGTGGTGGAGGGTAACCATTACTTTCCGCGCGACGCCGTCAACGCCGGCTACCTCAGGGACAGCGACCTCTCTTCCATCTGCCCGTGGAAAGGCAAGGCCAGCTATCACACGCTCGAAGTAGACGGCAAGCTGAATATGGACGCCGCCTGGTACTACCCGGAGACAAAGCCGCGGGCAAAGGAAATTCAGGACCGGATCGCTTTCTGGCGCGGGGTCACCATCGAGGCCTAAGACCAGGGAGCAGCGGATGACGGCAGAACCCTCCTCCGGGGTAACCGGCATCTGACTGGTTTTCCGGGAAAGACGATTTGGCCGGTTGGGCGCGACTGCTCAGGTGGCGGCCGGGCCAACCAATTCGTTGTAGTCCGCGGACAGTTGGGATGTGATCTCGTCCCACTCACCGGGCGACACCGCCTCGCGTAACGTCACCATCACCGCCCGGGCCGCCTCGCGAGCGGCTTCCTCGTTCACCCCCGCCCGTTCGGCAAGACGGCGGACGAACTCATCCACATCGAAGTCTTCCGCGTTCTCCTCCACCAATTCGGACAGCATCGGTTTTAGTTCTGCCGGCAATTGGGCGGCGAGGTCGCGGGCCTCGCCGCCGCTGATCCTCTCCGCCAGAGTCCTCAGGGTGTCATAGGTAAGGGTCTGGGCGCGGCTGGGCGGTACATTGGCCCGTTTCGCAACGAGGTCGACGAATTGGTCGAATTGCATGGCTGTCCCCTCAGGGTGGAAGGCGGTTGTCTGGAGGGCGCTTAGAGTGGCGCCGGACGTGGGGCTGCGCTCGTCCAATTCTCCGCCCGCGGGGTGCCGCTGTCCAGGTGACGGACGGACGCGTATTCAGCCCGCATGCAGTTACCGGCAGGATGGAGAATCACAGGGTCGCTGCTTCCTCCTCTGCCAGCCTGATTAAGCGAAGTTCGTCCTCAACCGCACGGGCAGGCCAGTAGTCCTTGGCCAGTTCGTCGGCCCAAACCCTGTCTGCGTCCGGGAAGATCTTCCCGAACATGCCGGCCGACTCCAGCAGGGCGATCAGGGCAAGTACGCGGGCGTCCAGCTTCTTGGGATCGTGCTTGGCGGCAGGAGGCGTCGCAGCATCAGCCGGCCCCTCGGTTGCCGTGGGTTCCGGGACCTCCGGCTCCGGCGAGTCGACGAGCGTGGCCAGGATCCTCTGCAGCAGAGCCGCCTCAGGGGCGTGGTCCTTTTCCGGGTAGCGCACGGCACGGAAGCGGCCCAGGTGCTTTTCACCCACGTGCTCCACGATGCCGAGCGACACGAGGCCCTCATACACGCGGAGCACCTGGACGCGGCCCTCCAGCGCGGACACCCACCACTTGGGAGTGTGCGGCCGGGACTTGCCGCGGATCAGCTCCAGCTCGCGTTGGAGGTGCGTCTCGGGGACGCTGTCGGTGGGTCTGACGTACTTGCCCCGCAGCTCAATGGCCCCGAGCAAGTTCAGCTCAGCCAGGGTTGCCCCCGCCACGGTGGTCCTGAGCGCGAACACAGGGACCTCGGCTTTGCCGCTTATGTCATTGGTGGCCAGCAGCAGGAAAGCCTGGGGAAGGCTCAGCTCCGGTGGCGTCGGTATTTCCGCGTTCATAGCAATATGGTGCGCCCGCTGGACGGCGGCGGCAATTGCCCGGAGTACCCTGCTTTTCACTTTGTCCGCAGGCTTAAGCTGATACCAGCAGGTCCGTCTTTTCAGCATCCCGGGAGGCCATCATGGGCCCTGAAACCGCCAGCGTGACCGGCCACGATGTCACCACCATCACCTGCATCTGCGGCAACACGGTCAGCCAGGATGGACTGATCCAGGCCAACTCCCGTGGGGTCCCCATTGCAGGCGGAGATTCCCCGGTCCCGGCGGGTCTGGCGCCCTGGCCTGAGGACGAGGACCTCTACACGCTGTGCCCGCGCTGCGGCCGCGTGTACCGCGATGCCGTCATTGAGGAGACGGGGACCGCGCCAGTTGCTTTCCAGGTGGACGTCGCCGCAGGCCCCATCGCCGAAGCCATCAAAGCGCACTGGAACCTCAGCTCTTAGCCACTAACTGAAGGGACGTTCGGCTCCAGGCTGCACCCTGCGGTTGGCAGCCCGAGGACTTCCTGGCGCGGCTGTAGCAGCCCGGACAAAAGGTGGGCGGACGACGGCGGCACGCACCGCCGTCGTCCTTCTCACCGGGCTGCCGGGCCAGTAGGCCGCGGCAGGGTCAGCACCAGAATCCGGTGAGTTTCCCGGCAAGGGCTTTGCCCTGGTTGAAGCCGGCCCGGGCGGCGGGCGGACGGAGCGACAGGTCCATCGCGTTGGCGCCGAACATGTGCTCGGAGCCGCTGTCCGGGAAGACCGTCTCGACGTGGCTGCCGGCGGCGCGCAGCTCGTCTACCTGCGTTGCGAGCTGCATGCCCCAGTCCAACGGCGTCCGTGTCCTGCCGCCGAACGGCGAGAGAACCAGCACCCGCCGGTATCCGGCTGCGAGGTCGGCATTTTCATTGCGCCGGTAGCCGCCGTCGATGTAGCGCTTGTATCCGATCCCGTAGGCGAAGCCACTGGCGCAGCTTGCGGCGACGGCGTCCACCAGGTCCACGCCGCTGCGGCTGTCGAACACCGCCGGTTCACCGGTGTGGGCATCGACTGCGGTGATGAGCAGCCGGTGCTGCGGCCAGTCATGGCCGGAGAAACGCGCGGCGACGGTGGCGCGCCACCGCTCGGAAGGGTCGTACGCCGAGACCAGGTCAAGTGCCGCGGCGCCCATCCTGCGGCGCATGTCCGCCGCATCCTGAGATTCGGCAATGATCCTGCCCGTCCGTTCCAGATGGTCAGTCACCGGCCGGACCGAAGCCGGTCCGCCGCCGGATCCTGCCGGCGGCGCCTGGGGCGCCGGAGCGGCGTCGAGGATGGCGGCGAGCAGATCGGCGGGGGCCGCAGCGGCTATCTGTGCGGCGGCAGTGGATCCGGCAGATGTCCCGATGATCAGTTCAGCGCCGGTCACGTCCAGCCCGGCGTCGGACATGCCGGCGAGGACACCGATCAGCCAGGCGTTGCCTGTGGAACCGCCGCCGCCGAGAACCAGGGCACGGCCGGAAGCCGCCGTCGAAGGGACGTGCGGAGTTGAATAGGGTGTGGTGTTCATGGGAGTCGCCTTTCGCGAATTGCCTGATGACGCTCCCGGCGGCGGCTAGGTCAGCCGCACGATCGTGGGCTGCAGGGGAGCGCCCATTACGGATACTGCGTTCATGGGTCTCACCTCCTGCTCAAATGTCACGATGTACCGAATACTCGCACACGCGTTCAGACGTCTGCAACCGGTAAATTTGAAGGGATGATTTCCATTGACCGGGACGATCCCGCACGCAGCGATGTCCATCAGCTCCTGAGCGAACACCTGGCAGACATGTTCGCCACTTCCCCCGCCGAAAGCGTCCACGCCCTGGACCACTCAGCGCTGTCCGTCCCGTCGATCACGTTCTGGACGGCACGTGAGGACGGCGGCCTGCTGGGCTGCGGCGCGCTCAAGCTGCTGGACTCCCCGGCCGGGTCCCCCGTGCACGGCGAGATCAAGTCCATGCGCACCACGGCAAGCGCACGCGGACGTGGCGTGGCCACCCTGATGCTCCGGCATATCCTCGCCGACGCCCGCGCCCGGAACCTCGAGCGCGTCTACCTCGAGACCGGCACGGAGGACTACTTCGCTCCGGCACGCCGCCTGTACGCGCGCCACGGCTTCACGGAATGCCCGCCGTTCGCCGGCTACGTCCTGGACCCCAACAGCGTGTTTATGGAACTGCGCCTCCAGGCGAACCACGCGGGGTTACTTCCGGCCCAATAATCGCCGATAGGGGGCCGGAAGTGACCCGGACCTGATGAGGAAAGCGGACGACGGCGGGTGCGCACCCGCCGTCGTCCGCTCTTCTTTGGTGCCTATGAGCTGAAGGGGACTTTCTCCCAGCTCAGGATGTCGCCGCCCTGGGCGCCGTTCCCGGCAACGGTGAACCGGACGTAGTTGGTGGCGTCGTTGGAGCCGTCCACCTGGAGCGGGTCGAGGTAGAGGCTTTCGAGGGTGACGCCTTGCTTGGCGTCCGCGAGGTCGTGGGCCACGCGCAGTTCGCCGTCCACCAGCCAGACGTCCGCCTCGACGCTGGTGAAGCCATGCTCCAGGGCGTCAAACAGCGGGCGGTCGTGCTCATAGTCGTTGTGGGCGTCGGTGCCGGCAAGGGGTTGGCCGACGACGACGGGCGCAGGTTTGGATGCCTCGGCCTGGGCTTGGGCGGGGGCTATGGCTGTCCCGGCCAGGGAGGCGAGGACGGCGACGGCGGCGACGGCGGCGACGGCGGCGAGGGTGCTTTTCACGAACACGGGAGTACTCCTGGTACCTCGGGGATGCCTGCCCGGCTGTGGGGTGTGCCGGGGCAGAAGGGGTGCGTGAAAAGACTGCTGGCCGAGGGAGAACGGTAGAGAGCGTGGGGGTTTACTGTAGGTGAACCCCTTACACACAAAGCGGACCACGGCGCAGCGATGATTCAAACCCGACATTGCGCCATGGTCGTAGGCTACTAAGGAGGCCGGACAATGAGGACGGCCTCGGGCCTCGAAGGGGACATCGAGTGGACAGTAGTGCCGGTTACTGGTTCTTGAGTGGTGCTGAGCGGGGGCATGCCGCCACCAGCGTGCACGCGGGGGGCGAGGAATCGCCGGCCTGGTCGGAGGGAAATCTCGTGCGGCCTCTGGTTCATGGCGCAACCTACTTCGCGCGGCTGCAGGAAGAGCTGTCGGCACTGCAACCGGGTGACCGTGTATGGTTCACCGACTGGCGTGGCGACGGCGACGAGCGGCTCACGGCGGACGGACCCACGATCGGTGAGCTGCTGGCCCGGCTGGCCCGGGCCGGCGTAGAGGTGCGCGGCCTGATCTGGAGATCCCATGGCGAGCGGATCTCGGCCCCGATGAGCAACCGGTCCAATGAACTCCTGAGCCGCCAGATCAATGATGCCGGTGGTGAGGTGCTGTTGGATCAGCGGGTGCGCCTCTTCGGTTGCCATCACCAGAAGCTGGTGGTCATCCGCCGCCGTGACGACCCCTCGCGGGACGTGGCGTTCGTGGGCGGAATCGACCTCTCGCACGGCCGCCGGGACGACGCCGACCATGCGGGAGATCCGCAGGCGGTGGACATGGATCCCCGGTACGGGAAACAGCCCCCGTGGCACGATGCCGCACTGGAACTGCGCGGCCCGGTGGTGGCGGATGTGCTGGAGTTGTTCGCGGAACGGTGGAATGACCCCCATCCCCTGGACCGCCGCACACCGTACCGGATGCTGCTGCAGCGCCTGGCCGATATGCCCCGGCACCCCCAACCCCTGCCGGAGACGGCGCCGCCACCGCCACCGGCCGGCCCCCATGCCGTGCAGCTGCTGCGCACCTACGGTGTGAAGCACCCGCCGTTCCCGTTCGCGCCGGGCGGTGAGCGGAGCGTTGCCCGGGCCTACACCAAGGCCTTCGGCCAGGCCCGCTCGCTGATCTATATCGAGGACCAGTACCTGTGGTCCTCGGAGGTGGCCGACGGAATCGCTGCGGCCCTCGAACAGAACCGGGAGTTGAACGTCATCGCCGTCGTGCCCCGCTACCCGGACTCGGACGGTCCGCTCGGAGGGCCGCCCAAGCGGGTGGGGCAGCTGCGCGCCATCGAAAGGATGCGGCGCGTTGCCCCGGACCGGTTCGGCGTCTTCAATTTGGAGAACAAGGCCGGGACTCCGATCTATGTGCACGCCAAGATCTGCATCATCGATGACACCTGGTTCACCATCGGGTCGGACAACTTCAACCGCCGGTCCTGGACCACGGACAGCGAGCTTACCTGCGCGGTCTTCGACACCAGTGCGGGTACTGATGCTTCCCGCTCGCTGGCCCACTCACTCCGGCTCCAGCTCTGGGCCGAACACCTGGGCCTGGACCAGACGGATCCCCAGCTCAACGATCCGGCAGCCGGGCTCGGCCTGTGGAAGGCCACCGCCGGCGCCCTGGACCAGTGGCACAAAACCGGAGGGAGCCCGGACCGCCCGAGGGGACAAGTGCGGCAGCACAATCCGCAACCGGTGCCGCGGCTCCAGCGGCTCTGGGCGAACCCGGTCAACCGCCTTCTGGTGGACCCGGACGGCCGCCCCCGCAAGATGCGCGGCACCACCGAGTTCTAGGCAAGGACAAGGCAAGAGGGAGGCAATAAGGCTGACGTCCCTGCCTGCCCCCTCCTCAAAAGGAAGCGGACGACGGCGGGACCTCCCGCCGTCGTCCCGCTTTTCTTTTGCTTGGGTGATTAGGCCTTGCGGCCGGCCCGGTGCCGCAGGTGCTGCACGGCGCTGAGGGCGAGGGCGGCGGCCAGGACCAGGTAGAGCGTTATGGTGATGGGGCTGTCCACCAGGATGCCCAGATCCCCTTCGGAGACTGCGAGGGCACGGCGGAGTTCGGTTTCTGCCATGGGCCCGAGAATTACCGCAATCAGTACGGGTGCCAGGGGGACGTTGTAGCGGCGCATCAGGAATCCGACGAGGCCGATGGCGATGAGCAGCCACAGGTCGAGAACTGCGGAGCTGACCGCGTAGACGCCGAGCATGGAGAAGACCGTGATGCCGGCGTACAGGTAATGCTTGGGGATGCTCAACAGCTTGGCCCAGACCGAGGCGAACGGAATATTGATCATCACCAGGATCACAAGGCCGATGAACAATGAAGCCAACAGGGCCCAGACCAAGTCACCGCTCCGTTCGAAGAGCAGGGGCCCTGGCTGCATTCCGTACTGCTGGAACGCCGCAAGCATGATGGCGGCTGTGGCTGATACCGGCAGCCCCAAGGCAAGCAGCGCTCCCATGGCAGTGCCGGCGGTGGCGTTCGCGGCCGCTTCCGGCGCGGCCAGGCCGCGGATTGAGCCGGTGGTACCGAACTCCGGATCGTTCCTGCGTTTGGCCAACTGCTTTTCGGTGCCGTACGCCAGGAAGGTGGGCACTTCGGCGCCGCCGGCAGGGATCAGCCCGAACGGAACGCCGAACGCGGTGCCGCGCAACCATGCGGGCAGTGCCTTCCTGAAATCGGCCAGGCCCAAGCGGGCACGACCCTTGGTGTGGATACGGGTGACTACAGGGTCCCGGTGGATGCGGGAGGCGATATGAAAGACCTCGCCGAGGGCCAGGAGCCCGACGGTGATGACGATGACGGAGATCCCGTCGAAGAGCTGGGGGGCACCCAGGGTGAAACGTGCGGTGCCACTCGGGCCGTCAATGCCCACGAGGGCCAGGGCGAGGCCGATGCCGAGGGCTGCGATGCCGCGGATCACGGATTCGGACACGACGGCGGAGATGGCCAGGAAGGCGAATACTGCCAAGGCGAAGTACTCGGCCGGGCCGAAGACCGTGGCCATCTTGACCAGGGTTGGCGCGAAAAACACCACGAGGGTTGTGGCGATCAGCCCTCCGATGAATGCGCCGATTGCGCAGGTGGCCAGAGCCTTGGCGGCCTGTCCGCTCTTGGCCATGCGGTGGCCCTCGAACGTGGACGCAATGGCGGAGGAGTGGCCTGGAGTGTTGAGCAGGATCCCGGAGGTGGAGTCGCCGAAGAGCCCACCGAAGTAGATGCCGGCGAACATGATGAAGGCTGCAGTGGGCTCGAGTGAAAAGGTGATGGGCAGCAGCAGAGCGACTGCCATGGCGGAGCCCAGCCCGGGGACGACGCCGACCGCAGTGCCAAGGAGGGCGCCGATCAGCACCCAGAGGAGGTTCATGGGTGTCAGGGCGTTGGCGAAGCCGCCCATAAGGAGTTCGAGTTGTTCCATTAGAGGATTCCCCCTACCAGGCCGGAGGGCAGGTTGAGGCCCAGGGCGGCGCCGAAGGCCAGTTGGATGATGGATGAAAAGAGCAGGCCGACACCGGCATCGAAGATCGGGCGGCGGCTGCCGAGGGCGTAGGCGACGAGGCAGAACAGCGCTGCGGCGCTGATGATCCAGCCCAGCGGTTCCAGCAGCAGGACAAAGGCCACCACGCCTCCAACCAGCAGGCCGACGGTGCGCCAATCGGAATAGGTCTTCCATGTCTTGCCGGGGGTTTGGGCTGGCGCGTCTTCGTACGCGGCGCCTTCTTCCTTCCCCAGGTGGCCGAGATCGTGCAACATGTCAGCGGAGAACTGGCCATGCCCGGGGTGGATGGTGTTGTCCGGGACGTTCGGTGTGCGAAGGATGTGGATGGCCAGCAGCGTCGCGGCCAGGTACAGGACGATGCACACCAGGATGGGGAAGAACTGCGGCCCCGGGGCAGATTTGCCCTGCACGTTCATTGTGGCTGTGCCGATGGTGAGGAAGATGGCAACTGCGTAGAGCAGGGCTACGACAACCAATTCGCTGCGGCCGGTTCTGAAACTGGGCTTCGGTTTGCCGTGGGGCCCCGTGGTGGATCCTGCGTCGGGTTGGTGCTGGGTGATGCTCATAGGCCGAGGTCCTTTACGATTTCTTGGGCCGTTGCAACTTCTTTGGTGATGAACTGCTCGAATTCCTCACCGGTGGAAAATGTGTCCGTCCAACTGTTGCGTTTCAGGGCTTCCTGCCAGTGATTGGTGCTTCGCATCTCGGTGATGATCTTGATGAATTCCGCCTTCGCCTCTTCGGTTGTTCCGGGTGCGGCAACGAAACCGCGCCAGTTGGACATTGCCGCGTCGACGCCCTGTTCTTTGAAGGTGGGAACGTCAACGCCTTCCAGCCGCTCCGGCGACGAAATGGCAAGTGCCCGCAGGGTTCCCGCTTCGATCTGGTCCCTGACCTCGTTGTAGCCGGACATCCCGGCGGCAGTAGTGTGGGACAGCAGGGAGGTCAGCGCCTCGCCGCCTCCGGAATAGGCGATGTAGTTAACGTCCCTCGGATCAATCCCGACCGTCTTAGCCACCATGGCGCTGAGAAGGTGGTCGATGGAGCCCAGGGAACCGCCTCCGATCGAGGTTCCTCCCGGGTCTTTTTTCCAGGCATCCAGGAAGTCATTCAGCGTCTGGAACTGCGAGTCGGCCGGAACCACCAGGGACGCGTAGTCATCGGCCATGCGGGCAATGGGAACAACGTCGGCCATCGACTCCGGGTTGTCGCCCAGTTCAATGGCCCCCACCATCACTCCACCGGTCACCAGGAGTGCGTCTTCGCGTCCGGGGGTTTGTACGAACTGGCTCAGACCGATTGTTCCGCCGGCTCCTGGGACGTTGACCACCTGCGGGTTGTTGACGACGCCGTCGCTCTTCAGGGCCTGCTGCCCTTCACGGGCGAAACCGTCCCAGCCGCCACCAGGTGCCGCCGGGGCAATCAGGGTGAGCTTATTTCGTGCGGTACTCGTTCCACCGGCAGTGCCGGCGTTCACGAATGCAAGCGCAGCCACGACTGCCACGACCAGGCCGAACAGGGCATTGCGTAGGGGATTCTTCATATTTCTCGTTCCGTAACGACGTTGTTGGGCGGTGCGAAAGTAACTTGCCGGGCCAAGGTTGAGGCGCAGTAGGGGAAACAGGCGCGGCATGCGCACGGATACCTTTGTACACAATGAAATACATTTATATCTGTGATGGTCCTCACCCGCAAGCCGCTTCACCTAAAACGCCTCTTGCGTACATTGGATACGCTTGTATACAGTCGAGTGCAACAGCAACGGAGGGACTAAAAATGTCTAACGGAAATGGGTCGGCGCCTCAAGGCATGGAGGCTGTTGACGTAGTAGTGGTTGGCGGCGGGAACGCAGGATTCACCGCAGCACACGCAGCCGCGGTCCGCGGACGCAAAGTGGTGCTGCTTGAAAAGGGCAGTGAAGACTTGGCTGGCGGCAACAGCTTCTACACCGCCGGCGCCACACGCATCGCCCACAGTGGCCTCTCTGATCTAGTGGACTGGGTGGAACCTGACGAGCGGCACGGCCGCACTGAAGTTCCGCCCTACTCAGCCGAGGAATACGCCGCCGACCTTGCCAAGGTCACGGAAGGCCGGAACGACCCGGAACTGACGAAGGTTCTGGTGGAGGAATCCCAGCCCACGCTGCGTTGGCTCAACAGCCTGGGCCTGAAGTACCGCCTCATGTACGAGCGCCAGGCCTTCGAACGTCCTGATGGCTCGTACCTGTTCTGGGGCGGACTCCACGTCGGCAACGTCGGCGGAGGCGAAGGCTTGATGGAGGACCACACCCGGGTAGCCGCAGAGCTGGGCATCGATGTCCGGTACAGCCATGCAGCAAAAGGCCTCATCGTTGAGGACGGGCGCGTGGTTGGCATCGTCACCGATTCGCCCTCGGGGGAACTGTCATTGCGCGCCGAATCCGTCATCCTCACGGCAGGAGGTTTCGAATCCGATCCTCAGCTGCGCAGGGAACATCTGGGCGAAGGCTGGGAAAACGCCAAGGTCAGGGGCACACCGAACAACACGGGCGACATGATCGCCGCCGCCCTTAAGATCGGCGCAGCACGGGGAGGCGACTGGGGAACGTGCCACAGTGTTCAGTGGGACGCCTTTACCGCCACGAACGAGAGCAACCGCGAACTTACCAACCGGTTGACCCGCCAGAGCTACCCGTTTGGAATCATCGTCAATACCAACGGTGAACGGTTCCTGGATGAAGGGGCCGACTTCCGGAACTATACGTACGCGAAGTATGGCAAGGAGATCCTGAAGCAGCCCGGATCCGTGGCCTACCAGATTTTTGACGCAACCCTTCGCCCCATGCTGCGCACCGAAGAGTACGACATGCCCGGCATATCAGAGGAAGTGGCCGGCACGCTGGAAGAACTGGCAGCCAAGATAGGCGTCGATCCCGAAAAGCTGTCAAAGACTGTCACGGACTTCAACAACTCAATCGACCGCAGCATCGCTTTCGATCCCAATATCAAAGACGGGCGCTCTGCCGCCACACAGCCGGTGAAGAGCAACTGGGCAGCACCCATCGAAACCGGGCCCTTCTACGCCTACGGTGTCACCTGCGGAATCACCTTCACGTTCGGCGGCATCAAATCAGACACGCATGGCAGGGTTCTCGACGGCCAGGGTAAGCACATCCAGGGCCTGTACGTGGCAGGCGAAATGCTCGGCGGCCTGTTCAGCGCCAACTATCCGGGAGGCAGCGGACTTGCTGCCGGATGCGTCTTCGGCCGGCGGGCAGGAACCCTGGCGTAAAGTTTGCTTCGAACCCGCCGCCCCTGCGCTACGAGTACGAAGCACAGCCCATATTCTTCAAGGACCAGTCAAGTGACGGATACAGCATCAACCCCACGAGCGGATGGCGAGAGCATCTTCCTGGCATTGCGGGGCGAGATCCTGTCCGGAGTCCACCAGCCCGGCACAGCCATTCGTGAAACATCACTTGCCGAACGCTTCGGAGTCTCCCGGACCCCGGTCCGGGAGGCGCTGTCCCGCCTCCAGCAGGAGCGTCTCCTTGAACGGGTGGCCAGGGGGCTGCAGGTTCCGCAGGTAGACCCCCAACAAGTCATTCAGATCTATGACATGCGGATACTTCTTGAAGAGGAAGCGGCCCGTCAAGCAGCCAAGTCCCGCCAGTTCCCGGACCTCATGAGGCTTGAGGCCCTGCTCCAGCGAGACCGGCAGCTTGAGGATCCTGATGACCACACCAGGATCACCACAAACCTGGAGTTCCATGCCGCCGTCTGGAGCTCCGCCCACAATGGGGTTCTTCAGGACCTGCTGGACCGCCTGTCCACGCACCTGATCCACGCGCCGCGGTCCACACTGTCTACCGGAAACCGCTGGACGGAATCCCTTGACGAACACGAAGCCCTGATACGAGCCATCGAACAGCAGGACAGCGACGCCGCCGGCAAAATTGCCAGAAAGCACATGGAAACGGCGCGTGCCCTGCGTCTGCAGCTTCTCCGGGAGACAGCCCTGCAGCATCCGCTGACAAGCCACCGTTCCCAGCGGTAGCCACCAGCGCAGAAGCCGTCGACGGCACAACTATTTCCCCGACCGCCGGATCCGTTCCGGCATGCGTGGGCCCTAATCCTGCATGCCTTCGCAACAGCAACCCGAAAGTCGGGCGCAGGACAAGGCCGGCGCGAGGGAGGCGGGGTGGCCGAAAGGCCTCCCCACCTCCTCCATACAAAAGGAAGCGTACGACGGCGGGACCTCCCGCCGTCGTACGCTTTGCTTTGTTGCCTTCTTACTGAGGGGATTGCGACGCAAGGAGGCCGAGCGCCAGGACCGCTGCCGCCGTCGTCATTTTGATGATCTTTGAAGGCATGGGGCGGGTGAACCGGAAGGAACCAAGACTGCGTGCGTGTCTGGTTCCTCAGCGACCGCCCGTAGCTTCCATTCGCTGTCCTTCTGCCTTTCGGACGGTAATGAAGGTGAGTGCTCCAAAAGCGATTCCAAAAACGACCAATCCAATGGCGCCGGAAATCGACATGCCGTGATTTTAGGAAGGGCTTATAGCCCAATTGAGGTGGTGCCATGTATTTTATTGCTTCATCAGCTTGGTTAAATGCTGCCCTGCTGTGGCAGCAACCGACAGTCTTATAGGGGACAGATGGAGTTCGCAGAAAAGCTTTCCGCTTTGGCAGCAAAGGTGCGCCAGCAGCGGGATGTGATCCAAACAGAAGAGGCAACGAAGAACGCATTCGTGATGCCGTTCATCTCCACAATTCTCGGTTATGACGTTTTCAACCCCTTGGAAGTCGTACCCGAGTTCATTGCCGACGTGGGGCTCAAGAAAGGCGAGAAGATCGACTATGCGATCGTCAAGGACGGCGAAGTCCAGATCCTGATCGAGTGCAAGAAATCGACGGAGCCCGTAAAAATTGAGCACGCGTCCCAGCTTTTCAGGTACTTTGCCGTGACCAACGCTCGAATTTCAATTCTCACCAACGGTGAGGTCTACCAGTTTTTCACGGACCTGGATGCGCCCAACCGGATGGATGCGAAGCCTTTCCTCGTGCTCGATCTGAACGACATCGACCAATCACTGATCCCGGAACTGCAAAAACTGTCCAAGGACGTCTTCGACCTTGATTCAATAATCAGCGCAGCAGGCGAACTGAAATATATCGGTGAACTGAAGAGGACTCTGGCCGTGCAGTTCAAGCAGCCTGAGGATGAATGGGTCAAGTTCCTGACCGGGCGCGTTTACCCGGGCCCCTACACGCAAAAGGTGCGGGAACAGTTCACCGCCCTGGTGTCCAAGGCGTCAAAGCAGTTCCTGAATGATCAGGTCAACGAACGGCTGAAGAAAGCGCTCGGCGCACCCGGCTTCCCGCAGAACGAAGAAACCGCCGTGGCTGCAAGCGTCACCAGCGCTCCCGTCGCCGAAGCAGACCTTGCCGAGGCTGATGGCTTGGAGACAACCTTGGAAGAAATCGAGGGCTACCAGATCGTGCGGGCCATAGTGTGCAGCGAGGTTAAGCCAGCCCGTGTAGTGCAACGCGACGCCAAGTCATACTTCGCAGTTCTACTGGACGACAACAACCGCAAGCCGATTGCGCGCCTGCACTTCAACCGGACGCAGAAGTACATTGGGATCTTCGACGAGAACAAGGAAGAAACCCGCGTACCAATCGGCTCGTTGGAGGAGATCTACGAACACACCGAAGCGCTGCGCGCGAGCGTCAAG
This sequence comes from Arthrobacter sp. 9AX, assembly GCF_902506095.1. Lineage (GTDB taxonomy): Bacteria > Actinomycetota > Actinomycetes > Actinomycetales > Micrococcaceae > Arthrobacter. The sequence continues at coordinate 3,910,747 of NZ_LR733293.1, forward strand.
AGCTACCTGCAGCCCCAGTCGTGATCGAATCCGACGAACAAACCCGCACAGGGGGCGCCGGTGATATCGGGCTTTGGTAAAAGGGACTCTTCGCGTCTGCCTGCCAATGGCCACGACATTCCAGGCGTGAGGCGTTCGCCGAGCGGTCGTATCCCCCAGTGGGCGATTGACGAGGCGCTCGGCAAGCTTGAGAATCCCGAGCCCTGGCGGGCGGCGCCCACACAAATTGCCGGAAAGAGGCCTGGCTTCCGGACGACCAAGGCACGGCGCACCCGTAAGTGGAGATCAGGGGTGGCCACGGTTCTGGGCCTCGGGCTCGTCGTCGGACTCTATTTCACGCCGCCACTGTTCGATCGGTACATCTTGCCGCAGGCACTGCCCCACTTGCCCGGCTCTGATGTCCCGCCGCCCGGTTTTGAAGCCGGTACGTCTCCGCTTGGTGTCCCTCCTGCCAACAACGGCTCTACGGCGTATGTCCTGCAGGAGTCACCCGACGCGGACCAGCCGTTTGTGGCCTACGACCCGTGCCGTCCCATCCATTACGTCGTCCGGCCGGATCTGGCGCCACCCGGCACGGACCAGCTAATACAGGAGGCAGTGTCCGCCGTTTCCGCTGCTTCCGGACTGCAATTCGTGTATGACGGGATCACGGCCGAAGCGCCTGCGGAGGATCGAGAGGCTTACCAGCCTGATCTCTACGGCAAAAAATGGTCACCGGTCCTGATTTCGTGGTCCACACCGGAAGAGGTACCTGACCTGGCGGGAAGAATTGCAGGAACGGGCGGCAGCGCCTCGATCAAGGTTCCGGGTGAGCCTTATGTGTATGTCACTGGCCAGGTACAGCTCGACGCGCCGGGTCTGACAGAAACAATGGCCTTCCCGAATGGTCACGCTTTGGTTCGGGCCATCATTATGCATGAATTGGCGCACGTTCTCGGTTTGGACCACGTGAACGATCCCACGCAGCTGATGTATGAAGAGAACAGCGGGAAACTGGACTTCGGCGACGGCGACCGTGCTGGGCTTGCGCTGCTGGGAACCGGCAAGTGCGTCCCGCGTTTATGAAGGACGGCCAGCGCCAAAGAGGCTCTGCCAGTACCCGTTTCAGCAGGGACTCCCTGAGGCGTCCGGAAAGGCGTTGACTGGAGGAAGACCCGGCACATCGGCGTCGGCAGGACGATCAACGGCAAGGGAGACATGATGCATACACGAACACTTGGGCAGGGTCTGCAGGTTTCAGCCATCGGCCTTGGCTGCATGGGCATGTCGCAGAGTTACGGCCCCAACCCCGGGGACCGCCACGCCATGATCGGTGTGCTCCGCGACGCTGTGGAGGTCGGAGTCAACTTCTTCGACACCGCCGAGGTGTACGGCCCGTTCGTCAACGAGGAACTCGTCGGCGAAGCACTCGCGCCTGTCCGGGACCAGGTGGTCATCGCCACCAAGTTCGGGTGGCGGATCGAGAACGGCAAGTCAGTGGGGCTCGACAGTTCGCCCGAGCGGATCAAACGCGTCGCAGAGGAGTCGCTGCGCCGGCTGTGCGTCGATACGCTCGACCTCTTCTACCAGCACCGCGTGGACCCCAATGTGCCGATCGAAGAGGTGGCCGGCGCCGTGGGCGAGCTGGTCCAGGCCGGCAAGGTCCGCCACTTCGGGTTGTCGGAAGCCTCGGCCGCGACCATCCGCGCCGCACATGCTGTCTTTCCGGTGACAGCCGTCCAGAGTGAATACTCGCTGTGGACACGGGACCCGGAGCCTGAAGTGCTGCCAACGCTGGCGGAACTGGGGATCGGATTTGTGCCCTTCAGCCCGCTCGGCAAGGGCTTCCTCACCGGAGCGGTGGACACGGCGACTCAATTCTCCGAGGGTGACGTCCGCGGCACCATCCCGCGTTTTTCACCCGAGAACCGTGCCGCTAACCACGCGCTGGTGGAGCACGTCGCGGAACTGGCCGCCGCCAAAAACGCCACGCCCGGCCAGATCGCGCTGGCGTGGTTGCTGGCGCAGCAGCCGTGGATTGTGCCGATCCCCGGGACCCGCCGGCGCGAGCGCCTCGAGGAGAACGCAGCCGCCACCGCTGTTGCATTGTCCGCCGACGAAGTGGCTGACCTCAACGCTGTCGCCGCCCGGATCGGCGTGCAGGGAAACCGCTACAACGATCTGCATATGGGTCTCGTGGGGCGATGACCTGCCTGACTGTTTAGTCTTCAAACAGAAAGCGGACGACGGCGGGAGGTCCCGCCGTCGTCCGCTTTCCGTTTGTCAGCTGTCGCCTCCCAGCGGATGCCGGCACGTCTAGAACTGCCCGGTGGGGCCGCTGTCCTGGACTTCGCCGCGCCAGCCGCCGGTTTCGGTGCCGCGCGATTCGATGAAGTCCTTGAACTTCCGCATGTCGGCTTTTACCTGCATCTCGTCGATCTTCAGTGCCGCGCCTGCTTTTTCAGTGACGGTTTCGGGCGCCCATTCGAAGTGGACCTTGACCTTCGTGTGGCTGGCATCGAGCGGCGTAAACCTGACGATGCCGGCATGGGACTTGCCGTCGGTGCTGCGCCAGGCGATCCGGTCGTCCGGCTCCTGGTCAACAATCTCAGTATCGAATTCGCGCTGGACGCCACCCACCTTGGTCACCCAGTGGTTGGTGGTATCGGTCAGCTGGGTTACGGATTCCACCCCGGACATGAACTGCGGAAAGGATTCGAACTGGGTCCACTGGTTGTACGCGGTCCGCACCGGGACAGCAACTTCAACTGTCTCTTCAACGTGTTCCATCTGCTTCCTCCTCGTGACGGACGGCCGCAACAGCGGACCGGCAGCACTGGCCATCCTGCCGGTCAGGCAGCCGCCACCTTTTCACGATAAATCCGCCCGCTGCCGGGGTCCAGACCCTAGGAATTGCCAGGACGTCGGCGCCGGCGCCCCACCACAGCGGCCGCTCTAACGTCACACAAGCCGACGGCATCCCGCTGAAGATGGGCAACGCCCTACTCTTGACAGGTGACTTTGACTAAGATCCGCACCGCCGCCCCGAGCTCCCTCGCCGCCGCCGGTCTCCTGTTCAGCCTCGCCGCGTGTTCCGCGCCGGCCACCACCCAGCCCACTGCCTCCACGCCGGCGTCCTCCTCCGCTGCTGCCTCCCCCAGCGCTTCCGACGGTCCGTGCACCGGTGTGAAGGTCATCGTCGATTCCGGCGCCCTGAAGCAGGCTGCCGCCGACAAGTCCGTGTGCGTTCCTGTGGACGCCCCGACTGCCGCTTCCAAGGTCCTCGAAGAAGCCGACGTGAAGACCGTGGGCACCACCCAGTACCCCAATGAACTGGTGTGCCGCGTGAACGGCGTTCCCGCCGCAGACTTCGAGATCAAGCACAAGGGCGGCACCTACAAGGAAGAATGCGCCGGCATGCCCGCCGCCTTCGCCTACTGGTCCCTCTGGACCAAGCCGGCCTCCGGTGACTGGGCCTACGCCCAGGAAGGCCTCGCCACCCTTCAGGTGAAGCCCGGAGAGAGCCTGGAACTGCTCTACACCGTTGACGGCGAACCGGCCGCTCCCAAGGCATGACCTTTCGACCCGCGCCGCTGCGCGCCGGCATTGCTCTCGCCGTCGTGTTCGTCGCGGCGCGGGTCGTCTACCGCGTCCTTTTCAACGGGGCGGGCATCGGCTCGCCCATCCTGCTCGACCTCCCGGCCATGCGGCTCCCGGCACCGTACGCCCACGTGGTCTTCCTCGGTCCGGTCACCGGGCCCGGGCTGTGGGCGGCGGTCCTGTCCGCCCTGCCGCTTGCCGGACTGTTCATCGCGTTCGGCTTGCTCAACGCTTGGGTGGACGTTGGCCGCGGCTTTGTGCACCTGGCCCGTCGAGGACCTCTGCAGGGCATAGCCCGGATGCTCGTGGTGGCATGGGCGGCACTGCCGGCACTGGCCGACGCCGTCACCTCCGTCCGCCTGGCGTTCCGTTTGCGGGGCGAAAAGGTTGGCCCCCGCGCCCTGGTGCCCGTGCTCGAACGCACCCTTGAACACGCCAGCCGCGTTGCCGCCGCCTTGGAGCTGCGCGGCTTCGGGAGCCGGGCCTCACAGCAGCCCGGCCAACATCCCGAAGCTCCAGTCCTCATCCGGGGCGCACAATTCAGGATCGGTGACGCGGCCGTCCGCGTCGCGGGGTTCACGCCGTCCAGCGGAACCATCACGGTCATCACCGGGCCAACAGGCTCCGGCAAATCAACTGTCCTGCGCGGTATTGCCGGCCTGCTCTCGCACGTTGACGGCGGCGAACTCTCCGGCACCGTGCGCGTCGCCGGAGCGGACCGGGCGGCCACCCCGCCGCGCGTCACCGCCCGCCACGTCGGCGTCGTCCTGCAGAATCCCCGGGCCGCCTTCGCCAGCATGCGCGTCCAGGACGAGATCTCCCTCGCCCTTGAGCTGCGCGGCCTGCCCTCCGCCGCCATTAAGGCGCGCGTACTGGCGGTCGCCGACCGGATTGGCGTGACCGCGTTGCTGGACCGGAACCTCAGCACCCTCTCCGCCGGTGAGGCCACGCTCGTCGCCATTGCCGCCGCGGTGGTGGACCATCCTGCCCTGCTCCTGGCGGACGAGCCGCTGGCCGACCTCGACACCGCGGCCCGCGCACGCGTTATCGCTGTACTGGATGCCCTGGCCCGCGATTCCGGAGTCTGCGTCATCGTTGCCGAGCACCGTGCGGAAGCGCTCGTCCCGATAGCCGGTTCCTGGTGGACCATCAGCGACGGTGCCCTGGTGCCGGGCAGCGCGCCCTCCCCTTCTGCCCCGGTCAAGATCCCCGAACCGCCGGCAGAACCAGTGGACGTCCCACTCGTGCTGGAGGCGGCAAACATCGCCGTGCACCGCAAGGGCCAGCCGCTCGTGCGCGACGCGACCCTCACCCTGCACCGCGGCGAGGTGGTGGCCCTGGTGGGTCCGAACGGGGCCGGGAAGTCATCCCTATTGGTGGCGCTTGCGTTGGGCGAGGGCAGCGGTGAGGGGACGGGAAGCCTCAGAACGTACGACGGCGGCACGGACGGCCGCGGCCGGGTCGCCCTGGTGCCGGATGCCTCGGACGACCTCTTCACCCGCGACACCGTCGCGGGTGAACTCCGCGCCGCCGAGCGGCGCCAGGCCCGCCGAAAGGGCGCAACGCCTGCGCCCGGTTCGGCGGCGTCACACCTGGCCCGTCTTCGGGGAGACGCGATTCCCATCGGGACCGAGCATCCCCGGGACCTTTCCGCAGGAGAGCGCAGGATCCTCGCAATCGCGCTGCAGACCATGGACGATCCACAGGTGCTCCTCATCGATGAGCCCACGCGCGGCCTCGATCCTGCCGCACGCAGGGCAGTCTCCGCGGCACTCCGGGCCGCTGCGGACGCCGGCGCGGCAGTCCTGATCGCCACGCACGACCGCACTTTTGCCCACGGCCTCGGCGCCCGGATCCTGCCGATGAGTAACGGCGTCGCGCCCTCTTTCGAGACGGAAGCCAGCAAGGCTGACGTCGTCCCTGCACAGCCCGCCACAGCACCTCGCGTCGCGGCACCGGGATTCACCGACCAACCATTCGACGCCCACGGGCCGGAAAGAAAACACCGCCTTCGGATGCCCCGCGGTGTGGAACTCGCCGTCCTCGCAACCGCGAACATCCTGGCCCTCGGCGCCTTCTGCTGGCCGCTGCTCGCCGCCGCCCTCCCGCAGGATGCCGCCGCGGCACTCCCCTACGCGGCGCTGGCTATCGCACCCGTTGCCGTGGTGGCCATCGTGGTGTCCCTGGACGGATCGGTGAGCTCGGCACACACGGTGGCACTGCTCGGTGTCCTGGCTGCGGTAGGTTCCGCGGTGCGGGTGGCGAGCACCGGCGTCGGGGGCGTCGAAGCAGTCTTTATCCTGCTGATCCTGGCCGGGCGCGCGTTCGGTGCCCGCTTCGGTCTGCTGCTCGGGGCCGGGACCATCGCCGTGTCCAGTGCCTTGTGGGGCGGCATAGGGCCGTGGACGCCGTTCCAGATTTTTGCCTGCGCGTGGGTGGGCGCGGGCGCCGGCCTGCTCCCCCGCCGGGTCCGGGGCAAGGCCGAACTGTGGATGCTGTGCGGCTACGGCGTCGTGGCGTCGTACCTGTTCGGCCTGCTGACCAACCTGTGGTTCTGGCCCTTTGCGGTGGGCGCCGGCACGGGCATCTCCTACGTGCCGGGCGCGCCGCTGGGTACCAACCTGAGCAGTTTCCTGCTCTACTCGCTGGTGACGTCGACGGCGGGCTGGGACACCCTGCGCGCCATCACCACCATCATTGGCATCGCGGTGGTGGGCAGGGCCATCCTCGCCGCACTCCGGCGGGTGAAGCCGGTCTCCAGCGCGGGCGGGCAAACCGGGACAGCCCACTCCGCCCAGGCCAGGGACCGGCTTCAACTCGAAGTCTGAGAACGCCCCACACCATCGCGTGGTCCGCCTGGTTCACAGCCCGGTCCTGGCCAAAGGGGGTTCCCGTTGGGGGACAAAATAGGGGCGGAATAGGGGGCAGTCAACGGCCACATCGTCGCTCTGCAGGCATAGTCTGGGCCAACGTTTCCGATTTTTTGTCCTCTAGCGAGGTCCCTTGTCCGGCCCGTCAAGGGCGTCAACCGGAGAACCCAAATGAAGAAAAAATTCCCGCTCGCTGCCTGTCTCGCCGCCGCGATGGTCCTTTCGGCCGGGCCCGCCGTCACGGTGGTGACATCCGCGGCAGCAGCATCGACGGCGGCCGGGGGTAAATTCGTCGTCTCCTTCAGTGGCACCCCCGAAGCCGCCACCGCCGCGATCGAGGCCGCCGGCGGAACTGTGGAGGACGTTATCTCCCAGATCGGCGTCGCCCTGGTCACGGCCGCCGACGGCGAATTCATGGACGAGGTAAGGAGCGGCAGCGGCATCCGCGGTGCCGCCCGGAACCATTCTGTTGGTGTGAGCCGGCAGGGAATGCCGCACCACTACGCCGGTGAGCGGCTCGACGCGACCGACCGGGCGCAGGCACGCAGCGCAGGGGTAGCCGGGAACCCGTCCACGTCCTCGCCCGGGCCCCACGCCGAGCCGCTGTCCGGCCTTCAATGGGACATGGAAATGATCGGCGCAACGCCGGACGGCGCCTGGGACGAGGCCACCGGTAAGGGTGTTGACGTCGGCATCATGGACACGGGGATCGACGCCAGCCACCCTGACATCGCGCCCAACTTCGACGCAGAGCGGTCGCGGAACTTCACCACCGATATCCCGGATATTGACGGGCCCTGCGAGTACACGGACTGCAAGGACCCGGCGGACGTCGACAACGACGGGCACGGAACGCATGTGGCCGGCATCGTAGCCGCGGCCGACAACGACTTCGGCATCGGCGGGGTGGCGCCCGAGGCGACCCTGGTGAATGTGCGCGCAGGACAGGACTCCGGCTACTTCTTCCTGTACGAGACGGTCAAGGCGCTCGTGTACGCGGGGGACATCGACCTCGACGTTGTGAACATGAGCTTCTACACCGACCCGTGGCTTTACAACTGCACCTCGCGCGACGAGTACGTCAGCGGCACCGTGAGCGACGCGCAACTGACCGAGCAGCGGCTCATCAGCGAACTGGTGCTGGGCGCGGTGAAGTACGCCTCCGACCGCGGCGTGACCCTGGTGGCGGCAGCCGGAAACGAGCACACCGACCTCGCTGCCCCCACCCGCAGCGACGCGACCAGCCCGGACTACCCGCCGAACACCGCCCAGCCGCGGGTTGTGAAGAACACCTGCCTCGACCTGCCCAGCGAGGCTCCGGAGGTCATCAGCGTGTCATCGGTCGGTCCGTCGGGGACCAAGGCTGACTATTCCAACTACGGGTTCGGTGAGGTCGAGGTCGCCGCCCCGGGCGGCTGGTTCAAGGACTACTTCGGGACGCCGCAGTTTCAGACCCCAGGGAACCTCATCCTTTCGTCATATCCGCTCCAGGCGGCGATCGAGCAGGGACTCGCCGACGCTGCGGGCAACCCGGTGGACGGATTCTCGATCAAGCACTGCGACGACGGTAAGTGCGGCTTCTACACCTACCTGCAGGGCACCTCGATGGCGTCGCCGCACGCGGTCGGCGTCGCGGCGCTGATCATCCAGGAGCGCGGCAAGTCCACCGGCGACGGCGGATACGCACTCGACCCGGAGGCCGTGGCCCGCGTGATGTTGGGGACGGCGGATGACCGTGCCTGCCCGGTGGGCGGTGTGGAGGACTACACCGACGAAGGGCGGACGACGGACTGGAACGCGACCTGCGAAGGGACCGCGGAGAACAACGGCCTGTACGGCGAGGGCATCGTCGATGCGGAAGAGGCCGTGAGCTGACAGATCCTGGCATCACACCTTGCAGTACTTCGCCTCCGGTGGTGGAGCACGAACGCGTCGGTGGACTGTTCGGGGTGCAGCATCAGCTCATCGCTGAGGATCACGCCCATCCGCTCGGGCTTTCAGCAGCTCCGTCACCTTGCGGCGGTCCTCCATGTCCGGGCACGCGGGGTAGCCGAGAGAGAACCGGGCACGGCGGTAGTCGAGCTTGAAATACTACCGGTGGCGTCTTTGTGCACCACGAAGTTTTGCAGCATTTAGCACCACCCCTCGACATCCCTAGTAAGGGTACTTAGCATTAAGGCTCGGCCGGTGCTATTTCGTGAACGACTGGCCAGCCGGGTCTTCCGGAACAGCCAGTCGCCCTATATCCACGGGGCCTCACGCCCCTAAGGGGTGGGGGTCCGATTCATATCCCACTCCGTCGCAACGCACGTCCACGTACCTGGGTGGCGTGCGCCCTGAAGGACCTTTTGCGCGGCTTGCCGGGTGGGCACAGGAAGAGAACGGAAGAGGTATGTCATGACTGATCAGGCACGGGGGCTTCCCGTGGAACAACCGCTGGGCGAGCTCGAGGCGGTGGCCCACTTCCATGGGGCGATGCCCACGGGCGTCACGGTGTCGCACGAGGGCCGGATCTTTGTGAATTTTCCAAAATGGGGCGACGACGTGAAGTACAGCGTTGCCGAAGTGGTGGATGGGGACACGGTTGCTTATCCCAATGAGGAGATTAACCGCAGTGATGCGGATAATCTGGCGGGCACGCTGATCTCGGTGCAAAGCGTGGTGGTTGATCCGGCTGACCGGTTATGGATCCTGGACACCGGAAGTCCGTTGTTCCAACCGACGGAGTACGGCGGGCCGAAGCTGGTTTGCGTCGACCTGGCAACTGACACGGTGGTTAAGACCATCGTGTTTCCGAAGGATGTTGCCTTGTCCACAAGCTATCTCAACGATGTCCGTTTCGATCTCAGGCGCGGGCAAGAGGGTATTGCGTACATCACCGACTCCTCAGACCAAGGACCAAACGGAATCGTGGTTGCCGACCTTGCCACCGGCGAAAGTTGGCGGCGGCTGCACGACCACCCCTCGACGAAGGCCGAGGAATTGTCCGGGTTCGTGCCGGTAGTCGAAGGGCGGCCTTTGCTCGACCGCCAACCGGACGGTTCTGCGCAGCGGGCGCTAGCGATGGGCTCCGATGGTATTGCCATCAGCAGCGACGGCGCCCGGCTGTACTACTGTCCGCTCGTCAGCCGGCGGCTCTACAGCGTGGCCACTGACGCGCTCGCGGACCGGTCAGTCGACGATGCTGCCGCTGCTGCCACCGTCACCGAGGAAGGGGACAAGGGCGGCGCCGGTGATGGGCTCGAATCGGATGCTGCAGGCTATATCTATGCGACGAACTACGAGCACAATGCCGTCCTCCGTTGGGCTTCCGGTTCTGACGGAGCCTGGGAGACGGTGGCACACGATCCCCGGCTGCTGTGGCCGGACACGCTCTCGGTGGCCCGCGACGGACATCTCTATGTCACAGCCAACCAGCTGCACCGGCAGGCGGATTACCAAGGCGGTAAAGACCAGCGGGTTAAGCCCTACACACTGTTCCGGATTCGAATTGATGCCGGGCCGGTGCTACTGCGCTGACTCAATCATCCGAAGTCCAACTCACACCTTGAAGTACTTCGCCTCCGGGTGGTGGAACACGAACGCGTCCGTGGACTGCTCGGGGTGCAGCATCAGCTCGTCGCTGAGGATCACGCCCATCCGTTCGGGCTTGAGCAGTTCCGTCACCTTGCGGCGGTCCTCCATGTCCGGGCAGGCGGGGTAGCCGAGCGAGAACCGCGCACCGCGGTAGTCAAGCTTGAAATATCCTGCCGTGTCCTTCGGCTCCTCGGCCCCGAAGCCCAGCTCCTTGCGGATACGGGCGTGCCAGAATTCGGCGAGTGCCTCGGTGAGCTGCATGACCAGGCCGTTGAGCTCGTAGTAGTCGCGGTACTGGTTGGCGGCGAACATCTTGGAGGTGAACTCCTCGATCTTCGAGCCCGCCGTGACCAGCTGCACGGGCAGCACGTCGACCTGCCCGGATTCGCGGGACTTCACAAAGTCTGCGAGGCACAGGTGCCGGTCACGGCGCTGGCGCGGGAAGTCGAAACGGAGGCGGTCGGTGCCGATCGGGCCGCCTGAACCACCATCGGGGGCGAGCAGTCCCGCGGTGCCGAGGACGCCGTCGGCATCCTCGCCGTGGTGCAGCACCACCACCTGCTCCCCTTCGGAGACCACTGGGAAGTAGCCGTAGGCCACGGAGGCGTCGAGCATGCCCTCGCCGAGGATGCGGTCCAGCCAGTAGCGCAGGCGCGGCCGGCCCTCGCGTTCCACCAGTTCCTCGTAGGAGGCGCCGTCCTCGCCGCGGCCGGGCTTGAGCCCCCACTGCCCCATGAACGTGGCACGCTCGTCGAGGAACGCGGAATAGTCGTGGAGCGAGACGCCGCGCACGATGCGCGTGCCCCAGAACGGCGGTGCGGGAACGGGGTTGTCGGAGGCGACGTCGGACCGGCCCGGCATCGCCTCCGGCTCGGTGACCGTGAACTTCGGGCCGCCCTTGTGGATGCGCTTCTTCAGCGGCGGCAGGCCGACGTCGTCCGGGGACTCACCGCGGGCAACGCGGACCAGGGGTTCCATGAGGGCCAGGCCCTCGAAGGCGTCCTTGGCGTACCTGACCACGCCGTCGAACTGCTCCGCCAGGTCCTGCTCCACGTAGGCGCGGGTCAGGGCGGCGCCGCCGAGGATTACGGGCCATTTCTTCGCCAAGCCGCGGGACTGCAACTCCGCGAGGTTCTCCTTCATCACCACGGTGGACTTCACGAGGAGGCCGGACATGCCGATCACGTCGGCGTTGTGCTCCTCGGCTGCGGCCATGATCTCGGCGATGCCCTGCTTGATGCCGATGTTGATGACCTTGTAGCCGTTGTTGGTGAGGATGATGTCCACCAGGTTCTTGCCGATGTCGTGCACATCGCCGCGCACGGTGGCGATCACCATGGTGCCCTTGCCCGAGGAATCGGACTTCTCCATGTGCGGCTCGAGCAGCGCAACGGCATTCTTCATCACCTCGGCGGACTGCAGCACGAACGGCAGCTGCATCTCACCGGCGCCGAAGCGCTCGCCCACCACCTTCATGCCCTCGAGCAGGTGGTCGTTGATGATGCCGAGCGGTGTCATGCCCTCGCTGCGCGCCAGGTCCAGGTCGTCTTCGAGGCCCTTGCCTTCGCCGTCGATGATGCGGCGTTCCAGGCGCGCGCCGGTGGGCAGGGCGGCGAGTTCGGCGGCGCGCTGGTCCTTGAGCGCTGCGGTGTCGACGCCGGCGAACATGTCCAGCATGATGGCCAGGGGGTCGTAGGTGGTGTTGCCCTCGGCGTCGTATTCGCGGCGGTCGTAGACGAGGTCCAGGGCCACCTTGCGCTGTTCTTCCGGCAGTGAGGCGAGGGGGACAATCTTGGCAGCGTCGATGATGCCGCTGGTCAGGCCCGCTTGGACGGCCTCGTGGAGGAACACGGAGTTCAGGACGATGCGCGCTGCGGGGTTCAAGCCGAAGGACACGTTGGACACGCCGAGCGTGGTGTTGATGCCGGGGTACTTCGCGGTGATCTGGCGGATGGCCTCGATGGTTTCGATGCCGTCCCGGCGGGTTTCTTCCTGGCCGGTGGCGACGGGGAAGGTGAGGCAGTCGACGATGATGTCCTCGACGCGCATCCCCCATTCACCCACCAGGGCGTCCACGAGGCGGGAGGCGATGGCCACCTTGCCCTCGGTGGTGCGGGCCTGGCCCTGCTCGTCGATGGTCAGGGCGATGACGGCGGTGCCGTGTTCCTTGACCAGCGGCATGATGCGCGCAAAGCGGCTGTCCCGGCCGTCGCCGTCCTCGTAGTTGACGGAGTTGACCACCGGGCGTCCGCCGATGAGTTCGAGCCCGGCCTGCAGCACGGGCGGTTCCGTGGAGTCGATGACGAGCGGAAGGGTGGAGGCCGACGCGAAACGGCTCACCACCTCCTTGATGTCCGCGACGCCGTCGCGCCCCACGTAGTCGATGCAGACGTCCAGCAGGTGGGCGCCGACGCGGATCTGCTCGCGGGCGATGTCCACGCAGTCGTCCCAGCGCTCTTCGAGCATGGCCTGGCGGAACGCCTTGGAGCCGTTGGCGTTGGTGCGCTCGCCGATGGCGAGGTAGGAGGCGTCCTGGTCGAAGTTCACGTGCTGGTAGAGGGAGGCGACGCCGGCTTCACGTTCCTCGGGGACGCGGGCGGGCGCTGCGCTGTTGGTGACCACGGCTTTGGCGCGGAAGGGGGCAAGACGTTCGACGACGGCGGCCATGTGCTCCGGCGTCGTACCGCAGCAGCCGCCCACCAGGCCGAGGCCAAATTCGCGGACGAACTGCTCGTGCGCAGTGGCGAGCTCGGTGGGAGTGAGCGGGTAGTGTGCGCCGTTGGCGCCGAGGATGGGCAGGCCGGCATTGGGCATGCAGGCGATGGCGACGGAGGACTGCTTGGAGAGGTGGCGGAGGTGCTCGCTCATTTCGTCCGGACCGGTGGCGCAGTTCAGGCCGATGGCGTCGACGCCGAGCGGTTCCAGGGCGGTGAGTGCGGCGCCGATTTCGGAGCCCATGAGCATGGTTCCGGTGGTTTCGACGGTGACTTCGACGAAGATGGGGAGGCGGATGCCGCGGGCGACGATGGCCTGCTTGCAGCCGTTGACGGCGGCTTTGGTCTGTAGCAGGTCCTGGCTGGTTTCGATGAGGAAGGCGTCTGCCCCGCCGTCGATGAGGCCCTCGGCCTGCAGGGCGAAGGTCTGTTTGAGGTAGTCGTAGCTGGTGTGGCCGAGGCTGGGGAGCTTGGTGCCGGGGCCCATGGAGCCGAGGACCCAGCGCATGCGGCCGTCTGTTTCTTCGGCAGCTTCCGCGCGGTCGCGGGCGATTTCCGCGCCCTTGCGCGCGAGTTCCTCGATACGGTCGTCGATTCCATAGTCGGAGAGGTTGGACCAGTTGGCGCCGAAGGTGTTGGTCTCGACGGCGTCGATGCCCGTTGCGAAGTAGGCGTCGTGGATGTCCGCGAGGACGTCCGGGCGGGTGTCGTTAAGGATCTCGTTGCAGCCCTCGAGGCCCAGGAAGTCCTCCTCAAGGGAGAGGTCCCGGCCCTGCAGCATTGTGCCCATCGCGCCGTCGGCAATGACGACCCGGTGGTTCACTGCGTCCAGGAGCTCCTGCGCGCGGGCAGGGCGGGGCACGGATTCGATGTCGAGCGCAAAACGGGGCATCAAACAAGGTTACGCGGCGGGGCCAAGTACATTGCTTAGTGTTTCTGTGTGCTACGTGCGGGCGGATTGTCACCAGCGCCGGTCGTGAGGCTCGCCCAGGCATGACCGCCGGAAGGACTTAGCCCGTTGAGAGTCAACGATGATTCCGGCAGCCGGAGCCTCTGCAAGCCACGATAAGCTCGTTGGTCAGTCAAGTGCTCTCCTATCCAAGAACTCAGAGTGGAGGTTTTGCCACGACTATTCAGCCCGTTCGACTTACACCCGCTCTCTCCCCTACTCCTGCTCTCTTGCTTGTAACCATCGCGGACGCTCCTTGTCGCCACTACGCAGGCGGTCTTCCGCGAAGTTAGGCGGAAGACCTGCCATGCACCAAACCGAAGCCAGCCAATGCGCGGAGCAAATGATGCTCGCCCCTTTCCCTACGCTTGAGAAGCGAAGTGTGGCCTCCCCTACCCAGTAAGTTAGAGGCATGATCGCGGAGCCCATCAACGTCAAGTTATTACTCGAGTCGAGAAGCGAGTTCTCCGATTCCAATATCTGGCCGATGCAGCCGATGGACATCGACCCGGCGGGGTGGATGAGCAACTTTGACGAGGAAGACAGGCCAGTGGCGGCAGCTCTTCTGGAGTCTTTCGTATTCTTCAATGACGAAATGGTCTCATCGCTCTTGCGTTCTGCGCTGGCCTCAATTGCAAGCCATCCAGATTTTGAAGCCGGTATAGCTGCTTGGGAGGGCTTCTTAGATCAAGTGCTTGTATCGTTCCCGACGGGTGAAGAACCTAGCCCCACTGACTCTGGATACCACTTTGTAAGAAAAATGCGACAATTCGGGTTCGATGAGGATCGGATTCTCGACCCCCAAGGAATGGCGAATCGGATTGAGCACCAACAAAATTCCGTCTCCTTGATATTGGTCGATGACATCATCGGCAGCGGAGACCAGCTCGTAGCCTCATGGAATCGTGACTATCCACTGCGAAGCGGCGGATATACATCCTTGGCCGCCCATTGGGAGGAAAAGAAGATCGACGCCGTGTACGTCATCGCTCCCGTTGTGACTTGGGAAGCTAAACGGCGCTTGGGGGAAGACCTACCATTCATGCGTGTCCGTGCGGCTCACACTCTCGGCCAAGAGTATTCTGCTCTGAGCGAGCACACTCTCTTGGTGCCCGGGATCTTACGCAAGCAGTTGAAGGACGTAGTCATCAAGTATGCACTTCGCATAGGCTTTTCGGAGGACGAGGCCTTTGGACATGGGCGGTTCGGGCTAAACCTCGCCTTCGGCCACTCGACACCGGATCTCACTCTGCCTTTGATTTGGTCAACCGCGGAGGGTTGGAAGCCGCTCAGGAGAAGAAACTGATGGCGCGGGAGGGGTCGGCTGACGTTTCCGCCAGGATCCAACGGTATTTGGGTCAGTACCGTGCCGAGTACCTACGCGACAAAATTTTTGACCTCTTCTCTGAACCTGCCTACTGGGACCGCTTGTCGGATACAAAGCCCTGTCTGATTGTTGGTGGTCGTGGAACAGGAAAAACAACAACGCTTCGGCAACTCGCTTATGAGGGTCAATATCGGCTTCACGGATCGGATATTGCTAGCTGGAGTGCTTTGGGACTTTACTGGCGAATCGAAACAAATCTAACTGCAACCTTTCAAGGGACAAGGCTTTCCGAAGCAGACTGGATTCGCACGTTTTCTCACTACATCAATCTGCAATTCGTAGATATGCTCGTTTCATTTGTCACTTGGCGCCAGTCCACCTTGGGGGAAGCTACAAGACTCAATCCGCGCGAGCTACGCAGGACCTGTCTTGCCCTCAGGATGGACGAGACTACCGATTTTTCGGCATTTGCCGACCAAGTCAGTGACCAGATCCTCCGATTCGAATCGGCAATAAACGGATTAGGCACGCCTCTTTCCGATTTGGACCTATCAGTTCTTGGCCGCCCAGTAGCTTCAATGGTAGCTGCTATCCTGGATGACGAATCAATTGGGCAGTCAGACATAGCTTTTTGTCTTGATGAATACGAAAATTTAGAACCGTATCAGCAACGCGTTATCAATACGTTAATAAAGCATGTTGGCGATGGAGGCTTCACGTTCAAAATCGGCATGCGTCAAAACGGCCTACATGAACGCGCAACTCTCAGTTCATCAGAATTCTTGGTAGAACCCGCCGATTTCGTAAAAATCAACATTGAAGATGAGATCAAGCAGAACGGTTTTGGCCGTTTCGCTGCGTCCGTCTGCAATGATCGACTAGTCAAAATGTCCCTTGAAGACCGCGAGTTCTCAGCACTCCGACTCCTCACCGTGCAGGACCTCCTGCCAGAGATGTCACTTGCGTCAGAAGCATCACTGTTGGGTGCAAGCAGAATAAGAGACGATGCGCGTAATCAGCTACTCCATGAAGGCGTGGCAGCCGAAGACCTGCGCCGCTTTGACTCTATGGATGATCTTGAGGCTTGCTTCGTTGGGTTCTGGGCTGAGTCCCAAGACACATCCCTTTCAAGTGTACTTACAGAGGCACTAGCGAAGCCTGGCGAGTGGAAAACGCGTGTAGGGAATCATGGCTACGCCATGCTCTTTTCGCTCCGACCTGGGCGCACGGGCCTATCCAAGTACTACTGCGGCTGGTCCACATTCCTAATGCTTGCGGACGGCAATATACGTTACCTTCTGTACCTCGTGACAGAGGCACTAATACAACATGTAAAGCAGGGTGGCGATCTCTTGTCGCCCGTTTCCGCACATAACCAAACCGTCGCTGCGCAGGCTGTTGGTGAACGAGTGGTATTCGAGCTCGCTGGTTTACATAAGCGCGGCACCCAGTTGACACGCCTTGTTCTTGGTCTCGGTCGAGTATTTGGAGTGATGGCAAAGCAACCACACGGTCACGCACCCGAAGTCTCGCAGTTTCGAATCACCGACAACAAGTCCAACGAGGAAATTAAGGAATTGCTGACAGCCGGCGTTATGCATAATGCTCTAGTTAGATTTACTGGAGATAAGATGGCCGCAGTTTCTCCGGAAACGAAAGACTTCGATTATCAGCTTCATCCAATTGTGTCTCCATTTTTCGTGTACAGCCCAAGACGCAAGAGACGCATGAATCTTCGCTCGGAAGACTTTTTGGGCCTTGCTAGCACTGATTCTACAAAGTACATCCGGAAACTTTTATCGCGAACAAACAGAGAAATCGAGAGCGAGCCGCCAGCGCAGCTGTCACTGTTTTCGGAGTTCTTCAATGGTGGCTAAAATATATCCTGGCCTAACCCAGGAGTTGCGGCGTGAGAATTTCCTGCTGCCCGCCGGTTCTTCTTACCTCTACAAATGCGCTGGAGCGGAGGAGCGAGCACTTGTCGACGCGACCTGGCTTGAAACCCAGGCTAGCCGCGGAGTAAACATCGTGGAGCTTTCAGCTGAGACGAAAGAGTCTGCGTCGTTCCGGCATCAGTCGGGCGGTCAGAACGTGGAACTTTCTCTTTTCAACCTTGCCGAGGTCCAGGAATATCTGAAGCCGCTACCCCAACCAATTTATATTGACATAACAGGTGCCGCATTTGGCACCTGGGCGGTTTTGGTTCGAGCTGCGTTGACCTCACAACTTGATCTCAAGGTACTTTACGTCGAACCAAAAGATTACATGAGAGCGGATTCGCCTGTTGGGAGTTTGAAGTACAACCTATCCGAAAGGACGGACGGAATCTCACCTTTGCCGGGCTTTGCTCGACTTGCCAGAGCACGCCGCTCTGGTGGGGACATACTTGTGCCTTTGCTGGGATTCGAGGGGGATCGATTAGCGCGAATCTTTGAAGAGGTTCAGCCTTCAGATTCCTCCACCTACCCGGTGGTCGGCCTTCCGGGCTTTCGGCCGGAGTACCCCTTTCACACCATCGAAAGCAACATTCGTTACTTGGATGAACAACGTTCAATGTCAAAGATGCGTTTTGCCCGCGCCAATTGTCCCTTCAGTCTTTATGCGCTGTTGTCGGAGTTAGCTTCATACTTTCCCGACCGTCTTATTCAGATCGCAGTTCTTGGCACGAAACCCCACGCACTGGGCGCCGCATTATTCGTGATGTCACGTCCACACCAAGCAGCGCTTTTATACGACCACCCCATACGTTCCCAGGGTCGGACAAGTGGCTCTGGAAGACTTTGCATTTATGATATTGAGAAGTTCCAGTCATTCAAACCCCTTCTCATGGGCACGGCTTGAGGATTAGTTTGGACCGTTTTTATTCTCCTAATTGGATGGCTCAAGCTTTATGCGAGCCATTCGATCTAGTTTCTGGTACAAGAGTTTTCGATCCAACAATGGGTGAAGGCGCATTACTACTCGCTGCCGAGGAAGGTGGTGCCGGGAACTCGGTTGAATTGATGGGCTGCGATCTTGATCCCTTGACTGTCAAGGGAGTTCAAGAAAGGCATCCGGGGTGGCGGGTTGGCCGAGCCGACATATATTCGAAGGCATCCCGGGTAAGCAGTCCGGTTTGGCGAACCGCGCGGCAAGGAGTGGACCTCGTGGTCCTAAATCCGCCTTTCTCATACAGAGGAAAGCAACGCAGAACGATCAGTTTACTGGGCTCCTCGTATCGAGCTACTCCGGCGGTTGCGGCATTAGCGATCGTACTTGACGAAGTGAAGACTTCCCAGGGTGTGGGCGTTGTTCTTCCTGAGGGGAGTTTCCACGGCGAGATTAATGAAGAAGTGTGGCAGGGTATACACACAAATTTCGACGTTGATCTGGTCCAAAAACTTCCGCGTGGCTCTTTCCGCAACGCAAAGGCATCGTCCGTTCTCTTGACAATCCGCGGGCGGGACAAGTCACTACGAACCGTGAGTCCACCGGCGACCAGATTAGGAGGAACCTCTTATTCGAGAGCCTGTCGGTGTGTAGACGTTGTCAGAGGACGCATTCATAATTCGCGGTTGTGGGAGCACCCGGATGCTGGCGCACGTTTCGTGCATACAAGCAACCTGTTGAACGGCCGGATTTCCCGGGTCGAGCGATTTCAGTCACCGAAACTTGCAACGCGGGGCCCCATGGTGTTGTTGCCCCGCGTCGGACGTTTTTATCCGGAAAAGGTTGTCATGGTGGAGTCGGAAGAACTCGTACTGAGTGACTGCGTAATTGCCCTCCGAGTCAAGGAGCCATCGAACTTGTCTGCGCTGAAGTCAACGTTGCTTCATCCAGCGACAGGGCTTTCCCGCCAATATAGTGGTACAGGTGCGCCTTACATAACAGTCCGCGACGTCATGGCACTGCTGGAATCCGCAGGACTTAACCCTCGTCACATAACGAACCTTGAAGAATCATTCACATGCCTTTGCGGGGCCGAGTTTGCGACCTCTCAGAGCGCCAGTTAATAGTTCTTGGTTGTAGTCCCGGCCGGAACGCAGAGCTTCCGCTTATGGGTACTCAGAGGACAGTCGGCCGAATGCCATTTATACGCGTTCACTATACCTCCGCCGCAGGAGCCGCGAACTGGGCCTCGTACAGCCGCGCGTAAGCCCCACCGGCGGCCAGCAGTGAAGCGTGTGTCCCTTGTTCCACAATCTGGCCGGCCTCCATCACCAAGATGAGGTCGGCGTCGCGGATCGTGGACAGGCGGTGGGCGATCACAAATGAAGTCCGGTCCGACCGCAAAGCGCTCATCGCCTTCTGCACCAGCACCTCGGTCCGGGTGTCCACCGAAGACGTTGCCTCATCCAAAATCAACACCGAAGGCCGGGCCAGGAACGCCCGGGCAATCGTCAGCAGCTGCTTCTCCCCCGCGGACACGTTCCCGCCCTCATCCTCCAAAACGGTGTCATACCCCTCGGGCAGCGACCGCACGAACCGGTCCACATACGTCGCCCGCGCAGCCTCTAGAATCTCGTCTTCCGTAGCAGTAGGCCGCCCGTAAGCAATGTTGTCCCGGATGGTCCCGCCGAAAAGCCACGTATCCTGCAGCACCATCCCCAGCCGCGAGCGCAGCTCACACCGCGGCACCGAGGTGACGTCCACGCCGTCGAGCGTTATCCGCCCCGCATCCAGCTCGTAGAACCGCATCATCAGGTTCACCAGCGTCGTCTTGCCCGCCCCCCGTGGGCCCCACAATCGCCACCGTCTGCCCCGGCTCCGCGACAAGAGACAAATCAGAAATCAGCGGCTTGTCCGGCGAATACGAGAACGAAATAGACTCGAACACCAGCCGCCCCCGCCCAAACACAGGCCCTTCAGAAGTGGCAGGCTCCACCGACTCTTCAGATTCATCCAGCAGCGAGAACACCCGCTCAGCCGACGCCACCCCGGACTGCAGCAGGTTCGCCATGGACCCCAGCTGCGCCAACGGTATGGTGAACTGCCGCGAGTACTGGATGAACGCCTGCACATCGCCCAGCTGCATCGCCCCGGACGCCACCTGCAGGCCTCCCACCACGGCGATCCCCACGTACACCAGGTTCCCGATGAACGTCATGGCCGGCATGAGAAAAGGTTGAAGCTGTTCGCTCCAGCCCACACAACTGATTTCGTGCTGCCGGCCCCGTACCAAAGGCGGTCACGCAGGCCGGCGAGTGCACTCCGCGGTTGGAGAACTCCTCCACCGTTTGATGAATCAGTGTGTTCTCCCAGGCGCCCAATGAAGGGGCGGTTAGGCCTCGGTCACGTAATAGAGGCCAACCCAGGGGGAAGCGGCGAACTCACACCACGGCCGCGGGTCTGCAGGCTGTTCCGCGGTGGCAACCACAGCACCCCTCGCAGGTCCGGGATCCACCTGAGTACCCCAATCCCGGGTGACTGCTTCCGGCGGAGCGGAGACCGTCGTCCGCTCTGATGTCAGGGCGCGCAGGTGATGGTGACGGCGCAGAGGGTGATGGTGGCGGGTCATGTCAGGCCTTGCTCCAGTTGGTGCGGGTGCGGCGCAGCATCAGGCCCGCGAACGCGATGGCCATCATGACCGCCGCATACCCTGCGACGGCGGCGGGTGATCCGGTCTGCTCAAGAAGTGCCACGGAGAAGACGGGCGTCAGGCCGCCGGTGATGGCCGATGCCATCTGGTACCCGAAGGAGACGCCGGTGTAGCGCACGCTGCCCGAGAACAGCTCAGCCATGTAGATGCTCATGGGCCCGTAGAGCAGTCCGACGAATGCCAGCCCCAGCACAAAGGCCGCCGCGGCAAGAAGGTAATTTCCGGACTGGACCATCGGGAACATCAGGAAGATCGAGACGGCGTATCCGCCCAGGCCAACAGACATCGGCACCCACCGCGGAGCCCTGTCCGACCAGTACCCGCCGATGAAGATGAACAGCAGGAATGCCACCGCGGCGATCATGACCATCGAGTTGGCCTGGTCCACGTTGAAGCCGCCCGAGTTCCGGGCGAAGGAGAGCAGGAAGACCGTGGTCATGTAATAGGCAGCCTGCACGCCAATGGGTACAAGGATGGATTTGAGCACCTCCACCGGGTGCTTGCGGAACATATCGAGGAAGGGCACCTTCTGCTGCGGCTTCTCCTGCGTCTCCGCCTTGTTCTGGAGCTCCTTGAACGCATCGGACTCTTCGAGCATGAGCCGGATGTACAGGCCGATGCCCACCATGATGGCGCTGGTGAGGAACGGGATGCGCCAGCCCCATGCGGCCATCTGCTCGTCGGTGGTGGCCAGGGCTGTCAGGGCAATGACGCCGGTGGCCAGGAGGAATCCCACCGGTGAGGCCGCACTCAGGAACGCGCCGTAGAAGCCCTTCTTGTTTTTGGCATCCGCGTTCTCTACGACCATCAGTACCGCCCCGCCGTACTCGCCGCCCAGGGCAAAACCCTGCAGGACCCGGCAGAGAATCAGCAGGACCGGCGCCGCGACACCCCATTGCGCGTAAGAGGGCAGCAGGCCCACCGCCAGGGTGGACCCGCCCATCAGGAGCAGCGCCAGCACCAGCGTGGAGCGCCTGCCGAACTTGTCCCCAAAGTGCCCCAGCACCACGGCCCCAAGGGGCCGGATGAGAAACGCGACGGCGAACGTGGCCATGGAGGCCATGGTGCTCAGTGCCTTGTTGTCACTTGGGAAGAAGACCGGCCCCAGCAGGAGCGCTGCCATGGAACCGAAGATGAAGAAGTCATACCACTCGATCACGGTCCCGACCATGGAGGCCGCAATAACCCGGGAAAGAGTGTTTTTACTCCTGGTGGGGACTTCAGTCAGTGCTGTCATGTGGTTCTCCTAGGGAGGACTGGGTCTGCCCGTTCAGCACGATGCCGGCGTTGGCAGCGCGGTGGGGGACGCCAGAAGATATGAGGATGGTCACACTCTAGGAACGCCCTCCCGTGTGCGGCCCCCGCTTTTCCGATGATCGGAAAGCCGATAAGCACGCCCGTGCCGGAGGACAACCCCGGCGCCGCATGGCGTGGCAAACTTTCCCCATGGCCAATTCCCCCACTGGTGAGTCGGTGATCAGCCGTGTGGTGCGGCTGATGGCTGCCTTCGACCGGCAGGTGCCGTCGATGTCCCTGTCCGAGCTGTCGCAGCGCGCCGGACTGCCGATGACCACCGCCCACCGCCTGGTGGAGGAGATGTTGAAGCACGGCCTCATGGAACGGGACGCCGACGGGCAGTTGCGTGTGGGGGTACGCCTCTGGGAACTGGCCGCCCGCGGCTCCCAGGCCCTGTCGCTGCGCGAGATTGCCCTGCCCTATATGGAAGACGTCCAGGCGGCGGTCCACCAGTACACAACCCTGGCAGTCCTGGACCACGGCTCGGTCCTTTACCTGGAACGCCTTTCCGCCCCGGACTCGGCCGCAAAACGCGCGCTCGACGCAGCCCACATCGCCCAGCGGGCGCCCCTGCATGCCACGTCCTCCGGGCTGGTCCTGCTGGCCTACTCGCCCACGTGGCTGCAGCAGGAAGTCCTGGCGGCCCCGTTGGAGAAGGTCACCGAAGAGACCATCACGGATCCGCCCACCATCCGGCGCCACCTTGCCGAGATCAGGCAGCGCGGCTACGCGGCACTCCCCGGCATTGCGGTCAAGGGCTGGACCGGCATCGCCGTGCCGGTGTTCAGTTCGGGCAACACCATCGCCGCCGCCCTGAACGCCACGGTTCCCAGCGGTGAGACCAACGTGCCCTTCACTGTGCCCGCACTGCTCACGGCCGCGCACGGAATTTCGCGTGCCCTCGGCGCCGGCGCGCCATCCGGGCCGCGGCGCCGCTAAGGCTCCGAAAAAGGCACATCCGTTCATCGGAAATGGCGTGTGTCCTGATCCGGTCATGTCGCCATAGTTGGTGGAGACGCAGATCACTCCACCGGGACCCGCCAGCACAATCAGCCGGCGCCACAACCCGGGAGTGACCCTCCACCATCCAGCCCGTGCTTCGCGTGGCCGGAACCAACCGCAAAAGGAACGGACAATGATGTCATCCCAGACAGAAACAGCGCTCCCCGCAGCAGCTGCGGAGTTGCCCCCGTACTCCCATGAACTGCCCTGGCCGGCCCACCTTGCGCCCTTCAAAGTGGTCGACGACGGCTCTCAGGGCGATCCCTACGAGCACTACGCCTGGATGCGGGAGAACGCGCCGGTCCTGCGGGCACAGTCCCCCGTGTCCGACGTCTGGTTCATCTCCCGCTACGCCGACGTCCGCAAGGCCATGCGCGCCCCGAAGATCTTCTCCTCGGAAGTGGTCAAGCCGGTCCCCCTGAACTTCCTGACCATCATTGACGCGCCGGACCATGCCCGGCTGCGCCAGGTGGTGGCCAAGGCCTTTACACCCAAGGCCATCAACCTCTTCGAGGACCTGGTCCGGGCCAACGCGCACCGCTCCCTGGACCGCCTCATCGCCAACGGCGGCGGCGACGTGGTGGAAGAGTTCGCCATCCCGCTGAGCATCTCCACCATCGGCGCCCTGCTGGACGTCCGGGCGGAGGACTTCGAGAAGATGAAGTTCTGGTCGGATGAAACCTTCAGCTACTTCGGCCGGCTGGCCCGCAACGCCCCCGGAACCGCCACCGACGAACAGAGCACCCTGGAACTCTTCGAGTACCTCAAAGAGAACATGGAGCGGCTCCATCTCGAGGGGAACGAGTCCATCGGCGGCCATATCGCCCGCATGTGGAAAGAGGGCACGCTCACGGAGAAGGAAGCCAAGGAACTCTGCGCCTTCGTCTTCGTCGCCGGCCACGACACCACCACCATCCTGCTGGCCAACACCTTCCTGACCTACAGCGAACAGCCCCACCTGCTGGACCGGATCCGCCGGAACCCCGCGGATGCGGTGAAGTTCGCCGAGGAGCTGGCCCGCTTCCGGGGAACCATCCAGCGCGCCAGCCGAGTCACCACGGAGGACGTGGAAGTGGCGGGGACCGTCATCCCGCAGGGCGCCATCGTGCGGCTGCTTCCCGGGGCACAACCGGGACAGCGGGAAGTTCCCGGACGGTGAACGCTTCAACATCGACCGCGACACTGACGGCCATCTGGGGTTCGGCCACGGCGTGCACGCCTGCCTCGGGGCTCCGCTGGCCCGTCTCGAGACGACGGTGGCCGCGCAGGTCCTGGCCGAAAAGCTCGCCGCCGTCCGGCTGGACCCCAATGAACCCATCGAATATGTCCGCGGCAACAACCTCAGCAACTCCGGCCCGGAGCGTCTTATCGTGAAACTGGAGAAGATCAATGACTGAACAGCATCCCGTGCACCCCGTTATCATCGTCGGCGCCGGACATGCAGGAGTTGCCGTCGCGGCGGGGCTTCGAGTCCGCGGCTGGACCGGCGCCATCACGATGTTCGACGAAGAACACGCCGTCCCCTACGAACGGCCGCCCCTGTCCAAGGAACTGCTCAAGCCGGGCGCCCCGGAGCAGACAACCCTGCTGCGCAAGGAAACGTATTACCAGGACAAAGACATCCACCGCGTTGCAGGTGTTGGCGTTACCGCCATCGAGCCGGCAGCCCGCACCGTCCAGCTCTCGGACGGCACCCTGCAGCCCTACCACCAGCTGGTCCTGGCCACCGGGTCCCGCGCCCGGGACCTGCCCGTCCCCGGCGCCGGCCTCCCCGGCGTCCAGGCCCTCCGCAGCCGGGACGACGCACTCAACCTCAAGCGTGCGCTGGTACCCGGAGCGAAGGTGGTGATTATCGGGGCAGGCTACATCGGGCTGGAAGTGGCTGCGGCCGCCGTCGGACTCGGCTGCAGCGTCACCGTCCTGGAGTTCCAGGACCGGGTGATGAGCCGCGTGACATCGGAGCCGGTCTCCCGCCACTTCGAGGAACTCCACCGAACCCAAGGTGTCCGGTTTGTCTTCGGCGCCGCCGTCACCGGCGTTGAAGGAACCATGAAGGCGGAACGGGTCAGGACAGCGGACGGGTCAACCTACGACGCCGACGTGGTGGTCACCGGGATCGGTGTGCTGCCGAACCAGGAGCTGGCGGAACGGGCCGGGCTGGACTGTGCCGACGGAATCCTGGTTGACGGCAGCGGCCGGACCTCCGATCCGCACATTTTCGCGGCTGGCGACGTCACCCGTTTCACCAGCCCCATCGACGGTTTCAGCCAGCGGCTGGAATGCATCCAGAACGCCATGGCCCAGGCCGAGGGCGTGGCCGACGCGCTCACGGGAACGCCGGCCGGGACCAAAACCGAGGTCCCCTGGTTCTGGACTGTCCAGCACGGTGTGCGCCTGCAGACCGCCGGGGTCCGCCGGCCGGACGACGACGTCATCGTGCGCGGCACGCCTGCTGACGGCAAGTTCTCCGTCGCCTACCTGCGGGACGGGCGGCTGGCGGCGGTGGACACCGTCGCAGGCTTGTCCGATTTCCGGCCCGCAAAAAAGCTCATCCTGGACAGTGCCCGCCTCGACGCGGAGCTGGTCGCCAATCCGCACATCGGCCTGGCAGACGCCGTCGTTCCTTCCACACCCGTCCCCGTTCACTAAGAGGAACCGCCATGAACAACAAACTCAACGTCATAGACCGTGAAGGCAACGCCCAGCCCCTCGAATGGGAGCCTGAGCAGTCGCTCATGGAGGCGCTGCGGGACAACGACCTCCCCGTCCTGGCATCCTGCGGCGGCACCGCCTCCTGCGCCACCTGCCACGTCTACATTCCTAAAAATGTGGTGCAGTCCCTGGGGGAACGCAGCGAGGACGAGATTGAGGTGCTGGCCGAGGCTGAAGGCTTCGATGAGGAATGCTCCAGGCTCTCCTGCCAGATCGGGTTTGCCCCGGAGCTGGACGGCATGACGGTCACCCTGGCGCCCGAAGACTGAGCCGCGCCATCAGCATCCATACGCTTCAAAGGAGAAAATCATGACAAAGGACGACGGCGGCAGCCGGGTTAAGGGAAAGGTCGCCGTCATCACCGGCGGCAGGGGGGACCTGGGCAGCGCCTGCGCAGAGCTTCTGGCCCGGGAGGGTGCACAGGTTGCGAGCTTCGACGTCAGCGGCGAGCGCCGGTTCCCGGATCACGACCGGATCCGTGAATACGACGTCGACGTCACCGACGAAGACGGCGTGAACCAGGCAGTCGGCCGGGTCCAGCAGGAGCTTGGCCCCATCGATGTGCTGGTCAACGCGGCGGGCATCATCGGCCGCCCGTCACCGTCCCACGAATCCACGCCCGAAGAGTTCGACCGCATCTTCAACATCAACGTCAAGGGACTCTGGCTGATGACCCGCGCCGTGGTGCCCGGCATGATGGAGCTCCGCAGGGGCAGCGTCATCAACTTCTCCTCAACGCACGGGATCACCGGCGGCAAGAGCGTGCCCCTGTACCACGCAACCAAGGGCGCCGTCCGCCTGCTCACCAAGGCTGACGCCCACACCTACGGCGAGTACGGCATCCGGTTCAACTCGATCCATCCCGGTTCGATGCGCACCACCATGAGCTCATCAGCCGCGAACGCTTCCGCTGTGGGACCCGAGGCGTACTACGCCCAACTCCTTGGCTCAAATGCCATCAAACGCCAGGGCGAACCCATGGAGGTTGCCCAGGGCGTGCTGTACCTGGCATCCGACGAGTCCGCATTCTCCACCGGCTCCGAGTTGGTCATCGACGGCGGCTACACGTCCATCTGACCAGTCCATCACCCGCGCACAACCCGAACGGACCAACCGTGATAAGCCACGTCACCATTCTCAAATTCAAGCCGGATACTCCCGCTGAAGGCCTCGCCGCGTGGAGGCAGGCGCTGTCGCAGCTTCCGGACCATATCCCGGCCCTGCGCAGCATCTCCCACGGCCCGGACCTCGGCATCGTGGTAGGCCAGTCATCGGCCGACTACACCATCATCGCCGAGTTCGAGAACACCGAGGATGTAAAGGACTACTACGTCCATCCGTCCCACCGGGCCCTGACTGAATTCTCGTTTCCGAACAGCGACCTGATCATCAGCGTCGACTATGAGTCGGCTGCCCTGCGCCCTTGACGGCACTGCCCTGGCCCGGGTTAGGCTCGCCTCGGATCGGCGACGGCGCCGCCAGAGGAGGAAGCCATGTCACTGCAGGAAATCGAGTTCACGTCCGCCAACGGCCGGGACACCATCCAGGCCTGGGTGTACGAACCCATCGGTCAGCCCAAGGCCATCGTGCAGTTGATCCACGGGCTCGGTGAGCACTCCCGCCGCTACCTCCACCTCATCTCCACCCTGGTGGACGCCGGATTCATCGTAGTGGCGGGCGACCATTCCGGGCACGGGCGCACGGCCATGCAGCAGGGCACCTGGGGTGACGCCGGCGAGGAGGCCGCCAGCGTGGTGGTCGCGGATGAGGTCACCCTCCAAGCCAAGGCCCGGGAAGAGCTCCCGTCGCTTCCCTACGTGGTCTTCGGCCACAGCTGGGGTTCCATGATCGCGCGCGGTTTGGCCACAACCCCACAGGCTCAGCTTTCCGGCCTGATCCTCTGCGGCATCGCCGCCCAGATGCGGGGCATCGAGAAGATGATCAACCGGCCCGAACTGGCGCGGCTTGCCTCCAGCGAGCGCGCGGCGGACCCCGCGCCCGAGGAACTGGTGGGCCAGCTGTTCGACGGTTTCCTGGGCCGCTTCGGCGAAGGTGCCGGCCCCACCGCCTGGGTGGCGCTGGATGCTGCCGTGGTCGCCGACCACGGCAGGGACCCCTTCAACAATTTCGGCACCCCACTGAGCGCGCGCTTCCTCCAGGGCTTCGTGGACCTCTACGACCAGGTCAACTCCGACGACTGGTACAAACAGCTCCCCGCCGACCTCCCCGTGCTGATCCTCGCCGGCGACCAGGACCCCGTGACCAACTACGGCGAAGGCGCCTATCACGTGGCGAACCGCCTTGCCGATTCGGGCCACCCGGACGTCCGCACCCGCGTCTTCCCCGGCGTCCGGCACGAGGTGCACAACGAACCCACCACCCGCGCCGACACGGAACGCGAGACGGTCGAGTTCATTCAGCGCGTCGTGCAGCGGCAGGACTCCCCCGCCCCGCCGGCAACGGCCTGACGGTCCCGGAGGAAAGCAGCTCAGCGGGAACGCACGACCCGGGTATGGCGCATTGGTTTCCGCCCCGATCCGTGGGCGTGGAGTGGCTGGGAATGGGCAACCGACGGCAGATTCCCTGGCCGGTGGGATGACCTGCACGGAAACTTCCGTACCGTCTACGCCGGCTCCAGCCTCAGGGCATGCCTGCTCGAGGTGCTCGCCGGATTCCGGCGCGATGCCCGCCTGGCCGCGGAGCTGGACGAGATCGCCGAGGATGACGAAGATGCGGTGCTGCACCCGACCCTGGTATCCGGGCAGGTGCCTCGGGAGTGACTTGACGTCCGCGCAGCGACGTCAGCCGAACCTACCGGCTCCTACTGCGCCGTGACGGACTCGCGCTCCATCGCTGTCCTTCATCCGCACTTCGTCGGGGTGGCTCTCAGCCTCGGACTCTTAGACCTGGACGTCGCAGCCCTGAAGGACACTAGGCCGCGCGGACTAACCCAGGCCATCGCCGCTTGGATCTACGAGACAACAGACCTCGACGGGATTTCCTTCGCATCCCGCCATGGCGACGACTGACGACTCTGGGCCATCTTCGAACGACCCGGCGACCCGTACATCAGCCCGAAGCTAACGCACGCCAGGTCAGGGGACCTGCAACGCGACAGCGATGCGATCAAGGACACCTTCCGGACGCTCGGTCTGACGTGGAGTGAATAGGACCCCTCCCCTAGCCCCTCGTCGCCCTAGCTTGACGGAATCTTCATTATCGGCGTTTCAAAGGCTGGGAGGGGACTTCTTACGGGGCTTTCCCGCACTCCCTCGAAGCGTTTCCCCACTCGCGTTGCTCAGGGCGGGTAACAGCGTCAGAGAGTGCTTTCCGGAGCATTTTCCCGGCGGCGACGGCCGGGCGGCGTTTCGGAGGTTCGCCTTACTCTCGTGTACTTCTGCGTCCGGCCAGCCCCGGGCAACGGGCTGCGATGAGAATACCAAGGGCCGGCTTCGCCAGACTTTCGCAAGGATGCAGAACTCAGCACGCCCAGATCAGGCTGAGGTCTGCTTCGCCACGGCTGAGATGCACCGCCTCGAGCCGCCTTTGGCTGGGTGAGTGCAGCAGCAAGGTTCGCTTCCTCCCGGAGCGGTGGCATGTCGGAGATCCTTCCGCTGTAACGCCCTGGTCGCTTGCGGCCAGGAACAGCCTCCCTAAGCAGGCTGAGCTAGTCAAAGCCGTTCGCCGTGGCTCTCTGAATATTGAAACAGCAGGTAGAAGGCTAGTGGCCGGGTTGGAGGGCTAGTTTCACGCCGAAACCCACCAGGACTGTGCCGGTGATGCTGTCGATGATGCGCACGCTGCGGGCACCTTTAAGCCAGCGAGCCGCGTATCCTGTGCCGAAAATCAGCAAAGTGAACCAAACCATGGCCAACAGGCAGTGGACCCCGGCGAGCACTATGCCCGTCAGCAGGGGCGAGGCGCCTGCGGGGATGAACTGGGGAATGGTGGCAATGTAGAAGACACCGACCTTGGGATTGAGCAAGTTTGTTCCGGTACCGGTCAGCCAGCCTTTCATCAGGTCCTTTTTTCCGGAAATGAGTTCTCCCGCTGCATCGCTCGGCGCGGCGGAGACTTGTTCTTTTCGTAGGCTCTTCCACAGGAGTGACGCTCCCAGCCAGACCATGTAGGCCGCTCCGGCGAGTGTGAGCACGCGGTAG
This sequence comes from Arthrobacter sp. 9AX, assembly GCF_902506095.1. Taxonomy (GTDB): domain Bacteria; phylum Actinomycetota; class Actinomycetes; order Actinomycetales; family Micrococcaceae; genus Arthrobacter. The sequence continues at coordinate 3,940,510 of NZ_LR733293.1, forward strand.
GCGAGCTCCGAGGCCGCCAGCAGTGCTGATACGCCGACGGCGGCGGCTACGCCCCAGATCATCGCACCGGTGTTGATGCCCAGCGCTGTGGCGAAGGCGAAGCTTCGCGATTTGGAAATGGATGATCTCAAGACCAGGGCGGTGTCCAGGCCGGGGACCAGTGTCAGAAGTCCGGCAACAAGTGCGAAGGAAAGAACAGCTGTCATGAGAGTCACCGTTCAAGGGTAGCTGGGGCAAAGCTGCAGGGTTAAGAATGCGCCTGCTGCGATAGAAGGCGTCACGACAACTCCTGCCGGGATTGGTGCAGTGAACGCTGTTGGTCGACGTCGCCCGTAGGCGAAGTGAGAATCTCGACCACAGCGAGTTGGCAGGTTGTATCGGGGACGCCAGGGAATTGAACCTGTGGTGGATCGAGGACTGGTTGGGGTGTCCGTCGACTTGCACGCAGGCGCAGTAGCGCGATGGCGGAGATGAGGAACCACGCGATGTTTGTTGCAACTGAGGGCCAGGCCTGGTGAACTGCTCCGTTGACTATGAAGGCGCAAGCGCCGAGCAGATTAGCGGTCTGGAAGGCCCTGCCAGTTCTTATCCAGCTCATGGAGACAGCCAGGTAGGCGCTGAGGATCACTGCTGCACCGGTCCACCCGATGAATTCCCACAAAGGCTCCATGTTTCCCCTTTCAGATGTTGCCCGCCTGCCACCACGTCGGAGTGAGGAGGGCGTGACCGGGTCGATGCGCGGTCACGCCCTCCTCATTGCCCCAAATGATCCGGCTACATGGTCACGGTCGTCAGAGCCTGATCGTAGATGCGCAATGCCTGGGCTACTTCTTCAGGGGTGACGACTGCTGGCGGCACTACGTGGATGCGGTTGTCTGCGAGGAAGGGCAACAGGCCGAGGCGCAGGATTTCAACTTTGAGCCGCCCCATGTAGTCGGCACTGACCGGGGTTCGGGTTGTCCGGTCCTGGACGAGTTCGAGCGCCCAGAAGACGCCGCGTCCGCGGACTTCTCCGATGACGTTGTGCTTGGCGGCCAAAGCTGTGAGGCCCGGCTCGAGGTGGTCGCGGCCGATCCGTGCGGCGTTGCCTATGATGTCCTCTTCTTCGAAGGCGTCGATCGACGCGACGATGGAGGCTGCGGCTATGGGGTGGCCCGAGTAGGTAAGCCCGCCGGGAAAGACGCGTTCGTCGAACGTTGCGGAGATTTCGCCGGAGATGATGACCCCGCCCACGGGGACGTAGCCGGAGTTCACGCCCTTGGCAAAGGTGATGAGGTCCGGGGTGATGTTGAAGGCGTCGAAGGCAAACCAGTCCCCGGTGCGGCCGAAGCCGGCCATGACCTCATCGAGGATCATGACGATGCCGTATTCGTCGCACAGCGCCCGGACGCCTTCGAGGTAGCCGGGGGTAGGGACGAGGATACCGGCCGTGCCGGGGACGGTTTCCAGCAGGATCGCGGCGATGGACTGAGGGCCTTCGGCCTGGATGACGCGGCGCAGGTGATGCAGGGCCCGCTCGGTTTCCTGTTCTGGGGTTTCGGCCCAGAATTCGGAGCGGTACAGGTAGGGGCCGAAGACGTGGACGTGGCCGCGGGAGTATTCGTTCGGAATGCGGCGCCAGTCCCCTGTGGCCGCGATCGCCGAGCCGGTATTGCCGTGGTACGAGCGGTAGCGGGAGAGGACCTTGTCGCGGCCGGTGTGCAGGCGCGCCATCCGGATGGCGTTTTCGTTGGCGTCGGCACCGCCGTTGGTGAAAAAGACCTTTTCCATGTTGGCAGGTGCGTGCGAGAGGATCTTGGCGGCGGCCGTTGCCCGGACGTGGTTTGCCGCAGCCGGTGCCACCGTTGCCAGGCTTGTCGCCTGCCGGGCGATGGCTGCAATGACCTTGGGGTGCTGATGGCCGATGTTGGTATTGACCAGCTGGCTGGAGAAGTCCAGGTAGGTGTTGCCGTCGTGGTCCCACACAGTGCTGCCGGAGCCGCCGGCGATTGCCATGGGGTTCAATGACTTCTGGGCGGACCAGGAATGGAAGACGTTCTTCCGGTCCAAAGCAACGACATCGGCGTTGCTGAGATCTGTGCTTGTTGCTGCTGGGTCCAGGGCGACCGGGCTGACGACCATGACGGTTCCTCTCGGTGGATGAAGGGGGAAGTTCCTTCCATCATCCGGTTCCTGCGCCCTGGATTGCGGTATACGTTTGTACAATCAATTCGATCCCGATCGACGTTTTCACATGACGAGGGGTGCGCGTGCCGCCAAGCCTGAATGTCCTTCTCCGCAGCCGTTCCCTGAAGCTGCGGCTTGTTGTGCCCGATCTGGGCGCTCCGCTGCTGGAGCAGCCGATCAGCTGGGTCCACAGTTCGGACTTGGAGGACCCGACGCCTTTCCTGGACGCCGGGCAGCTGCTGCTGACAGACGGTACGCAGTTTCCGCTGGACCCCGAGGGGGCGACAGTGGCCCAAGCGGGCGACGGGGGCCGGCCTTTGGCAGCGCACCACGGCCGCGGCTACGAGGAGTATGTACGCCGGCTGGTGGACCATGGCATCGTGGGCCTGGGCTTCGCGACGCAGGTGATCCACGGGGCGCTGCCGCCGGGGCTGGAGGCGGCTTGCCGGAGTCAGGGCCTGCCGTTGCTGGAGGTGCCTGACCGGACCCCGTTTATCGCGATTATCCGCCTGGTTGCCGACTACATTGCCCGGGAGGAGCACGCGCGGGCTGAGTGGTCCCTGCAGGCGCAGCGGGCTATTTCCCGCGCAGCGTTGCGGCCGGACGGCCTCACATCGATCCTCGGTGAGCTTGAGCGGCAGTTGCACAGCTGGGTGGCTCTTTACGACGCTGCCGGTAATTACGTTCGCATGCCCAGGAACCGTCCAGTCCCGTCTGGCATCACCGCTGAGGTGACCGCGAGGGTACGAACCGCCCTGGAGTTGGGCACGCGGTCCGCTTCGCACCTGGATGTGGGCGGTCAGCCTGTCACGTTGCAGACCCTGGGCCGGAAGGGGAATCTTCGGGGCGCTCTGGTGCTGGGTGCCATGGAGCCTTTGGACCCGGCGAGGGCGGATATTGTCAACAGCGTTATCGGCCTCGCGAGCCTGGCGCTCGAGCAGGCCCGTACCCTCGATACGGCACGCCGGCACCTGCGTGCGGGGGTTTTCGAACAGCTGCTGGCCGGCAGTACTGATGTGGCGACGCGGACGGCCCGGCAGGTCTGGGGCCAACTCCCCCGCGAGCCTCTCTTGGTGACGGCCTCGCGGCAGGAGAACCAAGCTCCGAACCTGCTCGAAGCGTTGGAACTGCTGGCGGACGACTACCGGGGGGCGGTGTTTTATGCCTTGTACGGTGAGTTTCTGGTGGTTTTGGCAGGCAGGGCCCATCAGGAGAAGGTCCTGGAAGTTCTGCAGCGCCACGGCTCGGTGTCCGGTGTTTCGTCCGAGACGGACTTGAAGGGGATCTCCGTTGGCCTGAAAGAGGCTACGCGTGCTCTGAGCCGGGCTGTAGAAGTGGGAAGACCTGTCGTCGCATTCGCTGAGCTGTCCGAAGGCGGCATGCTGGGCCTGCTCCGGGAGGACGAGGCCGGCGCTGTGGCCCGCGGCCTGCTGCAGCCGCTGATTGCCCACGACAGGGCTGAAGGAACGGAGCTTCTGGAGACTGTGCGGGAGTGGTTTGCGAACAATTGCGTCTGGGATAAGACGGCCCGGCGAATGGGCGTCCACCGGCATACGTTGCGTAACCGGATCGGTGCGGCCGGAAAGATCCTCGGGTTGAATTTGGACGGGATGCGGGACCGGTTGGAGCTTTTCGCGGCTGTCCAGTTCCTGGAAGACGGAAGTGGTCACCAAGGGTTATAGAACATGAAAGCCTCCGGCGTACGCCGGAGGCTTTCATGTTCGGAGCCAGTGCCGGGTTCCTGAAATCTGTTATTGGCTCTAGTTCTGGGGGAAGCCCAGGTTGATGCCGCCGTGGCTGGGGTCGAGCCAGCGGGAGGTGATGGCCTTTTCACGGGTGTAGAACTCGAAGCCCTGCAGGCCGTAGGCCTTGGAGCTGCCGAAGATGGAGTCCTTGAATCCGCCGAAGGAGTAGTACGCGACGGGGACGGGGATGGGCACGTTGATGCCGACCATGCCTACCTCGACCTCGTTCTGGAAGCGGCGGGCGGCGCCGCCGTCGTTGGTGAAGATGGCCGTGCCGTTGCCGAAGGCACCGGAGTTGATCAGGTCCAGGCCCTCTTCGTAACTGCGGACGCGCACCACTGACAGGACGGGGCCGAAGATTTCCTCGGTGTAGACCCGGGAGGTGACCGGGACTTCGTCGATCAGGGTGGGGCCGAGCCAGAAGCCGTTTTCGTCACCGTCGACGTTGATGCCGCGGCCGTCCACGACGACTTTGGCGCCGTCTTCGATGGCAACGTCGATGTAGGAGGCGACTTTGTCGCGGTGCTGCCTGGTGACCAGGGGCCCCATGTCGCAGTTGCGGCGGCCGTCGCCGATTTTCAGTGTTGCCATCCGGGCGGTGATTTTTTCGATCAGCGCGTCTGCGACGGGTTCGACGGCGACGAGCACGCTGATGGCCATGCAGCGTTCACCGGCGGAGCCGAAGCCGGCGTTGATGGCGGCGTCGGCCGTCAGTTCGAGGTCGGCATCGGGCAGGACCAGCATGTGGTTCTTGGCGCCGCCCAGGGCCTGGACGCGCTTGCCGTTCCGGGCCGCGGTTTCGTAAATGTACTGCGCGATGGGGGTGGAACCGACGAAGGAGATGGCCTTGACGTCCTTGTGCTCCAGAAGCCCGTCAACGGCTTCCTTGTCGCCGTGCAGGACGTTGAAGACACCATCGGGCAGGCCTGCTTCAGTGAACAGCTCGGCGAGCCAGTTAGCGGCCGTCGGGTCCTTTTCACTCGGCTTGAGCACCACGGTGTTGCCGGCGGCGATGGCGATCGGGAGGAACCACAGGGGCACCATGGCCGGGAAGTTGAACGGGCTGATGATCCCGACGACGCCGAGGGGGGACTTGGTGGAGTAAACGTCGACCCCAGTGGAGACGTTTTCGGAGTGCTCGCCCTTGATCAGGTGCGGGAACCCGGTGGCGAGTTCGACGACTTCCTGGCCCCGGGTGATCTCACCGAGTGCGTCAGAGACTACTTTGCCGTGCTCGGAGGTGATGATCTGCGCAAGTTCGCCCTTGCGCTCATTCAGCAGCTCGCGGAAGCGGAAAATGATCTGCTGGCGCTTGGTGATGGACATGTCCCGCCAGGCCGGGTACGCCTTCTGAGCAGAGGAGATCGCAGTTTCGATATCCGAGGCGTTGGCCAAAGCCACGCGCTTGGTTTCGATGCCGCGGGCGGGATCGAAGACAGGGGAGGTACGGTCTCCAGAGGAGAGCGCTTCGGCTCCACCGATCCAGTGGGACAGCACGGGAAGTTCCAGGTTTACGGACACGCTTCTTCTCGCTTCTAGTATGGGGGCTTGCCAGGAGTGGCTTGGCTGCAACGTTAGCTCCCCGAGCCCAGGTTCCCGACCATACATATGGCGCCTGTCAGCAGGTTGCTACGACATATGTACAGGCCCAGGACTGGAGGATGCGCTAATACGGTGTGTACTACAGCCCGCGTCCCCGCATACCAGGAGTCTTAATGAAACGACGCCGCACCTTCCCCTCGCCTCCAGCCTCTGCGGAGCACCCCGCTGTGCGGACGGGTGAACATTGCCCGGAGAGTGGATGGTGGCAGCCGTCGACTGCGGCTACTGAGGCTGCGTCTGCGCCAAGATTTATCGGCGAAGGAAGCGTCATGCCAGCCTCCGAGGGCGCCCCCGTCCTGTGGCTTCCTCACGAATCGGCGCGGGCCAGTGCAGGTGCGGGGGTTGTGAGGTCCGGCGTGCCTGCAAGGTAGAGCGGCCATTTACGCGCGCGCGTAAACCCGATAGTCTTGTCTGACAATCTGCATCAAGCAGAGCTGACTTCTAGTATTGGGGAAGCCCATGGCGGAAACGCACCTGTCACCAGAGTCGATGTCGCTGCCTTTGAGGATGTCCCCCGTAGCCTCGGTCTCCCGCAGGGACGGCGTGATCAATGAGATCCGCCGGGCCGTGGTGCTTGGCACCATCAAGCCGGGAGAAAAGCTTACCGAGGTGCAGCTTTCGGAGTGGTTGAACGTCAGCCGTCCCACCGTTCGTGAGGCCCTCAACCAGATGGCGCAGGAGGGCCTTCTGGTCCAGGAACCTTACCGCGGACTTCGGGTAGCCACCCTTGACGCGGCTGCCATCATGGACCTGGCCAATACACGGATGGCCCTGGATATGCTCGCCGCCACCGCCATCGTTGAAGACGATTCGGGCCGGCGCATGCGCATGGTTGAAGAAAGCTGGGCCGAATACAGCCAGGTGGAGATGGACCCGGACCCGGTCATTCGGCACGAAAGCCACGTCGCCTTCCACCGGAAACTGTGGGCCGCGTCCGAAAACGCACTCCTGCTGCGCCTTTGGCCAGTCACTGAAGCACATCTGACCATCATCCTCGCGCAGGACCAGGCAGCACGGGCGGACCCGGCACGTGCCCACCGTGTTCACGAGAAGCTGGTTGACGCCATCAGGACCAAGGATCTGGAGATCATCAGGAAGGCCTTCAGCGAACACACGGTCCGTAGCGCTGAGGAACTCATTCCCCTGCTGAACACCGAATCCCCCAAGGAGTAACAACCGTATGAAGATCCTGATTGTCGGCGCCAACGGCCTGCTCGGTTCCGCGGCGGTCTCCGCACTTCGAGACCGTCATGAGGTGATTGAAGCATCCCGTTCCGGCGACGTGGTGGTAGATCTGTCCGAGCCGGACTCCATCCAGCGCATGTTTGATGAGGTCGGCACGGTCGATGCTGTCATCTCCTGTACCGGATCGGTTCCCTTCAAGCCACTTGCGGACCTCACAGACAAGGACTTTCGGGCAGGCTTCGAGGACAAAGTCCTTGGACAGGTCAACCTGGTACAGATCGGCGCCAGCCACATCACCGATGGTGGGTCGTTCACGCTGACGACAGGCGTGCTTGCGCGCGAACCCATCCTTACCGGCGCCGCTGCCTCGCTCGCCAACGGCGCCCTGGAGTCCTTTGTCATGGCCGCCGCGGCCGAATTGCCGCGGCGCATCCGCATCAACGCCGTGAGTCCTTCAGTGCTGGCCGAAGCCACCGGATACCACGATTACTTCCCCGGCTTCTCTCAGGTCCCCGCCCAGACCGTGGGGCGGGCCTACGTAAAATCGGTCGAGGGCATTCAAACGGGACAGGTATACGCCCTGGATTAAGTCGGGCATCCGCCAGCAGCTGCAGGTCCGTACTAGAGAGCTGGTCTTCCATTCACAAGTGGAGGACCAGCTCTTTTCCGTCTCCGGACAAGCCTTCGATTACCGGCGTTACGCGGAATTTACATTCCTCGGAATCTAACCGCTTCGACAGCTACTCCCCCGACTACACGCGGGCCAAACGTTACCGGACTGTTTCGTGGAGACCTGGAGATTTTCCAAAAAGTACTGGACGTGGTCCCAGTCACAGGTTTACTGTTGAATCACGTCGCTGATTGTTTGACAATAAAACAACCAAACCACTGAGAATGACGCTACCCACGCTGAAGCTCAACCTCCTGGCGCTGCAGGGCACTCGCCCAGGCCAGAACCGTAAATTTTCCCTTCGAGCTGGCAGCACCGCACTCCTTCTCCGCCAGCCCCGTAACCCATTCCCGTAAAGAGGGTTTTAGACAATGACCAAAACAAGCAAGATCGTCCTTGCAGTCCTGGCCGTACTCTTGGTCGCCATCGGCGGCGGCTATGTCGGCGCCGGTTTCCGAGGCGAGAGCGCCTCCGCTACTTCCGGCTCTGCTCAGGGCTCCCTGCTCGAGGACATCAAGAAGCGGGGTGAACTGCGCGTCGGCGTGGCTATCGCACCGCCCATGACCGTTCAGCAGCCCGATGGGACGCTGGGCGGTCCGAACCTGATCCCGCTGGAGGAACTGGCCAAGCAGCTCGGCGTGAAGCTCGTGCCCGTTGCCGCCGAGTGGAAGAACATCGTCGCCGGCCTGCAGGCCAACCGTTACGACTTCGCAGCCAACCTTGACTACACCGTGGAGCGTTCACTGGCGATTGGCTTCACCGACCCGGTTTACCAGTACCAGGGCGTTTTCGTGGTCAAGGCCGACTCCCCCTTCAAGACCGTGGAGGACCTGCTGGCCAACGGCGGCCAGATTGCTACCGCCCAGGGCTCCTCGCCCGAAAAGGCGCTTCAGGGCCACACCTCCAACATCATGCCGGTGGACAGCTACTCCAACGCCATCTCAGCCGTCCAGGCCGGACGCACCATTGCCGAGTTCACTGACCTGCCCACCGCGGAATCCCAGGCACAGGCCGATCCGAGCCTGAAAATTCTGGTACCCGAACCGGAGCTCTACTCCGCCTCCGCCGCCTACGGCGTCCCGGCAACCATCGACCCCCGGTCCCTGCAGATCGTCAACATCGCCATCGAGCGTGCACAGAAGAGCGGACAGCTCACCCAGGCCTACGAGAAGGTCGGCTACGTCGAAATCGACAACCTCGGCGACCTTCGCAAGAAGTAAGCCCTCCGTTAGGAGCACGACATGAATGGATACAAGTTCGACTGGGACGTGGTCGCCAACGCCTTGCCCAGCATGCTGCAGGGCCTGGGGCTGACGCTTCAGATCACGGTGATTACCATCGTCCTGAGCATGATCCTGGCAATCCCTGTTGCCGTGGGCCGGATGTCAAAGATTGAGGTCATCCGCTGGGCCGCCCAGGGATACATCGAGATCTTCCGCTGCACCCCGTTGCTGGTTCAGCTCTTCTGGATCTTCTACGCACTGCCGGCCCTTACAGGAGTGACCCTGCCAGGCTACGCCTCCGCAGTCATCGCCCTCACAGCCAACCTCACTGCGTTTATGGCTGAGACGTACCGCAGCGGCTTCCAGTCGGTTCCGGTCGAGCAGGTCGAGGCAGGCAGGATGCTGCAGCTGAACCGCTTCCAGCAGCTTCGCTACATCATCGTCCCGCAGGCGATGCGCCAGCAGCTTCCGGTGATCCTGTCCCTGAACATCTCACTGTTCAAGGACACAGCGTTGGTCTCGACCATCGCGGTCTCGGATCTGATGTTCATCTCGAACACGATCTCTGCCCAGAACTACCGGGCTCTGGAGATTTTCACCCTGGCAGCGTTCATCTACTTCGCCATCGCGTTCCCGGTCTCCCTGATCACCAGCGCCATCGAACGCCGTATGCAGAACAACGCGGCGCTCGGCGGAGCTTCGCGGACCAGCATTTGGGCCCGGATGATGCCCGGAGCACGCGTGGTGGTGGCGTCACGATGAGCCACTCCGCACTCACCCCGCAGCTTCCCACCAGCCCCGCCCGGAAGGACAATGAAGTGAGCGAACAGAAGGGCAGCACCCAAGTGACAGCCCCCCAGCAGACGCCTGGTCAGTTCGGAGCCGGGCAGGTCCTCGTGGAGGCCCGCGGCCTCCAGAAGAGCTTCGGGATCCGGAAGATCCTCCGCAACGTCGACTTCACCATGAACAAGGGCGACATCACCGTCATCATCGGCAAGAGCGGTTCCGGCAAGTCAACCCTGTTGCGGGCACTGGCAGGGCTCACCGATCCTGACGAGGGTGAGATCGTCGTGGACGGACACACGGTATTCGCCGAGCAGAAGCGCACTAAAGAATGGGAAAATATCCGCTCCGAGGTGGGCATGGTTTTCCAGACCTATACTTTGTGGCCGCACATGAACGTCCTGGACAACCTCGTCCTCGCTCCCCGCAAGACGCGTGGTGTCGGCGCCGCTGAAGGGCGTGACCGTGCCGAGGCGGCCCTGGCCGAAGTTGGCATGGCCCACCACATCCTCAGCAGGCCCACCCAGCTCTCCGGCGGTGAACGTCAGCGCGTGGCCATCGCCCGTGCCCTGATGATGAAGCCCAAGCTCCTGCTCTGTGACGAGATCACCTCCGCGCTGGATCCGCCCGTCGCAGCCGAGGTCCTGGACGTCCTGCGCCGCCTGAAGGAGGAGGACGGCATCGCCGTAGCCCTGGTCACCCACGACATGGCGTTCGCCTCCAAGGCCGCGGACCGGGTGGTGTTCTTCCACGAAGGCGAGATCGCCGTCAACGCCACTCCGGAAGCTGCATTCGACAACTGCGACAACGAAGACCTCAAGAAGTTCGTGGACGCTGTCCGTTTCTAGTTCAGCCTTTCATGAGGGCAACTAAAACGGACCAAGAAAGGAAATATTGTGCACACCGTTGTAATCGGCGGCGGCGTCATCGGCCTGACCCAGGCCTACCACCTCGCCCGGGAGGGCGAGAGCGTCACCGTCATTGACGCCCGAGCCACCGGGCTTGGTGCGTCGAAGGTCAACGCCGGGTGGATCTGCCCGGCGGAATCGGCACCCGTGCCAGGACCCGGCGTCGTCCTCAAATCCATGAAATGGATGCTCCGCCCGGACAGCCCGCTCTACATCCGCCCCTCACTGGACCCTGCCTTCGTGCGGTTCATGCTGGGCATGTGGCGCAAGTCCAACGCCCGTGACCAGCGCGCAGGTTTCGAGGGCCACCTCCGCCTTGCCGCTGACACCCTGCAGATCTTCGATGAATATCGTGCCGACGGCATGGACTTCGAAATGCACACGGACGGCCTGCTCATGGCGTTCATGGAAAAGGACAACTTCGACCACCACATCGACAACCTGGATCTCGCGTCACAGTATGGACGCCAGCCACGGGTGCTCGACCGGGACGCCGTGCATGAACAGGAGCCGCTGCTCACCGATGGCGTGCTGGGGGGCATCTACTTCCCCCAGGAGCGCCACGTTGACCCGGGAGCGATGGCCGCGGCGCTTCGCAAGAGGCTGCTCGCCATGGGCGTCAAGATCGTGGAGAACTCGCCGATCGACACTGTTGAACGCAACGGTGACAAGGTCACAGCAGTGCAAAGCGGAGGAAACCGCTACACCGCCGACAACTTCGTCCTCGCCGCCGGCGCGTGGAGCGGGAACCTGTCCAAGCAGTTTGGGGTTGCACTTCCCGTGCGCCCGGGCAAGGGCTACAGCGTTGAGGTCCCCGCGCTGGGTCTGCGCAGCGCGGTCAACCTTTGGGACGCCAAGGTCGCGGTGACACCGTTCAACGAACGCCTCCGCATCGCCGGCACCATGGAGTTCGGCGGGCTGGACGAGAAGATCAACCAGGTCCGCGTGGATGCGATCCTGCGTGCTCCCGCCAAGTACTTCCGCAACTGGGAGCCGCCCGCCACAAAGCCGGCGCCTATGGCCGGCATGCGGCCCATGACACCGGACGGGCTGCCCGTCATCGGCCACCTCGGCCACCTGCAAAACACCTATGTCTCAAGCGGCCACGGAATGATGGGCATCACCCTCGCGCCAGGCACTGCTGTAGCCCTCACCGACCTGATCCTGCGCGGCCGCATGGCACCTACGCTTCAGCCCTTCAGGGCAGACCGTTTCCGCGGCGTCCAACGCCAGCCGGTCCCGGCCCACTAACCACAGCCCACCACTTTGGCCGCAGTGTCACGCGGTACCAGCATTCCCCGAAAGGAACCCAACATGTCTTCACGCACCAAGAAGGAACTGCGCGGCATCCTCGCCGCCGTCACCACCCCGTTCACCGAGGACGGCTCCGCCATCGACGAGGCCACCCTGCAGGCCCAGGTCGAACGCCTGGTCGCCGCCGGAATCCACGGCATCGTCCCCACCGGCACCACCGGCGAATTCACCACCCTCTCCCAGGAGGAATACCGCCGCGTCATCGAGCTCTACGTCAAAGGCGCCGACGGCCGCATCCCGGTCGTCGCCGGGATCGGCGCGCTCTCAACACAGGGCGCCATCGAGCTGGCCCAGCACGCCGAAGCAGTCGGAGCGGACGCCATCATGCTGGTCCCGCCCTTCTACGACCCGCTGGACCTGCGCGCCCTCAAGGCATTCCTGTCCGCAGTAGCCGAGTCCATCAACATCCCGATCGTCTACTACAACGTTCCGGGCGCCACCGGCATCTCGCTCACCGCAGCCGAACTCGCCGAACTGGGCAGCATTGACGGTGTGGACTACATCAAAAACACCTCCGACGACGCCGTGGGCCTGGCCGAACTGCTCGCCAACCACACGAACAGCATCAAGGCCTTCAACGGCTGGGACACCCTGACGTTCTTCGGCATCGCCTCAGGCGCCGAAGCCTCCGTCTGGGGCACCGCCGGTGTCGTGCCCGAACTCGCCGTCGAATTCTGGGAAGCCCTGGCCGAACAGAAGGACCTGGACCGTGCCCGCCAGCTGTGGAAGCACCTCTGGGCGATTAGTGACTTCCTCGAGTCCGTCAACTACGTGGCCGGCATCAAGGCAGGCCTGGAACTACTGGGCCACCCCGTGGGCCCGGCACGCCTGCCCATCCTGCCCCTGCCCGAAGAGGAGCGCCAGCGCTTCGCGGGCATCCTGCACAACGCCGGCGTCCTCCCGGCAGTAGCAGCATGACCCCGCGCTCCGCCGGCACGATCGCCCTGGACGCCATTGAAGTCCATGCGGCAGGCGAACCCGGCCGGATCCTCACCTCCGCCGCGGCCCTCGTGCAGGGCGAGACGATGGCGGAGCGCCTGCAGTACTGCAAGGACAACCTGGATTGGCTGCGCCGGCTCATGCTTCATGAGCCGCGCGGCTACCCCGGCCTCTGCTCCGTGATCCTCCTGCCCGCCGTGAGCAAAGGCTCGGACTTTGGCATGGTGGTGCTCGAGCAGGGCGGCTTCACGCCCATGTCAGGATCCAACACCATATGCGCTGTCACGGCGGCACTGGAGGAGGGCATCATCCCGGTCCGCGGACCCGAAACAGGGGTCACCATTGACACTGCGGTAGGCACCGTGCAGGCGGTCGCCAAGGTCCAGGATGGCAAGGTCCTCTCGGTGACGGTCGTGAACGTCCCGGCGTTCGTCGTCGAACTCGACTTCCCGCTGCAAGTGCCCGAATTCGGCACCGTACCGGTGGATGTTGTTTTCGGCGGCCAGTTCTTCGCCCAAGCCAAGGCAGCAGACCTGGGCCTGGACCTGCACCCGGACAACGGCAAGGAACTGGCGCGGGCCGGCGCCCTGATCAAGATGGCCGCGCTCGAGCAGATCCACGTCACGCACCCGGACAACCCGCTCGTCTCCGGCGTCAACCTGATCATGCTGCACACCGGCGACCGCGTGCCCGGCCGGCAGGACCGCAACACCGTGGTCCTGTCCAACGGCAAGCTCGTCCCGTCCGACCCATCCACCTGGACCGGAGCCCTGGACCGCTCCCCCTGCGGCACCGGCACCTCCGCCCGGATGGCCGCGCTCCACGCCCGCGGCCAGCTGGCCATCGGCGAGAACTTCTCCCACCACAGCATCATCGGCAGCGAATTCATCGGCCGCCTGACAGGCACGACGACGGCGGGCGGCCGCGACGCGGTCCTTCCCACCGTCACCGGCCGGGGCTGGGTCACCGGACGCAGCCAGTGGGTCCTGGATCCCACCGACCCCTTCCCCACCGGCTACACCGTCGGCGACATCTGGGCCCCCGGCGCCTGACCGCCACCCCGGGGCCGTTGCCCCCCACATTCTTTAAGAACTACTGAAAGCAGGAGTTGTGAGCCAGTTCATTAACGGCAAGCGCGTCGAAGGTACCAGCGGAGAAACCGTGGACGTAATCGACCCGTCCAACGGAACCACCGTGGACACGATCACCCTCGCCGGCAGCGACGACGTCAAACTCGCCGTCCAGGCCGCCCGCGACGCCTTCCCGGCCTGGTCCCGCGCCACCCCGGCCGACCGCTCGGCGGTGCTCACCAAGTTCGCCGCCCTCATGGAAGAGCGCGCCGAAGAATTCGCCCAACTTGAATCCCGCCAGGCCGGCAAGCCCATCCGCCTCACCCGTGAATTCGACGTCCCGGGCACCATCGACAACATCGCCTTCTACGCTGGCGCCGCCCGCAACCTCGAAGGCAAAGCCACCGGCGAATACTCCCCGGACCACACCTCATCCATCCGCCGGGAAGCCATCGGTGTGATCGGCTCCATCTCGCCCTGGAACTACCCCCTGCAGATGGCCGCGTGGAAGATCCTGCCCGCCATCGCCGCCGGCAACACGATCGTGCTCAAGCCCGCCGAAATCACGCCGCTCACCTCCCTGTTGTTCGCTGAAGTGGCAACCGAGGCCGGCCTACCCGCCGGCGTCGTGAACGTCCTCACTGGCCGCGGCTCCACCGTCGGTGCGGAACTGCTCCGCCACCCCGACGTGGACATGCTCTCCTTCACCGGCTCCACCTCGGTTGGCCGCACCGTGCTGGACGCCGCCGCCACCACGGCAAAACGCGTCCATCTCGAGCTCGGCGGCAAAGCACCCTTTGTAGTGTTCGACGACGCCGACCTCGACGCGGCCATCCACGGCGCCGTAGCCGGATCGCTGATCAACACCGGACAGGACTGCACCGCCGCCACCCGTGCCATCGTCCACCGCTCCCTCTACGAGAAGTTCATCGCAGGCGTCGCCGACCTCTACGCCAAGGTGAAGCTCGGCCCCACCACGGACCCCGCAACGGACCTTGGCCCGCTCGTCTCCCGGAAACACCAGGAGACAGTGGCCGGCATGGTGGACCGGGCCCGCGGCTACGCACGCGTCCTGGGCGGCGGCATCCCGGACGGTGACCTCGCCAACGGCTCCTACTACCGGCCCACACTCGTGGCCGACGCCACCCCGGACAGTGAGATCTTCCGGGACGAAGTCTTCGGTCCCGTCCTCGCCGTCACCCCGTTCGACACCGACGACGAAGCGATTCAACTGGCCAATGACACCCCGTACGGCCTGGCCGCCTCGGCGTGGACCAAGGACGTCTACCGCGCCCTGCGCGCCACCCGCGAAATCCGCGCCGGCGCCGTCTGGGTCAACGACCACATCCCCATCATCAGCGAAATGCCCCACGGCGGCTTCAAGCAGTCCGGGTTCGGCAAAGACATGTCCACCTACTCCTTCGATGAATACACCGTGGTCAAACACGTCATGTTCGACCTCACCGGCGAACAAGCCAAAGGCTGGCACCGCACCATCTTCTCCCTCGAGGACTAGACACATGACGACGACGGGAACCGCCCGCCGCTTCAACGGCAAGACCGTGCTGGTCACCGGAGCCGGCGGCGGCATCGGCTCCGCCATCAGCGGCCGGCTCGCCGCCGAAGGCGCCCACGTTTATGTGGCAGACGCCAACGAGACGGCGGCCAAGGAGATTTCGGATGCTCTGGCTGGCGAAGGCTTCTCCGCCGAAGCGCTGGTCTTCGACCTGCTGGACCCCGAGGCCTCCACCGCGGCGGTCCAGCAGATCGTCAGCAGCCGCGGCCGGATCGATGTCCTGGTGAATAACGCCGGCATCAACCGGCGCGGCGACCTGCTCTCACTGACCGAGTACGACTGGGACCTCTCCTTCGCCGTCAACGTCGACTCGCTGTTCCACCTCTGCCGGGCCGTGCTGCCGCACATGATCGAAGCCGGCGGAGGTGCCATCGTCAACACTGCTTCCCAGTGGGGCCTGTACCCGGCACCTGCCCACATCGCCTACAACGTCTCGAAGGCCGCCGTCGTCGCCTTCACCAAGAACCTCGCCCGCGACTATGCGCCCAACAACATCCGGGTCAACGCCGTCGCCCCAGGTGAGGTGCACACTCCAATGCTGGAGGCGGGCCTTGCCCGCAGCGGCCGCACCGTGGCAGACCTGGACGCCCTGGTGCCGTTCGGACGCATCGGCAAGCCCGAGGAAATTGCCGCACTGGTAGCCTTCCTTGCCTCCGACGAGGCGCCATACATCTGCGGTTCCGTCATCGAGATCACCGGCGCGCAGGCCGTGGCATGAGCGGCATGCTGGATGGAAAGACGGCCCTGGTCACCGGCGCCTCGAGGGGCATCGGCCGGGCAACCGTCGAGGTGCTGCACAGGGAGGGAGCGAACGTCGCGCTGCACTACGGCAACGACAAGGACTCCGCCCAGGCAACCGCGGACCGCCTCGGTGATCGCGTGACGCTGGTCCAGGGCGATCTCCGCGAACCCGCCGAACGCCATCGCGTCTGGAGTGAAGCCGCTCAGTGGCGGGATGGCGTCGATGTCCTCGTCAACAATGCCGGCGCGTGGCTGCCGTCAGAGATCGATGACGACGGCGACTGGCAGCGCGGCTGGCAGGCCAACTATCAGCTGAACCTCCTCGCCCCCGCTGACCTCTGCCGGGAAGCCATCCTGGGGTTCCGGAAGCGGGGCGGCGGCATTATCGTCAACGTCACGAGCCGCTCCGCGCACCGCGGGGACGACGCCGAACACCTCGCCTACGGTGCCGCTAAGGGCGGCCTGCTGGCACTGACCAAGGGCATCGCACGCGGCTACGCCGCGGAGAATATCCTCGCCTACGCCGTCGCCCCCGGTTGGGTGGCAACTGACATCTCCGGGGACCTGGCCTCAGACCCCACCCTGCTGGAAACCCTGCCCCTGGGCGAGGTCACTCCCCCGCAGGACGTCGCCGAAGTCATCGCCTTCCTTGCTTCGGGCCGGTCCCGGCACACGACCGGGGCCACGATCGACATCACCGGTGCCGACTACGTGCGCTGATTCCAGCCAGCCAATACGTTATGCCCCTTGAAGAACTGGAAGGCCGCTAGATATGTCTTACCGTCACGTGAAGGACTGGCGCACCCTCGTGGGGGCCAACGTCCAAATCCGCCAAGACCGTACCGTTATTTGTAGCGGCATAGTTGACACCGTCACCGAAGACGGCCAGATCCTTTGGGTCCAATCACCGGTGGAAGGCAGACGACTCTTCGAGAAGACCGAGTTATACCAAGCCTGGGCGACCGAAGAATGCGCCGGCTTTCATTACAAGGTGAGCCGGAACGAAGAAGTATCGATTGCTTCATCCGACCGTTTAGAGCTTCAGCCAGCCTAATTTCGTTCCTCACCCAGGCGTAGGAACTTGCCACTGAACCCTAAAGCTGTCTGACTGAGCTACAGCCCAGCTAACAGACGCTGCGGGAAGGCGTAACGTACGTGCAGGATAAGCCTAGAACCGGATCAGCCGTTCCGAAATGCGCGGTGACTGGAATCTGAATGTCCGGCGCCAATGCAAGCGGACTGGGCATGGCGTCCCCCTTCTCGTTCTTCAATGGGTACTCCAGTTGGCCGTATAAGGCTGCCACGCCAACGAGCCGCTTGTTCAAGGCAGCGCAGGCGAGAGCAAGACTTCCGCCCACGCAAAAGCCAAGCACAGCAACAGACCGCAGCGCTTCTGAAGGTATCGGGAGGCGTCATCGACCAGTCCGACCGTGGCCGAGGAGTATAGGGCTGCGGCGCCGGCAAGTTTTTCCTCATAGCTCATGAGGCTGGGCCGGTCCACGGCCGAGTAGTAATCGATGACCAGACTCGCGTGACCGAGTTCTGACAGCCATTCCTGCACGGAATCAAGGTACTGGCTGGGACCAGTGACGCTGCCCAGGACGACGATGCCGAGGGCAGGTCGGCCCTCGGCATTCGCAGCGCGGTAATTTGCTTTCGCTGAATCGGAAAACGTAATACCGATCTCTTGGTTCATCACACCCGGCGCTCCACGCGGGCATCTACGGCAGTGATCGTGCCGTCAAGTCCGATGAGGATGGGGTTCACATCGAACGGGAGGATGGCTTCAGTCCGAGGTTTAGTGGAGCGCGAAAGGCGACCGAGCAATGCGAATTGGAATTCTGGAACACCGGTTGGTGGTGGCCAACGGCAACGGTGCCTTTATCGATGTCGCCAAAGCTGGCGGGGAACATTTTTGTCGCCGAGGATGGGTCGTTGCTCTTCGGCTACTGGCGCGAGTTTAAGGAGTGGGCGGCCACTGCGGACGGGCCTGCTGTCGCGGGTGCGTCGGAAGGTTCTGATCGTTGGTCGAATCCCGTCCCCAGGCCAAGGCAGATCTTCGCCATCGGACTGAATTACATCGATCACGCGGCTGAGAGCAATATGACGTTGCCGGACGAGCCGATGGTCTTCACCAAGTTCGCATCATCACTGTGCGACCCTATTTCCCGTGTAGAACTCCCTGACGACAACGGTGTGGACTGGGAGGCTGAAATCGTCGCTGTTATCGGTGTCGGTGGCCGCGCTATCAGCGAAGAGGACGCCTGGGGCCATGTGGCGGGGCTGACGCTCGGCCAGGACATTTCTGAGCGGAACAGCCAACTGGCTGGATCTCTACCCCAGTTCAGTCTAGGTAAGTCCTTCGCTGGCTTCGCGCCAGTGGGGCCGAAAATCGTCACACCAGACGAATTTGAAGACATGAATGACATCTCGTTCGGCTGCACCGTCAACGGCGAGGAGGTGCAAACCGGTCAAACCCGCGACATGATCTTCTCAACCCCGGCAATCATCAGCCGGCTATCCCAAGTCGTCGAGTTCTATCCGGGCGACCTGATCTTCACTGGCACCCCTCCGGGAGTTGTCATGGGCCGGAACCCTAAAAGGTACCTCACAGATGGAGACGAACTCACCAGCCGGGCGGACCTCATCGGTGAACTGAGGCAGCAGTTCTACTCCAAAAAAACCGCAAAGCTTTAGCCGCTATGGCCTGCCCGCTCCGCCGGGGACCCGGATTCGCGGGGCAGTTGTTGGGCAAAACACGGGATCACAAGCTCGTTAGATCAAGGAGCAACAAAACCAGGGGGCAGTCCCCTGTAAGGATCAGGCTGAACAGCAGCGTGCCGAGATTGGGCCTGCGCGAGCATTAGTTAGCGGAACCGAAGCATGTTGAATTCCGGAGAGCCTAGCTACAGCTATGTGCGTGTAATTAGGCCACACCCCAACCTGACGTCGCGGACGCCTGGCCAGGGAGGATTCGCCTCTCGGGCGGCGTTCAGGGCTGTTCTTAGGTACCTGTAGAGCTGCAAGAGGTAACATCGACAGCCCCTGTCCTAAGAGATCTACATCAGGCCCCGATTTTTCGGACTATTTAGATGATCCTTAGTTCACTGCGCCCAGGTGTCCTCCCCTCCCGACTGTCAGGATGGATTCTGAGAGCACCATGGAGTGACTGTCGCAGAAATGGACTTTCGCCCTACTCTGACGCCGACGTTGTTGGGCGCGATGTGTATCTGGGCCTCCTAGGGTTTCTGTTCCCTCGGGCATGCTCCAATGGCCACTTGACCAAATATCCGTTATCGGCTCTTCGTGTTAGTAATAAGGCACTAGCAGCGAGTTCCTCGCCGGATTTCGGCACGACGGGAGGCTCGTCGCGAAACTTGAGGGCATGGTTAAGGACGATGAAGATTCGGTGCTCACTATGCCGGGCTGCTGGGCCAGGCTTCTCGGGAATGGCTCGCGTTTCCCGGCGGATGCGAGTGCCACAAGGCTCATGTTGTGATCAATGTCCATTTTCCCTTATGAACATTTTCATAGGTGCATCATCTTCAATGCCTCCATCTGAACGAAGCGGGTTAGGAGCTGCTTTGACATCGATGTCATCGGCCCAATGAATTAGTCGGCGTCCACGACCGCCGTCCACCCAGACCCAAATTGCCGAGCCATCGCGCATGGTCATGTCCACAACGCCGCCAGTCTTTTGTCCCGCTATGGACAGCGCAACGCGGCTTCGTGGAGCATACCCGGACCAGTCCGCTCGCTTTCCTGTGTGTTCCCCAGGCCGTTTTTCGTTGGTTATGGGGCCCTCAGGGCCGGAGATAGGAGGGTGCGTAGCCTCAGTTTCCGAAGTTGCTGTTTCAGGGCTCTCCGCTAAAGTCCCCGCGGGATCTGCGTCCATTTCCCGACGTTTGCGTCTGAGCCCGTAGGCGTGTTCGTTCCTCCGGTATCCGAGATCCGCGATAACTGTTTCTACTCTTCTCCGCGTTCGTTCACTCACTAATTGGGGCGCATTTAGGACGTTTGAAACGGTTGCGACAGAAACAGAGGCGGCAGCCGCTACGTCTGCCATCCGCCACTCATGGGACATGGGGCAACTTCCTTTCTACGTAGGAAAAGGCAAGGAAGGATCTTGTGAGAGGGCTTCGGGATTCGGTGTCAATTCCCAAGCGACCATTAGACTGCGTTGGAGCCACCGCCAAGACCTGGACGGGGACGAAGCCCAGTAGGTGGAGGTGGCCGGGCAGTTGATTCAATGCCCAGCCACCCTTACCAGCGGCAGTACTAGTCCTGGGAACTGTCGACCGAAGTATCAAAGTTCGATTTGAATCGCCTTTGCTCCCAAGTCGGGAGTGACCAAAGCTCCGCGGGGAGTATTTTCGATTCTGCCCGAGGTGAGCAGTTGCGCTTTGCTGTTGTTGACCAGGAGTACCCGCCAGTTCAAGGGAGTCCGGGCCTCTAGGGTCAACCTTTTTCCCTTGCGTGTGATGGCAAAAGCTCCGGCTTCATCGGCACCTCCGGAAGGAACCCTTATGTCCGTAAAACCCTCTGCCGGTTGATAGATTTCCAGCGTTACGTCCGAACGGTAGTCGTAGTCCGGGGCTGTGTCGACACTGCCAACCGGGATGACCGTGCCGGGTCGAACAAGGAGAGGAACGCTGTCGAGGCCGTGGACCTCTTCTATCCAGGCTGGTCCGGTCACGGTCTCGCCTGTAAAGAAGTTGGTCCATACTCCTGCTGGAACGTAATAGCTGACTTCGCCTGCGTCGGAAAAGACGGGTGCTACGAGGAGATTGCTGCCCAGCATGTACTGTCGGTCCAGCGACCGGCAGTTCAGATCTTCGGGGAATTCGAGCATCATGGCGCGCATGAGTGGAAGACCTGATTCAGCCTCCTTTGCTGCCCCGTAGATGTAGGGCATCAACTTCATCTTCAGTTTCACGAAGGAGCGCACGACTTCAGTTGCGGTGTCACCAAATTCCCAGGGGACTCTGTATGTTGTACTCCCGTGAAGCCGGCTGTGTGATGAGAGGAGCCCGAACGCAGCCCAACGCATGAAAAGTTCCGGTGTGGGGTTTCCCTCGAATCCGCCGATATCGTGGCTCCAGAAGGCGAATCCGGATAGACCCAGAGACAGCCCGGCGCGAAGGCTTTCGGCCATGGAGACGTATGTAGGTTCCGGATCACCGCCCCAATGCACGGGGAATTGTTGTCCTCCGGCTGTTGCTGATCGCGCAAAGAGGACAGCTTCCCCTGAGCCTTTCATCTCGGTGATTGTCTCGAAGACGGTCTTGTTGTACAGGTAGCTGTAGTAGTTGTGGGCTGCGGATGGGTCAGAGCCGTCGTGGAATACGCCGTCCAGGGGGGCCTGCTCACCAAAATCAGTTTTGAAACAGTCGACGCCCATGTCCAGCAAATGCCGCAGTTTACCCGAGAACCATTCGCAGGCTTCTGGGTTGGTGAAGTCCACAATGGCCATTCCTGCTTGCCAGGTATCCCACTGCCAAACGCCTCCGTCGGCCCGGCGGACGAAGTATCCCTTCGCTTTTCCTTCATCGAAGACTGCGGACTGCTGGGCCACGTAGGGATTAATCCACACTGATGTCTTGAGGCCTTTGGCCTTTAAGCGTTCCAACATGCCTTCTGGGTCCGGAAAGGCATCCCGGTTCCACTCGAAGTCGCACCATTGAAACTCTTTCATCCAGAAGGAATCAAAATGGAAGACACTCATGGGGATGTCCCGGTCTTTCATCCCGTCAACAAAGTGCATCACGGTGTTCTCGTCGTATGTAGTCACGAACGAGGTGCTGAGCCATAGCCCGAATGACCACGGTGGTGGCACAGGGGCCTTACCTGTTAGGGCGGTGTATCGGGAAAGCACTTCCTTAGGCGATCCACCACCGATGACGAAGTACTCGAGTTCCTGGCCTGGCACGCTGAACTGCGTGCGTGAAGAGAATTCAGAACCAACCTCGAAGGAAACCCTGTCGGGAGAATTTACGAACACACCGTAGCCCTTGCTACTGATGTAGAAGGGGACGCTTTTGTAAGCGTGGTCGCTGCTCGGGCCACCATCGCTATTCCAGGTTTCGACGCTTTGCCCGTTCTTTACGAATGCCGTCGCGCGCTCTCCGAAGCCATAGAGAGTCTCGCCAACGTCAATAGTGAGCCGTTCGTGAAGATAGTGCCGCCCGTCCGCGCCGGTGGCATAACCCAGAGATTTGCTGTCCGTGGAAGTCAGGAGTTTGCCCTCGGAATTGAAAGTCAGATTCCAGGCTCCAGAGGTACCAAGAGTTACTGAAAGATCACCTGTTGTAAGGGTGGCGGCATCCGTCCCGATGTCTACTGTGACTGCGTGGTCATCACGGGTATTCAACTCGAACCGCGGTTTACGGTCCGGACCGCCGGAGTGGTGGGTGGTCCGTATCCCGATGATGCCCGGCTGGGGGGACCATGCGACGACTGTCAACAGCGGATTGTTTAGCGTGTTACGGCGATTGTTGATGGCCCGCAGTGGAGCATATGCCGTGACCGACCGGTCGGTTGCCACTGTTCTGTAAACGGACTGCGGGTACTGGACGTTTGTGCCCGGCGCTGGCCGCCAGTAGCCATCACTGAACCTCATCGTCGATTTCCTGCAGGCTGATTTAGTCCCTCGGATTGACCGGGATCGACAGGCAGCTTCAACTCGGCCGATTGGTAGATTGCTTGGGCAATCTCTACCACCCGCCGGGATTCTCGAGCCCGGGCCAGCGTGGGAGACTTTTGCGTCAGGCCCAGCAGCGAGGACGAAACGTCGTCGAAAACGTTGGCCGGCCGACCGGGGTACTCCCCTAGGTGACCCTGCTCAAGCTTCTCCATCTTGATCTCGTCGTCAATCAAGCTGAGGCTTCCGCGCTGGCCATTGACTTCGGCACGGGTGGTGAACCCACCACCGTAAACGTCATCCATTCCGCTCGTGGTCTGGAAGGTCGTGGTGCCAACTAATACTGCGGTCGCCCCTGATTTCATGGTGAAAATAGCGGCAGCTGTGTCCTCCACGGGGATCTCGTGCGAGTAGGTTCCGGTGACTGCTTGCACGGAGGCGACTTCGCCAAGACACCAGGTGAGCATGTCGATGGCGTGCAGGGCCTGGTTCATGACCACTCCCCCACCATTGAGCTCCCAGGTCTGGCGCCAGGCGCCGTCTGCCGTGTAGTAGGCGGCGGGGCGGAAGCATTTGAACCCGAATTCCCCCAAAATCGGTTGTCCGAGGTGACCTTGGTCGATCGCCCGCTTAAGGCGCCAGTTGTCAGGATGGTAGCGAAGGTAGAACTCGCCAAAGAGCTCCACCCCGGCGCTCTCGCAGGCCCGAATAATTTCGTCGCAACGTTCCAGAGACACTTCCATCGGTTTGGTGAGCAGCAGATGCTTTCCGGCGGCGGCGACGTGAAGAGCAGTCTCCAGGTGAAGACCGCTGGGAGTGTAAATACCGACTACGTCGACATCATCTCGTGACAGCACATCCTCTGTATTGGTGAACCACGGCACGGAATACTTTTCGCCGTACTCTCTGGCCCGATCTTCGTTGCGATCGACGACGGCAGCGAGCCTTGAATTCGGGGTCTGCTGCAGCATCTCACAGCGCGTACCTCCGTAACCCAGCCCGACGATGGCATAGCCGATTTGATCAGTCATTCTTTTCCTTCTGTGTTGTGGCAGCGGCAATCCGCTTCAAGTTGTGGATATCCGAAATGGTGTCCTGCTGGAGCTGGGGATGATCCTCGGGTTTTTGGGGGTGATAAACGCGTTCGACGGTGAAATAGCCTTCGTAGCCGGAGTCGATAAGGGCGGGGATAATGACGTCATAGGGAACATCGCCAGAGCCAACCACCGCTCTGCCGAATGACGCTTTGCTGGCATCGCCGGCCAGTGCCGGAACGTCCTTCGTTTGGACGTCCACAGTTCTAAGGCCTTGAAGGGCGGCGAGACCATCCAGGGGGTTTTCACCGGACCACCATCCGTTGCAGACATCCCAGCACAAAGCCACGGCCGGCGAATCCAAGGCTTGGAACAGGTAACGGGCTTCGGCAACCCGTCCAACGAAGCTTGCTCCTTCGAGTTCGAACATCAACGTCATCCCTGCTCGTTCTGCCATGGCTATAGAAGGAGCCAAACGCTGAACCAACCGGTCAATGGACTGTTCAAGTGCAGGACGATGGGCCCACTCGCTGAGATCGTCCTGTCCGGGAAGCCAAAGTGCGAAAGCGCGAAGGTTTGGTGTATCCAAGATTTCCGCACGACCTATCGCGGCGGCGAGGATGCTTTCAGCGTGGCGCTGCGCATCCGCGTCGTCTAGGTAGAACCCGCGCCCATACTGTGTACCTAAAGACGCGACTTCGAGTCCGACCTCCCGGGCGTATTTGCCGATTCGCCTTACCTCCTCTGGGGGCAGGTCGACGATGTTTCGACCACCTACGTTGCGTATGGCGACCCCGTCCAGGCCTTCCGCGGCCGCTATCTGTGCCGCAGGTTCAAACTGCGAATGGAGGTCGTCACTAAAGGAGCCCAGCTTGTATGCCATCAGTGTTCTCTTTTCTTGGTAAGCGCTTACCACCCAAAATGGCATATTTTGGGAAGGGGTGTCAATAGTGTGCCAAGGGTCCGGCAAGCTGGAAGGCCATGGTTCCCGAGCACGAACCCGGAAACTAGAAATGGCGTCCGGCAGCCCTTACTGCGGGGCCAGGAGCTGGCGGTTAAGACGCCCTGCCAGCAAAGGGGACCGGCCTATCAGCCCCAGATATCGGCCGCGTACTGTCTCGCAGAACGACCTCGCCCCCATAGGTGGTGACTACAGCGGATCCATCCTCGGGTCGGAGCACAAGCCTGACGGCTTCGGCTCCAAGGGAGGCCAGGGGGATGCGCACCGTGGTTAGGGAAGGGGTGAAGTCTCTGATGGAAGGGATGTCATCGAAGCCTGCGACGGAAACATCTTCGGGGAGGGTATACCCCAGGTTTCTGAGTGCGGCCATAGCTCCAATCGCCATCACGTCGTTGACTGCGAACAGACAGGTACCGCGACCTCCTGCCTGCGCCCATTCCGTCGCTGCTGCATAGCCGCCATCGCGATCGAAGGCGTTGATGAACACTTGCCGCCGGGCAAGTTCGATGCCGAAGTCTGCGAGGCCACGTCGAAAACCTGCCACCCTGTCATTTGATGTGCGGACTTGGGAAGGCCCCGCAAGTACCGCAAATTCGCGGTGGCCAAGAGCTACGAGCTTTTGTGCCAGTTCCCGTGATGCTGCCCGATTTTCTACGGTTACTGTGCTGACGTTTGGCTGCGGCTCGCTGATCATCACCAACTTTCCTCCCGCAGCGGTAAACGCCTCTACCTCGCGGTGAACAACGCGCTGAATGGTTTTGTCCGTGGTCCGGCTGCCGGCAATTATTACCGCCCGCACTCTTTGTTCATGGAGATCGGAGATCAGGGTCGCTTCGCGTGCTGGCTGCCTTCGCGTATCCGCAACGGTTGTCGTGATTCCTTTGGTTTCCGCAGCTTCCAGGACCGCGGCTGCAACGGCCGCAAAGTACGGATCAGTAATGTCGTGCACGATCAGGCCGATGGCATTGGCGCGTCCCTTGGCAACAGCCTGGGCTGCAGCATTAGGCCTGTAATCCATTCGGGCTGCCGCCTCCAGGACCTTCTTCCTGTTCTCCTCGCTCGGCGTCCTGGGGCCGCCGTTTAGCACCCGGGAGGCGGTGGCAATGGAAACTCCAGCTTCCTTAGCGACTTCGAGGAGCGTCGGTGCCGATGACTGAGGTGATGACAACGGGATGCCTTTCAGGTGATGCCAAGAACGGCATGAGGATCAAGTGAACCTGCGCCGCAAAAGAACCTTCTGGGGCCGGTTCCGGGGAGCGCCTTGGGGGAGCTAACCTTCTGGGTCATTCTGTCATTAGCTCTCCACGCTGGACAACGTTTACCGGCGACTGGCCGTGGCTTTCGCTGATAGTTCAAAAGAACCTACAAAAAAAGTCTTGCTACAGAGCCCGATCGTCGATAAGTTATGGAAAGCGCTTACCACTTCCTAGGAGGAGGTGACGCGTCCGGAGGCTGCTTTCCGTTCGTTACAGCGGCCGCGGAGCTCCCACCAATGAGGGTAGGGGGCCGCGAATACTACTTTTGGAGGATAAGTGTTCCGTAGAAAAGGAGTGCTGGCGGTTGTCACCGCCGGTGTGCTCTCAGCAGCCCTGGCGGCATGTTCCGGGGGCAGCACTGCAACACCGGAACCGGCTGCTTCAGGTACCGACGCCTATGCTGGTCGGTCCATCACGGCGCTCGTTGCAGCAGCCGGGGCCGGATCGAAAGCTCAGTACGATGAGTACTACAAAACCCTGTCCGATGAGTTCACCAAGGCCACCGGAGCCACTGTGAACTTTCAGTTCTATAGCGGGGGTGCTCAGCAAAACACTATTGTTCAGACTTCACTGGTGTCGGGATCAGGACCGGACGTTATCGGCTACGGCAGCTCCGTTGGAGGCACCCTGGCAGCAACAAAGGGCTTTGTTACCCTGTCAGCCGAGGACTGGAAAAGGGTAGGCGGCCGGGAAGCCTGGAACGACTCGACGCTCAGCGCATCCGGCGCCGGTGCCGATAACAGCATCGGTATCCCATCGTTCAGTGTCCCCTTCGTGATTGCCTACAACAAGGAATATTTCGAGAAGGCAGGCATTTCTGCGCCTCCCAAGACCTGGGACGAATGGATTACAACCGCGAAGAAGGTTCAGGATGCCAATCCGGGGGTCTACGGCGCTGGTTTTGACCCTGCAGACCCACTGGATCCGTGGAAATTTGTGTGGTCCTATACGCACCAACTCGGTGGGGCCATGGTTTCCGAGGATGGCAAGGATGCCCAGCTCTCCACCGATGAGGTAAAGAAGGCCACGGACTTCTACTTCTCGCAGTTCTATGAGCACAAAATTGTTCCGCCGGAGTCCCTCAGCTGGAACAGTGCCCAGATGCTGTCCGCTTTTACGTCGGGCCAGGTAGCGATGCTGCCTATCGCCACCCGCGGCACTCTGTCTGCTGCCAAGGGAACACCCGTGGAAGGCAAGATCGATTTCGCTCAGCTGCCCTCAGTTCCGGAAGGTATGACGGAGCGCCCCGAGGGCGGAACGCCCGCGGCCAGTATTGTCTCGGGACAGTTCTGGGCTGTTTTCAAATACGCGGAAAAGAATAAGGACCTGGCCCTTGAACTGGCCAAGGTGAGTAACAACGATGTCGTCATTCAAAAACAGTACGAGCTTCTGGGGTGGGCTCCGACTACCAAAGATGGCATCGAAAAGCTCTCCAAGTCACATCCTGAATCAAGGCCATTCCTCGAAATTCAGGCGAACATGGAAGCCACCGAGTTCAGCCCGGCGTGGACACAGATCCAGACTGGGCTAAGCGTCACCGTCAATAAGGTTGCAGAAAACCTCGCCACCTCCGGTCAGTGGAACGAAGGCTTCCTCAATGAGCAGCTGAGTAACGCTGACCAGGCGGTCCAGTCGGCACTCAAGTAGCCCCCAGCGCGGCGGCCGCCTTTGCGGCCGCCGCGTACTTTATCAGAACACCGAAATGAAAAGAGATCTGTAGTGCCCGTCAAAGAAGCTCCACCGGCAATGCAGCCGTCGCCGCCTGCAGCCAATAGGAGCCCCCTAAGCAGGAGCCGGCGGACAATTGCTTTATGGGCCGATAAACCCCTCTGGATGCTCATCCCATGCGCCCTGGCCTTGATTGTCATCGTTTTCCTTCCTGTCATCGCCACGCTCTACCTGAGCATCCTTGATCTGGATATCTCCACTCTCCGCGAATGGGTGACCGCGCCGATCATCGGACTGGCCAACTTCGCCGCCGCCTTTGAGTCCAACAATGTCTTGGGGGTGAGTGCACTACAGTCGCTGGGCGTAAGCCTCGGATTTTCACTTCTCACAACGGCTGCCGTGACTCCAATCGGGATCTTGGCCGCTATCGCAGCTCATCGCCATTTCCGGGGACGGGGCATTGTCCGGGCAATATTCTTGATCCCGTACGTGATCCCTACCTTTGCGGTAGCACTGCTTGCGCGCATTATGTTCCTGAACAACACGGGTTTCGTACCTCAGGTCCTCGCTGCCCTAGGCCTTTCCAGCATCGATACATACTGGCTGATCGGGCCGAACGCCTTTTGGGCACTCACCTTTACAGATATCTGGGCAACCTGGCCCTTCATCTACTTGATGGTCCTCGCCGGCCTGCAAACAGTGCCCCGGGAACATTTCGAAGCAGCAACAATCGATGGCGCCGGGCCATTCCGCAAACTCTTCGGCATCGTGCTCCCGCAACTGCGTAACGTGCTAGCCCTTGCTGTGCTGCTGTCGACGCTTAACCACTTTGGAAACTTCACCCTCGCCTTCGTGATGTTTTCCTCCCCGCCCCCGGACTCTGCCGCAGTGCTCCCTTTGGCCACCTACTTCTACGCCTTCACTTCCTTCGAATACGGGCTTGCCAGCGCGATAGCCGTCCTCACCATGGTGGTGCTGATAGTTCCGGGTTACTTCTACATCCGCATGACGCGGATCGCTAACCGAATCGAGTAGCCATGACCACGCTTCAATCACCTTCCGAATCCGCCCGGAAGGCCACAAAAGACCAGCACGTACCCGCCTCAACCCGAGGCCGCCGGTGGAAGCCGCAAGATGTCGACCGAATGCTGCCCGCATGGATCAGCCGCCTTGTCGTCATCGCCTGTCTTGGGGCCGTTCTCATACCGGTCGGATACATGCTGTTGCTCTCCGTAACTCCCGACTCTAAAGTTGCCCTGGGCGAGGTCGGATTCACCAACCTCGCATTTGGCAACTACGTCACGATGTGGGCTGAAGCCCCCTTGGCCTCTGGCTTGTTGAACACAATTCTGATCGCCGGAACCTCATCACTACTTTCGGTTCTGCTGGGATCGCTCGCCGCATACCCGCTTGCCCGTTGGAAATTCCGGGGACAAAAAACGTTCCTCTACTCACTTATTGGCACGCAAACCGTGCCTGGAACCACCATCCTCCTGCCACTGTTCGTGATCTTTTCGTGGATCCAGACCGTCGTGGGCATTCAATTCATCGGCAGCTACCACGCCATCATCCTCACCTACATGACATTCGGACTTCCACTCTCGACCTGGCTCATGGTCAATTACATGCGAACCATCCCGCGAGAACTTGAAGAAGCAGCCTTTGTCGACGGCTGCACGCGGGTGAGCGCGCTTTTCCGCGTCATCCTCCCCCTGGCAGCACCAGCCATGGTTGTTGCTTTCGTATTCGCCTTCCTCGTCGGATGGAACGACGTCCTCTTTGCCAGCGTCCTCACCCGCTCTGAGACTCACACCCTTGCTGTCGCGGTCGAGCAGTTTGCCAACAATGCCGCGGGGACAGGAATCCCCCTCTACGGCCAACTCATGGCAGCCGGGGTTGTCAGCTCCGTCCCGGTCGTCTTGCTGTACCTGTTGCTGCAACGACGCATGGTGCAGGGGCTAAGCGCAGGATCAATGACCGGCGTCTAAAGTGCCTGCCTCACAGCACCCTGATGGGTGTGCCAAACCATTTGAATAGGAGAAATAGTGAACAGCCCAGCTTTGAAGCTCTTGCACCAGGGCGCGGTTGCCCTCGCCCCCGGTTTCCAGCCCTCCGGGGAACTCAATGACCCGGTTTTCCACGAGCCAACGCAGTACGGGACTCCCTACTACGCCTACGTAAGCGCTGTTCTTGCAAGCACAGCGGCGGATGACCAAACCGCAGTATGGGCTGATCGTGCCAAACGTGGCTTAGAAGCAACACTCAAGCACCTTCTTGATGACAACGACCCACATCCGGCCGCCGCAGATTACACGCACGGAGTCGGTAGCCCCAGCTTCCGAAACCTTCGCGACTTCATGTGGCCACCGGTCATGCGCACTTACCGTCTGTTGAAGGAACTTGGCACACCGGGACTTCAGGATATTGAGGACAAGATCCGCGCCGTTGACGTTCCCCGGGCATTTTCAGAGATGCCGCCCGTGAACTGGGCAGCAGTATGGATTCTGGGGGAATGGCAGCGCATTAAAGAAGGGATGTCCCCCCACTCCATCCTGGACATCGATGCCTGGCTAGAACCATTTTTCAGCGAGAACGCTGACGTCGACCACGGCTTTTACCGAGAACTCCGAGAAGCTACAGGAGTCGAAATCGACTGGACCAGCGCCATCGACCTTGAAAACGGCTTCTACCGGGAGCCCGGCGTACCCAACTCTTACGATATGTGGTGCAGAGTCCACCTCCTCGAACTCCTGGTGGAAGGATACGACGGGGTATACGAAAAGGACCTTCGAATCCTCCTGTCCAGCGGAACCAAACGCAGCCTGGGAGTCCAGCTTTCCTCCGGTTCACTGGCCAGTGCTTACCGCAGCACCGCTCATCTGTGGAACCTCACTGGACAGACCTGGTACTTCCACCACGCCGGCCTGCTCCTGGCCGACAGCGAACCGGAACTTGCAGCAGAGGCAACAGCAGCATCCTTGCGCAGCTTCGCCGCAGCACAAGCATGCCTAAGGCAGGACGGCAGCCTCAGTCCCGTTGAAAACGCCTTCCCTGCAAACTGGCGCATAGGTCACGAGGTCTACACCATGGACGCGCACTATGTGAGCCTTCCACTGGGCTACCTTGCCACCGCTGTATTAGAGGGCTTTACCGGCTCCGGTACCCCTGAGAACAACAAGACGACACGAACACATGTGGAAGAAAGCCCCGTCTATCGTTCACTAATCCATGGCGAGGATTGGTCCGTGCACGTCAACCTCGCACCCTTCCCCGGCTACGACCCACTCGGCATTGCCGACATAACAACAGGTGTTGGCCGCAGGCTACGCTTCGGGGGACAAACTCATTACGGACGCCCCGACGGTGACCCAGAGGCGCACCGTCTTTCCAACCAAACACCCTTCACACTTGGCGTGGGGTACCGAACCGACAACGGATCAATTCACCCCGTCTCGGCCATGAAACCCACCCAGGAACGTTCTTTCGAAAGTGACGGGACGTCCCTGACAGGCACAGCAAAAGTCGCAGCCGAAATCCGCACCTATTGGACTGGAGGGGAAAGCGAGGCGGTTCTGTTCGATTATCAAATCAACCTGTCCCTCGCGGACGACTCCGTCATCGTCGAGGAGGGAATTGGTGACCATCCTCACAGCTTGTTCATCCCCTACCTGCGTGACCGCGGGGACGGGTTTCAAACCGAGGTAGAAATACACGGAAGCGAAGTTACCCTCACATCCGGTGATGAAGTGCTCCGGATTACTGCAGATCGACCGACTGAAAAGGCCGTCCATCTTGCACACGGATACGAATCCCGACACGGCCTGGTGGGGCTCGTCAGACTCGACCTTCAAGGCCGTGGCGCTGTGAATTACAAGATAAGCCGTCTTCGCTGACGACCTCCTCGCCACCGCTCACCAGCATCGGTGGTCGTGTGCCCGCATGTGTGGCGCCAACCACAACACAGCGGGCATGCTCGTCCTCGAGGACATCATTGAAGATCTCGCAGTAGAGGACGCCACTACCACCTGACGGAACAGCCGTGACCGTGACGAATGACGCCCTCCATTGATGGAGTGGCGTCATTCGCCATATCCGATCTCGGAATTAATCGCGTTGGTCCACGATGACCTGGCTTATTAAGAGATAGGGCAGTAGACGCCTCATGCGGTTGCTGGCTCACAGCAGTCAGGAGCCCGACGGCGCCTGGTTTCAACCGGGGAACCAGACGATTGAATAGTTGCAACCTGTTCGCCCAATCCCTACTACAGGGCAGAGTTCCGCGGCGGGTCACAAGCTGAACTACACCCCAACCTGACGTACGGGGCTTTTGACAAGGGAGGATCTCGGCTACCGGCCGAGCTCCGGCATGTTCTCCGACGACCGCCCAGGCACAACATGTGAGTTGGCCGTCGCTGTCCCAAGCACTATTTCGCCTATTCTCGGGCTCCCCGACCCGGTCTCCTTCCCCTCCGACTGTCAGGGTGGGATCTGAGAGCAGCATGAGCCACTGTCCAGAAAACGGAATTTCGCTCTACTCTGACGCTAGCGTCCGTACTTCAAAAGTCTTGGCGGACCGTGAAGCAGGCCTTGTTGTCGTTTCTGCCCCCTAGGATTCAGCAACGGCATGCCCGCAGGGACCTACCGGGCTCACGGCCTGTTCCTTGGCCTGCGCGAGCAACCGCTCCGCAAGCTCCTTCGAATCGATGATCTCTCCCGTCACAGGATCGATCATCACCCCTGCCATCTCAGTCGTGGGCTTAGACACGGCCGTCTCCTCTCGCATCAGGCCAGACGCCACACACCGTTATTCCTAGTGTCACTCTCTTGGTACTGCGGGCCTTATGGTTCGGTCAGCTTTCTGAGCTCGGCGGCATGGATCCGCGACAGTTCTGGATTTCCTTGCGAGTCTCTGAGGGATAGTCCGGTTGACTCCCGGACGGCCCGACGCATGGCTTGCAGATTCTTGAATCCACTGGCCTCGGCTATGCCCTCAAATGATCGCTTCCACGAGTCTTGGTCAGTGAGGAGCTCGAGGGCCTCCGAGGTTCTGAGCGCTCGGATGTATGCGTGCACTTGGAGAGCTTCGTGTTAAAAGACGGTCAGCCAGGTCATCGCCTCGTCCAGTGATGTGAAGAACCGCGTCGGACACGAATGAGTATGCCGGGAGGCATAAAAGCAGGCTAGGACTTCGTCTACGGGACTGGCACCCACGAGGGCCATCCGCTCGAGCGGCCACGGGGCTGAGAAAATCTCTGTGGCCCGGCGATGGATCGACTTCATGCTGGCCATTTCCACCAGCATTGGAAGGGCCTGCCCTGAACTTAACTCAGCCGCGCGGCTCTTCAGAGCGGTCGCTTCGACTTCAGTGACCACTGCTCCGGGTGTCCATCGCACATGCAGGTAACCGTGACAGGAAAGATCAATAGTCACGATGTCACTTTCTGGCCCATCCAGTTCCACGACAACTCCTCAACAACCTGGCAAACAGATAGCCGCGCTCCACGTCACGTAGCTACTGGGAAAGTGCATTGGCTGGATTCTTGCCGCCCGGCGATCGCTGTGGTGCTGATGAAATGACCATGTCATGAGGCTATGTCCCATATAGCGTCAAGTCTTTGTCTTCAGCGGATCTTGCGTAAACCTTCGTATTGAGGCCAGCATACGAGCCTGGGGGCGGGGCTTCATGGTCAACGCCGAAGGGCCGAAACCGGGCTTCTACGGTTGCTGGTCACATTCGAGGACCGCGTCGCAATGCAGCACACCCCACCCTGACGGCACGGACGTCTGGCCAGGGAGGATGTGCCTGTCGGCGGAGTTCAGGACTGTTCTTCTTGTAGCTGTAGAGCTGCGAGAGGTAACATCGCCAGTCCCTGTCCCAGGAGATTTTCCGTCAGGCCCCGATTTCGCGGACGATTTCAACGATTCCCGGTTCACCGCACCCGGGTGTCCTGCCCTTGCCTTCTGTCAGGGTGGAGTCTGAGAGCGCCATGGAGTGACTGTCAGTGAAACTGAATTTCGCCCTATTCTGGCGCACACGTTAATGGGCGGGACACGTATCAGACCCTCCTAGGGTTTCGGTTCCCTCGGCGGCGCCCCAATGGCCGCTTGACCGAATATCCATTCTCGGCACTTTTAAAGCAGGCGGGGGAGAACCGACTTCAGGCCAGTTCGATGCATGGACGAACCGCCAGCTCCTAGGATTAGTGGATGAACCTTTGGCATTTGGGCGCGCCGATCGGGCCGTTGATTCGCGTCGATGGCGGGTTCGCCAACGTCGATGGCGGGTTTGCCAACCGGGTGTACCGGCTCGACACGGATCAGGGCTAGCCAACTTCAAGGTCAGCCTGCAGGATGTGCGACGGAACTTCTGCCGTCAGCAGATCGGCCACAAACACGACTCCCCTACCCTATTTCTACCTGAATCCGCGATATGCGTTGACTTGGTCATTCGCCGGGCTTACGTTGTGGTTGCTTGGGGGTAGTTGCGGCGTTCGCTTGCCGTCCGGGAATAGTCTGGTCGCCGTGCCGGCACACACGTTAAAGCCACTTCTGACAGGGCCCGATGTTCAGCGACGGGCCTCTGCCTCCAATCGGAGAACACTATGAGAAAACTTCTGCGGCACTTTTGCGCGCCCACAATCGCTGCGCTCACGCTGTTGAGCGGCTCTACTACAGCAGCAGCTGGAACACAGGGCGAGGAGCCTTCACCGGTTGGCCCATGGCCGCCGACGGACACAAACGGCGAGTTCGTTCCAGTCCCGGAAGAGTTCTACGCGCCCTACGAAGTCCCCGCCTGCGGCACTACTGTTCAAGTGACCAGCGGAGAAGCTCAGGACATCAAGTACCGGTCCACTCACAAAGACGACGGCACCATAAACGTGGCCTACCGGGGCCACGCAACTGTGGATATTACCCGCCCCTCCGACGGCGCGGCTATTGACAATCTCGACGTTTCGGGACGCTTCTCGGAGAACTATGCGCCCGATGGCCTGAACCTAGCTGTTAAAGCACGGGGGCCGTCCATAATTCGGCGCTTGACGACGCGGAAGTTACGGCGTTGGCCAAAGAAGGTCTGCCACCATTCCTCTACTTCGAGTCCGGGAAGCTAGCAGCCGAAATCGTCTTTTCCGACGCGGCCCAATCTTCCATCGTTTCCCTCAACATCACCCATAACTCCGCTCAAAACGTTCAAGACGTTTGCAAAATGCTCGACGAGACGGCCACTGATGAGTGCTCAGACAGCACCGTGGCCGGGGAGTCGCATTGCGTGTTGCCACCGCGGCCAACACCGGAGGAGTCGGCTAGGGCTGCCGCTGAGGCGAACGCAGCAGTCTCGGCAACCTGCACGCCGGAAGTGGCTAACTGCCAGTACCAGCCCACCATGTACGACATCGATGGCGAAGGATTTTATGATCCGTATGTTGCCGACACCGACGGCAATGGGTTCTTGGATCAAAATATCGTGTCAGGGCTGAATGGAGTTCTTATCTGGTTGTTCGACACCAATGAAAACTCGATCCCTGAGCAATACGGTGGCGACAGCAACGCGGACGCCATGCCTGATTTTTGGGTGCAGGACTTGAATGAGGACTTCGTCTTGGATCAAGTGGTCACAGATCCGGCAGTACACAACAGGACGCCCGTGGTTACCGGCACTGGCGGAACCAACATCATCATTGATCATGGAAAGATTCCAGTCAGCCCGCACGGGCTGACGACCATCGGCGAGGTCCTGCTCAATCCTGGAGCACGGACCCCAACTGATTTCTGCACTTTCCTGAACAGCGCTGCACTCATTGGAACCAACTACGGCTGCTACTACCGCTAGTCGGTATGCCGGTGCCGTTCAGTCTGCCGGCAAGGGCACCGTACCGCCCCTACACAGCGACGGTGCTTGGCGTGGGCACAGGAAGCGTCAGCGCTACCGGCCGGAGTCGCCGAGGCCCGCTGCCCTGCTGGAATGTATGAATGGCCGCATCATCAGCACTCACAGATACCACTTGTTGCTCTCGACAAGACAGCCCTGGTTTGGAAGCAAATTTTAAAGCAAACCTGGTGGTCACTTCTTCTCTAAGTAGGCAATAAAGACCGGGTCCTCTTGAGGGTTGAGCGGGTTGTGGCGAGTAGGTGCCGCGGACCCGTCAGAGGGCACTGTGAAAAAGAATCTTTCAGCCCCTCGCATTGCTGTGAAGAATACTGTTTTTAGCGATGGATCGGCAATGTAGCTGCGGATTCTGAAGTCCGACTCGGGTGTGATGGGCAGGAAGTCTGCGCCGCCCTGGTGGTTCACGTCGTCCGGTAGCGGACTCAGTACCCCTAGCCGACCGTCCACGACCGCCAAAGCCCGACTGGAGTCGAGCCAGTTGTTGACCTGAGTGTCGTTGAAAAGGTCGATGACGAGTTTTGGATCCGCGGTGCGAATCTCCTTGGCGTAGCCCATCCCGGTCATGTTGTAGGTGGATTCCGGAAGACCATCGAGGCCGATCCACCAGGAAGAACCATTGCCTTCGACGGGGCTACTTTGGAGCTCTTTAGTTTTAAGATCGATCCAGTTGTGGGTTTTTGCCTTGATGTCGTGGAAAAAGAAGCGACCATCGGGCGCGAATAGCGCGTTGTCGTGCTGCGGGGCAGCAACAAAATCACCAATTTTGGACAGTAGGGATGTCACATCCACTGTGGTGCCTGAGGTGCTATCGACATACCCAACCCGTTTGGAGTTGGTGGCAGGGTCTGTCCAGTTCACGGCTAAACGCACGAAGTCGTCGGAGAAAATTTGGCGGTATCGGGGCCCAGCCATTTGCGCACCGTCGTAGGAACCAGTCTTGCAATCGAACGTGGGCGATTCCGCCGGAAAGAAGCTGAGCAGGGTTGAGCTGCCGAGGGTTTCGGTATTCATCACGTTGATGCTGTAGCTGGTCTCGTCGCAGAAAAGGAGAACCGGCCCGGATGTAGGCCCCGAGTACCCTTCAATGGGCTCTGTTTCTTGTGAAGTTTCCGTGGGCGCAGGAGCGGCCGACGTCTCGCTGGCGCTTGGAGGAGTGGCCGGGGGTGAATTAGTCCCTGCGGAAGTTCCGCAGGCAGTCAATAAGCAAAGTGCCGCCAAAGCAAAAAATGATAGATGACGTTTCACTGTTGCCCCTGTCCGGCACGGTTCGATTCCCGGGCCTGCGTGCGGGTCTCCCTCGCACGCCTTCATAGTGGTCTTTTCCGATGAATATCTGTCCCAGGGCGGGATTCAGCGGCGGCCCCCCAATTGCGCCGCTGAATCCCGCAGTTTTTGGGTGGCTGCATTTATAGACGGGTCATCGAGTACAGCTTGGTTCCTTTGCTGTCGTAAATGGTGGCTGCGTCGTTACCTTCGAACTGGACTTGATAGGATGCTTCGTTGGGAGGCTGGGTCACAATAAGTGAGTAGCGGCCGTTGGGTCCTTCTTTTTCCGACAGGGAACAGGACATGCCCCCGCCAATGTCCAGCGGCTTACCG
Organism: Arthrobacter sp. 9AX; assembly: GCF_902506095.1. Taxonomy (GTDB): domain Bacteria; phylum Actinomycetota; class Actinomycetes; order Actinomycetales; family Micrococcaceae; genus Arthrobacter. The sequence goes on from NZ_LR733293.1 coordinate 3,977,475, forward strand.
CCTGAATAAAGCATCCCCCTGCATGCTCCGGCTTCGTTAATGACCTTGGTGCCTGTGCCGTCGTCCGCCGACCAATTGCCTGTTATGTCCGGTGCGCTGCTGCATGAAGCCAGTGATACTCCACTTCCAATGAGTACCGTGGCGGTTGCCATTATCCTTGCTGCTTTTCTTATATTGGCCACGATCTGCCTTTCGCCGGATGGACCCTCGCCGAGTGAATTAGGTCGACCCTAATGGCAGCGCAAGCACATGGAACGAGCCAGGAGCGGAGCAAGGTCTCCATGTCCCCGGAAGTGTGGACACCACTTAGCTCTATGACGCAAAGGAGAAATGTGGCGTGTCACAGTTGGAACATTTCGGGTGGAACCCCAAACTGATCTTCTTTGATGCCTGTCAGACAAAAGGGGGCAACGGGTGGAAACAGTACGTGCTGGGATTATCGATGATCACGAAGCGGTGCGACTCGGTTTCGCCGCCTCGGCTACGCGTGAAGCCAGTAGCAAGACGCCGCATGTCACGGTTATCGGTGGTGCCCCGACCGCGGACGCCTTTCTTGGTGCCGGCCAAGGTATCTGCGATGTCGTCGCCCTTGACCTCTCCCTTGCAGACGGTTCTCATCCTGGTGACAACGTTTCAAAACTCACAGCCGCTGGTTACAAGATCCTCGTCTTCACGCTTGGGGACAACGTCGGGCAAATCCAGGACGCCATCGCCAATGGGGCAATGGGGGTGTCCCTGAAATCCGAGCCCATCGCCGATACGTTCGCCAAACTTCGGCGCATCGCGGTTGGGGAAACGATTGACAGCCAGGAGTTGGCGGCGGCCATCGAGGTCGACACGGACTTCGTCGAAGCCAACCTCTCGGATCGGGAGCGCGAGTGCATCGCCTTATACGCGGCGGGTCTTGGTCAATACCAGGTTGCACGGCGGATGGGTATTGCCGAAAGCACCGTCAAGAAGAATATTGACCGGATCCGCGAAAAATATGAGGCCGCAGGCCGCCCGGCCAGCACTAAGATCGACCTTTACCGCCGGGCCGTTGAGGACGGCATTCTTCCACCGCTGCTGCCTCTGCGGAAGCGGTGACTCGTGTTGGCATCCTTGGGCAGTGGAATTTCGGCTAGGGATACGCACCGCTTAATGGCCCGGGGTATAGCTGCTTTCGCGCTTCTCCTGCTGTTTCAGGCTGCCGGCGCCGTGGTAAGCCAAACACCCTACGCGGCCACCTGGTGGAACGCTGTCTTTTTGTGGCTGTTCCTGGCCTTGGTCGCGGTTTTCACCCTTGCCTCCTTGAAGGGCCGGGGATTGTCCCTGACGTCCGGAGCGCTTGCCGTTCTGGTCCTCGTCGGCTTGGCGCTTTGGCCTGGGGCCGTGCCGCCGACCGTGCCGGAAACCTTCGGAACGCCCTGGATGTGGGCAATGATCAACGTCGGCGCAGCCTGGTGCGCATTCAGCTTCGGAGCCCGCATAGGGTGCATCTACACTCTGATTATCGGTGGCGTGTTCAGCGCAGTCCGGACCACCGCCCAGGGCGGATCTGGCACGTTGCTGCTTGCATTGCAGGACGCAACTTTCGCGACCGTGCTGGGGCTCATCATTTGTGTCACCATCGGGATCCTCCGCCGCGCTGCGGAGCGCGCCGACAGGGCTGCCGACGACGCCATTGAGCAGTACAGGGAAGCCGCCTCAGCTACTGCGCTGAGCAATGAGAGGCTTCGCCTGGATGGTCTACTGCATGACAGTGTGATGACCGCCCTTTTGACAGCGGCCCATGCAGGCTCGTCAGAGGAACGAATGGCCAGCGCGATACTGGCGCAAAGCGCATTGGAGCGCTTAGATCAGCAAGGGACAGCGGCTTCAGAATCAACCCCGGCCACTCTTACTGAAATTGCTGCACGGATCCGTTTTACTGTCGGCTCCGGCACGGCAGAACCAATTGTCAACGTCACCTGCGAGTCCCCGGAGCGCCTGCTGCTGCCGGCAAACGTTGTCAGGGCTGTTACTGAGGCCACAACCGAAGCAGTCCGAAACGCAGTGCGGCATTCCCGGGCCGGCCGCTGCGAGGTCAGCCTGACTGGTAACCGTGCCGACGGCTACGCGAAAGTTGGCATTTTCATCAAAGACAACGGCTCCGGTTTTGACCCGGGGCTGGTTTCGGACAGACGCCTCGGCATTAGGGTGTCCATAGTGGGTCGTATGGAAGCAGTTGAGGGCTCCGCGAAGATCATCACCACGCCCCGTGCCGGCACCGAAGTTCGACTTGCATGGGAAGGGCCGGAGGCATGATCCGCGCGATTTCCACCAAAATCATGGCCGCGTTGTGTGTAGCCTTCGTCGCCGTGCACATCGCATTGGGTTTGCTCTCCTTGGACGTAGTGTCCAGCGTCTGGCCCGTGTTGCTTGCCATGACGATCTACATCGCTGCCGTTATCGTCGTCCTCAGGCCAAGCCCGGGGCGGCTACGGCTACGGCTACGCGCCAGCGTATGTGTACTCATGGCAATTGCGGCCCTCACCCTGCTGGTCACCAGTGTCCTGCCGACCGACAGGTGGCCGGGATACGCGTCGTGGCACCTCGCTGCGACCTACACGTTGCTGGTCGCCCTCAACATTCGCGGACGGTTCCTCCTGTCGTGGGTCGGTGTGATGCTCTCCATCATCATGAACACACTGTGGGCCTCACAAACAACCATGGGATTTGTTGGCGGTCTTATGCTGAACATCGCTACGGTCGGCTGGGTAACTGTCAGCACAGGTATCGGGCATCTACTGCGCACCAACGACCGCAAGGTGGGCCAGTACCGGGCCGACGCCGAAGCCGCCGCCGATTGGATCGCAGCTGAACACGCACTGCATGTGGCCCGAACTCAGTGGCTGCACCACGTCCGCGAAATTGCCGGGCCGGCGCTTGAACGTATCGCTGACCCGAACCGGGACATTACGGAAAGTCACCGGCTGGAGCTGCAGCTCGCGGAGGCTCAGTTCCGTGATGAGATCCGCGGCCGCGTCCTGGCGACGGCAGAGGTGGTTGAAGCCGCCCGCAACGCGCGTCAACGCGGGATCACTGTTCAGCTCCTTGATGACCGGCGTCAAAACCTCACCCCGCGCATGCTGGCCGCTGTCTCCGAACATGTCGTAAGCATCCTCAACCAGGCGCGCACGGGTACGGTCACTGCCCGCGCCAGACCCCAGGGCGGAAAGCTGGCCGTGACGATCTACGCCGCCCCGGAAAATCCTGACGAGGCCACCCTCGTTGAGTTCAGTGACCGGCCACCGGAACCCTAAAAACAGGCCAGCTGTCACAGTTGATTTAGTTGTACGCCCTTCCGCGTACACCTGCCCTTTGCCAGCACCCAAAGGCTTCTACGCCAACCTTCCGCATGCCTAACATCCAGCATGGATCAGGCGAGGCTGCTGCAGCCCAGCTGACCCATACATGGACTGTGGCAACCGGCGCGCAGTCTCTCAAGCCTTGGAGATCCGGGATGTCAACGACTTTGACCGTCAGCTTCTATCTTCTAAACGCCGCCGTATTCATCCTGGCCGCAACACGGCCGAGCAGCACATGGCTGGCCGCTGACAGAAACCGTGGATTTTGGCTCACCTTAATGGCCGTCGCCGGGCTCCTGTGCATCCCTGGACTTCTCGCGGACGCCGCCTTCCTCATCGGCGTCCTGCCGCGGATGCTCGCCAACCGGAGGCAAGTACAGGACCCAAGGGTACGTCCCAACCCCTTCATCAAGCGCTGAACGGAAGCAACCCATGACGTACAACCCTCTGGCAGTAACAGAACCCGGGGAACCCGAATCCTTCGCCTATGCCAGCATCGACGCTTCCATGCGCCTCATCTGGGACGACCTGGACGGGGACATAATCGGCCCCATCCACGCCTCCCACGCTGAGGTTCGGCAGTACGACACCGCCCGTGGCGAGTACCGCCAACAATCCACCATCAGTGACATCCGGATGGACTGTTACGTCACCACTGCGCGCTTCGCGATGATCTGCACTAACTACGACAAAGGCGGGGGGTGGGTCGGGGGCGGCGCAGCACTTCTCCTCAACGCCGGCAGCAAGCTACTCGCTGCGGGCCGCAGCCGCGGCAGAGCCCTGGCAGGCCACCTCCGCTACCCCTGGCTGGACTCCATTCTGTTCCAACCCAAGGACGGGTTGTTTGGCGCGGAAACGCTGAGGCTGGCGTTCCATTCAGACGGAACCCCCATGTATCTCCAGCTGACTTTGGACAAAACGACCGACGCCACTGCGCTGGCACACGAAATCATGCAGCGGACAATCGCCTATCGACGTCGAGATACTCACCCGCTCGACAGAGACGAAACCGCGGCCCTCAACGCCCTTCTTGCTGCCGGCCCTGCACCGCTTCCCCAGAAAGGCACCATGGGCGCCTACCGAATCCCCACCAGTTGGCCCGCCGGCACAGCCGCACAATACGCCCCACGGAAGGGACAGGGCGACGAACCGCCAGAAAGTCTGCACTAAGCCCCACCGAAAGGTTTGCAATGAACGCCAAAAAAATCTTGACAGTAATCGGCCTCGTTCTACTCGCCATCGGAATCTTCAAAGTCTCTGTTTTGGGCTACTACCCGCGTGAAGCACCGATCTTCATCGGCATCCTGGCCATTGGCAGTATCTGTGCCTTCATCGGCCACAAGCTCCCCTCCAAATAGCAGGCCCCTTTTCTCCCCAACGTGAGGAACACCATGCGCCATCCGTCATCAACCACGTCCAATCGTCGCCCCAAGGCATGTGCAGCCCTCCTCGTCCTAAGCGCAGCCTGCTTGGCAAGCTGCTCAAATGCCGGGGCCACCACGTGCTCCGAGTACGCAGCGAAGACGTACTCGGAAAAACAAAACACCTCCAAGGCACTCCTTCAGGAACACGACCTGGAACCGAACGACGTCGGAAACACCGTAGGCCTCAGCAAGGCTCTCGACTCCTATTGCGGACTCACTGGCGGTTTCCAGCCTGGCAGTTCCTCCAAGAACGTCAGCAGCACCCTTGACAAAGCCGTTGACTGGTCGGCAAAGCGGTGGTGAGCGTCCCCGACCAACTGCAACCCGAAAAGGATGTCCCCTCTTCCGCGGACACCTGCCACCAAAACCGGGCACCAGCAATTCCGAGCGAAACGCAGACGCCTAAATTCCCAACAGCCGCGAACAAAATGGAAACCAGGCGGGACGCATGAGTCGACGCAAAGCGATAATCCTGGTCACCATCGTGGCCGGACTGCTGCTGGCCGCTGCTCTCGCGCTTTGGACGGTCAAATCATCCCCCGGACCCGAAACAGCTCCAGTAGCACCAACTCAAGAACCAGCAGCGGATCCGCAAACCGCCCCACCACCTCCCCGAGTGCCCGGAGGAGACAACAACGCGGTTACGCCCTCTGGCAGGGAGCTTAGCGACCTTGAAGCAGCCATGGCATCAGCCGACACGTCGGAGCTTGCTCCCTACCTGCCCCTTAGCCCTGGCCAGAGTGCAGAGAGTAGCTTCGCGTCCCGTCTGGCAACACTGGGGCTCACTGTAGATTCCTCGTCGCTCGCGGAAACCGCGACGGACATTTGGTCAGTCGCAGCTACGGATTCCGGCGGCCAGCGCTGGTCTATAGGCCTCGTCCGCACGGACGGGCAGCTCCGCATGTTTTCCGCTGAAGAGGCTACGAGATGAAGAAACTACTGTTCGCAAGTATTGCCCTTGTTCTAATGATCACGGTGCCGGCGTCCCCGGCTAACGCACAAGGAAAAACGTCTACGCAAACTGAATGTCGCCACACCCAACCTTCCCCGCTTCCAGCCCAGATCACTGCTCGCCCCGTCGTTTACGTACATGGGTGGCTGGGATCGGCCTCGCACCACGAGGACGGCCCCGAGCTGCTGGAACAGGGTCTTGGCCCTGGCTACAAGGTTTTCGCTTTCGACTACTCCTTCGCCAACACGATATGGGGCGGCTCTGGAGAGGCGGCCTCCTGTCTTGCCGACTATATTCGCCAACTCTCCTCCGCCATGCCCGAGGGCGACCGGAAAGTTCTTGCGGTCGGCCACTCAATGGGCGGGATCGTCATCCGTGCCGCTGCCGGTGTTCTCGCTCAATCCGGTCAGGGCAGCATCCTGGGCGGGGCAGTGAGCCTGGGTACGCCATATGCCGGATCACCATGGGGCGGGACGGCTTATGCTGACATGCTCCAAGGAACTGACAGCGCTGGCCTTGATCCTGCAAAGGTTGGAATGCCCAAGGCGGAAACCTCTGCCGCGACATGTCTAGCCGTTCCCCTTCCAAGCAACTGTGCGACTTTCCCTTACCTCCCCGCCAACACAAAATACGCCATGGTCGGATCCCAGATCATCATCGAAAGGCGCCTTTTCGGGCTCCGATTCATGTCAGCCGACATACCCCTCTTTGGGGACGCCATCGTCCCCAAATTGTCAGCGACCGGATACATCGATACATCCGCAAACACCCGCCCATCGGGCAAATTTTGGGGCGAGACAATCGTCGAATGTAAACACACGGCCGGATATCTTTCCCAGCAGCTACTACGGACCCGCTCTGTCGCAGGCACTGCTGCTTCACTTATCGGAACCACCATTGAAGCGCTGGGAGACCAGCGCGCTCTGGACATGATGAGGGAGGGCAAAGCCGATGCATCTCAAATACCTCTCCTCATCCACGGCGTCTTCTCAGACTGCTTTCACAACGCGCTCCCCGAAAACGAAAAGGCGATAACCGCAGTCGTGGGCTACTTGAAGAAGATGGAGCCGGCGATCACCAGCACCACGAATGGGTCCGGCCCCTCTACTGATGAAGGCCAAGACCTGGGCGATCTTTCCGCCCTATCCGGGCGGTGGCAAGGTCCTGTCTACGGAGCTCAAAAAGGCTACGATCTCGTGCTCGAGCTAAACCACGTAAACGGCACCCTTTCGGCAACTGTTGACTACCCGCAGCTGAACTGCAGCGGAACATGGACCCAAACGGACCGGACCGGCACGTCAGCACGATTTGAAGAACGAATAGACAACGACAAAAACAACCGTTGCGTAAAACGAGTAGATGTCACTCTCACAAAAACTTCCGCAGGTCCTCACATCCGGATAAAAGGCATCGTCGGATTCATAGAGGCCGACCTCGTTAGGCAATAATTCCGAGTCCGTTCCAGCACCGCCGGCGTCAGACAACCCTCTTCCAAGGGATTAACTCTGCGGATCACAGCAGCTAGGACATCTACCGGGAGCCCGTCCCTACCCAGCTCTACCGATGGAAAAAACATGAAAAAACGAATGACCATAACTATCCTGTCAGCAGTATTGGGGCTGACAGGGTGCACAACTCAAGGACCGGAAGCAGCACAGACTGCTGGGGCGGCACTAACCACGGAAGCCTTCACCCCTAACCCACGAGTCCCGCTGCGGAACTACACCGCAGAGCAAATACTCCAGGTACTCGAAGGATTACGGGACTCGGAAGGCACCAAACCCGCCCAACTGCTAAGCCATCAAGCCATGGTGGCGCAGTCCGATGCCAACGCAGCGAAGACGATGCCCACGACGCTCACACCCGAAATCGACCCGGAGAGCTGCACGCCGTTTGTCAATCTCGCGCCCACTTTGGAGGACGGCCTAACTACCGGGACTGCTATGTTCTCGTCCCCTACAGGAATGACGACGATGATCATGGCCGCCGTGGACCCCGTCAACGGCCATGATAAACGCGCAGAGAATAACGCCTCATTGATACAGGAGTGCGGGAACCTCACCCTGAAAATAGCCGGTCAGGAGGCCAAACTGACAATGACTGAAGTTCCGCTCGAAATTGAATCGGAAAATTCCTTGGCGGTACGTGCAACTGGAACGATGGCCGGAACAGAGCTCAACATGGTGAGCTTCACCGCCAACACAGGCAGCGTTCTCCTCAGCGGGGCGGCCATCTCAACCGCGAATTTTGACGAGCCCGCCGTACTACAGGACCTGTCCCTGATCATCCAAGACGCCCTCGACCGTTTCGCGGAGCTCCCGGCGACTTCGACTGCAAACAGAAATTTTTCTGCTACACCCCGGTAGCCGGAACCGCGAACACCAGCCCAACGACCTGGGCTGGAAAAATGACGCACACATTTAGTGAGATATCGAACAGAACAGGAACAAGACATGAGCCAACCCGAAGCCAGCCCGTATCCGGAAAAGCCTGTGGGTCCTCCCGCCGTCAACAACATGCCACACGGCGCTCTTCCTTCAACAGGGAGCCCCACGCTCTATAGGCCACCGGTGCCTCCGTCCGAGTACCAGCTGCATCCCCTCGACGACAAGCAATGGGGAACGTTCGCTCACTTCGGGGGGCTGGCAGGCTTCATCCCCACTCTCGTTATCTACCTCGTTTTTAAGGATCGAGGCCGTTTTGCCCGCCAAGAGTCTGCGGAAGCCCTCAACTTCCACATCAATCTCGCTGCTGCAAACATCCTCTTCTTAGTCTTCTCGCTCATCCCCATCATCGGGTTACTGTTCAGCCTTGCACTTTTCGGGTTGTGGATCGCCGTCATGGTCTTTTCGATCCTGGCCGGAATCTCTGCCGCCAGAGGCAACCCCTACCGCTACCCCATCCTGTTCCGGGTCATTAACTAAAGCCCGCGCTGACTCAAACATATTGGGGTAGCTCTTCATCCGCGTAACGTTTGCGGCCGGGAATAAAGTCCAATTGAGTTAGATAGCTTACCTTCCTACTCTGCAACACTGCATTTCACCCGGAGCTGATAGTGGACCTTTTTGCTAGGGAGTTCGGTTGAAGCTTCAACGAATGTTCCCTGGATGGTCTACTTCATGCCTACCCGGACGTGCGGGCGCGGCGGGAAGCCTTCAGAACGGTCAACGCTCTGCCCAGCAGCTCCGCTTCTACACCGGGCAAATGAGCGTCCTCGCTGTCGAGCTAGGCGATGGCACCGGCAAAGCCGCACTTCGTCCAGATAGGGCACACCCCAACCTGACGCCGCGCCCGCCTGACCAGGGAGGTTTTGCCGTCGTCGGAGTCGGGGTCTTGTTCTCAGACACGTCCCGAGCCGCGTGAGGTGACTTCGCCATCCCCTGCCCTGGAGCGATTCCCCATAAGCCCACATTTCGGCTCTTTCGCTATCCTCGGGACGGACCGCCCCCTCAGTTTCCTGCCCTTCGGACTGTCAGGATGGAATCTGAATCATCATCGAGTTAGTGTCAATGAAACGGAATTGCACTCTATTCTGACAGCCGGCATTTCGGCGAGGCGACGTCCACGAAACCTCGCCAGATGCGGCGGGTACCGTACCCTCTTTCGGCTTGGATAGATCCTCCGACTACTTGACCGAATATCCGCTATCGGCTCTTTGAAATGGGCAGGGGAGTACCCCCTGGAAGGGGCTTTGGGGCTGGTTTCAGTCGTCGAAGCGCAGGGACTTGTCGGGGTTACGCCGAGGTGGGCGATAATCTCTGCTGCGACGTCGTGGAGTTTTTGGTTGCGGTGGCTGGAGGCTGTGGCGAGGAGTTCGAATGCTTGGTCGTGGGTGCAGCGGTTTTGGGCCATGATGACGCCGCAGGCAGCATCGATGACGGTGCGGGTGGCCATGGCTGTTTTCAGGTCGGCGTTCAGTTGTTCGACGGTTTCGATCCGGATGGCCAGGCGCAGGGTGCTGCCGGCCACGTGCGCGAAGTCGGAGGCTTCGTCGATGATCTCGGCGGTAAAAACGCCGGTGGCGGTGGCGAAAAAGTTCAGCACGGCTTCGGACGTTTCCCCCAAATCCATCGGGACGCCCAAAGCGCTGCGGCACCCCTCGGCGGCCAGGGCGCGGCTGTAGTCAGGCCAGCTGGTATCGGTGGACACGTCAGCCAGGAGCACCGGATGGCCCACGTTCAGGGCCTCCAGACATGGGCCTTGGCCGAGGCTCTGTTCGATGCGGTCAAGCATGACTGCCTTCTCACTGCTGCCCGCGACGGTGGCGGTGCGTCTGCGCCGGCGCAAGGTCACTGCGCAGTCGATGGTTTCGCTGGCGGCTTTGCTCATCGCGTCCGCCGCGAAACGGGTCACGCCGTTCAAGATACTTTGAATGTCGGCGCTGCCGGTTACCAGCCCGTGCAGGCTGATGATGTGCTCGGCGTGTCCGGTGGAGTCCATGAGCCTAATCGTAGGAACAACCCTGCCCCACGTCACCTCTATGTGCTGGCCGGCCCCGCGTCCCGACTGACGAGCAGCCCACTGTCCGGAAACAGGCTCCCGTTCCCGGTTGGCCGGCAAGGTGCCGTCCGGTACCGTGGATATCAGTAAGTAGGCTGATCAATTTGGGAGCAGTCGCCTACCGCGATGAGGTGGCAGGGATGGATGATCCACGGCATGGAGCGCGAAGCCTCGTAGAACTGAACATCATCAGTGTTGAAGGTCTTTGGCTGAGGTATTGGGGTAATGGCGGGATCGCGGATGCCTTCAATTTCGAGGCATGCCTTTACGAAGCCCAGGTACTCCCGGAGTATGAACTCGCTGTTCTGGCGTGGGTGATGGAAGACCTCGACGCGGAATCCTCCCGTTGACGCTGCCGACAGCAGACTTATCCTTGCCCTTGTCCCTTTTTGCCAGCCACTTGTAGTACGGCCCCTCATCCTGTTTCGGAGGTGCCCTGCGCGAGGCCGGTTAATGCTTGGGTCCGCAAGGGAGCCTTCACCCTCAACGGATGATACCTGTTGAATTGTTGGCCGCTTCGGTATTGGCAGAGCTTCTCATGGACGGCACTTCAGGGGTTGGAGCCGTCAGCCGCGAACTTTCCTGAGGTGCAACCTGTGCCGACGGGCCGGGGTTTGGCCCATTACCGGGCGGACGCGTCGCCAGGGCCTGTGCGGACGGTTGCTGGTCGGATCAGGCGCACTCGGAGCCGAAGCCACGACCGAGGATCCCTTCCTGCGGCGCCTCAGCCTCAGCAGTATGAATACCGTTAAACCGATCCAGGCCACTGCTGTGCCGAGTACCAGGATCAACGCCGGGATCGTATCCATGACTGAGTGTAAGCCGCGCAGCGACTGCGCGTGTCCCCTATTTTTGCGGGGCTTCTGCAGTCTCGCGGCCACGAGCGATGACCGCCCCCGCAGCGGTCAAAAGCAACGGATAGAAGGATTTTCAAAGGCCGTCGCGGGGTCGTACCTGCCTCTTCCGGCACTGGAGGCGGGGGCCGGATGCCGCAGCTGAGGAGAAGCCGGGCGGACGCCAGTGGGCGACTTGGGTGTGCAACGGCCATGGTCCGCCCCCAATGGAAAGCGGACCATGGCATCTTTTCGATGGGTCCGGAGGCGCTCCGGACTGGTATCAGCCCTATCGGTTGGTGCGGCCGTCGTCGTCGAGTTCGATGTTTTCCTTGCGAACTTCTTCGGTGACGGTGTGCTCTTCGGTTACTGTTTCCTTGTCCAGGCGGACTCTTTCGACCGGGACTGTTTCCTTTTCCACGACGGGGCGTTCCTCGTGGAGGATGACCTCGTGCTCTTCTTCGCTGATGGCAGGACCGGCCATCGCCGCTCCGCGGTTCTCCTCGGTGATGGGCTCGCGTTCGAGGCGGACTTCTTCGCGCTGGACCGGGACGGTGGTGGTGACGTTCTCGGTGACCACGTACTTGCGCAGCCTCGCACGCCCGGTGGCCTGCTTTTCGGTGCCTACGTGTAACTGCTCCTCGGAGCGGGTCATCGCGTCATCGGTGGTGGGACCGGAGGTGTCGTGCCCCACCGCGCCATGGGCTGCCGTTGTTTCCCGATCGGTGGTTCTCCGGTCGGTGGTGGCTCGATCGCCGGTGTAGGCGGCGCCGCCGGAGCGTTCGTAGTAGGTGTAGAGCTGGTCTTCCTCTTCGGGCTCAAGGTGGCCGTCGGGGGCGACACGGGGCGCGTCTTTGACCTTGTCCTTGGTGTAGGGGACGACGATGTCGTTGCCGTCCTGGGTCGCGGAGTCCAGCGGGACGAAGGATTCGTGGGTGCCGAACAGGCCGGTCTTGACGGTGACCCAGGTCGGTTCCGAGGTGTCGTCAGCGGCGTAGATCTGTCCGATGCCTCCGATCTTGGTTCCGTCGGAGCCGATGACGTTGCCGCCGGCGGTGGTCAGTGCAGAAAGGTTCTCAGTGCTGATCATGGTGTTCTCTTTCCTGTGCTGTTGATGAATCGATGTGTGGGGCAGCGGTGTTTAGCGGCTGGTCGAGCCTGCGGTGCGGGTGCTGTTGCGGGAGAGCAGGATGGCCAGGGCGATCATGGCGAGGCCGAGGATCAGGTGCAGCCAGTTGTCGGCGTTGTTGACCGGGACGAAGTTGGCGGGGGTGTCGTGGCCGGTGAGGAGGCCGTAAAGCCAGAGGATCAGGTAGACGACTCCGCCGTAGAGCAGGTAGTTCCGGGCCTGGGGGTTGGTGCGGGACATGAGGATCCCGGCGACGCCGAAGAGCAGGTGGACGATGTTGTGCAGGATCGAGACCTGGAAGATGCCCAGCAGGAGCGCTTCGGAGCCGTGCCCTGCGAACGAGAGCGCTTCGTAGTTGCTGGTGATGCCGGGGATGAAGCCGAGGACTCCTACCAGCAGGAAGACGGCCCCTACTGCCTGGGCTGCTCTTTGGAGGGTAGTTTTGGTTCCGGCAGCCCGGTTGGTTGTCGCCATGGTGTTACTCCTGTTGCGTTGTAATGTGTCTTTTGCCGATCCCGCCGGTGGCCGCCGCCTGGGGCGGACGGTGCGTTGATGTCGGGGCCCAGGTGTCGTGTTGTGGCGCCCTGCTCGGCGTTCCTGAGGCGGAGGATGTGTTGTTCCAGATGCCGGCGGAACAAGCCTTCGTCAGCGGCGCCCGACTCGATCCCGTCACGGATGAGGTTTTCAGCGGTGGCAAGGATGTCCCGCCCCTTGCTGGTGAGGTGGATGTCCGCACTCCGGCCGTCCCTGCCGGCCACCTTGGTCAGAAGCCCGAGGCTTTGAAGCCGGCTCAGCACCTTGCCCAGGCTTTGCCTGCTCACGCAGAGCGTTTCGGCAAGGTCGGTCGCGGTGGTGGGTTCACGTTCGGCCGCTGTTTCGAGTGCGTCCAGTGATCCGGTGGTCAGTCCGAGCCTGGCGAGGCGTCGGTTGAGACGCCGCTCATCCAGCCGCGCTGCGATGCTGACAAGCCGATGGGTGGCCCACCGCTCCGGGACGGCGCCCGGTGCCGGCTTCATGTGCCGCGGCCCGCAGGCAATGGATGGTTCCTGGTCGGGGCCCTGCGGTCTCCCCGGGAGATTCCGGGGAGACCTGGGGGCCCTGTCCTGGGCGCTCATGTGCTCTGGACGTTGTCCTTGGCATCTGCCGCGCGGTCTTTGACGTCGGTGACGGCGCTTTGGCCTTCAGTCTTGACGTTCTGCACGCCCTCGGCAGCGGTTGCCTTCACGCTTTCCATGGCTTCCTGGGCTGGTTCCTTCAGGTCCTGGACCATGTCCTTGGCGGCGTCGGTGACCTGGCTCGCCAAGGGCTCAGCAGCCGTTTTGAGCTGCTGGGCTGCCTCGCGTTCCCTCTGGCTGGCCGGGATCAGGGACGAGATCAGCATCCCGGCCCCGAACGCGATCAGCCCGGCGGCCAGGGGGTTGCCCTGGGCCTGGGCTTTGACCTGGGACGGGGCGGCGCTGAACGCGGAACCGGCATCCGAGAGTTTCGTGGCAACGGTGTCCTTTGCCCCGTGCAGGGTATCGCCGGTGGCGTGCACGGCGTTACCGGTGTGCCCAGTGCCGGAGGAAACCTTGTCCTGCACAGTGGAAGCCTTGTCCTGGACGGTGGAGGCCGCCGAATCGGCGACTCCCATAACTTTGTCCTTTACCCCCGCCACGGCGTCCCTGACGCTGCCCTTGACCTTTTCGGTCTGGCGTTGGACGACGTTGGCCGGGGTAACCTTGTCCGCGACGGCATCCACATTGGTGCCCAGGCGGGCGCGGGTTTCTTCTATTTCCTGACGGATTGCATCCGGGTTATCGCTCATCGGTTTACCTCACCTGGTTTTAGAGTTGGGGGAATTTCAGAGAGTGTCTCGCCCGTCTGGGGCATGCCCTTGATCTGCTTGAGTTCCTTGCGGCCGATCGAGGCCAGGACCGCCGCTACGATGCCCCAGATGACGGCGACAATCAGCGCGGCCCAGCCCAACGGCATCAGGGCGCCCAGGGCAAACATCAGCCCCAGGGACAGGAACAACAGGACGAAGTGCCCGGCCACACCGGCACCGGCGAGCATCCCGGCGCCCTTGCCCGCCTTGGTCGCGGACTGCTTCGCCTCGGCCTTCGCCAGCTCCACTTCCTGACGCATCAGCGTGGACAAGTCCCGGGTTACCTCGCCCAGCAAGTCCCCCAGCGAGGTGTTGTCCGCCTTTACATGCGCCTCGCTCGGCGGGGGCTCGGGAATCTGACTGCTCACAGGTGGCGTCCTTCCTTTGACTGTTCCAGATCATCTTCAAAACGCAGCGGCGTATCTTCGGCAGTTCCCGACGGCAACGTCGTCACGGACACCGGAGCGCCGCTGACAACGGGCTCGTCATAAAGATCAGCGCCACCGGCTGCGACGACGGTCCCCTGCCGGCCCGGAGCGGTCCCGGCAGCCTGACCGGCCCGGCCCACGGGTGAGGTTGCGGCCGCGCCCTGAGACACCGGGGCCCCTGCCTGCAGACCGCGCGCGAGGCGGCCCACGAGGATACCGGCCCCTGCTGCCAAAAGCAGGAAGGTGCCCGGCTTGCGGCGGGCGAACGACTGGACATCAGTCAAAAGCGCCGCCGGGTCCTTGCCCTCAACCCACGAAGCAACCGAGGACGCCCGCTCCGCAGCCTGCCGGGCCAGGTCACTGGCGATCCCCTGCTGATCCGGCGCCTGGGCCATGCTCTGCAGCTGGCTGGAAATGGTACGAATCCCCTCCGCCGCCTTCTGCTGCTGAGTACCGGCCTGGCTGGAAAGGCCCGACTTGGCCTGGGACAACAAATCCTTCGCGCTGGACTTCGCCTCGGCAGCGACGTTGGCGACTTCGTCCTTCGCGGTCTGCGCTACACCCTGCGCCGCTTCAGCAGCCTTACCTGCCACATTCGAAGCTTCTTCCTTCGCAGCGTCCTTCTTCGTCCCGGCCCCGGGAGCCGGCGTCGCGACCGGGGTCGTCGGGATTGCGGTGGTCGCCTCGGTGTCCTGCGAGGAGGACCCGGCGACGTTGGTCCACTGATTTTCCGTCATCATGGCTCTCTTTCTTCAAAGTCAGCTGCTGTCGTTGGGACCAGCACTCCACGCAATAGTAAGCATGGTTACTAATAAATAGTAAGTACCCTTGCTACTTTGTCGGTGAACCACAGGCCAGAGGCCCTCGAAACCCCGGGAACATCACCCCGGCAAAGCCTGCGGGTCGGCTGTCTTCAAAAGAGAACGTCCAACCGGCTTCCCCAAGCTAGAAGCACTGCGGGGGCCGTGTACTTGCTCATGCCCAGCAGATCCCAGAGACTTCCGCAGGAGTCGGGGCTAGGAACACCAGGACGCCCGGAGCGCGGAGCTGCGCGGCCCCGGTTCGATGGGGCCTCAAGGCGCTCGTCGTGCCACACGCTGGTCACGGCCGCCGTGGAAGCCCGGACCCATGCCCCGGACCTCGCTGATGATCGTTCGTTCAGTGAGAGAACACCCCCGCACCCTCGAGGGACCCCCTCAACTTCTCCAGGAAGGAGTGCGGCGTGCGCGGACTCCCCCCGGCCACAACCGGGGACAAGTCTCAGTGGTTATCCAGCCCTGCTACTGGGGGGGGCCTCCGCGAACGCCTCCCCGTTTGCGGCCGTGGGTAACCCGAACTCCGCACAGCGGTGGCCCGCCAGGGGTACTCTTCCGGGTCCGATAACCCCACCGCTCTCCGCTGCCTGCGGGTTCTCAATATTGCCTTGGACGTGGCGGAATCTTGATCCGATCTTGAGGCGCAGAAGGGATCATAAAGCTGCCCGTGAAGCAGCTGCGGTGCTTGGCCTGTAGGGGCAACTTCTGTAGCAGAACGGAAGCCAGCCTAAGTCCGGATGGTGTGCCGCAGGCTCCGCATAAAGAACCGGCGGCACACCATCGGCCGCACACCATCAGCCCTGCCCAGTGACCTCCGGAAGTAGCGGCAAGCTCTAAGCCACTGATCGGGATCACTTAGCGATCTCGTCGCTGTTGTTCAGGCCCTTTCCGCGCCCAGCCCCCTGCGAACTATCCCATCCGGGAGTGAGATGACTCGCCGCTACCACCACTACGTCACTGTCGAACAGGCCGCCGAAGCGCTGCACATCAGCGTCAACGAGGTACTGGCACTGCTCAACTGCGGACAGCTGCGGCGCTCCCCGGGCCGGTCCGGAGAGGCGGTACTGATCAATTCCATGGATGTCGAACTGGCAAGGAAACGGCTTGAAAGCCTCCGCCGGCTTGACGGGGACGTACAACAATAAGCCCGTCCAGGTGCTCGGCAAGTAGATGTTGCGTGAGCAGGGCAGGCCCGTCGCAGACCGTGGCAGGGCGTCTTTTGCCCGGATTTTTTGACGGGATCACTCGTGCTCACATGGTGACTTCGTGGCCGGTCCGGATGGTCAGGGCTCTCATGTACCCCTAGTGGGGCTGGTCCTTGACCTTGCAGCAGCGGCTGCCGGAGTATTTTGGTGTGGCGATGGGCACCCGAAACCGAGACCGGGAGAGGTGCCCGCGGCCGGCCGTGAGAGCGACGCTGTGGATTCTGTAGCGGGCCCGGCTTAGACGGGGGGGGCGAGGCCCAGCGCGGGTGCCGGCCGTAAAGAGGTTATCGTCGGGAGGAGGAGCAGATGCAAACAGTCGAAGAGACGATTGATGTTGAGGTCCCGGTGCGCACGGCCTACGACCAGTGGACCCAGTTCGAGTCCTTCCCCAGTTTCATGTCCGGGGTTGATTCTGTAGCCCGTCTCACTGACCGGATGAACCACTGGGTCGTAAACATTGGCGGAGCTCAACGTGAATTCGACACCGAAATCATTGAACAACGCACCGACGAGCGGATTGCCTGGCGCAGCACCGACGGCCAGACCCACGCAGGTACCGTCTCCTTCACCCCGCTGGAGACCGGGGCCACACGTCTATGGGTCCGTCTTGAATGGGCACCGGAAACCTTCACCGATAAGGTCGGCGCCCTGCTCGGATTCGACAACATGCAGGTCCGGGCAGACCTGCGGCGCTTCAAGGAATTCATTGAAGACAATGGCACCCAAACCGGAGACTGGCCCGGGTAGGCTCACTAGAGCGGACCAGACCGGAGATCTTTTGGTTTCATTCAGGCCTTGCCCCCATGTCCACTTGTGCTGGACATAAATGACGGCACCGAACCGGCGGCTCAGTTTGCAGAGTGCACAGCATGGACCGGCACGCCGGAACCTGGACGACCTGCGCGCCCTGGTCCAGGTCCTCATCCGGCGCGGAGTGAGGGTCGCAGGAATTCCCTGCAGTTACTCGTACTACTGTGCAAAATCCCGTGCCTTAGCTCTCGCGAGCTACTTTACGAAATCTTCATTATGGGCGTTGGGAATCGGCGGGGAGCGGCCGCAGGAGTGGGTGCGTTTGCCCTTGCCTGACGGTTTGTTTCGCCTATATTCATGCTTGTCGCCGGAACATTTTTGCGGCTCGCATTCTTGGGCAAAGGCAGCTATACGCGTGCAGGCTCCGGCACGACCGTTCCTGGTTCGGTTTGGCGCCGGGCCAGCCGGCGGGCGATTGCCGCGCAGACGATCAGTTGCAGCGCGTGGTATATGATCACCGGCAGGATCACCACCCCGCCGAGCGGCCCTTGGAACAGGATGGCGGACAACGGCAGTCCGGTGGCTAGGCTCTTTTCCGACCCGCAGAACATGACGGCCGTTGAATCCGCCGGGGTGAAGCCCAGCTTCCGGCCCGCCAGCGATGTAAGCCACAGCATCAGTGCCAGCATCGCCGCGCAGATTCCGGCCGTCACCACCAGCTGTTCCGGCGGTAGCCTGCGCCACAGGCCATCCGCCACGGCTCCGCCGAACGCGGCGTATACAACCAGGAGAATGGCGCCGCGGTCCACTGCCTTAAGCCCGGTGGCCCAGCGGTCGAGCCAGCGGGCCGCGGGCTTGTGGAGCAGTTGCCCCAGGACAAACGGTGCCACGATCTGCAGGACGATCTTGCCCACCGATGAGAGATTCATGCCGCTGTAGGTGCCCAGGACCAGGGCCACGAGGAGCGGCGTGGCTATCACCCCGAGCAGGTTGGAGATGGACGCTGCGCAGACCGCCGCTGCCGTGTTTCCCCGGGCAATCGCGGTGAACGCCGTCGCCGTCTGCACGGCAGTGGGGAGCATCGCTAGGAACAGCAGCCCGGCTACCAGTTCATGGGTGAGGTACCAGGCCGATCCGGCAGCCACTCCCAGCCCCAGCAGCGGAAAAAGGACAAAGGTCGAGGCGAGGATCACCAGGTGCAGCCGCCAGGCCTTCAACCCACGGATGGCCGCCGCGGCCGGTAGCCGCAGTCCACTGATGAAGAACTGCACCGCCACCGCGATTCCGCTGGCGGTGGACAGCGCAGGCATCGCCTCCCTGCCCGGCGGAAGCAGCGCCCCTCCGATAAGAGTGGCCAACAGCAGGAGGACAAAGAGATCCACCCAGCGGGGCCAGTGCCGATGTGGTCCGGGGAGGGCAGTCTTTTTTCCCATGTGCGTACGTCCTTAGGTGCGTAAGGATTAAAGAATACTGTAGACATCTATACGAAAGCGTCGGGCATGTAAACCCTGGGTAAACTCGCCCCGGAACTGCCCCTGCCAAAACTGTAGACAGTAGTCTGGAGGCATGATTCTGCAAGAGAGCCTTGTTTCCCTGGCGGCCAGAGAAATCCGGAAGATGATTGTCACCGGCGAACTGGTGCCCGGCGACAAACTCAATGAACCTCCCCTTGCCGAAAGGCTGGGCATCTCCCGGCCACCGCTTCGGGAGGCGCTGCGCACCCTCGAAAGCGAGGGGCTCCTCGAACAGTCTCCTCGGCGGGGCTACCGCGTGGTGTCCATGACGGACTCGGACATTGACGAGATCTACTCCCTGCGCCGCGTGTTGGAGATGTTCGCTTTGGACCTACTCCTCGCCGCCAATGACCCTTCGGCATACTCTGCACTCGATCCGATCATGAAAGCGATGCGCGCCGCAGCCAAGCGCGGCGACCGGGCCGCCGTGGTCCAGGCGAACATCGACTTTCACACAGCAGTAGTTGACGCCGCCGGCCATCGGAGGCTCAGCGACACCTACCGCTCCCTGATGGTGCAGATGCAGTTGTCCATGGCCGCTAACGTCCTGAACGAGGAAAGGACGAAAGGTGACCTCACCAAGGGGTGCGACCGGCACGCCGAGTTGCTGGAGCGCCTCCGTTCAGGGGAGCCGGACCGGATCCGGCGTGAATTCGAGGAACACGGGGAGCGCGACTACCTGGCACGGCAGGGCTCGGCTGACCGGAAGGCGGCAGGGGAATGAGCCCTTCACTGCTGGCGGGACTGAATGCCGGGTACGCAGACGCGACGGCCGTTGCCGAAGCCGTCCGATCAGGTGAGGTATCGGCCCTTGCCGTCCTTACTGAAGCTCGCACCCGCGCCGGATCCGAGCAGGGCAAGGCCCTCAACGCCTTCATCAGTGAGGACTGGGACGGTGCCGCGCGGGCCGCAACCGCCCTCGATGCCCGCAGGGCAGCCGGTGAGGCGCTTGGCCCGCTGGCCGGGGTTCCCATCAGCGTCAAGGACGTGATCGCCGTCGCCGGCTTTCCCGTCACCGCCGCCAGCCGGGCGTTCGCCGGCACAATCGCAACCACCACGGCACCGGCGGTGCAGAGGCTCCTGGATGCCGGCGCCATCCTGGTGGGCAAGACCAACTGCCCCGAATTCGCTTTCGGAATGACTTGCGACAGCCCGTTGCTGGGCAGGACGACTAACCCCCGCTTTCCCGCCGTTACCCCCGGCGGCTCCAGCGGAGGCGAGGCGGCGTCCGTTGCGGCAGGAATTTCCGCCCTCGGAGTCGGCACGGATTTCGGCGGCTCCTTGCGCTGGCCGGCCCAATGCGTGGGAATAGTCGCCTTGCGCCCGGGGATCGGGGCGCTGCCCGGCGACGGGCAGGTGCCCGGACTTGATGGAAACTTCGGATCCGAGGGCGTGCTCCCGGCTGTGAGCCCAGGCATGCAGGGATCATTCCAGACGGTGGGCCCCGTGGCCCGCTCGGTTCGTGACCTCAGGACGGCCTATAACGTAATGTCCGGAGCGGAAGCGGTCGCGTACCCACGGCCCCATCTGCGCCCACTTATTCGTGTTGCCTGGAGCGACGGCGGAGCCTTCGGTCCTGTCCGCAAGGAGGTCGCCGCCCTGATGACACGGCTGGCCACGGCAATTGCCGCCGAGGGCCACGCCGTAAAAGAGCAACCGGATCTGTTTGCCGAATGCCTGCCTACCTACAACCGGCTGCGCGAGCTGGACCCCATGCTGGATCACGCCGCCGCGATCGCCGGCAGGGAGGACTACATCTCCGAAGCCAACCTGAAAACTATCCGCGATTCGCTGGCCGCATCGCCCCCGGAAACAGCGGAGGCCCGCACCGCCGCCGAGGCTGCCCGTGCCAGGGCAATCCGCCAGATCAGCGCTGTTGATATCGCCCTGCTTCCGGTGGCCGCCGGCCCCGCCGCGGGACTGGACGGAACGCTGGACGTGGACGGTAAACGCCTGCATGGGTGGGAGATTATGGGCCAATGCCGGGCTGTGACCCTGACGGGCTGCCCCGTGGTCTCCCTGCCTGTGGGGCTTTCCACCGAAGGGCTCCCCCTATCCGTACAGGTAGTAGCTCCGCCAGGCGGCGAAATGGCCGCTCTCGCGTTCGCTGAGCTCCTGGAGAAACTGACAGCGGACCACCGCTAGTGCGGGCCCCGCAGTCGTCCAACGACAGACACGTCCAGCAAAGTGTCTACAGAATTCAGAATTAACGTTTCTGAAACGAAGCAGGCGATTCCCGGACATATGAAGCCCATAGCGTCATCCCTGTCAGCAAACATCACTGGCAATGGATCATCGAAAGTGGGAAGCCCGAATGTTTTCACGCACCAGTAAAGCCGCCGTCGTAGCCGCCCTGGCAGCGCTAACCCTCGCTGCCACCGGTTGCGCAGCAAGCAGCCCCGCCTCTGCCGGTTCTGCCCCGAAGGAAAAGTTCACCATCGCCACGAGCGGCACCTTCCGGCCCATCACCTTCTCGGAAGGGGGCAAGCTCACCGGATTCGACATTGAAGTGGGCACGCTGATCGCGGAAAAGCTTGGCATGGAAGCAGAGTTCGTCGAGGGGCAGCTAACCGGGCTGCTCCCGGGCCTGAACAGCGGAAAATTCGACGCCGTGATGTCAGGTTTGACCATGACGGAGGCCCGTAAGCAGTCCATCACCTTCTCCACCCCCTACCTGGCCGACGGTGCCGTTGCTGTGGTCAAGAAGGACAACACCACGGTGGAGCAGCTCAACAAGCTGGACGGCCTCGTGGTGGGGGCGATTGGCGGCTCCGGGACGGAGTCTGATGTCAAGGGCATCGGCGGGTTCACGGAACTGAAGGCATACCCCGGCGCGCCGGAAGGATTCGCAGACGTTGCCGCCGGCAGGATCGAGGTCTTCGCCACCGGCAGGATCGCGGCGGAGAACTTCATGAAGAACTCCCCGCTGGCCACGGAACTGAAGATCGTCGGCGACGTCTACGGCACCAAGCCCGCCGGTGTCGGCCTTCCCAAGGACGACACCGAAATGAAGCCCAAGGTAGACAAAATCATCGAGGAGCTGAAGGCCGACGGTACCCTGGCGGAACTGAACCAGAAGTGGTTCGGATTCACGGTCGAGATTCCCTCCGCCTGACCGACCATGAACACCTATGAGCCCGGTTCTGTAGCAGCCGAGTATTTCCCGATCTTCCTGGCCGGGGCGCTGACGACCCTGGGAATTGTTGCCGCAGCCATTGTCTGCGCCACCGTCCTTGGCTACGTCATCGCCGTCCTGCGTCTCTCCCGGATCCGCGCCCTGCGGATCTTCGCCGCCGCCTATGTGTGGTTCTTCCGCGGACTGCCGCTCATGCTCTCGCTGTTCTTCTTCTATTACACGAAGCCGTTCGGGCTGACCATGGACGCATTCACGGCGGGCCTGATCGCCATGAGCCTGAACTCGGCGTCGTTCTTTTCCGAGATCATCAGGGCAGGGCTCAAATCGGTCAATGTCGGCCACTTGGAAGCGGCCGACTCCGTTGGCATGAACCCACTGCAGAAGTTTTTTCGGGTGACGGCTCCGGAGGGCATCCGGCTCATGACTCCCCCGTACATCAACAACTGCATCATCATGCTCAAGGAATCGGCGCAGATCTCGGTCATCACGGTGCCGGACCTGATGCTGCAGGGGCAGAAGGCATACAACTCCACCTACAACGTCATGGAAACCCTGGGCGTGGTAGCGGCGATGTACCTGATCATGACCAGCCTGCTGATGGTCCTGCAAATCATCATCGAAAAGAAAATGGGCCGCAAAATGGGCACCACCAAACAACTCCGCGAGGCCGTAGGGAGCATGGCATGATCGGCATCACCGGATTGACCAAGAGCTACAACTCGCGTGAAGTCCTGAAGGACGTCGACCTGCGCATCCTGCCCGGCGAAGTGGTGGCCATCATCGGCCCCAGCGGGGCAGGGAAAAGCACCCTGCTGCGCTGCATCAACATGCTGGAGGTCCCGGACGCCGGCCGGATACATGTGGATGGCCGGCAGGTGTTTTACACGCCCAACGCGCGGGGAAAGCTCAGCGTGGTGGACCAGTTCCGGCTGACCTGGCTGCGGCGTGAGATCTCCATGGTGTTCCAGCAGTTCAACCTGTGGCCGCACCGCACAGTCCTGGACAACTTGCTGGAAGGCCCAGTGATCTCCAAAAAGCAGAAACGGGCCGACGCCGTGCCGAGGGCCCTGGAGAAACTCCGGTCAGTGGGCCTGGAGGACAAGGCGGATGCCTATCCTGCGGACCTGTCCGGTGGGCAGCAGCAGCGAGTGGCCATCTGCCGGGCACTGATGATGGACCCCAAGGCCATCCTGTTCGATGAGCCCACGTCCGCCCTGGACCCGGAGCTGGTGAACGAGGTCCTGGACATCATGGCCACGCTGGCTAAAACCGGCATGACCATGGTGATTGTCACCCACGAGATGAAGTTTGCCCGTGAGGTGGCGGACCGCGTGATCTTCATGGAGCACGGAGGTATCGTGGCGGAGGGCCCGCCGGACGAGGTGTTCCAGCACCCGCGCCTTCGCGTGTACGCCTCGCACCTGAGCCACTAAATGGCGCGTTTCCCCCTCACCCCCGCCGCGCCCGGCCCGGACCTGCGGCCGTCCCTGGGTTGTCCCCTGTTGCCTGGGGTCCGCCTTCCAGGGCAGCTGATCGGCATCGGGGAAAACTACTGGCCCCACCCCATGGGAGGATCCTTGGTCCCCCTTTCCTCCGGGCCACTGTCCCTCGGGCCCGCCGGAAACACAGCCCCAGACCGGCGGGCACCGGGACGTATCCCCTTGGTGTTCGGCAAGTTCTCCGGCAGCCTGGCCGCGAGTAACGCCCCGATTATCCTTACCCCGGCGGTGACCGGACCGGTGGTCTGCGAAGGTGAGCTCGCCGTCGTGATGGGGAGCGTGCTGAAGGATGCCCGCGATGCTGAGGAAGGGCTGCGGGCGGTGGCCGGTGTGACGGTGGCCAACGACGTCTCGGCCCGGGACCTGCAGGCCGCAGACATCCAGTCGACGAGGGGCAAGAGTCTGGACACATACTGCCCCCTCGGCCCTGAGCTCGTGACCCTGGACGAGGTTCCGGATCTGCAGGCCCTCCCCCTGATCACCAGGATCAACGGGGCCGTGGTCCAGGAGTCCTGCACATCACGCATGGTGTTTTCCGTGGCGGAACTGCTGATATTCTGCTCCCGGTTCATGACCCTCTACCCCGGTGATGTGATCCTGACCGGAACACCCTGGACAGCTGACGAATCAGTCCTGAAGCTGCACCCAGGAGATACCGTCTCGGTGGAAATTAAGGGTGTAGGAACGCTGACGAATCCTGTAGTGTCCAATGCGGCGAGCCCGGCATGAGTGGCGGTGCCGGCCTCATCGTTAGCGCCTACGCGGCCGCCCCTGCCTTGGACGGCTGGGATCCCAAGCGTGAGGCGGCGTTCCTGTCCGCGGCTGCGGCACTGCCGCACGTCGCCGGGCTGGAGATTCCCCTGTACGCCACGGGAGAACTGCACAAATACGACGGCGGATGGTTCCTTGAACAGGTCCGGCACCTCCCCGATCACTTCAGCTACATCATCACCACCATCCCAGACACCATGGACCGGCTGGGCACCTCGGCGGACTTTGGACTGGCATCGACGACAGCGGCGGGAAAGCGTGCTGCCTTGTCACGGGTTTCTGTGGCCGCCGCGGCGGTCCGGACGCTCAATGCTGCGCTCGGGGGTAAAGAGGCGGTCCGCGCGGTGCATCTGTTCAGCGCTCCGCGCTACGGGGCTGGTCATGCGACTTCCGGTTTCGTTGCCGGCGTTCGAGCACTGGCGTCGTCGCTGGAGCAGGTGGCGGACTATGACTGGGACGGGGCGCAGCCAGTACTCGAACACTGCGACGTTGCGACTGACCGCTGGCCCGCCGTGAAGGGTTTCCTCCCGCTCGAAGCCGAGGTCGAGGCCGTGCTTCGCTCCGGGACTGGGGCGGGGATAGCCGTAAACTGGGGCCGCACGGTAATAGAGACCCGCGACGCCTGCGCACCTGTGCAGCACGTTGAGCTGGCCCTGCGGGAGGGCGTGCTGGCCGGGGCTGTTTTGTCCGGCAGTTCGCCAGAGGCCACCGGCTTCGGCGAGGGATGGGATGACTGCCACCTGCCGCCAGCGCCCGTGGAACCAGCATCGCTGCTTACGCCGCAGCACGTCCGGTCACTAGCTGCTGTCCTGGATACCGCTTCCGCTGCAAAGGGGAGCGACGTTTACCGCGGGCTGAAGGTATCCGCGCCCCCGCGGTCCTTGGTATCACGGCGCGTGGATCTCCTAGCTCGTTCGATCAGAGTCGTTCGGGGCGCCGGTTTCTGACTGCTGCCGAGGTCACCGAACCCGAACCCGTCCGCGTCAAACTGCGGAGCTCTAGACCTACCGGCCGGCCGCGTCCCCTGTGCTCTCCGAGGGACGGCCACCGCCCCAGCACCCCAGTGTCGGGGTCGCGCTCCTCTCCGCCTTCGTCTCACTCAGCGACCCACCTTCCGGACTTACACGACAGGAAACGCGCCGAGGAAACGACACCACCATGCCCCACAGCCCTCCCGAAGAGCCAGCGACACCCGGTACGCCATGCTCCGCGACGGAACCCTCTGCAACCTGCCCACACCTTCAATGTAGAAGCCGTAGGAGCCGGCACAAAGCCGCAACGGGCGCGGACCCATGCGGCAGCTTCCCGGCTGCGGCGAGGGGAAATCGGTCTCGGGGAGCCCGGTTGCCCACCGGGCATTGCGGCCTGTGAAGAACTGCCTATCTAATGGTGGGCACGACTCGTAACGACCGAGGAGCAGGGATGGGGGAACGAATGTATTTTCTTGACCCGTTGGACAATGGCGAGCCGCCTGGGACGGCACCGCCGAAAAAACCTCAGCTGTTCCGGCTCCTCCCAGCGAAACGCCTTCCGCGCCCCAAGCCGTACCCTCCCAGGGCCTTGAACGCGAAGTGCAGCAGATCATCCACGACCTCGCCGTCAAACACCAGACACGTAAACCCAGCCCGTGCCAGGCCGAACCTGCGGAAAAAAGCGGCCCTGACCGCTGACGGCGCAACCGTGGCCCTTGTGGTTTCGCTTGCACGCCACGGATCCGTTACGAGGGGGTTTCAAAGGGACCTCCGCCGGTCCGGGATTCTCTATTTTCCGGACGAAAGTATCGGGGACGGGACGCTACCCTACGTCAGAGGGAACAATAAGAGTATGGTCCAAGCATCAAGTGAGGCAGACGCGGCGGTTATCCGTCGGAACAATGTCACCATCTCTGGCGGGGATAGTGCGCAAGTGGTGATGTTTGCCCACGGTTTCGGTTGCGATCAGGCTATGTGGGGAAAGCTGCTGCCCTATTTCGTTGATAAGTACCGGCTAGTGCTTTTTGATCATGTTGGTGCCGGACACTCGGACATCAGCGCCTACGACTGGGATAAGTATGGGTCGCTGGCCGGGTACGCGTCGGACCTGCTGGAGATTTGCGCCGCCCTTGAACTTGAGGACGTCATCCTGGTGGGCCACAGCGTCAGCACGATGATCGCCGTGATCGCCGCAGTGCAGGACCCCGACCGCTTCTCCCACCTGGTCTTGCTTGCTCCCTCGCCCCGTCACACGGATGACCCCTACGACGGCTACGTGGGCGGGTTTTCGCGGGAAGACATCGAGGGTCTGCTGGCATCGCTGGACAGCAACTATTTCGCCTGGGCCGCGGCCGTGGCACCCATGGTGATGGGCAACCCGCAGGAGCCGGAATTAGCGGAGGACCTGCGCCTCAGCTTCTGCCGGACAGATCCGACCATCGCACGGCACTTCGCCGGGGTAACTTTCTTTTCCGACACCCGCCCTGAATTGAAAAAGACGCGCACCAGCTGCCTGATTCTGCAGTGCTCCAACGATCGCCTTGCCCCGCCGGAGGTGGGCGCCTACCTACACAAGAATCTGGAACACAGCACCCTCGTGCAGCTTCAGGCCACCGGACACTGCCCCCACGTCAGCGCCCCGGAAGAAACGGCCCGGGCCATTCTGGACTACCTCAATGTCCACTTGTAACAGACGCAACCGGCCCCACCCCTCGCAACCTGCAGCCTCCTTCCCAGCTGCGCCGCGCATGCCGGAGTGAAGCCCTCCCTGCCGGTCTAGCCTCACGCCAAGACGACCGGCACTGGTAAGCGACCACATTCGACTTCAAACCATTCCCAGCGAGGGAAGAAACTATTCCTTCGGTTTAGGGCACACCCCAACCTGACGTCAGTTATCCCCAGCAGCGCCGTCAGAATAGGGTCTAATGGCAATTTCTGGGCGCGTCTTCGGGAAGGTCCTAGATTTCAACTTTACGTTCTTCTGACAGGACGTCTCATGCGCCCGCCCCTCAAACCTCCGCCACAGGAGCCGCGAACTGCGCCTCATACAACCGCGCGTAAGCCCCGCCCGCAGCCAGCAGTGAAGCGTGCGTCCCCTGCTCCACAATCTGCCCGGCCTCCATCACCAGGATGAGGTCGGCGTCGCGGATCGTGGACAGGCGGTGGGCAATGACAAACGAAGTCCGGTCGGACCGCAGCGCACTCATCGCCTTCTGCACCAGCACCTCGGTCCGGGTATCCACTGACGAAGTAGCCTCGTCCAGGATCAGCACCGAAGGCCGCGCCAAGAACGCCCGCGCAATCGTCAGCAGCTGCTTCTCCCCCGCAGACACGTTGCCACCCTCGTCCTCCAGCACCGTGTCGTACCCCTCGGGCAGCGACCGCACGAACCGGTCCACATACGTCGCCCGCGCCGCCTCCAGTATCTCGTCTTCCGTAGCGGAAGGCCGGCCGTACGCAATGTTGTCCCGGATGGTCCCGCCGAAAAGCCACGTATCCTGCAGCACCATCCCCAGCCGCGAGCGCAGTTCGCGCCGCGGCACCGAGGTGACATCAACGCCGTCGAGCGTAATCCGCCCGGCATCCAGCTCGTAGAACCGCATCATCAGGTTCACCAAAGTGGTCTTGCCAGCACCCGTTGGCCCCACAATCGCCACCGTCTGCCCCGGCTCCGCCACCAACGAAAGCCCTGAGATCAGCGGCTTGTCGGGCGAATACGAGAACGAGACGTCCTCGAACATCAGCCGCCCGCGGCCAAACACCGGCGAAGCAGAAGCGGGAGGCTCCACAGACTCCTCGTCCTCATCCAGCAGCGAGAACACCCGCTCGGCCGACGCAACCCCCGACTGCAGCAGGTTCGCCATGGACCCCAGCTGCGCCAACGGCATGGTGAACTGCCGCGAGTACTGGATGAACGCCTGCACATCGCCCAGCTGCATCGCCCCGGACGCCACCTGCAGCCCGCCCACCACCGCGATCCCCACGTACACCAGGTTCCCGATGAACGTCATGGCCGGCATGATCAGCCCGGAAATGAACTGCGCCCCGAAACTCGCGTCATACAGCTCCGCGTTCTTCTGCCGGAACCGCTCCTCCACCTCGCGCTGCCGGCCGAACACCTTCACCAGCGCATGCCCGGTGTACGTCTCCTCGATCTGCCCGTTCAGCTCCCCTGTGGTCTTCCACTGCGCCACAAACAGCTTCTGCGAGCGTTTGGCAATCAGCGCCGTGATCCCCAGCGTCAGCGGAATGGTCACCAGCGCGATCAGCGCCAGCGTGGGCGAAAGGATCACCATCATCACCAGCACACCCACCACGGACAACACCGACGTCACCGCCTGGCTGATGCTCTGCTGCAGGCTCTGCGAAATGTTGTCCACATCGTTGGTGACCCGGCTGAGCAGCTCGCCGCGCTGAATCGAGTCGAAATACCGCAGCGGCAGCCGGTGGATCTTCGCCTCAATCTCCTCGCGCAGCCCGAACACGGTCCGCTGCACCACCCCGTTCAGCACGTACGCCTGCACCCACATAAACCCCGACGCCAGCACGTACAGCACCAGCGCCCACGTCAGCACACTGCCCAGCGCGGCAAAGTCGATCCCCTGCCCCGGCGTCAGCGCCATGGGTCCCAGCATGTCCGCCTTCTGGTTCTCCCCCGCTGCCCGCAGCTGCGCCACCAGCTGCTCCTTGGTCACCCCGGCGGGCAGCTGTTTGGACACCACCCCGGCGAAAATCAGGTTTGTGCCCTCGCCCAGCAGCCGCGGCCCGATCACCTGCAGCGCCACGCTGATTACCGACGCCGCCAGCACCAGCAGCAGCCACGCCCGTTCCGGCCGCAGCTTCCCGAGCAGCCGTTTGGCCGATGGCCAGAAGTTCATCGCCTTCTCTGCCGGGATGTTCATCCCTCCAAATGGCCCGCCGCGTCCGGGACCGCCTGCCGGACGGGGAATGCGTACGACGTCGGCACGTGCAGTTTTGGAGGCAGGTGCGGCCTTGGTGCCGGCTTCGGAAGTGGGTTCCGGGCTCATGCCGTCTCCTCCGCCGCCAGCTGGGAGTTCACTATTTCACGGTACGTCTCCGACGTCTCCAGCAGGTCACTGTGCGTTCCGCGCCCCACGATCCTGCCGTCGTCGAGCACCAGGATCTGGTCCGCATCCACGATGCTGGACACCCGCTGGGCGATGATCACCAGCGTGGCGCCGGCGGTGCTGCGTTTGAGGGCCTGGCGGAGCCGGGCGTCGGTGCCGGTGTCCAGGGACGAGAACGAATCGTCGAAGATGTACAGCTCGGGCCGCTTCACCAGGGCACGGGCGATGGCCAGCCGCTGCCGCTGCCCGCCGGAAACGTTGGTGCCGCCCTGCGAGATGGGCGCGTCCAGCCCGCCCTCCATCTCCTCCACGAAGCCGCGCGCCTGGGCGATTTCCAGGGCCTGCCAGCATTCGTCGTCGGTGGCGTCGGGTTTGCCGTACTGCAGGTTGCTGCGGACGGTGCCGCTGAACAGGTAGGGCCGCTGCGGGACCAGGCCGATGTGTCCCCAGAGCAGGTCCGGGTGCAGCTCACGAACGTCCACGCCGTCGATCTTCACGGCCCCGGTGGTGGCGTCGAACAGCCGGGGCATGAGGTTCACCAGGGTGGTTTTGCCGGCGCCGGTGCTGCCAATGATCGCGGTGGTCTGCCCGGCCCTGGCGGTGAAGCTGATCCCGGAGAGGACAGGCTGGTCGGCACCCGGGTAGGCGAATCCGGTGTCGGCCATTTCCAGCTCGCCGCGCCGCACGTTGCTGCTGACGGGGCGCGACGGCGGCCGGACGCTCGACTCCGTGCCCAGCACCGCGCCGATCCGGTCCGCCGAGACGGACGCGCGCGGGATCATCACGGCCATGAAGGTGGCCATCATGACGGACATCAGGATCTGCATCAGGTAGCTCAGGAACGCGATGAGGGTGCCCACCTGCATGGACCCGTCCTGGATCCGGAACGAGCCGAACCAGATCACCGCCACGCTGGACACGTTCATCACCAGCATCACCACGGGGAAGGCGAGCGCCATCAGCCGGCCGGCCCGGAGTGCGGTGTCCGTGACGTCCTCGTTGGCCTGCGCGAAGCGGGCGGCTTCGATGTCCTCGCGGACGAAGGCGCGGACCACGCGGATGCCGGTGAGCTGCTCGCGCAGGACCCGGTTCACGGTGTCGATCCGCTTCTGCATCTTGCGGAACAGCGGCACCATCCGGGTGATGATGAGACCCACGCCGGCCAGCAGCACGGGCACGGCGACGGCGATCAGCCAGGACAGCTGCACGTCCTGCTGGACCGCCATGATCACCCCGCCGATGGCCAGCATGGGCGCGGCCACCATCATGGTGGCGCCCATCAACACCAGCTGCTGCACCTGCTGGACGTCGTTGGTGGAGCGGGTGATCAGGCTGGGGGCGCCGAACTTGGTGACCTCCTGCTCGGAGAACTCCCCCACCCGGGAGAAGATGGCGCCGCGCAGGTCCCGGCCCGTGCCCATTGCCGCCTTCGCCCCGAAATAGACAGCGGTGACGGCGCAGGCAATCTGCAGCAGCGTGATCCCCAGCATGAGCCCGCCGAGGTTCAGGATGACGCCGGTATCGCCCTTGGCCACGCCCTCATCGATGATGTCCGCGTTCAGCGTGGGCAGGTACAGCGACGCAATGGACTGCGCCAGCTGGAAAATGACGACGGCGATCAGCAGCTGCCGGTGCGGCCGCAGGTATTCAACAAGCAACTTCCAGAGCATGGAGGCTCCCGCCTGACGCAGTGTCCACAAACGTGGTGCGAGGGTCAGTTTACGTCCGGTGGCTTGGAGGGGAACCTCTGAATCGTGAGGAAGTTGGGCGGTTCTCGCAGGGCGTATTAGGTACCGGCGGGGGCACTCGGCAGCTTTGCCGCTTGTCCCGCCTCCCTGCGGGCGGGCCCAGGCTCACAAAGCTGTTGTGGCCGCGTCAAGAACCACGAGCCAATTCCATTCTCCAATTTCCGGGGCGCCAAAACTCCCCGCCAAACGGGCCTTCCCTGCGCCTCCTTGGGCAGTAAGCCCTTTTTCCTTCATCCCATTTGTGCACCGCGCACTCATGCCCGGCAGCCCTCCCGCCTAACGTGACTTCCCACACACCAAGTTCCACCCCAGAACCATGAGGAGATACACATGCCGAACTACAGGGTGTCGATGGATATCGGCGGGACGTTCACGGACATCGTGGCGTACGACCAGGCCGCAGGGACCTATGAGGCGACGAAAGCCTCCACCACGCCGGGCAACCTGAGCGCCGGCGTCATCGCCGGTCTGGAATCGATTGTTACCGACCTGTCCGACATCGAATTCCTGGTGCACGGCACCACCCAGGGCCTGAACGCCTTCCTCGAGCGCCGCGGCGTTCGCGTGCTGCTGCTGGCCACCGCCGGCGTCGAGGACTCCTACCACATCGCCCGCGGACCCCGCCTGGAGCTCTACAACGCCCAATACCGCAAGCCCGCTCCCCTGGTGGAGCGGAAGGACGTCATCGGCGTCGGCGGACGCCTCGACGGCCAGGGCCACGAGATCCGGCCGCTCGACGAAGTGGCCGTCCGCCAGGCCGCCCGCCGGGCAGTGGACGAAGGATACGGCGCCGTGGCCGTTGCCTTCCTCTTCAGCTACAAGAACCCGGCCCACGAACTTCGTGCCCGGGAAATCCTGCTCGAAGAACTGGGCGAAGACTTCACCATCTCCCTTTCGCATGAAGCAGCCAAGGAATGGCGCGAATACGAGCGCACCTCCTCCGCCGTCGTCGAGGCTTACACCGGTCCCGTGGTCCGCAACTACCTCCTGGACCTGGAAGAGAAGCTTGCCGACCGCGGCGTGGAGGCCCCGCTGCACATCATGCAGTCCTCCGGCGGCGTGCTCACCGCCGAGTCCGCCCGCAAACGTCCCCTTCAGACGCTGCTGTCCGGACCGGTCGGCGGCGCCATGGGGGACGTCGAACTGGCCGGCGTGTCCGGCAACCGCAACCTCATCGGCGTTGACATGGGCGGCACCTCCTTCGACGTTTCACTGGTGGTGGACGGGAAACCCGACGTGTCCACCGAGGCCCACCTCGAAGGCCTGCCGATGCTCATGAGCGTCGTCAACATCCACACCGTGGGAGCCGGCGGCGGCTCGGTGGCATGGCTCGAAGCCGGCGGCCTCCGGGTTGGCCCGCGGTCCGCCGGCGCCACCCCCGGCCCGGCCTGCTACGGCCGCGGCGGCACCGAACCCACCGTCACCGACGCCAACCTGGTGCTCGGCCGTGTTGACCCCGACTGGTTCGCCGGCGGACAGGTCGCCCTGGACCGGGAAGCAGCCATCGCTGCCCTCAAAACCGTGGGAGACCAGCTCGGCCTGGACCCCATCGCCATGGCCGAAGGCATCTGCGACGTCGCCAACTCCCAGATGGCCCAGGCCATCCGCACCATCACCATCTCCCGCGGCATCGAACCGCGCGACTTTGCCCTCGTCGCCTTCGGCGGCGCAGGACCGATGCACGCGGTCTTCCTCGCCAAGGAGCTCGGGATCCCCGAAACGGTGGTTCCCCGGTTCCCCGGCGCGTTCTCCGCATGGGGCATGCTGCAGACCAACATCCGCAAGGACTTCTCCGAGCCGTACTTCTTCCTCGATGAGGACATCGACGTCACTGACATGGCCGGTGTCCTGCGACGGATGGAAGCTGAGGGCCTGAAGTCCCTCGTCTCCGAGGGCGTCCCCGAGGAAAGCCGCGGCACCAGCGCCTCCGTGGACGTGCGCTACCAGTCGCAGGAATTTTCGCTGAACGTTCCCCTGACGTCCGCCGACGAACCCGAGTCAGAGGGCTTCGTCGCCAACCTGGCCACCCGCTTCTCCGCCATGTACCACGAGCGCTACGGGCACTCCAACCTC
Source organism: Arthrobacter sp. 9AX (assembly GCF_902506095.1). Taxonomy (GTDB): domain Bacteria; phylum Actinomycetota; class Actinomycetes; order Actinomycetales; family Micrococcaceae; genus Arthrobacter. The sequence goes on from NZ_LR733293.1 coordinate 4,010,507, forward strand.
GGCGCCCCGATCGAAATCGTCGCACTGCGGACGCAGGCGGTGGGTGACCTCGGCCGGCTCGAGGCACCGCTCTTCGCCACCGCACAGAGCCCGGAGTTCAAGCACGAAGTGCGCCGGGTGGTCTTTGACCACGAAGAACACGACACCACCGTGGTGCGCCGCGACGACCTGGCCGCCGGGCACGCCTTTGAAGGCCCCGCCATCATCGTGGAACAGACCGCCACCACCGTAGTGCCGCCGGGGTTCAACGTCACCGTGGACGAGTTCGGCTCCCTGGTCATCCGCACCGAAGACGCAGAAGGAAATTGAGGTACCACCAATGACAATCACCGCAGTCAAAACCCTGGACCCCGTAACCGTGGAAATCATCCGCAATGCGCTCACCAGCGCCGCGGATGACATGAACGCCACCCTGATCCGCTCCGCCTACTCACCCATCCTCTACGAGGGCGGGGACTGCGTGGTGGCGCTGCTGGACACCGAACACCGTGTGCTCGGACAGTCCGCCGGCCTCCCCCTGTTCCTCGGCAACCTGGAAACCTGCTCCATCGCCGTGGAGGAACTCTACGGCCGCGAAGTCTGGCAGGAAGGGGACGTGTGGATCCTCAACGACTCCTACCTCGGCGGAACGCACCTGAACGACGTCACCATCTTCGCGCCCATTTTCAATGACGGCTCGGTGGTGGGCTTCGCCGCCACCCGTGCGCACTGGATGGACATGGGATCCAAGGATGTGGGTGGCTCCATGGATGCCACGGACATCTTCCAGGAAGGCTTCCGCATGGGGCCGGTCAAGCTTATTGAAGCCGGCATCGAAACCTCCGTGGTGGACCTGATCCGCACCAACGTGCGCTTCCCCTACCAGACCATCGGCGACATGCACGCGATGATCGCCGCACTCCGGATGGGAACCACCCGGATGAAGGAACTGGTGGGCCGGTACGGCATGGAGCAGCTCGATGCCGCCCGCGATGAGATCTTCCGGCAGACCGAGGAGATCGAGCGCGAAACCGTCCGTAACATCCCCGACGGCGTGTACGAAGCCGAGGGCGTGCTGGACAACGACGGCATCAACCTGGACACCCCCATCCCCATCAGGCTGAAGATCACCGTCGCCGGGGACACCGTGGACTTCGACGTCACCGGCTCCGCCGACCAGACCATGGGCCCGGTCAACTGCGGTGCAGCCCAGGCCGTCTCGGCCCTGCGCGTGGGATACAAGCTCCTGGTCAGCCCTGACTCCAACTCCAACGGCGGATCCTTCCGCCCGCTCACCACCCAGGTGCGTTCCGGCTCGGTGCTCGGCGCCGTGGCACCGGCACCCTGCCAGTGGTACTTCTCCCACCTGGGACTGCTGATCGACCTCGTCTCCAAGGCCATGGCACCCGCCATGCCCGACCGCGTGGCCAGCGCCAGCCACGGCGACTCCATGATCATCACCGCCGCCGGCTTCGATCCCCGCTTCGGCCGGAACTTCGTCAGCATGGAAGCCACCCTGGGCGGCTGGGGCGCCTGGCAGGGCACGGACGGCGAATCCGCCATGATCAACAACGTCAACGGCTCCCTCAAGGACCTGCCCATCGAAATGATGGAAACCCGTTACCCGCTGCGGATCAACGAGTACTCCATCCGCCCGAACTCCGGCGGCCCCGGGCAGTGGCGCGGCGGCAACGGTGTTGTCCGTGAATACGAGTTCCTCGCCGACTGCGTGGTGGGCCTCTGGTTCGAAAGGTCCAAGACGCCGGCCTGGGGCCTCTTCGGCGGATCCGACGCCCAGGGTCCGGAAGTAGTGATCAACCCGGGCCGCCACGATGAGGTCCGGACGCTGAAGGCCAACGCAAGGAAAATCAAGGCCGGCGACGTTGTGCGCCTGGCCGTCGGGGGCGGCGGCGGCTTCGGCGATGTCGCCAAACGCTCCCGTGAAGACATCGAGTACGACATCGTCAACGGTTTCATCACCGAGGACTTCGCCAAAACCCACTACGGCTACTAAACGCCGCATAGAAAGGACTGACCGTGAAAATCACCAAGCGTCCAGCCGCAGCCATGGCCCTCCTGAGCCTCGCCCTGCTGACCTCGGCATGCAGCCCGCCCGCCCAAAGCAGCAGCACGGAAGCCACGGCCGCCGCTGCAGACCAGAAGCTCAACGTCGGCTTCTTCGGTTTTGCCAAATCCAACGGCTTTGCCCAGGGCACGTACCTCGGCGTGGAGCAGGCGGCCAAAGCCAACAACGCGAGCGCCACCTTCGTGGACTCCAACTTCAGTGCACAGACGCAGGTCCAGCAGATCCAGGACGCCGTCACCTCCAAGCAGTTCGAGGTGATCGTTGTCCAGGCCAATGACAACCAGGCCCTCATCGCACCGTTGACGCAGGCCGTGCAGGCAGGCATCACGGTGGTTGTTGAATTCTCGGTCATCGGGCCCAAGTTCGACACCATCCAGCCGCAAGTGCCTGGCGCCATCAGCATCGTGGACCTGCCCACCCGCAACGGCAAGGTGCTCGGCGAGATGGGCAAGGAAGCCTGCGCCACGGTGCAGGGCGACACCTGCAAGGTGGCCTACCTTGAAGGCTTCAAGTCCCTGCCCCTGGACAACGCCCGGACCGATGCCGTGAAGGCAGAACTGGCCACCGATCCAAGGATCCAGCTCGTGGCCAGCGTTGAAGGCGGCTACACCCAGGACACCGGCCGCCAGGCCTTCCAGAACGTCTCCCAGGCCAACCCTGATGTGGACGTGGTGATCGGCGCATCCCAGGCCATCACCGGAGCCGCCGCGGCCGCCGGGAACAGTGACATCAAGTTCATCGGCAACGGCGCATCCGTGTCCAACGTGGAAGCGGTCCGCTCCGGTAAATGGTTCTCCATCTACGTCAGCGACGTGGTGGCCAACGGAGCCAAGGCCACCGAACTGGGGCTCGCCAAGGCGCGGGGCAAGCAGGTGGAAACCGCCATCGACGAAGCCAGCCTCTCTCCCAACAACGGCAAGGGCACCAAAGAGGCACTGGACTCCCTGAACTACGTCTCAAAGTACTCGGACTAGTCCAGCCACCTCCCGCGGGCAACCCCGGGGCCGGAGCCTGACCGCTTCGGCCCCGGGGACCCTGGCCCTAAAGTCCCTTCCATCTCCAGAGGTCAACATGGCTATACAACAGTTGGAAAAACACGAGCACGCCAGCCGGAGGACCGCCCCCGAAATCACCGTCTCCGGAATCGGCAAACGGTACGGCGCCACCACGGTGCTGAAGGACGTCACGCTGTCGGTCGCGCCCGGGGAAATCCACGGCATCATGGGGGAAAACGGCGCAGGGAAGAGCACCCTGCTGAAAATCCTGGGCGGAGCCATCATGGCCGACACGGGCACCATGGAATTGGACGGACATCCGGTCAGGATCACAACACCCCGGGACGCCATCTCCCATGGGATTTCCCTCATCTCGCAGGAACTGGCGCTGATCCCCAACCTCTCAGTGCTGGAGAACGTCTTCCTGGGCCGCTGGTCGAACAGGGGAAGCCTCCTCTCCCCCAACAGGGACAGCGAGCACTTTGCCAGGCTGCTGGAAGATACCGGTTTTGAGCTGGACCCGAGGGCAACCGTGGGGAACCTGCCCATCGGACAACAGCAGCAGGTGGAAATCCTGAAGGCCCTCGCCCGCGGCGCGAAGGTGCTGTGCATGGACGAGCCCACGGCGGTCCTCAACGAGGCCGAAAAGGAAAAACTCCTGCACGTCATCAAAAGGCTGGCCCGCACTGGAACCACAGTCCTCATCGTCTCCCATTACCTCGAGGAAGTCCTGGGTCTGGTGGACCGGGTGACCATTCTGCGCGACGGACAGCACATCATCACCGAAGACGCCGCCGGCCATACGCCCGAGTCGCTCGTGCGGCTGATGGTGGGCAGGGAAGTCGACTTCCTCGTCCCGGACGTGCCGCAGGTTTCCTCCGAAGCCGGGACAGTTGTCCGGGTAGCCGAATTGACCAGCGCCAAGGTCAAAGACATATCTCTCGAGGTCCGCCGGGGAGAAATCCTGGGCATCGCCGGGTTGGTGGGCAGCGGCCGCAGCGAAACCCTGCTCGCCATTTTCGGTGCAGACCGGACCACCGGCGGCCACGTCGAAATCAACGGCCGCCGCATCCGACCCGGCTCCATCAGGGACGCCATCAAGGCCGGCATCGCCCTCATCCCGGAGTCGCGGAAAGAACAGGGTCTGGTCATGTCCCGCCCGGTGGCCGAGAACATCGCCCTCTCCACCCTGCCCGCACGCTCATGGGCCGGGTTCGTCAGGGCACAGCGCGAAAGGACGGCGGTCAAGGACGTCAGCAAGTCCGTTGACCTGCGCGGCGCCCGCCCGGGACAGCCCGTAGCCAACCTCTCCGGCGGGAACCAACAGAAGGCACTTTTCGCCAAATGGCTGTTGAACCCTCCGGCGGTACTGCTGGTGGATGAACCCACCCGGGGAGTGGACATTGCCGCCAAGGCCAGGATCCACAGCATCATCGTTGAACTGGCTGCGAAAGGTACAGCAGTCATCGTGGTCAGCTCCGAGCTCGAGGAAGTGCTCGGCCTGTCCCACCGCATCCATGTCATGAGGCACGGGCGCATTGTTGCCGAGTTCGACCGAAACGCCTCCCGCGACGAAGTCATGACTTCCGCTTTTCTGAAATAGGTGAATCCACATGACCACAACCACAGTTGCCGTGCCCTCGACGGCAGGGAAAAAATTCAACCTGAACCTCAAAGACTTCGGGATCGTTTTTGGCCTGGCGGCCATCATGCTGTTCCTGGCCCTGAACACCGGAACATTCCTCACCGGCCGCAACTTCATCAACCTGTTCGACCAGGCAGCCGTGGTGGGGCTGCTCGCCGCGGCGGCCACGCTGTGCATCATCAGCGGGGTCTTTGACCTCTCCTCCACCGCCACCCTCGCGGTCTCCTCCATTTCGGGCGTGATGCTCACCCAGCATTTCGGTGTTGCGGCCGGTTTCTTCGGGGCTTTGCTGGTGGGTGCCCTGCTGGGGACGGTTACCGGGCTGATTGTGGTCAGCACGAAGGTCAACTCGTTCATCGGGACACTGGCGGTGAGCATCATTTACCGGGGCCTGGCGATCGTGATCACCGGCGGCGCAATTGTCGCACCGCTGCCTGAGCAGCTCGCTTCCTTCCAGACCTGGACGTGGCCCAGCCTCTTCGGCCTCACCGCCGGTTCGGTCTTGATGCTGGCGATGACCATAGTGCTGGGCATCGTTCTGTGGCGCACCACCTTCGGCCGCAGGATCTACGCAGTAGGCGGAAACCAGGAAGCGGCCCGCCTCAGCGGCATCCGTACCGGCTCAATCCACGTTGCGGTCTTCGCTATCAGTGGCCTCTGCTCTGCAATGGCTGGAATGATCCTGGCCTCGCGTGCCGGCTCGGCGCAGCCGGCCATGGCCATCGGCATCGAACTCACCGCCATCGCCGCTGTGGTCATCGGCGGCACCAGCATCCTGGGCGGACAAGGCGCCATGTGGAGGGCCTTCGTGGGAGTCATGATCCTCACCGTCATCAGCAACGGTTTCAACCTGCTGCACTGGGATACCACCTACCAGCAGGTGGTGACAGGCGTCCTCATCCTGGTGGCCGTAGCAGCCGACGGATTGTTCTTCCGCAAATCCACCAGATGACTGTCCAGGGTGGACCCTAGAGATATGACATCGATGTATCGCGGGGCTGGGGCCCGGCAGGAAGCTGAACAGGAGGCCCGGCAATGCGGATAGGACTGATGCTCCAGGGCAGCAGTTGCCGGGCGCTCGTCCTGGAGGGACGCTCCGTCGTCTCGGTGGCCGAACAGCGGCAGGCCAGCAGCCTGGCTGACGCACTGGACAGTGTCCTGTCCTCGTTGGCCCTGCAGTTCGGAAGCCTGATCACAGACGTAACGGCCGACGTCGGACGCGTCCTTGCCGCTGCCCAGCCAGGGGACGTCGTGGCTGTCCGCATCTCTCCCCGCCCTCCGGCTGACCAGTTCCACAACACGAGGTTGCCGGCGCTCATTGAGCCCGCAGTCACCAGGACCGTGCATGTCCGCGGCGGCCACGACCTGCGGGGACGGCCGCTGGCGCCGCTGGACCTGAGCGCATTCCGGCTGGAATTGCCCTCCATCCTGTCTGGAGGCGTGCGGAATGTCGCCATCACCGCCGTCGGCTCCACCGCCTCTGCCGAGCACGAAACCCGCATCGCGGATGCCATCCTGTCCAACAACAGCGACATGCGGATCAGCATCTCCAGTGATTTTTACTCAAGCGTGTTCCGCGACCGTGACTACACAGCCGTTCTTAACAGCGCCCTGATGGAATCGGGCGAAGAGCTGGCGGCAATGCTGGAGGAGGCCGGGAAGCGCCACTTCCCCGCCGCCGCTCTGTCCTATGCAAGGAACGACGGCGGCCGGGCGCCCCTTGCGCGGCTGGCGGTAGCCCCCGTGCATGCGCTCCGTCCGGAACCTGCCATGGCGATCCTCGGCGTGGCAACGCTGGGCGGGCTGTGCGACGGCGAAGTGGTTGTCTGCGCCGATGAAGGTGTGAGCGTGGGTACCATCCGCAGTGGCCTTCCTGTTGCGCACAGCCTTATCCGGCAAGGATATGAAGCCAGCCTCGCCACCAACGCCGCCATCGTGGAACCATACACGGCCAACCATCCGGTCCGGCCCGACATCCCGTCAGTGGTCGCCGACATCCGCACCAGCCAGGACACCCTGCCCGAACACGGCCTGCTGCCAACACTTCCGGGTGTCCGGGACCTGAGCCTCATAGGCTGTGCCGCGACACCGCTCACAGCGTGGATCGACAGGCTCGAAAGGGTCAGCGGACAGGCCGAACTGCAGCGGGTGCAGCACCGGGCGGAGGAGGAAGCCAGCTCGGCGGTAGTGCAGTTGGGTGCCAGCCCCACAGACACCCGCATCATCGAATCAAACGTCTTCGCCATGCCCTATGGGAACCCCGGAATCGTTCGGATCCGGGTCCGGGCTGCTGGTGGGACGTCCAACTCGGAGGAAAATACCCTGGCAGCCCAAGCCTTGGGGGTCACGGCATGAGCACCGTACTCACGGCCGAAGACGTGGGGCACCTGCGGACCGGCGCCCATTTCCTGGCCTGCGCCATCGATCCCACCGCCATCCACGTCTACGCCGGCATGATCCAGGAGGCAATGCAGGACAGGTCCGTGGAGCTCATCACCGTGGATGAGCTTGCATCGGATGACCTGGTGGTGGCTGTCGGCATGGTGACCCAAGGCCTGTTCATTGCTGATATGCCACCCGTGGGTGACGAATTCACGGGCTGTATCGAGGCGATCGAAACCAGGCTCGGGCGCAAGGTGCGGGCGATCTATTCACTCGCCGCTGCCAACATCAACGGAATCATTCCGCTTATGGTGGGGCTTCAGTCGTCCCTTCCTGTGATCGACTCCGATCCCATGGGGCGCGTCTTTCCGCTCATCAGCCAGACAACCTTGAACATCGGTGGGGTGGCTATCGGCCCCATAGCGCTTATGGGAGTAACCGGCGAGCGCGCCGTGGTGGAGGCAGGTGATCCGCAGCGCGCCGAGACTCTGGTCCGCGCACTCGTCACCGAGCTTGGCGGTTGGGCCGCCACCGTGATGTATCCATGCTCTGCACGGCAGCTGGCAGAGCACGGGGTCCACGGATCCGTCAGCCGCATGATCCGCATAGGTCAGATCCTCGACGCCGACACGTCGGCTGAGAGCAAATTCCTGTCACTTTCCGACTTCCTGGGCGTGACCCGGATTGCACGCGCGCGGGTCAGCCACATCGAAGGCCTTTCCCGCCCAACCGACCTGGGCCTTCCGGCCCAACCCTCCAGTGTGACGCTGGTGGATGAAACCACCGGGCAGATCATCCGGCTGGAGATCCAGAATGAGATTTTGCTGGTGCTCGTGGACGGTGCCGTAGCGGCAGCCGTCCCCGACATGGTGACCCTGCTCAACTCCGAACACGGCTCTGTGGCCAGCCTGGAAGACCTCAGGGTGGGCAACGTGGTGGATGTGCTCAAACTCAATGCCGCCCCGCAATGGTATTCGGAGGCGGGGCTGGACCTGGCCGAACCGGCCGCGTTCGGCATCCCGCTCAAGCATCCAAGGCGGCGTCATGGTTAGGCCGATGAAGGACACCCGGCTCGACGTTGCGGGGCTGCTGGCGCACGGGTCGTTGCGCGGCACCACCCCGCTGTACCTCACCCCCGCCAGCGCAGTGATCGAAAGCGTTGTTCTGGTCTCCCAGCTTGAGGCGATCCAGCGGGTGCGGCCGAACACGGTTGTGGTCCTCTCTGCGGAAATGGGCTCTGGTGGATGGCTCGTATCCGCCGCCCTCAGGCATGCCTGGGAACGGCGGGCCAGCGCCGTCGTCGTGGCCGGAAGCACCTATTCCAGCGCCGTGATCGGCCTGGCTGAACGGCTGGGCATCACCCTTCTGGCTTCGGAAGGAAACCCTGCCGGAGTCGCGTTGGCGCTGGCCGCCGAAATCGGCGCCGCCCTGTCCGTGGTGGATGCCGAGCTCGCCCGGTTCGCCCGTGCGGTGGCCAAGGACAGCACGCTGACTGACGTGCTCAGCACCATCTCCGGGGAACTGGACGGGGTGGGCGTCTCGCTGGAATACGACGGCGTGGTCCTCGCCTCAGCCGGCATGGCCCCGCGGGACCAGGCAGAGGTCATCACGGTTGACGTGGGCGCTGCCAACGCCGCCGTCCCTTCCGCCCTCACCGCGCGCGTACCCGCCTCCAGTGTCCTTAACCTGCGGCTGGTTCGTTCAATCCTGGAGGTGGCTGCCCCTTCCGTGAAGGCCGCATGGTTGATGGGCGACTCCCGGGACGCGGTCCGTGCCGTCCCCACTGCGGCACTGGCCGGGCTGAACCAAAGCCGCGGTTCTTCCGGCGGCGCCTTCGAGGAAGACCACCGGCACCTCCTCTCCCAGCTGGGGTGGCGCCGGCACGAACGCTACGTGGCCGTGTGGATCTGCCCTGGTGACTCCAACGCATCTGGTCCCGACCTGACAGCTGTGCTGAGGCTGCTCTGGCGGAAGGTAGCTGCGCGCAGTCCCTTGGCGGAGGTCGACGGCGGCTGGCTGGCTCTTGTTCCGGCCGCCCACGAGGCAGTTGTGACACAGCTCGAACTACGGCTCAAGGCACGGCTCCGGCCTGCCCTGGCCGAGCTTGGCCTGGTGGCCGGGCTGTCCCGCTGGGTGGAGGAGGCTCCGCCGCTTCCGTCCGTCATTCAGGAGGCGCGGCTGGCTGCTGTCTCCGCCCAGTCTGCTGGACAGGGCACGGTGCTGGGCTTCGCCGGCCTGGGCGTAGCGGCCGCAACCACATTCGTCGATCAGGACGCCGTGGCACTGGTGGCTGAGCTGACCCTGCCGCGGCTGATGGCCAGTCCGGGCAGGGACGCGATAGTGGCGGCGGTAGCGGCCTTCCTTGACCACCGCGGCTCGGTCAGCCTCGCTGCGGCGGCGCTCGATGTGCACCGCAACACCCTCCAGGCCCGGCTGGGCCGTGCCCGGGAGCTGGGCGTGCCGTTGGACAATCCGTCCGAGTTGCTGTCCGTCCACCTGGTCCTCAACGTACTGCGGGCCGGCGCACCTGAGAAACCAACTTCCAAAGATCCCCACGAAACCAGAAAGGACTCCCATGAGTTCCCAGTTTGAATCCTTCGACGACGTCTACGCTTCCGCCCGGGACACTGTAGGCGTTCGTCTCTTCACCGCCTCCGTCATCGCCGACGACGGCACCAGCATGGCGCGCATCTACACCACGCACCCCGAGGTTTACCCGGTGGGCGGAAAGAAGACCCTTGCGGGAGACACCAATCCGGTCTGGCTGGAGCAGGTCCTCATCGGCCAGCAGCCGTTCCTGGGCGCTGACCGGGAAGCTGTCAGGGCCTTCTTCTTCGACTCCGGAACCATCGAATCGCTGGGGTGTGGCGCGATCGTCAATGTTCCGGTAGTGAGCGGCGGCCGCACCATCGGCTCCATGAACTTCCTGGCGCCTGAAGGCAGCTATGACCAGTCCTCCGTAGACGCCGCCGTAGAGGTCGCGGCGCGTTCTGTCCGGCTCCTCGAAGACGCTTTGGCAGCCGCCAGCTAGCTTGCGTCCTGGAAAAGGAAGGAAACACTGCATATGACCCCCGACTCCCAGGGAAACCTGACCATACGGAACGCCAGGATCTTCGACGGCGAATCACCTGCACTCGTTGAAGGCTCCATCAGTATCCGCGATGGCAGGATCACAGCCGTAGGCGGCACAGTGGAAAGTACCGGCGCCGGGCCCGACGCCGGTACCGTGCTCGACGCGGAGGGCCGGGTGGTGATTCCCGGCCTCATCGATGCCCACTTCCATGCCTACGCACTCAGCCTCACTTCCGCCGTCAACGAAACCGGGCCGTTGAGCTACTCCGCGCTGGCCGGTGCCCGCAGGCTTGAGGCCGCGCTCGGCCGGGGCTTCACCTCGGTCCGGGACGTGGCTGGGGGTGACGTAGGCCTTGCAACGGCCATCGAGGAAGGTCTGTGTCCCGGTCCCCGCTACTTCTTTACCGGTCCCGCGCTGAGTCAGACCGGCGGTCACGGCGACATCCGCGCTGCGAACGACGGAAGCTGCTTCCATGGCGGCCACATGTGCGAGGTGGTGGACGGCGTGGAGGACTTGCTGCTGGCGGTGCGCCACCGGTTCCGAACCGGAGCCACGGCCATCAAGATCATGACCTCCGGAGGAGTGATCTCCCCGGTCGATCCGATCCGTGTGCCCCAGTACACCGCAGCTGAAATCCGCGTGGTCACGGAAGAGGCATCGCGGCGGGGCAGTTACGCCACCGCGCACGCCTACTCGCCGGAAGCCATTAGGCATTCAGTCCTCAACGGAGTCCGCTGCATCGAACACGGCAACCTGCTGGATGCTGAAACCGCCCGGCTCATGGCGGAGCACGACGTCTACCTCGTGCCCACGTTGGTGACGTACGACGCGATGGGCCGCCGTGGAACGGAAATCGGACTTACCGAGGTGGGCGCCGCCAAGAACCAGGAAGTCCTGGCCGCCGGCAAGAACGCCGTCACACTGGCGCGTGATGCCGGAGTCCGCATTGGCTTCGGCACCGACCTCATGGGTGAGCTTGAGGATGAACAGTTGGCCGGGCTTCGCCTGCAGTGCGAAGTGCTGGGCGTCTACGAGGCACTCCGCTCCGCGACCTCAACGAACGCGGCACTGCTCCGGCGCGAAGACCTGGGCCGCATTGCGGAGGGGGCCTGCGCGGACATGGTGATACTGGACGGTGATCCCTTCGAGGAGCCCTCAGTGCTCTGGGACGGAAGCCGGCACCGCACCGTCATCAAGGCGGGCCGCGTTGTCCCCTCCCCCGGTCTTGCGGCCGATCCTGCCGCAATGGACGAGGCCCTCAGCGGCGCCAACGTCTGACCGCTTGCCGCGTGGGGCGGCGCGCACACGAGAGCACCTACGCAAAGACGCCGTTGCCCGCACAGGCGGGCAACGGCGTCGTAAGTTTCTCTCAGGCCTTCTGCGTCTCAAGGTCCTCCAGCGACTTGCCCTTGGTGTCGGAGGACAGGAAGGTGGCCACGGCCGCGGCGGTACAAATGCCGAAGGTGATCATGCCGATGACCATCGGCACGTTGGTGGAGCCCGGAGGAGCCACGGCCGTGAAGATGCTCGGGAAGAACGAGGCGAGCATCAGGCCGATGTTCTGCGACACTGCGAAGCCGGTCACCCGGATCCGCATGGGGAACTGCTCCTGGAAGAACGTAGCGAACGTGGCGTTCCACATCTGGAAGAAGATGCCCTGCACGATCAGGACGCACACAAAGACGAGGAACAGGCTCCGCTGGTCGATGGCCCACAGGTAGCCCCAGGTCAGGAGGCCGCCGCCCAGGCCCCCGGCAAGCATCAGGGCTTTCCGGCCGATCTTGTCTGACAAGGCACCGAAGACGGGGATGGTGATGACGGCAGCGATGTTGGCCACGAGCGTCACCCAGAGGAACTCGCTGCTGGAGAATCCGATGCCGTATCCCTTCTGGGTGGCGTAGGAGACACCGAAGATCAGGGTGGCCATGCCCACCACGTTCGTGAAGGTCATGATGATGCAGCGGATCAGGACCCGCGGGTGGGAGCGCATGAGGTCAACGAGCGGGAAACGGCGCTTCTCCTTGCCCGCCTCGGACTGTGCCAGGTAGGCCGGTGGCTCCTGGACGCGGCGGCGGATGATGTAGCCGGCGAGGATCACGAAGGCGCTGAGCAGGAAGGGGATGCGCCAGCCCCACGTCTCGAACTGGTGCTTGGGGAGAAGCGCGGACAGCGGAAGCAGCACAGCCGTGGCGAGGATGGAACCCACCTGGGTTCCCTGCAGGCTGAAGCTGGCGAAGAAGCCGCGGCGGGCGTCGGGGGAATGCTCAACGATCATTGCGCTGGCACCGCCCAGTTCACCGGCGACGGCGAAGCCCTGGACCAGGCGAAGGATCACCAGCAGGGCGGGCGCCAGGATGCCCACCTGGCCGTACGTTGGCAGGAGCCCCACTGCGAAGGTGGCGAAACCCATCAGCAGCATCGCGAAGACGAGGACGTTCTTGCGGCCGTGCCTGTCGCCGATGGCGCCCAGGACGATTGCGCCCACGGGACGGGACACATATCCGACGGCGTAGGTCGCCAGCGAGGCGATGATTGCGATCGTGGGGTTTCCGGAGGGGAAGAAGATGGCCGGGAAGATGAGCGTTGCGGCCAGCGAGTACAGGGCGAAGTCGTAATATTCGAGCGCGCCTCCGATCCAGCCGCTCATCGCGGCCTTCTTCGGATCCCTGCCCGGGTGGGCTGGATCAAGCTTGCGAGGGGTGTCCGCGGCGGGAATGGTGGTCATGCGCTGGTTTCCTTCGGCGTCTTTGGCAAGGAACCGGAACTCTTCCATTCCGGCGTGGTTTTCAGCATGGATGCTGGTGGGCGGCCGGAGACCCGGTGATGGTCTGCGCCGGTCGTTTCTTGAATCGTTTCATAAATTCTAGCGAGTGATGGGCGACACGTCAAAGCCTCCACCTGTGGCCGGGGCCACAGCAGGCCTAAGGGCTTTCACGGTTCACGCAAGGAGAAATCCGCCCGTTCTCACATGGCGTAAGGGGCTCACCCCCGGACACCCCCTCATGGTCAAATGGGAAGGTTGAACCGGCTGCCCGAGTCCGACCACGGCCTCGGCCATAGGGAAGGAAGCACATGACCGATCGACAGGACCACCCTCCGGTCCCCACCCCGGGAAGCGCCCAAGGCCTGGACAGCAAGGTCGAGGGCGGATGCCCGGTGGATCATGGCAGCGTCACCTCGCACGGCAGCGAGAGTGAAAACCCGGCCATTGACTCCCCGCAGCCCAAGGGGCACCGGCCCCGGACGGTCGCGGACTGGTGGCCCAACCAGCTTGACCTCTCCGTGCTGCACTCCAACCACCCGGCGGGCAACCCCCTGGGCCCCTCGTTCAATTACCGCGAGGAGTTCCAAAAGCTCGATGTCGAGGCCCTCAAGCAGGACATCACCGAGGTCCTCACCACCTCCCAGGACTGGTGGCCGGCGGACTTCGGCCATTACGGCGGCCTGATGATCCGGCTGAGCTGGCACGCTGCAGGCACCTACCGCGTCCACGATGGCCGTGGCGGTGCCGGTGACGGCAGCCAGCGCTTCGCCCCGTTGAACAGCTGGCCGGACAACGCCAACCTGGACAAGGCACGGCGGCTGCTGTGGCCGGTCAAGCAGAAGTACGGCCAGAAGCTCTCCTGGGCCGACCTGCTGGTCCTTGCGGGCAACGTGGCCCTCGAGTCCATGGGCTTCAAGACCTTTGGCTTCGCCTTCGGCCGCGAGGACGTCTGGGAGCCCGAAGAGATCTTCTGGGGGCCAGAGGACACCTGGCTCGGCGACGAACGCTACATCGGCGAAGGCCAGATGGCTGAAGAAGTGGGCTCCACCGAGATGGGCCTGATCTACGTCAACCCCGAGGGCCCGATGGGCAACCCGGATCCGAAACTGGCGGCGGCGTTCATCCGCGAAACCTTCAAGCGCATGGCGATGAACGACGAAGAGACCTTCGCGCTGATCGCCGGCGGCCACACCTTCGGCAAGACCCACGGCGCCGGTGACGCCGATGCCCACGTCGGGCCCGAGCCGGAAGGCGCGGACCTCGAAGCCCAGGGGCTGGGCTGGCTCAGCACCTACGGCAGCGGCAAGGGCGGCGACACCATCACCTCTGGCCTCGAAGTCACCTGGACGGACCGCCCCACCCAGTGGAGCAGCCGCTTCCTGGAAATCTTGTTCGAGTACGAGTGGGAGCTGGTCAAGAGCCCGGCCGGAGCGCACCAGTGGGTTGCCAAGGATGCCCCGGAGATCATCCCGGACGCGCACGACCCCGCGAAAAAGCACCGGCCCACCATGCTGACCACGGACTTGTCGCTGCGCTTCGACCCGGTCTACGAGGAGATCGGCCGACGCTTCCTGAAGAACCCGGATGAGTTCCAGCTCGCCTTCGCCAAGGCCTGGTACAAGCTGCTGCACCGCGACATGGGACCTGTCGGCCCGCACATGCTCGGGCCCTGGGTCCCCGAAGCCCAGCTGTGGCAGGATCCCATCCCGGCCGTGAACCACGAGCTGATCGGCGAGCAGGACATCGCTTCGCTCAAGGCAAAGCTCCTGGATTCGGGCCTGTCCGTCTCCCAGCTGGCCAGCACCGCCTGGGCGGCGGCGTCCACCTACCGCAAGACCGACAGGCGCGGCGGGGCCAACGGTGCCCGCATCCGCCTGGAGCCCCAGAGCGGGTGGGAGGTGAACGAGCCCGAGCAGCTTTCGACGGCGTTGCAGGCCATCGAGAGAGTGCAGCAGGAGTTCAACTCCGCCCAAGACAACGGGCAGGTTTCGCTCGCGGACTTGATCGTCCTCGGCGGCTGTGCCGCGGTGGAGAAAGCCGCGAGCGACGCCGGGTTCCCCGTCACTGTGCCGTTCCGTCCAGGCCGCACCGATGCCGCCCAGGAACAGACCGACGTCGAGCAGTTCCAGTACCTGAAGCCGCGCGCGGACGGATTCCGGAACTACGTGCGCCCCGGCGAGAAGCTCCAGCCGGAGACCCTTCTGCTGGACAAGGCGTACCTGCTGGACCTCTCGGCGCCGGAAATGACGGCCCTCATCGGCGGCATGCGTGCCCTGGGCACCAACGTGGGAGGTTCCAGCCACGGCGTCCTCACCGATAGGCCGCAGGTCCTGACGAACGACTTCTTCGTCAACCTCCTGTCCCCCGGGACCAAGTGGAAGGCATCGGAGTCGGAGGAGAACGTCTACGAGATCACCGATGTTGCCACCGGCGAACTGAAGTGGACGGCGACGCCGGTGGACCTGGTCTTCGGTTCCAACTCCCAGCTCCGGGCACTGTCCGAGGTTTATGCCAGCGACGACGCCCGGGAGAAGTTCGTCAACGACTTCGTGGCGGCCTGGGCAAAGGTTATGGAACTGGACCGCTTCGACCTGAAGTAAGCCTCCTGCAGTAAGGCAACGTCCGGGCCGGCTGCACTGCGCAGCCGGCCCGGACACAGTTCTCCTCCTTTAACTTCAACGCACCCTCGCGTGGCTTGAGGAAGCGGATTAGCCTGACAGTCATGGCGCAGTCAGCCTCTTCCGCACGCGCATGGATCGGCACCGGCGTGTTCCTGTTCCTTGCGCCCGGCATCGTGGCGGGATTCATTCCAATGCTCATTTCCGGCTGGCGGCCGCATGACTGGGGAGGCGCCGCCTGGGTGGTGCCGGTGGCCTGGATCGCCATCGTTCTCGGGGTGGCTTTCCTCCTGCACGCCTTCGCACTGTTTGCCCTGCACCGCGGGACGCCCGCGCCGGTGGCTCCGACTGAGACGCTCGTGGTGACCGGGGTCTACCGGTTTGTGCGCAACCCGATGTACCTCGCGGTGCTGACGATCATCCTCGGCCAGGCACTGCTGTTCGGCAGCTGGTGGCTGGTGCTCTACGCCGCGGTTGCCCTCACCGCGGTGGTCACGTTCGTAAAGGGTTACGAGGAACCCACGCTCACCAGCACGTACGGCGAGCAGTACCTTGACTACAAGCGCAACGTCCCGGGATGGTGGCCGCGGTTAACGCCGTGGCGGGGATGAGGGGAAACGAGGAATCCTTCTTAGTTGCGTGCGTCGCGGGCCGTTGACAGTCCCGGCGCTTTGCCGAGTTCTGCGCGGAGCTGCGCCAGGCGGGCGTAGGCGACGTCCCGGTAGGCGAGGAGGGCATCCCGCTCGAGGGGGTCGATGTCGAGGAAGCCATGTCCGCTCTTTAGCCCGATATTTCCTTCATTGACCGTGGCCACAAGGGCTTCCGGGGCGGCGAACCGTTCGCCGTATGCCTTCTCGAGGGTGCGGTATGCGGATTCGTACACGTCTAGCCCTGCCATGTCGCCGATGGCAAAGGGCCCAAACAGTGCCAGGCGGAATCCGAACGTAGTGCTCACCACTGCGTCGATCTGTTCCGGCGTGGCGACTCCTTCTTCAACGATTTTGGCTGCTTCCTTATACAGGGCGAATTGAAGCCGGTTCGCGACGAACCCCGGCGTGTCCGCAACTCTGGCCGGGGTCTTTCCAAGGCTGCGGATGAGCTCCTCGGCGCGGTCGAGGACGGCCTGGTCCGTCTCCTCGCCGGGGATGAGCTCGACGCCGGGGATGAACGGGGCGGGATTCATCCAGTGGACGCCGAGGAACCGCTCCGGGCCTGTCACTGACAGGGCCAGCTCGCCGATGGGGATGGCGGAGGTGTTTGTCCCGATAATGGCGTGTGGTGGCGCGGCAACCGAGACCCTGCGAAGGATGGCCGCCTTCAGATCCGGTTTCTCCGGGACTGCTTCGGCGATGTAGTCGGCAGCGGTCACGGCCTCCTCGATGCTTGCGGCCGCCGCAAGATTCTCTTCGATGATCTTCGAGGCGCCCCCAGGCAGGAGCCCTTGGGCCTCAAAATCCCGGGCTTGTTCAACAAGCCTGACCCGGGCACGTTCTGCTGTTTCGCCGTCGATATCGCCTAGGAAAACTTTATAGCCGTGCAAAGCCAGCACCTGGGCTATCCCGCCGCCCATGTATCCGGACCCGACGACGGCGGTGGTTGAAATGGTGTCTTTGGTGGTCATGAACGTGCTCCTCGGGAAAGGTGTCTGGGCTGCGGAACGCAAGATCCGGGGGTCACCGGATGGTGTAGCCGCCATCAATGGCCAAGGTATGCCCGGTGATCAGTGACGCGGCGTCACTGAGGAGGAATGCCACTGCCCCGGCTATGTCCTCCGGCTCGCCAAAGCGGCCGATGGGGATTCTGGACAGCAGCTCGGCTGCCCAGTCGGGGCGGCTGAGGGTTGGGGCGGTCAGTTCCGTGCGGACGAAGGTGGGTGCCACTGCGTTGACGCGAATTCCGGACTGGGCCCATTCCAGGGCCAGGATCTTGGTGAGGTGGATCAGGCCGGCCTTGCTGGTGCCGTAGGCGGCGCGTTCCTCGATGCCGACGATTCCTGCCTGCGATGCGACGTTGACGATGGCCCCTTGGGTTCCGCCTTTGATCCAGTGCCGGGCCAGCGATGTGGTCAGGAAGAAGCTGCCTTTGAGATTGGTGTCAAAGACGGTGTCCCAGTCCTCGGTGGTCAGTTCCAGCGCGGGTTTGGGTACGTTGACGCCGGCGTTGTTGACGAGCAGATCGATCCCTCCGCTCTCCTGCGTCAGTTCCTCGGCGAATTGGACTATCTGAGCGGGTTCCGTGATGTCAACGGGCAAGGCAGGAGTGCCGTAGCGTTCGCTGATCAGGCGTGCGCTTTCGGCGTCGCGGCTGGTTCCGTAGACGGTCGCGCCGGACTCGGCAAGGCCATCGGCGATGGCCTTGCCGAGTCCGCGGGCTGCTCCGGTGACCAGTGCTTTCTTGCCATCGAGGCGGAAGTCAGGCACTGGTATTCCCTTAGTTGCCGAAGGTGTGGTCGGACCAGGGCAGGCTGGTGCCCCGGTACTTTGCGGCACGGACATCGCCGGACCGCGCGTGTCCTTCAAACCGTTCCACCCGGGACGCGCGTCCACAGAGTTCACCAAAGAAGGCGCTGGATTCGGTGTTGGTCACTTCCTGGTACGTAACGGTACGCAGGTACTTGCCAACCCAGAGGCCGCCTGTGTAGCGGGCAGCACCGCGGGTGGGCAGAACGTGGTTGGTTCCGATGACCTTGTCCCCGTAGGAAACGCAGGTGCCTTCGCCCAGGAACAGTGCACCGTAGTCGTGCATCTTCTCCAGCGCTTCACGGGGATTCTCCGTGAGGATCTGAACGTGCTCGTAGGCATACTCATCGGCCAGGACGTAGGCGTCATCGAGGGTTTCGACCACGTGGACGGCACCCCAGTCCCGCCATGCGGCACCTGCGTAGTCGCGGGTGGGCATATCCACGAGGATCGTGTCGATGTGCTCGATGACCTTCCGGCCGAGCTCCTCGCTGGTAGTGATCAGGACGGCGGGAGAATCGGGACCGTGCTCTGCCTGCGACAGCAGGTCCACTGCCACGATGAACGGGTCAGCGTGCTCATCGGCCACGATCAGGACTTCGGTGGGGCCGGCGAAGAGGTCAATGCCTACCTCGCCGAAGAGCTGCCGCTTGGCCTCGGCGACGAAGGCGTTGCCGGGCCCGGCCAGCATGTTGACCGGCTTGATGGTCTCAGTGCCGATTGCGAGGGCCGCTACTGCCTGGATGCCGCCGAGAAGGTAAATCTCGTCCGCGCCGGCGAGGTACATGGCGGCTACCGTGGCGTCGGGAACCTCGCCCTGGATCAGCGGCGTGCAGGCGGCAACGCGTTCAACGCCGGCCACCTTGGCGGTGATGATGGTCATGTGCGCGCTGGCCAGCAGCGGGTACTTCCCACCGGGAATGTAGGCACCGGCAGCCTGGATCGGCACGTTCTTCTGCCCGAGGAAAACACCCGGCAGGGTTTCGATTTCGAAGTCACTCAGTGACTCCAGCTGCTTCTGCGCCATCGTCCGGACCTGCTCCTGGACAAACTTGATGTCCGCGATGGTCTGCTCCGGCACGCGGGCGATGATTTCTTCCAGCTGCTCCGGGCTGAGCAGGAACGACTCGGGCGCGTACTTGTCGAACTTCTCGGAGTATTCGCGAACAGCAGCATCACCGCGTTCACGGATGTCCGCGATCACGCCTTCGACGGTGGCGCGCACCTCGGGCGTGCTGCCCCGGTTAACACTGTTCTGCGCCGGCTCCTTCAGCATTACGGAGCTAACGGCCGAGCTGATTGCTGTTGTGGCGGTCATGAGCAATACCTTCCATCTTCGTCGATGGGCGACTTCGGAGCGCCCCGGGCCAGGCCAGCGCCTGGATGTGCATCGAGTGTATACGTATACATTTTGATCCTGCAACCCCTTGAAGATTGAAGATGTTTACGTATACACTCCTTGTCACGAGGCAGCTGATGTGGCTGCCGTCACTGTCCGGTCGAAGACAAAGGAGTCTCATAGTGAGCACCCCCGCGGCAACCGCAGCACCACCTGCCATTGATCCGAAAATGCGCCGCAAGGCCCTCGTTTCATCCGTCCTGGGCAGCTGCATCGAGTGGTACGACTTCTACGTCTACGGCGTCGCAGCCGCCATCATCCTGAACAGCCAGTTCTTCCCGAACGCGAGCCCTTTCGTGGGCATCCTCCTCTCGTTCAGCACCTACGCCATCGGCTTCGCGGCCCGCCCCATCGGCGGCATCATCTTCGCCCACTTCGGCGACCGCCTGGGCCGCAAAAAGATGCTCATGATGACCCTTGGCCTGATGGGCGGCGGCACATTCCTCATCGGCTGCCTGCCCAACTTCGATGCCATCGGCATCGCCGCCCCCGCCCTGCTGGTGCTCCTGCGCATCGTCCAGGGCATTGGCGTCGGCGGCGAGTGGGGCGGTGCAGCCCTGATGGCAACCGAATTCGCCCCCGCAAAACGGCGCGGATTCTTCGGTTCGTGGCCGCAAATCGGCGTACCGGCAGGAACGCTGCTGGCCAATGGAGCCTTTTACGTGATGGGATACCTGATCTCACCTGAGGCCTTCGTGGCCTGGGGATGGCGCATCCCGTTCCTCGTGTCCATCCTGCTGGTGGTGCTGTCCTTCTACATCCGCAGCAAGGTGGATGAATCCCCGGCGTTCGAGGAGATCAAGCGCAAGGGCGAGATCGAGAAAATGCCAGTGGTCAAGGTCATCAAGACCCGTCCGCTGACCATCCTCAAGGTCATCATGATGCGGTTTGCCGAGAACGCGAACTACTACATCTACACCACGTTCCTGCTCGCCTACGGTCCGGCAGTGCTGCTCGAAAAGAACACGATCCTGCTGGCAACCATGATCATGGCCGGCCTGGGCGTTTTCTCCATCCCTTTCTGGGGCTGGGTATCAGACCGCTGGGGCCGCCGCTACACCGTCATCGCCGGTGCCGCCACCATGCTGCTGATGGCATTCCCGTTCTTCTGGGCTGTCCAGACCGGTGACTTCTTTATGGTTCTGCTCGTCCTGATCCTCACCTGCAACGTGGGACGCGACCTCTGCTACTCCGTGGAACCGGCCTACTTCACCGAGCTCTTCGAACCCAAGCTGCGTTACTCCGGGGCCTCCGTGGGTCCGCAGGTGGCAGCCGTTTTCGCTGGCGGCTTCGCTCCGCTGATCGCCACCGCACTTATCGGCCCGGAGTTCGACCGCTACTGGCTTGTGGCCCTGTACATGGTGGTCACGTCAATCATCACCATCGTGGGGGCCCTGTGGGCACCCGAAACCGCTCCGCGGGTCCGGCTGCGCAAGGGCCTCAGCGCAGAACACGATCCCACAACAACCCGGTAGGGACCTGATCCCGCCGGCACCCTCCGACACCTGGTACCGCAATAGGTGCCCGGAGGGTGCCGGCACCAATGATTGGTTAGTCTGAAAGCCCGCACAAGCCCCGGGCAAAAGCAGATTGACCGCAGCAAGGAAAGAGAAGGCAACCGATGGTAACGAGCCGCGACGTCGCAGAACTCGCCGGTGTCTCGCAAGCGACCGTTTCCAGGGTCATGTCCTCGTCCCCGAAGCTTTCCCCGGCCACTAAGGCCCGGGTGCAGGCCGCCATGGAAACCCTGGGCTACGTCCCTCACGCCGGCGCCCAGGCCATGAAAACCCGGCGCACCAACACCATCGGTGTGGTGGTTGCTGACCTGAACAACCCCTTCTATTCGGAAGCTGTGGACGAACTCACCCGGGAACTCGATACATCGGGTTTTCGGGTGGTCATCTGGAACGCCGGCGGCGGCAGCCACCAGGACGCCCTGAAGGCCATCCGGGAACGTGCCGTGGACGGCGTCATCTTCACCACCGCCACGGAAGACTCCATCGAGCTGCAGGCGGCCATCGAAAAAAACAGCCCCATCGTCCTGATCAACCGGGTGGTGGAAGGCCTGGACTGTGATCAGGTCACCAGCAGCAATGCCGACGGCGGTGCCGCCGTCGCGGATTACCTGCTGTCCCACGGCAAGGCACGGGTGGCTTTCATCGGCGGCCCCGATAGCGCCAGCACCACCCGTGAGCGCGGTCGGGGTTTCCTGAGCAGGATGGCAGAGCAGGGATACGAAGTGCCTGAACATCTCCGCTTCAATGGCCAGTTTTCCCACGACATCGCAGCACAAATCATGAACCGGCTGCTTTCCCGTTCCGACCGCCCGCAGGCCGTGTTCTGCGCCAACGACCTCATGGCCTTCGGCGCCCTGGACGCTTTGCATGCCCAGAAGGTCTCGACCGATCATTGCTGGGTCATTGGCTACGACGACGTGGACATGGCAGCCTGGGATTCCTTCAGCCTCACTACGGTCCGGCAACCGAGCCGCGAGATGGCCCGTATAGGAGCCCGGATGCTGGTGGACAGGATCATCAGTCCCGGGCAGCCCACGCGCCAAGTGATCTTCCCCTGTGAATTGATTGTCCGCGGAAGCGCCCGGGAAAACGGCAGCACGCACGCCTGATCCAGAAAATTCTTGTTGGATCCCCACAAAATGGCGGTAGCCATAGGGAACTAGCGTCTGCTGTGAGGCATTCCCGGCAAGCGCAAAGGACCCACCGATGACGACCCAGGCGAGCGGCACCACCAACGACGACCGCACAACCACCAACGGAACCGGCCACCCAATCTTGGAGACCGCCCGCCAACAGGTCCTGGAGGACGGCATCGGCCTGACCCAGGCCCAGCTCGAAGAGGTCCTGCGCCTCCCGGACGAGGCCCTTCCCGCCGCCCTCGAACTGGCGCACCTGGTCCGGCTCCGGCACTGCGGCGAGGATGTGGAGGTCGAAGGCATCATCTCCATCAAAACCGGCGGCTGCCCCGAGGACTGCCACTTCTGCAGCCAGTCCGGCCTCTTCGACTCCCCAGTCCGCGGCGTGTGGCTGGACATCCCGGAGCTGGTCAAGGCGGCCAAGGAAACAGCCGCTACCGGAGCCACCGAGTTCTGCATCGTCGCTGCCGTCCGCGGACCCGACATCAAGCTGATGAACCAGATCAAGTTCGCCATTGACCGCATCAGAGAAGAGGTGGACATCAACATCGCCTGCTCGCTGGGGATGCTCACGCAGCGCCAGGTGGACCAGCTGGCCAGCTGGGGCGTCCACCGCTACAACCACAACCTCGAAACGGCGCGCAGCTACTTCCCGCAAGTGGTCACCACCCACAGCTACGAGGAACGGCTGGAAACCTGCGCCATGGTCAAGGACGCCGGCATGGAACTGTGCTGCGGCGCCCTGATCGGCATGGGCGAAAGCCTGGAGCAGCGGGCCGAACTCGCCGCCCAGCTCGCAGCCCTGGAACCCCACGAAGTGCCGCTGAACTTCCTCAACCCGCGTCCCGGAACGCCGCTGGAAAACCAGGGGATTATGGACGGCAAGGACGCCCTCCGCGCCATTGCCGCCTTCCGCCTGGCCATGCCCCGCACCGTGCTCCGCTACGCCGGCGGCCGCGAACTTACCCTTGGCGACCTCGGCACCCGCGAGGGCCTGCTCGGTGGCATCAACGCCGTGATCGTCGGCAACTACCTCACCACCCTCGGCCGCCCCGCCACCGCAGACCTGAACCTGCTCGTGGACCTCAACATGCCCATCAAGGAACTCCAGAAGACGCTATGAGCGCGGTTTCGACGGGCTCAACCCCCGAAGCGACAATAGGCTCAACCGCCGGGGGTCCCCTACCCACGGAGGACTTTTGCGGGCACTGCGGCGAGGCGTACGACGGCGGCGAGTGCCCGCCGTCGTACGCTCACCAAAGGTGCCGCGAGCGTTTGGCCATGGAGCCTCCGCGCTACTGCGCCGCCTGCCGGCGCCGTATGAAAGTCCAGGTGACACCGCTGGGCTGGACCGCTGAGTGCTCCCGTCACGGCGTACTGGCCTCCTGAGCGCGGGCAGCAGCCGTAGCGGGCGTCGTCTCATAGGATCTTGTGATGGCCCAACTCGTCGCTCCGAACGTAAAGTTCCATTCATCCTGGCTCGAAGCCTCCGCAGAGTTCGCCGGTGTCCGGCAGGACGGGGCGGGAGCAGACGGCTGGTCCCAGGAGGATCTCAAAGACCTGCAGGCATTTGGCCGCTTCGTCCAGACACTCATCAATGACGCCTTGCCGGAGACTCCCAGGAAGCCCGGGCATGTGCCCTGCACGTACCTGTGGATGGTCGACGGCGCCACTTTCCTTGGGTCGCTGGCCATCAGGCACGAGCTGAACGGGTACCTCCTCAACGAGGGCGGCCACATCGGCTACAGCGTCAGGCCGTCCGCGAGGCGACGCGGCCACGCCGCCGAAGCCCTCGCCGCCGCGCTGCCGATAGCCCGGGACCTGGGAATCACCCGGGCGCTCCTTACCTGCGATGAGGACAACGCCGGCTCCCGGGCCACCATCGAAAAGAACGGCGGCGTCTACGAGGACTCGCGCAACGGGAAGCGCCGCTACTGGATCGACACCTTCCAGCGGAACGCCCCCGCAAACGCCTGGCACGCTAACCCGCAGGACGCAGCGACGTAACCATCCGCTTGATGTCCCGGTACTCGGCGGTCCCTGCATACAGCTTCGCCTTCTCCAGGTACGGCAAATTGGGATCGCCAGGTGTCAGATTGAGCTCCGGGTTATAGAACGCCCCGAAGGTGGCGGCATTGGGCGGCCACGTGAAGAAGTGGAAGATGTAGCAGGCCGAGTCCCCCTCGGGAAGCGGTGCGGACGTGATGCCATATGCCGCTGCGGGGGTGTCCGGCGGCCCGGCAGCGGTGGCGTTTCCGCGGGTCTCAAACGTGTACCGCGGCACCGTGCCGTGCTGCGCCAGCTGCGGCAGTTCCTGGGATTCAAGCACCGAATAGGTGTACTTCTCCGTGCAGGTGGAACCCGTGGCCATGTTGGTGCGCAGCGTCGCCAGCAGCCGGCCATCCCCGCTGCTCACCTCGGCGAATGCGCCACCGCCCTCGGCCAGCTCCCCCGCCGGGTCCTTGACGTTCCACGTGGACGGCAGATCAAAGGCCAGGTCACCGGCGGCAGTGGTGTACGTGGTCCAGGGGGCCGACGGCGGTGCGCTGGATGCGTTGCCAGTGACACTTGCTGACGCGGACGCCGTCGTAGTCGCCGGGGTGGTTGGCGTCGCCGTGGAAGAAGGGGCCGACGTCGTCCCTTGCGGCGGGCTGGACGGCCCACCGCAGGCGATGAGCAGCGAAAGTGAAAAGAGTACTGCCGGGACTGCTGCGCCGGGCCACACTGACCGTCGCATGACTGCCTCCTTGGAAGCCGTTATGGTCCTTCAATTGTGGAGCCGCAGTGCTGCCGCGGGTAGGCCACACAGCCGGTTGGCGCCGAACTGTTGCAGCTCATAACGAACGGAGTCCGGACGCGCCGGCGTCCGCTTATCCAGCGTTACCCGGGTGGATCAGCTTCGAGGGACAGTCACGTACGTCTCAGCCGGTATCTCCAGCAGCATCGCCGCCAGCGCGAGCGGGATAAGCACCAGCCCGGCAACATGCGGAAACATGCTGTCGGGCAGTTGGACCGCCCTCCAACCACAACGGCAGGGAGCGCCGTGGCAATGACCGCCCGCAGGGACCGGCCCTTCAGTGCGGCCCATACCGATGACGCAGCAAATGCGGGCGCGCCGAGCAGGACCAGGCGATGTCCCTCGAAGTAGGTGGGCGGCCGCACCAGGAAAGTGAAACTGTCCGCCAGGCCACATGCCATGACGGACGCCGCCAGCAGCACCAGCAGCGCCCACAGTCCGTCTTTCCAACGAATGAGCCTCGTCATGGAATGACAGTAGCGGGTCCGGTGTCCGCCGGAAGGTGACGAAAGCCCCCGCGCGAGTTGAACTCCAGCGCGGGGGCTTTCTGCGCTTCCGTGTTAGGGGAAATAAACGTGGAAACAGAGAGAAATCTACCGGCTGGTAACGTTCAAAAGAGCCGGTTCGGGCCCGCCTGCGCGAATCTTGATTGAACCTTGAGCCAGGATGTCACCCCGCCGGGCCCGCAGCCGGCATCGGGCAGTTCAGTCGGTCTCGGAGCCGTCCGTTGCGTCGGGGTCCTCCTCGGGCTCAAACGTGTTCGGTTCTCCACCGGCTCCGATTCCCACGCCGTCCGCACCGCCGGGGATACCGCCGTCGTCCTTGCCCCTGGAACCCTCAGCGCCGTCCCGGGGTTCGTCTTCAGGCAGTGAATCAGGTGAGTTGATGGTCATTGCTCCTCCTTCATTGGCCGGGCCTCCACGCTAACAGTCCACACCACGAATGGCGCCTGTGCGGCCGTGAATTTATGACAATCGGCGGTGTGGCCTGCTGTGATCGCGCGGCCTGCTCAGCAGGCAGAGCACAAAAACAACTACCAGCTGGCGCCCGGCTGATAGGTTCCCGCGCTCCATTCCTGCCCCTGGGGATCGAGCACCCGGGCGCGCCTGCTGCCCCACTCCGTGTCCTCCGGCTCAATCACCGACGTCCCGCCGGCCGCAACGGCTTTGCGGTGAAACTCATCCACGTCCTCCGGACAGACCCGGCTGTGAACACACCTGGCTGGCAGCCAACTGCAGCCGTTCAAGGCACGCCTGGACCGCCGTCGCGCCTTCAACCCCAGCCTCATCCCCCGATGTGGTGCACCGTGAACGCGGTCAGGAACCCAACGGACGCGGTAAGTCCGGTGAGGTTGTGGTGCTGCTCGAAAGCCTCCGGGATCATGGTGTCCGCCAGCATGGCCAGGATTCCGCCCGCGGCCACAGCCGTAATGAGCGCCACCACCTCGCCGGGCGCGTTTTCCAGGGCCGCATAGCCCACCAGTGAGGCCAGTCCGCAGAGCAGCGCGATGCCGCCCCACATGCCAAAGACATACCCGGCGCTCCTGCCGGCCTTCTTCATGCCGGCGGTCCCGGAAAGCCCTTCGGGGACGTTGGAGATGAACACGGCGGCCATCATGGCCGGGCTCACCGCGCCTCCCGCCAGCATGCCCACTCCGAGCACCACGGATTCCGGGACGCCGTCCAGCAGCGCACCCACGGCGATGGCCGTGCCGCTGCCGGGGTCCTCGGATTCGGAGGGCTGCTGGTCGCCAGAGCGCTTGCGGTGCTTGGCCCCCGCCCGGGCCAGCATCATGTTGGCACCCACGTACACCACGGCGCCGGCCAGGAACCCCACTACGGTAGGCCACAGCCCGCCGCCCTGCACAGCCTCGTCCACCAGCTCGAAAGCCAGCGCGGAAATCAGCACCCCGGCGCCGAAGGACATGATGGAGGACACCAGCTTGGGCGGGAGGGACCACCGCCACGACATGGCGGCGCCCAAAACCAGCGCTGCCCCGGCAGCCGTTCCCCACAGCAGCGCCTGCACCCATACCGGCATGTTTTCCCGCTTCCCGGCTCCCCTGGAGGGAGCCTTCAACCGTCAAGCCAGCCCAAAAACCGGAAATAATGTCCGGGCCCAAGCAGCCAGACTAGTCCAGCGGGTCCGCCACAAAGAATTGATCGGATCTTGCGGAAAACCTTACTGCCCGTTGACGTTGCGGGTTCACTCTGGAGGCATCGAACCAACCGATGCAACGGACCAACCAGCTTGTGGGGAGCAGGACGTCATGGGAAACAACGTCGTTTTTGATGAGGTAGCAGCAGTAGGAGGCGTGCTCACAGATCAGCACCCGCTCGACTTCTACACCCTGGGGCTGGCCGGCTGCATCGACCGGCTCACGGCGCCCCTCCGGCAGCGAGGGACCGCGGTCCGCTGGGATACTCCGCACTGGGGCATCGAGATTCCGGCGGACTGCGCGTCCCTTTTGTACCAGTCAGCGCGCGAGGCGCTCAGCAACGCATTCAAGTACTCCGAGGCGTCGCAGCTCAATGTCCAGCTCGCCGCCGTGGATCATGGGATCCGCCTGGTGGTGTCCGACGACGGCACGGGCTTTGACAGCGAGCTCGCCACGTGCGGGCGCCACCACGGTTATGGCCTCCGGCTGATGTCCGTCGCCGTCCACGAAGCCGGCGGCACGGTGGACATCTGCTCCGCCCCCGGCCAGGGCACCAGCGTGACGGTCACCCTGCCGCTGGACTAAGGGACCCCCGGATGCCCGCCGTCGCCGGGACGGCGGGCATCCGTGCGTTCGAGCCGGTTCCTCCCGGGACAGCTACCGGGACAGCTTCTCCGCATCCGGTTCCAGGTCGCCGATATGGCCGGGTGCGTTCGCGGCCAGGACACGGGCAACGAAGGCACCGTATTCGTCCATGTAGTGGCGAAGGAACTTGGCGGTCCCCTCGTCCTTGACTTCGCCGTCCTCACCGAACACCGAGGCGTTGTAGTGGATGTAGGCCTCCGGGGCGTTCAATTGCGGGGCATCGAGGAAGCTGAGGACGCTGCGGAACGAAGACTGCATCACCGCAGTGCCGATGCTGCCCACGGAGGCGCCGATGATGCCGGTAGGCTTCCGGGCAAACGAATTGCTTCCCCAAGGCCGGGAGCCCCAGTCAATCGCATTCTTCAGGGCACCGGGAATGGAACGGTTGTACTCCGGGGACACGAACAGGATCCCGTCGGACCCTTCGACAGCCTCCTTGAGGGCCCGGCCTTCGGGCGGGAAGTCGGCATCATAGTCATAGCTGTACAGGGGTAAGTCCCTGATGGGGATCTCCGTGAACTCCAGGTCCTCGGGAGCCAGTTTAATCAGTGCCTTGGAGAGGGTCCGGTTGATGGAGCCGGTAGCGAGGCTCCCCACGAAGTATCCGATCTTGAACGATGCCATGAGTCTTCCTTCCAATGGCCGGCCAACGCCGGCCGATGATGTCCTGCTTGGAAAAGGTGCCACCCGTAGCCGGGCCGCGGTTGATGCCCACTGCCCCACCAGTCCAGCACAGAAGACGTGCCCCGGCCAGAGCAGAACCGCACGTCCTTGACAGTGCGCGCCGGGGAGCGCTGAATGATCTGTACCGAAATCCCGGCGCGGTCAGGAGCAGGCATGAGCGAAAATCCAATGCAGGATGAGCGGGTACACACAGAGGCACCCGCCGAGGGCGACCCGGACGCGGACGCCACCGAAGTCCGGGCCCACAGCCAGGATCCCGCGGAGGGGCCGGACACAGACGTCACCTCGCAGGCTGGCAATTAGCGGGGCGGCGCCAGCCGGCCGGGTGCTCGTCCGCGCCCGGAGCACCCCTGAAACATCCTCCACATGATGGGTGCCCCTTGCGGTCCGCTGTTGACGGGTCTATTTTGAAACGAATCAGAAAGCGCTTTCACCCCTCCAGGCTGCCGCATGACCGTGTGCGGCCTGCGGCAGCGGAGCAGCAGACCCGGAAACGACGAATTGGATCACATGACGGACAAAACCCTCATCAGGTGGATCGACGGCGAGGCACCTGCGGGGATCAGCGGCGGTACCACGTGGGGCATGCCTTTTGCCCGCGGCACGGTCGCGGATTCAGGCCACCTCTCGGTCCGCGCTGCGGACGGGGATGTCGTGCCCAGCCAGTCCTGGCCCCTGGCCACCTGGCCTGACGGATCACTCAAGTGGGCCGGCATCGCCCTTCCGGCCACGGATTCGCCCTCCCGCGCCTATCAGGTGACGGCCGACGCCGGCGCGTCACCCCGCGAAGGCAACCTCCCGCCGTCGGGCGTCACCAACGTCACGGTCAGCGAGACTGCCGGGGCACTCACGGTGGACACCGGCGCCCTGCAGATGGTGATCAACCGCAGCGGTTCCCACCTCTTCAGCAGCCTCACCCGCGGCGGAACCGAAGTGGCCCGGGACGGGTGCCTGGTCAGCCTCCTGCAGGACACCATCCCGGAGGGGTCCGGCGGCGCCGGGACGTTCAGCCGCGAAGCGTTCACCGGCGAGGTGAACGCCGTGGTGCTTGAACAGCACGGCCCGGTGCGGGCGGTGGTCCGGCTGGAGGGGCACCACCGCCCCGACGCCCCCGGGAGCAGCAGGCGGAACTGGCTGCCGTTTGTGGTCCGATTCTATTTCCACGCCGACGCCCGCAGCGTGCGGATGGTGCACTCGTTCATCTGGGACGGCGATGCGGGGCAGGATTTCCTGGCGGGGCTCGGGGTCCGGTTCACTGTGCCGCTGGCCGCGGAGCTCCATGACCGGCACGTCCGGATTGCCGGGGCCGACGGTGGGTTCCTCCTCGAAGGCGTGCGCGGACTGACCGGCCTGCGCCGGGATCCCGGCGAGGATGTCCGCCGCGCGCAACTGGACGGCCGCGCCACCCCACCGTCGGCAGAGTGGAATCCCGAAGTGTCGGAGCGGCTGCACCTGATCCCCGCGTGGAGCGACTACACCCTCAGCCAGCTCAGCGCCGACGGTTTCGAACTACGGAAGCGGACTGGGGCCGGCCACGCCTGGGTGGGCATCTCCGGCGGAACCCGCGCCGCAGGCTTCTGCTCCCTCAGCGACACCCGCGGCGGTTTCGGAGTGGGCATCAAGGACTTCTGGCAGTCGCACCCGGGCCAGCTGGACATCCGCGGCGCCGCCACCGCCGAAGCCTCGGTAACCGCCTGGCTGTACTCGCCCGAGGCCCAGCCGATGGACCTGCGCTTCTACCATGACGGCCTGGGCCAGGACACGTTCGAGGAACAGCTCGAGGGGCTCGAAATCACGTATGAGGACTATGAACCCGGCTTTGGCAATGCCAGCGGAATCGCACGCACACATGAGTTAACCCTGTTCGCTTACGAGGGCACCCCGGCAACGGAAATCCTGGCGGCGGACGCGGCAGCCGTGTCCACCCCCGCCCTGCTGCAGGCCACCCCCGAGTATCTGCATTCGATGGGTGTCTTCGGCGACTGGGACCCGGTGGACCGCAGCACACCGGCGCGCGCAGAGCTCGAGGACCACCTGGACTTTCTCTTCGATTTCTACGCCGGGCAGGTGGAGCAGCGGCGCTGGTACGGCTTCTGGAACTACGGCGACGTGATGCACACCTACGATCACGACCGGCACGTGTGGCGGTACGATGTGGGCGGCTACGCCTGGGACAACTCCGAGCTCTCCCCGGACCTCTGGCTGTGGTACTCCTACCTCCGCTCCGGCCGGGCGGACATCTTCCGGTTCGCCGAGGCCATGACCCGGCACACCGGCGAGGTGGATGTTTACCACCTGGGACACTGGCGCGGCCTGGGCTCCCGGCACAACGTCCAGCACTGGGGCTGCAGTGCTAAGCAGCTCCGCATCAGCACCCCCGCCTACCGCCGTTTCTACTACTACCTGACGGCGGACGAGCGCACCGGGGACCTCCTGACCGAACTTGTGGACAGCGACCAGAACTTCCTGGGCCTGGACCCCGTGCGCAAGGTCCGGCCGGACGCCGACACCTACCGGCCCAACCGGAACGCGCTGGGTGTTGGGCTTGGCACCGACTGGGGTTCGCTGGCCGCCACCTGGCTCACCGACTGGGAACGCACCGGCAACCCGCGGTCCCGCGACCGGCTCCTCGGCACCATGGCGGACATCGGCGCCCTCAAGTACGGCTTCCTCACCGGTGAAGCGCTGTACGACCTCGACAAAGGCCGGTTCGATACCGGCCGGGAACTCATCCAGGTCTCGCACCTGAGCGCCGTTTTTGGCCTGGTGGAAATCTGCAGCGAACTGGTGGACCTGGTGCAGGACCCGGACTTCGAGCGGGCCTGGCTGCAGTACTGCCGGCTCTTCCTGGCTACGAAGGAAGAGCAGGTTGAAGCCGTGGGCCAGCCACTGGACGGCATCTACCTCACCCAGGCGCACAGCCGGCTGACTGCCTATGCGGCTGCCCGGCTGGAGGATCCGGACCTGGCGGCCCGGGCCTGGAAGAGCTTCGCCGAGGGCGGGGAGCATTTGAACCACGAGTCGGCCTTCACCCTGCGGAAAATCCACCCGCCGTACGTGCTGCTGCCGGTGGATGAGGCGCCCACGGTCTCCACGAACGACACCTCGCAGTTCGGCCTCGCGGCGATCCAGAACCTGGCCCTGATCGGCCACTCCCTGCCCTGATGCTTCACGCACCCAGCACGACGGCGGCACCCACCCGGGGTGCCGCCGTCGCCCGTTGCCCTCCCGGAAAGGAGTGGTGACGTGCGCGCAGGCGGAGCAGAATTTAACTACTGATGACCTCAGTTCTTCATCGGATTCGGTTCAGTCAAAGGAGACGTCATGAACACGAAAGTGGAGAAGCGGATTGTGGTCGATGTACCGGTGGGCACCGCCTACAACCAGTGGACGCAGTTCGAGGAGTTCCCGCACTTTATGAGCGGCGTGGAGAGCGTGACACAGGTGGGCGACGGCCGCCTCAGGTGGGTGGCCCATATCGCCGGAGTACGCCGCGAGTGGGAAGCCAAGATCCTCGAGCAGATCCCCGCCGGAGGGTGGCCTGGGCAGCCATCGAAGGCATCACCAACTCCGGCGCCGTTGACTTCAAGGATGCGGGCGGCAACAGGACCGAACTTGCCCTGACCATTGAGTACCGGCCTGCTGGCGTGGTGGAAAGGGTGGGCAACCTGCTGCACGTGGTGGGCCGCCAGGCGGAACACGACCTGAGGGATTTCAAGCATTTCATCGAGCACGGCCGGAAGGCCACCCCGGCAACGGCAGCCACCGCACCGGCGGACGCCGCCTCGGAGCAACGTCCCTACAACAGGTTCGAGCACCCGTTCGACCAGACCAGCGGGCTGGTCGATTTCGAAGGCGAATCGGACGAAACGGCCGACGGCGAGAACTACAGTTCCGCCGAACGCCGGAGCCGCCGGCATGGCGAGGGCAAGATCCCGCCCTTCAGCGGCAGCCTGGGCACGCACTGACCCGCCCCGCCCGACGGCGGCACCTGGCACCCCGCACTCCGGGCGCCGGGTGCCGCCGTCGTACTTCTGCTCTGGAAACCGGCCCGCCCAAAAGGTATGTTGGTAAGCATGCTGATGATTTCGACCGACTCATCAGCTTCCGGTAACACAGCGAAGGAGACGTTATGAGCACGAAGGTGGAAAAACGCATTCTGGTGAACGTTCCGGTGAGCACCGCTTACAACCAGTGGACCCAGTTCGAGGAGTTCCCGCACTTCATGGGCGGCGTCAAGAGCGTGACGCAGCTCAGCGACGACCGTCTGGCATGGGTGGCTGAAATCGGCGGTGTCCGCAGGCAGTGGGAAGCCAAGATCCTGGAGCAGGTTCCCGACCGCAAGGTCGCCTGGGCCGCCACGGAAGGCGCCACCAACGCCGGTGCTGTCGAGTTCGAGGACGTGGGCGGCGGCCAGACCTCCCTCCAGCTGACGCTCGAATACGAGCCCGAAGGATTTATCGAGAAGGTGGGCGACAAGCTCAATGTGGTCGAACGCCAGGCCGAGGCGGACCTGAAGCGGTTTAAGGAATTCATCGAGGACGAAGGCTACGCCAGCGGCGCATGGCGCGGCAGCGTCAGCTCCGGGGCACCCGTCGGCACCCCGGGCGTCGAGGACGCCGCAGGATCTCGCGGCGATTCGGGCAAGGCCGGCGTATCGGGCAAGGTCGCTGCGGGCGTTGGTGTTGCGGCGGCAGCTGGCGCAGCCGCAGCTATGGCTGCCGGCACGAACAAGGGCACCACCGAGGCGGCCGACGAAACGGTAACTCCCGTTGCTCCCGGGGAGCCCGTGACGGTTACCCCGCTGACGACCGACACAACCACCACGGATGCCACAACCGGCTTCTCTGGAGGCACTACAGCTACAGGCACGACGGCGGCAGCCGGCTCCACCGGAACAGTCGCCGACCTGGGCGATGACAGGATCGGCCACGCCTTCGACCAGACCAACGGCCTGGTGGACACCAGCGGCGAGTCGGACGAGACGGCTGAGGGCGAGAACTTCAGTGCCGGCGAGCGGCGCGAAGACGAGCGCCGGCCCGACGGCGGCCTGCCGCCCATTGGCGGCAACCTCGGCCAGCACTAAGGGAAACCTGATCGCCTGAAGGACGTCCCGGCGTCGGGTATTTCCTGATCGCCGGACGTCCCGCAAACCAAAGCGCCGCCCGCCTCTCCCCCGAGGCGGGCGGCGCTTTGCCGCGCTTGCTGCTACTGCCCGTGCCCTACTTGGTTGCGCCGGTGTACACGACGGACGGTGCTGCGGGAGTCTCCATGCCCTCACCGATGAAGAAGCTCGGGTGCGGCGGCTGGTTGTAGTCCACGGTTTCGCGGGCAACGCCCGTCCGGTACACGGGGTCGTGCATCAGGGTGCGGAGCCGCACCTCCGTGGGCGAAGTGCTGGTGTAAATCCGCAGTTCCGTGCTGAGCGGTTGACAAGATTGGTCAAGGGTTTTCCGTGAGTTCATGGGAGGAATTGTTCTTTTACGTTACGTCCGTGTGGGGCAAGGTGCCCGTCGGCTCACGGAACCGCGACGCCGTCCTGCCGCCGCGCGCAGGACGCGGCAGGACGGCGTCGTACGCTTTTTGGGCACTGTTTATTCCTGGAACTCCCCTGAAATATCTCCGGAGGACCGGCTGTTGGGGCCGATATGACAACAATCGGAATCATCGGTGCAGGACACATTGGAAGCGCAGTTGCCAGGAAAGCGGTGGAACTGGGCTACGACGTTGTGATCAGCAACTCCCGCGGCCCGGAGACCTTGGCGGACCTCGTAGCGGAACTCGGCCCGAAGGCGCGGGCGGCCTCCGCCGGCGAGGCGGCACGGGCGGGCGATTTCGCCGTGGTGACTGTGCCGCTCAAGAACTACAAGGACATCCCGGTGGAGCCGCTCGCCGGCAAGATCCTGATCGATACCAACAACTACTACTGGGAACGGGACGGCCGCATCCCGGCGCTGGACAACGGCGAGGCCACCACCTCCGGGCTCCTGCAGGAGCACCTGCCCGAGTCCAAGGTGGCCAAGGGCTTTAACCACATCATGGCCGCCCAGATCGCCACCGACGGAACGCCGCCGGCACGGAAAACCGGCGGGCGCTCGCAACGGCCAGCGACTACCCGGAGGCTGCCGAACTGGTCACACGCCTGTACGACGAATTCGGCTTCGACACCGTGAACATCGGGCTGCTGGAGGACAGCTGGCGCGTTGAACGCGACCGGCCGGCCTACGTGGTGCGGCAGAACGCGCACGAACTGAAGGACAACCTGGCCAAGGCGACAAGGACCGTCTAAGTCATCTACCCGGCCTGTTCGCATGCCGGCCCGGCACCGGACCGGTTCCGGCACCCGGGCATAAAACTGGCTGGCAGCAGACGTCCCGAAACCGCGTTGCGGGGACGTTTGCTGCCAGTTGGGGTTTCAGCTAGTCACGGGCCGGAACCAGGACCACCTCGTACTTGGTTGCCGGAGATTCTTGGCCAAACTTTGCATTGACCGCGGCGAGGGTATCGCCGAACTTGGCCACCGTCGTCGGGATGTCGAAGTCCTTGCTGGTGATCACGTCCTGGACCTTGAAGGACGACAGGTCACCGGACAGCCTGAGCCGGCTGATCTGGTTGGACATGTTCTGCACTGCCCACAAGGTACGGCCCTTGACCAGGATGCCGTCGATATTGGGCAGGCCCGCCCCCTCGATCCTGGCACTTTTACCGGTATCCGGGTCAACGGTGTAGAGCGCTGCGTTGGCGGAGTGCGCCACAATGAGGACGCGCCCGTCCCTGGCAGAATCAATCCCGTTGAGGTTGAAGGGCCCCGGCAGTTCCGCAGCCGGTCCGCTCAGTTTCAGGGTCTGCACCTCGCCTCCCAGCTTGCCGTGCCTGCCCACAGGGACGTAGTACAGCTCGGCAGCAGCGGAATTCGTGAACCAGGCGCCGTGATCGGTCAGCGCCACGTCATTGATGAACTGGTTCGCCGCCGTGGTCAGCGTGATTTCGGCGACCGTGGCCTTGGTATCGGTGCTGTAAACGAATGCCTTGCCCGCGGGCCCGCCCGCCACGAAGAGCAGCTCGTTGCGGACGTCGGCCTTCATGCCTACGGCGAACCGGCCGGCGGGCACGTCAATAAAACGCTTGGCCTTGCCGTCACGGATGTCCCCCCGGAAGATATCGCCGGTCATCAGTTCCCCGGCATAGAAAGTCTTTCCGTCCCCGGCCGCGATGCCCTCGGCGGAGCCGGCGCCGTCGAGCACTATCACGTGGTCCCGGCCCGGCGGCGAGGCCGTTGCCGGCAGCGCCGAGGGTAACAACAGGGCCAGAAGGGCGATGAATCCGACCGCTGCACGGCGTTGTACTGTTCGGCGCATGATGCTTCCTGGATATGGACTGGTGCGCGGGGCCAATCTGCGGCAGCTCCGCACGATGGTGCTGCCATTTTAAGCGCCCGCGAAATCACCCGCCAGAGCCTGGCGCCCCCTTCATAGAGGAGGGGGCAAGGCCCCCGGACCGGCATTCGCCTCCGGATTCTGCTTACAATCGAAACCTCAATCAACTACTGAGGGACCCATGAAGAAACTCGCCACAGCCCTGATCGCCGCCGGACTCGTTGTTTCCGCCACGGCCTGCACCGCTTCGAACCAGCTCACCACCGCGGAAACCTGCGAGCGGATCCAGAGCGTGGTCTCCAGCCCGGCCAACAATGCCGGCAAGACCGGCATGAACCGCCTCGCCAACCAGATCCGCCCCATTCACGCAGTGGCTTCCGATGACCTCAAGCCCGCCCTCGAATCGATCCTTGCCTACACTGACGAGCAGGCCAAGGAAACCCCGGACGAAGCCAAGCTTGCGGAGCTGCAGGCCGGTTACGAAGAAGCCGGCAGCACCTACAGCAAGTTCTGCAGCTAGGACCTCCCGCTTTTCCTGCATGCCGGACCCGGCCGCCTACAAGGTGGCCGGGTCCGTGTTTGCCCCGCAAAGAATGACTGCCACGCGCTCCCCCGGTTCCGGCACGTAGGCGCCGGACGTCAGGGCAGCGTAGGCCGCGGCGGCGGCGTGTTCCACCGCCAGCCGGTACTCGTTCCAGAGTGCTGAGCGCGCGGCCACGATGTGGTGGTCTGACACCAGGACGCTTTCGACGCCGGTGCGGACCGCAACGGAGTAGCCGATCTCGCCAATGCGGCGCGCCCCCAGGGAGTCTGCCGCAACTCCCGATACCGCGACGTCGACGGGTTCCTTCGCGGCCAGGGCCGCATGGAGCGTGGGGGCGTTGGATGGTTCCACGGCCACCACTTTGGCGTGGCCCTCCACCGCTGCCGCAATTCCCGCCATCAGTCCGCCGCCGCCCACCGCCAGCAGAACGGTGTCCACGCCGGCAACCTGCTCCAGCAGCTCGGTCCCCACCGTTCCAGCGCCGGCTGCGATTTCCGGCTGGTCGTAGGCGTGGCAATAGACCGCCCCGGTGCGCCGGGCGTGTTCCACTGCAGCCTGGTACGCGTCGGCATATTCTGCCCCGCCCTGGACCACGGTGGCGCCGACCGCCTTGAGCTTCTTGACCTTCACGGCCGGAGCAGCCGCCGGCACGAACACGGTTGCCGGCACTCCAAGCTGGGCGGCCGCATAGGCGTTGGCCAGCCCGGCGTTGCCGCCCGAAGCGACCACCACACCCACCCCGGAGTCCAGCTCGCCACGTTCCTTGCTCGCCAGGATGCGGTTCAGGGCACCGCGGGCTTTGAAGGTGCCGGCGTGCTGCATGAATTCGCACTTGAACCAGACCTCTGCCGTGAACGCCTCCGGGTCCGCCCGGACTACCGGCGTCACCCGGGTGAGGCCGGTAGTCCGGCGGGCGGCGTCATCTACGTCTGCGCGGGTAATCACGTCAGAGTTCGTCGTCCCAGGTTCCCGGCTCCTCCAGGGCTTCCTCAGGTTTGTGCTCCGTCGCCGGTTCGCCGCTTCCGGTGTATGACGCCGGCACGGTCCCGGCGGCGTGGGCCTGCTGCTCCTCGCGGATATTGCCGGCGCCGGGCAGTTCCGGGTGCATCCCGCCCTGCGGGGCCTGCGGGGCCTGCTTGGCTTCGTCGGGATCGCCCGGACCGCGAAGGTCGGCGGTGTTCCTGGGCTCCTCATTGGACGTGGTCATGGGTCCTGCCTTTCACCTGGATACCGGCTGCTCGCTGCCCGAACAGGTCTCCGGGCCAGGACTCCAGCCTACGGTGCGGCCGGTCACAAATGGTTTTTTAGCTGCAATCTCCGGCACTCCGGGACAACCGGAAAGGCGGGCAGGACCAGCAGGTCCCGCCCGCCTTTCTGCTGCCCGCTCTTGTGCAGCCCGCCGGTGCTAGCGGGAGGCGGTGGGCGAGGCCGAGGAGGTCACGGCATCTTCACTCCCTGTCGAAGTCGCTGTTGGTGACGCTGAACTACGCGGTGACGACGTACTTCCGGAACCGGAGGTGCTGGTGGACGTCGGGCTGGAAGTTGAGCTGCCGCCGTCGGCCTTCTCCAGCACGTCATTGATCAGGTCCTCGAGTTCCTTCTGGTCCGGATCGCCCAGGTTGGCGCCGCCCTTGGTGGCCACCACCAGGAGCCTGCCCTCGGCCGCGGAGACCTGCATCAGCTTCTGTCCGTTTTCGCCGCTGCGGGTGCTGAGGGTGCCAAACGTCTTGTCGGCGTCCGTGTCAGCCTGGAGTTCCTCGCTGGTGACCTCGTACGTCTTCCCCAGCGCCGTGACGGAGAACTTGTCGCACTGGTCCATCTTGCCGCTGATCCCGTCCAGGACCTCGACGGCGGACTTTCCCTCGCTGCCGGACTGTGCGGACAGGGTACGGGGCTGGTCGCCCTCGGAAAGCGCGACGGAGATGTCCCCGCTTTCCACCTTGTCCAGCAGGCCCGCGGTGGCGATGTCCTTGCAGTCTGATGGATCTACGGTGGCCGTACTGAGGAGCAGGTTGGCAATATTTCCGCCCTGGTCCACCTGCTCCTTGGAATACAGCTTCAGTTCATTGCCGTCCCCGTCCTTCATTCCGGAGATCAGGTTGCGGAGCTCATCCTCCGTGTAGACCTTCGCTTCCGCGGCCTTGCTGGCAGACGCGCTGGCAGTCTGGGTGGCCGTGGGGCTTGCTGCACCACCACCGCCGCCCGTGCAGCCCGCGAGCGCGATCATTGCCGCCGCCGTCAGTCCAAGTGCAGGAACTTTCCGCATTAGTCACAACCCCTTAGAAAATAGAAAGCATGCTTAGCGTTTTCAGCCTAAGGCCTGCCGAGGGGTTGGGGAAACAACTGAGCCTGACTTTTTATTTGCGGCCCCGCCTCACGGCGCCGTCCCGCCGGCTGGACGCCCGCCTCCGCCGACCAATTCCCGTTCCCGGCGGCCATGCTTGCCTGCGCGGTCGGTCTGGTTGCCTGACCAGCCCCCTTGCCGGCCCTGCCCTGTGTGGAATAATCCGAAGCAGTGGTCCTTACCGGACCGCTCCACGGATCGAAGGGGCCTTTCGTGCCAGCCACAGCACCATCAAGGAGCAGCGCTCCGGCGGCAAGCGCGCCCATCAACAACACCCAGGTCCCCAAGCATGAGCAGTTGCGCATGATCATCCTCAAGCTGGCCAAGGAGGAGCTGGAACCCGGCGCCCGGCTCCCCAGCGAGCGCACCCTGATGGACTCCTACGGCGTCAGCCGCATCACCGTGCGCGCCGCGATTGGCCGGCTGGTCAACGAGGGGCATCTGGTCCGGGTTCCGGCCAAGGGCACGTTTGTGGCGGATTCTCCCGTGCAGTCCACGCTGCACCTGGCCTCGTTCACGCAGGAAATGGAGGCCATGGGCCACGTTCCCAGCACGGTGGTCCTGATGGCGGAGGCCGCTCCGGCCCCCGAGGACACCGCTGAGGTGCTCGGCCTCGCCCCGGGAGCCGAGGCCATCCACCTCAAGCGCTTGCGGCTGGCGGACGGCCGGCCGGTCAGCGTTGACGATGCCTGGTACAACCCGGAACACGCCCCGGGGCTGCTGGATATCGACCTGACGGGGTCGGTTTACAAGGCCCTCGCAGCGCAGTTCGGGCACCAGATCGACCGGGCCCGGCAAAGCGTCAAGTCCGAGGGCGCCCCGGCTGACGTCGGGGCGCTCCTCGGCACCGGAACGGGAGCGCCGGTGCTGGCGTTCGACCGTGTTTCCTATTCAGGCCAGCTGGCCATCGAGCATTCGCGTTCCTGGTACCGCTCCGACCGCTACTCCCTGAACATGGAAGTCCGGCTTTAGTCAGCCCTGGTCCAGCGAGAAGAGCTCTTCGCCGGCGGCCACAGTGCCCGCGGCAACCAGGATTGCGGTGTCCGGCTTGGTATCGAGTACGACGACGGGACTCACCATCGAGTAGCCGGCCGCCAGGGCGGCGGCGGGGTCCACGCGCATCACGGGGGCGCCGGCGTCGATGGTGTCGCCCTGGGCGATGAGCAGCTTGAAACCTTCACCCTTGAGCTTGACCGTGTCAATGCCCACGTGGGTGAGGACGCCGCGTCCTGATGACTCGACCACAACAAAGGCGTGCGGCAGGAGCTTGACCACCTTGCCCGCAACCGGGGACACGACGTCGAACATCTCTCCTGCCGGCGGCTCCACGGCTGCGCCGGAACCCACCATCTGCCCGGCGAAGACCGGATCCGGGACCTCGGCAAGGGGAACAACGGCGCCGGTAATGGGTGCGAGGACCACCAGGGACAGCGCCACTAGAGGAGGTCCTCGATGTCCTCGGCGAGGGTGTCGGCCTCGGGTCCAACAATCACCTGGACGGCGGTTCCGGCAGCCAGGACGCCATGGGCTCCGGCGGCCTTCAGTGTGGCCTCGTTGACGAGCGAGCCGTCTTTGACTTCCGTGCGCAGCCGCGTGATGCAGGCTTCAACTTCCACGATGTTGCCGGCTCCGCCCAGGCCTTCAATGATCTTTTCTGCTTTGGACATGGCTGCCCTTTCTGACGGTGCCCGCTCGGAGCACTGCTTCCTCACCGGGGCCGGCGGCCCAAGTGCGACCAATTATGGCTTCCACTGCCGGCCGTTTGAAGGGCCGCGCGGGTTGCGGTTGCCTTGACAGCCGCTCGTGGGATGGATCACACTGAACTGGTCATAACCAGACAGTACCGGCTGGACCCTTCACTCCACAAGCCCACAAATCCCCGCAGAGGTGCAACCATGTCAACACCTGAGACCACCGCCCTGGCTCCAGAGAAGAAGCCAAACAGGGTTTTCGCCACGTTGCAGCGCCTTGGCCGCTGCCTGATGCTTCCCATCGCTGTCCTCCCGGCCGCGGGCATCCTCCTGCGCATCGGCCAGGCCGACCTGCTGGGCGCCATTCCCGGGTTTGAGGGCGGCGCAGCCGTCATTTCCGCCGCGGGTAACGCCGTCTTCACGTGGCTGCCGCTAATCTTTGCCGTGGGCATTGCCATCGGCTGGGCCAAGAAGGCGGACGGCTCCACGGCGTTGGCCGCCGTAGTGGGCTACATGGTGATCGACGGAGTCTTCAAGGCAATGTCCCCGCTGGTCCTCGCCGGGCAGTTGGATCCCGCCGGCAAACCCGCCGTGATCAACTACGGTGTGCTGGCCGGCATCGTAGTGGGCCTGCTGTCCGCCACGCTGTGGCAGCGGTTCTACCGCACCAAACTGCCTGACTTCCTCGGCTTCTTCAGCGGCCGTCGCCTCGTTCCCATCCTGACCTCCGTGACCAGCCTGGTGGTGGGCGTCGTCCTTGCCCTGGTCTACCCGTTCTTCAACGCAGGTCTGTCCGCAGTAGGCGAGGCCGTGGCCGGCAACGCCGTAGCCGGCGGCGGCATCTATGGCTTCGCCAACCGCATGCTCATTCCTGCCGGCCTGCACCACATCCTCAACTCCGCTGTCTGGTTCCTCATCGGTGACTACACCGACGCCTCCGGCCACCTGGTCCGCGGCGACCTCAACCGCTTCTTCGCCGGCGACCCCACCGCGGGCATCTTCATGACCGGGTTCTTCCCCATCATGATGTTCGGCCTTCCCGCCGCAGCCCTGGCCATCTGGCGCCACGCCAAGCCCTCGCAGAAGAAAATCGTGGGCGGCATCATGCTCTCCACCGCCCTCACCGCGTTCTTCACCGGCATCACCGAACCGCTCGAGTACTCCTTTATGTTTGTGGCTTTCCCGCTCTACATCGTCCACGCGGCCCTGACCGGCACCTCGATGGCCCTGGTCAATGCGCTGGACATCCATCACGGGTTCACGTTCTCCGCGGGCCTGATCGACTTTGTCCTCAACTTCGGCAAAGCCCAGAACGCCTGGCTGCTCATCCCCATTGGACTGGGCTACGCAGTGGTCTACTACTTCCTCTTTTCCTTCGTGATCAAGCGCTGGAACCTGCGCACCCCGGGCCGCGAAGACGACGAGGTCACCGTGGAGACCGACGCCGCGAAGTAACCTCTTCCACCCGTCTCAGCCAACAGCACCTTGGATAACCGCAACCGAAAGTACGCGCACCTTATGGAAATCGTCATCCTCCCCACCCCTGCAGACGTAGCCCGCACGGCCGCAGACGCCATCGAGCAGCAGGTCCGCAGCGGCCCGTCAGTCCTGGGACTGGCCACCGGGTCAACGCCCCTTGGCACGTACCAGGAGCTCACCGAGCGGCACCGGAACGGATTGAGCTTTGCCGGGGCGCAGGCTTTCCTCCTCGACGAGTACGTGGGCCTGCCCAGCGCGCACCCGCAGTCCTACCACTCGGTGATCCGGGAGGAATTCGTGGACGGTGTGGACTTTCCTGCGGGCGCAGTGCACGGGCTGGACGGGGTGGCGGAGGACCTCGAAGCCGAGGCCGCCCGGTACGAGGCTGCCATCACCGCCGCGGGTGGAGTGGACCTCCAGATCCTGGGCATCGGAACGGACGGCCACGTGGGTTTCAACGAGCCGATGTCCTCGCTGGGCTCCCGCACCCGGATCAAGACACTCACCCAGCAGACCCGCCGGGACAACGCCCGCTTCTTCGCAGACCCCGCGGACGTGCCGGACCACGTCCTGACCCAGGGCCTGGGCACCATCCGGGAGGCACGGCACCTGCTGCTGCTGGCGATGGGTGAGGCCAAGGCGGAGGCTATAGCGGCAGCCGTCGAGGGACCGGTGGCTGCAGCCTGCCCCGCCTCGGCGCTCCAACTCCACCCGCACGTCACGGTCTTGGTGGATGAGGCGGCCGCGTCCAGGCTGGCGCACCGGGAGTACTACCAGGACACGTTTGGGCGCAAGCCCGCGTGGCAGGGGCTCTGAGGATGGCAGCGTCACCGCAGCTTGAGCTGGCGGTGGAGGATGCCGAGGGCGTCCGCCTGGCAGCGTCTGTTGGGGCCGCGAGGGTGGAGCTGTGCGCCGCCCTCGCGGAGACGGACGGCATCACGCCGAGCATCGGTACGGTGGAGCAGGCATGCCGGGTTGGCC
This sequence comes from Arthrobacter sp. 9AX, assembly GCF_902506095.1. GTDB lineage: Bacteria > Actinomycetota > Actinomycetes > Actinomycetales > Micrococcaceae > Arthrobacter. Next base: position 4,053,259 of record NZ_LR733293.1, read on the forward strand.
TGCCTGTCCATGTACTGGTTCGCCCGCGTCCCGGCAACTTCAGCTACACAGCCGCGGAGCTTGAGGTAGTGGAGCGCGACGTGGAAGCGGCGTTGGACGCCGGTGCCGCGGGCGTGGTTGTGGGCGTCTTAGGGGCTGACGGCGGCCCGGACGTTCCGGCGCTTCGGCACCTTTCTGAGGTGGCCCGCCGTCGTCATCCCGCTGCAGAGGTGACGTTCCACCGGGCGTTCGACGCGGCTCTCGCGGCGGGCGTGGATCCTGCCGATGCGTTGGCCAGGCTGGAACGGGCCGGCGTTGACCGCGTGCTCACCAGCGGCGGAAGCCCGGACTGCGGCGCGGGGCTGGCGATGCTGGCGCGGTTGGTGGAGCTGGGACGGAACCACGCGCCGTCGGTACAGATCATGGCCGGCGGCGGTGTACGGCTCGAACTCATGCCGGAGCTGGTCCACAGCGGTGTGCACGCCGTGCACACGTCGGCCCGCGGCCTGGACGCTTTCACTGGGTCCAGGGCACGCGCGGCGGACCCCGTACTCGCTGCCGGCATGGCAGCGGCTCTCCGAAAGGCGGCATGATGGGCAAGGAACTGGTACTTCGGGGCCGCATCGTTGCAGCGGGCATGGACATCCGCGACGGGCTGGTCGCCGTGGCGGGTGGCCGGATTACCTATGCCGGGCCGGCGTCTGAATACTCCGGCGACCTTGGTGAGACTGGCAACCTTGGCGACACTTCCGCGGCGCCGGACCGGGTCTTGTTGCCGGGCCTGGTGGACCTCCACTGCCACGGCGCCCATGGCTCCGACTTCGCCGAGGGCTCTGAGGACGGCGCACGGGCTGCAGCCACTTACCTGCACAGCAGGGGCACCACTACGTTGCTGGCCAGTGTGGTCACCGGAGCGCCGGCGGACCTTGTCCGGAACCTGAAGGTGCTGCGGGCACTGGCGGAGGAGGGGCTGGTTGCCGGATCGCATCTGGAGGGCCCCTTCCTTTCCGGCCACCAGTGCGGCGCCCACGACCCCGCGCTGCTGCTGGAACCCCACGCCGGCCTGATGGCCGGGCTCATCGATGCTGCGGGCCCTTCCCTCGCTTCCATGACGCTCGCCGCGGAGCTCCCGGGCGCGTCCGAACTGGTGGATCTGCTGACCAGCCGCGGCGTGATTCCCTCGCTGGGGCACACTGCAGCGGACCATGCCGGGGCTGCCGCCTTCCTGGAACGTGCCGCCGTCGGCCTTGCGGGTGGGCTCGCAGGTGGGCGAGCGGATGGGCCAGACCCTGTTTCTTCCGGCGGGGGCACAGCCGTTTCCGTAGGGCGCCGACCCACCGTGACCCATCTCTTCAACGCCATGCCCACCATGCACCACCGGGCTCCCGGACCGGTTTCCGCGTGCCTCAGCGCAGCGCGCGCCGGGAATGCCGTGGTGGAGCTCATTGCCGACGGCGTCCACCTCGCCCCGGAGACGGTTAAGACGGTCTTCGAACTGGTGGGCGCCCAGAACATCGCACTGGTCACGGACTCGATGGCAGCGACGGGCCTCAAGGATGGCCAGTACCGGCTCGGCACGCTGGCGGTAACGGTTGAAGGGGGCGTGGCCCGGGTGGACAACACCGGGGCGATCGCCGGCGGGACGGCCACACTGCTGGACGTTGTCCGGTCCGCGGTGGCCGCCGGCGTTTCCCTTCAGGACGCCGTCACTTCGGCCACCGCAGTCCCGGCTGCGGTCCTGGGGCTTTCACAGCAGGCGGGTGAGCTGCGTCCCGGGATGCCGGCCGACGTCGTTGTTGTCGGTCCTGATCTGAAGCTGGCAGGGGTGCTGCGCCGGGGCGAATGGGTGACTTCGGCCTTATAGTCGTAGCCCACTGCCCTGCCCTGGCCCTGGCCCTGGCCGAGGAGATTGTGAGTGCCAGAGCCACACCGCAACGTAGCCAATACCATCATTGCTGTCAGTGCCTCGCTGGATGATGCGGGTATGGGAAACGGCGCGGGCAAAACAGGCGGTGAGTCCTGTGCGGCTGCGCTGTTTCCCGCCGAACTGCCCGCTCCCGTCCGCCCCTCGGCCGCACCCGCATCCATTCCCGGTCGAATTGTCAGTGCCTCGCTGGATGATGCGGGTATGGGAAACGGCGCGGGCAAGACAGGCGGTGAGTCCTGTGCGGCTGCGCTGTTTCCCGCCGAACTGCCCGCTCCCGTCCGCCCGTCGGTCGCACCCGCATCCATTCCCGGTCGAATTGTCGGTGCCTCGCTGGATGATGTGGGTATGGGCAACGGCGCGGGCACGGCAACAGCGATGGAAGGCATCCAGGCCTCCACCGCGCGCCTGAACGCGCTGTTCCTCGAAGACGCCGCCCTCGAAAATACCGGCCTCAAAACCGGTGCTAATACCGGTGTTGGTGATGTTGTGGATGTGCTGCAGCGCCGGTACGAGATCCGCCTGGAACGGATGGCGGTCACCAAGCAGCTGGAAGCCCGGCTGGCAGCGGTCAAGGCCCAGGACGCCGCCGAAGCCATCGACCTCCAACACGCCATGACCCCACCCGAAGCACCCACCCACGAACGGACCTACGCCGAGATGTCCGCGGTCGAAGAAATCGCCGGCATCCTGACCATCAGCTCCCCCGCCGCCAACGCACTCATCACCCAGGCCCGGCAGATCTGCTCCCTGCCGCCGGCCCTGGCAGCCCTCACCGCCGGGACCATCACCTGGCAGCACGCCAAAATCCTCGCCGACGAAACCGACACCCTCGGCCCCGCCGGCGCCACCGCCCTGGTGGCGCACTTCCTCGACCCGGACGCACCCCACCCCGCCCGCGGAGCCGCGCCCGGTGACCTCGTCCCATCCCGGTTCCGCGCCAAAGTCCGCACCTGGCGCGAACGCCACCACCCCGACACCCTGGAAAAACGCCACATCAAATGCGCCGCCGACCGTCGGATGGAATACAGCCCCGACCGCGACGGCATGGCCTGGCTCTCCCTCTACCTCCCCGGAGACACCGCCAACGCCATCTGGAACCGCACCACCGCCCTCGCCCGCGGCCTCCACTCAACCTGGTTGATGACCTCCTCACAGTCGCCTCAGATGCCCTGACCATCAATCCCCGGCCAGCAGACTTGGCCGAAGTCCTTAGCCACAGTGTCGAAGCAGCCCGCCCCCGAGCCAAGGCCGCCGATATCACTTTGGAGTTGGAAACGGGCAGGCCTGTTAGAGGAATATTTGATCCGGACCGTCTCGGCCAGGCAATCGACAATGTGGTTTCAAATGCCATCAAATACACCCCCGAGGGCGGGACGATCAAAGTTCGGGCTGGGACGAGCGCAGACAGGATCAACTGTGAAATCACCGACACCGGGATCGGCATGAGCGAGCAAGAACTCAACCAGGCCTTCACTCGATTCTTTCGTGCCGCCAACGCGCACTCCTCCACCATTCCCGGCGCCGGCCTTGGACTGGCAATCACCAAAACCATCATTGAAAACCACAAAGGAACCATCAGCCTCTTCAGCAGCCCGGGAAATGGAACCACCGTTCAGTTCACACTTCCAAAGGCAGGCACAGATCCAAGCCCCTGACACACTGAGGAATCCACAGCTAAGAATTTGCTTCCTGTCGAAGAGAGATTGGGAACTCTTGCCCGCACCGTCTCCGCCATCATGTTCCTCACCATGGCAGCCGCCACGAATGTTCCCGGTCCATAGACGAACTGATCCTGGATATCCGGGACCAGGTAGCAGCCATCCTCCCCGCGTGACCGCCATCACTATCACCTGACTTCAAAGCGGCGGAATCCTCAAGGTCTACGCCACCGCGCGAAACCCCGAACCTGCGACGACGGACGCACCGTGCCCCTCGCCCTGGACCTCACCGACCCCGCTTCCATCCGGGCAGCGGTGTGACCGGCTGCGGGCGGCGCGCTCCGTGAACAAGTCGGGATAGCATGACGGCATGCCTGACCGGGACCTTACGGCTGCAGGGGGCGGACAACAGCACAAGTCAAGTCTGCTTGGTCTCAGGCTGCAGCCATAAAAGAACGTCAGTACTAAGCCCTGGCCCGGCTTACTGCTTCGTCACGCCGGTGGAGGACTGCGCCTACGCCGCCCTCTTGGACCGCTGGACTCCTGAGGCCAAGTCCATCGACCGGCCTGCCGAAAATGTGGCCGCCTGGCGTTGTTCGGATCCGCATCAGATACAGACCGGACGAGATCTTGCGTCCGTTTTACCAAGCTGGCAGTTCGGGAACCGGGCCCGTGAATTCAAGGTCACCGACGTCGCCGCGTGCCAGCCATGTCAGGAGGCCCTCCCGGTCCGACTCAACCCGCAGGGCACCGTCACCGATGACCCACTCGTCGCGTTCCTCGGTAACCAGTGTCATCCCAGGCGCCCCCTTGGCACGCATGGCACGCACCACGGCCTCGATGGCATTCAACAGCGAATCGGGGTCGGCCTCCTCGATGGTCCAGGCGGTTTCCAGGTCGTGGTGGTGCACCACCACCTCGGCAATCCGCAGCGCCACAATGGACGTGGCCGGCAGCTCCCGGCCACCCACCTTGACTGCCGGCGCCGCAAGTTCCCCGGTCAACCGCTGGGCTTCACCGGCGAAAGCGGCGGCCGAGTCCCGCACTTCAGCCAGAAGCTCCTCCCGCGGCAGGGCCGTAAGGGCGGCAACAGCCTCCGCGCGCGCTTCAGTGGACGCGTACAGCTGGCGTTCGTCCCCGGAGGTGGCCCAGTCGATCAGCCCAACCAGGGCACGTCCGCTGGATGCGACGTGCGCGATGACGTGGGTCCGGGTCCACCCTTTACACAGCGAAGGCGCAGCCAACTCTTCATCGGACAAGGAGGAAAGTGTGGCAAGGAACATGTCCGTCTCCCGGCCCAGGCGGGACAGGTCTGAGTGCAGCCGTGCTGGATTGATCATTCCGCCAGCCTAACCGGGGCGTCTTGCCCCCGGCCATGGTTACGGCCGGCCTGGTTAATACCGGCCGCGTATGGACTAAGACTGGTCCTCCCGCCACCGCCAGAAAGCCGCTGCTGCCGGGCGGATTGGGCCTGTTCCTGCTGGATCCATCGCAAATACAGCCCCTTTGATATGCGGAAACAGCACAATGTACCCCCGGCGGGAAACCGGGTATTCCCCTCATATGCCGTGCGTCACATTGGCTGTCAGGCTGGGTTGCCGAGGCCCCGGTGCGGATCCATCCGAATACCGCAACGCCTCCACACCCGCCCCCTGAAAGGACCTGCGCCATGACGCTGCCGCACCCCCAATCCACAATCTCCGGAAGCCCGGGAAAGGAGACCCGGACAGCCAACTGGGTGGCCTTCGTCATCTGCGCCGCCCTCATTTTTGATGGGTACGACCTGGTGGTCTACGGCACTGTCCTTCCGGGACTGCTCGCGGACGCGGGCCAAATAGGTCATTTCGATGCGGCCACCGCCGGGCTCCTGGGGTCCTGGGCCCTTGTTGGCGTGCTGGTGGGGTCGCTGGCCTGCGGTGCCATCGGTGACTTCTTCGGCCGCCGCCGGCTGATGCTCGCGGGCATCGCCTGGTTCTCCCTGGGCATGTTCGCCACCGCCCTGGCCACGGACGTCACCGCCTTCGGCGCCCTCCGGTTTACCACCGGGCTGGGCCTGGGCGTCGTCATCGCCAGCGCCGGCGCCACCATGGCCGAGTTCGCACCCGCGGGACGGCGGCAGTTCTACAACGCGATCGTGTACTCAGGGGTCCCCGCGGGCGGTGTGCTGGCGTCCGTCCTGGGCATCGCCTTCCTGGACAGCATAGGCTGGCGGGGCCTCTTCATCATTGGATCCCTTCCCCTCCTGATCGTCCTGCCCATTGCCTGGCGGAAGCTTCCGGAATCGCCGCGGTGGCTGCTGGCGCGGGGCCGGGAAGAGGATGCGCTGGCCGCTGCATGGCGCACCGGAGTGCCGCTCGCGGAAGAACAGGTGATCCGGGAGACCGGCGCCGCTCCGCGGAAGTCAGGGTTCGCCGCCGTTTTCTCCCGCCAGTTCGCCGTGGCATCCATCCTGCTGGGCCTGATGTCCTTCTGCGGGCTCCTCCTGACCTACGGGCTCAACACCTGGCTGCCCAAGATCATGGAAGGCTACGGCTACGGCAGGACCTACGCCCTCTTCTTCCCGCTGGCCCTGAACCTCGGCGCCGTGGTGGGCGGATTGGTGGCCTCCCGAATGGCAGACCGGAACGGACCGCAGCGGGTCATCGCTGCCACGTTTGCCCTCGCCACCATCTCCTTGGGACTAATGACCTTCAGCTTCCCGCTGCCGCTGCTCTTCACCTTCATCGCCACCGCAGGGGTGGGAACCCTGGGCACCCAGGTTCTGGTCTACGGTTTCCAGTCCAACTACTTCACCACCAATGCCCGCGCCGCCGGCGTCGCCTGGTGCGCCAGCGTGGGCCGGCTGGGCGGGGTCCTGGGGCCGATCATCGGCGGCTGGCTGGCAGCGGCGGGGATCGGCGGGGCAACAGCCTTCTACATCTACGGCGCGGTGGCCCTGCTCGGCGGCGCCGTCACCATCCTGGTACCGCCCCAGCAAAGGCTGGAGCAAGCCCTGCCCGTAGTCGAAGAGCCGCAAGATTACGTCGGTAAAGTATCTAAGTAAGGCTTTTTATGGTTACTCTATGAATCAATGGGGGCGGCGCTGCGCCTCCCCCGACCCGCTGGAAAGGTGGCACCGGATGGAAATCCGCCAGCTGAACTACTTCATCGCGGTCGCGGAGGAGCGGCATTTCGGCAGGGCGGCCAAGCGCCTGCACATGGCCCAGCCGCCCCTGTCCCAGCAGATCCGCCAGCTGGAAGAGCAGCTCGGCGTCCAACTCCTCAACCGCACCACCCGCCGGGTGGACCTGACGGCGGCGGGCCAGCTCCTGCTGGACCGCGGCCGCCAGATCGTCAACGACGTCGAGACGCTTCGCGCGGATGTCTACCAGGTGGGCAAGGGCGCCACCGGCGTCCTCCGGGTGGGGTTCTCGGGCTCGGCGACCTACGGCGTCATGCCCCGGATCGCCCGGCTCACCAAACAGGTCCTTCCCGGCCTGTCTCTGGCGCTGAACGGAGAGATGCTGACGCCGTCCATGGAAGCGGGGCTGCGGAACGGGACCCTGGACGCGGCACTGCTGCGTCCCCCCGTCGCCTCCGAGGAAATTGACTACCGCGTGGTCACCCAGGAGCCACTCGTCGTCGCGATCCCTTCCTTCAGTGCCCTGGCGGTGGACCGGCCCGTCGCCATGCACGAACTGCAGGACCAGGACTTCATCGCCTACGCGCCGGAGTCCGTGTTGAACCGCATCACCTCGGACCTCTGCCGCCGGGCAGGCTTCCGGCCGCGGATCACGCAAGTGGTTGGTGAGACCTCCACAATGCTGGCGTTCGTGGCCGCGGGCGGCGGCATCGCGGTCATGCCGTCCAGTGTGCGCGCCTTCCAGCTCGAAGGCGTCGCGTACCGGGAGATCGACAATGTTCCCCCGGTGGAACTCGCCGTCGCCTGGCTGCGCGGCCACCGGTCCGCACTGCTGCAAAACTTCCTGGACATCGTGGCGACGGCAACCGCTGATGCCGCCACCCCCGCTCCCCCTGATGAAAGGCTCCTCACATCATGAAGATCGCAGCCATCGAGGCGATCCCCTACTCGATCCCGTACCGCCACCCGCTCCATTTTGCCTCCGGCTCGGTGCACGAGGCCGACCACGTCCTGGTCCGCGTCCACACCGACGACGGCGTGGTGGGAACCGCCGACACCCCGCCCCGCCCCTACACCTACGGTGAGACGCAGAAATCCATCGTGGCGGTAGTGCAGGATGTCTTCGCCCCGCAGCTGGTGGGCATCGACATCTTTGACCGGGAAAAGATCCAGGCCGTGCTGGCCCGGACCATCCACAACCAGACGGCCAAGGGCGCGGTGGACATTGCCGTGTGGGACGTCATCGGCAAGACCCTGGGGCAGCCCGTAACCAAGCTGCTGGGCGGTTACACGGACTCCCTGCGCGTCTCCCACATGCTCGGCTTCAAACCCGCCAAGGAACTCCTTGCCCTGGCCCTGGAGTTCCGGGAAACCTACGGCATCAACACCTTCAAGCTGAAGACCGGCCGCCGTCCGCTGAACCTGGACATCGAGGCCGCCAGGGTGCTTCGGGAAGGCTTGGGCGAGGACGCCGAACTGTATATGGACGCCAACCGCGGCTGGACAGCCAACGAGGCCGCCGAGGTGCTGCGCCGCACCGCCGACCTCGGCCTGCAGTTCCTTGAGGAGCCGGACGACGCCCGCGAAGTCCTGGGCCGCCGCCGCCTGGTCACGAACTCCCCCATCCCCATCGCCGCGGACGAATCCGCCGCCAACCTGGGCGAGGCTGCCCGCGAAATCCTCACCGGCGGGGCCAACCTCCTGTCCGTGAAGACCGCCCGGTCCGGCTTCACCGAAGCCGCCAAGATCGTTGGCATGGCCGAGGGCATGGGCATCGACATTTACATTGGCAACCAGATCGACACCCAGGTGGGCACCGTGGCCTCCGTGGTGTTCGGCGCAGCCTTCGCCCACACCGCCAAGCGGGCGGCGGAGCTGTCCAACTACCTCGATATGGCCGATGACCTGCTGGCCCAGCCGCTGGCCATCACGGACGGCCGGATCCACGTTCCCGAGGGCCCCGGCGCGGGCACCGACGTGGACGACGTCAAGCTCGCCCACTACCGCACCGACTGACACCCATCCCTTCCACCGAGAGGTCACCATGAAGTACCTGGTCCACATGGACGTCAAACTGCCCGCCGGCATGCCCGCCGAAGAAACCGCCGGAATCAAGGCAAAGGAGAAGGCCTACTCCCAGGAACTGCAGCGCTCCGGCAAGTGGCCTGAGATCTGGCGCGTGGTGGGCGAATACGCCAACTACTCCATCTTCGACGTCGAATCGAACGACGAACTGCATGGCATCCTGCAGGACCTTCCCCTGTTCCCATACATGGACATCACTGTGATCCCGCTGGCCAAGCACCCCTCGGACGTGAAGTAGCCGGTTCAGTCCTTGGCCCGGAACGCCGCCGCGAGTTCGCTGCGTGACCGGATTCCCATCTTCCGGTACAGCCGCGTGAGGTGGTACTGCACCGTCTTTTCGGCCAGGAACAGGGCCCGGGCCGCCTCCTTGTTGGTTGCCCCCGCAGCCACCAGCTCGGCCACGGCCCCTTCCTGGGCCGTGAGCTGTTGATGGTGGCTGCCCACCGAGGAGAGCACCGGGTCCGCCGGGTCCGGCAGGTTCCCGACGTCCAGGCCGGTAGCCTTCAGCTCACGGTCGCACCGTTCCACGTACGTTGCCGCGCCGAGGGTGTCATACAGGTCCCGTGCCACCCGCAACACCGATGAGGCCAGGCGCCGCTTCCCGGCCCGGCGCATGCTTTGCCCGAACGCGAAACTGATCCTTGCGCGCAGATAGGGGCGGTTAAGCCCTCGAAGGTGACCCAGCGCCGCCTCGAAGTACTCCCTTGCCGTGTCCGGGTCCCCCTGCGCTGCGAGCAGCCGGCCCCTGGCCCAGGCCACGCGGGCCAGGTCCGAGGGGACCTCCCGCTCGCGGTGCACTCGCTCAAAGGCGGTGAGGAACGTCTCCGCGGCATCGAGCTTGTCGGTCATGACCAGCGCATTGACGTAGGTGTCCTGCCACGGCCAGAAGGACACCCGCTGATCGGTCCAGGGGTCCAGCTCCGCCAGCGGCTGCATGGCAGCCAGGGCACTTTCGTAGTCTGCCCGCGCCTCGTGGAAGCGGGCGCGCGCCAGGCTGGCCGGGACCTGCATTGCCCGGTAGGTTCCCGGCTGCACCGCGGCCTGCGAAACGTAGTAGCGCGCCCGGTCCCAGTCGCCCCGCATGGACCACAGCTCGGCGGCCGTCCAGTACAGCAGCGGCCGGATCAGCGGCATCCGCGAGGTCTCCAGCCGGACGCTTGCCCGGGAGATGGTGGCGGCGGCCGCATCCCAGTTGCCCAGCACAAGGTGGGTGCGGGCCAGCCAGGCCTCGGCCCACAGGGAGATCCGCAGCGATCCCCCGCGGTACTCGGTGGGGGCGGCCGACTCAAAATTCACCAGCGCGGATTCGGCGTTATCCAGGCGCAGGGCCAGCCAGCCGGCACCCATCTGCACCCGCTGCTTCTGGGCATTCTCGGCCGCCTGGGCAGAGGCCCGCTGATAGGTGGCCTCGGCGTCCGCTATCCGGCCCTGGGCATACAGGCCCAGGCCGTAGATGGCCTCCGACTCGATGTGCGCCGGAGTTCCGGGCTCGGTCAGAGCCATGGCGCGTTCGGCCCAGCCGGTGATCATCGGACCGTCCCACGAGGCCACCCCGTGGAGGACGAAACGCTGGGCCACCTGCGCTGCTGCCGCGGGTTCATGCTGCGGATTGCTGGTCCGCCAGGCCATCTCCAACTGGCTTTGGGCGCTGTCATTCTGGCCGGACACCGTGGACAGGTACCCCAGCACCGAGGAACGCAGGGGCGACGGCGGCAGGGCATCCACCGCCCCGGCCCAGGCCTGCGCCTGGGCAACATTGCCGGAGCCCACCAGGGCGTCGACGGCCTTCAGGAGCCGGAGGTTCCGGGCGCGGACATCGGGGGACAGCCGCGACGCGGAGAACAGTGCGGTGGAGGCATCCTGCCATGCGCCCACCGTGGCCTGCCGCCGGGCGAACCCTTCCAGTTCGGCGGCCAGGGTTTCGTCTGCGGCCGGGGTGGCGGCAACACGGTGGCCCAGCTGGTCACCCTCGGACTGGACCGCTTCGGCGGCCTTCCAATGCAAGGCCATGCGCCGGCTGGGGACGATCTGTTCGTAGACGGCTTCCGCGGTGCCGGGTTCCAGGAAGGCGACGGCGGAGCGGGACTGGTCCACGGACAGTCCCAGCAGCCCGGCACGATGCCCCTCATCGAGTGCCGGCATGACGGATTCCAGGCCGGCCACCCCGGCCACCTCAGCCAGGCCCGCGCCGGGCCCGAGCACCGCTGCGGCCTCAGCGGCGGCCACCAGGGCCGGGGACGCGGCTGCGAGGACGGTGCGGACCCTGGCGCGCACCCGGGAAGTAGGCGGCAGGGAAGGGAACCACGACTGCCAGGTCTCCGGGGGCAGCTCACGGAGCAGCTCCACGACGGACTGAGCCGTCCCACCGGTGTGCGTCACCAGGCCGTGCGCCGCCGTCGCGCTGAGGTCCAGGCCGAACAGGCTCCGGGCCAGGTCCTGGACCTGCTGCGGCGAGAGGGGCTCCAGCGGAATGCGGACCACCTGGTGGCCGGTGAGGAAGTCGAGCACGCCGGCGGGGACACGGGACGCGTCAACAGGGTTCAGGGTCAGCAGGAAGAGGATCCGCTTGTCGTGCAGTCTGCGGATGACGAAGGTGAGGATGCGCAGGCTCTCCTCGTCGAGCTTGTGGACGTCGTCGACGGCGACCACCACGCTGCCGTGCGTCTGCAGGCCTTCGAGATGGGTGCTGAGGGTGGAGGCGTAATTGACCACCTGGTCAGGGGTCAGGGAGGCGACGGGCCCGGGCGCCAGGGCCGGGCCGCCGTCGTAATCCTTTGCCGTCCGGAGCGGCAGGGTCCGCATGAGCTGGGAGTAGCCTGCCAGGGCGAACTGCGCCTCCCAGTGGTCCCCCATGGCGGACAGGACGCGGACGCCACGGGCGGCCGTCCGGCAGTGGTCAAGGAAGAGTTCCAGGAGCGCGGTTTTACCGGACCCGGACGGGCCGGACAGGACCACGGTTCCCACCTTGCCCTTGCGGACGGTGCGGAGGATTTCCAGCAGCTGCTCGAACGCCGCGGCCCGGCCCGCCAGCGGGAAGTCCTCCGCCATCTCGTTCTGGGTGGAGCCCGCTGTCATGGCCGCCATCCTACCGGAGCGGCCCGGGCGCCCCTCGTGCCGCGCGTCCAGCACCGGCCCCTACCCGAGGTCGCCGCCGGCCACCGGGAGGATGCTGCCGGTCAGGTAGGACGCCTCGTCCGAGGCAAGGAAGACGATGGGCGCCGCCTGCTCGTCCAGGGTGCCGTAGCGCTTCATGAACGAGGACTCCACCGTCTGGTCAACGATGGTTTGGTACCAGTCCTTCTCGGTGGCGGATTCGGCTTCCGGCCCGCGCTTGACCTTGCGCGGCGGTGCTTCCGTCCCGCCCGGGGCGGTGGCCACCACGCGGATGCCGTGCCCGGCCACCTCCATGGCCAACGACTGGGTCAGGGCGTTGACGCCACCTTTCGCCGCGGCGTAGGGCACCCGGTGCATTCCCCTGGTGGCTACCGAGGAGACGTTCACGATCGTGCCTGAGCCCTGCTCCATCATGGCCGGCAGGACTGCCCGGCAGGTCCAGATCGTGGGGAAGAGCGAGCGGCGGATTTCCTTCTCGATCTTGTCCTCGTCGTACTCCTGGTAGGGGCGGGCCCAGATGGTCCCGCCCACGTTGTTGACCAGGACGTCCACCCGCCCGTGGGCCGCGAGCGCCGCCTTGATGGCCTGGGTGGCGCCGGCGAAGGTCTCCAGGTCCGCGGTGACGGACGTGGCCGAGCCACCCGAACGCGATGCCTTGGCGGCCTCCTCGATGCCGCGGGCAACGTCGTGGACCAGGTCCGCGCGGTCCGCCAAAACCACGGCGCCGCCCTCGGCGCCGATGCGTTCGGCCACCTTCTGGCCGATCCCCTGGGCGGAACCGGTGACGACGGCGACCTTGCCCCCGAACCTGCCCGGGGTCACGTATTGCCCGGCGTACGGCGCAGCCATCAGTGTGCGGCCTTGGCGTCGATGGCCCCGACCATGGTCCCCTTGGCATCCTGGGCGTGGGCCATGATGACTTCGCGCAGCCTGGCTTTGTCCCCGCGTTCAAAGGCGTCGACGACGTCAAGGTGGTCCTCCGTGACGCGCTCGAAGATCGGCGTTCCGGCTTCGAAGGCCGCGGCCATCTGGGCGTGGACGTCCAGGCGGCGGTAGGACTCCAGGAGCATCGGGTTGTCACAGACCATGAAGAGGTACTCGTGGAATTCCTCGTTGGTGCGTGCGAACTCGTCGGGATCGGTGATGTTCCCTTCCTGCACCGAACCCGTGGTGGCTTCGGCCAGGCGGCGGAACTGGCGCAGCTGCTCCTCGCTGAGCCTTCCGAGCAGCAGTTCGCTGACCGCGAGTTCCAGGCCCATGCGGGCGTCCAGCTGGGCGAAGCTGTCCTCCTTGCGGAAATCCAGCCGGCCGGTCTCCAGTGAGGACACGGCCTCGCCGCGGGTCATGGTGTCGCCGTCGGCCTGGATTTTCTCAACCGGAGCCGGGGCGCCCGTTTCGGCGTCGCCGCCGGTGGTGTCCTTCGGTGCGAAACGTTCGAAGTAGAAGTTGGCGGGCTTGATGCCTTCGGTGTCCAGCCATTTAGAGACGGCATTGACCATGGGCGGCGGGCCGCAGAGGTAGATGTCCACGTCGCCGTCGTTGAGGTGCTTCGGTTCGATGACCTGGGTGACGTAGCCGGTGTGCGGGGCGGAGGTGCCGGGCTCGGAGGCGATGTAATCCCAGGTGAAGCCGGGCAGTTTCGCCTCGTAGGCGCGCAGCCAGTCGAGGCCGACGATGTCGGCCTCGCGGGTGAGCCCATAAATCAAGTGGACCGGGCTGGAGGGCGGGTTTTCGGTGAGCTTTTCGAGGATGGAAAGGAGCGGGGCCAGCCCGGTGCCGCCGGCCAGGAGCAGCAGGGGCCGTTTGGGCTCGCGCAGGAAGAACGATCCGTACGGGCCGGTGAAGCCGATGGCGTCGCCCACGGCGGCGCGGTCGCGGAGGTACTCGGACATGGCGCCCTGCGGAGTCACACGGACCATGAAGGACGCGTCCTGGACCTCGGGGCCGCTGCTGAAGGAGTAGGAGCGCTGGGCGTCGGTGCCGGGGACTTTGAGGTTGACGTACTGTCCGGGGAGGAAAGCCAGCGCGTCGCGGTTGTCCACCTCAAGGGTGAAGGACACGGTGGTGTCGGTGTGCCGGTTGAGTTCCTTGATGGTGGAGGTGAAGGACGCGGCTGCAGTCTTCGCAGATTCGGACGTGGCCGGGATTTGGATGGCGAGGTCCGACTCCGGCACTGCCTGGCAGGTGAGCAGGTAACCCTTTTCGAGTTCCTCCTCCGTCATGGCGTCGTCGATGAAGTCGCCCGGGTCGAAGGAACCGGAATCACAGAAGGCCTTGCAGGTGCCGCAGGCGCCGTCCCGGCAGTCCGACGGAATGTTGATGCGCGCCTTGTAGGCGGCATCCATGACGGTCTCATAGTCGCCGACCTTAATGACTTTGGTGACGCCGTCCTCGAAGCTGAGGGCTACTTTGTGGCCCATGGGGTCCTCCTGACTGGCCGGGCTCGCCATCGCGGCCCGGGAAAAGTTGTGGCGTGCCGGCGGGCACAGGGGTGGAAGCTGCCGCGGCGCCCGTACGTCCCGGGCGCCGGCTGCGGGCAGGTCAGATCATGTAGACGTCCACCACGTGGTGGATGTAGTCGTTCTTCAGGACCACTTTCTTCTTCAGGATCACCGGCTGCGGGCCGGAAAGGTCCAGCGTGTAGTAGCTGGTGCCGAAGTAGGTGTCCGTCGTGTTGTAGCGGAAGTAGAGGGTGAACCAGTTGAAGCGCACGTCCACCTTGACGCCGTCGTTCGCCAACACCTCGACGTCAGTGATGTTGTGGCCGGTCCGCGGCTCCGGGAGGGAAGTGGCCGATGACCTGTCGGTCTTGATCCGGAACACCCTGTCCTCGATGCCGCCGCGGTTGTCGTAGTAGATCAGGGAGATCTCATTCTGGGGGTCCTGCGTCAGCTGATCGTCCACGTCCCAGGCCGGCATCCAGAATTCGGAGTCCGGGTGGTAGCACTCCAGCCATTCATCGAACTGGCGGTCATCCAGCAGGCGGGCTTCCCGGTAGAGGAACGCCCGGACGGTTTCGAGGGTTGCGATCTCCTCCGCGGTCTTCAGGGCCGGGGCGGTGTGGGTCAGGTTGGTCATGGGTTCTGCGCTCTCTGTGGTTCCGGCGGGCTCTCTCAGGCGGTGACGGGAACGGATTCCAGGGCGGAACGCTCCTCTTCCCCTGCCAGGGCCCGGTCCATGACTTCCTTCCAGTACCCGTGCTGGATGGGATAGAGCCCTTCGTCTTCGGTGCGCACGCCGGAGGCGATCACCCGGGTCATGCCCAGGGCCTGCGCCTGCTCATCCGGGCCGGTGATCTCGTGGGTGGAGCCGCGGGTCATGTCGTTCCACGGGGCGCTGGTGGCCCAGTAGGTCTTGTTGCAGGAGCGGAATTCCTCCAGGTCGTCCGGCGTGGCCATGCCCGTGGCGTTGAAGAAGTCCTCGTACTGGCGGATCCGCTTGGAACGGTTCTCCTGGGACTCCCCCTTTGGAGCGATGCAGTAGATGGTCACCTCGGTCTGGTCCGCGGAGATCGGCCGGAAGTGGCGGATCTGCGAGGAAAACTGGTCCATGATGTAGACGTTCGGGTACAGGCACAGGTTGCGGGAAATATTGATCATAAAGTTCGCCATCTCCTCGCCGTACTTGGCCACAAGCTCGTCGCGGCGGTCCCAGAGCGGACGGTCCTGGGGGTTGGTCCATTCCTGCCACAGCAGCAGGTGCCCGTGGTCGTAGGAGTAGAAGCCGCCCTTGACCTTGCCCCACTTGCCGGCATCCATGGCCTTGGTCTTGTTGGCCGAGTCTCCGGCGCTGCGGCGGGCAGTGGTGGCCGCGTAATTCCAGTGCACGGCCGTGACGTGGTAGCCGTCCGCGCCGTTCTCGGCCTGGACCTTCCAGTTACCGTCATAGGTGTAGGTGGAGGAGCCGCGCAGCACTTCCAGGCCTTCGGGTGACTGGTCGACGATCGAGTCGATGACCTTGGTGGCGTCCCCGAGGTGCTCCTCCAGCGGGAGCACGCCGGCCTTCAGCGAGCCGAACAGGAAGCCGCGGTAGGACTCGAAGCGGGCCACCTTGGTGAGGTCGTGCGAGCCTTCCTTGTTGAAGGTCTCGGGGTAGCCGGCGTTCCGGGAGTCCTTGACCTTCAGCAGCTCCCCGGAGTTCTTGAACGTCCAGCCGTGGAACGGGCAGGTGAAGGTGGTGCGGTTGTCCGTCTTGCGGCGGCACAGCATGGCGCCGCGGTGCGAACAGGCGTTGACCAGGCAGTTCAGCTTCCCGTCCTTGTCCCGGGTGATCATCACCGGGGTGCGGCCGATGTAGGTGGTGAAGTAGTCGCCCACGTTGGGGATCTGCGACTCGTGGGCGAGGTACACCCAGTTGCCTTCGAAGATGTGCTTCATCTCGAGTTCGAAGATCTCCTGGTCGGTGAAGATCTCGCGCTTGGCCCGGATGACGCCGTTCTCTCGGTCGTCGATCACGGCGTCGGCAAGGACCTCGCGGGCATGGATCAGGTTCTCGGTCATGGCGTGCTCCTTCATTGGAGATTGCTGGACGGATGGGCGGAGGTCCACTCGGGAAAAGGCTTAGGCGGCGGACGTTGTCCAGCAATTCTTGCCGCTCGTGACTGGCCTCACATCAGGCAAATGCCTAGGTTCCACCAAGGGTGTATTTATGTACTCATAATGACTCAAAACCGGCCTAGTTGATATTTGTAGCGTCCTTATCTGCCGGCCTACGATTAAGTCCGACATCACGCGGTGCGGCGCAGGGCAGAACGATTCGCCCCGCGGCCCGCGTCGGGTGCAGGAGCCCTTCCTGTCCCCATTCAATGAGGAAGGTGGACATTGTCATGACCCAAACCCCAACGGACAGCCGCACGGAAAACGAAGGCACCGCCGTCGAAGCAGGCACCAAGGCAACCGAGCGGTTCGCAGCGTCGGGCAAGCTCTCCAGGGTGGACGTATCCAAGGAACGTGTGAGCCTTCTGGCCGGCGCGCTGATCAAGGCGGCCAACGACATCGTCGAGGAACACCAGGTCACCTACGAGGAATACAACGCGCTCAAAGCCTGGCTGATCAAGGTCGGCACGGATGGTGAATGGCCGCTGTTCCTCGACGTCTGGCTCGAGCACACCGTTGAGGACGTCAACTCCCAGGACCGCCCCGGCACCGTGGGTACCATTGAGGGCCCCTACTACGTTCCCAATTCCTCGGAACTCCAGACGCCCGCCACCGTGGAAATGCGCGACGGCGAAGAGGGCACCCCGCTGCGCTTCAGCGGCCAGTTCACCGACACCGACGGCAACCCCATCCAAGGGGCCCAGGTGGAAATCTGGCACGCGGACGCCGCCGGCTTCTACTCCCAGTACGCCCCGGGCCTGCCCGAGTGGCTCTTCCGCGCCACCGTGAAGGCCTCGGACGACGGCCGGTTCGAGATCAACACGATGCGTCCGGCCCCCTACCAGATCCCCACGGACGGGGCCTGTGGGCAGCTGATCAGTGCCGCGGGCTGGCACGCCTGGCGTCCGGCGCACATCCACATCAAGGTGTCCGCCCCGGGCTACGAGCCGGTCACCCAGCAGCTCTATTTCCCCGGCGATCCCCACAACGCTGACGACATCGCTTCGGCCGTGAAGCCTGAACTGATGCTGGACCCCCGCCCCCGTACCGACGGCAAGGGCGAGGAAGTAGTTTATGACTACGTCCTGGCAAAGCAGGGCCAGAAGAAGTAGCACACAATCTGGGAGATACCCACGCACGGAGGCGCTCCGGAGCTGATGCTTCGGAGCGCCTCCGGTTTTTCTTCGAGACCTGGGCCTGTCCCATATCCCGAACGCGGCGCCCGCTTCGCCCACGAGGTCCATCCCACCGAAACCACCTGCGACGACAGGACCTACCCAGCGAACCATCGACGTCGTCAACGGCCACCGCGGAAGCGTAGGGCCCGAACTGAGACCCCTCCCACACATGACGTGGCAGGGCATCGACCCCGTCTCCTTCATCTGTGACTTCAGACCGGATCTTCCACGGGGACCGCAAAGACACCAAGATCCGGCCAAACCAGGCGGAACACCGTTCATGGCTCCCACCTCGCCTGGGGCGACCTCCGCCGCGGCTGGGACTTCGTCTCCGCCGGCCGCGGCGACGTCCCCTGGGAAACGTCCTTCCGCGCCCTCGCCGTCATCGGCTACAACGGCCCCATCAACATCGAATGGGAAGACGCCGGCATGGACCGCCTCCACGGCACCCCCTCAGCCCTCGCCAACCTCGTGGCCAGCACCGCCGCACCGGCGTAGCGGCGTAGTGGCGTAGTGGCGTAGTGGCGTAGTGGCGAGTGCACGCGCCAGGAGTTATCGAGTCACAAGAGTTGCACCCCGGAAAGTAAATCTGGCCAAGAACTCTGCGAACGCGCGTGCAGGCCGTCTCACAAACATCAAAAACTTTACAGAAGGTCCAATGTCGGCCCGTTTAAAGCAGGTGGGGGAGGTTCCGCAAAAGGGGCTGCTTCGGGCCGTCGCTCGTAGCGTTTTTCGGAAAATCCGGTGAGTCACAACAGCTTAGCCAGCATCCGGTTTACGTAGGCGATGTCCAGGAAGGCAGGTTCAAACTGGTCATCGGAACCGGTCATCTCGGCCACCCAGGCAGCGTGTTCGGCGTGGTCAGGATGGTCCGGGTTGGCCAGGGCGTCCAGGATCTCCTCATAGCCCGGAAATCCGCCGGCGTCTTCGAGCGGGCCGCGTCGGGCGCCATCGATCAGCCGGGCCGACGGCGCGCCTTCTTCACGGACCGCCGGGATACAAGCTTGAGCCGGTGAAGTCAGCTGTCATCGATGTCGTACTCGTAAAAGGCTCCGCCTGAACCCAGCGCGAGCAACTGGTCCAGGGAACAGTCCTCCTCGGGCCTGTCGCCCGGTTCCTCACATCCCTGTAGGGGGAGCCACTGCAGGACAGTCGGAACCTTTCCGTCGACCGGCCGCCGCGGGGCGAACGGATCACTCGAAGTGAACCCGTGCAGATGCTCGTCCCCCAGCCAATAGCAGCTTGATGTACCTGACTCAACACCAGCGAGCCCCGGAGCTCGAAGCGGCGCCAAATCTCAGGCTCGCTGTCGACCAGCTCCACGCGGACCTCCAGAACACGAGTCCTGTCCCACCTTGGTCCCGGCTGCCAATTTGTCCATGCCACCCATATTTACAGGCTTCAACGCCTTACCACGAAGGGTGGCCTCTCCCCCTGCGCGGCCCATAGCTAGTCCTTTATCGGGCATTGAAAAGAAGGTGGGGAGAATCCCTATTGGACCTGAAGCGTGTTGGGCAAGTGGTCGGGTTGTCACCGTTCGTCGGTGTGGGTGGATCGTGAGCATGCATCGCCGGAAAAGTTCTGGGCATCGATGAATTGCCGCTCCTAGAATGAGTTGATGGACCTTTCGCATCTCGGCGCGCCGATCGGGCCCATGATCCGCGTCCACGGCGGGTTTGCCAACCGAATGTACCGGATCGACACCGACCACGGGTCGTTCGCCGTGAAGGAGTTGAACCTCGTCGACCGCCGCTGGACCTATCACGTCGAGGACGTGTTCAGGTTTGAGCGGGCGGCCTTCGCTGCCGGCATTCCGATGCCAGCGCCGGTCTCGGCGGGCCATGGCACGCTCGTTCACCGATGGGTCGAAGGCGAGACGGTGCCCGAAGCGCCGGTGCCGGCGGCGTACGCCTTTGAGATCGGTGAGATCCTCGCGCGCATCCACGCGCTCGACGTCGCCTGGACCCCTGCGTCGATCGAGGACCCGGCGTCACGGGACTGGCCCGCGCTCGCCGCGCGGGCGGCGGCGACCAGGCAGCCGTGGGCCGACGAGCTCGCCTCTCAGGTCGAGACGTTCCTCGCGATTGCGCACTTCGTCGATACCTGCGAACGACCAGGCCCCGTCGTGCTGACCCACAGGGACATCCAACCGTGGAACCTGCTCACTCGCGAAGGTCGGCCGGTGGTGCTCGACTGGGAGCTCTCGGGGATGCTCGACCTGTCCGGTGAGCTCGGCTCGACCGCGCTGAGCCTCGCGAAGGGACCAGGCTTCAATGACATCAAGCCCGCTATTTTCCGCTCGGTTCTCGACGGCTATGTCGCAGGAGGCGGAGCGCTGCCGCCGTCAGGTCCAAGCTGGTTTGTATTCATGATCGGCGCCTGGCTGGGGCACACGAGGTGGAACATCCTCCGGTGCCTCACCGGTGTCGAGGCAAGCACAGGCCCTGACCTCGCACTGTCGCACGAGTCCGTGCGCAACGGGATGCGCGGCCTCCCCGACCTGTTCGGCCGAATTCCGGAGCTCGAAGCGTTGCTCGTGTGACATGCTGCGCCGACAGCGTGCCGAAAGGCCTAACTACGGGTCAGCAGAGAAGCGGTCTACCAGTACCAGCGTCACGCCAAAAGCCAAAGAGCTCGTGCAGCGGCTTTCCGGTGAGGACTACAAGGGCCGCCGACAAGACATCGAACAGGCGGAGCCAGCGATCGCTGAAGAGCCGCGAGCAACTTCGGCCCAGATTCCAGCCCCGGAGCCGGTACAACTGCCGCAGCAGCCCCCAATGTCACCGGCTGGATGATGTCCGCCGTCCACACCGGGCGTGCTTGGGTACTGGGACGGTCAGGCTTGGACCGGCGAAACCAGGCCTGATCCGAACAGCTTCCCCGGATAGGCTGCCTGCCCGGCGCGACCCTTTACAGCGCCATTACGCGTCACCCTGGGACTGTGAAGAAGCTGGCCGGGTCGTCGGCGCCGAGCAGGTCGTGATGGAACGCGATGGCGTCCACCGGCCTGGTGTCGATGAACAGGTCGGCGACTTCGCTCGAGTGGACGAGGGTGTACCTAGTGGGCCCGTCGAGCCAGGAGTGGATCCCCGTGAACTCCTCGACGAACAACCCGTCGCCGAGCAGTCCCCGCTCTGAGCAGATGGAAGACGACATTCCAGGCGAGATCCATCAGCTCGTGGATCGCCGTCTCCACTGTTGGAGCCGTTATAGGACCATGGTCCTCCCGGGCACTGACTGCTTTGCGGAGCCGGGCACCGTGTCTCCAAAGACGATTGTTTTTGAACCGAACGGGCGCCCACCATGGAAGCGTGGGAACGAAGGGCATATGCCAACGGCTTGGGCTTGCCCTGTGCCTGCTTATTCCACCTGGTGCAACGTCGGGGTGCTCCTATGACTACCCCGAGCCATCGCCTCCACCTGCAGCTAATCCCGTGCCCGAAACAGCGTCCGTCCAGGTACACAGTGATCCGCTGGTCCTGGAGCGGGAAGCGAAAAACTATGCTGAGCTGGACCGGCTTCTCGAGACATCGCCGGGGCCAGTCCTTCTTTCCGACAAGGGACCACTGGACGGACCCTTCAGGGGTTTCGGCAAGGCCGCTAACGTGCCGGCGACCGGGGCCTACACAGTGACAGCGGCCTGCGTTGGAGCTTCCGGGGCGACGGTCGCAGTAGGACAAGAGCATCCCGGTGAGCCCTTCCGGCCCACGGAGCTTGTGCTGGATTGCGGGGGACCCACTTCACAAGTCATTACCCTTGACCAGGGGTATGTTTTTGCGCATTTGCTACTGACTGCTCCGGGCGACACCCCATGGACAGGAGCGGTCGGTGGAGTCCGTGTGACCGGGGGCAGCTGACGACATGAAATTTCCAGGCTCGGTGAGCGGCCAGGAATGAGCCCCTAGTTCAGGCCATTGTCCCGCCGGTCGCCGGCGAGTCGTTCTGGATGCTTAGGGTCCTTTCCCCGTTCACGCCGGTATTCGTCGCGCTGCCCGAGCGAGAACCGAATGACGTGGGTTCCTAAGGCAATGACGAAGAGGATTCCAAGCGCCGTCTTGGCGATCAGCCACGACGCGGGGATGTCCGGGAAGTCCCTAATCTTGAGCTATCCAACCGCACCACCTCTCTGGACGGCACCCACAATGAAAAACTTCTTCTCTGGCTCACCGCTTCTTGCCGCGGTTGGGCTGGGCATTCTGGCTCAGGGGCCCGCTTCGCCAGCCACTTCGTATTGCGGTCTCGAATGGGATCTCAGGCTAAAACCGCGCCCCGGATGAGCACGGCCTCCGCCACCAATGTCCGGACGGGCAGCAACCGTGCTTCGACCGGATGGTGGTTGGCCTCAACGGCCCCGGAAAGGGCTACACGGTCGGCTGCGTCCCGGAAATCTTCCAGAACCCAACCGGCTTCACGATCCCGGTGTACGGCAGCGCACGTCTGCAGGTTACCGTGAACGCACCCTCCTATGACAACAACGGCAACCTGACGTACAACCCGGCCGCGAAGGCAGAGTTGTCCAACGTGGCCGGCTACCAGACCTTCTGGCAGGTTGTTTACGCCGGAAGCTTCGAAGGCTCCACCGACGTTGGCCTGGGCGCCCGTGCCCGGCTGCCGCACATGGTTTTCACCCTTGACGGGCCAGGGTCCGATTCCCGGCTGATCGTGGACGTCGCCCACTACTGGTGACGAAGTGCAAGGAGGTGCCGTACGCACCTGGCTCGGAGTGCGGCACCTTCTTCGCGTGGCCCACCTAAAGCCCCAACGGTTTCCGTTCATGGCCTGCGTACATAGGCTGCCGGAGGCTACGGCGTAACGACTGCGCTGTTAAAGGAACCCTTGGTCTGGAGGGGCTGGCTTTCCGCGCCTGAGTGGCCCAGAGTATGTTTACCGCTCCGCAGAGAGCACCGGGAGGCATCGATGGCAGGTGGCACGGTCCTGGTTACCGGGCGGCGCCCGCGGAATCGGCCGGGCAATCGCCGAACACCTGGCCGAATCAGGGTGGAATGTGGTTGCCACCTACCTCACCGGCCGCAACGAAGCCGAAGAACTAGCCCGGACCCATGACGCCCAGATACGCCAGGTCGATCTTTCAGACCCATCGGAAACGGTCGGGTTCGCGAGGCAGATCAGCGAGGAATTTTCATTGACCGCCCTGGCCAATAACGCCAGGATCCTCGAAAGGGACCCCTTCGACTCTATGACGCTTGAAACTTGGGACAGGACACTGGAGGTCAACGTCACCGCTCCCCTGATCCTGGCTCAGTCCATCGGCCTCCGCATGTCGGAAGGCGGGAGCATCGTCAACGTTGCGAGCAGCGACGCGTTCGTCGGCTCTTACAGGGGAATCGCCTACTCGGCCAGCAAGGCTGCGCTGATTTCGGTAACCCGGAGCCTCGCCAACGTCCTGGGTCCCCGCGGTGTCCGCGTCAACGCAGCAACCCCGGGCTGGATTGACTCAGGCATTTTGCCGGAGTCCTACGAGGCAGCAAGCGCCACTCCCCTGGGCCCTAACGGTAAGCCGGCAGACATCGCGGCCGTCGTCGGCTTTCTCCTGAGCCCCGAGGCGGGCTTTATCACCGGGGCATCCATCGTTGCCGACGGCGGATACAGCGGTGTCGACTACTACATGAAGAAGGAGGATCAGCCCTCAGATTGAGATGCCCGACGTGGAACTGCTTTAGGCAGCCGGGTCGAAGCTAGACTGGCACGGTTAGGACGGATTGGGGGATCCAGGGCGGCCCGCGCCGCTGTCCCGCTGGTCGGTCGCAGCCAGCGAACCTAGGATGATCATGACCTTCTTCCGCGATTTTCCCGTACCAGAACTTCCACCAAGGCCCAGAACGCCAAAGCCGATCCGTCCGGAATGGTCTGGTGCGCCAGATGACGAACTGCCCGCTGTCGTTCATCTGGGGCAGTTCCTGTACCGAAGCTCCAACCGTGTCCTCGCCATTCGAAGCGCCCAGATCTACTCGACTGGTTGCACCCTAGACGTGGCCTGGTTCATTCGGCGTGCCGATGAGAGCGACCAGGACTGGGCGGCGCTCAACGCCGCCTTTTTCAGCCATGGACATGACCCGAGGCACGCGGCAAGTGGCACGGGCCTGCTTTTCGGCGTGGAGTTTTCTGACGGCTCCAGGGCCAGTACGGCGGTGATGCATATGCCCGTCGGCCCCCACGATCCGGCTTACCAGCCCACGTCTCCCGTTCTCTATCTCCAGAACCGCGGGGGCGGCGGTGGAGATGACGAACTGTCAGGCTCAGGCTTTCTCTGGCTATGGCCGCTTCCATCGGCCGGTGACCTCCGCCTTGTCGCCCAGTGGACGGACATGGGCATGAGCGAAGGCTCCATCATGCTGGACGGCAAACGGCTCCGGGAGACCGCGGCCGGTGCAGAGAAGTACTGGCCGGAAGCGGGCGGGCAGAGATGATGTGCATCGATAACCCGGTCCTGGCCGTGGTGTTCGCGGCGGTCTTCTTTTACGTCCTCTATGGAGTCATCCGCGGCGCAGTCCGCGATGGCATCCTCCAGGCGGACGAACGGCGGCAGGAGGCTCTCTTACGTTTTGGCGATGTTCGGGCTGGCTCCGAATGGCACGGAGGACCCTGATTCTCGTCGTCCTGCTTTGGGCCGGCAGCTGGGCCTCTGCTCGTCGGGGAGCTGCCAAGCGACGCCCGTCAGGTCGCTGATTCCTCCGGCGCTATTTAGTTTCCAGCAGGGCGGGCAGGGCCCGTACCCGCGAGGGGTCGAATTCGACACGCCGTCGCAAGGACCAGGCTTCGGCCCCGTCAATCGCTTCTCGCGTCGACTGTACTCCCTAGCGGCCGATTACCGCCAGTGGCTAAAAGAGCAGGAGACCGGAGTCCGCGGTTTGAAAAATGGGCAGACATGCGAGATTGCGGGCTAGGCTGGCCGGAATCTAGGGATGGGATACCAGAACCATGGAGCTACTCGTGGGAAGTGTTGTTGCCGGACTCGCCCTTCTTATCGGTGTCATTTTGATCGTAAAGCGCAAAGCGTTTAGCAAATTCATCGAAGACTCTCAGCGATCAACGTTCGGCCAAGTGGGCACCAGGTTGATGGGCCGGCCAGAGCCTGTGTACGTGGTCGTTGTCGGACTGTGTGCCGTCCTCATCGGCGTGGCGATAGCGATTGTGCTGCTGACCCGCTGAATTCGCAGGACGCTTAGTTCAGTCCGACGGAAGGCAAAGGCGGCATCTTCCCGAAATCTGGTACGTCACTTGCAGCTTGAGGCGTCCCGCTGCGATGTGACGCTTATAGGAGCATCGTCGTAGACAGAACAGGGCCAGGGGGGCCGGAGCGCTGCGACGGCACGCCCTGGCCCCAACAGCCGGCCGCGCCAGCGGTCGCCCGATCCTGTGAGCTCTGCGAACACGCATCTCTACCACGGCAGATTGCGCTGGCACACCTACCGACTCTGGCATGCCCGGTGCAATCGTGGTGTCATACTCCACGTCATCGCTGATACCGCAAGGAGTGATCATGGACAACACTGCAAGTGGTGCTTTTCTTTCCTTCGGCGATCCCGCAGTGGGGGGTTCGATAGCTGTGGTCGCAGAGTATGCCGCGGTTCTTACCTGAGCGTTCTCGCTGTTGGCGTCCGTCAGCGCGGGGGCGTTTATGAGTCCGGTGGCTGTCGTGCTTTTGATACCCGCTGTTGCAGTGACGGTGGCGGTTATGGTGATTCGTCGCCGAAGTAAGCTTCCGCCCAGGTACAGGTCGGGGGCCGCGCACGCTCGGCGATGGGTACCTGTTTGGAGGCGTGCAGCGGCGGGGTATTCCAGAATGAGTGATCCTGCCGCGCGTGCTGGCCGCCCTCAGGTTGCCCTGTGGATCCTGGTTGTTGTGTTCGTGCTGGCCGCAGCCGGATCGCTAGCAGTGGTGGCCTTGGACCTGCTCGTTGGCCGGCCTGCGGGGGGTGATGTTTTCATCGCTGTCCTCAACAGCGTTGTTGCCGCCGTGCTGTGGCGGCGGCTCGCTGAGCAGAACAGCCGCCACGAGACTGCGTAGACACAGGGTCGGGTCCGGAGCTCTGCGACGGTGAGCGTCGGCCCCAGCAGTCGGCCGCGCCAGCGGACGCCCTCTCCTTGGGGCGCGGCCTGCGAACCATCCATGAGCACCCCTCGCTCCCTTCCGGGCTCGGGCGGACGTCGGCGGGACGCGCTGCCCTCCTAACCCACGGATGGCCTCGGCGGTTGGCGGTCCGCCGCGGCGACCAACGGCGCAAGCCAACCACGACGGCGGACCTCCCGGGGTGACCGGTCCCGAAGGATGGCGGCAGGGGTGTGCTGACTGCCCGCATGTAGTTACGGCACTGGCCGAGATGTTGAAGCACGGGTGATGAGCAATGGTGTAGGAGCCGTTGCTGATTGAACAGCAGTATCGCCGGTGAGTAATTGGTGCAGCAAGGCCACCGCGGTTTTGGCAAGATCCGGGAAGTTCAGATTTAGCGATGTCAGTTGCGGTACAGAGTTGCTGGATCGACGCCCATCGTAATTAGTTCCGATAATGATGTCGGCGGGGACGTCGTAACCCAGATCCACCGCTGCACGAAGCGCCCCCGTCGCGAACGCGTCGAGGGAAGCATAGATGGCATCGATGCCGGGATGTTCCCGAAGAAGCTTCACGGTTGCTTTATAGCCGGCTTCTTCCCCCTGGACGGCGCGTGCATGGGCTGTTACGACGCGCATGGAGGAGGGTGGGAGAGCCGATACATACGCGGAAACGGACACGGCGACGGAGTGCGGTTCTTCGCTAAGGAGCACAGCCACAAATTTTGAACCGCGTTCGCGGAAGTGGTCAATCATGACGTCCCCGCCGCTGTGTCCACGGTCAACGAACCCGTTCGCCATGGTTCCTCCGGAGCGACCAACGGTTACTACCACCACTCCACGAGCCCTCAGCTCAGCTGTTATCGGGTCTGCCGTGCGGGGGTCATCAACAATGGCGCCGTCAATATCCATCAGGGCTAGATCGTTGGGTGAGGTCAAGGGGGGAACGAGCAGCAGGGAGTAGCCGTGCAGCAGGCATTCCTGCGCGATTGGTAATGCCAGATCCAGCAGAAACCCGTAATTGGACGCTTCGGCCACAATGGGAGCCGGTAAGGCGGTGATCAAGGCGACGGTGTTAGACCTGCCTCCTCGCAGCCGCTGCGCGCGAACACTGGGCCGGTAGCCAAGCTCCTCCGCAACGGCTCGCACCTTGGCCCGGGTGCCGGAATCAATGCGCCCCTTCCCGCTTAGCGCCATCGATACCGTCGCTCGTGAATAACCCGACGTCTCGGCAACGTCGGCAATTGTAGGTCTGCCACTTCCCTTCACCATGCTGACCGACCCTCCTCTACTCCATCTTGTAATGCGCCAAGACCGGCCACTGGGCATCCCCGTATCCATTCGGTTAGCTTCTTGTAAACATCCTGTTTCCTCGGCGAAAAGCATCGCTTTTACCCTGTACGTTCAATGCTAAACCGATTCAGCAACCTTCAGGAAACCACGATGCTGCTCATTGATACGGACCCGGGCCTTGACGACGCCCACGCGTTGGCCATGGCGCTTACCCGGCTGCCGGCCGAGGAAGTTATTGTCACCACTGTGGCCGGTAATACCGGACTGGATGCCGTGACCCGCAACGCCGCCTGGATTTTGGGGATGTTGGCGCCCGAGGTCAGGCTCTACGCCGGGGCGGCGGCGCCGCTGCTCGGCCAGCCCGTTGAAGCTGTGCACATCCACGGTGAAGACGGACTTATGAACATGAAACGAGTCCCCCGGCGCCCGGTTCCCGTCCAGGAAGTTCACGCGGCGCAGGCCATCGTTCAGGCGGCACGGGAGCACGGCAAAGATCTGACCATCGTCGCTCTGGGCCCTCTGACTAATGTGGCATTGGCTCTCCAATTGGAGCCTAAACTCCCGCAGCTGATCGACAGAATTGTGGTCATGGGCGGCAGTCCGGCCGGGTTCGGCAACGCCTCCCCCAACGCTGAGTTCAATGTTTTTGCCGATCCCGTGGCGGCGGACATTGTTTTTGAACGTATGCACAACGTGACCCTGATCACTTGGGACCTGTCCCTGCAGACCCGATTCAGCAGGGACGAAATCGAGTCATTCTGGGTTTCGAAAAACGCGGCGTCGGATCTGCTCCGGGGGCTGCACGAGCAGCGTATTTCCCTGGATTCCGGTTATGCGCAAAGCCGCGATTTCGGCCGTGCCGACCCGCTGGCGATGGCTGTGGCTCTGGATTCCGGAGTGATTCGGCGGTCGGCGGGCCACCGCATCCGCGTCGGTTATGACGGCGGTCTCGCCCATGGCGCCACTGTCGTGGACTGGCGGAACGAGACGACCGGCCGGGACCAGCTCGAACTCGTCCTTGACCTCGACCGTCCTGCCCTCATCAAAGCCCTTACCCTTTAGGAGACAACATGCCTACCATGTCCATCAATTCGCCGTTCAAGCGCCGATTTCAGGAGACAAAAAGCAAGAGGATCGTCCTTGCGGCCGTAGCGGCTGCGGCGCTGGCCCTCTCCGCCTGCTCGGCCGGAGCCGGCGAACCCGCCGCCGAGAGTGGCCAGCTCCAGCAGGCCAGCATCCAATTGGGATGGGTTCCGAATGTCGAGAGTATGGCGCCTATCGTGGCCCAGGCCAAGGGGTACTACGAGGAGGAGGGACTGGAGGTAAAACTGCTCCCTGGCGGCCCGGACGTGGTCGCCGACGCGCAGATTGTAAGTGGGAATGCGCTCATGGGCATTCTCAATAGCGAGACATTGGCTAACGCTGTCAAGGGAGGCGCCCCGCTGGTGGCCGTGGGCGCGACTTACCAGACATCTTCCTCCGCCATAGTGACCCTCGCAGACAGCGGCATCACTGAGCCCTCGGACCTTGAGGGCAAGCGCTTTGGTTTCGCGCAAACGGATGAGCGGGTCTATAAGCCGTTTTTCAAAATGGCGGGCGTGGACATTGACAAGATTGAGCTGGTAACCACCGGCGCTGATCCAGCCTCGCTGGTTTCCGGAGAAGTGGATGCCATGTCCGGCACATTACCCAACCAGCCCATTGCTATCCAGAGCCAGGGACTGAAAACCCGCGAAATCCGGCTCTCGGACTATGGCTACAACCGGTGGAGCGGCCTGTTGGTGGTCCGCGCGGACTCTTTGGAGAATCCGGAAAAGCGGTCGGCCATTGAAGCAATCCTCAAGGCAACCCACCGCGCACTCGAAAACGCAGTGAAGGACCCTGAAACGGCCGGGCAAACCGTGTACGACGTTTACGGTGAACAGCTGGGGCTCAAGCTCGAGCCCCAGATCGCCGGAGCCAAGGTCTGGGCTGGTCTTGCGTCCGAATCATCCGAGCTGCTGCAGGTGACAAATGAGGGTGTCGCATCCCAGCAGAAGTTCTTCGACAGCATCGGCCTTCAGGCGGACGCGAGCAAAATGTTCGATCTCTCGGTCGGTGAAAGGGTCTTCAATGACGGCAGCAACTAGACCGCCAGGCCTGGATGCGCGCAGGGTCAGCAAGACGTTCACAGCCCACAAATCCACGGTCAAGGCCCTGACGGATGCATCGCTGAGCACACCACAGGGTTCCTTCGTCGCATTGATTGGTCCCTCCGGGTGCGGCAAGTCCACCTTGTTGCGTATGTTCGCCGGCCTTGAAGAGCCTTCCGAGGGCGTGCTCTCTGTGCTCGGCGAGGCCCCGGCGGCCGTCCAGTCCCGGCACACCATCGGCGTTGCTTTCCAAGACTCCGCACTGCTGCCGTGGCGCTCGGTGGAGTCAAATATAGCGCTGCCACTGCAGGTGGCCGGCAAAACAATCAACCGTAAAGCTATCGAGGACCTAATCGCGCTTACGGGACTGCAGGGCTTTGAAAAGGCACGGCCCGCGCAGCTTTCTGGCGGGATGCGCCAACGGGTGGCAATAGCCCGGTCGCTGGTCCTGGAGCCGCAAGTCCTTTTGCTGGATGAGCCCTTCGGTGCCTTAGATGACATGACGCGCCAGCAAATGAATATCGAACTGCAGCGCATTTGGACCGAGCGGCCCACGACGACCCTGCTTGTGACCCATTCCATCAATGAGGCAGTATTTCTCTCCGACCGCGTCTACGTTATGGCGGCCCGACCGGGTCGGATCATGGCCGAGGTGGATATCGAGCTGGCCCGGCCGCGGAAGCCTGAAGTCCAGCAGTCGCCCGAGTTCCACGCATACGCCGACCGGCTCTCTGATCGGCTGTTCTCAGCACGGGCCTCCTCCCTGCCTGCGGCGGCATCGTGATCACCGTTGCCGATCCCGGTGCGCAAACAGCCCAAGCGCCCCCGACTGGGGATCAAGGCAAATTCGCGCCCGCCAAGGCCAGAGGCCCGGTACTGGTGGTGTCGGGGCTGCTGGCGGCCTGGATGCTGCTCGCCGTCGTCTTCGACGGCCGACACATCGTTCCTTACCCATGGACGCTTTTGGAGCAGTTCGTCGCCGACCGGTCCCTGCTGCTTTCCAATGCCGCCTACACCCTCGATACCGCAGTCAAGGGCTTCGGACTGGGCGTGGCCGCCGTCATTCCGCTAGCCGTCCTGTGCCTGCTGTTTCCGGTCTCCGAACCCATCATCATGCGGCTCGCAGTGGTAGTCCACGTCATCCCGTTCGTGGCGATAGCCCCGATCATCGTGGTGGCCCTGCCTGGAGACATGGCACGGATTGTCATTGCCGCCCTGGAGGTCTATTTCCCCCTGATGATCGGCCTGCTGCTGGGCCTGCGTACAACCGACGAAAGAGCACTTGATGTAGTCTGCGCCAGCGGCGGCCGCGGATGGGCGCAGCTACGCTTTGTCCGACTGGCCTCTTCCATTCCCAGCTTGGTTTCCGGGCTCCAGATCGCTGTTCCGGCGGCCGTCCTGGGCGCACTGATCAGTGAGTTCTTCGGTGCAGACCGGGGTCTTGGCGCTATCCTCGTCAACGCGCAGGACTCGCTCATGATGGCTAGAACCTGGTGCATCGCGGTCTTCATCGGGGCAATAGCAGCGGCCGGGTACGGCTTAATCCGTGGGCTCTCACAGCTCATTGTGCCGTGGGCCGGGCAGGGAACCGATGTGAGCGCGGCAGTGGCCGGAACGGAAACCGCTAAGGTGGGCCGGGCCGGCACACTGATGGCCGGTGCCGCATCCCTGATCCTCATCCTGGGTTTCTGGCAAGGTCTGAGGTCTGTGTTCGGTTTTGATGAATACTTTGTCAAAACCCCGGGAGAGGTGCTGAACTTCCTTATCGTCGGCAATCCGGTCACCGGCGAAGGCCCGGGGATGTTCTTTGGCGAATTTATGGTCGGCCTGGGCCAGACGATTGTAGATGCGACTGCCGGATTCCTGGTCGGCATGCTGGCCGCAATAGCAGCCTCGGTCCTTTTTGTCGCCGTGCCCAGCCTGGCCACGGTACTGATGCCGATGGCCATTATGCTGCGTTCGGTGCCGCTCGTGGCGCTTACGCCGCTGTTGGTGCTGATTTTCGGGCGAGGGCTACTGGGAGTCACACTGCTGGTGACCTTGGTGACGTTTTTCCCCACCCTGGTGACAGTGGCACTGGGTCTGCGAAGCACGCCGGAGGCCGCGATCGACGTAGTGCGGGCCACCGGTGGCACAAAGCTTCAGGCAGCCCTTCACGTACGGCTGATGTACGCCATCCCGTCTATCTCCTCAGCTGCCCGCATCGCCGTTCCGGCCGCAGTGTCGGGAGCCACGTTGGCGGAATGGTTAGCCACAGGCAAAGGCCTGGGGAGCGTCATTACGATGGCATCCGCGAATGCCGAGTATCTGGCGTTATGGAGCTCGGGAGCGCTACTAGTCATCTTCGTCTTGGCTCTGTACACACTGATCGGACTCATCGATAAGGGCGTCTCACGGCGCCTCGGCATAGCACTCTAAGAGGTCAGGACCCATCACCGTGGAAGAAAACATGCAACAACAAGCGGATTTGATTCTGCAGAATCTCTACATCATCAGTTTCGACCAGCAAGGCACTGTAATTCCGGATGGCGCCATCGCCATCAAGGACGGCGTAATCGTTGGAATTGGACCTACCAGTGAGGTCACGGCTGCGTGGGACCCCGCCCGCCGGATATTCGGCAGCGGACAGATCGCCATCCCCGGACTGACCGATGCTCATATCCACACGGCACAGACCATGATGCGCGGTCTGCTAACCACCGTGGGCGCTTCAAGCAACCTGCGGGTACCTACATGGCGCGAATACCTGGTCCCGTTCGAGGCGGCACTGACCCCTGAAGACGTGGAGCTGTCCGGGCAGCTAGCCTATTCCGCCATGCTGCTGACGGGCACGACATCCTTCTTCGAAGCGGGTGGTCCCCACCCGGAGCGGATGGCCGCCGCAGCCTGGCGAACCGGCATCCGCGGCATCGTCTCTCAATCGACCATGGACGGCGGGGACAGGATTCCGGCTTCGATGCGCATGAGCACTGATGAGGCGATCCAGCGAAACATAGATGTAGTTGAGGCCCTGCCGGCCGCGGTTGACGGCTCCAACCGGGTCACCGGCGGCATGTCTCTTCGCCAAATTATTACCTGCACGCCCGAACTTGTGCGCTCCATCCACAAGGAAGCTCAAAACCGGGGTGTAAAAGTCCACACACACCTGGTCGAGGGAACCTACGAAATCGACTTCAGCTTGGAACGCTACGGGATGCGTCCGTTGGAGTACTTGATCAACGAAGGCGTTTTTACCGAGACGCTGCACTGCGCCCACTCGATCCTGGTAGGAGACGAAGACATCGATAACTTCCGCCACTACGGCGCCACGGCCTGCCACTGCGCCAAGGGAAACTACTCGATCGGCCATCCACCGGCGCTAAAAATGTGGCGACGCGGCGTAGCCATCGGTCTGGGAACAGACGGTGTAGCCTCGCTCGGAACGCTTGATCTGTTCCGCGTTGCCATGCTGGCCCGGGTAGGCCAACAGCTCGTCGAGGCGACCCCTACCCACAACCGCAACGGTGTGGCCGCAGCAGAGCCGTTATCGATGGCCATCATCGGCGGTTCCCGAGCCATGGGGCTAGCAGCGCACACGGGCAGCCTAGAAAAGGGCAAGCGCGCGGACATAGTGCTACTGCGCACTGATGGCCCGGATGCCGCCGGTTACGCTTCGCCAGAAGCTTTTCTTTATGAATGCGCCAGCGGCCGCGACGTCGATACCGTCCTGGTGGACGGGAACATTGCTGTCTCCGCCGGCCAGCTTGAAAACGTCGACTTTCACGCCATCAGAGACCAGGTCGCCCGCCGGCAACCGCAGCTCATGGGGGCCATCGCCTGAGCCAGCAGCTCTGCCTTGCGGAGCCAGGAGAGTTCCTGCCAGACGGGCAGGAAACCCCTCCGGTCAAAAGCGAGAACTGCGCAACTGTACGAAAAACGGGCATACTCCAGGCCCGGGTCAGGGAAACGTGAATCTGCAGACCCCTGCCGTCCAGCACCGACCCCTCGGCCAATGGGCTGGAGAGTTCAATCCCTGGAACGAGGAGTTGACGATCAACTGCTTGTGCCTCAATACATCCACTAACAGTCACGGCAAAACAACCGAAGAGGACCAATGACCACCGTAATTTCCGGAACGTCCACCCATGTCTCCCAAAACACTATTTCTCGCCGCGGCACTGGCCTTTTGGCCATAGACCGCGCAGCCATCTCAGAGGGTTACACCCTTATCACTCCCATCGCCGAGAGGGGCGACGTATACCTCATCGATACCGACGGCAACGTAGTCCACGAATGGCACTTGCCATACCCTCCGGGACGCCATGCCCGCCTCCTGCCCAACGGCAACCTCTTCTACCAGGGCAAGCTGACCGGCGACGAACCCCTGTTTCCTATTTGGGAGGTCTACCACGGCGGTGTTTTCCTTGAGGTCACCCCATCAGGACAAATCGTGCGTGAGGCCCACCACCCCCGTCACCATCATGACGCCACAATTCTGGATAACGGCAATCTCATTCTGCTCACAGTCGAGCCGTTGCCCTCCGACCAAGCCAACCTCGTCGTAGGCGGTACCCCTGGAACCGAAGCCCCCGGCGGAACCATCTGGGCGGACGTCATTGTTGAAATGACCTGGGAAGGCGAAATCCTCTGGAAATGGGCGGCGGCCGACCACCTTGCCTTCGCAGATGCCCCGCTGGATCCGCACTACGCCCGGGAGCACTGGCCGATGGCCAATACCGTCAACCAAACACGCGACGGTGACATTATCGTTGGCTTCCGCAGCGCCTCCCTGGTGATACGCATCGACCGTCACACCAACAACATCAACTGGACGCTCAATGCCCCCGTTGTTTCGCAGCAGCACTACCCGCACGAACTGGACAATGGAAACATCCTGGTCTTCGACAACGGATCATTCCGCGAGGGCGTCAGCTTCCCGTACTCCCGCGCCATTGAGGTTGATCCTGCTACCAATCAAGTGGTTTGGGAATACAAAGATAATCCCCCGCAAAACTTCTACAGCCCCTATATGTCCAGCGCAAGCCGCCTCCCGAACGGCAACACACTCATCGCGGAAGGCACTTTCGGACGCATCTTCGAAGTCAATCGCGAAGGGACCCTGGCGTGGGAATACGTGGTCCCGTGGTTCGGATCATTTGGAGAGGGGGTAGGCCACGACTCATCCCAAGGCCCCAACAACTCAGTCTTCCGCGCCTACCGTTACTCCCCCGACCAGGTCCCCTGGCTGAGCTAGCCTCCTCAGTCATCCGGATCAGCACATCCACCCGGACAATTTCACACGGTTCCATGGCAGCCCAACGTCGACCCGGATCTGAGCCCGAGGTACTGCCCTTCGCGTCGCGTAAAGGTACGAGCTACCGCTTTGTGCGACCGCGGCGATTTACTCCTGGTTCAACAGGCGGTATCACACGACGGGTTTGAGGCCGGCCCCCTTGGGGCCGGCCAGCAACCAAAGCCATACCCGCCTCCCCTGGTAGCCACGCCCCTACGACGGCCGCGGAACTGAGCCCGGTAACAACTAGAGACAGCAGCCAAAAATCGTCGTCAACGGGCGATAGACAAACGGAGGGAACGGCGTGGTCATGACCGCTCCGTATGGCCTCTCTAATGGGCCGCAGGTGCAGGCGGCGGAAAGGCCCGACTATGAGTGAATACATCCAGTTGGCCGGCCAGCAGGTGGTCGGGGACGGACGATTGCGGTGAAGCTGGTGATAATGGCGCAGAGCGATGCGAAGCCGAGCAGGAAGCCCGACCCCGCCTGTCACCAGCTACGGCAGCGCACTAACCGTGGCCGCCGTTATGCTCATAACTCCCGGGATCCTGGCGTCCACCACATTGCCCTCTAAACCCAATGCACAGACGGATGAGAGCGCCGAAGGCTTTGGGCCGAGCACCATATGAGTCGATAGCCGGCAGAATTGATCAGCTGGTCCCACCACATGATCGTTCGAAGGAGTGGTCAAAACCCCACTTCGAGTGCCCTCAGGGTCAATACGTGCGCGGCAAGCGATTTTAACGATTTGCCAGGATTCCCTGTCCATCAGAGCCGGACCTGGTTCCGGTGGGAGGAGGTCATAAGGGCATTCGTTGAACATGTGCGCTGTTACGGGGGCGTTCTAGCGTCATCGGGGTACAAGCCGCCGATAAAGATTGGGTCAAATTACAGCAGCCAGTTGCTCACGTGCATCGGATAGCTGGTTCCCGTATGGCTCTAACCATGGCTGAACCGCGCCAGGGCCCGTATCAAACCAGTACGTTTCGAGCGAATCTGCCCCTGTGTGTTGCCCGAGTTGGCCGATTATGTGCAGGCCTAACGCTTCTTTGGGGAGCAACCAAACGTGCACGTCTCTCGGGGAGATTCCGAGACATAGGCAGTAGTCGTAGTCCCTATCGCGGATTTGTTGAAATCTATAGATCCCGCTCTTCCAAAGCGTGGACATCTTTACTTGGACTAGCTGTCCGCCGATCTGCAGGTACAGTTGCTTATCCTCAGTCACCATCCGAACTGGAAAACCGGACTTTTTAGCCCAAGTTGCTACCAACTGCCGTCCCACTTTGCCGCGTGTTCCAGGCGGTACAGCTAGAATCCACTCAAAAGGACTACCTTCCCAATCCTGAATTTCAGGGTGTTCGGTTGCCAGGTCTACCGAAGCCTGAACCATGTGCTCAAAATCTTCATTGGAAGCTACATTTACCATTTGATTTCCCCAAGTTTCGTCCGGTAGTGCTCCAAGAAAGTCAAGCATCGCGAATTCTGTATAGATTCGTCTATTCTCGCCGGGGCAGCTACTTAGCGCAGCTGTTTAGACCGAGTTGGGTGTGTGGCACCAGGCGGCGGTCATAGAACTGCATGTCAGCCGCTCAGCACATCCTGAGAGCTACAGAGGAGTTCACTCCGAGCAAAAGCTGTCCTGGCCTGCCCTCCGGTTTTGTTGACTCCTTAACCTAGCGAGCTGGTGCTCGTGGAAGGGATATTGACCATGCCCACGGCTTATGGGGCGGAGTTCCGCCAGGATGTTATTGATGTGGCCCGCAAGGGCGAGGTGCCGCTGGCGCAGATTGAAGGATTCGGGCTTTGGTTACGACGTTGAAGCGGTGGCTCGCCATCGCCGAACGTAAAGAACCCGGGGCCGGCCCCGCGGCGACGAAGTCGGCCGAGATGGGGGAGTTGAAGAAGCGCAACCCTCTGTTGGAGCAGGAGAATGAGATCCCGCGCCGGGCAGCTGCCTATCTGGCCAAGGACATCAATGGGTGCTGCGTGGTTGTACTCTTTGTTCAAGGTCGAGACTGCACGCTGCAAATCAAGAGCGATGCGGGCGAGGCCCGGTGCCGGGCTCAGCCGGTGCCAGCAGCCAAAAAGGAATAGCCGATGTCTCGGGATGAGTCTTCCCTTCCAGCAGTCACGGGCGCAGAAGAGATACCGGTACCGGGGTGGTCTACTTTACTGCCGCAGGGGGCGGGGAGTTCTACTCTGCGCGGTCAGGTGATGGAGTTGATTAACGACGTCCTGAATGACCCTGATCCTGATCGGCATTGGGCGAGATTGCAGCTTCGGAGCCATCTGGCAAGGCACCCGGATGAGCCGGAACGTGCATTCCTTGAGCACCTTGTCGTGACGAGGGAACCGGCAACCCGGCAGCATTCCTTTCCTGCTCCCGGCGGGTCGGCCATCGCGGAGTCACCTGAAGCTCCCTTCCTTCAGCGTCCTACGGGCGTGGGGAGCAGGAAGGAAATCGAATCGGTACTGGGCAACAGAATGTTGCTGACGGCGTTCCAGCCGGTGCGCGAGCTACCCGACGGAAGGACTAGAGGGTTCGAAGCGCTGACCCGCTTCGTCAGCAGGGACGGTGCCAGCGCTGATGTATGGTTCCGGGAAGCGGCGGCTATCGGCCTGGGACCCGAGCTGGAGATCGCGGCGCTGCAATGCGCTTTAAACGCGGCGCGGGAGATTCCCCCGCATCTCTTCGTCGCGTTCAACCTCAGCCCTGCAACATTCACGGACAACCGTGTTCAAGACGTACTGCAGGGCTGCGGCCTGGGGATGGACAAGATCATCATTGAATTCAGGGGTCGGGCATCGAGTGAGCAGTGGACGTCTCTCATCCGGGCGCTGGAACCCCTGCGCGAATTGGGTTTGCGTGTAGCGGTGGATGGCTCCGGCCCGGGCTTCACCCCGTATGAGCAGATTCTCAGCCTCGAACCGGACATCATCAAACTTGACCGTGCTTCATCGACAACATTGTTGCTGGGCCGGATCAGGACGAGCCGGCCGTGATAGGCCTTGCCCAGGAAGTGGGCGCGGTCCTGGCCGCCGAGGGAATTGAAACAGAAGCAGAGCTTGCGGCCGTCATCGCCGCTGGCATGACAGCCGGGCAGGGCTACCTGCTGGGTCGGCCCTCCGTGCATCCAGTGGACTGGTCCGCGTGGGTCCTGCAGACGGAGACAGCATCGGCCTAGAGATAGGCCCGGCAGCTTGCCCAGCCTTTCCGCTTTTAGTCGTGCTCTAACGGCTGAGTGAGGCGGCGAAAATCGCGGGAGAGGTAGAGGGCGATCGCGGGGGGTTGGAGCTGTTTACGGTTACGGCCAGGGTCTTGTGGCCCGTTTCGTGCAGGGCATTCATGGCGTGGCTGAGGAGTTCTTCGGCCAGACCCTGTCTGCGGTGATCGGGGTGGGTGAAAAGGTCAGCGATGAAAGCAGTTCCAGGTCCGTCGCCCCCGAGAGCCTTCTCTATGGTGATGATAGCTGCGGTGACGCGGCCTTCCCGGTCAGCAGTTAATAAGGAAGCTTGCGGGATGGGGGTCCCGTGGGCGCCTTCGGTGACGGCACTGAACCTGCCGGCGGCCTTTTCTTTGTCCGGATGGGATTCCGTCGCCGTAGGCAAGCAGGTAGAGGTCTGAGAGTTTCGGTAGGTCCGTGGCTTCAATGTTGCGGGGAGAGTGGACGGCAGCTTTGAGATTCTGCGGTTCAATAAGTGCCGACAATGAGATCAAAGAGACCATGATCTGTCCTGCCTTCCCCAGATGTAGAGACAAAATTCTGAACTCAAGTGTGGGTCATGTTGTACTCCGGGGGAAGGGTCCCTGTCGGACCCTCTTCCGCCACGCATCAGCGACCGTGCGGGCCCCGCCGACGAAAAGCTCACTGCCCGGTAACTGCCCAGATGCTCTGCCCAGGACACCCTGATTTCGATCCCGGGGCCTATCCCGGGATCGTCCTTGGCAAGCTGCACCCAGGCAAGGAGAACCGGTGACATGAAGGGCTGCGCCGTCGACCCAAGGTAGCTGTCACCTCCGGTCTCGCCCGACCCGGGTTTGGGGAAGCGGCAACCCGGATAATCTCGGAGGCTTCCAGATCCACGAGTTTGCGCACCCCGGTTCTTGCGCACATGATCCAGAACATCCCACGGCGGGCACGGTCTCGCTCGCTCTTTCTCGGTGCAAAAGCTTGGCGTCACGCCGGGCCTCAATGTGGTCACCGTTCGTAAGCGCATCACACGTCCGGACGATTGGTTCCCGAGCTGTAGGCATGGGCGGCTCCTTTTCCTGGCAGGTAGACCCTTTAGATCAGGATGCTCCTCCGATGTTGCACGGCGGTTTCATCGACGTCATTTTCCTATGTAGAGCCCGCGCCGTGTGGAAAACTTATGGTCCACTTCGCGTCCAGCCCGGCTTAGCTGCAGCGTGAAGGACCTTCTGGACTTCGCCGGCAGGTGAACGGGCGCGGCGTTTGCCTTTGTTTGCCTCACCGATTCGATCGACACTACCACCGCCTCTGGAGGCTTGATGTCCTTTGCGTCTGCTGGCTATTCTTGCGTCAGCCAGGTCATGTCCTTATCCACTGAGGTGAAGAACCGGGTGGGGCACGTGGGGGTGTGCCTTGCCGTGTAGAAGCTGGCTATGACTTCGTCCACAGGTGAGGCGCCGACGAGTGCGATCTTTGCGAGCGGCCAGGGTGCGGCGAAGACTTCCTTGGCACGGCGATCGATCCATTTCATGCTGGTCATTTCGACCAGCATGGGAAGGGTGCGCCCTGAAAGAAAGTTCGGTGGCACGGCTCATCAGGGGAATTTGACGACTATAGGAGCATCGTCGCAGACAATCAGGGCCAGGGGGTCCGGAGCTCTGCGGCGGCACGCCCTGGCCCCA
The DNA here is from genome assembly GCF_902506095.1 of Arthrobacter sp. 9AX. Classification (GTDB taxonomy): domain Bacteria; phylum Actinomycetota; class Actinomycetes; order Actinomycetales; family Micrococcaceae; genus Arthrobacter. The sequence goes on from NZ_LR733293.1 coordinate 4,092,556, forward strand.
ACAGCCGGCCGCGCCAGCGGACGTCCGATCCCGTGTGAGCTCTGCGAACACCCATCCAGCACCCCTCGCCCTCCCGGGTTCGCACGGTAGTCGGTGGGACGCGCTGCCCTCGTAAGCCGCGGATGCTGTGGGCGTTGGGCGGTCCGCCGCTCGCAACCCACGGCGCAAGTCAACCAACGACGGCGGACCGCCCGCGGTGACCGGTCCCGAAGGACCGGTCACCGGCTTGGTCTAGCTGGCGAGCAGTTCGGTCACGTCCTCAGGGCCGGTGACAAGCACGGCACCGCCTTCCTTCAGCAGCCGGTGGCATCCGGCCGAGTTCGCACTGTGGATACTGCCGGGAACTACTGCGACATGCCGGGCGATTGTTTCGGCGTGATGCGCTGTGTTCAGCGCCCCTGACCGCCACCTGGCTTCCACCACACAGGTCACCCCGGCGAGGGCGGCAATGATGCGGTTCCTCTGCAGGAACCTGTATCGGGTTGGGGCGCTTCCCGGGGGCAGTTCGGAGAGCGTCACGCCGTTGGCGCGGATCGCGGCTGCGAGGTCCGCGTTCCCGGATGGGTAGTCCCGGTCAAGGCCTCCGGCCAGCACGGCGATAGTCGCTGGTCCGTTCCCTTGGGTTCCTGCCAATGCGGCCCGGTGCGCGTGCGCGTCGATGCCATAGGCGAGGCCGGAGATGATGCAGAGGCCACCCCTGGCCAGCCTATAGGCCATGTCCCCGGTGACGGCCGCCCCGTAGGTCGTGCAGTCCCGTGAGCCGGTCACGGCCACGCACCGGGACGGGCCGAGGATCCCGTCCCCAATGACGCCGCGGTACCAAAGCCCCCACGGTGCGTCCGGCAGGTCGTCCAGCCCTACCGGCCACAGCTCATCATCGGGAACGAGGAATCCCCCACCCAAGCGTTCGATCGTTGCCAGGTCATTTTCGGGCTGCAGGTCTGGAATTCGACGCGCCCACCGCCGCAGGCCCTCGGTCAAGGCGTCGGCGGTGACGTCCCAAAAGGGGTCGGCGGGAAGGGAGCCGGTGGCGATCTTCAGCGCCTCGGAGGCGCCGTGTTTGGCCACCAGGGCGCGGCCCACAAGGTCGCCGGGCTCGAAGAGGCGGGTCAGGGCGGCGCGAGCGATGCGGTTGTAGTCAGTCATGGTTTTCTGTCCTTTGCTGAGGATCCGGTGGGTGGGGCGGCTTTGGTGACCGGCCAGCTTCCCTTCTCCCCCGGTTGTTTTTTGCCTGCTGGCGGAGCATCGCGTAGCTGTGCCCGACGGAGCCGGGGCAACCCGAAGGGCAAGCAGTGGATGGGTTGTAAGAGGAAATAAGCGAAGCGCCGACACAAGGCATCGGCTGCGCAGCCGTCCGCAGGACGGTTGAGCCGGTGGAGTGGGCACGTACGATCCGCAGGACAGCAGCAAAAAACAGAAAAACGCTTCTACCGCCCGAGCGAAGCGAGGCCCGTGCAGTAGACCTGGGCGCTGGCCAACGCCGCCCGGTCAAATTGCCTGGGTCTACTCTGGCAGCATGCGGCGTTATAGCGTCTTGGTGTGCGGTGCGGGAATCGCCGGAGCAACCCTCGCCTACTGGCTGGCCCGGCACGGCATGCGGGTGACAGTCGTTGAACGCGGAGACGGGCTACGATCCAGCGGTGGCCCGGTTGATGTCCATGGTGCCGCCACGGAGGTGGCCCGAAGGATGGGTGTTCTGCAGGGCTTGCAAGACAGTGCTACGCACGCTCCCGGGCTGACACTGGTGACACCATCGGGGCGGCGGGTAGGCCCGCTCCGTCTCGGCAGGCCGCGCGGAGATGATGTGGAGATCGCCCGAGCGGACCTGGCAGCGATCCTTCGGTCGGCTGTCGAGGACCAGGCATATTTCATCTTCGGGGACGAGGTGACGGCCTTGGAGCAGGATGAGGCCGGCGTCGATGTCAGTTTTCTCCGCTCTCCCCGCATGCGCTTTGACCTGGTCGTGGGGGCGGACGGGCTGCACTCAAGCGTCAGAGAGATGGTCTTCGGACCAGAACAGGACTTAGTCCACCCCCTGGGTCTATACATAGCGACAATGTCGCTTGGACGCCCGGCAGCGGACCCCGCTTCGGTGGTCATGTACAACCGGCCCGGACGGTCCTTGACGGTGCATCCGGTCAATGGGACCGCGGGTGCCGGTTTCATTTTCCGCGCCCCGCCCCACCCGAAGGCCGCGTACCGGGACATTAGAGTTCAGAAACAGGTCGTTCTGAACGCCTACGGCGTGACCGACTGGGCGGTACCGGAACTAACGGACCTTCGTGGCCAGGTTGAGGGGGCAGATGACCTGTACTTTGATGCCATCAGCCGGGTGCAGCTCCCGCACTGGTCACGAGGGCGGGTAACGCTGCTCGGTGACGCTGCTTCTTGCGTCTCCCTGTTCGGCGACGGTTCCAGCTTGGCTATGAGCGGTGCCTTCACCCTCGCGGAAGCATTGGCCGACGACCCCAACAGGCTAGCGGCTGCGCTGAAGCGCTACGAAACACACCACCGCAAGGCGGCAACCTCCCGTCAGTGGGGATACAGTCTGGCTGCGGCATGGCTAGTCCCGGCCACTCAGGCAGGGCTCACTGCCCGGAACCTCAGCGGGGCACTGCTCCCCCACTGAGGTTTACAGATGGCAAGCACTGGGACGGTCAACCGGCCGGTCCGAGGTTAGTCGCTCTGTCGCGGAGGAACACGCCGTGACGTTACGTTAGCGGTTTTGCTGGTGGCGGTAGAGCGTTGCACGGCTCCAGCCAACGAGGCGAGCGGCTTCTTTCGCCGTGTGCCCCTTGGAACGGGCTTCCTTGATGATCGCCAGTTTCTCCGCAATGAGGGCCGAATCCGACACCGGTCGGCCAAAGCGTGTGCCGTTTTGCCTGGCGGCTGCGATGCCGGCATTGACCCGCTCGACAATCAGCTCGCGCTCATACTCGGCGAGGGTTGCGAGCATGTTCAGCATCAGCCGGCCGGTCGAGGTTGCCGGGTCGATGCCATCGGAGATGGACCGGACCTGGACACCACGACCGCGGAGCAGGGCGACCGTATTCAGCACGTCGATCAGCGACCGGCCCAGCCGGTCGACACGCCACACAACGACGATGTCGCCTTCCTCGGCATACTCGAGGAGCTTTTTCATGCCCGGCCGTTCGATCGCGGTCTTGCTACCGGAGGTCGGCGAAGACATCTCGTTTCTGCACACCAGCGGCAACCAGCGCGTCCAATTCGAGCTGGGCGTCCTGGCTGGAAGTGCTGACTCGGGTGTAGCCGTGTAGCCCAGTTGCCTCACCAGTCAAGTTCGACTCGAAAAGGCTCAGATGCGCCCAGGACGAGACGAAATGCGGTGAGACGTCTTTGCGAGACGCAGATGCCCCAGTCTTACCGCTCATTTTGAAGAGTTGGAGCAGGGCCGCGAGGTCTGTCTCAGAAAGCTGTTGTATTCCAAGACAGATGGTTCACGCCATCTACCAAAGGCGCGTGGAACACTTCTTGATCCGCTGCACACATCAACTAGGGGCTACGCTCCCCGGGGCCGCGGGACGTCCGGGCCGTTGAGGGCCCGGTATGGTCTTTGACCCGCAGGCCATCGCCATGGAAGAACCTTCTTGGTGGTGGAACCCGCTGTCCTACGTCACCGACGAAGTCCGGGCCGCCCGCCTCGCTGACCACTTCGCCTCCGGCACACGCGGGCCCGGAGCCCAAACCGACGCGTACTTCGACCCTGCCGGACAGGACCTGCTCGCCGCCGCGCCTGGCCGACCTTCACATCACCCAGGTTCACACCTGGCTGACCGACCCCACCGACGACGCCGCCGTCCCGATCCTGATGGAGGCCGGCTTTTACCCAGACCGGCAACGCCGTCCGAGGTGTCATCAACCTACACGACAAACAACGCGGCGGCATTTACGGCACCGCTCTGCAGATGGCCTCCTGCCTGACCAACCGGCAAGTCTCCCGGTGGGCGACCTCTCAGCCTTCCCCCGAGGCCGCGCCATCATGTTCGCCTCCGGAGCCCCCGCAGCGTTGCTCGAAACCGTGCCTTGGATGGGCAAAAGCACGACGCCCAGATCCTGGCCTCCATCGCAGCCCACGACCCCTCCAATCGGCCAGCGGCGTCTACCGCTGCTGCTGAAACAGCGCATCCATGGGTTGTCACGCAACATCCAGCAGGAGCGCAGCCGATGAGTGACCTCGGCGAATGGGACGACGGTCCCAAGCATTCGGACAATCCTCCAAGACCGGCTTATGGCTTCTTCGTGTTTCCACCAGGAGGGGCACCAGGTGCGGGGGGTTCCGCTAAGGCTGCGCCGGTAGGACGGTGGAAGGTGTTCCTCTACGAAGCTGACCAGATCGTTGTAGAAGAGCTCCGGCTCAGGAGCATCTTCTGCTTCCGGCCCGCTGGCTTCCAAGGGATGCCGTCGACCGGCACCGTGCGCACCTGGGGCAACGCAATGGACCCTTTTCGTCCCACGTTGGGACAGTATCGGTTTGTCCCAACTTTGGGACAAGGGAGGTCGAGGTAATCTGCATGCACCAGGCCGCTGGCCTCAAATGCCTGAATGAATCAAATGCCCGTCGGCAAGGCACCCAATTTTTGTCAGGGTAGAGTCCTGATCCTCATGTGGCGGAAGGCGACCCGCCCCCCGTGCGACTGCAGGCCAATGAAGCTTGGAACCGCCGCGCTACTCGCGACACCTCTACCCGCGATGTTGCTCGTAACCTGCGTGCTCTGAACCCCGTTAAGTCGAACGGTGTACGTATGGTTCATGACGTCAATTTCCAGATCATTCCACTGACCGGGCGGCTGGCAGGCTACTTGGTTGTAGTTTGGATTTGCTATGCCGTAGAGGGACCCAGTCCGGTGGTTGTCGCCTCCATCGGGTCTGGCCAAGTCATCAATCTGAATCTCGTATCCGAAGTGGACAGGCACCCAGGCGGGATTGTTGTAGCCCTTGCTGTTTGGGTCTGGGAATCGCACGAAAACACCTGCGTTGTCGTCATGTCGGGACAGACGAAATTGAAGACGAAGGCGGTAGTTTGCTGGGGTTGGCGTTGTGCACCAAGACAATCCGAGGTCGTCGCCGGGTTCGCTCACTAAAGCCCCGTCCACAAGTGGGAAAGCTCCACTCCCCGCGAAGCGCCACTTGCTGTTATCCAATCCATCAAACAATGTTTGGTAGCCGGCTTCTGCCACATAGGGTAGTGCTTCTCCCAGCTGATTGTCTGGTTGGGGACCAGGCTTCGGTGCCAGGTGTTCTGCCAGACGTCTGGAAAGTGCTACGCCCGTGAGCATTGGGTTGGGGCTGCCCAGCCGCGGAAAGACAGCCGGACCTAAGACGTAGGTGTTAGAGATAGCATGCAAGCGCCCATCGCTGTTCACTGCGGAAGTGTTTGGATCTGATCCCATGCGCAAACTGGAGGCTTCATGGTGAGTGGTGCCCAGCCCATCATGGCGGAACGCATGCGGCTGCACCGTCGAGGGAGCAGCATTGGCCGAGACTGTTTGCCAGCGGCCGGCCGCCAGCACCTCGTAATCGTTGCCTCCTGCAAAAGCCAGAGCGACGTCATCACTGCATTCGTCCATGGCCGTCCACAGTTTTTGATCCCGGGCGGAGGCCGTTATACCGACAAGGGCTCTAGGGGTCCCATAATCAGGATCTCCCATATCTTGCCCGACGAAGCTGGCGGCGTTGTCGGTGTCCATCTCTCCAATGCCTCTGATGGTAATGACGACGTGAGAGTCGCTGGCTGTTTTGAAGCGGTCTAGGGTGTCGATGTCCGGGATCTTCTGCCAGAGTTCAGCCTCACTAGAGTTGCCCTGGGGGCCCAGTCCAGCGGCTGTAATCTGCAGGTGGAAGTAACGGTCCGTCTGTTTAGTGTGAAGGCCTTTCAGGAACAACGCAGCTTCAGAGAGTTCGGCGACGGGTGGATTGGTGGGCAAGGACGTGCGCGGGATGCGGATCGTTAAGTTTGATCGCAGGTGCGCGGTCAGCCCGGTTCCTATCGCACCGGTTTGGGGTAGTCCTTGGAAGGAATTCTTGGCAAGCCTGGTGCTCTCAATGGTTCCTGCGGCAATAACAACAACGGCGCCCCGTTTCACAGGAACATTGCCTAGGTTCGTACGTACCTCCGTCACTTGTGATCCGTCATGGACCAGCTGCTGGACATGGCAGTTCGGAATAAGCATCAGACGGCGTCGCAGGTTATCCTCACGCGGCCACTCGCCCCAGGCTGTACGGGAAGATTTGACAATTAGAGGTCCGGAGCTGAACTTGTTACCGGGAAAAAAGCCAGTACGAGCAGTTGCCTGAACAGCAAGTGGAGCCTCTAGTTTCGCCTCATTTTGAAGCTGCTTAGCAGTACGTCCGCCTGCGTTTTCCAGGCCGAGTACTCGAGCAATGTCATCAGCAGAAGGGGCCTGCCCGAGTGCGGCAACGGCAGGATGATCCGGCAACGTAGCAGACGGAATGGCGTGAGTGATGCCACCGTTGGCGTCGGTGAGGACCCGCCGCAGGGCGTTCTGTAACGGACCATAGATGAAGTCGTTGGTGGAATCACTGCCTAACTGCCGCGCCGCGGCATCAAATCCGTCGGGTGATGAAAGGTCAGTTACGACGGCCTGCGGCCAGCCCGTTAGTTCCTCCGGCAGCGGCCGCGGGGACCACCCACCCCAATACAGTGACCTGCCTCCAACACAGTATGCCAATCCGGGGAAAGCAACGTTGGACCGCCAAGACAAACCCCACACTTCGAATCGAGGTTTGTCAGCCTTTCCGGCCGCCTGTAAAGCGTCCAGCGTGGTGGCCCCGCCGGGTCCGGGATCCCCGAGGCCAATCATGGGCAGGTTTTGAACGTGTTCACCGATAAGCATCGGTCCCGCTTCCAGAACCAGGACACGGTGCCGACGACCAGTGTCTACTGTCAAAAGGTGCTGAGCGAAGGTGCCAGCAAAGCTGCCGCCTCCAACGACAATGACGTCAAATGGTCGAGCATCTGCGTTCAAAGCCTCATCTTGGGCTGCCTTGGCTTCGTCAATGGTGTTGCAGACATATCGGCCCAGAACATCGCGGCTAAATAAGGTGTCGGGCGTAGGAATCGGCGATGTCGGCACAGCGGTTCTCCTCACACGAGTTATAGGACGTCGCTAGAACAGCATGAACGAGAGCGCGTTACTGGTGCGTTACCCCGTCAGACAAATCTGGTTGCGACCTGTCCGGCCTTTGTCGGAACCGGGGCTCATCTCAAGAAGTCCACGCAGTTGCCCCCTCTAGATCGAATACTCGATGGCTCCGTTACAAGATTGGGGCGGTTGGAAGCGCTATCTAAGCTTCGGCCCGTAGGTCGTCGGCAGGATTAGACCCCCGCTAGTGCACACCGGCGACTTTCCTCGTGCATGGGCGGGCTGAGTCGGGAAGGATTGGCTCCCCATACCTGGAAGGGATACCGGTCCCCGTGTCTACACTATGCATTTCTGACCAGACGCAGGTCCAGATTTAGATCATGTAATTCCATCCAGAGTTGTTGTCCCAAGAAATACCGTCAGGACTTGCTGCAGCCAGGGCATAGTGCAGAGTGATCGGGGGCGTCGTGAAGTAGCTTATGCTGCCGGTCCAGATGTCAGAGTCATTTTGGATATCGCTCAGACCACACACCGTGCGCTGAACTGATTGCCATCGATCCGGTGTCCACACGACTACGACTCGGTAGGCCCGAAGGTTCGGTAGGGTCTGTACTGTAACGTCGAATCCACGTTGAACGGCGCTCGAACCTGGAGTTCCAGTCGCTTGCTTTTTCACGGCGCTTAACAGGCGGACAACAACCATTTGACATTCCTTCAAAAATGATGAGCAGCGGCTGATCGAATCGTGTGTGTAAAGCGCGTGTAGGAGCCTCGTGCGGTGACTCTGAATTCGGCTCTTGCCCGCTCGGGAACTGGGACACTTCTTCCAGGGAAAATTAGGAGTCTCGCACCCCGTGGGAACACTATGGCCTGGTCCTCTCCTTAGCTGCTCAGGGTCGAATACGTAACGAGTTCGAGCGTAGGCCCGCGACGAATTCGGCGTGGTCTACCACGGCGACAACGTCGATTGCCCGGCCGTCCAGCTCGGGGTTGCGGTCGATTACCGCGCGCAGGTCGAATTGTGTATCAAATGCGCCAGACGGCCCCGTCACGGTCTCGTCCACTACTACATCGCCTTCGGGTCCTCCCGTGATGACGATGAGCACGGGAGTTCCCGAGCCTCCGGGGCTGACGTCCCCGCCCACCGCAACTGTCCCTTCACCGGATTCCGCCCAGATGCGCACGCTGCCGGTGAACTTGGCCTTGCATCGGGCGGTAAGCCCGCCTATGGGTGAGAGGAATTCGCCTGGCTCGATCCCATCTGCGGTCTCGGTGTAGCGTCGTTCGAGGAATCCGTCGATTTGCACATCAATCGCGGGCTGCTCGACATACCGCCCGACGTCGTTGGGTGCCGCGACAATGACTTCGATGACACGCTCGTCGTGTCCGTCGACCCAGACCCACTGGTGTGGGATCTGCGCCAGGTAACCCTTGGAACGCCCCGTGACCCGGGTACGCAAGTGGATCCGCTGGCGGTTGGCGGACGGGTTGCGAACCGCGACCGGAAAGGTGAGCGGGTGCACCGGGCTCCCGGCCGACAGGTCGAACTCCGAGATGTTCTCCTGTGCTTGGTTATTGCCGCCAGTTATCTCTCCCAGCTGATGTGTTGCCGCGACTTTGAGGCAGGTGTGCTCACCGATCTGGGGCACCCACACCGTCGTTGCGTCAAAGAAGGAGCCGCTGGCGATGGAGTTCACGGTAGCTGTTTTGATTGGCGTCCAGCTGCCGTTGTCGCCCACACCTGGGGGTGTTACTGAGTAAAAAGTGACTAGGACGTTGGCTGCTGCATCTGTCCCATCGTTGTGGATTCGGCAATAGAAGTCGTTCTTGGCCTTGACGAGGGGTTTGTCCCCGCTTCCCTGCGGCCGGCCCTCAGCGTCTAGGGGCTGGTCGTACACGCCGTCCTGTTTACGGTCGATCCAGACGTCCGGTGTCTGGTAGCTGTCGTCCCACGGCTGGATGCGTAAGTCGAACTTGCCGTTGGGATCGTTCGGGATGTTCTGTGCCCACTCGATCTTCACCCTGCAGATCAGGGGCCATGCCTGGACGTTGTCGTTCACAACGGTGATCTTGAGGTCGCGCAGCGGATCAACGACGACGCCGCCGGTGCGCAATACGTTCGAGGCATGGGCAAGGGTGATGAAGCGGGTCTGCTGATTGTTATTGACGGAATCGAGCAGCACACGTGTAACGATAACTCCGCCCTGGTTGGGGTTGGCCCCGCTGCCGAGAGGCAGATTCGGGTCGAAGACCAGACCGGTCGTGCCCGGACGCTGCCGTACCTCGACGTAGTACGCCAGGGAGGGTGTGATGATGATCTTCAGTACGTGATACCTACCCTGAACCGTGTTTTCGGTCGTGCCGTGTGCTTCCAGCTCGACCTCAAGGGCGCGGGGATTCCGGTCCCACTTAACGCGCCCGATGTTTGTCTGCCCTCCCAGGTTCTCGTCGTTGGGTTTTGCCGCGTGCGCGTCGGTTAACCAGCCCAGATTCTCCATATTCGAGCCGCTGAACAGTGGGTGAAATGCGTCGTGGGAGCCCATTATGTCGAAAGCCGCAGCGGTCGCCTCGGCCGGGTCGATAAGATCGGACCCGTAGATGTCCTCGCCGAGGTGCGCTCCCGCCACGAACTTCGGGTCGATGATGTTGTGCCCGGTCTCATGCGCGAGACGACCCCAGTCGGCGTCCTCGTTTACCGTCATGTACGGGGTGTCCTTGCTAAGCGTCTCATTGATGCTTAGCCCCGCCGCGGAGAAGGCGAAGGTCTTGGCGCTCATGTTTCCCCACCCACGCGTGAACTTTCCGCCGGTGTAGCACGTCACGGCGATCATGTCGGGCTGCGCCGCGGCGATCTCGGTCTTATAGAGCTGGACTGCCTCGGCGACCAGCCGCGGATTGTTCCAGAAGTTGTTGTACATCTTGATGGTGCCGTCGGGGTTTGTTTGAGCCACGGGATTTCCAGATGCGTCTGTCTCGAACTCTGCGTGGCCGTTCGCGTCGTAAACCGGGTTGCCGCTGGCGTCGACCTTTTGTTTCAGCTCTGACGTCCAGTGGTAGTCAAGCAGATTGCCGCTGAGCGTCTTCCAACCGGCTGTCACGGCACCGCTGACAGCGCTCTTCGAGTAGCTGGCCTGATCGTAGTACGTGGCGACCGAACCTCCGGTGCCGTTCCAACGGTCGTCGATCGTTGTGCGCGCGCCCGTCAGCGGTGATGACAGGTCGGACGGGGTCACCAATGCTACGAAGACCGCGCCGCCTGACTTCGGCAGACCCTGCTCGCCGAGCGCGGGTGTGGGTGCAATGTCTGCCAGCACGAGCGGCGGCCCGTCGTCGAAGTACCCTGGGCTCGCGTTTAAGGTGAACTTACCCGCATCGAGCACATCGGGCCCTACCTCAACGATGAGAGAGCCGTCCCGTGTGTCGGGGTGCGTAAGCACACGCAGCCGGTGGTCCGAGTGCTCCAGGACGGTTGCTGGCGTACCGCCAACCTCAACGGTAACGGGCGTCGCCCAGACCCCGAACCCGCTGCCCGAAAGTACCAGCACGTCGCCACCATGGCCGAGCAGAGGCGAGACGTTGGTGACAACCGGTCCTGGCGGCACGGGGGAGAGGTCGTAGACGATGACCTCCCGCAGGCCGCTGATCACCACCTGATCCCGCACCATGCCAATGCTTGCCGGCTGCACATCCCCTGCGTCGAACAGCACTGTTGTCACACCGGCCGAGTCGATCTGCTCCACTCTGCCACCTGTGCTGGGCTCAGCGTGCAGCAGCGCCGTTTCGCTGTCGTCCGTCCAGGTGAGGCGGCCCGGGCTCTCGAACGAGTTTGTTAACGACGAGATCGGTCCGGCCGAAACATCGACCGCGAGGATCTCGTTGGGACGCGAGACGAAGGCAAGCGAGCCGTCAGCACGGGCGGCAAGGCCCACTCCGTTATTGAGCGCACCCGACAAACGCGAGACATCGCCGGTCGCGGGTGCGATTTCGATGAGGCATCCCTCCGATCCCGTCTGCACTGCCCATACGGCAGATCGCGCCTGAATCCAGGCGATCTGTGCGACCCCACCGAGGTCTTTAGAGACGAGCTGGGGCGCCGAATCTGGCGATGACAGGTCGAGCAGGTAGAGACGGCCGTCCCGGATGGCGACGAACGCGGTGAGACCATCACTGGTGATCGCCAGATCCACGGCGCCCCGCAGGTCGCGGGTCACTGCTTGCACTGAGCGGTTTAAACCGAGGCTCGTGACTCGGCCCGAGATTTCCGCGACATAGACCCTGTCATCGATCGGGTTATAGCGGCATCCGCTAGTCGGGGTCAAGCCATCTGCAATCGTCAAACCCACAACCATCGCTGCCTCCTGCATCCATCCGCGAATACTTCCAGGGCTGAACACATGACCGGTCCGCTAGCTCAAGGAGCGCGTCATTTGGCTCGCTGGTCCTGCAAGTGTCCAGCTGATGTCGTTACTGACGCGTTATTGAGTTTCACCCGTCTGGTCGACGCTGTCCCTTGCGTTCCTGCAATGGACAAGGAGCCCTTCAGATTAGTGTGAATTTTCCGTTTGTTGCCTTACGTAGCCCGGGTTGATGTGTTTTCCCGGCAAGTGTCCTGTGAAGAGAACTTACCTACTCAGGTGTCTTAGGGCCCGGCTGATCACCGGCCGCAGTTGGACCCGGCAAAGTTCGTCCGGTCCAAGGGAAGGCTGTACAGCCTCTCCATGCCTTCCGACCTACTCTGACGGTCTTTGCCTTGCGCCTGACGGCCGCGCCATCATGTTCGCCTCCGGCGCCCCCGCAGCGCTGCTCGAAACAGTGCCGTGGATTGGCGGCAAGCACGACGCCGGAATCAATGTCGAAGCCCACGACCCCTCCAGGCAGCGAGCCACCGCGGAGACCGCTGCCACTGAAACGATGAATCCTTGGGTTACCGCCGTAGCATCCAGCAAGGGCACAGCCGACGACTGACCTAGGCGAATGAGACGACGAACCTGAAGTCCCCAACCAACCTGCCGGGCCACTGGAAGCTGGGGAGTCTGAAGCAGAAGAAGCCGCTGGTGGCGAGACCACGCAGACCACCACATGGGAGTCCTACTTTCCGCGGACGGTCCATTCAAGGGATGCAAGCCCCGTTAGTGGCGGGCACGACCAACAAGCTCAAAGCTCTCCCGTGTGAGCGGCCCCCCGAAGGCCTCTTCTGAAGATCGCAGGGTTCCCGTACCAGACAGTGGGCCGGCCCTTAGCCGAGGTGATGGACCAGTAACGGAGCAGTAACGCTGAACGGAAACGATAGCTAGGAGGAGCCATGACGCTACGAGCTATATCGGGCTTCAAGCCCATGGGGGGCGCGCCTCATTCAGAAACGTGCAAATCAGGGAGGTCTAGGTGGTCAGGGCCTACTTTGGCTTTGAAGCTTTCGCGTTATCCAGGTTTCGTGCTTGGGCGCAAATAGTTCAGACGCGGTGCTTGGAACAAAGGAGCAACAGTCGCAAGCTCTTGAGGAGGTGAGGCGGATGTCGCAGTCGACAAGGAAGCTAGGCTTTTGGATGCCAGTGGTAGCGGGGGCAATGGCGGTCAACCTGTTAACCGCTTCATGCTCATCTCAAACAGACAACACTGGATCCTCGTCAGCACCTACGCCGGAAACGTCAGGCAGCAATACTGGAGTCCAAACCCCTGCCCCATCGGGCACAGACACTCCGGACGCAACGCTGAGGGTTCCAACAGATCTGGTCAATAAGACCGTTGAGGATGCCAGCGCACAACTTTTGGCCGCCGGAATCCTCTTCACCACACTCTTAGAGGAAGCTGAAGAATCTCAGGTCGGCAGGGTGGTCAGGGTGGAACCGGCCGCCGGGACAGTGCTTAGAGAAAATGACAGGATTCACCTGATAGTTGGAAAGACCAAAGATGGAACTCCCTCCACGCCAGTCCGGCCTGGGGACCTTACTATTACAGGTGTCGAATTCATCAGGATACCACCGGCTGCTAATTGCCAGATCGTCGTCACTGTCTTTAATAATTTATCAAGGACAGCAGATAGGATCAACGTCACGGGTCATGTGCAGATGCGCGATCAAGATAGTTCCAGATTTACACTCGATTTCAGTCGCCATGAAGGACTGCAGAATCTTGAACCGCAAACACAGCATCCAATCTACGGTGAAGTTACATTCGAACGTGGAGTCACTGCAAGTTATCAGTTCCAAGTTGTGCAGGACACCCAGGTAATTGATGAAGTGGCTGAACAACTGGCAACGTGTGAATGATTTAGATATGCCTACCCATTCGAGAAACTCACCCGTCGTACGGTAATGGGATCAGGGAGTGATGGCTTATGGAGCGGCGCCTTCCCGTCTCAGGGGGCGGACTGCCCAACCCCAGAGCTGGCTGGCAAGAAGACCCTTTAATGTTTTTTCTTGCATTCACGGCGGCAATTACTTCAATTGCTGCCCTTCTACTCCATCTGGCTGATTTCATTCGCATGCCTTACACCTTGTCCTTCGTCACACTCCCTGGGATGGTCATCTTGTTGGGCATTCGAATCAGGGCAGGCCATGCGGGACGCGACATCATAGTACAGCGCTTGAGTGCTGGATTCGTTGGTGGAATTCTTGGCCTTGGTGCCTACAACCTTGTCCGTTGGATTATTGGTTTGCTACTTGCAGCGGACTTGTCACCATTCTATTCCATCTACATTTTCGGATCTCTAATTACGGGAAAAACGCCCAATTCAAGCCTTTCAATTCTTTTTGGCTGGGCATATCACATAAGCAATGGAATAACTTTCGCGATCATCTATGCCCTATTTGCAGGAGCTGCGCGGTGGCACTACGGGCTTCTTTGGGGTCTGGCATTGGAGGTGGCAATGCTAGCAATTTATCCTTCCAGCACGCTCTTGCGGCCGCCTGCCCTGATGCCGTTTGTCACCATTAGTCTCGCTGCCCACGCGTCGTACGGCGTGGCTATAGGGCTTTATGTTCAGCGGCGATGCTCATTGCCAGCCACAGCGGTGCTGAGATGATTCAGAACCTGCGGCGCCTTTGGGGCTTCATTGCCTACGTCATATTCTTCGCATGGCTAGACTGGATGACCCACCGAAGCGTTCCTTTTATTGTGTTCGTTGGAGGGGCGGTTATCCTTGGAGCACTATTTCGAGCCCGAATCGGTGGTGCGATACAGGCGATGTCCCTAAGAGATACCTCAGGGTGGACAAATAGATTCGTGAACGGCTGGTTGGTGCTTCCTTGGAAGATGCGAAGGACACTGGTGGCGCTAACGCCGCTTCTCTACTTTTTACTCCGTGGCCAGGGAACCTCGGGGGCAGGAGGTGCTGTACTTTTAGGCGCCGCCGCTGTCGCCGTGCCAGTCATACTCATGGGTGACCAAATAGACCGTTTACTACAACGCTACTACCTGCGGCGAGACGCCTTGCTCCCCCGATGGCTTCGCTTGGTTCTGGCCCCGGCGGTGGCTATCGTTCTGGCTTTCGCTATAGTGCACGGTTCAATTCTTGACTTACCTGCACTATTTGGTGGCGCTACATTGACGCCTCGTTCGCCAGTGGGGTTGGACGGACGCTTCTTTCTCGCCACTTTGATCGCTAGCGCGTTCTCAGTGCTGCTGATTCGCGAACGGGGGACCTCTTGACCAACACCCTCGCCGGCGCAACAGTCTCGCATCTCGTCAAGATGGCTGTCAGTGGTGTTCTTACTGCGATGTTCATCTTGTTAGTTGCGGGCCCTGCTGCTGCCGACAACTGCGATATTTTCGTCTCCCCGCAGGATTGTCAGAATACTGGGTGGACCATCGGCATCATCGCTACAGCAGGGGGCGCCGCGGCCGCGGCTATTGCCGCCGCTTCCAAGGGCAGCCCTAAGCCGAAGGTCAAAAAGAGAAAGTTTAAAAACTGCGGAACGGCTAGTGACTGGCTCAATTCGGGCGTCGAGACTGGCAGTGCTGCGACGGGATTCACTCCCGTGCTTGGGAAGCCACAGTTAGCAGGAAACAACGGTGACGGATACGAAGTGTCGGTAGACGTTACTTGGAAGTTGAACCCCAGTAAGACGGCCACGGTCATGGAAGTTCCTGAGTGGCCAAATATGTCGGAAGCGGACAAGGCAGCCGTACAGGAGTACTCTGATGCGCTTCGAGCTCATGAAGAGGGCCATCATGAGCGAGCCATTGACTTCATGTCAAGAAACGGAAAAACGATCACAGGCGAGGGTGGGACTCGGAAGGAGGCCCAAGCGGACTTGCAACGGAAACTTGATGAATACATGGCCGAGTCCAAAGACCAGTTGGATGAAGTTTCAAAGTCTTACGATGAAACCACTGATCATGGCCGCAATCAATCTGCTGTAGGCGGTCGTGACGTACGACTGAACTGCCCCCCTGGCATTTCATAGCAGGGCAATAAATTTTCGTGATGCGATAGCGCAAGTTCATCGGTAGGAGCGCCTGCTTTCCGCCCTCGCAACTCACCAGCAACTACCCGTCAGCAGGTGCAACCAACCTATTGGCTGAGTAAACCTGGGCCGGCAAGAACACTCCCTCGAGCCCGTCCGATGCACAGGTGGAAATGTTTTGTTCGTCCAGCGCCAAAATTTGACTACAGCTCAATGTCAGGTCCACCCCCTAGCAGCTTCGAGTTTCCCCGCAGAAATTGAGCTGTCGTCCCGCCGCCTCGATCCGGCGCACTCTCAAGGTGGCGCTTCAAAGCTGTCGGCTATAGACGACGGCATCAGTTGCTGCTGATGCGGCTGCAGCAAATTCCGGTTCAACCTACCTAGGCGTCCGGTCGGCACCAACCACAAGCATCAAATCCAGACTTTCTTGCTTCTAACGGTGTGTCAAAAAGAACGACTCGCAGTATTTCGTTGATTTGGCAGTTAGCACTCATTCGGGCAAGGTCATGAAATTCGTGAGTTGAATCATTACCGAGGAACCCGGCGCCACACCCTACCGCCGTAACGTTTCTTACTGGCGTTCCGAGGATCTGCCCTACTCTTTCGAAGAGCATTTCATCCCAAAGAGCTTCTGCGTGATTGAACGGAAGCGTCTCATGGGAAGCGCCTGTAAGTTGTGAGCTCCTCACGGTAACGCAAGAGTCACCCCTTCCCTCCACCTGTTCCTCAAAAAGTAGACCGTCCGGAACCGAGTCCAGCAACGGTGAAATGATCGGCAGCTCGCTGGCTTCCTCTGTCCAGTCAAAGCGCACGTCTGGAAAGCCACCGGGAAGATAGCTCGAAAGGGTATACCTCCAGAAGAACAGGCCGGAGAACCTTACAGATGAACCGCCGAAAGTGTGGAAATCAATCGATGGTGTGTCCGCTGGCATCGACAGACTGTTGAAAATTGGGTTGTTTGGCAGGAGTTGGCGGGCACCCGGCGTCACGTCGTACCAGTCAAAAATACGATCAAGTGCATATCTGATCAGAAATTGTGGACTTAGAAAGTCGATCTCCGGAATGGGCAAGAAATTCCCCAGGAGAGCGTCTACCATGTCCCCAATTTTCCCTTTCGCCAAGGGGGCGTTAGTGGCGCCGTGGGGAGTTCCTACCGTAATCACCTTACTGATCCAGTCCGGTCCATCTTGTAAATGATCAGCGAGGTATCGACGAACGAGAATGCCCCCGCGACTGTGCGCCAGCACCACGACCCTCTTGTTCGCGAGAGGCCCCTGCAGGACCTGCTGCCTGATAAAGGGAATGATGTGAGACTCAAGCTGACGGAGCGGGACGTCGACGGTTTCCTGGTTACCGTCTTGGCTGTAGTTGATGACGGTATGACCCATGCCGCGCAGGACTCCGGCCCAACATCGGATATCCGAGCGCATGTCGGCTAGGGACGGAGGAAGGAGGAATCCGGTCGGAGGTGGAATGAAGTTGTCATTGTCGTGGCGGTCTCGCGGCGTTCGATGCTGCCAATGGAGCCCGCGCCATTGCGGCTGTCTCCAATCATTGATGCTTCCGCCAAGGCCGTGAAGCAGGAGAACTACTTCTCGATCACTGCGTCTAGCTTCAGGCGTAGAAGGATGTACTTGCAAATAGCCGAATTCCCTCCCCAAGCTGGTCAATGGGGACCTCCTCCGGTTCGCAGGGACATAATCTTCTTCTTGAGGATAAGTGCGTGGCCGTTACTGGGCCGTTACTTGGGGGCCAGTTCCTACCGTCCGACTGGTAGCTTCCCCAGGAGCTGTTAGACCTCATTGTCCGTAACCTTGACAAAAGCATCGGACGCGAATTGCAAATGGCACCCTGGAATCCCGCAGTAACGCTGTAGTAACGCCACGTGAGATATGTGTCCTTTATCAGAATCCGTCACGGGGGGTTCTCAGCCGAGCCAGGAGGTTTCGTTGGAAAATACCGATGATTCGTCAGCAGCGGACAGCGCGTTAGACCAAGAAAGTATCGCGAGGGCTGCGGACCTGCTTGCCAGCCTGCCGCCTAGTTACAAACTTCCCGAGGGGTTCGCCGAGGTGTTCACAGAGCGAAATACCTTGAGGTACCGCATAGCTCTTGTACCCGCGCACCGCCATGAAGACCTCTTGGGGAAAATACGAGGCAGTTACAGCACCTATATGCTGCTGGGCTCAGGGAGTAGCCAAACTGATTCTTTGGGGCAGGCGTTTATTGACGTGGACGATCTGCTTCGTGCCGTCAGAGGGGGCAGGCCCATGCATAAGGGTATACATCCTTGGCCGGATGGGAATGTGGGCGGCAGAAATGATGTGGTTCCTTACGATGTGTTGGTTACGGGAGTTCCGGTCACTGTAGTAACTGGAACCGGCGACATCCCCACGCTATTCACAACCAAGAATCAGGAAGTAGCCGATTACGATGGTCGCGGAATGACACTTGCCTCGTGGTACGAACCGGCGCCTCGTAGCGGTAGGTCAGCAGGGAGCATTCTCGTAACGAGCTTTGCTCTCGACGGGGCCATCAGAGGAGACGAGGCGTTCGACTGGCAAACCTCCGTAGAAGTCGTTTTCGGACGCGCCGCCATCTACTGAAGTTGGGGGGCTACGCTGCCCGTGCAGCTTGGTCGCGCGAGCCGAATCTGATCTCGAGCAGTCGGGCGGTCTGCTGCGGCAACTGTTTCCCCTGGCAGGTGCGGTGTACGGCGCCCCCATTCACACATTTAGCCCGCTGAGACAAGCCCGGTCCACGCCTGTGTGATGACGGCACGTAAATGCCAAACCCAGCGGGGTGCTGAAGACCTCAACGGGCAACCCTATCTGCTCAGGTCTTTTTGCGGTTGCTTCGCAACGCCAAGGCCGTGCGCACGGTCCGCGCCTTTGTGGCCTTACCGCGCGAAGACGAGACAGCTGCTGCTGGTGGAGTTGCGTGGTTCCGATCGGCGTTGAGTCGAGCCTGCACGGCTTTCCGTCGTTCTGCTAAGTCGTAAGTCGCTGCAGTTTCATCCGCTGGCTGTTCGGGCTTAGCGTTGTCAGCTTCGACGTTTCGGCGACGGGCCTTGTCGGCCCGTTCGGCTTCCGCGAGGAGCTGGTCGGCTTGGGCTTTTCCGCTAATGCTGCCGTACGTTCTTCTCAGTAGGAGGCGACACCGAAAAGGTTGCCGATGGTGTCGGACGTGGCGGGTAACAGCGATCATGACGTAGGGCCATTGGCCTAAGTCCCAGCCCTCGCAGCCCCACACACCAAGGATTGCCCAGCCCTCGGCATCGATCAGCTCCATCCAGTCGCAGCCGCCGTTTTCGTGGTAGTCACGAAGGACGGATACTGCCTCGATTACTTCGTTGGTGTCGGCCGTAGTGGCGGTGTCGGTTGCAATGGCGTTCATGGTTTTCGTCTCTGCCGCGGAGAAGCCCTTTATCGGGCATCGTGCGCACCTCGCATCGAGCCTCTGCTAATCACGGCTCCGGGATAGTCCGAGATTGTGCGATGAGGGATCCGCCACCGGGCAATCCATTCAATGCCCGTTTGACCGAGCCATGGTCACGCTACCCATGGAACCGGGCGGTGCGGATAATGACTGACACCATCGCAATAGATCCAAAGCCCCTCCTTAGAGCTATTCGATTTGGAACCGGCCAGCATCCCGACTAACGGAGGCAAGATGGCAACGAAGGAAGAAGTGCAGCGAAGGCTTCAACGCATCTTGCGCTGGTTCCTTCCAGTAATGATCATCATGCTGATCTCAACCGTTTTAAGTCTCGTTGGTATCGATTCGGAGGCGTGGTTCTGGACCCGGAGTATTCTCTTCGGCGTCGCTGTCGTCGTAGTCTGCGTCCAAGTCACCAGATTCTCATTGTGGCAGCGGGACGAGTACTGGCGCGGACACGGACGGGACCCTAAGTACCCGGACCGCTTCCCCTCGCGTGGCACTGCTGATTGGGCAACATGACGACAGCAACGGGTGTGAAGTACGAGACGAGGTCCGTCAAGACTTCCCTCTTCGCCTGGACATCAAGCTTTCTTGGAGAGCTTAGAGTGACGCGACCTTTCCCCAAAACGCCGCCATCTATCGCTCATCCCAGTCTCCCGACCTACTAGTGCCGCGGAGACTCACCTTTATCAACAAGTTTATTCTGATACATATAAAGCGAGAAAGCGGAGATTGCTTTGATCAGACTCCCTGAACCCATGCTTGGGCGCCAATGCATCGCCGCAACGTTTTCTCTGAAGCCCTCCCGCAGCGGCGTTGCAGATAGGGCAAGCACTGGTCTTCCCGATAGCCGCAAATTCGAAATACGTTTCTCCGCTGCTTTCGGATTGCGAGGCAGCGCAACGAGCGTAAGTCGGCCAGCGGCACCATATTGGACGCTAATCTCGTCATCTTTACCACCTAGCACTTTTCGATATTTTATACCTTCTTCAGTGAGAGCGTCCACGATCTGACGTTTGAGAACGTAAATCTCTGCATCTGTTGAACTGCTGGTCGTCCCCTCGGTCTTTTCGACGTACTCCAAGGCTGCTTCATACGCACGATCAACTTCTGTGAACAAAGTGCCGAGCGCCAGGGCGGTCGAATTCTTGGACGCATTCTTCGACACCCGGCCTGGGCCTTGCTCTTGCACATCCACCGGACCGTCAGTCGTGGTGGGTGGAATCGCAACGTCAACCGGGACCTCCGCATCCGCCGGGACCTCCGCCTCGACCGGGACCTCCTCAGTTTTATCAGGCAGTTCCCGCACTAAGAGGGACATGAAGTTTGAGCACGCTTTCTTCTGAAGGTCGGATACTGCCTCAACTTCAAGTTGGCTCAAAAGAATTGTGGCAAAACCCTCAGATATCGCATTGTCCTTATTTTCTGCCTTCGAGGGGAAGGCTCGCTCAGTTATCCACTCGTATCTTTCCCACCAGTTCTCTGCGTGATCCTTTGCCTTTGTATGCTTTAGTTGAGCGAACACGACCGCGGCTGTGATGACGGCTGCGAGTAGAGCTGCAACTCCTCCCACTGCTGGGCTTACAAAGAGCCGTCCGAGATATGACTGGACCCGCTGCTCAGTTTGCTGAACTATGAAGGCTTTAAAAGTTTGATCGCCGACGTTTAGCAGAAAAGCTGCGGCTAAAGTCAAAATGGCTCCGAGAGCAATACAAGCAACAAGAGTTACCCACTCTTTGCGAATGATTCCAACAAACTCGCCAAATTCACTCCGGATGCTTTGGCCTTTAGCACTGACGATCGCGCTTCTTAGAGATGCAATCTCGGCTTTCCTCTGAGCGACTTCAGCGCGAAGTGCAGCCACTTGGCTCTTCTTATCAACGGTTCCCCCGTCACTTGCCAACTCATCCTGATTTTTAGCCGGAGGGGACTCCCCTGCGTTCTCCATTTTGGTCCTCTCAGCTTCAAGCCCAGCTGCTTCGTTCACGCGTCTTTTAGCCTCCTGCCGCCGGGAAGTTTCTCACCCCTAGGGTCGACTGATGGGCGTTCGTCCCGTGGGCAAGAGCAGCGTCCGATAAACGAATGGGCTAGCGTTCCGCTGCTCGTACCCGAGCGCCCGGAGCGCTCCGTGACTAGCAAGCCAGTCCACCACCTTCGGCATCTAAGCCCTACTGGGTCCGCGGCCCTTTGTGTCGTCATGAGCGAAGCGTGTATCCGCCAGGGCTGGATGAGCCACGGGGCGACGAACGAGAGGGCGCCGCGGACGTTCACGTGCCGGGCCCAGCCGCCAACGTGTACGATCTCGCGCAGGAGGTACTCCTCGCATTTTGCGAATGCATGCCGTTGACCCCGCCTGGACGGCGGGTACGGCACCGCGGCGCGGCCCGGGTCCGTCGGGTACGGGACTGTCTTCGAATTGAACTCGTGCCACCATTGGCGCAGACGTCCACCATTCGTCTTGCCATTGCTCATTCGCTCCCCCTCCACCCTCTGTACTGACGACGATACCGGGGTCACCGGCTCCCGATCGGCGTCCGCCGCTAAACACCGATGCGCGGCGTCATGGCCCTGTCCCAGTAGCCGGTCGATCACCGGACGTTTTGCGGCCCGCCAGGGGATCCCTTGCGGGCCGCACCCGTCGCCAAATAACGCCGAAAAAAGACCGCCATTTACCGCCAGAAGTCACACTCCGGCCTTTTCGGAGACTTGTCGCCACGAGGTCAGAAACGGTCGTTTTGGAAGCGTCACTCTCCGGCGACCCCGCCATGTACCGGCTAACGCGACGATGGACGGACAGGCCTCTTTCGAACCGGCCACCCGGAGCGCCCACCGCCAACGTTCCCAAATACGTGAGGGTAAATAAAGAAAGCGTGGCAGCGTCAGGCATCAGGGCCATCTCCCCGACCTGGCTCAGAGAAGGTGGGGACGTGTCGGTGCTGCGTCTTGATTTCCCATCGCGTTACGGGCGCGGCACTGCCCCGACGAGAACACTGGCGTGAACCTTGCGCCAACCCTCAAATTCGAGAGCCCGAGTGTCAAAGCCGGTTGTGACGAACTTTACCGTCGGCTGTCCGATATGGGTGACGGTAACGATTTCCCGGTCACCTGTAATCCCGTCGCTGCAGCTACTAA
Source organism: Arthrobacter sp. 9AX (assembly GCF_902506095.1). Taxonomy (GTDB): domain Bacteria; phylum Actinomycetota; class Actinomycetes; order Actinomycetales; family Micrococcaceae; genus Arthrobacter. The sequence continues at coordinate 4,114,658 of NZ_LR733293.1, forward strand.
CCCATTGGTCTAATTTGTCCAGTGGATAGGCGGCGACGCAGGCGATGGCGTGGTCGGAGCTTTCCGCTGCGAAATACTTGACCCGGCCGTCCTCAGTGAGGAGTCGGAAGTCGGAAGGCATGTCTGGGTCTGAGAGCAGAATGTCGTCAGGAAAGTCGTCTTTGGCTTCTGCAGGCCTTTGGACTGCGGTGATCCCTGAGTAACTGGAGCAGCCGGTAACTGCCAGAAGGACAGCGGCCGTAGTCATGAACACGCGGTATTTCAATGTTCCCCCAAACAGTTTGAACAGCCACCTTATCCTGGGTCTCGCGTCCTATAGCGACATCGCCGAAGTCATGTTTTCCCCGCTCCCCCGGCCCATGAATAGGTGTAAGCCACTACCGGCCTACTCAACATAACCGGAACGAGAAAACGCAAGAACTCACCTAAAGCAGGCGGAAGGACCATCAGCCAGGGACTTGACCCCGCCGCCCCACACACCTGAATAGAACGGCAGCCAGGCTAGAGCCGCGACCCAGCCGTCAGAGCGAAGCAACCACAAGCTTTGTACACACGTCCAAGCAAAATCGCCTCTGACGAGGCAATTTGTTGTGCCCGAGGTGGGACTCGAACTACATTCCCGCCCTTGAAAATACTGGGAACCCGCGAAAACATAGGGAAACCGGCCTAGTTCGAGGCCTGTAGGACGGGATCTGAGACGGAAAGTGTGGACAATGTCCACACCCCCTAATTCAGCTCAGGACACTTCGAACGGTAGTGGCCAGGGGTTCGGCAGTGTCCGCACTTTCGGACCTTGACGTCCTTTCCCATTGGCTCATCCAATCCCTGTTCGACGGCCTGGTTCGAAGGCGTTGTACTCGGCTGCAGGTCGTCGAAATAGCCAGGTGCAGCCAAAGCGTCTGCTGCTCGTTTCAGCTCCCCTAACTCTGCGGCTGTCAGTGTCTGATCAGCGAAGGCGGCTTCTCGCATCATCTCCAGGAAGCGCTCGTTGAGGCCCCGCACTTGTTCCGCGCCCATGCCGCCACGACCGGCGACCTTTGCCAGTGCTTTAGCTTCGTCGCCGATGATCTTGCCGTCTTCCAAAGCGACAGCCAGCAACTCAAGGTACTCGGTGGCGGCCGCGTCACTTACATCGCCTGTGCTGATGGGTAGTCGGGACATCAGCGAAGACATCCAACCCTCGGTGCCTTTCCTCAAGGCAACTGCCCGGGTTACCGGGCTGACGGCTCCGAGCTTGTATGGATCGAAGAGCCCGCGGGACGGGTCGTGTCCGAATTCAATGGCTGCCTGATACCGGTCAAGCATCAGGGGAAGCAAAGCAGCCGTGGCCCTGACATCACCGAGAGCAGCATGGGCGTCTACGAGAGGTATCCCGGCGTGCTGGGCGAGTGTACCCAGCTTGTGGTTCGGAGTATCAAAAGTTTGCTGTCCCAGCCATAGCGAGCAAAGGGCGGGCAGAGGTGGTGTAGCGACGCCAGCACGGGCAAATTCAGCAGCGAAAAACCGCTCCTCGAAAACTGCGTTGTGCGCGACAATCACTGCCCCGTCTAAACGCGCCAAGACCTCCGGCAGGACATCTGAGAAAAGCGGCGCATTCTTGACAGCGTCATTGGTGATTCCATGGACAAAAACTGCACCCGTGTCACGACCTTCCGGGTTGAGCAGCGTGGCGTATTCGTCTTCGATCCGCCCATTCTTATCAACCCGGGCAATCGCCAGTTCAATAACACGGTCACCATTGCCTGGAGAGAAACCCGTTGTCTCCACATCTATCACAGCGAAGGGACCGTCGTGGCTATAGCCCCTTCCTGAGGAAGGGCCTCCATAGCTGAACAGCTCGCCAACGCGACCCGGTTCGGCAAAGCGCATCGGCCGCTGGGAACGAACCGGCCGCTCAACGCGCGGCTGAGTATAAGTCAGTGGCGTGTTGGGCACTTCCAGCTTGGCAGGTTCAGGCCGAGCAGAAGCCGAACTACTTCCAGCCTGACGCTTCTTTTTGCGACCCCTCCACCAGAAAAAGGCGACGACAAATAGCAGACCAACTACAACTTCCATGGGAACCCTTCATCGCGGCAAGAGCCCGATATTATCACCGCAATTCACCGCCTTCCGAACAAATCGTGTTTGCTAAACGATGTCATCGACCTTCCGACTTTGCCCGCCATCTTCGCGGGATGCGTTGTGCCGCACTTTAGGAAGCTTCATCGGACAATATTGACAACAACAAAGCATGACGCGGACCAGGTAAATGGCGGCCGAAAGTCATGCCGCCTGAGCCGTCCGCAACGATGAATGAGCAAAACGCAACCTCTCTGCTCGTCATTCTGATATGTCCCAATGATCGCTGGGCGGGTCCTCCACGCAACCAGGGCGCTACCGCGCCGACCCCGGAACCGAAAACTTGCCAGAACAACGGAACCCGCTGTCCGCAGCGAAGTTTTCAGTCCCGGCGCCGGTACCCCAAGTTGCACTCCGGCCCCTCAACCCAGCGGATGGTCCCCTACCAGAACGACGCCCACAACCAACAACCGCAGAACAAACGCAATGACAAGTCTGAAAGGGAATGGGATCATGGAAAAGCTCACAATCAAGACACCATCGGATGCCCTCAGCTTCATCGGGCACACACTCGGCTTCTGGCCCCAGGAAAGCCTCGTCTGCATCACCCTGAATGACAACAGCATCGGCGCCACCCTCAGGATCGACCTTCCCCGCCAACCCGGCCAGGAACTCTCCTACGCGAAAACGGTCGCCCACTACCTCACCAGCGATACCACCGCCACTTCCGTCCTGTTCGCGGTCTACAGCAGCGAACCCTGCGAACAAGGGTCAGCCAAACCCCACGCCGCCACCATCGCCGCGCTCACCGGCGTTCTCGCCGAACAAGGCATCACCATCAGGGACGGCCTCTTCGTAGGAGACACAACCTTCTCCCCCTATGACGGCGAACCTGGCACCAGCATTGCGCTGCCCGTCAGCTCTACCCAGACCAGCGCCATTAACGCTGAATTCATCTACCGCGGCAGCTACATCCAACCCACCGACCGCATCACGCTCCCAACAAACCACGAGGCAGCAGCGAAGGCAACCGCTGTCGAAAACTACATGGAAACCATCAGGTCGCAGCGGAGCGCCGACGCACTGCAGCAGGGCCGGGAACTCTGGTCAGACATGCTCGACTCCAAGAACTTCCCGAGCGATGAGGACTGCCACGCCCTGGTCGCGCATCTTCAGTTCCCCGCAATCCGGGACCGGCTCATCGCAGACATCCCCGGCGTGGACGAACCTATGCAGCACATCCTGTTCGCCCAGACCCAATCAGCCCCGAGATGGTCACGCATCGAATGGGCACAACAACTGCTCCTGCACGCCTACACGCACACCAGCGCAGAACACGCAGCACCCGTCCTCACCGCCATCGGCTACATCAACTGGTGGGAAGGCAAAGGCAGCAAAGCCCACCAATTCCTCCAACTCGCCCTCGACACCGACCCCGCCTACCGCCTCGCCCGCCTTAGCGACCAAATGATCGGCTCCGGCCTCGTCGCCGGCTGGAACATGAACAAAAAAACCGCCTACAAAGCACTGCCCTTCGACTAGCCACAGAACATCAGCGACGCAATAGCTCTGACCGCGTGTGCCCCGGACTAGGTGTACTGAGCCGGGACGTTGTTGACATGTAGGGCTTGAAAACGAGGAGGACCTCCGGGCTAAGTGGAGCTGTCTAGTTCACACACTTTGCGCTCGGAGGTCCTCGTGTCCCACGTTAATGCCCGTCTGACAGTTCATGGAAGATGCCTGATCGTTGACCGTGTCGCCGCAGGCCGTCCGGTCGCTCATGTCGCTGCAGAGCTGGGCGTTTCCCGGCAGACCGCCTACCGGTGGATCAGACGGTTCCGGGCCGAGGGCGCGGCTGGTCTGCCAGACCGTTCAAGCCGGCCCAAGTCTTCACCGACCCGGACGAGTTCCGAACGTGAGCAAGCCGTCCTGGCCGCCCGGCGCAGTGTCAGGTTCGGGCCCCTGCGGATCGCTGCCCTCACCGGCGTCCCGGCCCGGACCGTGTCGCGGATCCTGCACCGGCACGGGGTTCCGCGGCTGGCGGACTGCGATCCGCTGACAGGTGCCCCGATCCGAGCGGCCAGAACCACGGCCAACCGGTACGAACGGGCCCGGCCAGGGGAACTGGTCCATCTGGACGTCAAGAAGCTCGGACGCATCCCGGACGGCGGCGGCTGGCGTGCCCACGGCCGCTCGGAGCAGGTCAAGGCACGCGGGATCGGCTACGACTACGTCCACGTCGCGATCGATGACCACACCCGCATCGGCTACGCCGAAGTCCTTCCCGACGAGAAGGGTGCCACCGCGGCCGGGTTCCTCACCCGCGCCGCAGGATACTTCGCCGGCCACGGCATCCACCGGATCGAACGCGTCATCACCGACAACGCCTTCGCCTACCGCAACTCCACCGCGTTCCATAGGCCGTGACCGATCTCGGAGCAGTTAAACGCTTCATCAAGCCCCACTGCCCCTGGACCAACGGCAAAGCCGAACGCTTCAACCGGACCCTGCAAAGCGAATGGGCCTATCGGCAGATCTTCACCAGCAGCAACCACCGCCAAGCCGCACTTGCGCCCTGGCTCCAGCACTACAACACTGAACGAATCCACACCGGCATCGGAACCACACCCCTCACCCGGGTGTCACCAACCTAATGGCCCAGTACAACTAGGTTCCGCGAGAGGTTTACCGCGACGCGTCAACTCGAAAGGGCACCCGATTGTCCAACAGGCTGCCGGACAATCGCGGTTGAGGAGCACCGGCTTCGTATGGGGAGACTGCAGGACGACATGCCTTAGCTGAGGCCTCTCGGTGACGCTTCTTCGGCCCTCCCGGTGTTACCAGCAACTCCACCTGCTGAGCACAGCTTTACGAAACGTCCATTATCGGCGTTTAAATAGCGGGAGTAGAAGTAGCTGCGAGAACTCCCGTAGATCGACGAATCGGACGTTTTCGGACGTAGCCTGCCATGCGTAAGACGACGTGCTCGCGCCCTGGACTGGTCACACGCGGAAGCTTACGTAGACTGGCGCGTTCGCTACCTCGTCAGGTGTGCCCTGTCGGGACTTTGGGGAGCCTATACGAGCTGTCAGGAGTGGGCGGTAACGTATTCTCCACTGGCGCTGGGCCAGGCGCGTTGACTGGGGGTAGTTTATGTCCAAGGAAGCCTTGGAGCGGGTACAGAAGCACCTGCGTAGCAGCAACAACAATTGGCCACGGGATCACTTCATGATGTCGGAGAAGGTGGCGACGTGGCTGGAGCACCGTCTGGCACGGGTAGTAGGTGACTCCGAAGTCCAGTTTCTATCTTCCACCGTGGAAGACGGGCGCGGAGGCGGCCGAGCACGCTATTCAGCCACGATCCTGACGGACGAACTGGTGATTCATGGCGAAATACAAGCTCCGGAGGACTCCGGCAGAGCTCCTTACCCGCATCAGGGCGATGTCACGGTGGTTCACCGCTCCAAGATCCAAAGCCTGACTCTCCACCACGTTGAGCCAGCTGACGACGAAGGTACGCCTGACTACGTGTCCTTCACCGCCGCCTTTGATGGCATGCCGCCAATGGTCGTCGGCATGCCGCGGTACTCGTCACAGATGGACGGGAGTACTAGTAACGCATTTGACTCTCTCATGAGGGACCTTGGGAGGACTTCACGCTGATGCCAACAGGAGAGGTCTACACGGACCAGACGAAAAACAAGTTCGTTGCGCCGCGGTGCCCTGAGTGCGGACGCCGGCTGCTTTTCCGATGGGCAGACGTAAAATCGCCGGCCGACGTGGGCGGGCGTTGGGTTCCGTCCGGATTCAAGTGCCCTGGCCGCTCGTGCCCGAACTCTGAGCCCTCGGGCGGAGGGATCCCTGGGCTGTTATCACAGCCTCGCTAGATTCAGGAGAACTCGCTGGTGTTCCGGCAGCCGTTCGAGCCGATGTTTAGGGGAGCAGCGGGGGGACCGCTCCCCTGCTCGACCAGCTTTTACAGAATCTTCATTATCGGCGTTTGAGTGGGGCCACTCTTAGGCGAGAGAATCGCTCATCGACTCTCAGATGTCCAGAGCTTTTTAGCTATGAATCTCGGAGGCGAGTTTCTAACCTTCCCGGGATGCAACAAGCGGGTCGTGTGGCCATTTCCGTGCCTGCTGTATTGGCCCCAAGCGACGGCCTGGACGGACGCCTACCGGCTCGTTCCCGGCAGCCAGTCCTGATCCCCGTCCGCATGAGGCACCCGGTGGCGGTCCTCGCCGTCGACCCGTTCCACAGCGCGACGGCGAGGACCGCCACCCACAGCAGGAACGCGCCGATGCTGATTCGCTCGCCGACGCCCAGCACGAGGTTCGGTCCTGGGGCCGCCATAAACGCGACCATGCCCATGAGCGCAGAAACAACAAGCGAGGTGATCGAGTAGACACGCATCCGGCCGTGGAACCCGGCCGCCACGAAGCACATCGCAGCAACCATGAGGGCGAGCGTGATGTTGGTGGCGACGATGTGCATCGGAATAGACGTATCGTCGCCCAGCGTGAGCGGGTATAAGGCTCCCACGATGTTAAATAGACCGTACGCGGTGAGCAGCGCGCCGCCGATCCGCAGTGGGCGGTGGCCGGATGCTGAGATCCAGACGCCCACTCCGAATGCGGTGAACAGCACCGTGTAGAACCACGTAAAGGGGAGCAGGACGTCGCGGCCAGGAGAGCCGACGGCGAACAGTTCGCTCACCATCTGCTCCATGCGGCGGTAACCGTCCCACCTGGACGCCGCGAAGCCGTCGGTGAACACCACGTAAAGCAGTGACGACAGTGGCCCGGCGGTAAGGAGGGCCCTGCGTACGGCGTCCCGGCGCGCGCTTGCAAACGCGGCGCCCAGGCGGCGCTGAGGGAGCCGTCCCCGTGCAATTGACATGTTAGAAGTCCTCAGAGCCCGCAGTGTGGCAAATGTGCAGGACCCGCGGGCCCCGGCCCACACACTGTTACCAGTTAAGCTTGGGCCTGGTCTCGGGACACCGGTAGGGCCGAACTGCCCCGCCGTTTGATTTGGGCCACGGAGCCAGCGTTGATGCGCTAGCAGTCCGGCCAGCTACCCTCCACCCGGCCCAGCTGAAATTGTGCTCCTCGATGAGCCGCCGGCTGAAGGTTGCCCGCCATTGGTAATACTCCTGTGCCGTGTGAACCTTCGCCCAGGCAGACGCTTGCTGGCCACTTCAGGCCGAGAGTGCCCCTTGGTACTCGCGTTCGTAGGTACAAAGCTCGTTTTCTAAAGGTTCTCTCGCGGCAGGAAGTTCGCCGTCACGCCCGGTCGATGGAACGGAAGATACTCACCGCAGGTGTCGCAGCCCCCGTCATCTGGGTCTTTTCCAACGAGATGGTAGCACCCACCTTTACCCGGGCTACACTCTCACTGCCACCTATTGCGCTGTGGGTCCACACCCGGGATCTGCCGGCGCGGAATGATGGATCTTCACCGTCAGCAGCACCAGGGCCGGCGCGATGAGGGCTGAGGCGCCGATAGGGACCCACACGTCCCATGGTGCGGGCATGATGGGGTCCAGGAGAAACCCGACGTCGAAGGCGATGTAGGTGACGGCGGTCGCGGTCGCCGCCTAGAATCCGAGGACGACACGGCCCGACGGCTGACGGTGGTGGCTGGAGGACTCGGCGCTAGGACCAGAATGGCCGGAAATGGTCATCCCATCCACCTCCTTCCTCGATCAGCCCATCACCTGTTGGTCGACCCACCGCTCCAACGGTGGCACCAACAGCAGCACCGCCACGACGGCGACCATCAGCACGTGCACAAACGCGTTCCAGGTAGCTGTCCCTACCGTCTCACCGGAGCGGACGGCGGCGAACCAGTAGGGTAAAAGCGTAAGAAGCCCGAGCCCCGCCGAGGCCAGGGCGGCGTATTCCCACCACCCCCATTTGGCAAACAATGCCCATGTGGCGACACAGAAACCGAGAATGGTTACCAGGGAAAGAACCATCGTGATGCTCCACAAGATCCCGGAGGTATCCAGGCCTCTGGTAGCGAAGGTGGGCGTGAGCCAAAGCCAACTGCTGCCGGCCATTAGCAAGGCGATGCCCCCCATGGTGCGAAGAGTGAACATATTCCGGCCTCCTCCATTCCAAATTTCCAGCACTGCAGATCCAGCCTTTCAGCTGCGCAGGAAGAGCCCTAGGGTCGAATGACCCGTCCCGTGACCGGACAGCGTACTGGGGGACGGATATTGCCGCTGCGGGTGTGAGCGCGGGACTCACAGTCTGAGTATCAAACCGGTGAAGCAGGTGGACGCAGGGGCTGTGTCGTCTCGGGGGGGCCGAGGCGGTGATGCCGCTTGGAATGCGCATTTCTTGAGCGCGGCCACCGGGCATACGTCCTCCTGGTAGCCCATCCCCGAATCAGCGCATTGAACTGGTCTGCCTCAGTCCCGAATCGCCCCCGTGTTCAGCCTGCTAAATAATCAGTGGGTGGATACGTTGTGGAAGAAGGATGTTCTTGGCCCCGGCTTTGAACAGCGCGAGCTCGCCCTCCCCAATGGCGCCGTGGCAACCATTATCCGATACGAATCAGCCGAGGAACCGGATCACTACCCTGTCGCGGCAGGAGCAGACGTTCTCTATGTCCACGGTTGGTCAGACTATTTCTTTCAACAGAAACTGGCCCGGTTCTGGCACCGCGACGGTGCACGGTTTTATGCCTTGGACCTGCACAACTACGGCCGAAGCCTCCGTCCGGGGAACACCCCGGGCTTTATCAGGGACCTTCGCGACTATGATCCGGATATAGCTGCAGCATTGGAGGTAATCGGCTGCGGCTCCGGTCGGCCCCTAATTTTGCTTGGCCATTCCGCCGGTGGGCTGACGCTGAGCTGGTGGGTGCACCGGCATCCCGGAATCGCAACAGCGCTGATCCTGAACAGCCCGTGGCTGGAATTCCAGGGCGCCGAGATAGGCCGCCGCGCCATTTCGCCGCTGGTCCAGCTCCAGGCGCACCGCCATCCGCTGGCTCCGCTGCCTGTTCAGGATCCGGGGATATATTCGCGCTCCTTGTCGTCCGAGTTCGGCGGGCAGTGGACCTACGACAAACGTTGGCGCCCTTACCGCGGGTTCCCGGTCACCAGTTCCTTCCTTAACGCCGTATTCCAGGCCCAGAACGCGGTCGATGCCGGGTTCAGCATCGATGTGCCGGTCTTGACCCTGCTCTCGAGCCGGGACTATCTGCAGCCCCGGTGGACCGAAACGGCCACGGAAGCCGACGTTGCCCTTAACGTCGACGTAGTTGCTCATCGCGCGCTTTCCCTCGGTAACAACGTCACCGTGCTACGGATACCGAAGGCCGTGCACGACATCTTTCTCTCCCCCGCCCCGGTGAGAAAAATCGCATACCGGGGTATAGAGCGCTGGCTTGGCGGTTATCTCAACAACTGCGACTAAGACACAGCTCTCAGCCCCAGCCATGTACACGTGACCTTCGGCCCTGTTCCGGCCGGATAATCCACGTCATTCTGAATCAAAGCACCAGCAGACCGGATAGGCCAAGGCATTGCCTGACGACGGGAAGGCATGCAAGACACTGCCGGCCCGGACGCTGGCTCCAGGGAGCGTGCACCTTCCCGGAGTCACGAAGAATGCACAGCACACGCCTTTCCGGTCACGCGGACTCAGGATTGGCTCGAGAGGATCTGCTCATGACATCTACGGCAAATGGGCCCGCAGCTGACACCAATCAGTCCGCCCAGGGCGATGACCCGCGTCTGTCCTTCGACCAGTGTTGGGACCTGCTGGCTTCAGAAACAGTTGGTCGCTTGGGTCTGGTTGTGGATGACCATCCGGAGATCTTCCCGGTGAATTACGTCTTGGACAACCGCACCATTGTCTTCCGCACCGGCCGCGGACGGAAGCTGTGGGGCGCGATGGCAGCGCGGCCGTCAGTTCTGGAAATCGACGGGTACGACCCGCCAAGCGAGGAAGCCTGGAGCGTCGTAGTCCGTGGCGAGACACAGCTCATCGATGATCATGACGAAGTGGCGCGTGTGGATTCTCAGGGCCTGCAACCCTGGCAGCCCGGGTCCAAAGACCACTACATACGCCTGACACCTCGTGTCCTGACCGGCCGCAGGTTCAAGGTAAACCCACCTGATGTGTGGACAACCAGGCCAAACGATGCACGCCGGGCTTCTTTCGAGTAGGACCCGGGTGGTTGTTTTCCACCAATCCATCGAGACAGAAGAGGTCAGGATCAGTTACATGGAAAACCAACAGAAGGTGACGCCGGCGGAGGTGCTGGAAAGTCAGGAATGCTGGGCTTTGCTGCGGCAAGTGTCCGTGGGCCGCCTGGCAGTGTTGCTGGAAGACGGCCCCGACATTTTTCCCGTCAACTACGTCACAGACCACGGAACGCTCGTCTTTCGGTCCGGGACAGGAACGAAACTCGACGCGTTGCAACGTGAATCTCCCGTGGCAATGGAAGCAGACGGAGTCGACCCGGACACCGGAGTGGCGTGGAGCGTCGTGATTCGGGGCAAAGCACAACTCCTGACAAAGACCGATGACGTCCTCGAGTCCTTCTCGCTTCCATTGTTTCCGTGGGAAGCAGGCCATAAAGATCAATTTGTACGGGTAGTGCCAAACTCCATCTCAGGACGTCGCTTCACCGTTGCGCCTCCCAATATCTGGTGGAATGTTATGCAAACGGCAAAACGGGCAGCCCCCGAATAGGCCGTGCCTTAGCGCACCTGGCTACCATGGGGCTTAGCGTCCTGGCTACCGTGGGGCGCTGCATGACCGCCGTACAGCTGCCTGACCGCCACACAGATGAGGGGCCCGGGCCGCACCCATGGACTCTTCCCGGCGGAGGGCACCGTCTCTGTTGCCGCAGAGCACCCTGCTGCAGAGCACCCTGCTGCATAGTCATCGTGGTACCGCCGGCTATCGAGTCCCGGGCATGCTATTGCCTTCGGCTCGTTTCTTGATGCCGTAGAGCATCTTTCTCATCATGGGGAAGTCCGCGAGTTCCAGCAGTGGAACGGTGAGCAGCAGAGACCGGCCGGGCCGGTAATGCTGTTTGAGCCGGGTAACCAGTCTTGTCCTGTTGCCCGGAAGCCGGGTGAAACGCCAGGACCAGGAGGAATCCGGTTTCGCCCACACCAGCTGCACCGGGAATTTCTCCTCGGCGACAACGAAAGATGTTGCGGGATTGGGCTTGGCCGTCATCGGGGCCACCACGTCGCCTACACGCAGGTTTTGCCATTCCGGAAGAACGGTGTTGGAGCTGGGTATGCCCAGGGAGTCAAGCAGATCGTATGAATAGAAGCCCGCCCGGTTGATGCCCACCTGTATGACCCATGGCCATACCTCCTCTGGCTGGGCGTTGACCGTTATGGCCCGTGTGGCCGTGAAATGCGACGTGGTGACCAGGCCGTCGCCGGGCAGCGGCGAGGCAACCTCCACCTCAGTTGCTCCCCACCGCAGATGCCAGGACCTGAACAGTGGCGCGGTGACGAATACGGGCAGCACTGCCACAGCTTCTGCCCCCTGCAGCAGCAGCGTACGCCAGCCTGGCTTCACTGGTTTTCCCCGGCCATGACGGGTCCCCGGGCAGGGACAGTTGTGGTCACGCGGAGCAGCCGCAAGTGCAGGGATCCGAGGACCAGGAAGAACAGTGACAGTGCCAACCAAAGCCAGAACGCTACCGGGTCAAAACGCGAACCGAACACCTCCTTGGCTGGTTCTGCTGCCGCCAGGGACAGTATCAGGGAGAAGCCGAGCACATAGGCGGCCGGAAGCAGCAGGAGCCCTGTCTTTTGTCCGCGCATGGCGGCGATAGCCAGGATGAGGAAAGCAGGCATGATGAGGCACAGATCCAGGATGAAGACCGAATAGATCGACTCAATTTTCTGCCGTGCCGCCATAAGTGGCAGAAGCATGGCGATCCACAGTGGATAGAACATCACCGGCTGCAGGAGTGCTCCGGACGCCGACAGAAGACGGACGCCCCTTGGCAGGCTCACTTGCACGGTCCTGCGGCACAAAGCCACCGTTTCATAAACCACGGCCCACAAAGCCGCCGCGAAGATGGTCATGTAAACCAGGTAAAGCCAGTTGTAGACCCGTTCAATGGTATAGATGCCATAGGCATACACGAGGTAGCCCAAGAGGCCAAGGACTATCAGCTCCAGCCTTGGCCGGGAAGCCTTCCTTGTCAGGGCCAGAACCAGCAGCGCCAGGGCAGCCGCAACGGACATCCCATCCTGCGAGTAGGCGCCCGGCAGGTAGGGCTCCTCGACAAGGCCGTTATAGACGGCAGGGGAAGCAACTCCTGTCCCGGCCGCAACGAGCGTCAGCAGCGCAATGAGTACCCACGACGCGCGCCTGAAGATATCCCGCTCCCCCATTGGGGGTCCTGCAAAGAGCGCCCTCCCGCGCCTGCCGCAGATTCCTTCATCTTCATACTCCTTCAGCCCTTATCCGACAGGGTTGCACGCGTGCGGACTCCATTGAAGTGGCTTAAGTCCTTCCGTTACCACCGCGAAGCATTTCCTTGCCGTGACCTTTGGCCCTATATCTCATGGGAGCCCCGGGCCAGTCTTGAAGTGACCACTCCCGAGCAACCAGAAGGTCCAGCCATGACAACCCGTAAACCAATCGCCGTCGGCACCAACGATTCGCCACAGAGCCAGGCAGCGGTGCTGTGGGCGGCGCGTCGCGCCGACCAGGCCAAGGTGCCGCTGGTAGTCCTTCACGTCGTGGACGACCGCTGGGTGGCTGAACCATACCCGTGGATTGGAGCGTTGGAGGAGGCGGGCGAACAACTCCTCGAGATTGCGGCGGATCGTGTCCGGGGCGCCCTTCCCATCACTATCACCACCAAGCTCCTGACCGGCAGCGTCGGTGGATCGTTGGCGAAGTACTCGGGAAAGGCCTCAATGGTAGTTGTCGGCTCGGGCAGCGGTCATCTTGGTGGTTCCCTGGCAGACCGCGCCCTTCAGGTTGCCGCATCTGCCAAAGTTCCTGTTGCTGTAGTAGGAACACAGGAAATGGAAGGCCGTTCCGGCGTGGTGGTCGGCGTTGACGGGTCCAAGGAATCGACGGAAGCGGTTGCCTTTGCTGCATCGGAGGCCGACAGAACAGATGAGGAACTCACCGTCGTCTATGCCATCAGTGCCCCTGACCCCGTTGTGGATGCAGGTCTCACCCCCACCACGTTGGCCGAATTAATTGTCGAAGAGGAACGGCTTGTTCTGGCAGAGACCGTGGCCGGAACCAGGGAAGACTATCCGGACCTGCAGGTGCGCCAGGTACTGGAAACAGATAAGGGGCCGGTGGATGCGCTGGTGGATGCAGCCGCAGGCGCCAGGATGCTGGTCGTCGGGAGCCGGGGCAGGGGCGCCATCAAACGGCTCCTGCTCGGATCCACCGCACATGGCGTCCTCAAGCATCTGCCCTGCCCTACCATCATCACCCGGCTCCAGCCTCTCAAGAACAAGATGACTGCTGGCACATCGAAATAGCCGGCGGGAACATCAGATAAGGATCGACGACGCCCATGAACGATCACTCCTCAAGCTCGCAAACCGAATTTCTGGCAGCCCACGACTGCTGGAAGTACCTGGAGTCGTCCTATATTGGCCGTCTGGCTGTCATCGACGGCTCCAACCCCGAAATCTTCCCCGTAAATTTCACAGTTATTGGGAGGAAGCTGGTCTTCCGCACGGCGCCGGGGACAAAACTTCGGGCCCTCTTGACCGGCAATGCGGTTGCACTGGAAGCGGACGGACTCAACACCTACGCCACGGAAGTATGGAGTGTCGTGGTGAAAGGTATCCCCGTGCTGTTTGAGGGTGACGACGCAGACTTCGCTGACGTTGATCCTGACCGCCGCCCCTGGGAGTCCGGTCTGAAGGAGCATCTGATCTGCATTGACCCTAAGGAGATCAGCGGGCGCAGATTCGCAGTGCGGTCCCGCGCACGTTGGTGGCCGCCCCAGGACTTCTCGGCAGACTGGCTATAAACCGTGCGTTCAAAACTGGCTTAGGCCCTGTCAGACAGCCGTTGAACCTGGCACGCTCAAGAAAACCCATGTCCATTAGAGGCTAATACTGCCTCCGACCCAACAGGTTTGGCATCATGAAAAAAGCAGGCTCCGTAATAATGCTCGTTGTCGGGATCCTGCTATCGATCCTTGGCTTCACCGCACTGGCCGGAGGCATTGCCGCATCCGTGCTGGGAACCGCACAGGGCGACGGATACTTCACTTCGGGCAGCGCGCGGTTTTCCGTCGCGTCCCACGCACTGACTACGCCCCGGCTCGACGCCGTAGGCGAGGGTGTCCCGCCCCGCCTGCCTTTCGATATCGGTACGCTCAGGCTCCGTGCGGCCTCCGCGGAGCCCGGCAGGGAGATTTTTATAGGCATCGCTCCCCAGGCCGACATCGAGCGGTATCTTTTGGGCGTTCATCACACCGAGCTGCTCGAGGTAAACAGCCGTCCTTTCCGGGCGGAATACCGTGACATTCCGGGCACCACCACTCCCGCCCCGCCTGCAGAGCAGACCTTTTGGAACACATCCGTGTCAGGTACCGGCGAGCAGGAGCTGACCTGGGATCTTGCTACCGGCAGCTGGGCAATCGTCGTCATGAATGCCGACGCCAGCCCGGGCGTCGATGCTGACGTGCAGGCCGGATTCAGGTCCGACCTGATTTGGCCGGCGGCCACCGGCCTGCTGATTGGAGGGGCCATCGGATTGGCTATCGGGGTTCCCCTGCTCGTTTCGGGCGCTGTCGGACTCGGGAGGCATGCAGAACCGCCTTCCCGGGGGCCCCGTGGACCGCTTCCCCAGTTCCCCGGTGGAGCCCCGGGACTGGCGTCTGCCCCGGAAATGCAGGGAACACCGCCTGCTTCACAGGCCGACCCGCTGACACCTGCCGAAAACGCTCCGTACCCTGCCCGGCTCCTCGGCAGACTGGATCCGGCCCTGTCCCGATGGATGTGGCTGGTGAAGTGGTTCTTAGCCATTCCGCATTTCATCGTGCTGGCTTTCCTCTGGTTCGCGTTCCTCGTAACCACAATCGTTGCCGGATTCGCGATCCTGATTACCGGCCGCTATCCGCGCCCACTGTTCACTTTCAATGTCGGCGTTTTGCGGTGGAACTGGAGGGTGGCCTTCTACGCCTACGCCGCCGCAGGCACCGACCTTTATCCGCCTTTTACCCTGGCACGCACCAACTATCCCGCGGACTTTGAGGTGGACTACCCCGAGCGACTCTCCCGCGGCCTGGTCTTGGTGAAATGGTGGCTCCTGGCCATCCCGCACCTGCTCGTCGTCGCGGCCTTCGCCGGGACCACCTGGACCTGGCAGGCAGAAACCGATGATCTGGGTACAACCTATGAGCGTGGGACAGGGCTCTCCCTGCTGGGCCTGCTTGTCCTGATTGCCGTTGTGGTCTTGCTCTTTACCGGCAGGTACCTGCGTCCCCTGTTCGGCCTGATCATGGGGATCAACCGCTGGATCTACCGGGTCCTCGCTTACACTGCGCTGATGCGTGATGAGTATCCGCCGTTTCGGCTCGATCAGGGCCCTGATGAGGTCCCGCATCCGGCGGTGGGGACGCAGCTCGATGGAGCGGTGCTCCCCGAGGCCGGACCAGCACCACGGCCATGAATTGGCTGGCCGGACTGTTCCTTGTGGCCCATGGACTGGTTCATGCGGGCATCTGGTGCACACCGTTCGATCCGGCGAAAGCCCCGTTCGACCCCAGGCATTCATGGCTTGCGGCACGTCTGGGCCTGGCCGGGCCCGCCCGCCGCGTTTCAGTGATGCTGGCACTGGCAGCGGCCATACTTTTTGTGATCTCCGGTCTGTCGGTTATCGCCAATGCCCCTTGGGCTGGAGCAGTAGCCATCGTTGCCGCGGGCGTGTCGCTGGCGCTCACCGTACTGGTGTTTCACCGCTGGCTCTCTCTGAATCTGTTGATCAACACCGCCATCATCTGGGTTGTTTCGGCTAGCGGCTAGCCCCTCGGACCCGCCTGTCCCAAAGGGCATGTGGAAATTCCTTGGTCAGCAGCCGGGCCAGTCCAGCGGCCATCAGAGGATTCGGCAGGGTCCATACGCCCAGAGGAGTGATGATGAGCAGGAAGACGATTGCGCCAATAAGTCCCAGCTTCACCCGGCGCCCACGGCTGAGGATCAACAGGCCCACCGTTATTTCTCCTGCCGCTGCCACAATGCCAACCACGGGAGGGGCAGCCGCCACCACATTTTCAAAAATCCAGGCGTAGAAGGGGATCAGCGGCTTGTCTGTTCCTAATGAGACGAACAGTTCCGGGGCAATGAAGCTGAGTAACGCATTGACTCCCAGCGCCATGACGATGAAGAAGATGCCGATAAAGATGCGTGCGCCGTACGGCCTGACAAGACTGAACAACAGGAAGGCAGCACAAAATACCAGCCACGGGATCAACTGCTCCACGGTTTGCCCTGTCTATAGAAGTTATCGATGGTCGATCTCGCCATCCGGGCGGGGGCAATCCAGTGGGTCCCCGTCATTTGCCTATGGTGTCCCCAGCGCAAAGCTGACAGCAAGGGCTGAAGGACCTCGGAAATCCTGGCCCAGTGCGCAGTGACTTTTGGCCCTACCCTGCCTTGCTTCGGCGGGAAATCATTACGTGTGACCGCACCGGTTACGTGAGGAGCTGAGATGACTACTGCTGGAGCACCATTCGCCCAGATAGTTGTGGGGGTGGATGGATCGGAGGCGTCCATCGAGGCTTTGCGGCAGGCCCAGCGTCTGGCAGTACCCCTCGGAGCCAAGGTCTTGGCCAATGCGTATTGGGATTACCCACAGGTCTATTCGGGCTACATGATGATGGGCATCGAGGGCTTTGAGGAACGCGCCGGGCAGATCCTTGATGAAACGATCAGGACGGCGTTCGGTGACGAAACGCCATCGAACGTTATTTCCAACCTGGTTCGCGGGCACCCGCGGGAATCGCTGATCGAAGCCAGCCGCAACGCCGGCATGATCGTCGTGGGGCGGCGCGGGCATGGCGGCTTTGGCGGCCTGCTGCTGGGCTCAGTCAGCTCTGCCCTGGTGGCACACGCTCACTGTCCGGTACTGGTGGTTCACACGCCCGAGCAACGTCCGGAAGCTTCCTAGAGGAGGGCAACTGCGGTGGGAAGGACTACAGCGGACGTGTACCGGTGACAACAATGCTGCAAGGCGGGCGACGGCGGGTGGGGGTCATCGTGGCAATCCTCGCCCTGCTGGTCCTTTCTATAGGTTTGGTCCTCTTGTTCCGGTCCCCCGCGGCGAACCCGCCACCGTCGGCATCACCGTCGACTCCGGCGACCACCGGCCCAAGCCCTGCACTGTCCAGTGATACTCCCTCACCATCACAGCCAGTAGAAGTCTCCACCGAAACACCGGAAGCGGGCCAGAACCCCGTCCAGCCACCGGTCATCGTACCCCCAATCCCCTTCACACCGCCGTCCGAGCCGGATACTGTTCCGCCGGCAGCACCTTTCCCCGCCCCACTCCGTGGCCAGGATTTGGCGGTCATGCCTGGCGCAGGTCGCGTGGTGGCACTGACTTTTGATGCGGGCGCCAACGCAGCAGGACTTCCAAGAATCCTGTCCGCCCTGGCCGCCAAAGGAGTCGCGGGCACTTTCTTCTTGACCGGGAACTGGGCGGAGGCCAATCCGGAAGGAGTCGGTCTGATCATTTCGGCAGGCCATCGGGTCGCGAACCACTCCACGACGCATCCCGCTTTCACCGGCCTTACCGACAGCCAGATCGTGCAGCAGGTACGCGGGGCAGAGCAGGTGATCCTTGCTGCCGGCGGTGACCCCCGGCCTTTCTTCCGTTTTCCCTTTGGCGATCGGGATCCCCGCACCGTCGCAGCCATTAATAGCCTTGGCTACGTTACCGTCCGGTGGACCGTGGACACTATGGGTTGGAAGGGCACCAGCGGCGGTGTCAGCGTACAGATCGTCACTGACCGCATCATGGCGGGTCTGCAGCCGGGCGAAATAGTCCTCATGCACCTCGGTTCCAATCCCGAGGACGGCACCACTTTGGACGCGGACGCCCTGCCTGAAGCCATTGACCGGATCAGCGCTGCCGGTTACGGCTTCGTCACCCTCGACGCGCTGCTCGCCCGGTAGACAGAGAAGAGCCAGGACCATGGAAAAGACCAGGCAGACAAGGACCACCGGCACCAGGCAGCCTCCGGGGCAGAACGGAACCGAAGGACCAGCACATCATGGGTTGCCCTTGCACGAAGTTGTCCTGCTGCTTGAAACCGACCCCGGACAAGGCCTCGCTGCCCAAGAGGTGACCCGCCGGCAGGCCCAGTTCGGAGCGAATATCCTGCCCCGTTCGCGATCCGGGGGCATCGCACGCAAGCTCGCGCGTCAGTTCAATAATCCACTCGTGTACGTGCTGCTGGCCGCGGCCGCCGTCACCACGGTTCTTGGCGAGTATCTGGATTCCGGCGTCATCCTTGCCGTGGTGCTCATCAATACTCTGATTGGCTTCGTCCAGGAGGTCCGGGCGGAAGCAGCCCTGGACGCCCTCCACAACCTCGTCCGTACCCGCGCCGTCGTCATAAGGACTGGCCAGCGGCTGGAGGTTCCATCCGAGGACCTTGTCCCGGGAGACCTTGTCCTGCTGGAAGCAGGTGACAAAGTACCGGCCGACATCCGGCTTGTCCGCCTGTCCGGGCTGCGGGTGGATGAATCTGCGCTAACAGGGGAATCGGAATCTGTAGCGAAGGACGAGGTGGTGCTTCCCCCGACAACACCTGTGGCTGACCGCCGGAACATGGCCTACAGCGGGACGCTGGTGACTGCCGGTGCGGGCGCTGGCGTCATCGTCGCCATCGGTGGCGGGACTGAGCTCGGTGAGATTCATCGGCTCATGGGAGCTGTGCGGCCGGTGGCCACACCCCTGACCCAAAAGCTGGCCCGATTCAGCATGACGCTTACCGTTGCCATTCTTGCCCTGGCCGCTGTGAGCTTCGCTGCGGGAGTGGCACGCGGCCAGCCGCCCGCGCAGATGTTTACCGCCGCCGTTGCGCTTGCGGTGGGGGCGATCCCGGAAGGTCTGCCGGCAGCAGTCACCGTAACCCTCGCCATCGGCGTCCGCCGGATGGCACGTCGTCGTGCCGTTGTCCGCCGCCTGCCGGTGGTTGAGACGCTGGGCAGCACCACTGTCATCTGCTCCGATAAGACCGGTACGTTCACCGAGAACCAAATGACCGTACGGTCGCTGTGGACTCCATCCGCCAACTACGTTGTGACAGGTTCCGGGTACGACCCGGAGGGGCACATTCTTCTGCCAGGGGAAGATGCCGGGGCTGGGGCGCCGCAGGCAGAGCATGACGCTGCCCTGTACTGGTCGTTGCTGGCAGGAGGCGCCTGCAACGATGCCAAGGTCATCCGGGAAGGACATGTCTGGCAGGCCCAGGGCGACCCTACCGAAGCAGCGATGCTGGTGGCAGCCGGAAAAGGGGGCGTGGACGTAGCTGCGTTCCTTTCCGCAAACCCTCGAATCAATACCCGGCCCTTCACGTCCGAGCTGCAGTACATGGCCACGCTCCACTCTGCAGGATCCACGGGCGGCAGCGGTGTTGTGTTGGTAAAGGGCGCGGCGGAGAGGGTACTTGAGCTCTGTGAGTCGCAGATGGACAGCGATGGCAGAAGCCGGCCCCTCGCCAGACAGGTGGTCCTTAACGCAGTTCACCATTTCTCGGAAACGGGCCTGCGAGTACTCGCCACTGCAACTATGCAACTACCGCCCGAGACCGCCTTTGAAGGGGCAACCCTGCGCCAGATGACTCTCACGGGACTTCAGGCGATGTTCGATCCGCCCAGGGAAGCAGCGGCAGCAGCGGTACGTGCCTGCCATCAGGCTGGAGTGGCCGTAAAGATGATTACCGGAGACCATGTGGGAACTGCGGCGACCATCGCCGAAGCCGTGGGCCTGACCGCGAACCGTGAAGACCGGACGGCACTGACGGGCGCAGAACTGGACGCTATCCCGGCTGCTCAACTGCCTCAGGCCGTTGAGCACGCCACCGTCTTCGCGCGCGTATCTCCGGAACAGAAGCTTCGCCTGATCGGTGCCCTGCAGTCCCTCGGCCACGTGGCCGCCATGACGGGCGACGGTGTCAACGACGCACCGGCGCTAAGGCAGGCGAACGTTGGTATCGCCATGGGACGGTCAGGAACGGAAGTGGCCAAAGAGGCCGCGGACATCGTCCTGACCGACGATGACTTCGCCACCATTGAAGCCGCCGTCGAAGAAGGCCGCAACGTCTTCGATAACCTGACCAAGTTCATCGTCTGGACGCTGCCTACCAACATGGGAGAAGGTCTGGTCATCCTGGTGGCGATCCTGATTGGAGCCACGCTTCCGATCCTGCCCACCCAAATCCTGTGGATCAACATGACCACCGCCGTTGCCCTCGGCCTCATGCTGGCGTTCGAACCCAAGGAACCAGGCCTGATGTCACGTCCGCCCAGGGCGCCTGATCGCCCGCTCCTGACGTGGACACTCACTCTTCGCATCATGTTGGTCTCCACCCTTCTCGTAGCGGGCACATGGTGGATTTTCGAACTGGAACTTGTCGGCGGTGCGTCCCTTGCAGAAGCCAGGACCGCCGCAGTCAACCTCTTTGTCGCGGTCGAACTTTTCTATCTGTTCAGCTGCCGTTCCCTCACCCGCTCGCCATGGCGGATTGGCTTCTTCAGCAACCGTTGGGTCATTCTGGGCGTTCTGGTCCAGACGGCCGGCCAGCTGGCCATCACCTACATCCCGGTGATGAACGAGCTCTTTCACACGGCACCCATAAGCCTGGAATCATGGGTGCGGATCCTGGGCATTGCCGTACTCGCTTCCCTGGTTGTGGCAGTGGACAAACGCTTCCGCCGCAGCGCTTTCTAAGCTGCGACCGTCTCCCCCGTATACGGACACCCAGAGGCCGCTGCATCAAGTCTTTGGCAGGAGCCGAACCATGACCAGGCCGGTAATAACAGCCATGGTCACCGCCATCAAAACCGCTGCGCCGATCCCGATGACAGCTGAAAGCAACACCGCCTGGCCCGGTTGCCACAAAGGAGTCGCGACCGCCATAAATACACCCAAACCAGCAGCCCAGGCTGCCGCACTGCCGGCGATCCAGCGCCAGGCGCGAGGCACGTGGGCCCGCAGTTCCATCCATTGGGCGAAGCCGATCGAACCCAGGAGCCCCGCGCCACCTAAAGTTCCTACCACAATCTGCGCAGCTACCGGCCAGTCCCGCCAGGAATTGTTTGCGGACGGCAGCAAACCAAGAGTCCAGGCCGCTGCGGCTGCACCACCTGTCAGCAGGATCCAACGGGGAGTGGAAACAGCAGGAAGCCGGTGATGGAGCACGCACCCCTGAAACCACCCCAGCACCGCGCCCTCGACAAAGCCTGCCACCACGAGCAGCGGAAATGTCCCAGTTGGCCATACCGCGGCCGCCACGAGTTGGGCAAGAGCAGGGGCAAGGAAGCCCAGGCTCTCCCCGAGACCCACCCAACGGACCCAGCGGCCCAGGAACGCGCTCCGGTCTGTCACGGCATTACCTTCCTCCACCTGCCCGCGCACGCCAACCCCAGCGCCCCCATCGTTCCCTCTCATGGTCGGCAGTGTCCGGTCCCGCCAACAGTGCCGAAAGCCCCGGCGGATGCAACTTCCAGCACTGTTGGGACCAATGGCTCTGCCGCCACGCCACGTTCACGCTGATACTGAGAAGGCATAGGCGGCCAACGGACTGCCGCCAAGGCCGAAGGGCAATTTCGATGCACAGCTGGGATGGCGACATGGGCGTTTGGGGCTACACGATGATGAGTATCAGCATGCTGGTCGTGTGGGGGGCGATCATAGCGGGCATCATCCTGCTGGCACGTTCCCTGCGCACCCCAAACCAGCAGAACCAGCAGTTCCCCTCCCCCAGGACGGCCGAGGACCTGCTGGCTGAACGCTTCGCGCGTGAGGAAATCGACGCCACGGAATATCAGGACAGACTTAATGTCCTGCGCCGGCGTCCGGGCACATAGCTACCGCTTTGGGCCAGCGTCCGGTCATGGCGCTGGGGGGCCTGGCGGGAACCGGCCGCTCCAGCGGCGTGACAATTCAAAGCACAAGAAGACATACACACTGGAGGCCACCGTGCCGCTTTCGGAATTCGAGAAACGGGAGCTCGAAAGAATCAGCAATGGCCTCGGGAAGGACGATCCCCGGCTTGCCGTGCTGCTTGGCCAGGATGCCTTCATGCTCATCCTGGTGGTCGGTCTGATGCTCAAGGCTCCGCTGCTGGGGATTACCGGATTTGCTGTCATGAGCGCTGCCGGGTATTGGAGCACAACGGACGTGTGCCGAATTTTGGCCGGGGGCAGGCAAGGAGCTCGGGAATCATGAACCATGGCAAGAATGCCGCGTCCGAGGCACGGTCACTGCAGGCAGTTCAGGAGCATCATGCCGACATGCTCAGGCAGCTGAACGGCCTTGTCGGGCGATTGACCGATGCTGTTCAAGAAGACGATGCGGCTGCCGAACAGAAAGCCCAGGCGGCGCTTCTGGATTGGTGCGACAGGGACCTTGTTCCCCATGCGCTGGCCGAAGAGGGACCTTTATACGCAGGACCGGGTGCTAAGCCCGAGGGCAGGCTCTTGGTGGAAGGGATGCTGGCTGAGCATCGTGTGATAGTCGACCTTGTGGAGGAACTGCGCACATCCAACGGTCTTGCGTCGGCAGTGGCAGGCGGGGCCATCCAACGGATTTTCGCCCTGCACCTGGATAAGGAAAACAACCTCCTGATGCCATTTATCGTCGATTCCCCTGATTTGTCCCTCGCCGAAGCAGTGGCGGGGCTGCACGAATTGACAGGGGAAGGCGCCAGTCATGCCAAAGGACACGACGGCAACAACACACACCATCGCTGACTCGCCGCCCCCGGCAATCTATTCTCTGCCGTCATCTTTCCCGGTATCGTGCACCACCAGAACAGGGCAATGGGCGTGGCTGACGCAGGCTGAACTGACGGAACCGGGCACAAAGCTTCCGTGCCCGCGCCTTCCCACGATAAGCAGTGAGGCGTCCCGGGTGCCCTCGATCAGGATCGGCGCAGCCTTGCCCTGCACCAGCCGGGCCCGGAAAGATTCCGGGCGTTCCCCGCCGAATGCCGTCTGAAGGGTGTGCTCGAGAACCTCTTTGGCGGCGTATTTGAATCCCTCGGTCCCCACCATGAGATAGATCCCGTAACCCGGGGGAACGTCCCAGCATGCCCAGGCCTCCACCGGCGCTCCAAGAGGACCAGCCAGTGCCCCGGCTACCCGGAGGGCTTCAATGCAAGCGTCAGAACCATCGACGCCCACCAGAATCTTTGGTGGTTCCGGCGCCATACCTCGCGCTCCGTTCTCTTTAGAGGTCTCTGCTCCCAGAATGAAACGTTCTGTGTTGCCGTGGACAGGGCCGAAAGTCATGAGGGGAACCGAGAACAGGGCCCCGGAGCGCCCAGGCCAAAGTGAGGCAATGCCCGTTTTCCGGTCTTTGGTCCCTAGCAGCGGAGACCCTGCCACGGAAGAATGAGCAACAGGCCCTTCACAAGGGCTGCCTCGCACACCGTGCAGGCTGGGGGCTGATCGAATGAGGAGCGTTGAGTGCAAAGGCATGATTCGGTATCGGATGGAGTCGCCGATCCCCGGGAACCGATACGGGTTTACATTCTCGATGACCACGAACTTGTCCGGCAGGGACTGAAGGACCTGCTTGAGGGTGAAGGATTTGTGGTGGTCGGAGAAAGCGGCTCGGCGGCAGAAGCGACGAGGCGTATCCCTGCTCTGCATCCGGACATCGCGATCTTGGACGGACGGCTCCCCGACGGCACCGGAATCGAAGTATGCCGGGACGTGCGCTCCCTCGATCCCAGCCTGCATTGCCTGATCCTGACCAGCTATGACGACGAGCAGGCAATCCGCGGCGCAGTGCTGGCAGGTGCGTCCGGCTATGTTCTGAAACAGATTCGCAGCGATGACCTCCTCGCCGGGATCCGCAGGGCCGCGGCGGGTGAATCACTGTTTGAACCCGGAGTTGAACAGCGGATTATCGAGGGCATCACCAAGGCCCGGACCGACCCTCGGCTCGAAGGTCTCAGCGCCCAGGAGAAAAAGGTCCTGGCGTTGATCGGCCAAGGACTGACCAACCGCCAGATCGGAGATGAACTCTTCCTGGCCGAAAAAACAGTGAAGAACTACGTATCGTCCATCTTGGCGAAACTGGGATTTGAGCGACGGACACAGGCTGCCGTTTACGTCACCAGAAATGCCGAGGACGCGCAATAAACGGACGCCGGGACCGGCAGCGCACGTTGCCTGCCGGTTCAGGTCAACGAAGATCGGCGGACCACCTAATCCGGGTGCCCTCCCCTAAATCGCTTTGAATAGTGAAGCCGCCGCCCAGCAACTCTGCACGGTGCCGCATATTGGCCAGGCCGCTGACCCGTACCGGTTCTTCAAACCCGGAGCCGTTGTCCTGGATCACCAGCTCAACCTGATTTTCCGCGACCGATAAGGTCACGCGGATCTCCTTCGCCCCTGAGTGCCGGGAAGCGTTGCTCAGTCCCTCAGAGAGAACCGAGAGTAAATGCCCGGCCACATTTTCCGGGACTGCATCGTCCACTGGCCCGGCAAAAGCCAGTGTTGGTTCCACCGCATAGTTGCGGGAATTATGCTGGACCACCTGCAATACGCGGGTGGTGAGCGGCTCGCGGTCTTCCTCTCCTGTCCGGAGCGAGTAAATCGTGTCCCGTAGCTTCTTGATGGTGTCGTCCAGCTCAGAAGTTACGGCCGCAATCCGTTCATGGGCAACAGGGTCCAAGGTATAGCGGCGCAGGCTCTGGATGCTGAGCCCGGCGGCGAACAGCCGTTGGATTACAAGGTCGTGCAGGTCCCGGGCAATTCGTTCCCGGTCCGTAAACAGGAGATTTTGTTCACGGAGGGCATGGACACGGGCCAAGTCCAGTGCCAGCCCAATCCGGCTTGCGAACAGCGAGCTGGATTCCACCTCGGATTGGTTGTAGCCAGCTGCCCCCTGGGCACGGGCAAGCAGCAAGACTCCGTTCTCAGAATGGCTGTGGCCCATGGAGCACAGCAACACTGACCCCAGCTTTTCCGCGACCTCGTTACCAAACACCTGGCCTGGATCCCGCACCACCCGGGACTCCCCTGTTTCGATGACGTCGGCCACGACGCCGGAAGCCGCGATTTCCTGCCCGGCAGGCAGGCCCTGGACTCCGAGGGAGGACCGGGACCTCCAAACACCGTCTCCCGCAGGGACAGCAATTACAGCAAGCGCGGCGCCGGACACTCTTAGGGCCGTTTCGGCAACGAGCTCCAGGTTGTCCGCATCCCCTGGCTGGGGCGTCATGATCAGCCGGCTGCTCAGCTCCATTCCGGCTTCGAGCCACTTCTGGCGCCGCTTGCTGTCTTCGAATAGGCGGGCATTTTGAATGGCCACACCTGCAGCGGCGGCCAAGGCCATGGCCAGGTCTTCGTCCTCCGGTGTGAAATCCTGGCCGCCTTTCTTTTCCGTGAGGTAGAGGTTGCCGAATACTTCGTCCCTGACCCTCACCGGTACGCCCAGGAAGGTGTTCATGGGGGGATGGTTGCGGGGGAAGCCTGAGGCGATGGGATGCTGACCGAGGTCGTGCAGCCTCAGAGGATGCGGCTCTCTGATAAGGAGGCCCAGGACGCCGTGTCCTGTTGGCAAATCCCCAATGGACCGGATGCCTTCGTCATCAATGCCAACAGTGATGAAATGGCTCAGTTGCTGATCCTCACCGATGACGCCCATTGCCCCGTATCTGGCGCCCACAAGTTCGCAGGCTGACTGCACCAGGCGGTCCAAAACGGCTTCCAGGCTCAAGTCTTCGGCGAGGGCCACGACGGCCGACAGCAGCCCGTTCATTCGGTCCTGGGTCTGCAGCAGTTCGTCTGCGCGGGCCACAAAGTCCCGCAGGAGGTCCTCCGCCCTTTGCTTCATGGGGGAGCGCCATGGCTCAGTGCTCACGTCCGAACCTCCTGTGAAACTGCCCGCTTCCCTGCAGGCCCTCAGCAGTGTCAATGGGCCGGGGAGGTTGCTTCCCCGGCAACGTCACCTTCGCCTGAGCGGGAAGGAATATCTGCGACCAGTCTAAAAGATGAGGTCAAGGCCCGGGACGGGCAGCTGTGACCCCTTTCGACGCTGCGGGACCTTCTCCCCTACCTCGCCTGTATTTCCCGGCCTAGGCTACGGCCATGGACACAGCAGCAACAGAACCGGAAACGGAAACCCTCGGCCTTCACGAATGCTGGAAACACCTCAGGTCAACGTCCCTTTGCCGGATAGCCTTCACGCACGGCGACACAGTGGAAATCTTCCCCGTCA
The DNA here is from genome assembly GCF_902506095.1 of Arthrobacter sp. 9AX. Taxonomy (GTDB): domain Bacteria; phylum Actinomycetota; class Actinomycetes; order Actinomycetales; family Micrococcaceae; genus Arthrobacter. Next base: position 4,141,159 of record NZ_LR733293.1, read on the forward strand.
ACTACGTTCCGAGCAACGGCACCTTACTGGTACGGACGGGTGGCGGACCGAAGTTGGAAGCAGCGGCCGGCCGTCAGGTCGTCTCGTTGGAGGCCGACGGGCTGAACCAGTACGGCACCATCGCCTGGAGCGTCGTCGTGAAGGGGCACGCTGCCGTCGTGGACGACACCGAAGAGATCCAGGACGCGGCAGAGGCAGGGCTGTCACCCTGGCAGGCGGGAGCCAAGAACAGTCTCATCCGGGTAACACCCGAGGAAGTTACCGGGCGGAGATTTGTCATCGCCCCGCCTACACACTGGTGGGCCCCGCTGGAACCGGCTGAGAAGGCGTAAGGAACAGGACGGGACAGTCGAACACCGGCACCAAGGAAGGTAAGCAATGGAGGCCATCGAGCCCATCACCGTCGGCATCAACGACACCTCCCCTTCCAATGCCGCTCTGCCCTCGGCAGCCTCCCGTGCCCGCCGGTCCAAGGTGCGGTCATCGGCAGTACGGGTCCCAGGAGGCGAGGCAGAGCGTAGGACTTCCCGGCGGAGGTTGATGCTTTGAGTGCGGACCTCACTGTCCTATGCGTGCGCCTTCACTTGCACTGTCCGTTGGGTCAAGGCCCGGCGTGATCCATAACGGACGGAATTCGTCGGTTGAGTGATGTCTGAAGCGCGAAAAACCACCGAGCATCAACTGGCGTCCGACGCCGCCGGGGCACCGCCGGTGCTCTTAGGTCTTACCTCCGCAGAGGTCCTGGAAAGAACGAACGCCGGACGGATCAACAGCGTCCCGGGTGCCACAAGCCGCAGCATCTGGGATATTGTCCGTGCGAACGTGCTGACCCTTTTCAACGGCACCGTGGCAGCGTGCTTCATTCTGCTGCTGGTGCTGGGTCAGTGGCGGGATGCGCTCTTTGGCTTTTCGGCGCTTGGAAATTCCCTGATCGGTATCATTCAGGAATACCACGCGAAGCAATCCCTGGACCGGCTGGCAATTCTCCACGCGGCCAGAAGCAGGGTTATTCGGGACGGCAAAACGCAGCAGCTCCCCGCGGAGAGTCTGGTCCCCGACGACATCGTCCTGCTCAGCGCCGGGGAACAGGTCACCGCCGACGTGCGCCTCCTGGACGGAGGGTTCGTGGAGGCAGACGAGTCCTTCCTGACCGGGGAGTCCGAACCTGTGCCCAAGCCTCCCGGAGCGGTTCTCCTGTCCGGGTCGCTGATCATGGCAGGCACTGGCCGCGCACTGGTCTTGCGTGTGGGGACGGACACCATGGTTCACAAGATGACAGCGGAGGCCAAACGATTCGCCCTGGTCACCTCCGAAATCCGCTCCGGCCTGGACAAGGTCCTAGGCGTCATCACGTGGCTGCTCCTGCCGACCGCGGTACTTGTCACCCACGCCCAGATACAGAACGCCGGGGGCTGGGCTGAAGCTCTCGACTCCGGCCGCTGGGTACCCGCGGCAGTAGGCCTGGTGGCCAGCATCATGTCAATGATCCCGCTCGGCCTCGTTTTGCTCACCAGTGTCGCCTTTGCAGCGGGCGGCGTCCGGCTCGCCCGCCACATGGTCCTGGTCCAGGAGCTCGCGGCGGTTGAAGTATTGGCCAGAGTTGACGTCCTGTGTCTGGACAAAACCGGCACACTGTCCTCGGGTTCCCTGACATTCGACGCCGTCCACGGCGTTGGCACACCACCGGCGGATGGATGGCGGAAGGCCCTGGAGTGGTTCGGCGCCAGAGCGGAAGCGAGCACCACCGCCAAGGCCATTGGTGACGCTTTTGCCGCTGAGGCGCTCCTGTCGGAGGAATCGTCAGTGCCGTTCGCCTCTGCCCGGAAATGGAGCGCCGTGACATTCCGGGCAGGATCGACGGCAGCCGGCACATGGATTCTCGGAGCTCCGGACTTCGTTCTGGGAAAGACCTCATCCGGCGCGCATGCTCGCCGAGTCGCCGCAAAGCTGGCATCCACGGGGCTGCGGACACTGGTTCTCGCCCACCTTCCAGGTCCCTTGACCGCATCCTCGAGCAGCGGCAGCCTGCCCTCTGAGCTCCTACCGGTAGTAGTGCTGACCTTCCGGGAGGAGATCCGGAAGGAAGCGCCGAAAACCCTGGGATACTTCCGGCAACAGGGGGTCGCCCTAAAAATCATCTCCGGAGACGACCCCCGTACCGTAGCGGTCCTTGCACAGGAAGTGGGGCTGGGACAGGGTGGGGCCTATGATGCCCGGAATCTTCCCACAGATCCGCTGCTGCTGGAGGAAACGGTGGAGCGGCATCACGTTTTCGGAAGCGTAACCCCCGCCCAGAAACGTGACATGGTTCAAGCCCTGAAGCGGTGTGGGCATACGGTGGCTATGACCGGAGACGGGGTCAATGATGTCCTGGCTTTGAAGGACGCCGACCTTGGCATCGCCATGGATACGGCATCGCCGGCAACCAAGGCCGTGGCAAGGCTTGTCCTCCTGGACGGACGCTTCGACAGGCTGCCGGCGGTCGTAGCGGAGGGGCGCCGGGCAATCAGCAACATCGAGCGGGTTTCCCTGGTCTTCCTCAGCAAGACCGTGTACATAACGGTTATATCGTTGACGTTTGCCCTGCTTCTGTCGCCTTTTCCGTTCCTTCCGCGCCAGTTGTCCGTACTTGACGGACTGACCATCGGACTTCCGGCTTTCTTCCTTGCGCTGCAGCCCAGCGAACGCCGCTACGCGCCTGGTTTCCTTCGACGCTCCCTGGCGTTTTCGGTGCCGGCTGGATTTTGTGCCGCGCTGTGCGTGCTGGCAGTGAGCATTTATGCCCGCTTCCCCGGACAGCACAGTGCCGAGGCTTCCCAGTCGGTCAGCATCATGACGCTGGCACTGGTGGCGTCGTGGATCCTGGTGATGGCATCGCGGCCGCTCAACCGGACCAAGGCCCTCATTCTGGCTGGCATGTACGGGGGGTTGGTGCTCCTGTTCACCGTCCCGGCGGTGAAAGACTTCTTCAGGCTCGACTGGCCGCCTCCGGACCTGCTGGCCGCTTCCGTCCTGGTGGCCGCAGCGGGCAGCCTTGCCGTCGAAGTGATCGGCTATTTCCAGCGTCGCCTGACCGGTCAGCAGGAGGGCGACAGGGGAAGGTGACCTTCGCTCCGGGGAGTTGTCCCGAGCCCTGCCGTTGTTGCGTTAGATAGAGAAAGAGGAGGAGGGAACGGTGATTGCTTGGTGGGTGGGCCAACCCGGCCCCATGGCCACCCGTCCCCTGGTCACGGGTACCCGTAAGAACCCAAAGCCCACGTCCAATGAACTCCTGGTGGATGTGAGCGTCTGCGGCGTATGCCGGACAGACCTCCATCTGGCCGAAGGTGACCTCCAGCCCCGCCGGCCTGCCGTTATCCCGGGGCACGAGGCGGTGGGAGTGGTCGTTGACAGCGGACCGGGCAGTTCCAGGTTCCAACCGGGTGACAGGGTTGGCGTTGCCTGGCTGGGCGGCGTGTGCGCACATGTCCCTACTGCCGCCGGGGTGACGAAAACCTGTGTTCGGCGCCCGTCTTCACCGGATGGCACAAGGACGGCGGCTATGCACAGCAACTTACCGTCTCCCAGGACTTCGCCTACCTCATTCCGGAGGCATTCAGCGATGCTGAAGCAGCGCCGCTGCTGTGTTCAGGCATCATCGGTTACCGGGCACTGAAACGGGCGAACATCGCGGCCGGGGGGCGCCTGGGCATCTACGGATTCGGCAGCTCAGCCCACTTGACCGCTCAGATGGCGATGTACCAGGGCGCGTCGGTCTTCGTCATGACCCGCTCAGAGGAGGCCCGTGCCCTTGCCCGGCAGCTCGGGGCAGCATATGTCGGAGGCGCGTATGACAGTCCGCCGGTACTCCTGGATGCTGCCATTCTTTTTGCTCCGGTGGGCGATCTCGTTCCGGTGGCGCTTCAGGCCCTTGACCGCGGCGGGACACTGGCGATTGCCGGCATCCACCTCAGCGGCATACCGGCCCTGGATTACAACGCGCATCTCTTCTATGAGCGGCAAGTGCGCAGCGTTACAGCAAACACCCGGGCTGACGGGCGTGAATTCCTGGCCCTGGCGTCTGAAATTCCGTTGCGTCCCATGACCACCGTGTACCCCTTCGACGCCGCAGACGTCGCTCTTGCCGATCTCGCTTCAGACAAAATCACCGGCTCGGCCGTGCTGCGTGTGCGCCCATGAGGATCAGCCAAAAAGCACTGCAGCCTCCCGGTACCGCGCCTCCGGGACCACTTTCAAGTTTCCGAGAGCGAGCTCCAGCCCAACAGTAACGATGTCCGTGCCGTGCAGGGACACCATGGTTCCCCAACTGCCGGTCGCCGCAGCTTCAACAGCGGCAAGTCCCAGCCGCGTGGCGAGCACCCGGTCGTAGGCGGTGGGCTCCCCGCCTCGTTGAATATGACCCAGCACGGTGGCCCGCGTTTCAATGCCCGTCCGTTCCTGCAGCTGCTGTTCCAGTAAACGGCCGATGCCGCCGAGCCGGGGTCGGCCAAAGGTGTCAAGGCCCCGCGGCGCATACGGTGCCTCCTGCCCCTCCAGTGCGAACGCTTCAGCGACCACGACCAGGGGCGCCCGCCCACGGTCGCGTGCTGACAGTACCCAGGCCGAGATCTGGTCCAAAGACACCGGGTGTTCGGGAATCAGGATGGCATGGGCACCTGAGGCCATCCCCGCGTGCAGCGCGATCCAGCCGGCGTTCCGGCCCATGACCTCGGCGATCATGCACCGGTGGTGTGACTCCCCTGTGGTCCTCAGCCTGTCGATGGCCTGCGTTGCGGTTTGGACGGCGGTATCAAACCCGAAGGTGTAGTCCGTGGCGCCGAGATCGTTATCGATTGTCTTGGGCACACCAATTACGTTGATTTCCTGATTGGACAGCTCTCTTGCGGCCGCCAGCGTTCCCTCGCCGCCGATCGCAATAAGACCCTCGAGACCGTTGCGCCGCAAGCTGTCCCGCACGGCGTCGATCCCGCCCTCCTTCAGCGGATTGGTGCGGGATGTGCCCAGGATCGTTCCGCCCAGCCGGGAGATGCCCCGGACGCTGCGCCGGGGCAAGGGAAACAGGTCCTGTTCCAGGACTCCCCGCCACCCGTCACGGAAACCCAGGAAACCGTATCCGTGGACGACCTCACCTCCCAGTACAGCTCCGCGGATCACTGCGTTCACACCGGGGCAGTCACCCCCGCTTGTCAGGATTCCAAGTCGCTTCATGATGCGGCCAACCCCTGCGTTGTGGCAGGCAGGAGGAACGCCTTGGCCTGACCGGCCTGCAGTACGGTTTCCCTGCCGTTGACCCGCACGCTGATCGGGTCGGCATCTCCAGGACCGGAAGCAATATTCAGGTGACCGTCGTCCTTGAGTTCCACTTTCAGGTGATGTCCCCGGTAGCGGACATTGAAGCCGACGGTTTGGAGACCTGTGGGCAGGTTGGGGGCGAAAACGATCGTGTCACCGGCGAACCGCAGCCCTGCGAAACTTCGTTGGATGACATCGATGGTGCCGGCCATCGCGCCGAGGTGAATGCCGGCCCGCGTGGTTCCGTGCTGGGTGTCGTCGAGGTCCGCGTCGAGCGCTTCACGGAAACTGTCCCAAGCACGGTCGGCATCCAGCGCGGCCAGGACGGAGGCGTGGGCAACACGGCTCAGTGTGGATCCGTGAGCTGTCCGGGAGAGGTAGTACTCGATGGTTGCGTTCAACTGGTCGGCTGTGAAGTCGTATCCCAGTTCCGACAGCAGAATGATGAGACCTTCATGGCCCAGAAGGTAGGGCAGCATCAGGACATCGGCCTGTTTGGCGAGCTTGTAGCGGTTGGTTTCGTCTCCTTCGGCTTCCAGAATCAGGTCCAGCCGCTCAATGCTGTCGTAGGCCTCCCGGTACCGTTCCCAATCGAGTTCCTCGAGCTGTTCGTAGCCGGCGAACTGGCTGATGACTCCGTCGGTGTGGAAGGGGACGAAGAGTGCCTTGCCTACCTGCTCCCAGCCAGCTATCTCCTCGCTGCTGATGTCCAGACGCTCCAGCAGTCCCCTCAGATCGTCACCTTGGAAAGTGGAGATAATCTCCCCCGCGCGAAGGCAAACCCAGGCTGCCATCACGTTTGTATAGGCGTTGTCGTCCAGCCCCGGATCCGGAGTGCCGGGATATCCCGTGTGATACTCGTCCGGCCCCACAACACCGCGCAGATGATAGCGTCCGGCGTCCTGACTGTACTCGGCCCGTGAGGCGAAGAAACGGGCAACATCCATCACCAGTTCGGAGCCCTTCCGCAGAAGCCAGGCTTTGTCGTTGGTGGCCTGGTAGTACTGCCAGGCGTTGAAGGCTACCGCCAGGCCGGCGTGCAACTGCAGGTGCGAGTGGTCCTTCACCCAGCGTCCGGACCTGTCGTTATACAGCCACTTCGGAGTTTCTTCCCTGCCGTCGCTGCCGCTTTGCCACGGGAATTTCGCCCCTGAATAGCCTTGGAGCGCGGCCGCGTGCCGGGCGGACGGAAGCCTGCGCCACCGGTAGTCGATGAGGGAGCGGGCGACTTCGGGCGTTCTGGAGGTCAGGAGCGGCAACACAAAGAGTTCATCCCAAAAGACATGGCCGCGGTATCCCTCGCCGTGGAGTCCCCGGGCAGTGACTCCCGCATCCAATTCCGCCGTATGGCGGGTCAGAGTCTGGAGCACGTGGAAGATATGGAGGTTGAGGACCAGGCGCACCTGAACCGGAGCATCAATGTCCACCAGGAACGGGCGCAGCTCACGGCGCCAGGCCTCCTCGTGGGCAGACCGAAGGGCGTCGATGTCACCGCCAGCCTGTTCCAGGACGGCCCGGGCAGCAGAGGCCGGGGAGGAGATCGCCCGGTCCCGTGATGTCACCACAGCCACCGTCTTGCTGATCCTTGCCGGCACTCCATCCACCAGGAGTACAGGGAATGTCCGGAAGTGAAAACCGCCCTCCCTGCCTGGCTGTCCTGCGCCTGGTTGCCCGGCCAAACAAGTGCGGAACGCCGCAGCAATCCGAATCTGGCTTTGCGTGGTTTCAGCCTCCACGACTGAAATGTCCTCCAAGGCCGCGGCCCCGGCGCCGTTCCCGGCCGGTGTTCGGTCTTCCAAGTGAATTCCGGGGCTGGACGCCGGTTCAGGAATGTTCGCGTTCCTGACCCCGGTGTTTACGCCGCTGCGCACTTCCACTGCACCGCTCCAGCCCAACGCTGTGATTTTCGTTTCGAGGGCCAGCAGGTGGGGGTCGGCCATGGACACGAACCGGGTCTGGATAATTTCCATCCGGCGCTTGTCCGGATCTTCCAGCAGCAGTCTCCGTTCCAGGACGGCCCTTTGAAGATCGAGGGTGCGGCGTTCGCGCAGCAGGATCATTCCTCCTGCCGACCACCACTGTCCGTGGGCCATCCGCAAGTCCAGGCAAAGGCAGTCCGGGGCATTGACCAGATGTTCCTCCACCAGCACTTCCCCGGCGATTTCGGCAGGTACGCGGTTATAGACGCCCGCCAGGTACATGCCGGGGTACCTGAAGTGTCCGCCCCCCTCGGGGGATGCGCCCCGTACGGCCAGGTAGCCGTTGCCCAGGGTGGTGAGGGCTTCGCGGTGTCCTTCGTGCCAGGCGTCGAAGCCTTCGTAGATGAGTTGCCAGGGATCGCCAAGGACGAGGCCCAGGTCCAGTTCACCGACATCGTTCAGGACTGTGCCGGCTCCGGCAGCCTCGAGTTCCCGCCGGGTCCCGCTGCGGTCAATCCCCACCACAAGTCCGAATCCTCCGCGGTGGGCTGCCTGTACTCCCGCGACCGAGTCCTCGATGACCACCGCGTGGGATGGCGATACTCCCAGCCGGGATGCCGCGGCAAGGAATACGTCAGGAGCAGGTTTTCCCCGCAGTCCGAGATTTGCTGCAGCAGTCCCGTCGAGGATGACGCTGAAGACTTCCGGAATGCTGGCCGCGTTCAGAACCGAGGAGGCGTTGCGGCTGGATGTGACCACTGCAGTGGGGACTCCCGCGTCGGTAAGCCTTTGCAGGAGTTGCAAGGTTCCGGGATAACTCTGGACTCCGTTCTGGCTCAGGCGCTGGAGGAAGAAATGATTCTTCAGTGCACCGAGCCCGAAGGCTGTCCAGGCTTCGGGCCCGTCCCTGTCAGACCCGCGCTCAATCTCCACTCCTCTGGAGGACAGGAACTTCAGTACTCCTTCCTCTCTGGGGAGGCCGTCGACGTAAGTCCGGTAGTCGGCTTTGGAGAAGGGCGACCTGTCGGCGGTGTCTGGTATCCGGGGGTCCTCCAGGGTCCGCTCGAAGGCCTCCTTCCAGGCGGCCTGATGGACCAGTGCCGTGTTGGTCACTACCCCGTCGAGGTCGAAGATGACGGCATCAAAAGGCGGCCTGGCGGCAGCTGCAGTGGGCGAGTCGCTCATGTCACAGTGCTATCAGCAGGAGGTTCACCGCTGACAGTGCCGTTAGGCCTGTCTGCCCGGCCGCTGCTCGGCAGCGGCGATGATGGGCAGGGTTTTCAGGTAGGTGTCCGGGTTCAAAGAGATGGAATCGATGCCCCGGCTGATCAGGAATTCGGCAAGGTCCGGGTGGTTGCTGGGGCCCTGCCCGCAGATTCCGATTTTGATGCCCGCCTCGTGGGCCTTGTCGATGGCCTGGGCAATCATGGAGATCACGGCGGGGTCCCTTTCGTCGAACAGCCCGGCCAGCTGCTCGGAGTCGCGGTCCACACCCAGGACCAGTTGTGTGAGGTCGTTGGAGCCGATGGAAAAACCATCGAAGCGTTCCGCGAATTGCTCGGCCAGGACCACGTTGGAGGGGATTTCGCACATCATGTAGATCTGCAGACCGGCGGTGCCCCGCGCAAGGCCGTGCTCTGCCATCGTTTTGATCACCAGGTCCGCTTCGCGGACGGTGCGGCAGAAGGGGACCATGGCGATGACGTTGGAAAAACCCACTTCTTCCCGGACCCGCTTGAGGGCTTTGCATTCCAGGGCAAAACCTTCGCGGTAGTGCTCGCTGTAGTAACGAGAGGCGCCGCGGAATCCCAGCATGGGGTTTTCTTCCGGTTGCTCAAAGGAACCCCCGCCGATCAGGTGGCTGTATTCGTTGCTCTTGAAATCGCTGAGCCGGACTATCACGGGCTTGGGGTGGAAGGGTGCGGCGATTTTGGCGATTCCGGTGGCCAGCACGTCGATAAAGTACTCCTGCGGGTCGCTATAGCCGCTGGTGAGCTTCCGGACGAGCGCTGCTTCCTCCGGGTCTGTCACTCTTTCCGGCTGCACCAGCGCCATGGGATGAATGCGGATGAGGTTGTTGATGATGAATTCCATCCGGGCCAGGCCCACTCCCGCGGCCGGCAGCCTCCACCACTTGAATGCTGCGGCAGGACTACCGATATTGACCATGACATCTGTGCGTGTGGTGGCAAGCGCCGTCATGTCCACGTCCTCCACGCTGAAATCGAGCAGGCCTTCGTAGACCCGTCCTTCTTCGCCTTCTGCGCAGGAGATGGTGATGGGACCACCATCGGGCAGGGCTTCCGTTGCGTTCCGGGTCCCAACCACCGCGGGCACGCCAAGCTCCCGGCTGACGATGGCTGCGTGGCTTGTTGGCCCGCCGTGATCGGTGACGATGCCGGCGGCCCTCTTCATGACCGGAACCCAGTCCGGATCGGTCATCCGGGTCACCAGCACGGCACCATCGACGAACGATTCGATGTCCTTGGCATCCCTGATGACGCACGCCCGTCCACTGGCAATGGCATCCCCAATCGCAGCCCCCACGGCCAGTACATGCCCCGGCTGGCGAAGATGATAGATGCGGAACGTCGAGCCGCTGCGTTGTGCCTGCACCGTTTCCGGCCTGGCCTGCACCATGAACAGTTCGCCGGTTATCCCGTCCTTTGCCCATTCCATGTCCATGGGCCGGCCGTAATGTTCTTCAACGGCAACGGCCCAGCGTGCCAGCAGGACAACTTCCTGGTCGTTCAGCACCAGGGAGCCCTGCTCCCTTTCGCTCGTTTCCACTGTCCTGGTCCGCGCGCTTCCCCCTTGGCTGTAGACCATCTTGCGTTCCTTTGCGCCCCGTTCCCTTTGAATGATTGGGGTGAGGCGCTGGTCGGCCAGCAGCGGCTTGAAGACCTGGTACTTGTCCGGGTTGATGGTTCCCTGGACCACTGTTTCGCCAAGGCCCCAGGCGGCACTGATGACCACAGCATGGGGAAACCCGGATTCAGTATCGATGGAGAACATGACGCCCGAGGCGCCCAGATCGGAACGGACCATCTGTTGGATACCGACGGACAAGGCGACGTCCAGGTGGTCGTAACCCTTCATTTCGCGGTAACTGATGGCTCGGTCTGTGAACAGCGAGGCGTAGCAGCGCAGGCACGCTTCGAGAACCGGACGCTCCCCCGCAACGTTTAGGAATGTTTCCTGCTGGCCCGCGAAACTCGCGTCCGGAAGGTCCTCGGCGGTGGCACTGCTGCGGACGGCAACCGACACCTCGTTCTGGCCGGCTCGGCTGGAAAGGAGACGATAGTGCTCCTGGATCGACTCCCCGATGCTGTCGGGAAATTCAGCAGCAAGAAACAGCTCCCTGATGGCGGCACCGGTCTGCCGCAAGGTTGCACGCCCTGCACGGTACTCTTCGATGTAAGCCCTGATGCGGGCCTCCAGCGCATTGGATTCAAGGAATGCGCGATAGGCCGAAGCGGCAGTGGCAAACCCTTCCGGAACTCTCACCCCCGCTGACCGCAGGGCCCGGCTGAGCTCCCCCAGGGAGGCGTTTTTACCCCCCACAGACGCTATGTCGCCTATTCCGGTGTTTTCGATCCACTTGACGTGGGCATTGGTCAAGGACCTCGCGGGAGCAGTCATGCCTCGATTGTGGGCCGTGACGGAAGGTGCCGGGCAGAGTCTTAGGTCCTAAGCAGAACACGCCACGAGCGACAGCTCAGCTACATCCGGCCCCAATGGCTTCGGATGCCCTTATAGGCCCAGTCAGCGGCCAGTACAGCCGGCACTGCGAGCCCGGCCAGGATCAGGCCGGATGCCGGAGGCGGAGCCTGGCCCAAAAGTGCAGCGATCTGCGGAATATACAAACACGCAGCAAGGACGGCCAGTTCAACCAGCACCGCCCACACCAGGAGCCTGTTCGTACTCCAGCCGAGCCGCCACGGCGGCACCGTGGCACTTCGGCACGCGAAGGCATTGGCCAACTGTCCCAACACCACGGCTGCGAAAGCAGCCCCCGATGCCGCCATCAGAAGCTCCGGGCCCACGGGCTCGCCGCGGCTCCAGCCCCCGCCGAAAAGAACTGCCGAGAAGGCCGCCATTTCGATTGCCGCCTCAATGGGGCCAAGCACACAGAAGACCCTCACCATGAGCTGCCGGTCCATCAGGTGCCGCCGTTCGGGCGGCCGGGTCAGCACCCGTTTGCCCGGCTGCTCGGCACCCAGGGCCAGGGCAGGAAGTAAATCGGTGCCAATGTCCAGGGCAAGGATCTGAAGGACGCCGAGGGCAAGCGGAAACTGGCCGCCGGAAAGGGCCCAGACAACAAAGGGGGTCAGCTCGGCCACGTTGTCCGTGAGGTGGTACGTCAGGAAGCGGTGGATGTTCGAATAGGTGGCCCGGCCCTGCTCGATGGCAGCCACAATGGTTCCGAAATGATCGTCAAGGAGGACCAGATCGGCCGCTTCGCGTGCAACGTCCGTCCCGCTCAGCCCCATTGCCACACCAATGTCCGCTTCACGCAGGGCCGGGCCGTCGTTGACGCCGTCGCCTGTCATGGCCACAACGTGCCCCCGGGCTTGCAGCGCCTTGGCCACCCGCAGCTTTTGCTCAGGGGATACCCTGCTGACCACCACTCCGTCCCGGTCCAGGAGGGCTCCAAGCATTTGCTCATCCTCCGGCAGGTCAGCACCCTCCACCACGCACTCCGGTACGCCCATCAGCCCGATCTCACGCGCTATTGCCGCCGCCGTCGCCGGATGGTCGCCGGTGATCATGCCCAGTTTCAGCCCCGCCCTGCGGGCATCCCGGATAACGTCGCCCGCGTCAGGCCGTGGCGGATCATGGAGCCCGATCAGACCCAGCAACTCCAGGCGGCATTCGAGGTCCTCCGCAGGGTGGGATGACCAGGCGTCCGCCGGACCATCCAGCCGCCTTCGGGCCACGGCAATGACACGCAGGCCCCGGGACGCCATCAGCTGGACCTGGCCCTTCAAAGGACCCGGCAGCTTTTCGCACAGGGGAAGAACAGCTTCCGGGGCGCCCTTGCAGAAAAGTTCATCTCCCACGATTGCCGATTCCCGCCGTCGTACGGGATCAAAGGCGAGGCGGCGAGAGGGGGGCTTTCCTGCGCTTTCCGTACCAGTGAGGCGCCGCGCCAACACGTCGATCGCCGCTTCCATGGGGTCCCCCGACGCCCGCCATTGCCCGTGGTGCAGTTCAGCACGGCCTTGCGAGGCGGCGCGGGCCGCCAGCGCGACCTTTGCAGCACTAACTGCTGCTTCACCCTGCACCGTCGCTTCAGGGCTGTATCCCTCTCCCAATATCCGGACAGAGCCTTCGGGGGTGAAAACCTCGACGGCGTTCATCCTGTTCTGAGTGAGGGTCCCGGTCTTGTCGGTGCAGATAAAGGTAGTGGACCCCAGGGTCTCCACGGCCTCCAGGTTGCGGACAAGCGCGTTGCGGGACGCCATGCGCTGAGCTCCCATGGCCAGAGACAGCGTGACAGTGGGCAACAAGCCTTCCGGGACAAGCGCGACGGCAACACCGATGGCGAACAGGAAGGAATCACGCCACTGAATGCCCACCAGGAGTGACACCAGGAAAAAGAGGGCGGCAATGGCCAGGGCCACGGATGCCACGACCCGGACAATCCGGCGCAGCTCCGAAGACAGCGGTGTGGGTGGGGAAGCTGCTCCCGTGGTGAGGGCTGCGATCCCGGCCAGACGGGTCCGGGCGCCCGTGGCAGTCACTTCAGCCTCAGCGTCGCCGTTGATCAGGAACGTGCCACCCCATGCAGAATCACCTGTCGCTTTAGGCACCGGATCACTTTCACCGGTCAGCATCGACTCGTCCACAGCGCAGGCAGCCGCCGAAATCAGCTTGACATCGGCCGGGACGCGGTCCCCGGCCGTCAGGAGGACGACGTCCGCGGGCACCAGTTCACTGGCGTGAACGGTGAGGAAATGTCCTTCCCGCCGCACCCGGACGTCGGCGGGCAGCAAACCACGCAGTTTAGCCGCAGCGTGCTGGGCCCGTTCCTGCTGGATGTGGGCGAAGACGCCATTGACAATGACGACGACGATAATCGCCACGCCGAGTTGCGGCATGTCTGCGAGAAAGGCCAGGCCTGCGGCGCACCAGAGCATCAGAGCGAAGAAGTGGGTCAGCTCCCCCCAGAGTTTCCGCCACTGCGGTAGGGGTTTCTCCTCCGGAAGGAGGTTGGGACCTGCCTGTTTCAGGAGCTCCGCAGCCTGGTGGGAGGTCAGGCCGGCCACGCTCATCACACTTCGTCCGCCTCCTGGCCCACCAGGACCACCGGGCAGGCAGAATGCGCGGCGCATGCCTTGCTGACCGAGCCCATGGATGTTCCCAGGAACCCTCCCTCACCGTGCCTGCCCACCACCAGCAGCTGCGCCCGCCGGCTCTCCTCCACGAGGACCTTTCCTGCCGGACCAAACCTGACGGTGACGTCAATTTTTTCGGGGCGGTTGCCGGGGAATGCCCTGGCCAAGGCGTCCCCCACCAGGCGGGCGGCCGTGTCCTCCAGCCGGGCAGTCAACGGGTGCTCACCGCCTTCAAGGTGCGCCACAACCAGATAGTCGGGCATCCCGATGCATGTGATGACTTCCAGCCGGGCGCCCAGCCGCGCGGCCAGCATGCCAGCGTAACGGAGGGCGGTTGAGGAGAATTCCGAACCGTCGACGCCCACAATCACGGGTTTGGAGACTTTTTCTGAGTTCATACCCACCACACTCCCTTTTGCCGGAGGCAGCGGGAAGGGCCGAAAGTCATGCGGCAGCCCGTACGTTGACTTCCTTGTAGCCCGCGGTTCCATGGGCGGTATGTCCGGACCCGTGGAGTGCCCTTAGTCCGTTCATGATTGTGGCCAAGTCCACGAGTTCCTGCAGGAGGGCTCCCGTGACCGCAGGGATGTAGCCCGTCATGGCTACCGCCATCAATCCCACACTCAGTCCTATCCCCGTCCAAATGCTCACAAGGGCAACTGCTATGGTGCGTTTGCCGATTTCGACTGCCAGCGCAACTCTGGATAAATCATCGAGCATCACGACAACGTCTGCTGATTCGCTGGCAGCGGTGGCACCTTTGGCCCCCATGGCGATCCCGACGTCCGCGGCGGCAAGGACAGGGGCATCGTTTATGCCGTCACCCACCATCACGACTGGGCGCTCCCGCACGGCCGCTACCGCTTTGACCTTGTCTTCGGGCAGGCAATCGGCCTGCACGTACCGGATCCCGGCCTGCTGTGCGATGTGGGCGGCGGTCCCGGCTGCGTCTCCGGTGAGCAGCATGGTGTGTTTGACTCCGAGGTGATGCAGCCGCGCCAGTGTCTCGCCGGCCTCGGCGCGCAGGGGGTCTTTCATGATGAGGGCACCGGCATACACGCCGTTGACAGCCACATAGACAGCAAGCTCGCCGGTGTGCAAGGCCGCCTCCCGGAAGCCTGTGGATGACTTCCGGACCAGGCCTGCTTTGCCGACCACCACCCTGTCACCGCCACAGACTGCCTCCACCCCCTGCGTAGCGTGTTCGGTGGCCTGTGTTACCGGAAGGAGCTCGAGGTTGCGCAGGGCAGCGGCTTCGATGACCGAGGCCGCCAGCACATGCGACGAGTACTGTTCGGCGGAGGCAGCAAGCTGCAGGATCCGCTCGGCGTCGCTGGCTTCACCGGTGCCTGGTCCCTGGCTGGGTGCCGCTTGGATTACGTCCAGGACAGGCCGTCCGGAGGTCAAGGTTCCGGTCTTGTCAAAAACGGCCGTCCTGGCCTTGGCCAGCTGTTCGAGCGTCCGGGTGTTCTTGATGATGATGCCCTTATGCGCAGCCTGGCTGGTGCCGGCAAGGAACGCCACCGGCGCGGCGATCAGGAGCGGGCAGGGCGTTGCCACCACCAGGACCTGGGCGAAACGCACCGGATCCTGGGAGAGAAGCCACGCGGTCCCAGCCATGACGACCGCGAGCACAGTAAAGGGAATGGCGTAGCGGTCAGCGAGGCGGACCACCGGGGCCCGGCTGGAGGAAGCTTCCTCGACCAGGGCGATGATGCGGCTGTACTGGGAATCCGCGGCGGTGGCGGCGGCCCGCATCCTGACTGCCGCCTCACCGTTGACGGAGCCGCTGAGAAGCAGTTCGCCCCGTGCCCGCTCCACAGGCAGGCTTTCCCCCGTCAGGGAGGATTCATCAAGGCTGGCTTCATCTGACAGGAGGGTTCCGTCGACGGGTATCAGCTCAGAGGGCCGCACCACCAGCACGTCACCTGGGACAACGTCGCCGACTTTGACGTCTTCCAGCACTGATCCTGTGGCTTCCCGGTGGGCGAACCGGGGGGCCCGGTCCAGCAGGGACCGGAGTTCGCGTGCAGCCCTTCCCTGCGCGAAGGTTTCCAGCGCTTCCCCGCCGGAGAGCATGAGGATCACCACCAGCGCGGCGAGGTACTCCCCCACCCAGACCGTGCTGGCGATGGCCATCAGCGCCAGGACGTCTATTCCCCATCGGCCCTCCCCCAAGGAGCGGAACATGGATACCGCACGGGTGACGGCGACGACGCAGGCATAGGCGGACGCTCCGAGCCGGACCGGCTGTTCCAGGCCGTACTGCAGCAGAATGCCGGTCAGAAGGAGCACCAGGCACGTCACCGCCACCAGTGGGTAGAGCCGGATAAAGCCGGTAAGCCTTCCCCACGGCGGCTTTCGGACGTCTTCGCTGCCGACGTCGGCCATGGCTGCAGGGCTGTGCCCGGCGGGCCCCGCCGGCCTTCCCTCAGGCAAAACCCGCCCATGTGGGATCATCCATGGCTCCACCAGGTCAAAGGCGAAGTGACCCTGAAACGCCGGCCCGTTACCGCTGTGGGAATGATCCTCACGAAGTGATCCTTTTGTCCTGCCTGCCAGGGAAAAAGAGTGAGGCCAACGCCTGCCATAAGATCCGGGGAGGGCTCAAGGACAGCAGCCTGGCCCTTCACCTCGACACTCCATGAAGTCCCCCGCTCCTGGTCCGTGCCATCAGCTTCAAAAGCGACGGCGAAGGGCCCGGTTACTGCGCGAAGCTTGGTTCCTTCTCCGGTACGAAAGACCACCGCTCCCTGATCAACCTTGTAGTTCACGGGAAAGACCTCCGGATGATCATCCACCACCACAGCGAGATGACCCACCGAAACCCCGCGCAGGAGGTCCCAGCATTCGCTGGAACTCAAGACCTCTACAGCTGGTATTGCTTCCCCGTCCTGGGAATCGTTGCCCATACAGCTGAACGTACTGCGGCGGAAGGGGCCGCACTAGGGCATTTAGGCCCGGGGCGGGACCCGAACCGGCACCTGCATGACTTTCGGCCCTGCCCGGCGAAGGCCAGCAGACCCCATGCTCGAAGAGTCCAGCCATGCTACTTCCAGGAAAGGACGCACTCAGCATGAAAACTGTCATTGTGTACGACTCGGCCTTCGGCAACACGAAAGCCATCGCAGATACTCTGGTCTCACGGCTGGGAAGCAAAGCCACCGCTGTTCCCGTGGACCGTTTCGATGCCAGACAAATCCGGGCCGGAGACCTCCTCGTTATTGGCAGCCCCATCAATGGCTGGCGCCCTACTCCCAAGATCACGAAGGCGCTCGTCGAACTGGCAGCCCGTGGACTCAGCGGGGTAAGGGCCGCTGCCTTCGATACACGCGTCAAGCTGTTCATCCACGGGGACGCAGCCAAGAAGATAACCCGCACTCTGAAGGCCGCGGGCGCCAGCATCGTCACCGGCCCCATGGCCTTCTATGTTAAAGGAAGCGAAGGCCCCCTGCTCGGGGGCGAAACGGAGCGCGCAGCAAGCTGGGCCGGGGATCTGATCGCTTCGCTGAAGGACCGGGGCAGTCCCGGAACAGTGTGATCCCACAGACGGGTCCAAGGTCTTTGGGCCCTTTTACGGAAGCAGCACCCACCATAGGATCTGGGCATGACCGACAAGAATATGGTGCCAGAAGCAGAAGTTCTCGACTCAAGCGAATGCTGGAAACTGCTAGAACATACCAGCGTGGGACGCTTAGCCGTCGTCGTCGACGGCCAGCCCGATGTATTTCCGGTGAGCTTCAAGCTTGACGGCGAAGACCTCCTCTTCCGCACCGGCGAGGGGAAGAAGCTGCAGGCCATGGAAGCCAACTCGCTGGTTGCCCTGGAAGCTGACAGTGTAAGCGCCGAATTTGGCCTGGCGTGGAGCGTTGTGGTCAAAGGCAAAGCGGTCCAGGATGACGCCGCCGGGCCGGCACTGAACGAGACCCGCCGCGGGCTCTTCCCCTGGCAGGGTGTGGGCCAGGACCATCTCATCCGGATCGTGCCACAGTCGGTGACGGGCAGGAGATTCACCCTGTCGACTGCCGGTACGTGGCGGACCCCTCTGGATGAGGCCACCCGCGCCGGGCTCGAATAGCCACGGCCGGCTCAGCTGACGGTGCCGACACGTGGACTGTCGCGCACTTTTTTGAAGGCTCTCCCGCCGCCTACGACATCTATCGCGCGGCAGAACATGTGGTGTCCGGACTGGGCCCGGTGGAAGTCCGCGTTACGAAGAGCCAGGTTTCTTTCCGCCGCCGGCGCGGCTTTGCATACGTCTGGCGCCCTGGCGCCTATGTAAGGTCGGCGGTTCCTGTCGTTTTGTCGCTGGCGCTGCCCTGTGAAGAGGCGTCGCCACTTTTCAAGGAGATCGCGCACCCTCCCCCGGGTTGTGGATGCACCATCTTGAGGTTCTGGACAGCAGCCAACTGGACGGTGAGGTGGCGGACTGGATCCGACGGGCCTATGAGGCTGCCGGCTAAAGACGCCGGGGCAACAGGGTTTAGAGTCCTACGACCCTATGACACGCTGCGCCGTCGGTGCACGCTTAGGCCATGACTGACGACGTTGCCCAGCACCCCAGGAAAGTCCACCTCACTCAGCAGTCCGTCGCCGTGGTTCGCGAACGCGTCCCCATGGATTCACTCACGGATTTCTTCGCCCGAGCTTTCGGAACCGTCATGGCTGCAGCTCAAAAACAGGGTGTGAACCCTGCAGGACCCCCTTTCGCGCTCTACCGGGGCACGCCCACCGACACTGTTGACGTGGAAGCTGGATTCCCGATCACCGGTAATTTTGTCGGCGTGGAAGGAGTGGACCTGCGGACATTACCCGAAACCGATGCCCTGGAAGCTATCCATTTCGGGCCGTACGACACGCTGCAACAGACGTACGGGGCAATCCAGCAGCAGATGGCAGCGGACGGGATGACGCCGGCCGACGTGATGTGGGAGTTTTATCTGAGTGACCCGGAGTCGGAACCCGACCCCGCGAAGTGGCAAACACGGGTCATCTGGCCGCGTGCGTGACTGACCATCACAGACACCCCCGCCCCCGAAAGTACCTGTGTACTAACTGCCATAGGAGGGGCGTACTGAACTGGGGGCGGCTTGCTGCAGCTTGTGTCCCAGGGTCCGGCCCCACACACGCGCGCGCTCCAATTCCCCGGGCAGGAGCTGGTTCTGGCCGGTCACGGGGAAGCTCTCCGGCTCGGCGAGCCTGCGCAGGCCCTTTTGTTCGAGTTTCCGCATGATTCCCTTGGAGGCATGGCCTGTGAGGAGTTCGGGGGCGTCATAGCGGGTGTCGAAAGAAGTGGCCCATGCGGTTCGGGGGTCCAGCGAGGTCAGCCACTCACGCAACCAGGGTCCCTCGGCGCCGGGGTCGACCTCCTCACCGGCGGAAACCGCTCCCTTCACTCCGGCCTCGCGTAGTTGCGGACGGCTTAATCCGTGGCCGTGAGTGGGTCCCCCGGCCACAATCAGTGCAATGCCGGCCAGATTCTCCCGCTGGACATCCGCCGCGCGGACAACCACTGCATCAACAGATTCCCGAAGCCCCTCCGCGACAGCATTCGCTACCTCATGGGTGTTGCCGTAGATCGACTCATAGACGACCAAAGCGTGTGTTGCTTTACTGTTTTCCATGTTTAGACTGCCTCTGCTTGAGCACCGTCATGGCGCGTGAAAGTCAGGTCCCAAGGTTTCCGGCCGCTGCTGGTTTGCGACCACCCGTCCCGGGCTATCTGCTGGCGGAGCTCGGCGAGGCTTGCCTCCATCCCCGGGGCCCATTGTTCTTCGGGAGGGGTGGCTCCCAAAGATGGCCCCGGAAAAGTGTCGCTGACATAGAGCCGTGGATTGCTATCCGTCTTCCCAACAAACCTCAGCTGCGTCCGTCCGTATTGGGAGCCGAGTGTGAGGAGGATGCGGGCCCACCAGGAGATGGACGCAGCATCCTCGAGCTCAATTTGCAGTGTTTCTTCCATGGAAACACCCTAGAAAACGGACGTCAGGCCAAACTAGAGACTTAGGTCATCTCTTCCCCAGGTAGGGAGGACGCTGTGCGGCCCGAAAACGGGGTCCAACGGCACTACCGACCCGGCACTGGGTGCAGGACACTTCGTTCATGCCTGAAGTTGAACCGTTTGCGCCACACCAGTCAGACTCTTTGGCCAGCCTTCATCCGTGGAAGCCACTTTTCCGGTGGGCAGGGTTTGCTTCAATCTTTTTCGTGCTCCTGCTGATCGCCGCACTGATACTTGACTTCCTCGCGCCTCCGCCGGTGCACGGAGGGGCGGAAACCCTGAACTTTATTGCCGCCAACAAGGTGAACTACATTGCGGAGCAAATTCTGTGGATCCTGCCCAACATCCTTCCGGTGTTGGTCTTTGCCGCCCTCTTTGTCGCCCTTGCCCCCACGCAAAGAAGCCTCGCGCTGATTGCCCTCATTTTTGGTGCCCTGCCGTGGGCGCTTATCCTGGCCGTCCCCGTCAGCAGCCGCGGATCGCTTAATCTTGTCTATCTCAGTGACCGCTACATGGAGGCGGCCACTGAAGAGGGACGCAGAATATATGCCACCGCCGCCGAGGCAATGATCGCCGAGAACAACACCCCCGCGATCGTAGGAACCTTTTCAGCGTTCGGAATTCTGCTGATGGCAATTGCGATGAGCAAGGGGCCCAAGACCCTCTTCCCCCGGTGGGTTGCCTGGGTGGGGGTCGCAACAGGGGCCCTGGGCGTGGCAAGCGAAATCCTCCGCCATGCCGTCCCTGAGTTTTATTGGGGCTACGGCATCCTGCTCTGGGCTTGGTTTATTGCAGTCGGTATTGCCCTGATCCGGCTGTCCGCGCAAAGAACGGGCGGTAAATCATCAGGGCAAGCCCCACAAACAGCAGGGCGAAGGCCATGAACGCAGCCATCAGCGTAAGCGACGCATCCGGGTCTTCCTTGACGAACATGACCACGGCCATGGACGCCACCGATGCGGCCAGGAACGCGTAGCCGGTCAGCAGCGGATACATAATCTTCAAGGCCCACTTCGCACCCAGGAGCAAGCCAACACCTGATGCCACGGCCACGGGCACAATGATTCCAAGGTCCATCAACTTCACCATCCAAAAGGGAGTGGGGCTGGACGAATACTCGGTCAATGCAGCGGGGTTGGCCCACGCCGTGAGCAGGGACCGCAGATGCTGGCCCACCACCAGAAACGCCGCCACCAGCAGCAGCGAAACGCCGGCTGTTGTTCGGACTGCGCCAGGAGGGGAAGGCAGCTCCCGGGGGACTGCAAGAAGCGATAGAACAACCGCGGCCTCGGCAAGGACAAAGACGGCCAACAGCAGCGGGAACCAATACTCCACATTCCCCGGAAGCCGAAGATACTCCTGCCCGATAACCACCTGCGCATAGGTGTAGATGGCATAGACGCCAATGCCGCTGCCAAGAAGCCGCCCGGCAGGCTGGTCGCGGAAGACGAGCGCTGCGGCCAGGATCGTGGCCGGGAAAACGACGAAGAGCGCTGCGGCGTCACTGCCCAGCAATTGGTTGATTGTCGTATCCGAGGTCCGGTACTGCATGAAGCCGAAGCCCAACGGCCCCACCAGCGATGCAGCGGCCATGCCCAATCCCAAGAAAACCAGAACAAGCGCCAGCGCCTGTCTCATTATCTGCTGCCGTCTCCGGGCTTTCCCTGTAGCTAAACCGACAGTGTCATTCATTGATAGCACCTCCAGCAGCGAGGATAGGCAGGGGCATTCAGCACCGGATAGAGCCAAAAGGCTCTGAAAATTCCCGGAAGGCCCGCTGCCGGGTTTGCCGCTACCCGCTGGCTCCCGGCTGCTCCGCGTTTCCGCTGTGGTCCCTGCCGATGGCATCCCCCTGCAAACGCGTGTCAGGAGGCAGCCCGCCGGGCTCAACTGCAGCTGGCTGCGAGAGCATGCTCCGCAACTCCTCCAGCAGCTCAAGCTGCTGGCTGTTGATGGCCATCAGCCGGTCAATTTCCAATTTTGACTGCACATCCGTCTCGTAGTCGTGCCGTGCCATGGCCGCCGCAATCGCGTCCTGGCGCTTGGCGGCAATCAAGAGGATGGCGCCCTGAAGTCCGGCCAGCATCGAGAGAAAAAGGTTGAGGAGGATGTAGGGATACGGGTCCCAAGCGGCCTCCGATGCCAGGACAAACGAATTGACCATGGCCCATCCCGCCATGAACGCGATAAAAAGGCCCACAAAGGTCCAGCTGCCCATCCCGTTGCGGAGGACGTCTGCCGCCCGCTCACCCCGGTTTAAGCCCTCCTTGTGCCGCGCATGCCAAGTACTTCTTCGCTCGCTCATGTGCCTAGGGTATTGGCACCTGGAACCCGGCTCCCCAACTGCATAAAACCAAGGGCGCCGCCAGCTTATCCGGGGAGTAACCATTGCGGGACTTTGGCCCCTAATGACTGGCCCTGCCCTCTGGCAGGGTAGAGGGGAGCTACGAAGAATGCACCATGGTCAGGCGTTGTGTCGAGGCAATTGCACCGACCGGGAACTGGTGGGACCACGTGCTGCACGTCCGGGGGCAAGAGGCTTGAAGGAGACCATGACATATGGCTGGAATGTTCGAACTGTTTGTTGATGAGGATGCGCAGATCAGGTTCAGGCTGACAGCGGTCGATGGAAGGGTGCTGGCGGTGTCCGGACCATACGCCGACAAGCATCAGGCCGCCAAGGCCATCGAGGACGTGCGCGAATGCGCTGGCACAGGTTTGATCCGCGATCTTGCTCCTGCTGCCGGCCTTGCCCGTGCCTGGCCCCACGGTTGTGCACCCAGTTCCGGCCATCCGTTTCCCGCACGGCTGGTTCCCTTGGTGCGGTCTAGAAAACCGGCAGCCCTGTGACCACGGAGATTCAGACCCGAAAGGCGCGGGTTCTGGGTGTCGAGGGCTTGATCAAGCGCTTTGGAGAACACACGGTCGTGGACGGCGTCTCTTTCCACATCGAGGCGGGCGAAACCTACGGGCTGCTGGGTCCCAACGGGGCGGGCAAAACCACCATCATCTCTATGGTGGCGGGGCTGATACCGGCGGACCAGGGATCCATCGAACTGGCTGGCTTCGCCATGACCCCGACGACCACCAAGGCCAAGGCACATATCGGGCTGGTCCCCCAGGAACTGGCCATTTACCCCTGCCTGTCAGCGAGGGAGAACCTCCTGTTCTTCGGACGGCTCCAGGGCCTCAGCGGCCAGGACTTGAAGAAGCGCACAGGGGAGGTGCTTGACCTCCTCGGCCTCGGTGACCGGGCGCGGGAGCAGACCAAAAAATTCTCGGGCGGAATGAAGCGCAGGCTGAACATCGGCATCGGGCTTCTGCACCGGCCAACCCTGCTGATCCTGGACGAACCTACGGTAGGGGTTGACCCCCAGTCCCGGAACTCCATCCTGGAATCCGTGGAAGGACTCGCCACGGAAGGAATGGCAGTCCTTTACACCACGCACTACATGGAAGAGGCCGAGCGGTTGTGCGACCGGATCGCCATCATTGACGAAGGCAGGATCCAGGCAGAAGGCACAAGGAACCAGTTGGTTGAGCTGACCGGAGGGGTGGACCGCATCGAGCTGCGCGGCAGCGGAAACACCACTGCTACTGCAACCGCGCTGCGGCAGCTCCCAGGCGTGCAGCACGTCGACGGCGGCGGGTCGGGTTTGACGCTGACCGTACTCAACGGGCCGGGCCTGCTGGCCCCGATCGTGGCCGAAGCCGGCAGAATGGGGATGACGCTGACGTCCGTGGAGATCGTCCGGCCCGACCTTGAATCAGTCTTCCTGCACTTGACCGGCAAAGCCCTCAGGGACTGAAATGCGCGGGCTCTGGGCGATGATCGGCAACGACCTCAGGCAGCGGATCCGGGACAAGAGTGTGTTGATCTTCTCGCTCGTTGTCCCGCTGGCACTCATGGGCGTCCTGAACCTATCCTTCGGGGGCTTCGACAGCGGGAGCGTCGAATTGAAGCCCGCCATCGTTGTCGCAAGTTCGGAAGACAGCGGACAGCTTGGTACCGCGCTGCTGGATGCCGTGGACTCGCTGCCCATCATGGATGTCACCGTGCGAAAGGTGCCTGCAGCCGACGTCGGCCGGGAGACCAGGGACACCCGAGCGGACCTGGGCATCATCCTGCCCGCGGATTTCACGGCGGGCGTGGTGTCAGGACGTGCCGTTTCCGTCCAGGTCGTTGAAGGGGATTCTGCAGGCGTGGAAACAAACGTCCTGATTTCCGTCGTAGACGGCCTCCTGGAGCAGTTCGTGGCGGGGACCGTTACTGCAGGGGCAGGCGAGATGGCCGGGCTCCCCCACGAGGTCCTCGGTGGTCTTGCCCAGCAGGCTGCAGCTGGAAACCCTGCCCTGACGCTGACCGAGGGCCAGTCCTCCGCGGAACAACTCTCGCTTAAAGGGACTCTCGTGGCGGGCCAGGCCGGGCTCTTCCTGCTCTTCACCGTCGGTTTCGGCGTCCTGGGGCTGCTGGCTGAACGGGAGGAGGGCACGCTGGCCAGGCTGCAGTCAACACCAGTGGCCCCCGGGACCATCATTACAGCCAAGGCCCTTGTTGGATTCATCCTCGGCGTCGTTGCCACGACAATCCTGCTGACCGCCGGCAGCCTGCTGTTCGGCGTCTCCTTTGGCTCCCCCGCGGTCGTCGGACTCCTGGTCCTGGCAGTAGCAGCGGCGGCTACAAGCCTGACGTTCATCGTCGCACGCCTGGTCCACAGCGCGGAACAGGCGAACATCGCCCAGTCCATACTGGGCATGGTGCTTGGCATTGCCGGCGGCGCGTTCTTTCCCATCGAGGCCTCGGGGTTCCTCGCCACCCTGATGGATCTCAACCCCGTTGCCGCCTTCATTCGAGGGTTGGGCATTACGGCAGGCGGCGGCGGATTGCCCGACGTCGCAATCCCCCTCGCCATCATGCTGGGTTTCGCCGCAGTCGCAACGCTGGCATCGCGCCTGGTTCCGGACAGGGGCGCCCGGCCATGAGAAGCATACTTGGAATCGCCAGGGTGGAAGTGCGCCGCTTCCTGCGGGACAGGTCCAACATCTTTTTCGTCTTCATTTTCCCCCTCCTCCTGATCCTGCTGCTCGGCTCCCAGTTCGGTGCGAACAGCGGTCAGGCACGCGTAGCCCTCTCCGGTGGCACCGGCACAGAACTCGAGAAGGCCCTCGCAGGCCAACTGGAAGAGGACGGCATCCAGGTCTCCAAAGCCGGAGCCGAGGCCGTGCGCGACCAGCTGAGCCGGGGCAGGACCGACGTCGGGATCTTCATTCACGACGACGACGCCACGGCATACGCCGGTGGCCAGCCGGCCGCCCTGGACGTGGTAGCGGCCTCGCAGTCAGCCGCCCAGGCCGTGCTTCAGCAGGTGCGCGCCTCCGTCCAGGTGGTCAGCACCGAACGGCGGCAACAGTCCGTCCTTGAATCCGCCGGTGTGGGCGTACCGGAGGCGGTGGCAGCGCTGGAGCAGTCGAGGAATTCTGTGGAACCGCCGCGCGTGGAGGTGGTGGACACCAACGATGTGACGCAGGCGTTCCAGGGACTGGGCCGGTTTGACCTTGGTGCCGCACAGCAGCTCCTGCTGTTCGTCTTTCTGAGCTCCCTCACAGGTGCAGCCACCCTGATCAAGGCCCGCCGGCTCGGTGTCATTGCACGCGTTATGGCTGCACCGGTTTCAAGCTGGCAGGCGCTGGCCGGGCAGGCGCTGGGACGGTTCGGTATCGCCGCCGTCCAAGGCGGTTACATCATGATCGGAACTGCCGTGCTGTTCGGGGTGGACTGGGGAGACCCCCTGTTGGCCGGGCTGGTCCTGGTGCTCTTCTGCGCAGTCTGCGCCGCGGCAGCAATGGTAATTGGTGCGGTGATGGATAACGACGGCGCCGCGTCGGGTGTGGGGGTAGGTCTGGGCTTGGTGCTGGCTGGCCTGGGTGGGTCCATGGTGCCGCCGGAATTCTTCTCCGACACGCTCCAGGCGGTGTCCCGTTTTACCCCGCACCGCTGGGCGTACGACGCCTTTGCCGATATCCAACGGCACAACGGCACACTGGCCGACATCCTTCCGCAGCTGGGCGTCCTCGCCGCCATGGCACTTGCCCTGTTGGCGCTTGGATCATTCCTGCTTCAGCGCAGCCTCAGCCGGGCCTTGTGAGACAACCGGGGAATCAAGCCGGTCCACAAGCAACAGCACGCCGACCCGTCATCAGGATGACGCCGGTGATGATGGTTGCGTCGATTTCATCGTTGCCCCCCGATGTCCCGGCAAGCGCCCCGCCACTTTCCTTGCCTCGGGCTGAGTTCGGGCCGGAGACGGTCATAGGGCACCACAAAGCCGACGCGTTACTTACATGCCCTAAAAACTGGACGAACTGCCCGAACCGGAAAAGCTGCCGCCACTGCTGCCGTAGCCGGTGGTACTGCCGCCACCGCCCCGGGCCGAGCTGACGCTGCTCACCCCCGTGTTGAGCCCGGAGTTGAAGGTCGCGACCGAGAAAAAGTTATAGGACGGGTATACGGTGCCCAGAATGCTTGGCTCGTAAGTACGGCGGCGCTTGTGGTTGGGGGCATCCTGGGCCGCTTCCATCTCCTTACGCATCAGTTGTGCTTCCCGTTCGTTCTTTGCATAGCCTTCAATGACGGTCTCAGCGTGGTTTTCCAGGAGCACGGCGAGGTGGGACCGGGCGTCGTAAAGGCGGTCCAGCGCCTTCTCCGGAGTGATTCTGCCTTCGGCCAGCTCCGCGGTCCACCGCTCGATTTCCCTTAGGCTTTGGTCCCGGAAGGACCTAAGTGCCGCCGCGGTTGTTGAGTCCCCCTGGGCATGGCGCTTGGTGAGGAGCTGTTCCAGTCCGGCAAGATCGCTGCGGAAGGGTGCCAGCTGACGGTCCCACGCTGTAGGCCAGGTGTTGGCGCGGTTTAGCAGGGCGTTTGTGTCCGCTATGACATCGTCGAGTGCGTCGAGTTCGGCAGCGGCGTCCGCGTAGTCCCGGGCGATTTTAAGGTTCTTGCGGCGGCTCAGCTGGCGTCCTGACAACGCGTGCACCTTGTTTGAGAGCTCGCTGGCTGCTTTATAGCGCTTCAGGAAGGTGTGGTGCTTCTCCAGCACGTGGCTTCCATACCTCGATGATTCAGGAATCGTGCCGGCGTTGAGCTCCGTCACTTCAAGGTCCATGCTGACGTTGGCATAACTCTGGTCCCCGCGCTTAACTTCTTTCCGGCTGGCAGACCTGGTGAGAGCACGCACAATGATCCATGCTCCCGCACCCAAGGCTGCTGTTCCCGCTGCCACCCAGGCAGTGATCAGGAAAGCAGCAGAACGGTACCAGGGCTGGTTGATCAGCTCGGCGGCACGCCGGACACCCGCGATGGTTCCATCCGTCCACTGCGCATCCTGGAGGAGTTCCTTTGCCGCGTCCTGGATGTCATTCCGCTGTTCGAGGGACACTTTGCGGTCTTCGCCCATGTAGGTGCCGACGTGGCGTCCCACCGGATCAAGGGCAAAGATGAAGATACCATCTGTCCACTTCTGCCCGTCTGTGCTGATCCACCCCGGGTGCTCGCTTCGGGCAAACCTCAGAACCTCTTCATTGAGGTTGTCCCCGGTCCTGCCGTTGTAGGTATACACAACAACCCGGGTGGGTTCGTAGAATTCAATGTCCTCAATCGCCCGGACCAAAGTGTTTTGGTCCAACACCCCTGCGGTGTCCTGAACCTCGATGGACACAGGCAGAACTGCAAAGGCGGTGGCTGCGCCGCCGAGCAGCATCCCAACCAGGGCCAGCAGCGAACCGATAGTTCTGCGCACTGTGCTGCCTTTCGTGTCTCCTGCGACTGTTGGCTCAAATGGCGTTCCAACCATTATCGGATGCAAGCACCACGCCATTGATGTTCGAGCCGTCCCGGCTCAGCAGGAAGGTGATTGCGGCGGCCAGCTCACCGGCCTCAGCAATGGCCGGCACGTTCACTTGCATGAAGGGACCGAGTACCTCAGCTGCAAGCTGGGACTTGAATTCAGCATGGATGTTCGTCTTGGTCCCGCCCGGAGCGACCGCATTGACGCGGATGCCCCGCCGCCCGTACATAACAGCTGAACTGCGGGTCAGGCCGATGACAGCGTGCTTTGAGACGGTGTAGGCGGCACCTGCCGCGGATCCGCGCAGGCCGGCCTCCGATGAGACGTTCACGATGGAGCCGTGTCCCGAGGCCAGCATGGCGGGCACCACTGCCCTCATGAGGCGCATCATCGAGGTCAGGTTGACGTCTAGGACGCGCTCCCATGTGGCGTCATCGAGTTCATGCACGGGCTGGAAAATGTCCATGATGCCAGCCACGTTCGCCAAGGCGTCAATGCGTCCCTCGGCGGCAGACACCACACGCTGCACTGCATCTTCTTTGCTGATATCGCCGGTGACGGGCATGAAGTCCAACTCCCCGTACTCGGCCACCAGCTTGTCCAGGCCCTCCTCGCTGAGATCGCTGGCAATCACCCGGCCGCCTTCGCGGGCAACGCGCAAAGCGGTGGCAAGGCCTATGCCGGAAGCAGCCCCGGTAACGATGACCGTTTGGCCCTCGAACCGGTTAGGGGTGATGTTTTCCTGCCAGACGGGCATTGGTTGCTCCTAGGTCGATAAAGCAGCCATTGCATCCGTGGCGTTGTGGTGCTGTGCTTGGCGGCGTGGGTACATGCTGATTGGGTGGATGCAAAACGCCTTCCATTCCCTCAGAATGCTGTCCCGGAAGGAGCCGTGACAGGGTCAAAGGTCCCTCGAATCAGAGGTGAATAACCTATGCAGGAACCGGAATCCATCGTCGTCGGCTACGACGGTTCGGATGAAGCTGGGGCGGCCGTCCGGTGGGCAGCGCAGCAGGCGCACCTGCGCCGTTGTGCCCTCAAAGTGGTGCACTGTTCTATATGGCCGCTGCTGACCAGGAACTTGGGTCCGGTACCGGGCGTTGCTGACAGCGGGCTGGAACGGTCCGCCGAAGTAATCCTCGAAGAGGGAGTCAACCAGGCCCGGGCGGCCGTGCCGGACCTGGACACCGGGGGTACATTGCTGCACGGTTTGCCCGCATCGCACCTCGCGCGCATCTCTGCCGGTGAACGGATGCTGGTCGTGGGGAGCCGGGGATTAGGTGGCTTTCTTGGACTGCTCGTCGGGTCCGTAAGCCTGGAGCTGGCAGCCAGCGCCGATTGCCCCGTTGCTGTCATCAGGTCTGATCTGCATCCCACCGGTCCTGTCATCGCCGCCGTCGATGCATCAGGTTCCCCTACGGCAGTCGAAGACGCGCATGCCGTGGCTGCCGCCTTCCAGGCCCGCCTCAACATCGTCCATGTCCGCCACCCGTCTGCCGGTTACCGGCCGGGGGACGCGAACCACGCTGTGACCGTCGAGGAAGCCGCCGAAGAAATCATCAACTCCGCCGTTTATCACGCCCGCAGCTTTGCTCCCGGTGTGCACGTCGAAGGCAGGATCCTTACCGACACTTCGGTCCCCCATGCTCTGCTCAAGGCCTCGGCAGAGGCGCGGATGCTGGTGGTGGGAACCAAAGGCCACGGGTTCGTCAGGGAGACCATCGGTTCAACCGCCCACGCCGTGCTGCACCAGGCGCGTGGCCCTGTCCTTATCTCCCGCCGCGGCGCCGGTAACGCCGGTCCGGACAGCGAAGAGCAGGCCCGCGTTGGTCAACGGTAGCAAGAGTGACGGCGCTGCCGGCCGGCCGGCAGCGGAAAAACAGGCAAAGCGGATGGCGGCCACGGCCTTGGGCGCGGCCGGCCTGGCGGCAGCTGCCATTTACGGGGCAGTGTGGCGGCCTTGGCAGCTGACGTGGGGAGCAACTTCCGAAGAGGTCGCCCGGCCTTTGCCCGGCGATGACCTGGTGCCATTCCCGACCTTCAACGCCACCCGTGCCATCTCCATTGCGGCCCCTCCCGAACAGGTATGGCCGTGGCTGGTCCAGGTCGGACTAGGCCGCGCCGGATGGTACAGCTATGACCTGCTCGACAACCTCGGACGGCCCAGTGCATCACGGGTTCTTCCCGAATGGCAGCACCTCGCACCGGGAGACGTCGTGCCAATGAGCCCGGACGGGAAGCACGGAATAAGAGTTCGCTCGCTTGACTTCCCCAGCTCGGTGATTTGGGGCACCCCCGGCGACGCGAGCTGGGTCTGGCAGCTTGACGAGGTTGCGAACGGCACAACTAGGCTGATCACCCGGATCCGCTCCCGGATGAGGTGGGCACCGATGTCCATCTTGTTCTCCCTGCTCCTGGAGGTGGCGGATTTCTGGATGATCCGGAAGATGCTGACCGGTTTGCGCGAGCGGGCTGAAAAGAAACCAACCAACCGCTGAGCTGGACATCGGGCGTGGCGATTTTGGGTAACAAATCAACGTGTGGACGCACGTCCTGGGAAGCGCCGGTACGGTCGCTGCGACCCTCCTTCCTTCGATCAGAAGCTGGATCATGGACCGGCGGTGAGTGCAGCTTGCTCTTCCGGCCCGTTCACCGTAGGTAGGTGGCGCCGGACTGTTGCTGGCGCCTGACCACGGAATTTTCGGTGACTTTCGACTCTGACCAGCAGCCGTCTGAGGAGGCATGTTGAGATGACCAGAGATCGAACGGAAGGAAAGCCATGAGCACCGGTGGAGGGATCGAGCATGGCCGAGCCCCGGATCCATGCCACGCACACGACGGCAGTACCAGGCCTGTGGCCGAGGATCACGGATCAGGACAGGCTTTACCGTTGAACAGCCCTGCGGTCCGGGCCCAGCCTTCAGCTGCCGGCGGCATGCTGAATCCCAGCCAACGACAGCAACTGTTCGATGATGCCCGCAGGCAGGGCATCCGCCGCGGGAAAAACCGCTGGCTGGGCGGAGTGGCCAGCGGGATCGCAGACAGAATGGGCGTTGATCCGCTCCCCGTCAGGTTTGTCTTCGTCGTTCTTGCTTTTTTTACGGGCGTGGGTCCCGTCGCCTATGGTCTCGCCTGGGCGCTTCTGCCTGAAGAAGATGGTGACCGCATACATGCCGAAGAAGCCCTCCGCGGACGCTGGTCCACTGGCATGACCGGCGCCGCTGCCATGATCCTGCTGGGCTTTACAGGCAGCGGCCTGATCCTGCTCAACCCACAGTCCGGTTACTGGTGGATCCTTTGGCCCCTGGCCTGGCTGGCCGTTGTCGGAACGGTTGTGTACCTGCTCAGTAACCATGGCCGTTCGCTCGTGACCAGTAAAGGGTCCAATCCTCGCGGTCTGCGTCAACCCGCGAAAGAAGTCCGCCCCGAAAGTGATAATCGTTTGGGCAACCAAACACACCACTCCGGCACTGTGGGGAGCGGAAGCCTCCCGATGCGGCAAGAGCCGTCGGACTACGCCGGAATGCCCTTTGTGGCAGTCGTAACTGGGCTGGCCATCGTCCTGGCAGGGATTACGCTGCTCATTGGCTCCGTTGAGGTCGGCGGGGTTAGTGCCCAAGTGGCTGCGATCGCATGGGCCGCCGCTGCGGCCGGTATGGGATTGGGAATCGTAGTCGCAGGAGTAAGAGGCCGGCACCCCGGGCTCCTCAGCTTCCTCGGTGTGGTGGCACTGGTCTCGGCTCTGGTGACCGGCCTGGGCAATGCGGACGCCAACAACTTAGCGATGGGGCGGACGGTGGACTGGGCGCCGGGTTCAGCGACGGAAATCATCGACGGTTACAACCTAGTGGCGGGAAGCGGCAGGCTCGACCTGCGGTCCCTGAGTTCAATAAGTCCACTGGCTGCTGACATCACCGTACCGATCAACGCGGCTGCGAGTACCGTCAGCATTATCATCCCGGCGGACGTTCCTGTTCGGGTCAACAGCCGGTTGGTGCTGGGTACCGTTCAGTACATCGGCGACAGCAGCACCGGGACCTGGAATCCGGATGAACATAGCTACAACAGCGGCGCCCCGGGCGGAACCCTGACCCTTGACCTTCAAGGTGCATTGTCTACGATCAACATCGCCGAACCATAGAACACACACGAGGCCTGGAGTCCCGGGCGCAGACGCTTTGCCGCTACACGGAGTCAGAAGAAGCGGATCCGGTTGATTCGTGCATGGAAGAACTCGCCTTCCGGCCGCCTGTCCGTCCCCCACCACCACCCTGCCCTTGTCACAGAGGGCACGAGCACACCTGAAAACCGGGTTTCCTCTTCAATAGACACGCCGAAAGGGCATCTGCCGTGCGCGGACCCGTCCGGATTACCCCACCTCATCATCCAGACTTGGTCTACTCGCCCTTGGGGAGTGATCTTCATATGCACGTTTTCATCTTCCCCGTTAATGGTTCTGCTCATTGTGACAACGTCACGCCCAGGGCCTTTTGACCAGCGGGCGCCGCGAAAAGCGGTCGGGAGCAATGCTGCCTCCGCCGCCAGCCGTCCCCGCGCACTGCGTGTAACATCCGTCCCGGCAACGGTCATGACGGGCAGAAGGTTCAGGAGTCTCCAGCGCATTTCGCCCTCCCCGGAAGCGAGCCGGTCAAAGCCATGTATTGGGAGTCCAAACAGACGTGACCGAGCCACCCATATAAAGCCCCGCACTGGATACGCATTACCTGGTTCTCTGCCAGCGAGGACATTTCCTCTGGGGGCCCCTTCTCAATCCGGGGACTTAGGACCCTGTCGGAGGCAAACTCCCATCCACCATTCTTGAGGGGATGCATTGTCCAGCACCGTCAAGTGAGGAGCAACAGTGAAGGCCATCGTCTACGGCGGACCCGGGAAAAAGTCCTGGACCGAAGTCCCGGATCCATCGATCCGCAATCCCAGTGACGCGATCGTCAAGGTCGACACCACCACCATCTGCGGAACAGACCTGCACATCCTTAAAGGGGATGTGCCGGCCGTGCAGGAAGGGAGAATCCTCGGTCACGAAGGCGTAGGAACCATTACCGAGGTGGGCTCTTCCGTCACCACCTTGAAACCCGGGGACCGGGTCATCATCTCCTGCATCAAGTCCTGCGGCCACTGTGCCAACTGCAAGACCGGGCTCTATTCACACTGCCTGGGCGATGAAGGCGCAGCAGGCATCGGCTGGATCTTCGGTCACCTGATCGACGGCACCCAGGCCGAATACGTCCGCGTTCCGTACGCCGAAAATTCCCTTCATCTGCTACCCGAAGGCGTCAGCGACGAACAGGCCGTGATGCTCTCGGACATCCTCCCCACAGGCTTCGAAATCGGGGTCCAGTACGGTCGGGTCAAACCCGGAGACACCGTAGCGGTGGTTGGTGCAGGTCCCGTGGGGCTGGCGGCAATCGCTACTGCAGGCCTCTACGGAGCAGCCACCATTATCGCCATCGATTTGGATCGTAACCGTCTGGAGCAGTCGCGGGCGTTTGGCGCCACCGACATCGTTCTGTCCGGAGAGGCTGACTGGAAGAACCAGGTGCTCTCCCACACGGACGGGCAGGGAGTGGACGTGGCCATTGAGGCCGTTGGAATCCCCGCCACTTTTGACATGTGCACCGAAATTGTCCGGCCGGGCGGCACGGTAGCCAACGTCGGCGTGCACGGCAAATCAGTCGAACTGCACTTGGAAAAGCTTTGGATCCAGAACGTCAACATCAGTATGGGCCTGGTGAACGCCAATACAACACCCATGCTGCTTAAACTGGTCGCACAGAAAAAGCTCCCAGCCGAAAAGTTCGCAACCCATCATTTCCGGTTCGACGAGTTCATGGACGCCTATGACACGTTCGGCCGTGCAGCAGAGACAGACGCTCTGAAAGTAGTGATCTCCCGGTAGTCATAACGCCGTCCGCAGGTGCACGCCGGCAGGAGGGTTGGCGTGAAAGCGGCCAGCAGTTGACCGGCCATCAAAAGGTTAGGCCGTCAAAAGCCGTCGGGCCCGTTACCGCCTGCCCTGATTAAGCGGGTCTACCCAACGGAGGATGCTGAACGCATGTGCCATAGGTTCCACCCCACCGCGAGGAACCAGACCGCAAAGACCAGCCACCACCAGAAGTAGCCCATACCAATCAGCGACAGAAGACTAACGCCCACAAGTTCCGACGCGGCCGCAGCGATGCCCAAAAAGGCCGTCCACTTCGAAAACACGCCCCGAAGCATAACCAGCGACAGGATCAGCACGCTAACAGCGAAAACGGTCTCATACAAAGGATTGTATGCATCCAGGGGTGCGGTGACGGCTTCCGCTGCAGCGACGAGGTGCTGCCGTCGCTCAGGATCCGCAGCGGCGTACTGATCGCTGAGAAACAACATTCCAAGCGTTCCTGGATAAAAGGAAACGAACAGGATTTGGCACGAGATCGCAAGAATGGATCCAACGGCTGCATAACCCTTCTCCACCGGTGACAAGGCCACGAAGATGGCCGCGAATACCGGAATGGCAAGGAAACCCGGCCCAAGGGTCAACGTCTGGAGAGCCAGCCACCACCCCCGGTGGTCGGCGATGAAAGTAAGCAACGCTTCCCCATTAGAGGTCCGCGGGTAGCCGACAGGAAAGTACAAAAGCGCCGGCGCCACGATCCCCAGCAGGACGTAACCGAACGCGGCGACCCCTCCGACTGTGAAAATGCCGTTCCAGGAAGGGAACAACGCCCCCCTAGTATTCCCGGACTCCGGTCGCGAAGACTTGGACATGAGCATAGCCTCATCTCTACTTCGGATGCAGATGACCCACCACTACGATCATCACGAGGAAATCCAGAGGTTGTAAGGGCCAAAATGCCTAAAGCGGAACACGATCAGGGCGTGACGCAACGATATGGTTCGTGTCGGAGCACAATTGTCCGCCGGTACGCCCAAGGCTTACGCCGGGACCCTCGGGCTAATGGGGCGCCGCCCGGCGGCGCTACCGTCAGGAGACGTCCTCATAGGGCCTAGTACTCAGGCGGCGTGGAGTGCTAACCGTTCGAGTAAGACGTTTACGAGGACCTTCGACCCTTCCACGAGGTCCTGGGCAACAGCGAACGTAAAAATGTGAGAGCCGAGACAGCACATTTGGAGGGACCATGAAGATCAAGGCGCCACTCGTCGGTCTGCAGCTGCTGGTTGGAGGTTTAGCCGTGGCCGGGGGCTTGTTGATGCTAAGCGGGAACATGGAGCTGGATCAGATGTGGCTGCAGAAAACCCCCTTCACTGCTTGGACGATTCCCGGGATCGCGCTGCTCCTGCTTCCTGGCGTTGGCGAGCTCTTGGCCGCCGCGGCGGTACTGGTGCGCTGGCGTTACGCCCGGCCCTTGGCGATCTTCTCCGGACTCGGACTGGTGGCGTGGATTCTCGTGCAGTTGCTGTGGATGCAGGTCTTCCACCCTATGATGCACCCTCTCATCGGCGGCGTCGGGATCGCTATCACTATCCTGGGTTGGATGCTGCCCCCGAAAGCAGGCATCCCCAGTCAAAGGCACTTACCCGGACATGCCAACGCTTGAGCATCCGAACTGACCGGGGCTGCCCTCCCTGAAAGTGAGCCGAGGAGGAACGGCCCCTGCGGCGTAGCATGACTGAGGTGCAAACTAAGAGAGCGCTGATTCAGTGCAGTCCCAGCAGCCGCCGGAAGGTCGGGGTGCGGCACGCATACCTCTACCTCCCAGGGCAGGGATTCCCGGCTCTAAATCGCTGAAGCGTCCTCGGCCTCCGGCTAGCGCCGGGATAGAGGGCGCACCTGGGTGATCATTTCGTCGATGAACACATTCTGGTTTTCAGCGCTGCCAAGCCCATGTCCGCCCTCAAGCCAGATCAGTTTCTTGCCCGGGGCCGTAAGGGAGTTGAAGTACTCCTCAACCAGGGATGCCATGGCATTAACGTCTTGGCGGCCTACGAAGAAGTACACCGGCACCTGCAGTTCCTGCGCCTGTTCCTTGAAGTTCAGGCCCTCCAGTTGCGGGTATACGACGTTGAAAGTTTCGATCAGCCCACGCGTGTGGTTGATCTTATCCACGTAGCCATATTCGGGGACGAAGAATGGAATGACGGGCACGATGAGTGAGAAACGCGGAGTTCCCATGATCTCGTTAAGCACATCCAGGAAGGCCACATAAGGGGAGACGACATTGTTGCCGTGATAGGGCGGTGGGCCGTTGCGTCGCAGCTCCTCCGCCCGCCGGGTGTCACCCTGCTCGTCGAGATGCCGCAACGCCAGCTCGTAGCCCATGCGGTCATTCTCGGTGGTGTTTACCATCTGGCCGCTGCTGACGAAGGCGTGATACAGCTCCGGGTTTTCCCGAGCTAGCCAAATGCCCAGGATGCTCGACCATGACACACCATAGACAAAGATCTTCTGCTGCCCAAACCGCTCCCGCAGCAGGTTAGTGAGGGCGACGGCGTCTGCCACGTACCGTTCCCTGTTCAGTTCGTTGAAAGGCACCGCGCCGTAAGACTTGCCCGTGCCTGGTTCATCCCAGCTGACTACCGTGAAGTGCTCCTCCAGCGGCCGGAACTCCGTGGCGTTGAAGAATCCTCCCCCTCCCGGGCCGCCCATGCCCAGGTTGAGCAGCACCGGGTTGGATACGTCGTTGCCCCGAATCATGATCCACTGCTCTGTGCCGTTCAGCTCTACTTTCTCCACGCTCGTGATGCTGCCGGGAAGGCGCCGTCCGTCCATGCCGGTAATCGGGGCCGTCGTCGTCATCACCTGTGACGCGATGACCGCCGCCACCGCGACAATTATCAGAATCCCCACGCCAGCCAGCTGGGCGAATCTCTGCCGGCGACGGACCGCCAGCCAAATTACCCCCGCCAACCCCACAAGGAGCAGAGACAGCCAGACCGGAAGTGGGACCCGGGTGGTAAGGGGCAGCAGCATCACCGGCAGGAGCAGGACGGCTGCAGCGACCAGCGCGAGGGCCGTTTTCCACGCAACAGCCCGACGGCGCGGGGACGAGGCCAGCCGTTCAGGGGCGGTTCTCCGGCGGCTTGATAATGTCCAGTGGGAGTTCATGGCATAGGGGAAAGCCTTGGAAGGATGAGGGCTGTGTAAGCACCCAGAGGGCATACTTGAGAATCCCGCCCACAGTGACGTACTTGTAGGGCTAAAGGTCCCGAGTATGACGAAATTATTGTTCTGCGCGCTATAGTCGTGCGCACCACCGCCGGATCCAATACGCCTTGGCCACAGCCTGGCACCGCCAGTAACCGTGCTCACGGGAGCCAAAGCCCAACGACTTAGAGCATGGATGCGCGGTCTAGGAGCCCGTCCAATTGGGGCACACCCCAACCTGACGTCAGGGCGCCTGACAAGGGAGTATTCGGCATGATGGCGTAGGTCCCGGTCTTGTTCCCACCGCCGACGAGCCCGAACACAGCGACACCACAAGCCTTTGTCCTCAGTGGAATTCATAGAGTCCGAATTCTTTGGACTGTTAAGATGCAATAGGGTCTGCGCCCCGAGGGACTGGCGGCTTGTTAGCAGGCTGCTGCACCCGATTTCCGTCTGTTGTGCGTGAAAGTGGGATCAGAGAGTTCCTTGAGCCGCTGTCAGTTGTTGGGAAATTCCGGCCTAATCTGACGTCGCTCGACTTCTTTCCCAGCACCCGGATCCCGTTGACGCTCCCGCCTTTGCTCAGCACTGGTAGTTGGACGTATCGTGGCAGGAGTTTCACCACTTTCACCGGTTTCACCTAGTTTCACCTAGGACTCGCCAGGAGGCCACGTGCAGAACCCTTTCAAGCCCACTGCCGGAGCGACGCCACCGGAGCTCGTGGGGCGGGCGGGCCTTCTGGACGAGTTCGAGTACGGCCTGCAGCAAGGTTCCGGGGCCCCTGGCCTTTTGACCATCATCACGGGATCCAGGGGCATCGGCAAGACAGTCATGTTGAGCGCTGCCGAAGACATCGCCCGAACGCACGGGTGGGCCGTCGTCTCACGGACAGCAACCCCGGGGTTCCTGGCCCGGGTCGGTGACGACATGCTCCGGCTCCTCGAGGAGCTTGGGGACGGTCCTCCCGCCCGGAAAATCACCGCCTTCTCCGCAGCCGGATTCGGGCTGACAACCCAGCTTCCTCCCGAACGGGCCGGGGACTGGCGCCGCACAGGAAATGAGCTGCTGCGTGTTCTAGATTCGAAGGGCACAGGACTGGTCATTACCGTTGACGAGATTCACGCCGTCGACCGCACGGAGATCTCACAGCTGGCGGCCGATGTCCAGCATTTCATCCGCGACGGGTTACCCATCGGCCTGATCTTCGCCGGTCTGCCGTCAGCCGTGTCCGACCTCCTCAACGAAGGCGTCGCAACCTTCCTCCGGCGCGCCGACAGGATCAATCTTCACGAAGCAGCCATCGCCGAAGTCACCGCCTCGTACAGCCAACTGTTCAGCCTGGGAGGCATCACGATTTCCCCCGACCTCGTCAGCGAGGCGGCAGAAGCCACGGAGGGATACCCGTTCCTGATTCAACTGGTCGGCTATTACCTCTGGCTCGAAGCCGACAAAGCAGGATGGACGCTGGACCAGGCCAGCGTCGGACGCGCCATCACCGCAGCTCAGCGCCGCAACACCCTCGTCGTCGTCGAATCAGCACTCTCCGACATCTCCGACAGAGACCGCGAATTCCTCGACGCCATGGCCACCCAGGACGGCCCCTCGGCCGCCGGGCAGATCGGAGCTGTCCTTAAAGCCAAACCCAACGTGGTGTCCAAGTACCGCAACAGGCTCATCGCCTCCGGACTCATCGAGTCCGCAGGCTACGGAAAAGTCGACTTCGCAATCCCCGGACTCCGCCAATACCTTCGGCAATGAAGCGACCGAATCCCCCATCGCCACCTAAACAGCGGCGGGAGTCCACTGGAAGAGACTGCCGGCTGGCGGTCATCCACCTGTACACCTCGCCAGATACGTGGCAGCTACTTGACGGAATATCCACTATCGGCTCTCTAAGGGACGATCCAGAAGGGGGTGTATGGCTCGCTTACCTCTTGGAGCCGCTCATCAGTGGGGTGGATGGCCAGATCTTTCTGCTTAGGGCTTCCATGACTTCGTCGGGGGTAACGGGCCGGCCCTAAAAGGTGGTTCCCAGTCTGAAGAAAACTGGCTTTGAGTCTGTGGAGTTTGCCTGTCGGGCGACCAGTCCAAATTCCCTTGTGGCTGATTCCATATCTCCGGCATGGGTTTACCGAAACCTAGCCCTTGGGTCCCTTGCAGTTCGCGGAGGTGCAAGGTGAGCTTTTGGCTGGCCTTGGCCAACCGGGACGCTGCCTCAGTGAGCGATGGGGCTTCCTGCCCAACTACGTTCGTTGTCGGCTCGAAGCTCTCCAGTGACTCCGGCGGCAGTCCAATAATGATTTTCGAGGCACCTTTTATGTCGTATAGGCAGAGGAGGCCTTCCCGGAACCCCTGTTCAAGGGCGGATCCGACGACCGACTTCAAGAGCTCCTCGTCGAGACCCAGGGTTTTTTGCGTTGGGAGCCCTTTCTCATCAATTTCGATAAACCCGTCCGCAATGCAAGCATCAACGTACTCTTGGAGAAAGGTTGTTACCATCTTGTCTGCGTGGGCATCTGGATTTCTGCCTAGCCGGTCTGTTCGTGTCTTGTACTTGTACCTCTTTTGCGCATTTTGGATAAGTAAGCCGCGCTGACGCAGAAGGGCCAGAGTGAGAGTCAGCGACAAAGTCTTAGGTTGGCCGGATATCGCCTGACTAATTTCCTCAGTTGACCAATACCAGTGTGGTGATCGTCCCATAACCTCCAAGATTTTCTGGAAACGCTGGCTTGATGACGACGGGTCCAGAGCTTGAGCGCGGCGTTTACTTAGTCCCTTGTGCCTCAGGGAAGTTCGTGTTCTTTGAAGAGCAGCCGTGGATGCTCTTCGGGCGTCAGACACAGCCTCCTTCAGTTCAATGCCTTCCACTTTGAGCGCCTGTTTCGAGCTGTCATCAAGAGAGCGCCACGTGTTCCAGAGGCGTCCGGCTTCTGTGAGGAGCTTCAGTGCTTGAAAACCGGATTGATTCATGGTTGGTGTCCTAGCTCACGGGATGTGTCTGGCTCGTCATCGACCTGGGGAAGTCATGATCTTCCAAGGTGCCTCGCGAAGTCTTCGAACTGCCTGGCCTTGAGTTGTCCCTCCTGTGCCAGCATCCGGTCCTGCTTTTCTTGTAGCCTTGACTGCTCGCTGGCCGCACGCTTGGCGCGCTGCTGTGTCTCGTCGGCCTCGGCTTCGGCCATTTTGCTGGCCTTTTGGTTTCCCTGCCTGGCAGCCGTCGCGGCAATCGCGGTAAAAACGCGGGAGGCCTCATTAAATCGTTCCGCGGCGAACCGGTATGATCCGTCCTGTTCCGCCAGCTCTGCGGTTCGGGCGAGAGCAACGGCGAGCTCGGGAGTCAGAAGTGAGGTGTCACGGCTGGTGAGGTAGGGTGCTGCGACCATCTCGTAAAGGCGTACCGCCATGCTGGTTTCGTTACGGTCGTCGGCATCCCGAGCCTCCGCAAACGTTTTGTGAATCAGTTGGGGATCGGCATTTCCAATAGGGGCTGCCTGTCCATAGGGAACGCTGGGAGTGACGGTGGGCAAGTTGCTTCGTCCCACGCCCACAGCGGGCTGCGCCGCTCCTGCGGCCTGATCTTGGGGGCGCCGGCGGCGGAAAACGGACATCACGGTACCTGATTTCGGGCTCGTGGAATATTCGGGTTGAATTGGGTCCCAAAGGGGATCTGCGGCTGTGTGGTGTAGTGCAGGGGACCCGAGAGAAGTGGCTATATTGTCCCACGACGCGCTTAAAAGAGACATACTCTTGCAGGAACAAATCGGCTAAAGTATCCCACGCAACTTAGCCTTCGCCCGCTCAGGTCTCTAGCGAAAAACACCCCCTTGGGGCATCCCTCAGAATAAGTTTCGTCAAAAGGGAGCAAACGAATGTTCTCGCGCAAGCAGAAGACCGCCCGGGCCCAAGGAGGAATGGCTTTTGTCCAACCCCAGCCAGCCCCTGACCCGTTGTCACCGTTCCGATTCGATTCGCAGGCAGTTTTCCCCTACAGCCACCCTTACTACCAGGGCTACATTGCTTGGTACAACCTTGAGCAGGGCGGCCTAGTCACTGTCGTAACACCGTTCGCCCAGGCAGAACGCGCGCTGCGATTCAGATTGACGGATTTGCCATTCGAGTCCTGGGTTCAGGTTCAGGACGGCCAGCGCCCGGTGCCCCTCGCTCTTTACGTCGATGCAGCCGGCCCCGCTGGACGCTGGCTCAAATAGGCCATTGTCATGGGCGACAGTTGGAACAATGAGCTATGGAAGCAACAGGATCGGGACAGGGACCTGCGTAACCAAGAGGATGCGAGGCGGATCAGCCAAGAGCAATACCTGTACTGGTGGGGACCTACCGGTTTCTGGGCGACGATGGCCCAGCAGGACCGAAAGCGCGATGAGACGTACCAGGACATGATGGCGGAACAACAACGGCAACGGGATCTGGCCGCCGATGCGCAGCGCTACCAGGATGAGGCCTTCCGGAGGTCCTTGGAGGCCTCCAGCCGGTCTGAGACGTTCTCCTACATCGAGCCTCGGTCATGGAGAGAGCGGCTGTCTGATGTCGTTGAGGCATTCCACACTGAGCCGGAGTCAAGTGCGCATGACCCCTCCATGTTTGAGCGACCCGAGGGACGGATTCAAGAGCCGACATCGGGCAAAGCCCTCGACACGGACGAGCCGCGGACCGATGACTGGAGGCAAGGGCCTAAGGAACTACCATCGATTCCCCCGCTAGACAGGGACGAGTTGAGGAGGGACAGCCTGCTGGGCGAGTACCGAGACACTGTACGCCAACCCGACCCGCTTCAGGACTACCGGGCTCTGCCAACTGACGAGCGGAGGGACAGGCTCCTGAACGAGTACCGGGAGGCTGAACGTAGTGAACCTCTGCGCTCAGCAGCCATGGCTGACCTGGACCGCAAGTTACGAGACGGGGAAGTTTCCGCGGATGCCAACCGACAAAAGGATGCTAAGGCTGACTGGGATTACTGGTGGAACCCAGTGTCCGGGTTCTGGCCAATGATGAGGCGCCAGGACCTCGCACAAGAGGACAGAGAGCGGGACAACGCGCGGGAGGACAGGCAGCGCGACATCGTTCGGGAGATCGAGGCGAGGCAGTATGAACGCGTGCGGGAAACGCACCCGGAACTGTTCTCACCGCAAAACTGGTCAATGGCGGCAGAAAGCTATTTGCGGGAGGCGAAGGAATCACCGAAGGACTCCGGCACCCATGACGGGAGTAACAGGAGTAACAAGCGAAAAGGGGGCAAGCGCAAGCCTATCGAGACATACGAGTACATGGTCACGGACTACAAAGAAGCAAACCACAAGTCCCGTGTGGGAGATGGTCTTGACGGCCATGAACTCATCCCGAAGGCATACCTGGTAGCGCACGGTGTCACACAAGAACGCATGGACTATAACGCAGCTATCCTGCTGACGCCGTCACAACACGCCATGGTCACGGAGCTTCAGCGAGCGGCGGGTCACAAGGATAAGGATTTGCTCCGGGCCATGACGATAGAGGACGTTATTGACTTGAATGCTCACTTTCTTCACAAAGTGGGGGTACCGCCTAAGGCGATCACGCAGGTAGTCATTTACGCACTGGAACAGTTACC
The DNA here is from genome assembly GCF_902506095.1 of Arthrobacter sp. 9AX. Classification (GTDB taxonomy): domain Bacteria; phylum Actinomycetota; class Actinomycetes; order Actinomycetales; family Micrococcaceae; genus Arthrobacter. The sequence goes on from NZ_LR733293.1 coordinate 4,183,273, forward strand.
AGCGCTGCAAGCCGCTGGAATTAAACATCGCGACTTAGACGGTACGTGACTAACGTCCCGGACGACGGGCGAAGATCCATGGACGTCGGACTCAGGGTTGGGTCGTTGAGCTGTGCAAGGAACTTCAGGACCCGTCAAACAGGCGCAGAAGGGTTTGAGCCGTTAGCCAGCGCGGGGGCTCAGTGCTCCGCGTGGACGGCGGAAGACAGGGCTGTCTGCCGCTTCCGTCACCCCTTACCAGCGTGGAATGCCCAACGCTCGACTTCGTCCGCGCCCACGACACGCTCGGATGAAGACAACTGCTCCGCCCAAGACTCCATCACGTCACAGGCTGCGAGATAAGTGGTCACCGGATAACTTGTCGAGCGAGGCTTGAACACCGGGTTTTTTGTTGCTTCGAAGAGCGTGACCAGCACCCGTGCGTCGACGATGAGAGCCGGATGATCGAGAGCGCCCGCTCCGGAGAAGTACAAGTACTTGGTGAAAAAGTTGGGGCCCCAAGACTTTAGCGCAGGCCGGTTTGGCTGCAGCACCTTGAAAAGCGGCCTCCGCGTCTGTCCGCGCCAGAAGTGCTGCGTCGCGTAACAGCCGTGCTGCGCCCTTTGGATCTACCTAGCACTTCTACGATGACCGGAAAAGCGTTGCTTCAAGCAATTAGCATGACTTAAGGCCGGTTATCGGCTGTCCAAAACCGGCGGGGAGAGGCCCGGGAAGGGGGTGGTGCTAGGCAGGACTGCTTAGGGCGAGTAAATTGAGCACCCAGTCGGTTGAGTTAAGGGGGGCACTATGTTGCTGGTTCGTGACTTTAGTCAATCGAGGTTGGCCGTTTTCGTTATCGATGGTATGAGCGGTAGGCCGCTAAGGCGAGTTCCCGTGTACGCGGAGCTCGTCCTCTCCTCAGGTAGTCCTGGAGAAGGGGCTCCGGCTTCCCCTTCCTTGGTTGAATCTTCCAACCCACCTTCGACAGGTGGGTTGCCAACCGAAGTTCCTCCCAGTGGTGCGAGGAGCGATCGTCTCAGCGACTCACAGCCGGAGAACGAACTGAGAATGCATATTCCCGAAGCAACGCCCTTCGACTCGGCGCCTGTCCGCATAGATAAGGCACACCCCAACCTGACATCGGGGCCGCCTGACCAGGGATGATTCACCCTGCCGGCCGAGGTAGGTCTTGTTTTAGGACTCCCGCAGAGTCGCAGGGATCTCATCCCAGCACTGCCCCTGACAGAACCAGATTCTTCGGGCTATTTCGATGATTCTCGAGCTGTCGAATCAATCCTGATTTCACGTCCCTCCCACTGTCAGGGTGAGATCTGAGAACGACGTGAGCCACTGTCAGTAAAACGGCGTTCCGCGTCATTCTGACGCCGATCAGGTGTTGACCTCGATTTGGCGCATCAGACGAAGACGGCAGACCGGCGGCCACAAGTTGCCTCGCTCTGCCCATCCTCGTCCCACGCAACTCAACGGCGATGCGCTCTCGGAGACCCGATCGCTACCTGACGGAATCTTCATTATCGGCGGTCGAACATGGTCGGAGGGAGCAGTACCTGGGGAGGCTGAAGGATGAAGGTTGGACGCTAGCTTCTACGGTCACTGGAGTTTATGTGCCCGAGGTCCGTGCCGCCCGCGGGTGGCGCGCATTTGATTATTTTTCCGTGGCTGCAGACGCAATTTCCAGTGTTATGCCGTCACTTGCCAGAAGCATTGCCCTGCCCATGCCGTTAGCCATCCAAAGCCAAACGACAGTGCCGTCCGGGGTGACTACATCGATGGTCCCCTTATCAATAACTGCGCCGTCGCGTAGGATCTGGACTTGATCGCCTGTTTCGAGGGTGCTCCATGTCTGTTCCTGCTCGCCGATGCTAATCGCGTTGTGACCCTCACTCGCGTGTGGTGAAGAGTCGGTTCCGCATGCAGCTAAGGAGGGCATTGTCTGTTCAAGTCGTTCAAGTGGCACCGTTGCGGGTTTTTTTCGCAAGGCAACCGCATGCTGATTAGGCTCGAAGTTCAGGCGAAGGATGGCGACTTCTACTGCATTCCGTGTGCGGGAAGAAACGGTCTCCGGATGATTCAGCACGTTCGAAACAGTGCTGACCGACACGCCAGACGCTGCAGCAACATCTTTCATGCTTACGCGGTTCCTCAAACCAAGTCCCTTTCACTTCTTTAATTGGTGCCTCTTGCGAGTCGTCTGCGTTCCTACACAAGGTCTTCGGGTTCCGTGGGTCTTCGGGGCATGACCTGCCCCCACGCTTGTTTTTCAGGTTGGCGGGGGCAGGTCATGTCGATGGCAAGAACCCGGTCATGATGGGGAGCGGCAGAAGAGGTCTGGGCCAGATCGCCTAACTTTGACTCTTGCAGGTCTTTGGTAAGTCTTTGTTGGTTGAACTGGAATCGAGTGCCCCTCACCCGGATTTTTCAGGTCACCGAATACGCCGAGCGTCCGGAACCTCGGTAGGTGATAGTTAGACCGTGTCCATGACACTTGAGTGAGCGAGCACGTCGTCACGGCCCGCCGGCGAATCGGTCGTATACGCTGCCTTCGTGTCGTGAGGAGAGGCTTCAGGAGTACTCGCTTCCAGGGCGACCCCAATTCGCTCAAGGCGCACCGGGCCAAGGAGTCCGTAGTCTCTGATCGTGGTGTGTTGCGGGGCGGATTTGCCGGTCAGCATTTGGGTGAGGAAGTCCTCGGATGCCTCGTAGTAGCCCCGGGCGATCAGGCGGTTGTTGAGGGAGCTGGCGACGCGGACGACTATGTTGTTCGTGCCAACTCGGATGTCGGCGGTGACGTCCACACGGGGGTGGGAGGTGTCGAACCCGCGCCACGGTCCGCCGTTGATGCTGGCCGCGCCCAGCCCGCCTGCTGTCGACCCTAGGTCGAGGACGATGTTATCGCCGTCGGATACGGAATCGAGTTCGATGGTGGTGGTGTATTTAGCGACCCCTGACACTTCGTCGCCGACCTCGGGGATGTTCCGCCAGGACCGCAGTTGGCCGTCGGGGACTTCGATTCGAGTGATCGCTGTGGTTGGACGGACTTCCCGTGTCTCATAGCCCAGGCCGCGGTCTTCGGTGATGAGCACGTTCTCACCGGCGTCCCAGCTCTCAACGGTGATAGACCAGGATGCCGGTTCGGCGACCACGTCGATCCGCTGCGCTGCCCGCACGGTAGGGGCGGTTTCTGAGCGGTCGAGGGTGAACAGGGCCACTTCTCCTGGTGCGAGTGATACTTCGAGGCAGGTCCGGTCGCCATCGTTCCAGGCTTGCTGGTGAGGTTGCATGCTTCCGGTCCACGCATCGATGCGGTGTGCTGCTGCGGTGCCAGGCAGTGACAGCTCGACTGTGGTTGGGGCACCTGTTTCGTAGAGGAAGTGGTAGACGTAGAGGTGCAGGAGATCGCCGTCTTCGCGTAGGTGGGTGAGGATATTTTGATTCTCGTTTACGAATTCGGCCCGGCCGCGCACGCCCAGTGCGCGCAGCGCCGCCACTGTCGAGGCCTGGTCGTGGATTTCACTCGCGTTTGGCAGTGCCAACAGCTCCCTCACGGTGGCGGCCAGCTCATCGTCCCTCCCGTCGAGTCCCGGCGTGCGGGATGCTGCGCGCTGGTGGTGGGTGTAGAGGCCCTCTGAGAGTAGCTTCAGCTCGGATGTTTCATGCACTATCAAGACCGGAAGCCCTTGCCGCGCCCAGCGCAGCAGCTGCTGGGCCACGTCTGCGTCGAGTGCTGTCTGAAAGACAATGAGCGCCTGGTAGCCGGGCCCGGCGGGTTGAACGAGGCCGCCGTCAAGGGTGACGTCGTCGCGCAACAGCAGTGACCCGTCGAAGAATTCGTAGGTCCAGCCGGCGTCCTGCATTCCGAGGTCGCGCCACCAGTGATTTTCCCTGTTGCGCATCCACATCTGAGCGTATGCGACTTCGTCGGGGATGCGGTTGCCTTCATCGTCGATCAGTGCCATCCCGGACTGGTTGTCGGTGAAGTGGTCTGTGCGGAGGATGCCAACGTCGATCCGCGGTTTCCCCTGGCGCAACACGCCTTGCAGGCGGGCGATGGCGTCGTTCCACAGAGGATAGAACTCCGCTGCGGGTTGTCTTTCATCGAATCGCTCGGAGAAGTAGGACAGCATTCCCTCGTGCCCTGGCCATTCGGTCAGGTCCTCGGCGCCTGCCGTGCTCGCCCAGCCATGCAGCACGGTTTTGGTGATGCCTGCTGCAAGCTGGGTCGCGATGATCTGATCGTAAAACCGGTGTTCAAGCATGTGGTTGCGGGTGGTTGCCCCGGTTTCGGACGAATACTGCTTGCCGAACAGGTGGGCAGGGCCGGCCATGAGCCGGTACGCGTCAATTTGTGCCGCGAATTCGAGGGATTCGTTCTCGATCCCGTCGACCTCCGGCCCGGGCCTGGTCAGTTCGAACGGCAATCCGTAGCTGATTTCCGCCCGCAATCCGATGCCGTTGTTGTGAAGGAAATCCGCGAACGGGCGCAGCATGTTCTCGATGTAGAGGTCCGTAAGGGTTTTGACGTAATCGAACCGAACCTTCTCGACCGTGATCGCGTGTTCTTCCGGGGCCTCATGGTCATAGACGGTTGAGGATGCCATGACGGTCACCTTCCGGGTGAGGAAAGGCAGCCACGGGGCGATGTCGTAGCCCCGACGACGGTGAAACTCTTCTGCAACACTGTGGCCCCAGAACAGGCCGCCTTCACCGAACGTCCACAGTTCCAGGGAATCCATGTACATCTGGGTGCGCGGGTTCAGCGCGATCTGCTCCCGCAGTTCCGGGGTGAGCACGACCGAGTCCCAGTAGTCGATCACTGCGTCTACGCCGTCCCGGTCCAGGTAGTTTACGGTGTAATTGACCGATGCGGACGGGGACGCGGTCTGTCCCGTTCCGTGCATCCAGTAGACGAACAGGCGCCACACCCCCGATGGCGCGGTCCACTCCAGTTTCCCGTCGTGAACGGCGGTGGTGAGATTGAGGACTGACTCCGGATCCAGGATTGTCTTGCCGTCGTCGGTAGAGCCGGCCACGCGGGCCGCGATGACAGCGGCCAGGTGCTGTTCATGCGCGTGAGACCGGTGCATCGGCATCTCTGTCGGCACGCTTATTGCGCCCAGATCTATCCTCGGCAGCGGACCGCGTCGGGACGTTCCATCGGCCAGCTCCTCTTCCACGACATTCAGTTCCTGGGCGGCGGCTGGATGGTCGGGATGGATCGTTGGAAGATTTGCGTTGGACCAGTTAGTTCCTGAGGTAAAGCTCACTGCCATGCCACGCTTTGTGGTTTCCTCAACCACGATTTGGGAGTCATGTACCCACTCCTCGGATCCCCAGCCGTATCGCTCGTGATCGACAGGGCCCTCGTCCATCGCAAGAAACTCCATGCCGCCAAAACCAAGGCGGTGCGCGCTCTCCACCTCGTGGCGAAGTGTCTCATCCGTATGCAGGCCTTCGGCAAGCCACCAACGCACTTCAGGGCGGTATTCCACTGATGGTTGGGCAATGACGTCTGCGATTCTGTCAATCGACATGGTTCTCCTTTGAACAGCACAAGCACCAGTGGCGCAATTCCTAAACTATCGTTACGATGACAATATCAATCGTTATTAGGACGATATCAGAAGGCCGGGCAAGTCTGCACGGCCTTGTTCAAAGGAGAACAAATGAGTACACAGCAGCCGACGGCCCGCGCAGCGCGGGCGTGGTGGGTGGCATCGATTGCGGGGATGGCGTCGTACATTGACGCGGCCGCGATAGTGAGCTCGGGCATTGCTTTCGTGCTGTACCAGCACTCCATTGGCTTGACCGAGGGCGAAATCGGTGGCCTTTCGGCGATGCTGACCCTTGGAGTGGCGCTGGGTGCCCTTTTCGGCGGACGTCTGGGGGACCGCTTTGGCCGCCGTGCGGTGTTCCTGTTGACCATGGCCATGATCGTCGTTGGCTCAGGCTTGCTCGTTGTCGCCTCAGGGTTCGTGCCGCTGCTCATCGGCATCGCTCTGGTTGGCATAGGCACCGGAGCGGACCTTCCCGTGTCGTTGGCCACGATCGCAGAAGCGGCCGAAGACCACAACAGGGGGAAGCTGGTCGGATTCTCGCAGATCCTTTGGATGGTCGGCATTTTGACGACCATGGGGATCTCGGCTGTCGTTGGCGGCCAGGGTCAGTTCGGTGGCCAAATCCTCTTCGGCCACGTTGGCGTTGTGGCGGCGATAGTCTTGCTCCTGCGCCTCACCGTACCGGAATCCCCGGCCTGGCAGGCAGCGCGCACTGAGGGCCGGGCAGGTGTGCACACATTAAGCGCCGAGGTCAGCGGGATCAGGGACCTTGTCAAAAACCGGGGGTACTTGCTTTCGCTCCTGGCTCTGCTGGTCTTCTACACGCTGACCAACCTCGGCGCCAACACCGGCGGTCAGTTCGGCGCGTACGTAGCCGTGAACATCATCGGCATCGACGTGCAGGTCTTCTCCCTCATCGGGCTGCTCTCCCTGCCCGTGGGGATCGCGCTGGGGTTCTGGTTCATGCGCATCGTAGACGGCCCCCACCGCATGACCTACTACCTCATCGGCTCCATCGCTTTCATCATCAGCTTCGCCGCACCCGCAATCTTCGGATTCTCGCTCACAACCTACTTCCTCACCCTGGCGGGCGCGGCAATCGGTGGTGCCTTCGCATTCGAGGCCATCATGAAAGTCTGGTCCCAGGAGTCATTCCCAACGCTGCTGCGAGCCTCCGCGCAGGGCGCCATTATAGCCGTCGCACGGTTTGCCGCTGCGGGATTCGCCCTCGTGACTCCAGCGCTCCTGGCCACGCCACAGCTCACCTACGGACTCCTGGCCGCTACGGTGGCAGTAGGCCTTCTGGCCGGGTGGCTCGGGTTCAACCGCCGCACCGTCAGCGTATTCGACGTCGAGTCAGGAAAGGTCGAAGATGGTGAAGCCGCCATGACTTCGGCCAACCAACACGCAGACTAAACTGGACAAATCTAGAAAGGACGGCGTATGCCGAGGCAAAAAAACGTGGGCGCGCGCCCGACACTCCCCGCCTCGGCATACGTCGCCCTGGTCCCCGCCGAAGGCCTGTCATCGGCACTGGCGTCCTTCGCCGTCTGGTCCAACTCCCTGGAAGCCCGACGCAGCCTCATGCGAGACAGCGCATTCCCCCTGGCCGATGACCTTCCTGCCTTTCTCATCCTGAACCAACTCGTGTACCGGGGAGCGGCCCGACCAACCGACCTGGCCGAAGCCCTGGAAATAACCACCTCGCACGTCAGCAAGATCATCGCCCGGCTCGAAGATGCCGCACTGGTCCTCCGCGCCCCCGACCCTAATGACAACCGCGCAGTGATCGTCGGGCTCACCGACTCCGGACGATCCGCTGGACTGCGCATCGTCGAATGCGGCCGAAGCCTCTTCGACCGCATATTCGCCGACTGGCCGGACGGTGAACGCGCCGAATTCACACGGCTCATAGTTAAGTTTGCGCACAGCATCGACGCCGCTTCCGCCCAAAGCCTAAGCCGCGTCTCCGGTTACTCCTGGTCCCCCACACACCCCGGTGAGATAAGCACTCCGCCCGGGCTTACCGCAGCGGCCACCGCTGACTTGGACCAGCCCAGCAACGCGTGAAAACGCGAAGGGGGTCGAGCTGCTCCCGGCCCATGGCCGGAGAGCCAGGCCCCCACAAATGTTGTGCTGAAGCTGAAGCCCCTTGAACGTCATGGTGGGAGGATCCCTAGGATTCTCTATTTCCCGTGGATAGTCTGGGATAGGACGCCGCCCTACGTCAGAGGGGTCAGTAAGAACGTGATTGAAGCAGTTGCTGCGGTAACCGGCCGAAACAATGTCACCGTAATCGGCCGGGGCGATGGTCCTGTGATGATGTTTGCTCACGGTTTTGGCTGCGATCAGACTATGTGGCGGAAGCTGCTGCCCTATTTCGTTGATGATTACCGGCTGGTGCTTTTTGATCATGTTGGCGCAGGAGACTCCGACATCAGCGCCTATGACTGGGAGAAGTATGGGTCCCTGGATGGGTACGCGTCGGACCTGCTGGAGATTTGCGCCGCCCTTGACCTTGAGGACGTCATCCTAGTGGGCCACAGTGTCAGCACGATGATCGCCGTGATAGCCGCAGTGCAGGACCCCCACCGTTTTGCCCACCTGATCCTGCTTGCTCCTTCACCCCGTCACACTGATGACCCGTACGACGGCTACGTGGGCGGGTTTTCGCGGGAAGACATCGAGGGCATGCTGGCATCTCTGGACAGCAACTATTTCGCCTGGGCCGCGGCCGTGGCGCCCATGGTTATGGGCAACCCGCAGGAGCCGGAATTAGCGGAGGACCTGCGCGTCAGTTTCTGCCGGACAAATCCGTCCATCGCACGGCACTTCGCCGGGGTAACTTTCTTCTCTGACACCCGCCCTAAACTGACAAAGTTACGCACCAACTGCCTGATTCTGCAGTGCTCCAACGATCGGCTTGCCCCGCCGGAAGTGGGCGCCTACCTGCACAAGAATGTGGAACACAGCACCCTGGTGCAACTTCAGGCCACCGGACACTGCCCCCACGTCAGCGCCCCGGAGGAAACGGCCCGGGCGATACTGCGCTACCTCGACACCCGCTCGTGACAGACGCCGCCAGCCTCTCCCCCGCCCGATTTTGAAGCCTTCTTTCATCGAGCACCCCGCAGGTGCCTGACAACAGATGATGAGGGCCGCAAAAGCGCCGTCAACGACCTTCGTCGGCTGCAAGGCTTACCCCAACAGCTCCCACTTCCAGCGCGGATAACCCAAACTGCCCCCCCAGCCAGATGGACCAAAGTCACTATCAGTACAGGCCCCGCGTGATAGCAAGCATGGGTTTACCCGGCCGAACAGAGTGACGGAATCACCATTATCGGCTCTTCAATATTGGCGGGGGAGAAGCCCCGAAAGGGGCTGCTCCCCCACCCTGATGTGATGGCATTTCGCTCTGAACTTGGAGGTCAGAAAAGCGAAGCCAGCGCCTGGTTTACGACTGGAATATCCAACGGCGGGATCAAGTGGCTCAGCCGAACCGGTCATCTCCGCCACCCACTCGGCTTTCATCGTTGGCCTGGTGATCGGCGAAGGTCTGGTATCCGTCAGAGTGCAGAAGGAGCTGGCGTCCTCTTGCGTTCTCTTGCGTCCTCTTGCGTTCTCAAGGATCAACCACAGGCTGGAACCGTCATCGGATACCGCGTCCACGTTCCCCTTGTGTCTTTCCGAGGTTTCCTGATTGATTAACACCACGGTGTCACTCGGGATAAGTTCGATCCAGTTTTCCACGATTGATCGTCGGTATCCGTACTGGGTGGGCCTATTCAGCTGTGCTCGGGTTAGCTTGCATGGGGCAGCCCTGGGCCTACTTCCTACAGCGACTGGATGACGACCGCAGATCCTTGTCCCCCGCCGCCGCAAATTCCTGCGGCGCCAAGTTTGCCGGGTCCTATTTCAGCGAGTTGCCGGGCCAGTGTGCCGACGATGCGTGCTCCTGAGGCGCCAATGGGGTGGCCAAGAGCGATTGCCCCGCCGTGGACGTTGATGATGTCCGGGCTGATACCCAGGGTCCGAGCTGATTGTACGGATACGGCGGCAAAGGCCTCATTAATTTCCACGGCGTCCAGATCCTCCACTGTGGCACCGATTTTCTTGAGCGCGGCGAGGATGGCGTTAGCGGGCTGGTCATGCAGGCGCACGTCGGGTCCGGCCACGAGGGCGTGGGACTGCACTACGGCGATTGGGGTGAGCCCCAATTTCTCTGCAGCGGCAGGGCTTACCAGCACCAATGCCGCGGCCCCGTCGGTAATCTGTGAGGAGTTACCGGCGGTAATTGTGCCGTCCTTGCTGAAAGCTGGCCGGAGGCCGGCGAGTGATTCTTTCGTCGTCCCAGCCCGTATCCCGTCATCGTCGGCGATCACGGTTGTTCCACCGCGGGAGACAAGCGTGTAGGGCGCAATCTCCCCCGCATGAAAGGTAGCGTGCTCCTGCGCGCGCTGGTGGGACAAAGCGGCCCACGCATCCTGGCTTTCCCGGTCCAGCCCAAGGTCTCGATTACCGCCTTCCGTTGAAGCGCCCATCGACTGCCTTGCAAATGCGTCGGTGAGACCGTCAATCTCCAACGTGTCGACAACTTCCAGTGCACCGTATTTCTGCCCGGCGCGCGCGTTGAAGACATGAGGGGCCAAGGACATTGACTCTTGCCCGAGGGCCACAACTACGTCGGCGTCGCCACGGTCAATCAAGCGTTCCGCGGCGACGACGGCTTCCATTCCAGAGAGGCACACCGCGTTGAGTGTTAGTGCAGGGACGGTTAATGGGATGCCGGCACTGACAGCGGACTGCCTTGCAGGGTTCTGGCCGGCACCGCCCTGCAGGACGTGTCCGGCTATGACGTTTTGGACTTGCGATGGTGTCACTCCGGCCCGTTGGAGGGCCGCGGTGATGACGTGGGCGCCCAAGGATGTGGCGGGGATGCCTGTGAAGCGTCCGTTGAAGCGGGAGAAGGGTGTGCGGGCGTAGCCGGCGATCAGCGCGCTCATGCGAAGGGGAGGTCAGCCCACTGGCTGGTGAAGAGTGTGGACGGGGGCATGTCAGGCTCCTTCGGACGGTGACGGTTACGTGGATGGATTTCGTACAGGGGCGGCACAACCACGGCGTTAGTAGGTTTGGGCGCGGAACGGGTGGTTCCAAGGGCGGACAACCAAGGTGCAGTTGGGAGACCGGATGGAGCCGTCAGACCGGGGTCCCGGGCCCGGTCATTCAATGTCCGGCCGGGACGTCGTGGTCTATCGGGCTACTACGCTTTGGCTGCCAAGGAGAGCCCGGGCCTCGGAGAGGTCAGTGACCATGCGGGAACCGCTCTTGGCGGCCGAGTCCCGCAACAGTTTCTGTTGGGCGGCGATAACGTCGAAGGAGTTTTCCCAGTCGTTCCAGTGGAATCCTTCCCATTCACTGGAAATCGTCCGTGAATAGCCGCCGTTGACGTAAGCGCTGATGATGCTCCGGATCGGCACGGAGGGTTCTTCTCCATCGGAGTCGAGCTCGTAGAACTTGCCGTGGGTATGGACGGCCCATGGCAGGATTTCGGTCCATTCCTCGATCTCGCCGTGGCCGAACAGCCCTGTCGCGTTGACGGCCAGTTCAACGGCGATGTCCTCCGCACCGTGACGTCGTGCGAGTTCCACGAACTCCTCGAATTGCTTGTGTTGGGCCGCATCGTCGGGGCCGCCGTTGCCGTGCTGTGAGTGCCAGTAGTCGTCCACAGCAGCGATCAGCTCAGGAGCGATGCCCCGGCGGCGGTAGGTATCCAGGAGCGTGCGAGGGACCTGAACCATAGTGGCGCCCCAGTCGGGGATGAAGCCGAGCCGGGGAGACCCTAACTTCTCGTACCGTTCCAGCAGTGCCTGCATGACGGGGTGACACGGCGTGTGGTGGGCGTGGATCTCCATGCCGAGGGTGACGTTGGCGCGCTCGGCAATGGGAAGCAGGCGTTCCATGTCATCGGGGGTCAGTGAGTACTGGACCCGGACGATGGGGAAGCCCAGGCGGCGGGCGACGTCGATCTGTGCGGCCATGTATTCGACCAGTTCGTCGTTGGTGAGTCGCCGGTCGCGGCGCAGGCCTTGGTCGGCGTTGGCGCCGAGCGCTGTCGGCATCAGCCCCGTCTCATCGATGAGGGTCTTGAACTGGTTCACGAACGCTTCGTCAACGTCCGGGAAGTTGCGAATCGACTGGAAGCCGACGATTTCGAGTCCCGGGCCGAGGCCGCGCCGGGCAACTTCCCGGACGAGATCCTCGAAGGTCATCTGGCGCCCGTGCCAGAATCGGGTGAAAGAGTAAAGGGTTGTTCCCTGAATGGGCGTGCCCAGTGTCGTGTCACTCATAAGGCCATCTGCATTTCCATTGTTTTCTTGTCCTGTTCCTCGATCGTGATGAAACCTTCCCCGACCGGGAGATAGGGGATGTGCAGCCCGATGTGGACGTGGACCTCGTATTCCGTCCCGTGGGGAAGATCCGGCAGGTCGCCTTCAATGCGTGCTGAGTCAAGGACGAACCACCATTTGTCGTGCCGTGGCGCGAGCTCGTCCAGCAGATATGAGCCGCCGTCTGTAGTTTTCCAGGTGATCGATTCCCGGGGTACGTCCACGCCGTCGATTGAAAGTGCAATGCCCGTCAGCGAGGACAAGGGCAAGGAGCGGTACCACGGCATTCGCACAGATACGGACACGCGGTCGTTGGTGGCGACCAGGGTGCCGGGTTCAATAATTTGGCTGGCTAACATTTTTCAGCTTTCATCAATGGATCGAAGGCGCCGAGCGATGGCGCGTGCCGACCGGATGGCAAGGGCAACAGAGGTGGCGGTGGGGTTGCATGCTGTAGCGGTGGGAATGACCCCGTTGCCTGCGACGTAGAGTCCGTCGAGTCCCCACACGGCGGAGTACGTATCGCATACGGATGTGCCGTCATCGGCCGGTCCCATGCGGACCGTGCCCATGTAGTGGAGGGAACTGCCGTTGGGCATGATCACTGGAGGCCGTCCGTTCACCGGCTCACCAAGTGCTGCCACCAGGGACTTAACGGCCGTTACGCCCTCGGCAAGTGCCTGCCGGTCTTTGCTTGTCAGTTGATAGTGGATCCGCATGGCAGGAAACCCGCTTCCATCCAAGACAGTGTCGTCAAATTCGACCCGGTCTTCGAATTGAATGTCCTTGCACGTGAACAGACCGACACCGACGATGGATCCTGGCCATGGTTCGGGAGTTCCTTCCAAGGGCACCGGGGAGGTGTCCAGTTGCATGATCTGGCCGTGGAAAGGGAACCTTTCCTGGTCGTAGGGGATCCAACTGACCCCGCTCAACTGGTCCAGTGCGGGCCCCTGGGTGCGCCGTGCGCGGGCAGCGTCCGGTACGAACCGCTCATCCAGACGGGCCAGTCCAAGGATCTGGGGGTGATCGTTGAGGTAGTGTCCGAGTGCAGAGGGCCGGACACCGGAGACGTGCAGCAGCCGCGGGGTCCTGAAAGAGTCTGCGGCAACCACGACTGCTTTTGCGTGCACTTGCCGAACCTGGCCTGTCGTTTCATCCCGGACCTCGATGCCGCATGCCCTGCCATTTTCGACGAGTATTCGCAGGGCCGTGTGTCCCGGGTGCAGTTCGAATCCATCGCCTACTCCTTCGAGGATTACGTCGGTGCCTGTCCAGTACCGGTTCCCGTCTTCGCCGACCCGGATTCCCAGCGGCATCGGCTGAACCTTGCGATCAGGGGCGCGGCCGGCATCCACCTCCCGGGCGAGGACGGCGCGGACCTCCTCACCGAGGGGAGCACCCTTGAAGGCATCCTGGGTGACGTGAAGTAGCCTCCAGGCGTCTGCAAAGACTTTGTCGAATTCATCACGGGGGATGAATTCGATACGTTCCCCGTCCCCCGGGACCGGGCACGCGCATGTCCAATGGGCTCCCATTCCGCCCACGTTGGTGGACATGGCAGCAGCCGGCATGTCCTCTAAAGGACTGCCGCCGCCGACCAGGAATGTCCCCGGCCTTGCCTCAATGGCCGGTTCGGCGTCCGAGGTGTTTGCCAAGGGAGACATGACACCGGTGGGTCCGGTGTTGCCGCCTTGAGAGGCCAGCTGTGCTGCCTTGAATTCCTCAGGGTCGCTGATCGTTTTCACATGGCGCCCCGCCGGCTCCGCAATGAGCGGGCCCGACTCGAACATCGCGAGCCTGATTCCCGGGACCTCGTCATGAAGTACGCGGGCAAACGTCGATCCGGCGGGACCGCTTCCGACGATGACCACGTCGTATTCAGTTATGGCATTCATAGCATCTTCTCCAGTTGTTCGCGCAGTTCATCGCGGTCAGGCAGCGGCGAAAACCTGCCCTCGCGTGTGCGGTAGACACGGCAGCCCAGCCCAAAGCCAGTCGGGTCAGAGGCGGGTATGACTTCAAGTCCGTCCACCCGGATTGAGGGTGAGCCTATAAAGCGGTATTCCTTGGCGTCTTCTTCTGTTTCGATCCATCGAACATGTATTGGCTCAGACTGATGCCCGATGTCAGTCAGGATTTCGCCGAGCCGTGTGAGGGCTGCGTGGTGGGACGGACATCCTGACCAGCTCAGCAGCTCCAGGCGCTCACTCATGAGGGTTGGGTTGGTCATTGATTTTCCATTTCACGGAGCAACCGAGCGATCGTGTCCATGAACGGCGCACCCGGTGCCCTGCCAGGACGTCGTCGAGGGCGTCCCTGAGCCATTGGGCATTCTGTTCGGGAACTTCGTGGTCGGCGTCGGGTGCACCGCGGTAGACCAGGGTGCCGGAGCCGTCGAGAACGAAGACGTCAGGGGTGACTTTGGCTCCCCAGTCTTTCGAAACCATCTGGTCTTTATCGCGCAGGTAGTGGCTGGCCATCTCGCCGGCGACGACCCTCTTGTCCATTGCGGCGAGAGAATCGGCCGGGTACTTTTCAGAATCATTGGCATTGATTTGCAGGAAGGTGACCCCACAGGGGAGTAATCCCCAATAACTGTTTGGATGCGGTCGTGCCATGCCAGTGCGTAGGGACAGGGGTTGCATGTCCACACCAGGACCGTTGCCGGCGCCGCGGAGGGGTCGAGCGTCACGTTCCCGCCCCCTGCACGGGGAAGGGTGAACGGCTGGACGGTCTCCCCGACCTGGTAATGGCGGTACGTCACTTCATTGGAAGTCATTAATGCACTCTCCATGCGGGACGGGCGGGGACGAACGGTCGCAGACCCGCCGGCCGCATTGCGTCGATAATTAGCTCTTGATCCCGCCGGCAAAGCCCTGGATGAACTTTTTCTGCGCAACCAGGTAGAACGCCAGGATTGGAATCATGGAAAGAATCACTGCACCGAAGATGACGTTCCATTTGGAAACCTGCTCCCCCACAAACCCGTACACGACAACCGGGAGTGGGGCGTTTTGGGACCCGCTCAGGAAAATCAACGACGTGAAAAAGTCGTTCCAGATGATCATTCCGCACAGGATCGCGACGGTTCCGGTGGCAGGGCTCAGCAAAGGGAAGACAATCCGCCGGAACGTCTGGAACGGGGTGCTGCCGTCCATTTGAGCGGCTTCTTCGTATTCCCTTGGCAATGCTTTAGTGAAGCCGGTGTAGAGGAAGACCGACAACGGCATCAGGAGTCCGCTGTACAGAAGGATCATCCCCAGATGCGTCCCGACGAGACCGAAATTGCGCATCACTACATAGATCGGAACCATACCGAGCTGGAAGGGGAGGATAATTCCCAGGACGAACATGCCATAGAGCAGTCCGGTGATGCGTCCGGGAATACGGGTGATCGTGTAGGCGGCGATCGATCCGAACGCGATGAGTGTCAGCAGGCTGCCGCCGGTGATGATGATGCTGTTGAGCACGCCGGCGGGGATGTTCCGGGTCGGCGAACCTGACCACGCCGCTTCGATGCCCTCCATTGAGAGCTGGGGCGGAAGAGCCATTGCCGAGGTATTAAGCGCGTCCACGTCGCTTTTCAATGCGGTGTTGACCAGGAAGTAGAAGGGCAGCATCAACAGCAGGGCGGCGAGAACTACCAGGCCTTCTCTGGCCAGGGTCTTCTTGTCGTAGCGATTCATGTCAGTTCTCTTCCTTTTTTCCGCGCAACAGCACGATCTGCAGCACTGCGAATACCGCGATGAGCACTGTCAGCAGGAGCGACAGGGCAGCACCGTATCCGTAGCGGCCACTGACGAAGGTTTCTTTGTAGACGAGGGTGGACAGCGTCTCTGTGGCGTTGAAGGGGCCGCCTGCGGTCATCGCCTGCACCTGGTCGAACACCCGGAGACCCTGAACAAGGATCAGGGTCGAAGCGACCACGATGGTGGGCCGCAGCAGCGGCAACACAATGTGGAAGAATCGGCGCCAAGCTCCCGCGCCGTCCACCGCTGATGCTTCTTCGAGCTCCATGGGAACGTTGGCCAGGCCGGCAAGGTAGAGCACCATCGTCAGTCCAATGTGCTGCCATACCATCACGATCAGGATCGTCCAGATCGCTGAGGAGGGGTCCCCCAACCAGGCGCGGGTCTGGTCCTCGAGCCCGACCGCCCGAAGCAGGTCGTTGAGCGGGCCCTGCGGCTGGAAGATGAACTTCCAGATGTAGGAGACCGCCAGCGGGCTCAGCACGACCGGCATAAAGAGCAGGGTGCGCAGCAAATGGCGGGACTTGAGCTGCCGGTTCAGAGCCACGGCGAACGCCATACCGATGACGTTGGTCAGAACGAGGAACCCGCCGGCGAGCAAGAGCGTGTTCCAGAGGGCCTGGCTTGCCTTGGGATTACGGAAAATATTGATGAAGTTGTCCAGGCCCACGAACTTGAAGGGTCCTATGCCGCGCCAATCCGTGAAGGCGTAAATCGATCCTGCGGCGATTCCCCCGTAGTGCATTCCGAGGACCAGGAGGACGGCGGGGGCTGCCCACCACCATACTGCGACGCGTCCCATGCGGGGACGGCGGGTTGCAGGCCGGGGCGCCTGCCCGGACCGATTCGTCGATCCGGGCAGGCCGCTGGCAGGGCCTTGCTTCTTGGTTATTTCTGGAGCAGACACGTGAAGTATTCCCTACTGCGTTGAAAGGAGTTGGTGCTTAGCCCCAGGCTGAGTCCATGGACTGCAGGACCTGGTCGATGGACGCCTGCCCAGTCAGCAGCCCCTGTACACCGACGCCGAGCGCGGTGTAGACGTCTCCGTTCGGCCAAAACAGGTTGGCCAGCGGCGCGTTCTTCTTGGGGTCAGTCAGGTACTCCTCAATTCGGGAATAGCGCTCATTGCTGACAGCTTCGCCGGACTGGACGCTGGCCAGGGACACGTTGCCGGTCAAGGATGCGAACTTGTTGAGCTGGTCCTTCTGCTCCCAGAACTTGAGGAAGGTCTTGGCTGCATCAACGTTCTTGCTGGCCGCGTTGATGCCGAGCGCGTTGGTGGGTGAAGCGAAAACGAATTCATCGGAGGCGGATTTCCCCGGGAATGCAGCGGTACCAAATTCCGCGTTGGGGTTGATGCTTGCCAGGTCCGCGGCTGAGCCGCCAGGGCCGAAGAAGGACAACGACTTTCCGGAGGACACTTCATTGAAGAGCGTGTCGAACGTGCCGCCCTCAGCCCCGTCCTGGAAGCATTCGTTCGTCTTCAAGTCGAGGATGGCCTGCAGCGTGTCCTTCCAACCCTGGGTGTCAGCGAAGCTCACCTTGCCATCAGTTCGTTTGGTGTTCCAGTCAGGGTCCTGCGCGTAGACGCGGGTCGCGGCCAATTGAAGGGCCATGATGCCCGTGTTGGGAGGTGTCGTTCCCGAGAGGGTGATCAGGCTGTTCTTACCGGCATCGCGCACGGTTTTGCACTGTTTGAGAACGTCGGCGAACGTCGTCGCCGGCTCCAAACCGAGCTCCTGGTACGCGGTTTCGTTGATGATAGACGGGATCGGTGCCACATCCAACGGGACTCCGACGAGCTGGTTGTCGACGTAGTAGATGTTCTTGGCGCTGTCGGGAACAGCTGCGGCAGCCCAATCTTCTCCGGAGAGGTCGACGAGCTGCCCGGCCTGTGCATACAGGCCAAGGGAGTTCGGGTTGCCCGTTCCGGGAGAACCATAGATCAGGTCAGGGGCGTTGCCGGCCTGCAGCTGGGTCTTAATCGTCTGCGCGTACTGCTCGTTCGGGTATTCCGTCAGCTCTACTTTGATGTCGTCGCTTTGCTTGTTGAATTCGTCGACAATCGTGCTGTACGGCTTGGTTTCGTTTGTCTGTGTCTGGACGGCGATTTTGAGGGTAACGGGCCCCCCGTTTGCTCCTGAGCCAGCGCTGCTACCTGAGGAGCAGCCGGTGAGAAGGATTGATCCGGCGACCGGAATGGCGGCGATGGCTGCGGCCTGCCGCCAAAACCGGCCCAAGGTTGGCTGTGTCATGAGAATGCCTTTCGAGACTTCGTTGTCACGGTCATCTGGGACCGAAGGGCCGGCTGAACTGAGCGGGCCGTCCAGATCAGCTTCCTGTGATGAGGACCACCGCGTCCATTGCCGAACAACGATAGGAAGTATCGATCGGGTCGATATGACTCAACTCAGCTGTTGGGCGGTTATCCTCAACTGGCTGCGGAGCCAGGTGTGGCCGGCGTCCGCGCCGCCTCGGGGCGACCAGATCATCAGTTCGTGAATGGAAGCGATGTGGACGGGTGGCTGGAGAATCTTGAAGTGGGCGTCCGGTAGGAGCAGATCCGCGAGCCTCCGCTGGATGATGGTGTACATGCGTGTCCCCGGCAGCAGGAAGGGCGCCACCACGAAGGATTGGGCAACCATGGATGTGTTGCGGGGAATATGGGCCTCGTCCAGGCGCTGGTCTGCCAGCGACGGCAGCGCCCCCTGGCTCGCGGCCAGGTAAGGCAACGTGCTTAGCTGATCGGCTGTCAGAGAATCGCCCACTTCCTTATTTCCGATATCCGTGGCACATACGAAGTCGTCTTCAAAAAGACGTTCCCGGTGGAACGGGGCGTTTATTGGGAGCAGCTCTGCGGGGTAGATCGCAAGGTCGACTAACCCTTGACGTAACTGCTCCAGAAACTCAGCTCCAATAGGTGACACCCGGACGCTCACCGTCGGCGCCACAACGGCAAGCCGTTCAATGAGTTTGCGCAACAGGACCAGCGAGACGTAGTCGCTCGTGACGATGGAGAAGACCCGCTGCGACCTCCCGGGATCAAACTCTGCCGTCGAATGAAGCAACTGTTCGACATCCCTGAGAGCTTGGGTAAGGGGCTCCTGAAGGGACTCGGCGAACGCCGTTTTGCGCAGTCCCCGGCCCGACCGCACAAGCAAGGGGTCCCGAAAGGATGTGCGCAACCGCGACAGCGTTGCGCTCATGGCAGGTTGGCCGATGTGCAGGCGCTCTGCGGCCCGGCTAACGCTTTCTTCCGCGAGCAGCGCGTCCAACGCGACCAGCAGGTTCATGTCAAAACTAGCGAGTTCCAAGGCCCGCTCCCTTCTATCGATCTGGTCGATGAATTGTATGCGTATTAGGGGGTCGATCAACCAAAGCGGAAACCATAGTCTGAAATCCGGACGAACAGTGGTCCACCCGGGACGGTGTCGTTCCGAGAAGCGACGAAGGAGTCAGCATGACGATCAACAAGGTCCTCATCGTGGGAGCCGGCATAGGCGGCCTGGCAGCAGCAGCGGCCCTGGGACAGCGCGGTGTTGAAGTCGACGTAGTAGAGATCCGTGAAACGGCCACCGTGCTGGGAGTAGGAATCAATCAGCCGGGCAACTCGCTGCGCGCCTTGCGCGAGCTGGGCGTCCTCGACGAGGTCCTGGCGGCCGGGTTCACCTTCGACGGCAACGACTACCGCGACGCCGACGACGAACGCATCGTGCTGGTGCCCTCGTCCCTGGGACAGGACGATGTGCCGGCGAATTGCGGCCTGACCCGAAAAGACCTGCACGCGATCCTGCTGAAGGCCGCCGAAAGCGCGGGGGCCACCATCCAATACGGAGCTGAAGTTGCCGATTTCAGTGAAGACGCTGATGGGGTGGACGCCACGTTCAGCAACGGAGAGAACGGCCGCTACGATCTCGTCGTTGCTTTCGACGGCATCCGCTCCCCCATGCGCCGCCGGGTCCTTGGCCAGGAACTAGTGCCCAGCTACACCGGAAGTGCAGTCTGGCGTAAGCAGGTCCCGCGTCCGGCAAGCGTTACTCGTACCATGCTTTGGCAGGGTGAGGGAGTCAAGGGCGGAGTCATTCCGCTGTCGGAAACCCACATGTACATGCTTCTGGTGACCGTCGAGCCGAGTGATGTCCGGCATCCGGAGCAGGACCTGGCCCCGCTGCTCAAACAGCGCCTGAGCGGGTTCAAGGGCTTGCTGGGAGACATCCGTGACTCGCTCGATGAAGATCCGGACGGAATCGTCTATAGCCCCCTCGTTGAAATGAATGTTCCACTCCCATGGCACCGGGGACGGGTCATCGTCCTGGGCGACGCCGTCCACGCCGCTGTCCCGCACCTGACACAGGGCGCTGCGATGGCTGTCGAGGACGCCGTCGTACTCGCCGATGAACTGCAGCGGGACCGGCCCCTCGAAGAATCCCTGCAGGTCATAGAACAGCTTCGCCACCCGCGCACCGAACTCGTGTTCCAGGCATCCCACGGCATTTTGGCCCAGGAGCAAACCATCACAGCCGAGACACTTCCGTTTGCCATTGATGGCATGCGGGCCCACCTTGCGGAACAGACCGCCCATGTGGAAGCCGTCTTGAACCAGCCGTTCCGCGCTTTACAACACCAGTAGAAAGAGCACCCAAGACCATGAACACCCCGCTGAGCCAGATCGCGTACCTTGAAATTGCGAGCCCGGACACTTCACTTTCCGCACGTTTCTACACCGAGAAGTTCGGAATGCGCATCGTCGACCAAATCGACGACACGTACTACCTCCGGTGCTGGGGAGACCACCACCGCTACAGCCTCGTCATCAGCCCCGGCGAAGACGCTGCTCTGAAGACCATGGCGTGGCGGACCACCAGCGCCGCTGCTTTGGACGAAGCCGTTGAACGCATCGAAGCCATGGGCGACGTCACAGGCCAGTGGTCGGACGCCGGCGTCAGCCACGGTCGTTCCTACAGCTTCAATGGCCCCCTCGGGCACAACATGACCCTGCTCTGGGATTTCGAAGTTTACGAGGCCGACGAAGAGCACCGGTCGGTCTTCCCCGACCGTCCCGAAAAGCGCAGCAGCCACGGCGCAGCCCCCCGGTTCCTGGACCACGTCACCATCGCCGCCACCGACGTAAAGCGTTTCGCCGAGTGGTACTCGAAGGCCCTCGGCTTCCGCATCATGGCGTTCACCGAACTGGAAGAAGCACCCATCACAGTGTTCGGTGTCCTCACGACCAACGAAAAGTCCCACGACCTGGGCATCGTGCTGGATACCTCCGACACAGCCGGGCGCGTGCACCACATCGCATTCTGGGTCGACCACCCCGAGGACCTGGTCCGTACTGCCGACCTGATGACCGAAAACGGCGTGCCTATCGAATACGGTCCCTCCATCCACGGCATCGGCGAACAGCACTACCTCTACTTCCGTGACCCCAGCACCCTGCGCGTGGAACTGAACTCCGGCGGCTACCGCAACTATGTTCCCGACTGGGAAGCCCGCACATGGAAGCCCTCACAGGGATCGAACAACTTCTTCCGCAACTGGAACATGCCCGACTCCATGATGGAAGCCTTCCCGGCCGCCGCGGGCAAGACGGCAACCGAACAGGGTGCCTCCCCCGAACTCACCGAAGAACTCCTCAACCCCTGGTCGACGACAACGGATGCCAAAGTGACCCACCGATGAAACTGATTGACCTGTCCATCTCCATGGACAACGAGATCCCGGCAGACCCGCCGTTCCAGCGGCTGAACATCGAGTACACCCACCACAAGGAAGGGGCCGAGGCCATCGCCGGCCTCTTCCCCGGGCTGGAGACGACCGACCTTCCGGACGCACTCGGCTGGGCCGTGGAGAAAGTGACCCTTTCGACGCACAACGGCACCCATGTCGACGCACCCTGGCACTATCACCCGACGATGAATGGCGGCGAACCTGCCGCCACCATCGATGAACTCCCGCTGGACTGGTTCTACCGTCCCGGCGTCAAACTCGATTTCCGCAGCATGCCCGACGGGTACGTCGTCACCGGCGAAGACCTGCAGCGCGAGCTCGACCGGATCGGCTACCAGCTCAAACCGTACGACATCGTCCTGATGAACACCGCCGCAGGAGCTGCTTACGGCGACGATGACTACATCAACCGTGGCTGCGGTTTCGGGCGTGAGGCCACGCTGTTCCTGACCGAACGCGGCATCCGCGTTGTCGGCACGGACGCCTGGAGCTGGGATGCACCCTTCAGCTTCACCGCTGCCCGATACGCCGAAACAAAGGACCCCTCGATCATCTGGGAAGGCCACAAAGCCGGAATGGAAGCGGGCTACTGCCAGATCGAAAAGCTGCACAACCTGGAGCAACTGCCAGCAACCGGCTTCACCGTGTCCTGCTTTCCCGCGAAGCTCAAGCGGGCTTCCGCGGGTTGGACCCGGGCTGTCGCCATTGTGGAGGAAACAGCATGAACCAGCACGACGAAAAACTGTTCAAGCTGCTCTTGGACGAACGGGAAATCTCCCGTCTGCTTATCAGGTTCTCCCGCTGCATCGACACAAAGAACTTTGAAAAGTACGCCGAACTGTACGCCGCAGATGGTGAGCTCCGCACCCCCTGGGGCGGACACAGCGGCCGTGAAGGCCTGGCCGAGCACGTCCGCCGCGACCTCGGCAAGTATGAGGGTCTGCACCATGTCAGCGCAGGCCACTCCATCGACGTCGACGGTGATACCGCCCAAGTACGCGCGACGCTGCTGGCCACCCACGTCACGAATGACACGGGCACCGAGTTCTGGAGCGTCGGAGGCCACTACGACATAAACCTCAAACGCATAGACGGTGCCTGGAAACTCCGGGTCGTGGAGATCCACCCAACTTGGCGGTTTGATACCTCCCCCACCACAGAACAGGAAGAATCACAATGAGCGTCATCCTGACAGTGGCAACCACAGGCCCGATTGCGACCAAAGCCGACAATCCAGCGTTGCCCACACAGCCCGAGGAGATCGCCAACGCGGTAGCCGCGGCCTACGAACGCGGCGCCGCCGTGGCCCACATCCACGTGCGCGACGCCCAGGACCGGCCCACCGCTGATCCGGCCATCGCCCGGCGGGTCATAGACCTGATCCAGGAACGTTGTCCCATCCTCATCCAGCTCTCCACAGGCGTTGGCCTGTCGGTGCCGTTTGAAGACAGGGCAGGGCTTGTCGAATTGCGGCCAGCCATGGCCACCCTGAACCCATGCTCCATGTCCTTCGGGGCAGCGGAGTTCCGTAACCCACCCAAAGATGTTGAGAACCTGGCCCGCCGGATGCAGGAACTGGACATCAAGCCCGAACTGGAAATTTACGACACAGGCCACTTGGAGGAGTGTCTGCGGTTACGTGACCGTGGGCTGATCAGCGGCCGCCCCCAGTTCAGCATCGTCCTCGGAGTGCGCGGCGGGATGGCCGCCACCGCCGAGAACCTTGTCACGATGGTCAACCGGCTCCCCAACGACGCAATCTGGCAGGTCATCGCCATCGGCAGGAAAAACCTTGAGCTGACGGCCATGGGCCTGGCCCTGGGTGGAAATGCACGCGCCGGGCTGGAAGACACCCTCCACGTGGGTCACCGGCAACTCGCGGACGGAAACAATCCCCTGATCGAACGCGCCGCAACCTTGGTCCGTGCACTGGACCGGGAGGTATCCACCGTCGAAGAAGCCACCGTCACGCTTCTCGAAAACCGCACCCCGGCGGAAGTCTGACCACCGCCACTTTCACCATCCGGCCCCAACCAACCTGTGGGACCGGGGCCCGGATGGTGAACAGGGGCACGGCCCACAGACCTCTGCAGTTCCACCTACCCGAAAGGACGGCGCCCATGACGTTCGCTGGCACCTTCATCGTCGAGGACTCGCTCCAGGCCGACGATCAGAAACTGAAATACAAGATCCGCCTGCCCTGGTACCGGAGCCTTCCGCTGTCCTCCGTCACCAACCTTGAGGTCGGACTCGACGGAGTCCCCGTCGACAGCAAAAACCTCCGAGTGGAACTGAACGGCAAGATTCTATCCCTGGAGGAATTCGAGCCGCTCTGGGACGAATACTGGTTCGTCCAGGACAACGCCACCATCCTCATTGAGGGACATCCCGCACTCGGCGACGCTGTCGAGGTTCGGACCCGGATCAACCTGCGCAGCCCGTACATCATGGTTGCCCCGGACCAGCCCCTGATCACCAACACTGACGTCACCACCACCTTCCCGGTGAAGGGAGCCAACTGATGGCCACCACCCAGCCCCCCCAGCAGCCAAAGCTCGGCTTGACCTTCTATTCCCTGACCAACGAATGGGTCAGCGGGAAGTACGATCTTGAGTCCCTCGTCAAGAGAGTCGCTGAGGCCGGCATCGGCCCAGGTGTGGAAATTGTCGGCTTCGCCACGATCCGCAGCTTCCCCGAAGTGTCCAGCGATTTCGTCAAATCCTGGCGTGATCTCCTGGACAAGTACGAGCTGGAGCCATCGTGCCTGGCAATCAACATCGACAGTGCCCTGCGACGGGACCGGATGCTGACCGAGGACGAGGCGGCAGACTATCTGCTCCGCCAGCTTGAATCCGCCCATAAGCTGGGGTTCCCAACGGTTCGGACCCAGATGGGCGCAACACCCGGAGTCATTGCCAAGGTCGTCCCCACTGCTGAGAAGTACGGGATCAAGATGGGCATGGAAATCCACGCACCTGAAGGCGCCGCCAGCCCGAGCGTTTTGCGCGTCCGCGAGGCCTACGAGAAGATCGGCTCGCCCGTGCTCGGATTCACTCCCGACTTCAGTTCAACCATGCACTCATTGCCGCCAGGGCAAATCGAAGCGTTCATCCGCGACGGCATGGCGCGCGAACTCGTTGCAGATCTGAACGCTGCGTGGCGCCTGGAAGGAACACCGCTGGACAGGTTCGAGTTCTTCGCCGAGGCAGCCGCCGCAAAAGGTTATCGCCGCAACTCAATCGCCCACGTCCAAATGGGCTTCAACATGTTCGGGCGGGAAGCTGTCGAATCCTGGCAGGACATCCTGCCCCAGGTCGTGCACGTACACAGCAAGTTCTACGAAATCGACGAAGCCGGAAACGAGCCTTCCATCGATGTCCCCCGCATCATGGAGCTCCTCGTAGACGGTGGCTACACCGGCTACGTCTCCAGCGAGTGGGAAGGCCACGTCTTCCGCGAGGCCAACGAGGTCGATCCGATCGAACTGATCCAACGACACCACCGCCTTGAACGCCGCGGCATCGAAGCGGCACTGCAAAAGCAGCAAAAACACCAGGTCTCCGCCTAGGAGACCACGTCGTCCAACGACTGAAACCAACCCGAAGGGCACCACCGTGTTTGAACCGTTCCCCGGAAACTATGTCTGGAACCTGTCAACCAATATCGCGCTAAATACCGGAGCGCAACTCAACGAAGTACTGGATGCGATCCGTCCTGTCATCGAGCGGGCATCCGAGGGGGACGACGCCACCGAGGCTTACCTTGAGGCCTACGAGCGGCTCGGCGATCGAATCGCCGAACTCGCCGACGAAGACCTGCTCGCCGGAAACGCCTTGTCAGCCTCGGACAAATACGAGCGTGCCGCCGTTTACTACCTCACCGGTGAACGCATGCAGCGGATCGGCTACGCACCACGCGAACGGGTTTACGACAAGATGCTCAGTTCCTTCGATGCGTTCCTCGCCCACACCGACGCCCCGGCCGAACGTGTGGAAATCCCCTTCGGCGACACAGCATTCCCAGGCATCTTCTACCGCTCACCGCTGGCCGGGGACCGCTCCCCCGTTATCGTGCATGTCAACGGTCTGGACTCGACCAAGGAAATGATCTATGGCGCACCGCTACGGAACGAACTTGCCCGGCGCGGAATCTCGATGCTCATGGTCGATCACCCGGGTACCGGGGAAGCCCTCCGCCTGCGCGGCTTGACCGCCCAAGTGGAAAGCGAAGCATGGGGCGGGGCGTGCGTTGACTACCTTGAGTCACGCCGTGACGTTGATCCGGAACGGATTGGAATCGTAGGCTGGTCCCTGGGCGGGTACTACGCGCCGCGCGCCGCAGCCTTCGAGAAACGCTTCAAACTGTGCGCATGCTGGGGAGCCAACTATAACTGGGGCGAACTGCAGCGCAGGCGGGCCGAACGCGAAGGTGAAAACCCTGTACCCCACTATTGGGAGCACGTCCAGTGGGTCTGGGGCAAAGGCTCCTTCGAGGACTTCATGAAGTTCGCACCGGCTGTGACACTCGAGGGCGTCGTATCCGAAATCACGGTTCCATTCCTCGTCACCCATGGCTCCGGGGACCGGCAGATCCCGCTCGAATACGCCTACGCCCAGTATGAGGGGGCCGTGAAAAGCCCTGACCGTGAGCTGAAGATCCTCACGGAACGCGAAGGCGGCATAGAGCACGTCGGCGGGGACAACATGCTGGCTGCCTCCTCGATCATCGCTGACTGGGTCGCCGCCCGGCTATGACAACGAAAACACAGCCGAAGATCAGTTTCCCATGACAGTCCCCGTAGGGGTGATCGGTTACGGGATGAGCGGGCGACGTTTTCATGTTCCCCTCATTAAGGCGACGAAGGGTCTGACGCTGTGCGCCATCATGACCCGGACCCCAGACGCCGCAGCTCAAGCAAAGGCAGAGCATCCGGAGGTCACGGTTGTTTCAAACATCGATGAGCTCCAGGCTTCCGGGGCTGTGCTCGGCGTAGTCGCAACCCCGGACGCAACCCATTCAACGCTGGCGGCGGTCCTCATTGAGCGTGGACTCGGCGTCGTCGTCGACAAACCCTTGGCGACGTCGGCCGCTGCCGGGCGACGGTTGGTAGACGCAGCAGCGGCCGCAGGGGTCCTGCTTACCTCCTTCCAGAACCGCCGGTGGGACTCCGATTACCGGACGGTTCTGAAGGTCATCAACAGCGGGGTCCTCGGAGACATCACCCGGGTCGAATCGAGCTTGGCCCGCTGGTTCGTGCCGGATGCCTCCACCTGGCGGGGAAGACCAACCGATGGGGTGCTGGCAGGAAGCCTCGGCGGCTTTGGCAGCCACCTGGTGGACCAGATGATTGCCGCGTTCGGCCGGGTCGAGCACGTCTACGGCGAGGTTGCTGCACGGCACCGGCAGTCCCTTGTCAACGATGATGTCTTTCTCGCCCTCCGCCACGCCAGTGGAGTTAGCAGCCACCTGATCATGGGCACTGCCCTGAGCGGTGAACGCCCGCGTTTCATGCTCCAAGGCACGCGGGGATCCTTCACCAAATTCGGCTTTGACGGTCAGCAGGAGTCCCTCATGCAGGGCAGGGATCCGCTGAGTAAGAATTGGGGCCAGGAGGCGAAAGACTGTTGGGGCCACCTGACCATTGACGGGAAGAGGACCCTGCTTCCCTCCGAGCACGGTGATTGGCGTCAATTCTATGTAGGGTTGGTCGGCGCCCTTGAAGGGGATCATTCGCTCCTCGTGGATCCGAGCGAAGTCGTCCATTCGCTGGAAGTCCTGGAAGCGGGGGCCTTGTCCGAGCGAACCCGTCAAGTCGTGAGCGTCTGAGTCCCGGCGCCTCCTCTACACCAGTCCGACCAGCCACCGCTTATCCCCTGCCATTGAACGCCCTTGCACTGACCGCATACCCGGCCGCCTTCAAAGTTCGGGGCGCGCGCCTTCGAGCTACAACAAACCCTTGTTCCAGGAGGACCGATGACTCCGACCCCGAACACCTTGGCAGCCCCGGATTGGGCTGTCACCATGTTCTCCTTCACTAATGAGCTCATACGAGGAGAGCGAACCCCTCTGCAGCTCGTCGAAGCACTGCTCGATGCACAGGTCACCGACCAGATTGAAATTGATGCTCCGCAGCACTTTGTCAGCTACCCCCGCATCAATGCCACAGAAGCCTCGGAATTGCGCCGACTCATGGAACGCCGTCAGGCCCGCTTGAGCATATTAGGGATATACAACGATGCAGGCAGCAGAAAAGACTACCGTTTCACGCTCGACCAAGCAGAGGCGTATTTGGCGGATCAGATCCGTGCAGCCTCGGAAATGGGCTTCAGGGCCACCCGCATCATGTTCGGCGTGGACGCCCCCCTCCTGAAACGGATCGCAGTTCATGCCGAAAGCTACGGCTTACCGGTCCTGCAGGAGGTCCAGGGCGTGATCAGGCCAGATTCGCCCGAATTTGTACGGCAAATTGAAACCCTCGATCAAATCGGTAGCGACAAACTCGGATTCGTTTTCGACCTCAGCGCCTGCATGGCGGGCCTTCCCGTGACCTACCTTGAAAGTCTTCGCCGTGAGGGTATCCCCACAAACGTCGTCACCTACCTGGAACAGGCATGGCACACGGAACCGGCAGCACGAGTACAGGAACGCCTGGAGCGTCTGACAGCAGATCTGAACCTCAACGCGGCCACCATGGCACGCCTTGGGATGCCTTTTGGCAGGTTCGGGCATTCCCAGGTCAGCGACTGGCGGGAACACCTCGGCCGATTCAGCGCCATTCATCTGAAGTACTGGGACTTGTTCGATGAAGACCATCGGGTCTCCAAGCCCATAGCCGACTTACGGCGTGAGTTCGGAGCGATTAACTATAAAGGGATTGTCACAAGCGAATGGGGCGGCCACGAATGGTCCAGCCCTGAAGACGGTACCCCAATCGAAATGTCCCTAGGGCATCGTGCCCTGTACGACGCATCTCTGTTCGCCACGGACTAGTTTCTCCCTGTAATCCTGCCGGCCACTTCCAGTGCTGGGCCACTTTGTCCCGTCTACAAAATTTGGGGAGGAGTCCGAGTTCGTCTCCTTTGCCATGCACCTGACCGAAGGACTGCCAATGTCGCCATCATCAGTTCCTTAGGAACCTTAGGAGCCTTAGGCAGCAACGGCCTCGACCTTCTGCGCCACGTTGGCTGCACCCAACGTGACACCGGCAGTTTCGCTTGACGGAATCTCCATTATCGGCGTTCCAAAGGAACCTAGGTGTACTGCGCCATCAGGTTGGTGACACCCGGGTGAGGGGTGTGGTTCCGATGCCTGTGTGGATTCGTTCAGTGTTGTAGTGCTGGAGCCAGGGCGCAAGTGCTGTTTGGCGGTGGGTGCTGCTGGTGAGTCCCGGCCCCCAAGGCCGACGTCCTCGTCACCGTCCCGGTGTTCGCCCTGCTCGGCCTCACCAACGAAACCGCCCACCTGGACGGTTACGGGCCCATCCCCGCCTCCATGGCAAGAAAACTCATCACCAACGGCGCCAGCTCCTTCCACCGGGTCCTCGTTGACCCTCGCGACGGTGCCCCGCTGGAAATCGGCCGCACCAGCTACCGGCTCACCCAGGCCATGAAAAAGACCCTGCAGCTCAGGGATGGCAGATGCATCTTCCCCGGCTGCAACAACCCCTCCCCCGACAACGAAACAGACCACCTCCACGCGTGGGAACACGGCGGCACCACCGGCATCACCAACCTCGCCCAACTCTGCCCCAAACACCACCACCTCAAACACAACAGCCACTGGGAACCCACCCCCGCCAGCCACGCCGAACCACCCGGCTGGACCTCACCCACCGGCCGCCACTACACAGCCGAACACCCCGACCGGGAACCACCACACTGGCCACCCGGACTCCTCCCCACAAACGAAACACCCGGCTTCGTGGAAGCGGAACCACCGCCCTGGCTCCTCGACGACAACCTCGAAGACCCCCACGACTTCCCACCCGACCACCCCATCTGGGACGACTTCTACGCCACGCCCCCGAACCTGCCCCAGGACCCGCTCAAAGAATGGGAGTGGAACCTGGCGCCCGTCTAAGAGGGCCGGAGCACACTCCGGGTTCAGGGTACAAACCGGCCCAACGGGACATCTACGCCGCCGAACACTCAATCGGCTCCGGGAAGGTTCACTTCCACGAGGCCGCCGGTGACACGGGTTTCGAACCGGGGCTGCCGGGAGGTGGCCGGACCTGCCTGTACCTCGCCCGATCGCAGGGAGAAGGTGCTGCCGTGCCAAGGACACACCACACAAGGTTCGCCACCACCGGCACCATCGGCACCACCGCCACCGCTGCCTGAGCCATGCGCCGGGCTGCCCGCTGCCAGGCTGCCGCCCTTGAGCTTGCCCTCGTGCAGTGGGCCGGAGAGGTGGCTGCAGACGTCGGACAGGACACTCACCGACTCCGACTCGCGGAACACCAGCAGCGGAATCCCTGCCACAACGCGCTGGTGGAGCTTCCCGTCCGGCAGGTCCTCCAACGGCCCGAGGGGCTGCCACCCACTCGGGAACCGGTGCGGGACATCCTCGGTGTGGTTTGCGCCGGCAGCCTGCCGGTAGCTGAGGTGCCCGCCCAGGAAGCCGCCAAAGCTGACCACTCCCAGGCCCAGATAAGCCAGCGCCTTGCCCGCATCCTGCCGCCCCCGGGTACGCGCCACCAACGACGCCGTGTAGAGGCCCACAGCGGTGATGTTGGCTGTCGCATGGACCAATCCCACGCGCTGCTGCTGGGGGTGCAGCTGCGACCAATCCATAAACCCGGCCACGGCGGACGGCACAGCGGAGGCGCTTCCCACGCCGATCAGCACAGCGGATGCCTTGCCGTTCCCAGGAAGCGCATCGAGGACCGCAGCAGAAATCCAGGCACCCAGCGGCACCTGCACGGCCAGTGGATGAACCGGGTGACCGATGGGGACTCCGTGCAGGACGTCCCGGGCCCACTGCGGTCGGATGGTGCGTTTGACCAGCTTTCGGACCTTCTTGGCCAGGGGATCCAGCCAGTCGGCATCCTCCAGCCGGGTAACAAGCTCAAGTGCAGGCAGCGGTTTCATGTGTCTCCCTTACCCCGTTCGTCGGTGCCCAGTCGAACCAGTGAAGCCGAACCAGTGCAGTCGAAAGTCCGCACCCGAAACAGTGCTCCGAAACAGTGCTCCGAATCGGTGCTCCGAAACTGCGCAGTCGGCACTCTCCACTCGATGCCGGTCAGCCTAGCCGCTGGCGGACGGGAGGCACAGGGCCAGCGGTCCAGCCGCGGCAAGGGAGCAGGTCAGCGCAGCGGCGACCCCAGCACCGTGAACTGGTTCCCGCCCATCTCACCGGAGAGCATGGGCATCGCCTCGGCGATGGCTGCCCGGACACTGTCGAGCTGCAGCGAGGACTTGTGCGCCGCTGGCGATTCCCACAGTTCGCACACGAACACCGTGTCCGGGGCCTCGTCATTTACACCCACCTCGTACAGCAGGCAACCGGCTTCCTTCAGCCCCGGCATGGGCCGAAGAAGGATGGATACAACGGTGTCACGATGGCCGGGCTTGGTCCCGAGGCTTCCCACATTCGCAAAGGTCATGGGGACAGTGTGCAGCACGGGAGCCACACAATCGTGAACCTACCGCGTGGCCGCCGTGGGTGAGGTTTCGACGGCGGGCCCCGCGGCAACGCCGGACGGCACCTTGGTGCCGATCACCTCGCCGGCCGCGTCCGACGTCGGGACTTCAGCGCCGGCAGAGCCCTCGACGGCGGCCTTGCCCTCACCATCGCCAGCGCCCTCACCGGCAAAGGCGCGGACCATGGCCTCCCGGTCGAACTGGCCTTCCCACTTGGCCACAACGAACGTGGCCACACAGTTCCCCAACAGGTTTACTACTACGCGCATGGAGTCCATAAGCCGGTCGGCACCAAGGAGGAGTGCAACGCCCGCCACGGGGAAGATCCCCAACGCAGCCGCCGTCGCGGAGAGCGCCAGGAAGGCGGAACCCGGCACCCCGGCCATACCCTTCGACGTCAACATCAGCACTCCCAGGGCAGCCAACTGCTGGCCAATATCCAGGTTGTGGCCGAAAGCCTGTGCCAGGAACAGCAGCGAAATGGACAGGTACAGCGCGGCGCCGTCCAGGTTGAAGGAGTATCCGGTGGGGACCACCAGACCGGTGGTGGCACGGGAGCAGCCGGCATTCGTCAGCTTGGTCATGATGCGCGGCAACACCGATTCGGTAGAGGCGGTGCCCAGAGCGAGGAGGAATTCCTCCCGCGTGTACTTCATGAACTGCCAGAGCGGCACCCGCGGATACGCCCAGGCCACCACAAACAGCAGCCCGATGAACACCAGGGCGGCACCATAGCAGGCAGCGATCAGCAGGGCATACGTCCCCAGCGATTCCAACCCGTACTGGCCAATGATGAAGGCCATGGCACCGAACGCACCCACCGGGGCCACCCGCATTACCCACGCCATGATCTTGAAAAACAGTTCCAGGACCGTGTCCATCAGCGTGATCACCGGGAGGCAACGGTCGCGTCCCACGACGACGATTGCCGCACCGAAGAACACCGCGAAGCACAACACCTGCAGGAGGCTGTTGCTGGCAAAGGCCCCCACCACGCTGGTGGGGATGATCCCGAGGAGGAAAGCACCGGCATCCTTGGGCGGCGCAGTGGTGGTTTTTGCGTTCAGGGCGTCCTGGGAGAGCGACGCCGGATCGACGTTCAGTCCGGCGCCTGGCTGGACCAGGTTCCCCACCACCAGTCCGAACACCAGGGCGAAGAGCGTGGCCCCGGTGAAGTACACCAGGGCTTTGATTCCCACCCGGCCCACGGCCTTGACGTCGCTGACCGCAGCGATGCCGGTGACAATCACCAGGAAAATCAGGGGCGCGATGATCATTTTGATGAGCTGGATGAACCCGTCCCCGAGCGGCCGGAGCGCCGCGCCGGCGTCGGGCCAGAAGTGGCCGATCAGTATCCCGGCCAGCACCGCCACCAGAATCTGGAAGAAGAGGGATCTGTAGACGGGTCTCCTTTTCGTCGCGGGGTCCGGTTGCGGGGAGGGTGCTGCAGTGACGGTGACATTCATGCCAGTGCCTGTTCGTTGAAGGACGGACGGCACGCTGGATGCCGCAAGGTCAGGAGCAACGCTAGGAAAAACATGTTTCCGGAAAGATAAATCCGTAATGCGGAACTATTAAGTCGATCGAAAACTATGTCCTGGGGACCTGCGTCCACCTGGGCGACTTTGACGAGATGGCCATGATGGCGCGCCAGATGCTGGCAGCCACCCGCGGACCGGACGGTGGAGCAGGACCCCTCGCTGCGCTGGCGGTGGCCGTTGGCCTGGCCGGAACGGCGCGCTCCAAGTACGCCGGAGGCTCCGGGACAGAGCCACAGGCAAGGCGACCCTCGCTGCCGGGGAATAGCTCAGATCAGCGCGTGCAGACCGAAGCTGCGGGGCCTGCCGAAGGAGGCGGCACCGAGGAACTCGACGGCGACGAACGGGTCATCGCCC
Source organism: Arthrobacter sp. 9AX (assembly GCF_902506095.1). Lineage (GTDB taxonomy): Bacteria > Actinomycetota > Actinomycetes > Actinomycetales > Micrococcaceae > Arthrobacter. The sequence goes on from NZ_LR733293.1 coordinate 4,216,235, forward strand.
ACCACCCACTCATCATGCCCGGGAGGAAGCGCATAGGTATCGTTGGCATGGATGGTTGACCTCCCGCCGTCGACCGTTTCAATCTCCAACTGCCCGGAGATGCAGTAGCCGAGATGGTGGTGCTCACAGGAGGCAGTCAACTCGGCGGGCTTGGCGGACACCGACCATCGCCAGCCGGGCGCCAGGATTAACCGCGCCACCGAGTAGTCATCAACCGTGACAAGGTCGAACTCCGCCTTGTCCGGGCAGCGCTTTCTGTCTGGATCATCGAAGGACTTGACTGCCAACGCTCGGATGAAATTTGCGCTCATATGGACACAGCCTGTTGATCAATATGCGGACGCCTGGCTGCGAACCAGACGATGGGTTCGGGTACCGACAAGCGGCTAAGAATAGTTGAGACCATCAGCCGTATGCGCCCCTGCCTCCGGCGCACACGCGTTCACCAGACGTTGCTGGCGTATCTCTAACCGTAGCCCTACGGCCCCCGAAGTCAATGGCGAAAACCCGCCGGTAATAGGTAGTTTGGGCCCTAGCGCCCGGGCGAACAGCAGGCGCAGGATTGAACTATCGGATCCCACATCAGCATGGATCCGGATTGTCACGCCCCCGTCCAACCGGGGGTGCGCTGATCGAAAAATGGGACTGGCAGGCTGCGGGCCGCCACACTGATCAACTGCGACGATACTCAGCCCGTCGGCCTCAGGCTGCCAAAAATGGGAAACCGCACCCTCAGAAAATGGTGAATCGCATCCTTACAGGAGCAAAAAAATGTCCACCCCGACAATGAAAACCCGTTCAACCAGGTCAAGGATCGCCCTGGTTCCGCTCCTCTCATTGGGTCTCCTCGTGGGTTCCGTGGCAGTCGCTGCCCCGGCCCAGGCATATGACGAGTCCATCAGAGGCTGTACCGTCACACCCTTGAAGCCGACCGACGAGCGAGGCAACTGGGTCAACTTCAAGATCAGTGTGAAATGTGAAGACGGAAAGAGGACCGTGCACATCAGGCAGGTACGCTTCGAGGCTGACCGCGGCCGCGATACATTCCTGGGCGACAGCTACTTCGTGCGCCACCTCGACCGCCACGACCGCTACAAGGTCATAGACAGCCTCGACCAGGTCAAGAAGAACCTCGACCGGCACGGCAGCGAAGAGGTTTATCACAAGATCTCGTTCGCCGTTGAGAATGACAATGGCCGTCTGTCCCGCTGGTCTGAATGGAAGACAAGCGAGGTCCTGAGGAACGTTAACGTGCACTACTAGGCGCTCACCAGCGTTCGCCCGGAAGAGCCAGGGGTACACACCCCTGGCTCTTCTTGTTCCCCAGCCACCTGTTCCGCAGCCACCCGCCGCTCGTTTGCCAGCGGCCTCGACCGTTCCCCTTGACTCCTGCCCCGCACCTTCCCTACACTTTTCATAAAGCAGAATCTAAATTCCACAAAGCGGAAACGGTAGTAAACCGGGAAGCAGGGGAAGATAGATCAAAGCCCTCCTTGGAAGGACCTACGATGACGTACACAGTGAACTGCTCTATCCTCCTCACGGAGCTGCCCCTGCTGGAGCGCCCGGCCGCAGCCAAGGCAGCAGGCTTTGACGCCGTCGAGTTCTGGTGGCCCTTTGAGGCCTCCGTTCCGGCCGACTCCGAGATCACGAAGTTCGAGAATGCCATCAAGGACGCCGGCGTTCAGCTCACAGGCCTGAACTTCAATGCCGGCAACATGCCCGGCGGTGACCGCGGCCTGGTCTCTTGGACGGGACGGGAGTCCGAGTTCAAGGACAACATCGACGTCGTCGCCGGCATCGGGGAGCGCCTGGGCTGCAAGGCCTTCAACGCCCTCTACGGCAACCGGCAGGACGGCTCCACCCCTGAAGAGCAGGACGAACTGGCAGCCCGGAACCTGGCCGCAGCAGCTGAAGGCGTTGCCCGGATCGGCGGCACGGTCCTCCTGGAACCCGTCAGCGGCGCACCCAAGTACCCGCTCCTCACCGCCGACGACGCACTCAAGGTTATCGCCCGCGTGAAGGCGGAGGCAGGCGTCGGGAACATCAAACTCCTCGCGGACTTCTACCACCTGTCCATCAACGGCGACGACGTCGAGTCCGTCATCGGGAACCATGCCAAGGACTTCGGCCACATCCAGATCGCCGACAACCCTGGCCGCGGCGCCCCCGGCACCGGCACCCTCCCGCTTGGCGAATGGATCGCCCGGAGCCGCGAACTCGGCTACGAGGGCTACATCGGCCTCGAATACAAGGAACCGCAGGAAACGGCCTTCAGCTGGGCCATCCGCGAACACGCTTCCCGCTGACCGGTGGTTGAGCCCGTCGAAATCCGCTCAACCACCGGCACCACCACCAGACTTAGAAAGAGAACCATCATGAGCAACGTTGCAGTTATCGGACTCGGAATCATGGGCCTGCCCATGGCCATCAACCTGGTCAAGGCCGGCCACACCGTCACCGGCTTCAACCGCAGCCAGGACAAGATCGACAAGCTCGTCTCCGAAGGCGGCAAGGGCGCCACCAGCATCGCTGATGCCGTGAAGGATGCCGACGTCGTCATCACCATGGTGCCGGACTCCCCCGACGTCGAGGGCGTCGTCAGTGGCCCCGACGGCGTCTTCGCCAACGCGAAGCAGGGCACTTTGTGGATCGATGCCTCCAGCATCCGCCCCGACGTCGCCAAGCGCCTCTCTGACGACGCCCGCGAAGCCGGCATCCGCCCCCTCGACGCACCGGTCTCCGGCGGCGAACAGGGCGCCATCGACGCCGTCCTTTCCATCATGGTGGGCGGCGACAAAGACGACTTCGAAGTAGCCTCGGACGTCCTGAACGCCGTCGGCAAAACCATCGTCCACGTCGGCCCCTCCGGTTCCGGCCAGACCGTCAAGGCAGCCAACCAGCTGATCGTCGCCGTCAACATCGAAGTCCTGGGCGAGGCCATCGCCTTCCTCGAGGCGTACGGCGTGGACACCGACGCCGCCCTCAAGGTCCTCGGCGGCGGCCTGGCCGGCTCCAAGGTCCTGGACCAAAAGGGCCAGAAGATGCTCGACCGCAACTTCGACCCCGGCTTCCGCCTCGCCCTGCACCACAAGGACCTGGGCATCGTCACCTCCGCCGCCCGCGAAGCCAACGTCGCCGTCCCCCTCGGCGCCGTCGTCGCACAACTCGTCGCCGCCACCGTCAACCAGGGCGACGGCGGCCTGGACCACTCCGGACTCTTCAAGCAGGTCCTCCAGCTCAGCGGCAGGAAATAGACACCAGCGCCCAAGGCGCCCAAGAAACACGAGCAGGCCACCCGCCGTCGTACATGAAAACGACGGCGGCCCCCTCACCACACCCAAAAACACCAGACTTCGCCCCAAAGGGGCGCAACAAGGAGCACACCATGAGCAAGATGCGTACCGTTGATGCAGCGGTGGCCATCCTGGAAAAGGAAGGCGCCATCGAGGCGTTCGGCCTGCCAGGCGCCGCGATCAACCCCTTCTATTCCGCAATGCGCGCCCACGGCGGCATCCGCCACACGCTGGCCCGCCACGTGGAAGGCGCCAGCCACATGGCCGACGGCTTCAGCCGCGCCAAGGACGGCAACATCGGCATCTGCATCGGCACATCCGGCCCCGCCGGCACCGACATGATCACCGGCCTCTACGCCGCCTGGGCAGACTCCATCCCCATGCTCTGCATCACCGGCCAGGCCCCCGTGGCCAAGCTGCACAAGGAAGACTTCCAGGCTGTGGACATCGAGTCCATCGCCAAGCCCGTCACCAAGATGGCCATGACCATCCTGGAGCCCGGCCAGGTTCCGGGCGCCTTCCAGAAAGCCTTCCAGCTGATGCGTTCCGGCCGCCCCGGTCCCGTGCTGCTGGACCTGCCCATCGATGTGCAGCTGGCCGAGATCGAATTCGACATCGACACCTACGAGCCGCTGCCCGTCGAAAAGCCCAACGCCTCCCGCAAGCAGCTGGAAAAAGCCCTGGACATGCTCACCGCGGCCAAGCACCCGCTGATCGTGGCGGGCGGCGGCATCATCAACGCCGGCGCCTCCGCGCAGCTGGTGGAACTGGCCGAGACCCTGAACATCCCGGTCATCCCCACCCTGATGGGCTGGGGCACCATTCCGGACGACCACCGGCTCATGGCCGGCATGGTGGGCCTGCAGACCTCGCACCGCTACGGCAACGAGAACTACCTGCAGAGCGACTTCGTGATCGGCATCGGCAACCGCTGGGCCAACCGCCACACCGGCGGCCTGGACACCTACACGGCCGGCCGCAAGTTCGTGCACATCGACATCGAGCCCACGCAGATCGGCCGCGTGTTCTCGCCTGACCTGGGCATCACGTCCGACGCCGGTGCGGCGCTGGCCGGGCTGGTTGAGCTCGCCAAGGAGCGCAAGGCAGCAGGGTCCCTGCCGGACTACAGCGCCTGGGTCGCCGAATGCGCCGAACGAAAGGCCTCCCTGCACCGCAAGACCCACTTCGAGAACATCCCCATCAAGCCGCAGCGCGTGTATGAGGAGATGAACAAGTCCTTCGGCCGCGACACCACCTACGTGTCCACCATCGGCCTGTCCCAGATCGCCGGTGCGCAGATGCTGCACGTGTTCGGCCCGCGCAAGTGGATCAACGCCGGCCAGGCAGGCCCCTTGGGCTGGACCGCCCCGGCAGCCCTCGGCGTGGTCCGCGCCAACCCGGAGCAGACCGTGGTGGCCCTCTCCGGCGACTACGACTTCCAGTTCATGATCGAGGAACTGGCCGTGGGTGCCCAGTTCAACCTCCCATACATCCACGTGGTGGTGAACAACTCCTACCTGGGCCTGATCCGCCAGTCCCAGCGGGGCTTTAACATGGAACAGAACGTGTCCCTGGCGTTCGACAACATCAACTCCCCCGAGACAAACGGCTACGGCGTGGACCACCTCAAGGTGGCCGAGGGCCTGGGCTGCAAGGCCGTCCGCGTGGAAGACCCCAACGACCTCGCCGCAGCCTTCGACAAGGCCAAGGCACTGATGGGCGAATTCCAGGTTCCCGTGGTGGTGGAAGTGATCCTGGAAAAGATCACCAACATCTCCATGGGCGTGGAAATCAACGCCATCAACGAGTTCGAGGAACTCGCCGCATCCGCAGCCGACGCCCCCACCGCCATCCTGGCGCTGCAGGCCTAAAACCTGCCCGCCCAGAACAGGAAAGACAACCATGCGGATCGTCATTGCCCCGGACAAGTTCAAAGGGTCCCTGTCCGCCCCCGAAGTCTGCAGCCACCTGGAAAAGGGGCTGCAGCGCGGGGCCGGCGGCAACCTTGAAGTCCTCCGGATCCCGGTAGCCGACGGCGGAGAGGGCACCCTCGACGCCGCGATCGGCTCCGGCTTCACCCGCCGCAGTGCGGTGGTGGCCGGGCCAACAGGCGTACGGGTCACGGCCGACTTCGCCGTCCGGGGCAATGAGGCCGTCATCGAAATGGGGGCCGCCTCGGGCCTGGCCCTGCTCCCGGCCGGAGCACTGGTTGGGGGACGGCCAGGCCCGACGGCGGCCCGCACCGCCACGAGTCTGGGCACCGGGCAGCTCATCCGGGCGGCCCTGGACGCCGGCTGCAACCGCATCGTCCTCGGCGTGGGCGGCAGTGCCAACACCGATGGCGGCGCCGGAGTCCTGCAGGGCCTCGGCGCCAGGTTCCTCGACAACGGGGGCAACGAACTTCCGCCCGGGGGCGCCGCTTTGGCCCACCTGGACCGGATCGACTTCAGCGGCTTCGAACCCCGGCTGAAGGACACACGCTTTGTGCTGGCGTCCGACGTCGACAATCCCCTGCTGGGCACCCAGGGCGCCGCGGCGATTTTCGGCCCGCAGAAGGGCGCCACACAACAAGACGTCGACCTGCTCGACGCCGCCCTGGCCAGGTTTGTCGAAGTCCTGGCCAGGGAAATCGGACCTGAAGGCCCCCGCAACAGGGCCATCAAAGCGGCGGAGGCCCCCGGCGCCGGAGCCGCGGGAGGCGTTGGCTACGCAGCCATCGCCGTCCTCGCCGCCACGCGTCGGCCGGGCATCGACGTCGTCCTCGAATTCACTGGACTGGCAGACCGGCTGGCCGGCGCGGACCTGGTGATCACCGGCGAAGGCAGCCTGGACGAGCAAAGCCTGCTCGGCAAAACCCCCATGGGCGTCGCCCGGGCAGCAGCAGCCCAAGGCATCCCCGTGATCGCGGTGTGCGGCCGGACCACCCTCGGCCAAGGCCAGGCCACCGCCGCCGGATTCGAGGACGTCTACGCTTTGACCGGACTCGAAAGCAATGTAAACAGGTGCATAACAGAGGCAGCGCAGCTTCTGGAGCAGTTGGGCACCCAGATCAGCGGACGACTGGCAGCCAGTGGGCTGCCGCGCACCGCCACCACCAAGGAGGACCTCCATGTCTGAAGAACGTTTTGACCTGGTCATCCGCGGCCAGCGCATCCTCACCACCGCCGGCCTGGCACCCCGCGAAGTGGGCGTCCGCGGCGGCAAGATCGTGGCCCTCGAGCCGCTGGGCAACGGCCTGGCCGGCGCCGAGGTCATCGAACTCGCCGACGACGAAACCCTGATCCCCGGCCTCGTGGACACCCACGTCCACGTCAACGAGCCCGGCCGCACCGAGTGGGAGGGCTTTGCCTCCGCCACCCGGGCCGCGGCAGCCGGCGGCGTCACCACCATCATCGACATGCCCCTGAACTCCGTCCCGCCCACCACCACTGTGGAGAACCTGAAGCTCAAGCGCGAAGTGGCCGAGGACCAGGCGTTCATCGACGTCGGGTTCTGGGGCGGTGCCATCCCCGGCAACAAAGGCGACCTTCGGGCCCTCCACGACGAGGGCGTCTTCGGCTTCAAGTGCTTCCTCCTGCACTCCGGCGTGGACGAGTTCCCGCACCTGGAAGCGGACGAGATGGAGGAGGACATGGCAGAGCTGAAGTCCTTCGATTCCCTCATGATCGTCCACGCCGAGGACTCGCACGCGATCGACCACGCGCCCCACCCCGGCGGCGCACATTACTCAACGTTCCTGGCCTCCCGCCCCCGCGGCGCCGAGAACAAGGCGATCGCCGAGGTCATCGAACGGGCCCGCTGGACCGGTGCGCGGGCGCACATCCTGCACCTCTCGTCGTCGGACGCGCTGCCCATGATCGCTTCCGCAAAGCGCGACGGCGTAAAGCTCACCGTGGAAACGTGCCCGCACTACCTCACCCTGATGGCAGAGGAAATCCCGGACGGCGCCACCGCCTACAAGTGCTGCCCGCCCATCCGCGAGGCCTCCAACCGGGAGCTCCTGTGGCAGGGCCTGCAGGACGGCACCATCGATTGCATCGTCTCGGACCACTCCCCCTCCACATTGGACCTGAAGGACCTGGAGAACGGCGACTTCGCCGTGGCCTGGGGTGGCGTCTCCTCGCTGCAGCTGGGCCTGTCCCTGATCTGGACCGAGGCCCGGCACCGCGGCATCCCGCTGGAGCAGGTGGTGTCATGGATGGGCGAGAAGCCCGCAGCCCTGGCCCGGCTTTCCAACAAGGGCCAGCTCGCATTGGGTTACGACGCCGACTTCGCCATCTTCGCCCCGGACGAGGCCTTTGTGGTGGACGTGTCCAAGCTCAAGCACAAGAACCCCATCACCCCCTACGACGGCAAGGCCCTCTCCGGCGTGGTCCGGAAGACCTTCCTGCGCGGCACCGTGGTGGACGGCCAGATCCCCACGGGCAAGCTGATCCGCCGCGGCGGAGTCTAGGACGCGCCATGGCAGTGGAAGCCCACCATCCGAGGGGGTTGTCCCGGCACCCTGTTCCGGCCACGCGTGCTGCTGCCCACCCTCCCCGGGCAGCAGCACGCGGCCTCGCGGTGTGGGTGGTCCCGTCGGAAGGCACCAGTCCCGAACTGCTGGCCCGCGCCGCGCAACTGGTCCTTGCCCGGGCCCTTCAGACTGCTCCGGAGGCGGAAGTCCACTGGCCCGCCGCCGGAGCCCCCACGTCCGGGGTCTCCGCCACGGAAGGAGCCGCAAACCACTCCTCCCGCATTCCTTCCCCGGCGGACCCCGGCGATCCCGGCGAGTTATTGAGCGGGAAACAGGGCCAGGCACCCTGCGAGGCCGACGGCGGCAGGCGCCTGCCGCCGTCGGCCGGCCCTGTGAGCCGGGTCGCCGTGGACCTGGCAGCCGACAGGGTCCTGCTGGACGGCACCGCTGTGGCGCTGACCGGGGTCGAGTTCAAGGTGCTCCGGTACCTGGTGACCCACCTGTCCCGCACTGTGGGGAGGGAGGAGCTCCAGGAGTTCCTCGATTCGTTCGAAACCCCCGGCGCGTCGGCCCGGTCCATCGACGTCTACGTGGGCCGGATCCGCCGGAAACTCGGCAACGCCCGCCACGCCGTGGCCACCGTCCGCGGCGGCGGCTACCAATTCATTCCGGGCCCGCACGCCACCGTGCGCGGGCCCGCCGAATACTCCATCTAAGTCCCATCAAGGAGCAGCATGAGCCCCACCCTGACCGCCAAGCTTCAGCCCGGTACCCCGGCCCCTGATTTCACCCTTCAGGACGCCCAGGGCCGCGAGACTGCCTTGGCCGACTACCGTGGCAAAAACGTCATCGTGTACTTCTACCCCAAAGCCGCCACCCCCGGCTGCACCACCGAAGCCTGCGACTTCCGCGACAGCCTGGCATCACTCCAGGGCAAAGGCTATGAGGTCATCGGCATCTCCCCCGACGCCCCCGAAGCACTCGCCGGCTTCACCGGAGACTTCTCCCTGACCTTCCCGCTGCTGTCCGACCCCGACCACGCCATCGCCCTGGCCTACGGCGCCTGGGGCGAAAAGCTTGTCGACGGCGAAATCGTTGAAGGCATCGTCCGCTCCACCGTAGTAGTAGACCCCGAAGGCAAAGTCACCCTCGCCCAATACCAGGTCCAGGCCCAAGGCCACGTCGCAGCGCTGAAGGACGAGCTCGGGCTGTAACCACCCCAACGCCCCGAAGCCTTCCAGGGGCAGCTCCAGCCGCGTCCGGAACAGTAACGGGAACGGCGCCACGCGACGCTGCGGAATACTGCGTGTGACGCCGGAGTTGTTGGTAGTGGCGGAAAGCCGCTTCACTTGATGTTGGCCATTATTGACCGAATCTCCAAAGGAATGCCATGAGCCCCACCCTGACCACCAAGCTTCAGCCCGGTACCCCGGCCCCTGATTTCACCCTTCAGGACGCCCAGGGCCGCGAGACTGCCTTGGCCGACTACCGTGGCAAAAACGTCATCGTGTACTTCTACCCCAAAGCCGCCACCCCCGGCTGCACCACCGAAGCCTGCGACTTCCGCGACAGCCTGGCATCACTCCAGGGCAAAGGCTATGAGGTCATCGGCATCTCCCCCGACGCCCCCGAAGCACTCGCCGGCTTCACCGGAGACTTCTCCCTGACCTTCCCGCTGCTGTCCGACCCCGACCACGCCATCGCCCTGGCCTACGGCGCCTGGGGCGAAAAGCTTGTCGACGGCGAAATCGTTGAAGGCATCGTCCGCTCCACCGTCGTAGTAGACCCCGAAGGCAAAGTCACCCTCGCCCAATACCAGGTCCAGGCCCAAGGCCACGTCGCAGCGCTGAAGGAAGCCCTGGGAATCTAGCCCTCCCGACGCTCCAGCACGTCCTGCAGCTTTCCACCGGACGCTCCAGCAGTTTTGAACTGCGGGAGCGTCCGGCGTTTAAGCATCATGAGCGTCGAGGTCATTGGCCTGGTTGTCCTTCCTGCTGTGGCCAGCAGTTCAACCGGTTACGTCAACGATGTCCTGGCCGCGGCCACCGGCGGACACCCGGACGGGGACATCGGCCTGATGCAGCCTAGGCCTCCGCTTCCGCCGATTCCTTCGCCGTTGCCGCCGCCTCCGCATATTCCGCAGACACCCTGCGGTACACAGGGGTGAGGAAGGCCAGCAGCGCAGCCATCACCATGATGATCCCGGCGATCAGGAACACCAGGGCGATGCCGCGGGAGGTGCCCTCGCCGAGCAGCGGGGCCAACTGGACCCCGCCGTCGGCCGACCGCGCGTAGGGGATGATCCAGAACTGGGCGATCGGTGCGATCAGGAAGGCCGTGATGGGCGCTGCCGCTGATTCAAACGCCATGGCGAAGCCGAATACCCGGCCCTGCCGCTCCAGTGGCACCACCTGTTGGATGACGGTCTGCTCGGCCGCCTCCACAAAGGGGATCAGCACCAGGTACAACCAGATTCCCGCGATGTACAGCCACGCCCATTCCCGCAGGGTGAACACCGCGCCGAGGACCCCCATGGCCACCACCGCAATGAGCAGGGTGCGCAGCGGGTTGGTTCCCAGGCCGAATTTGCCGATCAGCGCCCCGCCGATAATGAACCCGGTGGAGCCAAGCGCGAACACGGCGCCCCACATTTCCACGGAAAACATTTCCAGGCCGTAGGGATCCATCAGCGCCATGTAGACGCCGCCGATGAAGTTGTTGAAGGTGGAGAACAGGATCAGCGCGAACAGTCCGGAAATGGCCAGCACCGCCGCGAGGGAGCCCCTCAGGTCGAAGCTGCCATGCGCATCCGTGGCGGCCGCACGCACTTCCTCGGGCATCCGGAGGGTGAGCAGGTGCGCGAAGGCAAGCGCCGTGAGGACAAGGGCGACGACGATGGTCCACCCCATGCCCAGCAGCCCCACCGACAGCCCCGAAAGCAGGGAGGTGACGATGAACATGAGTCCCTGCACCATGCCCACCATCCCGTTGGCGTTGGCCCGCCGGTCCGGCTCGATGAGGATGGTGACAGTGGTGGACAGCGCGATGTTCCGCATGTTCTCCACCACCGCGCCGATCAGGATGATCAAGGTAAAAACCCAGAACCACGGCTGCCTGAGGTCCAGCAGCGAGGAGGCAGGCGTCAGGAGGAACATGACCCCGGACAGCACAAACATCACCAGGGTAAAGCCGGCGGCGAAGCGCATCACGGCCAGCTTGCGGTAGCGGTCCACGAAGGTGCCGAAGCTGATGCTGGACAGGGCGATCAGCAGCATGTACACACCGCCCACCACGCCGGTGGCGATCACGTTGCGGGTCTCCAGGTACACCCAGAACGTCAGTGCGAACCACAGGTAGCTGGTGGTGACGTTGGCGAGGGCAGTGTTCACCAGGATCCCGGCGAAGGTGCGGGACCGCTGGGCCGGGGTGCGCAGGGAGGTGTCGACGGCGTCCGGCGCAGCCAGGGGCGAAACCTCGCCGTCCTCCGTCGCAGTGGAAGTGACGGTAACGTCGTCGCGAAGGCTTTTCCCGCCGTCGGGAACCCCGGCGTCCCTCCCCCGGGCCGGTTCCTGCTCGGTCATGCGTCCCAGTCTAGTGACGAGTGTCCCGGGCGGACAGGTTTGGAACCCCCTCCGTGGGACCCGGATTGACAGTCCGCACTCCGGGACCCGGCAATAGTTACCGGCCCCGGCGCGTTTGGCAGGTTGACTGCAACCGAAGGACTCCAGTGCCTGCCTCGAAGCACCGTTGCCGGGCTCCGGGGCCGGTGACAGGATGGCCGCATGGCGATTGAGGTCCGTGCGGCCACCGAATTTGAGGACGTCCGGGCGTTGGTGGGGCCGAAGCGGCCCGACGCCAACGTCTGCTGGTGCCTGAGCTACCGCATCCCGTCCAAGCAGAACCAGGCGTTGCGCGGGACCGGCCGCGGGGACCTGGTGCAGCAGTTGGTGAAACAGGATCCCCCGCCGGGGGTTTTGGCGTACGACGGCGGGGAGCCAGTGGGGTGGGCAGCGGTCCACCCGCGTGCCGGCACCAGTTTCGCGGGCAACCGGAAGATCCCGCATGTGGACAGCCTGGATGTGTGGTCGGTCTGGTGTATCCGGGTCCGGCCGGGGCACCGGGGCCACGGGATTTCGCATCAGCTCCTGGCGGGCGCCGTGGAGCTGGCCCGGAGCTATGGGGCGCCGGCCATCGAGGGCTACCCGGTGGATAACGGCGGGCAAAAAGTGGACCTCACCATGGCGTACGTGGGCACCCAGAAGCTCTTCGAGGACGCCGGCTTCACCAAAGCGGCGGACACGGAGTCAGTACTGAACGGCTTCCCGCGGGTACTGATGCGGCTTGACCTGCAAGGCTAGGGTTTCTTCCACCAGCTGCCGGGCCAGCCTTCGTCAATGGCCCACAAGGCCAGGAGCAGCGCATCCACTGTCATGAGCCCCGCGATGAGGTATGCCCATCCTGTATACCAAGCCATTGCAATCTCCTGACTGTGTCCCCCAGCCACTCGATTGCACCTAAGTGTGGCACCTAAACCGCTGCAGCGGAACGCCCCAACTCCACACTCCTGAAAAGTGCCTCCAACCTGTTGTGCGCGTCGGTCTCCAGCTTGAGGCGGCGGGTGAGCTTCTCCACCTGCGCGGACATCTCCTCACCGACCGGAAGCCGGTCCCCGGGCCAACTGGAAGCCTCCCGCGAGTCGGCCAGGGCCTGGGCCAGGGCGTTGGCCGCGGCGCGCACCTTCCGTGAGTGGAAATAGACACGCAGCAACGCCTTGCCCTTGTCCACGGCGGCACCCAGCAGCTCGCGCGGACCCGCCGGCTTTACCGCAGTGTGTTCCCCGCAGGCCTGACCCACCCCTTGCAGCTCCCCCTCGGCTGGTGACGCGCAGGCGACTGGCGCGCAAGCCGCGGCAGCCGCCGTCGTCCGGTCTGTGTTGATGTGTGCCATCGGCTCCGCCTTCCTGCCAGCCGGCCAGCCCCCGGACGGGTCGTCCTTGACCCTCGTCCTTGTCGAAGCCGGCTCCTGCTTTCGAGTGTCCCGGGCCTTCCTCAACGTCCGGGCAAGCAGGTCCCAAGATTTACGCAAGATCCCGCCAGGCGGGCATGGCAGCGGACCCAGGTGCCGCCGTCGGAAGAAAATTCGCACGGCTGAATTCAGCACATGTGAAGTCTGCGACATGCTCTGTTGCGGTTAATACGGTAGAAGTAGACCTATGGTCTCTGCCTCCGAAATCCGTCGTGCTGTTGTCATCGAGGATGACCCGGACATCCGTGGGCTCCTGGTCCGCGTCCTGGCCAAGCAGGGCTTCGAGGTGACGGAGGCCGGCGCCGGCCTGCCGGGCGTGGAGGAAGTCCGCCGCCGGCAGCCGGACCTGGTCACGCTGGACCTGAACCTGCCGGACATTGACGGCCTGGAAGTCTGCAACTTGCTGCGGGAATTCTCGGACGCGTTCATCGTGATGCTGACGGCCCGCGCCGATGAACTGGATAAGTTGACCGGCCTGGACAACGGCGCGGACGAGTACATCAGCAAGCCGTTCAGCCCGCGCGAACTGCAGTCCAGGATCAACGCCCTCTTCCGCCGCAGGCCCTCAGCCGCCGCGGATTCGGCAAACCGCAGTGAACTGGAACGCGCCACGGAAGTCCAACAAAGCCTCCTGCCCAAGGAAGACATCCGGGTGGACGGGTACGACGTCGCCGGCATGTTCCGCCCCTCCCGCAGCGTGGGCGGGGACTTCTATGACTGGTACCAGACACCCGAGGGGCTGCACCTGACCTTCGCCGACGCCATGGGCAAGGGCATGGGCGCGGCCCTCATCGCCGCCACCGTCCGCGCCGTGATGCGCTCCACCGGCCGCAGGCAGGACCTCGACGGCGCCTTTGCCTCCGCCAGCAAAGCGATCGCCACGGACCTGGATTCCTCCAACTCCTTTGTCACGTTGTTCCACGCCCGGCTGGACGCCGCGTCCGGAACAGTCAGCTACGTCGACGCCGGGCACGGGCTTGCGCTGCACGTCCGCTCCGACGGCGCTGCCCACCGTCTGCCCTCCGGCGGGCCCCCGGTGGGCGCCTGGGCGGGCTCGCAGTGGCCGCAGTCCAACCTGGAACTCGCCCCGGGGGATTCCCTGGTGGTGGTCAGCGACGGCGTACTGGACGTCTTTGACTCGGTAGAGGACTTCACCGAAGCCGTCCGCCGCGCCACGCAGGGCCAGGATTCGGCCCAGGCGGCCAGCGGCGCCATCCTGGCCCTGGCCCCCGCCGAGACGGCGGAGGACGACGTCACGGTGGTTGTGGTCCGCCGGCTGCCGGATGAGGCAGCTGCATGACCCGATTCTGGACGCGCCTGGTGGTGGTGCTCACCGTCATCACCGGAGTCAACTACATTGCCTGGCGGTGGGTGGCCTCCCTGAACTGGGACGCCTGGTGGATCGCGCTGCCGTTGGTGATCGCCGAGACCTACAGCCTGATCGACGTCATGCTGTTCGGCATGACGGTCTGGCGGCTGAAAATCCGCAAGGCCGCCCCGCCGCCACCGGCTGACGCCACCGTGGACGTCTTCATCACCACCTACAACGAAGACCTGGACATGGTGATGACCACGGCCCTGGCAGCCCAGAAGATCCGGCATCCGCACAGCACCTGGATCCTGGACGACGGCGCCCGGCCCGAACTCAAGGCCCTCGCGGAGCAGCACGGCCTGGGCTATGTCACCCGCAGCGAGGACTGGACCTCCAACCTCCCGCGGCACGCCAAGGCCGGCAACCTGAACAACGCCCTGATGCAGACGCACGGCGAGTTCCTCCTGATCCTGGACGCGGACCAGATCCCCGAGCCGGACATCCTCGAAAAGACCCTCGGCTACTTCAACAACCGCCGGGTGGCGCTGGTCCAGACGCCCCAGTACTTCAGCAACGTCCCGGCCAGCGATCCGCTCGGCAGCCAGGCACCGCTGTTCTACGGCCCCATCCAGCAGGGCAAGGACGGCTGGAACGCCGCTTTCTTCTGCGGCTCCAACGCCATCCTGCGCCGCGAGGCCCTGATGCAGCTGGGCCTGGTGGGCTATGTGAAGGAAACCGAGAAGAGCATCCGCCGCGCCCTGGCCGCCTCCCGTTCCGCCATCAGGCAGGCCCGGAAGTCCGCGGATGTAGAGGCTCCCCTGGTGGCTCAGGTGCTCGACGAAGTGGAGGCAGCCACCCGCGAGGCCCAGCAGGAACTTGAGGCCGGCGGGGCCCTGAGCGAGATCACCTACCGGGTGCGCCGCCGTGTGGACGCCGCCGTGCAGACCCTGGTGATGGCCGACGTTTCAGCCCTTCAGGCGGACCTCGAAGAGATCGCCGCCATGGAACTGGCCCACGTGGGCGAGTCCGGCGTTCCCGTGGTGGCGGACGACGCCGTCCGCCGCATGTCCGCCCGTGACTGGTCGCCGCTGGGCGCCCTGGAATCCGTGCAGGCCGTCCTGGACGCCCTGTCCGTGGAACGCAACGACGAAGCCCAGCCGGTGATGCCGCTGGCCACCATCTCCGTCACCGAGGACATGGCCACCGCCATGCGCATGCACGCCATGGGCTGGGAGAGTGTCTACCACCACGAAATCCTGGCCTATGGGCTCGCCCCGGAGGACCTGAAGACCATGCTCACCCAACGGCTGCGTTGGGCCCAGGGAACCATCCAGGTCCTGCTGCGCGAGAACCCGCTGGTGCAGAAGGGCCTCAAGGTCGGCCAGCGGCTGATGTACTTCGCCACGATGTGGACCTACCTCAGCGGCTACGCTGCCGTCATCTACTTCGCCGCCCCCATCATCTACCTGCTCCTCGGCATCCTTCCGGTGACGAGCCTGAGCTGGGACTTCTTCATCCGGTTCATCCCCTTTATGGTGGTCAACCAGATCCTGTTCGCCGTGGCCGGCAGGGGCATCCCCACCTGGCGCGGCCAGCAGTACAGCCTGGCACTGTTCCCCACCTGGATCAAGGCGTGTTCGACGGCGGCCCGCAACGTCTGGTTCGGCCGTCCCCTCGGTTTTGCCGTCACCCCCAAAGCCCGCCAGAGCGGCGGACCCAGCTGGAGCCTGATCCAGCCACAGATTGTGGTGTCGGTGCTGCTGGCGGTGGCCGCCGTCGTCGGAATTATCCGCCTGGCCAGCGGCCTGGCGGAACCGCTCGGCACCCTGGTGAACGTCGCCTGGGTCATTTTCGACCTGGTGGTGATGAGCATCCTGGTGCGCGCAGTGCTTTACAAGGGTTTCGAACCGGAAGCAGAACCCGCAGTCCAAGAACCAGAGAGGAATCCAGATGGAGTTTAGTTATGAGGTCAAGGACTCGTACGCGGAGGTGAAGGCCGACGGGCGGCTGAACATGGTCTCCGCGCCGAAGCTGCGCGAGTTCGTCACCGACGTGATCGCCGGTGGATCCAACCGGATCGTGGTGAACCTGGAAAACACCGCATTTATGGACTCCTCCGGCCTGGGTGCCCTGATCGGCTGCCTTAAGGCGGCCAGGCAGGCGGGCGGGGACCTTCGGATCGCGGCGGTCCAGCCGCAGGTGAAGATGGTCCTGCAGCTGACCAGTATGGACAAGGTCCTCACCGCGTATGGAACGGCGGAGGAGGCGTTCAGGAATGACTGAGGTGCTGGCGTCGCGCAGCTTCCGTGGGCCGGCTGCCGAGGACGCCATTGAGTCGGTCCACAACAACCTGGACAGTCTCTGGCTCGACGTTCCATTTGTGCAGGACATGGACCAGATGACTTTTACGACAGCGGTCATCGAGTCCGCGTCCAACATCGTCCAGCACGCGGAGCCGGCGGGGCCGGACCAGGTGGAGCTGGGCGTGGACATCACCGTCCAGCCCACGCTGCTGCAGGCCCGGGTCAGCGCCTACCACGCCAAACCGCCGTTTGGGCCGATGGAGCCGGCGACGCCCGGCGAGGACGCCGAGTCCGGCCGGGGCCTGGCGCTGATCCAGGCACTGGTCACCACGGTCACGTTCGAGCGGCAGGACGGCACCAACACCTGGGTGCTGTCCCGGACGTCGCAGGCCTAGCCCTTAGGTTTTTGTCCAGATATGCAGGCCTCCGGGGCGCTCCCGTTCGCATACTTGGACAAACCTCCAGAGGTCAGGGCCCGCCCGGGAACCATACCGACACCGTCACCCCGCCGCCGGGGGTATCGCCAATGGAGAGCTCACCGCCGTGCGCCTGGGCGATCCTGCGGCAGGTGGCCAGGCCAAGCCCCGTTCCGGGGCCGTCACCGGGCCGGTGGAGCCGCACCAGCGGTTCCACCGCCTTCCGTCGCTCGGACGGCAGGATGCCCTTGCCGTTGTCCACCACCTGTACGGTCATGCCCTGCACCCCGGGCTTTGCCCTGACAATGACCCGCAACACCTGGCCGGGGTTCTGGTAGTTCAGGGAGTTCCCCAGCAGGTTCTGCAGCAGGGTCCGCAACTGGGACCGGTCCGCGAAGACCTCCGCGTCCTCGCACAGGATTCCACTGGCCAGGCCCAGGTCAACACCCAGGTCCTGGGCGGCCTCCGCTGCCACGGCCAGCAACGACAGCCGTTCACGGTGGAGCTTTCCGTCTGCCCGGGAGTAGTCCAGCACGTCGTCCAGGGTGGCCAGCATGCGCCGGCCGCCGCTGCCGATGTGGCCCAGATAGCCGGCGGACGGATGGTCCGGCTGGATGTCCGGATCGTCCTCGGCCAGCTCCACGTAGCCCAGGATGGCGGTCAGCGGCGACCGGAGGTCATGGCTGACGCGGCCGGCGAACTCTGCCAGCATGGCGTTACTGCGCTGCAGCTCGGCCAGGGCATCGTTGAGCTGCAGGGTGCGGTGCTGCAACTCCAGGAGCTCCACGACCTGCCGGGCCAGCACTTCAACCAGGCTGATCTGCTCCAGGGTTGGCAATTCGGGACGGTTGGAGAAGACGCACAGGGACCCGAGCACCAGCCCGGAGGCGGTCTGCAGCGGGACGGAAGCGTAGAACCGGACGTCGGCTATCTCACCGGTCACAAACGGGTTCGCTGCGAAACGGGGGTCCTCGGATGCGTCCCGGACTACGGTGGTCCCGCCGGTCAAAAAGACTGCGGCGCACATCGAGTCCTCGCGGGAGCAGGCCCCCGGGTCGATGCCGGAGGCTGCTATCTGCAGCTGCTGGTCCGACGTAATGATGTTGACCACGCTGTACGGTACGCCGCACAACGAGGCGGCCAGCCGCACCAGGTTCTGCAGTGAGCCCCTTGCCTGGGCGTCTCTTAGTGCCGGCGCCTCGCCGGCGGTAGCAGGTATCAGCCCGTATTCCCGCAGCCCAAACTCGCGCGCGGCGTCCTGATCGGTCAGCATTTGCATAGCCGTCCCGTCCCTATTCATTTTGTTCCCCCAGTAAAAACTGGTTGAGCCTGCGGCTCTCCCGCGATAATACCGGCTTGGCTCCGCCGCTGCTGTAGTCTCTTGACACCATCGGCAAGGTCCACTTCAATATTACGTATGCTGAAATAACAGTTCCATGATGCGGAAGCCTCGCCTGCGCAATGCGTCGGTCGGGCGCCGGAAGTCCGGCCTCCGCATAGCCGTCGCCATGGATGCCAGCATTTGTTACCGAGGAAGCAGCCAGCATGAAGCTTGCCGAATTCAACACTGCGGACCCCGCACGGGCCGCGGAAACCCTCAAGCCCTGCATCGACGTCCAGCGCTGGGT
This sequence comes from Arthrobacter sp. 9AX, assembly GCF_902506095.1. GTDB lineage: Bacteria > Actinomycetota > Actinomycetes > Actinomycetales > Micrococcaceae > Arthrobacter. The sequence continues at coordinate 4,234,671 of NZ_LR733293.1, forward strand.
GGACACTGTGGTGGCCGCCCGGCCCTTCCCTTCCAGGGATGCGCTGCTGGACTTCGCCGCCGAAGCCGCCCGTCCGTTTTCTCCCGCCGAGGTTGAGTCCGCCATGGCGCACCACCCCAGGATCGGGGAACGTCCGACGGCGGCCACCACAGAAGCGTCCATGTCCCGTTCCGAGCAGACCGGCGTGGACCCCGCGGACACTGGTGTGGCGCAGGCCTTGGCGCAGGGCAACAGGGACTACGAGGAAAAGTTCGGCCGGGTCTTCCTGATCCGCGCCGCGGGACGCACGGCCCCGGAAATCCTGCAGGCCTTGAACGAACGGCTGGCCAACTCCCCCGCCGACGAAGACACCATTGTGGCCGGCCAGCTGCGTGAGATCGCCGTTCTGCGGCTTGAAGGACTGATCAGCGAATGAGCGTTTCCCACGTCACCACCCACATCCTTGACACAGGCGCCGGACGCCCGGCGGCGGGGGTCGCCGTCGTGCTTTACAAAAACGACGCCGGCACCTGGCAGAAGCTGGCGGGCTCCACCACTGACGCGGACGGCCGGGCGAAGGACCTGGGGCCGGAGCAGCTGGAGCCGGGCCACTACAAGCTCAACTTCGCCACCGGAAGCTACTACGCCGGCCTGCAGACCGCCACGTTCTTTCCCGAGGTGGACCTGGTGTTCGAAGTCACCGGCACCGAGCACTATCACGTTCCGCTGCTGCTCAGCCCCTTCGCATACTCCACGTACCGCGGCAGCTGACCCCCGTTGCGCTATCACTTACGGTTCCCATTCCGGGGGCGGGTCCAAGGGGGCCTCGCAGCCGTAAGTGAAGGGGCAACGGCGGAAATGTAGGCTTGATGCATGCCTTCTGAACAACCCGCCGCCGAGCGCCGCGAGGTCACCGTCCGCCGCGCACCCAAATTTGTGCCATTCCTGATCCTGGGCGCACTGGTGGGCGTGGCGGTGGCGGCCGCCGTGGCCTACGGCCTCCCCGCGACCCCGGACTTCGACGCCGGCTCGGTGTTCGGGTTCTTTATGGTGCTGTTCGCCGGCGCGGGCGCAATCCTGGGCGCAGGGCTGGCGCTGGTCCTGGACCGCCGGAGCGTCAAGCGGCAGCAGCGGGCCGTGGTGGAAGCGGTTCCCGATTCGGAGCCTGATCCGGAGAATGGGCAGTAGGCCGGTCACAAACGGGCGGCCGGAAAAGCTCTAGCGCATATCGTGAGATAATCGACCAGTGGCACGCGGCGATGGAAAACTTTCTCATGATCTTCTCCCTGGCGAAAAGGGCCCTCAGGACGCTTGTGGCGTTTTTGGGGTCTGGGCACCAGGTGAAGAAGTAGCAAAACTTACCTACTACGGGCTGTATGCACTGCAGCACCGCGGTCAGGAGTCGGCTGGTATAGCCACCAGCGACGGCAAACGGATCAACGTCTATAAGGACATGGGGCTCGTCTCCCAAGTCTTCGACGAGACCACCCTGAACACCCTCACCGGACACCTCGCCGTGGGGCACTGCCGCTACTCCACCACCGGAGCCAGCCACTGGGCCAACGCCCAGCCCACGCTCGGCGCTACCAGCACCGGCACCGTGGCCCTGGCGCACAACGGCAACCTCACCAACACGGCCGAGCTCAACGCCATGATCCAGGAACGCAACGGCGGCCAGCTCACCGGCGAAATGAAGCAGGGCAACACCTCGGACACCGCCCTGGTCACTGCACTGCTGGAGGGCGAGCCCGGCAAGACCCTCGAAGAAACGGCCATCGAGCTGCTGCCCAAGATCAAGGGCGGCTTTTGCTTCGTCTTTATGGATGAGGGCACCCTCTACGCGGCGCGCGACACCTACGGCATCCGCCCGCTGGTCCTGGGCCGGCTGGAACGCGGCTGGGTTGTTGCCTCCGAGCAGTCCGCCCTCGCCACCGTGGGCGCCAGCTTCATCCGCGAGATCGAGCCCGGCGAGTTCATCGCCATCGACGAGCAGGGCGTGCGGTCCCAGCGTTTCGCCGAGCCGACGCCGGCCGGTTGCGTTTTCGAGTACGTCTACCTTGCACGTCCGGACGCCGCCATCGCCGGCCGTTCCGTTTACGAGTCCCGCGTGGAGATGGGCCGCCAGTTGGCCCGCGAAAACACCCAAGTGGCGGACATAGTGATTCCGGTGCCGGAATCCGGCACCCCTGCGGCGGTGGGCTACGCCGAAGAATCCGGCATCCCGTTCGCGCACGGGTTCGTCAAGAACTCCTACGTTGGGCGTACCTTCATCCAGCCCTCGCAGACGCTGCGCCAGCTGGGCATCCGGCTCAAGCTCAACGCCTTGGAGTCCGTCATCCGCGGCAAGCGTGTGGTGGTGGTGGATGACTCGATCGTCCGCGGCAACACCCAGCGCGCCATCGTCCGGATGCTCCGTGAAGCCGGCGCCGCCGCGGTCCACGTCAAGATCTCGTCCCCGCCGGTGCAGTGGCCTTGCTTCTACGGCATCGATTTCGCCTCCCGCGCCGAGCTGATCGCGAACGGCGCCACCATCGAAGAGATCTCCCAGGCCATCGGCGCAGACTCGCTGGCCTACATCTCCGAGGACGGCATGATCGGCGCCACCCGCCAGCCGCGCGAACGCCTCTGCACCGCGTGCTTCACGGGCAAGTACCCCATCGAACTTCCGGGCTCGGACAAACTGGGCAAGAACCTCCTGGAGCGCACCGACCTCGGCGGGCTCACGCCGTCGCCGTCCGCCCTTCCGGGAGAGACCGCCGCACTGGCCGTGGACTCCGAGGAGGACCCGGCAGAAAAAGCGGGCGCCACCGGATGCGACCCCGGACCGGACTCCGAATTCGAGAACCTGCTGACCGAAGCCGACCTTGTGCCAGACGTGCACGCCGCCACCACCGGTGCTGACAAGAAAGAGTCCGTATGACTTCCGCTGCCCCCGCCGCAGGCAACTCCGCCAATTCCGGCATCACTTACGCCTCCGCAGGCGTCGATGTTGAAGCCGGCGACCGCGCCGTCGAGCTGATGAAGGGTGCCGTCAAGGCGACCCACAACTCCTCGGTGATCGGCGGGGTGGGCGGCTTCGCCGGCCTCTATGACGTCTCCCGGCTCCTGACCTACAAGAAGCCGCTGCTGGCCACGTCAACGGACGGCGTGGGCACCAAGGTGGCCATCGCCCAGGCCATGGACATCCACGACACCATCGGGTTCGACCTCGTGGGCATGGTGGTGGACGACATCGTGGTGGTGGGCGCCGAGCCGCTGTACATGACGGACTACATCGCGTGCGGCAAGGTAGTGCCCGAGCGCATCGCCGACATTGTCCGCGGCATCGCCGCAGCCTGCTCCGTAGCCGGCACCGCCCTGGTGGGCGGCGAAACCGCCGAGCACCCCGGCCTGCTGGGGGAACACGAGTACGACGTCGCCGGTGCAGCCACCGGCGTTGTGGAAGCTGACCAGCTGCTGGGCCCGGACCGTGTCCGCGCCGGTGACGTGGTGATCGGCATGGCCTCCTCCGGCCTGCACTCCAACGGCTACTCCCTGGTCCGGCGCGTGATCAACCACGCCGGCTGGGCCCTGGACCGCCAGGTTTCCGAGCTCGGCCGCACCCTGGGCGAGGAACTCCTCGAGCCCACCCGCGTCTATGCCGCGGACTGCCTGGACCTGGCGCGCGCCTTCCCCGTCACCGGAACGTCCGCCGTGCACGGCTTCAGCCACGTCACCGGCGGCGGCCTCGCTGCCAACCTGGCCCGCGTACTGCCCCAGGGCCTCGTGGCCACGGTGGACCGCTCCACCTGGGAATTGCCGGCCATCTTCAAGCTGGTGTCCGAGCTGGGCAACGTGCCGCTGGCAGACCTGGAGCGCACCCTGAACCTGGGCGTGGGCATGGTGGCCATCGTCTCCGCGGACGCCGCCGATGCCGCGGTATCCCGCCTCAATGACCGCGGCCTGCCGTCCTGGGTCATGGGCACCGTCACGGAGGACTCGGATTCCATCCTCAAGTCCGGCCCGGACTACGTGCAGGGCGCCAAGGGTGTGGACGGCGGCGCGGTCCGCCTGGTCAACGCCTACGCCTAATCTCTTCACCGAGTGCTCCGTTACTGCCGTTTTGAAGCGTCAAAAGGGCAGTAACGGAGCACTCGATGCGTTTAACCCCGCAGGACGTCCAGCGGCACCGTCATTTGTGTAAATGCGAATGATTATTGATAGCGTGTAGCTCGCCACGTAATCCTGCCACGAAACGACGTCCCGATGCCTGCACCCGCCCTCTCCGTGAAGAACCTCGCGCTCTCCCACGCCGGACGCCCGCTGGTACACCCCCTGACATTCGCAATCCAAGGTGGCGAAAGTGTGGCACTGCTGGGTGCCTCGGGCACGGGGAAGTCACTGACAGCCTCGGCCCTCACCGGCACTGTCCCGGACGGCATCACAGCGAGCGGGGACACAGCTTTTGGCCCTGCCCCTGGCGGCCGGCGGACTGTGGCCAGGAATACCGGCGCCACCCTGATCAGCCAGGATCCGCAAACCTCCCTCAACCCCCTGGTGCCGGTAGGCCGGCAGCTGATGATCCCGCTGCGCCGGTCGGTACTGAACCGGTCAGGGCTGGGCCGGGCAGGGCTCAGCCATGCAGACGCTTCCCGGGAAGCGGAGCGCCTGCTGTCCCGGGCCGGGTTGGCAAACGCGGCGGAGGTCATGCAGCGCTACACCGGTGAGCTCTCGGGCGGACAGCTGCAGCGCGTGTGCATCGCCCTGGACGCCGTCACCCGGCAGACAGTCCTGGCCACCCTTGGCGCCTGGGTGTCTGAGGGCCGCAGGAACAAGCCGCGCAGTAACGGCGGTGGCAGCATGACCGGAACCCTGGCTGTTGACGGCATCTCCTTCAGGTACCCCAAGCGCAGCCTTCGCGGCCGGCAACCGGCAGACACGCTTCGGAACGTGACCCTGCGGCTCGCTCCCGGCACAAGCACGGCACTGGTGGGAAGCTCCGGCTCCGGCAAATCCACCCTGGTCCGGGTCATGCTTGCCCTGGCAAAGCCCGCCACCGGCACCGTCACGCTCTGCGGGAACCCAGTACGGCCCGGTCCGGTCCGCGCCCTCCGCTGGTACCGGCGTGCAGTCCAGTACATCCCCCAGAACCCGGCCGGCAGCCTCGACCCGCGGATGACCGTGTCGCAGCTGCTCCTGGAACCGCTGCGGCAGCTGCGGGTGGACGGCAACCACCGGCAACTGGCGTGCGAGGCCCTGGATCGGGTGGAGCTGCCGGCAGCAATGCTGACCCGCCGGCCGGGCGAGCTGTCCGGCGGCCAGAACCAGCGGGTAGCCATCGCCCGCGCCCTGGCGGTGAAGCCCGCCTACCTGCTTGCTGACGAACCCGTCAGCGGCCTCGACCTGCCACTGCGCGACGCCGTCCTCGAACTGCTGGACCGCCGGGTGCGCGACGAAGGACTGGGCCTGCTCCTGGTCACCCATGACCTCGGCACCGCCGCCAGGATGTGCGGCACCACTGCTGTCCTGTCCGAAGGCCGCATCGTGGAACAGGGACCCTCGGAGCGGGTGCTGGCCCACCCGTCCTGCCCGGCCGCCGCCTCCTTGGTGCACGCGGCAGCAGCCATGCACCTTTTTTCATCCGCTGCCCCGGCGGCCGTCCCCCGGCCTCGAGGTGACCAACGCGGCGCCGCCCATCCTCGCCGGTTTAGTGGTGGCCGCCATCACCGGTCCGTCGGCACAGGGGGCGGCGCTGGCCGTGGCGGCGGTGAGCTGGGCGCCCCTTGCGGCCCACACCGCTGCCCTGGCCCAGGAGGCGCGTGCGCAGCCGCATGTGCAGATCCTCCCGGTACTCGGCACCGGAAAGAGATCAGGGGACAGCAAAAGCCCGTTGCCTGCGCCGAACTAACGGCGCGGGCAACGGGCTTCATAACTGAGGTCAGCACCCGTGATCGGCCCGGATCCGGGTGCCAAAAAAGAAGCGCTGCACTGGTCCCATCCTCAGACCCGGATCCTGAATTGGATCCGTTCGTGCGACGGCGTCACAGGGCTGCCAGGTAAGGCAACAGCACCTTGCGACAACTAGCCGATCCGACGGGTGTCTACCTCGTCGTCGTCTTCTTCCAAATCATCCGCGTACTTATCCACATAAGCCGAATAGTCCGGCTCAACCGGCTCATTCGCGTAATGGCTCGTGGCACGACTGCTCGGGCCCGTCAGCTCACGCTGAAGTGCCGAATAGTCAGTATTCGGGGAGTAGTACTTGATATCCCGAGCCTGCTTGGTAGCTTTTGCCTTTTGACGGCCGCGCCCCATGGCGTGACCCCCTTTTGTACTTGGACCGGAGGTGGTCACCTTGGCTATCGGTGAGGCCCCGGAATGTTTGGTCAATTTGTCGTACACCTAGATTACATGCTTTCGACTGCCCCCGCTTGCCAGTTGCGGGCCCGGCCGGTCGCATGCAGTACCATTCCGGCCCAATCAAGGCCGGAATGCCCCTTATTTCTTCGGTAGAGTCGATGAAGCAACTGCCGGGACCGGCTGGCGGAACCGGCTGCCCGAGCGGACGAAACGCAGGAGGATGCACTCCGTGAACCACCAGGACGTCCCGCCCAAGCCCAGCTCTCCGCCCACCGCGGGCCTTCCCCGGGTCCCGGCCGCGGAGTACAGCGTGCCGCCGGCCGAGCCGCCGGCACGGACCGAGGGCCAGGGTGGGGCAACCGCCGCACCGGACCCGGACGAGGCCCGGAAGCAGGGACACCGGCGGACGCTCTGGAAGGCATTCTTCGCCGTCGTCCTGCTCGCCGTCATCGGATCGCTCGTCTGGCTCGGCCTGTGGCTGAACTCCAATGGGGGCCCGGAAACTTCGGACGGCGCCGCCCGCGGAGTCCTGGAGACGACCGCCACGCCCCCGGCAACTCCACTGCCCCTGCCACGCGATGCGGAACCTGCCTCGTACGCGCTGGGCGACTGCTTCACCGATTTCCACCCCGAAGCGCTGAAATCCACCGTGGTGCCGTGCGACACCAACCACTCTGCCCAGCTGGTGGCGGTGTTCCGGTATCCCGCGGAAGCCGACTATCCGGGCGCCGACGCGCTCAAAGCCAAAGCCTTGGAGGCCTGTCAGGCGTCCAAACTTGGGCCGGCCGCAGACCAGTTCACGCTGAACTACGAGCGGAGCTTCCCCAGCTCCACCAGTTGGGACTCAGGGGACCGCAGGGTGGATTGCTACGTGACGTCCCCGGCCGGGAACAACGTCAACGCGAGTGTGCTGCCCTAACGCCCCGCAGCGCAGGGCAGCGCCGGCAACCCCCGCGTGCCGGCACTGCCCGGCGCCTATTCCTTCCGCCGGACCACCAGCCCGGTTCCGGGGACAGCGGCGCCGCCCGGACCGGACAGTGCTTCGAGCCCTTCAATGGTGAGTTCATCGACGTCGGTGGCAGTGTCCACGAGCACGGTGTCCCCATCGGCGATCTCACCGGAGAGGATGGCTTTGGCCAGCCGGTCGCCGATCTCCCGCTGGACCAGCCGGCGCAGCGGCCGGGCCCCGTAGGCGGAGTCGAATCCGGACATGGCCAGCCAGGCGCGGGCGCCGTCGGTGACGTCGAGGGTGAGCCGGCGCTCGTGCAGCCGCCGGCCCAGCTCGGCCACCTGCAGTTCCACAATGTGCGCCAGGTCCTCGACTGACAGCGGGTCGAACAGCACCACTTCATCGAGCCGGTTCAGAAATTCCGGCTTGAAGGACGCGTTCACGGTGGCCATCACGGCGTTCCGCTTGGCCTCGGCATCCAGGGTCGGGTCCACCAGGAACTGGCTTCCCAGGTTGGAGGTCAGCACCAGGATGGCGTTGCGGAAGTCCACCGTGCGGCCCTGGCCGTCGGTGAGGCGGCCGTCGTCGAGCACCTGAAGGAGGATGTCGAAGACCTCGGGGTGGGCTTTCTCCACTTCGTCCAGCAGGATGACGGAGTATGGCCGCCGGCGGACGGCTTCGGTGAGCTGGCCGCCTTCCTCGTAGCCCACATATCCCGGAGGCGCACCCACGAGGCGGGCCACCGAGTGCTTCTCGCCGTACTCCGACATGTCGATCCGCACCATGGCGCGTTCGTCGTCGAACAGGAAGTCCGCAAGGGCCTTTGCGAGTTCGGTCTTACCCACGCCGGTGGGGCCCAGAAACAGGAACGAGCCGGTGGGGCGGTTGGGGTCGCTGATGCCCGCGCGGGCGCGCCGGACGGCGTCGGATACCGCCGTGACGGCCTTCCTCTGGCCGATCAGCCGCTTCCCGAGTTCCTCCTCCATGTGGAGCAGCTTCTGGCTTTCGCCCTGCAGCATGCGGCCGGCAGGGATGCCGGTCCAGGCGGAGATGACCTCGGCGATATCGTCCGCGGTCACCTGTTCGGCCACCATCTGCGACGATTTGTCGGCGACGGCGGCCTCGGCTTCAGCGGCAGCGTTCAGTTCGCGCTCCAGCGCAGGGATCTCGCCGTACAGAATGCGTGACGCCGTTTCCAGGTCGCCTTCACGGGCGGCCTTGTCGTACGTGGAGCGGAGCTCGTCCAGCTTCGCCTTGAGGTCACCCACCCGGTTCAGTCCGGCCTTCTCAGCCTCCCAGCGGGCGTTCAGGGCGTCCAGTTCCTCCCGCTTGTCCGCCTTGTCCGCCCGCAGTGCCGCGAGGCGCTCCACGGAGGCGGCGTCCTTTTCGTCCTGGAGGGCCAGTTCTTCCATGGTGAGCCTGTCCACGGCGCGGCGGAGCTGGTCGATCTCTTCAGGGGCCGAGTCGATTTCCATCCGGAGTCGGGACGCCGCCTCGTCCACCAAATCGATGGCTTTGTCGGGCAACTGGCGGCCGGAGATGTACCGGTTGGACAGCGTGGCGGCCGCAACCAGGGCGGAGTCGGCGATGGCCACCTTGTGGTGCGCCTCGTAGCGCTCCTTCAGGCCGCGGAGAATGCCGATGGTGTCCTCGACGCTGGGCTCCCCCACGTAAACCTGCTGGAAGCGGCGCTCCAGGGCCGGGTCCTTCTCGATGTTCTCGCGGTACTCATCCAGCGTAGTGGCGCCGATAAGCCGCAGCTCGCCGCGCGCCAGCATGGGCTTGAGCATGTTGCCGGCGTCCATGGAGGATTCCCCGGTGGCACCGGCACCCACCACGGTATGGATCTCGTCGATAAACGTGACGATCTGGCCGTCGGAGTTCTTAATCTCCTCAAGGACGGCCTTAAGGCGTTCCTCGAACTCGCCGCGGTACTTGGCACCGGCCACCATGGAGGCCAGGTCCAGGGCGATCAGTGTCTTGCCGCGCAGGCTCTCCGGTACGTCATTGGCCACGATGCGCTGGGCCAGGCCTTCGACGACGGCGGTCTTGCCCACGCCGGGCTCGCCGATGATCACCGGGTTGTTCTTGGTGCGGCGGCTCAGGACCTGGACGATGCGGCGGATTTCCGTGTCGCGGCCGATGACGGGATCCAGCTTTCCGGCGCGGGCCATGGCGGTGAGGTCCGTACCGAACTTCTCCAGGGACTGGAAGGTGTTCTCGGGGTCCTGGCTGGTGACTTTCCTGTCACCGCGGACACCCGGCAGGGCGGCGAGCAAGGCTTCATGGGAGGCACCGGCGTCGCGCAGTAAACGTCCCACGGCGTCAGTTCCGGCTGAGAGGCCCAGCAGGAGGACCTCCGTGGAGACGAAGGTATCGCCCAGCCGGTCGGCCTCATTTTTGGCATTCTGAATGGCCTGCAGCGCCGGCCGCGAGAGCTGCGCCTGCTGGCTGGAACCGCCGGAAGCCGCGGGCAACGCCTTGATGGCGGTACTGGCCTGGACGCTGACGGCATCGGGGTCGGCGCCGGTGGCACGCAGCAGCGCCACCGCCACACCCTCACGCTGGTCCATCAGCGCCTTCAGCAGGTGGGCGGGTTCCACCTGAGGGTTGCCGGCCGTTGAGGCGTTCATTGCCGCAGCGGAAAGAGCCTCCTGGCTCTTGGTGGTGAATTTGACGTCCAAAGAGGGCTCCTTTCGGGGAAATGATCATAAACCCTGGGTTGAGTCTACTACGCTCAACTTTAGATCTGGAGTTTTTTGGTTCCTGTTTGCCCACGGCGAACCGGGTCGTTGGCCGCAGAAAAAATCCGTTTCCAACGCGCCCCCTTCCCTCTAGGATCGCCTTGTGACCGGGGCGGATAGTGCCGCCGGCGCACGGCAGATGGGACAGGCAATGAAGAAGTTTGTTGTTCTTTATATCGCACCGCAATCGGCCCAGGCGCAGATGGCCGAGAGTACCCCCGAAGCCGCCCAGGAGGGAATGAAAGCCTGGATGGCCTGGGCCGAGCGGGCCGGCGAGGGCATCGTGGACCTGGGAACTCCGCTCGGGGAGGGCAAGGAAATTACGGCCACCGGCACGTCAGGCACCACCACAGGGCTGGGCGGTTACACAATCCTGCAGGCCGAGGACCTCGCGGGCGCCGAGGCTCTCCTGGAAGGACATCCCCACCTCATGATGCCGGGAGCCAGCATCCAGGTATACGAAACGCTCGACATCCCGGGCATGTAGGGACGCGGGCACGAGCCGCGGCCGCAAACTGTAATACCTCAAAGGAGCCGGCGGGCGACTCCCCCAGGAGCCGCCCGCCGGTTGGTCTACCGCCGCCCGATTGTTGCCGCCGTCGTCAGGACGCGCCCGACTCCGGAGACGCTGGTGATCCAGCTGAGGTTCCGCGCCACTGACGCGTGGTCGTTGTACCAGCCGCCGCAGCTGGACGAACTGACCCCTTCTTCGGACGGGCTGCAAGCACCGGTGGGGCCCCGGTTCGCGGCTAGACTTCCTCCATGGCCATCTACATCGACCCGCCGCTTTGGCCTGCCCACGGGACGCACTTTTCGCATCTGGTGTCGGACTCGTCGCTGGCTGAACTGCACGGATTCGCCGCGGCCGCAGGCATTCCCGAGCGCGCCTTCGACGGTGACCACTACGACGTGGCGGAGCGCAGCTTCGATGACCTGGTGGCCGCCGGAGCGGTCCCTGTTGAGGCCCGGGTCCTGGTCCGGAAGCTGATCGCCAGCGGCCTGCGCATCCCCGCCCGCCAGCGGAACAAGTCACTCAAGGTGCCGCTGTTCAACCGGTGGGAAGCCATCATGCCCGGCCACGACGCCCTCTTCCTGGACCTCCTGGACCGCTGGAGCGAGCCGCACCGCCGGTACCACGGCTGCACCCACCTGCTCTCGGTGCTGGAAGCCCTCGACCTGCTCACGGACCCCGACGACCCGCCGCTCACGGTGCTGCTGGCGGCGTGGTTCCACGACGCCGTCTACCGCGGTGTGGCCGGCCAGGACGAGGAAGACTCTGCCAGCCTTGCGGAGGAGCGGCTGGAAGCAGCGGGCCTCCCCGGGGCTCAGGTTGCCGAGGTGGCCCGGCTGGTGCTGTTGACGTCGGACCACCGCCCGGAACCAGGGGACGGCGACGGCGCCCTCCTCTGCGACGCGGACCTGTCCGTTCTTGGCGCGGAACCTGGGGAATACGCCCGCTACGTGGCGGACGTCCGGCAGGATTATGCGCACATCGGCGACGCTGACTTCGCGGCCGGACGCGCCGCCGTCGTCCGCCATCTCCTGGAACTTGACCCGCTGTTCCACACCCCTCGGGCAAAGGACCTGTGGCAGGAAGCTGCGCACCGCAACCTTAAGGGCGAACTCGCGTGAACGCACCCGGCTCGAACCCCCGCCACACGGTGACCGCGAGTGCCGCGCACCGGCAGCATCCGTGCACAGTCCGGCTGGAATGGGGGCTCGACGGCGCCAGGACAGTCACGTCGGGGGCGGACCTCGCCGTGGTGGTCGATGTCCTGTCGTTCAGCACGTGCGTCAGCGTGGCCCTCGACCGGGGCGCCGCGGTTTTCCCATTTCCCTGGAAGGACATCCGGGCGGAGGAGTTCGCCGCGCAACACCACGCCCGGCTGGCAGGGCCGCGCAATGGCGGCGGCCTCAGCCTCTCCCCCGCGGGTTTCCGGGCGGCGGAATCGTTGGGACGCGTGGTGCTGCCATCCCCCAACGGTTCCGCGCTCTGCCACGAACTGGCCCATGATGTCCCGCTCGTTGCCGCCGTGTGCCTGCGCAACGCTGGAGCAACTGCGGACTGGGTGGCGGCCAACCTGCCGCCGGACGCGGTCATCGCAGTGATCGCTGCCGGGGAACGCTGGCCGGACGGCACCCTCCGCCCGGCTGTGGAGGACCAGATCGGGGCGGGGGCGTTCATTGCCGGCCTCGCGGCCGCGGGCAAGGGCGGCTACGAGGCTGAGGTGGGCCGGCACGGTTATTCGCCCGAGGCCCTGGCGGCGGCGGCCGTGTTCGAAGCTGCCGAACCCAGGCTCCGGGAAATGCTGCACGGCTGCGCCAGCGGGCTTGAACTCTCCGGCGCGGGCTACGGCGAAGACGTCGATATCGCCGCGGAGCTGGATGACAGCGACGCCGTGGCCCTGTTGGTGGACGGGATGTTCAGCCAGGCTCGCGCCGCTTAACCGCGTCCTTACCGGTACGCCGCTACAAACGGCGCGCTGGTGGGGACGATCTGCTTGCCCAGCGGCATCAACGAAACGGGAATGAGCTTCAGGTTGGCGATGGCCAGCGGGATGCCGACGATGGTCACTGCCATGGCGAATGCGGTGACCACGTGGCCGATGGCGATCCAGATGCCGGCCACCAGCAGCCAGATCACGTTGCCGAGCAGCGAGAACACCCCGGTTCCGCCGGGCTTGTCCACCACCATCCGGCCAAATGGCCACAGCGTGTAGGACGCAATCCTGAACGAGGCGATGCCCCACGGGATGGTGATGATCAGCAGGCAGCAGATCACACCCGCCGCGAAATAGCCCAGCGCAAGCCAGAAGCCGCCGAAAACCAGCCAGATGATGTTGAGCAGTGTCTTCATCCACCCATTGTGCCCCGGCGGGTCTGACAAAAGGATGGGGGACTGCCCTGACCGGACCCTGAGCCGGTGAAACCCGTCAGACGGTGGCGTCCGACTTTGCCGCGTGCACAAAGGCCCGGATTTTGGCGAGGTCCTTGACGCCGCGGGACGCTTCCACGCCGGAGGAGACGTCCACGCCCCACGCATTGGCCGCCACGGATGCCTGCGCGACGTTTGCCGGGTCCAGACCGCCGGCGAGCAGCCACCTGCGGCCCTGAAGTTCCGGCACCTCGGCCATGGCAGCGTAGTCCCAGGATTCACCCGAACCGGGCACGGCAGAGTCGATCAGCAGCAGGTCCTCGCCCCAGTCTTCAATCTCTGACCGCGCGGCACCCATGGTGACGCCCCTGATCAGCTTCATGCCGGCGTCGTGCACCGTAGCGACGTCCGCCTGCGTGCGGCTGCCGTGCAGCTGGATCCACTCCAGCCCCGCGGCGCGGGCGATGGCGAGGGCGTCGGCCACGGGTTCGTGGCGGAACACGCCAACGGGGATCACACGGTCCGGGACGTCCGCCAGCAGCGCGGACACCTGCCCCGGCGAGACGACGCGCGGGCTGGCGGTGAGGACGAAACCTATGGCATCCGCCCCGGAATCGACCGCTTCCCGCACTGATTCGGGCGTGCTGAGACCACACACTTTGACGAACATTCCCGGCTCCTTCAGGCTGTTTTCGTGTTGTTCCCCCGGAGGAGAGTAGCAGGGAAGGGCCCGGGCCGCGACGGCGGACGCCCGGACGGGAACTAGGCTGGGCGCATGGAAATTATCCGCTTTGCAAACCTCCAGCCCGAGAAATGGCGCAATGGCGGCGGCGTCACCCGCCAGCTGGCCAGCCAGCCCGGGGCCGGAACATCGCAGGACGGGGGCTGGGACTGGAGGGTCAGCATCGCGGACGTCACCAAGGCCGGCGATTTCTCGCCTTTCCCCGGGATGGAGCGGGTGCTGACCGTGGTGGAAGGCGAGCTCCTGCTGCTGACCGTGGACGGCGCGGAACGCCCGCTGGAAAAGTACCGTCCGTTCCGTTTCCCGGGCGGCGCGGCCACCCGGGCGGCGCTCCCCACGGGCGACATCCGGAACCTCAACGTCATCACGCGCGCCGGGAGTTTCAAGGGCTATACGTCCATCATCGAACTCTCGAAGAAGCGGGCGAAGCCGATTTTCGAAGGCTCGCTGGGGATCCTTCTGCAGGGGCAGGCCACTGTGGCCGATGCCCTGAATGAGGCCGAACCGTTGGCGCGGTACGACGCCGTGGTGGGATCGGATACCGACACCCCGGACGTCCTGGGCCGCGGCTTCCTGGCGGTCGTTTCCATCGATCCCGTGGAGGAGTCCGAATAGGGCAGCCTCGCCTTTGATCAGCCGAGCCTTCCCACACTGGTGGGACCCCGTGGTGGTCCCTAAACTCGGGCTATGACCACAACATCGTTCAATGCGCTCCTGTCCACCCAGATCGGCAACGAATTCACGGCATCGCAGCAGTACATTGCGGTGGCCACCTGGTTCGCCAACCAGGACCTCCCCCAGCTGGCCCGCTACTTTTACCGGCAGTCCGTGGAAGAGCGGAACCACGCCATGATGATGGTGCAGTACATGCTGGACCGGAACATTGCGTTCACCATCCCGGGTGTTCCGGCCGTCCGCAACGACTTCGCCTCCGTCACCGAGCCGCTGGCTCTTGCCCTGCAGCAGGAAAAAGAAGTCACCAAGAACATCGAGGACCTGTTCCGCGCCGCACGCGGCGAGAACGACGCCCTGGGTGAGCAGTTTATGCTCTGGTTCCTCAAGGAGCAGGTGGAGGAAGTTGCCTCCATGACCACGCTGCTGAACATTGCCGAGCGTGCGGACAACCTGTTCGATATCGAGAACTTCATCGCCCGGGAGACCATCGGCGACGGCGGCCGCGACGCCTCGGCCCCCGAAGCTGCCGGCGGCGCGCTCTAACTTCCTCCGTGCCCAACCAGGTGGGTGGTCGGGCGGTGGTGGTGAGGTTGGGCACCATCTTTGGCCGCCCCGCGCCGGGCGTTGCTACGCTGGAAAGCAAGGCTCCGCGGCGGGGCCTCCGGACGACGGTTCAGTACCCGGCACGCGACAAGACTGGCCAAAGGATCTGTCATGTCGTGGTTAATCCTCATTCTCTCCGGGGCCCTTGAAGCCGTCTGGGCAGCAGCCCTGCACCGGGCGTTCCAGGCTTCCGGCCGGCGCCGGCTTGCCCCCGCTTTGCTGTTCCTGGTTTCGGTTGCGGCCAGCACCGGTGGCCTGGCCATCGCCATGCAGTCCATTCCCACCGGTACGGCCTACGCCGTGTGGGTGGGCGTGGGCGTGGTGCTGACGTCCGCCTACGCCATCCTCACCAAGGTGGAGCGCCCGACGGCGGCGCGGCTCCTCCTGCTGTCCGGGATCGCCGTGTGCGTGGTTGGCCTGAAGGTGGTGGCGTGATGCTGCGGCGTTCAATTCCCTGGCTGATCCTCCTGGCCTCGGCCGTCCTTGAAGCTGTCTGGGCAACGGCCCTCGGTTTGTCCGACGGTTTCACGGAGCCCCTGCCCACCGTGGTTTTCGCGGTGACGGCGACCCTCAGCATGCTGGGCCTGGGCATGGCGATCCGCAGTATCCCGCTGGGCACTGCTTATGCCGTGTGGGTCGGGATTGGTGCAGCGTTGACCGTGGGCTGGGCGATGGCCACCGGAGCGGAGCCGTTCAGCGTGCTGAAGGTTGTGTTTATCGCCGGGATTGTGGGGTGTGCGGCGGGGTTGAAGGCTTTGCCTTCGCGTGCTCCTGCCCGGGAGGCCGAACCTGCCGCCACGTCCGCTTCCACCCGCTGAATCTCCCCACCTATAAGGCAGGCCGACGGCGTGTCCCGGCAAAACGCCGTCGTACCCCACCCCTGCCCGGCAAAAGGTGGGGAGACCCAGCGGCCGGTCTAGGCTTTGGTCATGGACTCCCCCGAGATCAACGAGGCGATGGACACCCTCCGCGCCAGGCTGGTGCCGGGAACCCGCACCATCCTGGGGATTACCGGGGCGCCGGGTTCCGGAAAATCCACCTTCGCGGCATGGATCCAGCAACAGTTCCCGCCCGGCGCGGCCGTAGTAGTGCCCATGGACGGCTTCCACCTGGGCAACGCCATCATTGACGGCACGCCGCTGCGGCAGCGCAAGGGTGCCATTGATACCTTCGACGCCGGCGGGTACCTTTCGCTGCTGCGGCGCCTGGTGCGCCGGGACGAGCCAGTGGTCTACGCACCGGAGTTCCGGCGCACTCTCGATGAACCCGTTGCAGCGTCCATTGCGGTCCCTGCCGAGGTGCCGTTGGTGATCACGGAAGGCAACTACCTGCTGGTGGAGCAGGAACCCTGGAAGGACATCAGGGCACAGGTGGACGAGGTGTGGTTTGTAGACACACCCCCTGCCCTGCGGCTGCGCCGCCTGGTGGACCGGCACGTGTCCTTCGGGATGGGCCGGACTGCCGCCGAAGCCTGGGCCAACGGCCCGGATGAAGCCAATGCGGTGCTGATCCAGGCCACCCGGCCCGCGGCGGACCGGATCATCCCCTGGGACTAGGACGGCTGGAATAGCGCAGCCCGGGACGGGGTTCTTGGCTTGGACAACCGCAACGATGGGAGCACGGTCATGACAGCAACGGTTCGGCTCGGCGACGGCCTCGTCGTCAGCCCTCTCGGCTTCGGCGGTATGGCGCTTACCCCGGTCTATGGGGAGGTTGATCCTGAGGATGCGCTCCGGACGCTGCACCACGCCGTCGACTCCGGTGTCAGCTTTATTGACACCGCGGACATCTACGGCGGAGGCAGCAACGAGGAACTGATCGCCCGGCTGCTGAAGGAGCGGCGGGACGAAGTCCAGCTGGCCACCAAGTTCGGCCTGGTGGGCTCGCCCGCGGACGGGTACACGGACATCCGCGGCGACGCCGGGCATGTCCGGCAGGCCGTGGACCGCAGCCTGCAGCGGCTGGGCACGGACGTGATCGACCTTTACTACATGCACCGCCGTGACCTCCGCGTTCCGATTGTGGAAACCGTGGAGGCCATGGCGGGGCTTGTGCAGCAGGGCAAGATCAGGCACCTGGGATTGTCCGAAGTCACGGCCCAGGAGCTCGAGGAAGCCTCCGCCGTCCACCCCATTGCGGCGGTCCAGAGCGAATGGTCCATCTGGAGCCGCGACGTGGAACGCAACGTTGTTCCTGCCGCGGCGGCCCTGGGGGTGGGTTTTGTGCCGTACTCGCCGCTGGGCCGGGGATTCCTCACCGGCACCGTTGACGCAACGAGCCTGGGCGAGAAGGACTTCCGACGCAGGATCCCCCGCTTCGCCCCGGACGCGGCCAGGGCCAACCAGGCAGTGGTGGAAACCGTCCGGGCCGTGGCCGGCGAGCTGGATGCGACCCCCGCCCAGGTTGCCCTGGCCTGGCTGCTCGCCCAGGGCAAACGGCTGGGCCTGCCCGTCGTCCCGATCCCCGGCACCCGCAAGCGGCACCGGATCGACGAAAACCTTGGCGCGCTGGCGTTGGACCTGACCCGGGCACAACTGGACGCTTTGGACCAGGCCTCGGACGCCGTCGTCGGCTCCCGCTCGGCGGATCCCAACTGGGTGTCTGAAGGCCGCGAGTAACCGGCGGCGGAAAAAGCGTCCCTAGACTGAAGCCTATGGACTCACTTCTTTACGACCTGCCAGCGCTGACCATCCGCCGGATTTCGGTCAGCGGGATGGACAACAACGTGTACCTGCTCACCGCCAAAGCCAGCGGTGCACAGGTGCTGATCGACGCCGCGGACGACCTTCCGGCCATCCAGCAGCTGCTGCAGGACGGCGCCGGTGATACGTCAGCCGCGCCTAACCTGGCCCTGATCGCCACCACCCACCAGCACTGGGACCACGTCCGGGCGCTGGAGGAACTGGTGAAGGTTACGGGGGCGCGTACCGCTGCCGGAACGGACGACGCCGGGGCGTTGCCGGTTCGGGTGGACGTGCAGCTTAGTCACGGCGACGTTGGCAACTTCGACGGCTTTGACCTGACGGCTGTGCACCTGCGCGGCCACACACCCGGTTCGATCGCCTTTGTGTACGAGGATCCCGAGGGTCCGGCGCACATCTTCTCCGGCGACTCCCTGTTCCCCGGCGGGGTGGGCAACACGCAGCAGGATCCCGAGCGGTTCAACCAGCTTTTGGACGACGTGACCGCGCGGCTGTTTGACGCCTACCCGGATTCAGCCATCGTGCACCCGGGCCACGGCAAACCGACAACCCTGGGGGCCGAGCGGCCGCACCTGGAGGAATGGCGCGCCCGCGGCTGGTAACTGGCCCAAGCCGGCAGCGCTGAGGGAAACCCGGTTTTGACGGGCTCAACCACCGGGGTAGAGCCCGTCAACACCTGTTGGTGCTGTTCAGCGGCTGCGGCGTTCGTTCGACGCCGGAGCGGAGGCGCGGCGCGGGCCGCTGCGGGCGGGACGGCCGGAGCCGCCGCCGTTGCCTGCGCTGTAGGATCCGCCGGAGGTTCCTCCGGTGTTGGAGGACCAGACAGCCTTGTTGCCGCCGGTTGCACCCGCAGCCGCGGAGCGCTGGCCACCTGAACGGCCACCGGCACCTGCCGCTGCGCGCTGCCCGGTTGCGGGGCGGCCGCTGCGCTGGCCGCCGGAGGAGGCGGGACGGCCAGTGCCACCGCGCGGGGCGTCACTGCGGGTGATGCGGGAGTCGCCCCGGCCTTCAGCAGCGCGGCCGTCCGAACCGCGGCCGGCCGATGCACGGCCACCTGCCGCGGGAACGTCGTTGCGGTGGCTGGAAGCGGTGCCGCGGCCACGGGCGTTGCGGCGGGCAGCCGCTGCGGCAATGGCGCGGTCCTCGTTCTGCTCGGCAACGCGGTCGAACGCTGCGCGGGCTTCCGTGCGGCCTTCGAATGCTGCGGCGCGGCGCTCGGCGCGGGGAACGTCGGTGCGGACGGGCTCGGCCCCCACCTTGCCGCGTCCACCACGGCCGCCACGTCCGCCGGCCGAAGGCGAAGCCTGGCGGCGGGCGCGCTTGCGCTCGGCATTGGCTCCGGTGGAGGTGCCGCCGCCCTGCTTGGAAGCCTTGGCTGCCAGGAGCGCGGCGCGGGTCCGCGGGTCAACCTTGTCCGCGATTTCACCCACAAGCTCGCCCACAATGGGAGAGGTGGCGGTGACGCGCTCGAAGCTCACGTCCACACCGGCGGCCTTCATCAGCTTCTTCACGTCGGTCTGCTGTTCGGGCAGTGTGATGGTCACAACGGTGCCATCGGAACCTGCACGGGCGGTACGGCCTGAACGGTGCAGGTACGCCTTGTGCTCGGTGGGCGGATCAACGTGGATGACCAGTTCGACGTCGTCCACGTGCACACCACGGGCGGCGACGTCGGTGGCCACAAGGACGCGGACGTCGCCGGAAGAGAACTCGGCGAGGTTGCGGTCACGGGCGTTCTGCGAGAGGTTGCCGTGCAGGTCCACGGCGGGGATCCCGGCGTCGGTCAGCGTCTTGGCGAGTTTGCGGGCGTGGTGCTTGGTCCGCATAAAGAGGACGCGGCGGCCGGCTCCGGAGGCGAGCTCCACGATCAGCTGCTTCTTGACGGTCTGGTCGTTGACCACCAGGACGTGGTGCTCCATGGTGGTGACCGCTGCCTGCGGATCGTCCACCGAGTGGGTGAGCGGGTTGGACAGGTAGCGCTGGACGATCTTGTCCACACCGTTGTCCAGGGTGGCGGAGAAGAGCAGGCGCTGGCCCTGGCTGGGGGTCATGTCCATCAGCTTCTTCACCACGGGCAGGAAGCCGAGGTCGGCCATGTGGTCGGCCTCGTCCAGGACGGTGATTTCCACGGCCTCGAGGGTGAGGATGCGCTGGCGGATCAGGTCCTCCAGGCGGCCCGGGCAGGCAATAACAATGTCGACGCCGGCGCGCAGGGCCTTCTCCTGGCGCGCTTGGGAGATGCCGCCGTAGATCACGGTGGTGTTCAGGCCGGCGGCCTTGGCCAGCGGCTCGATGGTGGCGTTGATCTGGGTGGCCAGTTCACGGGTGGGTGCCAGCACCAGGCCCATGGGGCGGCCGGGCTTGCGGAAGTACGGGGCTTCACGCTCGGCCAGGCGTGCCACCAGCGGGATGGCGAACGCGATGGTCTTGCCGGAGCCGGTGCGGCCGCGGCCCAGGACGTCGCGTCCTGCAAGGGTGTCGGGGAGGGTCTTCACCTGGATGGGGAACGGAGTTTCGATTCCCTGGGCGGTGAGGGTGTCGGCGAGGGCCTTGGGCGTGCCGAGGGCAGCAAAAGTAGTCAAAGTCAAAGGTCTTTCAGGCGGTATCCGTGCGGATATCGGCCCCCGGCGCCGGTTGGGCCAGGGGGTTCGCCGAAGAAAAGTCAGGTGATCAACCAGCCTGTGCCGCTTATGCAAAGCGGCGGCCGGGACCAAATGGAACGCGTTCATCGACGCAGGATGTGCCTCTCACATGAAAAAAGCCCTGTCCCCTAAATGAAGGGGCACATGGGCATCACTGCACATCAAGTTTCACCAGTCTACCATCCCGCGCCAGTTCCCCTTGTCCTCCCCCACCCAGGCAGGTAGCGCCAGGTGTCGTTTCGAGCTCCGAAGCGACACTTGGCGCTGGCTGGTTGGGCGTTGCAAACACTGTTGCCGCAGGGCAGGGTTGAGGCATGACGGAACACGCGGCCCACCAGCATGAACACCAGGCAACGCACGACGGCGGCCCCCGCCTCCCGGGGCACGCCGACTCCGCGGATGGTCAGGGAATCAGGGACGCGGCCGCCCTGTGGGATGAGCGGTACCGCAGCAAGCCCCAGATCTGGAGCGGCAAGCCGAACCCGCAGTTCGTGCGGGAGGCCGGCGGACTCCGGCCGGGACATGCGCTGGACCTTGGCTGCGGCGAAGGGGCGGACGCGATCTGGCTTGCCCAGCACGGCTGGACCGTCACCGCCGTCGACGTTTCCGCCGTCGCGCTGGAACGGGCGCAGGGACACGAGAAGGCGGCCCTGGCGCGGGAAAGCGTGCACGCGGCCGAGGGGGCCATCGCCAGCCGGATCCATTGGCAGCAGGCCGACCTGGAGCAGTGGCAGCCCGCGGACTTGTATGACCTGGTGACCTCGCAGTTCCTCCATTCCCAAGAGCTGGCCTGGCAGGGGCCGCTTCGCGCTGCGGCGTCGGCCGTGAAACCCGGCGGCACTCTGCTGGTGGTGGGCCATCACCCGGACCGGTTGCCGCCGTGGGGAGGGGCCCACGCCCACCACAACATGTTTTACACGGCTGATGAACTGGTCGGGGAGCTGGAACTGGACGGCCCCGGGTGGCAGTTGGAAGTGCAGACCAGCCGGGAACGGCCGGTGACCGGACCGGAGGGCGAACAGGCCACCATCGCGGACGTGGTTCTGCGCGCCACCCGCCTTGCCTGATTCCCAAGGGATTTTGTCCATTTGTGCAGATTTCAAGGGCCTCCAAGTCTGCATACGTGGACAAAAACTCAGGGGGTTTTGGTGGTGACCCGGGGCGCAACGGCCACCGCGGCTGCGGCGAGCACAGCGGTCAGCAGAAAGACCCCGGCGAAGGATGCCGCCGTCGTCGTAAATGCCGTGAAGACGATGCCTGTGGTGGCCAGCGCCAGCGCACCGCCCAGCGAGTCCGAGATGGACATGGCCGAGCTGTTGAAGCCCTCGTTCTCCTTAGTGGAGAGGGCCAGTGTCATCACGCTCAGGCGCGGGTACAGCAGGCCCATCCCGCCGCCCGCGAGGATCCAGCCGGCAATCACGACGGCGGGCGGCCAGTGCAGCGCGGCGGTCGCCAGTGCGAGGAGTACAGCCCCGAGGACCATCACGGAGCCGATCCGGACGGCACCGCGGTGGGACAACCGGGGGCCGAGCCGCCCCTGGACTGCCGCGGCGCCAGCCCAGGCGAGTGCGCCGCCGGTGAGGGTGAGGCCCGCGAAAGTGGGCTGGAAGGCATACTGCTCGATCAGCAGGTATGGCAGGTAGACCTCCGCGCCAAAGAACCCGGCAGAGGCGAGCCCGCGCACCAGGATCACGCTGGGCAGGCCGCGGCGGGCGGCGAGCGTACCCCGCGGCACCAATGGCCGCACGGCCACCAGGGCAATCACGACGGCGGCCACCGCCAGGAGCGCCGGCGCCGCAGGGAATGCCGGGAGGCGGGCCTCCCGCGAGAGATTAAGGCCGAGCACGGCAAGTGCGGCCAGGCTGGCCCAGGCGATCCGCCGCGGGGCCCATGGGGTGGGCGGTTTGTCCCCGGCACTGCCCTGCCCTTGGACGGGTGCCAGGTTGCGCAGCACCGGAACGATCATCACCAGCGCAGGAATGACCAGGCCCACCACCCCCAGGAACACCCAGTGCCAGCTGAACGCCTGCGCCACGATTCCGGCAGCGAACGGCCCCACCAAGGACGGGATCACCCAGGCTGCGGAGAATGCGGCGAAGATCTTCGGGTGCAGCACCCCCGGGTAGATACGGGCCACAAGGACGTACAGCGCCACCGTCAGGGCACCGCCCCCGAGCCCCTGCACCAGCCGGCCTGCCACCAGCAGCGGCATGGAGACGGCGGTGCCCGCAATCAGCAGGCCCGCCACGAACAGCACCACCGAGCTGTAGAGGGGAACGGTGGGGCCACGGCGGTCGGACCAGTTGCCGGCCGCAACCATGCCGATGACTCCGGTGGCCAGCGGTCCGGCGAACGCAAGGGCGTAGAGGTCGGCGCCGCGCAGTTCCCGGCTCACCACCGGCATGATGGTGGTCACCGCAAGGGATTCGAACGCGGCCAGGAACACCAGCGCGCACGTGCCGATGGTCACCCACAGGTACGGCCGGTGCAGGATGCCGGACCGGGTGTCTGCCGGTGGAAGGGTTGTGTCGCGCACGCTGTTGGGCCGATCGGTTGCTGATTGACGTGTTCCACAGCATAGCCGCAGGGCCCGACAGGCCTGCCCGGCGCTTGCCGGAACCTACCCCGCGCTTGCCACCGCGGCCGGGACGATGACGCGCCCCGTGGCGGTGGAGTCCCGGTTCAGCATCCAGCCCACCCGTTTGACGGTACTGAGCATCACCACGCTCTCCACGAGGTCGATTCCCGGGATCCGCTGCTGCAGGGCCAGCTCGGCGCTCATCACATCGGCCAGCGACTGCAGCCACATGACGATCACGAAGTTGGTGCGGCCGGTGGTGGAGGCGCTGAGCCGGACGTTGCGGAGGCCCCGGAGTTCGGCGGCCGCAGCCTCATGCCGCCCTGGCGGAACATTGGCGAACCACTGGCAGGTGACGGGATAGCCTGAGAACTTTTGCGCCACTTCGCAGCGGAAGGAGAGGACCCTGCTGGCGAGGACGCGGTTCAGCTGCCGCTGGACGGTGGCAGGGTGGCGGCCCAGCGCACGGGCAATGTCGGCCGCCGTCGCCCGCCCGTCCTTTGCCAGGAAGGGCAGCAGGGCCTGATGGCTTCCAGGCAGGGGCTCGACGACGGCTTCCGGGGGCGCGGATCCTGCCGCCTCCGGGCCTGCCTTGGCCTGCAGCGCCGCGACCTGGGCGCGGTCCAGAACATTCAGGCGCCAGGCGTAGCCACCGGAGTGCAGCCTGGTACACAGCGCGGTCTGGTATTTCAGCAGTCCTTCAATGTCCTGGAGCCGTGAGGCCACGGCTGTAGTGAACTCCTCGAGGGACTGCGTGAGGACGGTCAGCATGAGGTCACGGTTGCTGGCGGCTTCCTCGATGGTGACAATCTCCGGGACCGCTGCCAGCGCCTCGGTCACCTCGGCACGGCGGTGCATCTCGCAGTCGATGTCCACCAGGGCCAGGCACATTTGTTTGGGGTCACCCATCAGGTGGGCCGTCACCCACGCGGCACCCGCACCGCGGACCCGTTCCCACCGGGCGGCAAGGGTGGTGGCGTGGACGCCCAGGATTTCGCCGGCGTCAGCCCAGCTGATCCTTGGTGCGATCTCCAGCGCGTTGATAAGCGCCAGGTCCTCCTCACTCAGTTCCATGATCCCCATTGTTCCCCAGCAGTGCACAAAACGTGGGGCCATGAACCGGGCACTGCATTTTTCGAGGACTTCTGACGAATGTGAACCAAGTCACCGGACACTGGACACAGCCCATTCTTTGGAGGAGCAAGAAATGACCATCACCGCCGCGGCCAGGGAACTCCAGCCCCAGTTGATCCGGTTCCGCCACGCCATGCACCAGGAACCGGAAATCGGCCTCAACCTGCCCCGGACGCAGGAGAAAGTCCTTCAGGCCTTGGACAGCCTGCCCTACGAGATCACCGTTGGCAAGGACACGACGTCGGTCACGGCGGTCCTGCGCGGAACCGGCGGCACAGCAGGCTCAGGGGACGAAGCGCCCGGGGAAGCCGGCCACGGCCGGCGCGTGACGCCGTCGGTCCTCCTTCGCGCCGACATGGACGGCCTGCCCGTCCAGGAGAAGACCGGCGTCGACTACACCTCCCGCCTGGATGGTGCCATGCACGCCTGCGGCCATGACCTCCACACCGCCATGCTGACCGGCGCCGCCGCCCTGCTGGCCGAGAACCGTCATAAACTGGCGGGCGACGTGGTCCTGATGTTCCAGCCCGGCGAGGAAGGCTTCGACGGCGCCGGCTACATGATCCGCGAAGGCGTCCTGGACGCCCCCGGCCGCCGCGTGGACGCCGCCTACGGCATGCACGTGTTCTCCTCGCTGGAGCCGCACGGAACGTTCGCCACGAAGCCCGGCGTGATGCTCAGCGCCTCCGACGGCCTGGTGGTCACCGTGCTGGGCGCCGGAGGCCATGGCTCCGCGCCGCACGCTGCCAAGGATCCCGTGACGGCAGCAGCCGAGATGGTCACCGCACTGCAGGTAATGATCACCCGGCAGTTCAACATGTTCGATCCCGTGGTGCTCTCCGTCGGTGTCCTCCACGCCGGCACCAAGCGCAACGTCATCCCCGAAACGGCCCGGATCGAAGCCACCATCCGAACCTTCTCGGAGGCCTCCCGCGAAAGGCTGATGGACTCGATTCCGCGGCTGCTGAAGGGCATCGCGTCGGCACACGGCCTGGAAGTCGACGTCGACTACCAGCAGGAGTACCCCCTCACCATCACGGACGAGGACGAAACCCATACCGCCGAGAACGTCATCACGGAGCTGTTCGGCGAGTCCAGGCTCTCCCGCTGGGCCACTCCCCTGAGCGGTTCGGAGGACTTCTCCCGGGTGCTGGCCGAAGTGCCGGGCACCTTCATCGGCCTCAGTGCCGTCCCCCGCGGCGCCGACCACGCAGCGTCCCCGTTCAACCACTCACCGTACGCAACGTTCGACGACGGCGTGCTGGCTGACGGCGCCGCGCTCTACGCCGAGCTGGCAATGCAGCGTTTGGCCGCCCTTTCGCACTCCCGCACCAACTCCTGATCCACCCTCCCAGGAAGAGAACTGAGATGACCACTATCGTGAACCCGCAGCGCGCGGCGCGTACTGCCATGCGGAAAACCATCGTTGGTACCGGGATCGGCAATGCCGTGGAGTGGTACGACTGGGCGATCTACGCCACCTTCACCCCCTTCATCGCCAGCCAGTTGTTCAGCAAGGCGGACCCGGCGTCGGCCGTCCTGTCCACCCTGGCGATCTTCGCCGTGGGCTTTGTGGCACGGCCCTTCGGCGGCTTCCTTTTCGGCTGGATCGGGGACCGGGTGGGCCGCAAAACCTCCATGACACTGGCCGTGGGGCTCGCGTCCCTGGGCAGCCTGATGATCGGCATCGCCCCCGCGTTCGCGAGCGTCGGCGCCTGGGCGTCCCTGATGCTGCTGGCGGCCCGGCTGGTGCAGGGCCTGGCACACGGCGGCGAGCTGCCGTCGTCGCAAACGTATCTCTCCGAAATGGCGCCGAAGGAAAAGCGCGGCTTCTGGGCCACTCTGATCTATACCTCGGGCACGGTGGGCATCCTGTTCGGCACGCTCCTGGGCGCGGTCCTGAACATGGCGCTGAGCACCGAGGCCATGAACGCCTGGGGCTGGCGGATCCCGTTCCTGATCGGCGCGGCGCTGGGGCTGTACGCGCTGATCATGCGGTCCCGGCTGCACGAGACCGAGGCCTTCGAAAGCGAATCCGTCCGCGAGAAGCGCGCTCCGATCTGGCCGCAGGTGGTCCGCCACCGCAAGCAGGCGCTGCAGGTCATCGGCCTGACTGTCGGGCTCACGGTGATCTATTACATCTGGGGTGTTGTTGCCCCCAGCTACGCCACCACCGCCCTGAAGATCGACCGCGGCGAAGCCCTCTGGGCCGGAGTGATCGGCAACATCGTGTTCATCGCGGCGCTGCCGGTGTGGGGCAAACTGTCAGACAGGATCGGCCGCAAGAAGGTGCTGTGGTCCGGTGCCATTGGGTCTGCGGTGATGCATTTCCCCATGACCTGGCTGCTGAAGGACTCGGCCTGGCAGCTGGCCGTCGGCATGTCCGTGATGCTGATCTTCATCGCCGCGAGCGCCGCCATTGTGCCGGCCGTGTACGCCGAACTGTTCCCCACCAGCATCCGTACCGTGGGCGTGGGCGTCCCGTACTCCATCTGCGTGGCACTGTTCGGCGGCACCGCCCCGTACCTGCAGCAGTGGCTGGGCACCACCCTCCACATGCCGGACCTGTTCAACGTCTACGCCGTGCTGCTGCTCGTAGTGAGTGCAGCGTTCGTCTTCACCATCCCGGAGACCAAGGGCAAGGACCTGACGCACTAGTTCTCCCAACTAAGGAGCGCCAAGTGTCACTCTCCGACGAAGCGGTTCCGCCCGGCCCGGTACCCGAAGACAGCCGCGAGCAGCCCCACCGCAAGGAACAGGATGCCGGCGGTGGTGAACGATCCGGTGGCCTGGTGCAGCTGGCCCACCATCAGGGTTCCCGTTGAACCGAGGCCGTAGCCCACGCCCTGCATCATCCCAGACAGGTGCGCGGCCGTGTGTCCGTCCCGGGTCCGCAGCATGATCATGGTCAGGGCCACCGCGGTCAGGCTTCCCTGGCCCAGACCCAACAGGCCCGCCCAGACCCACACCAGCTCCAGCGGGCCGAAAATACTCAGGGCGAAGCCGGCGCCAGTCATCAGCGCCACCACCGTGTTGATGGCCCGCTGGTCCCGGAACCTTGCAGCGAGCGCGGGCGCGAACAGTGAGCCGAGCATCTGCAGCACAATACACACGGAGACGATCAGCCCTGCCGTGCCGCCGTCCACGCCACGTTCCCGCAGGATGGGAGCCAGCCATGCGAACACGCTGAAGGACATCATCGCCTGCAGCACCATGAAAATGGTCACCTGCCAGGCCACGGGCGAGCGCCACACGTTGACGCCGTCCTTCGCCACCTGGTGCCGCACCGCACGTTGCCGGACCGCTATGGGAAGGAACAGGAAGAGGACGACGGCGGCGGGCAGCGCCCAGAACCACAGCGCCCGTGTCCACTCCCCCGTCGCCGTGTAGACAGGGTAGGTGAAGCCGGCTCCGAGGGCCGCCGAGGCGCAGATGGCTGTGGTGTACAGGCCGCCCATCAGGCCAAGCCGGTGCGGGAAGTCGCGTTTGACGAGCCCGGGCAGGAGCACGTTGCACAGGGCGATGGCGGCGCCGCAGGCAGCGGTGCCGGCAAGCAGTGCGGGCAAATGCGGCGGTCCTGCAGGACGGAGCAGGAGCCCTGCTGTGAGGACCGCCATGGCACCGAGCAGGACCCGCTCAGGGCCGAACCGTCGCGCCAGGACCGGGGCGAGGGGCGCAAACAGGCCCAGCAGTGTCACCGGGACGGTGGTCAGGACTACAACGGCCCACCCCGGCAAGGCAGCCTGGGCCGTGACCTCGGGAAGCACGGCCGAGAAACTGGAGAAGACCGTCCGCAGGTTCAGCCCGACCAGGACCAGGCACAGGCCCAGGTAAACGAGGGCCCTTCGGCTTCCCATCCGGGTTGGTTCCGGTGCCGGCAGCTCATCGATCTCGGCGTCCACCAGGTTGTCCGGGCGGGCCGGGTTTCCGGGCCGGTCCTGTTTCGCCGGCCGGGGCCTCCCTGATGGCTCCCGTGGCCGCTGCTTCTTCGCTTTGGCATCTGTCGCTTCCGTCACCTGCCCATTCTTGCAGGAGTTGTTTTGGCCGCAGTTATCCACATAGCAGGATGTATCCCTGCCGGCCCTGCAGCCCTGCTCCTAGTTTTGGAAGCATGAGCAACGTCCAACCTCCCAGCCCGGACCCACCCCTGCCGGCACCAGCGCCGTCACCCGGGACGGACAGCGGGGCCGTTGGGAGCCTGATCCTTGCTTTCCTTGCACCGATCAGCATCGGCATCACCGGCCCTATCGGAATGTTCACCATGCTCATGACTGCGGGTCCCACGGCTCATACCCCTCTGACCTGGCTGGCACCCGTCTTTTTCTGGAGCCTTCCCCTTCTCGCAGGCATCAGCTCTGTCTCGCTGGCACGTTCGTCACTGCGGAAGTGCCGGCGCGGATCAGGCTCCTGGGTGGTGGCGGTGATTTCTTTGTCGTTCATGGGCATCTTCTTTCTCGCCGGGCTGATAGCCACGCTGCAGTTCATGATTGGCACGGGGTTTTTCGACGAGTCCCTGCGGCGGTCCTATTGATTGTCCGGCTTCTGCTCCTCCGGCTGTCCACCCGCCGGTATTCTGGAAGGGATGAGCGAATCCCCAGAAACCCCCCAGCCGCAGCATGTCCCCAGGCCGGTAACCCCCGGCACGCAGGCTTCCTACGGCACGTACGGGGGCCGGCCCGTCAGCTTCGTGCGCCGCGGCACCCGCCTGCAGGGCCGCCGGCAGGCAGCGTGGGAACTGCATGCCGAGCGGTGGGCGGTGAACGTCCCCCGGCATGTGGCCAACACGTCGGTTCACCCGGACTACACGTTTGATGCCGAGGCAGAGTTTGGCCGGAAGGCTCCCCTCATCGTCGAGATCGGCTCGGGCCTGGGCGACGCCATCTGCCACGCCGCCGAGGAGAACCCGGACACCGACTTCCTCGCCGTGGAGGTCTACACCCCCGGGCTCGCCAACACGCTGATCAAAATCAACAGCCGCGGTCTGAGCAACGTCCGGGTGGTGGAGGCCAACGCCCCGGAGGTGCTGGCCACCATGCTTCCCGAGGGCTCGGTCAGCGAACTCTGGGTCTTCTTCCCCGACCCCTGGCACAAGTCGCGGCACCACAAGCGGCGCCTCATCCAGCCCGAGTTCGCCGGACTGGCGGCGCGCGCACTGAAAAAGGGCGGCCTCTGGCGGATTGCCACCGACTGGTCCAACTACGCCGTCCACGTCCGCGACGTCCTGGCGGACTCGCAGGACTTTGAGAACCTGCACGCCGGCGAGCGCCGCGGACCCGAGAGTCCGCTGACCCAGGTGTGGCAGTCCGGCGTGGAATCAGTGGTGGGCGGGGCACCCGTGCGGGAGGGCCGGGCGCCGGTCAGCACTGAACATACCGGGCCCAACGAGGGAGTGGACGCAACGGGCGGCTGGGCACCCCGTTTCGAGGGCCGGATCCGGACCAGCTTCGAAGCCAAGGCACACGAAGCCGGGCGTATGATCTTCGATCTCTGCTACCGCCGGATCTAGCAGCGACGGCCTGCGGCGGGCCTGGGACGGCCGTGCCTTGCCCGGAAACCACATGCTCTGCGGGCTATTCCACATAGTCGTCCCAATTACTGGCCGCGGCCACCGGGGCGTGACACGATGGCGGTGCGCGGGGCACGCAATTTTCGCGCATCAGCGCCGGCATAAAGGAACAGCCATCAAAAGAGAACTGAGGCAGGCCGCGGACGCGGCGGAGAACGTCACCAACTCCCGCACCCTGGAGCTGCTGGCGAGGGCCGGCTTTGCGGCCAGCGGCATCCTGCACCTGCTGGTGGGCGCCATTGCCATCCGGCTGGCCATGGGCGGCTCGGGAAACGCAGACATCAGCGGCGCCGTGGCAGAGCTGGCCACCCAGCCCGCGGGACCTTTCCTGCTCTGGGCAAGCTTCGCCGCCTGCGCGGCCCTTGCGCTGTGGCAGGCCAGCGATGCCATCTTCGACTACAGCCACCTCCCCACCAAGGAAAAAGCCAAGAACAAAGGCAAAGCTGCGGCCCAGGCCTTCGTGTACGCAGGACTCGCCCTGACGCTGCTGGCCTTCGCGCGGGGAACGGGTTCAAGCGGGGACAACCAGCAGAAAGCAAGCGACCTCACCGCCTCGCTGATGAAGGCTCCGGGCGGCGTTGCACTGCTGGTCCTGCTGGGTGCCGCTATCGCCGTAACGGGCGTGGCCTATGGCATCCGCGGCATCAGGAAGTCCTTTGAGAAGCAGCTCAGGATGCCTGCATCCCAGATGACAAGGAAAGCCGTCACTGTGCTGGGCGTGACCGGATACGTGGCCAAGGGAATCGTGCTGCTGCTGACCGGCCTGCTCATCGCCATTGCCACCCTCCAGGCACATCCGGAGGAGTCCACGGGACTGGACGGAGCCTTGCGGGCACTGCGCGACCAGCCGTTCGGCGTGTATGTGCTGGCCGCCGTGGGTGCGGGGCTGATCTGTTACGGCGTCTACATGGTGGTTCGGGCGCGGCTGGCAAAAATGACCAAGTAGCCGCGGGTGGCGTGCGCTGCACGAACAGCGCGGCGCCTAACGGTCCGCGTGCAGGACCGCCTGCAGATGTTGGAGCGCAGCGGTGGCTAGGGTTGGACCATGCCCCAGGTACGCGCCGAACGCCTCATCCGGATTGCTGGCGGTTCACTGCGGACGACGGCGGCACGCGGGCAGTCTGGAAGTACACCTTCTCCTGCCGCCCGGCACTGCTGCGGTCGGTGATGGAACGGATCGGCGCCTGGCTGCTGGGCCGGCAAATCGAAAAACGGATCGAAGCGTTCGCCCGCGCCTGCGAAGACCCCGCGCTCGTGGCCGGGTTCCGCGCCCTGGCACCGGGCAGCACCGACTCGAAGCAGCCCTAGCCTAAACACCGTACATCCCGGCACCCAACGTCACGGGACGGTAATCACGGCGACGGCTTGCTGGGTGCCGTCCCTCAGTTCCACGCTGGAGATGCTGCCCAGCTGGATGGGCGTCGCCCCGGTAACCTTGACCCGGCCGCTCGGGGTGGCCGTCCAGGCACACGCCCGGTCCTCCCCGCCGGCCCGGTCCCGGACCCAGAGCGACAGGGTGCCGTCGGACGGGAGGCTGCTCCCGCTCACTGCCAGCTCCGTCCCCCAGGTCTTCCGGGCCAGGTCGATGCTGAACTGCAGGCCGCCGCCGGACTGGACGGAGTACGTGGCGTCCGGCTGCGGGGCCCGGCTCAGGAGCGGACCCGCCGCCAGCCCCGCGGCGAGGCAGGCAGCTGCGACTGCGCCCGCCAGCGCCACCCACCGCCGTCGCACGTTACGACGGCGGCGCGCCAGTTTGCCGAGGAGGCTCACCGGGGCAGCGGCTGATGGCGCGGCAGGAACGGTGGACGGAACAATTGTCAGCGCCACGGCATCCGGCACGGGGACGGCGTCCAGCAGCACCGGAATCTTCTCCAGCCCGGCCAGTTCTTCGCGGCACTGCACGCACTCGCTGAGGTGGTCTTCGAAACTCTTCAGGTCCACGGCATCCAGCCCACCCAGCAGGTAGGCCCCCAGCAACTGGTGCAGCCCGGAAGTGTTCACCGTTCCACACCCATTTCGTCCAGGATGGTCCGCAGGGCACGCACGGCGTAATAGGCCCGGGATTTCACCGTTCCGCTCGGGATGTTCAGTTGCACTGCCGTCTCGTTCACTGTGAAGCGGCGGTAATGCAGGGCCACCAGGACGTCCCGGTGTTCGTTGCTGAGGCGCAGCAGCGCCTCCTCGATGAGCACCCGGTTCAGCAGCTCATCCACGCGTTCCACGGCCTCGGCCGTATCGTTGAGGCCGCCGTCCAGTGCCTCCGCCGGGCGGCGCTGGGCGCGGCGGTAGTTGTCGATCATGATGTTCCTTGCGGTCCGGAAAAGGTAGCTGCGGAGACTGCCGGTGACCTCTGGTGCGTGCTGCCAGACGCGGAGCACGGTTTCCTGGACCACATCTTCGGCGAGCTGGGGGTCGCGGGAGGCGCTGAGCACGAAACGGCGGAGGGCCGCTCCGTGTTCCCGGTAAATGGCCTCCACCACGTCCTCGTCAAGCGGCATTCCAGGGCCTCCTGTCCCGCCCTCCGGCACGGTTGCTCCGTGCTTCCCGGCTGGTACGACGTCCAGATCCGGTTTTTGGTTCATCGTGAACCATTCTTCACCCACGTGCGTCGTATTGGTTAGCGTTCGGCGACCGGCGCCGGGCACCAGCAAAGGAGCAACCCATGAAAAAGCATATGGGCACAGGCCTCGCCATCCTGGCCCTGACGGCGGCCCTGACCGGGTGTGCCGGCGGCGGCGGAACGACTCCTGCGGCCACCAGTCCGGCTGCCACGGGGAGTTCGCCGGCTGCCTCTGCCTCTCCTTCCGCCCCGTCCACGTCAACGGCGAGTGCCGCCGTCGACCTCAAGACCGCATCCTCAAGCGCCGGAAACATCGTGGTGGACGGCAAGGGCATGAGCGTCTACTTCTTCACCAAGGACGTCAAGGATTCCGGTACCAGCGCCTGCACCGGCGGGTGCCTCGCGGCGTGGCCCCCGCTTCTCACCACTGCTGCGCAGCCGAAGGCCGAAGGAATCAGTGGGACGCTGGGCACCATCACCACGCCGGAGGGCACAAAGCAGGTGACGCTGAACGGGCTGCCGCTGTACTACTACGCGAAGGACACCAAGCCCGGCGACATCACGGGACAGGGCGTTAATAGCGTCTGGTACCTGGCGGACCCGGCGGGCGAAATGATCAAGATGGGAGCCTCCGGTTACTGACGCAAAACCACCCGTCAGGGCAACGGAACGGCCGGAAGCGTCCCCGGCAGGGGAACCTCCGAGGGGACCGGCACCTCGGGCGGTTTGCCCAGGCCGTCAGCCAGGTGTCCGGGAACTTCGCCGGGCAGGGTTCCTGAAGCGGGAACTTCCCCGGGCTTTCCTGGGGAAGTTCGCTGGCCCTTGGCGGGCTCCGTCGCAGCTTGACCGTCCGACGTCGATGAGGCCGTCGGGTGCGTGGCTGCGGCGGGGCCTGTCGGGATCGCCGCCGGGTCCCCGGCTTCGGTTCCGGGGGTCGCCGTACGTGCAGGCGCGGCGGGCTGGCCTGCCTGCTCGCCGGCGGGGGCAGCGGCTGTGCCGGTGATGAAGGACGTGACAGCCTGGTTGAGTTGTGTGAACGAGTCGCGGATGCCCTGGTCTGATGCTGCGGCAACGGCACCGCCGGCGCCGAGTGAGACCGCCACGGACAACGTGGTGAGGGCGATCCTGCGCCGTGCCCTGCGGCGGGCTGCGAGTTCGTCAACGGGAGCCGCGGATGGTTTGGCCGGAGGGGCGGCACTGGCTGCAAGGTCAGCATCAACTTCAGGCGAGGCACCGGCTGCCGGCGAACCAACTGCCGGGGCGCCGCCCATCAGCGCGAGAAGTTCGGCAGAGGGCTCCGGGGCAACGGTGCCCAGCGCCTGGAGTTCCAGGAGGACGGGGCGGAGCTGGCTGTCGCCGTCCAGGTCTGCTTCCAGCAGCAGCCGGTCGACTGCCCCGCCGCGGCGGATTCCTGCGGTGTCACTCATGGTTTGCCTGGTTTCTTGTGAGCGTTTGTGCCTTGAGGTTTCGAAGGGCCCTGCGTTGAAGCTGTTTGACGGCTCCTTCGCTTTTGCCCATGATGGCGGCCACCTCTTCGATGGACAGGTCGGCCACCACGCGCAGGGCCAGTACTTCCTGGTGTTCATCGCTGAGCCCGGCCAGCAGTGCTTCGGCCCCGCCGGTGAGCTCCACCGCGTGATGTTCCGCCGAGGGTGTACTGCGGCTGTCTTCCTGGGGGTCGTACGGAGTCAGCTGGGGCCGGCGTTCCAGCCGGCGGTAGTGGTCCACCATCCGGGCGTGGGCAATGGAGAAGAGCAGTGACTTTGCGCCCTGCAGTCCACCGGTGAGGCCGTTGATTTTGGGGAAAAAGGCGAGGAAAACATCCTGGGTGACCGCTTCGGGATCGTCCACGCCGCGTGCCTTGAGATAGCCCAGTACCGGGCCGGCGAAGGTCCGGTAGGCCACGCCGAAGAGCGCTGCCGGGTCGGTGCCGGCGGCGGCGTCGAATATGTCGATCTCTTCTTGGGCCAAAGTGTCCAGCACCAGCGGCTCCTCCATCCCGGGACAGGCAATGCCCATCCCGGTTTACGCTGCGGTCTGCGGGTCCCTCCCGCACTGCCCCGCTGCCTCCCGGCGGCGTCCCCGGTCGGTATTCGGGGGGCTGCACCAGGGGTGCGGGTGATGATCCTAGGGATCGGGACTGCTACTGCGGGAAACGGAATCTGTGCCGTTCCCCGCAGTACACACTAGCTAAGCGGGCTTAGCGGACCGAAACGGAGGGTGCGTCCACAGCGTTGCCGGGGACGGCCGGAACAGCAGGTACGGCGGGAACTGCGGGCTCGCCATCGACACCCGGAACGGCGGGGACTGCCGGAACAGCAGGCAGTTCGGGACGCTGTGCGTCAACAGCGGCGGAACCGGCTGCTTCGGCGCCGGCAGCAGCGGCGGCATCAGCCTGGGCTGCGACGTCGGTGCAGAAGCTGTCGATGTTCGCTTCACCCTGTGCCGCGATGGAGAGCGAGGAGAAGCCTTCAGAGGCAGCGTCCAGGCCGCCGTTGGCGAAAGCGGTGCAGAGGCCGAGGGATGCGGCGCCGGCTGCATCAACGGCGGTGCCGGCTGCAGCGGAGACAGAAGCCTTGGCAGCGATGTTCTTGTCGGAAACGGTGGCGTCCGCTGAGGCGTCCGCGTCCGCGTCTGCGTCGGTGGAGGCGTTGGCTGCTGCGTCTGCGGCCGACTCTGCGGCGCCCTGGCCTTCACCGGCAGCTTCTGCTGCAAGCCTCGGGGCAGGCGCGCCGAAGACGTCGTGGGCGGCCTGCTGTGCTTCGGTGGGGAGGACGCCGGAAACGGCAGCGGCCCCGGTTCCGCCGACGGCAAGGGTGCCGGCTGCGAGTACTCCGGCGGCGACTTTGCTGGTGGCGAGAACGGTGAACAACGACATTAGACTCTCCAAAACTTAGACAACACTTTCGATTCGGGCCCGGCGCGCGGGCCCATCACCTCCTGCATCGCAGGGGACGCCGGAAAGGTTACGGGTGCGGGGAATCTTTTTTTGCGGCACGTGCCGCGAGGCCTAAGGGGGCAAACGCGGGGACAGGCCGGGCGCTACGATCGAGGCATGCCTACAACCCCCGAGCCGGCACCCGGGCCGCAAAAGGAAGCCGGCACCTGGCAGCTGATGGTGGATAACAACAAGGCCCGCCTGCTGCGGAAAACCGGTAAGGACACCGCGCACTGGGCCGGTAAGGCCCGCGCCGCCGGCATCCAAAGCGACGGCGAGCTCCGGGTCTGGCTGCGCGACGAATTCGGCGTGACCGGGTACGCCCAATACGCGGTGTCCTGGGAAATGTTCGGCTATCCGGACTTCATGCTGCGCGACGCCGATGAGCTGATCGGCGGCCAGTACGCGAACCATCCGCACCTGCGGCCGATTGCGGACGCGATCCTCGCGTGGGCTTCTGCCACCGGGGGCGTAGCGATCCAGATGCGGAAGGGATACGTGTCCCTCCACAGCGCGCGCCGGAAGTTCGCCCAGGTCACCAGGACCACCAACAACGCGGTGGACGTGACGCTCAGGCTGGATACGACCGGACCCGGGGCCGCGGGCGTGGATGCCGTGGGCCTACAGGCAGCGGCCGGCAGGATCGAGACGGTCAAGACCCGGGCGGATGATCTGTTCACCCGCCGGGTGCGGCTCACCTCGGCGGACCAGGTGGACGACGAACTGCTGGAGACTCTGGCCACCGCCCTGGCACAGAACAGCTGACGGGGCGGCGCTGTGGACGCCCCGTCAAGCGTCCCGGACTTCCTCTACCCCAAGGCTTCGGCCATCTCGGCGTCGGCTTCTTCGAACTCCACGGCCGCTACAATCTCCTGCGTTTCGGGGTTGATCATAAAAGCCTCGTCGTCTTCTTCGACCATCAGGAAGTCGCCGTGGTCAGTGGCGAAGTGCCAGGCGAGGGTCTTCGCGCCGTCGCGCAGGTAGTTGGGGTCGCCCATGGTGATCTTGACCAGCTCGTAGCCGGCGATGCTGCAGAGTTCGCGGATGATGATCTCGAAGTCGGGGGCGTCCTCCAGCGCTTCGGCGTCGGCCTGCGCCTGGCGTTCGGGCAGGTCCGGGATCTGGGCGACGAGGCGCTCGATGTATGCGCCCACCTCCTCGTCGTCCAGTACCAGAAGTTCGGCCTGGCCGCGGAGCCAGGCCGCATTGAGGGCTGTGATGTTTTCGCTCTCCAGCAGTTCCTCGAACTCGCCGTCGAGCTCCTCCATCCGGAGGACGCCGTCGGGCGTTTCGTCAGTGTCGTCCAGGCCGCCGTCGAGGTAGTGCTCCTCGTCTTCCTCGGACAGATCGTCGAATGCCTCTACGGCGCGGTTGAAGAGGTCGAGGTGCGGTGCGGCACCCATGCCTGCCATGCCTTCGCGGATCAGGGTGTCCGTTTCGGCTCGGTCGACGGCGGTGAATACGTACTGCGCGAAGCCGCCCTCGAGTGCCTGGGTGAGGTAGAAGTCCACGTAGTAGCTGCGGACGGCGACGGGCGACATCTCCCCGGTGCGGAGCAGGGCGGTGTGCATGGCATCCACGATGCTGACATTGGCTTCTACGACGTCCTCGTCGGTTGATGCGATGCTGCTGCTGGTCAGGACGACGGGCTGCTGGGTGGTGATCATGGCAATCCTCACTGCTTGGGACCGGGTGGTGCTCGAACGCTTTTCACGCTACGTCCGCCGGGTACCCGCAGCGTTGAGGGGGAAGTGAACGTCCGGCGAAGTTTGCGGGGCTTTTGAATCCCGCCGGCGAACTAAGATGGATCAGATAACCAACCACCAGCCCGGCCCCGCCGCGGCCTGCTGAAAGTAGCGCGCACCATTCCATCCCATCCGGACGAAAGTACGGCACTGGCAATACAGACCCCCGCCATCAACGACCGTTCCCTGGCGGCCGGACTGGCGTATGCCATGGGCAGCCGCGTCTCGGGCATCTCCTTTGACGCCGCCACCGGGCTCATGCTGGGCAAGGTCCGCGGCGGCGCGGACGTGCCCTATTCCACCACCGCCAAACTGGTCCGCAAGGCCGGCGGCTGGAGCTGCACGGTGGGGGTGTGCAGCTGCCCGGTCCGGAAGGACTGCAAGCACGTGGCGGCGCTGCTCTTCGCGGCGGAGGACAACCCGGCCACCCGCATCCAGCTGCTGTCGCCGGGCACCGCCACCCAGGTTTCCCGTGAACCCGCCACGGCCGTGTCCGATTGGGAAAAAGCCCTCAGCCCGCTGATCTCGCGGCCCGGCATCACACCCTCAACCAGCGGTACCCCGCTGGCACTGCAGTTCGAGATCGAGGAGCCTGCCCCGCACTTCTCCTACACAGGGCGGCGCGACCCGCTCCGCAGCGTCCGCCAGCTCAAGGCCCGCCCGGTGATTATGGGCTCCAAGGGCAAGTGGATCCGCGGCGACGTCTCCTGGAACACCCTGAGCTACCTGAACTTCCGCCGCGAGTGCAACCCGTCGCATGTGGAGTGGATGCAGGAGTTCCTGGCCGCGCACTCCGCCTCCGCCAGCCGGATGCAGAACTCCTCCGGACTGTGGCTGGGCCTGAACACCTACTCCGGCAAGAACCTGTGGAGCCTGCTGGCCGACGCCCGGAAGATCGGCCTCGCGCTCGTTCACTCCCGCGGCGGCGAACCGGTGCGGCTCGCGGAGTCCCCCGCCGCCGTCGGCCTTAATCTGGGCCGTTACGGCGCGCCAGTGACTGAACCCGCGGCCGAGCCAGTCATGCCGGCCAAGGAGCAGGCGTCCGACGTCGGGCTGGAGCTCTCGCCCACCATCACCGTGGAAGGGGAAGACGTTGATCCGGCCGCCGTGGGAACCATCGGCCGGCCCGCGCACGGCATCTTCTTCACCTCCGGCGAAGCCTCCCTGCCGGGAGTTCCCGACCCCGACGGCACCATCACGCTGGCACCCCTGGAGGGCGGCCTGAGCGAGGAACTGCTCGCGTTCGTCACCGCCGGCAGCACCCTGCACATCCCCGCCAAGGACGAGACGCGCTTCCTCACCGGGTTCTACCCCAAGCTCAAACAGACAGCCCGGGTCACCGCCAAGGACGAGTCCGTCGCGCTGCCCGCGCTGGCCGTCCCCACCCTCTCGCTGCTCGCCAACTACGGCGCCGACCACCGCGTGCGCCTGCACTGGGAGTGGCATTACAAAACGGGCAACCTGGTCACCGCCCAGCCGCTGTGGCGGCACCCCGGCGACCACGGCTACCGCGACGACACTGCCGAGGCCCGCATCCTGGAGGGCGTCGGCCGGCCGTGGGAAGTGGTGCCCGTGCTGGGTGAGTCCGCCACCGCAGGCTGGGGCACTCCCCGGCTCGCGGCGTCCGTGGAGCTGAAGGGCCTGGACACCTTGGCCTTCACCGAGGAGGTGCTCCCCCGCCTGCGCGAGGCCCCCGACGTGGAGGTGGACACCGTGGGAGACATCGCCGACTACCGCGAGGCCGAGGAAGCGCCCGTGGTTTCCATCTCCACCAAGGCCACCGAGCAGCGCGACTGGTTCGACCTCGGCATCCAGATTTCACTCGAAGGCCAGCCGGTGTCCTTCGCCGCGGTGTTCTCCGCGCTCGCCGCCGGGCAGACCAAGATGCTGCTGCCCAGCGGCGCCTACTTTTCCCTCGACCTGCCGGAACTGCACCAGCTGCGCGCCCTGATCGAGGAGGCGCGCTCGCTGCAGGACAACAAGGATGCGCCGCTGCAGATCAGCCGCTTCCAGGCCGGGCTCTGGGATGAGCTGGCGCAGCTGGGGGTCGTGGACGAGCAGGCGGCGGCGTGGCGCGCGGCGGTGGGCGGCCTGCTCGAGGGCGGCATGGACGGCCTCCCGCTGCCCGGCACCCTGAACGCCGAGCTGCGGCCCTACCAGCTGGAGGGCTTCAACTGGCTCACCTTCCTGTACAAGCACAGCCTGGGCGGCATCCTCGCCGACGACATGGGCCTGGGCAAGACCGTGCAGGCGCTCGCGCTGATGTGCGCGGCGAAGGAACTGGCCGTGGCCGCCGCCGCGGAGGAACCTGCTGCCGCGGAGCCTTCCCCTTCCGGCGTTTCAATTTCCGCGCCCGACGCCGGCGCTCCCTTTTTGGTGGTCGCCCCCACCAGCGTGGTGGGCAACTGGGCCCTGGAAGCCGCACGGTTCGCGCCCGGCCTGAACGTCCATGCCGTCAGCGAGACCTTCGCGAAGAGCAGCCGGGTCCCGGCCGAGGCGCTTGCGGGTGCGGACATCGTGATCACGTCCTACGCCCTGTTCCGGATCGATTACGAGGCCTATGCTTCCCGGTCGTGGGCTGGTCTGGTGCTGGACGAGGCCCAGTTCGTGAAGAACCACCAGTCCAAGGCGTACCAGTGCGCCCGGAAGCTGCCTGCCGCCTTCAAGCTGGCCATCACGGGCACCCCGCTGGAAAACAACCTGATGGAGTTCTGGGCGCTCACCTCGATCGTGGCACCGGGACTGTTTTCCAGTCCCAAGCGCTTCGCGGAGTACTACCAGAAGCCGGTGGAAAAGAACGGCGACAAGGGGCAGCTGGACAAGCTCCGCCGTCGGGTCCGTCCGCTGATGATGCGCCGCACCAAGGACCAGGTGATCAAGGACCTGCCGCCCAAGCAGGAACAGATCCTCGAAGTGGTGCTGAACCCGCGCCACCAGAAGGTGTACCAGACGCACCTGCAGCGGGAGCGGCAAAAGATCCTGGGCCTGATCGAGGACGTCAACAAGAACCGTTTCACCATTTTCCAGTCGCTGACCCTGCTGCGGCAGCTCAGCCTGGATGCCTCGCTCGTTGACCCGGCGCTGACGGCGGTCCGGTCCAGCAAGCTTGACGTGCTGTTCGAGCAGCTGGAGGACCTGGTGGCGGAGGGGCACCGTGCCCTGATTTTCAGCCAGTTCACCGGGTTCCTGGGGAAGGTCCGCGAGCGGCTGGACGAGGAGAAGATCGAGTACTGCTATCTCGACGGCGGCACCCGGAACCGTGCCGACGTGGTCAGTGAGTTCAAGAACGGCAGCGCGCCGGTGTTCCTGATTTCGTTGAAGGCCGGCGGGTTTGGCCTCAACCTCACCGAAGCCGACTATGTGTTCCTGCTGGACCCGTGGTGGAATCCGGCCTCCGAGGCGCAGGCAGTGGACCGGACGCACAGGATCGGGCAGGCGCGGAACGTGATGGTGTACCGGCTCGTGGCCAAGGACACCATCGAGGAAAAGGTCATGGCGCTGAAAGCCCGGAAGTCCCAGCTGTTCGCCGACGTGATGGAGGGCGATGCCCTGGCCGGCGGCGCCATCACGGCCGAGGACCTGGCAGGGCTGTTCCAGGAGTAGCCTCCGCCCGCCGGCCGTTCCGGTTTCGACCCGGGAATTTGGTTTCGGCCCGGGAATCCGGTTTCGACCCGCCCATTCGCTGACGCGGCCCGGATCTTGGTAGCGCGGGCGAATGTGCGTAGCATGATCGCCTTTACGAGTCGCCAAACACGAATATGCTGGGATGCAGCAAGAAAACTACAACGTTGGAGAAATCTGTGTCCCAACAGACCGCCACTACGCCTGTTGTATCGTCAGCCCCGCCGCTTCTGAGCCCGGACGCCTTCCGGAACCCCTACCGCGATCCACTCTGGGACGGACCCACCGATCCCATCCTGGTTCCGGACCACCGCACCGGGGAGTGGGTGCTGTTCTACACCCAGCGCCGGGCCACTGCGCCAGGCCTGACAGGCGTGGAATGGGTGCACGGCACCGCGATCGGCGTGGCCAGATCGTCCGACGGCGGACTCACCTGGGCCTACCAAGGAACCGTGGACGGACTGGTCCCGCCGGAAACTGAACTGCCCGCGACACTCTGGGCTCCCGACGTCGTACGGATCGGCGACCAGTGGATCATGTACCTGACCGTGCTTGGCGGGGTGCGGACAGACTGGACCGGGACGGCGTCCATCGTCCAGTTCGCCAGCCGTGACCTGCTCACCTGGCAGTACCTGGGCGCCATCGACCTGGACTCGCCCCGCGTCATCGACGCCGCCGTCGCCCGGTGCGGGGATG
Organism: Arthrobacter sp. 9AX; assembly: GCF_902506095.1. GTDB lineage: Bacteria > Actinomycetota > Actinomycetes > Actinomycetales > Micrococcaceae > Arthrobacter. The sequence continues at coordinate 4,275,759 of NZ_LR733293.1, forward strand.
GCCGCTACCGGCTCTGGTACAAAGACGAGGCGCGCGGCTCGAACACCTGCAGCGCGGTCAGCGACACACCCGGGGACCCGTCGTCGTGGGTCCTTGAAGGACTCACCATCCCGGGCCGGCCGCATGAGGGGCCCAAGGTGTTCCGGCTGGGCGGAGCGTTCTGGATGATCGTGGACGAATGGCGCGGCCAGGGCATCTACCGCTCCGAGGACGGTGCGGGAGGCTGGGTCCGGCAGGACCACTCGGGCGGGCTCATCCTCAAGGCGCCGGAATCCGTGGACGGAAGGCCCGTCGTCGGACGCCACGCGGATGTGGTTCCGCTCCCGCAACGCGAGGACGGCAGTGACCGCGCCCTGCTGGTCTACTTCACCCACCCGCACTGGGGCGGCGAGGACATCGGCACCATGGCGCCGGACCCGAAAACTCATCTCAGCCACATCCGGGCTGCGGTGCTGGAGGTACAGGACGGCAGCCTGGTCTGCAGCGAACCCTAAAGCCACCCAGCCTTCCCGCCAGACACTGCACACAGCAGAGGGCCAAACCTTGGAACTATAAGCCAGCTGATGCTGGCACCGGTCCAAGGCCTGGCCCTCTGCCTGACTCGTCATTCCGGGCGCCCCCACCCGGAACTCTTACTGCACGCTAGGCCCGCTGCGGCGAACCCAACTCCACGGGATCCTCGTCCGTGAGATAGGCCAGCTCAGAGTGGGCGGCGAGGTCGATGCCGCGCAGCTCATCTTCCGGCTTGATGCGCAGGCCGATGGTCTTGTCGAGGATCTTTGCCAGGACCCAGGTGATGCCGAACGAGTATGCCAGGACCGAGACCGTGGCCAATGCCTGGATGCCCAGTTGGACCAGGCCGCCGCCGTAGAAGAGGCCGCTGACGGCGTTGGGTGCGGCATCGGTGGCAAAGAGGCCGATCAGCAGCGTGCCGAGGATGCCGCCCACGAGGTGGACACCCACCACGTCGAGTGAATCGTCGAAGCCGAGGCGGAATTTCAGCTCAATGGCGAGGGAGCATACAGCCCCGGCAATCGCGCCGATGGCGACCGCACCGAGCGGGCTGACGGCACCACAGGCCGGGGTGATCGCAACCAGTGCCGAGATCAGGCCGGAGGCTGCGCCCATGCTGGTGGCCGCGCCATGGCGGATCCGCTCAACGAGCGCCCAGGCGAGGAGGCCGGCAGACGCAGCAACAGCGGTGTTCAGGAAAACCACCGACGCCGACTGGCCGGCCGAGAGTGCCGAGCCGGCGTTGAAGCCGAACCAGCCCACCCACAGCAGACCCGCGCCCACCAGTACCAACGGGCGGCTGTGCGGCTTGGCGTGTTCCACCTTGGGCCAGCCGGAGCTCTTGCCCAGGACGAGGGCCAGGGCCAGGGCTGCGGCGCCGGCGTTCATGTGGACAGCGGTGCCGCCGGCAAAGTCGATCGCCTTGATGCCGCTCGCGATCCAGCCGCCGGTAACACTGCCGTCAGCGGAGGAGAAGGCGAACACCCAGTGCGCGATGGGGAAGTAGACAACGGTGGCCCAGATGCCGGCAAACAGCATCCAAGCGCCGAACTTCATGCGGCCGGCTGCGGCTCCAGCAACCAGTGCCGTGGTGACGCAGGCGAAGAACAGCTGGAACGCGGCGAAAAGGATCACCGGGATGGAGGCCCCCTCGTCCGCGGGCAGCAGCTGCGCCATGCCGGGGAACTCCGTGACGTCCCCGATGAGCCCCATGCCGCCCACGGAGTTTCCGAAGGCCATCGAGTAGCCGAAGAGCGCCCAGAGGACTGCCACCAGGCTTGCGCCGCCAAAGCACATCATCATCATGTTGAGGATGCGGCGCGACCCCACCATGCCCCCGTAGAACAGGGCCAGGGCGGGGATCATCATACAAACCAGCGCGGAGCTGGCCAGAATCCAAGCGACATTTCCCGAATCCATGGGAAACCCCTTTCGTGATGCGAAGAGAGAACGGTAAATTGCCGTCAGAGCCGCTCCGGAGAGTTCAGCGGAGGCCGGCTATTGCCGTCGTGCTCCAACTGTATGGCGACGATTTTGGACTAGGTTTCCGGCGTGTTAAATGATGGTTTCTGTCATCCACACGCGAGTTTCAGCAGTCCCACTGATAGCAGCAGGAAGATACGCATCAGGGTTATCGCCGGCCCCGCGGGGGCAGGCGCGGCAGGGCTGCGCGGACGGCTGCGGCAAGGCTGACCCCTGCCGGTACGACGGCGGCCCTACCCCATGGTGCGGGCCTCGCCGAGCAGCCCCGCCAGGGAGTCCGCGAGCGCCGCGGCGCCTTCCTCCGCGTCCCGGTCCTCCACGAGCTCGTCCGGCGAGTGCGAGATGCCGGTGGGGTTCCGGACGAACAGCATGGCGGTGGGGATGTGGGCGCTCAGCACCCCGGCGTCGTGCCCCGCTCCGGTGTCCAGGACCGGAGCGGCGGGAAGCAACCCCTGCAGCCGGTCCCGCAGGCCGTCGTCGAAATGCACTGTGGGACTGAGTGATTCGGCAGTCAGGCCGGCGGTGCAGCCTTCCTCCGCAGCGAAGACCTCGGCGTTCAACCGGATGGCTTCCACCAGGGCTGCCGTGACGGAGTCGTCCGGGTGGCGGACGTCGATCCACAGGTCCACGCGGGAGGCGATTACGTTGGTGCCGCCCGGGACGGGCTGGACCCTGCCCACGGTGGCCCGGGCGTCCCGGTACTTCCGGGCCGTATCGCGGATGCTGACCATAATCTTGGCGGCGGCGATCATAGGGTCCTTGCGGCCGGCCATCAGGGTGGTTCCCGCGTGGTTGCCCTGCCCGGAGATGCTGAGCTTCCAGCGGCCGTGGCCCAGGATGGACGAGCCGATGGCCACCGGCTGGTCCAGGTCGATCAGCCCCCGGCCCTGCTCCACATGCAGCTCCACGAACAGGCCCAGCTGCTGGAGTGTTTTGTAGTCGGCGCCGATGAGCCGGGGGTCCTGCCCGTTCGCGGCCGCGACGTCGGCATAGGTGTTGCCGTGCGGGTCCGTGAGCCGGCGCGCCTTGTCCGGGTCCAGCGCGCCGGTCAGGAGCCGGGAGCCCAGGCAGGCCACGCCGAAGCGTGAGCCCTCCTCCTCGGGGAACACCGCGATGGCCAGCGGCCGGCGGGGCCGCAGCCCGCGGGCTTTCAGGATATCGACGGCGACCAGCGCCGAGGCGACACCCAGCGGGCCGTCGTACGCACCTCCGCCGGGGACCGAATCGAGGTGGCTGCCTGTGACCACGGCGTCGCGCCGCGTTCCGGCGGAGGTGTCCCACCAGGCCCAGATGATGCCGTTGTGGTCGGTGTGGACGTCGAGGCCGCGCCGTTCCGCTTGCTCGATAAACCAGGTGCGAAGGTCTGTTTCCGCGGTGGAGAAGACCGGCCGCGAGTAGCCGCCCCGTGACGTATCCCGGCCGACGGTGGCGATGTCCCGCAGCAGGCCGGTTACCGTGGCGGCGCTGGTGGCCGCGGCGGGAGGGGCAGCCAGGGTGGCTGCCGTTGGTGGAACGCTCAAGGTACCCGTCCTAGGTAGTCAGTGCTGATGAGGTCACGCTGCGGAACCGGCCGGGAACAGTCCCGGCGCCGGTGGCCAGGTCCGCTGCCCACTGACCGATCAGCGGCGCGAACTTGGCGCCGTGCCCGGAACAGGGCGACAGGACGGTGAGGTTCTCCACACGGTCGATGAGGAAGTCCTCGTTGGGGGTGTTGGTGAACAGGCAGGTGGTTTCGGCGTACGGTTCAAGGTCCAGGCCGGGCAGGTAGCGGCCGACGTAGTCCACCACGCGGCGGCGGTTGGCGGGATCCACTTCGCCGGTCTGTTCGCAGGCGGACGGGATCAGTTTCCCGCCGTTGTATTCGGCCACTTTCTGCCCGGCCAAGCCCGCGTCCCGTCCACCGGGAAGGCCGTAGGCCTGGATGTTGGCGGCCTTGTGGATGAACGTGGGCCAGCCGCCGGCACCCGAAGCAGCACCGCCGTCGGATTCCCGGTACTTGAAGTGGAACGCCTGCTCCTGCCGGACGGTGATCTCCGGAAGCCCGGCCAGGAAACCCGCGGGAAGCGCCAGTTGTCCCAGCAGCCCGGGCAGCCAGCCGCCGGCGCTGATCACCACGTTGCCGGCTACCATGGTGTCCCCGGCTGCGGAGCGAAGCCGGTAACCTGTGCCGGTCCGCTCCACGCTGTGCAGCTCCCAGCCGGTCACCAGCCGGGCGCCGTGCCCGACGGCGAGGGCCACCATGGCGTTGACGGAGGTTTCGGCGTCGATCACCCCGGCACCGGGGTGCCAAAGGACCTCCGTATCGAAGGCGATCTGCGGCCACCGGTCCCGCGCTTCGGCGGCGGACAGGAGTTCGTGCTCAATCCCTTCGCCTGCCAGCACCGAGGCCAGCAGCCGGGGGTTGCGCTCGGGGCCGTAATCCACGGCGCCGAACGGAGTGATCAGGGAAGTTCCCGACGCCGCAGCGAGCCCATCCCAGAGACGCTTCGACTCCAGGACGGCCCGGGTATAGAAGGGGTCCGGGTAGGCGTAGCGGAAGATCCGGGCGGAGCCGTGGGAGCTGCCGTCATGTGCGGCCGGTGTACTGCGCTCCAGCAGGGTGACCTGGTGGCCGCGGGATGCGAGCTGCCAGGCGGTGGCGGCGCCGGCCAGGCCGGCGCCCACCACCACATACTCCGCCGAGTCGGAAATCGAGCGAGGCATCAGAAGCTTCCCTGCACTCCGGGGATCCAGGAAGTGCCTGCCAGCGGCACGCGGGCCATGGCGGACGTCTCGATAGTCAGCGCCACCAGGTCCTCGGGTTCCAGGTTGCGCAGGTGGGACTTTCCGCAGGCCCGGGCAATGGTCTGGGCTTCCATGGTGAGGACGCGGAGGTAGTTGGCCAGGCGGTGGCCTGCCGCGACCGGGTCCAGGCGGCCGGACAGTTCGGGGTCCTGGGTGGTGATGCCGGCGGGGTCGCGGCCGTCCTGGAAGTCGTCATAGAACCCCGCGGCTGACCCCAGCGCGGAGTACTCCGCGGCGTAGCGGGGGTCGTTGTCACCCAGGGCAATGAGGGCCGCGGTGCCAATAGCCACTGCGTCCGCTCCCAGGGCCATGGCCTTGGCAACGTCTGCCCCGGTGCGGATGCCGCCGGAAACGATGAGCTGGACCGTGCGGTGCACGCCGAGTTCCTGCAGCGCCTGGACGGCCTGCGGGATGGCGGCGAGCGTGGGGATGCCCACGTTTTCGATGAACACCTGCTGCGTGGCGGCCGTTCCGCCCTGCATGCCGTCCAACACCACCACGTCGGCGCCGGACTTCACGGCGAGCGCGGTGTCGTAGTACGGGCGGGAGGCGCCGATCTTGACGTAGATGGGTGTCTTCCAGTCGGTGATTTCGCGGAGTTCCCCGATCTTGATTTCCAGGTCGTCCGGGCCAGTCCAGTCGGGGTGCCGGCTGGCGGAGCGCTGGTCGATGCCGACGGGCAGGGTGCGCATTCCCGCCACGCGTTCGGTAATTTTCTGGCCCAGGAGCATCCCGCCGCCGCCGGGTTTGGCGCCCTGGCCGAGCACGATCTCGATGGCGTCGGCCTTGCGGAGGTCGTCCGGGTTCATGCCGTAGCGGGACGGCAGGTATTGGTACACCAGGTGCTTGGACTGGCCGCGCTCCTCGGGCGTCATGCCGCCGTCGCCGGTGGTGGTAGAGGTGCCCACTTCGGACGCGCCGCGGCCCAGTGCCTCCTTGGCATTGGCGGACAGTGCGCCGAAGCTCATGCCGGCGATGGTCACGGGGGTCTGCAGGTGCAGCGGGCGGGTGGCGTGCCGGTCGCCGAGGACGACGTCGGTATCGCACTTTTCGCGGTAGCCCTCCAGCGGGTAGCGGGACATGGAGGCTCCGAGGAAGAGCAGGTCATCAAAATGCGGGACCTTGCGCTTGGCGCCCCAGCCCCGGATGTCATAGACGCCGGTGGCGGCAGCGCGCTGGATGTCGGCAATGGTGGCGCGGTCGAAGGTGGCGGACTCCCGCAGGCCGAGCGCAGCGATATCGGGGGCTGCCAGGTTCTGCGCGGGCGCTGCTTGCGGCGCTTCAGCGGGGAGCGGTACTGAGGTGATGGTCATGGGGGCTCCTAGTACGACGTCGAGTTGTGGACGCTGAAGTGGTAGAGGTTCCGGGCTGAGCCGTAGCGCTTGAAGTGGGCCGGGTTGTCGGTGCGGCCGGCGGCGGCGAGCAGTTCCGCGAGTTCGGTGAGGTGTTCTTCGCGCAAGGGCTTTTCGATGCAGTCGGCTCCAAGGGAGGCCACCGTGCCCTTGACGTAGATCCGCGCTTCGTAGATGGAGTCGCCCAGCGCGTCCCCCGCGTCGCCGCACACCACCAGCCGGCCGGCCTGGGCCATAAACGCGGACATGTGGCCGATGTTGCCGCCTACCACAATGTCCACGCCCTTCATGGAAATCCCGCAGCGCGCACCGGCGTTGCCGTCGATGACCACCAGGCCGCCGTGCCCCGTGGCCGCTGCCGACTGGGACGCGTCACCTCTGACGTGGACAGTCCCGGACATGATGTTTTCCGCGAGGCCGACGCCGGCATTGCCGTTGATGGTCACGTCGCCTTTTTGGTGCATCCCGGCTGCGTAGTAGCCGGCGTGGCCGTCGATGGTCACCGCGATGCCGGCGTTGATGCCGACGGCCAGGCTGTGCTTGCCGCCGGGGTTGGTCACAGTCCAGGCCTGCCCGTCTTCGGCATTGTGGATGGCCTGGTTGAGTTCCCGGACCGTGCTGGCGGCCAGGTCAACGGTGGTTTCCTTCAGCACGTCAACGGCAGGGGCTTCGGGAGCTGTCAGAGTGACCATGTGTAGACCTTTCCGGGTTCCGGTTCAAAGATGCGGGCGTTGTTGATGCCGGGCAGGCCGGCCAGGGCGCGGTACTCGGAGGCCATGGCGACGTAGTCGTCCGTTTCGGCGATGATGGCGGGTTTGCAGGCGATGGGGTCGCGGACCACGGCCATGCTGTCCGCGGTGGTCACCACCAGGGTGTAGAAACCGTCCAGGACCCTGCCCAGGTTCACGAGGGCTTCCTCGAGCGTGTCGCCCTGCTTCAGGCGTGAGGCCACGTACCGGGCGCCCACCTCCGTGTCGTTTTCGGAGTCGAACACCACGCCTTCACGCTTAAGGCCGCGGCGGACCGTGGCGTGGTTGGAGAAGGAGCCGTTGTGGACCAGGCAGAGGTCGTCCGCCACGGAGAAGGGGTGCGAGCCGCCGGCCGTCACTGCCGATTCAGTGGCCATGCGGGTGTGGGACAGGCCCTGGCTTCCGGCCATCGCTTCAAGGCCGTGCTCGGCGGCGATCTCCATCGGGTGGCCCACGCTCTTCATCACCGCGACGTGCCCGCCACGGCCGATGATGGTGGAACCCGGGAGAATTTCGCTAACGGCCTTCACCAGCAGGTCAGTCCCGACGGCGGCACTCACCAGGGTGGTGTCACCCACTACTTTGGCGGCTGCTGCTGCATCGGACGGGAGGAGAGCCGCGACGCCTGCGGTGATGGCCGCCGTCGTCATTCCCTGGTCCTTGCCCAGGAGGCTGAGGGTGGATGTTCCCGCACTGACCAGGCCGGGGGTGTTGTAGACGGCGAGGCCGGCCGAGTCCGGTCCGCGGTCCACGATCTGGCACAGCATCGAGGACAGCAGGCTGCCCATCCGGGGATGCAGCGAGGGGTTGCGCAGCTGCAACGCGGCGATTCCGCACATGGTGGGATTCCTTTACTGAGTGGGGTTTGCTAAATCGAGGTGAGATAGGTTCGGATTTCCCAGTCGCTGACCTGGTTGTGCCAGGTGAGGAATTCCTCTTCCTTGGCGTCGGCGTAGTAGCTGCCGATGGCCGGGTCGCCGCTGAGGCTGGCCAGGATGACGGGGTCTTTCCGCAGCGCTTCCACGGCGTGGAGCAAGGTGGCCGGAAGGAAATGTGCATCTGGCCTGGACTCCCCCGGACCGGACGGGCGGCCCGGATCCAGGGACTTCTCCACGCCGTCCAGCCCGGCCGCGATGGCGGTGGCGATGGCGAGGTACGGGTTGGCGGAGCCGTCCCCGGAGCGCAGTTCCATCCGCTTGTTGTCCGGCACCCGGATCATGTGGGTGCGGTCGTTCCCGCCGAAGGATGCCTTCCGCGGCGACCAGGTGGCGCCGGAGGAGCTGGTGGTGGCTCCGGTCCGCTTGTACGAGTTCACCGTGGGGGCGAGGAAGGCCTGCAGCGCGGGGGCGTGGTCCAGGATCCCGGCGATAAATGAGTAGGCGAGCCCGGACAGCCCAAGGCCCCGGCCGCCGTCGTCCGTTCCCGCAGCGGGGAACAGCGCCTCGGAACCTGCCCACAGGGAAAGGTGGAAGTGCAGGCCGGTGCCAGTGCGGTCGGTGAACGGCTTGGGCATAAACGTGGCGGTCATGCCGCGCTGCTCCGCCAGGATGTTCAGGATGTAGCGGAGGGACACCACCCTGTCCGCGGTGGTGAGGGCGTCGGCGTAGTTGAAGTTCTGCTCGAACTGGCCGGCGGCGTCCTCATGGTCGTTGGCGTAATTGCCCCAGCCCAGGCTGTTCATCGCATCAGAGATGGAGGTGAGGTGGTCGTACATGCGGGTCACGCCGCGGGCGTCGTAGCACGGGCGGGGTGAGTCGTCCTTTTCATCGGCGGTGCTCAGCGTCCCGTCGTCATTCTTTTTCACCAGGAAGTACTCCACCTCGGCGCCCACCTTGGCCTGCATGCCCTGGCCCGCCAGCCGGGCGAGCGTGTTCTTCAGGACCACGCGCGGGGCGTAGGGCCAGGGTTTGCCGTCTACGTGCGGATCGCAGTGCACGATGGCCAGCCCCTCCTTGATGAAGGGGACCGGGGTGAAGGACGCGGGATCGGGAATGGCGATCAGGTCCGGGTCCTGCGGCTTCTGGCCCATGAGGCCCGCGGCGTAGCCGGCGAAGCCCATGGCCCCGTTTTCGAGCTCATTGGCGGCCTCCACCGGGACCAGCTTGGCGCATGGCTTCCCCGTCATGTCCACAAAGGTAGCCAGGAGGAACCGGACATTGTGGGCCCTGGCGATGTCCGCAAGGGAGATGCCGCCGGTGTTTTCGTGCAAGGGCGAATCCGTTGGTACTTCAGGTGTCGCGAGACTAGTCATCGGAACTGTCCTGTTCGCTTGCTGTTACTTGATATGAAACCTTGTTGAACCACAGTAGTCAAAAAGGTGTTTCAGCTGAGCGCAGGAAATGTTAAATCTGGACGTCGCAGGGCGCGGCCGGGTACAACGGGTGCTTAACGTGCGGGAAACACGACACCGGCTGAAAGGTGCCTATCCGAGTAAGGGCATGACGGCCCTGGGCCTACTTGGCGGCGACGGCCAGGAACTTGATGGGAAGCTCCTGCAACTCGAGCGGGCCGTGCGGGCCTTCACCATCGAGCAGGAGCGAGTCGCCCGGCTCCATGGTGTATTCGTACTGGCCGTGGCCGTACACCATCCGGCCCGCGAGCATGTAGATGAATTCTGTGCCGGGGTGCTGGAACAGCGGGAAAACATCCGAGGCGTCGGTCAGCGTCACCAGAGTGGGCTCCAACGCATCGGTGCGGCCCTTCAAGGTGCCCAGCACACGGTATTCGTGCCCGTGCCGGGTACCGCTGCGGACGGTAAGGCTGCCTTGGCCGTTCTTAGTGAAGGTGGCATCGCGGTCGGTATCCGCACCGCGGAACAGAGCCGTGACGGGGATCCTGAGCCCGTCCGCCAGGCGCTGCAAGGTGGTCAGCGAACAGGACGTGCTGGCCGTTTCAATCTTGGAGATCATCGCCTTGGAGAGCCCGGTGCGGGCTGCGAGCTCGGCAGAGGACAGGCCCTGGGAGGTGCGGTAATGCCGCAGCTGGGTTGCGATCACCTGCTCGAGTTTGCCGGCAACCTCTTCCCGGGCATGTTCTGTCATATCAGCCATCATAGGTGGGACGCCGCTGGGGCCGGGCTGCCCGTACCGCTGCCCTCCCTGCAGCCGCCTGCGGCGACCGTGCGACGCTCCACCCGGCCGCACAGCTATGCTGGGGAAACCCGCCGCAGCACGGCACGGCACGGGCACGGCAGCGAGGACCTCGGTCACTGGTCGCGGAAGGAAACGACACATGGCGCGAGCGACAGTCCAGGACGTCGCCAAGACGGCAGGCGTCTCCGTGGGCACCGTTTCCCGTGTCCTCAACGGCAGCCCGGCCGTCAGCGCAGCAAGCAAGGAAAAAGTCACCGGCGCCATCCGGAAGCTCAACTACCGGCCGCTCGCTTCTGCCCGCGACCTGCGCCGCGACCGGACCATGCGCATCCTGGCCCTCGCGAAGAACCTCAACTCCCCCGTGATCAGCGAGGCTTTCCGGGGGTTCGGGGACGCGGCGGCGTTATCCGGCTATGTCAGCCTGATTGCGCCGACGTCCGGGGACCTTGAACGTGAACAGCAGCTGGTGGACATGCTGCGCAACGGCTCAGTGGATGGCCTGATCCTGTTTTCGCCCACCATGCCGGATGCGGATGTTGAAGCGCTGGCGGAGCAGTTGAGCGTGGTCCAGGTCTGCGAAATCGTCGACTCCGAGGCGGCGTTTGGTGTTTCCATCGACGACCGGCAGGCCGCCTTCGACATCACCCGGCACCTGATCGAAACGGGGAGCCGCCGCCTGGCCATGATAGGCAACCGACTGGCCCGCTCCGGCAGGCTGCGCGAGGAAGGCTTCCGGGCGGCGGCCGCCGAAGCCGGTTTGGCGCCGGAGCATCTGCTCCTGGCCGACGGCGAGTTCGACTTCCACGCCGGGCGCCGCCTCGCCAAGGAACTTCTGCACCTGGACCCGCTGCCGGATGCCGTGTTCTGCGGCAGCGATACGGTGGCCGCAGGATGCGTACGCGAAATCACCGATGCCGGCCTCCGGGTCCCGGGAGACATCGCCGTGGCGGGTTTTGACGACTCCGTCCAGGCGGAAATGTGCGTGCCGGAACTGACCACCATCAGGCAGCCTGCCTATGAAATGGGACAGGTGGCTTTCGAAGCACTGTTTGCGCGCATGACCGGGCCGGGTGGACACCGGCGCGGACGGATCTTCCTTTCACACGAACTCGTGGTCCGCGGCTCCACAAAGGACTGACCCAGGGGGTTGACAGCCCCGGAAGCGGCTGACAGACTTTTTGGAATCGATTCCAATCAGTCTTCAGCGCCATCCGTCCCTGATACTTGGAATCGATTCCAAGACCGCACTGAACACGTCCCACCCAGCCCCTAAGGAAGCATCCCTTGAACCACGAGCAGCAGTCGTCCGCGCAGCCCGCCGCTTTCCCGGAAGGAACACCGGCAGCAGAACTGCGGGTGGGCGTCGTCGGCATCGGCTGGGCCGGCCAGCAGCACCTGAAGGCCTATGACGCGCTTGACGGCGTCAGGATCGTTTCGCTGGCCGGGATGGAGCAGGAACTCCGCGACTCCCTGCAGGCCGAATACTCCATTCCCAACGCCTTCGCGGACTGGGAAGAAATGCTGGAGCACGGCGGCCTGGACGCGATCAGCGTGGCCGTGCCTACGTTCCTGCACGCGCCCATCGCCGTCGCCGCCCTTGCACGCGGGATCCACGTACTGAGCGAGAAGCCCATCGCGCGCAACGCCGTCGAAGGCCAGGCCATGGTGGACGCGGCCCGCAAGGCCGGGCGCGTCCTGGACGTCGCCTTTAACCACCGCCGCCGCGGCGACATCCAGGCACTCAAGGATGTCATCGACGACGGCGGGCTGGGCCGGCCGTACTACGCCAAGGCATCCTGGCTGCGCCGTTCGGGCATCCCCACCCTCGGCAGCTGGTTCACCAATCCGGAGCTCGCCGGCGGCGGACCCCTGGCGGACATCGGCGTCCACGCCCTGGACTACGCGCTGCACCTGCTCGGGGAACCCAAGGTGGTGGCCGTTTCTGCTGCCACGCATTCCGAGCTGGGCCCGCAGGGGCGCGGCGGCGGAAAAGAGTACTCGGCCCTCGCCTCAGCGCACGCGTTCGAGGTGGAGGACTTCGCTTCCGCGTTCCTGAGGCTTGAGGGCGGCGGAACCCTGCTGATCGAGGCCAGCTGGGCCACGTACCGCGAAATGGACGACCTCCTGGACTTCACGATCTACGGCACCGACGGCGGCGCCGAGCTCAAGGTGCAGGGCGCACCCTTCCCGGCCGTCGGCCAGCTCCGCGTGTTCACGGACAAGGAAGGCGAATCCGCGGACTACGTGCCACCGGTACTGCCGGGCCGCGCCCATGACGCAGTAGTGGAAGACTTCATCACGGCAGTGCGCGGCGGAGAGGCAGTCTGGGGAGAGCATGACGGCTCCCTGGCGCTCTACCGGGCGCAGATCATCGACGCGTGCTACCAGTCCGCACTGGAGCAGAGGGAGGTTCGTCTCTAATGAACCACGAACTGAGGATCCGGGTCTGGAACGAAGGCGTCCACGAGGCCATCAACGAGCCATCCCACATTGGTGAGATCTACCCCGACGGCATCCACGGCGCCATCGCCGCGGGCCTTCGTTCCTACTACCCCGAGGCGGAAGTTACGACGGCGGTGCTCGCCACCGATGATGAGCACGGCCTGGATGAGGAGGTGCTCGCCGAGACGGACGTCCTGCTCTGGTGGGGACACATGGCCCACCACGAGGTGAGCGACGCCGTCGTCGAACGCGTCCACCGGCACGTGCTGGGCGGTATGGGACTGATCGTGCTCCACTCGGGGCATTTTGCCAAGGTGTTCACCAAGCTGCTGGGCACCAGCTGCTCGCTGGCGTGGCGGAACGACGGCGAGCGCGAGCTCGTATGGACCGTGAAGCCCTCACACCCCATCGCCGAAGGTGTGGACAGCCCCATCGTTATCCCCGAGCAGGAGATGTACGGCGAGCTGTTCGACATTCCGGACCCGGACGACCTCATCTTCATCAGCTCCTTCGCGGGCGGCGAGGTGTTCCGCTCCGGCGTCACGTTCACCCGGGGCAAGGGGCGGATCTTCTACTTCAGCCCGGGCGACCAGGAGTACCCGGTGTACCACCATCCCCAGATCCAGCGCGTCCTGGCCAACGGCGTGAAGTGGGCGGCCCAGCCGGACCTGCACCGCGCTGCCCCGGAGGTCACCAACCCGTCGCGGAACTGGTTCGACCAGGGCTGACCCCTCCCGCCGGCGGAGTTTTTGTCCGGATATGCAGGCTTTAGGGGACTTTATCCCGGCATACGTGGACAAAAACTCCGCTTCCGGAGCCGCGCCACGAGCGAGGCGGCGAGCAGGGCGGTTACCAGTTCCAGTCCGATGATCAGCAACAGCTGGGCGCTTCCGGACGTTTGGGCGAAGTACGACGCCGGCCTGCCGCCGTGGGCGTGCCCGGCACCTCCCGCGCCGAGCAGCAGAGCCGCATGCAGCACGACCGTTAGCAGCGCCGAGAGCGTCACCTGGTGCAAGGCACGCACCCTGCTGTGCCGCCAGATATGGACGGTGCAGGGTACACAAACGGCCGCCAGCGCCACCATCACAATGCCCAGCCAAACACCGTGGTGGCCGGCGGCCGCCCACCACAGGTGCGCAACGCAGGACACAGCGGTGACCACGGCGCAGGCCCGCGAGTGCAGGACGGGACCGCCGGCACGGGCCCGGCCCGCCGTCGTCGTATGTTCTCCAATGCCGGCAACCCCCGGGGTGGGGCTAGTGGCAGGAGCCACCGCTGCCGCCCTCACCGTGGCAGGCCGCGGCCTGCTTGTTGGGGTTGGCGGGGACGTCCAGGACCGGGCTGCGGTCGAAGAAGCCCTCGGGCCGGAGCTTGAAGCCCACGGTATCCACCGGCATGATGGGCCAGTCCTCCACCCGCGGGAAGTGCGTGAGCCCGAAGGTATGCCACACCACGATGTCCTCACCGTCAATGTCCCGGTCCTGTGCCACGTAGGCTGGCAGGCCGGCGCCGCCGATGTGCTGGTTGACGAAGTCGCCGGTGGGGTAGCGCTCCTCCTCGGCGTAGCGGGTGACCCAAAGATCCTTGGTGGCAAAGGCCGCGCGCCTGGCGATCGAGGATTCGGGATCCGCCAGCAAGGTGGGCTGGTTGTGGGAATGGAGTTTGTAGCCCACCGGCTCGCCCAGCCGGTTGCGCGACTCGGGGTTGGAGATGATCCAGGTCCGGCCGGCCCTCGCGTCAGCTCCACGGACCGCTTCCGATTCGCGGGTCAGCACTGTGCGCTTGCGGGAGAAGGCGTTGCCGCGCTCGTTGCCCGGGCCCATGGCCTGCCGGACCACGTCCTCCTCCTCCACCCGGTTGGTGAACCCGTCGATGGCCATGTCCAGCCGCGCGCTGAAGAGGTGCTGGTGGAAAGGTGCGCCGAGGCCGGGGGCGAGTTGGGAGATGTTATCTGAACCGCCCTCGGGGAAAGCGGAGGTGAAGACGATTCCGGTGGCCTTGGCCTCAAACTCGATGGTGCCGTCCAGGTAGAGGTACCAGTAGAAGCCGTAGTCGTAGTTGCCGATGGTGGTGAAGAAGGAGATCACCAGTCGGCGGTTCCGGCGGGTGTAGTTGATCCCCGTCCACAGGTCCGAGTGCTTGGACAGGATGCTCCAGTCCTCCTCGTGCATGCAGATGCCGTTGCGGATCTCCCGCGGGTTGCCAAAAGCGTCGCTGATGACCGGGCTGAAATAGGTGATCTCGCCGAGGCAGTCGCAGCCCAGTTCCAGGGAGTTGGCGTACTGGCCCACCAGGTATTCTCCGGTGTCGAAGTAGTTCTGCCAGGACCGGATGGGCGACGGGTCGCCGTAGGGAACCACCATCTCCGCGATCGAGGCGCGGTTGATGATGGGCCGCACCCGGCCGCCGTCCTCGAAGGCGAGGTTGTGCAGGACCACTCCTTCGCGGACATCGAATCCCACGTCCACGCTCCACTTTTCCCACTCCACGTGATTCCCGCCGGTGACCGTGAAGCTGGGGCCCTGGGGCTGGGTGATGCTGATGGGCTTCTGGCTGGTGCGGGGCGGCCCGGCCAGCTCCGGGTCGGTGTAGTTGCCGTGTTCGGCCGGAATCGGCATGACACCGAGGTCGATGACCTGCGTGACTTCCTTGTTCACCACGTCCACGTAAGCCACGAGCCCATCCACGGGGTGAGCCCAGGCACTGTCCTCGGGGAAGTCCTGCACAAAAGCCAGGCCGCGGAGGATGCGGCGGCCTTGCTCCTCGGTGTACTCGAACACCCCGGCGGACAGCGGGGCCACCCGGACCTTTGCCACGTCGAGGTCCCTGTCCTGCAGGGCCTTGAGCCACCGTTCGTCGGTGGCCAGCAGCGCTTCCACCACCTCGAACTCCTCCTCCAGGACGGGCAGTTCGCCGGTCACCGCGGTATCGAGCACGACGGCGGATTCCACCAATTGGCGCGTGAGGGAGACGACGACGTCGCTTGGCGCTGCCCCGGAGACGTCGTGGATAAAGGCCCGGAAGCGGCGGCCCCCGGGCTCTGCGCCGGTTCCGGCCGCCCGCCTGCCGGTTCCGACCGGATCCAGGAGGCCCAGGTAGGCGATGCGGTGCTGCGGGCCGAGGAGCCCCTCCTGCTGCAGGATGGACCGGACCTGAAGGATCTCGGCGGCGGTGGCCAGGCGGAATGCCGAGGTTGTTTCAACTGCTGCAAGCGTCATGGATGGAACCTTTGATCGGACCGCTGCGGGTCAACCGGTTTATTTTCTATAGTTGTAGAGAATAAGCTTTACGTAAGATGGCTCACAAGGGTTTGGGCGAAATATTTTCGGGGAGCAGCAGCGGTGCCAAAGATTGTTGACCATGATGAGCGGCGCCTGGAACTGGTGGATGCCACCTGGCGGATCATCGCGCGGAACGGCCTTGAAGGTGCCACGATGCGTGAGATTGCGCTCGAAGCGGGCTTCGCCAATGGCGCCCTGAAGCCCTACTTCCCCACCAAGGACACCCTGCTCGAATTCGCGTTCAGCCACGTGTTCAACCGGACCAACCAGCGGATCGCCAAGGTCACGCACGGCCTGTCCGGCCTCGCCGCCCTGCGCGCGTTTTCCCTCGAGGTGCTGCCGCTCGACGAGGAGCGCATCAACGAGGCGCGGATCGTGATCCCCTTCTGGCAGCGGGCCGTCAACGACCCGCAAAAAGCGCTAATCCACCAGCAGTCCATGGACGAATGGCTTGCTGCCATCCGGCGTTACCTCGGGGAGGCGAGGGACGCTGGCGACGTGAGTACCGCCGTCGGCGACGACGTCCTGGCCGGCCAGCTCCTGAACATGCTGCTCGGGGCACAGATCGAGGCGGCACTGGCTCCGGCAGGCCGCACGGACTTCGGGCATGACCGGCAGCTTCAGGGTTACCTGGCAATGCTGGGCGGACAGGCCCGCCCATGAACGCCGGAAACGCGGCCATTCCCGCCGGTATCGACACCCCCGAAATCCTCGTGGACATGGACATCCTGGACCGGAACATCGCGCGGATGTCCCAGGCGGTGCAGGCGAAGGGGCTCGCGCTGCGCCCGCATGCCAAGACCCACAAGATCCCGGAAATTGCGCACCGCCAGCTGGCCGCTGGAGCCGTGGGGCTGACCGTAGCCACCATTGGCGAAGCGGAAGTATTCGCCGCGGCGGGCGTGATGGATCTGTTTATTGCTTATCCGCTTTGGTTGTCGCCGCAGAAGGCGGAGCGGCTCCGGCACCTTGCCGCGGCCGCGGAAATCTCGGTGGGTGTGGACTCCGAAGCCGGCGCCGCCGCACTGGGAGCAGGCCTGGGTGCTGCTGCGGCGGAGGTCAGCGTGCTGGTGGAGATCGACAGCGGCCACCACCGCAGCGGCGTCCAGCCGGAAGCCGCTGCAACGGTGGCCCGGGCGGCGTCCGATGCCGGCCTCAAGGTGGCAGGCGTCTTCACGTTTCCCGGCCACAGCTATGCGCCGGGGAAGCCGCTCGAAGCCGCCGCGCAGGAGCAGGAGGCCCTGCACCAGGCGGCGGAAGCGCTGAGCGCGGCGGGCTTCGAGGCGCGCGTGATGAGCGGCGGATCCACCCCCACGGCACTCCTCACCAAGGCTTCGGGAGCCACCGAGGTGCGTCCGGGCGTGTACGTGCTTGGTGATGCCCAGCAGCTGGAGCTGGGCCGTTGCGCGCTCGAGGACATCGCACTGACGGTGGCGGCCACCGTGGTCAGCCACCATCCGCCGGCCCCGGGCACTCCGCCGCGCCTTATCCTCGACGCCGGCAGCAAGATCCTGGGCAGCGACCGGCCGGCGTGGGCTACCGGCTTCGGCCGGCTGATGGACCACCCCGGCGCGAGGATTACCGCCCTGTCGGAGCACCACGCCACGGTGGAATGGCACGACGACGGTGTATTGCCGCCGGTCGGCACACGGCTGCGGGTCATCCCCAACCACGTCTGCCTTGCCATGAACCTGGTGGATGACGTGGCGGTGGTCAGCCGGGGCAACCTGATGGACCGCTGGGTGGTCGCCGCCCGTGGCAGGAACAAGTAATACGTTCGGGTTTTTCGACGGGTGTTGAAAAAAGATGCCGGCCGGCGCTACTCTCGTAGGACTGTGTTCCAGAACACAGTCTTTGGGGAACGTCAGATGGCCGTCCGTCGACAGGAACATCCATGCCAGCAACAACCGTACGCCCCGCCCCACCAGCCAACCAGGACGTCACCACGAGTATTGCCCGGACCTTCGATGACTGGAAGCACCTCGTGGCCGAGTCCTTTGTTCCGCTCAGCGCGCACACGGCTGACGCGGACGGCTTCAAGGGCATCTTGCGTTCGCGGGTACTGGACCGGATGTCCATCATCGAGGTCACCGCCACATCCCATGAGGTCCACCGCACGCCCGCGCTCATTGCCCGGACCGGCGAGCGGTATTTCAAGCTCAACCTCCAGCTCGAAGGCACGGGCCTCCTGATCCAGGACAACCGGGAGGCGCTCCTCCAGCCCGGAGACCTCGCCATCTACGACACCAACCGCCCCTACACCCTGGCATTCGAGGAGCAGGCACGAATGATGGTGGTGATGTTTCCGTGCGACGCCCTGACCCTGCCCACGGACTACGTAGGCCAGCTCGCTGCCGTCAGGATGGCCGGCACCACGGGCCTCAGCGGAATCGTTGGCCAGTTCATCCGCCAGCTCTCCGAAAACCTTGACGTCCTGGGCGGTCCCAGCGGTTCACGGCTGGCCACCAACGCCCTGGACCTGGTGTCCACCATGCTGCACGCGGAAATGGACATCGCACCGGACCGGATGAAGCCGCAGGCACTGCTGGCCGCGTCCATCCGCGAATACATCGATGCCAACCTGGCCGATCCCCTGCTGTCCCCGGCAAGCATCGCGGCCGCGCACTTCATCTCCACCCGTCACCTGCACAACGTCTTCCACGAATCGGGCATCACGGTGGCCAGCTGGATCCGGAGCCAGCGCCTGGACGGCGCGCGCCGCGACCTGCGCGACCCGCTGCACGCCGGGAAATCGGTCAGCACGGTGGCTGCCCGCTGGGGCTTCCTCGACGCGGCCCACTTCAGCCGCACCTTCCGCGACGCGTTCGGCATGTCCCCCACCGACTGGCGCCGCTCCTGACACAGCAACGCGGCGCTGGCGCGGCTTAGATGAGCCCCTGCGCGAGCATGGCGTCGGCCACCTTCACAAACCCGCCGATGTTCGCGCCAAGGACGTAGTCCCCGGGCGCTCCGTATTCGTCGGCGGTGGCGGCGCACAGGTCGTGGATTCCCACCATGATGTCCGTGAGCCGCTGCTCGGTGTGCTCGAAGGACCAGGAATCGCGGCTGGCGTTCTGCTGCATCTCCAGGGCGGAGGTTGCCACTCCGCCGGCATTGGCTGCCTTGCCCGGCGCAAAAAGGACACCGGCCTGCTGGAAAATTGAGACGGCGTCGGGGGTGCTCGGCATGTTGGCGCCCTCACCCACGGCCAGCAGGCCGCCGCGCACCAGGGCCGCGGCAGCACCGCCGTCGAGCTCGTTCTGCGTGGCGCACGGCAGCGCCACCGTGGCGCCGGCATCCCAGACGGAACCACCGTCCACATAGGTGGCTGCCGGCTTGCGGACCGCGTATTCCTTGAGCCGGGCCCGCTCCACTTCCTTGATCCGGCGCAGCAGCGGAACGTCGATTCCCGCTTCGTCGATGATGTAGCCGCTGGAGTCCGAGCAGGCCACCACGGTGGCGCCCAGCGCCTGCGCCTTCGCGATGGCGTTGATGGCCACGTTTCCGGAACCGGAAACCACCACGCGCTGCCCGTCGAAGGAGAGCCCGCGGGTCTTGAGCATCTCGTTGGCGAAGATGACGGTGCCGAAGCCGGTTGCTTCCGGCCGGACCAGGGAGCCGCCCCAGGAGATGCCCTTGCCGGTGAGGACACCGGATTCGTAGCGGTTGGTGATGCGCTTGTACTGGCCGAAAAGGTAGCCGATTTCGCGCCCGCCCACGCCGATGTCGCCGGCCGGGACGTCGGTGTATTCGCCGATGTGGCGGTAGAGCTCGGTCATAAAGGACTGGCAGAACCGCATCACCTCGGCGTCGCTGCGGCCGCGGGGGTCGAAGTCGGAGCCACCCTTGCCGCCGCCGATGGGCATGCCGGTCAGCGCGTTCTTGAAGATCTGTTCAAAGCCAAGGAATTTGACGATGCCCAGGTTCACCGAGGGGTGGAATCTCAGCCCGCCCTTGTAGGGACCCAGTGCCGAGTTGAATTCCACCCGGAAACCGCGGTTGATCTGCACCCGGCCATGGTCGTCCGTCCACGGGACGCGGAAGATGATCTGCCGCTCGGGCTCGCACAGCCGCTCCAGGATGGCTGCCTCGAGGAGCTCCGGGTGCCGGTCATGGACCGGGCCGAGGCTTTCGAAGACCTCCGTGATGGCTTGGTGGAATTCCGCCTCGCCGGGGTTCCGGGCCAGGACTGTATCCCTGATGGCCTCCAGCCGTGCGTCCATGAAGTCTCCCTTACGTGGCCGTGCAGTGGACGGTCCACACGAAGGCGGCATCGTCCCAAAGGTTTACGTGTCAACCTATCCCATTACGACTGCGCATCGTTAGGTGGGCGGCCTGGCCTAGGCTAATCTCCGTATTGTGACAGAAAAATTCCACTACACGAAAAATTTTGCAATTTGTTCGTCCGACGGCGGAGCCTCCTGATGCCGTATGTCTGCCTTCTCCTTTCCGGCGCCGCCCTCCTGGTCAACGGCCTGGCAACGCTGGGCCACGTGCCCCGCCGCGACGCAGCCGTGCTGAGTCTGGCAGTGGGAATCGTCCAGGTGTTGCTCGGCGTCGTCGTCCTGTCCCCGGGCACCCCTGCCGGCGGAGCGCTGGAGGCCGCGGGAATGTTCCTGTTCGGCCTGACGTATGTCTATGTGGGCCTGGACTCCCTGTTGAAACTTGGCTCGAAGGGACTGGGCTGGTTCTGCGGCATGGTGGCCGTGGTGGGGCCGCTCCTCGCGGCGGCATGGCTGCGCGACGATCCGCTGCTGGCCGTCCTGTGGCTGTGCTGGTCAGCGCTGTGGGCACTGTTTTTTGTATCGATGGCCCTGGCCGTGGCCCGGGTGGACACCTTCACCGGCTGGGCGCTGGTGCTCACCAGCCAGGTCACGGCCACCATTCCTGCGTTCCTCGGATTGGCCGGACTGTGGCCGCGCAGCCCCCAGGTCGCGGCCACTGCCGCCGTCCTGCTGGGGGCGCTGTTCACGGCGGCCGGGATCCTGGCGCGCCGGACCCTCGCACGAAAGACCTTGGCACGAAAGACCCTGGCACGAAAGACCCTGGCCGCGCACGGAACGGCCCGGCCCGGTGCCCTTGCACCGGTCCGGACCGCCCAGCCAGACTTACCACTCGAAGCGTCAGGCGAAAAAGCTGCCCGTTAGCCCGTGGGCCGCGGGCCGCCTGCCTTCAGCCTGCGTTCGATCCGCGACTCCACCAGGACACCGGCGGCGAACATGACCGGAACGGCAGCGAGCAGGACAGCGGCCGTTTCCGCGCTTCCGCCGATCAGCGCCGTGAAGTTGCTGACCACCAGGAACAGCACCCACGCCAGCAGCAGGCTGGCGAGGCCGGGTGCCAGCAGCGTCTGCCAGAACTGCCCCTGCACCCGTTCGCGCCGGAAGAACCCCACCACGGCCACCGAGCACAGGATGTACAGCACCAGCAGCGCGGCCACCGCGAGTCCGCTGAACCAGGAGAACAGGGTGAGGACCGGATCCAGCGCGAGCAGCGCGAACGGGACTACCAGCACGACGGCGGTGGCGGTCTGGATCCGGGCCGCAACAGCGGGTGCCCGGTGACGGTTGGTCCGGGCGAGGGCCGCGGGCATGGAGCCTTGGAGTGCCAGGGAGTGCAGGTAGCGGTTGATGCCGTTGTGGAAGGCGATGATGCCCGCCAGCAGCGACGTCACCAGCAGGATGCCGGTGGTGATGCCCGCCCACGGCCCGAAGAGTTCCACCATGGGATTCACTACAAAGCTGGTGGAATCGCCTGATTCAAGGGCAGCCCCGGCGGCCTCCATGACCCGCGAGGGGCCGTAGTAGCTCACCAGCATCCACGAAATGAAGGAGAAGAAGGCGGCGATCACGGCCACTGACAGGTAGGTGGCCCGGGCTACCGTGCGGTGGGCGTCCTTGGCTTCGGCTGAGTAGATGGCGGTGGATTCGAAGCCGAACATGGAGGCCACGGCAAACATGATGGCCACGCCCGGGGCGCCGGCGGCGATGGCATCGGGCGAGAAGGACGCCGCAAGACTGATGCCTTCCGGGCCGCCGCCGCTGAACAGCACCGTGAAGCCAAACATGAGCAGGATGGCCACTTCGAAGCCCACCAGCAGGGCCAGGACCCTGGCCCCGAGTTCGATATTGAGTGAGCCCAGCACCTGGACACCCGCCATCGTGCCCAGAGCAAGCAACCACCAGGGAATGCTGACGCCGGCGGAGGCAAGGAGTCCGGAAAACGCCGCCCCGTAGAGCCCGTACATTGCCGCCTGCACGGTGCTGTACGCCAGCAGCGCCAGCCAGGCCGCGCCGGCACCGGCCGTCCTGCCGAACGCCGCCGTTACATAGGCGTAGAAGGCACCGTTGGCCTGGATCCGGCGGCTCATGGCCACAAAACCCACGGCGAAAATGACAATCACGACGCCCACAATCAGGTAAGCGCCAGGCGCGCCTGCACCGTTGCCGAGCGCGGCAGCCAGCGGGGAAGCACCGGCGATTCCCGTCAGGGGCGCCTGGGCCGACAGGACAAAGAACAGGATTCCCATCACGCCGATGCTGCCGGCGCGGAGGGCGGTGGAGTGCTCCTTGGCGGGACGTGCGTCGGCGGTCCGGGACTCGGAATTCGAAATACTCATTGGATCCTTCTTGACGGTCATGAGCGTTAGGGGGAAGGGTGCGTTTGTCGGTCCTGCACCATTGAATTCAGCATGGCAGCGGACTTGCTTCAGGGGTTTGTCGCGCAGCGATCAGTTGTTGTTGCTGAGCGCAGTGCGGGCACCGCCGGGTCTGCATAAAGCCCTTAAACGCAAAAAGCTCCCCGCCATGCCGGAACCGAATGCTGGTCCAACTTTCGGGGAGCCGTGATCCCAACCGGCAGAAGAGCGCCCTGCCCGCCTCGGGAGGTCAGGCCTCGAGCCGCCTGCGCAGGAGGCAGAACTCATTTCCCTCCGGGTCTTCCAGCACGTGCCATTGCTCGTTCCCGGTCTGCCCCACGTCGGCCGTCCGGGCGCCGAGGGCGAGCAGCCGTTCCAGCTCGGCGTCCTGGTCCCGGTCCACGAGGTTGACGTCGATGTGCAGCGGAAGGCGCCCGGTCCGCGGGTTGCTGCTGGGGCTCAGGATAATAGTGGGCTGCAGGCCGCCAAACCCGGCGCCCGGCGGGCCGATCTCGATAGAGCCGTCCTCCCGGCCGAGCTCGACGTAGCCAAGGACGTCACCCCAGAACTTCGCCAGCAGTTCGGGATCGGCGCAGTTGAGGACCAGTTCGCTGATGCGGCATGACATGAAGGCCAGTGTAACGGGAGCGCCCCGCTGGGTGTGACGTGGAATACTTCCCTACAGGCGCCGCCGGATACGCCGGCGGATATCGGAAGGGGCCGTGGGCATGCAGGAATCCGTCAGGGTGGACGAAACAACGCGGCAGAAGGTGCTGGCCGCGCTGTCCCGTGAACGGACTGCCGGCCTCAACCCCGATCCGGACTTCGACCGCCGGCTGGATCAATACCTCCCGCTCCTGACGGAGCTCTTCGGCTCCCTCTATGACTGCCGCCCCGACTGGCAGGATCAACTGGCGGCGCTGGTGGTCCAGAGCGCCCGGTCCTGGCAGGAACGGTCCCCGGAACTAAAAACGCTGGACGCCAAGCACGAGGCGGACTCCGGCTGGTTCCTGGACAACACCATGCTCGGCGGCGTCTGCTACGTGGACCGGTACGCGGAAAGCCTCGAGGGAGTCCGCGCCCGCATCCCGTACTTCAAGGAGCTCGGCCTTACCTACCTGCACCTCATGCCGCTGTTCCTCGCGCCGGAGCCCCATTCGGACGGCGGCTACGCGGTGTCCAGCTACCGTAAGGTCAACCCGAAGCTGGGCACCATGGAACAGCTGCGGTCTTTGGCCGCAGAGCTGAAGGCCAACGGCATCAGCCTGGTGGTGGACTTCATCTTCAACCACACCTCGGATGAGCACGAGTGGGCCCGGAAGGCAGCTGCGGGAGATCCGGAGTTCAGCGACTACTACTGGATCTTCCCGGACCGCACCATGCCGGACGCGTTCGAGCAGAACGTGCGTGAGATTTTCCCCGAGAACCACCCGGGGTCCTTCATCCGGATGGAGGACGGCCGCTGGGTCTGGGCCACCTTCCACACCTACCAATGGGACCTGAACTACTCCAACCCGGACGTCTTCCGCGCCATGGCCGGGGAAATGCTGTTCCTCGCGAACCAGGGCGTAGACATCCTGCGCATGGACGCGGTCGCCTTCATCTGGAAACAGCTGGGCACCCCCTGCGAAAACCTGCCGGAAGCGCACACCCTGCTCCAGGCCTTCAACGCGGTGTGCCGGCTGGCGGCGCCGTCGCTGCTGTTCAAGTCCGAGGCCATCGTGCACCCGGACGAGGTAGCCCTCTACATCGATCCGGCCGAGTGCCAGCTCTCCTACAACCCGCTGCAGATGGCCCTGATCTGGGAATCCCTGGCCACCCGCGACGTTTCCCTCCTGGCCCAGGCGCTGGAGCGCCGGCACAACATCCCGGAGGGCACCTCCTGGGTGAACTACGTCCGCAGCCACGACGACATCGGCTGGACTTTCGCGGACGAGGACGCGGCCGAGCTGGGCATCAACGGATTCGACCACCGCCGGTTCCTGAACTCCTTCTACGTCAACCGCTTCCCCGGCAGCTTCGCCCGCGGCGTCCCCTTCCAGGACAACCCCAAGACAGGTGACTGCAGGATTTCAGGCACGACGGCGTCCCTGTGCGGCATGGAAGTGGACCCGGCTGAGGCAGTGGAGCGGATCCTCCTGGCCCACTCGGTTGCCTTCAGCACCGGGGGAATCCCGCTGTTGTACCTGGGCGACGAGGTTGGCCAGGTCAACGATTACGCGTACGCGTCGGAGCCCGGGCACGGAGCGGACAGCCGCTGGGTCCACCGGCCGCACTACCCCGCGGAACAGTATGACCGCCGCAAAGACCCTTCCACCCCTGAAGGCGCTGTGTTCAACGGCCTCAAGCGGATGACCGAGGTCCGCGCACGCACAGCCGAACTGGCCGGCACCCGGCTGGTCGACTTCGCCACAAACAACCAAAGCGTCCTTGCCTACCAGCGCCCCGGCTGGCAAACCTGGGTGCTGGCACTGGCCAACTTCAGCGACCAGGCCCAGACCCTGCCCGCCGAAACCTTCTCGGGATACTCAAGTGCCGCCGTGGACCTTCTCTCCGAAGCCGGCCTGCAGCTGGCCGAGGGCCTCACGCTCCTCCCCCGCCAGTACCTCTGGTTGCGCGTCACCCCCGTTTAGCCCCAACCAACCAGCGCTAAGTGTCGTTTTGGAGCTCCAAACCGACACTTAGCGCGACCCGGTTGGGCGGGCGGGGGCGGGGCGTGAAACCATACGGATCATGGCCTCCAAGATTGCGTACCAGGGTGAGCCCGGCGCCAACTCCAATATCGCGTGCAAGCAGATGTTCCCGGACATGGAAAGCGTGCCCTGCGCCAGCTTTGAGGACGCGTTTGAACTCGTGTCCAGCGGGCAGGCGGACCTGGGCATGATCCCCATCGAGAACTCGATCGCCGGCCGGGTGGCGGACATCCACATCCTGCTGCCGCAGTCCAACCTGCAGATCGTGGGTGAGTTCTTCCTGCCCATCCACTTCGACCTGCTGGGCATCCCGGGCAGCACCATCGACGGTGCCACCGAGGTCCACAGCCATATCCATGCCCTGGGCCAGTGCCGGAAGCTGATCCGCGAGCACGGCCTTAAACCCATCATCGCCGGCGACACCGCAGGGTCCGCCCGCGAAGTGGCCGAGTGGAACGATCCCCGCAAGCTCTCCCTCGCTCCCCCGCTGGCCGCGCAGATCTACGGCCTGGAAGTGCTGGCCTCCCGGGTTGAGGACGACCCCTCCAACACCACCCGCTTCGTGGTCCTGGCCCGGGAAACGGCATTGCCGGGCCGGGACGAACTGCCCGGACCGGCGGTCACCAGCTTTGTGTTCCGCGTCCGTAACGTCCCGTCCGCCCTTTTCAAGGCACTGGGCGGCTTCGCAACGAACGGCGTGAACATGACCCGCCTGGAAAGCTACATGGTGGGCAACGAATTCGCGGCCACCATGTTTATGGCCGACGTCGAAGGCCACCCCGAGGACCTGCCGCTGAAGCTGGCCCTCGAGGAACTGGACTTCTTCACCACCGAGGTGCGCATCCTCGGCGTCTACGCGGCCGCGGAATACAGGGCGGCTCAGACCGTCAGCGGCTGACCCGCAGCACGGCGCGGCTTGAGCTGGTTCCGCGTCAGGAGACCGGCGAAGAACTCCCCCAGCTCGGCCGTCGCGGTGAGCGGCAGGACGTTCGCCACGTACTGGTCCGGCCGCACCACCACCACCACGCCGCCGCGGTCCAGGCCCCGCAGCTCAAAAATGTCCGCGGCAGGCTCGGTGGCGTACACCTTCTCGTAGTCCGTGAGCTTGAACGGGCCCACCTGCGGCTTGAAGACGGCGGGCACCTTTCCGATGTCCACCGCGGTGTGCGGCTGCTGGTAGATCACCTTCACGTCGAACCAGGCGTCAGGATCGGCGTCTGGCGGCGTCGCGGCCAGCGGCGATTCCGGCGAGTCCGCGATCCACGCCGCCAAGTCCGCCACGGCTGAGTGCGGGCCGGCGGGTGCCGCGTCGGCGAAAACGTAGATGCGCCACCGGCCGTCCGCCGTGGCGTGGTGGCCAAGGTGCATCGGGTTGGTGTCGCCCACGCGCACCACGGGCGCCGACTTGAAGCGCTTGCCCACCGGGAAACCGGTGGCCAGCGCCTGGTGCTTGGCGGGGGCAACGAGCATGGACGGCGCGTACTCGGTCATGAACCCGGCAGGGAACTCCGCGGTACGCACGTAGAAATCCTCGAGGTCCGAGGGGTGCTCGAACTCCTCCGGCTTCTTGGCCATCATGGTGGACCATTCCTTGTCGAAATCAATCAGGTTTTTCGCCACCACCTGCCGCTCCGCGGAGTAGGTGGCCAGCAGGCTCTCGGGGCTGCGGCCCTCCAGGACGTGACCGAGCTTCCAGGCGATGTTGAAGCCGTCCTGCATGGAGACGTTCATGCCCTGGCCGGCCTTGGCACTGTGCGTGTGGCAGGCATCGCCGGTGATAAAGACCCGCGGATTGCGGGTACCGCGGTCCTCCGGCAGGACGTCGTCGAACCTGTCCGTCAGCCGGTGGCCCACCTCATAGACGCTGTGCCAGGCAACGTTGCGAACGTCCAGGGTGTAGGGATGGAGGATCTCGTTGGCCTTCTGGATGATCTGCTCGATGCTGGTGTTCCGCACGGCATGGTGGGTGGCCGGATCCACTTCGCCGAGGTCCACGTACATCCGGAAGAGGTGTCCGCCTTCGCGCGGAATCAGCAGGATGCTGCCCTTTTCGCCCTGGATGGCGCACTTGGTGCGGATGTCGGGAAAGTCGGTGACGGCGAGGGTGTCCATCACGCCCCAGGCATGGTTGGCCTGGTCGCCGGCGAGCCGGCAGCCGATCGCTTCGCGAACCTTGCTGCGCGCGCCGTCCGCCCCCACCACGTACTTGGCCCGGACCACCCGTTCCTGGCCTTCCCGGGGACCGGCGGTGTGGAGCAGCCTGACGGTAACCGGGTATTCGCCGTCATCCGCGACGGTCAGGGACTGGAACCCGTAGCCGTAGTCCGGCTTCAGGCGGGACGGCGAGTTGGCTGCGAATTCGGCGAAGTAGTCCAGTACGCGGGCCTGGTTGACGATCAGGTGCGGAAATTCGCTGATACCCATTTCATCATCCACGGCCCTGGCAGTCCGGATGATGTTCGCGCGGTTGGCCGCGTCCGGCTTCCAGAACGCCATCTCGGTGATCCGGTAGGCCTCTGCGATGATCCGCTCGGCGAATCCGAAGGCCTGGAAAGTCTCCACGCTGCGCGCCTGGATCCCGTCGGCCTGGCCGATGGCGAGCCGTCCCGGGCGGCGCTCGATGATCCGCGTTGTGACGCCCGGGAACATCGAAAGCTGGGCAGCGGCCAGCATTCCCGCCGGTCCGGTGCCGACAATCAGCACGTCAACCTCGTCCGGGAGCTCATCGGGGCGGTTTAGGCCGACGCCGGCTGCGGGCTTGACCCGCGGGTCTCCGGATACATAACCGTGGTGGTGAAACTGCACGGGATTCCTCACTTCGTTGTGCGGCCCTGGCGGCCAGAAGGATCGTGTTCGATAATAGAATTTAGGTTTCCATATGAGAAAACTTCTGTTGGAGCAACACTGTACGCCACGTGTGATGCGGACGACAAGGGCGCCGGGAATGGCGGCGCGGCAGGGGTTGACAAGCGAGCCGCCCCAGCGCCAGAGTGATCGTATACGATTTCGTACTTCACGAGGAGGCGCTTTGGAGCAGGTCAACGGGGACACCCTCGCAGCGGCACGGAAGGTCATCGCGGTGCACATTAACTACCCCAGCCGGGCTGCACAGCGGGGCCGGACACCGGCCCAGCCGTCCTACTTCCTCAAGCCGACGTCGTCGCTCTCCCTCAGCGGCAGCACTGTGGAACGTCCCGCGGGCTGCGAACTGCTCGGTTACGAGGGCGAGATCGCGCTCATCATCGGCAAGGCCGCCCGCCGGGTAGGCATCGAAGACGCGTGGAGCCATGTTGCCGCCGTGACCGCCAGCAATGACCTCGGCGTCTACGACCTGCGCTGGGCAGACAAGGGCTCCAACCTCCGGTCCAAGGGCGGCGACGGCTTCACCCCCGTGGGCCCGGCACTGATCCCGGCAGACGCCGTCGACGCAGCCAGGCTCCGGATCCGCACCTGGCACAACGGCCAGCTCGTCCAGGACGACACCACGGAGGACCTGCTCTTCCCGTTCGCCCGGCTGGTGGCGGACCTGTCCCAGCTGCTCACCCTCGAGGAGGGGGACATCATCCTCACCGGCACCCCCGCCGGTGCCTCGGTGGCCAAGCCCGGCGATGTCCTTGAGGTGGAAGTGTGCGCCGGTGACCTCACCACGGGCCGCCTGGTCACCATCGTGGAGGAAGGCACGACGCCGTTCGCTGACTTTGGTGCCGGCCCAAAGGTTGATGACGTGCAGCGTGAGGAGGCGTGGGGTTCACGCGAGGCCGCCGGGCTTCCTGTTGAGGCTGCGGCCGCCGTTGCATCCTCCCTGTCTCCTGAACTGAAGGCCAGGCTCGAGTCCGTCGCCACGGCTACACTGTCATCGCAGTTGCGCAAGCGCGGCCTTAACAACGTCAGCATCGACGGACTGCAGTCCACCCGCCCGGACCGCCGCGTGGTGGGGCTGGCGCGGACCCTGCGCTACGTGCCCAACCGCGAGGACCTCTTCAAGACCCACGGCGGCGGCTACAACGCACAAAAGCGCGCCATCGATTCCGTGAACGAGGGTGAAATCCTGGTCATGGAGGCCCGCGGCGAAAAGGGCACCGGCACCGTGGGCGACATCCTGGCCCTGCGCGCCCAGGTCCGCGGAGCTGCAGCCATCATCACCGACGGCGGCGTCCGCGACTTCACGGCCGTTGCGGACCTGGACATGCCCACCTACTTCGCCAACCCGCACCCCGCGGTGCTGGGCCGGCGCCACATTCCGTGGGACACCGACACCACCATCGCCTGCGGCGGTGCCACCGTCCAGCCCGGCGACATCATCGTGGCCGACGCCGACGGCATCCTGGTGATCCCGCCGGCCATGGCTGAGGAACTGGTGGAGGACTGCATCCAGCAGGAGCAGGAAGAGACCTTCATCTTCGAAATGGTGAAGCAGGGCAACAGCGTGGACGGCCTGTACCCGATGAACGCCGAATGGCAGGCACGGTACGGGGAATGGAAGCACACCAATGACTGAGACTGTGGCCGGGCCTTCCGCCGCGCCTGCCGGCAGCAAGTCCGAACAGGCGTACCAGTCCGTCAAGGCACGGATCGTGGAAGGCAACTACACACCCGGGTATCGCCTGGTGCTGGGCAGCATCGCCAAGGACCTCGGATTCAGCGTAGTCCCGGTGCGGGAAGCCATCCGCCGGCTCGAGGCCGAAGGCCTGGTGACGTTCGAACGCAACGTCGGCGCCACCGTGGCCGGCATCGATCCCACCGAATACCTCTACACCATGCAGACCCTCAGCATCGTGGAGGGTGCCGCTACGGCCTTGTCCGCACCGCTGATCGATGCCGTGGCGATCGCCCGGGCCCGCGCCGTGAACCAGGAGATGCGCGAGTGCCTGGACCACTTCGATCCCGTCCGGTTCACGCAGCTCAACCAGGACTTCCACAGCGTCCTGTTCGAGCACTGCCCCAACCCGCACATCCTGGACCTCGTCCACCGCGGCTGGAACCGGCTTGCATCCCTCCGGTCCTCCACCTTCCGCTTTGTCCCCGGCCGCGCCCACGAATCGGTGGACGAACACGAAAACCTGCTGAAGCTCATCGAATCCGAAGCAGGCCCCGACTCCATTGAAAAAGCAGCCCGCCTCCACCGCTCCGCCACCCTTGACGCCTACCTCGCCCAGGCCAGGAACATCTGAAACGCCTGAAGCAAAGACCCACCAGAGCAGTAAGGAAACAACAATGACGTTCACTGCAGAACAGACCGCCACGCATTACGTGCCGCAGGACCTGCCCGCCCACATCCAGCACTACATCAACGGCCAGTTCGTTGACTCGGTAGGCGGCAAGACGTTCGACGTGCTGGACCCGGTGTCCAACCAGAACTACGCCACCGCCGCGGCCGGCCAGCAGGAGGACATCGACCTCGCCGTCGCGGCTGCCCGCGAGGCGTTCGTGAACGGTCCGTGGCCGAGGATGAAGCCGCGTGAGCGTGCCCGGGTGCTGAACAACATCGCGGACGCCGTCGAAGCCCAGGAAGCCCGGCTGGCCGAACTCGAAACCTTCGATACCGGCCTGCCCATCACCCAGGCCAAGGGCCAGGCGCTCCGGGCTGCGGAGAACTTCCGCTTCTTCGCGGACCTGATCGTGGCCCAGTTTGATGACGCCATGAAGGTCCCGGGCTCGCAGATCAACTACGTGAACCGCAAGCCCATCGGCGTCGCAGGCCTCATCACCCCGTGGAACACGCCGTTCATGCTGGAGTCCTGGAAGCTCGCCCCGGCACTGGCCACCGGCAACACCGTGGTCCTCAAACCCGCCGAGTTTACGCCGCTGTCCGCCTCCCTGTGGGCCACCATCTTCAAGGACGCTGGCCTGCCCGACGGCGTGTTCAACCTGGTCAACGGCCTGGGCGAGGAAGCCGGCGACGCCCTGGTCAAGCACCCGGACGTCCCGCTGATCTCCTTCACCGGCGAGACCACCACCGGCCAGACCATCTTCCGCAACGCCGCAACCAACCTCAAGGGCCTGTCCATGGAGCTCGGCGGCAAGTCCCCGTGCGTCGTGTTCGCCGACGCAGACCTCGACGCCGCAATCGACTCCGCCCTGTTCGGCGTCTTCTCCCTCAACGGCGAACGCTGCACCGCCGGCTCCCGCATCCTGGTGGAGCGCGCCATCTACGACGAATTCTGCGAAAAGTATGCCGCCCGCGCCAAGAACATCGTGGTGGGCGACCCCCACGACCCCAAGACCCAGGTGGGCGCCCTCGTCCACCCCGAACACTACGAAAAGGTGGCCTCCTACGTGGAAATCGGCAAGTCCGAAGGCCGGCTGCTGGCCGGCGGGGGACGACCCGAGCACCTGCCCGAGGGCAACTACATCGCCCCCACCGTGTTCGCTGACGTCGCGCCTGACGCCCGGATCTTCCAGGAGGAGATCTTCGGTCCCGTCGTGGCCATCACCCCGTTCGAGAACGACGACGAAGCCCTCGCCCTCGCGAACAACACCAAATACGGCCTCGCCGCCTACATCTGGACCCAGAACCTGACCCGGGCGCACAACTTCTCGCAGAACGTCGAAGCCGGGATGGTGTGGCTGAACAGCCACAACGTCCGCGACCTCCGCACGCCGTTCGGCGGTGTCAAAGCCTCCGGCCTGGGCCACGAAGGCGGCTACCGCTCCATCGACTTCTACACCGACCAGCAGGCCGTGCACATTACGCTCGGCAGTGTGCACACCCCCAAGTTCGGCGCATAGCAACCCCGGCACCCGAGCCGGCCGGCCGCCGTCGTACTTTCCCAAACCTTTCAAAGAAGAGAGAGCACCATGACCAACTTTGTTCCCACCCCCACAGTTGCGGCACCGGACATCGTCCGCTGCGCCTACATGGAGATCGTGGTCACCGACCTCGCCAAATCCCGCGAGTTCTATGTGGACGTCCTGGGCCTGCACGTCACCGAGGAAGACGAGAACGTGATCTACCTGCGCTCCCTCGAGGAGTTCATCCACCACAACCTGGTGCTCCGCAAAGGACCCGTTGCCGCCGTCGCCGCGTTCGCGTACCGGGTGAAGTCCCCCGCCGAGGTGGACGCCGCCGAGGCCTACTACAAGGAACTCGGCTGCCGGGTGGAGCGCCGCAAAGAAGGCTTCACCAAGGGCGTGGGTGATTCCGTCCGCGTCGAGGACCCGCTCGGCTTCCCCTACGAATTCTTCTACGACGTTCAG
Source organism: Arthrobacter sp. 9AX (assembly GCF_902506095.1). GTDB lineage: Bacteria > Actinomycetota > Actinomycetes > Actinomycetales > Micrococcaceae > Arthrobacter. Next base: position 4,307,981 of record NZ_LR733293.1, read on the forward strand.
CACGTGGAACGCCTCACCCAGCGCTACGACCTCTACTCAGCCGGCGAACTGGTCCGCCTGGACCACTTCAACCAGGTCACCCCGGACGTCCCCAAGGGCCGCAAGTACCTGGAGGACCTGGGCTTCCGCGTCTCCGAAGACATCAAGGATGCCGACGGCGTCACGTACGCCGCGTGGATGCACCGCAAGCAGACCGTCCACGACACCGCGCTGACCGGCGGCAACGGACCCCGCATGCACCACGTCGCGTTCGCCACGCACGAGAAGCACAACATCATCCAGATCTGCGACAAGATGGGCGCCCTCAGGATCAGCGACCGGATCGAACGCGGGCCCGGCCGGCATGGCGTGTCCAACGCGTTCTACCTCTACATCCTGGACCCGGACGGGCACCGCATCGAGATCTACACCCAGGACTACTACACCGGTGATCCGGACAACCCCACCATCACCTGGGACGTCCACGACAACCAGCGCCGCGACTGGTGGGGCAACCCCGTGGTCCCGTCCTGGTACACCGAAGCCTCACTTGTCCTGGACCTCGACGGCACCCCGCAGCCGGTGATTGTCCGCGAAGAGAAGTCCGAAATGGCGGTCACCGTGGGTGCCGACGGCTTCTCCTACACCCGCAAGGCCGACGGCGATGGTCCGGACGCCGGGGACCGGGCCGGTTTCAAGCTGGGGGCGCAGCTGTAGCCATGCTGGATGCCAAGACGATTGAGGCCATCGCCGACGAACTGCTCGAGGCCGGGCGCACCCGGACTCCGGTGCCGCGCCTGACTGCGCGTTACCCGCACATGACCGTGGAGGATTCCTACGCGGTGCAGCAGTTGTGGCGGCGCCGCAACGAGGAAGCCGGCCGGACCCTGGTGGGCCGAAAGATCGGCCTCACGTCCAAGGCAATGCAGGACGCCACCGGCATCACCGAACCGGACTACGGCGCGATCTTCGATGACATGGTCCTGGAGACCGGCTGCTCCGTGGAGTGGGACCAGTACACCCACCCCCGGGTGGAAGTGGAGCTCGCGTTCGTGCTCAAGGACGGGCTGAAGGGACCGGGCGTCACTATCTTCGATGTCCTGAGGGCCACCGACTACGTGGTTCCGGCCTTGGAGATCCTGGACTCCAGGATAGAGATGGAGGGCCGGACCATCGTGGACACCATCTCGGACAACGCCGCGATGGGCGCCATGGTGACCGGCGGCCGGCCGGTCAAGCCGGACGCCGTGGACCTCCGGTGGGTCTCAGCCATCCTCTACAAGAACCAGACCGTGGAGGAGACCGGGGTGGCCGCCGGCGTCCTGGACCACCCGGCCAACGGGGTCCACTGGCTGGCCAACAAGATCGCCGCTCACGGGGATTCGCTGAAGGCCGGGGACATCATCCTCGCCGGCTCCTTCACCCGCCCCCTCTGGGTCTACAAGGGCGACACCGTCCACGCCGACTACGGACCCCTCGGGAGTGTCACATGCCGCTTCCACTAGGAAACACGTTCCGGGACGCTTTGGCTGCAGCCAAGCGCCCGCTGGCAGGGATGTGGGTGTGCTGCGGCAGCCCTCTCGTCGCCGAACTCTGCGCCGGGTCCGGCCTCGACTGGCTCCTCGTCGATGCCGAGCACAGCCCCAACGGGCTCGAATCCATCCTCGCCCAGCTACAAGCCGTCCACGGCTACCCCGTCCACACCCTGGTCCGGCCGCCGGTGAACGACACGGTGCTGATCAAGCAGTACCTGGACCTGGGCGTGCAGAACCTGCTCATCCCCATGGTGAACTCCGTCGCCCAGGCCGAAGCCGCGGTGGCCGCCACCCGCTACCCGCCCCAAGGTGTTCGGGGCGTGGGGTCGGCTTTGGCACGTGCGGCCCGCTGGAACCGCGTCCCGGACTACCTGGACCGGGCGAATGAGACCATCAGCGTCACCGTCCAGATCGAGTCGACGGCGGCCGTGGAGTCCGTCGAGGACATCCTGAACGTGGACGGCGTGGACGCCATCTTCATCGGCCCCTCCGACCTCGCCGCCTCCATGGGCGTGCTGGGACAGCAGGAACACCCCGAGGTGCGCGCCGCCGTCGAACACTGCCTCACAGCCGCCAAAGCGGCCGGGAAACCCGCAGGCGTCAACGCCTTCAACCCGGACACCGCCCGCCACTACCTGGACAACGGTGCCGGCTTCATTCTGGTGGGCGCCGACGTCGCCCTCCTGGCCCGCGGTTCCGAGGCACTCGCCGCGAAGTACATCCCGCAGGATTCAGTGGTTGAGCCTGTCGAGACCAGAACCAGCTACTGACCGGCGGCTGGTTCAGCCTACGGCGCAGTCCGTTCCCTCCACGCCAACTGTCCTGCGCGAAAAGACAAGCCGGAGCCCAGCCTGCTGAACCAGACTGGGAGCAACCCGCCGGACATCCGGCAAGCGCCTGACTACTCGAAGTGGAGTAACCCATGGAAACTTACGATGCCCTGCTGGCGTCCATCACGCCCACGTCCGGCCCCACAAAAACCATCCAGGACCCGGCCACCGGCGAAACCGTGGGCGAGGCACCCATCCACACCCTCGTAGACCTTGAGCAGGCCATTTCCGACGCGCAGGCCACGCAGCCGGCGTGGGCTGCCCTGGGCCACGCCGCCAGGTCCGCTGCGCTCCTGAAAGCGGCCGACGCCGTCGAACGCTCCGCTGAAGAGCTCGCCCGCCTGCTCTCCCGCGAGCAGGGCAAACCCCTCAACGGCCCCAACGCCCGCTTCGAAGTGGGCGCCTGCGCCGCCTGGCTGCGGGCCGCAGCCACTACACCGCTGGAACCGGAAACGCTCGTGGACGACGGCGAAACGTACGCCGAACTGCACTACAAGCCCGTCGGCGTCGTCGGCGCCATCGGCCCGTGGAACTGGCCCATGATGATCACCACCTGGCAGATCGCCCCGGCACTGCGCATGGGCAACGCCGTGGTGGTCAAGCCCTCCGAATACACCCCGCTGAGCGTCCTGGCCCTTGTCAAGGTCCTCAACGAAGAACTGCCCGAGGGACTGCTCACCGCCGTCAGTGGAGGACGTGAGCTGGGAGCCCGCCTCGCCGGGCACCCCGCGGTCGGCAAAGTCATGTTTACCGGCTCCACCGCCACGGGCAAGGCCATCATCAAATCCTCTGCGGACACGGTCAAGCGCCTCACCCTGGAACTGGGCGGGAACGACGCCGGCATCGTCCTTCCTGACGCCGACCCCCAGGCCATCGCCGAAGGGCTCTTCTGGGGCGCCTTCATCAACACCGGCCAAACCTGCGCGGCGCTCAAACGCCTTTACGTCCACACCGACATCTACGACGCCGTCTGCGAGGAGCTCACCAAGGTGGCCGCCGCGATGCCCATGGGCAACGGCCTGGACGAGAACAACGTCCTGGGCCCGCTGCAGAACAAGGCCCAGTACGATGTCGTTGCGCACCTTGTGGAGGCCGCGCGTGAGTCCGGCGCCCAGATCCTCCTCGGCGGGAACCCGGACCCGAACCAGCCCGGCTACTTCTACCCCACCACCCTCGTGGCCGACATCGACAACAACAACCCGCTCGTTGCAGAGGAACAGTTCGGTCCGGCCCTGCCGATCATCCGCTGCGCCACCGTGGACGAAGCCATCGAGAAAGCCAACGCGCTCGACGTCGGACTGGGAGCCTCCGTCTGGTCCGCCAACCGTGAAGCCGCCCGGGAGGTCGCAGCACGCATTGAAGCCGGCACCGTCTGGATCAACAAGCACGGCGCAGTGGACCCCCGCGTCCCCTTCGGCGGAGCCAAGCAGTCCGGCTACGGCCTCGAATTCGGCGTTGAAGGCCTCAAATCCCTCAGCGTTCCGCAGGTCATCAACGGCTAGGAACCATTGGAACCGGGAGCCCCGCATGCCTGCAGGTGTACGGGGTTCCCGGGTTTGTGTGCCGTTACCCCATCGCCGGGGCGGCGGCCGTCCGGCCGGACAGCTGGCGGCGGGCCCAGCGGGCGAGCTTCTTGCCCTTGCCCTTCCACCAGTTGTCCTCGTCCTTGTCGTGGTGCAGGCGGAAAATGATGGCCATCAGCACAAACGTGCCCATCACCACATCAATCCAGGACGCCAGCACCAGGGCAATCAGGACCGTCAGGCCGTTGGCGATAATGGACGGCACAGCCAGGGTCCGGAAAACGGTGCTGGCCACGTAACGCCGGTGCGACCGCGGAACGGACAGGGCACGCACCATGTCGAAGCACACGCACACCACCACCACTGTCTGGCCGATGGCCAGCAGGATCTGGCCCGGGATGGAGCCGCTGAACGCGGCCACCGCTTCCATCCCCGGGCTCATGGGGAAACCCCGGAGCCTTCACGGCAGGCGACCTGCCCATGGCTACCAAACATAAAAACCCCCAGAAACTTGGAACCACCGCCGCGGGTCCAGCGGCAGTGGTTCCATTCAAAGTTTCCGGGGCCGGTCGGGTCACGAGTAGTGAGTACTCGTTTTTCGGGTGACGGAGGTTTTCCGGGCTCAGATCAGCATTGCCTTCCTGACATCGCCCGCAGATGCGGCACCGCCTGCCCCCGCGGAGGAAACCCTGCCTGCCGCAAGGACGTAATAGTTGTCCGCAGCCTGGAGGGCGAAGCCGATGTGCTGTTCCACCAGGAGGATGCTCATGCCGCTGCGCTTGGACAACGCAATGATGGTTGCCTCTATCTCAGCAACAACGTTCGGCTGGATGCCTTCAGTGGGTTCGTCCAGGATCAGCAGGCGCGGATCCGTAATGAGTGCCCGCGCGATGGCCAGCTGCTGCCGCTGGCCGCCGGAGAGCAGCCCGGCCCGACGGGCCAACAATGGCCGCAGCGCCGGAAACATGTCCAGGGCTTCGGCCACACGCCCGCTGCCGTCCCTGCGCCCGTCCGCCACCAGTTGCAGGTTTTCCAGGACGGACAGTTGTCCGAATGACTGCTGTCCTTGCGGGACATATGCCATTCCGCGGTCCACCCGCCGGTGCGGACGGAGGGCTGAGATGTCCTCCCCGTCCAGCCTGATGCGCCCCGCAGAGGGTTTGAGAAGTCCGACGACGGCGCGCAGCAACGTGGTTTTGCCGGCACCGTTGTGCCCCAGGACTGAGACAACGGCTCCATCAGGGACGGTCAGGCTGACACCGGAGACCACCTGGGTCCGGCCGTAACCTGTGTGCAGTTCTTCGATTTCAAGCATCATCGGCCTCCGCTCCTGAGGACCCCAGGTAGACGTCCTGTACCTTTTTGTCTGCCTGAACCTGCGCCACGCTTCCTTCACTGAGGACCTTGCCGGCTGCCAGGACAGTGACCGACGTTGCGAACTCCCGCACAAAGTCCATGTCGTGTTCGATCACCAGGGTGATGCGGCTGGCAGCGATCCTGCGCAGCAGCTCACCGGTTTCCGCCCGCTCGTCCTGGCTCATTCCCGCGATGGGCTCATCCAGGAGGAGGACATCGGAATTCTGTACCAGGAGCATGCCGATTTCCAGCCATTGCTTCTGGCCGTGCGCAAGGATTCCTGCCTTCTTCCCGGCCACGCCTTCCATTCCGATGATCTCCAGGGCCTCTTCCACCGCCGGGTCCACGGTTTTGCGGCGGCGGAGCATCTGAAGCGGCCCGCGGCCGGAACCTGCAGCGATGTCCAGGTTCTGGAGTACGGAAAGATTCTCGAACACGCTGGCGGTTTGGAACGTGCGCCCCACCCCCAGCCGGGCGATCCTATGTACTTTCCGTCCGAGGATCTCCGTGCCGGTGTGGTTCACCGATCCCGTGGCCGGCACCAGGCCCGTGATCGCATCAATCACGGTGGTCTTGCCGGCGCCGTTGGGCCCGATCAGGAACCGCAGGTCGCCCTGGACAACATCGAGATTGACTTTGTCTACTGCGAGGAACCCGTCAAAGGAAACTGAGAGGTCGCGGATTTCAAGGTACTTCGGCCGGCCATGGCGCAGCCCTCCGGCGCGCGGTTCACCGTCCGGAAGCAGGGTGGGTGTGCTCATCTGCGGGCCTCCTCGGGCATGCTGGCTTCCCCTTCAGTCAGCGGGGCTGATGCCGAGGCCGCTGCAGGGGTTGGCACTGAAGGCAGCGGCCGGGCAGTACGGTTCCGGCGGCGCTTGCCCACCATGGATGCCAGGGACGCCAGGCCTCCCGGCATGAATCCGATGACCAGGACGAACAGCAGTCCCTGGAAATACACCCAGAAGGAGGGAAACGTCGAGGACAGTGCGGATTGAGCGGCCGCGGCGCCGACTGCGCCCAGAACCGGGCCCAGAAGGGTGGCACGGCCGCCGATTGCCACGCCGATGATGAAGGCGATGGAAGGGATCACGCCGACGTCCGCCGGCGAAATAATTCCGACGAGCGGGACGAACAGTGCGCCGGCAATGCCTGCCAGGACGGCGGCCACCACGTAGATAGCGGTTTTGATGGACGCCGGGTCATAGCCCAGGAAGCGCACACGCTCCTCCTGGTCCCGGACCGCAACCAGCAGCTCTCCGAGCCGGCTGTGCATCAGCTGCCGCGCCAGGGCGACCGACAGCAGGAGCACTGCCGCCGCGATCATGTACAACATCACCTTGTTGTCCGGGTCCTGCAGGTCGAAGCCGAAGAACGACCGGAACCCGCTGAGCCCGTTTGAACCGCCGGTGGTTGCCTGCTGGCCGATGAGGAACACCGCGAAAGCAGCCGCCAGCGCCTGGCTAAGGATTGCGAAATAGGCACCCTTGACCCGCCGTTTGAAGACCGCCAGGCCCAGGATCAGGGCCACCAGCCCGGGAACCAGTACCACGGCGAGCAGTGTCACGGCAGGGCTTCGGAAAGGCTCCCACCAGCCGGGCACCTGGCCGCTGCCGTACAGGGACATGAAGTCCGGCACGCCGGAGCCGCCGAAGAGTGACGCGTCAGCAAGTTTCATGTGCATGGCCATGATGTAGGCGCCAAGCCCGAAGAACACCCCTTGGCCGAGGGTCAGCATGCCGCCGCGCCCCCACGCGAGGCCGATGCCGACTGCCACGATGGCGAAGCAGAGGAACTTTCCGAGCAATCCCAGGTTGAAGGCGGAGAGCACGGCCGGCGCGACCACCAGGAGCAGGACCGCCGCAGCGGCGAATCCGGCCGCTGTACCCAGCCTTCCTTGCAACAGGCCCTTCATGCCAGGCTCCTTGTTTTGAGGCTGAAGATGCCCTGCGGCCGAAGCTGGAGGAACACCACGATCACTATCAGGATGAGGACCTTGCCGATGCTTGCCGTCGTCGAGTACTCGAACGCGGACTGCAGCACCCCCAAGGCGAACGCCGCGATGACAGCCCCCTTGATCTGGCCGATGCCGCCAGCCACCACCACCAGGAAGGCATCCACGATGTAGTTCGTGCCGAGGTAGGGGCTGGTGGACCCGATAAGGGTGACGGCGACTCCCGCAACGCCAGCCAGGCCAGAGCCAATGAAGAACGTCAGTTGGTCGCTTCGCCGGGTTGAGACGCCGCTGGTTTCCGCGAGGTCCCTGTTCAGCACCACAGCCCGGATACGGCGGCCCAATGGCGTGGCCTTGAGGAGCAGGACCAGGCCTGCCAGGCACACCAGCGAGAGTGCGAGGATAAAGAGCCGGGTCAGCGGGATCGGTGCACCCAGCATCTCGATGTTCCCCTGCAGCCAGGCGGGCGCGCGGACGTCCACACTGGGTGCGCCGAAGATGTCCCGCGCGGCCTGCTGCAGGATGAGGGCCACACCGAAGGTGACCAGCAGCGTGTCCAGGGGCCGGTGGTACATGCGCCGCAACAGCAGCACCTCAAGCACCAGCCCCAGGACACCACCCACCAGGAAACCCAGGGGTATGGAAACCAGCAGGGAAACGCCGGCATCGGAGATGGCCTGCTGAACCACGAAGGCCGTATACGCTCCGGCCATCATGAACTCGCCGTGGGCCATGTTGATGACGCCCATCTGGCCGAAAGTCAGCGACAGCCCCAGTGCCGCGAGGAGCAGGACGGACCCGAGGCTCAGCCCGGCGAACATCTGCCCTATCAGGAGTTCCATCTCAACAGGCGCCTTTCTTCGATGTGTCCGCAGCCGCTATTTGGCCAGGTCCTTGGCCCAGTCGTACGTGGCCAGGAACGGATCCGGTTGAACTGCCGCGGGCGAGGACCAAACGGTGTCGATGAGGCCCTGGGAGTTGATCTTCCCGATGCGCGGGGTCTTGGTGATGTGGTTGTTCTTCCCGTCCACCGTCACCAGGCCTTCGGGGGCTTCGAAGGTCACCCCGTCCGCCGCGGCCTGCACTTTGTCGACGTCAAATGCGCCGGCCTTCTCCACCATGGCCTTCCACAGGTACAGCGAGGTGTAGGCGGCTTCCATGGGATCGCTGGTTACCCGCTCGGCACCGAATTTCGCCTTGAAGGCTGCAACAAATTTCTTGTTGGCCGGGGTATCCAGGGTCTGGTAGTAGTCCCAGGCGGTAAGTTGGCCCTCCACGTTGTCCAGGCCGACGCCGGGAACTTCCTCCTCGGCGATGGAAACCGAAACAACGGGCATGGTGTCCGCTGTCAGGCCCACGCTCTTGTACTGGCGGAAGAAGGCCACGTTGCTGTCGCCGTTGAGGGTGTTGAACACAGCATCGGCTTTGGAGTCGCGCACTTTATTGACGATGGTGGAGAATTCCGTGGAGCCAAGCGGCGTGTACTCTTCCCCCAGGATTTTGATGCCCTTGGCGGCGGCGTAGGCCTGGATGATCTTGTTGGCCGTCCGCGGGAAAACGTAATCGCTGCCCACCAGGAAAAGGGACTTGGTTCCCTGCTCGGCCAGGTAATCCAGGGCTGGAATGATCTGCTGGTTGGTGGTGGCGCCGGTGTAGAAGATGTTCTTCGACGACTCCAGGCCCTCATACTGCACCGGATAGAACAGCAGCGCATCATTGGCCTCGAACACGGGGAGCATTGCCTTGCGGCTCGAGGAGGTCCAGCCACCGAACACCGCTGCGGTGCAATCCTGCTGGATCAGCTTCCCGGCGCGCTCGGCAAATTTAGTTGGTTCGCTGGCGCCGTCCTCGCTGACTACCTGGAGCTGCTTGCCAAGGACACCGCCGGAAGCATTGATCTCCTCTGCCGCGAGGGTCAGGGAGTCGAAGACAGTGCTCTCGCTGATGGCCATCGTTCCGGACAAGGAGTTGATGAACCCGACTTTGATGTTGCTGCCCGACGTGTCCACACAGGAAGTGCGGGTGCTGCCCGTGGACCCTGCGGACGCTGGATCCGTGATCTGGCTGCCGCAGCCTGTCAGGACTGCGGCCATGGCCGCCGCGGCCAGGGGAAGGAAAGCGCGTTTATCAACCGAAACCCTCATGTGCACCTGTTTCTCACTCAGCCAATGCCCGGGGGCAGAAGCTCGCCTCCGGGGTCACGGGAAGTGACCCCTTGGGATGAATGTAGGAGCGGATTGTTTCGATGGCTGCCGCGGTTGGTTTCAGGACCGTTTCGCAGAGCAGCTTTTCGGGCCCGGCAGACAAAGCGTTCGCCTCTTAGAGGCAAGGAACCGCGGGAAAACAACGCGTGAAAGTTAACCTGGGGGAAACGTGGAGCTGCGTAACGTGGGCCGGCTGCGCGGACATATAGCGGGCGGCCTGCCGGAACCAGGGGCTGGCCTGCGGCTACACGCTACCTATTGGCCAATCGCCCGCGGCCGCCACAGCACCACAGCCTGCGACCTCGGCCGGGGACGCTGGCCGCGCGCCAGGCTCACCACATCGCCCGCAGCACCCGCGGCGAAGATGCGGGAATCAAGCGGCTGCGGCCGCCGGCCCAGCTCTTCGGTCAGCTCGGAAACCCGGCGCTGCAGCGCAGCCACCTGGTTCTCCAGCTCCAGGATCCGTTTGATGCCTTCAAGTGAGACGCCTTCCTGGGACAGCCGCTGCACTTCCCGGAGCATGTTGACGTCGCGCTGTGAGTAGCGGCGGGACTTGCCCGGCGCCCGGCTGGGTGAGACGATGCCCAGCCGGTCGTACTGCCGGAGCGTCTGGGGGTGCATGTCCGCCAGTTCAGCCGCCACCGAAATCACGAAGATCGGCTGGTCCGAATTGATGTTCATGGCGTTGATGTCCACGGCCACCCCGCTGCTACAGCCGGGCCTTGGCAGCCAGGCCCTCACGGACATCGGCGTCGGCCGTGGCCTCGGCAAACGCCTTGACCGCAGCTTCGGCTTCCTTGTTCAGGTTCTTGGGAACGGCGACGTCGATGGTCACCAGCAGGTCGCCGGTCCCCTTGGACGTCTTCACGCCTTTGCCTTTCACGCGCAGGGTACGGCCCGACGGCGTCCCGGCCGGAACGCGCACCCGCACCTTTTCGCCCTCGATAGTGGGCACTTCGATGTCGGCGCCCAAAGCAGCTTCCGGGAAAGTGACCGGAACGTGGATCCGCAAGTTGTCGCCGTCGCGCGTGTAGAAGGCGTGCGGCTGCACCGCGACGCTCACCACAAGGTCGCCGTTGCCGGCTGCGCCGGGCTGGCCCTTCCCGCGGACGCGGACTTTTTGGCCATCCTTGATACCGGCGGGGACGCGGACGTCGATGACCTCGCCGCTGGGCTCGCGCAGGCCGATGGTCGTGCCGCGGATGGACCCGGCAAACGAAATGCTCGTGGACGCGGTGCGGTCTGCACCCTTTGCGGGCGCCCGCTGGAACCCGGTCTGCCCGAAGCCGCCGCCAAAGAGGTCGGCGAACTCCGGCGGGATGCCGCCGGAGGACGGGTTGAAGCCGCCGGCGTGCCTGCCGGTGTTGCCCGTGAAGAGCCCACCGAACAGGTCCTCGAAACCGCCGTTGCCGCCGCCGGCACCACCGGGGGCGAACCGGGCACCGCCGCCCATCGCCCGGATGGCGTCGTACTGCTGGCGCTCTTCGGGATCGGAAAGTACTGAATAAGCCTCGGAGATGTCCTTGAACTTCTTTTCGGAAGCAGTGTCCCCCGAGTTGGTGTCAGGGTGGTGCTGCCGTGCAAGCTTCCGGTAGGCCTTCTTGATATCGGCGTCGGAAGCGTCCTTGGCAACACCAAGGATCTTGTAAAAGTCCTTGTCCACCCAATCCTGGCTAGCCAATGGCGTTTCCTTTCAAAGTACAAAAGTACAAAAGCGTTAAAGGCGAGATTACCGCCAAGCGACGGACGGATAAGGGGGCCCGGGAGTGGCATCGGGCCTGCCGGAGCTGGGTGGCTAACGATCGCAGATCGTTAGCCACCCAGCGTAGGGGCGGGGCCCCCTTATTCGTTCGGCGCGGATTAAGCGGTGACTACGCCGGGACGGCCACAATCACTTGCGCGGCCCGGAGGACGCGTTCTCCTGATTTGTAGCCGGAGCGGAGCACCTGGCTGACGGTGTCAACCTCGATGTCCTCGCCGGGCTGCTGGATAAGGGCCTCGTGGATGGTGGGATCGAACTCCACGCCGGTCTCATCGATGCGTACCAGGCCGTAGGTCTTCAGCGCGTTCTCCAGCTTGGTGGCGATCGCGGCGAAGGGTCCGTCCGCGAGGTCACCGTGCTGGCGGGCGGCGTCGACGTCGTCCAGGACGGGAAGCAGTGAGTTCAGGACGCCGATGACGGCCATCTCCCCTGCCACGGCCCGGTCGCGTTCAACACGCTTGCGGTAGTTGACGTACTCGGCCTGCAGGCGGAGGAGGTCGTTCTTCAGCTCGGCCGCCTCAGCACTGCCTGCGCCCGCCGGAACCCCCTGGGCCACGGACTCCTCTGCCGGCACCTCGACGCCGTTGAGGATCTCCTCAGCCTGGGCCAGTGCGTCGCCGTCGGAATCCTGGGAGGGGTCACCCGGAACGGACTGGTCGCCCTCGGGGTGCCGGGCCTGGCCGGTCACCGGGTCAACCTTGCGGTTGTCCCGGATGACCGGTTCCTGGTGGCCGCCCTGCTGCTCCTGGTTCGCGGATGAGTTGTGCTCTTCCTCGTTACCGTGATGCGGCATTGGTTACTTCTTCGCTTCGTCTTCGTCGATGATCTCGGCGTCGACGATGTCCTCGTCAGCAGCCTTGTCACCGGCGGGGGCACCTTCAGCACCTGCGGCACCGGTTGCGCCGTCGGGGGAACCGGCCTGGGCGTAGATGGCCTCGCCCAGCTTGCCCTGGGCAGCCTGCAGCTTCTCGAAGGCGGCCTTCACCGCGGCGTCGTCAGTGCCTTCGAGGGCCTTCTTGAGGTCGTCGACGTCGGCCTGGACCTCGGTCTTGACCTCTTCAGGCAGCTTGTCGGCGTTGTCGGCGATGAGCTTGTCCACGGAGTAGGCGAGCTGCTCGGCGGAGTTGCGGGTGTCGGTTGCCTCGCGGCGGGCCTTGTCCTCGGCTGCGTGCTCCTCGGCGTCACGGACCATGCGGTCGATGTCTTCCTTGGAGAGTGCGGTGCCGCCGGTGATGGTCATGGACTGTTCCTTGCCGGTGCCCTTGTCCTTCGCGGAGACGTGCACGATGCCGTTGGCGTCGATGTCGAAGGTGACCTCAACCTGGGGGACGCCGCGCGGAGCAGGCGCGATGCCGGTCAGCTCGAACGTGCCCAGCGGCTTGTTGTCACGGGTGAACTCGCGTTCGCCCTGGAAGACCTGGATGGCCACGGACGGCTGGTTGTCGTCCGCGGTGGTGAAGGTCTCGGACCGCTTGGTGGGGATGGCGGTGTTGCGCTCGATCAGGTGCGTCATCACGCCACCCTTGGTTTCGATGCCGAGGGACAGCGGGGTGACGTCGATCAGCAGGACGTCCTTGCGCTCACCCTTCAGAACACCGGCCTGCAGGGCTGCACCAACGGCCACAACCTCATCCGGGTTCACGCCCTTGTTCGGCTCCTTGCCGCCGGCCAGTTCCTTGACCAGCTCGGAGACGGCGGGCATACGGGTGGAACCACCCACGAGGACGATGTGGTTGATGTCGGAGAGCTTGATGCCGGCTTCCTTGATCACATCGTGGAACGGCTTCTTGGTGCGCTCCAGCAGGTCCTTGGTGAGGTCCTGGAACTTGGCGCGGGTCAGCTGCTCATCCAGGTGGACCGGGCCGTCGGGGGTAACGGACAGGTACTGGAGGGAGACGTTGGTGCTGGTGGAGGAGGAGAGCTCCTTCTTGGCCTGCTCGGCTGCTTCGCGGAGGCGCTGCAGGGCGATCTTGTCCTTGGACAGGTCGATGCCCTTGACCTTGAGCTGGTTCAGCAGGTAGTCAACAACGCGCTGGTCCCAGTCGTCGCCGCCCAGGCGGTTGTCACCGGCAGTGGCGCGGACCTGGATGGTGGAGAAGTTGTCTTCGTCCTTGCCGACTTCCAGCAGGGAGACGTCGAAGGTACCGCCACCGAGGTCGAAGACCAGGATGAGTTCGTCTTCCTTGCCCTTGTCCAGGCCGTAGGCGAGTGCTGCGGCGGTGGGCTCGTTGACGATGCGCAGGACGTTCAGGCCTGCGATTTCGCCGGCTTCCTTGGTGGCCTGGCGCTCGGCGTCGTTGAAGTACGCGGGCACGGTGATCACAGCGTCGGTGACCTTTTCGCCCAGGTAGGACTCGGCGTCGTTCTTCAGCTTCATGAGGATACGCGCGGAGATTTCCTGCGGGGTGTACTTCTTGCCATCGATGTCCACCTTCCAGTCGGTGCCCATGTGGCGCTTGACGGATGCGATGGTGCGGTCAATGTTGTTGACGGCCTGGCGCTTGGCGATCTCGCCTACCAGGACCTCGCCGGACTTGGAGAATGCAACGACCGACGGCGTGGTGCGGCCACCCTCGGCGTTGGCAATAACGGTGGGCTCGCCACCTTCGAGAACGGAGACGACGGAGTTGGTGGTTCCGAGGTCAATACCTACTGCACGTGACATGTGTTGCTTCCTTCTTTCCTTGGAAACTTGCTGGCGCCCTGATGATTGAGCGTTCTGCACTCAACCTTACTCAGGGCACCGACGATGTCAATTGAAAGTTGAGCGAGATACGCTCAACTTTCGCCTCGGTATAAATAGGAACCTTCGGCGAGTCCCTTGCATTTCCGGGGTTAACGTCCGACGGCGGCCCTCCGTTTCGCTGTTGGAGAACCGCCTGTCGGGCTGCTTTTTCGAGGGGTGCCTGTCGCTGCTATCTCTCGGTGTCGGTGTCGCCGTGCAGCGGACCGCGTTCCTCTGCTGTGGTGTTTACCTGCCCGTCCGTGAGCCGCTCGCGGACGGCATCCGACTCGCGCGCCGTCCCGGCGGTACCGGCGTCGCCATAGTCCCCGTCGGGATATTCGCCGTCTTCGAGATTTTCAACAGGCTCCCCCACGCTTCCGGCATCACCGTAGTCACCGTCCACATACTGCCCGCCCTCGCCTTCCAGTCCGGGGGCAGTGCTCCCCCTGCGGGCCTCCTCGCCAGGGGTTTCCGGGGTCTCAGTCATGGTGCATCTCTCCTTTGAGTTCCGCGTCCATCCGGGCGCACTTGCAGTCTAATCAGCGGGAACTTCCGCCAACAGGGCCCACACCGGCCTCTTCGGACAGCGCGGCCATCCCGGCATCCCGGCCCGGACCCGGAGGTGGTGGTCAAAAAGCTCCGCCGGGGCGGAGAAGGTATCCGGCCCATACTGGTTGAAGACCTCGAAACTCACGGCCCAACCAGCACCGCCGACATGCCCCATCCTGATCTCGAGAGCACTGGTCTCGACATGGCGAAATCCCGGAGGAAAAATTGTCAACAACGTACGTGGTGACCGGAGCAGGACCCGTGGGCTGGACCATCGCCGAGCAGCTGGCGGCCGCTGGCCACAGGGTCCGCATCCTGACCCGTTCCGGCAGCGGACCCACGCAGCCGCTGGTGGAACGCATTACAGGTGACGCGAAGGATCCATCCCAGCTGCACGCAGTGTTCGCGGGCGCCAGCGCGGTCTTCCACTGCATCCACGGCTCCACCTACACGGCCGCAACGTGGGAGTCCGAACTGCCTGCCGCGGAGCAGGCGGTGCTGAAGGCAGCCCAGGAGGCCGGCGCCGTCGTCGTATTTCCTGAAAGCCTCTACTCCTACAGCGAGCCCCACCGCGTTATGACGGAAAGCAGTCCCCGGGCAGCAACAGGCGGCAAGCGCGGAGTCCGGACCGAACTCCTGCGCGCGCGGGCAGCAGCCAAGACCCCGTGCGTCAGCGTGGTGGCCGGCGATTTCTTCGGCCCCAG
This sequence comes from Arthrobacter sp. 9AX, assembly GCF_902506095.1. Classification (GTDB taxonomy): domain Bacteria; phylum Actinomycetota; class Actinomycetes; order Actinomycetales; family Micrococcaceae; genus Arthrobacter. The sequence continues at coordinate 4,323,099 of NZ_LR733293.1, forward strand.
GGTCCGGCTGGCACATGCTGGTGAACGCATGGTTCCCGCGATCCTGGCCGGCACGAACCTCGCCGTGGTGGGCAGTGCCACGCTGCCGCACTCCTTCACCTACGTTCCGGACCTCGCGGCGGCCATGATTGTGGCGGCGGAAACTCCGTCCGCCTGGAACAAGGTGTGGCATGCCCCCACCGGCCCTGCGCTCACGCAGCAGGAACTCGTGTCAGCCTTTGCCGCCGCCGCCGGCAGGAAGGCTCCAAAGGTGCGGGTCCTGCCGGGTTGGGTGCTCAGGGCCGCAGGAATCTTTTACACCGACGCCCGCGAGCTCGCCGAGACGCTCTACCAGTTTGAGAAGCCGTTCGTGATGGCCTCAGCGCTCTCGGAGGCAACCCTTGGCATCAGCCCCACGCCCCTGCCCGCAGCTGCGGCCGCCACCGTTGAGTGGTGGCGGCAGCAGGAGTGACGGCTAGCGGGTGGCCACCTCTTCGAGGGGTTCCATTCCGGCACCGCGCTGCACGGCTGCGTCCAGTGCAGGCCGCCCGGGCCTGCCCGGCCACCAGATGCGCGGCCCAATATCGTAGGCCAGGGCAGGCACCAGCAGCGACCGCACCAGGACGGTATCCAGCAGCACGCCGAAGGCCACAATGAACGCCAGCTGCACCAGGAACATGATCGGAATAACCCCCAGCGCGGCGAACGTGGCGGCCAGGACTACGCCGGCGGACGTGATCACGCCGCCGGTCACGCCCAGCCCCCGCAGGATGCCGGGCCGGGTGCCGTGCTTCAGCGATTCCTCGCGGACCCGGCTCATCAGGAAGATGTTGTAATCCACGCCGAGCGCCACCAGGAACACAAAGCCGAACAGCGGAACGGTGGCATCAGCGCCCGGGAAGCCCAGGATGTTGTTGAAAACGAACGCGGAGACGCCCATGGCCGCGGCGTAGGAGAGCACCACCGAAAGGACCAGCAGCACCGGCGCCACGATGGAGCGCAGCAGGAGCATCAGGATAAGGAGGATCACACCCAGGACCACGGGGATGATGACCATCAGGTCATGCTGCGCGGTGGTGTTCGTGTCTAGTGCCGTGGCAGTGACGCCGCCCACCAGGGCGCCCGGGTCCACACCTCTCACTCCCGTGCGAAGGGCCTTGACGGTCTCCTCGGCCTCAAGCGAATCCGCGGCGTTGTTGAGGGTGGCGTTGATCAGCACCTTCCCTTCACGGACATCGGGGGCGCTGGGAGCCCCGGGGGCCCCGGTGATGGGCACGGACCCCTGGGCCAGCAGGTAAGCCTCGCCCACGCCGTCGGACGCCTTCACCGCATCCAGCACCTCCTGCGCCTTGCCCTGGTCCGCAACCACGACGGCGGGGCTGCCGCTGCCGGCGTCGAAATGGCGCGCCAGCGCGTCCTGGCCGTCCACGGCATTGGAGGCGGAGAGGATGACGTCCGTCTGCGGGACGCCGTTGGCCTTCAGCTGCAGCACGCCGCCGGCGGCGACCACCAGCAGCAGGACCGAGGCCACCCAGACCGTCCGCGGCCGCCGCGAAACCAGGGAGCCGGTGGCGCGCCACAGGCCTTTCTGGCCCTCCAGTCCACTGACCAGCTCCGGCTCACGCTGGTCCGCCGGGACGAGCTTGGGCCGGAAGGGCCAAAACGCCGCCCGGCCAAACAGCGCCATCAGGGCCGGCAGCAGGGTCAGCGCAGCGAACAGCGCGCAGAGGATGCCAGCCGCAGCCACGGGGCCCAGCGCCTTGTTGGAATTCAGATCCGAGAAGAGCAGGCACAGGAGCGCGATGATCACGGTGGCGCCAGACGCCAGGATGGGCTCGAAGGAGGCCTTCCAGGCGGTCAGCACGGCGGCGGTGCGGTTGGTGGTATGAGTCAGGGCCTCCCGGAACCTCGCCACAAACAGCAGGGCGTAGTCCGTTGCCGCACCGATCACCAGAATCGACAGGATGCCCTGGCTCTGCCCGTTGAGTTGGATCCATCCAGCCTTGGCCATGCCGAAAACCAGCAGGATGGCGGCGCACAGAGCGAAGACGGATGTCAGCAGCACCACAATGGGCAGCAGGAGCGAGCGGTAGACAACCAGCAGGATCACAAATACAGCCCCCAGCGCCACCAGCAGGAGGATGCCGTCGATACCGGCGAACGCCGCCGTCAGGTCGGCCGCCAACCCGGCGGGACCGGTGACGTAGGTTCTGATGCCCTCCGGGGCCGACTCGGCAACCGTGTCCCTCAGATCCTGGACCACTTCCTTCACTTCCTGGGAGGAGTCGATGGGGACGATGAACTGCACCGCCCTGCCGTCCTCGGACGGGATGGGCCCGATCACTGCGCTGCCCACCTGCAGCTCCTCCAGTTCCGTGCGGAGGGTCGCTGCTTCACCCAGCTGCGCGCGGCTCAGGGCCTGGTCGCTTTCGAGGACGATGACGCCGGGCACTTCGTCTGAATCCCGGAACTTCGATTGCCAGTCCTGGGCCGCCGTGGCTTCGGCACTGGCCGGCAGGAACGATGCCTGGTCATTCGATGAGACCTCGTCCAGCCGCCCGAACGTGGGGCCGCCAACACCTGCGAGCGCCAGCCAGGTCAGCACGAGGAGGAGTGGAACCAGCCAGCGCAGCCAAAAGGGGGCACGCCCCTTGGCATGGGAATGGGATTTCATGATGCCTTCCGGAACCGTGGGAGTAGAATTGCTTCCATAATAGAGTATCTCGATCATGGAGATAAATAATGGCCGGCCGTTGCTTTCTTCTGACCGATGCCGGGGGTCCCGCCCAGCTGAAGTAATATCCGTCAGTACGGCCGGGGCAGCAGCGCCCTGTATCAGGCCGTGGATGGCCGGGCAGGAATTCGGGAGGTGGACGTGGCAGGCAACAGGACTCCCGCCGCGCCGGGGCCGCAGCAGGGCCCGCCCCAAGGCGGAGGCCCCCATGCGCTGATACGCCTCCTGCAGGAATTCACGCTGGAGGCCAACCGCTACGTGGATGCGGCCGGCGGGCGCAAGGACATGCACCGGACAGACCTCAACGCGCTGGCCGTCATTATGCGCCACACGGCGAACGGGGTCGCGGTCACCCCCGGGCTGCTGCGGAAGGAACTGAACCTGAGCTCCCCCGCCACCACCGCCTTGATTGACAGGCTGGACAGCTCCGGACACGTGGTTCGGGAGCGCGACAGCCCCGACCGCCGGCAGGTCCACCTCCGGATGACGCCCAAGGCCTTTGAGGAGGGCGGCGCCATCTTCGCGCCCCTCTCCCGCCGGATGGGCAGCGCGATGGCCGGCTTCTCGCCCGGGGAACTTGAAACGGTCACCAGGTTTATGGCAGCGATGGTGGAGGCCACGGTGACGGCGCGGGAAGAATCCTCCGGTGCAGCCGAGTCCCCCATCCCGCCCGACTAAGTCGCGCGAAGTCTCGTTTTGACCCGCCAAAACAGCGCTTCCCGCCACCTGGTTGGGGGTAGCGTTTCCTTATGAGTGCGCAGCAGCCCGAAGACGACGTTTACACGCACGGCCACCACGAGTCCGTGGTCCGCGCCCATGCCGCCAGGACCGCCGAGAACTCGGCCGCCTTTGTCCTGCCGCACCTCACGCCCGGAACAGCACTGCTCGACGTCGGCTGCGGCCCGGGCAGCATCACCTGCGATTTCGCCGAGCTGGTCAGCCCCGGCAAGGTTACCGGCCTGGACCGCTCGCCCGACATCATTGCCCAGGCCACGGCCCTGGCCGTCGAACGGGAAGTGTCCAACGTCGAATTCGTTGCCGGCAACATCTACGATCTGGACTTCGAGGACGAAACGTTCGACGTCGTCCATGCCCACCAGGTGCTGCAGCACCTGACCGACCCCGTGGAGGCGCTGCGGGAGATGCGCCGGGTTGCGAAGCCCGGCGGCATTGTCGCTGTACGCGACGCCGACTTCCACGGCATGAGCTGGTACCCCGCCATCCCGGAGCTGGACGAGTGGATGGAGCTGTACCAGCGCATTGCGCGCAGGAACGGAGCAGAGCCCGACGCCGGGCGGCGGCTCGTGAGCTGGGCGCAGTCAGCGGGTTTCACCGATGTGGCGCCCACCAGCAGCAACTGGCTTTACGCCACGGGTCAGCAGCGACGCTGGCAGGCGCGGGTGTGGGGCGAACGCGTGCTCCACTCAGCGTTTGCCGAGCAGGCCCTGGAGTACGGCTTCGCCAACCCCGCGGACCTGGCCAGGATTTCCGCCGGCTGGCACCGCTGGGGTTCCACCGACGACGGCTGGTTCCTGATCCCCAACGGTGAGGTCATCGCGCGGGCGTAGCGCCCTGCCACAGGCGAACGACGTGCAGATCTCCCTATAGCGGAGTCCGGACTGCCCGAGCCCGCCCCCGGCGAATGCCGTCGGAACATGAGCTACTACGCTGACAATGCATACGGGGCCGGGCCTTACAGGCCATGGTTGAGGGGCTGACGCTGGTTACGGCAGATGAGGACCGCAAGCCCTCGGACCGGTGGCAATCCTCTGGCAGGAACAACACTAAACTTGGTTGGTGCAATTCTCCCTTTGGCTCGCCCTGGCGGGCGCCGGCGTACTGATCAGCTTCACACCCGGAGCAGGTGCCATCAACACCATGAGCAACTCGCTCAACGCCGGATTCCGGCGCTCGATGTGGGGAATTCTGGGCCAACAGGCCGCACTGGTCATCCACGTAGTGATCGTGGCCCTTGGCGTAGGGGTCCTGGTGGCCAGTTCGCCCATCGCCTTCAACATCATCCGTTACTCAGGCGCTGCCTACCTCGTATATCTGGGCATCAGGCAATTCCTCGCCAAGCCCGACGTTGAACAGGAGAGAATCGCCGGCCTCCGGAACGAGCCTGCCTGGTCCATCTTCCGGCGCGGCTTCTGGGTAAACCTGCTGAACCCGAAGGCCATTATCTTTTTCCTCGCGTTCATGCCCCAGTTCATCCGGCCCGGGCAACCCCTCCTAACCCAGTACGCAGTACTGACCGCAACGATCGTGGCCATCGATATCCTGGTGATGTGGTTCTTCTTCGCAGCCGCCGCCAGGTCCTTTGAGCGGTTCACCCGGAACGCCCGCGGCCAACTGGTCCTCAACCGGGCATTCGGTGTGCTGTTTGTAGCGGTGGGTATCGTGCTGGCTGTCCTCCACTGAGTACCGGCACATCCTTGCTCACACTCACTAACGCAGTGTGACGAAAACTAAAAACTTCTTTACAGCCGAGTCAACTTTTGTGAACCGCGCCCTAGCCAACAGCGTTGATGGGCGCGCATGCTTAGCCTTATGAACTCAGCGTCGAGCCCATACCGCGTCATCGCCGTCTGCACCGGAAACATCTGCCGGTCCCCCATGGCCGAGCTGATGCTCGCCGAGGCGTTGAAACGGGAGGGGCTGGACGGCCTGGTGGCTGTTGATTCGGCGGGCACCACGGGCTACGAAGCGGGCCGGCCCATAGACCCGAGGGCGGCCCGGCGGCTGGGCGCCACGCAGCTTGCTGCGGACAAGCACATTGCCCGGGAGTGGGAGTACGCCTGGTTCCACGAGCGCGACCTGATCCTTGCGCTCGACATCGACCACTACGCCTGGCTGAGCCAGGGGGCGCCCGACCAGGAATCCAGGAACAAGATCCGCATGCTGCGCAGCTTTGATCCACGGCTTGCGGACAAAGATCTGCTGGACCAGGGCATAGAGGATCCCTGGTACGGCGGGCAGTCCGACTTCGATGCCGTCTGGCATCAGGTCCACGGCGCGCTGCCCGGACTCTTGGACTACCTCAAAGAGGCCATCCTAAAAAACACGCATCTCCGGCATGCGGCCCGCCTGCGGGCCGGCTGACCCGGGGCCGGGCCCCAGCTGAGTAGCCGGGCAGGGCGGGCCGGAGAGACAGTGCCCGGGCAGGAGAACCCCGGTACCGGAACGCCGCAGATTAATCTCCAGTTATAATTGAGAATGATTCTCAACTAAGCTGGACGGCATGAACCTCATTGTCGTCAGTTCCCTGGACGCACTCTGCCGCAATCGGGCGTGCGAAGGCCTTTCCGCCGCCCACCCCGGGATGCCGGGACACCGCCCGGGCAGCCACCTCTGCCGGACCACAAATCCACCAACCACACCCCCATCAAGGAGCACAACATGAAGGTTCGGAACTCACTCCGCGCACTGAAGAAAATCCCGGGCGCGCAAATCGTCCGGCGGCGCGGAAAGACGTTTGTGATCAACAAAAAGAATCCGCGGATGAAAGCCCGGCAGGGATGACGGTACGCTCTAATCCATGAGCCCAGCCCCCGTCATCATTGCCATTGACGGGCGGTCGGGTGCAGGAAAGACCACCCTCGCGGTCGAACTGGCGGCACGGCTGCGGGCCCATCACAAGGTTTCACTGTTCCACCTTGAGGACATCTATCCCGGCTGGAACGGCCTGATGGCGGGCATCGACCGCTACGTCGCCACGGTTCTGGACCCCCTGAGCCGTGGGGAGGCCGCCACGTGGACCAGCTGGGACTGGGAGAAACATTACGATGGCGGCTCCCGAGTCACGCTGCCCGCCGACATTGTGATCGTGGAGGGTGTGGGGGCCGCTGCCGCCGCGGCCAGGCCCCTGCTGAGTGCCGTGGTCTGGGCGGACTCCCCCGATGACATCCGCCGCACCCGCGCGCTGGACCGCGACGGCGGAACCTACGAACCCTACTGGGACCAGTGGGCGGCGCAGGAAGACGACTGGCTGAACGCCGACGACGTCCCGCGGCACGCCGACCTGCGCGTGCTCAACCGCGCAGACGGGTCAGCCCCTGCTGACGTGCTGCAACTCCTGCCGCACCTTCCCGCGCTGGCAACAACGCTGTCCCCCAAACTCACGGCCCGCCGCGGCCTGAGCCTCCGGACCGAGCGCCTTGACCTCCGCCCCGACGCGCCTGCGCTCTTCCAATCCCTCTACGGTGCCTCACCCAACGCCGTCTGGCTCGACTCATCCAACGCAGGTTCCGCAGGACAAAGCGCCGCGGACCAGGCCGGGGCAGTGGCCGCGGAACGCAGCCGCTTCAGCATCATGGCCGACGACGGCGGGCTGCTGGGCCAATCCGTGACGCACCGTTCCGGCCACAGCAGGATCCGGGCGCGCTCCGCAACAGCCACCGTGGATGGCTCGTTCTTCCGCTGGCTGGACACAGTCTGGGGCGACGCGGCGGTGGATACCCCGGACGGCTATCCGGGCGAATTCGCGCTGGGTTGGCTGGGATGCCTCGGCTACGAACTCAAGCGGGAAACAGGCGGAACCGACCAATCCGCCCCCACCCCTGATGCCGCCCTGATCTTCGCCGCCAGGGCCGTGGTCCTGGACCATGCCGAAGGCACAGTGTGGCTCCTGGCACTGGACGCCCCCGACGCCGGGAACTGGCTGAACCAGGCCCGCACCGCCGTCGAAGCAGCCTTCGAACCTGCCGCCGGAGAGGGCCAGGCAACCCAAGCCGGCGGCAGCAACGGCGTCGTACTTCCGGAAGCCCCATCGTTCCGAAGCCGCGATACCAGTGCGGCGTACCGGGAGAAAATCGCTGCCTCGCAGCACGAAATCGCCGAGGGGAACACCTACGAGGTCTGCCTGACCACCACACTCTCAGCCCGGATTCCGGCAGCCGCACTCGATCCCTGGCGGACGTACCTTGCCCTGCGCCGCAAAAATCCGGCACCCTTTGCCAGCTATCTCCGGTTCGACGGCCTTGCCGTGGCCAGCACCTCGCCCGAGCGTTTCCTGAAGATCGCTTCCGACGGCGGCATGCGCGCCGAGCCCATCAAGGGAACACGCCGCCGTGCCTCCGATCCTGCAGAAGACGCCGCACTGCGCGAGGACCTGGCAACGTCGCTGAAGGACCGCGCCGAGAACATCATGATCGTGGACCTGCTGCGGAACGACCTCAGCCACTTCGCCATTCCCGGCTCCGTGACGGTGAGCAGGCTCTGCGCCGTCGAAAGCTACGCCACCGTCCACCAGATGGTCAGCACCATCGACGCCCAACTGCAGCGCGGCTCGTCGCGGGCCGAGGCCGTGGCGGCCTGTTTCCCGGCCGGCTCCATGACGGGCGCGCCAAAGATCAGCACAATGGCCATCCTGGACCGGCTGGAAGGCGACGCTCGGGGGCTGTACTCCGGAGCCATCGGCTATTTCTCGCTGAACGGCGCCACGGACCTCGCCGTGGCCATCCGCACCCTGGTGATCAACGCCGGCGGGGACGGAACAGCGGAACTGACCCTCGGCGTCGGCGGTGCGATCACGGCCGATTCAGTCCAGGACGAGGAATACGAAGAGATCCGCACCAAGGCCTTCGGCGTCCTCTCAACATTGGGCGCCCACTTCCCCGACGCCTGAAACCCTTAGAGTTTTCGTCCAGATATGCAGGCTTGGAGGCCTCCGAAGTCGGCACATGTGGACAAAAACTCCTTACTGGACGGTCGCCGTCAGCCGCGCCACGTTGTCCACGTACCGGGTGGCGAGGGGCCGCTTGAGCCAGTCGGCCAGCTTGAGCTCATGCGAGATGTCCCGGTAGGTGTCCTCCACGGCCCGCATCTTGGTGACGATGTCCGCGCCCAGCAGCATCACGGATACCTCCAGGTTGAGCGAGAACGAGCGCATGTCCATGTTGCTGGAGCCCAGGACCGCCACTTCGTCGTCGATGGTGAAGTGCTTCGCGTGCAGCACAAAGGGGGCCTTGTAGAGGTAGATCCGGACGCCGGCCTCCAGCAACGCCTCGTAGTAGGAGCTTTGCGCGTGATGGACCAGGAACTGGTCGCCCTTCTCCGAGACGAACAGTTCCACGTCCACGCCCCGCTGCGCGGCCGTGGTGATGGCGTAGAGGAGGGAATCATCCGGCACGAAGTACGGGCTGCAGATGGAAATCCGGTGCTGCGCCGAGTAGATCAGGGTGTTGAAGAGCCGCAGGTTGTTCTCGGTGATGAATCCCGGCCCGCTGGGCACCACCTGCGCCGTGACGTTACCGGGGTGCGGATTGGAGGGCAGGACCAGTTGGTGGTCCAGGGACTCGTCGGTTTCGCTGAGCCAGTCGGTGGCGAAAACAACGTTCAGGGTGGTGACGATGGGCCCGCGCAGGCAGGCCATCAGCTCCACCCATTCGCGGCCGGCCTTGCGGTGGCGGGGGTTGTTGTAGGAAGGCTCGATCAGGTTCTGCGAGCCGGTGAAGGCGATTTCGCCGTCGATCACCATGATCTTGCGGTGGTTTCGCAGGTCCGGCCGGCGCCACTGCCCGTGAATGGGCAGGAGCGGCAGCATACGCTTCCACTGGATCTTGCCGGCCCGCAGCCGCTTGAGCAGGTTCCGGTAGCCCTTCACGCGGAGGGTGCCGATGTGGTCGAAGAGGACACGCACTTCCACGCCCCGCTCGGCGGCTTCCTCCAGCGCGGTCATCAGGTCATCGGTGATGTGGTCCGTGCTCATGATGTAGAACTCGGCATTAACGAACTTTTTCGCGTTCCGCACGGCCTTGGTCATTTCAAGGATCGAGTCCGGATACCCGGGGATGAGGTCCACGGAGTTGCCGTCCACCATGGGCAGCGACCCGAGCCGGCGGTTGAGCTCCGCCGCGGACCGCACCCATTCGGGGCCCGGGTAGTCACTTTCGACGTCGGCCAGTGAGGTGATCCCGGCGCGCACCCTCTCGTTGACCAGCTGCTGCTGCTCCCGGCGCCGGCTGGAGAGCTTGAAGTTGCCGAACAGCAGGAACAGGGCGATGCCCACGAACGGGACAAAGAAAATACCCAGCAGCCATGCCATCGCCGTAGTGGGGCGGCGGTTGCCGGGGATGATGCCCAGGGCAAGCACCCTGATCACCAGGTCGGCGACGCCGAGCAGCACCACCACCCACATTGGCGCGGTGCCGGCAAGCGAAAATGGCCACAACACGTGAATAAACCCCCGAAGACGGGCTCCCGGCGGACGGATTCCGGCCAGGGCACTCCGCCCAGCTTATCCGTGGGGCGCCGCACTAAGCTGGACCCATGACCTCTCCAGCCAACGTGGTTCTCGTCTTCCTTGATCCCGCCTTCCCCGACGGCCGGCTTGCCGATGCGTCCCGGCCCCAGCTGCTGGTGACGGACCAGGGCGCCACCCGGGGCGATGGGATCTTCGAGACCATGCTCGCCGCAGGGGGAACCGTCCGGAAGATCCAGGCGCACCTGGACCGGCTGGCCGGGTCCGCAGTGGCCCTGGACCTGGCCATCCCCAGCGAGGCGGAGTGGCGGCGCGCCGTCACCACGGCCGTGTCCGCACACCGTGCCGGGCACCCGGCCGCGTCTGCTGCCGAGGACGAACTGGTGGTCAAGCTGGTGGTGACCCGCGGCCCGGAGGGTGCCTCCGCCCCGACGTCCTGGGTCCAGGTGTCCCCCGTCGGTGCTGCCGGACGCCGCCAGCGCGAGACCGGCATCGACGTCATCCTCCTGGACCGCGGCTACGACAGCGACGCCGCCGAGCGCGCCCCCTGGTTGCTGCTCGGCGCGAAGACCCTCTCCTACGCCGTCAACATGGCCGCCCTCCGCTATGCCCACAAGCAGGGCGCCGACGACGTCATCTTCACGTCCACCGACGGCCGGGTCCTTGAAGGCCCCACCTCAACCGTGCTGATGGCACACGTGGGAACGTCCGACGACGGCACTACAGTTAAGCGCCTCATCACACCGCAGCTGGACAGCGGCATCCTCCCGGGCACCTCACAGGGTGCCCTGTTCGCGGCCGCCAAGGCGGCCGGCTGGGAGCTGGGCTACGGCCCGTTGGAACCGCAGGACCTGCTGGACGCCGACGCTGTCTGGCTGATTTCGAGCGTGCGGATGCTGGCTCCGGTGAACCGGATCGACGGCAAGGAAATCGGCACACCGTCTGTGCAGAAGGAGCTGACCGCGGAACTGAACGAGCTGTTCGCGGGCATTCAGTAATCGCGCTTGCAACAGCAGGGACAGACCCGGACAGCCGCAGCCGGCACTAGCCCAAAACGGGTGGCAGGCCTCGTTTCATGGGCTGGAAGCACGGTGAGGCTGGAACAGCAGGACCACGGACCGGCGGCGCCTCGTTCGAGCAAGCCGTCTGCTGTCCAATCGCGTGACTTCGAGCTAGGCGGACGGTGTGGCCTGCTGGCCGGAAAGCTGCGCCTCGAGGCCTGAGAGCAGGATGGTCAACCCCTGGTCGAGTTCGGCCCAGCCGTCGTATTCGGCAAGGTCCGGGGCCAGCGCCCTCAACCGGGGAAACTCCTTGGGCGGCAGCCGGTGCAGGCCAAGCCGCAGCAGCGCCTCGTTTTCCTCCGGGTCCACCACGAACTCCTGCAGCTCATTGAGGATGTGGCCGTAGAGGAAGCCGTAGTAGGCGCGGTAAACGTGCAGTGCGTCCGCCGCCACGAACCCCGCCCGGATCAGCAGGGAAAGGATCTGCTCAAGGGGCCGCAACGTGCCCAGCGGGCGCAGCCCGAGCGGCGTGGAGAGGGGCCTGGTTACCAGCAGCGGCACCACGTTGGGGTGCCGCAGCGCGATTTCCCGCAGGTTGTGGGCGATGTGCCGCAGCTGGGCTTTCCAGTCCGGGTCTTCGGGATGGATGGCGAGCTGGTTGAGGACCAGCTCGGATACCCCGTCGAGCAGGGCAGCCCGGTTCTCCGCATACCGGTAGAGACTCATCGGGTCCCGGCCCAATTCCTGGCCCAAACGGCGCATGGTCAGCGCGTCCAGGCCTTCGGCATCCACCAGTTCGAGCGCTTGGGCTATTACCAGGTCACGGCTAAGCCGCGCCTTCCGGGCTGTCCCGCCGGGAATGGCGGGCTTGGCTGGTGGCATGGTTTTGACGTCCTTGACCGGGGGGCGGAGGCTGGAGGGGGATTACTCCAGACGCTTGCTTGATGGGTAGTCTACGGGTAAAGTCTACATCGTAGACAGGGAATTAGCCCCTCTCTCCACCCCATCGATTCCCAAGGTCTCGATCACCCTCCATTGCCCTGTGCATGCAATGAAGTCTTGCTGCTGTAGCCCACGGCGGCGTTTACGCACTTAGCGAAGGAGAGCCGTCATGGCGCATTCGCAGTTCGACCTTTTCCTCCAGGAAGCCACCCTTTTCGACAAGGCCTCAGACCAGGGTCTCGACGACGACCGCCTGTATGGGCTGTACACAAGCTGGTGTTTCATCAACCAGCTGAAACCCGGCAAAGAGTCCGTATTCTGGGCAGCCATGAAGCACCGCATCCCCGCGGGCCACAACGGCCTGCGCATGAAGGGCCCGGCCGCCGCCGACTACATCCTGACAAGCTATCCAGGGCTCGTATAGCCACCCCTGCACAGCGGAATCCGGCGTGGGCCTGGCCGGGCGTCCCGGCCAGGCCCACGCCGGTTCCTACTTGCCTCCGGGAGCAGGGTAGGCGGCGTCCACCTCCACGAGCCGGCAGCCATACGCCGGGGGCCAGAAGTGGTCAGGTGGGGATGATGCGGAAGAGGAACCGGGTCCGGACCATCACCCACAGCAGCCCAAGGACCAGCGCATAGGCTGCGGTGTTGAGCCAAATATCGCCCTGGCGCAGCGCCGGGATATTGGCGATCACCGCAATCAGTGCCACGTGGATGATGAAGACGTACAAGGTTGCCTGTCCCAACGGAATCAGGAACCAGCCCAGGGCGCGTGCCACCGGCTTCCAATAGGCCGTCAGGAACGCGTACGCGGCCACCACCAGCACCAGGACGTTAAGGAGCCGGCCGGGCGCCAGGTAGGTGCGGGCGAAGAAGAGGTCGTACATACTGCGGTACACCGTGTCCGGAATGATCGCGAGCCGGACGTCGAAGCCGTTGGCCAGGTACGGGTTGCCCCAGGACAGGAACGCAAAGGCAAAGGCAGCCGCCGTGCAGGCCGCCACTACCCAGGTGTGGCCGGTGAGCCATGAAACGATGCGGTGCCGGTGGAACCCCGCCACCAGTCCAATCACGAACAGGACCTGCCACACCAGCAGCGGGAACGAGTCCTCGAACTGTGAGGGCAGGATCCGGAACCGGGTGACGGCGCCCAGCGCGTACACGGCCAGGGTGGCGCCAAGCACCCACATGGCCTTGCCGCGGCTGAGCGCGGCAAGGATCAGCGGGCTGACGAGCAGCAGCACCACGTAGAGGCCCATGACGTTGAACTGCCAGGGACCGAACTGCAGCAGCAGGACGGCGGGCAGGACCTGCGGCGGCACGGGGAACTGGAACAACGATTCCATCCCGGCGTACAGATCATAGGTGCGGCCGGCACCGTTGTGGCCCGCGCCCCCGGTTCCCTGGTCAACGAAGGTGGTGAGGGTATCGGCCTGGAATATGGGCAGCAGGGAAATCAGGAAGACGCCGATGAGCACCACCAGCGCGGTCACGTAAAGCTTCCCCGCCCGCCGTGAGGTCAGGTCCACCACGGTCCCGAAGTCCCCCCTGACCCTCGGTCCGTAGACCATGCCCACTACCAGGCCGGAGAAGAGGACAAAAAGCTCGGCTCCGGAAACGAAGCCCACCGCTTCCTGGGTCAGCAGTTGGAACAGCGACGTCATGCCCAGGTGGTTCACCACCACAAAGACAATGGCCATGCCGCGCAGCAGGTCCACCCGGGAGTCCCTCTTTGAGGGATCCGTGTAGCCCCAGGCCGTGGCCGCGTTGACCCGCCGGGGAATTTGCCACAGTGCCACCAGGAGGATGATCAGCGCAGCGCCCACAGTCCAGGCGGTTGCCCCGGCGAGGGTGTTGGCGCGCACATATCCGCTGCCGGCGGCCATCTGGGTGACAGGGCCCGTCACAACGGCGGAAGCGTCGAGCCGGTCCCGGGCGGCCGATGCAACCGTGGGATTCCCGGTGAGCAGCCAATCAATGCTTGCCACCCCAGTGTCCCTGGTGCTGGTCCGTTCGTCCCAGACCACTGCCGCAGTCCTGGCGAATTCCGTGGACGTGGCGGCACCGAGGACCTGGTCCCACCAACCCACTTTGATGTCCACGTCGGATGAGCCGCCGGAGGCCGGGCTGTAGAACGCGGAGGTCTGGAGCAGGAACGGCTTGTTTTTCCCTGCCGCGTACGTCGAGTAGAAGTTTTCGCCGCCCGAAGCCGTGAGCATCTCCTCGAGCTCGTTCGGCTGCGACACCGTGTTGACGGGAGCCCCGCCGGCCGTGTCGTCGTGGTAGGCCGTCAGGCCCACCCAGTCGACGGCGTCGTCCCCGGGGTAGTAGGGGGCATAGGCCGCATCCGAGCCGTTCCACACACCGTCGCTATTGGTATCGAGCAGGGCGAAGCCTTCGCTTCCCGGCGCGGGGGCGTTCCGGTGGCGGTCGAACGGGTATCCCGTTCCCAGGTACGGCTCCCAGACCATCGAGGTCCGGCTCGCGTCAGCGTCCTCGAAGGCCGCGGCCACAGCCTGGAAGGCGGAGCGGTAGGCGGCCGGTTGCTGGCCCCATTCCACCCAGCTTGAATTCATGTCCGGGGCAAACCTGATCAGCACCTGGCCCTTGAAGTTCGCCGTAAGTCTGCGGACCTCGCCGGCGAACGATGCGGCAATTCCTGCCGTGACTTGGTCCAGCGGAATGCCGGGCTTCACCGTGAGCATGGCGTGGGCGCCCTGCAGCCCCGATTGCTCCAGGAAGCCCCGGATGTTCTCCTCCTCCGAGCCGCGGAAGGGAAGGGCGATATCGTGCCCGAACAGCGCGGGAGAGGCGCCCAGCCTGTCCGCAAACCCGGCGGCCGTATCCTCGCCCCATTCAAGGACTGCGCCCAGCAGCGGTTTGCTCTCATCCGGGAAAGATTCTGCGGCCCTTGCGGAGCCGGCAGGCAGCAGCACTGCGAGGACCGCGACCAGCATCACGGCCAGCAGGGCAGTACCAGTGCGGCGAAGGGACGCATGTTGCGGGCCCTGATGGAAACGGGGGTGTCTGCGGTGGGGCTGTAGAGTGGCGGCGGCTGGCGTGCTGATGAGGACCCCCAGAAAGTTTGCTCCGACTGCCGGGGCGGCGCCCCCGTAAGAACTCTATCCGGCCCGATGCTGCCGCGGGCGTCACCGTCCGTCACCGCCCTAAGGCGGCTCCCGCCGTCATACGTTCCGGGAACCACACGGCAACACACCCAAAGCCGCTTGAGGCAGCTTCCGCGCGCTTCAGTTACGGAACATGACGACGACGGCGATGCGGCCCCGTGCGGCAAGTGTTACGTTTTTGGGGAGTAATGAGTACCGGCGCCAAGCCCTGACTGGCCGGTCGGCAACCCTCCTTTCGCGGCGGGGTGCCTCAGGTGAATACTCGGCATATCGACCGATTCGAGCTGCAAGCGTGAGAGAAGGAGATCCGTCATGTCTGACGCACCTGCCCCCGAAGAAAAACTGGCCTACCGCCTTATCACGGGGCCTGATGACCGATCCTTCTGCGAGCGGATTTCGGCCGCGCTGGGCGAGGGCTATGTGCTGCACGGAAGCCCCGCCGTCACGTTCAACGGCCTCACTGCCATCGTGGCGCAGGCCGTCATCCTGCCCGCAGCGGTTGCTTCCGCCGACGCCGCGGTAGCCACCGCCGTGGACGAGCTGGGACTGGCCGGCGACGAGCTCGAATTCGCAGGAGAGGGCCACGCATGAGCTACGCAGGAGACCTCACGCCCCAGGAAGCCTGGGACAAGCTGGAGCAGGGCGACGCCATCCTGGTGGACGTCCGCACCGAGGGCGAGTGGGCGCACATCGGGATTCCGGACACCAAAGCCACGGACAATGATCCGCTGTTCATCCAGTGGACCTTCCCCGGCGGCATCCCCAACCCCGACTTCATCAAGGACCTGAGCCAGCAGGCACCCGAGGATCCCTCCACTGAGCTGCTCTTCCTGTGCCGCTCAGGCCAGCGTTCCATCGCTGCCGCCATCGCCGCCACGCAGGCCGGCTTCACCTCCTACAACGTGCTGGAAGGCTTCGAAGGTGAGCCGGACCGCTACGGCGAACGCACCGTCAACGGCTGGAAAAACCGCGGCCTGCCAACCAACCTGGGAAAGAACTAAGTGACCTTTAACGCAGACGCCGCCGGCTGGAGCCCTGAGACCCAGGCCGTCCGCGGCGGACTGGACCGCACCAACTTCCAGGAAACCAGCGAGGCCGTGTTCCTGAACTCCGGCTTCGTGTACGAATCCGCCGCTGCGGCCGAGCGGGCCTTCACCGGCGAGGACGAACGCTTCGTCTACTCACGCTACGGCAACCCCTCCGTGGCCACCTTCCAGGAGCGGCTCCGCCTCCTGGAAGGCGCCGAGGCGTGCTTTGCGACGGCGTCCGGTATGTCCGCGGTGTTCACCGCCCTGGGTGCCTTGCTGGCTGCCGGCGACCGCGTTGTTGCCGCCCGCTCGCTCTTTGGCTCCTGCTTCGTGATCCTCAACGAGATCCTGCCGCGCTGGGGCGTGGAGACCGTTTTTGTGGACGGCCCGGACCTGGACCAGTGGCGGTCTGCTTTGTCCGAGCCCACCACCGCCGTGTTCTTCGAGTCGCCATCCAACCCGATGCAGGAGATCGTGGACGTTGCGGCGGTGAGCGAACTCGCGCACGCAGCCGGCGCCACCGTGGTGGTGGACAACGTCTTTGCCACTCCCCTGCTGCAGCGCTGCGGCAAGCTGGGTGCCGACGTCATTGTCTACTCCGGCACCAAGCACATCGACGGCCAGGGCCGCGTGCTGGGAGGCGCCATCCTGGGGACCAAGGAATTCATCGACGGGCCCGTCAAGCAGCTCATGCGGCACACAGGCCCGTCGCTGTCCGCCTTCAACGCCTGGGTCCTCACCAAGGGCCTGGAGACCATGGCCCTGCGCGTCAACCACTCCTCCGCGTCCGCCCTGCGGATTGCTGAGTGGCTGGAGCAGCAGCCGGCCGTGAGCTGGGTGAAGTACCCGCTCTTGAAGTCACACCCGCAGTATGAGCTGGCGGCGAAGCAGATGAGCGCCGGCGGCACGGTGCTGACCCTGGAACTGGCCCCCTCCGGCGGCCGCTCGGGCAAGGAAGCCGCCTTCGCACTGCTGGACGCCCTGAAGATCATCGACATCTCCAACAACCTCGGTGACTCGAAATCGCTCATTACCCACCCGGCCACCACCACGCACCGTGCGATGGGGCCGGAGGGCCGGGCCGCGATTGGCTTGAGCGACGGCGTTGTACGGCTTTCTGTCGGCCTGGAGGACGTGAACGACCTGATCGGCGACCTGGAACAGGCGCTGAAGCAGATCTAGCTTTTGGGCCGGTCCAGGACGGAGAGGTGGGCGGTGACTTCGTCGCCTTCACCGATCCCGGCTTTGTCCCTGATGTCCTTCTTGACGGGGAGAAGGTACGAGCCGCTCCTGGTGTCCCGAAAGAGCGAAGTCTGCCAGGAGTGGCCGCCGACTTTTGCCGTGACTTTGATCGAGCCGAACGCCTTGCCGGCACCGGCAGTTTGAGCCCGGACATCGTCCGCGACCTCTGGCGGCAGGGTCAGGAAATGCCAGCCCGCTTCGCCCGGGTACAGCCATAATTCGGCCTTGAAGGAATACGACGCCGTCACGCGCCGAGTATGGCACGGCGCCTTTGCGGGCGCCACAGGTGAGTGCCCGGCCACGCCACTTGTGTGCTGGCATCGACGGGCTAAGCCGCTTGTAGGCGGGGCGGCTCAGTACCCTCCAATGTCAGACCCCCTTGCAGGAAGTCTTTTATGGGGAAAATCCTTCCGGGCGAGCGGATTGGTCACGAGGCGATCCTGCCTGCCAGCTCCCCGCATCCGTAACGCGCCCCTCGCAATGTCGGTGCCTCGCTGGAAGATGTGGGCATGGGCAACGACGCGGGACCGGCAACAGTGATGGAAGGCATCCAGGTCTCTACCGCGCGCCTGAACGCGCTGTTCCTCGAAGACGCCGCCCTCGAAGCCGGTGCCGGTACGGGTACTGGTGATGTTGTGGATGTGCTGCAGCGCCGGTACGAGATCCGCCTCGAACGGATGGCGGTCGCCGCCGACCGTCGGATGGAATACAGCCCCGACCGCGACGGCATGGCCTGGCTCTCCCTCTACCTCCCCGGAGACACCGCCAACGCCATCTGGAACCGCACCACCGGCCGCCACCACACAGCCGAACACCACGACCGGGAACCACCACACTGGCCACCCGGACTCCTCCCCACAAGAGGAACAACCGGACCGCTACCCGCGGGAGAATCACTCCTGCCTAAGCAACCGAAACACCCCGAGTCCCAACCCCGGACGAACCACCCGGTTCCTTGAATCCTTGAACGCGGAATCACCTCTGCACTTGCCCCGTGCAACGGATCTGCCGCCCTGGCTCCCCGGCGACCAACCGCCGGCAGCCGTTAGGACTGCCTCACCCGCAGCAGTTCCGGGGCCTCCTCGACCTTGGAAAGATCCAGCGCGCCCCGCATGGTGATGTCCACGGCATGCCTGACCACGGCGCCGAACCCAAGAAGGTCGGCAGGCTCTGTGGCCGCCAAAGCCTTGTCCCGCACACGCCGCTGTTCGGCTGCCCCTGTTCCGCGGGCAATAACGTCCTCAATACCCTGCCGGGCCAAGGCAAGTTCGCCGTTCTCCTGCAGGACCGGGGCGAGGTAGTCCACCAGCGAACGCACCACATCTGCGGCACGCGCGGGCCGGAACGTCCCAAAGTCGAGCAGTTCGCCGCCGAGTCCCGCGCTGCTTGCCTGCCAGGAAGCCATCCGCAAAAGTACGGTGGGCACCGGAGCCGGATCCACGCCGTCGCGCCACTCCCGGCTCGCAGTCTCTACGAGCGCCCGCACCAGGACGGCGATGAGCGCGGCATCCTCTGCGCGGAGGCACACGTCCGCCACCCTGACCTCAACAGTGGGGTGGTTCCGCGAGAGGCGGGCGTCGAAGTACAGCATCCCTTCATCCAGCATCACGCCGCTGTCCAGGAGCCGGGTGACCACCCGCCGATAGGCAGAGTAGTTGCCGTAGATTCCCGCAGGCCCGGCCGTCGGCCAGCGGTTCCATGCCTGCGTGCGGTAGCTCTCGAAGCCGGTCGGCATGCCGTTCCAGAACGGGGAATTGGCGCTGAGTGCCGTCAGTACCGCGAGCTTGTCGCGGATCCGGTCCAGCACCGCCACGCCCTCGTCGTGGGACTCAATGTAAGTGTGGACATGGAAGCCGCAGGTCAGCTGCTCCTGGGCAGTGAGGCCAAACCGCTCCAGCATTTTGGCGTACCGGGGATCAGGAGTGGTGTGGCTGGACAAACCAAGCGGTGAGGTGGCCAGCGCCGCCACCCGCGCGTTGTTCTTCTTGGCAGCCCTGTCCGCAAGCGCCCGCCCGGCACGGATCTGCTCCAGCAACTCTCCGTACTCCAGGCACGGCCGGGTCTGCGTCTCAATCTGCTCCAGCTTGAGTTCGGCACTCAAGCCCATCTCGTCGTCGTCGAAAACAGTTTTGTCTTCTTGTTCCAGAACGCGGGGGTCGTCCGGAGCATCATCGGCCGCCATGCGGCGCCCGGACAGGAGCGCATCGGCCAGGGCAAGCGGCTCACCGCTCTCCGGATCAACGATCAGGAGTTCTTCCTCGACGCCGAACGTACGCATACTCACATTCTGCGGCAGGGCACGGCCTTTTGCGGGCCTTCAACGCATCATGACGAAGAGTGAATGCTCAGTCCTGGAAGTACTCCACCTTGGCCCCGATGGTGTTAAGCCGCTCGGCCAGGTCCTCGTAACCGCGCTCGATGACGTAGATGTTCCGCAGCTCGGACACTCCCCGCGCCGCCAGCATGGCCAGCAGCAGGCAGGCCGCAGGGCGGAGGGCCGGCGGGCAGCCGATCTCTGCCGCGCGCCATTTGGTGGGCCCGTTGACGTAGATCCGGTGCGGGTCCAGCAGCTGCACCTGCGCGCCCAGCCGGTTCAGCTCTGTCAGGTAGATGGCCCGGTTTTCGTAGACCCAGTCGTGGATCATGGTCTGGCCCCCGGCATTCGCGGCAATCACGGCGAAGAACGGCAGGTTGTCGATGTTCAGGCCCGGGAACGGCATCGGGTGGATTTTGTCCTCGGGGGCGTGCAGCTCGGACGGCTTGGTGGTGACGTCCACAAGCCGGGTCCGGCCGTTGCGCGCCATGTACTCGCCCGAGATCTCCAGCTGCTGGCCCATTTGCTCCAGCGTGGCCAGTTCGATCTCCATAAACTCGATGGGCACGCGGCGGATGGTCACCTCGGAGTTGGTCACAATGCCTGCGGTGATCAGGCTCATGGCTTCGATGGGATCCTCGGACGGGAAATATTCGATCTCGGCATTGATCACGGTGCGGCCCGTGATCCTCAGCGTGGTGGTGCCCACGCCGTCGATGCGCACGCCCAGCATCTGCAGGTAGAAGCAGAGGTCCTGCACCATGTAGTTGGGGCTGGCGTTGCGGATCACAGTGGTTCCCTCGCGGTGCGCCGCAGCCATGATGGCGTTCTCGGTGACCGTATCGCCTCGCTCGGTCAGTACGAAGGAGCGGTCGCGGGTATCGGCAGAAGGCGCCTGCACCGTGTAGAACCCCTGGGTTGCTTCCACGCTGAGGCCGAACTGGCGCAGCGCCTGCATGTGCGGTTCCACGGTCCGGGTGCCCAGGTCGCAGCCGCCCGCGTAAGGAAGGCGGTATGCCGCTGACTCATCCAGCAGCGGCCCCAGCAGCATGATGACACTGCGGGTGCGGCGGGCGGCCTCCACGTCCATGGCCTCGAGGTCCAGGACCTCCGGGCGACGGAGCTGGAGGTCGCTGTCGTTCAGCCAGGTGCATTCGACGCCGATGCTGATGAGTACCTCGACGATGCGGTTGACTTCCTCGATGCGGGCAAGACGGCGAAGAACGGTGGTGCCCCGGTTGATGAGGCTGGCGCATAGGAGCGCGACGCCGGCATTCTTGCTGCTGTTGACATCCACGGCGCCGGACAGGGTGCGTCCGCCCTCCACGCGGAGGTGCGTCATCTGTGGCCTGCCCACATTGACGATGCTCCGGCCAAAAATGGTTTCGAGGCGCTGGATCATCTTCAGGCTCAGGTTTTGCTTTCCCTGCTCCATCCGGGCAATGGCGCTCTGGCTGGTGCCGAGCTCCGAGGCCAGCTGGCCCTGGGTCCAGCCCTTCTCGCTGCGGGCATCCCGAAGCATGGCGGCAACGTGTTCCGTGGTCTCCTGAGTCATGCCGAGAATATATCATAAATGAGCTAAGCCCCGGCGAGTAATCCGGAGCGGCGCGCTTCAGGAACAGCGTTTACCCGCTACATGCGATAGAAAGAGCGCGCTCCCATATCCTTGACCCTGCGCGCCGGGGCGGGGGAGACTGGAAGGACCTCGTTCGTCAGCGTCTACGGAGGTGGCCCGGTGCGGACAAAGCATGCCACGCGACCGTTTGCTGCATGGGCTGCCCTACTCATGGCCGCCTTGCTCCTGATTCCTGCGTGGCCAGCATCCGCAGCACCTTCAGCGGGCGAGGGGACGCAATCGCTTCTGGGCAATGACGTTTCGTGGCCCCAGTGCGGCAAGGACCTTCCCAAGGGCCAGGCGTTCGGGATCGTGGGCGTGAACAACGGCTTGGCCAACACCACCAACCCATGCCTCAGTGAACAGCTTAAGTGGGCGGCGACGTCCTCCGGCGGCACCCCGCAGCCGAAGGTCTCGCTGTACGTGAACACCGCCAACCCGGGCAGCGCCGGCTCGTGGTGGCCCGACAGTGACGAGTATCCCATCGGCACGCGTGTCCAAAACCCGTACGGGCCGTGCAAGGCCAAGGACTACGGCAAGGCCTGCGCCTACATGTACGGCTACGCCAAAGCCTGGGACGACGCCTACATCCGCGGGATCAGCAACCCCGCGGACTACATCTGGTGGCTGGATGTTGAAACCGGGAACAGCTGGTCCTCGACGGACAAGGATGCCAACCGCGCAGTCCTGGAGGGCATGACGGCGTTCTTCCGCAGCATCAACGCCAAGGATGTTGGGATTTATTCGACCGGATCCCAATGGAGCCAGATCGTGGGAACCGTGAGCAGCTCGAGCAATCTGTACTCACTGCCCAGCTGGCTGGCGGGGGCGCGCACCGTGACCGGCGCCAAGGGAAACTGCGCCAACCCGCCGCTGACCGCCGGGGGTGAAGTGGCGCTCACCCAGTTCGTGTCGCGGGGGTTCGACTACAACTACTCCTGCGAACTGAACTCCTAGGCTTCGCCCGCGGGCGGAAAGGCCCATGCTCCGAGCCACGGGCAACAAGACCCAGGCAGCCACCAGGACCAAGCCAGGCCAGCCGCGGTCAACTCCCCAGCCACACCATGTTCCAGGTTCCGGCCCACAGGGCGGCCGCAAACGCAGCACCGGCCATCACCACTCCGCCGCCCAGCACCCACACATCAAGGCTGCTGTACGTCGACTCGCGGGCCCAGGTCCGGGTTCCGTCGCCGAAACCGCGCGCTTCCATGGTGACCGCCAGCCGGGACGCCCGCCGGATCGCCTGGACCAGGAGTCCGAAGCTCTGTCCCAGCGTCGCCTTCACCCGCTGCAGCGCTGACCCCCGCGAGCCAACACCGCGGGCGCGGCGGGCCATGCCGATGGTCTGCCACTCCTCAGCCAGCAGTCCCACCAGGCGCATCGCCGCCAAGGTCCCCAGAACAAACCGGTGCGGCAGCCGGGCCTTCTGCGCCAGCGCGTCGGCCAGGTCAGTAGGATCGGTGCAGCTCATCAGCAGCACCGCCGGCAGCGCAATCGCCAGCCCACGCAGCATGAACCCTGCCCCCAGCTCCAGTGAGCCTTCGCTCATGGTCCAGAGGCCGACGTCGATCAGCGTCTTTCCGCTGTCCGGCGCCAGGATGGAGGTGCTCCAGCCGCCCACGGTCGCGGCGAGGATCAGCGGCCAGCCGCGCTGCCATAACAGCGTCAGCGTGAGGCCCGCCAGCGGGAACAGCAGGAGTTCAAGGATGAGCGCCACCGAGGCGGAAACCCAGTCGATGGACAGTGCCAGCACCGCGGTCACCAGGAACACCGCGGCGAGCTTGCTCAGCGGGTTGGCCCGGGTCAGCAGGGCACGGTTTCCCTGGAGATTCAGTTCCTGTCTCATGGCGCCACGGCCGGCGCTGCGGCCATCCGCAGTTCCGTCCCGCCCAGGGCAGCTGTGAACTCGGCGTCGTGGGTCACAGAGACCACTGCCGTGCCGGCATCCAGGAGCTCGGACAGGAACGAGGCCAGCTCGGCCCACGTGTTGGCGTCCTGGCCAAAGGTGGGTTCGTCCAGGACCAGGACCTGGGGGTGCGCCGCCAGGACCGTCGCCACCGAGAGCCGCCGTTTCTCGCCGCCGGAGAGCGTATACGGGTTGGCATCCACGAGGTCCGTCAGCCGCAACCGCTCCAGCAGCTCATCCACCCGCTCCGTCCCGTGGCCAAGATGCCGGGGGCCAAACAGGAGTTCGTCCAGCACTTTCCCGGTAACGAACTGGTGCTCGGGCTCCTGGAAAACGGTACCCACACGCTCGATCAGCTGCTCCGCCTTCCATTGGTACGGGTCGATTCCCGCACCCCTGCTCAGGGCCACGGTGGCCGAAACCTTGCCGGCCACAGGCCCCAAAAGCCCGGCAAGCGTCAAGGCAAAAGTGGATTTTCCGGCGCCGTTGGGTCCCGTGACGGCCAACGCCTGCCCGGCACGGACCTGCGCGGAGATACCCTGCTGCACCGGCTCGGCCGGCACCTTCCGGAATCCCTTGCGGCGCGCCCGCTCACGCGAAACCGCCAGTTCCTCGGCGGCAAGCAGGAGACCGCCCGTCCCGGCAGCCGGATTCGACGAACGCTGTCTCGTGTCCGGAACATAGCCGGGCACCCATACGCCGGCAGCGGTCAGCATGCTCCGGGCCTCGCTGAGCACCCGGTCCGGCGGCCCGTCCAGGAGCACGGCGGAATCGGTGGACGATCCCGGCTGCAGCACCACAATCCGGTCCACCAGGTCCTTCCATACGTCCACCCGGTGCTCCACCACCACCAGGGTGGCCCCGGTCTTGTCCAGGCACCGCGCCACGGCGTCGCGGACCTCCAAAACCCCGGCTGGGTCCAGGTTGGCGGTGGGCTCGTCGAGGAGGATCAGCCCGGGCCGCATGGCAAGGATGCCCGCGAGCGCGAGCCGCTGTTTCTGGCCGCCGGACAGGGCCGACGTCGGGTGGTCCAGCGGCAGGTGGGAGAGGCCGACGTCGGCCAGCGCCTCGTGCACGCGCGTCCAGATGTCATCGCGTGGCACGGCGAGGTTCTCGGCACCGAAGGCGACGTCGTCACCCACCCGGGACAGAACCACTTGGGTCTCCGGATCCTGCTGCATCAGGCCGGCGCGGCCGCGCTGCTCCCGGGGGTAGCCGCCGTCAACCAGCAGCGAACCGGACTCGTCGGAATCGCCAGCCTCGCCGTCGTCATCGTTGGCATCGCCAAGCACCCCCGCCAAAGCATGGAGGAGGGTGGACTTGCCCGCTCCGGACGGGCCCAGGAGGAGCACCCGCTCGCCGGGCTGGATGTCCAGGTCGAGGGCACGCACGGCAGCCTTGGCGCGTCCCGCATGCCGCCAGCCCCACCCGCGGGCGCTGATGGCAGCCGGACGCGCCGCCAATGACGCGCCGTGTTGCGAAGTGGCGGTCATCAGGAGAAAACGGGCTCCGTTGCTGCCTTGCGGGAGGCGAAGGAGCTCAGGACGCCGGTCTTCGCCAGGCCGCGCGTGGCGATCCAGGACAGGGCGCCGGCGATGATGGCGCCCGAAACGGCGGTAAAGATGATGTAGGCGAGCTTGTCCCCGCCCGAGTAGGCGATGTTCCAGCCCCAGGGAGCGAAGGAATCGTTCAGGCCGCAGAACAGGCCAGCGCCGGCGCCGGCGAGCAGGGATACGGGCAGGTTGAACTTGCGGTACACGAAGATGGCGAAGATGATCTCTGCGCCCAGGCCCTGGACAAAACCGGAGAAGAGCACGGAAGCGCCGTACTGAGATCCCATCAGCAGCTCACCGGTGGCGGCGACGGTCTCGCAAAACAGGGCGGCGCCCGGCTTGCGGATGATGAGCATGCCCAGCACCGCCGGAATCATCCAGCCGCCTGCGATCAGGCCGGTCAGCGGCGGGTAGACGGCGTTCATGGGGGCCGAAACGGCGGCGGCCCCCTGGGACCATGCCCAGAAGATGACGCCGCCGGCGATGGCGATCAGTGCCGCCACCACGATGTCCACGACGCGCCAGGACTTGCCGGTGGTCTTCTTTACTGCTGTTGTTGCCATGCGATCCTCCTGAGGAACAGGAGGGGAAAGCGCGGCATCGGCACAATGCCGGTGCCGGACTTCGAGAACTCGACTCCCTTGCGCCGGTACTAACCGGATCAGGTTCGAGGGTCTGCGGCTGTCCGCACTCTCAGCGCCCACCTGCGGATCCTGGCATAACCAGAGACTCCCGACGGCGGCGCTCCCCTGTCGTTGAATGATTCTGTGGGTTGATAATAAGCCCTGCTGGGCGTGGTCCAGTTTACACCGGCGGAGGGGTAGATTGTGGGCCATGACTGCCAACTCACCGGATATGACCGAGTTCGATCCCGACTCCGATGCCACCCAGCCGGAGGGCTCGCTGGAAGGCTTCATCGCACGGATCGAGGGTGAAATCCGCGAGCTCCAGTTCCCCCGGTTCTCCATGGACGATGCACTGAACCTGGGTCTGCTGCTGGTGGAACTGGGCAAGGAGGACCAGCTCCCCATCGCCATCGACATCACCAAGGGCGAACAGGTGCTCTTCCACGTCGCCCTGCCTGGCGCCACCCCGGACAACGAACACTGGATCCGGGCCAAACAGCGCACCGCCGCCCGGTACGAGGTGCCGTCCCTGCTGGTGGGACTGCGCGGACGGCTGGGCGGCGGCCGGATCGAGGACCACGCCTGGTTTGACCAGGCCCGCTACGCGGCCCACGGCGGGTCATTTCCGGTCTACGTCGCAGGGGTAGGTGCCGTGGCAACCGTGACTGTTTCCGGGCTCCCCCAGGCGGCGGACCACAACATGGTGGTGCGGGCCCTGCGCGAGGTCCTGGGTTCGATGCGTGCAGACTGACACGTCATAGCCGGGAGCAGTGCGCCACGACTGATCCCGCCGGGGAAACCAGGTGCGGGCAGGGCAAGGGAGCCGGCCCCTGATCCCCAGCTCTTCGCAGGTCCGGGTAGGAAGCGTGCTTAGCTTTTATTAGTAATCATGCTTACTATGTTGTTCCCGGCTTTTGAGGAGACAGGTTATGGCGGTCAGCACCCGCGCCACCGATGCGAGGACGGGCCTTCAGAAGGCCACCCTCGGCACAGGCGCAGTCTTCCTGCTGTTGGGGATTTTGGGATTCATTCCGGGCATCACTGCCAACTACGATTCCCTCCGCGTTGCCGGCCCTGGATCTGAAGCCGAGCTCTTCGGCGTTTTCCAGGTGTCCATATTGCATAACGCAGTCCACGCGCTGTTCGGAGCAGCCGGCCTGGTGATGGCCAGGACGCACCGGCAGGGGCGGAACTTCCTCATCTACGGTGGCGTCGCCTATCTCTTCCTGTGGCTCTACGGCCTGTTGGTGGGCGACGACCTGCCGGCGAACTTCCTTCCCGAGAACAATGCGGACAACTGGCTGCACCTGGCGTTGGGCCTGGCGATGATCGCCCTGGCCGTCCTGCTGTCACCAAAGACCGTTCCTGCCACAGAGACTGTCCCCGGCAGTCCCACCGGGGACCCGGGGAGTGTCCCGGACCACCAGCACAACAAGACCTGACCCTCCACCGAAACCCGCTGTCGAAGACGCTGCAACGCCGCCCAAAGGAGCATCATGAAGTTCCCGGAACCTCGAGGTCCCATTACCAGCACCCTCTTTCGGGCACTCGCCTGCACGCCCGGCAGCGACGAGGGTTCCGCCGCCGTCGACGAACTGCGCCTGCTGGCCGCGCGCCACCTGACGGCGTCCGCTGACATCATCGGCGACGACGACGTCCAGCTGGCCCTCTTCTGCCTCTATGAGCTGCACTACTCCGGGCTGGAAGGCATCAATGATGAGTGGGAGTGGGAACCCGGACTGATCCAGGTCCGCCGCCTGATCGAACGGCCGTTTGAAGCCGCGCTCCGCGCTGCCGCCGCCTCCGCCTCCGCCTCCGCCGCTGAGAGTGTGACCCTGCCGCCAGCTGGGGAGCTGACCAGCGACGCCGTGGCGGACATCCTCTTCGGCCTTGCCGCCAGCGACACCGGGCCCAGCGTCTCCCGCTTCGTGGCCAAGAAGGCGACGCTGGACCAGGTCAAGGAGTTCCTGATCCACAAGTCCATCTACCAGCTCAAGGAAGCGGACCCGCACACCTGGGCCATCCCCCGCCTCACCGGCAGGCCCAAGGCAGCCCTTGTGGAAATCCAGGCCGACGAGTACGGCGGCGGACGCCCCGAACGGATGCACAGCGCACTGTTTGCCCGCACCATGCGGGGCTTGGGCATGGAGGACCGGTACGGCGCCTACGTCGACGCTGTTCCTGCCGTCTCCCTGGCCGCGGTGAACATGATGTC
This sequence comes from Arthrobacter sp. 9AX, assembly GCF_902506095.1. Taxonomy (GTDB): domain Bacteria; phylum Actinomycetota; class Actinomycetes; order Actinomycetales; family Micrococcaceae; genus Arthrobacter. The sequence continues at coordinate 4,350,583 of NZ_LR733293.1, forward strand.
CCTGTTCGGGTTGAACCGCCGACTCCGCGGGGCCATCACCGGGCACCTCGCCATTTACGAGATGACCTCCTCACAGCCGAACCGGCTGTATGGGAACGGCTTCCGGCGGCACGGCTTCGACGCGGACGTAACCCACTACTTCGACGAGCACGTGGAAGCCGACGCCGTCCATGAGCAGATCGCCGGGCGCGACCTCGCAGGCGGCCTGGTGGAAGCTGAACCCGGGCTGCTGACTGATGTCCTGTTCGGGGCGGCGGCGGCCATGGCCATCGATGGCAGGCTTTCCGCGCATCTCCTGGCCAGCTGGGAAAACGGAATGACCTCACTGAGGGCGGCCGTACCGGCAGCAGCATGAGCACCCCGTCCGTGGGGCCGTCCGCGGAATACATCCTGCCACTGCGCTGGACGGAAGAGTCCGAACGGGATCCGGAGCTGCAGGACCTGGCCGCCTACCTCGGGCGGCTTCTTGAGTGGATTTCCGTCACCGTGGTGGACGGCTCCGCCCCTGGGCTGTTCGAGCGGCACCGGGCCGCCTTTCCGCCCGACGTGCGCCACATCTGTCCCGAGCCCGCCAGCGGCTCCGCCCGTAACGGCAGCAGCACGGCCGGTAACGGCAAGGTGGCCGGCGTTATGACCGGCGTCCGCGCCTCCTCGGCGGAACTGTTGGTGATAGCCGACGACGACGTTCGCTACACGCGCGAGTCGCTCGCCACCGTCGTCCATCACCTCAGCTCGGCGGACATTGTGCGGCCGCAGAACTACTTTGATCCGCTGCCCTGGCATGCCTGCTGGGATACGGCGCGGAGCCTGATTAACCGCGCGTGGTCTGCGGACTACCCCGGCACCGTGGCCGTTCGAAGGAGCGCGCTGATGGCCACCGGCGGCTACGATCCGGTGCTCTTCGAGAACCTTGAACTGATCCGCACCGTCCAAGCGGCGGGCGGCCGGGAAAAAATCGTGCCTGACCTGCTGGTGGCACGCACGCCGCCGAAGTTCCGGCACTTCCTCAAGCAGCGCACGCGCCAGGCTTACGATGACTTCGCCCAGCCGCGGCGCCTCTGTGTAGAACTTGCCCTGCTCCCGGTGACCGTCTGCGCTGCCCGGCTTCCCGCCGGGCGACGTGGGGCCGCGCTCCTGGCGCTGGCGGCGGCACCGGTCCTCATCGCGGAGACGGGTCGACGGAGGCACTCCGGGACCGAGGTCTTCCCCTTCCGGGCCACCCTGTACGCCCCGTTGTGGATCCTGGAGCGTGCCGTATGCATCTGGCTTGCCCTGGGGTTCCGGCTTACCGGCGGTGTGCCGTACGCCGGGACACGGCTTAAGACCGCCGCCCACTCGGAGGCCGGGCTTCGGCGCCGGCACCAAGGCAAGCTCGGGAAACACCAACAGCAGTTGAAAACCGACCACGCACCCAAGGAGCAACCATGAACCAGGAACCCGCCGAAAGCTCGATCGTGGTGTGCCCCGACGGCCCGCTGATTGTCCGGGGCGATTTCGAGATCGTCACTCCGTCCGGGGACCCGGTCCCCCGGCAGCGCCAGACCGTGGCGCTCTGCCGGTGCGGCGCGTCCGCGATCAAGCCCTACTGCGACGGAACCCACAAGATGATCAAGTTCAGGACGGAACCGCCTGCCGGCTGACGCGGCCGCACTCCCTGCTGTTCCTGTGCCGGTGCCGGAGAATGGGCAGTTAGGCTGGGTACAGTCCGTTTTCCGCCCGCAAGGAGTACTCGACAATGAATTTCTTCATCAAGCTGCTCGGTACCGGCGTGAGCCTTGGCGCCGGCTTCATCGGGACCAAGCTGGTCAACACCGTCTGGGAAAAGACCACCGGCCGGAAGCCGCCCACCGGCAAGGACGAGGACATCCCCACCAGCCTGCAGTCCGCGCTGACCTTCGCGCTGATCTCAGCCTCGGTCAGCACCATCATCCAGGTCCTGGCCAACCGCGGCACCCAGCGCGCCATCACCCGGTTCGCCAAGAGCCAGGACATCGTCTGACCCCCAGGAGTTTTTGGCCGGATATGCAGGGCTAAGCGCGCCGGAAGCCTGCATACCTGAACAAAATCTCCTAGTGCAGCTGGCCGTCGCCGGAACTGTCCTCACGGGCGGTTTTGGCGGCGGCTTTCTGCACCACGGCCTCCAGCTCGTCGGCCGTCAGCAGTTCGCGGTGCAGATGCTTGGTGCGGTAGCCGGCCCGCCCCACCATATGTGCGGACACCGGCACGGTCAGCAGCTGGAAGATCCAGGCGACCACCAGCACCGGCCACACCCACCAGGTGCGCATCTGCAGCCCGATCGCGGCCAGCAGCAGGAACAGCCCCAGTACCTGCGGCTTGGTGGCGGCATGCATGCGGCTCAGCAGGTCCGGGAAGCGGAGCAGGCCAATGGCGGCGCCGAGGGACATCACGGCCCCCACCACCATAAACACCGCCGAGAACAGGTCGATCCAAAAATCCAGGCCAGTAGGGTCAGGACTCATCCGGCTGCTCCCTTCGGTCGGCCACGAACCGGGCCACCGTGACGGACCCGATAAACCCGATGATGGAGATGGCCACCACCAGCATCAAATTGTTCAGGTGCCGGTTCACGGCCATGTCCACGCAGAGGGCCCCGCCGAGGATGGCGAGCAGGACGTCCGCCGCAAGCACCCGGTCCAGCAGCGACGGACCGCGGGCGATCCTGATGATCGCGCCGGCAGCGGCGAGCGAAAAGATGACGGCTGTGAGAACCAGGACTGTCTGCATCATGCGGCGGCCTCCGTCCGGACGGCATCGACTTCTTCCCTGGTGCCCATGATCCGGATCAGTCCCGCTTCGATGGAACGGACTTCGGCGCGGAGGTTATCCACGTCCTCGGCGGAGCTGATATTCAGGGCGTGCAGGTACAACGTGGACGTTGACCGGTCCACCTCCACCACCAGCGAGCCGGGAATCAGGGATATAACGTGCCCGGTGGCGGTGACCAGCAGGTCCTGGTGGCTGCGCAGTGTTACGGCCACCACGGCGTTCTTCACCTGCGGCCCGCGCATCACGGCCAGGTACAGGACCTGGGCGCTGGCCACCACCACCTTCGCCAGGAACACCAGCGCGAAGGGAACGGCGTAAAGGATGTTGAAGCGGCCGCTGAGCTCCACGGGCGGGAGGTAGAAGAGCCTGGCAACGGCGACAGCCAGCAGGGTGCCGAACAGCAGGTTCCCGGGGCTGAAGTCCTGCCACAGGGCACCCCAGACGATCACCAGCCAGACCAGGAGCGGGAGTTCCTGGCGCAGTGAGATGCGGCGGCGGCTCATTTTCCTCCTCCGGCCGTCAGGATCATCGGCACTACGGTGTCTTCGCCCAGGACCGCCCGGATGTAGGAAGACCTGTTGAGCATGTCGTAGGCGGCCTGGTCAGAGACCCTAAACAGCGGACCCGCGAAGACCGTCAGCGCGACGCCGAGAACCACCAGTCCCAGCGTGGAGCCAACCATGGTGCGCGGCAGGAGCGTCGCGGAGTTCCGCTTGGCTCCCGGCCCGGCCACCCTCGCCGCCGGCGTTGCCAGCAGGACGGGGTCCGGATGCTCGGCGTCAGCGGGCCTGCGCCAGAAGGCACGGTTCCACACCCTGGCGATGGCCAGCAGGGTCAGCAAGCTGGTGACCACCCCGCCGATCACCAGGGCGTAAGCCAGCGGCGTGCCCAGCTCGATGCCCGCCTGCATCAGTCCCACCTTCCCGAGGAATCCGGAGAACGGGGGGATGCCGGCCAGATTCATGGCGGGAATGAAGAACAGCAGCGCCAGCAGGGGCGACAGTTTGGCGAGTCCGCCCAGGCGGTCCACCGATGAGCTGCCGCCGCGGCGCTCGATCAGGCCGGTCACCAGGAACAGGCTGGTCTGGATGGTGATGTGGTGGGCCACGTAGAAAACCGCAGCCCCCAGCCCGGCCGTGGAGGACATGGCCAGGCCGAACACCATGTACCCGATGTGACTAACCAGGGTAAACGAGAGCAGTCGCTTGATGTCGCTCTGGGCCAGCGCACCCAGAATGCCCACCACCATGGTCAGCAGCGCAGCCACCATCAGGGGCGTGTTGAGCGTGTCCCCGGGGAAGAGCAGGGTTTCGGTCCGCACCATCGCGTACACCCCCACCTTTGTCAGCAGGCCGGCGAACACGGCGGTGACCGGCGCGGGAGCCGTGGGGTAGGAGTCAGGCAGCCAGAAGGACAGCGGGAAAACAGCGGCCTTGATGCCGAACGCCACCAGCAGCATCACGTGGAGGAGCGTTTTGGTGCCCTGGTCCAGCTCGCCGAGCTTGATGGCGAGGTCAGCCATGTTGACGGTTCCGGTGGCCCCGTAAACCATCGCAATGGAGATCAGGAACAACACGGATGACACCACGGACACCACCACATAGGTGACGCCTGCCCGGATCCGCGGTCCGGTCCCGCCCAGCGTCATCAGCACATAGCTTGCCGTCAGCAGGATCTCGAAGCCGACGTAGAGGTTGAAGAGGTCCCCGGACAGGAACGCGTTGGACACCCCGGCCACCAGGATCAGGTACGTGGGGTGGAAGATCGAGACCGGCGCGTCCTGGTCGCCGTCGGCCATGCCCTGCCCGGTGGCGTACACCAGCACGGCGAGGCTCACCGCCGAGGAGACCACCAGCATCAGCGAGGAGAACTGGTCCACCACCATCACGATGCCCCAGGGCGGCAGCCAGCCGCCGATGGTCACCGCGGCCGTTCCGCCGTCCCACACCGATGCCAGCAGGAGGCATTCGAGCAGCAGCGTGAGGGACAGCAGGCCGATGCTGACGGCGCGCTGGGCCCGTGAGTGCCGGATCAGCAGGAATGTGAGGGCAGCGCCCAGGATGGGAAGTACGACGGCGAGCGGGGCAAAGCTTGCAATGTTCACTTTCCGCCTCCTTCCGGGCGAGGGTCCACATTCGTGGAGCCGGGTTTCTCTTCCTGGACTGCGTCTTCGGCAGGGATCTCGCGGCCACCCGCCGGAACCGTCACGGGGAACTCGGAGGTCTCGGCAGGGATTTCGGCGTCATCTTCGGCGTCGAAGCTGGGCGTTTCCGCCACACGGAGGTCTTCCAGGTCGTCCTGGATCTCATCCCTGCGGGCCAGGACCCAGGTGCGGTAAATGATGCCGAGCATAAAGGCCGTCACTGCAAACGAGATCACGATGGACGTCAGGATCAGCGCCTGCGGAAGGGGATCGTTGTAATCCTCCGCCGCCGTTTCCTTGGAATAGAAGGGTGCGAGGCCGGCATAGCCGCCCGTGGCCAGGATCAGCAGGTTGGTGGCGTTGGCCAGGAGCATCAGCCCCAGCAGTACACGCGTCAGGCTGCGTTCCAGGATCAGGTAGATCCCGCAGGCGTACAGGGCGCCCATCACGATCAGGAGGGTCAGGTTCACGCTCATGCTTGGCCCCTCAAGGTGGTTTCGGCGGCTACGCCTTCGGACTGCTGCCCGCTTGCGCGCACGGCCGGGCCGGCTGCGTCCCCCGCCTCGTCCTGGTCGTCGTCCGGCAGGGCGCCGGCAGGATCCGCGGAGCGCTGCTCAAAGTGCTCGTCGATCTCGGCTCCGAGGCTCCGCAGGACGTCCAGCACCAGGCCCACCACCACGATGTACACACCGATGTCGAAGATGGTGGACGTGACGAACTTGATGTCCCCGAACACCGGCAACCAGAGTTCGATGATGGCCGTCTGGAACACCTGGCCGCCCAGAAGCAGCGGCACCACACCGGAGGCAGCGGCCACGGCCAGCCCGATCCCCAGCAGGGCACCGGCGCTGACGGGGGTGGCTTCGCGCAGTTCGAACCGGCCGCCGGCGAGGTAGCGGATGGTCAGGGCCAGGCCTGCAGTAAGGCCGCCGGCGAATCCGCCGCCCGGCAGGTTGTGCCCGGCCAGGAGGAGGTAGAGCGAAAAGATGATCATGGAGTGGAACACCAGTCGGGTGACCACTTCGAAGATGATGGAGCGGCGTTCCGGAGCCAGGGTGCGGCCCGCCACGATCCAGGCATCCCGCTCAGAGGCGGCGAACTTCCTGCTGACTGCGAGCGCAGCCGCGTCCCGGGACCCGGGGTCCACTCCCCTTAGCCGGCCCACCGTGCCCGCGGCAACGGTGGCTGAGTTCCTGATCCGGTCACCGCGGCCGCGGACGAAGATCAGGCTGGCCACGCCGGTGGCTGCCAGCGCCAGGACGCTGATCTCGCCGAAGGTATCCCACGCGCGGATATCCACCAGCGTCACGTTGACGATGTTGAGGCCGCCGCCGCCCTCGTAGGCGAGGCGCGGGAACTCCAGGGACACCGGCGTCGCGATCCGTGCGCCCATGGCGTGGATCCCGGCAAAAACCATGGTGACGCCGAAGCCCAGGCCGATGATCACACGCACCACGCGGTATTTTCCGCCGGTGCGGTCCCGCAGCTCGGGCGGCAGGCTGCGCATGGCCAGGACGAAGGCCACCAGGATGATGGTCTCCACCAGCATCTGGGTCAGTGCCAGGTCCGGGGCGCCCTGCAGCGCAAACATCAGGGCGATGCCGTAGCCGGTCACCGAAACCATCAGGACGGCCAGGAAGCGTTTGTTCGCCTTGACCGCGGCCAGGGCGCCGATCACGATGCCCGCTCCCACCACCAGCTGGAGCGGGGAACCGGGATCAATCAGGTAGACGTTCTCCGGCAGGGGTTTGCCCGCCAGCACAATGGCCGAGAGCGGCAGCACAAAAGCGACACTGAGGATGACTGCCAGGTAGTAGTACAGCGAACCGCGCTGGGTGCGGCCGGTGATCCACACCGCCACATCGTCCAGCGCACCGATAGTGAGCTGGTACCCCTTGTCCGCGTCCACCCAGGGCGGCACCAGGGACTGGACCCGTGCCACGGCGTTGCGGCCGAAGTACATCGCCAGGCCCAACGCGAAGGTGAGGGCCGTCAGCCCCAGCGCCGGGGTGAAGCCATGCCACAGCGCGAGGTGACCGGCCTGCTCGGCCGGGGTGCCGGCGTCGGGCGCGGTGGAAGCAAACAGTGCCGCGTACGGCTGGATCCACGCGTCAACGGCGACCGGCCAAAGTCCGTAGGCAATGGTGAGGAGGCTGAGGATGGCGGGCGCTGCCAGGAAGGCAGGGCTGATGGCCTTGAACGGTGTGGGGTCCACGCCCGGCTTCGTGGCGAAAGCACCCCACATAAAACGGGCGCTGTACGCGAAGGTGAGGACGGATCCCAGGACCAGGCCGGCCAGGACCACCATTCCCCACACGCCGGCTTCGGGGGCACCGGCGTGGTGGACAAACGCCTCCAGCACCGATTCCTTGGCTACGAACCCGCCCAGGAGCGGAACGCCGGCCATGGAGGCGGCACCGATGCCGGCCACGATGCCCAGGGCCCGCGAGGACCGGAAAACGCCGGAGAGCTTGGTGACATCGCGGGTGCCCGACTGGTGGTCGATGATGCCCACCACCAGGAACAGCGTGGCTTTGAACAGGCCGTGGGCCAGCAGCATCGCCAGGCCCGCGAGGGCTGCGTCGGGCGTGCCGAGCCCCACCACCATGGTGAGGAACCCCAGCTGGCTGACCGTGCCGTAGGCGAGGATGAGCTTGATGTCGGTCTGGCGGAGGGCCCGGTAGCCCCCCACCAGCATCGTGGCCAGCCCGAGGCCCAGCACCACCGGCTGCCAGTAGGACGTCCCGGCGAAGCCGGGCGCGAGCCTCGCCACCAGGTAGATACCGGCCTTGACCATCGCGGCGGCGTGCAGGTACGCGCTCACCGGGGTGGGCGCCGCCATGGCTCCAGGAAGCCAGAAGTGGAAGGGGACCAGGGCGGACTTGGTAATGGCGCCCACCAGGATAAGTACGACGGCGGCACTCACCATGGCAGCCGACGTCCCGTTGGCGAGGTCCGGTGCTTCCTGCAGGATGGCCGAAATCCTGTAAGTACCGGCCGCGTGGCCGAGCATGATGAGGCCCACAAGCATGGCCAGGCCGCCCGCGGTGGTGACCATCAGCGCCTGCAGCGCGGACCGCCGTGCGGCCAGCCTGGTCCGGGCGAAGCCGATCAGCAGGTAGGACAGGATGGTGGTGAGTTCCCAGAAGATGAACAGCAGCAGAAGGTCGTCAGCCACCACCAGGCCGAACATGGCACCGGCAAACGCCAGGAGCTGGGCCCCGAAGCTGCCGAGGTCCTGGTCTTTTTCCTTGAAGTACCGTGCGCAATACACCAGGACCAGCGAACCGACGCCCAGCACCAACAGCGACATCACCCAGGCAAGGGCATCCATCCGGAAGGCGAACTCAAGCTGGAGTCCAGGGATCCACGGGACCACCTCGGACACAGCGCCGTCGGCCGAGTACACCGGAGCGTGCTGGAACAGGAGCCAGGCAAAGGACGCCGCGGGAACAGCGGCCAGGATGTAGAAAGCGTTGCGGCCCCAGGCCCTGAAGAAGAACGGCGCCAGCGCAGCCACCGTAAAGTGCACGGCAAGGACTGTGATCACTGTTATCTCCGCAACGTCAGGGATTCGATTGTCAAAAGTTGGAGCAGGCGGTTCATTCGTTAGGTCCGGGAGCCCTCAGTTTATCAAGGCTTCTGTACCCATTCCTCCTCCGCTGCTGTATCCTTCCGCCACTTTCCCCGGTGTCACGGGTCTCAGCTCCCCGCCTGTTCGCCATCGGCGGATACGATGCATCGTATGAACAGCGCCAGCGCTCCCGGGGCAACGCAGCCGTCCTCCGAACTTGCCTCGGGGAACCAGGCCACCAGAAAGGGCCGCGTCCTTGCGTGGGCCTCCTGGGACTGGGGATCAGCAGCTTTCAACGCAGTGATGACCACCTTCGTTTTCACGGTGTACCTCACTTCGAACGCTTTCGGCGGCGAAGACCAGGCGTCAGCGGTCCTGGGCGGGGCGCTGGCCATCGCCGGTTTCGCCATCGCCCTGCTGGCCCCGGTCACCGGTCAGCGCTCGGACGCCGGCGGGCGGCGCAAGCTGTGGCTGGGAGTCAACACGGCCGCCGTCGCCATCCTGACTGCCTTGTGCTTCTTTGTGTTCCCCCGGCCCGAGTTCCTCCTGCTGGGAGTCACACTCATCGCCCTGGGCAACGTGTTCTTCGAGTTCGCCGGGGTCAACTACAACGCCATGCTGGCCCAGATCTCTACGCCCCGGAACATCGGCAAGGTCAGCGGGCTGGGCTGGGGAGCCGGCTACCTGGGCGGGATTGTCGCGCTGCTGATCGTCCTGCAGCTGTTCGTCCAGCCACGTTTCGACTGGTTCGGGGCGTCAACCGAGGACAGCCTGAACATCCGGCTGGTGGCGGTTTTCTCGGCCCTCTGGTTCTTCATTTTCGCCCTGCCGGTGCTGTTCGCCGTTCCGGAACTGCCCAAAACGCCGCAGGCGCAGCGGCTGGGGATCGTGGCCAGCTACGGCCTGCTGATCCGGCGGATCAAAGCCATCTACGCCACGAGCCCGCACACCATCTACTTCCTGCTGGCCAGCGCGGTTTTCCGCGACGGACTGGCGGCGGTGTTCACCTTCGGCGGGATCATCGCCGCGGGTACCTTCGGCTTCGAGCTGTCCCAGGTGATCTTTTTCGCCATCTTCGGGAACGTGGTGGCCGCCATCGGAGCTATTATCGGCGGATTCCTGGACGACAAAATGGGACCCAAAGCAGTCATCCTCGGTTCCCTGGTGGGGCTGCTGATTGCCGGGACCGTCATCCTGGTGCTGGGCAACGGCGAGTATTCCTTCTTCGGCATGGATTGGCACGGGTCCACCACCTTCTGGATTTTCGGGCTCTTCCTGTGCCTGTTTGTGGGACCGGCGCAGTCCTCGTCCCGCGCATACCTGGCGCGCCTCGCCCCGGACGGCGAGTCCGGCGAGCTCTTCGGGCTCTACGCCACCACGGGCCGGGCCGTCAGTTTCCTGGCACCTGCCCTGTTCACCCTCTGCATCACGGTGGCAACGCCGCTCGTGGCGCCCGGGGAAGCCCAGCGCTGGGGGATCTTGGGGATCATGGTGGTGCTCCTCGCCGGGCTCCTGGTCCTGCTGCCGGTGAAGTCACCGGACAAGGCTGCCATCGCCGTGGTTCCCGCCGCCTGATACTCCGTTTGATGCCGGTTCAATCCATGGCCCGGCCGCCTGGTCCCTTCCGCTTTTCTGGTCCGGCATGGGCTTCCTGCGGACTTCCCGGCACCCGCACCACATCGGCCCCGCTCAGACTAGGCTGGAAACATGAACGTGGATGAAACGGACCTTCCGGGCCTTGGCCGGCGGAAGGATTTTATGACAGCCTCCGGCCGTCGGATCGGCGTTGTGGAGCTGCGGGAAGGCCAGACGGAACTCATCGTCTCCACCTGGGATGATCCCGATACCTGCCAGGCTTCCATCCCCCTCACGGGAGATGAAGCAGCAACCCTGGGCAACCTGCTCGGCGGGCGGCACCTGGCCATGAAGCTGACGGAGGAACACAAGGATGTTCCCGGCATCGTCACCCGGCAATTTTCCATCGCGCCGGGCTCCCCGTTCCAGAACCAGCCCATGGGGAAGGCCTGCATCCGTACCCGCTGCGGTGTCTCCATTGTGGCGATCATGCGCGAAGGCGAGGTGCTCCCGTCGCCGGGACCCGACGTCGTACTTCACACCGGTGACCTGCTCGTTGCTGTAGGCACCCAGGAAGGCCTCGATTCGGCGGCCGATATCCTGCGTAACGGATAGACGCCGTGGACCCGCTGGCCCTGACCCTCATCGAACTGGGGGCCGTTGTGTTCTGCCTCGGCCTCTTGGCCAGGCTGGCCGGACGGATCGGAATGTCACCCATCCCGCTCTACCTGTTAGGCGGGCTCGCTTTCGGGGCCGGCGGGGTGGTCAAGCTCGAAGGTATGCACGAGTTTGCACACCTCTCCGGGGAAATCGGCGTCATCCTGCTGTTGCTTATGCTCGGCCTGGAATATACGGCCGCAGAGCTCTTCACCGGACTGCGAAGGTCGTGGCAGGGCGGCGTCCTGGACCTCATCCTCAACTTCCTCCCGGGCGCCGGGCTTGCCCTGATGCTCGGGTGGGGAGGGGTCGGCGCCATGGTGATGGGCGGCGTCACCTACATTTCCTCCTCCGGCATCGCGGCAAAGGTCATCACTGACCTGGGCCGGCTCGGCAACCGCGAAACCCCCGTGGTGCTCTCCATCCTGGTGTTCGAAGACCTGGCCATGGCCGTCTACCTGCCCATCCTCACTGCCACGCTCGCGGGCGTCAGCTTCCTTGGCGGGCTCACCACCGTCGGCATCGCATTGGCCGTGGTGAGCCTGGTGCTGATGGTGGCGCTGCGCCACGGGCACCGGGTTTCGAAAGCTGTGCACAGCGAAAACTCCGAGGTCTTCCTCCTCAACGTCCTGGGCGCTGCGCTGCTGGTGGCGGGGCTGGCGTCGGCCATGCAGGTGTCCGCGGCGGTGGGAGCATTTATGCTCGGTATCGCCATCTCCGGCGCCACAGCCCATAACGCCACCCGCATCCTGGAACCGCTCAGGGACCTCTTCGCCGCCATTTTCTTTGTGGCGTTCGGCCTGAATACCGACCCCACCTCCATCCCACCGGTGCTCGGTTGGGCCCTTGTGCTGGCCGTCATCACCGCAGCCACCAAGATGGCCACGGGAATCTGGGCTGCCAAGCGTGCGGGCATTGCCCGTCCCGGCCGCCTTCGCGCCGGGGCGGCGCTGATTGCCCGCGGTGAGTTCTCGATCGTCATCGCCGGACTCGCCGTGGCGTCCGGCGCGGTTTCGCACGAGCTCGCGGCCTTGGCCACTGCCTACGTGTTGCTGATGGCAGTGACCGGTCCGCTGGCCGCCCGCTACGTTGAGCCCCTGGCCAAGCCGCTGCTGCGGCCGGCAGGAGTGGCCGCCAAGGCCTAGCGGCGCAGGAAGCCTAGATCTCTGTGCGGTGGAAGTTCAGGTGGCTGCGGCTGGCAGTGGGTCCCCGCTGGCCCTGGTAGCGGTTCCCGTAGTCACCCTGGCCGTAGGGGTACGCCGCTGCTGAAGTCAGGCGGAAGAAGCAAAGCTGGCCGATCTTCATGCCCGGCCACAGCTTGATGGGCAGCGTGGCCATATTGGAAAGTTCCAGGGTGACGTGGCCTGAGAAGCCGGGGTCGATAAATCCGGCGGTGGAGTGCGTCAGCAGCCCCAGGCGGCCCAGGGAGGACTTGCCTTCCAGCCGGGCGGCGATGTCATCAGGCAGCGTGACGGTCTCATAAGTGGAGCCCAGGACGAACTCGCCGGGGTGCAGAATGAACGGCTCGTTCTGTTCCACCTCCACCAGGCGGGTGAGCTCCGGCTGTTCTTCGGCGGGATCGATGTGCGCGTACTTGTGGTTGTCGAACAGGCGGAAGAACTTGTCGATCCGCACATCCACCGACGACGGCTGGACCATCGCAGGATCGTACGGCTCAAGCACGATCCGTTGGGAGTCAATTTCGGCACGTATGTCGCGGTCGGAGATCAGCACCGTCCCAAATTACCGTATCGGTTATCACAGCCACATTCTTTCGTTGTTGCTGTGGCCCAGTGGGGCTAATGTTGCCCTAGTGATTCAGGCGCCGGATGGTCTCCCGGATGGCCCAACAGAGCTGGGGATGTTGTGAATAAATTAGTGGCGCCCGCCTTTCTTGGCGTGCTCTGTACATTGGCGCTGGTTTCCTCGTCCGCGGGCGGCCTTCCCGCGCCGCTGGTGGCTGGCCAGTCCTCCGTTGCGGGTCCGCACGGCGTGACCCTGGGCCCCGCGGTGGCAGCAGACGGCGAGGCCTCGGCCACGCGCGACAGCTCAGCCCTGTCCCGGCTCACCCCGGCCGTGGACCCTGTCATCAGGCCGGCGTCGCCCTCCGGAGTGGCCAGTACGCCGGCACCGCAACCTGCAGTGGAACAGCAAGCTGCGCCGCAGCCGTCCGCTGCTGCAGCCTCCCCCCAGGCGGTGGCGGACCCCGCGCCACCAACCGAAGCCGCCGCCGAGGTTCCCTGGATCCCTCCGCTCTGGGCTCCGGATGAAGAGCTGGCTTCACCTCCGGCCACCCGCCTCGCGGTTCCTGAGGCTCTCGCGGCGCCGGAGGCCCTGGTCCCTGACAGCAACGCGGCGGCAGTCCTCACGGTGTTCACCAAGATCAACGAATACCGCGTGTCCAAGGGCCTGAATCCAGTGAAGTACCATCCCACCGTGGCGGCGCTGGCGCAGGAATGGTCCGACAATATCGCCTCCCGCGAGGTGATTGAGCACCGCGCCAGCTTCTGGACCGACTCCCGTGCCATGAATCCCAACAACGGCGCCGGCGAAGTCATTGCCATCCGCACGGACCGGGACGCCGCCCAACTGGTGGAATGGTGGAAGGGATCGCCCGGCCACAACGCCATGCTGCTCGATCCGCGCTTCAACGTGATGGGCGCTGGAATCTCCTACACAAACTCCACGTACAAGATCTGGGGCGTGGTGAACTTCTTCGGCTACACCAGCCTTCCCGCCGGTACTTTGAATTCCCCCGGCGGGGGTTCCGGCAGTGCCTTCCCGCCGCCGGCACCCAGCGTGTGTGATGCACCCGTGCGCCATATGCCGCCCACCCTGGACCTCTCCGGCGCGGCCATTAAGGGTCCGGGCGACCTCGTAACAGTTGACTCCACCGGGCAACTCCTGGCCCGTGCCGCCACCGGCGTGCGCACGTTCGCCGCTGCCAAGGTCATCGGCTCAGGCTTCGCCGGTGCCAAGGAGGTCTTCACTCCGGACTGGGACCGCGACGGCACCTTCGATCTCCTGACGCAGTGGACCAACGGAACCCTCACGCTTCACCGGGGCAACGCCACAGGAGGATTCCAGGCGCCCGTTACCCTCGGGAACGGCGGATGGGACACCCTAACCCTTGCCGTGGGCGGCTGGTGCGCCAACAACAGGCTGCCCCAGATCCTGGCTCTCGACGGCGCCGGCAACCTCTACCTGTATCCGAACAAGGGCACGGGTGACCTCTCAGAGCGCGCACTGGTGGGCGCTGTGGGCGCCGTCCGGGAGTTGTCCATGGTGGATTACGACGCCGACGGGTTCCAGGATGTGCTGGCGGTCCGGGCCGACGGTTCCGTCCAGCTCTACCGTGGCTGGGGCACCACGGCCCTGCGGTCCGAGGCCAGGCCCACCGTTGCCACCGGGTGGGGCGATGTGACGGGCATCCGGCCGCTCAAAAACGTCACGGCGCTCAACTCCACCGGCCTGGCACTGCGCCGCGCCAACGACGTCCTGCAGTACTGGGACCTGACCTCGGGAAGCCTGGCGTCGCCGTCGAACATCCCGGGCCCTTGGACGGGGCAGCGGCTGGCTCAGTAGGACTGGCGGGCCGCCAGTAAGGCTGGAGGCGCATTAGCTGGCGACCACATCAGCTGGGCTTCAGCACAGCAAGGCCCCGGCAGGGTGGCAGCAGGGCCGGGGAGCCGGAACAGCGTGGCTAGGCGGCCGGCTGTAGCTCCATGATGTCATTGAGGCGCTCCAGCTGGGCCACCTCCGAGCAGAGGTTCCGCTGGGCAAGCCTGCTCAGGAAGCCCAGCCTGTGGAGGACCCCGAACCGGCCCTCGGGCTGGAATTCGAGGGCAAAGCGGACGCGGGTTCCGGAAGCTTCGGAGCTGAGGTAGTAGCCGCCCGCGCGCTGGCCCAACCCGGACGTGACCCGGAACTGGATTTCGGCCCCTGGCCTTGCCTCAGTGATTTTCAGGTCGGCGGGAATGCTCAGCCCGGACCGGCCCTCCACCATCTTCCGGTACACGGCGCCCTTGGTCCCGGCGGAACCTTGAGTCAGCTTGACACTGCGCACCCCGTCGCGCCACAGCGGCAGATTGGTGGCATCGAGCAGGTACAGGTAAACAGCCATGGCGTCATGCCGGATGAGGACCTCATGCTCTGCGAATGCCATCAGGATCTTTCGTGGTTGACGTCGGCCTGCCGCGCAGCTGCACCCCCCGGCACTGCAGCTACCGGATCAGGTTAGTCAGCGCTCCGCATCCCTACCTAGCCCTGGCCGGGGACGTTATTGAAGAGTTACTGGATGACGCCACGGTGACCGGACACGGTCCGCTTACCCGCCGCCTGGACGGTCCGGCGCCACATCTGCGCTAAGCTATGTTCTGCCCCTGGAACGGGGCATTGCGGCTGTAGCTCAATGGTAGAGCGCTAGCTTCCCAAGCTTGATACGCGGGTTCGATTCCCGTCAGCCGCTCCACTTTTGCCGGGCTGATACGCCCTGCCGTCCAGAGACGTGTATCCGCACGTGCCTCGGTGGCCAGCCTAGGCCGTCACCGCCTTGCTCACGATGGATACCGGGTGGCGCCGGTCCTTCAAGTCAACCCTCAGCAGCAGTGATCCCTTTCGCGCCAGGATGACGGCGACTGTGATGGCGGCCAGCGCCGGCACTCCCCCGGCCACCAGCAGCGCGGCGTGCGGGTTGGCGTGTTCGGAGAGCCAGCCGAGCATCGGCCCGCCAAGGGCCTGGCCGCCGATCAGCACCATGATGTAGAGGCTCATCACCCGGCCCCGGATCCCCATGTTCGAGCTCACCTGGACCAGCTGGTTGGACCCCGTCAGGAACATCAGGCACCAGAATCCGGACAGCACCATCACGGCACCGAATACGGGCATGGACGGAGCAATCGAGGCAAGGCAGAGCATCGCGCCGTACATCCCGGCGCAGAACACCACGGAGCGAAGCCGCAGCTGCCGCCTCCGGGTGGATGCCACCGCTCCGGCCAGGGCTCCGAGGGCAACGAGGGCGTTCAGCAGCCCGTAGCCGCCTGCGCCGACGTCGAACACGTGGTCGGCAAAAGCGGCCAGCACAACGGGCAGGCTCATGGCGAAAACGGCGATGAACCCCGCCATCAGCCACGGCCAGTAGATGGTGGGCTTACTGAGGGCGTAGCTCAGGCCTTCCCGCAACATCCCCTTACTCTTGGGGGTGGGCGCGCTGACGAACAGCTGGTCCTTCCGCAGGATCAGGAGCATGGCCACCGTGGAGCAGCAGGCGGCGGCATTGCCCGCAAACGCCCACCCCGCTCCGACCGCGGTGAGCAGCCAGCCGGCGAGGGCAGGACCGATCAGTCCGCCCAGCTGGAACGTCGTTGAGTTGACGCTGATGGCGTTGCGCAGATACTTCGGTCCCACCAGCTCGTTGACAAACACCTGGCGGGCCGGCTGGTCCAACACCGTAACCAGGCCCAGCACCAAAGCGATGACGTAGACGTGCCAGACCTCCACCACCCCTGTCAGCGTGAGGACGGCAAGCGCGGCCGCCAAGGCCGCGGCCATGCTTTGGCACAGGATGAGGATCTTCCGCTTGGCGAACCGGTCCGCGATCATCCCGCCCCACGGTCCCAGCAGGAGGGACGGAAGGAACTGCAGGGCCACGGTGAAGCCCACCGCCGTCACGGATCCGGAGAGCTGCAGGACCATCCAGTCCTGGGCAATACGCTGCATCCAGATGGCGATGACGGCGATGAAGTGCCCGATCGCGAAGATCCTGAAGTTTGGCACCTTCAGTGAGATGAACGTGTGCCTCCAGGGCAGGCGTTCAGGGACGACGGCGAGGGGCTGGGTGTGGTGGCCCGGCAGTGGTGCGGAGGTGGCTGAGTCGATGACGGGCTGGCTGACGGTTGCCGATGACGGCGGTGGGGGTGCCACAGGAGTGTCCTCAAATTGCGGTCGGTCCGGGATGTGCTTAACGCTAGGCTGGGGCGAAGGAATTATGGAGCCCTATTGTCCCTATAACTCGCATTGCGAACCGCAATACGGCCCCCGTCCACTCTCATGCCATTGGAGTCCTCAGTGTTTGAACCAGCCCAGCTGCGCTCCTTCCTCGCCGTGGCCGAAACGCTTAGTTTTACCAAGGCTGCAGAGCGGCTGGGCCTGGCACAGCCCACCGTCAGCCAGCATGTCCGCAAGCTGGAAACAGCGGCCAAGCGGGTCCTGATTACCCGGGATACACGGGACGTCCGCCTCACGGACAACGGCGATGCCATGGCGGGGTTTGCCCGGAACATCCTCTCGGCGCACGATGCTGCCGCCCGGTATTTCTCTGGCTCCGCCATGCGGGGACGGCTGCGCTTTGGGACCGCGGATGACCTCGCCATCACCGGCCTGCCGCGGATCCTTCGTGAATTCCGGCAGATCTACCCGCAGATCAACCTGGAACTGACAGTGGGCCAGAGCGACCAGCTCTACAAGAAGCTCAACGCCGGCCAGCTCGACCTCGTCTTTGTGAAGTGGGTGGCGGGAGCAAAGGACGGCACCGTGGTGCAGCATGACTCCTTCTCCTGGGTGGGGCAGGACCAGACCGTGCTCGAACCAGGGGCCCCGGTTCCGCTGATCGCCTACCCCTCCCCCAGCCTGAGCCGGAAGCTGGCCATTGACGCACTCGAGTCCCATGGCCGGACCTGGCGCATCACGTGCACCACGCGTCAGATCAGCGGCGTGCTGGCCGCCGTCCGGGCGGGCATCGGGGTGGCCGTCATGCCGTCGTCCCTGGTGCCGGATGACCTGAAGATCATCACGCGTCGCTTCGACCTGCCCGCAGTGGGCGACGTCGACTTCACACTGATCCGCAACCCGCTGGCCAACTCCGAGGTCATCGACGCCCTGACGCAGTCCATCGTGGGAAGGACCATCAACCGCGAGGCCTAGGCATAGGCTCCTGGACGAGGCATACCTTGCACACGAACGGGGGATTCGCGTGAGTACAAAAAGCAGCACAAGGAACCGGAATGGCGGCTCCGGCGTACGGGGCAACTGCTTTGACACTGGCGGCTCGGAATTAGGTCCCGGCCCGGCGAAGCAAGGCGGATCATATGCAGCTCAGGGAATTCTTCCGCTGGGAGGAATGGCAGCCACTGAGCGCACGGACGCTTGTGGTCTATCGCCAAAGAGGCTTGTTTTCCGCGGATGAGGAAAAGGCATCAGCGCTGCCGCCTGCCCATTTTCCATTGATCGCGGCACGCCGCATAACCTATGCTGGATCTCCCAGGGTCAAGCAGCTGGCCGGTTCACTACACGAGCGTGGTCCTCTATGCCAGGATTCCGCCGCTCGGGACAGGCAGCCAATGACGACAGCCCGGAACACCCATCTCAGCACAACCCACGCGCGCCCGCACAACACTGCGCGCCAGCCGGCCACCCGCAACTCAACGCTTGGCGCCGGCATCGCCACCACGGACACCGGATTTGTAGGCAAGCCTACCTGCGACACGTGCCGCACCGATGAATTTGTCTACCTCGAGTCCTACATCCCGCCCACATACCGGCGGGACGGCAGCGTCGCCACTTTGGGCGAAGTCGCCTACACCTGCACCCACTGCGAACAGTTCTCCGCCCATAACGTCCCGGTGACCTGGACACCCCCGGGGTGGTATCTGGGCTAGGTTTCGGCACGCTCAACCAACAGCACAACAGAAGGCCGGCGGCCACCATCAAGGTGGCCGCCGGCCTTCTGTCTTTCCTCAGGCGATGAACTAGATCAAGGCATCCGAGAGGTGGTTCGGCGTGCCAAACCTGTGGGCAGTGATGCTGACGGCCTGCTCGTGCAGGAACGGCAGCAACTCAACCCGTCCGGCTTCCGTGACCGGGTGTGCGTAGACGGCCAGGTCAGGGCGTCCGCCGGTAGCCTTCGCCACTGCCGCGGCGTCCCCGCCAATCAGCCGGATACGGGCCCCGGAGAGCTTCCCCGCCGAGGCGAGGCGCTCGGCGGAAGCCAGCCACCCGGCGTCGGACTCCACAGTTACTTCGATGTCCAGCGCAATCAGCACCGGGCGCAGCTGGGCCGGAAGTTCGACGGCGGAGGACACCGTCAGTGCCGAACCCGCCAGGACGCCGGCAGCCACCGTCCGGACCAGGTGCGCGAGCGGCGCACCTTCGGACAGCCGCACAGTGACGGGCAGGCTCCGGTACCGGAAGACGTTGCGCTCGGCGCTCAATCCGGAGACGTCCTTGGCGGTGCCGAATTCCTCGGCCCAGGCCTGCGCATCGGAGGCCAGGGCCCGCTGGACGGACTCCAGTTCGGCCGGCTGCAGGGCCGCGCCGGCCGCGTTGATGATCCGACGGACTCCGGGGTTGATCACAGGAGCGTCCGCGGTGCTGGCGGCAGGGGTCCAGTCACCCAGGCCGGCCAGGTAGTTGGGTCCACCCGCCTTGGTGCCGGCGCCCACGGCCGACTTCTTCCAGCCCCCGAACGGCTGGCGCTGCACGATAGCACCGGTGATGCCGCGGTTCACGTACAGGTTGCCTGCCTCGATGGTGTCCAGCCAGGTCCCGAGTTCCTCCGAGTTGAGCGAGTGCAGGCCTGCGGTGAGGCCGTACTCAATCTGGTTCTGGATGTCGATGGCCTCTTCCAGGGTGTCAGCGGTCATCACGCCGAGCACCGGGCCGAAGAACTCAGTCAGGTGGAAGTAGGAACCACGCTTGACGCCGTAGCGTACGCCCGGGCTCCACAGCCGGCCGGTGTTGTCCAGCTTCGCGGGTTCCACGGCCCAGCTTTCGCCTTCGCCGAGGGTGGTGAGGGCGTTGAGGAGCTTGCCGTTGGCTGGCTCGATGATCGGCCCCATCTGGCTGGTGGGGTCCTCGGGGTAGCCCACCTTCAGGGAGGTGACGGCGTCGATCAGCTGGTTGTGGAAGCGCTTGGACTTGGCCACCGAGCCCACCAGGATCACCAGTGAGGCTGCAGAGCACTTCTGGCCGGCGTGGCCGAAGGCGGAGTAAGCCACATCCTTGGCTGCGAGGTCCAGGTCGGCACTGGGTGTGACGATGATCGCGTTCTTGCCGCTGGTCTCGGCAAGGAGGGGCAGGTCCTGGCGGAAGGACCGGAACAACTCCGCGGTCTCGTAACCGCCGGTAAGGATCACGCGGTCCACGGCCGGGTGCGAGATCAGCTGCTGGCCGAGTTCCCGCTCCCCCAGCTGCACCATGGTCAGCACGTCGCGGGGCACACCGGCTTCCCAAAGCGCCTCAACCATCACTGCGCCGCTGCGGGCGGCCTGCTTGGCGGGTTTGATGACGACGGCGGAGCCGGCGGCGAGTGCCGCGAGGGTGGATCCTGCGGGGATGGCGACCGGGAAGTTCCACGGTGGCGTGACCACGGTGAGCTTTGCCGGGACAAACGTAGCGCCGTCGACCTCGTCCAGCTTCCGCGCGGACTCCGCGTAGTAGTGGGCAAAGTCCACCGCTTCGCTGACCTCGGGATCACCCTGGTCGATGGTCTTGCCGGTTTCGCTGGCCATCACCTCCAGCAGGTCGGCGCGGCGGGCCTCAAGGACCTCGCCGGCCCGGTGCAGGACTTCGGCCCGCTCGGCACCGGACAGGGCGCCCCAGGCTTTGCCCTTCTCAACGCCGGTCTGGATCGCGGTGTCCAGCGTTGCCTCGTCGTTGATGAAGGCAGCCTTGACCGATTCGTTGCCCAGCGTGGAGGCCGGGACGCGCCCCAGGATGGCCCGGCCCCAGTCACGGTTTGCGGGGAGGGAGGGATCGGTGTCGGGGGTGTTCTCGAAACGGGTGTGGGGCATGGGCGCCGGCGGAAGGCTGCGGTCCTGGCGGCGGTTGGGCAGCGGGACGCTGTTGTCCAGCGCCTCCAGCGAGGAAAGGAAGCGCTGCTTTTCGCGCTCGAACAGGGCCTCGTTTTCGCTGAGCTCGAAGACTGCGGACATAAAGTTGTCCTGGCTCGCGCCTTCTTCGAGGCGGCGGATCAGGTACGCGATGGCGACGTCGAACTCGGCCGGATGCACCACCGGGGTGTAGAGCAGCAGGGAGCCGACGTCTTTCTTGACCGCCTCGGCCTGGCCCTGGGCCATGCCCAGCAGCATCTCGAACTCGATGCCGGATTCCACGCCGCGCTGCTTGGCCAGGAGCCAGGCGAAGGCGATGTCGAACAGGTTGTGGCCCGCGACGCCGATCCGGATGTTCTGGATCCGTTCCGGGTGCAGCGAGTAGTTGATGACGCTCTTGTAGCTGGTGTCCGAGTCCTGCTTGCTGCCCCAGGTGGCCAGCGGCCAGTCATGCAAGGACGATTCCACCTGTTCCATGGGCAGGTTGGCGCCTTTGACCACGCGCACCTTGATGGCGGCGCCGCCGTTGGCGCGGCGTCCGGCGGCCCAGTCCTGCAGGCGGATCATGGCGGAGAGCGCATCCGGGAGGTAGGCCTGGAGCACGATGCCGGCCTCCAGGTCCTTGAACTCAGGCTTGTCCAGGATCCTGGTGAAGACCGCAATGGTCATGTCCAGGTCCTTGTACTCCTCCATGTCCAGGTTGATGAACTTGGCCTTGCCACCGTTGTTGGCGAAGGATGCCGCGCGCTGGAACAGCGGGGTGAGCTTCCCTACCACGTGCTCCACGGCTTCGTCGAAGGCCCACGCGGAGTGCGGGGCCACGGTGGAGGAGACCTTGATGGACACGTAGTCGACGTCGGGGCGCGCCAGCAGGGTGTGCGTGCCTTCGAGCCGGCGGGACGCCTCGTGTTCGCCCAGGACCGCTTCGCCCAGGAGGTTGACGTTGAGCTTGATGCCGTCCTTGCGGATCCTGGCGATGGCCGGGCCCAGCTTGGCGTCGGTGGCGTCCACAATCAGGTGGCCCACCATTTCGCGCAGGACCTTTCGGGCCACGGGGATAACAACCTGCGGCATGACCGGAGCCATGGTGCCACCGAGCTGGACGGCGCGGCGCATGTACCAGGGGAGGAAGGCCGGGACCTTGGGGGCGAGTGCTGCCAGGTTGCGGGCGGCCACGTTCAGGTCCTCGGGGCGGACCACGCCGTCCACAAAACCGACAGTGAACTCCAGGCCGTTGGGATCCTTCAGCACACCGGCGAGCTGCTGTGCGGAGGCGTCCACCGGAACCTTGGCGGCTTCGGTGAGCCAGTGCCGGACCAGCGCTACGGCTTCGTTCGCGAGGGCCTGGGCCTGGGGCACATCAACGTCAACGGTGGGGACGGTTCCGGTCGCAACTCCGGGCTCCATTGCAATGTGGGTCATGGCTCTCTTGTTCTTTCCTGTGGTTCGAGGAGGTCTTCTCCATCAGTATGATCCTGCACTCACATAAGATAAAGCGATCTTTTCTAAGCAATACAGGTTAGAAAAACCAATGAATTCGTCCCTCCCTCCAACCGCACTCAAGGCGCGCTCACTGATGGCCCCTTAAACAGCGGACCCCCGCTCACACCGTGTGTGCGGGGGTCCGCTGTTTGGCGGCTACAAGGGAGCGCGCGGGGCAGGAAAAGCGGCCATAAGGGAGCGCGCGTCCCGGTCTCCCGGAGGCGGTCAGCCGAGGGGGCGGTGCATCTCCACGACCTCCTGGTGCCGCGGGCTGTTGGGGTTCATCAGCGAGTTCTTTTTGCCATAGAAGAAGTAGATCGCCAGGCCGATGACCAGCCATACGCCAAACCGCAGCCACGTCTCCCAATGGAGTTGGAGCATCAGGAAGCCGGAGGCGAGGACGCCGAAGGCCGGAACCAGCGGCATCAGCGGCAGGCGGAAGGTGCGCGGCGCGTCCGGTCGCTTGTACCGGAAGATGATCACGGACAGGCAGACCACTACGAACGCGGCGAGGATGCCGATGTTGGTCAGGTCAGCCACTTCCTTGATGGGGAACACACCCGCCAGGAATGCCGATGCGACGCCGGCGATCCAGGTGACGCGCTGGGGCGTGCCGTGCTTGTCGGTCTTGGCGAACCAGCCGGGCAGGAGCCCGTCGCGGCTCATCGAGAACCACACGCGGGTAACGCCCAGGAGGAACGTGAGCATCACGGTGAGGATGGACAGCACAGCGAACACGGAAATAATGGTGGCGATCACCGGCAGGCCAACACCTGTAAAGGCAGAGGCGAAGCCGGCCTTGGGATCGATGTCCTTGTAATTCTGCATGCCGGTCAGCACCAGGGTGGCGGCCACGTAGAGCAGCATGGCGACGATCAGGGAAAGCACAATCGCCTTGGGCATGTGCTTCTTGCCGTCGGTGGCTTCCTCGGCCGCGGTGCTCATGGCGTCGTAGCCGAACACAGCGAAGAAGACAGTGGCGGAGCCGGCCAGGACCGGGCCGAAGCCGCTGGGCATGAACGGGTTGTAGTTGTTGGTGTCGATATAGAAGACACCCAGGCCGATGATGAAAAGGATCAGGATGACCTTGATGGCCACTGCCACCAGTTCGAACCGGCCAAAGGCCTTGGTGCCGCGGGACAGGATCCAGGTGACCAGCAGGCAGACCAGGATGGCGGGAATGTTTACGATCCCGCCCTTGCCCTCGTCAACGGTGGACGTCATCCAGGCCGGCATGTGGATGCCGATGCCGGAGAGGAACGCGTCGAAGTAGCCGGAGATACCGATGGCCACCACCGCCACGATGGCGATGTATTCGAGCAGCAGGTCCCAGCCGATGAACCAACCGATCACCTCACCCAGGGCAACGTATCCGTAGGTGTAGGCGGAGCCGGCGCGGGGAATCATGCCGGCGAACTCCGCGTAGGACAGGGCTGCCGCCGCGGAGGCGAGGCCTGCGATCAGGAAGGAAATCAGCACCGCGGGCCCCACCCCGGGTGTTCCTTCGCTGCCTGCTGCCACCAGCCCGGCAAGGGAGAAGATGCCGACGCCGATGATTCCGCCGACGCCGATCGCCGTCAGCTGCCACAGCCCGAGTGACTTGAAGAGGCCACTGTGTTTGTTTTCTTCCTCGATGTCGTCGATGGGTTTGCGCCGCATGATCGACTGGGTCATGTCTCTACTGCTCATCAGGAACTCCTGCTTGGGTGCTGCCCCGCCACGGCGCGAACCATCGCTTGTGACGGGGGTAACTCGCTCCCAACAGTATGCAAGGGTGCTTGCGTTAGATAAAGTGACTACTTCTAACCTATATACATTAGTTTCGGTAAGGATTTCCTCATGCTTGATGTCCGCCGACTGCGGCTGCTCAGGGAATTAAGCATCCGGGGGACGCTCGCCGAGGTGGCCGAGGCACTCCAGTACAGCCCGTCGTCGGTATCGCAGCAGCTCGCCCTCCTGGAGAAGGAAGTGGGGGTGGAACTGCTCCGGAAAACCGGCCGGCGGGTCCAGCTCACGCCGCAGGCCGAAGTGCTGGTGGCGCACACCGCGAACCTGCTCGAAACCATGGAGCAGGCGGAGGCGGACCTCGCCGCTTCCCTGACCACCGTCACGGGGACTGTCCGGGTCGCGGTTTTCCAGTCGGCCGCCCTGGCACTCATGCCGGACACCCTGACGAGGATGGCCAAGGCTTACCCTGAGGTCCGGATCGAGATGATCCAGCGGGAGCCGGAAACCGCACTGCACGAGACATGGGCCCGGGACTTCGACCTGGTTATTGCCGAGCAGTATCCGGGGCACGCCGCGCCGCGGTACCCCGAACTGGACCGCGTCAAGCTGACCAACGACGCCATCCGGTTGGCAGTTCCGCCCGCGTCCGACGGCGGGCCCGCCATCCGTTCGCTTGAGGACACGGCGGAACTCGCCTGGGTCATGGAGCCTCGGGGGGCCGCGTCCCGCCATTGGGCGGAACAGGCCTGCCGCAGCGCGGGTTTTGAGCCGGACGTGCGCTATGAAACCGCCGACCTGCAGGCCCAGATCCGGTTGATCGAATCCGGCAATGCCGTGGCGCTGATGCCGGACCTGGTGTGGACCGGCCGCGGCACCACGGCGCAGCTGCTGGAGCTTCCCGGCAAGCCGCACCGCACCGTTTTCACCTCCGTCCGGCGCTCCAGCGCGCAGCGGCCGGCCATCCTGGCCGCGCGGGAGACGCTCGCTGCAGCAGCCGCAGCAGTGGCGGGGAACGACGCCGGGTGACCGGCCGCCGTCGTACGCCCCGTTCCCGGCGGCTCCGGGCCGCCCTGCGCCACGACGGCCCGGGTCGATGCCCAGGGGCTGTCCCTGCGCATCGAAGGCAGCCTTCACTGCGCAGGAAGCGCTGTTCCCTGCGTCACTGCGCAGACACTTCCCCGGCGATAGACTGATGCCGTTATGAATCGAACAATGTTCAAGTCCAAAATCCACCGGGCCACCGTCACGCACGCCGACCTGCACTACGTCGGTTCCGTCACCGTGGATCTGGACCTGCTCGAGGCCGCCGACATCCTTCCCGGCGAGCTCGTGTCCATCGTGGACATCACCAACGGCGCACGGCTTGAGACCTATACGATCGCCGGCGAGCGCGGATCCGGCGTCATCGGCATCAATGGCGCAGCGGCGCACCTGATGCACGAGAACGACCTCGTCATCCTGATCACGTACGCCCAGATGACCACTGAAGAGGCCAAGGCCTATGAGCCCAGGGTGGTCCACGTGGACGAAAACAACCGGGTGATCCAGCTGGGCAACGATCCCGCCGAGGGCCTCAGCCCGGGGATGATGCGTCCCCCTTTCGCGCTTAACAACGCCACCCTGTAACCCGGAGCGTGCGTTCCGGTACCCGCCTCCGCTGCGCCCTGCGGGATAACCTGCGGGCTGTCCCTTGCTAGGGGTGCTGGCCGGCTTCTTTGTGGTCTGGTGCATCATCCTGGTGGGCTGGTTCGTGGGCAGGCAGAAAATCCTGGGCGACAACGCACGGCAGGTCCTCAGCTCCCTCACGTTTTTTGTGGCCAGCCCGGCGCTGCTCTTTGAAACGCTGAGCAAGGCCCGGCTCGCAGAGGTTTTCGCCGCGCCCTTGCTGGTGACCGCGGTGGCCGCCATCGCCACCGCCGGGATCTTCTTCATCATCGCCAGGCGCTGGCTCAAACGCCCGCTGCCGGAATCGCTGATGAGTTCCATGGCGGCGTCGCTGGCCAACTCCGCCAATCTGGGCATCCCTATCGCCGTCTACGTCCTGGGCGATGCGAGCTACGTGGCCCCGCTGCTGATCTTCCAGCTGGCTTTCTTCACGCCGCTGTTCCTGATGATCCTGGATTCCAGCACCAGCTCCCACCGCACCACGCCGCTGAACTTCGCGGTGATGGTCCTGCGCAACCCCATGGTTGTGGGCTCCGGGCTGGGCCTGCTGGTGGCCGGGACAGGCTGGCAGGTTCCGCCGCTGGTGATGGAGCCCATCCACTTGATCGGCGGTGCTGCGATTCCGGCCATGCTGATCGCCTTCGGGATGAGCCTGAACGGAACCCGCCCGCTGCAGGCCGCCGCCGCCCGACGCCTGGACACCCTGCTGGCGAGCGGGTTCAAGCTGGCCATCCAGCCGGCCCTGGCTTACCTCTTCGCCCGTCATGCGCTGGGGATGGAAGGCCATGCCCTGTTCGCCGTAGTGGTGACGTCGGCGCTGCCCACCGCGCAGAACGTCTTTGTTGCCGCCAGCCGGTACAAGACCGGCATCACCGTGGCCAAGGACACCGTGCTGATTACTACCGTTGTGGCCGTCCCGGCCATGATTGGCGTAGCGCTGCTGCTGACGTGATGGGAGTTTGATGGAAAAGATGCTGGACACCGTGGTGATCGGCGGCGGTGCCATGGGTTCGGCTGCGGCATGGGCGCTGTCCCGCCGCGGCCGCCAGGTGACCCTGGTGGAGCAGTTCGGGCCGGGGCACAAGATCGGCGCCTCGCACGGCACCACCCGGAACCTGAATCCGGGCTACCACCGCCCCGAATATGTGGCCATGCTCGCCGAGGGGCTGGCCCTGTGGGACGAGCTCGAGCAGGACAGCGGGGAGACGTTGCTGGCCCGCACGGGCATCGTTAACCACGGCCCGGATCCGCGCCTTCCGGACATCGCCGCGGCGCTGAACGAGGCGGGCATCCGGGCTGAGTTCCTGTCCCCCGTGGAGGCAGGCGAGCGTTGGCGCGGCATCCGGTTCGACCAGCAGGCCCTGTACATGCCCGACGGCGGCCAGCTCAACCCCGAAGCGGCGCTCCCGGCCTTCCAGCGGCTCGCCGCAGCACGT
This sequence comes from Arthrobacter sp. 9AX, assembly GCF_902506095.1. Taxonomy (GTDB): domain Bacteria; phylum Actinomycetota; class Actinomycetes; order Actinomycetales; family Micrococcaceae; genus Arthrobacter. Next base: position 4,377,457 of record NZ_LR733293.1, read on the forward strand.
GGCGCCGAGATCCGGCACCACACCAAAGTGGTTAAGTTCCAGGTGATGGACGACGGCGTCCGGCTGGCTTTGGAATCCGACGCCGGTACCGAGGTGGTCAGCGCCGCGCAGGTGGTGGTCACGGCCGGCGGCTGGACCGGGAAACTCCTCGGGGCCACCGGTGCCGGCCTGCATATTCCGAAACTTCGGGTCACCCAGGAGCAGCCGGCGCATTTCCGGGTTGCTGACGAGGATGCAGTGTGGCCTGGTTTCAACCACATGCCGGGTTCTGCGGCGGAATACCGGAACTGGTACTCCCCCGTGTACGGGATGCAGACCCCGGGCGAGGGCATCAAGGCCGGCTGGCACGGTGTGGGCCCGCTGGTTGACCCGGACCGGCGTTCCTTTCAGCCCGAACCGGTGCAGCTCGCTGCCCTGCACGACTACGCGCGGACGTGGCTGCCCGGTGTGGACGCCGATGCGTTCGAGGCCATCAGCTGCACCTACACCACTACGCCGGACGAGGACTTCATCCTCGACCGGATCGGGCCAGTGGTGATCGGGGCAGGCTTCTCCGGGCACGGGTTCAAGTTCACCCCGGTGGTGGGCCGCATCCTGGCCGACCTCGCTACGGGCACCCGGCCGGCACCGGAGATCTTCCGCGCGTCCCGGTAGGAACTGGCTGGCTACGTGTCAGCGCCGCTCCGGCTGCTTTCCGTGTCCGGGTCAGGCTGCCCGCCGCCCTGCTGCCCGCCGTTGTGTCCTGCTTCTTCCATGGCCCCCGCCTTCACCGCCGGCATCGCCAGTACGGCGGCCACGGTGAGGACGCCACCCACCAGGGCTGACAGGAACACCGCGCCGGAGGCCGCCACCACGGCGGGCGCATCCCCTTCCCCGGACGTGTTCGCGTAGACAGCATTGGCCACGGCACCGAAGACGGCCACACCCAGCGCGCTCCCGATGGACCGGGCGAACATGTTGGTGCTGGTGACCACTCCGCGTTCGTTCCAGGAAACGCTGGACTGCGCGGAGATCAGGGTGGGGGTGGCCACCAGCCCGAGGCCGAGTCCCACCACGAAGCAGCTGGCCGCGACCAGCAGCACGTTGGGGGTGGCTGCCGTGAGGGTAAGGACCACGAGGCCCGCCACGGTGATGGAGATCCCGATCAAGGCGGTGGCCTTGAATCCGATCCGCAGGTAGAACCGGCCTGCCTGCGAGGCACTGATGGGCCAGCCGAGGGTCAGTGCTGCGAGGGCGAGGCCCGCGATGAGCGGCGAGCTGTCCAGCGCCCCTTCCAGGAACGTGGGCACGTAGGAGGTCAGCCCGATCATCACCGCCCCCACACCGAAGGACACCAGCGCAGTGGTGCCCAGGAGCCGCCGCGATACTACCCAGGACGGCAGGACCGGCTCCGCTGCCCGCCTCTCCACCACCAGGAAAACGGCCAGCAGCACGGCGCCCATGGCAAAGATGCCAATGCTGATGGGGGAATTCCACGCCCACGCCTGGCCGCCCTGCAGGGCACCAAGGACGAGCAGGCCCAGGGAAACCGCCAGCAGCCCGGCACCGGCGTAGTCCACCCGGTGCCGGGCACGCGCAACGTTTTCGTGCAGGGTCCGGAACAGCATCCATCCGGCCAGCAGGCACAGCGGAATGTTGACCAGGAAGATTCCGCGCCAGATTCCCAGCGACGAGAAGATTCCGCCAAGGCTCGGGCCCACCACAGAGGAAACAGCCCACACGCTGGCCAGATAGCCCTGCACCTTGGCGCGTTCCTCCAGCGAGTAGATGTCCCCGGCGATGGTGATGGAAACCGGCAGCACGGCTCCCGCTCCGAGCCCCTGCAGGGCACGGAAAGCGATCAGGGCAGGCATGCTCCAGGCAATGCCGCAGAGGATGGACCCGAAGAGGAACAATCCGATGCCTGCCAGGATGATCGGCTTACGGCCCACCATGTCGGACAGTTTGCCGTAGATGGGGACCGAGACTGCCTGGGCCAGCAGGTACGCCGAGAACAGCCAGGGGAAGGACTCGAATCCGCCCACATCCCGGACGATCGACGGCACGGCAGTGGCCACAATGGTGGAATCAATGGCCACCAGCCCCGTGGACAGCATCAGGGCGATCAGAATGGGGCCGCGGTCAGAGCGGAACCCCACTCCCTGGGAGCGGGCGGTCATCATCAGTCTCGTTTCAGTTTTTGGGTCCCTGTTACCTCCACTCTAGGTACCCACGGCCGGCGCCGACTATCTGCCCGGTGCTATCTCCTGCCCTGGTGTTCGTCCAGAAGCCGCGCGCAACGGATGAAGCCCAGGTGGGAGTATGCCTGCGGGTGGTTCCCCAGGTGGGTTTCCGTGCCGGGGTCGTACTCCTCCGGGAGCAGCCCGGTGGGACCAAAAAGGTTCACCAACTGGTCGAAGAGGTCCCACGCCTCATCAATCCGCCCCACGGCCACATAGGCTTCGATCAGCCAGGTGGTGCAGATGTGGAACCCGCCCTCCAGGCCCGGCAGGCCGTCGTCGTACCTGTACCGGAAGACCGTGGGACCCACCCGCAGTTCCCGCTCCACGGCGGTGACGGTGTCCAGGAAGCGCTGGTCCGACACATCCAGCAGGCCGGAGAGTCCAATGTGCAGGACGGCGGCATCAAGATCGGGGCTGTCGTAAGCCACGGTGTAGGACCTGGCCGACTCGTCCCAGCCCTCGCGCAGCACCTCCGCACGGATGGCGGCAGCCATAGGCTCCCAGTCGGGGTGCGGTTCCCTGCCGTGGCGGCCAGCGGTCCGCAGCGCCCGGTCCAGCGTCACCCAGCACATCACCTTCGAATAAACGTGGTGGCGGGCAGGCCGCCGGGCCTCCCAGATGCCGTGGTCCGGCTCATGCCAGCGGGCCAGGACTGCAGAGGCCATCTGGACCATCAGTTCCCAGTGGTCATCGGCGAGCGCGCCTTCCCGTTCGCTGAGGGAGTGGATCAGCTCGGCAACCGGTCCAAAAACGTCCAGTTGGACTTGGTGGTCCGCGGCATTTCCGATCCTCACCGGGCGGGAGCCCGCGTAGCCGGGAAGGCTGTCGACGACGGCTTCCGTGGACAGCGGGGCGCCCGTCACCGAATACAGGGGGTGCAGCCATTCGGGGCCGGGTGCGTGTTCGAGGATACGGCCAAGCCAAGCCAGGAACCCGGCCGCCTCCTTGGTGGAGCCAAGATCCACCAGCGCGTTGACCGTCATGGAGCCGTCGCGCAGCCAGCAGTACCGGTAGTCCCAGTTCCTGGTCCCGCCGATCCCCTCGGGCAGGGACGTGGTGGGGGCAGCGAGGACGGCGCCGGTGGGTTCATGCACCAGGGCGCGGAGCACCAGGGCCGAACGCCGCACCAGGGAGGGTTTGACGGAGGGCAGGACGAGTTTCTGCACCCACTGCCGCGCGTGCAGGGCCACCCCGGCCCGCCGCTCCGTTTCGCCGTCCGGGTCCGCCGGCCGCGGTTCGGTATCGCCGCAGCGCAGGTTCAGCACCACGCGGCCGTCCTGCAGGTTCACGGATGCCGTGGCCGTGGCGTGGCGGCCGTCCGAGGTGATGCTGAAAGTGACGCCCGGGGCGAACAGGATGATGGGCTCGGACGTGCCCACCACATGGAGTTCGTTGCCGCGCGCCTCCATGCTGAACGGGGCGTTGGCGTAGTCCGGCCGCGGAGCAAAGGTGATCCTGGCGGCTCCGTGGCCGGTGAGCACACGCACCAGGCTGGTAATGCCGTCCGGTGCGGGCTCCAAATAATCGGTGACTGTGACATCCGCCCACCGGGTTTCAACAATCATGGTGCTGTCCACGTAGCGCTGCCCCAGCACCTGGGAGGCCTTGACCGGCTCCACGGAGAAATGGCCGGCCGCATCCCCACCCAGGATGTGCGCAAACAGTGACCCCGAGTCCGGCAGCGGATGGCTCATCCAGCAGACCTTCGCGTCCGGCGTCAGCAGGGCGGTGGAGGATCCGTTGCCGATCATCGTGTGCCGCTCCAGGCCCACCGCGTCCTCGCCGAACAGCCAGGCCCGCCGCAGTTCGAAGAGGAGGGCCAGGACCCGGGCGAAGGCCTCCGGATCACGGACGCGGTGCGCGGCGGCGGTCTCCCCCGGCCCTACCCGCAGCCCCAGGTCCGGTCCGCGCAGGGTGGCGATGGCCAGTTCATCACTGGAGGCGTCCCCGGCGAACATGGCTGCACTGGCGCCGAGCCGGGACCGGAGCGTTTCCAGTGCCTCGGCTTTGGACGGTTCCACGACGGACAGGTCCAGCACGGACCCGTCCACGATAAAGAACAGCCCGTGGTCGCGGGCAATCTCCCGGGCGGTCTCCGTCACGGATTCCACCACCTCCGGCGGCGCCGGGCGGGTGTGGACGGAAACGGCAACCGGTTTGCGCTCGATCCAGATGCCCTCCTGGAAGCCCACGGCCTCGATGAGGGCGGCGTTGACCTTCTGCAGAACGGACTCGGTGGACAGGGTCTGGGCATGCGCGAAACCCATATCCGCCTCTGCGCCGTGTGAGCCGATGAGGTGCACCTCCACCGGAAGGCGTGACACCGCGGCCAGATCGCGGAGCGAGCGGCCGGAAATGATCGCGGCGTGAGTGTTGGGCAGGGCCGCCAGGGCGCGCAAGGCAATGGCCGCGCTGCCCAGGGGAAGGATCTCGGTGGAGATGCCCTCGGCGCCGCACAGGGTGCCGCCGTAGTTGCAGGCCACCAGCAGCCCTGGTACCCGCGCCAGGACTTTGAGCTCGGCCAGCAGCGCCGGGGTCAGCCCGCTGTCCGCGGCATCCGACTGGACGAAGGCGCGGAGCAGTTCCAGCGGAAGGGACCTTGTGAGCAGTGCGGAATCCGCCACGCTTTGGTTCAACGGCGTCGGCATCCAGATACCCCTTCGAGGCAGGACCAGTCCGGGACTGCAGCCGCTGGATCGCCGGCGGGCTACCGGTTGGTGCCCGTCGCAGGAATCCCAGCGTTCCCGAGGGGGCAGTTCCCATACTCAGCCTCGGGGGTTTCCTTCGAAAGTCCCCTTTATTGCGTATGTGTAAAAGTCCCGTGTTTACAAGTCGCCGCCGGGCCGTGCCAGGGGTTCCGCAGGGCAGCGCTTTGGGCCACGACGGCGGTGCCCGGCGCGCCAAACCGGGGAACCCGGCGTCGTGGTTTCCCAAAAGGTGCCCTGCGTGACGCGGGCAGACCGCGCGGACGCAGCAGCACGTGCGCCGGAGAACCTACACCCGGGCGAGGCCGGCGGCCTCGGCCAGCAGTTCCACGGACCGCAGCCGTGCCGCAGTATCGGTGCTCTGGTGAGCCACGATGAGTTCGTCTGCGTCGGCGTGCCGGCCGAAGCCGTCCAGGTAGTCGATAACGACGTCGGGTGTCCCCACGGCCGAGTACGTCATCATCTGGCCGACGTGCTGGCCCTGCGGGGAATCGAGGATCATGTCCGCCTCGTCGTCAGTGAATTCGCGGCCGCCGCCGAAGAACAGGGAGACGCGGGCACGCAAGGTGTCCCGCATCATGGCCTGGGCTTCAGCGGCGGAATCCGCGGCAATGACGTTCACACCGGCAATCACGTACGGTGACTCCAGCTGCGCCGAGGGCTTGAACTCGCGGCGGTACAGGGCCACGGCGTCCTGCAGGGCATTAGGCGCAAAGTGCGAGGCGAACGCGTACGGCAACCCCAGCTGGGCGGCGAGGCGGGCGCCGAACAGGGAGGAACCGAGGATGTACAGCGGGACGTTGGTGCCCTTGCCCGGCGTGGCTTCAACGCCCTGGATCCGGGTGGGGCCGGTGAGGTAGCCCTGCAGTTCCAGGACATCCTGGGGGAAGCTGTCCGAGGACATCGGGTCGCGCCGGAGGGCGCGCATGGTGTTCTGGTCGCTGCCGGGCGCACGGCCCAGGCCAAGGTCGATCCGGCCGGGGTGCAGTGTTGCCAGGGTGCCGAACTGCTCGGCGATGGTCAGCGGCGAGTGGTTGGGCAGCATCACGCCGCCGGCACCGAGGCGGATGTTTTCCGTGTGCGCGGCAATGTGGGCGATCAGCACGCTCGTGGCGGAGGAGGCGATGGACGACATGTTGTGGTGCTCGGCGTACCAGACCCGCCGGTAGCCCAGCTTTTCGGCGCTCTGCGCCATGGCCACGCTGCCCGCGAAGCTCTCCGCCGCCGTCTGGCCCTTGCCGATGGTTGCCAGGTCAAGGATGGAGAGGGGAAGAGTCACGGTGAGTGCCGGCCTTTCGAGAACGTTTTCGCGGGGACGTGCCGGCCGAGTGCGGCGGGCACTCTGGGTATAACGACGGCGGCGGGCGGCTTATTTCTGTGACTTACGGAATACTCAGCAGGCTTATCATGTTACCGCTGCTATGAGCCTGGAGACAATGAACCACTTGGAACTATCCGCAACGATTGACCTGAAGGACCTGGGAATCGTGCACCGGCTTGGCTTTGGTGCCATGCGCATCGTTGGCGAGGGTGTGTGGGGTGAGCCGGCCGACCGGCGCGCCGCCGTGGCGGTGGTGCGCCGCGCCGTCGAACTCGGTGTGGACTTCATAGATACTGCCGACTCCTACGGCCCGAACATCAGCGAGGAGATCCTGGCCGAGGCGCTTCACCCCTATAAGGAGGGGCTGAAGATCGCCACGAAGGTGGGCTTCACACGCACCGGTCCGAACAAATGGATCCCCGTGGGCCGCCCGGAGTACTTGCGGCAGCAGACCGAATTGAGCCTGCGGAAGCTCAAGGTGGACACCCTTGACCTGCTCCAGCTGCACCGGATCGATCCCAAGGTGGACGCCGAGGAACAGTTCGGCGTGCTCCGCGAACTGCAGGACGAGGGCAAGGTCCGGGCGCTGGGCCTTTCGCAGGTCAGCGTGGCTGAACTTGAGGCGGCCGGGAAACACTTCACCGTATCCACGGTCCAGAACCGGTACAACCTGACGGACCGGAGCTCGGAGGACGTGCTGCGGTATTCGGAGGAGAACGGCATCGGGTTCATTCCGTGGGCGCCGATCTCCGCGGGCGAGCTGGCACAGCCGGGTGGTTCGCTGGACGAGGCCGCCAAGCGCCTCGGGGCCACCACTTCCCAAGTGGCGCTGGCATGGCTGCTGCGCCGCTCCCCCGTGATGATGCCGATCCCCGGCACCGGGTCCGTCAAACACCTGGAAGAGAACATGGCCGCTGCCAGCGTGGCGCTCGACGACGCGACCTACGGAGAGCTCGAAGCCGCAGGCAACCACGGAACTACAGAACAGACAGGAGCAACACCATGGCAAACATCCTGATGGTTGTATCAGCAGCAGATTCGCTCACTATGAAGGACGGCAGCCAGCATCCCACCGGGTTCTGGGCCGAGGAACTGGTGGTGGCACACCAGACCCTGCGCGACGCCGGCCACACCGTCCACATCGCGACGCCAGGAGGCCGAAAACCCACCGTTGACCAAGTGTCCCTCGCCGCAGAATCAGCTGGTGGTGAGGAGCGCGCGAAAGGCTTCCGGGACTTTCTGGCCGCCATTGACGCCGAGCTCGCACACCCTCTGGTGCTGGCCGACATCGACCATTCCACCTACGACGCCGTAGTGATGCCCGGCGGGCACGGCCCCATGGCGGACCTGTACAAGGACGCGGATCTGGGCCGCCTGCTGGTCGCGGCGGACAGTGGCGGCAAGGTCATCGCGCCGTTCTGCCACGGTCCCGCAGGGCTGCTGAGCGCAGCGGATGACGGCGGCGCTTTCGCTTTCGCCGGGCGTCGCCTGACCGTCTTCAGCAACGAGGAGGAGCTGGGCGGCGGCACCGGCGAGAACACGCCATGGCTGGTGGAGGATGCGCTGAGGGAGAAGGGCGCCGTGGTGGAAAACGCCGCCGCCTGGACCTCCCACGTGGTCCGCGACGGCAACCTCATCACCGGCCAGAACCCGCAGTCCAGCGAGGACGTGGCCAAGGAAGTCATCAAGGCGCTGGGCTGACCCACGCTGCTGACACTCGCTCGAAGAGAAGTGGCCCAGTCTGGTGACCGGGCCACTTCTCTTCGACGGGCGTCGTAGAGCGCTTGCAATGTGACCGCCGCGGTCCTCCCGTGACCTGCCGTTACTCCCTGTATCCCAGCGTTTCAGCGCCTTTGATTCGCCTCCTCGGGCTGCCGGATAGTTGCTGCAACGAGCACATTCCGTTGCATCCGCTACCACCTCCGAGGAGGAAAAATGGCCATTATCAAGGCGAAACCGGCTGCTGCCGCGGCCCTCACCATCACCGCGCTGCTGGGGCTGGCAGCCTGCGCAGATCCGGGCGCGACGGCGGCGTCAGCACCGACGTCGGGAGCCTCGACCACCGCGGCAGGCAAGCCCTTCAACCTGGCGCCTGAGCAGGACCGCTTCAAGGTTTCCGTGGACTCCGCTGCCGCAGCCCTGGTCCCCGAAGCCATCAAGGCAGATGGCAAGCTGACCGTAGTGACCACCGGCAACACCGCACCGCTCAGCCTGTTCGCCACCGACAACAAGACGCTGATCGGCAACGAGGTGGACATCGCGTACGCCGTAGGTGAGACGCTCGGACTCGAGGTTGAGGTCCTGCCCGTGGCCTGGGCTGACTGGCCGCTGGGCATCGAATCCTCCAAATACGAGGCCGTGCTCTCCAACGTAACCGTCACCGAGGCGCGCAAGGAGAAGTTCGATTTCGCCACCTACCGGAACGACCTCCTGGGCTTCTACGCCAAGAGCGATTCGGACATCGGCGGGATCAAGGAAGCCAAGGATGTTGCCGGCAAACGCATCATCGTAGGCTCCGGCACCAACCAGGAAGCCATCCTGGTGCGCTGGGACGAGGAGAACAAGAAGAACGGCCTGAAGCCGGTTGAGTTCCAGTATTACGACGACGACTCCGCCTCCACGCTGGCCCTTCAGTCCGGCCGTGCGGACCTCACGTTCGGGCCCAACGCCGGCGCCGCCTACAAGGCAGCGCAGGACGGCAAGAGCAAGCAGGTGGGCACCCTTAACGGCGGCTGGCCGCTGACTGCCGAGATCGCCTTCACCACCAAAAAGGACAACGGCCTTGCCGTTGCTGCCCAGGCCGCGCTGAACGAACTGATTGAAAACGGCACCTACGCCAAGATCCTGGACCGCTGGGGCCTGGGTTCCGAGGCCATCGCCAAGTCCGAACTCAACCCGGCAGGCCTGCCCAAGAAATAAGCAGACCCGCCGATGAATGAACCCCCGCCCTGCTCGAGCAAGGCGGGGATTCATTGCGTGTCAGGAGCGGGCGGCCCGCGGAAGGAACGCGTTGGGTTCGCGCCTGACCCGTGTGAGTGCGGACTCGATGGCACCTTTGACAACGACTTCAGCCCCGAGCGTGCTCGCAACGAGCGCCGGCAGGGGCAAACCCGAATCGCCGGGCAGCAGGCTGCGGGCGTGGTCGAGGACAGGTTCGATGGCCCGCGAGATCCCGCCTGCGATCACCACCCGCTCAATGTCCAGGAGGCTGGAGAGCACCACCGCAATCCGCGCCAGCCGGGCGCCGAGCCGGGCGATGATGTCCGCCGCGAACGAGTCCCCTTCCCGGGCTGCCCGGAACACGTCCTCCGCATTAATCTCCCCCTCGGGCAGTTGCCGCAGAACGGTGTCTCCGCTGTATGAGCGGATGCGCGAGCGTGCCCACTTCCGGGCGAGCGCTCCAAACCCATCTGCTCCCCCCTCATCGGGCACGAGCTTGCTCGCTGACAGCACGTCGAGGAACCGCATCTCCCCTGCGCCGCCCCGCGGCCCCCGCAGCAGGCGTCCGTCGACGATCAGGCCTGCCCCGAACCGCTCGCCTGTCAACAACGTTGCCTGGTTGGCCGATGGCTCGTGTGCGCCTTCGGCAACAGCGGCGAGGTTGGCGTCATTTTCGACCACGACCATGCCGTGAAGGTGCGAGGCAAAGCCGGAATTCATCAGTTGCCAGAATTCTCCTTCAGGTGACATGCCGTTGGCGTCGATCGGAGCGGGAACCCCGACGACGGTCAGCAGCACGTCGTCGGGGGCGCGCCCGATGTCGCGAAGGGTCAGGTCGATCAGTTCCCGGGCTCCCGCGCCGCGCCCGGCCCGCCCCAGCACATGTGAGTCAATGTTCCGGCGGCGTGTGCCGAGCTCACGGCCGCGCAAATCGGCGACGATGGTGGTGAAATGGGTCTCTCCCGCATCCAGCCCAACAACAACACCGGCGCTCTCGCGCAATTGGTAGCGACGTGCCGGCCGGCCCTTGTGCGTACCGCTCTCGGCGGGACTGCCATCCACTTCCTCCAGCCAGCCGGCGGCGACCAGGCCATCGCAAACCCCCAGCACCGTGGCGCGCGTCAGCCCTGTAACGGCCATCGCCTCGCCAGCTGTGAACACTTGCTCCTGGAGTGCGAAGCGCAGCAAGGCATCGGAGTTGATTTGCCGCAACAACTGCGTTGAGCTCGCCGTATTTCCATTCATGCCTTGACGATATCGCCATCGTCCTTCATCCTCGTATAGGACCTAAATATAAGATCCAAATAAATTCGAAGTGAGACCACTTAGGAGCCGATGTTGCCACCTTTGACGTCCGCCGGGACGGCAGTCTCCCGACGCACTTTCCTCGCCGCTGCCGGAGGCGCACTGGCCGCAGCCGGCCTGGCTGGATGTGCCCCGGGAGGCGAACGTCCCACCGTCACGTTCCACCAGTCAAAACCGGAAGCCGTGCCTTACTTCCGCGATCTGGCGGCGAAATTCACCGCCTCCCAAGACCGGTTCCGCGTTCTGCACGACATGGCGACAAACCTCTCTGCCAGCTTTGTGCGCAGCAGTCCGCCTGATCTCGGCTGCCTCAACTACAACCTTGAAATGGCCCGCTTCATGGAGCGCGGGGCTCTGGCGGACCTTTCCGACCTTCCGGCGGCAGCTTCCATCCGGGACGACGTCCTCGACCTCACGAACTGGTACCCCACCTACGCCGGCCGGACAAGCGTCATCCCTTACTCGGTCATGGCTGCCTCGGTCATTTACAACCGGCGCATCTTTGAGCAGAACGGACTGGCCGTCCCCAGGACCTGGGACGAACTGATCCAGGTGTGCGAGGCGCTCAAGGCTGCAGGCATTACCCCGATCTACGGCACCTTCCGGGATCCCTGGACCATTGCGCAGGGCCTGTTCGACTACACGGTGGGCGGCATGGTCAACGTGCGCGAGTTCTACAAGAAGATGCATGAGATCGGCGAGAAGGTGGGACCCGACTCCGAAGTATCGTTCCAGAAAACGCTGCTCGAGCCGGTGAAGCGCATGGTCCAGCTGAAGTCCTACGTCAACCCTGATGCGTCGAGCCGCGGCTATGGAGACGGAAACACCGCCATGGCCCAGGGCCAGGCAGCCATGTACTTCCAAGGACCCTGGGCCTTCGGAGAGATCGAAAAGGCCGGCACGGATATCGATCTGGGCACCTTCCCGCTGCCGATGACCGGCGACCCCGCCGACCTGAAAGTCCGCGTAAACATCGACCTTTCGCTGTGGGTCCCGGAAGTAGCCAACGCCCGGGAAGGTGCACGCGCCTTCCTTCAGCACCTCATGCAGCCGGAGATCCAGAACTCCTACAACGCCGAATTCCTGGGATTCGGCACCACCAAGGACGCACCGGCGGTGACCGACCCCCGGATCGTTGAGATGCAGAAGTACTACGACGAGGGCCGGTTCTACATGGGCGCCTCACAGTTCATCCCGAACTCGATCCCGGCGGCCAACTACTTCCAGTCGATCATCGGTGGCGCCGACCCCGAGGGCACGCTGCGCCGGATGGACGCCGACTGGGCGCGCCTGGCTTTCCGCGCGTGACCACCCTTCCGACCTAATGCACGAAACGAGGACCACCATGTCTTTGACGACGAAGCCTTCCACCGGAGCGGTGGTGACGGCCCCGCCAGCGACCAGAGCGACACGTGCGCGCAAAAGCCGCGTCGATCCGCTGTACTACTTTTTCCTTTTCCCCTCCCTGGCGATCTTCACTCTCGCCGTCACCCTGCCGGCCGTCCTCGGATTCATCTACAGCTTCACGAATTCCGTTGGCTTCGGTGACTTCGACTTCATCGGCATCCGAAACTTCATCGCGGTGTTCCAGGATGAGGGAGTCCTCAGCGCCTACGGCTTCACGCTCGCCTTTGCCCTCGTGACGGTCATCGCCGTCAACGCGGTGGCCTTCTTCCTGGCTTTGGGACTCACGTCCCGTGTCCGCTTCCGTACCGCGCTGCGCACGGTATTCGTGATCCCGATGGTCATATCGGGCATCGTCATCGCGTTCGTCTTCCAATACCTCTTCTCGAACTCGCTGCCCCTCGTGGGCCAAGGCCTGGGCTTCGAACCGCTGGCCACGAGCATCCTCGCCAACCCCGACCTCGCGTGGCTGGCGATCGTCTTCGTCGCGGCGTGGCAGTCGATTCCGAGCGCGATGCTGATCTACATCGCAGGGCTACTTACGGTTCCCGCCGAGGTTTACGAGGCAAGCTCCATCGACGGAGCAACGCCCTGGCACAACCTGCGGCACATCACCCTGCCGCTCGTTGCCGGGTACGCGGTGATCAACATGGTTCTCGGCTTCAAGAACTACCTCAACGCCTACGACATCATCGTGGGCCTCACCGACGGCGGGCCCGGCGTGTCCACCCGCAGCGTCGCGATGTCGATCTTCCGCGGCTTCGAAGGCGGCGACTACGCGTACCAGATGGCCAACGCCGTGATCTTCTTCCTCATCAGCATCGTCATCGCACTCATCCAGCTTCGCTTCACCCGTGGCAAAGGAGGGATCGCAGCATGAGCAGCGCACCCGGCACCATCACAGCAGGACCCGCCGCCGGAACCAGCGAACCGGTCCGCGCCGGCCAGGAGCGCAGCAACTGGCCCGTCACCATCATCCTGATCGTCTGCACGCTGAGCGTGCTCGTCCCCCTTTACGTCACCCTCAGCATGGCGTTCAAGACCACCGGCCAGGCGGTGGACGGCAACGCCTTTTCGCTGCCGAGCCCCCTGACCTTCGACAGTTTCGTCCAGGCATGGACGCTCACCAACTTCCCCCGCGGCTTCGCGATCTCGGTGTTTGTGTCCGTCACCGCGGTGGCGGGGGAAATCATCGTGTCGGCGCTGGCAGCCTACGCGATCGTCCGCAACTGGGACCGCCGGCTCTTCCGCTGGTCCTTCTTCTACCTGCTCGCGGCGATGTTCATCCCGTTCCCCGTGGTGGCGCTGCCGCAGATCCAGCTCACAGGCCTCGTGGGACTGGACAACCCGCTGGGCGTCGCAATCCTGCACATCGTGTTTGCCCTGGCGTTCAACACGATGCTGTTTACCGCGTTCCTGCGCTCCATCCCGGTGGAACTGGAGGAAAGCATGCGCATTGACGGCGCCGGCACGTGGCAGGTGTTCTGGAAGCTCATCTTCCCCCTGCTCGGACCCATGAGCGCAACAGTGGGCATCTTCGCATTCATCGCATCCTGGAACGACTTCATGATGCCCTCACTCATCATCTCCGACCCGGAACTGCAGACAATTCCGGTGCTGCAGAAGATGTTCCAGACACAGTTCAGCAACAGCTACAACGTGGCCTTCGCCTCGTACCTGATGGCCATGGCACCGGCGATCGTGGTCTACCTGTTTACCCAGCGCTGGGTCATGGCAGGCCTGACCCAGGGTGCCGTCAAGTGACTCCAGCCGTACAACCGACCACTCTGAACAACACAAAGGAACCACTCTTGCCCTCCATCACCATCCAGGAAACCAGCGACGTGCACGTGAGCATGACCGACCCCAACTGGTGGCGGCAGGCCTCGGTCTACCAGATCTACCCCCGCAGTTTCTCCGACTCCAACGGTGACGGCATCGGTGACATCAACGGCATCACCGCCAAGGTTCCGTACCTGAAATCCCTGGGGATCGACGCCGTCTGGCTGAGCCCGTTCTACCCTTCGGCCCTCGCGGACGGCGGCTATGACGTGGACGACTACCGCAACGTGGACCCGCGGCTCGGCACACTGGAAGACTTCAGCGGCATGGCTTCCGCCCTGCACGCAGCCGGGCTCAAGCTCATTGTGGACATCGTGCCCAACCACTCCTCGGACCGGCACGAGTGGTTCAAGGAAGCACTCGCCTCGCCCAAGGGATCCCCGGCCCGCGACCGCTACATCTTCAGGGACGGGCTGGGCGAAAACGGCGAGCTGCCGCCGTCGGACTGGGACTCCGTGTTTGGCGGCCCGGCCTGGGAGCGCATCACGGAACCGGACGGAACCCCGGGCCAGTGGTACATGCACATCTTCGCCAAGGAACAGCCCGACTTCAACTGGGACAACCCCGAAGTCCGCCAGGACTTCCTGAAGACCCTGCGCTTCTGGTCCGACCTCGGAGTGGATGGCTTCCGCATCGACGTCGCCCATGCCCTGACCAAGAACCTCGAGGAATCCCTGCCCACCAAGGCAGACCTCGAAGCCCAGGGCGAGGCGCTTTACCTTGCCGGCGCACATCCCTACTGGGACCGCAACGAAGTCCATGGGATCTATGCCGAGTGGCGCAAGGTCTTCAACGAATACAACCCGCCGCGCACCGCCGTCGCCGAAGCCTGGGTGCACGCGGACCGCCGTGCCCGCTACGCCAGCCCGGAAGGGCTGGGCCAGGCCTTCAACTTCGACCTGCTGCAGGCAGACTTCGACGGCGCCCAGTTCCGGAAAATCATCACCGGGAACCTTGCTGAGGCCCAGGCCTCCGGCGCTTCCTCCACGTGGGTGTTCTCCAACCACGACGTCGTCCGGCACGCCACCCGCTACGGGCTTCCCGTGGCCGGGCCGTCGGCCGGGGGCGAGATCATGTCCGGCCAGGCCGGCAAGCAGTGGCTGCTCGCCGGCGGCAAGCAGGAAGATATCGACGTCGAACTCGGCCTGCGCCGCGCCCGCGCCGCATCCTTGCTGATGTTCGCCCTTCCCGGCTCCGCGTACCTGTACCAGGGCGAAGAACTGGGCCTGCAGGAAGTCGGCAGCGAGATCCCGGATTCAGAACGCCAGGACCCCGCCTTCTTCCGCAACAAAGGCGTGGAAATCGGCCGCGACGGCTGCCGCGTCCCGTTGCCCTGGACAGCCTCGGGCAACTCGTTCGGTTTCGGGACCGCCGACGCCCACCTGCCGCAGCCGAAATGGTTTGCCGGCCATTCTGTGGAAGCGCAGGAATCGCAGGAGGACTCAACCCTGTCCCTCTACCGCGGCGCGCTGGCCTTGCGGTCGCAGCTGCAGACCTCCGAAACGGTGGAATGGCTGGAAACCGGCCGGACCGACGTCGTAGCTTTCCGGCGCCCCAACGGCTGGACCTCGGTCACGAACTTCGGTAGCGAAGCCTTCGAGTTGCCCGCCGGCGAGGTCCTGGTCTCAAGCTCACCGCTTGAGGCAGATACCCTGCCCGGAGCGACAACCGCCTGGCTCCAGGCGTAGCAGCAGCGGCCATGGTGCCATGCCCGGGCGCATATTCTGGGAGGGAGCCGCACCCGATCCTGAAGGAGTCCCATGCCTGAGCCCACCCGTCCCTTGCGCAAGCTCGGATTCCTTACCATCGGGCTGTTCGATCCAGCGGATCCGGCCCCGGGCCATGAATCCACGTTGCGGATCATCGAACTGGGCGAGCGGCTTGGATTCGACAGCGCCTGGCTGCGCCACCGCCATCTTCAGTTCGGCATCTCCTCGCCCATCGCGGTGATGGCCGCCGCGAGCCAGCGCACCTCCCGGATTGAGCTTGGAACGGCCGTCACCCCGGTGGGCTGGGAGAACCCGTTGCGCCTGGCCGAGGACCTGGCCACGGTGGATCTCCTCGCCGGGGGACGGATCAATCCGGGGCTGAGCGTGGGCGAACCGATGCACTACGACACTGTGAAGCACGAGCTGTACCCGGACTCCTCAGGGCAGGAGGACTTCAGCTACGCCCGCGTGGAACGGCTTGCCCGCCTCATCGCAGGGGAACCGGTCCGGGAGTTCTCCGGCAAGCAGGGAGTGGTTGAGGAATTCTCCAACCGGGTGGAGCCGCACTCCCCCGGCCTGCGGGACCGTCTTTGGTATGGGGCGGGCAGCACGAAGTCCGCTGCCTGGGCCGGGGCCAACGGGTTCAACCTGCTCTCCAGCAGCGTCGTCTTCCCCGACCAGGACCAGGAACCGGACTTCGCCGAGGTTCAGCAGTCCCAGATCCGCGCTTTCCGTGCGGCCGCCACAACATCAGGCCAGCAGGGACCGGCGCGGGTATCGCAGGGCCTGGTGGTGATCCCCACCGATTCGGCGTCCCCGGGCCAGCGGGCGAAGTACCGGCGGTACGTCGATGAACGCATGCCCCGCACCCGGGCGCCGCAGGGGCCAAAGGGCATGCTGTTCGCCCAGGACCTGATCGGCACCAGCGATGAGATCGCCGGGCAGTTGTACGCCCATGCCGGATTCCGGGAAGTCGACGAGGTGGCGTTCGCGCTGCCCTTCAGCTTTGACCATGAGGATTACGTCCAGATCCTGACCGACATCGCCGCCAAGCTGGGGCCCGCCCTGGGATGGGCTCCGGCCGAGGGCACGCAATAAGCCGCAGGCCGGGCACCCACCAGTCGGCGGGTTCCGTCATGCACCGTGACCTGAAAGTGCACCGCCCCGGGTTAGGCAATAGTCTGGCCGGATGGGGACAAGCACCGTGAACAGTGGCGAACAGGTCGACAGGCAGTCGCGAATTCTCGACGCCGCGATGGATCTGCTGTCCCGGCACGGAATTTCAGGGGTGAGCATGCGGGCCGTGGCCCGCGAAGCCGGCGTCGCGCTGGGCCTGGTGAACTACTACTACGACGACAAAGCCACCCTGATCCGCGCTGCCCTGCGCCGCGTGGACGAGCACGATCTCCTGCTCGTTGCGCCGGATCCGTCGCTGGCTCCGGACGAGCAACTGCGCATGGCCTTGCGGCGGGTTGCCGGCGCTGATCTGCTCACCACCCGCTACCTGTCCCTGCGCCTGCACCTGTGGGCCCTCGCCCAGGCCGACGAGGACTACGCGCAGATCAACGCCGCCGCCTTCGACCGGTACATCGATGGAGTCGCGGCACTAATTTCGAACGCCCGGCCCGGAATGCCATGGGAGGAATGCCGGGCGCGGGCCTCCGACATTGTGGTCATCCAGAACGGCATGTGGCTGACGTCCCTCCTTGGTGTGGACAAAGAGGCCATTAGGCGAAGCATCAGCCGGACGGAAGAGATCGCTTTCGCCCCGCTGCGGGGCCGGAACAGCGATAGCCACGGCGCGCTCCAGGAGCACTGAACAACACCCCGTCAGTCGGGCCGGACGTGGGTGCTGCGCCGACGGCGGCACCCGGCTGCCGCCGTCGGCCCTTCTTTGGTGCGGCAGACCAGTACACGGGTCCGACCGGGATCTCCAGGGACCTAAGACCCTATTGTTCCTCCGCCTGAGGTCAAGACTGGAGATGAGAGAGCACGGCCCCTTGCGACTGGCCGGCGCAGTTCGTCAGGCTGCCGCGCGCGTCCCTGGCCGGGGCGCGGCGGGAAGGCCCCGGCCCCCGCCATCCACACTGGCAAGCATTGCCAGATTCACAAGAAACGCAGCATACCGCGAGGTGAATTATGTCCTTCATTGGGGAACAGAAAATATTCGAGGGAACGGGAACTGCACTGTTCGTCCGCGGCGCCCTCGCCATCCTCTTCGCAATCCTCGTGATCCTCTGGCCGGGCGCCACCGTCCTGGCCCTGGTGTTCCTCTTCGGCTTCTATGCGGGGGTGGATGGAATCACGAACATCGTCCATTATTTCTCCGACCGTCCCCGGCGGTCGGCTTGGGCACTCGTTGGCGGCATCGCTTCGGTTCTTGCTGGAATCGTGGCCTTTGTGTGGCCGGGCATCACCGCGCTATGGCTTGCCATGGTGATAGGCGCATGGGCACTGGTTCTGGGCGTGACGCAGATCGGGCTCTCCTTCCAGGTGAAGAAGGTGTTGACCTCCTGGTGGATGTGGTTGGCCATCGGAATTGTCAACGCACTGTTCGGGCTCTACGTCCTGATCCTCCCGGGCGCCGGCATCCTGAGCCTGCTTGGCCTGCTGGCGGCGTTCGCTTTCCTGACCGGCATTCTGCTGCTGGCGGCCGGATTCCAACTCCGCGGCTTCGGCGCTGCGTCGGCGTCCGGGCATCACGGGCCAACACCCTCGATGCCTTAAATCCGCTGCTCCCACACCGCCAGCTGCAACCTCACAGACTCCAAGGAAGGCTCGACGGCGGCACTCACTTCAGTGCCGCCGTCGAACACTCCAACAAAGCCGCGGCCCACGCTCAGGAAGCACCGCCGCAGCCATCCGCCGGGGCGGAACGCGCTCATGACGCCCGGACCGCCCCGGCAGTTTCATCGGCGGAACGCACCGGCGTGCCAAGCCCAAGGTTCTCGCGCAGCGTGCTGCCCGCGTACTCGGTGGGGTACACACCGCGTTCCTGCAGCTCCGGCACCAGGTGGTTCACGATGTCGTCCAGGCCGGTGGGAATCAGCCAGGGTGAGATGTTGAACCCGTCCACGGCACCCACGCGGGCGTACTCCGCCAACCGGTCCGCCACGGCTGTGTAGGAGCCGGTGAAGGTGGCGTCGACGCGCGCCGTCTTCGAGGAGACGAACTGGCGGATGGAGAGGCCCTTGTCCTTGGCCTCCGCACGCCACTGGTCCGCCAGCTGGCGGGCCTTGGCGCCGTGGAAGCCGCTGCCGCGGGTCTCCGAGGTCTCCTCCACCACCGGATCGATCTCCGGCAGCGGCCCGTCCGGATCGTACCCGGACAGCTCGCGGCCCCAGAACTGCTCCAGATATGCCACCGCCTGCTGCGGGCCGATCTGCAGGCTGCGCACCCACTCCTTCTTCTCCAACGCCTCCCCAGCGGTAGGCGCCAGGATGAACTCGCTCGCAGGCATGATCTGCACCGCGTTGGCCCCGCGGCCGGCGGCCAGCGAACGCTCCACGAGGTCCTTGCGGAACTCCACGGCGTCGTCGAACTTCGGGTGCGCCGAGAAGATGACGTCCGCATGCCGGGCGGCAAAGCTTCGGCCTTCCGGGGAGTCGCCGGCCTGGAACAGCACCGGCCGGTACTGGGCGCTGCGCGGCAGGCGCGGCGTCACGTCCACCGTGTAGTGCTGGCCCTCGTGGAGCACGCGGCGGGCGGGACCGGCCGGCGTTTCCCAGGAGTCCCAGATCCGCTTGGCCGTTTCCACGAACGCTTCCGCGTGCTTGTAGCGGTCGGCGTGGTCCAGGTAACCGCCGCGGCGGAAGTTCGCACCCGTCCAGGCGTTGTCCGTGGTCACGATGTTCCACGCTGCACGGCCGCCGGAAATCAGGTCCAGCGACGCGAGCCGGTGCGCCAGGTCCGCGGGGTCGTTGTACGTGGTGTTCTGGGTGGCCACCAGCCCGATGTTTTTGGTCACCGACGCCAGCGCCGCGAGCATGGTCTGCGCATCCGGCCGGCCCACCACGTCCAGCCCATGCGGACGGCCCAGGTGTTCACGGAGGCGGAGCCCTTCGCCCAGGAAGAAGGCGGCGAACAGCCCGCGCTCGGCGGTCTGCGCGATGCGGCGGAACGATTCGAAGTCAGTCTGCGAGCCGGATTCGGCAGCCTTCCAGATGGTGCCGGAGTTCACGCCCTGGAAGAAGATACCGAACTGGATCTTGCCCGACGGCTCGAAGACCCCGGAGTTAGCACGGTTGTGCTGTGTCATGGTTTTCCCCTTATTTTCCGGCGCCGGCGGCGGCGGATGCGTAGCGGCTGGCCGGGCGCGTCAGGCCCAGCAGGTCACGGAAGGTGCCGTCCTGCACCGGCGGCCGAAGCGCGCCCCTGCGCCGAAGCTCCGGCAGCACCAGCCGGGAAAGCTCGTCCAGCTCCAACGCGAGCGACGCCGGGTGGAGGCGCACGCCGTCCGCCTCCTGCAGGAGCGCCTCAAGGAGCTCGGTGAGACCGTCTGCAGAACCGGCGTATTGCGCACGGCCGCCGGCGGACCCGGCCCCATCAAAACCGGCCGGACGCCCGGCCGCAGCCTGTCCGCGGGAGTCCAGAACGACGCCGAGCTCGGCAATCACCGCCACGGACCCACCAACCCGGGCGCGCACATCGCGTACCTCGGCGGCGAGCAGTTCCGGCGTCGGAGCGGACACCAGCACCGCGTCCACAGCATCGGCCGGAAGCTGCCCCTCCCCCACCAGTGACGCGGCGGCAAGCACGGGCAACTGGCCCTGCAGTGGCCTCGGAATAATGGACGGGCCCTTCACGGAGTAACCGGGACCGGCAAAACCGGCGGGCGTTTCGAAGTCGGCCGCCGTATCAAAATCGATGTAGTGCAGCTTGTCCACGTCGATGTAACGGCCGGTGGCTACGTCGCGGATCACGGCGTCGTCCTCCCAGGAGTCCCATAGCCTGCGGGACACCTCAACGGACGCAGCGGCCTCCTGGCCCAGGGCGGTGCCGGAAACAAAGGAACGTCCCACGGCGGCAGCCGCCTCGGGTGATTCAGCTGCGGTGACGATCCACCCGGCACGGCCGCCGGACACATAGTCCAGGCTGGCGAGCTGGGTGGAGACGTGAAACGGCTCGGTGTAGACCGTGTCCACTTCGGGGATCAGGGCGATGGTGCGCGTCACCGGCCCGGCGAACGCTGCACGCTGCAGCGCGTTGGCCCGGCCGGGGACAGGCTCGTCGGTGAAGGTGGCTGCGTGGAATCCGGCGGATTCAGCCGCGAGGACCGCCTCGCCGAGGCTCGCGAAGTCCCCGCCGTCCCAGCCGGCGCCGTCGACCTCGATGGCAAGGAATCCCTGGCGGGATGGTTCTGTAGTGCTCACTGCTGGTCCTGACGTTCGTAGGGAATCTTTTCGCCGGCTTCGATGGCTACCGGCAGCCGGTTTTCCGCCGGCGGCAGCGGGCAGGTGGCAAGGTCCGTGTAGGCGCACGGCAGGTTCACGGCCCGGTTGAAGTCCAGCTCCACGGACCCGTCGGCGGCCGGCACCACGGACAGCGAGCGGTTGGCCGCATACGTGGTTTTACCGGAGGTCCGGTCCGTGAACAGCACCGACAGCGAGCCGGGGGCGTAACCGTTGAACGCGGTCAGCGCCAGTTCCTGGCCGGCGAGCTTGAAGCGGATTTCACCCGGTGCCTCGTAGACGTGCTGGATGCCCTCGACGGCGGCACCCACCGTGGTGGGCCGTGGCGCCTCGAACGGCACAAAGGTCCCACGGACGGCGTAGGCCGCATCCGGCGAGTAGGCCGGTGTGCCCTGGTACTCACGCAGCAGCCGGTTATCCGGATTCCTGGGCCGCACAATGTACTCGCCGCCGCGTTTGGCCACCTCGATGACCGTATCGCCGGACACCAGGTTGATGCCGCCGCGCTCCTCAATCGGCCCGAATTCCAGCGTGGTCCGGGTGGCGGTGTTCAGCTCCTTGCCGTCCTGCTGCAGGCTTTCGCCCGGTTCCAGGACTACACGGACGACGTCGGCCTCCGCGCTCCAGGTGCCCGGGGCGCCTTCCAGCCGCGCGGCTTCGATCCCCAGCCAATGCAGGTGGGTCACCGCCAGGAAGCCGTGCGGGTGCGCCCGGTGGCGTTCATGGGCGGCGTGCCATTCCTGCCAGTCGGCTTCGAAGGCTTCGAGTGCGGTGTCAGTGGACGTAGGCATGTTCACTCCTGCTGTTGGCGTGCGCGGATTCGGGGCGGTTGCCGCAAGGGTCTTCGGCTTCCCAGAGCGTGGTGGGTGCCGCTTCCCGGACAGCCGGGATGACTTCCAGGGCAAAGCGCTCCAGGATGTCCAGCTGCTGTTCGAACGGCAGGGTGGTGGGTAACGAGATGGACTGCAGGTCGTGGCGGTACAGCGAGTGGTAGCTCAGGATCTTGTCGATGACTTGTTCCGCGCTTCCCACCAGCGCTGGTCCCTCAGCCACGGCGTGCTGGATGTCCCGGAAGGGCGAATTGTTGCCCGGCACGTTGCGGTTCTTCGTCAGGGCCTCATAAACCGGGCCGAACTGGCGGATGGCCTCCTGCGTGGTGCCGGCGATGAACACGCCGCCCGCTCCGCTGCCGGAGCCGAGGTACCGGTGGCGGGGATCGTGGCCGTGCCGCTCGTACTCCTCCCGGTAGTGCTCAATGAGGACTGCGTAGTTTTCCCGCGGCTGGATGGCGTTGGCCGTGAAAAGCGGATCGCCCCACTTGGCGGCCAGCGCAGCGGACGTCAGGGTTGTAGCAGAGCCGTGCCAAATCCTCAGCGGTCCGTCAAAGGGCCGGGGCGTGGTGGTGGTCGGTTCGGTCAGCGCAGCCCGGAACCGGCCGGACCAGGTAACCGCCTCCTCCCGCCAGAGCCTGCGGAGCAGTTCGTACTTTTCCGCAAGCAGCTCCCACTGGTCCGCCAGGTCCAGTCCGAACAGCGGGTATTGCACCACCTCGTTGCCCTTGCCGATCACCAGCTCCAGCCGGCCGCGGCTTAGCTGGTCGATGGTTGCGTAGTCCTCGGCCACGCGCACCGGGTCCAGGACGGACAGCACCGTGACACCGCTTTGCAGCCGGATCCGGTCCGTGACCGCTGCGATCGCCGCCAGCACCGTGGTGGGGGAGGAGGAAATGAACTCTCCCGCGTGCCGCTCCCCCACCGAGAAGCTGTCGAACCCCAGTTCTTCGGCCCGGCGGGCGGTCTCCACCACCTGGTTCAGCCGGTCCGCCGTCGAGACAATCTCCCCGGTCACCGGGTTCTTCAGGTGCGGGATGATGTCCAGGACCTGGAACTTCATGAGGTCTTCCCTGACGGTGCGGGGGTAGCCTGAGCCGCCGCGAAGGTTTCCTCGGTGATGTTCTTCGACTCCGGCAGCGCCTCCTCGGACAGGCCCCAACGCTCCAGGACCTTGGCGTAGGAGCCGTCGTCGATCGCGGAGTTGAGCGCTTCGGTGATCACCGGGGCCAGGCCGTTGCCCCGCAGGGTGGTGGCGGCCACGAGCGTTTCGGACGGCCAGCCAGCGTTAACCTTGCCCACTACCTTCAGGTCATCGCGGGTGTTTTCCCGGTACACGGTGGACGGGTAGGGTGCGATGTTCAGGTCAGTGCGGCCGGAGGACAGCGCCAAAATGGTGTCGGCGTCGGAGGAGTAGTACTGCAGGGTGGCCGGCGCCTTGCCTTTGCCTTCGAGCTCCTTGTTCCAAGCCAGCAGGATCTTTTCCTGGTTGGTTCCGGACCCTACGGAGACTTTCAGGCCGGAGATATCGTCCGCGCCCTTGATGTCGTAGCTGGCCGATTTCTTGGCCTCGAAGCCCATAAAGGCGGCGCGGTAGCTGGCGAAGTCGAACAGCTTCACCCGGTCCTTGTTGACGCCCACGTTGGAGAACACAGCCTCAAAATCGCCGGACTGGGTCTTCAGCGGCCAGTTCTCCCAGGAGGTCACCTGGACGTCCAGCTCAAGGCCCAGCTTGTCCGCCACCAGCTGCGCGATGTCCAGCTCGGAGCCGATGGGCGTCTTGTCGTCCGTGGCGTGGAAGGACAGCGGGATGGAACCGGCTGTGGTGGCGACGGTCAGCTTGCCGTCCTTGCCGATCAGCCCGGGAACCTTGGCGGCGAGCGCCGCATCCTTCCCTGCGCGGATGCGCTGCTGGTCCGGCGAGGTGTTGTAGACGACGCCGTTGCGTGCCGCCGTCGTCTGCGCCCCTCCGCCGGAGGTACCGGCAGCTGTTGCGCCGGGATCAGCGCAGGCTGACAGCCCGGCTGCGGACAGAAGGACGACGGCGGGCAGCGCCGCGAGGGTGCGCACGCGGCGTGCGCGGGAGGAAAGGCCGGTGGAAAGTGCCATGGTGGATCCTTTAGATGTTGAAAGCCGGCTCGAGCACTTTGGAGAAGAAGCTCCGGGTGCGCGGTTCCTGCGGGTTGGTGAAAATCTCTTGCGGGCTGCCCTGTTCCACGATCTGCCCCTGGTCCATGAACACCACGGTGTCCGCCACGTCGCGTGCGAAGCCCATCTCGTGGGTGACGATGATCAGCGTGGTGCCGGATTTTGCGAGTTCGCGGATGACGTCCAGCACTTCGTTGACCAGCTCCGGGTCCAGGGCGGAGGTGGGCTCGTCGAACAGCAGGATTTTGGGGTCCAGCGCCAGGGCCCGGGCGATGGCCACCCGCTGCTGCTGGCCGCCGGAGAGCTGGCGCGGGTACGCATCGGCCCGGTCCCTGAGGCCCACCCGGTCCAGGAGTTCCAGGCCGCGGCGCCGGGCCTCGTCCTTGGAGCGGCCCTGTGCCACCACGGGGGCTTCGGCCACGTTTTCCAGGGCGGTGAGGTGCGGGAACAGGTTGAAGTTCTGGAACACCATGCCAATCCCGGTGCGCTGCTTCAGGATGTCCTTCTCGCGCAGCTCGTGCAGCCGCTCGCCGCGGACCTCGTAGCCCACCAGCTTGCCGTCAATGGAAATGAAGCCGCCGTCCACCTTTTCGAGGTGGTTGATGGTGCGCAGCAGAGTGGACTTGCCAGAACCGGAGGGGCCCACGATCACGGCGACCCCGCCCGGCTCCACGGTGAGGCTGACGCCCTTGAGGACCTCGGTGGCGCCGAATGATTTCCGGACTTTGGTGATTTCCACCAGGCCGCGGGTAGCCGGTGCGGTGCCGGGTGCGGTGGCCGGGGCTTCGGCAGTAGGGGTTGCGGTGCTCATCGGGCGTTCCTTGCGTTGTTGACCACGGCGTGGGTGGCGAAGAATTTGCGGGCCTTCTGCAGGGGCGTCAGCGGCAGGTTACGCACCGCGCCCTTGGAGTAGTGCCGTTCGATGTAGTACTGGAAGACGCTGAGCACAGAGGTGATCACCACGTACCAGAGGGTGGCCACGAGCAGCAGCGGCAGGACCTGCTGCGTGCGGTTGTAGATGACCTGCACGGTGTAGAAGAGCTCGGAGTAGGCCAGGACATACACAATGGACGTGCCCTTCACCAGGCCGATGATCTCGTTGAACGCGGTGGGCAGGATGGCGCGCATGGCCTGCGGCAGGACGATCCGGGTGGAGCGGCGCCAAGCCGGGATGCCCAGTGCGGCTGCAGCTTCCAGCTGGCCCTGGTCCACCGAAAGGATGCCGCCGCGGATGATTTCGGCGGAGTAGGCTGCCTGGTTCAGGGTCAGGCCCAGCACGGCTGCCGCGAACTGGCTGATGAGGGTGGTGGTCTGGACTTCGAAGAACCGGACGTCGGTGAACGGGATGCCCAGGGAGATCTTTTCGTACAGGTAGCCCAGGTTGTACCAGAGCAGCATCTGGACCAGCAGCGGCGTGGACCGGAAGATCCAGGAGAACGTCCAGGAGACCGAGACCAGCAGCGGCGAGGCGGACAGCCGCATCAGCGCCAGGATGAAGCCCAGCACAAAACCGAGGATCCCTGAGATGGCGGTCAGCTTCAGCGTCTCCACCAGCCCGGTGACAACGGACTGGGCGGTGAACCACTGCGCCACCACACCCCACTCCCACCGGGGGTTGGTGGCCAGCGACCAGGCGATGCCGAGGACACCCAGGGCCACCACCGCGGTTCCCACCCAGCGCCAAGGGTGCTTTGCGGCCACCACGCGATAGTCCGAGTAGTCCGTGGCCACCCGGGCGCTTCGGCCTTCCGGCGGGACCCCGCCTGCCGCGGAGGGTGTGGTTTCCGTGTTAACGGCGTCCGCAGTCACGGCCCCCGCAGTTCCGCCCGTGGCGGCGTCCGGTGCCGCGCCGGCAGCTGACTGTGCTGACGTTGTTGACTGCGCCGCGGTAGTTGCTGCTGAACTCATGCGCCACCTCGCTTCTCTTGGTTTGGGCCGGGACTGTTTGACCCGGGTGCTGGCTGCAAATCTAGGACCGGCCGGAAGAGGGCAGCAAGGCGGCAAGTTGCATAACTTCACCGGAGTTCGCACAACGTCATGAGTCGGTTTTTTGCGCCTGTTGACGGGATGTGACGCGGAGTTAACGGCCGTGACCTGGCACTCGACCGCCGTCGGAATCGCTGCCTAGCATGGGCACCTCAGCCGCCCCCTACCGCCGCTACCAGGAGCACCCATGCCAGCGAACATCCCGGCCGTCGTTTTCGTCGGCGGCGGACCCCGCACGGCCGGAGTGCTGGAGCGGCTTGCGGCCAACCGTGCGGAGCTGTTTGACGGGCCGCTGGAAATCCACGTTGTTGAGCCGCACGTTCCGGGCTCGGGCCGCATCTGGCGCTACGACCAGCACCCGGGCCTCCTGCTCAATTCAATGGCAGCGGACATCACCATGTTTACCGACTCTTCCGTGGCCTGCGAGGGCCCGGCCGGCCAAGGACCCAACCTGGCCGAGTGGGCGGCGGGGGTCCTGGACGGCTCGATCACCGATGTGCCGGACTTCCCCCGCAGCCTGCGTGAACAGCTCCGCTCGCTCACAGGCGTGTCCTTCCCCACCCGGCAGATGCAGAGCCAGTACCTCGAGTGGTTCTTCCGGCGGGCAGCCCGGTCGCTGGGCCGAAACGTCACGGTCCACCGGACCACCGCCGTGGCCATCGAGCAGGTTGTCGGGCCCGCAGCAGGACCGCCCGCCTACCTCGTGGAGCTGGCCAACGGCCGGACGCTGCGGGCCGACATCGTTGTCACTGCCCTGGGGCACACAGACTCCCGTCCTGACGCCGCCTCTGCGGCCTGGGCCGACTTTGCCGGGCGCCACGGCGGCTACCACGCGGCCCCCAGCTACACCACCGACGTCGACTACTCACCCCTTGGCCCCGGCGAGGACGTCATTGTTGCCGGCATGGGCCTGGCCTTCGTTGACCTCCTGGTCCTGCTGATGGAGGGCCGCGGGGGGCGGTTCGTTGAAACGCACGACGGCGGGCTCCGCTACCTTCCGTCGGGCCGGGAACCAAGGCTGTGGGCTGGTTCCCGCCGGGGGGTGCCGTACCACTCGAAGATTTCAACGGCCCTGCGGGGCGAGGCGCCGGGGCCCCTGCGGTTCTTTACCGCGGCCGCGGTAAATGCCCTGCCGGTGCAGTATGGCGAACTGGATTTCCGCCGGGACCTGTGGCCCCTGATCGCCAAGGAGGCCGGGTACGGCTATTACCGCGAGCTGCTGACGGGAAGCCCCGACCGCGCCGCCATGGGCTGGGACGAATTCTCTGCCCGGTACGCGGACCTCGCCTGGTACAGCGCCGCCCGGGAGGCCCTGGTAGCCGCGGCCGTTCCGGATGCTGGCCTCCACCTCGACCTTGAGCGGCTGGACCGGCCCTTCACCGGGCGCAGCTTAGCGGGCCACCAGGAGGTGCAGGAGGCGCTGGTTGCGTACATCGAGCACGATCTTGCCCTCCGGGACAGTCCCGACCACCCCGAAACCCAGGCCCTTTTCCTTGCCCTGCTCCACGTCTACATGGAGGTGGGCCGGGTGGTCCCGCCGGAGCGCCTCAACGCCAGGTCCCAGCAGACCGTCCATGGCTGGTGGCACGGGTTCTTCAGTTTTGTGGACTCCGGACCACCGCCGCACCGCCTGCGCCAGATGCTGGCGCTGCACCGCGCCGGGCTGCTGCACTTCCTCGGTCCGGACCTTGAGGTGGCCGCCGATGAGTCCACCGGGCTGTTCCACGCCGGCTCACCGCGGTCAGGAACCTCGGTGGCGGCCAGGGCCCTGATCGAAGCCAGGCTGCCCACGACCACCGTGGCGCGGTCGCTGAACCCGCTGCTCGAGTCGCTGCACAAGACCGGGCTGGGCACCGAACAGCAATTGCTGACCGCTGACGGGATCCATTCCACGGGCAAGCTGCTGATCTCGGCGGGGCACCAGCTCGTGAACGCCGAAGGGGAGCCGCAGGCCGGCCTGTTCGGCGTCGGTCCGGGCACGTCGGGCTGGGGCGCGGGGGCGTTTGCCCGGCCCGGCACCAACGCCGCGCCGTTCCGCGAGAACGATGCCCTCGCCCGGAGCGTCCTCACCCTCGCCCGTGGCCACCACGCAGAACATTCCTCCACCCTGTCCACTGAACCAGCCGCCGTCGGAAAGAATTGAACCGTGACCGCAGAACCTGACACCAGGTGCCAGCCGCTGGGTACCGGGCATCAGTCCCCCGATGCCGGGCACCAGCCCCTCGACGCTGCCCGCCCGCCACTTGGCACCGGACCCCGGCCGTTGGACCCCGCCGCGCTGACGGTCCTCAGTCTTCCCATGCACGATCCCCGGGTCCGTCCGCTGCTGGACGAGCTCGCCGTCGAATACGACACCCGTTATGGCGACATGTTTGGCCGCGAGGGAGCGGCGGAGGAACTGAACCGCTACCCTGCCGAAGAGTTCGCGGGACCCGGCGGGGCGCTGCTGGTGATCCAGGAGAACGGCGGATCCATCGCCGGCGGAGCGTTCCGCCGTTATGACGAGCACACCGCCGAGTTGAAGCGGATCTGGACGCATTCGGCCCACCGCCGCCGCGGCCTCGCCAGGCTGGTGCTGGCCGAGCTGGAAGCCTTGGCGGTGCGCCGCGGGTACAGCCGGCTCTACCTCACCACAGGACCGCGCCAGCCCGAAGCCAAGTACCTTTACCTGACCACCGGCTACCAACCGCAGTTCGACCTGGACGCCGACCCGGAGACCATCAAGTTCCTCGCCTTCACCAAGGAACTTTCCGGACACCCGCAGAACTGACGGTGTTCCCGCCCGCACGTGGCGCGGAGCCGCGGCTAAGCTAACCGCATGGCCAACAAAACCACAGCAGAGAAGCTCGCCACCATCCAGAAGGGATACACGCTGGAGGGGGCCGCCATCGAACTGGGCGCCGCCATTGTGGACGGCGAACTCCACAAGGAGGCACAGGTCCGCCTGCCGCTGTCCATGATGAACCGGCATGGCCTGGTGGCAGGTGCCACCGGCACCGGCAAGACCGTGACGCTGCACATGATGGCCGAACAGCTGTCCACCGCCGGTGTCCCCGTCTTCCTCGCGGACATCAAGGGCGACCTGTCCGGGCTGGCCACGGCGGCCGCCGGAAATGACAAACTCAAGGCCCGCACCGACAGCATCGGACAGGCCTGGCAGGCCAGGACCTACCCTGTGGAGTTCCTGGCCCTGGGCGGTGACGGCAACGGCGTCCCGGTCCGGGCCACGGTGTCCTCCTTCGGGCCCATCCTGCTCTCGCGCATCATGGAGCTCAACGACACCCAGGAATCCAGCCTGCAGCTGGTGTTCTACTTTGCGGACAAAAACGGCCTGGAACTGATCGACCTGAAGGATCTCAGGGCCGTCATCCAGTTCCTCACGTCGGCTGAGGGCAAGGACCAGCTGGAAGAGCTTGGCGGGCTGTCCAAGGCCACCGCAGGCGTGATCCTGCGCGAACTGGTGAATCTTGAAGCCCAGGGGCTGGAAAAATTCTTTGGCGAACCTGAGTTCGATACTGCCGAGCTGCTGCGAACCGCCCCGGATGGCCGCGGTGTGATCACCTGCCTGGAACTGCCCACCCTGCAGACCAAGCCCATGCTGTTCTCCACGTTCCTGATGTGGCTCCTCGCCGACCTCTTCGAGGACCTGCCCGAGGCCGGCGACCTGGACAAGCCGAAGCTGGTGTTCTTCCTCGACGAGGCCCACCTCCTGTTCAACGGCGCCTCCAAAGCGTTCCTGGATGCAATCACCACCACGGTCCGGCTCATCCGGTCCAAGGGCGTGGGAATCTTTTTTGTCACCCAGACCCCCAAGGATGTCCCGGCTGATGTCCTGGGCCAGCTGGCCAATCGGGTGCAGCATGCCCTGCGCGCGTTCACGCCGGAGGATGCCAAGGCACTCAAGGCTACGGTCTCCACCTTCCCGGTGAGTGACTACGACCTCGAAGAGACGCTCACTTCCGCGGGCATCGGCGAGGCCGTTATTACCGTCATGAACGAGAAGGGCGCTCCCACCCCCGTGGCACTGACCCGCCTGCGTGCCCCCGAATCCGTGATGGGGCCCAGCGAAGAGGAACTGGTGCGCAGCACTGTGGCGGGTTCTGACCTGCTGGGCAAGTACGGCACGTCCGTGGACAACCCCTCGGCGTACGAAAAGCTCACCGGGAAGGCGGCGGCCCCCACCGGGCCGGCCGCCTCCGGGCAGCCTGCGGTTCCCTCGGGCGGCGGCGTTTCCGGCGGTGGTGTTTCCGGTTACAGCACGGGCGGCAGTCTGGACGTGGACGCCGAGGCCCGGCGCATCGAAGAGGAGATCCTCGGCCGGCCCAGCAGCAGGCCCGCCCCTTCCACCGGGACCAGCACGCCCCGCACGCGGGAAGAAGCACCGCAGGCCCGGCAGCAACCGGCACCGCAAGGCGCCGGCGGCGGGATGATGGGCGACCTGGGCGGTGTCCTCGGCGGGGCGCTCGGCGGCGGGTTGAAGAGCATGGCGAGGTCCATCGGAACCCAGCTGGGACGCGAGCTGCTGCGGGGTGTTTTCGGCACGTCGTCCCGGCGCCGCCGCCGCTGACGGGTATCGCCGCCCGCTGGCTCAACTGCCGTCGTCGGGCGGTTGGCAGGTAACGTATTGAACGTGCAGATGAGTCAAGCGTTGGTGAGGATAGCGGCCGGATGGCTGCTGGGCCTCATGCTTGCCGTGGCCGCTGCGATCGTTGCGGTGAACCTGGTGAACAACACGGTGGCGAGCCCGCAGCAGCCGGTGCGTGAGTATTTGGATGCGCTGCAGAGCGGCGACGGCGGCAAGGCGCTGGGGCTCCTGCGGGCCACGGTGCCGCCCAGCAACGCCGCCATGCTGGACGGCACCGCGCTGCAGACGGCCGCGTCCCGGTTGGCGAGCGTCAGCATCGGCGAGGCCGAGGAACGGCCGGGCGGCCAGGTGATGGTCCCCATGGAATACACCATCGACGGCAGCCGGCTCCGCACGGAGTTCCAGCTGCAGAAGACCGGGACCGAGTGGCTCTTCTTCAACACCTGGGCATTTGTCCCGTCCCGGCTGCCCACCGTTGACATCTCGGTGGTCAATTCCCACGAGGCCACCATCAACGGTGTGGACGTCAACATGCCCTCCGGCCGGAACTCCTTCGCGGTGTTCTACCCGGGCGAGTACGAGGCCACCGTCACCGGAGAGTACTTCTCTGCCCCTGTCACCCGGGCCACCGTTACCGCCCGCGACGTCCCGGTGGCGCCGCTCAACCTGCTGACCCAGGCCACGGACAACCTGAAAAAGGACGTGGCGGCGAAGGTCAAGGAATTCCTGGACGGCTGCGCTGCCCAGGCGGTCAAGGACCAGAAGCTCCAGCCCGACTGCCCTTTCTACTACGCCAGCAACAACCGCGTCCAGGACGGCACTATCAAGTGGTCCGTCACGGAGTACCCCAACGTCTCCATCGAACCGTTCGACGGCCGCTGGGTGGTGGCCCCGCTGGATGGCAAGGCCAAGGTGGTGGCCCTCCAGCAGAACCTGTTCACGGGTGCCTGGTACCCGCTGGATGAAGAGGTGGACTTCAGCTTCACCACCCGGCTGGACGTCTCCGGCGACACTATCAAGGTAACCCCGGTCCTGAGCTTCTAGGCCTCCTCCCGGACTGGCCCACTTTTGGATACCTGCCGACAGGTTTACCAGCCACGCCGGAGCCAATTGTGCTGATAACTGGGCTGGTTTGTTTGAGGCCACCGCAACGAACCCCATCTAAGAACCTCGCGGACCTGCGTCAGGACGGATTCCGGCGCGTGAACAACGTCGTCGTAGAAGAACCTAAGCACGGGTAGGCCCTGCAGAATCGCCGAGTTGTCTCTGCGCCGGTCCTTCTTGAACTGCCTTGCTTCGAGGTGGAAGGCGAGCCCGTCTATCTCCACGATCAGGAATCCCTCCAACAGGAAGTCCACGCGCCCGATGCCGTCGATCCACACTTGGGTCTCGGTAAGTATGCCGGCTTCCCGAAACAGCACTCTTGCCAGGGTCTCGAGAAGCGAGTCTGCGCCACACTCGATTTTGGACACCACGTTCCGCGCCTGGCCGCACCTGCTTCCGTGGAGGTGGCGGAGAAGATATGTCGGATCGATGTCTCCGCGGTTGCAGGCACTCTCCACCATCACCAGGGATTCGAGTTCCGGCAGGCACAGCAGTGCGTGAAGCAGGACATCGGGAAGTGCTGCCAGAGTCCGATGCCGGGCTGGCTGTGTCAGGGCAACACGGTGGCTGACACACCGGGCTGCACTCCGGCCGTTGCTTTGCCAGTAGTGGGGCCGCCCAGGTGATCGAAGCTGCCACAGTCCGTATGCCGGGGCGGCAGATACGCAGGTAAGGAGACCTCGGGCGCGTCCCGCGGCCACCAGCTCCGCGTCGGCGTCGGGGACGGCCAGGAGTCCTCGCTCCAGCCGAAGCACCTGGCCGCGCCGGACTGCAAGCCGAAGGTCCGCGTCAGTGGCACCTGCGGCCAGCACATCCCTCCGCAGCAGTACTCCACCAGCTGACCTGAGGATCTCCGTTGGGTCCATCAGGCAACAATTACTGATGACCCGGCCTGCCGGCAGCCTTATGCAGGGCTATGTGGACAAGGTGAGCCCAACTTGGCCCAGTTTTGGGGTGGGATCAGCAAAGAAGTGGCCCGGTTTCCTCCTCCAAACGTGGAAACTCGGGCCACTTTGCATCGACGGCGGCGGGTCAGTCCATGCCGCGGAGGTCCAGTACCAGCTCGGTATCGCCGTCGGCCTGCAGCAGCACCGGGATGCCCCAGTCCTGCTGGTAGAGGTGGCAGGCAGCGTGGTCCGGGATGTCGCCGTCCTCGGTTTCCGGGCCGTCACAGGCCGCTGCCCGCGCAGTGATGTGCAGGACGCCTTCGGGAACCTCCGTGGAAAGCTCGAGCGTGCGGAGCAGCCCCACCGAGGTGCCGCCGCCGGACACCAGCAGCTCAGGAGGCGTGGACGAGATCTTCAGCTGGGTGGGATCGCCCCAGCGGTCATCCAGCTTCTGTCCGGTAGGGGCTGTGAAGCGGACCGTGAGCTCCAGCGGGCCAGGGGCAACCGGGCTCTTGGGCCGGTGCGTCTGGGACGCGCCCTCATCCACCTGCTGGGCTTCCTTGGGAATGGGCACGTACACGAGCTGGTGCTGGTTCGCCTCCACCACCACCAGGAGCGGTTCCGAACCGGCGGACTGGGTGTGGTCCACGATCACGTCCGAAGGTTCGAGCAGGCCGCGCGCCAGCGTGGAGACCGTGCCGTTGGACGGATCGTAGCGGCGGACGGCACCGTTATAGGTGTCGGCGATGGCCACGGAGCCGTCCGGCAGGACCGTCACGCCCAAGGGGTGCTGGAGCCGGGCGTCCGCGGCGGCGCCGTCCCGGAAGCCGAAGTCGAACAGGCCCTTGCCGACGGCGGATTCCACCGTAACAGCCCCGTCATCGTCAACTACGAGCTTGCGGAGCGCCGACGTCTCGGAGTCAGCAACCCAGATGTTCCCCTCCGCGTCCTCGGCAACGCCTGACGGCTGGGCGAACCAGGCTTCGTGCGCGGCGCCGTTCAGCAGGCCTTCGAGTCCGTTGCCCGCAACGATCGCAACAGCACCCGATACGGGATCGAAACTGAAGATCTGGTGCGTCCCGGCCATGGCCACCACTACGGCGTTGAGCTTGCGGGACCAGACCAGGTCCCAGGGCGAGCTCAGGGACACCTCGAGGGGGTGCCCGCCCAGCAGTCCGGTGAAGCCGACGGCGTCCTCGTCAACGCGGGCAGGACCGGTTTCCAGCAGCCGCTGAACGCCGTTGCCGGCCACGGTGAGGGCCTTGCCGTCCGTGAGCGAGAGGCCGCGGAGGCGGTGGTTGACCGAGTCGGCAATGACGACGTCGTAGCCAACCTTGGCAGCCACGTCTTCAGGCAGCAGGACCAGGCCCTGGGGCTCGTTGAACTGGGCCGTGGCAGTATCACCGGCCGAGGGGCCATCGGAATAGCCCCTGACACCGGAACCATAGGTGGCCAGGACGGTCTTGAAGTCGGTAGCCAGTTCCACCAGGCGGTGGTGCCCGGTGTCGGTGACCAGCCACGAACCATGCGTTGCTGCGCCGTTGGAGGTCGGGCCCGAGGCCGAACCGGACGCCGCGGCACCTGCCGCCGTGCCGCCGTCGGACGTTTCCTGCACCTCAGCCGAACCGCGGCCAGCGGGCAGGAAGAGCGCCTTGCCGGGGAAACGCAGGGTGCCGGAGCTGGGCTCGGGGGCAACGTAGGGCCCGGAGCCGCGGTGCAGTGTGCCCTTGGCTTCGTGCTCTGCGATGAGCTCGGGGATCAGGACCGCGAGGCCGTCCGCGTGGCCTTCGCCGGAGAGGTGCGCCACGATGTAGCCCTCGGGGTCGATGACCACCAGGGTAGGCCAGGCGCGGGCGGTATAGGCCTTCCAGGTCTCCAGTTCCGGGTCGTCCAGGACGGGGTGGTGGATCTCGTAGCGTTCCACTGCGGCGGCGAGGGCCACCGGGTCCGCCTCGTGCTCGAACTTGGGCGAATGGACGCCCACGGTGACCAGGACGTCGGAGTACTGCTCCTCAAGCGGCCGCAGTTCGTCCAGGACGTGCAGGCAGTTGATGCAGCAGAATGTCCAGAAGTCCAGCAGCACGATCTTGCCGCGGAGGGCTTCGAGGTCCAGTGACCTCCCACCGGTGTTCAACCAGTTGCGGCCCACCAGTTCGGAGGCTCGGACCCGGGCGTGGGTGCGTACGGTTTCGCTCATCAGCGTCCTTCCAGCTTGTTTCGTTCGGCCAGCCTGGCGTCGCGTTCGGCCAATTTGGCAAACATATCGTTGTAAGCGGTGAGATCGGCGTCGTTATTCCTGTCCGCCGCGCGGTCCACGCGTTTGGTCTCCCGCTGGTCCGAGCGCGACCACATGATGGCCACGCCGATGGCCACCAGCAGGGTGGGCACCTCACCGATTCCCCACGCCACGGCGCCGCCTGTCTGCTGGTCCAGCAGCGCGGACTGCCCCCAGGCCCGGCCCAGGTTTCCGAAGTAGTCGGCGGCAAGGAGGTTGGTCCCGCCCATGATGGCCACGCCGAAGAAGGCATGGAAGCCCATGGTGGCCAGGAGGAGCAGCAGCCGCATCGGGTACGGTGCGCGGCGCGGCAGCGGGTCCGTGCCGATCATGCTCAGGATGAAAATATATCCGGTGAGCAGGAAGTGCAGGATCATCAACTCATGCCCCACGTGCTCGCGCATGGCGTATCCGAACAGGTCCGAGTAGTAGAACAGGACGATCGAGCCGGCGAAGTTGGCGGCGGCGAAGATCGGATGCGTGACCAGCTGCGAGAACTTGGAGTGCACAAAAACCAGAAGCCACTCGCGCGGGCCGCGTGAGCCGTCCCCGCGCGGAGGCAGTGCCCTGAGTGCCAGGGTCACCGGCGCCCCGAGGACCAGGAAGATGGGCGCCACCATGGTCAGCGCCATGTGGTCCACCATGTGCGCGGAGAACAGCACGCGGCCATAGACCGACGGCGGCCCGGACGTGATGTAGGTGAGCACCAGCAGGCCAATCACCCAGTTCACAGACCGGAACCACTGCCACTTGTCACCCCGGCGGAAGACCTTCACGACGCCGAGGAAGTAGGAGACGAGCCCGAACAGCGCCACCGCAATCCAGAGCCAGTCCAGTCGCCACTCGGTCAGCCAGCGGGCGGGGGTCAGCTCCGGGGGAAGCTCGTAGCCGCTGAGGATAAAAGCCGGTGAAGCGTCGGGGGCGAAGGTGGTGGGCTGGGGCGGCGCAGAGCGGCCCAGGGCCACAGCGATCCCGGACGTGGCCCCCATGATCAGGAGTTCAGCCAGGACCAGCTGCCAGAGGACGCGCCGCGAGGACATGGTGGAGCCCGTGGCCCCCAGTTGCGGGATCACCCACTGCCGGTGCATAAAGCCGATCCCGCCGAGCACCAGGGTGGCGGCGGATTTGGCCAGGATCAGCTGGCCGTAGGGGGAGCCCAGGAGGTCGGACCAGCTGGTGATCCGGATGCTTGCGTTGATGATGCCGGAGGCGAAGACCAGCACGAACGCGAACCCGGCCAGTGCGGAGAACCTGCGGAGCGTTGCTTCCGTGATGTCCGTTGACGAGCCGGCCTTGGGTCCGGTGAGGATCCCGGAGAGGAGCGCCAGGATGATGATGCCGCCCACCCAGGTGCTGACACCCACCAGGTGCAGGCCCAGGGAGTTGATGGCTCCCTCGTGGTCCGAGGAACTGGAGGAGTGGCCGATCAGGGCTGTCGGCACCAGTCCGATCAGGGCCAGGAGCAAGGTTAGTGCCAGCCCGCCCAGGGACCTGACGCCGAACAGGGCGGTTGTCACCACTGCGGCAATGATGGTGACGGCAAGCCAGGCCCGGCCGGTCTCGATGTCAGTCATGAAGTAGACCAGCGCCTGCGTGAACTGCGCGTCGCCGGAGACACCCTGCCCTGCAACGTCAGAGTAGGTGAGCACCAGGACGGCGATGGCCGACAAGGTCCACGCGGCGCCCGCCGCAGCAGCTACGGCCAGGGCGCGGGTGAAGGCCGGGTGTTCCGCATCTTCCGCGCTGTCCTGGCCCCTGGTGCGGCGGGTCAGGCTCTTGGGAAGGATGCCTACGGCGAAGATGAGGCCGCCGATGACGGTGGCCACGGAGACGTTGTGGATGGCTTTGCTGAAAGGCAGGCCCCAACGGACGAGCGCGCCGGGATCCGAGACTTCACGGGCAGCTGCCGCTCCGGAGAAGAGGAGAGCCGCCACCAGGCCGAGGAAGAGTGCACCCAGACCGGCGAGCTGCCATGCGTTCGAGACGCCCAGGGTACCGCTGCCCTGCCCCGGCGCTCCCTTGCCGGGAGTTGGCGGGGTGGTTGTGGATTGGGGTTTTGCGGCTGAAGGCACCTATCCATTGTCCGTCACCGCCGCCCGGGCCGCGAATCGGCTTAAAAGCATAAGGGGCGGCAACCGTCTGGTCGCCGCCCCTTGTCCACACCGGGTTTGATCCCGGAGGGAAGAAGCTCTACTTCTTGTTGGAGACAGCAGCCTTCAGCTTGGAGCCGGCGGTCAGCTTGACGCTGTGGCCTGCTGCGATCTGGATGGTCTCACCCGTCTGCGGGTTGCGGCCGGTGCGTGCTGCACGGTCGGTGCGCTCGACGGCGAGCCAGCCCGGGATGGTGATCTTCTCGCCCGCGGCGACAGAAGTCTCGAAAACCTCGAACAGTGCGTCGAGGACGGAGTTGACGGCTGCCTGGCTGGTGCCGGCCTTGCCCGCTACCTCTGCAACAAGTTCACTACGGTTCTTAGCCATTTATGTCCTCCTGGACGGTCATGATTCTGGAGCCTGCACGCGGCATGCGCACAAGCCACTGTTCGAAAACTTACCAGCTTGGGCCGTTCAGGTCCGCAAATTCCGCGTGTTTCCGCGACTTTTTGAGGTTAATCACCCGATTTTCGGGGATTTGGAGCCTGCGTGAGGGCTACGTGGCGCCTACGGTGACCCCGCTTTGGCGACGCCCGCCCACTTGGTGCCGCATTGCCGGCGACGTGGGCGGTCGACGGCGGTGCTGCCGCGGCATGGGTGGCCGCGCTGGCGGATCTACCGCCAAGCGGGTGGATCGCCCCAGAGTGGGTGCGGGTCCTGCCGCAGGCGGCCGGCGGCGCCCGCTTGTTTCGGGCATTAGTGGTGTGGTTGTTAAATGTGGGAGGCCCCAACCTGGTGGTTGGGGCCTCGACCTAATGGTTGTCCGGCGGTGACCTACTCTCCCACACCCTCCCGGGTGCAGTACCATCGGCGCTGTGGGTCTTAGCTTCCGGGTTCGGAATGGGACCGGGCGTTTCCCCCACGCTATGACCGCCGTAACCCTTTTA
>NZ_LR733294.1 GCF_902506095.1 Arthrobacter sp. 9AX
CAGTGGCGGAGTTCGTCGTTGACCCCCGATCGACGTCAGCCTGGGTCAGGGTGTACGTGGCGGTGAAGGTCCTCGATGCTCCCGGTGCCAGGGACGCAACCGAGGCCGGTGTCAGCGTGCCGAGCTGACCAGAGCCGTTGAAGTCGGAGTCATCGACAGTGACATTCGACATGGTCACGTTGCCGGTGTTCGTCGCCACGAACGAGTAGGTGATCCGCTGCCCGACCGTGTAGGAACTCTGCCCCGACGGGCTCGCCGACTTCACAACCGACAGCGACGGATTTGCCGACGCCGGGATCCTCACTGAGGACGGACCCGACGTCACCGGATCACCAGTGGGCGGAGTTCCCGAAGCGGTGGCCGTGTTCGTCAGCGCACCGGAGTCGACATCCGCCTGGGTTGTCGTGTACGTCGCAGTGAACGTTCGCGACGCTCCCGGCGCAAGCGATGCAACCGATGCTGGCGAGATCGCGCCGAGGGTGCCGGTACCGGAAAAATCTGCGTCATCGACGGTCACTCCGCGCAGCGTGACGTTCCCGGTGTTCGTCGCCTTGAACGAGTACGTGATCGACTGTCCAGCACTCGTGATCTGCTGACGGTTCGCCGTCTTGTCCACCGTCAGTGCCGGCGCCGGGTTCGCCGGCACCGTCACCGTCGACGGCGGCGAGTCCACCGGTGTGCCGCCTGGCGGGGTACCGGTCGCGGTCGCCGAGTTCGACGTGGACCCACGGTCAACGTCCGCCTGCGTCAACGTGTACGTCGCGGTGAAGGTTGACGACCCTCCCGGCGCGAGCGTCGCGACCGAGGACGGAGAAACCGGGCCCAACTGCCCCGACCCGGTGAACCCCGAATCGTTCACCGACACGTCCGAGAGGGTCACGTTGCCGGTGTTGTTGACAACGAACGAGTACGTGATTTCCTGACCAACCGTGTACGCCGAAGCCGCCGACGGGCTGGCCGTCTTCGTCACCGTCAACGCAGGAGCCGCTGTGATCGTGACGGTCGCAGTGGACG
>NZ_LR733299.1 GCF_902506095.1 Arthrobacter sp. 9AX
TAATGCCCGAAACAAGCGGGCGCCGCCGGCCGCCTGCGGCAGGACCCGCACCCACTCTGGGGCGATCCACCCGCTTGGCGGTAGATCCGCCAGCGCGGCCACCCATGCCGCGGCAGCACCGCCGTCGCACCTGTGACACGAACCGACCGAACGCGCGTCCGGTGCGAAGGGGAGGCCTGCCCATCCTTTGCCGTGCTCAATGCCGCTGTCCGCAGCGCTGACTTGCGCGGTTACCTCGTCGTGTAGGGTGCGGTTGAAGGAGAAATATTGGGGGAATAATGAAGCTTCTTCGATCGACACTGCTCGCGGGCGTACTTACAGCAAGCCTGGCAGGCTGCACTTACTCAGAACCCGCGCCGGAACAGGAAAGCGAGCCCAGTCAGCTGTCGCCGGCTTCCACCGATCCGGCTGCTGCTGTTCCCGTGACTCTGCAAGGACAGTTTCAGTCGCAAGGAGCGAGCACCACGGGGACAGCCACCATCCGCGTCACAGAGTCCGGCGCCTCCGTACAGCTCGAGGATTTTTC
Source organism: Arthrobacter sp. 9AX (assembly GCF_902506095.1). Classification (GTDB taxonomy): domain Bacteria; phylum Actinomycetota; class Actinomycetes; order Actinomycetales; family Micrococcaceae; genus Arthrobacter. The sequence continues at coordinate 527 of NZ_LR733299.1, forward strand.
CACTGGTCCTGGGGACGATGTCCGTCTCGTGCTGAGCCCGGGGACCGCGGGCCCCGGGCCCAAGGGTGACCTGGAGCTGTCGTCGTCGACACTGATTGAGGTGGGGCCGTTACCACTCAGCCGATCGAATAGTCAGCGCATCGATATGGACCGCAGGATGTGGGAAGCGATCCCCGGCCCCGTTCGGAGCGTCGTGATTTACAACTTTGCCGAATTGACCGCGTATGGCACGGCCAACCTTAGGGAGACCCCGCGCTCCCAGGGAGCCCGCACCGCCGTTGGTGACCACGAGGGGTTGAAGCGGCCAACCGGGTGAGCAGGGAAACCCGTGCCGCCTTCTGGCGGCGCCGCACCACCCCCTGGCTCGTCCATCGGTGGTCCCGGCGTCTTCGCCCTTCCGGCCACGGCCAGGTCTTGTCTGGATCAGCTGGCGGGGTCGTACTGGAATTGCCGGATTTCTTGCGGGCAGCGGCTGGCAACCGCGATCTTCGCGGCCCACTCGAGGGCGGCCTCCCGAGATGGCAGCTCAAGAATGGTGTAGCCCCCGTTGGGGACCTTGTGTCCTGGGTACGTGCCTTCGGTGAACGTGCCGTCGCCGGACACAAGGACCGGCTCTACAGACTCATCTATTCCGCCACCGAAGACATATACGCCTGCTGACTTGGCGTCCTCGATGACGGCATGCGCGTCCTCGACCACCGCCTCGAATTCCTCCGCGGGCATTACCATGGCCTCACCTGGGAATGAGATCAGATACTTTGTCACTCCATGACTCCTCTGCTCTTGCGGCACCACGTGGCCATCTTTACGGCACCGTTCCGGTACCCAGCCCGATTATGGCTCAGGCCGCTGACACGCGGTCAAGGGGAGAGCGCCGGGACCAATCCACCCAGCTCAAGCGCCGCCACCCAGGGGCATGCGCTGCCGGATCCTCTTGGGTGTAGATCATAGGCTGCTGAAGCCTGGCACGGCTTTGCCTGCCAAACCTCCCGAATCCGATTCCGCTCGGTCGCCGCTGCAGCTGAGATCGTCTTTACGGCGGCGCCTTCGCTCCGACGCAGGCGACATCCCCGGGAGCAGCTGGAGGCCGGATCGGCCGGCACGAATGAACGGCACCGCTGCGGCTTCCCCGGTCGCGGGACGGGGCCGGCTGCGGCGGATGTGAGGTAGTGCATAGTGGGTGTTTTGAAGGTGTGGTGGTCTTGGTGGTGGTGTTTGGCCGTGTGGATCCTTGTGGTGGCGGGGTTTTTGGGGGTGTGGGG